>CANKYO010000001.1 GCA_947488175.1 uncultured Paracoccaceae bacterium
GTAAATGCACTAGGGATGGTGGTACTAACTCACGAAACATCAACCAGAGGGACAGAGGCGGCGCATAATCAGTATTATGTAAAAACAATAATCCAATCAATTGACCGCATAGTAATCCCGGTGCCAGTCGACATAAGACTTGGCTCCTTCGATAACGCTGGTTTTCGGTGCATAGCCGGTCAACTGCCTTAACAATGTTGTATCGGCCCAGGTTGCTGGCACGTCGCCGGGTTGGATTGGCAGCATTCGTTTTTCGGCCTTCCGTCCGGCAGCCTGCTCAATTGCGCCGATGAAATCGAGCAGTCTTACAGCCTCACCATTGCCGATATTGACGACCCGCCACGGCGCCACTGGCGACAAGCTATCGCCCTCCGGCACCGTCCCATTATCGGGTCGTTCAGGGATCGCATCCATCAGCAACCTGATGCCGCGCACCAGATCAACCACATAGGTGAAGTCGCGCTGCATGTCGCCGTGGTTAAAAACCTTGATGGGTCGGCCCTCAAAAATCGCCGATGTAAACAGATATGGCGCCATATCCGGACGCCCCCACGGCCCGTAGACTGTAAAGAACCGAAACATTGTCACAGGACAGCCAAAGAGATGCGCATAGCTGTGTGACATCGCCTCGGTCGCTTTTTTGGTTGCCGCATAGTAGGACATCTGGCGGTCTACCTTGTCGGTTTCCCGGTATGGCATTGCGGTATTTGCACCATAGACGGAGCTGGTTGAGGCGATCAGCGTATGTCTGGGCGGGAAGGCCCGCGCGGCCTCTAGCAGTTCAAATGTGCCCATCAGATTGGCTTCGGTATAGGCCCGCGGATTGTCGATCGAGTATCTGACGCCGGCCTGGGCGGCCAGATGGACCACGACGTCCGGGCGATGCGCCTCAAACAGCCCCATCAGACGCCCCTGCTCTTCTACATTCGCTTTGACGGATAAGTAGTTGCCTTTTTGAAGCAAATCAGCTTCGCGCGCAGCTTTCAAAGCCGGATCGTAATAGTCGTTGTGGTTGTCTAGCCCCACAACCGATAACCCTTCGTCCAGCAGAAGCCTGGATAGATGAAACCCGATAAACCCCGCGGCACCGGTGACCAGCACTGTCCGTCGCGCCATCAATCCACCTCAAACAGATCGCGGGTGTAGACCTTGTGCGCCACATCGCGCACATCATCGGCCAGCCGATTGGCCAAGATCAGATCAGCCTCTTGCTTGAAGGCGTCCAGATCGCGCACCACGCGGCTATGGAAGAAATGATCATCCTCCAGGACCGGCTCATAGACGATGCATTCAATCCCCTTGGCCTTGATCCGTTTCATGATCCCCTGAATGGAACTGTCGCGAAAATTACTTGAGCCGGCCTTCATAACCAGCCGGTAAACCCCCACCACAGCGGGTTTTTTTGCAATGATCTGGTCTGAAATGAAATCCTTGCGGGTCCGGTTTGATTGCACGATTGCGGCGATCAGGCTTTGCGGCACTTGATCATAATTGGCCAGTAACTGCTTGGTATCCTTGGGCAAACAATATCCGCCATAGCCAAAGGACGGGTTGTTGTAGTGTCCACCAACACGCGGGTCGAGGCTGACCCCCTCGATCACCTCGCGCGTATTCAGGCCGTGGGCAATGGCATAGCTATCGAGTTCGTTGAAATACGCCACGCGCATCGCCAGAAAAGTATTTGAAAATAGCTTAATAGCTTCCGCTTCTGTCGGGCTGGTGAATAAAACCGGCATGTCGGTTTTGACCGCCCCCTGCACCAGAAGCTCGGCAAACCGCTTCGCCGCATCACTGTGATCGCCCACCACGATCCGTGACGGGTAAAGATTGTCATAAAGCGCCCTGCCCTCACGCAGGAATTCCGGTGAAAAAATGATTTTTTCATAACCGGTTACGGCACGCATTTCAGCGACAAACCCGACCGGCACCGTCGATTTGATAATGATAACGGCCCGTGGTGCGATATTGCGCACCTGTTGTATAACCTCTTCCACGCTGGATGTGTCGAACCGGTTGGTCTTGGTGTCATAGTTGGTAGGCGTGGCAACGATTACGAAGTCAGCCTGATCAAAAGCGGTCTGCGGGTCAGTTGTGGCTGTCAGATAAAGGGTCTTTTCGGCCAGGAAATCAGAGATATCGTCATCATCGATGCAGGACTGACCATTCCGAACCAGAGCAACCCGGTCTGCGTCGATGTCGATGGCCACGACAGGGTGGTTCTGGGCAATCAACACGGCGTTGGACAAACCGACATAGCCAAGACCTGCGACCGAAATCTTCATCCGTTTCCTCACTCGATAGACTTTGATGTGACTAGCGCGGGGCCCGCTTGTTCACAAACCATTTATCGCCCCCTGCTCACCTTTACTCAATCATAGCTGACAACGCGCCAATGCGTCGTCGGGGCTTTTGCCGGATCAATGCCATATAGAGCCAATTGATGGCCGATATAGCTTCGCGGCGGGCAAAGACCGTCATAACGTTTTCCCGCGTAACGCTTAATCGGCGCCCACATATGAATAGTATAAGAGTTTTCAGTGAGAAAGCGTTCCACCTTCATGGGGCGCTTGAACAGACTGATACGTTCCTTGAAATGCACAGGATAGAAGAACTCTGGAGGCTTGGCATGTTTCGCCTCACCAGTAGAGCGGGCCAGGTTTGTGATACCCAACGGACCCCAGATGCCCCAGGGCATTTCTGACACATGCACCGGGTCACCGCCTGCGCGACGCTCTGCCATCTGCCGTTTCCAAGCCGGGCTGAGCCAAGTGGGTTCGGGATACTCATCCTCCATGAAGCTCAGCATTTCGGACAGCAACGGCGACTCTGGAGCAAGGCGCAAGACTGCGCCGTTCAGTCGCCCGCGGTCTCTTTCCATGGATTCGTAGCCGAATAGATTTGGCTCATCCATGTCCATGGGACGCAGGCAATAAACATCGGTGTCGGCGTAGATGATCCCGGGGATCTTCTGGATCATGTGAAACCGGAAAAGATCGGAAAAAAGCGCGACACTTTCGGTACGTGCGTGTTTGACAAAATCGCCAGTATCCACAATCTCGCGCCCGTCGCGGATCATGACGCCGTCCGGCACACCCTTGACCTCGTTATAGGTGAACAGTGTCGTCTCATGCCCATGCGCCACGAATGACTTCAGGCAGAGCTGTTCAAGCCATGTCAGGGATCCACCAATCCAAAGTGCGCCAACCGGCGGTAGTTTACTCATCTTGTCCTCAGCACGACCCATGATTTGTTATCTGATATGTCCTGCCCAAGTTCGCTGTTTTTGTGGCGCTGCCAAGGCAATAACGTTGATCGGGTCTGATCAAAGCTTAACGTTTATGGATGACTGCGACCTGATCCCGCCTGTGTTTCTGATAGCGCACCTGAAATACGAAACAGCCTGAGATATCGTCGCGCAAAGCGTTGAACTCTTCTGCCGTGTTCGGATCGGAATGCTCGAACTGGCGGGTATTGACGTATGACTGGAACAGCGCGGCCGTCTTAGTCAAACCTCTGATCTCATATGCTGGCGGCTGCCATCTGAGGTCTTCAATGATGTACATTCCCCCCGACTTGAGCTTTGGAAATAAGGTCAGAAAGGCATTTTGCTGGTGATGCGAAGCATGGGACGCATCATCCAGAATGATGTCAAAGGCTGGCGCGTTACCCACCGCATCAACGATGTTCTGACGTTTATCCATGTCACATCTGATGAACTGAAACCGATCATGTTCGAACCACGAAAAATCCGATACATCCAACCCGATGATCTGCGCCTTTTTGAAGTAGTCCAACCACATCCGGATCGACGGCAGATCCTTCGTCTCGCGGTCCGCATCAATGCCATGTTCGGGGCCGCCAATCAGCAGGCCCATCTCCATGAACGTGATTTTACGGTTCACAAAAGGTTGGAACAGCATGTGATACAGCTCGGTATAGCGGTGCTTTTTTGAGCCCTTGTCCGACCCGTAGCGGTCCGCAAGATCTGTCAGATTCATCAACGCATAACCCCACGTTTGGCGACACTACACATCGCACGGCGGCCATGTTTTCTACCCAGCCTCATTCGGTTCTCACTTTCGACCAACACATCGTCTCAACCACATATGCGATAACTACCATCCGGACCAGCCCAACCCGCCGGCGCGCTTTGGCCCTTCTGCACTCCGCAGCTTACAACGTGACGATTGATCAATAGTCAAAAAGTAATGCATTTCCTGCACTATATCTGTTGCAGGCGATGTAGTATTGGCAAGGGCTCAGATGCAGGCGGTGTCAGGTCAGAAAAGCGAGGCCTGAGGATGCTTTTGCCTGCATGATATCAAAGGTTTGGAACAAGTCGTATCGGTCCGCAGATGAACAACAAAAACACAACAAATGACGATGCCGCCGAGACGGATACCCCGGATGATGTTGCGGGCGACGCTGCGGCGACGATTCAGCAACCGCTCTGGTTTGCAGATCTTGCCCCCGGCGGCGACGGGCAGGGTTTTCTGGAAAAGACAGCCCGCCATTCGCTGATGTTCGTCAAACGGCTGCGGCCGGTACTGCTCGTGACGTTCGACAACCTGTCGAACATCAACGATAAAAGCCCGGGCCGTGTGCCATGGGCCTTCAAGTTTGCCGCTGACCAGCAGGTGTCGCATCTGGGTGTCATGGCAAACGGCCCGTTCTGGTTTCGCGATGCTGACCTGATTGCGCGAATGCAGCGTCTGGCGAAGGACGGCTTTTTTGAAAGCTACGACCGGGTTGTGTTCACCGGCACCTCCATGGGGGCCTTTGGTGCGCTCGTGTTTTCCTCGCTGGCACCCGGTGCCCATGTTCTGGCCTTTAATCCGCAATCGACGCTCGACACCAATCTGGTGCCGTGGGAAGAACGTTATCTGCGCGGGCGACGGCAGGATTGGACCCTACCCCTCGGCGATGCGCAGGGGTTGCTGGATCAGGCCGGGCCAGTCAGCGTGTTCTATGACCCTTATCACGAACCCGACAAACGCCATTTCGAACGGCTGCAGGGGCCGAATGTCACGCCCTACAAATGCTTCTTCTCAAATCACAAATCGGCCGTCTTCCTGCGCAAGATCGATGCGCTGAAAACGATCATGACAGCAGGCATGCTGGGCGAGCTGACGCCGGACATGTTCTACAAGCTTTATCGTCGGCGGCGCGATCTGCCCTGGTATGCTGGCGCGCTGAGCGCTTATTACGCTGACGCAGGGCGAGACACGATGGCGGAACGCGTCCGCACGGCCTTTCGTGCGGCCAAGGGCCCTGCGGCGGTTCCGGCAACGAAAAAGCGCAAGCCCCCTGCCAGCGACGAGAAGTTCACGATCTTTACCACCATGAAGAACGAAGGACCGTTCATTCTGGAATGGATCGCCTATCACCGCGCCATCGGGTTTACCGGTTTCACCGTTTACACCAATAACTGCGATGACGGGACCGACAAGATCATCATGCGGCTTGAGGAACTTGGCCTCGCCAAACATGAGGTCAATCAGTTACGCAAGCATCACAGCCCACAGCGCAAGGCCCTACGCGCGTCAGAAACACACCCCTACACGCAGGAGGCCGATTGGCTGATGTGCGCGGATGTGGATGAGTTTCTGAACATCCGGGTGGGCGACGGGCATCTGAATGACCTTCTTGCGGCGACTGGCGATGTCGATGCGATTTCGTTCTGCTGGAAGCTGTTTGGAAATGGCGGTGTTGTCGAATATCAGCCCGAATTCGTGACCGAACAGTTCCTGTGGGCCGCACCCGAGGATCGGTATCCGAACTATCGCGCCTCCGGCATGAAAACCATGATGCGCAACAACGAAAAATTCGTGCGCATGAAAATCCATCGCCCTCTCCTAGCCGAGGGGGCAAAGGATCTGCGCTGGGTCGACGCGGGCGGACAGGAAATGCCAACCGCCTATCACAAGGCCAAATGGTCGGCCCATAGGGGGTTCTCGCATGAATTTGCCCGGCTGCATCACTATTCCGTCCGTTCCATCGACAGTTTTCTGGTCAAACGGGACCGGGGACGAACGAACCATATCAACTCGGATCAGGGGCTCGATTACTGGCGGCATATGAACGCCAATCACGAATATGATGACAGCATTCTCAAACGCCTGCCCGCCGCCAAGGCAGAATATGAACGGCTTCTGACCGACCCGGTTCTGGCCGATCTGCACCGCAAGGCTTGCGACTGGCACATCGCCAAGATCGAAGAACTGCAGGGGCGAGAGGGTTGGCCGGAATTCCGCGTGGCATTGCAAGAAACCGACGTTGGCGGCGCGGCGCGAAAGAAGGCGGCGAATGCCTGACCCCTATATCGTCCTGCATGCGGGGTTTCACAAGACCGGTGCCGCCGGACTGCACAAGATTTTGGATCGCAACGAAGACGCCCTGCAAAAGCGGGGTATCAACGCGGTCCATCATCGGCATATGCGCAAGAATTTCACCGCACCCTGCCAGCAGAATGCAGGGGGCAGCCGGCAAACGGTGATGGATGACCGGAAGTTGCGCAAGGTGACGGGGCGGTTTTTTGATCAGGTCAAGAAAGACGGGCCAGACCGGCTGATCCTGACCGACCAGAATATTGCCGGGTCCATCCGACCCGCGATCAAGACCGGCCAACTCTACCGCCATGCTGGCCCGATCATGAAGGTGGTTGCGCAACAGATCCCTTTCAACGTCAATGAAATCCATCTGGTGGTGCGCAACTACGCTGATTTTTTCACAGCACTTTACCTTGATTACATCGCCGACCTGAAAAAGCACGATACCGATTTTGTGACGCCCCAAGCGATGTGCGATGCGGTTTTCAAGCGGCTATCAGGTTGGCATGACGTCGTGCGGCCGATCAGATCGCAGTTGCCGCGGTCCAAAATCATGCTCTGGCGTTTCGAAGGGTTTGATCAGGCCAGCGGTGGTATGACCCCCCTTCTGCAGCATCTGGTTGGGGATACGATTGATGCCACCTCGCTGGAAACGGGAAAGCGCAGCAAACAGGGGCCCGTTATCTCAAACCGCGCGGTGGCTGAGCTTGGCTTGCTGATGAAAACAGACGGGGCCAAGGTGAAAAGAGAGACGCTTCAGGCGGTTCTGAAAGCCTTTCCTGACGATCCGCCTTTTGACCCTTGGCAGGGCTGGGAACGCGCACATCTGGATCGGCTTTACGACCGCGATATTGTGCGCCTCGGCACAGACAAGGCGATTACGATCATGCAACCAGCATGATGCGACACGCATTGTCGCACCGATAAGATGATACCATTTCAACTTTGACCAATTGAATTAAGATGTTAGAGCAAGGCCATGACCCGCTCCATACTCATTCTCAACGGTCCTAACCTGAACCTTCTGGGTACACGTCAGCCAGAGGTCTATGGCCCGACGACCCTGAAAGACATCGAAGCGATGTGTAAGGCAAAGGCCGAAAGCCTTGGCATGGGCTTGGTGTTTCAGCAGTCCAACCATGAGGGGGCGCTGATCGACGCGCTGCATGCAGCACGCGGCGTACATGCTGGGGTGATCCTGAATGCGGGCGGTTATACCCACACATCCATCGCCCTGATGGACGCGATTTCATCCTGCGCGCTGCCGGTTGTCGAACTTCATTTGTCGAATATTCATGCGCGAGAGCCCTTCAGGCACCATTCCTATATCTCGTCGGTGGCCATCGGCCAGATCTGCGGCTTTGGCGCTGCGGGCTATCCTTTGGCGATGGACGCCCTTCTGGCCTATCTGGGAGACGATCAATGAGCAGTTTTGTCAAACAGCTTGACCGGCTGACAAATGCCCGCACGGTCGAAGAATTGTGGGACCTGCATACCAAGCAGATGGAAACCTATGGGTTTGACCGGCTGATGTATGGCTACACCCGTTACCGCACCTCAAGCTCATTGGGGGATCCGCAGGATTGGGTGCTGTTGTCTACGCAAAGCCCTGAATACATGAAGGTTTTCTTTGACGAGGGCTTTTACTATCACGCCCCGATGCTGAAATGGGCACTGGCTAATGACGGCGCCTGCAGCTGGCGCTGGATGATGGATATGAGCCGGGTGGACAACCTGACGCCCAGCGAAATGCGGGTCATGGAATTCAACAAGCAGATGAATGTGACGGCAGGCTACACCATCAGCTTCCGTTCCATTTCAGAACGGACCAAGGCGGCGATCGCACTGACGGCCAAAGCGGGTCTGACACAGGATGCGGTTGAACAGACATGGGCGAAACATGGTGACGAAATCATCGTCATGAACAATGTGATGCACCTCAAACTGCTCACCCTGCCCTATACCGGCGAACGCAGCCTGACCAAGCGCCAGCGCGAGGTGCTGCAATGGGTCGGTGACGGCAAAACCACGCAGGATATCGCGATCTTGCTGGAACTGACACCGGCGACGATTGAGAAACACCTGCGGTTGGCGCGCGAGGCGCTGGATGTGGAAACCACCGCCCAGGCCGTACTGAAAGCGGCGTTCTACAACCAGATGTTCATCGTCGATGTCGAGGCCTGACGCAGCATTATTGCAAGTGACGCAAGGGGAAAAATCACAAACCTGCGTCATGGTCAGGTTTCCCTGACTTTCCTAACGTAAGGTAAAAAGCCAAACTGAGGTTGTTCCGTGAGTGGTGGCCTTAGGCCTGGGAACAGCGGCTATAACCCTTGCGATTACAAGGCTCTATTGTCCGTGCCGGTTCAACCGGACGTCGGCGCTCTGGGTTTGCCTAAGAGTGTCGGCAACGATGCATGTCTGCCCCCGTCCCGAATGGGCAGGCATGGGTACATCGAGCGGCACCGCATTTCTCCCGAGTGCGGTGCCGCAGCATGTATTGTGATCACGACAGACCAAATGAAAAAGGCCGCCCATCGCGGTGGCGAGGGCGGCCCTGATTATAGTTGCTTTGACAGCTTAACCGTTCATCTTGGCGACTTCGGCGGCAAAGTCTTCTTTTTCGACTTCGATGCCTTCACCGACTTCAAGGCGGACAAAACCGGTGATCTCAACACCGGCCTCCTCGGCGGCTTTGGCCACTGTCAGATCAGGATTCACGACGAATTGCTGGTTCAGCAATGTGACCTCGGCCATGTATTTCTTCATCCGACCCACGATCATCTTTTCGATTACGGCCTCAGGCTTTCCGCTTTCGCGCGCGATATCCATCTGGACCTGCTTTTCCTTTTCGACAACCGCCGGATCAAGGTCGGCTTCGGACAAAGAGGCAGGGTTAGCTGCAGCGATATGCATCGCAACCTGGCGACCGAACGCCTCATTGTCGCCATTGATCGCAACCAGAACGCCGATATTGCCCATGCCATCAGCCGCAGCGTTGTGGACGTAGGTCACAACCTTGCCGCCTTCCAGCGTCGCCATGCGGCGCACGGACATGTTTTCACCGATCACTGCGACTGCATCGGTCACCGTCTGTTCAACTGTCTTGCCACCCATGTCGGCCGCCTTAAGACCGTCGATATCTGATGTACCCAGTGCCACCTTGGCGATCCCAGCAACCATTTTCTGGAAATCAGCATTCTTGGCAACAAAATCGGTTTCAGAGTTCACTTCAACCGCAACACCCTTGCCACCGTCAACGGCGACGGCAACCAGACCCTCGGCAGCTGTCCGACCGGATTTCTTGGCGGCCTTGGCCAGGCCCTTGGTGCGCAGCCAGTCAACAGCGGCTTCAATGTCGCCATCATTTTCTGTAAGCGCCTTCTTGGCGTCCATCATGCCTGCGCCTGTGCTGTCGCGCAGCTCTTTCACCATTGCAGCGGTGATTGCCATGTTACTTCTCCTTCGGAAGGAATTGAATGTCAGCGGGCGGGGCATAAGGCCCCTTGCCCGACGTTCGGTGACGCTTAGGAAGCCGGCGCTTCTTCGGCCGCAGGTGTCGCGTCGGCTGCAGCTTCTTCAGCAACAACTTCTTCGGCCAGCTCTTCCATGGCACCCATGTCAACGCCAGCGGCACCCAGCTGTGCTGTCATGCCGTCAAGGGCAGCACGGGCAGCCAGATCGGTGTAAAGCGCAATGGCGCGGGCCGCGTCATCGTTGCCGGGAATGATATAATCCACACCATCGGGCGAACAGTTGGTATCAACCACAGCCACAACCGGGATGCCCAGTTTCTTGGCTTCGGCGATAGCCAGGTCTTCTTTGTTGACGTCAATGACAAACAACAGGTCAGGCGTGCCGCCCATTTCGCGGATACCGCCAAGCGACGCTTCCAGCTTGCCCTGCTCGCGCTCCATGCCCAGACGCTCTTTCTTGGTCAGGCCCGCGAAACCATTGCTTGCGGCCTCGTCAATCGCTTTCAGGCGGTTGATCGACTGCGAAACAGTCTGCCAGTTGGTCAGCGTACCACCCAGCCAGCGGTGGTTCATGTAGAACTGCGCGGATTTCTCGGCGGCGTCCATGATGGGCTTGGATGCCTGACGCTTGGTGCCCACAAACAGGACGCGACCACCCTTTGCGACAGTGTCGCGAATGACCTGCAGCGCCTGATCCAGCATAGGAACAGTCTGTGTCAGGTCCATGATGTGGATGCCGTTGCGCGAGCCATAGATGTACTGTGACATCTTGGGGTTCCAACGTGCGGTCTGGTGACCAAAGTGTACGCCTGCTTCAAGCAGCTGACGCATGGTGAACTCGGGGAGAGCCATGTCGTTTTCCTTTTCCGGTTTCAAGCCTCAGCGGGGGATCAGGCATCTGCCCAACCGGTGGATGCTTTGGGATTTCTCCCCAACGCACCCGCCCCCGCCTGCGGGATTAAGTGCGCGCCTGATAGACGCGCACCGCCATGATTGCAAGCGATGTTTGCGGCTGTTTACAAAAACACCCGCTCAACAAACCAGTAGGCCCCGACGACGGCAATCGCCAGCGAACAGGGGATCGCCACGAACCGGCGATAGGCCTCCAGTTGATCACGGAACTGGATCGACATCATGCACAGCACGAAAATCGCTGCCAGAGGTGCGGCAAAAAGCCAGACGGGTGATTCCAGCGCCTCAGCCAGACCAGCCGGGTTCAGCGCGATCAGTGCCCCTGCAGCAACCAGCAAGACGGCGTAAAGGGCAAAGCCCTGCCCCACCTCATTCTCGCCCCGGTCCACGCGCAGCGCCTGCCAGACGCACAGGAACATCACCGCGATCACAGCCAGCTGGCCAACCTCGACCCCCACGTTGAACCCGATCAGGGCTGGGACAAACGTGCCATCCGGCAGGCCAAATTCGCCCAGCACGGATGCAAAGCCCAGCCCGTGCAACAACCCGAACCCGAAGATGACAAAAGGCCTCCACGGACTGATCCCGCGGGTAAAGACGTTTTCAACCGCCACAAACACGATCGAGGCCGCGATCAGCGGCTCCACAATCGCCCCGGAAATATTGACATAACCCAGTGCCGCCAGTGCCAGCGTGATGGTATGGGCGAGCGTGAACAACGACACTTGCACGATCAGCGGGCGCATTCGCGCGGCCAGAAAAAACAGGCCTAGCACAAACAGGATATGGTCCAGCCCCTTGGGGACGATATGGTCAAAGCCCACAGGGATGTACCGCAGGAAGCTTTGCCAGCCGGTGGGCTGACCACCCCCCGACAACGCGATCATATCGCTCTGCGCGCCTGCCTCCAGATAACCATCATAAGGCGCATCGACGCCCATCTGACGGATCACAAGCACACCGAACGCCTTGTCCCACCCCACCTGCACATTCCGGGCGCCTTCCGGCAAGGCGGCCGAGAAGGTAAATTCCGAATCGCGAACAACATCGACATTGCCGACCGAACCAATCGCGACTGATTCCAGTTCCGGCACTAGCGGCACGCCATCCGCAGTCACGGTCAAACCGGCGGCCATCTGCGGCCAGAAGGCGCGAAACCGCTCTTCCAAAACCGCAGGCTCCAGCGCCCGCAACTCATCATATGTGGTCGCTTCCGGTGCCTCGTTGGTGTCCTCGGTCTCGGTCAGGTCAATGCCCGCGACAAAGCTTTCCAGATTGGCCTGCACATCAAACACCAGCCGTCCATCCACCTCTTCCATATCGGCGATCGACGGCAGCACCTCGTGGGCGGCGACCATTGACAGGGTCGTGAACCACAGCAGAACCGCGCTTGACATCGCCTTGAAGAAGGACACCCTAGAACGAACCGAAAAGGATTTTGTGATGCGCATTCTCTCTCTCATTCTTGCGTTGCTCTCTGCCCCGGCGACAGCCCATGAGCTGTGGCTTGAACCGCTCGCCTATCAGGTTGCGCCGGACGGTATGCTTCAAGCGCATATTGTCAATGGAGAGGAATTTGAAGGGACAAAACTGGCCTACATCCCCCGAAACATTGTAAATTTCGTGGTATTTACCGATGACGCGGCAGATCGCATCGAAGGTCGGGTTGGTGACCGGCCCGCCTTGCGCCGCGACGTGCTGGCCGAAGGGCTGAATGTGGTGGCCTATCAGGCTCGCACGTCCACTTTGAAATACGAGAATTGGGGGAAGTTCCAGAAATTCGTCGATCACAAGGATTTCGGCGATGTCCGCAGCCAGCACGATGCCCGCGGGCTGCCAACCGAAGACTTTACTGAGGCCTATGGCCGTTATTCCAAGACCCTGATCGGCGTGGGCAACGCCGCTGGCTCCGACCGCCGGATCGGCCTTGAAACCGAACTGGTTGCGCTGACCAACCCTTATACGGACGATCTGTCTGACGGCATGCGGGTGCAACTGCACTACCGCGAAAACCTGCGCTCGGATGAACAGATCGAAGTGTTTGAAAAAGCCCCCGACGGGTCGGTTGAAATCACGCTCTACCGGACCGATGATCAGGGGATCGGCACCTTCCCCGTCAAGCCCGGCCATGCCTATATGGTGGATGCGGTTGTCCTGCGCGAACCCAGCGCAGAGATGGCCGAGGCGACAGGCGCGGTCTGGCAGACCCTTTGGGCCAACCTGACCTTTGCGGTACCGGAGTAACTTGCGCATGACCATCGGCTGCGCCACAAGGCGGCAATGAGCAGAACACCTGATATTCTTTGCATCGGCTCCGTCCTGTGGGACGTGATCGGGCGTGCGGCCAGCCATATGCGGATGGGCTCCGACGTGCCCGGCCGGATCACGCGCCTGCCCGGGGGTGTGGCAATGAACATCGCCATGACCTTGCGCCGTTTTGGCATGACCCCTGCCCTGCTGACGACTATCGGACGTGATGCCGAAGGCGATGAACTGGTGGCCGAAGCGACGCGCATGGGCATGATATGCGATCATATCTATCGGTCCGAGGATCTGCCAACGGATGTCTACATGGCCGTTGAGGGGGCCAACGGCCTTATCGCCGCCATCGCCGACGCGCATTCGCTGGAGGCTGCAGGCGACAAGATCCTGCGCGCGCTCGACAACGGGGCGCTGGGGTCGCCAGACAACCCATTCGCCGGCCCTGTGGCGCTTGACGGTAACCTGACCGAAGAATTGCTGCAGGATATCGCACACTCTCCACTCTTTACGCAGGCTGATCTGCGTGTCGCACCCGCCTCCCCCGGAAAAGCGGAACGTCTGCTGGCGCTGTTGGATCACCCCTCGGCCACGATCTATGTGAACCTCGAAGAGGCAGGGTTGCTCTGCCAGACGACATTCGACGATTCAGAAACCGCAGCCGAGGCCCTGATCAAACGGGGCGCGCATCGGGTACTTGTCACCGATGGTGGAAAATCCGCCTCGGAAGGCACCGCCGGCGATATCATCACCCAAACCCCGCCATCGGTCATGGTGACACGGGTGACCGGCGCCGGTGACACCTTCATGGCCGCACATATCGCGTCGGAAGCGCAGGATATGAACCGGGCCAACGCGCTCACCCGGGCGCTGAACGCGGCTGCCACCTACGTGTCCGGAGAAACACCCCTATGATCCCCATCCAGTATAGTGCGGAGGTTGCGGCGGCCCGCGACACCGGCGGTCCCATTGTCGCACTCGAAAGCACGATCATTACCCACGGCATGCCATTCCCCCAAAACGTGGAAACCGCACGGCTTGTAGAACAGGATGTGCGCGATCATGGGGCCACACCCGCGACCATCGCCGTTCTTAACGGGGCCCTGCATATCGGGCTGGAGCCCGGCCAGCTGGACGGGCTTGGCCAGGCAGAAAACGTCGCCAAACTCTCGCGCGCCGATATGGCCGCATGCATTGCTACGGGTGGCACCGGGGCCACCACTGTTGCCGCCACGATGATCGCAGCGCATCTGGCGGGCATCCATGTCTTCGCCACCGGTGGCATCGGCGGGGTCCATCGCGGGGCCGAGGACAGTTTTGACATCTCTGCCGACCTGCAGGAACTGGCCCAAACACCGGTCACGGTTGTTGCCGCCGGGGCCAAAGCCATCCTTGATCTGCCAAAAACCTTCGAGGTGCTGGAAACACTCGGCGTGCCGGTGATCGCCTATGGGCAGGACATGCTGCCAGCCTTCTGGTCGGCGCAATCGGACATGGCGGCCCCCTTGCGAATGGACGACGCCAGCCAAATAGCCAAGGCACAGCAGATACGGACAGCCATGGGGCTGAAGGGCGGGCAACTGGTCACCAACCCAATCCCGCAAAAAGATGAAATTCCTGCCGCGACCCTGGCCCCGATCATTGATCAGGCTTTGGACGAGGCGGACGCACAGAACATCAGCGCCAAGGCGGTGACGCCCTTTCTGCTCGGACGGATATTCGAACTGACTGAAGGGCGATCCCTGACGGCCAATATCGCCCTTGTGCGCAATAATGCCCGGCTGGCTGCACAAATTGCCATCGCCATGGGCAAATAGGCGAGGCAGATCGCGCAGAGCGCTTGTGGCCCCACGCCGCAATGCATAGATATTATCTGAAACGTTTTTTGGATGAATTTGATGGCCGAACCGCAGCAGACCGAAAACAAGCGCCGCATGCGTCCGGGGCTGATCTCCCGTCTGCGCAGCAATTTCCTGGCCGGTCTGATCATCGTCGCCCCCATCGGCCTGACGCTCTGGCTGATCTGGACAGTCGTCGGCTGGGTCGACAGTTGGGTCTGGCCATTTGTCCCGGATTATTATCAGCCCGAACAGCTCGTGAACCGGCTTCTGGGGCGGACACCCGAAAACTGGATTGACGTCAACGTACGCGGGATCGGTGTTGTCATCTTCCTGTTGTTCACGGTCATCGTCGGCTGGATCGGCAAGGGCCTGATCGGGCGGTCCTTTCTGGGGATCGGTGAACGGCTGGTGGATCGGACGCCTGTTGTCCGCTCCATCTACAACGCCGCCAAACAGATCGCCGAAACCGTCTTTTCCCAACGTGACACGTCATTCGACAAGGCTTGCTTGGTTGAATATCCGCGCAGGGGCATCTGGGCCATCGCCTTCATCTCCACCAATGCCAAGGGCGAGATTGACGCCAAACTCTCCAATGGTGAGCCGACTGTGACCGTATTCCTGCCCACAACGCCGAACCCCACATCGGGCTTTCTGCTGTTTCTGCCGCTCAGCGATGTGCAGGTGCTGGACATGACGGTCGAGGATGCCGCCAAACTCGTGATCTCTGCCGGTCTTGTCTATCCCAACGGGAAAGAGGTCGAAGCGCTCCCTCACGCTGCTGAATAAGTGCTGTTCGTCCCTGCTGCCACCGGTTTCGCGACCGCGTTCGCGCTCATCCTCGCCATCGGGGCACAAAATGCGTTCGTGCTGCGCCAAGGGCTGGCCCGATCGCATGTGTTCTGGCTTTGCCTGTTATGTGCCACATCCGACGCGATCCTGATCACCGCTGGCGTGCTGGGATTCGGGGTCATCGTCACGCTCTACCCGATGTTGCCGCAGATCATGGCCTGGGGTGGGGCTGCGTTTCTGATCGTCTATGGCGCATTGCGGCTTTGGGCGGCGTGGAAAGGCGAATATGCGATGCAGCTATCAGGCCAATCCGCCAGCCTTTGGGCCACGCTTGCCACCGGTGCGGCCTTCACCTGGCTGAACCCGCATGTCTATCTTGATACGCTGGGCCTCGTCGGTGCGGTGTCGACCCAATATACGGATGTGGCTGAAAAAACCGCCTTTGGCGTCGGGGCCGTCACCTCATCCTTCGTTTTCTTCTTCAGCCTCGGATACGGCGCGCGACTGTTGGCCCCGGTGATGCAATCGGCGCGGGCCTGGCGCATTTTAGACGTGCTGATCGGGCTTGTGATGTGGGCGCTGGCCGCAAAACTGCTCAGCTGAACATCTCGGTCAGATTGACCGTACTGCGCTTGCCCAGATCTTTCTTATGCGCTTTCAGGAATGCACCTGCCGCCGCCTCTCCTGCCTCTTTCAACCGGGCCAGCACCACGGCATTTGGTATTGTCTTGGTTGCCACATTCAATTCGTTCATCAGACCGTCATCAGCGATCATATGAACCAGCACATTCTTCATGGTGCCCTTTTTGATCGACCCGTCGGCCAACAACCGCTTCACAAAATCAATCGCCCGTAATTCGCGAAACAGCGAGCTGTTAAAGCTGATCTCGTTGATACGGTTCTGGATCGACTGGCTGTCCGTCGGCAGATCATCACGGTGCAAAGGATTGATATTCACGATCAGAACATCGTCCGGCAATTCATTGACAAACAAAGGAAATAAAGCCGGGTTTCCGGTATATCCGCCATCCCAGAACGCCTCTGTCTGGCCGGTCTTGGGATCAGTGAACTCAACCGCCTGAAACAGGCTGGGCAAACAGGCAGAGGCCATGATCACGTCAGGCATGATCTCATCACCGGAAAACACCCTGATCTTGCCGCTGCGGACATTGGTCGCGCAAATATGCAATGCCGGTCCATCCTTGGCGCAGACCTCATCATAGTGAAATTCGTTGACGATGTGCTCCAGCGGATTGCGCATCGTCGGCCCATAGACATAAGGCGAAAACATCCGCGTCGTCATGTCAAACGCGGCATAGGCTGGCGAATACTCCATCGCCTTGGCCCAGACATGCGCCGTCGGGGCCAGCGACGAAACCCACTCCGAAAAGCGCGGATCGGTGATGGCACCCACCTGCTCCCACAACCATTCGAGATTGGACAAGGCGCCCTCGCGTCCATTGGCCACCCAGCCGGATTTCAACGCTGCGGCATTCAACGCCCCTGCTGATGTGCCGGAAATCGCCGCGATTTCGATATCTTCGTCATGCAACAACGCACAAAGCACACCCCAGGTGAACGCCCCATGCGCGCCGCCGCCCTGCAGTGCTAGGTTGATGCGCTTCATAACGCGGTCCAGCCACCATCGACGCTGATGGTGGTGCCGGTGACCTGTGCTGCAGCATCCGAACAAAGATAAACCGCCGTGCCACCCAACTGTTCGACCGTGGCAAATTCCTTGGACGGTTGGCGTTCCAGCATCACGTTCTTGATCACATCCTCACGGGACATGTTGTATTCTTTCATCGTGTCCGGGATCTGGCTTTCCACCAGCGGGGTCAGCACGTAACCAGGGCAAATCGCGTTACAGGTGATCGGATCCTGCGCAGTTTCAAGCCCGATGGTCTTGGTCAGACCAACAATGCCATGTTTCGCCGCCACATAGGCCGATTTATAAGGCGAGGCCGTCAACCCGTGGGCCGAGGCAATGTTGATGATCCGGCCATACCCGCCCTCGCGCATACCTGTCACGGCGGCGGCAATCGTATGAAAGGCCGATGTGAGATTGATGGCGATGATCGCCTCCCACTTTTCGGTCGGAAATTCCTGCACCGGCGCCACATGCTGAATGCCCGCATTGTTGACCAGAATATCGCAACCGCCGGCGGCCACGATCAGGCGGCGGCAATCCTCTGCCTTTGACATATCCGCCTGCACATATTTCGCCTCAACCCCGGTCACATCGGCAATCTCGGCGGCTAGGGCATGGTCTTCCTCGCGATCGGTAAAGGAATTCAGAACGACGTTTGCGCCTGCCTTGGCCAGTTCACGGGCAACCCCAAGGCCAATGCCAGAGTTCGATCCGGTAATAACGGCGGTTTTTCCTGCGAGTGACATGTTTTGGCTCCGATTCTTTGCGTCGCGACTCAGTCTATATGCTGCAACTGCAAAAGCCACCCGACGTTCCCGAGAGCCCACAAAAAAACGCCCGCACAAGGCGGGCGTAAAGTTATTGAGGCAGGTTTCATACAGGCAAGAAACCTATCGAGCAGTGACATCTTTATAAGCAATCAGTTGCGCGCATCCAAGCTAAAAGTTTGAAAAGGTTGAAAACCCTCTTTACCATCCGGGGAAACAATCAAAGAAACAGCAGGGGGCATCAAATCGTGACACTCAAAATTCTCAAGGCAGCAAGGGCCGCAGGGCTCGGACTGGGCCTGATCATTGCAGGCGCAGCGGCGGTTGCAGAACCGCAACATGGCATAGCTATGTATGGTGACCCTGCCCTTCCACCTGATTTTGTGTCGCTCCCCTACGTCAATCCCGACGCACCCACCGGTGGCAGGATCGTCACGGCAGAGGTCGGCAGCTTCGACAGCCTCAACCCGTTTGTGCGCAAAGGCTCCACGCCATGGCAGTTGCGATTCTTCCTTGGCGAAAGCTTCATGGGCCGGTCATTGGATGAACCGTTCTCGCTTTATGGTGTTCTGGCCGAATCGGTCGAAACCGGGCCAGACCGTGAATGGGTGGAATTCACGCTCCGCGAAGGTGCAGCATTCTCTGACGGCAGCCCGGTCACCATCGAAGACGTCATGTGGTCCTACGAAACGCTGGGGACAGTTGGCCATCCGCGTTACTTGGGTTTCTGGACCAAGGTCGACAGCATGGAACAGACAGGTGAACGCTCTGTGCGCTTCACCTTCAACGTCGAAGACCGCGAACTGGCTCTGCTGGCAGGCATGCGCCCGATCCTGAAAAAGGCGCAATGGGACGGGGTCGATTTCGCCGAGACAACGACCGAGATAGTCCCCATCACCTCCGCCCCCTACATGATCGACGATTTCGAACCGGGGCGCTTTGTCTCGCTGCGCCGCAATCCGGATTACTGGGGCAATGACGTGCCATTCCGGCGCGGGACGAACAACATAGATGAGGTGCGGCTGGAATTCTTTGGCGATGAAACCGCTGCGTTCGAGGCGTTCAAGGTGGGCGAGGTCAATTCGAACCGCGAATTCAACGTGGCCCGCTGGGAAAGCCAGTATAATTTCCCCGCCATCCAGAACGGTGATGTGGTCCTGTCCGTCCTGCCCCATCAGCGGCCGTCGGGCATGACCGGTTTCGTCATGAACACGCGGCGCGACCAATTCAGCGACTGGCGGGTGCGCGACGCGATGCTGCACGCTTTCAACTTCGAGTTCATCAATGAGGCGATGACGGGTTCGCAACAGCCGCGCATCACGTCCTACTGGTCAAATTCACCGCTCGGCATGTCGGACGGTCCGGCCGAGGGTCGCGTGCGCGAACTCCTCTCACCTTTCGCCGAAAGCCTGCTGCCTGGCGCGATGGACGGCTACAGCCTGCCCATGGGTGACGGGACAGAACGCAACCGGGCGGGCACAGCCAAAGCGCTCGAACAGATGGAAGCCGCAGGCTGGACCATCCAGGAAGGTCAGATGAAAAACGCCTCAGGCGATCCGTTCACCTTTGAAATCCTGCTGGATCAGGGCGCGTCGGAAAATCAGGCAATCATCGACATGTATGTGGAATCGCTGGCCCGGATCGGGGTGATACCAACCGTCACCGTCGCCGACAGCGCCCAGTTCAAGGAACGCACAGACCAGTATGATTTCGACATGACCTATTACCGGCGCGGTCTGTCGCTTTCTCCCGGCAATGAACAATACAATTACTATGGTTCGGAAGATGCCGACACACCCGGCGGTCGTAACCTGATGGGGATCAAATCATCGGCTGTCGATGCGATGATCGGTCGGCTGCTGACTTCGGAAAGTCAGGACGATTTTGTGGCTGCGGTCAAAGCGCTCGACCGGGTGCTGACCACGGGCCGCTACGTGATCCCGATCTATCAGTGGAACATCAGCCGTCTGGCCCACGCGAAAGAGCTGAAATATCCTGATTACATCCCGGTTTTTGGCGACTGGCCCGGCTGGCAGCCCGATGTCTGGTGGTACGAGGAGTAATCACTTCGATCCCGTCGTCATGGGTCTGTTACATTTGACACATAGGCGGGACCGAAAGACCAAAGGCTGCTATGAATATCCTCGTCCTCTGTACCGGCAACTCGGCCCGTTCCATCCTGCTTGAATCCATCCTGACCCACCGCTCTGACGGGCGGATCACCGCATGGTCCGCGGGCTCCAGACCTGCCGGAAAGGTGCATCCCCAGTCAATTGCCCTGCTGCGCGAAAAAGGCTTCCCGACCGACGGGCTGAGTTCGCAAAGCTGGGATGACTACGCCAAGTATGACGCCCCGGTCATGGATGCCGTCATCACTGTCTGCGGTTCTGCTGCGGCGGAAGAATGCCCCTATTGGCCCGGGGCACCTGTACGCGCCCATTGGGGCGTCGAAGATCCGGCGGCAGCGAAACCAGACGATCAACCCGCCGCCTTTGCCGGTGCCTACCGCCTGCTGGATGACCGGGCCCAACAGCTTTTCGCCTTGCCATTTGAAACGATGTCGCAAGACGATCTGCAATCGGCTCTGAACAGGATCGGCGCATGAACGGGCAGAAACTTCTGGCAGAGGGTATCGGCACCGCCTTCCTTCTGATCGGGGTTGTCGGCTCCGGCATCATGGGGGCCGCACTTGCAGACGGCAACGTCGCCATCGCCCTGCTGGCCAATGCCATCGCCACCGGCTGCACGCTCTATTTCATCATCACAACGCTCGGTCCCATCTCCGGGGCGCATTTCAATCCCGCCGTGACGCTTGCCTTCCTGATCCGGCGCGACATCACGCCTGTTATGGCCGCCGCCTATGTGGCCGTCCAGATCATTGGCGGGATCCTTGGTGTCTGGGCGTGCCATGTGATGTTCGACCTCGACATCCTGCAATTTTCAGCCACCGACCGCACAGGTATCGCGCAATGGTTCTCCGAAATTCTGGCCACGTTCGGCCTGCTTTTCGTGATCTTTGGTGGTCTCCATTCCAATCGCGATGCGGTTCCCACACTTGTCGCCCTCTACATCACGGGCGCCTATTGGTTCACCTCATCAACCAGCTTTGCCAACCCTGCCGTGACGATCGCGCGCGGGCTCAGCGATACATTCGCCGGGATCAACCCGGCCCATATCCCCATGTTTATCCTGATGCAGGTTGTCGGTGTCGGCATTGCCGCCCTGATCCTGCCACGGCTTTTTCGGAACTAATTCGCGCCCGTCGTGTTGTGTCAACAAGCAATAGACAGGAGAAAACCATGCAATGGAAAGACGTCGCCCAAAACTGGACCGCTTTCACCCCGCGCATCATGACACGCTGGCCTACGCTCGAAGAAAACGAAATCCTCGCGATTGACGGCGATCAGGAGCGTTTCCTGAACTACCTGTCGGCCTCCAAAGGTGATGATCCTGTCGGCGCGCAAATGGAACTGGCCGATTGGCTGATGGGCGAAGAACCTGCAGATGCTGTCATGGATCCGACACGCGACAATGCCCGGATCAACGAATCGGCCCAGAACATCCCTGCTGGCGAAGTTCCATCGAACGATGACCGTCGCTTCGGCGATGACAATACGCCGGAGCCACCGCTGGCCAAAGCCAGCTAAATCAAATTTCTGGAAATTTGATGCCCGTCAGGACAGCGACGTGACCCAAAGAATCGTCGCATCTTCCTGGCTGATCGACACCACATTGTGTCCCATGGCAGCGTCATAATAGGCGCTGTCACCCCGCTTCAGCTCAACGGGTTCGTAAAACTCGGTGTAAAGCCGGACCTGACCGGTCAGCACATATAGAAACTCTTCGCCATCATGGCGCACCCAACCATCAAAATCCTCCATCCGCCGGGCACGGACCCGCGCGCGGTACGGCAGCATCTTCTTTGATGTCAGCGCCGTGCCCAATAAAGCATGCTCATAAGTCGTCGTAATTTGCGCGGTTTCCTCACCATTGCGGGTCACAGCCATGCGGCCATTCACCTGCCCTTTCGAGGGTGGAGTGAACAATTGCGGCACCGAAATCTCCAGTCCCACGGCGAGTTTTTTCAACGCATCATAGGTCGGCGACATCTGCCCGTTTTCGATCTTGGACAGCGTCGACCTAGCCAACCCGGCCTGTTGTGCCGCCTGCTCCAGTGTCCAGTCGCGCGCCTTGCGCAATTCGCGAACGCGCGCACCCAGATCAAGCGGTTGCGCCACGGAACTGTCCCCGTTTTCATGGGCAATCCGGATCAGGTTCTTGGGGTCGATATCGGTCATGCGTCCCTATCTACGGCCCGCCCCCGGTTCTTGCAACTAAACGCGGCCACAGATAGCGATGCATCATGTTGTCCGTTACTGATCCTGATCCATTTCCCCCTGCGCCCCACCTGTTCAATATGGCCGCCCATGTGCTGAGCCATGCCGAACTGCTTGCGGACAAGACAGCGCTGGAAATCATAGGCAGCGATCCTGAAACCTTCACTTACCGCCAGATGGCCAGCGCAATCCGGGGCACGGCAACCGGACTGCTGAACAACGGGTTGACCCCCGGCGACCATCTGCTTTTGCAACTGGGCAACACGCCAGAATTCCCGATCACTTATCTGGGTGCGATCACTGCCGGGATCATTCCTGTCCCGGTCTCATCGCAGCTCACCCAACCCGAAATCACCAGTATCTTCACCACAATTCAGCCAGCCCTGACCATCCGGGCAACCGGCATGGCCGAAGGGCCAGGGCCGGTCCTGCCTGCCAGCAAACTGCGCGCATTCTGGACGCTCCCGCCAGCGGATTACGCCATGGGCGACCCAGACCGCCCTGCCTATATCATCTATACCTCCGGCACCTCCGGCAAACCACGCGCCGTCGTGCATGCGCATCGGGCGATCTGGGCGCGCCAGATGATGTGGAATGGCTGGTACGGGCTGCGCGAGGCCGACCGTATGCTGCATGCCGGGGCGTTCAACTGGACCTATACACTCGGCACCGGCCTGATGGATCCATGGTCCGTCGGGGCCACAGCACTGATCCCGCACAAGGATATCACTGCCGATCAACTGCCGCGCCTGATCGCTGACCACAGCGCGACCATCTTTGCAGCCGCCCCCGGCGTCTATCGTCGCCTGCTGCGCGCCGATATCCCTGACTTACCACATCTGCGCCACGGCCTTTCTGCCGGTGAAAAACTGGCCGAGGACTATCGCAACGACTGGACCACCAAAACCGGCACGCCGATATTCGAGGCATTCGGCATGTCGGAATGCTCCACCTTCATTTCCGGCAGTCCTGACGACCCGGCACCGCCCGGCACGTCCGGCTTTCCGCAACCGGGGCGCAAGGTGGCGCTGATCGGCCCGGACGGCCCTGCCCCACGCGGCACCCCCGGAACCATTGCCGTCCATAAATCGGACCCGGGCCTGATGCTGGGTTATCTGGACGCGCCCTCAGACACCGCCGCCCGCTATCAGGGCGATTGGTTCCTGACCGGTGATATCGGCATCATGGATGAAAGCGGCGCCATCGCCTATGCGGGCCGGGATGACGATATGATGAACGCCGGCGGCTACCGGGTCAGCCCTGTCGAGGTTGAAGATGCACTGACAAACCACCCCCACATCACCGAGGCCGCAGCCTGCGCGGTGCAGGTGGGCACAGGCACATCCATCATTGCGGCCTTTTACGTGGCCTCAAACATGATAGACGAAGACGAACTCGACAGGTTCATGGCCGCCCGGCTGGCTGGCTACAAACGACCCCGGCTCTATATCGCCAAGGACACCCTGCCACGCGGGGCGAACAACAAATTGCTGCGGCGTGTGCTGCGCACCGAATGGGAGGCCGCACATGGTCAAGCTTGATATCATCTCTGACCCGATTTGCCCGTGGTGCTATATCGGCAAGACAAATCTGGACAAAGCCCTGGCCGAAATCCCCGACCACCCGTTCACAATTGAATGGCATCCGTTCCAGTTAAACCCCGACATGCCCGCCGAAGGCATGGACCGGCGCGCCTATCTCGAAGGCAAGTTCGGTGGCAAGGAAGGCGCGATCAAGGCCTATGCCCCCGTGGTCGAACATGCGGAAAAATCCGGCGCGCATATCAATTTCGAGGCCATCAAAAAGACGCCCAACACAATCGACGCCCACCGCCTGATCCATTGGTCCGGGATCGAACAGCGGCAACCTTTTGTCGTCGATCTGCTCTTTAAGGCCTATTTCGTTGATGGGCGGGATATCGGCGATCACGAGGTGCTGGCCGATATCGCCGACACTGCTGAAATGGACGCGGCAATGGTCACAAAACTGCTGGCATCAGACGCCGATGTGGATGACATCCGCGCGCGCGACAAACACAGCCGCGAAATGGGCGTTAACTCGGTCCCCACATTCATCGTTGCAAATCAGCACGCTGTTCCGGGCGCACAACCACCCGATATGTGGGTTCAGGTAATCAAAGATATCATGGGTCAGCTTGCCGCGACGGAAGGCTGAACTGCGTTGCGCCACAACTCTCGCTTGCGCTATTGCTAACTACCCGCGTCAACGGTTTGTAAATCTTAACACCCGATTAATCCCCGCCCTGTAATGTTTGGTCTGGGCGACCCAATACTCGTTCTGGACCCAGCCATGAAACGCCTGCCCCAAACGGAATTCATCGCGTTAATGGCGATGCTGTCAGCCACAATCGCGTTTTCGATTGACGCGATGCTGCCCGCATTGCCGGAAATCGGCGCGGCCCTGTCGCCCGACCATCTCAATAACGCACAGCTCATCATTACCAGTTTTGTGTTGGGCATGGGGGTCGGCACGTTCTTCACCGGACCGCTGTCAGACGCCTTTGGGCGGCGTCCCGTCATGATCGGCGGCGCCATCGTCTATATCATCGCCAGTATCGCTGCCTGGGCCGCTCAATCATTGGAGGTCATGCTAGCCGCTCGCATTGTACAGGGCCTTGGTGCGGCGGGCCCCCGCGTGGTTGCCATGGCGCTGATCCGCGATCTCTATTCCGGCCCCAACATGGCGCGTATCATCTCGTTCGTGATGGTCGTCTTCTCGCTCGTCCCCGCTCTGGCGCCGACATTGGGCTACTACATCATGGGCAGCTTCGGCTGGCGCAGCATATTTCTGGCCTTCGTGGTGTTTTCGGTCATCTCCGTGATCTGGCTCATGCTCCGCCAATCCGAAACGCTGGCGCGGGAAAACCGGCGCCCCCTCAGCAGCGCCACCTTGCGCCACGCCGTGGTCGAGATGTTCGCCCATCGCACCGCCCGTCTGTCGATCTTTGTTCAGACCCTTACCTTCGGCATGCTCTTTATCGTGCTGTCATCGACCCAGCAGGTGTTTGACATCACATTCGGACAGGGCGCGCATTTCCACCTCTGGTTTGGCGGCATCGCGGTTATCGCCGCCACCGGCAGCGTCCTGAACGCGCGAATTGTCATGCGGCTGGGGATGCGGGCCATCATCAAGGGAATGTATACGGTCCAGATTGCCATCACGCTGCTGATGATCGTGATCACCGCGGCAGGCGGTCCTTACTGGCTCGCCTTTGGCACCTATGTGTTCTGGGTAACGGCCAACTTCTTTCAGGCCGGGCTGACCATCGGCAATCTCAACGCCCTCGCGATGGAGGAAATGGGCCATATCGCCGGCCTTGCCGCGTCTGTCATCGCATCAGTGGCCACGGTCGGTGCAGTACTTATCGCGGCCCCCGTGGCGCTCATGTTCGATGGCACGCCGCTGCCGATGGCCTTCGGTACGCTGATCGCTGCCAGTCTCGCGCTCTGGCTGACCAACATGATCAAACGGCCGGGTGAGCTGTAGGGCGGGGTTCTACCCCACCTTTGCCTTCTTCTCGTCCGCCAGTTTTTGTGCCAGATCGCGCGCGATATTGAACGCGCCCTGGATCTTGTCACGTTCCTTTGCCCAGTCGCGGCGGACGACAATCTTGTTGTCCTTCACCTTCGCCAGCCCGCGCTGCGCTTCGATGAACTCCACCAGCCCTTTGGGCGAGGCGAATTTGTCATTGTGGAACCGGATCGTAGCCCCCTTTGGCCCTGCATCCAGTGCTGCAATCCCCGCGCGCTTGCACATCGCCTTGATGCGCACGACCAGCATCAGCGTGTTCACTTCTTTCGGCAGCTTGCCGAACCGGTCGATCAGTTCCGCGGCAAAGCCTTCCAATTCGACCTTGGTCGTCAGATCCGACAGGCGGCGATACAAGCCCAACCGCACATCCAGATCCGGCACATACTCCTCGGGGATCAGCACCGGCACACCCAGATTGATCTGCGGCGCCCATTGGCCATCATCGATGATCCCCTCAGCCGCACCCGACCGGATCG
This sequence comes from uncultured Paracoccaceae bacterium, assembly GCA_947488175.1. GTDB lineage: Bacteria > Pseudomonadota > Alphaproteobacteria > Rhodobacterales > Rhodobacteraceae > Yoonia. The sequence goes on from CANKYO010000001.1 coordinate 26,390, forward strand.
CCGCGATCTGGTCTTCCAGCATCTGCTGGTAAAGCTCGTAGCCCACTTCGCGCATCTGGCCTGACTGTTCCTCGCCCAGCAGGTTGCCCGCTCCACGAATATCCAGATCCTGCGATGCCAAAGTGAACCCCGCCCCCAGTGTATCAATCGACCCCAGCACGCGCAGCCGTTTCTGCGCCGTATCGGTCAGCTTCTGGCGCGGCTTGGTGGTCAGATAAGCATAGGCACGGGTCTTTGAGCGACCCACCCTGCCCCTGATCTGATAAAGTTGGCTCAGACCAAACATATCCGCCCGCCAGACGATCATCGTATTGGCCGTCGGAATATCCAGCCCCGATTCCACGATCGTCGTTGCCAGCAAGACATCATATTTGCCGTCGTAAAACGCGTTCATCCGGTCATCCAATTCCCCGGCCGCCATCTGCCCGGTCGCGGTGATGAAACTCACCTCCGGCACCTGATCGCGCAGAAACGCCTCCATCTCCGGCATGTCGGCGATGCGCGGCACGACAAGGAATGACTGCCCGCCGCGATAATGCTCGCGCAACAACGCCTCGCGCACGGTGATCGTATCGAACTCGCTGACATAAGTACGGATCGCCAGCCGGTCGATTGGCGGCGTGCCGATGATCGACAGATCGCGGACACCTGACAAGGACAGTTGCAGCGTGCGCGGAATCGGCGTGGCGGTCAGCGTCAGCACATGCACATCGGTGCGCAATTGCTTGAGGCGTTCCTTGTGCTGGACTCCAAATTTCTGTTCTTCGTCAATGACAAGCAGGCCAAGGTTCTTGAACTTGACCCCCTTCGCCAGCAGCGCATGGGTACCGACAACAATATCGACCGTCCCCTTGGTGATCGCATCGCGCGTCTTGGCCGCATCACCGGCTGAAACGAACCGCGACAGGGGCCGCACATTGACCGGGAACCCCCGAAAACGCTCCGCAAAGTTCTGATAATGCTGCCGCGCCAGCAACGTGGTTGGCGCAATAATCGCCACCTGCACACCACTCATCGCGGCAACAAACGCGGCACGAATGGCCACCTCTGTCTTGCCAAAGCCCACATCGCCGCAGATCAGCCGATCCATCGGCCTACCAGCGGACATATCCGTCAACACATCTTCAATGGCCGCCAACTGATCATCGGTCTCTGCATAGGGAAAACGCGCCAGAAACTGATCCCACATCCCATCCGGCGGGTCCAGCACAGGCGCGGTGCGCAATTCCCGTTCGGCCGCCACCCGGATCAGCCGCTCAGCAATCTGCCTGATCCGCTCTTTCAGCTTCGCTTTCTTGGCCTGCCACGCCCCACCGCCAAGCTTATCCAGCAGCCCGGTTTCGTGGCCGTATTTCGACAGCAGTTCGATATTTTCAACCGGCAGGTAAAGCTTTGAATCTTCTGCATATTGGATCAGCAGGCACTCATGCGCCGCCCCCAAGGCGGTCACGACTTCCATACCCTTGAACCGACCCACCCCGTGATCGACATGGACCACCAGATCACCGGGCGACAGGCTATTGGCCTCGCTCAGGAAATTCTCGGCACGTCGCTTGCGCTTGGTCTGACGGATCAAGCGGTCACCCAGCACATCCTGCTCCGAAATCACCGTCAGTCCCGGTGCCTCGAACCCGTGATCCAGCGCCCAGACCGCCAGATGCAAACCACGCTTGCCCACACAGGCAAAGTCGGTGACCGGGATCGCCTCAGCAATCCCTTCGTCCTCAATCAATCCTTCCAATCGCTCCCGCGCGCCTTCGGAGTATGACGCAACGACAACCGGTCCAACCTCCATCCGCGCACGAATATGATCGGCCAACGCGCCAAAAAGACTAATACTTTCCTGCTGGCGCTCCGGCGCAAAGTCACGACCGATCCGCCCGCCAGCATCAATGACCCCCGGCCCAGTCGCCTGTTTCAGCGGCGAAAACTGCAGCACACGCCGCCCCGCAACCGCCGCATCCCACGCCTCGTCATCCAGATACAACAGCTTTGGCGGCGCAGGCTTGTAAACCGTATCCATCCGGCCCTTCTGGCTCAGCGCGTGCATTCGCGTGCCATACTGATCGGCAATCGAGTCCCACCGCGACAACCGCATCGGAGTCATCTGATCATCCAGCGTCACCGTGGCCCCGGGCAGATAATCAAACAACGTCTCCAGATCGTCCTGAAAGAACCCCAGCCAATGTTCGACACCGGCATGTTTGCGGCCTGCCGACACAGCCTCATAAAGCGGGTCATCCGTGCCCGCCGCACCAAATTCGATCCGGTAATTCTGGCGAAACCGGGTAATCGCCGCCTCGTCCAGTATCACCTCCGACACCGGCGCCAGTTCCACGTCACTCAGCTTCTCAGTTGTCCGCTGTGTCGCCGGATCAAACCGGCGCGCCCCGTCCAGCACATCGCCAAATAGATCCAACCGAACCGGTCCCGACTGGCCCGGCGGATAGATATCGATGATCCCGCCACGCACCGCATAATCGCCGGGCTCCAGCACCGTCGGGCTTTGCGTAAAACCCATACGGACCAGAAAGTTACGCAGCGCCTCTTCATCAATCCGGCTGCCCACCGTCGCGGTAAACGCCGCCTCCCGCAACAGCGACCGCGCCGGCACTCGCTGGGTCGCCGCGGCCAGCGATGTCAGCAGGATAAACTGGCCCGGCATCCCGTGCACCAATGCAGCCAGCGTGGCCATACGCGTGGCCGATACATCAGCATTGGGCGACACGCGGTCATAGGGCAGGCAATCCCAGGCAGGAAAGCTGAAAACGGGCATATCCGGCGCGAAAAAGGCCAGTGCGGCCTGCATCGCGGCCAGCCGCTTGTCATCGCGGGCCACATGCAGAACCGGGCTGCCTTTGGCGACCTCCGCCAGGATCAACTGGGCGTCAAACCCCTCGGGGGCACCGCTGACGGTGATATGTTTCGGATCGGGCATGGGCGGTCACCTACCCCGCCGGGTCGCAGTGTCAACCATTCAGAAGCCCAGGGGCAGCGAAAGATTGTGATACATGCCATACATCGCTGTAATGAAGATCGAAATCATGGCGATCACCTGTATCCAGAAGCGCATCCGGAACAAAGCCGCAGGTAAGGCTTCACCTTTCGGTAGCTTCTGCGCGAACTGGCGGCTCATGCGGATATTCATGAGCGCAACAAAGGTCAGCGGAAAGCCGAGGCAAAACACACCTTGCGCCAATTCGAAGCCATACCAGAACCCCATCAGAGCCAGCGCACTCAGCACAAAGGCCGTAAACCCCATCAGCCACAACCCGGCCACATCAGTAATATTCATCAGGCGGCGCACATTGACAGCGACCAGCACCTCCAGATCGGCGGCCGCCTCACCCCCATGCCGGCGGGCGCGATAAATCATGTCAAAGGGGACGCCTAAAATCCAATGGCTGACCATCGACCACGTCACTGCCACCGCCAGCCAATACCAGACATTGGAAAAGGTACGCAGGTCAATCACCTGAAAAATGGCGTCATTCCAATTCACTGCGCGTATCGCCCCCTTTTGAACTGCGCAGACCCTAGCGTCCCGATTTGGGATTGCCCAGACTTGTGATGCGTCAAAATCCATGCGACCCATGTTCGCAACATCAGTCGAGGTCTGGCCATGAAACCCACCGTCGCCCCCTTCCCCGCCACACGCCTACGGCGGCTGCGCAAAACTCCGGCGCTCCGGGCGCTGTCGCGGCAAAACACGCTGAGCGTCGATGACCTGATCTGGCCGGTTTTCGTCATGGACGGCACTGATGACGAAACCCCAGTGAGCTCCATGCCCGGCGTGACCCGCAAGACCGTCGACCGTATTGCCAAGGCCGCGGTTGAGGCGCAATCGCTCGGCATCCCCGCGATCTGCATCTTCCCCTACACCGGGATGGAGGCGCGCACCGAGGATTGCGCCATGGCCTGGGACCCCGAAAACCTGACCAATCAGGCGATCCGCGCAATCAAAGATGCTGCCCCCGACATCGCCATCATGACCGATATCGCGCTCGACCCCTACAACATCAACGGCCATGACGGCTTTGTTGAAAATGGTGAGATCGTGAATGACCGTACCGTCGAGGCGCTGGTCAAAATGGCCCTCGCCCAGGCCGACGCCGGGGCCGACATCCTCGGACCCTCCGACATGATGGACGGACGGATCGGCGCGATCCGCACCGCGCTCGAGGCCGAGGGGCACCAGAACGTCGCCATCCTCAGCTACACCGCCAAATACGCCTCTGCCTTCTACGGGCCCTTCCGGGATGCAGTCGGTGCGTCAGCGGCCCTAACCGGCGATAAGAACACCTACCAGATGGACCCCGGCAATACGGACGAAGCGCTACGGCTGGTCGAACGGGACCTGATGGAAGGGGCCGACATGATCATGGTCAAACCCGGCATGCCTTACCTGGATATCTGCCGACTAGTCAAAGACAGCTTCGGCGTGCCCACCTACGCCTACCAGGTCAGTGGCGAATACGCGATGCTGCAGGCCGCGGCGCAAAACGGCTGGCTCGACGGGGAAAAGGTGATGATGGAAAGCCTGCTTGCCTTCAAACGGGCCGGCTGCGACGGAATCCTGACCTATTTCGCCCCGGCTGCTGCAAGACTGCTCAATGGGATTTAGGAGACAGGCAAGGTGATCCCCACCCGCTTAAACCCTTCAAACCCGACGACTGGCCAAAAGCAAAAACTACCTCTCATGATTGTCGAAATGCGTGTCGTGACTCTTCAATATGCCACAAAATTTCCATAAAGAAGCGCTTCACTGTGGTTGATAAAAAACATAGGTCGGGGTGCTCGTCATACACCAAGGTCACATTCTTCAAAGATCGCCGCCAGGTCCAAACATGGCTGCTGAATAGTTACAACGGATAAGCAATTATGTGTGATGTGATAAATGGTTGATGATGCATTGCGGGCATGGATCGGCCGCTGTTTCATGCGATCAACGCACGATAACTCCATGCAACGCCAAAAGACAGACGGTGTTCTAAGGGCAGACTTGGTTTTACTTGCCAATACTGAGCAGCAATACCGGACTCAGATTGGACCACAGCTTAACCACATCGGCTATGATCTGATAAAGGTCGGAGCAGTGGCGCCGCTGGACAACACAACCATTCCGCAATCCACGCGGCAGAGCGTCACTGCTCAGCTTCAGGATCCCGGGAATGATCGACCGATGTTGGTAGGAACGATGGACCCGGTCGGATCAGCCGCATCCATTGAATATGCAAACTGGTCCCAGATTGACATGCCGAACGGGCCGCCTCTTTGGGCGCTCATTGATGGTGTCAGCTGGCCCGAAGCGTCTGCGCTTGTCGCGCAAACTGCTGAGCAATCTACGTGCCTCTACGCCAGTGCCGATCCACAAAGTCAGGCAATTGCACCATGGTTGGTCAAGATCGACCATGGCAGCGAAATGGCAGCTATCATTCAACAGAGACCTCATGGCACCCACTCACATATTCTGTTTCACAGCACATGGTCATTGAGCGATCTACGCCAGCATTTTCGGAAATTCACGATGGTCTGGACGCCAGCCAACGCCGAGGCACCATCCTATTTTCGATTCTACGATCCGCGCGTTCTTGCAGATGTTACTAAGGCACTTGTACCGGACAGCATCGAACAACTTCTACTTGCAACGACCGAGGTCTTTTTGCCAAGCAGCCCGTTTGTCATGATCGAGGAGCCGTTAGCCAATGATTGGACAGTCGATCATGCCAGCAGCTTTGTACGGGTGGCGAGCGGGGCAAAAGAGCGTGATCCAAGGCGCGCACGCAGTTTTCGGGTAAGCCAGCCAGAGTTCAACCGACTGACAGCGTTTCAACAAAAACGCGCAAGATTAAGCCTAGCCCACAAGCTTGCGCCGGATTACCCTGGCAAAAAAATGCCCGACATAGCGGCAGCCGTGGTTCACGCCCACAAGACCGGACAAGCGTATCGAATGGTGTCGCATAAACAGATCAACACGCTTGCAAGATGTACGCTTGAACTGGGCCTCCAATTTCCCGATGCCTACCCGGATGCGATTCAAGTTTTGGCAAATGGCAGGACCAAGCCATGGCGAAAGCGCGATCTGATTGACGATTGGCTGGAAGGCCAAAAATCTCCGAAAGTTCATCAATAAATACAGCACTGTCGCGACGCCAATTGCGCTACCTGCACAGACCATATCGAGGAAAAGAAACGATGACTGAAGAAGCTGCGGTAGACACCGAGTTTGGCACAGCCTGTGTCGAGTGCGAAGCGCTTACGCCCTGTGTCACCGAAGTTGTGGTGAAGTGTCATGATGGCGGCAATACCCGGGTCACGCTGAAAGGTGAAAATGAACTGGAGGAAACCGATGGCACGATCTATTTCGTAGCGGACCAGTTCGTGTCCGGCGAGGCATCCTTTGAAGCATTCCTGAAAGGTTCCACGCTCAAAGATACATCAGTCATTGATGTTACGGTCGGGCCCGATTGCACACATGGATCCCACACCGCCCGTTGGGAACGCGATAGGCACGCGGTAGCCTGTTCTACGACAACAACGCTGAATTTCGAGACGCATACCAACCCGCGCCCCACAATCCTGAATGTCGACATTTTTCAGCCCACTCACGAGGCATTCGAGGTCATCGCAATCGTCCTTGATATCCTGATTAACCGGACCGTCATGCGCAAGGAGACCGAGTTCACCGTGACTGGTGATGACGGGAGCAGTTTCAGTTTCAAAGCCGTTACCGTGCCACAGCTGAAATTCATTGGCGCGGTTGCGATTTCTCCACCGACGCGTTCAGTGGATCGTCTGACGAATTCTCAAGGGCGCGCGCTGGCCAATGAGGTTGGCATGGGGCCGCGTGCACGGCAGGTGACAAACGAGTCTAGCTGGGCAATCGCAGCCAATCTGATGGTCGTTGTCGGAAATAACACCAAGAACATCAATATCGGGAACTATAACAGGACAACGCGCACAATTGACAGCGGGCCTTCATTGCGGCGTCAGCGAAATGCGCAAAGCGGGTTTGATCGCTTTGTCGGCGCAATTAGCAATGCGGCGAAGACCTTGTCGGGCAACTTGAGCGGCGAAACGCGTCCTGGCAGGGTATTCAACTTTTATGCCGAGGGACCAACGCTGGTTCTGGAACTCGGCACAGAGCAACGCGAAGAAAGCAATGGGCCCGGGCTGACATGGGTTTTGACCGCTGGACTGTCCCTCGAGTTTAAGGTCGGAATGCGCATCGACATCTATGAGGCGTTGAAACGGGCGGCGCGGCGCCATCCGGCAGGTGCCGCGCTGGTGGCCTTTTTGGAGGACGCCGAAGATGGTCGAGATCTGTGGGTGGCAAGCTACCAACTACAGCCCAGCCTCTATCTCGACCTCAGCCTCAGCATCGGGTCGGCCCCGACCGAAGATATGAGCGGTGACGCCAATCTAACGGCTGAATGCGATCTGATGACCGGCGACCTGTCCTTTGATGGTCATATCACCGGGTCGATCACCGCCGAGGCGGGTGGTGGCGTTCAAGGTGAGTATGATACGATCTTTACCTCGCCCACTGTTTTTCGGTATGAGGCAACGGTAAGTACAACTGGCGGGATCACGATCAAGACCGAGTGTGGTGAATGGGGTTACCAACTGTTTCACAGGGGAGCGGTTCTGCGGGTAATCAGCGTCAAAAGGATCAGCGGCGCCGACCAATCCGCAAGCCAGACGGAAAGCGGTCGGAGCCGGTCCAATACGGTAACAACGACAACCGCTCAATGGGTCCCCGACGGCGAGCAGAACAATACTTACAGGTTGGCAGATACATGGACAGGGTCATTCACACCTTTCTAGTACGGATCATCGCGGTCGCGATGATCTTCTTATTTTCCGGCATTCAACAGGCAAACAGTATGGAACAGAAATTCTTCTTTGGGGTTCGGTGGGAAGTGAATGGATTACCTCACGCGCTGGATGTGAACGGCATACCTCGTTCATTTGCCGGACCGGCTGACGTCAAACAGCACGAGCCGATGACGCAGTACATGCGCAAGGGTATCAACCGCCTTGATCTGGTATCCTGGCCACCGAATTACACACCCGACCAGTATCTGGCCTTGTCGGTGGTTTACTGGGAAATGGGTGAAAATCCAAGCGCGGACCCCCGTGCAGCGTTTCGGGTCAGTTACTACCCCGCCGCCGAAGACCCTGGGCCGTTCGTCAAATATGACGCGACTGCTGGTCACCCGGCCCGACCGGTCGCACCCAGCATCAATTTCCAACCGGGCAGTGAATATGATACATTGCATGTCGATTTTGAAGTTCTGGACGAAATGCCCACGTGGTGCTGGGAGCAAGGCGACATCCTGACCGCGGACAATGCGACCCGTGATGATCTGACCCAGTCCTATCGCAAGATACATGCTTTGATGGCCGCCAAGGACAACGACACTTTGATGGACGAATGGTGGGCCAACATGATCCGTGAGAATGCCGCCGCCTATAATCGTCCCGAGGGCTACGTCCGCAATCGCGCCAGTTTCAACGTGTTCTTCGACAACCCCGACGCCTTCCGGCTGGATCCGCTTCCGACATCGCCCATGACGATGAGGCTGGGTGCCGAAAACCGTGTCGCGTGGCTCGTCACACAGGGCGATGCGGGTCCGTTGCGCTTTGCGCATGTGCAACAAGCGGATCGGGTGAATTATGTGACCCCTTACTTCATTCGCCGGAACGGAAACTGGGAAATCTGCAGATGAGACGGACCGGCCGGGGCTTCCGCGATAGCCGAGCCCCGGAAATCCAGAAGACTCGTATTTCCTTTGAACGGGCGCAGCGCAATCCGCGCCTGTTCAAGCTCTATGTGATTGAGTGGCATGCAGCTGAGCGATGCAACGGCTTCAAATGTCTAGGCATAGCGGTCGTCTCCGGTCTGCTCGTCTACCTGTTCGCAAATTCCGATGAGTTCATGGCAAACACGCCATGGTATTTGATCTGGTGCCTTGCAGCCGTTCCCGCTGGCTTTGTGTTGTACGCGACATTGGCGATCCTTTTCCCCTGGGTTCTTTTCGGGCTGAACCATCCTAAAAGTCGGGTGAAGGACAAGAAATAGTGAGCCGCCGGTCAAGCCTTCAGGCTGGCTGATCCGCTGACAATAGTGCCCCCATGGCTCGTCACCGATCCGATCACCGCAACTGGTTTTCCGTCAATAATCGTGGTGGCCGAACCCGTGACAATGGTTGCACCGCAAGCCGTCATATCGCCAACCAGCGCAATCGGTTTTCCGTCGCAGACTGATGCCGTTGATGTTGTTACGATAGCGTTGGTCCCGTGAATGGGACAGGCATGCTTGTCCGTGAGAAGCGCTGTCGGTCTCATTGGTCATCTTTCAGCGGGCAATGTGACACAAACGGGGATCCCGCACCCGCCGCAGCCTTCAAAATTGCCGGAATCGCTGGCAGCGCCGCTGCCCCCGGTGAGGCAGAACCAACGTTGAGCATCGGTGCAACGTTAACGCTACCGCCTTGGACAACGACCGCAGCACCACCAGAAACCAGCGTAATCTTCGAGGCATCCAGCACGATTTCGCCATCGGCCTTCAACGTCAGATCGCCGCCTGTTTTAATGGCAAAATTGCTGCCCACCGTCAGCGCGCGCTCGCCTTCAATTTTTTCTGACAGATTGGATTTCACCGTCAGTGCCATATCTGCGTCGATTGTTTCGGTGCGATTATTTGCAACGATCAGGTTGGAATCGTTGCCGATGGTTGCCGTATCATCAAACTCAACCCGCTTCTGACGCGAATTCTGAACATGCAGATCCAGATTCTTCTGCGCATGCATATAGATGAACTCTTCTCCAGCCTTGTCTTCGAACGTAAGTTCGTTAAAGCCTTCGCCGTTATGGCTTTTCGTCTTGAAAACAGAGCGCGATTTGTTTTCCGGGAGCTTGGCTGGTGGTTCATTCACGCCGTTGTAGACGCAGCCTGTCACCAGGGGTTGATCCGGATTTCCCTCAAGGAATTCGACAACGACTTCCATACCTGTCCGGGGAATGACCATACCGCCCCACCCTTTGGACGCCCAGCTCTGCGACACACGGCATCGCATGGAATATGCCTTGTTCAGATCCCAGTGAAAATGGACAAGAATCCGACCAAATTCATCGCAGTCAATCTCGCCTTCACCAACAACCTTTGCTGTTTGCGGGCCCTTTACCGCAGGAATGGCAGTCTTGCGTTCTGGCGCAAGTGGTGCGCTGGACGGCATAAGCACGTAGGATCCAGAATAGGCATAATCATCACTTTGTGCCTCGCCGGACCCATAGGCGTCGGACACATAGCTATGTGTCGCGCTCAAACACAGATAGGTTTCACCCTTCACGCCAGTCACGTGATCGCCGGTCAGTGTCACTGTCATGCCGGAACGTAGCGACGTACAATCACCAACCGCCAGGTGGCGCGCATCCTGACCGCGCTCTTGTTTGGTTCTCAACGCCACAACATCCTTACCATCGCCTTGGGTCAGATATTCACCGGGGTAATCGAAGCTTTCGATCTGCCCCGCAGTGTATTGGGCATCGCCCAATTGTTCGACTTCCATAGCAGATTGCGGCCGCTTGAAGTTGTAATCGCTCAGACGAACTGCCCCAGTCGTCAAACGGCGATAGGGGTGCCATTCCCAGAAATGCTCGTCTCCCGATTGGCGTGCCCCATCGACTGGTTTGTAAACACGACTGCCGCCGGGTACCGCCTCGTGGCTGTCAACACTGTCGGTCAGCACCATGGAGTGCCCGTTAGCGGTGTGGGTAAAGTGATAGCTGATGCCAAACCGCTCCATCAGTCGGCAGGCGAAATCCATATCGCTTTCGCGATACTGCACGGTGTATTCCAGCTCCGGGTAACTTCCCGAAAGCTTTTTGATCAATGCAGGCTGCCCCAGGCCAGAGTATGGTCGGAACAGGCTTTCGATAATTTGCACGACGGTTTGGTTATGGAAAATGCGTTGATTGCGACGGCGGCCCGCCAACCAAAGCCAGGGGCGTAAGGTGATCTCGTATTTATTCCCGTTTTCGCCGACACCGGCCCATTTGGCCTCTGTCACGATGCCGCTGAATGGCTGCGGCCCGTCATTCTGACTTTCGATTTCAATGGTGGCGCTCGTGCCAATCAGATCGTCAAAATTGATGTTGGGTTCGGTCGAAAGTGCTTCAACCTTATATTCAAACAAGCCGTTCAGATCATCACTGCCTGCAAAGCGCAACAAAACCAGCTTATCCTGTTCAAGAGCTGTGGTCAGACGGCCAAGCCGCGTGCCTTGGTCAAAATGAACGTTCATTAAAGAGTCTCGCCTTAGCTGAATTCCTCTTGTGATACATGCGATTGATGGCCTGCGGAACACCATTAAATGACCATTTTATGATGTCAGTGGCACATTATCAGTCATTCGCACACAAAGGAGCTTCCTAGCTGGAATTGTTGCGAAAGGAAGCGCAATACCACGCGGGCGGCCGAGCCCACGGACTAGAACTGTCCCCCTGGTTGCCCCTATCGCACGCCCCATTAACCCAGCCAAATTCAGACAAAGGGTCCGACGTTTTGCCGACGCAAATCCGACGCGATGCCGACACCGCTTTGGCCATGAAAAGCAGGCGTTAACCTATGATTCGCACCCGACCGTGCGTTGCGACCGTACGGTGGGGGCCACGCAACACCCAAACCGCGTGACAGCCCGGATGCATTTGCCTATAGTTATGCGCATAAAAGGCGGCAAACGCCTTCACACAGGCACATAAGGCGGAAAAAATCATGAGCAGTTTCTCAAGGCGCAGTTTTGCGCTTGGCGCATTGGCATCCACAACTTTGGCCGCATGCGGCAATGGTATCGGTGGCCCGGGTGCCGCCACGATTGATGCGCGCGTCGATAGCACGTTGAATTTTATGTATAATACCTATCCCGGCACCCGCGATCTGGCGAACCGGGCGGCGGGTATGCTCGTCATGCCGCTGATCACCGAGGCCGGGCTTGGCATCGGCGGCGGCTTCGGGCGCGGCGCGCTGCGGGTCGGGCCATCAACGGTCGATTACTATTCGGCAACATCCGGCAGCGCGGGTCTGCAGATTGGGGCGCAGCAGTTCAGCTCAGTCCTGTTCTTCATGACGGATGAGGCGCTTCTGGAGTTTCGCCGCGGTCCAGGTTGGGCCGCTGGAGCTGATATCGAATATGCCGTCAGCGATCAGGGCGACAGCCTGCGGGCCGAGACTACAACCAGCCTCGCGCCTGTGATTGCGGTCAACTTTGCGCAAACCGGCCTGCGGCTGGGTGCGACGCTGGAAGGCATCAAGTACACCCGAATTATTCCCTGATTTCTGAAAGACTTACCATGGTGGCGGCCAGCCTTTTGCGGTCGCCCTCACCCGGGATGGCAGCGTTGGCCTGCGCCAGCGCGTCCTTGGCCAGCACCCTTGAGGCATCGGCAATCGCCGGTGGCGCATGGCGGGCCAAACCGGCGAGGCGCTTCTGCAAAACGATCTGCACTTCGACCTGTGCCGCACCATCGCGGGCCAGCGGTGCCAGCGGTTCCTGCACCAGATCAACCGGATCAAGAACCGGCGCCCACAGGTTCGAATAGTCGGGTGTGTGATCACGGTCGACCTCCGGCGAATGCCCCTCAATCAACCGGGCAATCCGACCGATCACGTCAATCGCGGTGCCGGGGTCATTGATCCCTGCTGACAACGCTTTCGATCCGACTTCACTCAGCATGATCAGGCAAAAGCGGGGATCCTGATCAGGCGTGCGCGATGGCCCAATCGTGATCCAGGTCCCGATCTTGCGCGCCAGTCCATCGCTGCCGCCCGCCATATGTCCGATCACATCGCCACGATGTACAAAACGCCCGATTGGCGCCAGAAAATAAACCTGCGCGCCCTCTTCTTCAGCATCGGCCGAGACCTTTTCGAAAAGCACCGCCTGCACATAGCCGGTATCGCGCGCCAGCAAATCAACAGCGCCGGCGGGAATAACCGTATCGGGCGTCAGCGGATTGGCCCCCTGACATGGCCGGTCCGCCAGTTCGCGAAAGGCGGTCTCGGCAGCCGTTTCGATGGCAGTCGCCGTCTGTTCCAGACTGCCCCATGTCTGCAGATGCATGATCCAGCGCACGATCATCGCCACGATCAGAGCGATCACTGCTAGCGTCACACCGAACAACACGACAATCTCGGCCTCGCCAAAGAACGGTGTGGACAGCAGGATCAATGAGGCCAGCGCGTAAATATAGGCACCGATGAACGTGGCCAGCACGGTTTGCGTCGGCGTGTCGCGCAACAGCATCTGGTGCGCACGCGGGGTCCATTGCCCGGCCACCGCCCGATGAATGGTCACCATCACGCTCAGCGAGAAGGTGGTGACCGCCAGCATGGCGTTGGCGATGATCGTCAACAGCTCGGTCACAGACTCCGCGCCGACGATTTCGGCAAAGCCGTCGGGAATGAAATCACCCAGCACCTTCGCGATCAAAACCGCCAGCAGACAAAGCACGGAAATCAGCAAGACCCGCGTCCACAGATTGCGAGAGGCTGACCGCACCCTACGGCCGAATGTGACAAAGGCCGCCATCACCCTGTTTTTCATTTTCATCGTCCGGGCCTTATTGCTGCGACAGTTCATATGCGACACAAACAGTCGCAAGCGGATAATCGTCCACACGCGCCCATGCGCCATGGTGCAGTGGTAAACTAGGGAATGCGGCAGATGAAGACCACAACGCGCGTAGCAGTCATTGGGGGCGGCGTCGTTGGCGCATCCGTTCTTTATCACCTGACCAAGCTGGGTTGGTCCGATGTGATGCTGATCGAACGGTCAGAACTGACATCCGGTTCCACATGGCATGCCGCGGGCGGCTTTCACACCTTGAACGGCGACACCAACATGGCCGCCCTGCAAGGCTATACCATCAAGCTTTACAAGGAGTTGGAGGAAATCACCGGCATGTCCTGCGGTCTACATCACGTTGGTGGCGTGACTCTCGCCGACAATCAGGACCGGTTTGACATGCTGGTCGCGGAACGCGCCAAGCACCGGTATATGGGGCTAGAGACCGAAATTGTTGGCCCCGAAGAAATTGCCAAAATCGCGCCGATCACCAATCTCGATGGGATCATAGGCGCACTCTACGACCCGCTTGATGGGCATTTGGATCCGTCCGGCACGACCCACGCCTATGCCAAAGCGGCGCGCATGGGCGGAGCCACGATTGAGACCCATTGCAAGGTGGTCGAAACCAATCAACGCGCGGACGGCACGTGGGATGTGGTCACCGAAAAGGGCACAATCCATGCCGAACATGTGGTGAATGCCGCAGGCCTCTGGGCCCGCGAGGTGGGGGCGATGGCGGGCATCTACACCCCGCTGCACCCAATGGAACACCAGTATATCGTCACCGACGACATCCCTGAGATCTACGAACGCGACAGCGAACATCCCCATGTGATGGACCCTGCCGGTGAAAGCTATCTGCGGCAGGAAGGGCGCGGGCTCTGCATCGGGTTCTACGAAAAGCCCTGTAAACCCTGGGCCGTGGATGGCACGCCATGGGATTTTGGGCATGAATTGCTGCCCGACGATCTGGACAAGGTCGAAGCATCCATCGAATTCGCCTATCGACGGTTCCCGGTGCTCGCGACCGCTGGCGTCAAATCCGTCATCCACGGCCCCTTCACCTTTGCCCCTGATGGCAACCCGCTGGTAGGTCCGGTGCCGGATGTGCAGAACTACTGGTCCGCTTGCGGTGTGATGGCGGGCTTCAGTCAAGGCGGCGGCGTTGGCCTGATGCTGGCACAATGGATGATCGAAGGCGAATGCGAGCGCGATGTGACAGCGCTTGACGTCGCCCGTTATGGCAAATGGATTACCCCCGGTTACACGCGCCCCAAAGTGATCGAAAACTACCAGAACCGGTTTTCCGTCAGCTATCCGAACGAAGAATTGCCTGCAGCACGCCCCCAGCGAACAACACCCATGTACGACATCTTCAGCGATCTGGGGGCAGTCTGGGGGCATCAGTTTGGGTTGGAAGTCGCCAACTACTTTGCCCGGGACGGCGACCCCGGCTACGAAACGCCGACATTCCGGCGGTCCGATGCATGGAATGCGACAGCGCGCGAGGTGGGCGTTGTGCGCAATGCGGTCGGCATCAACGAAGTCCAGAATTTCGGCAAGTTCAGCGTCAACGGTCCAGGCGCGCGCGCCTGGCTTGACCGGATCATGGCCGGGCGCATCCCCCAACCCGGGCGCATGTCGCTCACGCCTATGCTGTCGCCCAAGGGGCGGCTTTGGGGGGATTTCACGGTCTCCTGTCTGTCGGACACGGAATTCCAGCTCACCGCCAGCTATGGTGCGCAAGAGGTGCATCACCGTTGGTTCCAGCAGAACGCCAGCGCCGATTGCAGGCTCGAAAACATCTCTGACAAACGGACAGGTTTTCAGATTGCCGGACCCAAATCGCGCGATCTGCTGCGCGCCTGCACCCGTGACGATGTGGACGGGATCAAATTTCTGGATGTGCGCCGCATGACGATTGGTCAGGTTGCCTGCATCGTGCAGCGGGTCAGCTATACCGGGGATCTGGGATACGAGATTTACTGCGACCCGATGGATCAGCGCCAGCTTTGGTGGACATTGTGGAATGCCGGGCAACCGATTGGCATCACGCCGTTCGGCATGCGGGCGATGATGTCATTGCGGCTCGATCGGTTCTTTGGGTCCTGGCTGTCAGAGTTTTCGCCTGATTACACCGCCGCGGAAACCGGCATGGACCGGTTCATCAGCTTCAAGAAAAATGTCGATTTCATCGGGCGGGCCGCGGCCGAGGCGGAGCGGGCCAGCCCCCCTGCCCGCACGCTTGTCAGCTTCGAAGTGGATGCGGACGACGCCGATGTGGTCGCCTATGAACCGGTGTTCATCGACGGTGAGGTCAGGGGTTTTTGCACCTCGGGCGGCTATTCCCATCATGCCGGCAAATCCATTGCCCTCGCCCTGGTGCCGCGCGAACATGCCACCGGCACACTGGAGGCCGAGATCGAAATCATGGGTCAGCGCCGCCGGGCCGTACAGATTACCACCCCGCTGTTCGATCCTGACGGCAGCGCGATGCGCGGATGATCCCGATCCTGATCCTTGCTGGCGGCGGGTCCACCCGGATGCGCGGGCGCGACAAGCTGCTGGAAGACGTGGATGGCGAACCGCTGTTGCGCAGGCAGGCCAAACGTGCGCTTGCCACCGGGCATACGGTGTCTGTGGCACTTCCCGCTGGCGATCATCCAAGAAAGGATGCTCTGGTTGGTCTGGATTTGACCGTCTTGACGGTGCCCGAGGCTGCCGAAGGTATGTCCGGCACCATGCGCGGCGCTGTGCAACAGCTTCCTGAATGTGCTGCGTTCATGATGCTCTTGGGCGATCTGGTGGGAATTGAAACCACCGACATGCAGGTGATTTTTCAAGCGCGCAAAGACAACCCGGATTTTCTGATCTGGCGCGGGGCAACGACGGCGGGGCAACCCGGTCATCCGATCATCTTCGATGGCACGCTCAGGCCGGAATTCGCCAAATTATCGGGAGATGGCGGTGGTGAACCGCTCGTCAAACCGCTGAAATCACAAACCCATCTGACCCGCTTCGCCGATGATCGCGCGCGGCTTGACCTTGATACGCCAGAAGATTGGGACAAATGGCGGCGCGGCGTTACTTGAACAGCCGGATCGATTCCACGCTACGCAAGGCGCGGCGCGCGGCGCGGAACCTCTTGACACCTTCCTGTGTCGCCAAGGCCGGGCAGATCAGGAACAGCTCCTCACGCTGCGCCGGAACCACACCCTTGAGCGAATAATCATTGGGCTGGAAGCTTTCCGTCCATGTCCCGTCCGCCAGCACGATCTGATGCGCCTCAAACATGAAATGCAGATATGTGATGCCCGGTACGTTGACCACATCAACACCCGGCAGCTTTGTCATATCCTTCGCTGCAATCAACACCTCTGCCTCGCCGAAATGCTTGCGCGCCACGTCGGACACGACCAGCATCCGGTGCATCGGGGACACCAGCAGGTCACGTTCGGGCAGGTCATTGCCCAGACTGCCCGCCCGGATCAGCACAGGGCGCAAACTCGGCGTCGCCTTCAACTCATCGGCCGTCAGTGAGCGGTGGCCCGACCATGTAATGTGCTGAATGCCATGGTCGCGGGTCAGAATACGATCGCCGATTGTCAGCGTCTCGACCGCGCGTTCGCCCTTCGGCGTCGCAATATGGGTACCCGGGGTGAAACATGGAACGATACGCGGATGTGCCACCATCATCTGCGGACTCCTGTCCTTGTTCGCCACAACATGCGATTTGGAATAATTCATGACAATAACTGTCCTACTCGTTGCCCTCACTCATGCCGGGTTCAACTGGCCGCGAGAATGAAAAAATACGCGACAGATACAAACCGGCTAGTCGGCGAAAACTTGCCGACCTATTGGTTTATAAACCGTAAATGAATCAAAAACCAAGCGTTGGATCGCGGATTATCACGAAAATCCGTCGCGCGTTCATCACACGCAAAGGATAGCTGGTGCCGATGGAGAGACTCGAACTCTCACGATGTTGCCATCGGGGGATTTTGAATCCCCTGCGTCTACCATTCCGCCACATCGGCCAGTGCGCATGTCCTAATCGGGCGCGTCAACGCCGTCAATCAGGACTTGTGTCTTTTTGCCTGTTACAGACGGGTCGCGGCAAAGGTATCGCAGGTCGACAGATCGCCGCTTTCCAGACCGCGGGCAAACCAGCGTTGGCGCTGTTCGCTGGTGCCATGGGTAAAGGTATGCGGGCGCACCGCCTGGCCTGCATTGCGCTGCAGCGTATCATCACCGATCTGAGCCGCCGCATTCATCGCCTCGGCAATATCACCGCGTTCCAGACTGCCAAACCGCTGTTGCGCGGCGCGCGCCCAGATCCCGGAATAACAATCGGCCTGCAATTCCACCCGAACGGACATGGCATTTGAATCCGCCTCGCTCATTTGCGCACGCAACTGGTTTACCTGCCCCAGTATGCCCAACTCATTCTGTACATGATGGGCAACTTCATGGGCCACCACGTAGGCGGCGGCAAAATCGCCCTCTGCCCCAAGGCGTTGTTCCAACGTGGTAAAGAAATCCGTATCCAGATAGGCCTTACGTTCAGGCGGGCAGTAAAACGGCCCTGTTGCGGCGGAGGCGCCACCGCAAGCCGATTGCGTTTGCCCTTTGAACAATACCAGGATTGGTGGCTGGTAGGTTTGCCCCAATTGGCGCTGAAAGATGTCTGACCAGACCTCTTCGGTATCAGCCAGAGTCACTGACACGAACTGGGCCGCGCGTTCATCCGCGGGGGTGATTTCGGCGGACGAGCTGGCTTCGAAACCGCCGCCGCCCAGATCGACAAACTGGCTGGTATCGACGCCGAAATACCACCCCGCCAACAGAACCAGCACGCCAGCCACGCCGCCAATGCCGCCGGCCCGCCGGGCACCGCCCCCGCGCCTGCGGCGATCTTCGATATTGCTGCTGCCGCGCCGTCCTTGCCATTTCATAATCGATACTCCCCACCATCTGGGGCCATCTTATGCGGAATGATGGTCTAGACAAGCTTGACCCTCGGCGATGGCCATGGCCTAACGGCGCGAAACCACAAAAGGCCCGGCAATGCTGCGCGGACTCTATAACTGGACACTCTCACTTGCGCAGTCGCCCTACGCCCTCTGGGCGTTGGTGGTTGTCGCCTTCATGGAATCGTCGTTTTTCCCGATTCCGCCCGATGTTCTGATGATCCCGATGATCATCGCCCGCCCCTCGCGCGCCTTTCTGATCGCAGGGGTCGCCACGGTTGCATCCGTCGCTGGTGGTATGCTTGGCTATTACATCGGCTATGGCCTGTTTGAGGCGGTGGGTCAGCCGATCCTCGACTTCTATGGAAAAGGCGAGAAATTCGATGAATTCGCAACATCTTACAACGAATACGGCGCCTGGGCCGTGCTGTTCGCCGGTGTCACACCTTTTCCATTCAAGGTGATCACAATCGCGTCGGGTGTGACACAGCTATCGTTGCCTGTTTTCATCATTTCATCCATCATCGCTCGGGCCTTGCGGTTCTTTATTGTGGCCGCGTTGCTTTGGAAATTCGGGGCGCCGATCCGCGACTTTATCGAACGGCGGTTGGGGCTCGTCTTTATCATCTTTTGCATATTGCTATTGGGCGGTTTTGCACTTGTGGGGCTTCTATGACGCGTAATCTGATGATCCTTCTGGCCGCTGGCGGGTCTGCGGCATTGCTGGGGGGCGCATTCTTCTTTCAACTGATCGGTTATCCGCCCTGCGCGATGTGTCTGTGGCAGCGCTGGCCGCATGCAGCGGCGATTGTGATCGGCGCGATGGCACTGGTCATCCCCGGTCGGATCCTACCATTTCTGGGTGCTATCGCAGCGGCCACAACCGGCGGGATCGGCGTATACCACACCGGTGTCGAACGGGACTGGTGGGAAGGCCCGTCAAGCTGCGCTGGCGCAGGCGGCGGGCTGGACGGGCTGAGCGGTGCTGACCTGCTTGCTATCGAAGGACCACGTGTCGTGATGTGCGATCAGGTGTCGTGGGAGTTTTTGACCCTGTCCATGGCGAGCTGGAACGCGCTTCTTTCCTTCGCCTTAATGGCCATCTGGATTATCGCCGCGTTGACAAAAGCAAGCTCGTCTCGGACCGTGTGACCCCTTCCAGACGGCGGATCGCAAAGAGGACCTGATCAAACGCCTCCAGCGTATCAGCCCCGATCTCGGCGATCAGATCCCAGGTGCCATTGGTCGAATGGACTGCCCGCACTTCCGGAATGGCGGTCAGTCGTTTCATCGCCCGCTCTGCCCCGCGCCCTGCGATTTCAAGCATCATCAGCCCACGCACCGCATCAGGCCGCACATCCGACCGGGTCAGCACCGTAAATCCCGCAATCTCACCGCCCGCGATCAGCCGATCCAGGCGCGCGCGCACGGTGCTGCGGGTCACCCCAAGCGTCGCCGCCAAATCCGACAGGGATGCGCGCCCGTTCTGCCGCAATGCGCCAATCAGGCGGCTATCCAGTTCGTCCATTCTTGCTATCCAATTCGGTCAATTCATCATCATTTTGCACAATTTGCATGCTTACCCCACCCCCTATTTTGGGCAACACTCGCCCCATGACACATAAACATTGTATTCTCATCGGCGCGCCCGTGGACTGCGGCAAACGCCGCCGCGGCTGCCTTATGGGCCCGGATGCCTACCGCACCGCCGGCATCGCCGAAGCCATCACGCAGCTTGGCCATACAGTCGAAGACATCGGCAACCTGGCCCCCAAAGACGTGAACGTTCCAGAGCCGAAAAACCCGCTGGTGCACAAGCTGGCAGAAAATGTCGGTTGGACCCATACGCTGATGGACGCCGCACAGAATGCTGCCACAAAGGGCATGCCGATCTTCATGGGTGGCGATCATGCGCTGGCCGCAGGCACCGTAGCCGGCATGGCGGCCCATGCGCAAAAGATCGGCAAACCCTTCTTTGCACTGTGGCTCGATGCCCATAGTGACATCCACACACCGGAAACGACCGACAGCGGCAATTTGCACGGAACGCCAGTGGGTTACGTCACCGGGCGCGACGGGTTTGATGCCTATCCGCCCCTACCCGCCAAGGTGGATCCTGCGAATATCTGCATGATCGGCCTGCGGTCGGTCGACAGTGCCGAACACGCGATTCTGACCGGTGGTGACGTGATGCTGGTCGACATGCGCCGGATTGACGAGGAAGGGATCAGCGCGCCACTGCAATCCTTCCTCGACAAGGTGGCAGAGGCCAACGGGATGCTGCATGTCTCGCTCGACGTCGATTTCCTCGACCCTTCCATCGCTCCGGCTGTCGGCACGACCGTCCCCGGCGGGGCCACCGTGCGCGAAGGGCATCTGGTCATGGAAATGCTGTCTGACAGTGGGCTGGTCACATCGCTCGACCTCGTTGAACTCAACCCCTTTCTCGATGATCGCGGGACGACCGCCAACCTGATGGTCGACCTGACCGCATCCCTTCTCGGCCGCCGCGTCTTTGACCGCCCAACACGGAGCAAATCATGAGCCTCAAAGCCTCCAAATTGGCTATGGTGCCCTTTGTCAGCGTCGATAACATGATGCGGCTGGTCCATCATGTGGGCATCGAAACCTTCATGGCCGATCTCGCGCACGCAATTGAACAGGATTTTGCCCGCTGGGAACTGTTCGACAAAACCCCCCGTGTTGGCAGCCATTCCGATGTAGGGGTGATCGAACTGATGCCCACCTCTGATGGTGAGCTTTATGGGTTCAAATATGTCAACGGCCACCCCAAAAACATGGGTGAAGGGCTGCAAACGGTAACCGCCTTCGGCGTCCTATCAGAGGTCTATTCCGGCTATCCAATCCTGTTTTCCGAAATGACAATCCTGACTGCCCTGCGCACCGGTGCCATGTCCGCAGTGGCCACCAAACATCTGGCCGGACCGGATGCAAAGACCATGGCGATGATCGGCAACGGGGCCCAGTCGGAATTCCAGTGTCTGGCGATCAAGGCTGTCTGCGGGATCGACACCGTTCGGCTTTATGACATTGACAGCGACGCCACCGAAAAATGCATGAAGAACCTTGATGGGCTTGGCTTTCACATCACCCCCTGCACGACGCCAGAGGAGGCGATTGAAGGCGCTGATGTCATTACCGTCGCCACGGCAGACAAGGATATGCAGACGATCCTGACCGACAACATGGTCGGCGCAGGTGTGCATATCAACGCCATTGGCGGCGATTGCCCCGGCAAGACGGAACTGCACCGCGATATCGTCGCCCGCTCCTCGGTTTTTGTGGAATACCCCCCGCAAACCCGCATCGAAGGTGAAATTCAGCAGATGGATCCGGACCACCCGGTGACGGAGCTTTGGCAGGTCATCACAGGTTCCGCCAAGGGCCGGCAATCCGCTGGTGAGGTTACCCTTTTCGACGGCGTCGGCTTTGCAATCGAAGACTTCAGCGCGCTGCGCTACGTGCATGAAAAGATCAAGGATACGCCGTTCTATATCGACCTTGACCTGATCGCCGACCCTGACGATCCGCGCGACCTCTTCGGTATGATCAAGCGGGCTGGTTAATCCTGTGCTTGGCCCCTAATGTTCGACAAGATCATGAGCTTAGGGGAAAAACAGGATGGATTGGGCACGCATTCAAGGCACTGACGGGCAGATACTGACCGGGGTCATCAGCGATGGCGTGTTCCTGCCGCGGAAGGTGCTGGGGTCCGATGAAGGGGCAGGCGATCCCGTTCCGCTTGATCAGGAAAGATTACTGGCCCCTACCGTTCCCGGAAAGTTCATTGGCTTGTGGAACAACTACCATGCGGCAGCGGCCCGCAATAAACTGGATATCCCCGAACATCCGTTATGGTTCCTCAAACCCGTCACGTCGCTGGCTGGGCCGGACGCGACCGTCCAAATCCCCGGAGATGTCGGCCGGGTCATCTTTGAAGGCGAATTGGGAATCGTGATCGGGCGGGAATGCCGCAATATCAGCGAGGACGAAGCCGAGAGCGCAATCCTCGGTTATACCTGCATCAACGATATCACAGCTTTGCAGGTTCTGACGGCTGATCCGTCATTCCCGCAATGGACCCGTGCCAAGGGTTTTGATGGCTTCGGCGTTGTCGGCCCCGTCATTGCGACTGATCTGAACTGGCGCGATCTGACTATCCGGGTCGAAGTTAACGGGCGCGAACGGCAATCCTATCCAGCCGATGACATGATCATGCCGCCCGCGAAGATCGTCAGCAAACTGTCAGAGGATGTGACCCTGATGCCCGGCGACGTGATCGCCTGCGGCACGTCAATCGGTGCGCGTCCCGTGAAGGCCGGGGATCGGGTCGAGGTGATTATCGACGGTATTGGCCGTCTTGGGGTCACAATGGCGGATGACACTTCGGGTTAGGAAGCAAAGAGGATCAAGCACTGTCTTCAATGATAGTGGAATTCGCCCGTCACATTGCGCCATTCGCCCGCGCTAATCATCTTGCGGTGAACAAACCGGACGGAATGCAATGGGCCGTCCAGCTCTTCCTGCCAAAACCCTATGAATTTCAATAATTTGTCGTGATCTGGGGCAAGGTCGTAATCCTGCCAGATAAAGGTGTTCAGCACATGGGGATGATCGGGCATGTGATAGAACAGTTCGGCCGTGGTCAGACCGTACCCTTTCATCATCAATTCTGCTTCTGACTGCATCGGCACTCCTTCCGTTTCTTATGCTTATCTGAAAATGATTCCCGAATTATAAACTTTGTCAATAAAAACAGCTTGTTGTCAGTCTGTTCACAAGGCTGCCAGCCCTGCATGGCATACGCCATTGCACCCCACATCAAGTGTCTGATAAGGTCAGCGCAACGAAATATAGCAGTGCCAGTAACAACAGGCGGTCCACGTGAACGATACCCCAGAAACCCCTGAAAACGATGATGAAATGCCGCCAATGCGCCCCGCGTATACCGGCCCTTCGGTCACGATCGAACACGAACTGAAGACCAGCTATCTCGACTACGCGATGAGCGTCATCGTATCGCGCGCGATCCCTGATCTGCGCGACGGCCTAAAACCTGTGCATCGTCGCATCATTTATTCGATGTATGAAAAGGGGATCACCGCCGATAAATCCTATCGCAAGTCCGCGAAATCTGTCGGCGATGTGATGGGCTCTTATCACCCGCACGGCGATAGCGCGATTTATGACGCACTGGTGCGGATGGCCCAGGATTTTTCCATGTCGCTGCCGCTGATCGATGGTCAGGGCAATTTCGGGTCGATGGATGGCGATGGCGCCGCCGCCATGCGCTATACTGAATCCCGGCTCGCCAAAGTTGCGCAATATATGACCGAAGACCTGCCCAAGGACACGGTCGACTTCATGGATAACTACGACGGCAAGGAACGCGAACCCAGCGTCCTGCCGTCACGCTTCCCCAATATGCTGGTCAATGGCGCTGGCGGTATCGCCGTCGGCATGGCCACCAACATACCGCCTCATAATCTGGGCGAAGTCGTCGACGCCACACTCGCCCTGATCGACAATTCGGATATGTCCTCCGAAGACCTGATTGAATACATTCCGGGTCCCGATTTCCCGACCGGTGGGATCATCCTTGGCCGCTCCGGCGCCCGTAAGGCCTATCTCGAAGGGCGCGGTTCCGTCATCGTTCGGGCCAAAACCGAGGTCGAGGAAATCCGCAAGGACCGCTATGCCATTGTCATCAATGAAATTCCCTATCAGGTGAACAAATCGGCAATGATCGACAAGATCGCCGAAGCGGCCCGCGATAAACGGATTGAAGGCATCGCCCACGTGCAGGACGAATCCGACCGCAATGGCGTGCGGGTGGTGGTTGAACTCAAGCGCGACGCCACAGCAGAGGTCGTGCTGAACCAGCTGTTCCGCTTTACCCCGATGCAGACCTATTTCGGCTGCAACATGCTGGCGCTGAACGGTGGCAAGCCGGAACAATTGACGCTCCGCGCCTTCCTGACGGCTTTTGTGGATTTCCGCGAAGATGTGGTGGCCCGTCGCACGGCATTCGAACTGCGCAAGGCCCGCGAACGGTCCCATGTCCTGTGTGGTCTGGCCGTGGCCGTCACCAATATCGACGAAGTTGTTGCCACCATCCGGCAGTCCGCCGACGCCGCGACTGCCCGCGAAAAACTGATGACCCGGCGCTGGCCTGCGGAATCCATCCTTGAATACATAAAACTGATTGATGACCCGACCCACACCGCCAATGAGGACGGCACGTATAATCTGTCCGAAACCCAGGCGCGCGCCATTCTGGAATTGCGCCTGCAGCGCCTGACCCAGATCGGCGTCAAGGAAGTCACCGACGAATTGCAGGAATTGGCCGGAAAAATCCGCGAATACCTTGAGATCCTCGGCTCACGCGACCGGATCATGCAGATCATCCGGGACGAATTGCATGAAGTCCGCGAACTGTTCGCCGTCCCCCGTCGCACCGAAATCGTCGACTGGTCGGGCGACATGGAAGACGAGGACCTGATCGAGAAAGAGGACATGGTCGTCACCGTGACCTCCGGCGGCTACATCAAGCGCACCGCCCTCGCCGATTTCCGCGCGCAGCGGCGCGGTGGTAAAGGCCTGTCATCCATGCAGACCAAGGAAGAGGACGTGGTCACCACCCTCTTTGTCGCCAACACGCATACCCAGCTGTTGTTCTTCACAACCGACGGAATGGTCTACAAGCTCAAGACCTGGCGCCTGCCACTCGGCAATCGTACCGCCAAAGGCAAGGCTATCGTCAACATCCTCCCGATCCCACAAGGAGTCTCCATCGCAGCCATCATGCCTGTCGACCGGCCCGAGGAAGAATGGGACGATCTGCAGGTCGTTTTTGCGACGTCTGCTGGAACTGTGCGGCGTAACGCCCTGTCAGACTTCACGAATGTGAAATCAAACGGCAAGATCGCGATGAAATTCGAAGGCGAGCATGAAGGCACCACATTGATCAATGCCCGCATCGCATCGAATGATGATGACGTGATGCTGGTCACCAGTTCAGGTCGGGCCATCCGTTTCCCAGCGACAGATGTGCGCGTCTTTAACAGCCGTGCATCCGTGGGTGTCCGCGGCATCAGACTAACCGGCAAAGACGAAGTGGTCAGCATGTCCATCATCCGACATTTTGAGGCTGACCCAGCCGAACGTGCCGCCTATCTGAAAATGCGCCGTGCCATGGCGGGACTGACCGACGAGGCAGAGAACGAAGATGAAGAGGCCGCACCAGGCCAGATCAGCCAAGAACGCTACGCCGAAATGTCGGCTGCGGAAAACCTGATCCTGACAATCACCGCCAAAGGATCCGGCAAGCTGTCCTCAAGCCACGACTATCCCGTGCGCGGACGCGGCGGCATGGGGGTCGCGGCCATGGACAAGGCGATGCGTGGCGGACCGTTGGTGACATCCTTCCCGGTCGATATCTCGGATCAGATCATGCTTGTCACATCAACCGGCCAATCCATCCGCGTGCCCATCGACGGTATCTCGTTCCGGTCCCGTGGTGCGGGCGGGGTCAAGGTGTTCGACACCGGCAAAGGCGAAACCGTGGTCAGCGTGGCGTGGATCGCCGATCAGGGTGAGGAAGAAGAGACAACACCGTAACCAGCACCGCAGGCGCTGGCGCGGACAAAAAAGCCGCACCCTCTCGGGTGCGGCTTTATCACTGACCTACTGTCTGTTGATCAGAACTTATATGATACCCGGAAGGTGAAAGAGTTCACGTCAAAGTCAACATCATCAGCTGTTTGAAAGCCGTTTTCGATAACTTCACCTTCCAGATCGCGGGCGATGTATTCAAAACCGACAATGAGGTTGCGGCTGGCGGCGAAATCGACGCCAAAGCCAATACCGAGGCCTGATGCACTGAGTTCGTCATCACCGTCGGTGAAGACAACGGCTGTGGAACTGACAAGTCCGTAGGCGAGAATCTCACCAAACGAATAGCCGACGCGCGCCTTCAAATCTCCTTCGCCATAAGCGACCTTATTTTGGAATTCGCGATCTTTGAAATCAATGTCACCAGCTATGCCAATGGCGTATTCGCCACCGAAAACCAGACGCCCACTTTGCTGCTGATATCCGAGAAACAGACCACCGGGATAGGCTTTGTCAACCTCAAGTTCACCTGTCCCAGAGTCCCCGATTTTTCCTTCCGTGACATTTCCTGCCGATGCACCAAAGTAAAAGCCGCTCCAGTCTGCTTGCACCTGCATCGGCACCAAGGCAAGACCAGCAAGTGTCACTGCTGATAGTGTTTTCATGATTCTTTTTCCGTTTTTGAGATTGCTTTATGGGCGCTTCTAATATCGCCAATGAGACATAATTGCGGCGGTAAGACAGCAATCATGATCGTCATTTCAATGTTCTCATCGGTGTTGCACTCTGGTCAAAAACGACACTGTTTCTCGACAATCTGCCTCAACAACAGCGCCGGTTATGCGATCAAACCTGCCCGCAAGAGAGGCGCCAATACTGTTTCAATAAGGACGGAAACACCGTTGGGCATGTCGGCGGCCACCCCATGACCAATCACCCGCCGATAACCGTAAACGCCCCAAATCAGAACAATCCTTGCAAAGCCCCGCCATTGTTGCGGGGCTTTTTGCGGTCTTCCGCCGACCTCGGCAAGACCTTGCCACTCCTTGCGACAAAGATGCATCAGTCAGGTTTTCTGCCACTGCCCCCCGATTGCGCCATTTCCCCTAGGGCAGCATTCCAGATGTATCGCTACCAGCATCCATTAAAGGTTTGGACAATGACAAGAACCAAAATCATTCTCAGCTCCACCGCTGTCGTCGCGCTTGTGACCGGCACGGTTGCGGCTGATGGTGTGCGTTACGCACAATTTAGCTATGACCGAAACAACTATTCTGTCGGTGATGACGACATCAACGCCAACGAACTGGTCGGCGAAATCGAATACCAGGTGGGCGATGTTCTGCTTTCGGGCGCGGTCGAAAACCTCTCGGCGGATCGGGGCGACCTGGATGCAACGACGCGTGAGATCTCGGTCGGGGCTGGATATTTCCTCTCACCCGACATTCTGATCGGGGCCGAAATCGGCAATGTTGAGACGGATACAGCGGACGCCACTGTCGCCGGTGCTTTTGCCCAATACCGGACGGATCAATTTGGCGTCGGGCTCAGCATCCGGCAGGACCTCGATGCAGAGGAAACCCTGTATCTGGGTGTCGCAACATTCGAAGTATCGCCAGGGGTCGACCTCGGCATCGGCCTGAGCAGCAACACCGCCAATGACAGCACAGGCTACGTCATTTCGGCAGATTACGAACAGGGCCCCATCGATGCACGCGTCTACTTTGCGGGTAATTCCGAAGACGATGCCAGCACCATCGGTGCGCGCGGGGCTTACGAATTCGGCAGCGCTTTCCGCGGTACAGCCGCTTTCGAAAACGTGTCCGGCGGGCTGGTCGATTACACCAGTTTCAAGATCGGTGCCGGATATGAGATTGCCGATGGGGCGTGGATTGACGCCTCCATCGGCCAGATTGACCCCAGTAATGGTGAAACGGTCGACACTTTGAGCCTTTCAATCTCGTTCGAAACTGGCGGACCCACACGTCTGGACCGCGAATTCGCCCGCGACCTGCGCGGGGATGCCAATGCAGGCAGCGGCCAGTTCCGAAATGCGCTTGGTGCGCTGCCAATCGCCACACCCTAACCAATCAAGGCCCGCGCCACCTGCGCGGGCCTTTTCATTCCCCGGCACAGGACCTAAATGTGCCCTCATGGAAAAAACACTTCACATTATCGGCGGCGGCATGGCCGGGTCCGAAGCTGCGTGGCAGGCGGCCAATGCGGGCCTGAACGTGACGATCCACGAAATGCGCCCCAAAGTGGGCACCTTCGCCCATCGGACCGGCAATTTGGGCGAAATGGTGTGTTCTAACTCTTTCCGCTCTGACGATCATGAACAAAACGCCGTAGGCTTGCTACATTGGGAAATGATGCAGGCCAACGGACTGATCATGCAAACCGCCTACCGGCACCGGCTGCCTGCGGGCGGCGCGCTGGCCGTTGACCGCGATCCATTTGCCGAAGCAGTCACCGCAGCGCTCACCGCACACCCGAACATTTCCATTTCCCACGATGAAATCGCCGCGCTCCCCGACGACGGTCACTGGATCATCGCGACCGGTCCGCTGACCTCCGGCGCATTGGCCGAGGCTATTCAAGCGGAAACCGGGGCCGAGGCGCTGGCGTTCTTCGACGCCATCGCCCCCATCGTCTATGCCGACAGCGTCAACATGGATGTCGCATGGATGCAGTCGCGCTATGACAAAGGCGAAACCGAGGAAGAACGCACCGCCTACCTCAACTGCCCGATGACACGCGACCAGTACGAAGCTTTCATCGACGCATTGCTGGCCGCTGAAAAGACGGAATTCAAGGAAGGCGAAACCGCCGGTTACTTCGACGGCTGCCTGCCGATCGAGGTCATGGCCGAACGCGGCCGCGAAACCCTGCGCTTTGGCCCGATGAAACCTGTCGGCCTGACCAACGACCATGATCCGCAAAACAAACCTTACGCCGTTGTCCAGTTGCGCCGCGACAATGCACTTGGCACTCTGTTCAATATCGTGGGCTTCCAGACCAAGATGAAATACGGCGCGCAAAAGGCTGTTTTCAAAATGATTCCCGGGCTTGAGAATGCGGAATTCGCCCGCCTCGGCGGTGTCCACCGCAACACCTTTATCAACTCTCCCACGCTGCTCGATGACCAGATGCGCCTGCGGTCGCGGCCCAACATCCGCTTTGCCGGCCAGATCACCGGAGTGGAAGGCTACGTTGAAAGCGCCGCCATGGGCCTGCTTGCGGGTCGCATGGCCGTGGCAGAAATGACCGGCCAAACCCTGGACCCGGTGCCGAATACAACCGCGATGGGCGCGCTTGTCACCCACATCACCGGCGGGGCTGACGCCAAGACATTTCAGCCCATGAACGTCAATTTTGGTCTCTTCCCACCGCTGGACGGGGTCAAGGGCGGGCGACGTAACCGCAAAGACCGCTACAAAGCCTATACCGACCGGGCCAAATCCGACTGGCAGGCGTGGCTAGGTCAAATGGCGCTGGACGCCGCCTGAACTGCCGCGTTAGCCTTACACCATGGCTGACAAGAAGGACCCGCTGCGCCCCGATCTCTGGACACCGCGCCCGGTGGAGGAAACCATCGCGGTTTACGCAAACTGGGCCGCAACCTATGACGCCGATATCACCGCGCGCGGGTATCACACACCTGCCCGGATCGCCGCTGCGCTGAAAACGCATGCGACGCCTGACACTACCATTCTGGATTTTGGCTGCGGCACCGGTTTCTCCGGACAAATCCTGCGCGAAGCGGGCTTCGGCACACTGCACGGCACCGACGTTACCGCAGAGATGCTTGAAAAGGCCACCGAACGCGGCGTCTATGCCAAGACCTGGCTCTCGCAACCCGGCGAACTCAGCTTCGGGCGTGGCGCTTACCCGGTGATCGTCGCGGCAGGCGTCGTTAGCCTCGGGGCCGCGCCACCCGAAACGCTGGGCGCGCTTGTGGGGAAACTCAACACCGGTGGCCTCTTGGCGCTATCCTACAACGATCCAACCCTTGTAGACGCCAGGTATGCAGAGACGCTCAGCACGGAAATCGGCGCGGGTCGGGCCGAGGTCATTTTTCGCGAACACGGGCCCCATCTGCATGACATGGACATGGGCTCAGACATCATCGTTCTGCGACGGCGATGATCACACGCTTTGCGCCTTCGCCCACCGGGCCACTGCATCTGGGGCATGCTTATTCCGCGATGCTGGCCTATGACATGGCCATGGCGGCCGATGGAACATTCATCCTGCGCATGGATGACATCGACCGCGTCCGCTCAAAGCCGGAATTCGAACAACAGGCCATCGACGATCTGCACTGGCTGGGGCTATCATGGCCGGAACCAATCATGAAGCAATCGCGGTCCGAACCCCGTTTTCGGGCCAATATCCAAAAACTTACCGCGATGGGTCTGCTCTACCCCTGCTCCTGCAGCCGGGCCGACATCGAAAACGCGGCCAGCGCCCCGCAAGAGGGCGTGCCAACACATGGCCCCGACGGACGGATCTATCCCGGGACCTGCCGACATCGGACGATGGCAGACTTCAGGGAGGGCGATGCGATCCGCTTGCATATGGAAGAAGCGGTCGATCAGGCGGCGCCCCTGCCGAGTTACGAGGAAACCGGCGAAAAGTATTGCGGCACGCTGCAACTGGACGCGGGCGACCTGATAACATCAATCGGTGATGTCGCGGTGGCGCGGCGCGGCATGGCCGCCGCCTATCATTTAGCCGTGGTCCTGGACGACCATGCGCAGGGCATCACCCATGTGATCCGTGGCGAAGACCTGTTCGATGCCACCAGCATCCATGTGCTGCTTTATCACCTGCTGGGTCTGCCGATCCCGATTTGCCATCACCACAAATTGATCCGCGACGAGAATGGCAAGCGTTTGGCGAAGCGAGACGATGCACGGGCGATCGCGAAATACCGGGCCGAGGGTGCCACGCCCAAAGACATCAGGCAGATGGTGGGTCTTCCGGCAGCTTGACGACCTCGATCTCTTCATCATTGCGCACGGCTGTATAGAAACAGGTCCTGCGTCCGGTATGGCAGGCCGGCCCCGCCTGCTGCACCTCGATCAACAGACAATCGCGGTCGCAATCCACCTTGAAATCCACCAGCGCCTGCGTGTTTCCGCTGGTCGCCCCCTTCACCCAGAATTCCTGCCGGGACCGCGACCAATAGGTCACCTGCCCTGTCTCCAGCGTCCGCGCGACAGCCTCTGCATTCATCCAGGCCATCATCAGCACCTCACCTGATGCGGCATCC
The DNA here is from genome assembly GCA_947488175.1 of uncultured Paracoccaceae bacterium. Classification (GTDB taxonomy): domain Bacteria; phylum Pseudomonadota; class Alphaproteobacteria; order Rhodobacterales; family Rhodobacteraceae; genus Yoonia. The sequence goes on from CANKYO010000001.1 coordinate 57,907, forward strand.
TGCGCAATCGCCGGGATCAGGCCTGCGTCATTATACTTCAGGCTACTGGGATCGAAGGGCATGTCAAAAACCTTTGCATCAGGATCGGTCCGGACTATCTAAAGAGGACCGTGAGGAAGGGCAAACGCGATGTCAGCTGAAACAGACATGATCAAACTCTATTCCGGCAGGATCCTTGCCCTGGCCGCCGACATGCCGCGCACCGAGCGGCTTGCGCAGCCTTCTGCCACGGCCAAGAAACGGTCCCCCCTTTGTGGATCAACCGTCACCGTCGATATCGTCTTGGAAGACGGCGTGATCACGGACTATGCCCAGGACGTCAAGGCCTGTGCCTTGGGTCAGGCCGCCGCTGCCGTCGTTGGCGGCAGCATCGTAGGCACAACGCCCGCGCAGGTGCAGCAAGGGCGTGATGAGCTTTACGCCATGTTGAAATCTGACGGCCCTGTGCCCACCGCCCCTTTCGACGGGCTTGAGGTCCTGCAACCGGCCAAGGATTACAAGAACCGGCATGCATCGATCCTGCTGGCTTTTGATGCCACGCTAGACGCACTGGAAACCGCCAAAGCCACTGCCTGAGCAGGCAATTTCTTGGAAAAGTCTGCCCCTCGCAGAAAAAACCGCCGCACATCCGGGACAGGATGGCGGCGGCAGTTTAAGCGACAGGTCCGGTCCGGCGTTCCAGCGGGGGAGGCAAAACCCCTTTATGGACTCAGACAGGCAGGTCATCAGACATTGCATTCTTGGGACAGGGCAATGTGATGGACCGGACGGCTATCGCCAGGGAGGTCAGATCAGCCCGGGCAAGGACAATCCGACAAACAATATGATCATCAGGGCCACGACACCAAGTGCATCAGCCAAAAGCGTCTCGCGGGACCGGACGATGATGGATTTGATCTCTTGGGCCATACTGTGTTCCTTACGTTTTGTTGCTACTTTGTTCTCACATCATTAACCTTGTGTAAAGAACTTTTTAGGAACATTCGTGAACATTTTGGAACGCGGTGCGCTAACCTACTGAAATCAAACGGATCGCCTTGTCCTGCTCCATCAGCCACAGCAATGTGCGGGCCGCCTTTCCACGATCTGTTTCCAACGTCGGATCATCATGCAACAACTTGCGCGCATCTGATTGCGCCAGCGCCATGAGTGACGCCTGACGCTCCAGATCGGCGATCCGAAACCGCGGCAAACCTGACTGGGCCGTGCCAATCACATCACCCGCCCCGCGCATGGCCAGATCTTCCTCGGAGATGCGGAACCCATCCTCTGTCTCACGCAGTATCTCCAGCCTGCGCCGACCGCTCTCGGTCAGCGGGGCCTGATAAAGCAGCAAACAGGTCGACGCCGCTGCCCCGCGCCCGACCCGACCGCGCAATTGATGCAGCTGTGCGAGGCCAAAATGCTCGGCCCGTTCGATCATCATGATCGACGCATTGGGGACATTCACCCCAACTTCGATCACAGTGGTTGCGACCAACACCTTTGTCTCTCCCGATACAAAGCGCGCCATCGCCGCGTCCTTCTCTGCCGGCGGCAATTGCCCATGCACCAGCCCAACAACACCTTCACCCAAAGCGGTACGCAAATGCTTGAACCGTTCCTCTGCGGCGGTCATATCCATGACCTCGCTTTCCTCAACCAGCGGGCACACCCAATAGGCTTGCCGTCCTTCGGCCACCGCGTGGCGCAGTTTTTCAACAACCTCATCCATCCGCGCGGTTGAAACCAGCGCGGTTTGCACCGGCGTTCGTCCGGGTGGTTTTTCATCCAGAACCGACACATCCATGTCGCCATACTGCGCCAGCGCCAGTGACCGTGGAATCGGCGTTGCGGTCATCACAAGCACATCCACCGCCTGCCCCTTGGCGCCCAACTCCATCCGCTGGGCTACGCCAAAGCGATGTTGCTCATCCACGATTGCCAGTCGCAGATCATGAAAATGCACATCTTTCTGAAACACGGCATGGGTGCCTACCAGAATATCAATCTTACCTTCGGCAAGCGCTGCCAGCTTGGCCTTTCGTTCCGACCCCTTGTCGCGACCCGTCAGAATCTCCAGCACCACGCCCGCGCTTTCCGCCAGCGGCTGCAGCCCTTCCAGATGCTGGCGCGCCAGTATTTCGGTCGGGGCCATCATCACCCCCTGCCCGCCAGCCTCTACCACAATCAACAGCGCCATCAGCGCCACCAGCGTCTTGCCCGATCCCACATCCCCCTGCAGCAGCCGGTTCATCCGCAGCGCAGTGGCCAGGTCCGCCTCAATCTCACCGATGGCGCGGATCTGCGCAGCCGTCGGCTGATAGGGTAGCTCCGCCAGAACCTTCGCGCGCAAAGCACCCGACCCTTCCGAAGATAATCCCTTACCCCGGCGCACCACCGCCCGCGCCAAAGCTAGCGTGATCTGATGCGCGAACAATTCGTCATATGCCAACCGTTGGCGCGCAGGATCATGTGGCGACAGATCGGTCGATGAGGCCGGCGCATGTACCTTCGCGAAAGCGGCACGCCAATCCGGCCAGCCTTCTTGCTTCTTCAATTCCGGGTCAATCCACTCGGCCAGGTCCGGCGCCATCTCCAACGCGGATCGCGTCGCCTTCCACATCAGTTTCTGCGAAATACCCGCATGCAGGGGATAAACCGGCTCGTAAGCCGGTATCTCATCCGCCTCGGCCACCGGCAGGACATGATCAGGATGCACGATCTGGGCAATCCCATCAAAAATCTCGACCTTGCCTGACACGATGCGTTTCTGCCCCGTCGGCAAGAGGCGCTGCAGATAATCGCCCTTGGCATGAAAAAACACGAGCTGAAACGTGGTCTGCGCGTCTGTGACCTGCACCCGATATGGGCGGCCCCGCGACCGCGGCGGGTAATGATCGCCCACCGTCACCTCAACCGTCGCTGTGGCTGGCGGCACGACATCGCGAATGCTGGCCCGCCGGTGGCGATCCACCCCGCCATGCGGCAAGGTCATCAGCATATCGCGTGGTTTTTCGATCCCTGTCTGTTCCAGGATCTGTGCTGTCTTTGGCCCCACGCCGTCCAGATTATTCAGCGCACCAAATAGTGGAAACAGAATCTCCGGGCGGCCGCTCATGCGTCGCCAATCAGGGCCAGCCAGGCATCTTCGTCGATGGTCTCGACACCCAATGCCTCAGCCTTGGAAGCCTTCGATCCGGCCCCGGGACCTGCCACCAACAAATCAGTCTTGGCACTCACCGAGCCCGAGACCTTCGCGCCCAACGCCTCGGCCCGTGCCTTGGCTTCCGCGCGGGTCATCTTCTCCAACGATCCGGTGAACACCACCGTCTTGCCTGCGACCGGGCTGTCGGTCGCGACGGCCTCTGCATCCTCCACGTTCAAATGTGCAACCAAAGCGTCAATCGATGCGCGCTCGGCCTCCTGCTGCATCGCCGTGATGACTGACGTCGCCATGACCGCGCCGACACCGTCGATGCCGATCAAATCCTCCCATATCTCGCCTTCACTGACTGTCGCGTTGGTCAAGGCCGCCTCAAAGGCATCCCAGGACATGTAGTGGTTGGCCAACGTCGTCGCCGCAGATTCCCCCACATGCCGGATACCGAGCGAGAAAATCAGCCGATGCAGCGGGATTTGCCTTTTATCATCAATCGCATCGAATAGATTAGCCGCGCTTTTCTCGCCCCAGCCTTCCCGGTTCTTGAGTTGCTGCATTCCGGTTCCATACCGATCCCGCAGGGTGAAGATATCGGCAGGCGTCTTGACCCAGCCATCGCCATAGAACTGCTCTACCTGTTTGGCTCCCAGCCCTTCGATATCAAACGCGGCGCGCGACACAAAATGCTTCAACTTTTCAACCGCTTGCGCCGGGCAGATCATACCACCCGTACAGCGGCGGACCGCATCGCCCTCCTCGCGGATCGCCTCTGACCCGCATTCGGGGCAGATCTCCGGAAACGTATAAGGCACGGCCGCATCAGGCCTGCGGGCCAGATCCACATCCTTGATCTTGGGGATCACATCGCCCGCGCGATAGACCTGCACCCAGTCGCCAACGCGCAAATCGCGCCCATCGCGTATAGGCTGCCCGTCACCACCGATACCGGCGATATAGTCTTCGTTATGCAGCGTCGCATTTGAGACCACCACGCCGCCGACCGTTACCGGTTTCAACCGCGCGACTGGCGACAAAGCGCCAGTGCGCCCGACCTGAATGTCAATCGCCTCAAGCGTGGTCCAGGCCAGTTCTGCCGGAAACTTATGCGCCACAGCCCATCGCGGCGTGGTTGACCGGAACCCCAGCCGCCGCTGCAAATCCAGATCATCCACCTTGTAGACGACGCCATCAATGTCATAGCCCAGCGTCGCGCGGTGTTCCTCGATCATGTGATAGTGCGCAATCATGGCAGTGGGGCCATCACAGGTCACTGTCAGATCATTGGTCGCAAAGCCAAGCGCGGATAGGCGTGCGATGGCACCCGATTGCGTGTCAGCCAGCGGTGCCGACAATTCACCCCACGCATAAGCAAAGAACCGGAGCGGGCGCGATTTGGTGATGCTCGCATCCAACTGCCGCAACGATCCGGCAGCCGCGTTACGGGGGTTGGCAAAGGTCTTGCCCCCCGCCACCTCTTGCCGCTCATTCAGTGCTGCGAAATCAGCGTGGCTCATGTAAACCTCGCCGCGCACCTCCAGCACCTCCGGCGCGCCTTCAATCCGTTCTGGAATATCATCAATCGTGCGGGCATTGGCGGTCACGTTCTCACCAACAGTTCCGTCGCCGCGTGTGGCCGCCTGCACCAGCACCCCAGCTTCATAACGCAGGGACAAAGACAGCCCGTCGATCTTTGGCTCCGCCGTGTAAATCAGGGGGGCATCCGCGCCCAACCCCAGATACTTGCGAATGCGGGCGTCGAAATCCGTCACATCGTCGTCATCAAACGCATTGCCCAGCGACAGCATCCGCACAGCATGCCGCACCTTGCCAAACCCCTCGGCAATGCCCCCGCCAACCTGTTCGCTCGGGCTGTCGGCACGCTTGAGGTCAGGAAAGGTCTCTTCGATCGCCAAATTGCGCCGTTTCAGCGCATCATAGGCGGCATCACTGATCTCGGGCGCATCATCGCGGTGATAGGCAGTGTTGGCTGCCTGCAACTGTGCCGCCAGCCATGCCAACTCGACCGTTGCCTGATCAACCGACAATGCATCCACATCCAGATGGCCTGTTTCGGGATGCCCAACGCTGGTGCTATTATTCACTTCTGCGCCCTCAAAAAATGAACCCACCGCCGCAATGACGATGGGTTCAATTCTTAGGCAGGCATCTTCACAACGTCCAGTCGTGAAGCACCGCCCCGTTTTGTGAGTGGCCTTTGGCTCGCGGTCGCGTCAGGCGCCAACCGCGATTTTTTCCGCTGTCGTGACAGGCTCTGGATCGCGCAGCACATAACCGCGCCCCCAAACCGTTTCGATGTAGTTTTCACCATCGGTTGCTTCGCTCAGCTTCTTGCGCAGCTTGCAGATGAACACATCGATGATCTTCAATTCGGGCTCGTCCATGCCGCCATAAAGATGGTTCAGGAACATCTCCTTGGTCAGCGTGGTGCCCTTGCGCAGACTCAGAAGCTCCAGCATCTGATATTCCTTGCCGGTCAGATGCACGGTACTGCCGCCCACCTCGACCGTTTTGGCATCAAGATTGACCGCAATGCGGCCAGTCTTGATAATCGACTGCGCGTGCCCTTTGGAGCGGCGGATGATTGCATGGATACGCGCCACGAGTTCTTCGCGGTGGAAGGGTTTGGTCAGATAGTCATCTGCGCCGAAACCAAAGCCTTTTAGCTTGCTTTCTGTCCCATCGTCCCCTGAGAGGATCAATATAGGCGTATCGATACGGCTCAGGCGCAGCTGGCGCAGCACCTCATGGCCATTCATGTCCGGCAGGTTCAAATCCAACAGGATCAGGTCGTAATCGTAAAGCTTTGCAAGATCGATCCCCTCCTCACCCAGATCCGTCGCATAGACGTTCAGGTTCGCATGGGTCAGCATCAGTTCAATGCTTTTCGACGTTGTTGGGTCATCTTCAACCAGCAAGACACGCATCCGAGTTCTCCGCTCTCTCTTCGGTGTCGTTAACCTAAACGGCTAAAGGTTAATCACCCGTTACCATACCAGAATATCTTTACATTTCCACCTATGGTTGTCGATAACGTTGCAAAGCCGTTGCTTTTAAGGCTGCTTCGCCATGTGCGGCGACCGCATTTTCCCATTCACCAAACTCTTCATCGGACAATTTATAGCGTTCCAACGCCTCTTTGCGCTGAATCAGCCCGGCATTCACCGCCCTGACAACGGCCGCTTTGCGCGACGCGACCCAGCGGCGCGTATCACTGCATGGCAGGTCAGCCCGGGTCATAATAGTTCCATCCGGCAGCGTCACAGAACGCGGCCCTTCTATTTTCCTTAGATACATGGTGCACCCCTTTCAGTAACTCCCGGGGGCGTTATCGGGGTTAATGGCTTAATGAGAGGTATAACTGCCCCTTGAGAGTATGTCGCATTTTCCTATATTTCATTGCGAAACGATCCTATCTGGACAAACCATGCCCCTTGATTCGCCGCTGAACTCCCTCGGCTTTGCAAAGCCGCCCGCGCAGACACGTGTCGTCGTGGCGATGTCCGGTGGCGTCGACAGTTCTGTCGTGGCTGCACAACTCGCCGAAGAAGGCTATGATGTGGTCGGCGTTACCTTGCAGCTTTATGATCATGGGGCAGCACTGGCCAAAAAAGGGGCCTGTTGTGCCGGGCGCGATATTCACGACGCCCGCCGCGTGGCCGAAGAAATGGGATTTCCCCATTATGTGCTGGATTACGAAAACACCTTCCGTGAAGCAGTGATGGACGAATTTGCTGACAGCTATCTGGGCGGGGCCACACCCGTACCCTGCATTCGTTGCAATGAACGGGTGAAATTCAAGGACCTACTGGAAACGGCCAAAGACCTGGAGGCTGATTGCATGGCCACCGGTCATTACATCCAACGCAAGATGGGTGCCAATGGGGCCGAACTGCATTCCGCCGCTGATGCCAGCAAAGATCAAAGCTATTTCCTGTTCTCAACGACGCAGGAACAGCTTGATTATCTGCGCTTTCCACTGGGCCACCTGAAATCCAAGGAAGAAACCCGTGCGCTGGCTGCCAAATACGGGCTCAGCGTCGCGGATAAACCCGACAGTCAGGATATCTGCTTCGTGCCCAATGGCGATTATGCCGCCGTCATTGAAAAGCTGCGGCCGGGTGCGGCAGAACCCGGCGATATCGTGGACACAAATGGCACCATACGCGGGACCCACAAGGGCGTGATCCACTACACCGTCGGCCAGCGGCGGGGTCTTGGTATCGGCGGCCTGTCTGATCCGCTTTATGTGGTGAAACTCGACGTGGACAAAAAGCAGGTCATCGTCGGGCCCAAAGACATGCTTGCCACCCGGCGGGTCCCCATTCGCGAAATCAACTGGATCGGTGGCGGAAAGCTGACCGACCTTGCCGAACGACAGATCGCCGTGCGTGTGCGGTCCACCCGGCCACCGACCGACGCCATTCTGCGCCCGATCTCAGAAACTGAGGCAGAGGTCGAATTGATGGTCGCCGAACAGGGCGTCTCACCGGGACAGGCTTGTGTCTTTTACGATCCCGACAGCACCCGCGTGCTGGGTGGGGGATGGATCTGGCGCGGTGCCTGACGGGCAGATCGGCACCGGTGATCAACAAAAACAGCGATTTGAACGGAATGAACTGCACCGGAGGTATTAAACCTCCGGCTGTACTGTGTTAACTTTAATAGAATTTGATCAACTTTTTTGGCCGGTTTAACCTGTTCTTTTGTTCAGTTTCGTCAATTCGCCCCATAAATGCCCGAAATCAATCTGATCGAGGGGACGTTAATGAAGGACGTGACATGATGACCAGACAGACGCAGAAAGCCGCGCCATATGACGCAGCCGAGGCATTCTACGGACAAAGTGAACTGAAATTCGAGGAACAACTGAGGCTGATGGGAGCGACCGACCCGCGATTGCTCAAGGCTTTCAAGCGAACTCGCGAACGCTACGCCGAACAAAAGCGCAGCAAGAACGCCTCGGCAAACTAAGCGAGCACAAAGCGATATTGTTGCTGTCGCAAAGCCGCACGCCGTCCAGAGCGACAAAGCCAAGGCTCAAAAAATCCCCTAGATCATTCCTGATCCGCCGGTTACCCAAGGCGTCATGATCTACGCATCCGCATCAGAATGGCGCAACGCCCCGCAGAAACGTGTCCTGCTTTTTGCCATGTCAGGTCTGGGCAAAACTTATCTGTCAAATATGCTGCGCAGCACCGGGGATTGGTTCCACTATTCCATCGATTACCGCATCGGCACCCGGTACATGGGCGAAAAAATCGCCGACAATGCCAAGCGCGAGGCGATGAAGGTGCCGTTCCTGCGCGATCTGTTGCGATCCAATTCTATCTATATCGGCTCCAACATCTCGTTTGATGACCTCAAGCCGATGTCGTCCTATCTGGGCAAACCGGGTGATCCGGCCAAAGGCGGATTGGCGTGGGATGAATATACACACCGCCAGGATCAGTTTCAGCAGGCCGAAGTGGCCGCGCTGCACGACACCGGCTATTTCATCGACCGGGCTGTTGAGCTTTATCAGTACCCCCATTTTGTATGCGACACCGGGGGATCAATCTGCGAATGGGTGGATGTAAACAACCTCGACGATCCGATCATGACCGATCTCGCCTCGCGCACCTTAATGGTCTGGATCAAAGGAACCGATGAGCACACCGCCGAACTGATCCGGCGGTTTGATCGCGAACCCAAGCCGATGTCCTATGACCCGGACTTCCTGCTGGCCACGTGGAACGCCTACCTGTCGAAATTCAAGGTCGCTCCAGACAAGGTCGACCCTGATGATTTCATCCGCTGGGCCTTTGCCAAGGCACTCGCCCACCGGCAACCACGATATCAGGCGATGGCAGACCGCTGGGGGATCACTGTGCCCATGCACGCAGTCACGCAAGTTCACGATTCGGAGGGCTTTGTCAGCATGATCGCTGACGCCCTTGAGATGCGCAGCTAAGCCGCCTATCTCTTCCCTCTGATCAGGATTTGTCCCATGCCCATCAAACTGCCTGCCGCCCTGCCCGCCTATGACGTCCTTTCCAAGGAAGGCGTTATGGTGCTCGATGAAGACACCGCCGCCCGTCAGGATATCCGGCCGCTGCGGATCGCGCTCCTGAACCTGATGCCCAAGAAAATCCAGACCGAAAACCAGTTCGCCCGGCTGATCGGGGCCACACCGCTGCAGATCGAATTCTCGCTGATCCGGATGTCTGAACACCAGACCAAAAACACCGCCGCGGCCCATATGGAGGAATTCTACCACCCCTTCAGCGAGGTGCAGGATCAGAAATTCGACGGGCTGATTATCACCGGTGCGCCCATCGAACACCTGCCCTTTGAAGACGTGACATATTGGGATGAACTCACCCAGGTCTTCGACTGGACCCAAACCCATGTACATTCGACCTTCGGGGTCTGCTGGGGGGGCATGGCGATGATCAACTATTTCCACGGCGTGCAAAAACACATTCTGGATCACAAGGCCTTCGGCTGCTTCCGGCACCGAAACACCGCACCCGCGTCACCCTATCTGCGGGGCTTTTCGGACGATTGCGTGATACCCGTCAGCCGCTGGACCGAAATGCGGCAGGATGAAATCGACGCCGCCAACGGGCTTAACACGCTCATCACCAGCGACGAAGCCGGGCCCTGCCTGGTCGAGGATCCGGGCCACCGCGCGCTCTATATCTTCAACCATTTCGAATATGACAGTGGCACGCTCAAGCAGGAATATGACCGTGACATCGCCAACAGGACGCCGATCAACGTGCCGATGAACTATTATCCGGACGATGACCCAACGGCAGAACCGCAAAACAGGTGGCGAAGCCACGCACACCTTCTATATGGCAACTGGATAAACGAGATTTACCAGACGACCCATTTCGAGGTGGACAAAATTGGCACGTAAAACCCTTGCATTCACGACAGCCACATTGGGGCTGGGCGCAATACTCACGACATTCAGCGCGGGCTATCGCACCGCCAAGGCGGAAGAGGCCTTTCCCCCGATCGGCGAGTTCGTCGATGTGACCGGCGGGCGCGTGCATTACGTTCAGGAGGGCAGCGGCCCACATGTGATCCTGCTGCATGGGGCTGGCGGCAACCTGCGGGAATTCACCTTCGATCTGATGGATCGGCTGACGGATCGGTATACGGTCACCGCCTTTGACCGGCCAGGGCTAGGATATACCGACCGTGTCCCCGGTATCGCAACCGGGGCATTGGCCACCGAAGGGGACCCACCGCGCGCCCAGGCGCGCATGCTGCGCGAGGCCGCGAGCATGATCGGCATTGCAAACCCCATCGTTGTCGGCCACAGCATGGGCGGGATCATCAGCTACGCCTGGGCGGTTGAGGGTCTGGATGAGGACAGCTCCGTCAACGCCGCAGCCATCGTATCGCTTGCCGGTGTGACCATGCCCTGGCCCGGCGATCTGGGGAACTACTACACCTTAAACGGCAGCGCATTCGGCGGCGCGGTCACCATACCACTGATCTCGGCGCTTGCCCCGGAAAGCCGGGTGCGTGCCGGGATCGAGGATATCTTTGCACCGCAATCCTCGCCTGAGGGTTACGCCGAATACATTGGCGCGCCGCTTACGCTGCGGGTGGATAGTTTCCGGGCCAATGTCAGGCAGGTCAACACGCTCCGGCCCAAAGTGGTCGAGATGTCAGCGCGCTATCCCGAATTGACACTCCCCATCGAAATTCTGCATGGCACAGCGGACACCACCGTGCCGATCCATGTGCATGCCGAAGAGGTGATCAAGGTGGCGCCCACCGCTAGACTGACGCGGCTCGATGGGATCGGACATATGCCCCAGCAAACAAACCCGGTCGAAACCGTCGCCGCCATTAACCGGGCCGCGGAAAGGGCCGGCTTCTGATCAGGACCCGGGGCGCAAATCAGACCCGAATTGCGCTCCGCCTTCGAAAGCCCCATATATGTAATCCAGAAGATCGGGAGAGTTTTCATGGATTTACCCTTTGATGGCGGCATCAGCCGCTATTACCAAGAGGACGCGCCCGCCGACGTCCGTGCCATCATTGAAGGCGCTCGCAATTCCAAAATTCTCAACGACAGCTATCCTTATGACAAACGCTGGAAGCGCGGCGAGTATGAGGCCGCTCTTGAGTTGCTGCAGATCGAACTCGTGCGCATGCAAGCCTGGGTGCGCGACACCGGCCAGCGCATCGCCATTGTTTTCGAAGGGCGTGACGCCGCCGGCAAAGGCGGCACGATCAAACGCTTCCGCGAAAACTTGAACCCGCGCGGCGCCCGCCTTGTGGCACTGTCAAAGCCAACCGAAACCGAAGCCGCGCAATGGTATTTCCAACGCTACATCGCCCATTTGCCAGCAAAGGGTGAGATCACCATCTTCGACCGTAGCTGGTACAACCGCGGCGTGGTCGAGCACGTGTTTGACTTCTGCACGCCTGCGCAACGGGCGCTCTGGTTCAAACAGGTTCCCGAATTCGAACATATGCTGGCACAGGAGGGGATCAAACTCTTCAAAATCTGGCTCAATGTCGGCCGAGCCACGCAGTTGAAACGGTTCCTCGACCGGGAAAGCGATCTGCTGAAACAGTGGAAACTCAGCTGGATCGATGTCAAAGGTCTGTCCAAATGGGATGAATACACAGACGCCATCCAGGAAACACTGGACAAGACCCATTCTGAGGAAGGACCATGGACCATTATCCGTTCTGACGATAAGCGCCGCGCGCGCATCCAGGCAATCCGCAGCATCCTGACCCAGCTTGACTATGCCCGCAAAGACCCCAAAGCGCTGGGCGAAATCGATCCCCAAATAGCAGGAGGTCCGGACCTCTGGCATGCCTAAACGCGGCTATCATCACGGCAATCTGCGCGAGGCTCTGATCGACGGCTGTCTGCGGCTGATCGAAAAGCGCGGGCCCACGGGTTTCACCCTATCCGAAGCGGCGCGCGAGGCAGGGGTCACCCCCGCCGCCGTTTACCGGCATTTCGAAGGCCGCGAAGACCTCATCGCCGCCGCCGCACATCAAGGCTACGAGATGTTCGGCGACCTGATGGAATACGCCTATGGCGAAGGCCAACCATCCGCCCTCGCCGCGTTCGAGGCGACCGGGCGCGCCTATCTGGCCTTCGCGCGCAAAAACCCCGGCCACTACATCGCCATGTTCGAATCCGGGATATCAATCAACCGCACGCCAGAACTGCACGCCGTCGCGACCCGCGCCATGGGCGTACTGGAAAAAGCCGCAGAGGAACTCAGCCAGCATATTCCGGCTGAAAAGCGGCCACCGCCGCAGATGTTCAGCGCCCACATCTGGGCCATGTCCCACGGGGTTGTCGAACTTTTTGCCCGCTCCAACCCCGGCACCAAAAGCCCCTTCCCGCCCGAGGACCTACTGGAATCCGGTATCGGTATCTACCTGCGCGGCCTCGGCCTCATTGAACCGGATCGCTGACCATGGATGGAACCCTCGCCGTTATCTGGCTGATCACCAGCCTCGCCGATATGGGATTGAACGAATGCGCCTCTGGCTGCCTTGCCCAACGGGACGCCCCGTCTCGCTTCTGGGTGCAGGGCGGACAGGTGATTTTTCAGGAGGAAGAGATCGGCGAAGAAATCTATGTCGGCTATGACGCGCCACGCCGCTACGGGCCGTTCCAAATCACCTACGGTGCCTCAATCACCGATGAAGGGGCTGGATGGGTCGGTGCAGGGGCCAAATGGACGACACGCAATTTCTCGGATGGCCCGTTCTTCATCGAAACCTCCTTCATGCCCGGACTATATGCCCAGGGCGACGGCCCCGACCTCGGTGGAGCCCTGCATTTCCGCTCAGCTTTCGGCGCGGGCTATATCTTCGACAATGGTGCGACGCTGACGGTCAGCTACGACCACCGTTCCAACGGGGATATCCAGGATCTCAACCCGGGTCTGGAAACACTCTCGGTGCGTTATGCGGTCAGGCTGAACTAGAGCGAAATCCCAAAAATCTGAATCAGATTTTTGATTTCAAGACAGATGCAACCGTTGCTCCTGTCTTGTCGCCGAGAAAATCTGCGTTGCAGATTTTACGGACGACGCTCTAAGCGGCGTCAAAGCGACACTCTGTTAACGAATGACCACCGCACGGTCCGTTACCGGCCATGTCCCGCCAAGTTGCCATACGCAAGTCCGACGCTTTGCCGACACCGCTTTTTTCATATTTTGCAGGCGTTAACGGGTCTTTGTTGAAATTCCGCGGCGACACCAACAAAACCGTTGCGCGTACGCCTAGTTAAGTAATACCAAAGACCGCTCATCCCACACCACCCGCGTTGCGGCACCAACATCCAGAACCGGGCGTCCGATCACGTTTTTCATCGCGATATTCAGTGGTTTTTCAACACCTTGAACCCGCACATCGTAATAGGTCATGTCGCCATAATAAACGACCTCGTCCACCACCCCGTCGATCAACCGCAGATCGGTCGTTTCGCCATCAAAAAGCAGGCTCAGCGTTTCAGGCCGGATGCCAACAATCGCCTTGCCGATCGTCACCGGCTCCGGCACCTGATCCGGCGAAATCGTCACCCGTCCCAGACCCGATATCTCCAGATCAACGGGGTCGTTTGATGATCGGACCACTACGTCCAGAAAGTTCATTTTTCCAATAAAATCAGCGACCTGCCTGTTACGCGGACGACGATAAAGGGTCTCGGCATCCGCCAATTGCCCGATCCGCCCTTCAAACATCACCGCAATCCGGTCGGACATCACCAGCGCCTCTTCCTGATCGTGTGTGACCAAGATGAACGTGATCCCCACATGGCGCTGCAGGCGCATCAGCTCCACCTGCATCTGTTCACGCATCTTCTTGTCCAGCGCCGAAAGGGGTTCATCCAGCAGCAGCACTTTTGGCTTCAAAATCAATGCTCTGGCCAATGCAACCCGCTGCCGTTGCCCGCCAGAAAGGGCATGTGCGGCGCGCTTGCCATAGCCATCCAAACCCACCATATCCAGCGCATCCTCAACCAGCGTCTGTTTCGCCTTAGTGTCCAAATCGGACCGTTTGCGCAGACCAAAGGCGACGTTCTCAGCAACGCTCAAATGCGGAAAAATCGCGTAGGATTGAAACACCATGTTCGTCGGCCGCAGATTGGCTGGCACGCCCGCCATATCCTTGCCACCAATGGTCACCAACCCGTTGGAAACACTTTCAAATCCCGCAATCGTGCGCAGCAGGGTTGTCTTCCCGCAGCCAGATGGGCCAAGCAGGGAAAAGAACTCGCCCTCGCCAATCTCAAGATCAATATCGCGCAAGGCGTGATAGTCGCCATAGTGCTTGTTAACACCTTTCAATGTGATCAATGGGGTCACAGAAACCCTCCCTTGTCCTTCACCCCGACACGCGCCATGCCACGGCGGCGCAGGATTTCTGCGATTGTTAACAACAGGATAGACAGCGCAACCAGAATGGTCCCCAGTGCCATGACAACCGGCAAAGACTGCGGAAAGCGCAGCAAACCCCAGATATAGACAGGCATGGTCGGGCTCGATCCCGACAGGAAAAAGGCGATGATGAATTCATCCAAGCTAATCGTGAACGCAATCAGCATCGACGCAATAATCCCCGGCATCACCAGTGGCAAAGTGACAAGGCGAAAGGCTGAAAAACGGCTCTCCCCCAAATCCATCGCTGCCTCTTCCATCGACGGATCCAGGTTCTGAAACGCCCCGTTAAGGATTGCGATAGAAAATGGTGTGCAAATCAGGACATGTGCGGCGATGATCGTCCAATTGGACAGCCCCAGATCAAGGATCTGCACAACCACGACCAAGAGCGACACAGCGACAATAATCTCAGGCAAAACAAGGGGTAACATGATAAACCCCATGATCCCGGCCTTCATGGGAAAGCGGTACATCGCACCTGCGCGCGCCGCACAGACACCCAGCAAAGTGGACAGAATCGATGTCATCACCGCAATGAAAAGCGAATTGCCAACAGCCGTATGCAATGCGCGGTTGGTCATCAGTTCACCAAACCACTTCGTCGTGCCCCCGCTCAGCGGAAAGGCAATGATCGTCGCGTCATTAAACGCGAAGATCGGCAGTAAAGCGATTGGGGCATAAAGAAAAATCAGATAAGCAATGGCATAGACACGCAGGCTCATGATCGCCCCTTCAACCATCGACGGTTCAGCAAAACAAACACCAGCGAAATCGCCGAAACGCTCAGCATCGCGACAATGGCCAGCGCCGCACCCAATGGCGCGTTATTGAGCGCCAGAAACTGCGTCTGGATCATGTTGGCAATCAGTTTACCACCCGCCCCACCCATCAACTCAGGCGTGACATAGTCCCCGATCGTCGGAATAAAGACGATCAGAACAGCCGCCACAACACCCGGCATCGATAGCGGTAAAGTGACACGCAGAAAGGTCATGAATTTGCTTTCGCCCAGATCCTGGCTCGCTTCCAGCAATGACCGGTCGATCTTTTCCAGCGCCACGAAAATCGGCAGGATCGCAAACGGGGCAAAGGCATGGGCCAGCGTGATGATCACTGCGTTTACATTATACAAGATAAAGGTAAGCGGTTCCTCGATCAGGCCCAGATTGATCAGTCCGGTATTGATCACGCCGTTATAGCCCAGGATCACTTTCCACAGAAAAACCCGGATCAGATAGGATGTCCAAAAGGGGATCGTGATCAGGAACAGCCACAGCGATTTACGCTCTGGTCTGACATGGAAGGACACGAAGTAAGCCACTGGAAAGGCTACGATAACCGTCACGATGGTCACACAGCCGGCCACGAATAACGACCGCTGCAGCAAGGCACCATAGATCGGTTTTTCAGCAATCTCGCGGTAATTGTTGAGGGTAAAAGTCGTATCCACCGCCATGAAATCCTGCGTCCAGAAACTGAACAACAGGATCGCCCCCAATGGCACCGCGAGCAGCGCCAGCGCATAGATCAAGGGCGGGCTGACCATCAGCAACCCCTGCCCGCCTTCCGTTGCTGTCAATCTACGCCACATCCGCCGATGCTTTCCCGGCGCGACAAAAAGATCAATACGCAAGACACAGAATTTGCATCATGCGGCGCAACAGCTATGGTCATTTCAAACCCCGATCTTAGGAAAACCTGATGACCTGCGTCTTTGTCCAGATCCGCTGCAAACCCGGCACCACCTATGATGTGGCCGACGCCATTGCCCTGCGCGAAATCCATTCGGAACTCTATTCCACCAGCGGCGATTTCGACCTGCTGATGAAGCTCTACATCCCCGAGGGCGAGGATGTGGGCAAATTCATCAATGAAAACCTGTTGGATATCAACGGGATAGAGCGATCCCTGACGACCCTGACTTTCAAGGCGTTCTAACGAAAAAGGCGGCCCAAACGGACCGCCCTTTCCAAAACATTTTGCCAGCAATTAGCGCTTCGAGAACTGGAAGCTCTTACGCGCTTTCGCTTTACCGTATTTCTTCCGCTCAACCACGCGGCTGTCGCGGGTCAGGAAGCCGGCCGCTTTCAGCGCCGGACGCAGGCTTGGGTCATAAAGCTGCAGCGCCTTGGACACGCCGTGCTTGACCGCACCAGCTTGACCGGACAAACCGCCGCCTTTGACGGTGGCAACCACGTCAAACTGACCTGTCACGCCAGCAACCGAAAACGGCTGGGCGAGGATCATTTGCAGCACAGGACGGGCGAAATAGCTATTCATGTCCTTGCCGTTGACAGTCACCTTGCCTGAACCCGGCTTGATCCAGACACGGGCAACCGCATCCTTGCGCTTACCGGTGGCGTAGGACCGGCCCAATTCGTCGCGAACAGGTTCACGGGGGGCGGCAGTTTCAACCACAGGTGCGTCAACAGCTTCGACGCCCTCGGCGACTTGACCCAGCTCTTCGAGCGAGTTTACTTGATCGGCCATTATGCACTCCCCGGTGTGCCGGTTGTGTCGGCTTTATGCTGTGTACGTGTGTTCTTTTTGTTCATGGACGCAACATCCAGAACTTCAGGCTTCTGGGCCTCCATGCCATGTTCAGCGCCTGCAAAAACGCGCAGGTTTGTCATTTGCTTGCGGCTCAGCTTGCCACCGGGCAGCATGCGCTGAATGGCCTTCATCACAACGCGCTCGGGATGCGCGCCTTCCAGGATCTCGGCTTTGGTCTTGGATTTGATCCCGCCGGGGTGGCCGGTGTGCCAGTAGTAACGCTCATCACGCTTGTTGCCGGTCATCTGGATTTTTTCGGCGTTGATGACGATCACGTTGTCGCCCATATCCATGTGCGGCGTAAAGGATGGCTTGTGCTTGCCGCGCAAGCGCATGGCGACGATCGACGCAAGACGGCCCAGAACAACGCCTTCGGCGTCGATCAGGATCCATTTCTTGTCGATATCCGCCGGGGTCGCGGTAAAGGTTTTCATATCTCACCAATATCGTTGGGGTGGCATCGGCCACGGAGGTCATTCAGATTGCGCCGTTATAGAGAGATGCGATTAGCAGTCAAGCGGCGCTTGCTTGAATAATCGATGTAAAAACAATGTATTAGAAATTAGGTATTATTTTACCCCATAAATCACTCGACGTTAGTTATGCCGGTTCTCTTGCCAAACCGGATCCACCTGCCCACAAGTTTTGATCAGCGACCACAGGCATTCGGCACCCATGTTTCTTGATCTCCTTCTCCCCTATATCTTCGGGCTCACCTTACTGGTGGTCGCAACCCTTGTAGGAATCTTTCCGGTCACAAAGTTGATCCAGATCTATGAAGGCAAACACGAGTTGAAACAAGGCTCAGCCGGCTGGCTCAGAACCGTGTCAGGCTGGTCGATCATCGCCTTCTGGATCATGACCACATGGTTTCTGGCAACAATCCTTGGCGACTGGTCCAGCAGCGGCGATCTGGAAGGCGCGATCAATCGGTCTTGGTTGCGGTTACGTATCCTGCTTGAGATCGCCGCCGCATTGGGTGATGACTGATGGCGCTGCGCGCGGCCCAATCCGATTTGCAATGCGCAGCCTGTGGCGGCCAGTGCAGCTATTCTCCCTCTGACGCAGCACTGAAATGCACAAGCTGCGGTGCCGTTCACCCGATTGCACATGACAGCAGCACCGATCCGGCGCGCGAATTCCACTATCACCCGGACACCGCCCACACCGATCAAACCATTCTGACCAACACAAGAACTCATCAATGCCGGACCTGCGGGGGTGAGGTTGTGTTTACCGGCCCTGCCCTGTCCGAACGCTGCGCCTATTGCGATGGACCTGTCGTTCTTAAAGCTCAGGAAGCCAGCTATCAGACCATGGGGGTCATCCCGTTCCGGATCACCGAAGCCGAGGCACAAGAGCGCGCACTGGCTTGGGTCAAGGCACGGCTGGCGGCCCCGGATGATCTGCCGGGTATCGTATCGCAAGGGCGGGTTGCCGGGCTATATGCCCCGTTCTGGACCTTTGATAGCCGCGAGGCCGTCAATTACCTCGCCCGATACAGGGTCAAGCGGGGCAAGAACTGGGAAACGCGTTCGACCGGCGGCAATATGACTGTCGTCTTTGATGATCTGCTGATGCCCGCATCGCACCACATCACGCCCCTGATCCGCGACGGCATCCTGCATGATTTCCACCCCGACAGCCTGCGATCATATGATCCGGCCTATCTGGCGGGTTTTGCTGCCGAACGGCATCATCAAAGCGTGGGCGAAGGACTGGCTGCCAATGCCGCCGACAAGGATTTGCTGATCCGCAATCAAATCAAAAAGCGGATCAATAAAAACCGGACCATCGATCTGAGCTACAAGACCGATACAACCGGTATTCGTTATCGGCGCATCCTGCTACCGGTCTGGATTCTGCATTATCACTATGGCGACAAACCCAAGAAGATCGTTGTCTGCGGGATTCACGGGCGCACCTTTGGCGAACGCCCGTTTTCGCGCCTGAAACTTGCCGGTTATGCCGCAGCAGTTTCAGCGGCCACGATCCTGATTGGTTGGGTCTGGGGCGCGGCCCAGTTCATTTAGGTGCGGGCGGTATGGAATAGGTGAGCGAGGCGCGGGCGACCGGGGCCACCTGCCCTTCACTGAAAAGGACGGCATCACCAACGGCCAGCACCCGACCGAGTTTCAGCAGCCGTGTCTCGCAGATCATGTCAGCATGGGCCGCCGGTTTGCGCATGAAATCAATCGCACAATTCGTGGTCACAGCCAGTGCGACAGGCCCGATCCGACCCAATATCGCCAGATACATGCCCACATCGGCCAGTGCGAACATGGATGGACCAGACACTGTGCCACCGGGCCGCAGATGGCGTTCCGCCACTTTCAGCCGCACGCGCACGCCCTGCGGTGTCAGCTCTTCAATCAGAAAATCATCGCCAAGTTGCGGAAACTGCTCGGCAACGAACGCTTCCAACTGCGGAATATCCATCTTCAGTTCCATATCGGCCTCCGCTGACTTAACCTCGGGTCAAATCAGCACGGGAGGGTGATGATGACAATCCTTGAACGCAGTGACGCGGCGTCGGTCGCGACGCTCACCATGAATGCACCAGCGCGCCTGAACGCGCTGTCTGACGCGATGATTGCGGCGCTGCACCATGCGCTGGACAGTATTGCTAACGACCCAGATGTGCGCGTTGTCATTCTGAAAGGTGCTGGCAAGGCATTCTGTGCCGGCCACGATCTGAAGGAAATGCAGGCGGGCCGTCAGGCAGAGGATGGTGGTGCCGCCTATTTCAAGGACCTGTTCGACCGCTGTGCGGCACTCATGACACGCGTTCAATCCCTGCCCCAGCCTGTCATCGCGCAAGTCCACGGGATCGCAACGGCCGCAGGCTGTCAGCTGGTCGCGACCTGCGACATGGCGATATCGGACGACGAAACACGTTTCGGCGTCAACGGGGTGAATATCGGGCTGTTCTGTTCGACCCCTATGGTCGCGCTGACCCGCAACATCCCCCGCAAGGCCGCGTTCGAGATGCTGACCACCGGCCGATTTGTTAATGCGCGCGAAGCTCAGGATCTGGGACTCATCAATCGCGCCGTGCATTCCGATGCGCTGGAGCGAGAGACACAAGAACTGGCCCAGTCTATCGCAGCCAAACTGCCCTCAGCCGTCAAAATCGGGAAAGAGGCATTTTACCAGCAAATTCAGATGCCTGTCGCCGACGCTTATCGTTTCACCGGGGAGGTCATGGTGCACAATATGCTGGACCGGGACACTGACGAAGGGATCAATGCCTTTCTGGAAAAACGTGACCCGGACTGGAGTTAGAGCCCGTAGATGCCCCCGAATTTATCCTCTAGATAATCCAGAAGCGGACCCTCATCCGGCGCCTTTCCGGCGGCGTGCAGGATTGTCTCCACCGGGCTGCGCAAGCCGCCGAATTGCTGCAGGCTCTCGCGCAGCCACCCTGTCGCCCGCGATGTGTCTCCATTGGCCAGATCATCATCCAGGCCGGACACATCTGCGCGCAGGGCGTCGTGCAAACACCCGGCATAGACATTGCCCAGCGTGTACGTCGGGAAATAGCCAAATAGCCCTTCCGACCAGTGCACATCCTGCAGAACGCCGTTTGAGGGTCTGTCGACCGCATAGCCAAAATCAGCCTTGAACCGGTCGTTCCAGGCGGCTTCCAGATCGTTCACCGCCAGATCGCCGGAGATCAGCGCACGTTCCAGATCAAAACGCAGCAAGACATGCAAATTATATTGCACCTCATCCGCTTCGGTGCGGATAAACCCGTCATGCACGCGGTTCACCGTGGCATAGAATGTCTCTTCATCCGCAATACCGAAATCACCGAAGGTGTCGCGCATTTGGCCGTAGAGCCAGCCGGTAAAGGCGCGGCTACGCCCCAGCTGGTTTTCATAGATGCGGCTTTGGCTTTCATGCACACCCATGGATACGCCACGCCCAAGCGGGGTCAGAAGGTGTTGATCATCAATACCTTGCTCATAGGTGGCATGGCCGACCTCGTGCACGGTCGAGTAGAAACAATTGAACGGATCCTCCGCGCTCGTCCGCGTGGTGATCCGCACATCCAAACCTGAGCCAGAGGAAAACGGATGGACTGCCTTATCGATCCGCCCGTTTTCCAGGCTATAACCGAAGGCCAGTGCCAGTTTCCTGGAAATCTCCAGCTGCCCGGCCTCGTCGAAGGTGCCGGATAGCGATGCGGGGGCGGGCTGATCGAGGATGGCCGCGCGCAGCGCCACGAGCCGGGGCCGCAATGCATCGAACATGGCGGCAAGGCTGGCGCCTGTGGCACCGGGTTCATAGTCATCGAGCAGCGCATCATAAGGGTCGGCGTCGCCTGCAACGGCTGATGCCTCTTCTTTCCTCAGGTCCACAACCTTTTGTAAAATAGGCAGAAAAGCGGCAACATCTTCATCCGCTCTAGCCTGCGCCCAGATACGATGCGCCAGCGATGTTGTCTTGGCCAGTTCCGCTGCGAGCCGCGCAGGCACCTTTGCGGTACGTTCGTAGCTGCGCCTGATCTCGCGCAGGTTGGCCGCCGCGATATCATCCTCGGCCTCTGCCTTTTCCAGCCATTCGCCAACGCGCGGGTCGATCCGGCGGGCGTGCAGAATGTTGGCCATGGCGCCGTGTTCTTCGGATCGTTGCGGCGTGGCCCCTTCGGGCATGACGGTTTCCTGATCCCAGCCAAGCCGACCGGCGATTTGGCTAAGCGCTTCAGTTTCCCGCTGAAACGCCATAAGGTCTTGATATGCTGACATGATTTATCCTCGGACGGATTGTGGAATGGGGTATTGCGCCAAAAAACGGCCCCGCAGGATCATCGCCCACAGCAGGACTGCGCCGAACTGATGCAGGATCGCGATGTGCCACGGCGCGGAATAGATCACGGTCACAATGCCCAGTACCATCTGAATGAACATCATCGCGATGATCATGTTAAAAGCCGCCTGCGTACGCCGGTTTGCCGATTTTCGCGCCCGCAGCCAGACCAAAATACCGAACAAAAACAAAAGGTAACCGGCCATTCTGTGCATGAACTGCACGAGTCCCGCGTCTTCGAAAAAGTTGCGCCAGACCGGTCGCAGATCGAATGGCTGTGGCGGCAGGAAACCCCCAGCCATCATGGGCCAGTCAGGATAGGCGCGGCCTGCGTCAATTCCGGCGACAAGTGCGCCGATCAGGATTTGCAGGAACGCGAAACCGATTAACACGTTGGAAAGACGTGATAATCCCGAATCCGCACTGCGGCGCGCCTGAAGCAGTTCGGCCTGTGTGCGGCCCAGCCGGTAGATGTACCAGGCGATGAAACCAAGGATGACAAAAGCCAGACCAAGATGGGTGGCAAGCCGGTAAGAGGCGACATCAAGCATGCCTTCACGCAGACCGGATGACACCATCCACCAGCCGATGAAGCCCTGCAATCCGCCAAGCGCGCCGATGAAAAGGAGCCTACCGGTCCAGCCGGTCGGGATCTTTTTCGTTGCAAGAAAGAACAGGAATCCGGCCGCCCAGACGACGCCGATGACCCGACCCAATTGCCGGTGTCCCCATTCCCACCAGTAGATCACCTTGAATTCTTCCAGGGTCATCCCTTTGTTTTGTAATTGATATTCCGGGATCGCGCGGTATTTGTCGAACTCTTCCGTCCAGGCCGTTTCCGACATCGGCGGCAGCGCACCGGTGACCGGTTTCCATTCGGTGATGGACAGGCCGCTATCTGTCAGCCGGGTCAGCCCGCCGACGGCAATCATGATCACGACCAATGCAAAAAGCACCATCAGCCAGATGCGGATCGCGCCCCGCGCGCCATGCCCCGCCTTGTCGATCCCGCCGGGCGTGGCGGTCTGTTTCGGGGTTTCGCCGACCTCTTCAAAGATGCTGCGCTTGGATGGCATGGTTGCTCCGCAATTGTTTGGGCGGAACCTATGTCTGACGCCGGGCGGCTGCAAGCGTCAGGATGCCGCGCGAGGCCAAAACGGGCGGTCGGCATCGCGTCGGATTTGCGTCGGCAAAGCGTCGGACCCCAACGGGCGCTTGGCGGACCGCATATTAACCTTTATCGCGTTCTTTCCAGCGCACCATCTGCCGCATGATCCCGTGCAGCATCTGCACATCCGCCCGCGTCAGCGGCATTCGCGACCAGAGATTGCGCATGTTGATTTTCATGTTCGCGGCCTTGTGGTCGGGAAAGAAGAAACCAGCCTGATCCAGCCGTTCCTCGTAATGGTCGGCCAGCTTTTCGATCTCGATCTGTTCGGCCCAGTCACCAAGTGCGTCGACACGTGTCGCCTCCGTCGGGACGGTATCGCGCCGCCATTCATACCCGGTCAGCAACACACATTGCGCCAGGTTCAACGACGGGAAATCCGGATTGACCGGGACCGAGATGATGGCATTGGCGCGCGCGATGTCATCGTTTTCCATCCCCGCCCGTTCGGGGCCGAACATGACGGCGACCCTTTCGCCCGCTGCAATACGCGCGCGCGCATCCTGCATTGCGGCCTCTGGCGTGAAAACGGGTTTGGTCAGCCCGCGTGGCCGCGCGGTGGTGGCGTAGACGAAGGAACAATCGCCAATCGCGCCGGCCGTGTCGTCAAACAACTGTGCTTCGTCCAGTAACCGACCGGCCCCGCTGGCCATCGCCACCGCCTTTTGATTGGGCCAGCCATCGCGCGGGTCGACAATGCGCATCCGGTCCAGCCCGAAATTCCACATCGCCCGCGCGGCTGCCCCGATATTTTCACCCATCTGGGGCCGGATCAGGACAAAGGCAGGTTGTGGATGAGGGGTTGGCATGCTGGTTCCTTTTGGTGGTCGTGGCGTGATACGCTGCGCCAAATCGCAAGGCAAGGAGGGGGTCATGGCCTATGATGAAGGGCACGCGGAACTGATGCGCGCCGAACTGGCTGATGAGGTAGGCATTTCAGAGAAGAAGATGTTTGGCGGCTTATGTTTCCTGAAACATGGCAACATGATCTGTGGCGTGCATCGTGGCGGTGGCATGGCACGGGTTGGCAAGGCGGCCGAGGCCGAGGCGCTACAGATTGATGGTGTGTCAGAGCTGTCCTTTACCGGGCGCAAGATGGGTGGGATGGTTGATATCTCGGAAGATCTCATCGCCGATGATGCCCGCCGCACGCAGATCGTGAAAATGGCACTGGCCTATGCGTCATCGCTGCCACCCAAGGCATAGCCAAGCCTGCCAATCCCGGTTACAAACGCCCGCAACGCAAGAATAATTCCGGAACGCCCCGATGTCGGACGCCCAAGATGCACCGCAAATCTATCTGATCACCCCGTCAGAGTTTGACCTTTCCACCTATCCCGATCAACTGGCCGCCTGTCTTGACACGACCGAGGTCGCCTGCGTGCGGCTGGCGCTTGGCACCAAGGATGATCTGCGCATTTCCAAGGCGGCTGACGCGCTGCGCGAGGTGACCCATGCCCGTGATGTCGCACTGGTTATCGACAGCCATATCCTGATGGTGGAACGGCTGGGTCTTGATGGTGTGCATCTGCCCGATGGCGCACGGTCGGTCAAGAAAGTGCGCAAGGAACTGGGTCCTGATGCTATTGTCGGCAGCTTTTGCGGCAATTCCCGCCATGACGGCATGACCGCTGGTGAACTGGGCGCGGATTATGTGAGCTTTGGCCCCGTTGGTGTGACGCCCTTGGGTGATGGCCGTCAGGCGGAACTGGAGCTGTTTGAATGGTGGTCGCGGATGATCGAGGTGCCGGTTGTGGCCGAAGGGGCGCTTGACGCCGACCTGATCCGGGCCTTGGCCCCGCACACTGATTTCTTCGGGATTGGTGATGAGGTTTGGTCGCAGGATGATCCTGTGTCAGCCCTGCGCGATTTGCGTGTCGCTATGGGCGGTTAGGCCAGCGCGCACCTGTTCTTCGAGCGTTTTGGCCAGTGTCTTGCGGTCGCTGAAGACCGCCAAACTGATTGGATCATGATAATGAACGCTCACCCCACCCTGCCGTGGCGCCGATAGCACGCCAAGCAGATGCGGGGCCAGTTCCATATCCCCCCACCATCCGTAAAAGCGTGGATCAACGCCGACAGGTGCCTCATAATTCAAGGTCACGGGCTGCAGTTGCAGCTGATCGGCGAGGGCCGGATCGAAGAACGCCCCAAACAGCGCGGGTTTGAACGGCAGCACCTGCCGCCCGTCGGTAGAGGTGCCTTCGGGAAAGAACAAAAGTTTGTGCCCCGCCGCAAGCCTGTTGCGGAAGAGGTCGATTTGCTGCGCCACCTCGCGCCGATCCCGTTTGATGAACACCGTGCCCGTGGCCCGGGCCAGCCAGCCGATACCGGGCCAGCCTGCGACCTCTGCCTTGGCGACGAAATAAATCCGTTTGCGCGCGTTCAACGCCAGAATGTCCAGCCAAGAGACGTGATTGGACACGACGGCACCGGGGCCTTGCATGGGCGCGCCGATGGCCTGGTATCGCATACCGAGGATGCGAAAAGCGTTGCGGCAGACAAACTGGGTGATATGCGGCGTGATGGGGCGGCGTTGCCCAAAAAGCGGCCATTCGACCAGCCTAACCATGAGCAGGATCGCAAGTCCGCCAAAGACAAGCAGGCCCAAAGGTATCCCCCGCCGCGCCACCCTGACCCAGCCCATGGGACTGACAGGTGGCAAGGTGGGGTCGTCATCGCTGTACCAAACGTCAGGCAAGCCCCTGGCCCCGTTCATAGACACGCCGCTGCATCGCCCCCACCGCGTCGGTCGGCAGGATCAGGCAGATATCGGTTGTGTTGAACGCCTGATCAACGAAGGCGCCGTCGCCCACCACACCGCCAAGCCGCAGATAGGCCTTGATCAGGGCCGGAATGGCGCGCGTCGCCGCCACCTTGTCGATCTGGTCGGTGTCGCACATGTTCATGGCACGCGCCCCCGGCGATCGCGCCGTCACCCGCAGGTGTTCCGGGGCCAGATGCCGGTCGTGCAGCAGGCTAAGCGGTGCAGCCAATGCGTTGACATCGGTGCCATGGAAAGAAGCCACGCCAAAGAGGATGTCGATGTCATTGTCCGCCACGAAATCTGCCAACCCGGACCACAGATGCATCAGGCCCGGCCCGCGCCGATAGGCCGGATGCAGACAGGATCGCCCGAGTTCCAGAAGTGTCTGACCGGTCGCCTTGAGCGGGGTCAGATCATACTCATCTTCACAATAATACTGCCCAGCTGCCGCTGCACCTGCTGCTGTCATCACCCGGTAGACACCAACAATCCGGTCATCCGTCACCCGGGTCATATCGCGCAGGATGACGTGGATCGCGTGATCATCGAACCGGTCACGTTCTAGCCGGGCCGCGTGGTCGACCATGGGGCCGGTGCCGCCCAGTTCTTCGATAAACACGCGGTAGCGCAATCGCTGGGCTGCTGCGATCTCTGCCTTGGTCTGCGCGATGGAGGTTTTGAAAAGAGGGCCGTGCCGGTTCATCTGTCTGCGGACCCTTTTGCCTGCGCGATTTTTCTAGGAGTGTGGTAACCTTTTGGCAACCAATTCCTCGCTAGCTGGGAGTTACGAACGTTGACAGAAAACCCCTGCGTGCTACCCATGGTTGAACCGATTTACGTGGATCCGATCAAGATGAGCGTGACCTGCGTCGCATCAATCACAACCTTGCCTTCCTCGCGGAAGTTCACGGTGATCTTGCCGCCGATGTTTGATTGTACCTGCCCGACGCCCCAGCCGGGTTGCTGCGGGTGCTGCACCAGCATGCCCGGTGTCAGCAATGCATTGATATCTGACATGTCTTTCCCCTCAGGACGGAGTTTGCCCCATGCCCACTGATCTTGCAGCACTGGTCGGCTCGCGCATCTGCCATGACCTTATCAGCCCTATTGGCGCAATCGGCAATGGGGTTGAGCTGCTGGCCCTGACCGATGGTGGTGCCGGGGCCGAAATGGACCTGATCAGCGAGAGTGTTCAAAACGCCAATGCCCGGATCAGGTTTTTCCGCATGGCATTCGGGGCGGCCGGTGCAGATCAGGTTGTTGGACCGTCGGAGGTGCAATCAATCCTGGCGGCCGTCGCCCAAGGCGGAAGGTTCATTTATGACTGGCAGATCGCGGATGATCAGCCGCGCCGCGATGTGCGCTGTGCCTTCCTGATGTTGCAATGCTTTGAAACGGCGATGCCGATGGGGGGTAACGTTCATATTGATCTGTCGGGGGGCACGTGGACACTGCGTGCCCAGGGTCAACGAATGAAGATTGATGCCGCACTGTGGGATAGCCTAACCAATCGTAGCCATCAGGTGGACCACAAGGCGGCACAGGTCCAATTCGCCCTGCTGCCGGACGTATTGGCAGAAGCAGGCCGCGCGCTGCGCCTTGATCTGCACGAGGATCGTATCGTCGCGCGGTTCTAGGGCCGCACTGTTCCGTCACCCGTGACAAGGTACTTGAAGCTAGTCAGTTGCACCGCCCCAACCGGCCCGCGTGCATGCAGCTTGCCTGTGGCGATCCCGATCTCAGCCCCCATGCCGAATTCGCCCCCATCGGCAAACTGGGTCGAGGCGTTGCGCATCAGGATCGCACTGTCGAGTTGATGAAAGAACCGTTCAGCGATGGCATCATTTTCGGTGATGATCGCGTCGGTATGGTTTGAGCCATATTGGCGGATATGCGCAATCGCGCCATCAACCCCATCCACTACCTTTGCAGCGATGATCATATCGAGGAACTCTTGGCCGAAATCGTCCGGCTGTGCGGCCACACTTCCTTTCAGACTGGCATCCGCCCGGACCTCGACGCCTGCATTCATCAGTGCTTCGGTCAGCACGTCACCATGCGTGTCATGAAAGGCTTTATCGACCAGCAGCGTCTCAGCCGACCCACAGATACCCGTGCGCCGCGTCTTGGCGTTCAGCACAACCGCCTTGGCTTTTTCCAGATCGGCATCACCGTCGACATAGACGTGACAGATGCCTTCCAGATGGGCAAAGACCGGCACCCGCGCCTCGCGCTGTACCAGACCAACAAGGCCCTTGCCGCCGCGTGGGACGATGACATCGATATGGTCGGTGGCCTGCAGCATGGCCGTCACCGCCGCCCGGTCGCGCGTCGGGATGAGTTGGATAGAGGTTTCCGGCAGCCCCGCCGATGCAAGCCCAGCCACAAGGCAGGCATGGATCGCCTGACTGGAATGAAAGCTTTCCGAGCCGCCGCGCAGGATAACCGCGTTGCCGGATTTCAGGCAAAGCGCACCAGCATCAGCCGTCACGTTCGGGCGGCTTTCATAGATCACGCCGATCACCCCGATGGGTGTGCGCACCCGCTGGATATGCAGGCCGTTGGGCTGTGTCCATTCCTCGGCCACCTCACCGACAGGGTCGGTTTGACCGGCGACCGCGCGCAAGCCGTCAACCATGCCCTTGATCCGGTCCTCGTCCAGCATCAACCGGTCCATCATCGCAGGTGACAGGCCCTTTTCGGCGCCGAAGGCCATGTCCTGTTTGTTTGCAGCAATGATAGTCGCGCGCTGGTCCCAGAGGGCATCAGCCGCCGCATTCAGGGCGTTTTCCTTGGCCTCGGCTGAGGCAGTCGCGAGTGTGGCCGCAGCCGCACGGGCTTCTGCCCCGATTTGGGTGATCATAGGTCCAATTGCGTCGTGATCGTTCATAGCGGTATCCCCTAAAGCACCATGTCGTCGCGATGTACCAGTGCTGCGCGCCCGTCATACCCCAAAACGGTGACGATGTCAGCGCTGCGGCGACCCATGATTTGCCGTGCTTCGGCGCTGGTATAGCGGATCAGCCCGCGCCCCAGTTCCGGACCGTCCGCCGCGACAATGGTTACCATGTCACCGCGCCCGAAACTGCCGTTCACATGGGTCACACCGGCGGGCAGCAGGCTTTTGCCGCGGCTCAGTGCGTCCTGGGCGCCAGCGTCGATGGTAATCGTGCCGCGCGGCTTCATCGCAGAGATCCAGCGCTTGCGTGCGGTTTGCGGGTCTGTTTGCGCGGCGAACCAGGTCGCGGGCGCCCCGTTTTCCAGTTTGCCCAACGGGTAAAGCGCCGTACCGAGGGCAATGGCCATGTTGCACCCCGCCTCTGTCGCGATGCGCCCGGCCATGATCTTGGTGATCATGCCGCCCTTGGATAGCCCATTGCCCGCGTCACCTGCCATCGCTTCGATCTCAGGCGTGATTTTTTCAACATGATCAATATGTTTTGCGGCACTGTTGATCTTGGGATTGGCGGTATAAAGGCCGTCCACATCCGACAGCAGGATCAACTGATCGGCGCCGATGGTGACGGCGACCTGTGCAGCCAGCCGGTCATTGTCGCCATAGCGGATTTCATCGGTGGCAATCGTGTCATTTTCGTTGACGATGGGTGTGACGCCCAGTCCAAGCATGGTTTCCATGGTCGCGCGGCTGTTGAGATAACGCCGCCGATCTTCGGAATCTTCAAGCGTGACAAGTACTTGGCCTGCGATGATCCCATGAGGTGCCAGTGCTTCTTCGTAGGCGCGGGCCAGTTTGATCTGGCCCACTGCGGCCGCGGCCTGGGATTGTTCCAGCGCCAGCGATGTCAGCGGCAGCCCAAGCACGCCGCGCCCCAGGGCGATGGAGCCGGACGAGACAAGGATCACGTCCGTCCCGCGCGCCCTGATCCGGGCCACATCGCTGGCCAGCGAGGTCAACCAGTTCTGGCGCAACCGACCCGTCTCTGCGTCGACCAGAAGCGCCGAGCCGATCTTCACCACAAGTCGTTTGGCGTCGGTCAGGGCTGCCATGTGGTGTCTTCCCCGGCTTCCTCCTCCGCCGCTTTGCGGTGGCGCAGGCGGTTTTCGTCGATTTCGACCCTGAGCGCGCGCAGTACATCGGGGATCCCTTCCCGGCTGACCCCGGACATCTGCATCACGGAGCCTTGCGCAACAACCGCGATTTCATCGGTGAGAAAGGCGCGTTCCTCTTCATCCAGAGCGTCGATTTTGTTCAGCACCGTGATGCGCGGCTTTTCGGCGAGTGCGCCGCCGTAGGCCTCGAGCTCTGTGATGATCGTGATCAGGTCGCCCGCTGGATCGCCGGATGTGCCGTCGATCAGGTGCAGCAGGACCGCGCAACGTTCCACATGACCAAGAAAGGTGTCACCCAGCCCCCGCCCTTCGGAGGCACCGGCGATCAGGCCGGGGATGTCGGCCACGACAAATTCCACATCGTCGATACCAACGACGCCGAGATTGGGGATGAGGGTCGTGAAGGGATAGTCGGCGACCTTCGGCCGGGCGTTGGATGTCGCGGCCAGAAAGGTGGATTTGCCTGCATTGGGCATACCCAGCAGGCCCACATCCGCGATCAGTTTCAGCCGCAGCCAGATTGTGCGTTCAATTGCCTCTTGCCCCGGATTGGCGCGGCGCGGCGCCTGATTGGTGGCCGTCTTGAACCGCAGATTGCCCCAGCCGCCATTGCCGCCCTTGGCGATGACCACGCGCTGGCCGACCTCTGTCAGGTCGGCGATCAGGGTTTCCTGATCTTCGTCAAGGATTTCGGTGCCGACGGGGACGCGCAGGATCTTGTCGTCACCATCCTTGCCGGTACGCTGGCTGCCCATGCCGTGCTGGCCGTTGCCGGCAAAGAAATGCTGCTGATAGCGGAAGTCGATCAGGGTGTTCAGGCCATCCACCGCCTCGACGATGACATCACCGCCGTCGCCGCCATCGCCCCCATCGGGCCCACCATATTCAATGAACTTTTCGCGCCGGAACGAGATACAACCCGCACCACCGGCACCGGACCGGATGTAAACCTTGGCAAGGTCGAGGAATTTCATGGCGCATGGGCTTTCTGGACTATTCAGCCGCTGCGATAGTCCATTCTCCGCGGCTTCTCAAGCCGTCCCAGTGGGTGCGGGTCAACAGATACTTGTGGCAGGCTGTTGCTTCGTCCCGGGCCTTGGCGTGCTGCACCTTGGTGCTGAGTTGCGAAAAGCTGAGTTTTTCAAGCACGCGGTCGGAGGCGCCATTGTCGTGCCAGGCGCTGGCGGTGATCCGGGTCAGTGCGGGGTCGCGAAAGGCCTCGTCCACTGCCGCCTTGCCCACATAGGTGGCGATTCCCCTGCCCCAATGCGATTTTTTCAGGCAATAGCCAAGGTCGCCGTCGGTAACCCCCATTGTCCCAATCAACATGTCACCGTCAAAAATGCCCCAGACAAATCCATCGCCTTCATAAGGCTTGCTGCGGCGGGCGGTAAAGTCACGATCAGGCGGCCAGGGCCAGCTGCCAAGTTGGCGCACGACCTCCCAATCGCTGACGATCTCGTGCAGCGCGTCAGTATCTTCGGGGCGCAAGGTCCGGTAGCTGATACCGTCCAATGCTGTTCCGACATGTGCATGGTCTTCTGGTTTTGCCATGACCGAATGGATCATCCCGCTTGTGGTCCTGTTGAGTTAACATCGTGATGGGACAATCTGGCCAATTTTTGTCGCGTTTCACAACCGTACGCCCGGACACAATACCGTGGGTCGCCGTGAGGTTGAAATCACGCGACTAGCGCAGGTTTGTGTCCTCCCAGCGTGCACGGGTCAGTTCCATGCTGCGGCCTGGCACGGCAGATCCCCGCGCCTTCGAAAAGTGCTCGTGTGGACCCACATCAACAAAACCCAGTTTTTCCAATACGTTCCGGGATGAAGTGTTGTCCACGAAGTGGCTTGATTTTACCAGATCATTGTCGCTGTCGGCGAAGTGATCGGCCAGAACGGCTCTTCCCGCTTCGGTCGCGTAACCCTTGCCCCACTGATCCTGCGCCAGCCAGTAGCCCAGTTCGGTATCGAGACCGATGGTGCCGACGAAATCATCGCCCGCCCAGATCAGGCGGGCGTTGAACCTGCCAGCCGCGTTTTCATTGATGAACCACTCGGCGTCGGTGATGCCGTAAGGGAATGGTACAACCGCCAGCCAGCGGCTGATGGCAAAGTCATTCAGTGCCTTAGTGATCACCCGCGCATCCCGCAGCTCTGGCGGACGTAGCAGCAGGCGTTCCGTCCGCAACGTGCTGGCGGTCATCCCTCAGTCTTGAGGGTATATGTCCAGGTCGGCACAGTCGCGCCCCGCGCGACGGAAAATGCCTCCGCATCGCCCAGATAATCAAAGCCGCAATTGGTCAGTACACGGGCCGACCCCGGATTGTCCTGAAACACCTCGGCAAAGATGCGGTCTGATTTGTGCGGGTTTGTCGCGATCAGCGTGCGCACCGCTTCGGTTGCAAAGCCGGTGTTCCAGAATGCAGGCGCGATCCAGTAGAAAATCTCGGACTGGTCACGATCCATCCGCTCAAGGCTGATCAGCCCCAAGGCTTCCGCATGACCATGGGCAGAGCCGTCGATGACCCAGACATCTTCGGTCCGGTCAGGTTGGCTGGCGCGTTCGATCATCGCCTCGACCGTACCGGGAGGGAGCGGATGCGGCATTGCACGGGTGCCACGGGCCACACGATCATCAGCAGCATACATGGCAATCAATCCGGCATCGGATTTGCGGCAAGGGCGCAAAATGAACCGGTCCGCCTGGATTGTGTCCTGCACTGTGATTTCCTCGTGTAACATCGTTTTCCTCCTCAAAACCGAACCGATCTATAATGCCCGTTTATTCCAACATGGTGGCAAAACTATGAATGAAAAAGGGGACCGGTGTTCACCGATCCCCTCAAATGCGTTACCTGAGACTTTCGGCTTATTCAGCGGCCTCCGCCACTGGGAGAACCGAAATAAAGGTACGGCCTTTCAGGCCTTTATGAAATTTGACTGCACCTTCGGCGGTTGCAAAAATCGTATGATCCTTGCCCATGCCGACGCCATTACCCGGCCACATTTTGGTGCCGCGCTGACGCATGATGATGTTGCCGGGGACGACAGCTTCGCCACCGAATTTCTTGACGCCAAGGCGACGACCGGCTGAGTCGCGCCCGTTACGGGATGAACCGCCTGCTTTTTTATGTGCCATTGGTTTTCTTCCTTAGCCTTTTGCCAGTTCTTTGGCCTGGTCGATCCAGCCTTCACGCTCGATCCGGCCTTTGAACGACAGTTTCTCGTCCATAGCAGCTACGTCTGCATCCGTCCATGCGGCGATCTGCGCGAATGTCGTCACACCAGCCTCGTGCAGCTTTTTCTCAAGCGCGGGGCCGACACCGGACAGTTTCTTCAGATCGTCAGCGCCTTCGGATTTCGCAGGCGCGGCTTTCTTTTCTGCCTTTGGCTTTTCGGCCTTGGGCTTTTCAGCCTTGGGGGCCTCTGCTTTGGCTTCTTTCTTCGGCGCGGCTTTCTTTGCAGCAGGCTTGGCTGCAGGTGTCGCCACCATGCCGGCACCCGATACAGCGGCCATCACGCCGGACTTGTCAGCGCCTTTTTCAAGGATGTCAGCGATCCGGACCAGTGTCAGTTGCTGACGGTGGCCTTTCTTGCGCTGGCTGCCGTGCTTACGGCGGCGCTTGACGAAGTTGATCGTCTTTTCGCCCTTGATCTGGTCGATCACCTCGGCCTGGACGCCTGCGCCCGCGACCAGCGGTGTGCCCACGGTGGAGCCAACCATCAGAATCTCGTTGAATTGGACTTTGTCGCCAGCCTGTGCTGCTAGCTTTTCGACGCGCAGAACGTCACCGGATGTGACCTTGTACTGCTTGCCGCCGGTTTTGAGAACCGCAAACATCTGTTATTCCTTCGTTTTCCGCGTCTCTGAGGCCCCGGTATGACCCGGCGTTTGGTGCCTGTGGACTGCGCGCCCGTGGGCGTGTTTTCGCATAAGCCCCAGCAAATGCCTTGCTGAGATGGCGGCTTATGTAACCAATACCCCTGTAAGTCAAGCACAAAGAAGGCGAAAAAGCCCATGTATCGCGCACTGATCCCCTTGATCCTGATCGCCGCCTGCGGTGGAGAGGCCAACCATCTGGGCAATCCGCTGCTGCTGCCCATATCCGGCCTGAGCACGGCGGCTGAAAATGCAGTCTATAACCGGCGGCGCGGTCAGGTGGAGCTGATCGTCAAATCCAACTTTCCCGGCATCATCGACGAAATTCAGGCAGGCGACGGCCCTGCCCTGACCGAGGCGATGGATGCCGCCGGTATTCCGCCGGGTGACCGCCCTGCCCGCATTCTGCAAATGCAGGGCGATCTGGGGCTTTATGCCCAGAACCCCGGTGCGCTGGTTGTGGCGCTGATGGTCTATGCCAACTAGGCGGCGTCCGCCTAAAGTTCCTGACTGATCATGAACCGCGACACGCCCAGCCCAAGCGCGCGTGAGATATCATCGAACATGCCGTTGAACGCTGTGAACAGGGCTGCATTCAGGTCCTGCCCCGCTTCGGTCTCTGAAAAGGCGATATAGGCCTGCAGCTCCTCGTCCAACAGCGGCTGGTAGGCCATCAGCAGAAAGGAATAGACCCATTCAGCGGTATCGCTGCGGATCTCGTCCTCTTGCGCCCAGACATCCTGCAATGCGAGTTCCGCTGTCACCCCTTCGGGCATGGCCCCGCCGTCGATCAGGCCCATATAGAAGGCATAGTTTGAATTCAGCGCACCCACCACGTTGGTTTCGATCAGGTCATTGGCGTCAACGAAGGCTTCGATCATCTGGAAACGCGGTGTTTCGTCCATGGCGGCTATGGCGGCGCTGTCCTTGCTTGCCTCTTCGACCGCGTCATCTAGCAAAGCCTCGCGCGCGCTGACTTCAAGGTTGATGATCGTCTGCCCCGGCTCCGTCGTGTAAAAGGCGAGCATGGCATCAAGATCATCGCCTTCCAGTTCTTCACCGAAAATGGCGCGCACTTCCTCTTGCATCATGTCCACATCATAGATGTCGGACACCAGCACATCCCAACGCGCGCTTTGTCCGTCGGGCAGCATGTCCTGCGCGATCGTATCCCCGTATTCCAAACCTTCGGCGCGCATAACCTCCAGCATCTGCGGCAGGCCAAGCGCCTCGAAAAGCGCATCCGCCTTTTCGGTTGCCGTGTCCTGTGCAAAGGCTGGCAACCCGGCCAGGGCAAGGGTTGCAGCCAAAACGGGGCCAGCAAGATTGGGCATCGGATATCCTTCCAAGAACGGTGTTGGTCTGTTGATATGTCTCCGCCGGGCAGTTTCCAAGGGGACTGACGGAATTGTCAGTCAGCGTCGATTTGGCCTTGCACACGTGTCCTGCGGGCATTACGACGCCGCTACCCCGCGGAGAGGTGCCGGAGTGGTCGAACGGGGCGGTCTCGAAAACCGTTGTGGGTGCAAGCCCACCCAGGGTTCGAATCCCTGTCTCTCCGCCACAAAGGCTTTAGTAATAAGGATAATTATCAGGGGATCCTGTTATACCCGCCTAAAAGCCCGCCTGAACTATTGAGACTTATTTCTACTGTATCGGACAAGATCAGACGCCATTAGCTTTGGACAGTACAACCGAATTTCGCTACACTTAATGCAACTTAAGCTTTTATAGCTCGCTCCTCGAAGGGCTTAGATGGCCGATGGTCGAGTGAAGACATGTCGGATTGTAGAACCGTTCGATGTAATCGAACACATCGGCGCGCGCATGTATCCTAGTTCGACTGGCTTAGAAAAAACGATAGCGAGATCCGATTTTCGCTACTACCAGTGACGGCCCATTCCGGACCGTCACCCCTTCTTCAAGATGCTGCGGTCGCAGCCCGCTTACCGGCCATTCGCTGCAGCTGCGCAGTTTCAAAGTTGCCCAACTCACGGTCTGCGGACAAACCGGCCTTTCGACAGAAGCAGATGAACGTCTGCTTCCGCTTCGCTGCAAAGCTCATGACGTTAAGTGTTCAGCGTTTCGACACGCTAGCTGGCGACCTCATGGAGAAACTATTTCCGAAACGTTTCCACTTCGCGAGGGTGCATCTGATCGATTGGCTCGACCAGCCAGTAAGACAGGCCGGTGGGGACGGGATCGGGTGGCCGATAGATCAGAATTGGCGATGAGGCCTATGTAGCTACTTTGCCAGCCATATAGTCGGCCAGCGCGTTGAAACTGCCTATTTGACCGTAATCCGCCTCGGGTATTTCGACGCGGAATATTTTACCGAGAGCTGTGACCAATTTGAGAAAATCCATCGAGTCGATGTCGAATTCCTCGCGCAGATCCTCGCCGCGATCAATGTCATCCATGTCAATTTCCGGGGCGATCCGGTTCAGCTCCTTGCTGATGGCGGTTTCGATCTCTTGTCTGGTCATAGCGTGTCCGGCCTTTGCAGGTATTTGTCGATGGCTTTGAGAAACAGCGCGCCGCGATGCCCGTCACTGACACGGTGGTCGGCGGCGAGTGTCAAAGTCGCGGTGAGCCGAGCGGTAACTTCGCCTTCATGGATTGCCGGTAGCA
Source organism: uncultured Paracoccaceae bacterium (assembly GCA_947488175.1). GTDB lineage: Bacteria > Pseudomonadota > Alphaproteobacteria > Rhodobacterales > Rhodobacteraceae > Yoonia. The sequence goes on from CANKYO010000001.1 coordinate 94,381, forward strand.
GCCGCGGCGTACCGAGCCCGACGATGGCGACCTGCGGCGGGTAGATCACGCCGTATAGCTGATCGACCCCGCGGTCCCCAAGGCTGGTCAGGGTGATGGTTGCATCGGACAGTTCACGCGCCCGAAAGCGCCCCGCGCGGACCCGTTCGACCAGATCGCGCATCGCTATCATAAGAACATCAAGGGACTTGCTGTCTGTATCGAACAGGGCCGGTGCAACCAGTCCACCGCTACGGATGTTGATGGCGAGGCCCAGATGCACCGCATCGCTTTGGTGGAAAGCATCATCGGTGAAGTGCCCGTTGAATTCGCCGTATTTTTTCAGCGCCTTGGCAATGGCCTTGGCATAGACGGCGCCCAATAGCAGCCGGTCCTCCGGTGCGCGGTCCGCGTTGGTTTGTGTGATGAACTCGTCCGCCGTCGTCAGGTCGACCGTATGCGACAGGTAATAATGCGGGATTTCACGCTTGGACCGCGACATGGCGGCGGCGATGGCGGTGCGCATGTCAGACATGGGGGCTGGTTTGGGTTTGGTTCCCAGAGCCTCGATATCCGATAGTGAGATTGTGCCTTTGGAATGAAAACTAGTCAGGTCGATACCTTGTTGCGCGGCACGTCTGCGGGCGGCGGGTGTGATGCGGGGTCGGTCGCCTGACTGTGGGGCTGCGTGCGGTTTGGGCTGGGTTGGTGTCTCGTAGTCCACGACCATCATGTCCTCTTTCGGGACGACGACCTTGGGCACTGGCTCCGCTTTCGTCTGTGCCTCGCCCTCTGTCTGGACCACGGCCAGCGGCGCGCCGACGGGCACCTTTGTGCCAAGGTCAACCAGCCATTCCTGCAATATCCCATCCTCGAAAACCTCGATTTCGATGGCACCTTTCTGGGTTTCGACAGCGGCGATGATATCACCGCGTTTGACGGGGTCGCCGGGATGAACCAGCTGTTCCACGAGTGTCCCGGCCTCCATATCGGCGCCGAGTGAGGGCATCAGGAACTGGCTCATGGTTGGGCCGCCATCAATTCTTTCGCCGCAGCGACAATTTTGTCCGTCTGCGGAATGGCCGCCTGTTCAAGGTGTTGCGGGTAAGGGATGGGGACCTCTTCACTACAGACGCGCGCCAGCGGGGCGTCGAGTTCGAAGAATGCGTCTTCCGCCAGCCGCATACCGATTTCCGCAGCCAGACTGCCGGTTTTCCAGCCTTCGTCGACGATCAGGGCGCGGTGGGTCTTGGTGACCGACGCGATGATTGTCGTCATGTCGAGCGGGCGGAGGCTGCGCAGATCGATGACCTCCGCCGAGATCCCGTCACCAGCGAGCGCCTCGGCCGCATCCAGTGTTTTGAAGAGCGACCCGCCATAGGTAATGAGGGTGATGTCATTGCCGGTCTGCCGCACGGCGGCCCTGTCGATGTCAGCTGGCCCTGCATTTTCGGCCAGTTCCCCTTCGCGATTGTAAAGCATGACGTTTTCAAAGATCAGCACCGGGTCAGGGTCCTGCAAGGCGGTCCAGAGCATGCCGCGCGCGTCTTCCATCGTCGCCGGTGTCAGTACACGCAAGCCAGGGATGTGAGCATACCAGCCTTCCAGACTATGGGAATGCTGCGCGGCGAGCTGTTTGCCTGCGCCAGTGGCCATGCGGATCACGACAGGCACACCAAACTGATCGTTCGACATGTGTCGCAGCGTGGCCGCTGTGTTGAGGATCTGATCGAGCGCAAGAAGCGAAAAATTGACCGTCATCAATTCGACAATCGGGCGCATCCCCGCAATGGCCGCGCCGATCCCCGCGCCGGTGAACCCGGATTCTGATAACGGCGTGTCGCGGATGCGGTCGGCACCGAATTGGTCCAGCAGCCCCTTGCTGACCGCGTAGCAGCCGCCGTAATGGCCCACATCTTCGCCCATCAGGAATACACCGTCATCGCGGGTCATCGCATCGACAATCCCGCCCTTGATGGCCTCGCGATAGGTGGTCGTGATCATGCTGCTGGGTGCAATGGGTTCCGGTGGTGTCGGACGTTGATCGGAAACGACGTGCTTGGTCAGGCTTTGGATGGGTTCATCCGTGCCTGCCTCGGCAAAGGCCACAGCGTCGGCGATTTCAGCGTCTACCTCCACCATGATTTCAGCTACCTGTTCCGTATGGATCAGCCCGGTATCTTCCAGCCATTTCTGGAACCTTACGATTGGACCCTTAGCACGCCATTGCTCCACCTCGTCCTTGGGCCGATAAAGCTGTGCATCGAACATGGAATGGGCGCGGAAGCGGTAGGTTTTGCACTCCAGGAAATAGGGTTTCCCGGTGTCACCGATGTATTTCAGGGCGCGCCGCGCTGCGGCCTCGACCGCGACGATATCCATGCCGTCGACGGTTTCAGCCTCGATCTCGTAACTGCGGGCCTTGACGCTGATCTCGGTCTCAGATTCCGTGAGCGCAAGGGCCGACCCCATGGCGTAGCCATTGTTTTCGCACACGAATAGCACGGGCAAGTTCCATAGGGCCGCAAGGTTCAGGCTTTCGTGAAATTCGCCCTCGGCGACGGCCCCTTCACCAAAGAAACATGCTGTAACACCATCGGTCTTTTCCATGTGGTCAGCCAAACCCAGACCAACGGCCATCGGTAAACCGCCTCCGACAATAGCGTTCCCGCCATAGAAATTGTGGTCGCGACTGAACAGATGCATGGAGCCGCCGCGCCCGCCCGCGCAGCCCTCAACTTTGCCGTACATTTCGGCCAGTATCGACCCCATCGGGACACCCCGCGCCAAGGCATGCCCGTGTTCGCGGTAGGTCGCGACAAGGCGGTCCTTATCGTCCAGCAGCGGGATGATGCCGGACGCGATCGCCTCTTCCCCGTCATAGAGGTGCAGGAAACCCCGGATTTTCTGTTGGGTATATAGTTCGGCGCATTTATCCTCGAACCGGCGGATGCGGATCATCGATTTCAGCAGATCGCGGACATGGGATTGGTCGAGATGGGGTTTGAGTTCCGTTACGGTCATTTTTCATCACTCTCCAATGTCGAGATATCGCCTTCCGGCAGGCCGAGTTCGCGCGCCTTCAACAGGCGCCGCATGATCTTTCCGCTGCGGGTCTTGGGCAGGTTTTCGCGGAACACGATCTCCTTAGGTGCAACCGCGGGGCCAAGGCGTTTACGAGCGTGGCCCATCAGTTCCAGCATCAGGTCGTCGGATGGTGCGTTGCCGGGCTTCAGGGCGACATAAGCCTTCACGATTTCGCCAGCCGTTTCATCCGGCACACCGATCACCCCAACTTCGGCGACTGCGGCATGTTCCATCAGCGCGCTTTCCACCTCGAACGGGCCGATCAGGTGGCCCGCGCTTTTGATCAGGTCATTCCCGCGCCCGACGAACCAGAAATACCCGTCGCTATCGCGCATCGCCAGATCGCCACTCATATACCAGCCGTCCACAAAGCATTTGTCATAGCGCGCCTGTTCATGCAGATAGCCGCGCATCATGGAGGGCCAGCCGGGCCGCAGGGCCAACTCGCCCATGGCAAGCGGTTCGGTCAGTTCCTTCGCCCCGTCTTCGGTAACTTCGACAATCCCGGCGTCGATCCCTGGCATCGGTTTACCCATGGAGCCGGGCTTGACATCCATGCAGGCATAGTTGGCGATCATGATGCCGCCGGTTTCGGTTTGCCACCAATTGTCATGGAAGGGCATACCGAAAGTTTCGTTGCCCCAGACGACCGCTTCGGGGTTTAGCGGTTCGCCGACGCTGGCCATGAAACGCAGTGCCCTGAATTCCCGCGACTGGGCGGCTTCCTTGCCCGCTTTCATCAGCATCCTGATCGCGGTCGGGGCCGTGTACCATACGTTAACTGCCTCGCGTTCCAGCATGTCGTACCAGCGGTTCACATCGAATTCGGCCTCATCCACGATCATCGTCACCCGGTTTGTCAGCGGTGCGATGATGCCGTAGGACGTGCCAGTCACCCAGCCCGGATCAGCCGTGCACCAGTAGATATCTCCGGGTCGAAGATCGAGCGCGAAGCGGCCTGTGGTGTGATGGGCGACAACGGCCTCATGCACATGCACGACACCCTTGGGTTTGCCGGTGGTCCCGGACGTGAAATGCAGCAGCGCGGTGTCTTCGGGGTCCATTGGTTCGGTATCGAAGCTGGCGGATGCGGCATCCATCAGGGGGGCAAGGTGGGTCGTTCCTTCTTGATCGGCGTCAATCAGGAAGACCTCGCGCAACTCTGGCAAGCTGTCACGTATCCCTTTGAGTTTGCGTTTGTAGAGCCGTGATGAGGTGATGACAGCGTTCGCACCACCGATCTCCATGCGAGACTGGATCGGTTCAGGCCCGAATGCGGAAAAGAGCGGGCAGAAAACGGCCCCGGCTTTGAGTGTACCCAAGGCGGCGATGTAGAGCTCTGGCACACGACCCAGAAGGGAATAGACTTTGTCGCCCCGATTGATCCCGCGGGCGCGCAGCACATTGGCAAAGCGATTGGTGCGGTCCTGGAGGTCCTGATAGGTGAAATCAGTGCGCACGCCGGATTTGGCGACCCAACGCAGCGCGATCTGGCTGCCATGACCAGCGGCCACATGCCGGTCAATCGCCTCATATGCGATGTTCAGCTTGCCATTGGGCAGCCCGTCAATCGATTTATGCGCTTCGGCCCAACTGAACGTCGCCCGGGTCAGATCATAATCCGCCATGTTGGATGCTGGTCCGGTCCCCGGACTTTTTCTGATCTGGTCGTAGGCCATCGACCGCCCTCCCCAACAAGCTGCGTCGGGCGCCATATTAAGGTGCAAAGCAATGGTAGAACTGACCGATATCAATCCGCGTTGCGGTCGGCGTCCTAGGCGATGCACCGGCGAATACTGAGGTGTAGTATTTGAGATGAAATCCTGGAGACAGACGCGACCGCCAAGGCGCGTCGAAGCCGGGATTGATTTCCCTCAACCGCCCCGTCTTCCAATTCACTAGGCTGGGCGGTGATCTAAGGCTCTTTGGGGGGAAGTCATGTTTAGCCAGTTGTTTTCACCAAGATATTTTTGCGCGACCGCCGCTGTCGTGATGGCGTTGACCGGTAGCGCAACAGCGTTCACAGCCTGTCAAGTTACGGACACAGGCGGTATCGACGACAACAGTTTCAATCAGACCGCGTGGAAAGGCGTGCAAGATGCAGTGACGGATTTCGGTATCGAAGCCCGGTTTCTGGAATCGCAGGCAGAGACGGATTACGAAGCCAATATCAACTCTCTGATCGAAGGCGATTGCGACGTTATCATCACGGTCGGGTTCCTGCTGGGGGATGCGACCAAGACGGCCGCCGAAGCGAACCCCGACCAGAAGTTCTCGATTGTGGACTTCGCTTACGATCCGCCTATTGCCAATGTTCTTGGTCAGGTTTACTCCACAGATGAGGCGGCGTTTCTGGCCGGATACCTCGCGGCAGGAATGACGCAGACTGAAGTTCTGGGGGTCTTTGGTGGGATCAACATTCCGCCGGTGACCATCTTCATGGACGGGTTTTCGTGGGGCGTCGACTACCACAATGCGCAAAAGGGCACATCCGTGATTGTGCTGGGCTGGGACCCGGACACGCGCGAAGGGCTGTTCACCAACAACTTTGAGTCACTGGATGATGGGCGGGCCTATGCGCAAAACCTGTATGATGAAGGTGCGGATATCGTGCTGCCAGTTGCCGGGCCCGTCGGCCTCGGGTCAGCCGCATTGGCAGATGAGCTGGGCACCGACCGGCTCAAGATCATCGGTGTCGACGCGGACCTCTACCTTACCGACCCGGAGAAAGGTCATGTGTACCTGACCTCGATTACCAAACGTATGGATGCAACCGTGCGGCAGGTCATTGAAATGGCCATGAATGATCAATTTGAAGGTGGGTTGCTTGTTGGTTCGCTCGATAATGGCGGTGTTGGTCTCGCCCCGTTTCATGACCTTGCAGACGCTGTGCCCGATGACCTCAAGGCCGAACTTGATGCCATTCGCATGGGCATCATTGACGGCTCGATCCCGGTTGGCCGGTAAGCGCGCGGCGGGAACAGACCCATGGATATCGAACTGCGTGGCATCACAAAACGCTTTGGCCCCGTTACGGCGAATGAAGACGTCAACCTGACGATCAAAGCGGGTGAGGTGCTGGGTCTGCTTGGCGAAAACGGAGCAGGCAAATCGACGCTGATGAACGTGCTTTGCGGCCTTTACAGCCCCACCGCTGGCGAAATCCTGATCGACGGGACGCCCGTGACATTTGATGGCCCCGGCGACGCGATCCGCGCAGGGATCGGCATGGTGCATCAGCATTTCATGCTGGTGCCGGTGTTCACTGTGACCGAAAACGTTGTCTTGGGCGTGGAACCTACCGGTCGGCTTGATCACCTTGATCTTGATACGGCGCGTGCGCAGGTCCGCGAAATCAATGATCAATATGGCCTTCATGTGGACCCTGACGCACTGATCGAAACGCTGCCGGTGGGCGCACAGCAACGGGTCGAAATCATCAAAGTGCTGTTCCGGTCTGCCGATGTGCTGATCCTGGATGAGCCAACCGCCGTTTTGACCCCGCAAGAGGTGGATGAGTTTTTCGAGATCGTGAAATCACTGCGCGATGCGGGCAAGGCGCTGGTCTTCATTACCCACAAGCTCAACGAGATCCTCGAAATCGCTGACCGGATCAGCGTGATCCGCAGTGGGCGCATTGTTGGGGGTGGTTTGCCCAAGGACCTGACGCGACCGGAATTAGCGGAAAAGATGGTTGGCAGGCCCGTCAGTTTCGAAGTGACCAAGCAGCCCTTCGAACCCGGTCCCACATTGCTGGAAACCCGCGATCTGACAATCTTGCGCGACAATGACGACATTGCTGTCGACCGGCTGGACCTGACGGTGCGGAGCGGCGAAGTGGTTGGCATCGCAGGTGTGCAGGGCAACGGGCAATCCGCTCTGATCGAGGCACTGACTGGCGTGCGCCGGGTGGCAAGCGGGACGGTAATGTTCGACGGTCAAGATATCACCCACACATCGGCGCGGGCACGCCACCGGCTGGGTATAGCGCACATCCCGGAGGACCGGCAGACCAACGGGATGATCAAGAATTTCACCGTGGCCGAAAACATGGTGCTGGACACCTATTACGATGACCGCTTCTCGCGCGGACCCCAGATCGATTGGCCAAAGGTGAACGAAACAACTGCGAGGTATGTGAAGGATTTCGACATTCGCACCCCGTCCGTTTTCGAGGCGGCGGGGCATCTGTCCGGCGGCAACCAGCAAAAATTGGTCGTTGCTCGCGAGTTATCGCGCCAGACAAAGCTGGTCATCGCAGGTCAGCCCACCCGCGGGCTCGATGTTGGCTCCATCGAATACATCCACGAGCGCCTGATCGCTGCCCGTGAAGAAGGTGACGGCGTGCTGATCGTATCATCCGAACTGGATGAGATCATGGCCCTGTCCGACCGTATCCTCGTGATGTTCAAAGGCCGGGTCGTGGCTGAATACGAGGCCGGGACCGTTGACAAGGGGGCCATCGGGTTGGCCATGGCGGGGGCAGCGGCATGACCGACCTGTCGATGAACGATCTGATGAAGGCAAAGGTCATCGGCCGGACCGAGATCGAAGACCTGGTGGTTGTCCCACTGTTCGCCATCATCGTCGCCCTTTTGCTTGGCGCTGTGGCCATGCTCGCGACGAACGTTGATCTGGGCACGATTGGTCTATCCTACCTGGCCCTGCTGAAAGGGTCGGTTGGCTCGCTGAATGCCATATCGGAAACGTTGACGGCAGCTGCGCCGCTGGTGCTGGCCGGGCTGGGCCTCGCGCTGGGGTTTCGGGCCGGGTTGTTCAACATCGGGGCCGAGGGGCAGATCGTGACGGGTGGTATCGCGGCGGTCATCACGGGCTTCAGCTTTGCGGGACTACCGACCCTCATCCTGCTTCCCATGTCATTATTGGCCGGGGCACTGGCAGGGGCGCTTTATGCGTCGATTGCCGGCTTCCTCAAAGCCACGACTGGCGCGCATGAGGTGATCTCGACCATTATGCTGAACCTGATCTCCTACCGGCTGCTTGACTACTTGCTCCGCATGCCCGCGATCCAGAAGGAAGGGCGCGCCGACCCGATCTCGAAATCGGTGCCCGAGGCCGCCGAACTGCCCCGATTGCTCAGCTTTCTCGATCCGAATTTGCGGGTTCACGCGGGCATCTTTCTGGTGCTGATCGCAGTGGCCATTGTCTATTGGCTGCTTTTTAGGTCCAAGCTGGGTTTCGAATTCCGCGCCAGTGGCGAGAACGCCGAAGCGGCCCGGTTTGCAGGCATCCATTCTAGTGTGATCATCGTGGCCGCTATGGCAACCGCCGGGGCCTTGGCCGGGTTGGCCGGAGCCAATCAGGTGCTCGGCGTTCTTGGCCGGGCCACGCCGGGATTTTCCGCGGGTCTTGGGTTTGATGCTATCGCGGTTGCGCTGCTGGGCCGATCACACCCGGTCGGCGTTCTGTTCGCCGGGCTGCTTTTCGGCGCGTTGGAGGCAGGCGGACGCCAGATGCAGGTCGATGCAGGTGTCTCCATCGACCTGATCGGGATTATCCAGGCGCTGATCATCGTCTTCATCGCAGCGCCGTTGCTGGTGCGGGCGATCTTCCCCTGGGGCTTTCGCCGCGACAGGGAGGGCGGATCATGACCGTGATTAACGGCCCAACCGCAGGCACAAAGATTGACACCGGCAAACAGCGCCAGGCAAGGATTACAGGCTTTATTCTGCTGGGCATCGCAATCCTGATTACACTCTTTTTTGCCCCTGACGCAGCCGGCAATGCGACGTTCCGGCTGTCCCGGCCAACAGACGCAATCCCGGTGCCAAACCTTGTCGTGCCGGGCGGTCCCTTTATCTATGTTGCCGCAACGATCCTTGCCTTTCTGGGTGTCCGGCAATTCCTGCATGGCGGCACAAAATGGACGTCCCTGTCACTTGGTATCGGTCTGGCCATCGCTGTCGCAGCGTTTCTCGTCTGGGCCACTGCGGGCAAGGCGTTTTCGCTGACCGGCATGTTGCAGGCGACGATGGTGCGCGCCGTCCCAATCGCCCTTGGTGGGCTGGCGGGCGTCCTGTCTGAACGAGTGGCAGTGGTCAATATCGCCATCGAAGGCATGCTGCTTGCCGGCGCGTTCACCGGGGCGCTCGTTGGGTCACTGATCGGCGGTTTCGGCGGGCTGGCAGCCGCCATCGCTGTTGGCGGTGTCTTCGGTTTCATCCTTGCAGCATTGGTTGTCACCTATCGGATGGACCAGATCATCGCCGGAGTCGTGATCAACCTCTTCGTCCTTGGCTTCACATCCTATGTTAGCTCACAGGTGTTTGCAGAATACCGGTCGCTCAACAATGCCCCGGTCTTCCGATCCGTCAAAATTCCCATTTTGGGCGATATTCCGGTGATCGGGCCGATGTTTTTCAATCAGAACATCTTTGTCTACGGGGCGTTGATCATGGTGGCGGTGGCCACCTACTATCTCTTCCATACCAGGCTTGGCCTGCGCGCCCGGGCGGTTGGGGAACACCCGCGTGCGGCGGATACGTTAGGGATCAACGTCTACCGGACCCGCTATATCAACGTGACACTTGCCGGGATGGTCGCGGGCTTTGGCGGGGCCTGGTTCACGCTGGGCTCTGTGGGCCGGTTTGACGAAGGCATGACCGGCGGGCGCGGCTTTATCGGGCTTGCCGCGATGATCTTTGGCCGCTGGCATCCCGTCGGTGCGCTGGCTGCCGCGCTTGTGTTCGGCTTCGCTGACTCGCTGCAGCAGAAACTGGCGCTGTTGCAGACACCGATCCCGTCTGAGTTCCTCGCCATGGCACCCTATATCGCGACGATCATCGTTGTCGCCGGGCTTGTGGGGCGGGCACGCGCACCTGCGGCTGATGGGAAACCTTACGTCAAGGAATAGAGCAACCGCGCCGCGCCTTATGTCCCCTGTTGCCAAACCGCGCAGCGCTGAAGTGCTGCGACAACCTCATCGTCCACTCCTCAGTAGCCACGATGAGCAACAAACCATCTCTTAGCAAATAACCCTATTTGGACCCATAAGCGCTGATGTCAGACATATCCAACCTCATTTTCGGCTTTTGTCTTGAAGGCCAACTATTTGGAGTGTTCGGGCCCGGCATTCTCAGAAACACTTTCGAACATGCCGATAACGTCAGCCTGAGGAATCCGCTCAAGGATACCTGCAGAAATCTCGGCTTGTGTCCAAATCAAGGACTTCGCTGGGTCATGGAGCATCGCCCAGTCTCCAAACATGCGGCTGTTTACCGTCCTGCTGACAAGTTTATTGATCCCGGCATGTCTGTCGTCTCGGCAGATACGACTATAGGCAGCGTCTACCTTTTCGTTGGGGCCCTCGAGTAGTTGAAGATAGATATCGTGGCGGCAGACAAGTGCGCCTGTTATGCCGTCACGCGCGTTGCATCTGCGCGCATCGATCAAGATTCCGCTAAGTATTGCGCTATCATAGCCAAAGGGTTGCGATGCGTAGATGAGTTGGGTGAGATCCGTAATAGTCCTCGCTCCTGCTGGGGACATCCGATCTTAAGCAAGATCAAAAGCCAGTTGCGTCGTTGCTGGATCCGGTGAGTGTAGCCTGTTGTCAGACGGGAGTCCGTTTCAATTTGGCTGGCGGCCATTCTTGCCGAGTCCCTTTGCGTACGTAGCGAACGGCGGCAAGCCGACCTAGGATGCGACGCAGCATCGCTTTGGATGAGCCAAGCTTCATCAGCGTAAACGGCCCATTTCCCGGAACGGTCGTCAATCGCTACGTTACTCTTGGTGCCCGACCGGCCCAAAATACTGCGGGGCTTCGGCACGCTCAAACATCCCGTAATCCCTGGACACGCGGCTCGACAATGCACTTATGACCGTGTCGTCACCATCCGCCTTTTCGACCATGGATCGCCCCTCACCCTCGCTGGAAACGCTGGCGACCATCAGATAGGAATTCGCCTCGGTCACGCTTTCAAACACTTCAATGCTTTCGATGTCCGGTATCTCATTGGTTCGGGTAATCGTGAGAAAGCGGTCAGGTGTTGTACCCGCGTCATTATACGCGCCATCTTTGGTCCAGTTCTTCTGCGGTTCACCTTGGGCGACATGCTGCAGAACATGCGCGATGCGAATACGGTAGTCTGCGAAATGTTTGAACCGTCCGGCAGATTGGGATTTGTGGTGTTGGCGGTCGGTTCTCCACCGCGCGATTGATGCTTCATCGCGCCAAAGTGAATGAGACAGAATGACATTCGGGCGAGCCAAAGATTTAAACCTCTCGATAAACATCAAACCGTCATGTTCCATGAGAATGGGGCGTAGCATCGCAGCGTGCCGAAAGTAGTCATCCTCGTGACCAGCACGCGGCGTCATCTCGAAAAGTAGTGCCTGCATCTCGGGCCTGTCACATCGTTGTTCTCACAAGTCGATAGACTATCAGTCTTAAGCGGCTTGTCTGGAACAAAAGTGATGCCGGTCAGGGCTGCCAGGCTTTTCGGTAGACACCCGGGCTTGTCCCGAAATTCCTCTTGAAAACCCGGCCCAAGTGGCTTTGATCGGCAAATCCGCATTCATGGGCTACGGCAGCTGGTGTCAAGCACCTGCGCAGTAGCGAGCGGGCTTGGGTCGCGCGCGTGGCCAAGCGATATGCGTGCGGCGTTATCCCGATCTCTCGTGCAAATCGACGAATGAACCCCTCGCGGCTCAGGGATGAAAAACGAACGAGCTTTGCGACGGGGATATCACCGTCGCTGATGGCTTCGATCAGGTCATCTGACAAGGAACTCTGCAAATGCAGTTTCAGCTCGGACACCTTGTTCGAACTGATCTTATGAAGAACGTCCTCTATGGAAACACCATCATCATTGTTGTATCGGTCGGACACTGATCCGGTCAGGACCGATGATTGATGCTCAATCAAAGCGCAAGCAGGATCGAGAAAGATGTCGCGGCTTTTGGTCAGTGTACCGTTTTGCCCATGCGAGCGATGTGGGCTGGCAGCTGGGATGATGACAAACTGACCCGCTGGAACATGAATACACTGCTGTCCAATCTGGAAAACGCGGTGGCCGACCTGAACGACTGATATCTGTATTTCGTCATGAAAATGTACCGATAAAGATGGGCTGCCGCTCCCAAGCCATTCGGATGTTTCCAAACCTAGCTTGTGATTGATGCGCCTATGTCCGGAGGGAAAAGTGATGGAGGAACTGCGGTCAAATGGCGCTTGGGCAATCCATAATTCTCCGGGCCGACCACAGAAAATTGGTCCAGCAGGAAACTAAAGGCTTCCTTAAAGGAAGGACGGCGCAGGCTGCAGTCAATTAGTTACGAACAAACGCCAACTGCGTCGTACCCGCCAAAATCGCAAGTGGACTAGCGAGGAGGCGCGCGAGTTCATCAGTATCGGCGCAGGGTACAAAGAGAGGCCAGCGAACCGAAAATACGTTTCGTCGAGATCGCAGATGGGGATGTTTCGTTGGTTCATCTTGGGGCCATAGTGTTGCTGTCTACAATGCGAAGGTAATAAAGGCGGGAGGGGCGGACACCTCGGCTATCGCTGCGCCTCGCGCCTTTGCGGTACAACACCGGACAATAACATTCAGTGCGCATGGCGATGAAGTTCCCAGCGCAAATTTGTCATGGGCCCTAGACACGTCGCGCGGATATCCGCTTCGTTTGCAAACGTAAGAATCCACGGATGTCAAGACCGACTTCCCGTTTCAACAGCCTAACTCAACCGCGTGCTGGTAAGATGGGGGGTCGTTCGAACAGGAGTAAATTTTCATTACCAACGCTCATTTGATCGCTTTATCTATGAAGCCCAGTGTCATCGCGTTTTCGATCAACGTTCTAACCTTGGCGCGATCCAGACCGGAGGGGACCTCGGCATCAATCTCCAGTTTCAGAGATACGTCACTGCCTGGAAGTGTGGTCAACTGCTCGATAATTGCTTCCACGATTTGGTGGATATCTCGCGCCGGTCGGTCGGCAGAGATCATGACTGTACCGACGAAACGCGTGGGTTTCTTTTCGGAGGCGGGAGCTGGTTCTGCTACCGGATCACCACCTGGCGTTGGCGCAGGACCATCAGATTCCGCGGAATCTGCTCCGCCCGGCCCGGCGGGCTCTTCTTTTGGTTTGGGCCGGTGAGACTCTGCCACGTCGGGTTTTATGATGACTGAATCGCTGTCGATCACGACTTGAACATGGCTTGGGCCGGATATCGCCAGGCCAACGTAGCTATTCTTGGATTCATCCCATCGATCAGCGTATGCAAATGGACCAGGAAGCATTCCAATAACCGCTGATTGAACGGCTTTCGCAAGTACGCTTCGGTTCTTGACGCGTGGCAAGTAAGTGTACCGATTCATGTAGTCCCACAAGTCTTTTAGGAAAAGATGGTCTTTTCCGTTCCAGATGTACTTCTGCAATTCACGGTCCAGACGGGCCGGTCCAAGTTCGGGCAAAAGCCCTTCGTCACTGACTAGCTTCTTGCTTGCACGTGCCAGCAACCCGTCCTGAGCTGGCACTTTGGCTGACGTCCACTCGAGGTCTGCTTGAGCGCTTTCCTGAACTGGATAGAGGAGGTAGCACCAGGCCTCTTTCAGGCGGGTTTTTAGCGTCTCATTGCCTTCGGTAAGTTTTTCTTTGGCCAGGGCGCTGTCGCTCTGCGTTAGATTGAGACGATCGGTTTCGCGAACGATCTCCGTCCACGCGAGAGCAGAGCGCATTGCAGCTTTCAAATTGTCGAGTTGACGCTGCTCCGCCGCTAAGAACACCAGCATGTTCCGGTAAACGCGCAGAGTGCTGCCGCGTTGCATCAGTATGTCCTTGGCTTCGGCCAGCGCCTCCGAGCCGTCTCTGCCTGTGTGCGGGTGAGCGACGCCCAGAATGACAGCGCGCACGCCGCCCGGTTCATCGGGTACATCAGAAGAACTGCCCGGAGCTACCTGCACAGCATCAAAGTGCCCACGGTCTCCCAGTCCATTAATGTAGCTCACGAGAGCCTTGTCGATTTCCATTAATACAAGGGCTTCCTCAAGCTGTCCCGCGCGATCGGCAGCGATCCGATTCAGGCTCGCTGACATCGAATACCAATAGCGGCCAAGATCGCTATGCATGAATTTGGCTTGGTTGGTCAGGCGCCTAAGGGCATCACCAAAAATAGCCGGGCGCTCGCCCGGCTGGACAACTCCAAGGTTGATCTGTTTGTCGTCGAGCCCCTTGTTCTCCTGGCCATGAGTGGCTGCCGTTCCCATGAAGACGGCGCGCGCCACTCTCCGCGTCGCGGAATAACGGTTCAGGTTGGGGGCAGATTGATCGATCTTGTATGGGGTCGAGGATGCGCCATCCACATCGCCAGCGATAATCGACTGCCAGCTTGCGTCAAGATAATGTAGAAGTTCTGGCTCTACGCGGGCCGTGCTGATTGCCACGCTTCCGGGCATAATCATGACCGATGGATCGTTGCCCATCCAGAGCTCGTGGATGACCTGCGCCATTAACCGCAGAACGCCGCGTGTACGCTGGAACTTCTCTAGAGAACCCCAGCTGGTGTATAGTTGGTCGAACAGTTCAGGATGGATCGGATAGGCTTTTTCCAGTTTGCGCCGGTAGTCCTCATCTGCGCAGCCGTGTGGGAAGTCGTTGGTGTTCTCACGGTATAGTTTCGCGAACTGTTTCAGCGTGTTGTCACGATGATGAAACTTGTCGCCCTGAATTTCCTTGAACAACCGTCGACGGACGATTTCGTAGCTCTCTTCCTGAGAAGCCGGACGCCACGAGGATTCCACACGGCTGAACGTTTGCTTCAATCGTGCTAGCGCTTCCTGACCACCTTCGCCGCCGACCTCAATTTGCGATGCGGGCAACGAAGCAACCAGCAGCGTGCCCGGGCTCGCCTTCACCGCCTCGGTCAAAGCCTGAACAAAGGTCAAGTTGGCATCAAAGGAGCCGGAGGGCAGTCCCTCGACTTTGTAGATCTGGCGCAGATATGCGACCCATTCGTCGATCAGAATCAGACACGGCGCGCATTTCTTGAAGATCGCTTCAAGCAGGTCAGAGCCGGGCGCAATCCCGCTCGCATCCTGTTTGGCGATCATGTCGAACGCTTCGGCCCCTCCCAGCTGCCACGCCAGTTCGCCCCAGGTCGTGCGGATTTCCCGGCCGCCTTCTAGGCTGATCACGTCCTGCGGGCCGCGCGACGTTCCCACCAATACGGCGCGGTTGACCTTATGGGGAACGGTAAGTTCGTTCTTGGACAGAAGTTGGTCGAGTCCCGGTAGATCCTCCACCGGCGTCCCACCGACCATGTGATAGAGCGCTAGCATCGAGTGCGTCTTGCCGCCGCCGAAGTTGGTCTGCAACTCAACGACCGGATCTCCACCCGCGCCAGACAGCCGTTTGGATGCCCCGATCAAAAGATTGCTCAACCCTTCCGTCAGATACGTGCGGGAAAAGAACTCGGCCGGATCACGGTATTCCGACGGCGCGCTGCCGTTGTGAACCTTGGCCAAGTCGGCGGCGAACTCAGCCTGCTGGAACTCGCCAGTCGCCACATCCTGGTGCGGCTCGACAACCTCGCGCCACGGCATCAGCCCTGCCACGGTATCTACCGAGATGTCAGAGCGTTGCGTTTTCCGCCGTTCCTCATTCCGGGCCAGCTCAGCGTATTTCGTGCGCAGGATCGTATCGCGCGCCGCGCTTATCTTCTCGGCCACATCCTTGGCGCTTACCGATTCCAGCAGCCGCCGCATTGTATCCAGAGCGCGCTCGGCGTCGTCGTAGGTAAAGTTCTCGTTGTGCGAGAGCTTGTTGCGCACCTCGAGCAGTTCGGACACGTAGGAGCGTTCCGGATGCCCAAGCACCATGGCAAAGGCTTCTTTCCAGAAGGCCATCATGACTTGCAGCAGACCCTGCTGGTCCCAGTTCATCTGACCGTCACCGTTGGGTCGCAGCCCCCGGACACGTTCAACCACCTGAACTTGCCAGTGTCCGGTGAGTTGCGAGTCCAGCCGCTTCTCGACGAAGGGGATCAATCCCTCCGGCAGCAGCTCCATGCCTTCGAATACGTGCTGGCGTGTGCTCTTTGCCATAATCAGTCCCTCAGAAATCCATACGTGTTTGGCCGGTGCCACGAATATCGACAATCGCGGCGGCCTCTCGGGTTAGGTCCGACCAGTCGGCAATCAGCGCGTTGTAGGCGGTGGCCTCTTTCGCATCCTGCCGCTTGTTGGCGCAGATGTCGTAGAGGCAGTAGGCGAGGTCTTTGACCGCCTCGGCCTTGTCGTCGATCTTTCGGAGCAGCAGCGCGGTGTTGTACGAGATGCCGTCCTTCTCATGCGCACGCACAAGGTACTGGAGGCATTCCCAGACCGTCAGATGGGTGTCCGTCTGCGGCTCCCACTCGGGGTCGAGCTCGCTTCGTTTCAGGATGCGCACCTTGCCTGCCTGGCTTTCGACGATCCCGGCATGCTTGACGCTTTCGACGGCGATGCCGCGGGCGCGGGCCAGGTTGTCGGCCACACCATAATCGCCCTTGCCCATCCCGTTCTGTTCGAACCAGCTGATGGCAAAGCGCGTATCGGGGTCGAACTCGCCCTGAATGCCCCCAAGATACTCGTCGAGCTCGGCATTGATGAGTTGAAGCGCAGCCTTGACGCTCATCGGGCTGTCGTCGGACTCCAGTACCCCTTGATAGCGAGAGAAGACGCCCATACCCGGGCCAATGGCAGATTGGGGCATGTCAGCGGGCGAGACGTTCGCAGCCTGCAGCTCGGAAATGGCCGGTGGCAGTTCACGTTTTAGGGCACGGATAAATTCGGCACGGGTGATAATTTCGGCCGTAGCCTCCTTTTTGCGGCAGACGAGGACAACCGAGTTGGCAAGCGCGTTACTTCCAGACGCAATCATTCGATTGCTCATCTCGGTGCGCATAGGCCATGTGCCGACAACCGCGTAACCAGCTTCAACCACGGCTTGAAGAAAAGTAGCCCAACCGGTCGAGCTGATACCCTCTTGCTCAATCTCGCTCTGTTTAAATGCATAGTAGATAGCTGTCGGGTATTCGGTCGAAGAATGTTTCGCCATATTCGAAATAGCGACACGCATACCATCTAGGAAAAAGGTTTCTGCTGCTTTTTTCCCACCATGAGCATAAGGAGAGGCAACTAGTTCTTCTGATTTCGGAGTGGCAAGCAGACCAAAAAGTTCTGGAAACATCGGACGAATTGCTGGCTTCATCCACGCAAAAAAGAAATCGGATAGTCCAGCGTAACCAATGTTGTCGTAGTAGGGCGGATCAGTGGAAATCACGCAGCCGCTTGGCAGCGCTACCGTTTGAGCATCGTGGTTCGTCAAGAAGCCGTCTGAAGCAGGAACAAACCTCTCAATTGTCTTAATAATGCTGTTCAGGCTAACCCGAAAATCACCAGCTGCATTTCCAAAAACGTTGTTCTCGCCGAAATCCCAAACCATCGGGATCGCCTGTCGCCCGAAAAGGTTCCGGACTTGCGTCTTTGATGATTCCCACCTGCAGAGAGCATTTTGGATATCCGAAAGGCGACTTACTCCGAAGCCTAAATACACACCAACTGCCTCGGCATATGCGAGCGCACCAGTTCCTCCGTCACGAACAGGAACTTCGCTGGCCGACATACCCATAGAAGACGCATCAGATTCGATTTGTGCTCGGGCTTCATGAACGAGAGCGCTGTAAGTATTAAGCGCAACGAGCTGCCTCTCTGTGAACAATTGGCCAAAACTCGTAAGTCCATACTCGACTACGTTTGTTCTGCCGGGCCAGTGTACAATACTCGCCTCAGGACGAGTTTCAGCCTCGGCGGATTTCGCGACACGTTCGTATTCCTCATTAGGCGGCATGAAAATCCGTCCCTTGGGCCCATCCACGACGACTGCCATAAGGCGCTGACCCATTTCGCCTTCCTTCGCTTTTGCCCTAATATGGCTAAAGGGAATCGCTGCAGTGGAGACGATGCAGCGCGCGCCGGCCCGGCTCACAGTGCCGTCGGCCCCATTCTTTGCGTCGCCGCTGGCTTTCGACCGGATTTTGAACTCGTACTCACGTCCGTTGACTACTGGCTCGACCCAAACCTCTTTTCCCTTTTTTGTAGACAAGTCAAAACTACGCACCAGTGGCACCTGCACATCCGAAAACGCTGGGTCCGGGCTCGGCACCGTTCGAGCCCAGATCCAAGCGATCACGGTCGCCTTGCCGCTACCATACTCGCTCGGGAGGTCCACTTGCGGGTAGAGATGCCCTATGCGCTCGAACGCCTTTTCTCGGATCCATTCGCCATAGAATTTTACATCTTCCGCCAGTCCTTCGGCGTTGCGGTAGTGGTTGCGGTCCTTCACCCCCGGATGGATCGGTTCCATGTCCTTGAACTTCGGCGGGATCTCGATCATCGCCTTGCCGATCATCACAGCGACCGGGTTCAGGTCCGACCCATAGGCAGGCAGGCCCAGCCGCTGCGCCTCCAGTGGGATCGACCCGCCTCCCGAGAACGGGTCATAGACTGGTGGCAGCTCGCCCCCGCAGGACCGCCGGATCTCGGCCCGCGCACGCTCCAGCACCTCTTCGTTGGTCGAGTTCTCCCACTTCACCAGATCTTCGATGATCGCGAACAGCCGCTTGCGCTCGGCGTCCTGCGCCTCGGGCGTCGGAAACTCTTCCGGCAGGCTCGAGGGATCGTCCACCAGCTGCGCAAACAGCACCGCCCTACACGCCGCCAACGGCCGCCGCGCCCACCACAGATGCAGCGTGGACGGGTGGCCATGCCGGATCGACTTCTCCCGCGCCGACGCCGCATTGATCGCCTCCAGCGGAATGGCGACCTCGATGAGTTTCTTTTTATATGTTTGGGTCATGGCAATTCAGCTGGCTCGTGTTGAAAGGTGAGAGGGAAGCCACCCGACGACAACCTGGCTCGTCGTGTCATCCCAGAAAAAGTAGAGGCGGAAGCAATAGCGGGGTTCGCGGCTGTTGCCCTTTTTCAAGTGCCGGTCCAGTTCGACGCGCCGGTGGCCCATCCTGATGAAATACGTGTCGCCCTGTTCCCCGGCGCGGTTTCCGGAGAACGACTGCTGCTCTTCAATGCCGAGTTCCTGGCAACGCTGATCGAATGCCTGCTTAAGTTCCGCCCCACCTTGGCGGCGCATAGGAACGTAGTGATCACGTAGCAGCAGGAGGGCGTGGTAGATGACCGAAACGTCTTCATATTCCGAGTCCTTCGCACCCCGTAGCGCACGGTTGTGAAGTTCAACATTTCCCGCCAAATGCGTTGCGGCCCATTGTTCCAGTTCATCAAGGTCATTTGGGATCGGTACATCCGTCGAATCGCCACCGGCGGCTTCAAGCGATCGGAGCCGCTGCTGAAGATGATAGAGCGTGCCCTGCAGTCGCAGAACTTCTGCTACAGCGGCTTCGCGTTCAGCTTCGGCAACTTCCAGAAGCTCACCACTTTCCTGTCCCTGCGACGCTAAATCACGCTTGAGTTGCGCGATTTCATCTTCGGCGAGGGCAAGAAGCTCATCATTCGAAGATCCCGACTGCTTGGCGATCCGCCGCCGGAGTTCTGCCGCCGTTCGTTTTGCTTCTGCGAAACTTGGCAACCGTTTGAGAGCATCTGGCCCCTCAACCGTGCGCCTCAGGACTTCCGATGAAATGAAACGGCGATACGCATCGAGGCCTCCGTCCCAATTTCTAATTCGCTCAGCGAGGCCGAGCGGGTGTGCGAAAGGCGCTTCGGTATCCGGATCAAATCCCGGTCGATATGTCCGAACAGCTTGGTTGAAAACCGAAAATTCGCGTCCAACACGGTCGCTAAGCTTAAACGCCGCTTGCCCCGAGATCACTACGACATGAGCAGCCCCCGCGAGATCACGCGCGAGTCGGTCGCTGGAGATCAATTCGTCAGACAAGTCATTTGAGTCTTCCGGGAGCGACAGGACGATAACATCTGCGGTTCTATTGTCCGAGCGCAGAAGATCGATCAGTTGGTCAACTTCGTCTTCTGTATCGATTATCCAGGGCGAAAGTGTCACCTTGCGACCGTCCATCCGTACGTCACAAGAAGCGATCACATCACGGGCAAAGGTCGGTATCGAACGGTCATATTCGGGATTCTCACCCCTGGCTATGCACTGCAGTCGAAGGCCGAACAGCACGGGTCCGTCTTCGTTCTGCTCGGCTAGAGCGGTCTCTATTACCCAAGACCGGCTCGCAACTGTTCGATCATCATCATCGAAACGAAGCGTCCAGTAGCGAGGGCTGTCGATTGCTATCCCCTCGATGCGTCGCGCTCCGACATCATCGGTCGAGAAAGATTTACCTCCCAACGCTTCACGCGGAAGTGCGCCTCCTGCACGGCGTTCCGCGAACTTGAGAATCTCACGGCGTGCTATCTCAAACGCACCATGTTTTTCAGAGCCATGCAGGGACAGATGAATTTGGGAAACCGGTTCGACGGCTGCACGACGGCTCCGCGCTATCGGTAGGACAGGAGCCAATGCCTCGCTCATTGCGGTACCGCGATCACTCATCGTGGCACCTCCGCTCGCTCAAGCAGGCTTTTGATGTTCACTTGGATGGCAGTCACGCCGAACTCTGGTTCCTGCGAAAACGGCCTGCGCACATAGCGCGGTTCCTGGACGTAGCCATTTCCGACCTGAACGATCGCGAGGATGAACTTGTCAGGCTCGTGCAGGGAGGTGATGACTTCCTGCCGCGTGATCATAACCGTCTCAGCGCCATCGATCCGCCCCTTCACTTCGATAAAGCGAAGGTGGTCTGCCTTGGGATCGTATGAAGCGATGTCGTAGCCGACCTTCTGGGCGGACACATCCGTCGGCGTGTTACCGAGCGCCGTTTCGGCTTCGATAACGGCAGCCATGGCGGCGAGTTCGATCTCACGGCGAGCGACGGGATCCTCTGAAAACCCATTTGCCCTGGCACCAGCCATTTCAGGAGTGGGGCCGAGCGATCGGAGCAATCCGTGGGGAATGACCACCATTCCGCCGCGCACGCGCGGAGGCTGGGCCGAGATGAACCTCTCTTGTTCAAGGACTTCCATCCGACGTTTCAAACGCTCGGCCAGATCTTCTGCGCGACGCTGAGCGTTTTGCCAGTTCAGACGGGTTTTCTTTCCGGCACGCTCTTCCTCTTTCAATTGGAATGCCCGGGAATCCCAGTAGTTGATTTCTTTCTTGAGGCGCGCCCGCACTTCCTGTTCAACTTTGTCGATCTCGGGTAGACGGCGCGCTTTGACCTCAGACACATGCCGTCGGGCCAGCTCTACCGTTGCAAAACGAACGGCAGTCTTCTCTAGGTCGTTCCGCAACCAATCCTCATTCAACAAGCTCTGCGCCAAGGTGACCTCCGCCTGTTCGGCGGGACGCAAGTTCAGGTGCGGGGCGATGCCTGCATTGGTCGCTTCGCCCTTACTATCGATAGTCGCGAACTGAAGCCGCTCTGAAATAATGTGAGACTTGCCCGTCGCCGTGGGGCGCCCGTCCTGAACGCTATGCTCAAGTAGAAAAAGGGCCCGTAGGTCTTTGCTGGGGTCCGTATCGTCGACCAGTATGGCTCCGCGCTTCATCAGATGATCGTACTTCTCGCGGATAAGGCTTATAACGGACTCGAGGAGCGGGTGCCCGGGGCACACAAATGCGGCGACAGGCTGCTGATGGATCTTGCTCTTCTCGAAGCAGATGCGCTCGTATTTCTTCTGGATTGGCGCGCCCGATCCAATCTGGCGGTCTCTCTCCCGTATGCTCATCGGAACGTGCGTGATTTCCCAGCGACCTTCCTCGCGGCGCTTGATCTGCCCGCCAAGCTGCTTGAACGCTTCGACAAAGAAGCTTTGCACGTGATGCGGTTGAAGCCTTTGCGCTTCCGCCCGCTCCATCTCAATGCGGAGCTCGTGAACCCTTGCCTGGGGCATGGAGTCATTTGTTAGTGCCCGGCGCTCAAGGAGCTCCAATAAGTGGTGTTGGTCGACGGCTCCGTCGACGACATTGAAGAGCCTCGCTTTAACGTCTTCCTGCTCGCCGTATTGGATCGCTTCAAAAAGCAGATCCCTGAGAGCTGTTCCTTCGAACAGTTCGCCAAGGACATCGTAGACGCGACCGCCAAGAGCTTCGCGCGCTGCCTCCAGCTTCTCGAGCAGACGGGCATAAACTTCACCCTCTCGGGTGTCGGCTGCGACGAGATTCCAAAGATGGCAGACTTCAGTCTGACCGATGCGATGAATTCGACCGAAGCGTTGCTCAATCTTGTTCGGGTTCCATGGCAAGTCATAGTTGACCATGAGGTGTCCGCGTTGAAGGTTCACACCTTCGCCTGCGGCGTCGTTGGCGATCAGCACCAGCATGTCACGATCTTGCATGAACCGCTCGACCACTTTCCGACGCTCCTCGCGCGTCACGCCTCCGTGAATGACCTCGACGGCTTCCGGCTTGCCAAGCCTGGCGCGTACTTTTTCCACCAAATAGTGGAGAGTGTCCTTAGGCTCGGTAAAGATGATCAGCTTTCGACGGTTTCCATCTGGGTCCATCATCAGATCGTCATCGAGGATCCTGTCGAGTTGCGTCCATTTTGTATCCTTTCCGGACCGTAGGACACCGAGGGCCATAGCCTCGAGCCCCTGGAGGGTCTCGACCTCGATTTCAAGCTGTTCCACCGTCTCGGCGGTTGTTGCACCTGTCGAGATCAGGTCCTCGAGATCGTCAACCTCGTCCTGTCCGAGCTCCTCAATATTTTTCAGGACTTCATCGGCGACGTCGGCTGAATGGACAGCTGATTTTATGCCTTTACGAGCAACTCGGGCCTCAGAGAGTTCCGCTTCAAGACGTTCGCGCCGCCTCTTCAGTGACTCGTAAATCGCCGCCGGTGAGGAGGCCAAGCGACGCTGCAGGATTTGAAGGGCGAAGCCAACATTGTTGCGCTTCTTTCCATCTTGATCCGCGAACCTCTGGACACGATTCATCTCAGTCCGGACATACTCTGTCACGGCGCGATAGAGACCAGCTTCTTCGGGAGACAGCTCGTACTTGACGGTGTAAGCCCGTCGCTCAGGGAAGAGAGGTCGGCCGTCGAACCTCAGAAGTTCTTCTTTGGTCAGGCGACGCATCATGTCACCGCTGTCCGCATAATGGACACCATCGCGGAAACGGCCTTCGAAGCGGTCACCATCCAGAAGGGCCATGAACAGCTGGAAGTCTTCTTCCTTGCCGTTATGTGGCGTGGCGGACATCAGAAGTAGATGGCGGCATACCTGGCCTAGCAGCTGGCCGAGCTGATATCTTTTTGTATATTTCACATCCCCGCCAAAAAAGCTGGCGGACATGCGATGCGCCTCATCGCAAATGATAAGGTCCCACTCGTTAGAAGACTGGAGCTTATGCTGCAAATCCTCGTTCCTGGCCAATACGTCCAGGCGCGCGATGAGACGGTTGCGATCGTTGAACACGTTTCCTGACCGGGACGTTTCGATCATGTCCCTAGAGAGAATGTCGAATTCCAGGGAGAACTTTTCACCGAGTTCGTCCTGCCACTGTTCGACAATGCTGCCTGGCGCAACAATGAGGCAACGCTCTAGATCGCTTCGTGCAATGAGTTCCTTGATCAGTAGGCCCGCCATGATGGTTTTGCCAGCGCCGGGATCGTCGGCCAAAAGAAACCGAAGCGGTTGGCGAGGAAGCATCTCGCCATAGACAGCCGAGATTTGATGTGGAAGGGGGTCTACAAGGCTCGTATGGATGGCCAGATAGGGGTCGAAATAGTGCGCCAGCTTGATCCGGTTTGCTTCTGTCACCAAGCGTAGCAAAGACCCGTCAGCATCAAAGGACCAAGCGCGACCTCGCTGCTTAACGTTTAACCGATGTTCATCGTCTCGATAGAGCGTGGTTTCTGAAACCGAACCACCCGGTATCCTATATACTAGGTTCAGCGCCTGATCGCCGATCCAATCGACGGACACGACTTCGACCGACTGGTTCGGGACGACACCAGCGACGTTGGCTCCATTCTTGATGTCCTCAAGTTTCAAACGATCCTCCCCAATCTTCGTATCTTTCTTAAGGCCGAAAACATGGAAAGGCCAATTGCTAACGGGCGATTCGTATAGAAATAGAAGACAATAACCGTATTGAAATCTTCTGCATTTTCCGTAATTGACTGTTTGTTCTTGCCGCAGCGCAGCATCTTATTGGTGAACTCGAAGTTTCCTCTGGGCCGTAGGCATGCGGTCCAAAGGCACATTCTTGTTGGATGCTGTACCTAAAATGACATGCGGAAATGACACAACTACTACTCCGCAAGTCGCAACGACGTCAGGCAACTTATGAGATACATCCCATATGGTGGCCAGATGGCCCAGTGGTTCTGGACCGACTTTCATGACCAGAAGTGAGAAATCGATGGTCTCAGCGTCGGCGCGTTGGGCGAACTCATCGTTTGGCCACTACGGATCGCGTTCCACCCCAGAATGGGAGAACATCGAATTCTCCAAAGTCTCAGGGCTATGACGTGACGGTCCACGCGGGCTGACCTGAACGACAGAAGCTATTACTAGTCGGGCTCGTATCCTTCCAATGGTTACTTCGGCGGGGCTTACTTGCGTAGTTCGGTTGTTCTACCAACGTACGGGTCGGGTAGTATGCTCCCAAATCCTCTTTTTGCCAGCGGCATGCGCAGCTGTACCTAATGTGCCTTGGCGCGAACTCAATCGCTTTGCCTTGTCTGATTCAAAGGAAACCAATGTCATTGATTTAGGCGGGTCTTTAGGCGGGTAAAACAATCAAATCCATGAAATCTTATTATGAAACAATATCATATGGCGGACAGACAGGGATTCGAACCCTGGAGACGGTCTCCCGCCTACACACTTTCCAGGCGTGCGCCTTCGACCACTCGGCCACCTGTCCGTGGCGTGCGGTTTAGCCTCAACCGCCACCCTTTTGCAAGACCCCCGCACATATGTTTGTGACCGGCGTTTACTCTGTGGCAAACCACGCCCTATAACCGAGGGATGACAGGAAACGAGTAAGCCCAGATGTTGCACGACCCACCCAAGACCGGCCCGACGGACAAGCGGTACGACGCAACCCGCCTGCAGACCGGTGCGCTGGTGATCATTGCATTTGCGGTCGTGCTGTTCCTGCTGGTGCAGGCCCGGTTCATCCTGATTTCGCTGGCCACCGCGATTATCCTCTTCAGCCTGACCAGCGATGTGATCAATTCCATCGCAAGGCTGCGGATCGGGCCATTCCGGATCCCCAACGTGCTGGCCAGTATCGCCGCCATGGTGCTGATCGCCACAGCACTGATTTCGCTGACCTCGATCCTCCTGGCACAGGTCAACACTGTGCTGGTCACCACCCTGTCCTATACCGAACGCGCCCCATCTGCGGTGGCGTCCCTGTTCAGCTGGCTGGGCGAAGATAGCCAGTTGGCGATTCAGAATGCCCTGCGATCCATCGATGTTTCAAGCTCTCTGCGCACTGCCGCCAGTCAGGCCAGCGGGATGACGCAGGCGACCGTTCTGGTCATCCTCTTTGTCGGCTTCCTGTTCGCGGAACGCATCTGGTTCCAGACCAAGCTGCACAATTTCGTTGGGGATCAGGCGCAGGCCGAACGGGTCGGTAAGATCATCCAGTCAATCATCCATCGGGTGAACTACTACCTGCTAGTCAAGACCGTCATCAGCGCCATCACCGGCGCCATGATCTATGTGCTGGCGAGCGCTTTCGGGCTGGAACTGGCCGTGTCCATCGGGATTATCACCTTTGTTCTGAATTTCATCCCCAATATCGGGTCGATTGTGGCGACCGCGCTGATCGCGCTGATTGCCCATGTCCAACTGGGCGACCCGACCATCACGCTTGCCATTTTTGCCAGCGCCGGGGTGATCCAATTTGTCAATGGCAGTATCATCGACCCCATGCTGATGGGGCGTGCCCTGCGCCTGTCATCCTTCGGGATTATCCTGTCGTTGGCGTTCTGGGGGGCGGTCTGGGGCATCCCGGGTATGTTCCTGTCGGTGCCCATCATGGTGATGCTTCTGGTTGTGTGCAGCCATGTGCCGGACCTGCGCCCCTTTGCTATTCTGCTATCCCGCGAAGGCTTGCCCGAATCGGAAAAGATGCTCGATCAGCCAATTGAACGGGATTTGTTTGGTCAGGATGTCCGGCCAGACTAGCGGCTGCGCGCGATCAGAAACCCGATGGCCAGTACAAGTTCCAGCGCCGCTGCGGCGACGATCATCGGTTGTGCCGTGCCGACCGAAAACTCATAAATCCCCGTGGCGGCAATGCCCGCCCACATCGCAGCCATACCATAGCAGATCGCATCCCGCGCAGCACCGGCACCGGTCCCCCGCCCCATCCAGAGCAACACAGCCAACCCCAGAAACATGGGCGAGGCACGACGACCCAGAAAATCAGCCCCGGCATCTGCCGTAACGCCATAAGACTGCACATAAAACCCGCTATTCAGCAGCAATAGCGGGAAAAGCGCGAGACACAGGATTGCCGAAACAATGCTGAAAATGCGAAACACGCTCAGTTCTCCCGATCAGCCGCAGGCGGTTTGCCGGCAACCGGCTGGCGGGCGTAATAGGTCACGTCTTCGGTGAAATACTGATAGCTGTCCGCGTTATCGACAGCGCGGCGCGGGTTGCGGTCCGCCATTTCGGCGCATTCGCTGCGGGAATAGCAATAATCCTCGGTCCCTGCGATCCGGTTGAAATGCGTCAGCTCATGAACCAGCGTGCCTTCGCGGGTCCCGTTATCGCTGCGCCGAGTTCCCGGCTCAAGGGCGGTCAGCGGGGGCAGGTTGAAAAACGGCGGGCACAGATACATCCGGTAAGGCTGGCCTGCATATACCCACGCATAGGTGCCCGCATCACAGCCCTCAACACCAACGGCATCGCATTGGGTGGTCACACCACCGCCCCGTATGGCCGAAACCACCGATTTCAGCGTCGCGCGCACGGCTTCCGCATTGCCTTGGGAATAGGGTCCGAACCAGCGCTCATATTCAGGGGTGTCACCCACCGTACTGGCCGCCTTCAGCGTCAAATCCTTGGCGTTGCGCATGGCATCGTTGATGATGCGCACCTCGTCCTTGTCGCAGCCCAGGTAGTTTTCAGCCCAAGCACCCGCGGCACCGAAAGTCAGCATAAAGCCAAGGATGATCGCGAACCTCACACCACTACTCCAGATGCAGATAGACGCGCCTGTTCTGGCGGCCCTTCTTTTCGATCTTGCCCAATCGCACCTTACCGATCTCCTCGGTATTGGCGACATGGGTGCCGCCGCAAGGTTGCAGATCGGCGGTCTCAGGTCCGACCCCGATACGGATCAGGCGGATTTTGCCGGTGCCGCGCGGCGGTTGGACGGACATCGTCTTGACCAGATCCGGCTGGGCATCCAGTTCCGCATCGGTGATCCATTCAGCGGTCACATGCATGTTGCAGGCGATCAGGCGGTTCAGATCGTCCTCCAGTGCCGCCTTATCCTCCGGCGCATCCGGCATATCGAAATCCAGACGGCCCTTTTCGGCAGTGATGGCCCCGCCCGACACGGGCAAGGGGATGACAACTGACAACAGATGCAGCGCGGTGTGCACGCGCATATGCCGGTATCTGCGATCCCAGTTCAGCTTTTGTGTGACCACCTGCCCAACATCGGGCATCGGCGCAGGTTCGGCAGGCAGCAGAAGCATGTCATCCCCCTGCCCCTTCACGGTCGTCGCGATCTCCATTCTGCGGCCCTGCCAGGACAATGTGCCGCTATCGCCCGGTTGGCCGCCCGAGGTGGGATAGAAAACGGTCTGGTCCAGCACGATCCCCCCTTCCGATGTGATCGCTGTGACCGTCGCCGGTGCCTCGCGCAGATAGGCATCATCACGAAACAAAAGCGTACTCATTCACTTTCTCCCCTCAGCGCTTCGGGATTGCGCAGCCAGATGTCGCGCTGCGCAAACGGTATCTCGATCCCGGCTTCGGCGAACTTCTTGGCGATTTCATGGTTCATTTCAGACCTTGTGACGATGACATAGTTCACATCACGCAGGATCGCCCGGATTTCAAAATCTAGCGAATCCGCACCAAAGCCCATAAACAACACAGACGGTGGCGGTGTCATGACGACCATGGGATGTGCCTCGGCAATCCCCCTCAGGATTTCGGTTACCTTATCCACGTCCGACCCATACGCGACGCCAACCGGGACAATCACCCGGCCAACCAGATTGCCTCGCGTCCAGTTGGTCACCTGCCCGCTCACCAGATCGGCGTTCGGCACAATGACATCCGTGCGGTCAAAGGTCTCGATCCGGGTCGAACGCACCGAAATCGACCTAACATAGCCCATCTGGCCGCCAACCTCGATCCAGTCACCTTCGCTGACCGGGCGTTCGATCAGCAGGATGATCCCCGACACGAAATTCGACACGATGTTCTGCAGGCCAAAGCCGATGCCGACCGACAGCGCACCGGCAACAATCGCCAGATTGGACAGATCAATGCCCGCACTTGTGATCGCGATGATGGCGGCAAGGATGATCCCCACATAACCAAAGCCTGCCACGATGGCATTCTGCCCGCCCAGATCAAGCCGGGTGCGCGGCAGGACGGATCGGCGCAATGTGCCCTGAATGAAACGGGTCAACAGGTAACCGACCGCAAAAACCAGTGCGAAGGTCAGGAAATCGGTGGGTGAAATCCGGCTTTCGCCGATGGCAAACCCTTCCCGGAAACGGGTCCAGATTTCCAGCAGATCATCGGTGCGCGCGCCCCAGATCAGCGCAAAAATGGGCAGACTGGCAAGATAAAGCGCAAAACTGACCACGACGGGTATCAGCGACCCCCCTGTCGCCTCGGCCCCATCCTTGGCGCGGGTGTTGCTCAGATCATTGACGATCCTCTGCAGGATCAGGATGACACCAATCAGCGCGAGTGAGACCAGCCAAGGCACCATCAGCGCCCGACCAGCATTGTCATAACCCACTGCCGCAATCACCGGCGCAACAATGGCCACCACGGTACAAACCTTGCCCACGATACTGCGCATGCGGCCTTGCGATACGGTCTCGCCCTCGATCGGTTCCGGCAGGCGTTTGATCTTGCGGCCAAGACGCCACAGCAAAACGCCCAGCAGGACCAGAATGGGCCAGACCATCGCAGCGCGTGTTGCCTCGGCCGTATCAATGGTCTGCAATGCCGCCTCAAACAGCAAGGCAACCGCCAGAACCCAGGCAATCGCGATACCATAGCGGCGACCGCCAGCACGGGTCGCGGCATCCTGACCCAGAAAACCGGGTTTTTGGCCCACCGGAAAGATGTGGCGGCTCAGCCACCAGGCAAAAACCACCAGAAAACCCGCAACCGGCAGCGCATCAACAACATGGCCGCTGCGCAGGCCAAACACGTTCAACGTCTCCAGCCCGGCGGTCATGGCGATCAGGCCCAGGACAGGCACAATGATCTGCCCAAGGGATAAGACGAACAGCCACAGCGGCAACAGGCGCCCCTCGCCTTGGGCCGCGCGCATACGCCAATTCGTCACCCAGCGGCGGGCAAACACCAGCAGTATGATGGCCAGCGCCAGAAAGAACCCCGCGCGGGGAAAGTTGGCTGCCAGTCGTCCATCACCCGTTTGCTGATGAAAACCTGCAACGACCTCGGAACTGGTTACCCGAACCACATCCCACAAGGCCAGACCAGCCGCCGCCAGGTGGGTCGGGTTCAGCGGTGACGGGCCGCGCTTGGTCAGTTCAGATGTTTCACGCAGCAGGATCTGGGCATCGAATTCCCCGATCAGGCCATTCGCCCTTGCATGAGCTTCTTCGGCCAGAATACGCGGCGCGGTCAGATCATCCAACTGGGATTGCAGCGCAGCACGCCGGTCCGCGATGGCAGGCGGCTCTTCGCCACTTTCGGGCGCAGGGCCAAGTGCCGCAATCTGCGCTTCCACCGTGGCAATTCGGCCGGCATTAATCGTTGTGCGCGACAAGAATTCATCGCGCCATGACACCAGTTCGGCCCGCAAGCGATTGATTGCAAACCGTGATGCATCGCCACGACGCGCCAGATCCTCGGCGCGTGAGGCCAGTCTTTCCCAAGCAGGTTCATCCGATGGCAGATCGCTGGTCCCGATTTCAGGGGCCTGCTCCTCTGCTTGCGCAGCTTCGGTGGTTGGTGCCGCTTCCTCGGCCTCGGGCCCAGTCTGCTCAGCAGGCGCGGGCTCAGCCGTATCTGCCTGCTGTGCATGGACGGCCAACGGCCAAAGCAGCAATGCAGTCGCAAGGAAAAGAGGGCGGATCATGCCTCTTCGAACACCGACGGCACATCAATCCGGGCTTCGAGCCACTCAGGAACCGGCAATCCTTTTTCTCGCATGAAGTCGGGGTTATAAAGCTTTGACTGATACCGCGTACCGTAGTCGCAAAGGATCGTGACAATCGTATGCCCCGGCCCTATCTCGCGCGCCATGCGTATCGCTCCGGCAATATTCACGCCGGTTGACCCGCCCATGCATAGCCCTTCATTCTGCAACAAATCAAATACAATGGGAACGGCCT
Organism: uncultured Paracoccaceae bacterium; assembly: GCA_947488175.1. Lineage (GTDB taxonomy): Bacteria > Pseudomonadota > Alphaproteobacteria > Rhodobacterales > Rhodobacteraceae > Yoonia. Next base: position 125,021 of record CANKYO010000001.1, read on the forward strand.
CCTGATCGCTGATATTAAAGCAAAAATCAGGCTCAAGCCCTTCCAGATTCTTGGTGATACGGGCCTGCCCGATCCCTTCCGAAATCGAACTCCCCTCCATCTTCAACTCACCCGTCGTGTAGTAGGAGTAAAGTGCCGCGCCATCGGGGTCGGCAAGGCCCATCTTGACGCCCTTGTCCTGCAGCGCCATGGCCACACCAGTCAGCGTGCCACCTGATCCGCAGGCACAGATGAACCCATCCAACTTGCCGTTTGTCTGCTCCCAGATCTCGGGACCGGTGGTTTCGATATGGGCCTGCCGGTTGGCAACATTATCAAATTGATTGGCCCATATGGCACCGTTCGGTTCCGTCTTGTTCAATTCATTGGCCAACCGCTCGGAATAGCGGACGAAGTTGTTGGGGTTGCGGTAGGGTGCTGCAGGCACCTCGACCAGTTTTGCGCCCGCCAGTCGCAACATGTCCTTCTTTTCCTGGCTCTGCGTTTCCGGGATCACGATCACCGTCTTGAACCCCATCGACGCACCGACCAGCGCAAGGCCGATGCCCGTGTTCCCGGCTGTGCCTTCAACAATCGTGCCACCCGGGCGCAGCGTGCCCTTGGCAATGGCATCGCGGATCATGAAAAGTGCGGCCCGGTCCTTGACCGACTGTCCTGGGTTCAGGAACTCGGCTTTTCCCAGAATGGTGCAGCCCGTCGCCTCGGACGCGGCACGCAGTTTGATCAGGGGGGTATTGCCGACAGCGTCGGCAAGATCGGTTCGGATTGTCATCGGCTGGGCCTTTCATTGCGCCTGATATGTGTAGGACCCTGTCCGACCGACATCAAGAGATCGCGCAACCCGGTGTGGCGATCATTCCATACCGCGCAGCCGGTCCCGATGATAAGCCAGCCAATAGAGCAGATGATGCAGCGGGCCGGTGGCTATCTCGCCGCTCTCAGCCAATGCCATGGCCTGATCGAACGACAGCGGGTGCAGCCGCAAATCCTCGTTTTCCTGCTCCAGCCCACCCAGCCAGCTTTGGGTGCGGGGCAGATCGCACAAACCCACGAAACAATAGAAATAATCGGTCGATGATCCGGGCGATGGGTAATACTGACCTGCAGACAACAACTCCTGCGGTTCAACACCTGCCTCTTCGATCATCTCGCGGCGCGCGGCCTCTTGCGGTGCTTCGCGTGCGTCGATGATCCCGGCAATAGGTTCCAGCATCCAGGGGTTCGGATCCTGACGTGCCGCGGGGCCAAGACGGACCTGCTCGACCAGCAACACCCTGTCCCGCGCCGGGTCATAAGGTAGTATCATTGCCGCATCGACACCCAGAAACGCTTCCCTGACCAGAACATGAGACTGCTTGCGATCAAACCGCTGATGCGTGATGTCGAGGCTTTGCAGGCGGTAAAATGATCCCAATGGCGGGCGTTGGGCGACAAACTGAAAATCACCTGGCTTGGTCGCACGCCGCACGGTTGCAGGTGCCGCCGCGGCCCGATGTTTGGCCCAGGCCCGGTTTTCGATCATCGACCACATGCCGCGCAATTCGCCGTGATCCGGCAGAGGCCGATGCGAAAAAAGCTCTGCTGCCGCCAAAACCGCCGGGGCCAGATGCCCCTCTTCCCAGGTCTCCAGCGACCAGTCGCCGGGGCCCGGCGCATTTCGGGTTGTGGGCAGATAGGTCTGTGCGGCCACCGGCATTCCATCCACCTCGACTGTGACGGGCGACAGTTCATAACCAAACGCGCGTTCATAAACATCAAGACGCGCGATCTGCTGATCAGTCAGATCGGTCCAAAGCGTGCCGTCCGTCGTCGCACCGGCATCAGCGACGATAAAGGGAACGACGTTGTCGCGAAGGGGGTGACGCCGATAGCCCCGAAGAGTGGCGCTACGCGCTTCCAGATTGCCGGGCCCCGCCACCGCCTCCATCAGCGTGGCCGACATCAGTGTGCCGTAGACGAACAGATCCATCAGTCAGGGATACCGTTTGGCAAAATACTCTGTGATAAGGCCGCATATGATGCCGCCAACAGCAACATTGATAATCAAATTGATGTCGTAAAAGTCCATGCCTAACTTCAGCATCAGGTTAAAAACATCTGTGATCGCATCCATCGGGCCATCATAAAGGCGGCGCAGTGATTTGCGGATCATATCATAGAAAGAGATCAGAAAAACCATCCACAAGGTGTAGGCAGCAGCGCCGGTCAGCCCGTTCCCGATGGCCGCGATATAACCGCGCCCTGCTCGGCTGCCGACAACCATCCAGCCAACCAGTATGCCCACGACAATGGACAAAGGTACGGCATAACCGGGTAGATTTCCTTCTGGAAAAAGCGGTGTCGCCTGCAGTGGGATATACCAGCCGTAGATGAAAAAGGCCAAGGCGGCGGCAAGGCGTCCAGCGGTAGGCATGTCACTGCGTCCTCATTCGGGCCGCGAACGGCCTTCTTTATGGGGCGCGTGTCACGGTAATCTGCGTTACATCGCAGTTTCCGCTATGAAAAGTGCCCGCGCAAGAGGTCAGATAAAAGTTCCACATCCGCTTGAACCGCTCGTCAAAGCCCAAGGCGGCCACCGCATCCCATTTGGCGTTGAACGTTTCGTGCCAGCGACGCAAGGTCTGGCTGTAGCTCTCACCAAACTCGATGGATTTAGCGACGATTAATCCAGCCTTTTCAATCTCTTGGCGCAGAACAACCGGGCTGGGCAACATGCCACCGGGGAAGATGTATTTCTGGATGAAATCAACACCACGCTTGTACACCTGCCAGCGGCGATGCTCGACCGTGATGATCTGAAGTGTTGCGTGTTTGCCCGGTTTGAGCCTTTCGCGCAGCGTATCGAAATAGACCGGCCAGTATTTTTCGCCCACCGCCTCGAACATTTCGATGCTGGCGATGCCATCATAGATGCCGGTTTCATCGCGGTAATCCTGCATCTTGATCTCGACCATGTCGGACAAACCGGCCTTGGCAATCCGCTGCACGGCATAATCATGCTGCTCCTGACTGATCGTCAAACCGGTCACCCGCAGGCCGCGCTCCTTTGCGGCATATTCAGCAAAACCACCCCAGCCACAGCCGATCTCAAGCACATGATCGCCGGGCTGTGCGCCCATCTGATCGACCATGCTCTTGTACTTCTCGATTTGCGCAGCTTCGAGGCTTTGCTGACCAGTATCAAACTTGGCCGAGGAATAGGTCATCGTATCATCCAGCCACAGGCTGTAGAATTCATTGCCCAGATCATAGTGATAGCTGATGTTCTTCTTGGCCTGCGCCTTTGAATTGCGCTGCATCCAGAAACGCATCTGTTCATAGAACCGGACAAGGAACTGACCGGGAAAGCCATCATACATGTCTTCGGCATCATCATGGACCAGATCCATAAAGGCCATCAGATCGGGGGTGGACCACCAACCATCCATATAGGCTTCGCAAAAGCCCAGATCGCCCTCGCGGATGGTGCGGGCAAACAGATCATCATTATGTACGTGAATTTCGGCAACATATCCCGGATCAGGGCCTTCTGCCCGGAAATGCCGCCCATCCGGCAGGATGATATCCACACGCCCGCGTTTCATATGTTTGATTTTGTCGAACACTGCCGCGAAATAGCGTGGCAGTTGCGTCTGCCCATCGGTACTGGTGATGATCATGTCGTCCCTGTTTCTTCTTTGCCGCGCCACAGTGCCTGCCCGCACAGCTTTCACTCAAGTTAACCTTTGATACGTGGAAGTCACGGGAAACGTTCAAAAATTTCTGGTCACTTGACCCAGCGTCACTAAAAGTTGCGGTTTTCGTAGGCATCTAGCGCCCGTTTGCGCCCCTCATCGACAGCCACAATCGGATCGGGATAGCGATCATCCGGTGACATGCCCCACTGTTTGGGGATCATATCAAAATAGCTGCGGGCAGTGTCAGATGCATTTTTGTAAGGTTCCGCCAGCCACCGTTTCGCGTAGGCACGGTCCTTGTCGAACTTATCAAGCTGCGTGACCGGATTGAAAACCCGGAAATAGGGGGTCGCATCCGGCCCCGATCCTGCCGACCATTGCCAGCCCATCGCATTGCTGCACGGGTCCCAATCGATCAGGCAATCGGCAAACCAATCCATCCCGATCTTCCAATGACACAAAAGGTGCTTGGTCAGGTAAGACGCCACGATCATCCGCCCTCGGTTATGCATCGTGCCGGTCACATACATCTCGCGCATGGCCGCATCGACGAACTGAATGCCTGTCCGCCCCTGTTTCCAGGCCTTGACCTCGGCCAGCCGCTCGTCAGTGTTCCATGGGAAGGCGTCCCAATCCTCTTTCCAGTTGTCACTGACAATCCGGGGCGTGTGATGCGCCAGATGATAAGCAAACTCGCGCCAGACCAGCTCTTTCAGGAAAACCTCGGCATCCGACTTGCCATCATTCAATGCCCGCCAGCCTGAATGCCAGCAGCTGCGTGGACTGATCTCACCATAGGTCAGGTTCTCGGACAGGCCCGATGTGCCGTCCACCGCTGGAAGGTCGCGGTTCTTCTGATAACCCGCCACGCGGTGTGCCATGAATGCGCCCAGACGATGTGACGCAGCCGTCTCACCCACGGTGCAATGCGTACGCAAGATATCCGCGCCACGCTGCATCCCCGCGCCCATCTGCCAGTCATCCAGATCGTCTGAGGCCGGCCAGCCATCAGGTGCGGGTATATTGCCCGGTGCAGGCAAGGCAGAAGGCACATCATTGCCACGCACCGATTTCCACATCGGCGTGAATACCTTGTAAAAACCACCTGTCTTGGTCTCGACTGTCCATGGCTCAAACAGGACATGCCCGGCAAAGCTTCTAGCATCAATCCCGTCGTCCTTCAGCGCCGCTTTTACATCCGTATCGCGCGCCTTGCTGTCAGGATCATAAAGCCGGGACCAGTACACCGCCCCTGCCCCGGTCTCCTCGATCAGGTCGCGCAGCACATCCAGCGCCTTGCCGCGGCGCAGGATCAGGCGGCTGCCTTTGTCCTTCAGCGAATTCGCCAGATCCGCAACAGACAGACCGAGGCGAAACCGGGGGGCCGCGCCATGCGTCTCGACAACTTCGTCATGAATGAACAGCGGGATCACCGGACGCCCACCGTCGCACGCGGCCGTCAGCGCCGCATGATCGCCAAGCCGCAGATCGCGGCGAAACCACAATAGGATCGGGGACTTGCTCATGACACCTCCGCGCAAGGCACGAAAGCGGCCTGCCTACAGAACCTGATCTAGCGCCGTCATCAGCGCGTCAACCTCGGCCTTGGTTGTGTAATGCACAAAGCTGACGCGCAGCACGCCTTTGTCCATGTCCACACCACAGGCCTGCAAGGGGCGTTGGGCATAGAAATCGCCACCGCTGGCCATGATCCCAAGATCGGCCAAAGCTGCAGCCGCATCGGGCCCGCTCGTCTCCAGCGCCAGTGCAACAGTCGGTGCGCGGCGGTCAGCATCGGCCGGACCGATCAGCCGTACCGAGTTCTTGGCGCTGACATAATCCAACAGCGGCTGCAGCAACGCGACCTCATGCGCACGCATCAGGTCATGCGCCTTTCGAGCGGCATCAGCACCCGCGCCACCACCATGACGGGCGGCCATATCCTCAAAATAATCCGCCATACCGGCGCTTGCGGCGACCTGTGCATGATCCGGTCCAGCAGGCGTAAACCGTTTATACAAAGTATCACCATTGAAATGATGCCCCTGATTGGGCAGTTGCATCCCCCAGTCTTCGCGGATCACCATCAACCCCTGATGCGGACCATAGGTCTTGTAGGCGCTGAACAGATAAACGTCACATCCCATCGCCCCTACATCGGGCAAGCCATGCGGGGCATAGCTGACACCATCGACGCAAACCCGGGCACCCGCGTCATGGGCCAGTTTGGTGATCGCGGCCACATCATTGATGGCACCAACCACATTCGAACAATGGGGAAACACCACCAGCGCCACATCATCGTCGAGCATCGCCGCCAGATCATCCAGCGACAGCTCGCCCGTCTCGGGATCGACCTGCCATTCGCGGATGGTCACACCCTCTTCGGCCAAACGACGCCACGGGCCACTATTGGCCTCATGATCCTGATTGGTCACGATGATGCTTTGGCCCGGCTTCAACCAGTGGCGAACAGCCTGCGCCAGCACATAGGTATTCTGCGTGGTCGAGGGGCCGAATGACAACTCATGCGGGGCCACACCCAGCATCGCCGCCAGACGCGACCGGGCCTCATCCATCTCTTCACCACCCAGATGGGACGCGCCATAAGGGGCATAGGGCTGCACCTTGCGTTCGGTATAGAACCTGCGCAGCCGGTCAATCACCTGCTGGCAGGCATACGAGCCGCCTGCGTTTTCGAAAAATGCCTGTCCTTGCAATGATGGCGTGCGAAATGCGGGAAACTGGGATCGAACCCATTCAATATCTAATGTCATGAACCCACATCAAACCGGTTGCACCGCAGAGTCAAGAACAGCCGCCCGTGACAGACAACCACCTGCATACACACCAGACCCTTCGAAATAAAAAAGGCCCCGCTGGTCATCCAGCGGGGCCTTTCTTGTCTACCGAAACACTATTCGGCTGGCTGCGGTGGCGCGTGGGCTTCAACCCCGTGCCGCATCCGCTGGCTATCACGCCATATGCCCTTGATCAGTGAAATGCCCATCAGAACCATCACCAGGCTGAACGGCAAAGCCCCGATTACCATGGCCGTCTGGATTGCCCCCAGACCGCCAGCGATAATCAGACCGCCCACAACCAGTGCCAGCGCCGCGCCCCAGAACAGGATATGCGGACGCGCCTTTGGCCCCTCGTCGCCAGCCGCGTTGATTGTATTGATAATCAAAACGGCCGAGTCCGCGGATGTGACCAGATAAGTCAGCAGCAGGATGACGATCAAAACCGACATGGCCCAGGCAAGTGTCGGACTCAGGATCACAGCCAACATCGCAAAGAGCTGATCGGACTGACCAGCGCCAGCAATCGCGCCATTAGCATCGCCATTGAGTTCCAGATCAATCGCCGTCCCGCCAACCAGCGCGAACCAGACAAAGCACATGACCGCAGGGATCACCATGGCACCCAGCACATATTCACGCACGGTGCGCCCGCGCGAAATGCGGGCAAGGAACACCCCCACAAACGGAGCGAATGCAATCCACCAGGCCCAGTAAAAGATGGTCCAGCCACCTTGCCAGCCCGCCAGGGCATCACCGGTTTCAGTGCCGTCCTTGGGCCAGACTGTCAGGATGTTACCAGGGATCGAAACGAGGTAATCCCAGATACCCACGAACAGAGCCGTCAGGCCGAACCAGGTCGAACCAAAAATGACAAAGAAGGCCAGGACGAAAAAGCTGAGCCCCATATTGATGTTCGACAGCCACTTGATACCCTTGCCGACGCCCGATAGAGCCGAAAGGGTCGAAGCCCCCATGATCACGAGCAAGGCAACAATGATGGCCATAGTCGATGATGACTGCGTCCCTTCTGCGTCGGTCACATAAAGCCACTCTCCAAATCCGATCCGGTAGAGACCCGAAATGAACTGTTCGACGCCGAACCCAAGGGTCTGTGCCACACCCAGCACTGTTGCGACCACGGCCACCACATCGATCGCGTGCCCGACCCAACCGGACAGCGCCCGCCCGAAAAGCGGCGTCAAGCCTGAACGAATTGTCAGCGGCAGGCCACGACGATACGAGAAATAGCCAAGCGCCAGCCCGACGATGGCATAGGATGCCCAGGCCGCCAGCCCCCAATGTGTAAAAGACCATACGTAAGCCGCGCGCACGTTATCGGCAGCACTTCCTGTCGTCTCGCCTATAATCGTCTGGGGGTTGCTGGCCCAGTGGTACATCGGCTCAGCCGTGGCAAAGGTCAGCATGCCGATCCCGATACCGGCGCCAAACATCATCGAAAACCATGAAAAATTCGAGAACTCGGGTTGGTCCTCCGGCATGCCCAGTTTCAATCGACCTGCGGCGGGCCAAAGCGCCAGCGCAAAACACAGGACGACAAAAAAGCCCATCACATAGACATACCAGTAGTTGAATGAGGCAAGAATGAAGCCGTTGATTGCGCCCAGAACACCAGCGGCCTGTTCTGGGAAAGCGACCGCCCAGATGATAAGCGCGCCAACCAGTATCTTGGCTGTGATCGTCACATCCTTGGTGAAACCGCGGTAGAAACCGCTGTCTGCCGTCTTGATCGGCAGATCCATAAGTGGAGGCTTAGGTGCCATGTCTCGCTCCCTGAATTTTATTTTTATTCGGGAAGCCTAACCTAGGGTCAGCATTTTACAAAACCTTAATACGCCATGCCTGGGTCTTTTGCGACATCAAAAGCGTCGCAAACAGACCCCAGAAACACAAGATAGTGCAGCTGGCAAGCCGCAACCCGCCAGATATAGTTGACGCTGGAAGGCGCAGGCGCTCGGCCCGTCAGCCATTCAGATCAACAACCACCCGGCCCTTCACTTGGCCTTTCAGGATGTCGGCGCCCAGTTGCGGCAGATCAGCCAGCGTCGCAGGCTGGATCATCGCTTCCAGCTTGTCTATCGGCAGATCCTTTGCGATCCGCGCCCAGGCTCGCACCCGGTTGTCATAGGGCTGCATCACGCTGTCGATCCCCAGCAGGTTCACACCGCGCAGCAGGAACGGAATGACCGTCGCGGGCAGCGCGGCACCACCCGCAAGACCCACGGCAGCAACCGACGCTCCGTATTTCATCTGGCCCAACACGCGCGCCAGCATTGCGCCCCCCACCGCATCGACGCAGCCCGCCCATGTCTCGCCCTCCAATGGGCGTTTGGTGGTCTCGTTGATCTCTTCGCGCGCGACAATCTGGCTTGCACCCAGCGACCGCAGATAATCCGCCGTTTCAGGCCGCCCCGTAACACCGGCAACCTCATACCCAAGATTGGCCAAAATAGCCGTGGCCACGGACCCCACACCGCCCGCAGCGCCAGTCACCAGCACCGGCCCATCCTTGATCCCGTGATCCTCCAGCGCCATGACGGCCAGCATCGCGGTAAACCCGGCGGTCCCGACGGCCATCGCCTGCCGGGCATCCAGACCATCTGGCAGCGGCACCAGCCAATCGGCCTTGACCCGGGCCTTCTGCGCATAACCGCCCCAATGCGCCTCGCCCACGCGCCAGCCGGTCAGTACAACCTTATCGCCGGGCTTGTAACGATCATCATCGGATGCCTCGACCGTCCCTGCGAAATCAATACCGGGCACATGCGGATAGTTACGCACCAGACCGCCACCGGGGCCGATGCACAGACCATCCTTGTAGTTCACGGTGGAATATTCCACCGCCACGGTCACCTCGCCTGCAGGCAGGCGGTCCTCCGACAGCTCCTGCACGCTCGCGCTGGTTTTGCCGTCATCGTCTTTTTCTACCACCAATGCCTTGAACATCGCCGTCTCCCTCAAATCCAGAATTTTTCGTGAACGGTCGCATCGCGCGGCCCGTCCGTTGTGTCGACCTGCAAAACCGTACCGTCATCCCAATGGGTCATCCTGACCATGCCAATGGCAACATTGGCGCCAAAATCAGGGGATTTCGCCGCCGACGTCACCTGCCCAACCCGTTTGCCCTTGGCCATCAAAGGCCAGGCACGATCACAGGGCGGAATGTCACCATCAATCGAAATGGGCCTGACCTGTTGCGTCGGCCCTTCCTTGGCCACCCGCAGCAAGGCGTCACGCCCCACGCACCCAATGGCCGTCTGGGTCGAACAGAACCGGCCCAGCCCGCATTCATGCGGCGTGTTTTCCCGGGTCATGTCGTTGCCATAGGACAGTAAACCGCCCTCGATCCGCTCAATCAAATTAGGGCAGCCGGCCCGCACATCCAGATCGCGGCCCGCCTCGAACAGCGCGTTCCACAGCGGCATGCCGTTAGCGGTGCCGTCCACGTAAATCTCGAACCCGCCCTGCTTGGAATAGCCGGACCGGGCGACCGCCATGCTGACGCCCTGAAAATCAAACCAGCCAAAGCGGAAGAACCTGATGGCGCGTACCGCATCGCCAAAGACGCGGGCGACCAGTTCTTCGGCCTTGGGCCCCTGCACCGCCAACGGCGAGATATCAGGTTCGTCCACCAGCACATCCAACCGATAGCCATAGGCCAACCCTTTGACCCAGAACAGCAAATCGCTGTCGGCAATGGATATCCACCACCGATCCTCTGACAGTTTCAGCGCCACAGGATCGTTCAACATACCCCCCGTCTCATCGACGATGGGCACATAGTAACACTGCCCCGGCAGCATCCCCCGCAAATCGCGGGGGGTCAGCATCTGCATCAGCCGGGCGGCGTCAGGGCCGCGCAACTCGATCTGGCGTTCAACCGCCACATCCCAGACCTGCACCGCCGATTTCAGATGGCGATAATCCGCCTCGACACTCTCAAAGACCGTCGGAAGCAGCATGTGGTTGTAAACCGTATAGCCTTTGACACCTGCCGCCTCCACGCCAGGGGTGAATGGGGTGCGCCGAATACGGCGGGACGGTGCAATTGTCGCCATCACAGTGATCCACCCATTCCACGTTTGCACTCCTGCGGCGGCTTACCGCCCTTTGCATAAGCCGTGACCTTGCACGTCTTGCAGCGATATTCGCCCAGCGACACCGTGTCATTTCCAGTCGCCACCCAGCGACAGCTCCCCGAGGGTCGGCGCGCACCAACCGGTGCCGACCGGCGACCCAGGTTCCAGAACAGAAACGCAATCAGCAGCGCAGCAATGACCAGTATCGGCATGTCAGCGATCCTCCGGCATAAACGGCAAATCGGTATCGTTGGGCTTTTGCCCGGCCGCCGTCAGCATGGCGTGGACCTGCCCGCGATGATGGGTCTGGTGGTTGAACAACTGCATGACACACAGCGCGACAGGCTTCTCAAAATCCCGCTTCATCGCGCCCGAATACCATTTCAGATCGCCCACCAGATCAATCGCACTGACACTTTCGGCCCAAAGCGTGATCCGGGCATCTACGCGAAATCGGTCCGCGGCCCAGACCGCCGGTGTCGGGGTAAAATCAGTACTTTCGGCAATTGACAAATCAGGGCCCGCCCCGCCATCAAATCGGCTGATCCACAGATGATCGGCCCAAAGCAAATGGTTCAACGTGCCCATGATTGACCCGAAAAAGGCACCGCGATCCTGATAAAGGTCCTCTTTGGACATCGCCGGGATCATCTCGCGCAGCCCGGTATTCTGCCAGGCATTATAGCGGGCCATGGTCTGACAGTATTCTGGCGTGATCACGGTTTTGGGCCTTTCCAATCAATCGGGCAGATCTCGGCCGATTTGCCGCCAAAATCCCAGACGCGACCATAATCGCGGACCTTCGATTTCGTCCCGGCGGCAGCGATGATATCCGGACCCATCCAGTATTTCGAATTGCTGATCATGACCGGATGGTCGGGGCTGGCGCCCTTCATCATCTCAATCTCACCCTGAATTTTGCGGCCAATATAGATGCCGCGCTTTGTGCCTTCGCGCACGATCTCGACTTTCTCGCGCTCGGCGCCAATGATCTCGGACACCAGCATCGTGAACAGGCCTGTCGTGCCACCGGCAGCCCCGCTGAATATCTTCAGAATACCGTTATAGGCCTTCTGCGTGGACCGTTCATCGACATAAGCCGCCACACGCCAATTCCCTTCAGCCATCCGGCCCGGAATATCGACCAGCAGACCCACATTCAGGCCTGACAGGTCCTCACCCTCAAAATGCCCTTCATCAATGGCAATCGCCATCCAGGCATGGCAATGCCCTTCGGTCGGCGGATGGGCACCAAGGCTGACGACACAGGGACAAAACACCGTGCAGGAACAGTTCAGAAATAACTCTCCCTTGATGGCCCATTCGGTGGGCTTCATCTTGCGGCGCAGCGGGTTGCTTTCCATCCGCTGATCAATCCGTTGTGAAATGGGCAGCCTGTCTGCCGGTGCGCGTTCTTTCTTGTCTGCCATCCGGCGTTCCTTTCCTAAATGAATGCCAAACCGATGCCACCCGCAATCAGGGCAACTCCGGTCGGTTTGATCACGCGATGCCCGATATCAGGCAGCTTTTCGAAAACCATCAATAACGTGGCAAGGCCCATCCACAGCAGGCTCATCACGCCGCCGACAAAACCAAGCACCATAAAGCCCCAGCAACATCCCACACAAAATGCGCCCATAAACAGCCCCATGCGCAAACCACCGCCAAAACCGGTTTTCCAATGGCCAAGGAAATAGGTCATCGGCGCATGGCAGACGCCATGGCAGACCTCCTTGGCGCGGGTGAACTGGAACGCGCCGACCGCAATCAGCAAGGTGGATGACAACCAGACCGGCGCGATGCCCAGCATGTTCACCACCCCGCCAAACAGCAAGGCCAGTTGCAGGCTGGCAATGACCGCCGCAAAGCAGACCCAGACCAGAAAATATCCCAGCAACACACCCAGCCATCCGGCACGTGTGCCATCGGCACTGATCATCAGCCGCTCATAAGTGGTCAATGTGGGCACCATCGTCGGCAGCATCATCGCCGCCATCATGATGGCCCACATGGTAAACAGCGGACCGAACCGGGCCATGGGCATATCCATCGGCATGCGCGGGTCCATATCGGCCATCGCCTGGCCCATCGGCCCCGGGCGGCCCAGCAGATCCAGATCCATATCCATGGCCATCACATACATGATCCACCACGCCAGCAGGATCGCCCCGAAAAAGGACAACCACAACGATGACCGGATCAGGTGAGGCATCGGCGTCCTCCCAAAACGACGACTCAGGACTTGCCACATCATATGTCAGACGTTTAATTGTCTGACAAATGAAAATTGATCCTACCAACCCCGCTGACCTGTCAGCCCAGATCGCCAAGGCCATCCGCGATGCGATTATTTCGGGCGCCTTGCCGGTTGATAAACGGCTCCCGTCAGAGGCGGAGCTGGCCGAACAATTTGCCGTGTCACGGCCCACCGTGCGCGAGGCGCTCAAACGGCTGGCCGCGCAATCGTTGATCCGCACCCAACGCGGGGCGACCGGCGGGGCCTTTGTGAACCGGCTGAAATTCGAAGACGCCTATGGCCAGCAAATCACCACCTCGATCATGCTTTTGTCGATGAACGATGTCAGCTTCGCCACAGCGTGCGAGGCGCGCTATGCGCTCGAACGTGCCTGTGCGCCGCTCTCCACCCAACGGCGCAGTGCGGACCATCTGGCCACCATGCGGGCCGAAATCCACCGGCAGGGGCAACCGGGCCTGACGGATGAGGCGTTCTGCGCCTCAGATGTCGCCTTTCACCGGGCATTGGTCGATGCGGCTGGCAACCCGGTCCTGTCCTATCAACTGGCCGGTGCGGTCGAAGGGATGCAGCCCCTGATGAACATGATCACCTTTACCGCCCGCTCCCGCGAAACCATCATCGCCCTGCACACCGCCCTTGCCGACGCGGTCGAGGCGCGCGACAGCACCAAAGCTGATGAAAATCTGGTCAGTCTAGCGCAATATTCACAACAGTTGGCGCAAGAGGTGATTGCCAAACGCAATGCGGCCCGCGCTGCGAAATGACACTTGTCGTGGCCCCCGTGCGGCCCTAATTTGCAGCAGGTTCTAACGGGAGAAACCACCATGAAACTTGCCACCATTTTGGGTGCCGTGTCGCTAGCGGCGCTCACCACTGCCGCCAGCGCGCAGGATGCAGACCTGCTGGTGTTTGACTATCCGGGGTTCGAAAACCCCGACTTCCATGTCGGCTATACCGAGGCGCATGGTGACAGCCCCACATTTGCCTTCTTCGGGGATGAGGATGAAGCATTCCAAAAAATCCGCGCCGGGTTTGAGGCTGACGTGGCCCATATCTGCGCCGGCTCCGTTAGCAAATGGACCGAAAGCGGGATTATCGAGCCATGGGATGTATCCCGCATTCCCGCCTATGGTGACCTCGACAGCAACCTGACCGGCACCGATGTCGGCGCAGGCGATGCGGTCTATTTCGTCCCCGTTGATTTCGGCTCAACCGCCATCGCCTATAATCCCGATGAGGTTCCGGCCGAGGATGTGGCCAGCCTGGAGGTGTTCAAGAACCCGGCTTATGCGGGCCGCCTCACCCTGCCGGACAATGTCGATGATGCCTATGCGCTGGCCTATCTGGCCACCGGGGTCAGCAACTGGGCCGACGCCACGGACGAAGAATTCGAAGCCGCCTCCAACTGGCTGCGCGAGGTCCACCCCAATCTGCGCACCTACTGGACCGACCCGGCAGAACTGGCACAGCTTTTGTCCTCGGGCGAGGTGCTGGTCAGCTGGGCCTGGAACGAAACCTACCCGACCATGGCCGCCGAAGGCCGGCCCATCGGGTTCCAGCGTGAAGCCACAGAAGGCTCCTCACTCTGGCTTTGCGGCTATGTGAACCTCGTCGATGGGCAAGGATCCGAAGACAAGGCCTATGATTTCCTCAACGCCATGCTGGCGGAATCCTCTGTCGTGCCCCTGCTTGATGCGGGCTACGGATCGTCGAACGTGGTCGCCCTGGCCAGCCAGGTCACCGAAGAAGACCTCGAAGCCTCCGGTCTGGGCCAGATCGACGTGCCCGTACTGGCACAACTGCCCATGTCCAACGAAAAACGCGAACGGCAGGCCGAAACCTTCGAACTGATCAAGGCCGGTTTCTGAAACGACAGATGGGCGGCTCCACCGGGGCCGCCCACAGCAAACTGCGATCAAATGACATAGGTCAAGATCCGGTCAACTTACCTACATTATTGGGTGTAACTTATCGGCAAAACGTATAACTGACCTATCAACGCACCAGATCGGGCGACCCGGAACGACATGCAACCAATGCAGCAAAAAACCTGCGATAAAGCTTTCGCCAGCAGCAATCGGGCACGCGCCACATGATCTGGCGTGGCATCATCTCGGCACTGGCCATCCTTGCGCTGCTCACCGTCAGCCTTGGTCACCAACCACCTGATCCGGGCAAACAGGCCCAAGCCGCCGCCTATATCCTCGCCGGTGGCTCTTTCAGCGATCTTTGCAGTGAAAACGGCGACCCCACGGCCGGACATCCAACAAGCTGCGAGGCCTGCACGATCAGCGCCACCTGCGCCCTGCCCGACCCGTCGGGTCAGCCCATGCATGTCAGCCTTCCGCGGACCATCGCGTGGATCAATAGCCATGTTGTCGAAACAACGACGCGCTTGAACCCTGACGCGCCCGCGCGCGCGCCACCTTTTGTCTGATCTTTCGAACGCCCTTCACTGATCAACACGACCGGGTATCAAACCCGGATCAACGAAAGACAAAGACATGAAACCGCACAAACTGGCCGCTCTGGCCGCCTTTACCCTTATGGCCTCCACCGCCCATGCCGATAGCGTCAGCATCGAAAATGCCAGGGCCTTCGCCACGGCACCCACAGCGATGGCTGGCGGTGGCTTTCTGACGATCACCAATACCGGGGATCAGGACGATACGCTGATCGGGATACGGGCCGATTTCCCACGGGTCGAACTGCACACCACCGAATTCACTGATGGGGTCGCCAGGATGATGCATCTGGATGCAATCCCGGTGCCCGCTGGCGAAACAGTCTCGCTCGAACCGGGCGGGCTGCATGTGATGTTCATGGGGCTGCGCGGCAACCCGCTCGAAGAAGGGGAAACGATCCCCGCCACGCTGATCTTTGAAAACGCGGGCGAGGTCGAGATCACATTCGACATCGTCAAACGTGACATGGCCCACAGCAACTAGAACTGCGCGCGGGTGTTGCCGCATCCGGCAGCAACACCCGCCATCCAAAAAAGGAGACGCCTATGAAAGCCGTCATCTTCGGCACCACCACCCTCGTCGCCGCTGCCGCCATTGGGCTTTACGTGTGGCAATCTACCAGCGGCACCCCCAACCCCTGCGGCACCACCGCCATCGCGGGCAGCACGATTGGCGGCCCGTTTGAACTGGTCTCGGAAACCGGTGAAACGGTCACCGACGCGGATGTCATCACAAAACCAACCCTGGTCTATTTCGGCTACACCTTCTGCCCGGATGTCTGCCCGCTTGACAGCATGCGTAACGCGCAGGCCGCCTATATGCTGGAAGATCAAGGGCTTGATATCGGCACCCTCTTCATTTCCGTCGATCCGCAGCGTGACACCCCCGAGGTCGTGCGCGATTTCACCGACAATTTCCACGAAGACATGATCGGGCTGACCGGCAGCCCCGAACAGGTACGCGCCGCCTCGCGCGCCTATAAAACCTACTATCAGGCGCATGAAGACGATCCGGAATTCTATCTGGTCGATCACTC
Source organism: uncultured Paracoccaceae bacterium (assembly GCA_947488175.1). Lineage (GTDB taxonomy): Bacteria > Pseudomonadota > Alphaproteobacteria > Rhodobacterales > Rhodobacteraceae > Yoonia. Next base: position 141,357 of record CANKYO010000001.1, read on the forward strand.
CACCCAGACCTATCTGATGTTCCCGGAAACCGGGCTGGCGACCTTCTTCCGACGCGATACCAGCCCGGAAGAAATCGCAGCCACCACGGCCTGCTTCATGGGCCAGCTGACCTGACAGTTTCTGCCCGCCATTTGATCTGGCGCAACAAAACCGGCGGGGGACCGTGCCAGTAAAAGGCATGGACAATCTCTCAGACCTCCGCCGGCTCGGCCTTTTTGATGCCCGCGTACCCCGCTACACCAGCTATCCGCCCGCGACCGCGTTCAACCCGCAAACCGGGGCACAATTCCAGACCGACTGCCTGAAGGCACTTGATCCGGCCACGCCTGTCTCGGTCTATATCCACATCCCCTTTTGCGAACGGCTCTGCTGGTTCTGCGCCTGCCGAACCCAGGGCACATCCACCCTGAAACCGGTCGTGAATTATCTGGCCTCGGTCAAGGCAGAGCTTGCGCTGCTGCGCGACACGCTGCCCGCCGGTGTCCAGATGGGGCAACTGCATTGGGGTGGCGGCACACCCACCATTCTGCCGCCGGACCTGATCAAGCAACTGGCGGACGCCATCAAGGCAGTGATCCCCCCTGCCCTCGATTTCAGCTTTTCGGTCGAGATTGACCCGACGCTGGTCGACGCGGCCAAGATCGACATGCTGGCACAGGTCGGCATGACACGCGCCAGCATCGGCATTCAGGATTTCGCGCCACAGGTGCAGGACGCCATCGGACGCCAGCAAAGCTTTGCCGCGACCATGGCCTGCGTCACCATGCTGCGCGATGCTGGCATCACCTCGCTGAACGCCGATCTGGTCTATGGCCTGCCCCATCAAACCCCCGCCAAACTTGCCGACACCATCGCCAAGGTGCGGGTGCTCAACCCCGATCGGATCGCACTTTTCGGCTATGCCCATGTGCCCACATTTTCCAAGCGGCAGAAACTGATCCCCGCAGCCGCACTCCCGGATGAAGAGGCGCGCTATGCGCTCGCCCGGCAGGCCGCACTGGCCTTTACCGGGGCCGGATACCAACCCATCGGGATCGACCATTTCGCCAAACCGGGTGACAGCCTGACCCGCGCCCGCGATACCGGCCATCTGCGGCGCAATTTTCAGGGCTATACCGATGATACCTGTCCGACACTGATCGGCATCGGGGCCTCCTCCATCTCGCAATTCGCCCAAGGCTATTTGCAAAACGCCTCCGCCACCGCCGCCTATATGGACCGGATCGGCGCCGGGACGCTCGCCGGGCATCGCGGCTATGCCCTGACGCCCGAGGACCGGCTGCGCGGCGAGGCGATCAACATGCTGATGTGCAACTTTGCCATTGATACCGACGCGCTCACCGCCCGCCATCCGGATGCCGACAGCCTCAACGCGATCCATGATGCCATCAGCGCCGAATTCGGTGATATGGTCCGCCGGACCGCCAATGGCCTGCAGATTACCAAGGCAGGGCGCCCCGTGACCCGGATCATCGCGCAGCGCTATGACGCGTTCAGCGATATTGCCGCGCAATACTCGCAGGCGTCGTAATCTGGTATTGATATCAACCCATCTGTTGACCTTGGGCAAAGCCGCCGCATGTTCATGACAGAAAACAGGATTGGTCATGGATATCATCAACATCATCTTCGCCGTGCTCAGCATTGGATTGGGCTGTTTCGGCTGGCTCGCGCCCAGATATACGCTATCGACGCTCAATCTCGATCCGGGCACCTCAAACATGGGTCCATCAGAAATCAGGGCCTCAGCAGGTGCACTTTTCATCGGTATGGGCGTCGGCGCGCTGCTCATCGGAACACCGCAGGCTTACATGATGCTCGGGTTCTGCTGGTCCGGGGCCGCAGTGGGGCGGCTGACATCGCTGCTGCTGGACGGACAGTCGCGCAAGAAATGGGTGTTCTTTCTGGTTGAGGCCGGCGTCGGGATCCCCGCCATACTGCTGAACCTTTGAAGGTCAAAGCTTAATGCCGCGTTCATACTTTCACAGTGCGCAGCATTAACCGGACGAAATCCGGCTTTGGGGTCCGACGTTTTGCCGACGCCCTGCCGACGCGAATCCGACCGGTCATTTTGGCCCAAAACCCAGCATTAACAGATGATTCGCCAAAATCGGGCGATGTGGGGTGTTGCGCGCCCTTGCCGACCCACCGAACGTTGCCTATGTATGGGATGTCCTTCGGGACTATGGACATAAACGCGCTCGTAATAAGCGGATCGGACCCGGGGGCGGTACCCGGCGTCTCCACCAAAAACTGCTCATTTGGCAGCCATGGGGACGAAACAGGATCGACGAACGTCTAAAGGGGTTTGCTTTGTCTCGGTGAGTTACCACCGTTATCGGTACAAAAAAGCTAGTTGCAAATGACAACAAAGCACCGATGGCACTCGCAGCGTAAGCTGTGCGTAATATCGAAAATTAACTCCTAAGGTTTTGCGACCTTGGGCGGGGTTCGCAGGTACCTGGCAACAGAAACCTGCACTTCAACCTCCTGAAAAATCATAGAAAAAGCCACCGCAAAACGCGATGGCCCTTGTCGTTTCAATAAGGCGTGCGGTTAGCTTATTCCGTGCCCTCACCCAATGCCGCAACCTGTGGGACCGGGCCGGTGTCAGCCGGGGCCAGGTAGATATCGACCAGTGACGCCATGCGCGCATCCACCGCGCCAGCGCGCAACCGCAGTCCATTCAGATCTTCGGCAGTCGCACCCCGGTTTGCAACAATCGTCTCCAGCACCGGTTTCATGTCCTGCCATTCAAAGGCGGCCGCCGCCAGAAGCTGATTGACGGCGTAATCCTCTGGTGCGGCCAGACCGATGGCAGGCACGCCGTTGGTCAGCGCGTCCATGCTCGCCTCATACAGGGTCATGGTGTCTTCCAGCTTGGCCAATATCTCGGTTCCCGCTGCCTCATCCGCCATTTCGCAGGCCATCAGCTTCATCATCTGGACAAAGACCTCCTGCCGTTCGGCCAGATCCACGGTCAGCACATCCGACATGGTCACGCCCTCAGCGTGCTCGTAATTGGCTGATGTCTGGTCCAGCAGGGACAATGTGGTGAACTGCAGCGGACCCTTACCCGCCTGCACCGCTTCGGCATACTTTGCTGGGGTATCCCCGGCCAGGATCATGCTGATCGCGGCATCAACCGGCAGCCAGTTTTCCTTGACCTCGTGGGCCTGATCGGCCAATTCACCCTCTGACAGCGCGGCGAGGGTTTTGATAAAGGACTGGTGCGCAGCCAGCAATGTCTGCATCTCCGCTTCAACCGCGACGCCCGCATTGATCATACAGACAGAAGCCGCCGTTTCATGAACAAGCGTGTGCAGCTGTCCCGCCAGATAAAGTTGCGAATGCGCCTGGTCGGCAGACGCGCCATTGGCGGCAAAAACGATGGCGGCAAACGATGCGCAACGCGCAAATCCGGATTTAAGCATAGTGAGACCTTTCAACTGTGGCAGCATCATCGGCCAGATTGCGTGAGTGGTGGCCGAAAACGCGAGTGAGTGGGCAGTGAATGTGTTCGATCCTGTGTAGGTGCCATATTCTTCCTCGCGAATTGGGCCAAGAAAAAGGCAGAATGAGGCAGAACAGCCGGCAAACCCGTAAAAACCATAGCTTCCCTCGCGTTAACCAATGTGACTTGAAATGCCCCAAGTCCATGCGCAGGATGCAATCATGAAAAGATTAACAATTGCTTGCGCCTTTCTTTGGGGTCTGATTCCAATTGCTGCCTCTGCCTGCGACACGGCCCTTGTTCTGACCATTGATGTCTCCAATTCTGTTGATACCGCCGAATACCGGCTGCAGGTTGACGGGCTGGCAGACGCCCTGCGCGATCCTGAAATCGTCGAAACCATGATCCAAGGTCAGACGGCAATTGCCGTGGTGCAATGGTCCGGGCAGGACAGACAGGAACTGACGATCCCGTGGTTGCGCATCCGTACAGCGCTTGATGCGGAATATCTGGCCAGTCAATCCCGGCTAATGCAGCGCGCCTTTGTCCTGTCGGATACCGCACCGGCAGAAGCCATCTATTTTTCCCTGCAACTTTTTGATGATGTGCCGGATTGTGAACGCCGCGTCATTGATATCTCTGGCGATGGCACACCCAATGGCGGCACCGATGTGCGTGCGGCCCGTAACGCCGCCGAACGCGCCGGGGTGACGATCAACGGCATCGCCATTGAATCGATGGGCCTCGCCATCACGAATTTCTATCGCAGCGCGGTCATCACCCGAAACGGCTTCGTCATCACTGCCCGCACCCACCGCGAATATCCCAGCTCCATCCGGGCGAAAATCCTGCGCGAGCTGAGCAAGATCGTGGGTTAGTATTGACCCCGCGCCGCTGATCTCGCATCAATGGCGCATGGGGTCCGCGAACGCCCCGTCAGGCCAAGGCCCAAGCGTCGCATCCACTGACCACTTTCAGAAAGGATGCACCATGACCGGCTTGAACGAGATTTCCCCTGCAAAACTGATGCGGTTGATCGGCACGCCCCGGTGTCCTGTGTTGATTGACGTCTGCATTGATAGCGACTTCGACGACGATCCACACCTCGTGCCCACCGCTCGGCGCCACCCCCATACAGATATCGACGGGCTTTCGGCCAAAGTGACCTGGCAAGAGGTCATCGTGATCTGCCAGAAGGGTCTGAAACTGTCACATGGGGTCGCTGCCCGGCTGCGCGCCCGTGGGATCAGCGCGCAGGTCCTTGAGGGCGGCAATTATGGCTGGCGCGACGCCAAGCTGCCCCGCATCCCCGCCGCAAAGATCCCCGGTTCCCTCTGGGTCACCCGCCACCGCCCCAAGATCGACCGGATCGCCTGCCCCTGGCTGATCCGGCGTTTTGTGGACCCGATGGCAGAATTCATGTTTGTTCCGCCTGCCCATGTGGCCGGTGTGGCCGAACGCTTTGATGCCACCCCTTTTGATGTCCCCGACGCATCCTGGGGCCACCGCGATGGAAACTGCACCTTTGACACCATGATTGCGGAATTCGGGCTTGCCCATCCTGCCCTTGACACAATGGCGACAGTGATCCGCGCGGCCGATACCAACCAGCATGATCTGTCACCTCAGGCGGCGGGTCTGCTGGCTATGTCCGTGGGCCTGTCACGGATGTATCGGGATGATACGGCCCAGCTTGCTGCGGGCATGACACTCTACGATGCCCTGTATCGTTGGGCGCGCGACGGTCAGGACGAAACCCATGACGGCTGAACTGGTCTGCGTCTTCGGGCGCATCGGGCTGTTGTCCTTTGGCGGACCCGCCGCACAGATCGCCCTGATGCATAAGGAACTGGTCGAAACCCGCGACTGGCTGACCGAGGAGCAATTCCTGCGCGCGCTGTCATTCTGCATGTTGCTGCCCGGACCAGAGGCGATGCAACTGGCCACCTATGCTGGCTGGAAACGGCAAGGGATCATCGGGGGGCTGATCGGCGGCGGGCTGTTCGTGCTGCCCGGCGCGATCATCATTCTGGCACTCGCGCTGGCCTACGGCACATATGGCAACCTGCCTGTCGTGCAGGCGCTGTTTCTGGGGGTCAAGGCGACAGTCGTCGTGATCGTCATCGAAGCGCTCATCAAGATCGCCAAACGGGCGCTGATCAGGCCCGAACATAGCCTGATCGCCATTGGGGGCTTTCTGGCCTTGTTCTGCTTTGCCCTGCCCTTTCCACTAGTCATCGGGGTCGCCGCTATCATTGGTGCGATACTGACCACATCTGAATATGAGGCCCCGCCGACCAAACCCGCCAACCTCTCGGGCAGCTTGAGGATCATCCTGATCGGCGGGCTGATCTGGGCGGCGCCCTTGGCATTGGCTGGCGCGCTCAACCAATCCTTCCTGATCGAGGTCGGCTTGTTTTTCTCCACCCTTGCCGTCGTCACCTTCGGCGGGGCCTACGCGGTTCTGGCCTATATGACACAAGAGGTTGTTGTCTCTTACGGCTGGCTGACAACCCCGCAGATGATGGACGCGCTTGGGCTCGCGGAAACCACGCCGGGGCCGCTGATCCTTGTGACGCAATTCGTCGGCATGATCGCTGGAATGGCGCAGGGTGGGACCGGCATGGCGCTGCTGGCGGGCGCAATAACGCTTTGGGTGACGTTCGTGCCCTGTTTCATCTGGATCTTCGCCGGTGCCCCACTAATCGACTGGCTTGACGGACGGCCGCGTCTGCGCGGGGCATTGGCAGGAATCACAGCAGCGGTTGTGGGCGTGATCGCCAACCTGACACTCTGGTTCGCGCTGCATGTCTTTTTCAGCAGCGTCGCACCTGTTGACTGGGGACCGATCCAGACCATCCGGCCCATCTTTGACACCGCTCAACCCCTTGCGGTTGTGCTTGCGGGCATCGCCGCCGCACTGCTGTTGTGGCGGCACTGGTCGCTCGCCATCGTCCTGCCGCTTTGCGCGACGCTCAGCCTTGCCGCCTCTTACGCGACCGGCACTGCCTGAGATCGGCCCTTTCCTCCGGGATGGAATCGCTTATGCTGACAACAGACCTAGCAAAGGATGATTTGTCGTGAGCCGCTCCATTGACTACGGGAACCTGATGCACCGGGCGATGCGCGGCCTCATTCAGGAAGTGCTCGACAAGGTCGCAGCCGAGGGTTTGCCCGGCGCGCATCATTTCTTTATCACCTTTGATACAATGCATCCCGACGTTGAAATCGCCGATTGGCTGTCAGACCGGTATCCGGGCGAAATGACCGTGGTGATCCAACACTGGTTCGCCGATCTGATGGTCACCAGCGAAGGGTTCACCATCACGCTCAACTTCGGCGACAATCCCGAAACGCTCTACATCCCTTACGACGCGATCAAAACTTTCGTCGACCCGTCTGTGGAATTCGGCCTGCGGTTCGAAACTCAGGATGATGAAGAGGACGAGGGCGAGGAGATCGCCGAAGCACCGATGGAAGAAATGGTCGAACCCGAGGCGGAGCCTGAAACAGACCGCAAAGAGGCCGACGTGGTCAGCCTCGATCAGTTCCGCAAATAATACTCCGCACGATATTTTACGAGTAAGCCGATGACCGACACTGTTTTCCTGACCATTCGCTTGCCGCTGAAGATCGGTCCATTGGATCGGGGCGAATTATGGGAAGACCCGCTAGACGAAATTCTCGAAGCAGAGAAACTGGGCGAGGTGACAGGCGGTGGCACCATGATGGATCCCGATGGCGGCATCCTGTTCTGCGAACTGGAACTGGAGTTGGCCGACCTGGCCGACGACCGCTTGGACAAACTGCAAAACGCCATGATCCGGCTTGGCGCACCACGAAAAACGCAGTTCCTGAACGACGATGGCGAAAGCCTGCGCGAATTCGGCACCGTTGAAGTGGTTGGCATCGGCTTGGACGGCACCGGTCTGCCAGACAGCGCCTACGAAGATTTCGACCCGGACAATTTCAACAATGAAATCCTCTCGACCCTTGGCGATGGGCACAGTTATGGCGGCAGCGAGGCTGGCGAACGCTACACGTTCTTCTACTACCACGGTGCGGACGGAAAACAGATCGAAGAGCAGCTTCGCGCCTTTGCCGCGACCAAGCCCATTGGCGAAGGTGCGCAGTTCGTCCACCTGACCTGAGTTTTGCGATATTGCGGTCTGCCATCCCCGCCAATATAGGTCATGTGACACTGTATCAGGGGGATCACGATGACCGAGACACGCACCGAAACCGACAGCTTTGGCCCGCTTGAGGTTCCAGCCGATCGTTACTGGGGCGCACAGACACAGCGGTCCATCATGAACTTCCCCATCGGCTGGGAAAAGCAGCCTGTCGCCATCGTGCGCGCGCTCGGCGTGATCAAACAGGCCTGCGCCATGGCCAACAAGGACCGCGGCAAGCTGGACGCGGAAAAGGCCGATGCGATCATCGCCGCCGCCGCCGAAGTCGTTGCTGGTAAGCTTGACGATCATTTCCCACTGGTCGTCTGGCAAACCGGGTCCGGCACCCAGTCGAACATGAACGCCAATGAGGTGATCAGCAACCGCGCCATCGAAATGCTGGGCGGCGTGATCGGGTCCAAGGATCCGATCCACCCCAATGATCACTGCAACATGGGCCAGTCGTCCAACGACACGTTCCCAACTGCAATGCATATTGCGGTAGCCACAACCGCCCATGACGTGCTGCTGCCGGGTCTGGCCAAGCTGCACGCGGCCCTGGAACAGAAACAGCGCGAATTCGACGACATCATCAAGATCGGGCGCACCCACACGATGGACGCCACGCCGCTAACACTGGGTCAGGAGTTTTCCGGCTACACCCATCAGGTCGCCATGGGCATCCGGCGGATCAAGGCCGCCCTGCCCGCGATCTACGAACTGGCTCAAGGCGGCACCGCTGTCGGCACCGGCCTCAACTCCCCCAAGGGCTGGGGCGAAACGGTTGCGTCCCATATGGCCGATATCACCGGACTGCCCCTTGTCACCGCACCCAATAAATTCGAAGCCCTTGCAGCCCATGACGCGCTTGTCGAAATGTCGGGTGCACTAAAAACCGTCGCTGCCAGCCTTTACAAGATCGCCGCTGACATTCGCATGCTCGGTTCCGGCCCGCGCTGCGGTCTGGGCGAACTGATGTTGCCCGAAAACGAACCCGGGTCATCCATCATGCCCGGCAAGGTGAACCCGACCCAGGTCGAGGCGATCACGCAGGTCTGCGCCCATGTCATGGGCAATGACGCCGCTGTCGGCTTTGCCGGAAGCCAAGGGCATTTCGAACTGAACGTCATGAAACCGATGATGGCCTATAACGTGTTACAATCCATGCAGCTTTTGGGCGATGCGGCCGGTGCATTCACCGACAACTGTGTCGCTGGCATTCGTGCCGACCGGACTCGGATCGAAAAACTGATGCGCGAAAGCCTGATGCTGGTCACAGCCCTTGCACCCACCATCGGCTATGACAACGCCACGACCGTCGCCAAGACAGCGCACAAAAACGGCACAACGCTGAAGGAAGAGGCGATCAAGCTGGGCTTTGTGGACGAAGCGACCTTTGACAAGGTCGTGCGACCTGAAGATATGATCGGGCCAAAGTGAAGCCGATCAACCTCAATCAGGCGCGCAAAGCAAAGGCACGGACCGCGGCCAAAACCAAGGCTGACGAAAACGCCGTCCGCTTTGGGCGGACCAAGGCGGAACGACAGCTTGACGCAGCCCGCCGGAAACAGGCCGACGACCGGCTGTCACAACTGAAACGCAGTGATGACTGATCACAGGCGCCCGGTCAAAAGATCGCTCACCCTGCGCGGGCACCGCACATCAGTTTCGCTGGAAGATATCTTTTGGAATGCGTTTCGTCAGATTGCCGAAGAGGATGGCAAGACAATCAACGGACTGGCCGCCGAAATAGACGAAGGCCGAGGGGACATCGGTCTCGCCTCGGCCTTGCGGGTCTATGTGTTCGAGCGCGCCTTGCGGCGCGATCAATCAGAGTAAAGCGCACCGCGCAGGCTGTTCAGCCGATCACGATCCTTCTTTTCTGTGTCGTTCAGCTTGGCAGGCGTGGCTGCAACAGCGGCCTTGCGATCCTGCGTAAACAGCTTGGCAACCTCATGGCGGCCCAACTGCTTTTCAGCTGTTGTCTTCGTCCCGGCTACACCGGTTTCACGACGTTTGCGGCCCAATAGTCCCGAAAGGCCCCGCTTGGTCGTGCTAGGTAGAGCAATAGTCATGTCATCCCCCGATAAACCCACTCACACTAAGCCATTGAGTATCGCCAGCAATGCGGCGGAAAAAAGGCAGTGCGAATTTCACTTAACTTGTCTGATTAGGTCACCCAACTGTGTAAGTGTCTATAATACTTACATTAACACAGGTTAAATGAGCGCTTATCCGCTAGTCATAGGCACAATTACGGCGCGTCAGTTTCTACAATGGCCCTAAATTTAGCCCGTTTTTCGGCTTTGTGCCCCGTTTCGAAACGACCTAGGAATGGCACCGTGTGATTCGCAGCCAGATGCCATTTTTTGCTCTGACCGTCAGGTGCGCAACCGGAACGGGAGTGGCGTTATCTTCAATCGCGAATTGGTAGTTTTTTAGCAGCGACGCCAGCAAAACAACTCCTTCAATCATCGCGAACCCGGCTCCGATGCAAACCCGTGGACCCGCTGAAAAAGGCAGGTAGGCCTCGCGCCCGCTTTCCTTGCCCGCATCGGTCTGCCAGCGCCCGGGATCAAATGCATCCGGATCATCCCATAACCGGGAATGGCGATGCAGATGCCACGGGGACAGAACAATCTGCGCACCCTTCTGCACGGACCTTTCGCGGAACACTTCCCCCCTCGTGGCCTCGCGCACCATCATCGGCACCGGTGGATAGAGGCGCAGGGTCTCGCGAAAGACATCCCGCGTGATCTTTAATTGCGACAGGCTTGCAAAATCCTCTGACCATGCGGCAGCCTCTGCCGCTGCCTGATCCTGCCATTCAGGATAAAGCGCAAGCAGATAAAGCGACCAAGCAAGCGCCGACGCGCTCGTCTCATGCCCTGCCAGAAAAAAGATCGCCACCTGATCCACCATTTCCGGCAGTGTAAAGGTTTCGCCTGTCTCAGGATCGGTCGTCGTCAGGATTTTCGTGGCCAGATCGTCCGGTGCATTCCCTTCGGCAATTTGTGCCAGTCGCGCCTTCGTCAGGTCCGTAATCAGCGCCCGAATGGTGCGTGCGGTCTGGCGCGTCCCGCGTCGAAAGAACCGGGGCATCCAGCGCGGCCCGGGCACAAAGGCCGCCAGGTTAAGGATCGGTTGCGAGCGCTGATAATCGCGAAACGCCCCAAACACCTGACGGGCCGTTTCATCCTCGATCGGGATCGAAAACAGCGTGCGAAAGATCACGTCAGCCGCGATGTGACTCGTCATCGCCTCGATCTCGGCCACTTCATCAGTACCATCCAACCGGGCCGCCCCCGCCCGCCCTGCTGCCAGAATACCGGGAAAGGCATCGCGCAGCCGCCCGCCTTCAAACGCAGGATCAATGATCCGGCGCTGGCGTTTCCAGACATCGCCATTGGTCAGAAACACGCTCTCGCCTAGCAGCGGGCGCAGGCCCGCGCCAATCCGGTCGGATTTCGGGAAATCATCTGGCCGGGTCTGCAGCACCTCGCGGATCAATGCGGGATCATTGATCAGGTAGCTGCGGAAAAACGGCGTGCGAAACTCTGCCATCCACGCCCGATAAAGCCGCGCAGGCTGTGCCGACAGTATATCGCGGCGGAACAATCGCATATAACGCCAGAGCGACACCTTATCAGGCCGGGGCACTGGCTTGGGCGGTTGCATACTCAAGGCAGTAAGGATGTGTATTTCGACACCGCCACATCGATCCGCGATTTCGATGGCGGGCGGTCGCGATAGCGGTCGGCCAGCAGCCGGGGGCCAGCGGTGATCTGGAAATAGTCATAATCCTTGGGCCGGTCAAAGGCGCAAAGATACTGAAAATGCAGCCGAAAGAACCGCCAGCGCACTTGCTTCCAACGCGCTTCCGACAGGCTTTGGGTGAAGGCCGCCGACATGATCAAGGGCCAACGCTTGCCCGGCGGGGTCACGCCGGTCACCGCCACGGGGTCGCACAAGGCAAAAGAACAACCATCACCGGGGGCCGATACGTCAATCCATGTGATCCGATCCTGCGTTGCAAGAAACGCCAGATCGCTGCGCAATCGGCGGGCCCGCGGTAAAAACGACATCATCGGCACCACCTGCCCCAATGTCAGAAGCGCCAGTTTTGGCCCATCAGCCGGCACGCGGCCATCCCGGATCAGGTCCGCCAAGACCGATATTGCCACATGCGCACCCGATGAATGGCCGACCACCAGCACCTCATCCACATTGGTCATGAAGGCTTGGGCAATCGTATCGCCAAATTCCTTCATCCGCGCTTCCAGCTCCGGCGGATGTTCCCCCCAAAGCCGCGCAGAAAAGGCGTAATCATGCATCAGGTAATAGGCGTAAAGCTTGCTATCCTTCGATTTGAACCAGCGCAGCAGCAGCACGACAACCACAGCCCAGATACCCAGCTTGAGCAGGAAAGCGATCCACGCGATCAGCGTGAAAAAGATCCCCGCGCTCAACCCGGCCAGTGCCAGTAGCCACAGGATGCCACCCTCCACCAGACTGCCCAGAAATCGGCCCAGCAGGACCGCCACCAGTAGCTGCAACAGCAACATACCCACCGGATAAAGGGCGGCAATGACCGGCCCTTTGCGCATCCACATCAACCGGCGCAGGGTGCCGGTGCTGATATAGATCCAGACGGTCTGCAGCAGTTGCAAATAGGTCGCCGGGATCGATTGCGCCATGCTGTCGCGCACAATATCCGACCAGACCAGCACATCGACACGGGCGGCGACGTCGTAATTCTCGATACTGGAATTGACCGACCAGCTGAACGTGTCCGCCGATGCCTTGGCCTGCACGTCAATCTTGTAGCCGCTGATTTCCGCCTGCTTGGCCCCTTCAGTGCGATAAAGTTCGCGATAGCGTCGGGGATGGATCGGGTCATAGCCGGGAATATGAAACACCCTGCGGCGCGTGACCCGCGTGCTGTCTTCGTTCATCGATAGTCCCTGTCTGTCCCGACAAGGCTTAGGCTAACCCAACGCTTTTGAAAACATAAGTCCCCTAACCGACTGTGGCGAGCGCGGGGAACCGCTCAAGCAACCAAAAGCTGAACGCAGTGAACTGACCGGTGACCATCATCAGCCCCACGGTCCACAAAAGCAGGCCCGATATCCGTTCGATCCGGGCCATATTGCGTTTCATCCAGGCCATCGGCCCTTTCATCATCGGGAAAAACGCCGCGACCAGCAAAAACGGAATGCCCAGACCCAACGCATAGACCCCCAACAACAACGTGCCGCGTGCCATATCCGCCTCTGACGCGGCCAGACCCAGGATAGCGCCCAATATGGGTCCGAGGCATGGCGTCCAGCCAAAGGCAAAGGCCAACCCCAGAACATAGGCCCCAAAGGCCGATCCGCCCCGGTCACCGGCCTCCACCCGCGCCTCGCGGTCCAGAAATCCAATGCGGAAAACGCCGATAAAATGGGCACCAAAGATCATCACCACGATCCCGGCAATCGTCACGAACCAGTCCTGCGCCTGCAACAGCATCCGGCCCATGGCCGATGCAGCGAGACCCAGCAGCAAAAATATGGTCGACAGGCCCAGCACGAAAAACACCGCTGCCAGCAGCACGCGGCGGCGCGCTGTCCGCGTCTCGTCCATATCGGTCACCGACACGCCACCCATATAGGCAAGATAAGGCGGCACGATCGGCAAGACACAGGGGCTCAGAAACGACAGCAAACCGGCCACCATCGCGATCAGCATCGCGGGCAACAACGTGGCATCCAGAATAAGGGTCGAGTCGAGCATATCCGTTCCTTTCGCACCTGCCTAAGGGAACAAGGCCGATCCGTCACCCGGCAACTCGTCACAAGTTAGTGGACAATCTGAAACATCACGCCTAATCCGCTGGCCATGACATATGATGCCGAACTTGATGCAACCGGGCTGCTCTGCCCCCTGCCCGTTCTGAAGGCGCGCAAACGCCTGCAGGCGCTGCAGTCTGGGCAGGTGCTACGCATGCTGGCCGATGATCCAGCGGCGATTGTAGATGTCCCACATTTCTGCACGGAAGCCGGGCACGACCTGCTCCACATGGCCGACACCGATAAGGCGCAGATCTATCTGATCCGCAAGGGCTGAGACCAGATTGACAGCATCCGAGCCCCTGCCTAGGGTTTGCACCCTATACAAAGGTGCCGCATGCCCCCAACACCAGACACGTTTGACTATATTATCGTCGGCGGCGGATCAGCCGGCAGCGTCATCGCCAACAGGCTCTCTGCGGATGGACAGTGCAGCGTCTGCCTGATCGAGGCTGGCGGCAACGCCGACCATCTGCTGGTCCGGGCACCGATGGGGGCCGTGGCGATGATGCCCGCGCATCTGGGGATCAAGATCAACAACTGGGTATTTCAAACCGTGCCACAACCCGGCCTGAACGGGCGACGCGGGTATCAGCCACGCGGCAAGGGTCTGGGCGGCTCATCCATCATGAACGCGATGATCTATATCCGGGGCAACCGGCACGACTACGACGGTTGGGCCGACATGGGCTGCGATGGCTGGGGGTATGACGACCTGCTGCCGCTGTTCCGCAGGGCTGAAAACTTCACCGGCGGGGCAGATGATATGCATGGCGGCGATGGCCCCCTTCATGTCACCAACCTCGCCAGCCCTCACGCGATCACCGCCGATTTCATCAAGGCGGGCGAAGCCACCCAGCTGCCTCGCAACGATGATTTCAACGGGCCGGACCAATATGGGATCGGCCCCTATCACGTGACCCAATTCCACGACCACCGGCGCGGCGAACGTTGTTCGGCGGCGGCAGCCTATCTCAACCCCGTCCGGTCGCGCCCCAATCTGGACATCAGGACCAAAACAACCGCGCTCCGGATCATCATGGAAGACGGGCGCGCCACTGGCCTTGCCGTTCAAACCCGCGCTGGCAAATCAGTCATCAACTGCCGGCGGGAAATCATCCTCAGCGCCGGGGCGTTCCAATCTCCGCAACTGCTGATGCTGTCGGGCATCGGCGAAGGCGACCACCTGCGCGCCATGGACATCCCCGTCACCATCCACAGCCCCGATGTCGGGCAAAACCTGCAGGACCATATCGATGTCACCCTGTCCTACGGGGTGAACCGGACCGATGTGATCGGCATCGGGCTGGCCGGGACCGCCCGACTTTTGCGCGGCATCCGCCAATGGCGGCGCGACGGCACTGGCCCGGTCAGCACCAATTTCGCGGAAGCCGGGGCATTCTTCTCGGTCGGCGATGGCGGTCGCGACTGGCCCGACACGCAACTGCATTTCGTCGTGGCCCGGGTCGAGGATCACGCACGCCGCCTGCGCTGGGGCTATGGCGTGTCCTGCCACGCCTGCGTGTTGCGGCCTCATAGCCGGGGCGAAGTGCGCCTGACATCGCCCCACGCAACCGACGCACCGCTGATCGACCCCAGGTTTCTGGAGGATGAGCGCGATCTGACCCAGCTCAAGCTGGCCGCGCGCAAAACCAATGACATCATGACAACAGCCCCGATGCGGGACCACATCACGAAATCCTACACCATGCCCGACAATGCCTCCGACACCGAACTGGAACAGGTCATCCGCAATCACGCCGATACGGTCTATCACCCCGTCGGCACCTGCCGCATGGGGGCCGATGCGCAATCGGTTGTCGATCCGCAATTACGGGTGCGCGGCGTTGACGGGTTGCGCGTGGCGGACGCCTCCATCATGCCGCGCATCGTCAGCGGCAACACAAATGCACCGGCGATCATGATCGGTGAAAAACTGTCCGATCTGGTGCTGCATGGCTGATACGATGACAGTACAGATGCTCAGCAAGACCAAACACCGCATCGTCCAGGGGGCCATCACCGCCTTCAACCAAAGCTCATTCGCCGAAGTCACCACCGCCGCTCTCGCCGCCCGTCTGGGCATGTCAGAGGGCAATCTGTGGTATCACTATCCCACCAAGGCGGACCTGCTGGCGGCGGTACAGCAGGCGTTTCTGGCCGACTGGACACAGGTGTCCAAGGACATCCCCGCCAGCCCCGATCCCATTGCGGATTACATCACCTATATGCATCGCTGGCAGGCCCTGTTCGACAGCTATCTGTTCATGTTCCGCGACCGGTCCGAATACGGTGCGCACAGCCCCGAACTGGCCGCAAACCTGTCGCGAATATATACCGCCGTCAGCATGCGGTTACGAACGCTCTACGACGCGATGATCGCCGCCAATCTTTTGACGACCCCTGCTGAGGCCGTCGATGACCTGATCACAAATGTCATGATCATCTCGCGCTTCACACTTGAATTCAGACAAGAGGCGCAGCCCGGCGTGGCCACCCAACCTGCCGCAGGTCTGGCGCAACATCTGTCACTTCTGAAACCCTATCTTGATCAGGGCAGTTTCCGGCGCGTGCAGGACGGGCTGAAAGGCAACTAAGCCACAGCCGCCTGCGCCATGATATCGGCAAACCCGGCATCGCCATCGAACCCCAGCGAAGCGGCAAGGCGCGTATCAAACAACGTCGGCCAGGACCCGACAATGGCCGCAATCTGCGGATCGGGCTTCATATCCACCAGCGCGCGGCGTTCGGCCAAAGCCTCCAGCATCTGGGCCACCGTCACCCGAAGACCCGGCACATTCACTGCACCAAATGCGGGCCAATCCGCCCCCGCCACACTTGGCGCGTGATGCAAGGAACGCACAGCCGCATCAGGCGAGGCGACCCACATTGCCAATGCCGGATCTACCGGGCAAACCGCCTGCTGCCCCGCCAAAGGCTCGCGAACAATGGACGATGCAAAGGATGACGCCGCCGCATTCGGCTTGCCCGGCCGGACCGTGACCGTGGGCAAACGCAAGGTTCGGGCATCCGCCCAGCCCCGCCTGCGATAATCCGCCATGACCAATTCGGCCATCGCCTTGGTCACGCCATAGGTATTGCGCGGCTGAATCGGGGTTGCTTCGGTCAGCGGCTCGACCGCGCCACTCCCATAGACCGCCAATGACGACGTGCCGATCACACAAACCTCGTGATCAAGGGCACGGGCCGCCGCCAGAACCGCATTGGTCCCGCCCAGATTGACCCGCATCGCCAGATCATAATCCGCCTCGGCCTGCCCGCTGACCACAGCGGCCAGATGATAGATCAGAACCGTGTCGGCGGGCATCGCGGCACCCACAGCATCAGTATCCGCAATATCAATCGCCGTGAAATGCACATCCGGCAGATCAGGCACCTGTGCGCCCGGAATGTCCCACAAATGCACCCCGGAAACGGAAAGACGCCGCCCATCGGGCAGCGTCACACCTTGTTTGGCAATCCGTCTGGCCAGCGCCGTCCCCAGAAAGCCGCAGCCTCCGGTGATGACGACAGCGCCGATCATCCCCTGCCGAGCGACCACCAGCCCTTGCGCTTGGGCTTGGCCGGAGCGTCGTCCTGCGCGGGTTCCGGTGCGGCCTCCGCCGCGACAGGTTCCTTCACAGGCTCTGGCTCTAGTTCAGGCGCCGGTTCCGCCTTCGGCGCTTCAGCAGGTGCTTCCACCGCAACCTCTGCTTCCGGCTTCGGCTTGGCCCGACTACGCCGCTTGGGCTTGGGCTTTTCCTCGGCCTCTGGTGCAGCAGCAGCCTCCTCAGCAGGCACCTCTTCCACCGCAGCTTCCTCAACCTTCGGCTCCGCTTTCTTGCGGGTCCGCGTCCGTTTCTTCGGCGCAGGCGTCTCCTCAGCGGCCTCAGCCGCAGCAGGCTCGGCAACAGCCTCTTCCGCCGCCTCTGCAGACTCTTCTACCTTCTTCCGGCGGGACCGCGTGCGCTTGGGCTTTTCTTCCGGCTCCGGCGCATCCTCGGTCACAACAGCCTCAGCCGGTGCCGCTTCTGCCACGGCAGGCTGCTCTTCGGCAGTCGCCTCGGTCGCCTCCGCCTGCTGATTCTCGGCATTGTTGCCGCCACCCCGTCTGCGGCGGCTACGACGACGGCGCTTGCGCTTGGGCTTGTCCTCACCACCATCAGACCGTTCTTCTGCATCTGCCTCGACCACCTCGGCGACAACATCATCGTCATCATCGTCCATCAACGCGGCAGAGGCCACGACAGGGGCCGCCTCCGGCACGACACGGGTCGCTGTCTTGAACTTCTCAATGGCATAATCGGGCGACACCAGCGTCGGATCACATTCGATCCGCACCGACATGCCATAGCGGGCCTCGATATCGGCGATATGCTCGCGCTTGCCGTTCATCAAGAAATTCGCAATCGAAATCGGGGCCTTGATCAGCACTTCCTTGCTGCGGCCACGCACGCCTTCTTCTTCCAAGGCACGAATAATCGACAGCGCCACATTGTCGTCAGAGCGCAACAGGCCGGTGCCGTGGCAATGCGAACACATCTGCGTCGTGGCTTCCAGCATGCCAGGGCGCAACCGCTGACGGGACATCTCCATCAGGCCAAAACCGGAAATCCGGCCCACCTGAATGCGGGCGCGATCCGTCTTCAACTTATCTTTGAACCGCTTTTCAACGGCCGTGTTATTCCGCCGCTCATCCATGTCGATGAAGTCAATCACGATCAGACCGGCAAGGTCACGCAGACGCAACTGGCGGGCCACCTCATCAGCAGCCTCAAGGTTCGTCTTCAGCGCCGTCTGCTCGATCGACCCTTCTTTGGTCGCCCGGCCAGAGTTCACGTCGATCGCCACCAGCGCCTCGGTGATCCCGATCACGATGTAACCGCCGGATGGCAACTGCACCGTGGGATTGAACATGCCGCCCAGATAGCCCTCAACCTGATAGCGGGCAAAAAGCGGCAGCTGTTCGGCATAGTATTTCACGTTCTTGGCATGGGACGGCATGATCATTTTCATGAAGTCCTTGGCCGTGCGATACCCCTGCTCGCCCGCAACGATCACCTCGTCGATCTCTTTGCTGTAAAGATCACGGATCGACCGTTTGATCAGATCGCCTTCTTCGTAGATCTTCGCTGGCGCGATGGATTTCAGGGTCAACTCGCGGATCTGTTCCCACATCCGCTGCAGGTATTCATAGTCGCGCTTGATCTCGGCCTTAGTCCGCTGGGCACCCGCCGTGCGGATAATCAGACCGGCACCATCAGGCACGGTCATGGAACCTGCAATTTCCTTCAGTTTCTTGCGGTCGGCAGCATTGGTAATCTTGCGGGAAATACCACCACCACGCGCGGTATTGGGCATCAATACGCAGTAACGGCCCGCCAGCGACAGATAAGTTGTCAGGGCTGCACCCTTGTTGCCGCGCTCTTCCTTGACCACCTGGATCAGCAGGATCTGGCGGACCTTGATGACCTCCTGGATCTTGTAACGCTTGGGGCGGGGCTTGCGGACCGGGCGGACGTCTTCGCTGTCATCTTCTTCCGCGACACTTTCAATCGTCTCGTCCTTGTCAGACGCATCATCCATGGCGACATAGGGCTTTTCGTCATCGCCATCGTCGTCATCATCTTCACCAGCAGCAGGCGTCTCAACCGGGGTCTCGCCCACCAGTTCCATGGGCGAACTGCCCTCTTCCTCGTCCACCAGATCAATGGTTTCCATCCCGGCGATATCGCCGGATGTTTCCTCTTCCGGTGTCTCAACCTCAGCGGTGGTAACCGCATCCTCACCCTCAACCGCTGCGGCTTTGGGCTTGGCGCGGCTGCGGCGGCGCTTGGGCTTGGCCTTTTCTTCGTCCTCGGCCTCCGCTTCGGCCTTCAGGCTTTCAGCATAGGCTTTTTCCTCAGCGATCAGGGCCTCGCGGTCAGCAACCGGGATCTGATAGTAGTCAGGATGAATTTCCGAGAACGCCAGGAAACCATGGCGATTGCCGCCATAGTCCACAAAAGCGGCCTGCAGCGATGGTTCAACCCGGGTTACCTTGGCAAGGTATATGTTGCCGGCAAGCTGACGCTTGAACTGGCTTTCAAAATCAAATTCTTCGACTTTGTTTCCGTCGACCACAACAACGCGGGTTTCTTCCGCGTGTGTGGCATCTATTAGCATTTTCTTTGGCATATTGTCCGTTCACAAACAGCCCCGGTGGCGCCCCAGGGGGCGCTGTTGTCCGTACTGCTTGTTTGATTATGGCGACCTGCGCGCGGGCAAAACATGGGCCCCTTGGGGCCGCCCTGTCTTGCCTGTCATATCCTGCGCGTTGCATCGCGTTTCTTCTCCGACCCCACGAAATCGGGGGCCCGTTCAAGGCCCGGTCTGCGTTTGAGTGGACGCAGCCAAGGGCGTTCTTCTGGCCATTGAAGACCAAATCAGCTGCTCCAAGGTGTCGGACAATCCGCCCGCATCACTCAAAACAGAGAATTCTCCCGGATGGCACCGCGCGTACCCCGCCCAGACATCCGTAACTCATACATAAGGGAGGAAGGCCCGGTATTACAATGGCAATTTCGCGACGGCGATAATTGGGTCGGCCCGTTCCCACGACCCCGCGCACAACACTGACTGACGGAACCAACCACCCCTCAACACGTTGCCACAATGAACTTAGAAAGACAGGAGCGTGGGATGTCCTCATCGAAATCACATGATCAGATATGGGACGAATGGCGCGACCTCGTCAACATGGCCCCTCAGGAACTCGAAGACTGGCTGGAAACGTCAGAGTCAAAATCCGTGGGCGACAGCGAGGATCGCGAGAGCACCGGCCACAAGTCGGGCCGCCAAATCGTCAACATCAAGCGCACCAACAAGGATGACCTGAGTGATGATCAGTGGGACCACATGGCAACCGTCGTCGGCTACATCAAACGCCATCTGTCACAGGGCGGACCTGATGACGATGTCGAACATTCAGACTAGCGCTATTCGCTGATGAACTGGGGTCACGATCCGCTGAAAGAGGAATGAATGTCATCTGCAACGAAAACTGATCCCGATCTTTGGGAGAAGGTCAAAGATGAACTGATGGAAAGCGACAAGGGCGGTGAGCCGGGTCAGTGGTCCGCGCGCAAGGCCCAACTTGCCGTTCAAGAGTATAAAAAACGCGGCGGTGACTACGCCGATGATGGTCCAGATCAGGAAGACACCGACAAGAACGGGCGCGGAAAGGGGTCCATCGCTTCGCTGGAAAACAAGACGGAATGCGAGCTTTACGACATGGCGCAGGATCGCGAGGTTGAAGGCAGATCAGATATGAGCAAGGACGATTTGGTCAAAGCGCTCGCAAACGACTAACGCGGATCAACACGGCGGCAGAGTTACCGCAGCACACACAATAGATACCGGCGGACCTTAGAAATTTACGAAAGGCACCGCGCGCTGCGTTAAAGGCGGCGATGCCCGCCAAAAGGTCCGACGTTTTGCCGACGCAAATCCGACGTGATGCCGACAGGGCAAAACGCCAGATTTTACAGCGTTAACGTATGATTCGCGGTGGTGACGCGAAGATCACCGCCCGATGGGGGTCACGCAACGCTACGGTGCGTTTACAAATAGTCCGACCGCTGCAACCCGTATTTCGCCATCTTCTCGTTCAGCGTCCGGCGTGGCAGGCACAACTCTTCCATCACCGACACGATCGACCCCTTGTGGCGGCGCATCGTGTTGTCGATCAGCATCCGCTCGAACGCTTCCACGAATTCTTTCAAGGGCTTACCCTCGGTCGTCATCGCCGGTTTGGTCTCTTCGGTATCCGCCATCAGAAGTGACGCAATCGACCCTGTGCCGCGCCGGTTCTGCAACACGGCCCGTTCGGCCACATTGATCAGCTGGCGCACATTGCCCGGCCACGGGGCCTGCAGCAATTGGGCCGCTTCCTGCGCGCTGACTTCGGGCGCATCGCAACCATATTCATCGGCAAACTGCTCGCTCAAACGCGTAAACAACGCCAGAATGTCCTCGCCCCGCTGGCGCAGCGGCGGCACCGTGATCCGCAGCGCGGCGAGCCTGTAAAACAGGTCCGGGCGCAGCACACTTTCGCAGGTCTTATCCTGCTCCTGCAGGTTACAAATCGCCACGATCCGCGTCTCGGCCGGCGTCCCCTGATCGTTGATCGCGGTCAGCAACCGGGCCTGCAATGCATGGCTAAGTGCCTCAATATCCTCAAGAACCAGCGTCCCACCGCGGGCCTCTTCCATCGCCGGTACAGGCTCGTCATCCTTGGCGGGGCCAAAGATGCGGCGACCCAGCGTTTCCTCGTCATAAGCCGAACAGCTCAGCAGAACGAACTTCTTGCTGGCCCGGGCGCCCACCGCATGCAGTGCGTGGGCGACAAGGGTTTTACCCGTCCCTGTCTCACCCTCAACCAGCACATGACCATCGGCCTGACCCAGATCCAGAATGTCCTCTTTCAGGCGCTCCATAGGAGCAGACTGGCCAATCAGTTTCTTGATCAGGGCCGATCCATCCGACAATTCCTTGCGCAGCGCACGGTTGTCCAGCGTCAGGCGGCGGGCCTGCGTGGCCTTCTTGGCCAGCTCGGTCATCCGGTCCGGGTTGAATGGCTTTTCGAGGAAATCAAAGGCACCCACCCGCATCGCCTCCACCGCCATCGGCACATCACCATGACCAGTGATCATGATAACGGGGAGCGAGCTATCAACGCCCTTCAGCTTCTTGAGAAATTGCATCCCATCCATGCCGGGCATCTTGATGTCGCTGACCACAACGCCGGGGTAATCACTTCCTAACCCTTTCAGCGCATCCTCAGCCGAGGCAAAGGTTTCGGTGTCGAACCCGGACAGGGCCAACCACTGGCTGATCGACTGCCGCATATCTTTTTCGTCATCGACAATCGCGATTTTCATAGCCTTGGACATGTTTTCTTTCCTTACTCTGCCGCAGCGACTTCGTGTTGTTTCAGTGCGGGCAACTGCACCTCAAAGATGGCGCCACCATCTACCGCGTTGCGGGCCGTCAGACGGCCGCTCAAATCGTTCACGATGCCAGACGAGATAGCAAGCCCCAGACCAACCCCGTCACCGGGCTGTTTAGTGGTATAGAACGGCTCGAACAACTCATTAAGGTTTTCAATCCCGTCGCCATTATCCCGGATTTGCAGGCTGACGGTGTCACCAGCGGCCAACAGGATTTCAATAGTTGGATTGCTTGCGCTTTTGGTCGCATCAAACGCATTACGCAGCAGGTTGATGATCACCTGTTCAAGGCGCAGGCGATCACCATAAATCATCACCGGCTCGTTGGGCAATGTGCGGATGATATTGACGTCACGCGTCTTGAGCTGCGGCTCCATCATCGCCAGCGCTGTGGACACAGCAGCCCTGCAATCAACGGGTTCGAACGCATCCTTGCCCTTGCGGGCATAGGATTTCAGCTGCCGGGTGATCGCGCCCATGCGTTCCAGCAGATCGTCGATCCGCTGAAAGGATGACAGCGCCTCATCTGGCCGTTTGCGTTGCAGCAATAGCCGCGCGCCCGCCAGATAGGTTTTCATGGCCGCCAATGGCTGGTTCAATTCGTGACTGACTGCCGCTGACATCTCGCCCAGAGCGGCCAGTTTCGACGATTGCGCGATGGTCTGTTCGGCCACCTGAAGCGTCTTTTCGACCTTCTCACGTTCGGCGATTTCCCGCTGCAGCCTGCGGTTCAATGCGCGCAACTCTGCTGACTCGCGCTGAAAGAAGACCAGTCGAGACGCGGTCTTGCGGGACATGAAATAAAACACGACCGCCAGAAGCAGCGCGAATCCCATAACCTCGAGCGCCAGAATGCCGTTCACCTTTTCACGGACCGACGCATAGGTGGTAAAGCTGACCATCCGCCAGCCTTGATGCGATACGCGCGCCTCGCGGCGCAAAACGGCCTCGCCGCGCAGGTATGCATCGGCAGGCAGTGCGGCCCAGCCCTGGGTCAACCTGATGGCCCGCTCAATCGCGGACGGGGCTGACTGACGTGACAGCGCCTCTTCCTCGTTCAGGCCGCGCCAGCGTGGTTCGGTCGACATGATGATCGTGCCTTCGCTGTCCATCACGATGACAGCTTCGGAAAATCCGGTCCAACCTCGTTCAAGGGTCGGCACGTCCACCTCGACCGATATGACGCCCAGAAATTCGCCATCCACCTCAACCCTACGCGAATAGATGAAGCTGAACGCACCATCCTCATCCCGATAGGTGGTGTAGATAGTTTCGTTTGCCCGTTGTGCGTTGACAAAGTAGGGGGCGGCGCGATGAGACTCGCCAATGCGGTTCCGGTCTGTCGCCGCAACGGTCCGCCCATCGCGATCAAACAGCATCGCAGAGGCACCACCGAATTCATCGATATTCGCCACAAGGCGGGCGGTCGACAGCGAATAGTTCCTATCTTTCAACGCCGTAATCAATTCAGTGTCCCGCGCCAGAAATGACGGGTCCCGCGAAGTGTTCCGTAATTCGTAGCTCAAATCACTGACATGACCGGCCAACCGGATTTCGGCCCGGTTGCGGATTGTTTCGGTAAAGCGCTGGGTCAGAAACTGGTTGCTGACATAGATGACGATGACCGCAAACAGGCAGATCACAAGAATGGACAGCCGCAGATACCACCTGCCCTGCCCCTTGCGCGGCTTCATTTTACCAAACCCCTTCATGGGTGCAGTCTAGGCCTATGCCGGACCTGCAGCAAGAACGCAGATCAGGCTGCGGTCAATTGCCCGACCAGCCCGCGGAAAAGTGCCTGCCCATCGGTGCCGCCATGACCCGCATCAACCGCCCGTTCAGGATGCGGCATCATCCCCAGCACGCGCCGGTTTTCCGACAATATACCAGCGATATCAGCGACAGACCCGTTAGGGTTTTCAACGTAACGGAACGGAATGCGCGCCTCGGCCTCAAGCTGCGCCAGCGTGTCAGCATCAGCGGTATAGTTGCCATCGTGATGCGCGATCGGAAAGCCGACAGTATCACCCGCATTGTATCCTTCGGTAAAGGCACTGTCCGAGGTTTCCACTTTCAAATCAATCGTTTTGCAGAGGAATTTAAGGTTCGCATTACGCATCAACGCACCGGGCAAAAGCCCGGTTTCGGTCAGCACCTGAAACCCATTGCAAACACCCAGGGCAAAGCCGCCGCGCTCTACATGTGCCACAACCGCCTTGCAAATCGGCGACTTGGCCGCAATCGCCCCGCAGCGCAGATAGTCACCAAATGAAAAACCACCGGGGATCGCCACTAGGTCGACACCTTCCGGCAAGGCGGCATCCTTGTGCCAGACCATGCTGACATCGGCGCCCGCCGCCTCAAGCGCAACCGCCATGTCGCGGTCGCAGTTCGATCCGGGAAAGACAATAACCGCGGCCCGCATCAAAGCATCTCCACCCGGTAGCTTTCGATCACTGTGTTGGCCAGCAGCTTTTCACACATGTCTTTGACGGTTGCCTCTGTCGTGCCATCGGCCAGATCAAGCTCGATCACCTTGCCCTGACGCACACCTTCAACGCCGTCAAAGCCCAGCGATCCAAGCGCATGGCGCACGGCCTCGCCCTGCGGGTCCAGAACACCATTCTTGAGCATTACATGCACACGCGCTTTCATTGTGCGGACCTTTCTAGTTGATCAATGTGGGTTTGGCAGGTCGGTGTGTGACGTTCGACGGCATGACACCCAAACGCTTGGCCACTTCGGTATAGGCATCTGTCAGGTTGCCCAGATCGCGGCGAAACACGTCCTTGTCCAGCTTCTGACCGGTTTCGATATCCCACAGGCGGCAACTGTCAGGGCTGATCTCATCAGCCAGCAGCAGGCGCGGAAACTCATTGTCCCAGACCCGCCCGATTTCGATCTTGAAATCGACCAGTTTGATGCCCACGCCATACATCACACCAGACATCCAGTCGTTGACCCGCAAGGCAAGGCTGACGATATCGTCCATGTCCTGCTGTGTCGCCCAGCCGAATGCGATGATGTATTCCTCGGGGACCAGCGGGTCGCCAAGGCTGTCATCCTTATAGGAAAACTCGACAATCGGACGTGGCAAGGCCGTCCCTTCTTCCATCCCCATCCGCTTTGCCATGGTTCCGGCGGCAAAGTTGCGCACGATCACCTCGAGCGGAATGATCTCGACCTGGCGGATCAGTTGCTCGCGCATGTTCAGGCGCTTGATGAAATGGGTTGGAATACCGATCTGGGTCAGGCCGGTCATGAAAAACTCGGACAGGCGGTTGTTCAACACGCCTTTGCCTTCAATCACGGCCTTCTTTTCGGCATTGAAGGCGGTGGCGTCGTCCTTGAAATACTGGACCAGCGTGCCTGGTTCAGGGCCTTCATACAGGATCTTCGCCTTGCCTTCGTAAATCTTTTTGCGGCGCGCCATGCTCACCCCTTAACACTGCGCTGGCCCGGCATGGGCTGCGCGTTGTGCGCGTCATAGTGCAAGCCCCCCTTGCGGGCAAGCACCTGCGGAGGCATATCAAGGGTAACAGTTGTTTCAAATGATGAGGCCCACATGAGCACCTTTGACGACCGCGAACACGCCTTTGAGGCAAAATTCGCCCACGATGCCGAAATGCAATTCAAGGCAGAGGCACGGCGCAACAAGCTTCTGGGCCTTTGGGCCGCAGACCTGATGGGAAAATCCGGTGATGAGGCGCAGGCCTACGCGCAGGACGTCATCAAATCCGATTTTGAAGAACCGGGTCACGAGGACGTCTATCGCAAAGTTTCTGGCGATCTGGGCGAACTGGCCGATGAAACAACTATTCGCACCAAGATGGCTGAACTGATGGCCGAGGCGAAGGCCCAGCTGCTTAGCGAATACTGATTAACATCAAATTTTCACTATCTTGACGACGTTTTGGCCTGGCCAAGGCGTCGTTTGTATGTGGGGCAAGGCCTGACTTAACCAGCCCTTCACCTCTGCCCCCTAGCCCGGTGTGACACCCGCCGGAGCCGCCATGATCAACCTTCCCGCCACCTGCCCCCGCCAGTTGCTGCGCAATGGACTGCCGGTTGCGGTTCTGCTGATCTGTGTTCCGCTGCTATGGCAACGCCTGTCGATCATGGATATGGGCGCGATCCGCGCGGCGGTTGGTGCTGTCAGGTGGGATCAGTGGCTGCTTGCCGTCCTTGCGACCTGGCTGAGTTTTCAGGCGATTGGGCGCTACGATGCGGTCTGGCATCGTCTGATGGGGACGGGCGTGTCGCCTGCCCTTGCCAGACGCGCCGGTATGCGGGCCATCGCTGTGGCACAACTGCTGGGGTTTGGTGCAGTCACGGGCAGTCTGGTGCGCTGGCGCTGTCTGCCCATGTTGTCGCTCTGGCAAGCGACCCGCCTCTCCATCGCCGTCACGCTGGCCTTTAGCCTGTGCTGGGCCCTGTTTGCATTATGTGCATTCTGGTGGTCGGGCCTATATCCAGCGTTTTCGGCACTGCATCTGGGCCTTCTGCTGTTGGCGGCGGCTGTTTTGATCACGATGGTGCGGCGCAGACTGGCCCATAACCTGACCACCGCCGACATGGGGCAGTTGATGGTCTGGACGGCAGCGGATCTGTGCTGCGCCGCTGCGGCACTTTCCGTGCTGTTGCCGGACGCCATTGACGTCAGTTTTTCACATATTCTGGCCGCCTATGTTCTGGCACTCGGGGCGGGCCTTGTCTCAAACACCCCGGGCGGTGCGGGCGCGTTTGACCTGACCCTTCTGACGCTGTTGCCGATGGATACCCCCGAACCGCTCGTCGCCGCCATCATTGCGTTTCGGCTGGTTTATTACCTGCTGCCTGCCAGCCTCGCGCTTGTGTCATTGGCCCGTCCGGCGCGGCATACAAGCGTCTCGCGCAGCGCACCTGCCCATTGGGCGCTCGCCCGACAATCCGGTGAGGTTCGGACCATCGCCGATCAAGTCTGGTATCTGACCGAGCTGCCTTTCGTGATGGCTGTGGTGGGGCCTGCTCACCGGGCAACCGCCAAGGCGCCCAATCTGACAGCGCTGCGCCGGCACGCCGCAATCCGAACCAGGTTTCCGGCGCTCTACAATTGCGACCCAAGGCTGGCCATGGCTGCCAGAAATGCTGGTTGGCATGTGCGCCGCACCGCGATGGAGGCGTTGATCCGCCCCGCGACGTGGTCCACCTCCGGAAACCGGCGACAGACCTTGCGGCGCAAACTCCGCCATGCCGCCGCCGCGGGTGTCCAGATCACGCGCCCGGGCGCGACGCGACCAATCGAACAGATGCGCCATGTTGCACGGCAATGGGCGCTGTCGCATGGCGGAGAGCTTGGCCTGTCAATGGGGCGGTTCTGCCCGGATCTACTGAACCAACAGGAGGTTTTTCTGATCACAATCGACGGGCAAATCACTGGTTTTGTAAGCTTTCATGCATCACCCACCGGATGGGTGCTTGACCTGATCCGCCATGTTGACGGGATACCTGACGGCGCGATCCAGGCAGCCATCGTTGGCGCAATCAAAGCCGCGAGACAAAGCGACATTCCGATGCTGTCGCTGGCCTGCACCCCCGACCCGCGTTACACGCCGGATCGCTGGGCAAATCGCAAGGCCGGGCTGATCCAATTCAAACGGTCGTTCGGACCGATTTGGGTACCGCGTTATCACGCCGCCCCGTCCCGTTTCAGCTTTTGGATGACAGGCATCGTGATCGGAATCGGCATTCATCGACCATGGGCCAATCTGCCCTGGAAACTTGCGCGGCGCATCAAGATCATCATGCAGAAATATCAAGTCGCGCAGGTCCGATACTGATTGAAAAACACAAAGATGCGTGACAAGCGACCTGTATCGGCTACCAAGGAGGTCGCGGGCCCATGACGAATGCACTTTCCAAACTGCTCGAAACCCGCGATTGGCTGATGGCCGACGGGGCCACTGGCACCAATCTGTTCAATATGGGGCTGATGTCCGGTGATGCACCGGAGCTTTGGAACATCGATGAAACCGCAAAGATCACAACGCTTTACAAGGGTGCTGTTGATGCGGGTAGCGACATTTTCTTGACCAACAGTTTCGGCGCCAATGCGTCACGACTTAAACTTCATGGCGCCGAGGGGCGCGTTCACGAGTTGAACAAGGCCGCAGCCGAGATCGGTCGCGAGGTCGCTGATGCCTCTGGGCGCACTGTTGTTGTCGCGGGTTCCGTTGGGCCAACGGGCGAGATCATGGCGCCCATGGGCACACTGAGGCATGAAACCGCTGTTGAGATGTTTCATGAACAGGCCGAGGGCCTGAAGGCCGGTGGCGCAGATGTCTTGTGGGTCGAGACCATTAGCGCGGCTGAGGAGTTCAAGGCTGCCGCAGAAGCTTTCAAACTGGCTGACATGCCATGGTGCGGCACAATGAGTTTCGACACAGCTGGCCGGACGATGATGGGGCTGACCTCTGCCGAGATGGTCAAGATGGTTGGCAAGATCGACAATCAACCTCTTGGTTTCGGGGCAAATTGCGGTGTTGGCGCCTCAGATCTGCTGCGCACTGTGCTGGGCTTTGCGACCGCCGGCCCCAGTGTTCCGGTGATCGCAAAGGGAAATGCGGGCATTCCAAAATATCACGACGGACACATCCATTATGATGGGACGCCGGCGCTGATGGGCGATTATGCAGTGTTGGCCCGCGACTGTGGTGCGACAATCATCGGCGGCTGCTGCGGGACAACACCAGATCATTTGCGCGCGATGCGAGAGGCGTTGGAGACGCGGCCCAAAGGCGAGGCTCCGACCCTGGATGCAATCACCGAAGCGCTGGGCGGATTTTCATCCGCATCGGACGGGACCGATGGTGCCGGGCCCGTTGCGAGCCCCCGCCGGGGGCGCCGCCGCCGCGGTTGATGTCGGGCGCGACAACAGACATGACCTATCCTGCGTCATCGACGGAGGGGGCGCTGCCCCCGCCGCATACGGCGGCCCCCCCGAGGTATTTTGGACCAAAAGAAGATCATGTTTACAGCTTCTTTACGATGAAACCGGATTGTCGGGATGCGGCACAGGCTGAGGAGCCGATGACCGTAACGTAAGAAGCCCCCGCGAGACGTCAACGTCTTTGCGGGGGTTATCTTCTTTTGTTCACAAATACCTCCGCCGGAGGCTCCGACAATCACCACAAGCGCAGGTTCAGAAAAAAGAAAGCTGATCACCCTTTTGCGGCGGGCGCGCAAAAAGGTCCGTGCGCAACGGTGGCAAAGATCGATCCAGCCCCAGTTTCCGCGTTGCCAGTTTAAAGCGTTGTTGGATCATGGCCGCCCACTCTCCCTGGCCGGTCATCCGTTTGCCGAATTCCGGGTCGTAATCCCGACCGCCATGCAGCTCTCGCACACGGCCCATCACGCGGGCGGCACGGTCCGGGAAATGTTCGGCCAGCCAATCATGGAAAAGCGTTGCTACCTCGCGTGGCAAGCGCAGCACGATGGATGAGGCCGCGACCGCACCTGCATCGGTGCAGGCGTGCAGGATCGCCTCAAGCTCGTGATCGGTCAGGGCGGGCACAATCGGCGACACCATCGCGCGGACCGGGATGCCAGCCTCGGTCAGCCGCCGGATTGTGCGCAGACGCGCCGCCGGGAGCGGTACGCGTGGTTCCATTGCGCGCGAGGTCGCATTGTCCAGGGTAGTGACCGAAATCCCGACGCGGACAAGACCCTTCGCCGCCAGCTCGCCCAGGATATCGGCGTCGCGTTCGATCAATGTGCCTTTGGTCACGATCCCCACCGGATGGTTGAAATCACGCAGGACCTCCAGCACCTGGCGCATGATCTTGCGCTCCTTCTCAATCGGTTGATAAGGGTCGGTATTGGTGCCGATGGCAATCGTTTTGGGCACGTAACGCGGGTTCGCAAGTTCAGCCAGCAAACGCTCGGCCGCGTTGGGTCGCGCGATCAGTTTGGTTTCAAAATCAAGACCCGGCGACAGGCCAAGAAAGGCGTGACTGGGCCGGGCAAAGCAATAGATGCAGCCATGTTCGCAACCACGATAGGGGTTGATGGACCGATCAAAGCTGAGATCGGGCGAGGTGTTGCGGGTGATGATCTTGCGCGCCATCTCTTCGCTGACTTCGGTACGCAGAACGGGCAGTTCCTCGTCCCGTGCCCAGCCATCATCCACCATTTGCGAGGTGTAACGATCAAACCGGACATCTGGGTTCGATGTGGCCGCGCGACCGGGGGTGCGATGGGACTTTGGCGCGGTATGATCAGTCATGATCTTTATTAGAACATTTCATGAACGCGCACAATGGCAGGTCGGTCACGATCTGATGTATGTCGTTATTCAGCAGGTAGTCAAAGCTGATCACGCGCACTACTAACAAAGTAACGCTTTTCAAGAGGTTCCGCATGTCTGACGAAGAAGACGACATCATCCTGTCCGAGTTGAATGACGAGGACCTCGTCGCGCAAATGTTCGACGACCTTTACGACGGCATGAAGGAAGAAATCGAGGAAGGCGTGAACATCCTACTGGAACGCGGGTGGGAACCTTATCGCATTCTGACCGAGGCGCTGGTTGGCGGCATGACCATCGTGGGCCACGACTTCCGTGATGGGATCCTTTTCGTACCAGAGGTCTTGCTGGCCGCCAATGCGATGAAGGGCGGCATGGCCATCCTGAAACCGCTTCTGGCCGAAACAGGTGCACCGCGCGTCGGCAAAATGGTGATCGGCACCGTCAAGGGCGATATCCATGATATTGGCAAAAACCTGGTGTCGATGATGATGGAAGGTGCCGGTTTCGAGGTGGTTGATCTGGGGATCAACAACGCGGTCGAGGCTTATCTGGAGGCGTTGGAAACCGAGCAGCCTGACATTCTGGGCATGTCCGCCCTGCTGACAACCACGATGCCCTATATGAAGGTTGTCATAGATACGATGATCGAAAAAGGGTTGCGAGACGACTATGTCGTTCTGGTCGGTGGCGCGCCGCTGAACGAAGAGTTTGGCAAGGCGATTGGCGCGGATGCCTATTGTCGAGATGCGGCTGTCGCCGTGGAAACGGCCAAGACATTCATGGCGCGCAAACATAATCAGGGTGCCGCCGCGACCTAAGCCCTTTCAATTGGCGGCGACCATGCACATCTAGAGCGGCAAAGGAGAGTGCCGATGCCGTTTCGAACCTTTGCACTTATCGTGATTGGCGTGATCGCCGCATCGGCCGGGACCGTCTGGTTGATGTCACTCATCGCCATCCACTTTCAGGTCCGACCAATGCCGATGTTTGTGATGCTGGGGTTGGTGGCGATAGCTGCGTTTGTTGCGGTGCGAAGGCGCAATGGATGACGCGACGCTGACGCGTGATGGGCTTGCGCCTGAAGGAGGCGGTCGCATCCTGCTGATCGCCTGCGGTGCGCTTGCGCGGGAGATACTGGCGATCAAATCGGCAAATGGGCTGGATCATCTTGATCTGCAATGCCTGCCAGCCATCCTGCATAATCACCCAGAGCGGATTGTGCCGGCGGTGCGGAAAGCCGTGCAGACCTACCGCGACGATTATGCTGACATCTTTGTTGTTTATGCTGATTGCGGCACGGGCGGGCAGTTGCAGGCCGCTTGTGATGATATGGGTGTGAAGATGGTGGCTGGCCCGCATTGCTATTCATTCTTTGAAGGCAATGATCGCTTTGCCGAGCGCGAGGAGATGACGGCGTTCTATCTGACCGATTTTCTGGTGCGTCAGTTCGATGCGTTTGTGTGGGAGCCGCTGGGTCTGGGCCGTCATCCGGACCTGCGCGACATGTATTTCAGCAATTATGAAACGCTGGTCTATCAGGCCCAGACCGAAGATCCGGTTTTAACAGAAAAAGCCCGGACATGCGCCGAACGGCTCGGGCTGCGGTTCGAGCGACGCTTTACAGGCTATGGTGATCTTGAACCGGCAATTGCTGCATTGCGGTAAAATCTGGCGCGGCTAAGCTGTCGCCGCGGATTGTCTGATCCGTTCAACCATCGCCCGCAATCCGTTGGACCGTTGCGCAGACAGATGGTCATTCAAACCCAGCCGCCCGAGTTCTGCAGCGGCATCAATTTTCAGGACATCAGCAGCCGGCTGGCCGCTGTAAAGCGTGTGAAGCACGGCAATCAATCCACGCACAATCATTGCATCGCTGTCACCGCGAAAGGTGAATACGCCATCTTTGATCTGGGGCACAAGCCAGACCTGGCTGGCGCAGCCATCCACCTTGGTGGCGGGCACGCGCAACACATCCTCCAGCGGGTCCATCGCCTTGCCCATGTCAATGACATGGCGATACCGGTCTTCCCAATCATCAAGGAATTCAAAGGTTTCGACCAGTTCTTCAAAATCAGGGTTAGCCATGGATGCGCCTTTAGCTGTCTGCCTTCGATGTAGGGCGCCCAGGCTGCAGCGTCCAGATCAAAGCGCGACGGTCACAACCTTCTGGCCCTTCACGGCCAGCGCCACCTGCCCCTCGCAGAGCAGCAGGGCATCGTTGCCGAACACCTCGCGCCGCCAGCCCTTGAGCGCGGGCACATCCCGTTCGCCTGCCGCCAGCGCATCCAGATCGGCAGAATTGGCGATCAGTTTTTGCGCCACACCTTCGTTTTCGGTCTTGGACTTGAGCAGGACGCGCAACAGATCGGCCAGCGCCGGGTTCACCTGCAGTTTGGCCCGGTCTTTGTCGGGTTTGGGCATGTCTTCGGGTTTCACGGCCAGCCCTGTCTTGATGCTTGTCAGGATACCCTGGGCAATGTCGCCCTTGCGCGCCTCGCGCAGCAAGAGCCGGGACCGCCCCAGATCCTGCTCCGTCTGCGGCTTGGTGGAGGCCAGTTCAACCAGCGCATCGTCCTTGTAAACCCGGTTGCGGGGGATGTTGCGTTCCTGCGCGTAGGTTTCGCGAAACCGGGCCAGCTCGCGCACGATGGCCAGAAACTTGCCGGACGTGGTGCGTGTTTTAACCCGCTTCCATGCATCATCCGGGTTAGCCTGATACGTGGCGGGATCTTTCAGCACCGCCATTTCCTCAGCCACCCATTTTTTGCGGCCCGACTTGCCCAAACGGTCAGACAGGTATTCGTAGATGTCGCGCAGATGCGTAACGTCAGCCAGCGCATATTTCTTCTGCGCGTCGGTCAAGGGACGGCGCGACCAATCGGTGAAACGGGACGATTTATCCAGATCGGCTTTGGCGATCTTGCGCACCAGCGTTTCATAGCCGACCTGTTCGCCAAAGCCACAGACCATCGCGGCAACCTGAGTATCGAACAAAGGTTCGGGGATAACACCCACATCGACATAGAAAATCTCAAGATCCTGACGTGCGGCGTGGAATACTTTGACGACACCTGCATCGCGGAACAGATCATAAAGCGGCTCGAGCGACAGATCATCGGCGAGCGGATCGAGCAGAACGGCATCCTCGGCGCCCTCATCCCGATAGGCCAACTGCACAAGACAGAGTTTGGAATAATAGGTCCGCTCGCGCAGGAACTCGGTGTCTACGGTGACATAGCTGCATTTTGCAGCCTCTGCACAGAATGCGGCCAACTCCTTGGTTGTGGTTATTGTTTTCATTCTTGTTCCGTCACTCGTTCAGGGCCCACACCCAAGCGCCGTTCATTGATAGGCGATCAGGTGGCCCATGGAAAGAAGGACGCTGCGGATCAGGCGGAAACTGTGACCTGGCTGCGATCCCCGATGGCATATTTGCGCAAAACGGCTGCGTAAAGCTGGTGTTCGAGCGGCAAAAGCCGCGCGGCGAGTGTCTCGGGCGTGTCGTCAGGCTGGATCGCGATACGCGCCTGCCCCAGAACCGGGCCTCCATCCAGCTCTGCTGTCACCTCATGCACCGAACAACCATGTTCACTGTCGCCAGCTGCCAAGGCCCTGGCATTGGTGTGCAGCCCCTTGTATTTCGGCAGAAGCGACGGATGGACGTTCAGCATCTTGCCGTCCCACTTTTTGATGAACTCGGGTGTCAGGATGCGCATGAAACCGGCCAGGCAGATGATATCCGGCCTGGCTGTCAACAGGGCCCTATGCAATTCAGCCTCAAACGCCGCTCGATCCTTGCCGAATGGTTTGTGGTCAATGGCGAGTGTGGGCACATTCAGCGCCCGCGCCTTGGCCAGCCCTGCCGCCTCTGGATCATTGGACAGCACCAGAACCGGACGCGCCGGATGATCGCCACTCATGGATTTGACCAGCGACACCATGTTGGAGCCGCTGCCGGAAATCAGGATCGCAACCCTTTTGCTCACAAAAGTGCGCCCTTGTAGCTGACACCGTCACCCTTGATGACGCTGCCAAGCCGATAAACCGTTTCGCCGGACCCGGTCAGATTTGCCATCAGATCATCGGCGTTGTCCGCGTCCACGACCAGCACCATGCCAATGCCAGCGTTAAAGGTTTTCAGCAGCTCCGCCTCTGCCATACCGCCGGTTTCGGCCAGCCAGCCGAACACCGGGGGGAGTGTCCAGGCGCCCAAATCAATCTGCGCGCCAAGCCCCTCTGGCAGGACCCGCGGAAGATTTTCCGTCAACCCGCCGCCAGTGATATGGGCCAGCGCATGCACGCCCCCTGCCCTGACCGCCGCCAACGCCTGTTTGACATAGAGCCGGGTCGGGGCCAGCAGGGCCGCACCAAGGGTCGCATCGGCAAAGGGTGCGGGATCAGCCCATGTCAGCCCGGACAGATCGACGATCCGCCGCACCAGTGAATACCCGTTGGAATGCACACCGTCCGACGCCAGCCCCAGCAACACGTCGCCTTCAGCCACGTCGGCAGGCAGATCCGCGCCGCGTTCCATCGCACCCACCGCAAAACCCGCCAGATCGAAATCCCCATCGTGATACATGCCCGGCATCTCGGCCGTTTCACCACCGATCAGGGCACAGCCAGATGCGGCACACCCGGCCGCGATCCCTTCAATGATACGGATCGCCTGATCAAGCTCCAGCTTGCCGGTAGCAAAATAATCAAGGAAAAACAAAGGCTCCGCCCCTTGGCAGACCAGATCGTTGACGCACATGGCGACCAGATCGACGCCGATCGTGTCGACATTGCCCGTATCGATGGCAATCCGCAGCTTGGTGCCAACACCATCGGTGGCCGCCACAAGGATGGGGTCGACATATCCGGCACCCTTCAGATCGAACAGCGCGCCGAACCCGCCCAGTCCCGCCATAACGCCCGGACGGGCAGTGCGTTTGGTAGCCGGTTTGATGCGATCCACAAGGGTGTTGCCCGCGTCGATATCGACGCCTGCATCGGCATATGTCAGGCCATTTTTTGTCATCGCGACACCCCGTTTTTCCGTTGGCGCTGCGATAGCGGATCAGGGGCATGGCCGCAAGAAGACATAAATAAAGTGTATTCTGTTGAGCGTTTGTTAATACTTTCACGGCAGAACTAACCGTGAGACGAAGCGCCCTCCTCAAGTTCTTGTCGGTCTCGCTGGTATAGGGGCGGCCGGCGTTTGGTTAGTCAGTATCTACTCCAGCGTCGCCGCCTCGTCATCATTCACACGAAAACCCATCCTGATCTTGACGGCCCGGCCCGGTCTGGTAGTGCAGGATATTGGATGGGCCTGTAGCTCAATTGGTTAGAGCAGAGCGCTCATAACGCTTTGGTTGCGGGTTCAAGTCCTGCCGGGCCTACCATCCAGAACCCGTTTCAGTATACGAATGCATACCACCTTTCCGTCCGCGAAGATTTGCGTTATGGGGGCGGCAGAATCCATGCAATGCGGAGGGACGAGATGTCCAAGATCAAGGTAGAGAACCCAATCGTCGAGATGGACGGGGATGAGATGACCCGGATCATCTGGGACTTCATCAAGAAAAAACTTATCCTGCCTTATCTGGATGTGGACCTGCTCTACTACGATCTGGGTATCGAGGAACGCGACCGCACCGAGGACCAGATCACCATCGATGCTGCCGAAAAGACCAAAGAGGTCGGCGTCGCTGTCAAATGTGCGACCATCACACCGGATGAAGCCCGGGTCGAGGAATTTGGCCTGAAAAAAATGTGGCGCAGCCCGAACGGCACCATCCGCAACATCCTGGGCGGTGTGGTTTTCCGCGCGCCGATCATTTGTAAAAACGTGCCGCGCCTTGTGCCCGGATGGACCCAACCGATTGTGATCGGACGTCACGCCTATGGTGACCAGTACCGTGCAACCGACATGAAGTTCCCCGGCCCCGGCAAGCTTTCGATGAAATTTGTCGGCAACGACGGCGAAGTGATCGAACATGAGGTGTTCGATGCCCCCTCCTCCGGCGTCTACATGGGCATGTACAACCTTGATAAATCGATCGAGGATTTCGCCCGCGCATCCCTAAATTACGGTTTGAACCTCGGTTGGCCAGTCTATCTGTCCACCAAGAACACGATCCTGAAACAGTATGACGGCCAGTTCATGCTGATCTTCCAGCGCATCTTTGAAGAAGAGTTCAAGGACAAGTTCGAGGCCAAGGGCATCACTTACGAACACCGCCTGATCGACGATATGGTCGCCGCCGCGATGAAATGGTCGGGCGGCTTCGTCTGGGCCTGTAAAAACTATGACGGCGATGTGCAGTCCGACACGGTGGCGCAAGGCTTCGGTTCGCTTGGTCTGATGACCTCGCAGTTGATGACCCCCGATGGGAAGATTGTTGAGGCCGAGGCCGCGCACGGCACCGTTACCCGTCACTACCGCCAACACCAGGCGGGCAAGGCGACATCGACCAACTCGATCGCGTCGATCTTTGCATGGACTGGCGGGCTCAAGCACCGTGCCAAGCTGGATGACAATGCCGAGCTGATGAAATTTGCCGACACGCTGGAAAAGGTCATCGTTGACACGGTCGAAAGTGGCCACATGACCAAGGATCTGGCCCTGCTTGTTGGCCCCGATCAGCAATGGCTGACCACCGAAGGGTTCCTTGAAAAAATCGACGAAAACCTGAACGCGGCGATGTAATCCTGCAACGATTGTTCAGAAAAGGCGGCCCTGTCATGGGCCTCCTTTTTGTTGTCAATTCGCTGGTTCACGTGATCCGGAACATCGCAACCGAAATGATCCTATGACCCAATACGAATTTACTGATCTTTCCGGCCCGGGGCGGCGCGCCATCTGGGCAACAAGCGCTTATGCCTGTGCCCAGCTGGGCCTTTCGGCCGCGCATGTGTACCAAAACGCCGTGATCCGCCGCTACATCTCCGGCACCGCCGATGATGCGGCCTTGTTGCAAAGCGACAACGTTGTCGGAATGACGTCAATTGTCTTTCTTCTGCTGCTCATTCTCGTTTTCATCGTGAACGGGCGCTTTATCTATCTGGCAAGTCGGAATGCAGCAGTCATGACACCTGACAGCCAGGCGATCACCCCCGGATGGGCTGTCGGTTGGTTCGCGGTCCCTATTGCCAATTTCTGGATGCCCTACAAAGCGATGAAAGAGACCTGGCTGCGGACGTTTAAGACGACAGATACGGTTCCGGGATGGTTTGTCATATGGTGGCTCAGCTGGGTGGCCATGAATATAGTCGATCAGGTTCTTGGCCGTATGTCGCCACCAAACAACCTGCCCGACTACATCGGCTATAATCAGGCCTTTATCGTCTCAGGTGTTCTTTGGCTGATCCCCGCCTACCTTTTCCTTCGGATCATCCGCATCCTCAAAGAGGCCAAACACAACCCTGCCGAGGTTTTTGCCTAGGTCTAGGTCGTTTTACTTTGCGTCCTGCGTGTTCGTGTCAGTTTGGGACTAGCCATTCGCCCCGCCTCGCGTTATCCGCGCCGCAACTTATCCCTAAAGGCTGATCCCATGGATATCCGCAATATCGCGATTATCGCGCATGTTGACCACGGCAAGACGACACTGGTTGACGAACTTCTGAAGCAGTCCGGCGTGTTTCGCGAAAACGAAGCCGTATCCGAACGGGCGATGGACTCGAATGATATCGAGCGTGAGCGCGGCATCACCATTCTGGCCAAATGTACATCGGTTGAATGGAAGGGTACCAGGATCAACATCGTCGACACACCGGGTCACGCCGATTTTGGCGGAGAGGTGGAACGAATCCTGTCGATGGTGGACGGGGTCGTGCTGTTGGTTGATGCCGCCGAAGGGCCAATGCCGCAGACAAAATTCGTGACATCCAAGGCGCTTGCGCTTGGACTGCGCCCGATTGTGGTGGTCAACAAGGTGGACAAGCCCGATGGGGAGCCTGACCGCGCGATTGACGAGGTGTTTGACCTGTTTGCGGCACTGGAGGCCGAGGATGAGCAGCTGGATTTCCCCTCCATGTATGCGTCCGGCCGCGCGGGCTGGTGCGACGCCACGCTTGATGGGCCGCGCAAGGATCTATCAGCTCTGTTCGATCTGATCGTCGATCATGTTCCGACGCCCGCGCAAATCACACGCAAGGACGAACCGTTTCAGATGCTGGCGACAACCCTGTCAGCCGATCCATTTATCGGGCGTATCCTGACCGGTCGGGTCGAGGCAGGGACATTGAAAGCCGGCGAAACGGTCAAGGCCTTGTCGCGGACAGGTGAGAAGATTGAACAGTTCCGGGTGTCCAAGATCCTTGCGTTCCGTGGCCTGTCGCAACAACCGATTGATGTGGCCGAAGCCGGTGACATCGTGACCCTCGCCGGGATGACCAAGGCCACCGTTGCCGACACGATATGTGATCTGAGTGTTGATGCCGCCATTCCCGCT
Source organism: uncultured Paracoccaceae bacterium (assembly GCA_947488175.1). GTDB lineage: Bacteria > Pseudomonadota > Alphaproteobacteria > Rhodobacterales > Rhodobacteraceae > Yoonia. The sequence goes on from CANKYO010000001.1 coordinate 180,530, forward strand.
CAACCAATCGATCCCCCCACGATCACCGTGACGTTCGGGATCAATGACAGCCCACTTGCAGGTCGTGATGGCAAAAAAGTGCAGTCACGCGTTATCCGCGAGCGGCTGATGAAAGAATCCGAAGTCAATGTCGCGATCAAGGTCGCCGATACACCCGGTGGTGATGCATTCGAGGTGTCCGGCCGCGGTGAATTGCAGATGGGCGTGCTGATCGAAAACATGCGCCGTGAAGGGTTCGAGCTGTCGATTTCCCGCCCGCAGGTGATTTTCACGGAAAAGGACGGGCAGCGGATGGAGCCGGTCGAGGAAGTCACCGTCGACGTGGATGATGAATATACCGGCGTGGTCGTCGAAAAACTGACCGGCCCGCGCAAGGGTGAGTTGGTCGAAATGAAACCCGCCGGTGCGGGCAAGACACGCATCATTGCGCATGTCCCGTCGCGCGGGCTGATCGGATATCATGGCGAATTTCTGACCGATACACGCGGGTCGGGCGTGCTCAACCGCCTGTTCCACGGCCAAACCCCATATAAGGGCAAGATCGAAGGCCGCCGCCAAGGTGTGTTGATTTCGATGGAAAACGGAACGTCCGTCGCCTTCGCCCTGTGGAACCTTGAAGATCGGGGCAAGATGTTCATCGGCGCACAGGAAGCGGTTTATACCGGCATGATCATCGGCGAGCACAGCCGGGATAACGATCTGGAAGTGAACCCGCTGAAGGGCAAGAAGCTGACCAACGTGCGGGCGTCGGGCACGGATGAGGCGGTGCGCCTGACAACACCGGTGACCATGTCATTGGAGCAGGCGATTGCCTATATCGACGATGACGAACTGGTCGAAGTCACGCCAAACGCGATCCGTCTGCGCAAGCGCTATCTTGACCCGCATGAACGCAAGCGGCAGGCGCGGGCAAGCTGAGCGGCACAAAGTTTCGCAGAAACTTTGGCAACAGACTTTCCTCGAAAGTCTGGCTACGCCGGTGTCATCGGATCACCAAGCGACACGTTCCCGGGCGCAACGACCGACGCATACCAGCCACCGTGACCGCGCATTGCGTTGTAACCACCCAGCCCCAATTCCTCTTCCATGCGCGAACATGGCGGGCATGGCCCTTCGATCTGCAACACCGCCTGCCCGACCTTGATACGTGATTTTCTAAGCGCATAAAGATTGACGCCCGACACCATCAAGTTGCGCCGCAATTGTCCGGGCTGCACGCATTCGAGGCCAGCCAGACTTGCGATGACCTGCAGATGCTCCTGCTGGATCAGCGTCACAGCTCTTTTCCCGCCCGACGCATGATCACCGACCAACCCATTTTCGTCAATAAAAATAGAATTTTGACTGATCACTGCCTCTCTACGTGCCAGCCGCAGGCCGATCCAATCCAACCGACCGGGCTTCGCGTGCCGGGCCATCATTTTAGCCAGATTGCCCTTCAAGCGATCTCTTCTACGATGCTGAGTTCGCGCTGACTGGCGCCTTTGGCAAAGCTCAGCGCTTCCTGGTAAGCATCCGAATAGTAGCAGTCATGGGCCGCCTGCAGGCTTGGAAAGCGGGCCACCACATTGCGCGGCCTGTCCGGCCCTTCCAGCTGCTCATAGGTCCCGCCCCGCGCCAGAAAGACGCCGCCGTGATCGGCTATGGCGCCCGTTGCCCGTTTGGCGTATTCGCCGTAGGCCGCTTCGTCCGTTACCTTGACATGTGCGATCCAAAGTGCGCTCATTTCAATTCCTCCAAGACTTTCCTTGCTGCTGCAATTGCGCCCTCGGCGTTGTCAGCCGATGCCCCACCACCCTGCGCCATATCCGGGCGACCGCCGCCGCCCTTGCCGCCCAATTCCGGGGTTGCGGCACGCAGGATATCCACAGCCGAGACCCGACCTGCCATATCATCCGTCACGCCTACAGCCACTGCAGCCTTACCGCCAGTATCGGCGATCAGCAGCACAGCACCGCTGCCCATCTGCGCCTTGATGTCGTCGATAAGAGACGGCAGGTCCTTTCCAGTCACTCCGGTCAGAACCTGCGCCTGAAAGGCGACGCCATTGATCACCTCTGATGGTGCGGTCTCTTTCGCGCCACCGCCCATAGCCAGTTCGCGGCGCAGTTGTGCGACTTCATTGGCAAGCGCCTTGCGTTCATCCAATAGCGCCTTCACCCGATCTGCAACTTCCGTTGCGGGGGCTTTCAGAGCCAGCGCGGCCTGTGCCAGCCGGTGATCCTGTTCGCGCAGGTAATCAAGGGCTGCCTGCCCGGTCAGCGCCTCAATCCGGCGCACCCCGGCGCTGGACGCACTGTCGCCCAGCGTCACAAAGGCCCCGATTTCACCCAATTGTTTGACATGGGTGCCACCGCAAAGCTCCAGAGAATAGGTGTTACCATCGGTGCCCTTGCCAGAGCCAGGCTTGCGGCCCATGGACACCACGCGGACCTCGTCGCCGTATTTCTCACCAAAAAGCGCCTGTGCACCCATGGCGCGGGCGTCATCGGGCGTCATGACCCGAGTTTCGACAGTATCATTCTGGCGGATGACTGCATTCACATCGCGCTCAATCTGTTCCAGCTTTTCAAGGCTCAGCGCCTTGTTATGACTGAAATCAAAGCGTAACCGGTCGGGGGCGTTCAGCGACCCGCGCTGCACCACGTGATCACCAAGCGCCTCGCGCAGCGCCTCGTTCAGCAGATGCGTTGCTGAATGGTTCGCCATGATCCTGCCCCGCCGCCCTGCATCCACAGCCAGTTCAGCGCCCTGCCCTTTGGCCAGCGCACCATCTGTGACCTTCGCGATATGCACATGCAGGCCAGCGACCTTTTTCGTGTCCGTAATGTCTGCCGTGCCAGTTTCGGTCCTGATCGTCCCGGCATCGCCGACCTGACCGCCGGCCTCTGCATAGAAGGGCGACTGGTTCAGCACGATCTGGACAGAGCCGTCCGCCTTGTCGGTTTGCTCACCCTCCGCCACCAAGGCCACGATCTGACCCTCTGCGGTCAGCGTGTCATAACCCAGAAAATCCGTTGTGCCATGCGTATCGGCGATGTCGAACCAGACGGCGCCATCGGCGGCCTCGCCGGTGCCGGACCACGCCGCGCGGGCCTTGGCCTTCTGTTCGGCCATGGCTGCCTCAAACCCGGCAGTATCAACGTCGCGCCCCTGTTCGCGCAGTGCATCCTGCGTCAAATCCAGCGGGAAACCATAAGTGTCATAAAGCTTGAACGCCGCCGCACCCGGCAGTGCCGCATCCTCTGGTAGCCCGGACAGCTCATCATCCAGCAGCTTCAAACCCCGGTCGAGGGTCTGTTTAAACCTTACTTCCTCGTTCAGAAGCGTCTCTTCAATCAGGCGCTGCCCCTGACCCAGTTCGGCGTAAGCAGCGCCCATCTGTTGCACCAGCGCGGGCACCAGTTGATGCATGACCGGATCCTTGGCACCCAGCAGATGCGCGTGGCGCATGCCGCGGCGCATGATGCGGCGCAGGACATAGCCGCGCCCTTCATTTGACGGCAAAACACCTTCGGCGATCAGGAAGGCGGTCGAGCGAAGGTGATCAGCGATGACCCTGTGATGAACAATCAGATCATCATCGGTTCCGGTAGAGGTGGCATGGGCCGATGCATCAACCAGCGCCTTCATCAGATCCGTTTCAAAGACATTGTTGGTGCCCTGCAACAGCGACGAAATCCGCTCCAGCCCCATACCAGTGTCGATGGACTGATTGGGCAGTTCAGTTCGACTGCCATCCTCGAACTGCTCGTACTGCATGAAAACGAGGTTCCAGATTTCGATGAACCGGTCGCCATCCTCCTCGGGAGAACCCGGCGGACCGCCCCAGATATGATCGCCATGGTCAAAGAAAATCTCTGATGACGGGCCGCATGGCCCTGTCGGGCCCATCATCCAGAAATTGTCATCCGTGGCGATCCGAATGATCCGGTCATCGGACAATCCGGCGACCTTCTTCCAGATATCTGCAGCCTCATCATCTGTGTGATAAACTGTGACCAGCAACTTTTCCTTGGGGATTTCAAGCTCTTTGGTCAGCACCTCCCATGCATATGGAATGGCGGCTTCCTTGAAATAGTCGCCAAAGCTGAAATTGCCCAGCATTTCGAAAAACGTCAGGTGCCGGGCAGTGTAGCCCACGTTATCAAGGTCATTATGCTTGCCCCCGGCACGCACGCATTTCTGGCTGGTTGTAGCACGCGTATAATCGCGTGTTTCAGCCCCGGTGAACAGGTTCTTGAACTGCACCATCCCCGAATTGGCGAACATCAGCGTCGGGTCATTGCGCGGCACCAGCGGGCTGGAGGCGACGACCTCGTGCCCCTGCTGGCCAAAGTAGTTCAAAAAGGTCGCGCGGATGTCAGCAAGGGAGGTCATGACAAGGTTCTCATTGGATTGCGTTAGGCCGGAGAAATAGCCCTGCACCCGCACACTGTCCACAGCCAACGCAAAAAGGGTGCCGCAACGCAGCACCCTTTCTCCGGAGTATTCTTCACCGCATTGCGGTGCGGGCGTTTCAGCAGTCGCCGTCTGCGTGCCTTAAACCTCGACCAGGTCGTCATCCCCATCGTCCATCCCGCCTTCTGGAAGATCAAAATCCAGACCATGGGCGGCCCTGATCTTGTCTTCGATCTCATGCGCGATATTGGGGTTTTCTTTCAGGAACAGCTTGGAGTTTTCACGCCCTTGCCCGATCCGTTCATCGCCATAGCTGAACCAGGCACCCGATTTCTCGACCACACCAGCCTTGACCCCAAGGTCCAGCAATTCACCGGTCTTCGAAATCCCTTCGCCATACATGATGTCGAATTCCACCTGCTTGAAAGGCGGGGCCACCTTGTTCTTGACCACTTTCACGCGTGTGGCATTACCAACCACCTCATCACGGTCCTTGATCGCACCGATCCGGCGGATATCGAGCCGGACAGAGGCGTAGAACTTCAAAGCATTCCCGCCGGTGGTTGTTTCCGGAGACCCGAACATCACACCGATCTTCATCCGGATCTGGTTGATAAAGATCACCATACAGCCAGAGCGGTTGATCGACCCGGTCAACTTGCGCATCGCCTGACTCATCAGGCGGGCATGCACACCGACGCTGCTGTCGCCCATATCGCCTTCAAGCTCCGACTTTGGCGTCAGGGCCGCGACGGAATCGACAATCACCATGTTGACCGCACCGGAGCGCACCAGCGTGTCAACAATTTCCAACGCCTGTTCGCCTGTGTCGGGCTGAGAAATGAGCAATTCATCCAGATTCACGCCCAGTTTCTTGGCATATTGCGGGTCCAGCGCATGTTCGGCGTCAACAAACGCGCACACGCCGCCTTTTTTCTGTTCTTCAGCAATCGCATGCAGGGTCAGCGTGGTCTTACCGGACGATTCAGGCCCGTAAATCTCGATCACCCGGCCCTTGGGCAAACCACCGATTCCCAACGCAATATCCAGACCCAGCGAACCGGTCGATGTCGCCTCGATATCGGCCATCTGGTTTTGACCGCCGAGCTTCATGATAGAGCCCTTGCCGAACTGCCGTTCGATCTGTGCCAGCGCGCTTTCCAGCGCCTTTTCCTTATCCGCGGTCTTCTTGTCAGTCATTTTGAGGAGTTCTGCCGTTGCCATATTTCCTGTCCTTATTTCATGCGCCTTCAAGGGCGGCAATCACTGCTTTGTTCTTCTTGTGTTCTCATTGTTAATGAGATCAAAAAGAGAACATTGCAACTAAAATTTTCCTGTCTCAGCCTCTGCCAAGAGTGGTTAAAGAGTGGTTTATGCCCTAGAAAAGGTTCCAAGGCGGACGAAGGACACCGATCAAATGCTTGTTTTCTGGAAGGAAAATCTTGTTCTGCTGGCTGTGCCCAAGACCGGATCAACCGCGCTCGAAGGCGCGTTAGCCCCCCGCGCGTCGATGGTATTACGCGACCCGCCGCACCTGAAACATGCCCCTTGTTACCGCTACAAACGATTCCTCAAGCCGTTTTTCGTGCAGGCCGGCGGGCAGAAACCGGAACTGATGGCGGTGGTCCGCAACCCGATCGACTGGCTGGGCAGTTGGTGTCGCTATCGCACACGCGACGACCTGATCGGCCATGAAAACTCCACCCGCAATGTCAGTTTCGATGATTTCGTTATGGAATACTGCAAAGGCCAGCCTGCCCCCTTTGCCAATGTGGGATCACAGAACAAGTTCCTGCGGATCAACGATGGTGAGGTCGGCGTGCAGCATCTGTTCCAGTATGAGCAGTGGGACAAGGTGATCGGTTATCTGGAGGAGCGGCTGGAGATGACTATCACGCTGAAGCAGAAGAACGTGTCGCCAAAGATGGATTTGACTTTGTCGCCCGCTGTCGAGGCAAGGCTACGCGACAAACGCGCAGCGGAGTTTGAGGTGTGGGAGTTGGGGCGGAGGGAAATCTCTGGCTAGGCCCGGAATCCGCCCCCAAACTACATAATGGTTGCAGACCAATAGCCTGCCTAATCTTCCTTGTCTCGCGGTAACTCCGGAGGGACAATATAGCCTATGACTGCTGCAAAGGTAGCGGCTCCAAAAATCGCTATAACCGACGGCACCTCAAAGTCGATGCCTTGTATAAGACTCAACAACAAACTGACAATCCCTGGTACAAAAATGCCGAAAAACAAGCTCACAGCGTTCTGCAAACGCGCGTGCAACTCATCATCAACGACCCAGTTGTGCTTGCGGCCTTGATCGGCCAAAGCACTGCCTGCCAACATGCCAACCCCAATGCTCAGGGACACTAATACGTATGCCAAACCAGTAATGATCTGATACCGTTGACCTGTCAGGATCGGAGCGATGAAGACTGCAACGAAAATGAAGCCCAGAAACAGGCTAGCGAGTGTCCTAGAAAACCACTTGGAACGCTCGAGCTTCTTTATCACGGTCAATATCATACCCAAATCATAGAAGAGTGCATCATGACTGGCCACTCTTCACTGCAAGTCCGTGTCGGAAGCAGGCTACATCACCGCGTGGAAAGCGTCCGCCTTACCGCATCCTGCCACCCGGCATACCGGCGCTCTCTGGTCGCCTCATCCATCGCGGGTTCGAACCGCCGATCCAGCGCCCATTCAGCGGCAAAGCCTGCTTGTTCGGGATAGACCCCAGCCTTCATCCCCGCCAGCCATGCCGCGCCCAGTGCCGTTGTCTCCAAAACCTTGGGTCGGTCCACCGGCGCGCCGATGATGTTTGAGAGGAACTGCATGGACCAGTCGGATGCGCTCATTCCCCCATCAACGCGTAAAACGCCAGCGGTATCATCGGTTTGCCAATCGCTTTTCATCGCCTCCAGCAAATCGCGGGTCTGGAAGCCGACGCTTTCGAGGGCGGCGCGCGCGAACTCGGCGGGGCCGGAGTTGCGAGTCAAACCGTAAATCGCCCCCCGCGCCTCTGCATCCCAATAGGGCGCGCCAAGGCCGGTGAAGGCGGGAACCATATAGAGCTCCTGCCCCTGATCCGCTTTTTCTGCCAACGGTTGCGTTTCGCTTGCCTCGCGAATGATCTTCAGCCCGTCGCGCAGCCATTGCACCACGGCACCGGCAATGAAGATCGACCCTTCGAGCGCATAGGTCGGTTTGCCGTCAAACTGATAGGCGATGGTGCCAAGCAGGCGTTTCTTGCTTTCGACCAGCGTATCGCCGGTATTGAGCAGCGCAAAACACCCCGTCCCATAGGTGGATTTCAGCATCCCCGGCTGGAAACACGCCTGCCCGATGGTTGCCGCCTGCTGATCCCCCGCCACGCCGAGAATGGGGAGTCCCTTGCCAAAAAGATCGGCGCGCGTGGTCCCGAAATCGGCGGCGCAATCGCGCACCTCGGGCAGCATCGACATCGGAATGCCGAACCGTTCGCAGATCGTGCTGCTCCACCGGCCCTTGCGAATATCATAGAGCATCGTGCGGGCGGCATTGGTCGCGTCGGTTGCGTGGACCTTGCCGCCTGTCAGCTTCCAGATCAGGTAGCAATCGACCGTGCCAAACAGCAGATCACCGGAGGTGGCGCGGTCCTTTGCCCCGTCAACATGGTTGAGAATGTACTGCACCTTGGTGCCGGAAAAATAAGGATCGGCCAGCAGGCCCGTGCGCTGCGTGATCGTCGCCTCGAACCCTTCCTTGCGGAGTTCCTCGCAAAACGGGGCGGTGCGGCGATCCTGCCAAACGATGGCATTGTGGATCGGTTCACCCGTCTTCCTGTCCCAGACCAACGTTGTTTCGCGTTGATTGGTGATACCAATGGCAGCCACATCTGCGGCGGTAATTCCCGCCTTTTCGATGGCCCCACGGCAGGTGGACGCGACAGAGGACCATATATCGGACGGATCATGTTCAACCCAGCCGGACTGTGGGAAATGCTGGGTAAACTCCTCTTGCGCGGTGGCTTTCACGCGCATGTCGGCGTCAAAAATGATCGCCCGGCTGGATGTGGTGCCCTGATCGATGGCCAGAATATTGGTCATGGTGTCCCCCGTTTCGTGTTTTTGTTTCAAGCCGCCATGAACGCGTCAAGGGCCGCAATTTGATCAGGCGTCATCCGCAGGCCCAGCTTGCTGCGTCGCCAGACAACATCCTCGGCCGTGCGGGCATATTCGCGGGTCATCAACCATTTCACCTCGGCCTCGGTCAGTGTTGCCCCTAAATCCTGCCCAAGATCGGCCGCTGATTTGGCATCGCCCAGTATCTGTGCCGCTTCGGTGCCGTAGGCGCGGATCAGACGCAAGGCCCAGAACGGTGTCAGAAAACTGTAGCTGGCCTGCAAATCCGCCACCAAGGAATCGCGCCGCGACACCGGGAAATCGCCACCGGGCAAAGCCACACCTGCCGTCCATGGATCTGACCCGCCCAAAAGTGGCGTCAGCTTTTTCAGCGCGTTCTCAGCCAGCTTGCGATAGGTCGTGATCTTGCCGCCAAAGATATTCAGCAGCGGCGCGCCATTGTCATCAAGCGACAGCACATAGTCACGGGTCGCCGCCGTCGCCGATTTGGCCCCGTCATCATAAAGCGGGCGTACCCCTGAATAGGTCCACACGATATCATCGCGGGTCACTGGTTTCTCGAAATACTGCGATGCGAAGTTGCATAGATAATCCTGTTCTTCATCTGTCGCATAGGGCTTCTCGGACAGGTCTTCATGCTCTGCATCGGTCGTCCCGATCAGGGTGAAATCAGTCTCGTAAGGGATGGCGAAAATGATCCGTCCGTCCTCACCCTGAAAGAAGTAGCTCTTCTGATGATCAAACAGCTTCTTCGTGACAATGTGACTACCCCGCACGAGGCGCACCCCTTCGCTCGTTTTCTGCCGCGCCACCTGCCGGACGATGTTTTCGACCCATGGGCCGCCAGCGTTCACCAGCCCACGGGCGGTATAAACGGTCTGTTTGCCGTCGGTTTCCAGGACGATCTTCCAATGGTTTTCAACCCGATCCGCGCTGATGACCTTGGTACGCGTCATGATCTTCGCGCCACGCACCTCAGCATCACGCGCATTCAGGACGACAAGCCGCGAATCCTCGATCCAGCAATCGGAGTATTCATAGGCGCGCTTAAACTTGTCCTTCAGTGGGCCACCGACCGGGTTCTTGGTCAGATCCACCGTCCATGTGCCAGGCAGAATTTTCCGCCCGCCCAGATTGTCGTAAAGAAACAGACCCAACCGGATCAGCCAGGCAGGCCTGCGCCCTTTCATCCACGGCATGAACAACGACAGCAATTTCGATGTCGGCGTGTCGCCTTCAAACCGCATATCCTTGTGATAAGGCAGCACAAAGCGCATCGGCCAGCTGATATGCGGCATTGCCTGCAACAGCACCTCGCGTTCGATCAGGGCCTTGCGAACCAATCCAAATTCGAAAAACTCAAGATAGCGCAAACCGCCGTGAAACAGCTTTGTCGAGGCCGAGGATGTGGCCGACCCCAAATCATTCATTTCGGCCAACCCGACCTTCAGCCCGCGCCCGGCCGCATCGCGCGCGATGCCACAGCCGTTGATGCCGCCGCCGATGATGAAAAGGTCGAAATCCGTTTGCATGATGTGCCCCTTAGGTTCGACTGCCTGCTAGGCCCCCTGTCCTGCCGGCGCAAGCGCAGTGCTGCAATATGTTCGCCCCGCGACGAACGAACATAAAACGAAATCAGGTTTTCCAATAAATATAAAGAAAATACCTTGCCAACAGTTCGCCTAACCCGCAAACCGAACACATGGAAACGGCACAAAGGCATGCCCTGATCCGGAACGAAGCCCAGAAGCATGGCAAGGTCACAGCCACCGACCTTGCCATCAATCTGGGTGTGGCGGTCCAGACCATCCGCCGCGATCTGCGCCAGCTTTGCGCAACGGGGCTGTTGGAACGCGTCCATGGCGGGGCCGTTCTGCCATCCGGCGTGAGCAATATCGGCTATGGCGACCGGCGTGCGCTGAACCGCGACGCCAAGATCAAGATCGCCCGCCGTGCCGCCCAACTGATCCCCGATAGCGCGTCTGTCTTCCTCAATATCGGCACCACGACCGAGGCCGTGGCCCACGCCCTGCAGACCCATCGCAACCTGATGGTGGTCACGAATAACCTGAACGTCGCCAACATTCTGGCTGACAATCCAAGCTGCGATGTGGTGGTTGCGGGCGGCCTGCTGCGCCGGACCGATGGGGGCTTGGTCGGTGATCTGGCCGCGATAGCCATCGACCGGTTCAAAGTGGATTTCGCCGTGATCGGGGCGTCAGCGATCGACCTTTCCGGCGATCTACTGGATTTCGACCCCGAAGAAATACGCGTCAGCCAACAAGTGATCAGGGCCGCGCGATCAACGATCCTTGTGGCTGATAGTACGAAATTCACACGCAAGGCCCCGGTCAAGATCGCCTCACTCGCGCAGATGGATCATTTCGTGACTGATCGGGTCCCATCCGAGGCGCTGATCAACCAGTGCGCCGACTGGGGAACGAAAATTGCTTTGGTTTAGATCTTATGTCCGATTATCACACCGCAAGAATGTCGGACGAAAACCGCTGGAGCCTCTTCGGCAGACTTGGAAATTGGAACGATCATGAAGGTCAGAAGATCAGTTTTCCTGAAAGGCGGGAACAAAGATGGGTTCAAACTCATCTTACGATAAACGACTGTCAGAAAACAAAAAAACTGCCAAGGCCCGCCATCGCCAATGGCACGCTCATCGGTGTGCTTTTACCGCGCAGAACATGCCAATTGCTTTCTTCATTTCCGATGAACTTTCGCGCTTGAATCACCACAAAGCCGGTCAGGAAAACTGACGCAACAAAAATAGCCGTTGCGGTCAACGCCTCTGACACCGGGACGAACAGCGCCAGCCCGCTCATCAGTTTGACAGCACCCGCACCGAACCCCACAAACGCAAACAACAGCAGGCCCACGGCAAAGACAGCCACAGCCAACAATAATTGCCAGAGCAGTGTTGATCGATCCTCGACCGTGGCTGCAACCGCAATGAAAACCACAAACGGCACCAGTGTCAGCCAGTTCGGGATTTTACCCGACCTCAGCTCAAATAACATCGCAGTGATCAGGACAAGTCCGATCAGGTAGAGTGCGTATTGCGCGATCATTCCGCTCATTTCCTCTTTGGACGCCCCGCGCCCTTATGGCAAAGCCACCCGCGGATTACACCCCGTTCCTCTGCAAAAACCCGACAAGTGCGGCAGTTGAGCCATCCTTGCCCTCAACCCCCGACTTTCCTTCGACCACAGGCTGCAGTGCGGTGGCCAGTTCCTTGCCTAACTCAACACCCCATTGATCAAATGAGTTGATCCCCAAAACCGCCCCTTCAACGAAAACCCGATGTTCATAGAGCGCGATAATCTGACCCAACACAAACGGTGTTAGTTGGGGGTAGGCAATTGTCACAGTTGGACGATTGCCGGGAAAGACGCGGTGCTTGGCCTGGCGGTCCAGCTCAGCCCCCTCAAAACGGTCTGCCACCTTTGCGCGTGCCTCATCCAGTGTCCGCCCGCGCATCAGCGCCTCTGACTGGGCCAGACAATTGGCCACCAGCAACTGGTGCTGATGGTGCAGATCATCCTCATGCCCACACGCCGCCACCAAAAACTCACAGGGAATCACGCGGGTGCCCTGATGGATCAACTGATAGAACGCATGTTGCCCGTTCGTCCCCGGCTCACCCCAGACAACAGGACCGGATGGAACCTCCAGATCGGCGCCATCCATGCTGACTCCCTTGCCGTTGCTCTCCATCTCCAATTGTTGAAGATAGGCTGGTAAGCGACTGAGAATATTATCATAAGGCAACACAGCCCGGGTGGCATAACCACAAACCTGATTGTGCCACATCCCCACCAGCGCCAACAGCGCAGGCAGGTTTTCATGCCACGCGGCAGCGCGGAAATGCGTGTCCATCGCCTGCCCACCGCGCAGAAACGCCTTGAACGCCTGTGGTCCGATGGCAATCATCAGCGACAGACCAATCGGCCCCCAGACTGAATACCGCCCACCGACCCAATCCTCGAATCCGAACACACGGGACGGATCGATCCCGAAATCGGTGGTCTTGTCCTCTGCCGTCGACAACGCGGCGAATTGCGCACCGGTATCGCTGACAACCTCACCCATCCAGGCCTGCGCGGTGCGGGCATTGGTCATGGTTTCGATCGTGGTAAACGTCTTGGAGGCGACAATCACCAGCGTCGTCGCCGGATCACATTGGCGCAACACACCGGCAATATCCGCCGGGTCCACGTTGCTCACGAAATGACAGCGCGGGCCGTCGTGATAGGGCGCCAGTGCCTTGACGGCCATGGCAGGCCCAAGGTCGGAACCGCCAATCCCGATATTCACCACATCCGTGATCTTGCCGCCCTGCCCTTTGAACCGGCCCTCGCGGATATCTGCGGCGAAATCCTCCATCCGACCCAGCGTCTCCAGAACACCCGGCATGATGTCCTTGCCATCAACCAAAACCGGATCGCCATCCAGATTGCGCAAGGCCGTATGTAGCACGGCACGGCCTTCGGTTTCATTGATCGGCTGGCCGGTGAACATCGCCTCGCGCTTGGCGGCAACGCCTGCCCGTTCCAAAAGGTCAATCAGCAGCGCACGCCCCTCTACGTCGATATTCGTCTTGGCGTAATCCAGCAGCATATCGCCCGCCTGCGCCGAAAAATCGGCAGCGCGATCCGCGTCCACAAGGGTCTCAAACCGGCGGTCGGCAACCTTGGCATGATGGGCACGCAACTTATCCCACATTGCTCAGCTCTCCGCCCAATGCACGGTCGTGCCCGGTAGGATCGCGGCGACAGGTGCCTCTTCGGGGGGTAAATGGCGGGCACGTTCCAGCGCCGCACGCTTTTCGCCACCAACAATGACCATATGACGGCTCATCGCGCTTTTCAGAACCTTGGCCGACAGGGTGATGCGCGGCTCCGGCGCACTGGGTGCACGCATCGCGACCAAATGATAATCACCATGCAACGCGCGATCCAGCTGGTCCGCCCCGGGAAAGATCGACGCGGTGTGCATATCCGCCCCCATCCCAAGCAACATCACGGAAATCGGCAATTCCGGTTCCAGCGATTTTGCCAGATCATCCAGTTTCTCTTCCGGCGTCTCGGCCTCGGCATAAAGCGGGACGTAAACCGCAGCCGCCGCCTTTTCGATCAGCAGACGCTCGCGCAGCAACCGTGTGTTTGACCGCTCTGACGTTTCTGGCACCCAGCGTTCATCGGTCAGCATCACATGCACGCGCGACCAGTCGAGATCGACAGCGCAAAGGCTGTCAAAGATCGGGCCGGGGGTCGTACCACCCGGCACGGCAAAGGACGCATGTTCATGGACCAGCAGACAATTCTTCAGCTCACTGGCCAGCGTATCGGCCAGATCCATCATCATCATCTCCGCGTCCGGATATTCGACTACCTTCATCGCCTTCGCCCCCATGGTGATGTGTCAGACGTTTTGATCAAGTGTATACACGCCCGATATACGCCATCTGTACGTGTTCTGCAGACCGGCGTCAGCCCTTGATTTCGCGCCATTTGCGGCCATCGCGATGCATCAGCATCATCGCATCCTCTGGCCCTGCCGACCCCGCGTCGTAATGCTTGGGCACGTCATTGCGCGCCTCCCAGCCTTCGATCAGTGGATCGGTCCAGGCCCATGCGGCCTCGACCTCATCGCCGCGCATGAACAGGGTCTGGTTGCCGCGGATCACGTCCATGATCAGACGCTCATAGGCGTCGGTCACCTCGTGTTCTTCATCACCCAACGCCTCGGCAAAGGTCATGTCCAGCGGCACATCGATCAGCCGCATGCCACCGGGACCCGGTTCCTTGATGGTGACCTGCAAATCCATACCTTCATTCGGCTGCAACCGTATCGACAGGATATTGCGATGGCGGGCCTCGTCACCTTCAAAAATCGAATGGCCGAGATCCTTGAAGACAACGGCAATTTCCGATGACCGCGCCTTCATCCGCTTACCCGTACGCATGTAGAACGGCACGCCGGCCCACCGCCAATTGGCAATGTGACAGCGCATCGCGATAAAGCTTTCAGTAAAGCTGCGCGGATTTTCAGCATCCGCACGATAGCTGGGTCCATCCGGCCCGGCATCATACTGGCCGCGCACAATGTGATGATAATCTATAGGCTGCAATGCCCTGATAACCTTCAACTTTTCATCGCGAACTTCATCTGCTCCGAACTGGCTGGGTGGCTCCATAGCGATCAGGCACAATAGCTGCATAAGGTGGTTCTGCACCATATCGCGCATCGCACCAGATTTATCATAATATGCCCCGCGCCCGCCAACACCGACGGTTTCGGCAACCGTGATCTGGATGTGATCGACATAGTGGTTATTCCAAAGCGGCTCGAACAACACATTGCCGAAGCGGACCGCCATCAGGTTCTGAACCGTCTCTTTGCCCAGATAATGATCGATCCGGTAAATCTGGCTTTCGTCGAAATGTGTGGCCAGCGTTGCGTTTAATGCGCGGGCACTGTCCAGATCACGGCCAAACGGTTTTTCCACCACGATCCGGCTGCTTGCATTCGCGATCTTGTTGGTATGCAGCCGTTCTGCCAGATCACCAAACAAGGAAGGTGCTACGGAAAAGTAAAAGGCCTGCACAACATCCTGACGCACGATTTCGGCCAGCTTGGCCCACCCACCTTCGCCCTTGGCGTCAATCGCGACATATTCGATACATTCAAGAAAGGCCTCTAACCCCTTCTTATTACGATATTCTTCGCCGCCAAACTCGGCCACGGCATCATCGATCATCTCGCGATAGGCAGCGTCATCCAATTCAGACCGGGCCGCCCCGATAATCCGGGATCCTGCAGGCATCTGGCCAGCCAGAAAACGACGAAACAGGCCGGGCAGAATCTTGCGGCGGGCCAGATCGCCGGTCCCCCCGAATATGACCAGATCAAAGGTTTCCACCGGAATGACGCGAGAGACCATGGCTTACTCCGCTTTCTAAGCTGGTTTGCGTTAGCGCTAACGTTGTGTTCCTAGCGCGGACGCCAAGGCAAGTCTAGCGTAAGAACGCGACCTATGCTTCCAGCTCTGCATCCCAGTAAAGGAAATCGACCCAGCTATCGTGCAAATGGTTTGGCGGGAACTTGCGTCCAACATTGTGCAACTGCTCCGGCGCAGGCCGACGGGGTGGCTTGCGCAGACTCATCCCGCATTGCTTCAACGACCGCGACCCTTTGCGCAGATTGCATGGGCTACAGGCCGCCACCACGTTTTCCCAGCTTGTCACGCCGCCGCTGGCGCGCGGCACGACATGATCAAAGGTCAATTCACCTTTGGCCCCGCAATACTGACAACAAAACTCGTCGCGTAAAAACAGGTTGAACCGGGTGAACGCCACCTGCTTTTGCGGTTTGACATAGTCTTTCAAAACCACAACTGACGGGATACGCAGGGTTGTCGACGGACTGCGCACGACCTCATCATATTCGCTAACGATATCGACACGATCCAGCCACGCAGCCTTGATCGCTTCCTGCCAGGGCCAAAGGGACAAGGGATAGTAGGACAATGGGCGATAATCGGCGTTCAACACCAATGCCGGATAGTGTTTGAGCACGCCGGGTGCGCGCACAAAATCTGTCCTAAATTCCGTCTGCGTCATGTCTTACATCCCAAACCGTCAGGCTGCGGAACGGGAACATGCCCGTTTATCCCGTAGCCTCGTTTAGGTGGACTATATATCGCGTCAGAAATGTGACAAGCCCCACAATGTGCGGCAAAAATTGCGGGAATTCACCGGCCCCGGATCAACCAAGACGCGGCGGGACCAACGAGCCAATTCAGCCGTCAGGCCACCAGTGGCAGTTCGTCAATTACCACACAGGCCCGCCCTTTCAGCTTGGCGCGATCCAGGGCTGTATCAGCATCGCGCAGCAGCCGCTCCAATGGGGTGCGACCATCAGCCAGCACAGCCCCGACCGAGGTGGTCAACCGCAGCTTTCCGTTCGGCGTGACAATGATCATTCCCTCGCATAACCGCTGGGAAATCTCATGGGCTTGTTCCACAGTTGCCCCAGGCAGATAGATCGCGAATGAGGCGCCATCCAGCCGCCCGACCACATCCGACTGGCGGGTCACTTCGCGAAACCGCTGCGCCAGCGCCATCAGGCACAAATCACCCGCACGGCGTCCTCGCCGATGATTGATCGCTTTGAAATCATCCACATCCACCAGCAGGAGCGCGCCCGCCTGTGGCAGAACACGCTGGGCGCGGCGTACAAAATCCGGTCGGTTGGACAGGGCCGTGATCGGATCAAGATCCGACAGGGTTTTGACACGTGTCTGCGCACGGCCCAGACAAGACAACGCCCAGAACAGTGCCGCACCCAATGGTGCGCCAACGACCAGGGTATAGATCACATGGGTCTGGACTACCGCTGGCACGGCCAGTTCAGCACCCGGAAATGGCAGCACACCCAACGCCAGGACGACCAGTAGCAGCAAGATCAGCCGCAGACCCCAGCCTGCAAAATCCTTCGGGATCAGAATCTGAGATGCTCGTGGAAAATCGGTCACCGGATCACACCATTGCTAAAACTGAACTCAACTTTGATATGAAGGCGCAGCAGTGACCAAAGCGTTAACGCGGCGTGCGATGCGCTGAAAACCGCACAAAATGCCGTTACGTCAAGTTACGATGCCACGGATCAGGACATGCCCAACCGGTCGCGCATAAAGGCCAGCGCGACAGACAGCCCATCCGGTGCAATGCCATGGCCTGTCCCCTTCATGATATGGGCGTAGACCTCTGTCCAACCGGCACCTTGCAGCGCCTCGGCTGCCTGGGGCAGCGATTGCGGCGGAACCACATCATCCTGATCACCGTGGATCAGCAAAACCGGCGGGCGGCTGACCACCTCATCGACCAGTAATTCCGGCTCAAGCAGACGTCCGGAAAAGGCGACGATCCCGGCAACCGGGTCCTCGCGGCGCGGGACAACATGCAGTGCCATCATGGTGCCTTGGGAAAAACCCAGAACGACCACCTGCTCAGGCAGCAGGTCTTCATCCACCATGACACCGGTCAGAAACGCATCCAGATCAGCCGCTGCCCGGTCCAGCCCTTGACGCGATTCCTCTTCGCTGGATCCGTCAATCCACGGGATCGGAAACCACTGAAACCCCATCGGCGCACCCGCACAGGCCTCCGGCGCATCAGGTGCAACAAACAACGTATCGGGCATATGTTCGCCCAACGGGTCGGCCAGCCCGAT
This sequence comes from uncultured Paracoccaceae bacterium, assembly GCA_947488175.1. Lineage (GTDB taxonomy): Bacteria > Pseudomonadota > Alphaproteobacteria > Rhodobacterales > Rhodobacteraceae > Yoonia. The sequence continues at coordinate 198,292 of CANKYO010000001.1, forward strand.
CAAATCCGCCGCATTGGCCCCATAACCATGCAGAAAGACCACGCAAGACCGGGTCTCGCCCGATACCGGTTCGCGCCGCTGCGCCTCTAACGCTCGTGTCATCTGATGCCTTCCCGCTGTTTGTTCTGCTTGTAGTAGGCCCACATGATGCGCGCCGCAACCGACCGCCACGGTGACCACGCGGCCGCCATTTCGCGCAAGGCACGGTCCTTGGGGCGTTCGGGCAGTTCAAAAATCAGCCTGGCCGCCTCCTGCAGCGCGAGATCGCCCGGCGCAAAAACATCAGCACGGCCCAGCGAAAACATCGCGTAGATTTCTGCGGTCCAGACCCCAATGCCCGGCACTGCTGTCAGCGTCGTTATCACGTCCACCGCAGGCATCTGACGCAATGCGTCAAAGTCGATCTCGGCTGCAGCCAAAGCCTGCGCATAGCGCACTTTCTGACGACTCAATCCCAGAGCCTTCAGATCATCCTCAGACGCGGCACTGACGGCCTGCGGCTCTGTCATCCCAGCCTGCACCAAACGGCGCCAGATGGCATTGGCCGAGGCAACGCTGACCTGCTGGCTGACTATGGCGCTCAACAACTCCGCAAAGCCGTCCGGTTTCAAGCGCAAGGGCAAACGCGGCAGGTCAGTCATGACATAGGCAAAGCGCGGCTCTTGTGCGCAAAGCCACACGGCACCCTCCGCAATGCATGCATGGCCTTTGATGACCCGTTCCTTCACAGACGGCGCACCCAATCCAATGCAGCGTCAACGGTATCAACAATCGGCCAGTCGCCCTGCGACGGACGCGCGATCATCAGCACTGGAATACCCAATTGACGGGCTGCCGTCAGCTTGGTCCGGCTAGCGGCCCCGCCAGCGTTTTTGACAACCAGCCAATCCACCTTCAGCCGTGAAAACAGCGCCACTTCATCCTCAACCGAAAACGGGGGGCGCCCGACCAGAAATTCACCCCCAGCAAACGGAAACGGCTCCTCCGGCGGATCAATCTGGCGGCAGATCACGCGGCGGCCAGCGAGGTTGGCAAACCCGTCCAACGTCTGACGCCCCGTTCCTAAAAACACGGTCGTCCCTTGCGGAATATGGGCCGCCGCATCCTGTTCCCGCGCGATCTTGGTCCATTTGTCGCCCGGCTCTGCCGTCCACCCCGGGCGCAAATACTGCAGAAAGGGTAAATGAAGTTCGGCACAAACCCAGGCAGTACGGACAGTAATCCGGTGCGCATAAGGATGGGTGGCATCCAGCACCGCTGTAATGCCATTCTCGCTTAAAAACTGACGAAACCCCGCCTCGCCACCAAACCCGCCGGACCGGGTGGGTACTGGCAAGGGCGCCGGGTCACGGGTCGCGCCAGCCAACGATGCAATGACATCGACCCCATTCAATCCTTCGGCTATCCGCCGGGCATCCCCGGATCCAGCCAGCAACAACAGCGTCAAACCCCAGCCCTCGCAATAATCCCCCCGGCGCGATCAATGACGACAATATCAAACCGCATCCCACAACCGCCAAAGCGGTCCTCCACAACCTTCAAAGCCTGCTTTGAAACTGCCTCAGCCAAGGGCGCGCCCGCCATCTCATAAGCCTCCAATCCGGTATTTGCATCAGCCACCTCCAGCACACCTGCAAGCTTCGCCAGTGCGGCAAAATCCACCTGACTGCGGCCTGAATGCAGATCCATTGCCCCCTGCGCCAGTTTGGTCATCTTGCCGATCCCGCCGCCGATCGTCACGCGCGGTACCGGATGTTTCTCCAGATACTTCAGCATTCCCCCCGCAAAATCTCCCATATCCAACATGGCATGATCCGGCAGATCATATAGCGCCTGCACCACCTTCTCAGATGTCGCGCCCGTACATCCCGCCACATGGGTCAGCCCATCAGCGCGGGCCACATCAATACCGCGATGGATTGAGGCAATCCAAGCCGCACAACTGAATGGCCGGACCACGCCCGTCGTCCCAAGGATCGAAATGCCACCCTCTATGCCTAATCGGGGGTTCCAAGTCTTCAGGGCCAACTCCTGCCCGCCAGGAACAGATATTTCAATCCTCACATTCGATATCCGACCAAACTGCGCCGCAACCTCATCCACCACGCTTTGCATCATTTGACGCGGCACCGGGTTGATCGCCGGCTCACCGACTCCGATCGGCAGCCCGGCCTTAGTCACCGTACCAACGCCATCACCGGCCACAAAGACTATGCCGCCCTCAGAAGGCGAGACCTTCACCACAATCAGCGCCCCATGGGTCACATCCGGATCATCGCCCGCATCCTTGGTAATCCCGACTTGCGCCCAACCCTGACCGGCCTCCGCCAACGCCAGTGAAAAAACAGGTGTCTCGCCCTTTGGCAGCACGATCCCCACCTCATCCGGGAACGCGCCACCCCACAGACGTATCAATGCGGCCTTTGTCGCCGCAGTCGCACATGCGCCCGTGGTCCAGCCTCGGCGCAATTCCCCTATTGGTTTCCTACTCATCGGCGCGACTATAGGCCGGTGCCGCCAATCCGCAATCCGACGTCGTTTGACGGCTTTCCAAGCGACCAGATCAGCGGCATAAACAAGACATGAGCGACACGATCCCCCTTCCCAGCCATAAATGGCCAACACTGGAACCCGGCTGGGTATGGCTCTGCGGCGCAGGCCCGGGTGATCCGGGGCTACTGACGCTGCACGCGGCTAACGCATTGCGGCAGGCCGATGTGGTGATCTATGACGCGCTGGTGCAGGAACAGATCCTCGACTGGGCCCCGCAAGCCGAACACATCTATGCTGGTAAGAGGGGCGGCAAACCCTCTGCTAAACAACGGGATATCTCGCTGCGGCTCGTCGATCTGGCCCGCGCAGGCAAACGTGTCCTGCGGCTCAAGGGTGGCGACCCTTTCGTCTTCGGACGCGGCGGGGAAGAGGCCCAGACACTGGTTCAGCATGGCATCCCGATCCGGATCATCCCCGGCATCAGCGCAGGCATCGGGGGGCTGGCCTATGCGGGCATCCCCGTCACACATCGTGATGTGAACCAATCCGTGACCTTCGTCACCGGGCATGACCAATCCGGCAACACCCCCGGCTCGCTCGACTGGGTCAGCATTTCCAAAGGATCACAGGTCATAGTAATCTATATGGGCATGAAACACATCGCCCAAATCACCGGCCACCTGATCGCCGCAGGGCGCAGCATCCACGAACCTGTTGCGGTGGTGACAACGGCAACAACTGACGATCAAAAAGTCCTCGAAACCACGCTCGGCACGATCGTCGACGACATCGCCAAAGCCGCGTTGGAACCGCCCGCAATCATCTGCGTGGGTCAATCCGTTCTAATGCGCCAGGTCTTGGACTGGCAGGCCATGGCCGCCGGACAAGCGCCCCGCAACCTCGACCCTCTTGGGCGTGGGCGCCCGGCCGAATCCGCCTGATCATGGTCCCCAACTTCTTTCTTCCCCAAATACTCCCGCCGGAGGCATCCCAACGGCGCAACCCGGGATGAGCTTCATCATCAGCGCCCCCGCCTCCGGCAGCGGCAAAACGACCATCACTCTCGGCCTTCTGCGCGCCCTCAACCGGACGACAGCCATCCGCGCCGCCAAATCCGGCCCCGACTACATCGACCCCCGCTTTCACGAGGCCGCCTGCGGGCAACCCTGCATCAACCTCGACGCCTGGGCGATGACGCCCGACCGGATCCGGTCGCTCGCCAGCGGACCGACGCCGCTGATCATCGAAGGGGCAATGGGCCTCTTCGACGGCGCCCCGCCTGACGGCAAAGGGGCAACGGCCGACCTCGCCCGCATCCTGAACTTGCCTGTCATTCTGGTAATCGACGCGGCAAGAATGGCAGGGTCCGTTGCACCGCTGGCCAACGGGTTCATCAACCATGATCCAACGGTTCGGATCGCAGGCGTGATCCTCAACAATGTCGGCTCGCCCCGGCACGAGGGTATGCTGCGCAACGCCCTGAAAGACATACCCGTCCTTGGCGCGATCCCCCGCGCACCGGGGCTAACACAACCCTCCCGACATCTCGGACTTGTGCAGGCGCAAGAACGGCCCGATCTCGACGCCTACCTGAACCAAGCCGCCGACCTCATCAGCCAATCGGTTGACCTCGACGCCCTGCAACAACTGCACACCGATCCACTCCCGGCGCACGACGCGCCAACACGCCAACCACCCGCCCAACGGATCGCTATCGCGCAGGATGCCGCTTTCGCCTTCAGCTACCCGCATATCCTGAATGACTGGCACGATGCCGGGGCAGAGCTGCAATTCTTCTCACCTCTCAGCAACGAGGCTGCACCAAAGGCCGATCTGATCTATCTGCCCGGCGGCTACCCCGAACTGCACGCAGGCCATCTTGCGGCAAACACGACATTCATGGACAGCCTGCGCAATAGCAGCGCGCAAATCTACGGCGAATGCGGCGGCTACATGACCTTGGGCGAAACACTCACCGATGCGGACGGGATCACCCATAAGATGGCCGGACTACTGCCTCTCGATACGTCTTTCGCAACCCGCAAACTGCACCTCGGATATCGCAGCCTGCAAGGAACCGGCGGCCCATTTGCCGGCAACTGGACCGGGCACGAATTCCACTATGCCACCACTCTCCGGGCCGAGGGCACACCGCTTTTCGCCGCGCAGGACGCGACCGGCGCAGAGCTAGCGCCGATGGGCCTGATCAAGGCCCGCGTCTCAGGCTCATTCGCCCACATCATCGACGCGGCCTAAAGGCCCATTGCCACCGCCGCGATCCGGGATTACCGATGCAGCATGACCTATACCGACGATACCCGTGCCAAACGCAACGTGGCCGTTCTGGTGATGGCACAGGCCATCCTCGGCGCGCAGATGCCCATGATCTTTGTCATCGGCGGGCTGGCTGGCGGGATGCTCGCCAGCAATGTCTGTCTGGCGACATTGCCCATCTCCTTCATCGTCTTCGGATCGATGACGACGGCACCATGGCTCAGCCCTTTGATGCAGCGCAACGGGCGGCGGTTCGGGTTTTTCCTGGGGGCATTTGCCGGTGCCATGGGGGCACTGATCGCAGCCTACGGGCTCTATACCGAATCTTTCGCCATCCTGCTGGCCGGCTCCTACCTGACCGGCATCTACATGTCAGCGCAAGGGTTTTACCGCTTCGCCGCCACGGATACAGCGTCCGAGGCATTCCGGCCAAAGGCAATCTCCTACGTCATGGCCGGTGGCCTCTTGTCAGCCATCGTCGGGCCGCAGCTAAACAAGCTGGTGCAGGACGCCTTCGTCGTGCCCTTCATGGGAACCTACCTTGCGGTCGCCGCACTCAATCTCGTCGGCATGCTCCTCTTTCTGTGGCTGGATTTGCCCAAGGGCAGCCGGTCCGAACCCAAAGTCGAGAATGCAGTGATCGGACGATCCCGTGGCGAACTCCTCCGCGACCCGCGCATCGTCGTTTCCATCATCGTTGGCATGGTGTCCTATGCCCTGATGAACCTCGTCATGACCTCCACACCGCTTGCCGTTGTGGGCTGCGGGTTCACCACAAACAACGCCAACGATATCGTTTCGGCTCATGTGCTGGCCATGTTCGCCCCTTCCTTCTTCACCGGGCACCTGATCGCCCGTTTCGGGGTGGAACGTATCATGTCCGCCGGGCTGGTCTTTCTTGCCGCCGCCGGGATTGTCGCCCTCTCCGGCGTCGAACTGACCAACTTCTTTGCAGCCCTCATCCTGCTGGGGCTCGGCTGGAACTTCGGCTTCATTGGCGCGACTACGATGTTGGCAGGTGCGCACCGACCCGAAGAACGGGGTGTCGTGCAAGGCATGAACGACATGATCGTGTTTGGCATGGTGACCGTGGCCTCGCTGGCTTCCGGCGGGCTGATGAACTGCTCTGGCGGGTCGGCGGTCGAAGGCTGGAATGCGGTCAACCTCGCCATGATCCCCTTCCTTGTGCTGGCAGGCGGATCACTGATCTGGCTGGTGCGCCAGCCCAAACTTGCAACCTGAGCGCCATGTTCTGGGGCCGAAAACCCAGCATCAGCGATGATCTGAAGGGTTGGATCATCGACAATTTCGACTGGGCCGATGACACGTTCGGGAAAAACTGGACCGACAGCCGCAAACTGATCACGCCAAGCCGTGACTATTTCACGGCAGGGGCCGGCCAAACGCCCGAGGTCGCCCAGCAGATTGCCAATGACATCGCCGCCCTGCTGCCGGTCGCCCCGATCGAGGTGCAGCCGCTGTCAAACTTGCCCCCGGAATACCGGCACAACTATCAGGACATCGCCGGCATCGGCGGCACCTATCTGCACGACGATTCCGACCCGCTCATCAGCTATGATGCGGCCCTGATGGCAACGCCAATCGCCTTCATCAACACCATGGCGCACGAGCTGATGCATGCCCGCCTCGCCCCGTATATTGACGCGATGCCCGGCGGTGAGCCGGTCCACGAACTCTCAACCGACCTGCACTGCATCACCCATGGTTTCGGACTCTTCGCGCTCGACGGTCCGGCCCAAATGGGCTGGTCCGGCTATATGACACAGGAATCGCGGGCCTACGCGCTGGCCGTCTTTCTGGCCCGGCATGACCTGAACCCGCAGGATGCGCTGACCCGGCTCAGCCCGCGCTCTGCCAAGGCGCTCAAACGGGCCATGACCGAACACAGCAACGACACCTGAACACCCAGACCGCCAACACAACGCTATCGCCACCACCCCCGCAGCGCGACATTCAAAAAACGCACTCGCTCTGCCAATGGCGGCAATCCCAATGCGCCGCGCGCCAACTTGCCTGGGTCTTTCAAAACCTGCCGCAACACCGGTCGGCCCAGATACCCTGCATAGAGCGCCGCACCAGCCTCGGCAGACACGCTCTGTCGTTTTCGCCGAGCCGCCTCTAACCGCGCAGTCGCCTTTTCCGCCAGCGCCGTCACCGCTGCGCCTGACCCGTCCACCAGCGGCTTGCGGCCACGTTCCTCCAGATCAGGGATCGCCCGAAACAGGTTGGCCACACCAACCCCATAGGCAAAATCGCGCACCGCACTCTCATCCGCATGGCCCAGCAGACGCGCGGCGGTCCACATCAAATGGCCCGAAGTCGCATCCACGTAGTCGTCAAAATGCGCAACGTCCTCGAACGAATCCTTGTAAACATCCCAACGGCGGGCTGCGACCAGCTTGTCCAGCAATCGCGCCCCGTCACCATCCAACACACCAGCCAGCGCATCAACAACCTCATGCCGGCGCGGTTGGCCGCCACCGGCAATCTCCTCCAGCGCGTCGCGCCACCATTGCAGACGCATCTCGGCAATCATCGGCTCTTCAGTCACCCACGGGGCGCGGGCGACCTCAACATTAAACGCATAAAGCGGAAATAAAACACGGCGCGCCACCACCGGGGCGGCCATCGCCGCACGAAACCGCTCCGGATCAGCGCGTTCCACAAGGGCGGCACAAGCGTCAAAGCTCATGTCACCAACATCTTGCGAAGAATACCCAAGAAATCAGACCTCAGCCCCGTCTCGGATCAGTTTCCAATTGATCGCATCAACCAGCGCATCGAACGAAGCGTCCACGATATTGGCGCTGACCCCCACTGTGGACCAACGACGGCCCTGCCCGTCTTCGCTATCAATGATGACACGGGTCACAGCCTCCGTCCCGCCATTGGTGATCCGCACCTTGAAATCGACCAAGCGCATATCCTCGATCATGCCTTGATAGGGGCCAAGGTCCTTGACCAACGCCCGCGCCAAGGCATTCACCGGTCCCTGATCGGACCCGTCAGGGCCCATGCTCTCAGACACATTCAGAAATTTCTCGCCACGCACCTTGGTCACGACAACAGCCTCTGACAGTGATACCATCTGATTGCGCTTGTTCTTGCGGCGCTCAACGGTAACCTTGTAGCGCTTCACCTCAAAGAAGGCAGGCAGCAGGCCCAATTCCTCGCGGGCCAAAATCTCGAAACTGGCCTGCGCTCCGTCATAGGTGAAACCCTGCGCTTCACGCTCCTTGATCCGCTCGACAATGCGCGGCAGCGCCGGGTTTCCGATCTCCACCGCGATCCCCATATCCGCAAGCCGGGCTTTTAGGTTCGACTGGCCCGCCTGATTGGACATGGGCACGATCCGGCTGTTGCCAACCGCAGCCGGATCAACATGCTCATAGGTACTGGGATCTTTGGCGATAGCGCTGGCATGAAGCCCCGATTTATGGGCGAAGGCAGACGCCCCCACATAAGGGGCCTGCTTGGCGGGGACACGGTTCAGAATATCATCCAACAGACGCGAGGCCCGGCGCAGCCCCTTCAATGCATCCCGCGACACACCGGTTTCAAATTGGCTGGCATAAGGCTCCTTCAACAACAGCGTCGGGATCAGCGTCGTCAAGTTGGCATTGCCGCACCGCTCGCCCAAGCCATTCAAAGTGCCTTGGATCTGCCGGGCCCCCGCCATCACCGCCGCCAGCGATCCGGCCACGGCATTCTCGGTATCATTATGGGTATGGATCGCCACATGGTCGCCCGGAATACCGCTGGCAATCACAGCCGTCACGATCGTCGCAATCTCGTCCGGCAGCGTGCCACCATTGGTATCACATAGCACGATCCATCGGGCACCGGCGTCATAAGCGGCATGCACGGCTTCCAGCGCATAATCCGGGTTGGCCTTGTAGCCGTCAAAGAAATGCTCCGCGTCAAACAACCCTTCGCGCTCCGCCCCCTTGATATGGGCAAAGCTGCTGCGGATGTTCTCGGTATTCTCTTCCAACGTCACACCAAGGGCGGTTGTCACATGAAAATCATGTGCCTTGCCCACCAGACAGACGGCAGAGGTCCCGGCATTCATCACTGCGGCCAGAACATCGTCATTTTCAGCAGATCGGCCCGTGCGTTTGGTCATCCCGAAGGCGGTAAAGGTTGCACCAGTCCGAGGTGGCGAGGCAAAAAACGCCGTATCGGTCGGGTTCGCGCCCGGCCAGCCGCCTTCAATGTAATCCAGCCCAAGCCCATCCAGCACTGCCGCAATCTGATGCTTTTCCTCAGCCGAAAACTGCACCCCCTGCGTCTGGGCCCCATCCCGTAAAGTGGTGTCAAAAAGATAAAGCCTCTCTTTCATGACACCCTCCACAAAATCTTCGTCACTAAGATTTTGACGCCGCGAGAATTTTCGTGACGAAAATTCTCCATCACATATCCCCCAGTTTGGCAGCGTCGAAATCAGGGCCAGGCACCCAAGTTGCCTGCCCGCCCACATCCGTCACCTGCACGCCCGCAGCATTGAGCACGTCGCGCACGGCATCCGCGCGCGACCAATCCCGGGCCGCCCGCGCCTCTGCACGCTCCGCCAGCAGGGCATCGACCCGCGCAGTAACTGCCTGGGTCACCTCCGGCCCTGCCTCTCCGCCATCAAACATCGGGATCGCGGCCCAGTCATTCACGAGCCCCAGCATCTCCATCCCATGGGCAAACCCCGCCAGCGCGGCCGGCGTCTTGCCTTTGGCAAGCACATGCAGACGCGCCAGAGCCCCCGGCGTATTCAGATCATTGGCCAGCACGCCAATGAACTCCGCGTCCGGCTCCCACTTGCCATCCGCCTTTAACGCGGCCACCAGATCACGACCAAACCCGTGACCATGCAGAATGCCGTACCAGCGGCGCAATGTCGCGTCGGCCTCAGCCCTGCGGGTCTCGGTCCAGTCCATGGTCTTGCCGTAATGGGTTCCCAGCATCACCAGCCGGATCACCTCACCCGGAATACCGCTGTCCAGCAGATCCCGCACGGTAAAGAAATTGCCCAGCGACTTGGACATCTTCTTGCCCTCGACCTGCAGCATCTCGTTATGGATCCAGTAGCGTGCAAACTCACCGGTCGGATGGGCGCAGGCGGATTGGGCAATCTCGTTCTCATGGTGCGGGAACATCAGATCATTGCCGCCGCCATGAATATCGAAACTTTCGCCCAGCAATTCATGCGCCATGGCCGAGCATTCGATATGCCAGCCAGGGCGGCCATAGCCCCAAGGGCTGTCCCATCCCGGCTGCCCGTCACCTGACGGCTTCCACAGCACAAAATCCATCGGATTGCGCTTATACGGGGCCACCTCAACACGGGCACCGGCAATCATGTCATCAACAGACCGGCCGGACAGCTTGCCATAATCGGCATAGCTCTCGACAGCAAACAGGACATGACCATCGGCAGCATAGGCATGATCCTTGGCCACCAGATCGGCGATCATCGCCACCATCTGCGCGATGTAATGGGTCGCGCGCGGCTCATGCGTCGGGCGCAGCGCCCCCAGCGCATCCATATCATCATGATACCAGCCAATCGTCTCCGCGGTGATGTCACCAATCGCCCTGCCCGTCTCGGCGGCACGTTCGTTGATCTTGTCCTCCACATCAGTGAAGTTGCGGACATAAGTCACATGATCCGGGCCATAAACATGGCGCAGCAGGCGAAAGAGCACATCAAACACCAGCACATTGCGCGAATTGCCCAGATGGGCGCGGTCATACACCGTCGGCCCGCAGAGATAGAGCCGGACATTCGTCGGATCGAGCGGCACGAAATCCTCGCGCCGTCTGGTCTTAGTGTTGTGCAGCCTGATGGTGGTCATAACGCCTCGCAAACGGGTTTCGCCGCGGGCTTAACAAGTTCAGTATTCAATGAAAACGTGAAAGAGCGACCCGCGACAGATGTCAGCAGATAATAATGCAGCAAGTAATGATGCAGATGCTCTTCATGCGCGTGTCATAGCAGACCGGCACCGACCCGTCCAGCCTGCACCGGCCCATCACCGCTCACGCCGTCAACTAACTTTTGACGCACGACCGCAACAAACCAAGATACAATGATTTCGCAAGTGATCATGGTCTAAAGAGGAGATGAAGATGAAAAAGGTCGACGCAATCGGCGGTTTCTTTTTCCGCGCAAAAGACCCGAAAACATTGGCGGCGTGGTACGAAAAACACCTTGGCATCAATCCTGTGACGCAAACCGCAGATGAACAGCCATGGGTGCAAAAGACCGGACCAACCGTTTTTGCCCCTTTTGCCATGGACACTGAATATTTCGGCGCGATGGATCAGCAATGGATGCTGAACTTCCGGGTGTCCAATCTGGATGCGCTGATTGAACAGCTTCAAAGCGCCGGGATCGAGATTGGCCGACGGGACGAGATGGCCGATATCGGCAGCTTCGCCCGCATCCATGACCCCGAAGGCAACCCCATCGAACTGTGGCAACCTACGAAGACAGAAAACGCTTAGCCATCAAGTATTTCAGCGTCCTCGACATCCGTCGCGCGCGGTTTCTGGCCCGTGCGGCGCTCAAAAACCCAGGCGCGCTGGGCGGCCTGATGGGCCAGTTCCGCCTCGCGCATAAACTCCTCATGACGCAGTTCCTCTTCCGTCTTCTTCGGTTTGGCTTGAGCGTAAAGCTGACTGACATCCTCTGTTGTGGGAAAGGTCGCTCCCGCCGAAAACCGGGCCATGACAACCGATTGGGCGGCAGCATGGGTCTGCAAAACAGGATGACGCCGCTCGCGGCCTGCAGCCCACAACCCGCCACGTAAAGCACGGTCTTCCTGACGGCGGCCAACTGACCGCTTCGACGAATGATTTGATCCTACCAGCTCAGCAAACGACATACCTGCATCTTTCACCCGAAAACCCACACCTCATGGCCGCAGATTAGCTGATCGGCTGGCGAAAATCCCGCATTTTACAAAGAACAGGTTAACGGCCAAATGGGCGACCCCCAACCATTGTCCCCCGACGACCGATAAGGCATTCTGCCAGCATGACACGGCAGCTAATCAACAAAATCTGCGCTGAAATGCCCGGTGCCCGCGCGTCCGATCCAACAACGGAACTGGACAGCTGGAAGGTGGGTGAAAAGATGTTCGTCTGTTTCGGCGAAAAGATCGACGGTTTCGCCGCCAAGACAGACAGCGTCGAAACCGCCCAGATGCTGATCGATGCAGGTGTCGCAACCAAGGCCCCCTATTTCCACAAAAGCTGGGTACTGGTGCCCTTTGACGCCGCAGAGGACGAGATGCGCCATCGCATCCAGACCTCTTACGACATCATATTCAAGTCCCTCCCAAAAAAGGTTCAGGCCGAAATTTCAGCAGCATAGGACTGCATCGCGGCGGGCAACCATGTTGAAAACCGTTCGGCCCGACGTTCATAACGCGCGACAAAATCGGGATGCGACAGATAAAGTTCACCCAGGCCCGCATAAGCCTCAGGTGCACATTCCTTGCCCCACAACTGACCCATCAGCGCGAGATGCGCGTCCAGATCGATCCGCAAGCCCGCATCACCGGGCGATATCCCCGCCTGGAAATGGGTGACCAGCCGCGCTTCGATATCCGCAAGCATGTTCATCGCTCCCGCGATCCCCTCGGGCATTGCATTAACAGCCGCTTTCGAAGTGGCGATATCAGCTGCCATCTGCGGTCCATATGTGGTGATCAGCCAATCTTCATACGCCGTCTGTTTGACTGCATCGAAGGGGGTGTACAGGTCGGTATCGGGCATCTTCGCCTCCTTTGAGAGTGTTGCGATGGTCCGATCAAGGGTGCTTAGCAACGCCTGCGTATCCGCGACCTGCGATACAAGCCGTTCGCGATGCGCGCGCAGGCGAGTCACGGCATCGGCCTCGTCGTGCAGCACAACGGCGATGTCATGCAAAGACAGGCCAAAAGCGCGGTAGAACAGGATTTCCTGCAACCGCAGCAGTTCAGCCTGCCCATAAACGCGATACCCGCTGTGGGTGACGTGTTGCGGGGTCAGCAGGCCGATCGCATCGTAATGATGCAGCGTGCGCACGGTGACGCCCGACAATTTGGCCAACTGACCGACGGTATATTCCCTGATTCGGTGATCCATGCACCCGTTCTGCCGCCTCACGCCGCGTGAGGGTCAAGCATAGCTGACAACCTCAAACTCCACACCATCGGCATCGTAGAAATAGAACCGGCGACCGGGCTCATAATCTGCGTGACTACGCGGTTCATATCCGGCGGCCTTCACTTTTTCTTCCGTCGCATCAATGTCATCGACCACAACACCAATGTGGTTCAGCCCTCCACGCGTGGAGTAGCTGGCGTCTGACATCGGCACTGTCTGCTCGGGGGCGGTACCGGAATAGACTGCGACATAACTGTCGTCGGTCCCCACATGCACCGTGTACCCAGCGCCATCCATGGCCGATCCTTCCCACCGCGTATGCCAGCCGAACAGATCCGACAGCATCGCGGCGGTTTTCTTGGGGTTGGCCACGGTGATATTGACGTGTTCCAGATGTGCCATTGTTATGATCTCCTTTTCAATTGGCTGACGAAGCGTGTGAACAAATTGGGCCGCGGAACAGGTGCGAAGTCTTCAAAATAGCCGCATTCCAGATCATGACCCCAGCCAAGCCCATCTCGCTTCATTGCAGCCAAGGCCTCCGGATCAGCACAATAGCGCGTCGTTCTCGATTTCGGCATCTGCCCTCTCCTCTGTTCAATCATCGACAAACATGTTCTAATTTCTCAAGTTAACTTGAGATCAAGGACTTTCTTCATGCCTCAGGGATTATCGATCGGGGACCTGGCGGACCGGACCGGCCTCGCTGTGTCCGCCATCCGGTTCTACGAAACACACGAGATCATCAAACCCGTTAGAAACAAGGGCGGCCACCGGCGTTACGGGCGGCATGACATCAGGCGTCTGTCATTTGTCATGGCCGCCCAAAAGCTCGGTTTTCCGCTGGCTGAAATCGCCGGCCATCTGCGCGCCCTGCCCGATCACAAGGCCCCGACCAAGGCCGACTGGACCCGGATCAGCAAAGCCTTTCGCAAAAAAATCGACGCGCGAATCGCAGCCCTTGAAGAACTGCGGGAAAAGCTCGACGGCTGCATTGGCTGCGGTTGCCTCAGCCTGAAATCCTGCGCGCTCTACAACCCCAAAGACATCAAGGCACAAGAAGGCCCCGGTCCCCGCAACCTCACCCAGCTATCTGGTTGACTTCGCCCACGCTTCGGCTTTCCCCTGCGCCCTATGGAACTCTCATCACGCATCACAAACATCACCGGCGGCGGCTCTGACGGCTGGGGTGTGTTTTACAAAGCCCGGCGTATGATCGATGCCGGGGCGAATGTCACCGAACTCACAATCGGTGAACACGATATCCGCACAGCCCCGGACATTCTGCGCTCGATGTATGATGCGGCAAGCGGCGGGCATACCGGCTATGCTGAGGTGCCGGGCACGGCCAGTCTGCGCCGAGCTGTGGCGGCACGGATCGCGGAACGCACCGGCGTGCCCACGACAGCAGATAACATCCTGATCACCCCCGGCGGTCAGGCCGCGCTTTTTGCCGCCCACATGGCCGCGTGTAATCCGGGCGACACCGCTCTCTTTGTCGACCCCTATTACGCAACCTACCCCGGCACGATCCGCGGTGTCGGGGCCGTTCCACAACCCATCGTGACGGCCCCCGAAACAAATTTCGAACCAACAGCCGATGCCATTAACGCCGCAGCACCCGGCGCCAAATCTCTTCTGATCAACACACCCAACAACCCCACCGGCGTCGTCTACTCCGACACGACGCTGGGCGCGATAGCCAAGACCTGCCAGGATCACGATCTCTGGCTGATCTCGGACGAAGTTTACGACACGCAGGTCTGGCAAGGGACCCACACCAGCCCGCGCGCCCTGCCTGACATGGCCGACCGCACCCTGGTCGTCGGGTCCATGTCCAAAAGCCACGCCATGACCGGCAGCCGCGTCGGCTGGATCTGCGGGCCAGAGGCGGCAATCAGCCATCTGATCACGCTCGCCACCCACACGACCTACGGCGTGCCCGGCTATATTCAGGACGCCGCCGAATTTGCGTTGGGCCAGGGGGTTGAGGTCGAAGAAGCCGTTGCTGCCCCGTTCCGGCGCCGCCGCGACCTGACAATCGACGCGCTAGCAGGGCAAAACACGGTCCGCGCCGTACCGGCTCAAGGGGCCATGTATGTGATGCTGGACATACGCGCGACAGGCATGTCCGGTGATACATTTGCCAACGCCCTGCTTGACGCAGAACATATCGCCGTCATGCCGGGCGAAAGCTTTGGTCAGGCGGCAGCCGGTCATGTGCGGGTCGCGATGACCATTGATGATGAGGCCTACATCGCCGCACTAAACCGCTTGATCCGCTTCGCCCAAACCCAAATCAAATAGACGCCCGAATTCAGGCGGCACGGCCACCGGGAATCAGCTATAGATAGGTCATGTTATTTGACCTACCTTCAGACGATGCGCTTTACGCAGCCCTTCTCGCCCGCGATCCGGCGTTTGACGGGCGCGCCTATGTCGGTGTCGCATCAACCGGCATCTTTTGCCGGTTGACTTGCCCGGCGCGCAAACCGAAACGGGAAAACTGCAGCTTTTACAATGATGTGGCGGCCTGCATCAATGCAGGATTCCGCCCCTGCAAACGCTGCCACCCCATCGCGCCAGAGGCAGAGGGTGATCCGACAATCCAACATCTACTTGATGTGCTTGATCGGGACCCTACACATCGCTGGTCCGAGGCTGATCTGACAGCGCGCGGGCTCGACCCTTCGACCGTCCGACGCAGCTTCAAGCGGCATTTCGGGGTGACATTCCTTGATATGGCGCGGCAAAGACGGCTAGCCCATGGTTTCAGCGCGTTGGGCCAGGGCAAGGTGATCGACGCACAGCTCGACGCCGGGTTCGACAGCCCATCGGCCTTCCGCGCCGCCTTCGCCAAGCTCATCGGGACAGCCCCCAACCAGTTCAAATCCGATGCCATGTTACGAGCGGACCACATTGACACGCCTCTCGGGTCCATGATTGCTGTTTGCGACGAACGGGCGCTGCATCTTCTTGAATTCGCCGATCGCAAGGCCCTGCCCCGCGAATTACAGCGCTTACGCAAACTGACCAAAGGCAGTATCGGCGTCGGCCGCTTTGATACGACAGATCAGGTCAGCGACCAGATCAACGCCTATTTCTCGGGTAAAAGTGACCAATTCAGCGTCCCACTGGTCCTGCACGGCACGGCCTTCACCCGCCAGGTCTGGACCGCTCTGCGCGACATCCCTGCAGGCGAAACACGCAGCCACAGCGACCTCGCCCGCCTCATCGGTGCACCAAACGCGACACGTGCGGTGGCACGTGCCAACGGGGCCAACCAAATCGCGCTGATCATCCCGTGCCACCGGGTGATCGGCTCAGACGGATCGCTCACCGGCTACGGCGGCGGGCTTTGGCGCAAGCAACGGCTGATAGACATCGAAAAACATTACGCAAAGAGGAGAACCCAATGACCCACCCCGCCGAGACCTTCCGCGCCCTTCATATCAAGGGCGATCCGTTCATCATGGTCAATGTCTGGGACCGGGGAACGGCCAAGATGATGCAGTCGATGGGAGCAAAAGCGCTTGCGACATCATCAGCAGCGCATGCCTTTACCATGGGGCGGCCAGATGGCGGCACCATCAGCCGCGACGAAGCCCTTGCCCATGCAGCAGAAATCCTGTCGGTCGTGACCGTGCCAGTGCAAGGCGACTTCGAAAACGGGTTTGGTGACGATCCCGACACCTGCGCCGAAACGGTTCGTTTGGCAGCCGAAGTCGGGCTGGCAGGCATCTGCATCGAGGATATCAGCACAGAAGGCTTTGACGCCTATGACTTTGATCTGGCCGTCGAACGGATCAAAGCATCCGCCGACGCAGCACGCAACCTGCCGCATGATTTCGTTCTTACAGCCCGGGCCGACGGCATCTTGCGCCAACGTTACGATTTGGATGAAACGATCCGTCGCTTACAGGCATTTGAGGCCGCAGGCGCCGATTGCCTCTATGCACCACTGCCCGCAAAAATGAACGATCTTGCACAAATCTGTTCAGCAACCAACGCTCCGGTCAACGCACTTGTTGCAGGATCATATGCTCAGCAACCCCTGAAAGCCTTCGCAGAAATCGGTATCGCGCGTATCTCACTCGGTTCATCGCTTGCCAACATCTGCCAGAAAGCCATCCATGACGCCGCGAACGCGATGTTGGACCATGGAGATTTCGAACCATTACTCGCGGGCATCAAAGGTGGCAAGATCAACGCCTTGCTGAAATAGAAAAGGCCCGCAAAGACGTTTGCGGGCCTCACTATTCTGCTGGACACCCCAAAGAAGTGGTCAGCATATGATTATATTAGAAGCGGTAGGATGCCCGCAGCGTACCGGTCAACACTTCGACATCCAGCCCATCAGTCACGTAGTCGTCGAACTGATGCTGCAGAATTTCACCACTAACGATCCAGTTTGGCGTAGCGAGGTACTTCACACCACCACCAAAGAACGTGCCATCACCATCGCCGTCAACAGCAGCAGTGTCGGAACTTGTCGTCGCCTGTGCCCAGCCACCAGCCAGATATGGCAGGAACTGACCAGCATCGTAGCCTAGCAAAAGTTTTGCACGCGCGACTGAGTCGACTTCAAAGGAATCGTCAGCAATCGCGTCTGCGATGGAAGGCTCAATCGACGTGCCATCGTAATCCAATTCACCGCCCAACACGACTGTACCGAAGTCATACAGATAACCGGCGTGTACACCAAAAAGCGCACCGGTTTCGTCATCATCAACGGCGTCGGCGCCGCCCAATTCCGCGCTCAAATCGCCAAAGCCAAGTTGGCCACCGACGTAAAACCCAGTCCAGTCTGTGCCGGGCGCAACAACGACGGGTGGTGGTGCAACAGGTGCAGGTGGTGCTACAGGTTCGGCCAGACCGCCCGCTGCAGCCATACCGCCAACAAGAATGAGAGGCAGTGCGAACATGCTCGAACGAGCGGTTGTAAATGTCGGTTTCATTTTATTCTCCGTTAATCGGGTTACCGTGTGGGTTAACTGGCAGTTAATAGAAAAAGTTCCATAGCCCTCACGCGTCTGTGATGGGCTTCGGCAAATATGGGCATGAAAACCAGACGCCAGTCGGCCAACTTTAGCCCATAATTGAAACAATTGAATTGATTTCGCTCAACTGTTCGAAAATTTTCGGATCACCGCCTATAAATGAGGCATTTTTTTGACGGCTATGCAGGTGTCGCCAATTGGCCACCATTGCAGGGACGCGCCACAGCGGTCGTGCCCGCAGCCGATATCGGCAGCCCGCGCGCCACCCGGACGGCAAGATAAGCAAAGGCCTGAGCCTCCAACATATCACCATCCAGACCAACAGACTCGACGGGCTGAACCGGACATCTCAGCGCAGCCTCCAGGCGATCCATTATCGTCGCATTCTTGCGACCGCCCCCTGTCACCAGGACCTTCGACGGCGCGATAGGACAATGCGCCATCGCACGGGCGACCCCCTCAACCGCGGCGGCAGTCAGGGTGGCAATCGCATCGGCATCGTCTAACGCTGCAGTCTGGCCAAGCAAGGCCGCAAAATCATCCCGGTCCAGCGATTTAGGCGGGGGTTTCTCAAAATAGGGATGCAGCGCGAACGCGGCCAAGATACCCTTGTCGACCTGTCCTTGACGGGCCAATGCGCCAGCATCATCAAATGCCAATCCGCGCCGCTGGCGCATGGCATCATTGATCGGCGCATTCGCCGGCCCCGTATCAAACGCCAAAAGCGCACCATCCTCCTCTGGCCGGGCCAGCCGCGGATCAACCCAAGTGATGTTTCCCACGCCCCCCAGGTTCAAAAACGCCATCGGCGCCTCAGCCTTCAACCACTTCGCCAAAGCAAAATGATAAAACGGGGCAAGCGGGGCACCCTGCCCGCCTCGCCTGACATCTTCGCTGCGAAAATCCCAAGCCACGGGATAGCCCAATGCGCAGGCGATCCGGTATCCATCACCACATTGATGGGTCCGACCCTGCGCAGGGTCATGGGCCAGCGTCTGCCCGTGAAAACCGGCCAGATCAATCCCGCCAAACGGACGCATCACCGCAATATGGGCGTCTTCGACAATCCGGGTCGCCGCATCCACACCATCACCCGGCCAGCGCCCCAGATGTGCACGCAACACTGACTGTTCCGCAGTGGAATAGGGCCGATAGGATGTGGGACCAAACCCATGGATTGCAACGCCATCTGTCCGCAGCACCGCCGCATCAACCCCGTCCAGCGAGGTCCCCGACATCGTGCCAAGGGCGGTGACCACATCTGCCTGCAACATACGCTTTCCCTTGTCCCGCGACGCCCTTATAGACTGCACCACGCAATTCACGGGAACAAGCCAATGACCTACCATCCCAAATCCGATTTCATCAGCATCATGATGGAGCGCGGCTTTCTTGCCGACTGCACGGATTATCAGGGCCTCGACGAGGCGCTGAGCAAAGGGGTGGTGCCCGCCTATATCGGCTTTGACGCAACCGCGAAATCGCTGCATGTGGGCTCGCTCATCCAGATCATGATGCTGTGCTGGCTGCAAAAGACCGGGCACAAACCGATCACGCTCATGGGCGGCGGCACGACCAAGGTCGGCGATCCGTCATTCCGGGCCGATGAACGGCCCCTGCTCAGCCCTACCCAGATCGATGAAAACATCGCCGGGATCAAACAGGTCTTCTCGGCCTACCTGACCTATGGCGACGGCCCAACCGACGCAATGATGATCAACAATGCCGAATGGCTGGACGATCTGAACTACCTCGATTTCCTGCGCGATATCGGGCGGCATTTCTCCATCAATCGGATGCTGTCGTTTGAGTCCGTGAAATCGCGGCTGGACCGGGAACAATCCCTGTCCTTCCTCGAATTCAACTACATGATCCTGCAGGCTTATGACTTCCTCGAACTCAACCGGCGCTACGGCTGCCTGCTGCAGATGGGCGGCAGTGACCAATGGGGCAACATCGTCAACGGGATCGACCTGACCCGGCGCGTGTTGGATCACGAAATCTACGGGCTAACATCGCCGCTGCTGACCACAAGCGACGGCAAGAAAATGGGCAAGTCAGAGGCCGGGGCCGTCTGGCTGAACCCAGACATGTGCAGCCCTTACGAATTCTGGCAGTTCTGGCGCAACACCACCGACGCGGATACCGGGCGTTTCCTGAAACTCTACACCGAACTACCGGTCGATGAATGCGACCGTCTCGGCGCGCTGGAAGGGGCCGAAATCAACGCGGCCAAGATCATCCTCGCCAACGCGGTCACCACCCTGCTGCACGGCGCCGAAGCAGCCAAAGCGGCCGAGGCGACAGCCCGCGAAGTCTTTGAAAAAGGCGGCATTGGGGATGACCTGCCGACACTGACGCTCAGCGATGAAGAGCTTGGCGAAGGGATCTCAATCGTACAACTCATCGTAAAATCCGGGCTGGCCAAAAGCGGCAAGGAAGCCAAGCGCCTGATCGCCGAAAACGGGGCGCGCATCAACGATGAACCATTGACCAACGCAGGGTTGATGATCGACGCAACAACACTCACCACCCCGCTCAAACTGAGCGCTGGCAAAAAACGGCACGCGCTGGTGCAATTGGGCTAACCGCCCGCACAAACACTGTCAGAAAGCGCCACCCGGTTGACCCAAAACGATTGGGTCCTTGTCAATCTGGCTGCGCGCCATTGCGCTTTTACAGCGCATCGCGCGATGATTTTGTCCCGTTTTCTGCAAAAATCTGCTATGCAGGTCCAGCAGACATTACTGCATAAAACCATCTATTTCTGAAACAAAACAATATTGGAGACGTCATTTTGCGATATTTCACCGCTTCACTTGCCATGATCATGACCATCCTTGCACTGTCGGTTCTTCCGACCACCTCGGCAGCTCAGGACACAGACAACCTCAATCGGTTGGATCTGCAAAAAAGCACAGCAGCCCTGTCAGACGCCGCACGGCGCGCATCACTAAGCGCCGGTGTTGCGGACCCGGGTGCCATTGCGTGTGATGGCTTCGTGTGCACCTGCCAAGGCACGTTCGACTGCGCATGGCTGGCCTATTTCTGTAGTGTCTCGGGCGGCATCCGTGGGTTTGATGGGGAATGCTACACCCCTGCGCGCGACCCGGATACAAATCGGGCCGTGCTTGATCTGCAACTGACACTCATGCCGAACATGCCCGTTGGCGCGGAATGCAAAGGCATCTTCTGCACATGTACCGGCGGCGAAAACAGCAACGACTGCCAAAGGCTCGAGGCGACCTGCGCTGATGACGTGCAATGCATTGGTGACAATTGTGGTTGCATCGGCGGCTCCGTCGACGACAGCTGATATTTCGGGGCGCAGCACCGCGCTGCGCCCCGGCTCTTTTGTCAGATATCAGTGCTCCAACGTCAGACGAAAAGACGGGTAATGGGAAGCAAGACCAGTCCAACCGGAAACGTCACCATCCCGGCAAAAATGGCCGCTCCCAATGGCGTGGGACGAACCGGCGGGGAAATGATCCCGGCGACAGGTTTGGGTTTGGTATTACTCATACCACCATTAACCCGGATTTAGGTTTCCAATGGCTTAACGACGGTCATGGAATTGCCTCTGCAACAACACCCGACTTTCGGCACGGTCCTCGGGCTAATCGGCACCAGGATTGAGCGGATTGACCTGCACGGTGCTGCCCCGACCCAGATCATCAGACGTTTCGGGCTCGGCTTTGCGCCGCGCGGCCCGGTCTGGGTACGGGAAAACCCGGACGCGTTGCGAAACAGCCCCATCCGGGTGCTAAACGCCGAACAGCCCGGCCAGATATACAGGCAGGCAGGCTTTCGGCAGATCATGACAGCGGCATATGTCGCTGAACTGGATTTGCGCGGCACGCCTGACACCCGGCAGGCAAAACTTCATGGCAAATGGCGCAACGCGTGGCGCAAATCGCAGCGTTGCAAACTAAAACTTCACCAAACCCGCTTTGATCCTGCCTTGCACGGCTGGCTGTTGCAGGCGGACCGCGACCAGCAACAGGCCAAACGTTTTCGCGCCCTGCCCCATAGCATCATCCACGCCTATGCAGCCATCAGCCCGCGGGATGTGATCGTGTTCACCGCCAAGCAGAAACATGATGTGATCGCTGCGATGCTGTTTCTGCAGCACAGCCCGGTGGTGACATATCATCTGGGCTGCACTGGCGAAACCGGGCGCGTATGCAACGCACATCACGCTCTCCTTCTTCACGCAGCCGACCACTTCGCCGAAAATGGCTTCACCCGGCTCGACCTTGGCACGGTCGACACCGAAAACACGCCCGGCCTCGCCCGGTTCAAGATCGGCAGCGGGGCAACCGTGCGCCCCCTCGGCGGCACATGGCTGCGACTGCCCTTCGCCTGACGGACCCGTCCGGCATTTTTCGGTGTTGGTCGGTGCGATCATGGTGCAGGGTCTGGCTGTCCACTCAGCAGCCGAATCCATGGGGCACCCGCAATGACACAATTCCTCGTCTACGATGTCTTTACCGACGACGCCTTCGGCGGCAACCAGCTTGCCGTGATCCCCGATGCGACCCACCTGCCGGATGACAAACTGCAAAGCATCGCGCGCGAATTCAATTTCTCCGAATCCACCTTCGTCTATCCGCCCGCCGATCCGGCGCATACGGCACGGGTACGGATCTTCACACCAACCATGGAAATCCCCTTTGCCGGGCACCCGACCATCGGAACGGCCATCGCCCTGCATGATCTGGGGCACAAGGGTGCCATGACACTGGAACTCGGCATCGGGCCGATCCCCTGCACGGTCAGCGACACAGGCGCCAGCTTCCAGACCAGCGCCCCCCTTGAATATCTCGCCACACCCGATCCGGCGCTTGTCGCCGCCGCACTCGGCCTGCAACCCGGCGACGTCAAGACTGACACCCATGCGCCGACACAGGCCAGCCTCGGCCTGCCCTTTGTGATCGCCGAACTGCAGACCGAAAACGCGCTGAACGCCTGCACCCCATCCGTCGACCACATCAGGCAAGGCGCCACACAATACCCGGCAGGGCTGGATTTCGCGCTTTATGCCTATGTCAGACAAGGCAACACCATCGACGCCCGCATGTTCGCCCCGCTCGACAACATCACCGAAGACCCGGCCACAGGCAGTGCTGCGGCCACACTTGCCGCACTGTTGACGGAATTGGCGGGGGCACCACAGACTGTGACGATCCGCCAGGGCTTTGCCATGGGCAGACCGTCGATCATTCAGGCCACGACAACCCATGCGCCGATCAAGGTCACTATCAGCGGCCAGGCGGTCAAAACGATGGAGGGGACGCTTGTCATCTGATCCAACCCCGGTCTGCGCATATGACATCAACGCCGATGGCAATGCCACCGCCGTGACCGACAGCGGCGCACACCCGGCCAATGAAGGCGCCGCCTATCGCTGGCTGCATTTTGATCTGTCCGCGCCAAGGCTGGACACATGGTGCCATGAAAACCTGCCCCCGCTGGCGACCCGGACCCTGCTTGCGGTGAAAACACGGCCACGCGTCGATGATCTGGATGACGGGCTGATCGTGACATTGCGGGGGATCAACCTCAACGAAGGGGCCGAGGTCGAAGATATGGTCTCGCTCCGACTGTGGGTGGCGCCCTGGCTGGTGGTCAGTGTGCGCAGACAGCGTGTTTTTGCGATGGAGGATCTGCGCGGCCAGATCGACGCCGGGAATGCCCCCGTCAGCCCCGCCCACCTGATCGCGCGGATCACCGAAAGCCTTGTGGACCGGATCGAACGGGTCTCGCTCGATGTCGAAGACCGGGCCGACCAGCTCGAAGACTGCATTTACGATAATGGCGAAACCGAAGCGAACGAACTCGCCCCGCTCCAGCGCAGTGTCATCAAGCTGCGGCGCCATGTCGGCCCGATGAACGACACGGTCAAGGCGCTGGCGACAATCGACACCCCGCTGATGACCAAGAAACTACGGCACCGGCTGCGCGACACCGCCAACCGCGCGACCCGGTCCGTCGAAGAACTGCACGAGGTCGCGGACCGGCTCAGCGCACTCAGCGAACATATCGACATGGTCAATGATTCCCGGCTCGGGCGAAACAGCTATATCCTGTCGGTCATCGCGGCCATTTTCCTGCCGCTGGGCTTCCTCACCGGGCTGTTCGGGGTGAATGTCGGCGGCATGCCCGGCGTCGACAGCCCCTATGGCTTTGCCATTCTCTGCGGTGTGATGATTCTGGTCGGGCTGGCCGGTTACCTGATCTTGCGTCTGATCCGCTGGTTTTAACCCGGCGGCGCTGGAAACCCGGGCCAAGGCTGGTTATCAGGGACCCACAGACAGACCGGGATATACATGACCGACACCATCATCTCCCGCTGCGAGGCGAATGGACTTCGCATGACCGACCAGCGCCGGACCATCGCCGCCGTGCTCGAGGCCGCGGATGATCACCCGGATGTTGAGGAACTCTATAACCGCGCCTCCGCCGCCGATCCGCGGATTTCGCTGGCGACGGTCTACCGGACGGTGAAGCTGTTTGAAGAGGCGGGCATCCTGGAAAAGCACGAATTCGGCGACGGGCGCGCGCGCTACGAATCCGCCGACCGGGACCATCACGACCACCTGATCGACATGCATTCCGGCGAAGTGATCGAGTTCGTTGATCCCGAAATCGAAGAACTGCAGGAACGGATCGCGGCCAAACTCGGCTATAAACTCATGGGGCACCGGCTGGAACTCTACGGCGTGCCGCGAAAACCTGAAACCAGCGACTGATGGAAAACCTGCGCGGTGCGCTTTTCATGGTCATCGCCATGGGCTGCTTCGCGGTCGAGGATGCACTGATCAAATCACTGTCCGGCACAGTCCCCGTCGGGCAGGTCCTGTCGATCACCTGCGCCGGCGGCCTGCTCGCCTTCATCGGCTGGTTCCTGATCCGTAACATCCCGCTCTGGCAGCCCGAATACCTGCACCCCAAGGTCCTGATGCGCAGCGGCGCCGATGTCATCGGCTCCTGCCTCTTTGCTACCGCCCTCACGCTTGTACCGCTCACCACGGCCTCTGCGGTCATCCAAGCCACTCCGCTGGTCGTGGCCACCGGGGCCGCGCTCTTTCTGGGGCAAGAGGTCGGGTGGCGGCGCTGGCTGGCCATCGGGATCGGCTTTGCCGGCATTCTGATCATCGTGCGCCCGGGGCTGGAGGGGTTCAACAGCGCGGTCCTGCTGGCCGTTGCGGGCATGCTGGCGCTGGCCGCCCGCGACCTGCTGACGCGATCATTGCAGGTGGGTCTCTCCGGCCCACAACTCGCCGCGCACACATTCCTCCTGATCATCCCGGCGGGATACGCACTTTCCGCCATATTAGGCCAGCCTTTCGTTGTCCCAAACGCCTATGAGGCACTCCTACTCCTCGGCTGCATCACCATCGGCATCGCCGCATATCTGGCACTGGTCGCCGCCACGCGACACGGCAACGCCGGCATCATCTCCTCCTTCCGCTATTCGCGCATGGTCTTCGCGCTGATCCTCGGTTTCGCCGTCTTCGGTGAAATCCCCGACGCGCCCACATGGATCGGCACCGCCATCATCATCGCAACCGGCCTCTTCACCCTTTGGCGCGAGGCGCGACTGCACCGTACTTCCCTTGCGTCACAACCCGCGCTATAGAGCGCGCGATACCGCTAACACCCTGCCCCTAGGAGCCTGACATGAGCACGATCATCGACATTCACGCCCGCGAAATCCTCGACAGCCGGGGCAACCCCACGGTCGAAGTCGATGTCATCCTCGAAGACGGCACCATGGGCCGCGCCGCCGTACCATCGGGCGCGTCCACCGGCGCACATGAAGCGGTCGAAAAACGCGACGGCGACAAATCCCGCTACATGGGCAAAGGCGTGCTTGAGGCCGTCGCCGCCGTGAACGGCGAAATCGCCGAGGCTATCCTTGGCTTCGACGCCACCGAACAGGTCGCCATCGACATGGCGATGATCGAACTCGACGGCACGCCCAACAAGGGGCGGCTTGGTGCCAACGCCATTCTGGGCGTCTCCATGGCCGTGGCCAAGGCCGCCGCCGATTTCACTGCACAGCCGCTTTTCCGCTATATCGGCGGCACCTCCGCCCGCACCCTGCCCGTCCCGATGATGAACATCATCAATGGTGGCGAACATGCTGATAACCCTATCGATATTCAGGAATTCATGATCATGCCCGTCAGCGCGGAAAACATCCGCGAGGCCGTGCGCATGGGCTCCGAAGTCTTCCACACCCTGAAAAAAGAACTGAGTGCCGCAGGCCACAACACTGGCATCGGTGACGAAGGCGGGTTCGCCCCCAATCTCGGCTCCACCCGCGAAGCACTCGATTTCATCATGAAATCCATCGAAAAAGCCGGGTACAAACCGGGCGAAGACATCTACCTCGCCCTCGATTGTGCCGCGACCGAATACTATAAGAACGGCAAGTACGAGATGGCTGGCGAAGGCATCACGCTGACGTCGCAGGAAAACGCCGAATACCTCGCCAAACTCGCCAGCGACTACCCGATCATCAGCATCGAAGACGGCATGTCAGAGGACGACTGGGACGGCTGGAAAACCCTGACCGACATGATCGGCGACAAGGTGCAGCTGGTCGGCGACGACCTTTTCGTCACCAACCCCGCCCGTCTGGCCGACGGCATCGCCAAAGGGTCCGCCAATTCCATGCTGGTCAAGGTCAACCAGATCGGCACGCTGACAGAAACCTTGAAAGCCGTCGACATGGCCCACCGGGCGCGGTTCACCAACGTGATGTCGCACCGGTCGGGTGAAACCGAAGACGCCACTATCGCCGACCTCGCCGTCGCCACCAATTGCGGGCAGATCAAAACCGGCTCACTCTCGCGCTCGGACAGGCTGGCGAAATACAACCAGCTGATCCGGATCGAGGAACTGCTGGGCGAAACCGCCATCTATGCAGGCCGCAGCATTCTGAAGTGACGGACATCACCATCAGACCGGCGCGCGGCACAGACGATCTGAATGCGGTGCGCCAACTCTGCTGGGACTACCGGGATGTTCTAGTCCAACGAACCACCGACTTCCCGCTACTGCTCGATTACTATTATGAGATGCCCGTCTATCAAAAATTGATGGACGAGCTGCCCGGTCGGCATGTCGCACCAGATGGTGAAATTCTCGTTGCGGAAACGGACAGTCAAATCGTCGCCTGCGGTATGACCCATCGGATTGATGCACATACCTGCGAAATCAAACGCGTTTTCGTAACCCCGGTCGCGCGCGGCAGAGGCGTGGCACAACTCCTCTGCAAAGCCGCGATGGAAAACGCACGCGCCCTCGGCTACCGGCGGATCGTTCTCGACACGATGCGATCCCTGCCAGAGGCGATGGCGCTTTACGAAGGCATGGGGTTCAAATCAACCGCGCCCTATTACGATGTCCCGCAAGAACTGGCGGACGATATCGTCTTTTACGAACACTCCCTCTGACCGGTCGAACCGGCATCACGTCAAAAAAAAGGGAGGGGTCAAACCCCTCCCTCTTATCGGATCTGGACGCAATCAGTTCCAGAACGCTTCGTCGACCGCTTCCATCGCTTCCAGTTCTTCCTCGGTCTTGTTGGTCACATAACCATAGGTCTGGTCGTCAACGGCAGTCAGGCGGATGTTCTCAACCGGGATCATCACATGCTTGTCACCGATATCAAGGAAACCGCCAACCTCGGCGATGATACCGATCATCTGGCCGTCCTTATTCAGCACGATGTCCTCGATCTCGCCAATTGTATTCCAGTCCGCGTCGACTGAATCGTAAATCTCGTTGCCGTCCCACATGCTGTCATTCAGCTCGACATCCATGCGGTAGATATTGCCGCCCGTGATGTCACGTGTGCGGATCAGATCCTCATCGGCCATTGCGCTCGTATCGGCCAGCGCAGCGGTGCCCACAGTGGCAAGGATTGCGGTGATGACAGTCAGTTTGAAGGACTTCATTTTCAGTCTCCCCTTTCTAGGTTGCTTTGTACCGGTTCAACCCGCCGCCTGCCGAACGGTTCCATCTAACGAAGAATTTTGTGCATACATTTGTGCGCAAGCAAGCGCGTCCGCCAAGGGTGGGCTTTCATGCCAATCAACAGTTAACATAGGCTGACACCCCCGCGCGTTGGGGTCCGACGTTTTGCCGACGCAAGTCCGACGCGATGCCGACAGGAAAAATAAGCCCCATGACTGCAGATGAAATCATCGCAAAACTCAACCTCAAACCGCATCCTGAAAGGGGATATTACAGGCAAACCTGGGTCGCCGAAAACGACGGTCGGCCGACAGGAACCTGCATCTATTTTTTGTTGAAAGCTGGCGAAAACAGTCATTGGCACAAGGTCGATGCGGTCGAGATCTGGCACTATTACGCCGGTGTGCCACTGATCCTGTCCACCGCCGAAACGCTGGCCGGACCAGCACAGGATCGGATACTTGGCGCCGATCTGGTTGCCGGTGAGCGCCCGCAAGCCATTGTTCCGAAAGGTAATTGGCAGGCCGCCCGCACCACCGGCGACTGGACATTGGTCGGCTGCACCGTTTCGCCGGGATTTCAGTTCGCCGGGTTTACCCTTGCCGAACCGGGTATTGATATTCCCCGCTAGCGGTCGCCAAACATATCGCCCAGACCACCCAGCACGGATCCTTCGCCCTTACTGCCGCCCGGCCCTGCGGCACGCATGATGCGGTCAGCCAAACGCGAGAATGGCAAGCTCTGCAAATACACCGTCCCCGGCCCGCGCAACGTGGCCAAAAACAACCCTTCGCCGCCAAACACCATGGATTTCAACCCACCCGCCCGTTCAATGTCATAATCAACACCGCTCGTGAACGCACCGATACAACCGGTATCGACACGCATCACCTCACCAGGTCGCAACTCGCGCTTAATGACCGTGCCGCCCATATGAATAAAGGCCATGCCATCCCCACGCAGCCGCTGCAGAATGAACCCCTCACCCCCGAAAAAGCCCACACCAAGACGTTTCTGAAACGCGATATCGGTCGAGGTTCCAAGTGCGGCACATAGGAAGGCATCCTTTTGGCAAATCAGCTCTTCCCCGACCAGGGCCATATTAATCGGAATGATCTTGCCCGGATAAGGCGCGGCAAAGGCGACCCGCTTCTTGCCCTGCCCGTTATTGGTGAAATGGGTCATGAAAATGGATTCCCCCGTCAGCACCCGTTTGCCCACGTTCAGAAGTGAGTTCATGAGGCCGCCGGACGGGGACGAACCATCGCCCATCTTCGCCTCGAAACCGATGCCGTCTTCCATGTAATTCATTGCCCCGGCCTCAGCGATCACGGTTTCCTTCGGATCAAGCTCAACCTCGACAATCTGCATGTCGTCGCCAAATATCTCATAATCAACTTCATGGCATCGCATCGTTGAAACTCTCCATTCTTTCAAAGCATTATCAGTAACAGTTAAGAGCCAGGCAGCCTGACCACAACGTCCGGAAAACCCTACCCGGTCCGTTCATCCGCCTCGGGCATTTTTCCGGTTTCAAGGATTTCCATCATCTCATCGTGTAGCGCTGCCTCGCGCGGTCCGATGATCTCCTGCACACGGGCAACATATTCCTTGTTCTCCATGACAGGGATCGCCGGGTCATAGGCATCGGCCAGCGAAATCATCGACGCACGGTCGGCGCGGTTGAACGCCTCCACCATCATCTCTGCACGATCCGGGGCGATCCCCATCGCCTCGAACACCGACCGCCCCATGCGCAAGGAGCTGTCATAAGTATCGCGAATAATATCACGACAACCTGCGGCCCAAAGCTCGTAAACATGATGCCGGTCCACTGCGCGCGCCACGATATGCACGTCGGGTGCTGCCTGTTTGGCATAGCGCACCAATTCGGTGATCTTGTCCCTGTCATCAATCGCAATCACAAATATCTTTGCCTTCTGCAGCCCGGCAGCATGCAACAGATCAGGGCGCGTCGCGTCGCCATAATAAATCTGCGCCCCGAAAATACGCATATTTTCCAGATGCTTGGCGTTGTAGTCGATCACCGTCAGGCTGTATCCCGCCGCGCTCAGAATACGGCGCACGATACCACCCACCCGACCGCCGCCAGCGATAATCACCTCACCCTGCTCTTCAATCGTGTCAGCCTCGCGAACCTCCTGCCCGACATAGCGCGGCGCAATCAGCCGGTCATAAAGAATAAACAGCACCGGGGTCAGCAGCATCGACAGCGCCACCACCAGCAGCAGCAGATCCGCCATATCAGATGGGATCGCCCCGTTCGCCACCGTAAAAGACAGCAACACAAAGCCGAACTCACCAGCTTGCGCCAACCCCAAAGCCATCAGCCAACGGTCGCCCCCGCGAATGCCAAATATCATGCCCAGAACCAGCAGAACCGCCGTTTTGACCGCAATCAGCGCCAGCGTCAGACCAATGATCAGCGCCAGATTTTCACCCAGCAGAACGAAATTGATACTCGCACCAACAGTCATAAAGAAAAGACCCAGCAACAGCCCCTTGAACGGATCAATATCCGATTCAAGCTCGTGCCTATATTCGCTATTGGCGAGGACCACCCCCGCCAGAAATGTGCCTAACGCAGGCGAAAGCCCCACCAGCGACATCAGAAGGGCAATCCCAACCACCATCATCAGCGCAGTGGCTGTAAACAATTCACGCAAACCCGCCGCCGCAATGAAACGAAAAACAGGCCGCGTCAGATAGCTGCCCGCCCCGACAACGGCGCCAATCGCCGCGAGATTGACCAAAGCGGTCTGCCAGCCATTCAATCCGGCAACCAGGCTCATGCTTTCTTCATGTCCACCTTCCGCACCATGCGCAGTCACCACCGCCAACTCTGGCAAGGCCAGCAGCGGTACCAGCGCCAGCATCGGGATCACGGCAATGTCTTGGGCAAGCAAAACGGCAAAGCTTGACTGGCCACCATCGCTTTTCATCAATCCCTTTTCATTCAATGTTTGCAACACGATAGCGGTTGAACTTAGCGACAGCACCAGACCAATCGCCAGCGCTATCGTCCAGCTGGCCCCCAGCAGCATGGCCACACCCATCACCGCCAATGCGGTCAACCCAACCTGCCCGCCGCCTAGCCCCAGCAGTCGCCCGCGCATTGACCAAAGCAGTTTCGGCTCCAACTCCAGCCCCACCAGAAACAGCATCATCACCACGCCAAACTCTGCAAAGTGCTGGATCGCGATCACATCCACATGCAGCCACCCCAGGACCGGGCTGATCAGAATACCCGCAATCAGATAGCCAAGCACCGACCCCAGCCCAAACCGCGTCGCTATTGGCACTGAAAAGACGCCTGCAATCAGAAAGATGAATGCCAGCAACAGGAAATCAGTCATATGTCAGCCCCTCGGGTTTTGGCAGATGATGCGCGGGACCAGCGGGAAATGCAAAGCCCGCAAGCAGACAAAAAAAGGGCCCCCGAAGGGACCCTGTAGTTTCGTTGATCAGGCTCACTCTTTATATACCGCTCGGTTTGTTGCCTGCGGCCCGATCCACGCCGAGGGCGAGCGCACTCGCCCCGGGATTTCGTTGGTGTGAAGAAATTTCGTCAGGAAATCTCTTCACCTCCCGAGATTTTTCGCTACGAAAAATCTCAGCTACACCCAGAGGTGCCCCCACATGTATTGCACTTCATGCAAGTCCCGTTCCGGACCAGCGTATAGTTTCCGCACTCCCCGCAAGGGTCACCCTCGTAGCCCTGCATCTTGGCCTTGTCCCGTGCACTCAGACTGGTGGTTGATGTCGCTGTAACAACGGTTGTCGATGTTTCAACCTCTGGCACGAGTGTCTGCAAAGCTGCTGACGGATCAGACCCGGCGGCCAAGGCTGTCGCCCCCATGCCGCCCTGCAGCACCACCAGATCCTGTGGCATCCGCTTGCGCAAATATCCGGTCGAGGAAATCTGCTTGAGCACTTCGAGCGAGCGCGTTGCCGCATTCTCGGTCGGGGCCTGGATGTTCGACACGCCTTCCTGTTCCCCACGCCCGATATCGTCGAATGTGGCCCCTTCCGGCTTCACATGCGCCAGATCGGTACGGTCGAGATAGGACACAGCCAATTCGCGGAAGATATAATCAAGGATCGAGGTCGCGTTCTTGATGCTGTCATTGCCCTGCACCATGCCCGCTGGCTCGAACTTGGTGAAGGTGAACGCATCCACAAATTCCTCAAGCGGTACACCGTATTGCAAGCCGACCGACACCGCGATGGCAAAGTTGTTCATCATCGCCCGGAACCCGGCACCTTCTTTGTGCATGTCGATGAAAATCTCGCCCAGCGATCCGTCTTCGTATTCGCCGGTGCGCAGATAGACTTTGTGCCCGCCAACAATGGCCTTCTGGGTATAGCCCTTGCGCCGCTGCGGCATCTTTTCCCGCTCGCGGTTCCGGACTTCCTGCACGATGATCTTTTCAACGATTTTCTCAGCCAGCACCGCGGCCTTTTCGTGATGGTTGCCGCTTTCCAGCACCTCCATCGCGTCGTCGTCATCCTCCACCAGCGCGGATGCCAGCGGCTGCGACAGTTTCGATCCATCCCGATACAGCGCGTTGGCCTTCACGCCCAGCGACCAGGACAGTTCATAGGCTTTCTGACAATCCTCGATCGTCGCATCATTGGGCATGTTGATCGTCTTGGAAATCGCGCCCGAGATAAAGGACTGCGCCGCCGCCATCATGTAGATATGGCTGTCAACACTCAGATAACGCTTGCCTTTTTTGCCGCACGGGTTGGCGCAATCGAACACATTGTAATGCTCTTCTTTCAGGAATGGCGCACCTTCCAGCGTCATCGTCCCGCAAACATGGTCGTTCGCCGCGTCAATATCCTGCTTCGAATAGCCAAGGTGACGGAGCAGATCGAAAGTGGGATCGTTCAGCTTTTCAGCGGGAATACCGAGGGTCTTGGTGCAGAATTCCTCACCCAGCGTCCATTGGTTAAAGACGAATCGGATGTCAAATGCCGACGCCAGCGCCGCCTCAACCTTGTCCAACTCCGCCTGACCGAAGCCATGCCCGATCAGCGACGTGTGGTTGATCGCGGGCGCTTGCCCGATGGAACCATGCCCAACGGCATAAGCGATGATTTCTTCGATCTGCGCCGAGCCATAGCCCAGTTTTTCAAGTGCCGCAGGCACGGACTGATTGATGATTTTGAAGTAACCACCACCGGCCAGCTTCTTGAACTTTACCAAGGCGAAGTCAGGCTCAATCCCAGTTGTATCGCAATCCATGACCAGACCAATGGTCCCGGTCGGCGCGATGACTGAGACCTGCGCGTTGCGATAACCGTGCTGCTTGCCAAGCGCCAGCGCCTCGTCCCACGCGGACACCGCCAGCTCAACCAAGCGCTGATCCGGGCAGTTGGCGTGGTCCAGCGGAACGGGCTTCACGTCCAGCTTGTCATAGCCGGTTGACTTACCCAGTGCGGCCTGCCGGTGGTTCTTGATCACCCGCAACATATGCTTGCTGTTTTTCTTGTAGCCCGGGAAGGCACCCAACTCGCCCGCCATCTCGGCAGACGTCGCATAGGACACGCCCGACATGATCGCGGTTAGGGCGGCCCCCATCGCACGGCCTTCATCACTGTCATACCCAAGGCCCATATTCATCAGCAGACCACCGATATTGGCATAACCCAGACCCAGCGTTCGGAAGTCATAGGAGCGCTGCGCGATCTCCTTCGATGGGAACTGCGCCATCATCACGCTGATTTCCAGCGTCACCGTCCACAGACGGGTGGCATGCATGTAATCTTCGACCTGGAATTCACCGTCCTTGTAAAAGGTCAGCAGGTTCATCGACGCAAGGTTACAGGCCGTGTCGTCCAGGAACATGTATTCAGAACATGGGTTCGATCCGCGGATCGCACCGTCTTCCGGGCATGTGTGCCAGGCGTTGACCGTGTCGTGATACTGAATGCCCGGATCGGCACAGGCCCATGCCGCATGCCCAACTTGTTCCCACAGATCGCGGGCCTTGATGATCTTGGCAACCTCACCGTTCTTGCGGTTGATCAGCTTCCAGTTTTCATCGTTCTCGACAGCCTTCAGGAAGGCATCGGTGACACGGATCGAGTTGTTGGAGTTCTGGCCGGAGACAGATGAATAGGCTTCGGAATCCCAGTCGGTGTCATATGTCGGAAACTCAATGCTGGTATGGCCCTGCTTGGCATAGTCCAGCACGCGCTTGATGTAAGTTTCTGGGATCGCTGACTTTTTCGCATCCTTGACGGCAGCGGCCAGCGTGTCGTTCTTCTTGGGGTCGTAGGCATCATCGGCCGCGCCGTCCCATGCTTTGATCGCCGCAAAGATCGCATTTAGATAACGCTCGTGCATCTTGGAACCGGCGACAATGCTCGCCACCTTCTGTTCTTCGATGACCTTCCAGTTGATGAATTCCTCAATATCGGGGTGGTCGGCATCCACGATCACCATCTTGGCCGCACGGCGTGTTGTGCCACCCGATTTGATCGCGCCAGCAGCGCGATCACCGATTTTCAGGAAACCCATCAGACCGGATGACTTGCCACCACCAGACAGCGGCTCACCTTCGCCACGCAGGCTTGAGAAGTTCGTGCCCGTACCAGACCCGTATTTAAACAGACGCGCCTCGCGCACCCACAGGTCCATGATGCCACCATCATTGACCAGATCATCGTCAACCGACTGAATGAAACAGGCATGCGGCTGCGGATGCTCATAAGATGATGCCGATTTGGTCAGCTCACCCGTCTTGTAATCCACGTAATAGTGGCCCTGCGCAGGCCCATCGATACCATAAGCCCAATGCAGGCCGGTATTGAACCATTGCGGGCTGTTCGGTGCCGCACGCTGGGTCGCCAGCATGTAGCGCATTTCGTCGAAATAGGCGCGGGCATCATCCTCGGACGAGAAATAGCCACCCTTCCAGCCCCAATAAGTCCACGCGCCTGCAAGGCGATCAAACACCTGCTTCGCTGACGTTTCGCCGCCGAATGTTGCACCTTTGGCAGGAGCGGACCGCCACAGGAACTCCGGCACGCCCTTTTCCTTCACCTTTTTCAGTGCAGAGGGCACGCCCGCCTTGCGGAAGTATTTCTGCGCGATGACATCGGACGCCACCTGGCTCCATCCGGCGGGAATCTCGCAATCATCCAGCTTGAACACAATCGTCCCGTCGGGGTTTCGGATTTCTGACGTGGTGGATTTGAACTCCAGCGCGGCATAGGCATCCTGCCCGGCGGTGGTAAAATTGCGTTCGATCTTCATTGCTTCTGCCCCTTGCTATCTTGCCGTCGTTGCGGCCAAATCCTGAATCGCACCGCTTTGTGCAGCGCAAAAAATAATGCGTATCGATAACCTCAGGCCGATCACAACCGGTCCGGTCAATGACCAGACAACTATTGTGACGTCGCTATTGGCTTTACGCCCGCCTGCTGAAACCGTCCCCGTGCCCCTACCACATATTGTGTCGTGATTGTCGGCCTGCACAACCTGACGCATCTACCCATAGTGGGTCAACGAATTTTTAACACAAAATCTCGATTAAATCTGTTGACGTGGCCAATCGGAAAATCCCCGGCGACGGCCACGTGATTCACCCACTGACTTTTCCACAGATCACGGATCTTCACGAAATCGAGAAACCCTTTAGGTTCGGCCCACTTACGCCAAATGGCTCAATCAATACCTGAGCCGGAAACGATCAGCTTCCGGGCAATTAATACAGATTAACGTAAAGTTAACACACACTTAAGCCAAGCGACCCGACCGACCAAATCACCCGCGATGCGCGAATTGGCCCACCGAATCGGTGGTTATACTGCTTGTCATATCCTGAAGATGAAGTGGTCGGGGCGGAGAGATTCGAACTCCCGACCCTCTGTTCCCAAAACAGATGCGCTACCAGGCTGCGCTACGCCCCGGACCGAGAGTGTCTTTAGCCCCACCGGGATGATTTGAAAAGCCCTAACTGTCAGTCTTTTCGATGCAGGGCAAAATTGCCTCGACCCCAAAACTGGGATGCTGCATCACATCGCCAACATCCATGCCCAACCGGTTTGCCAGGCCGCCATTGATTTCCAGCACCATCTGCACGCCATCACCGCCGGGGATCGGCGTCAGATCACCGGGCACAGCATTTTCATGTATGGCTAGAATTTCCCCAACCGGACTGGCAAACAACATATCAAGGGGAATCAATGTGTTTTTCATCCAAAAGCTGACAGCCTGCGGTTCTTCATAGATAAACAGCATGCCGGATAGCGTCGGCATCTCTTCAACGAACATCAGACCGCGGGACCGTTCCTGCGGATCATCGGCAACTTCAACGGTAAATGTCGCCTGCCCCCAATCACCGGAAACAGTGACCTTATCGTCGGCGCAAACGGCCCAGACGGGCTGCGCAGCGCATAGGCAAAACGCAACCAGCGCGCCTACCTTCACTTGACCGCTGCCTCCCAACCGACAACTTCGATGGCCATACGCCCACGCTCGCCATCGACCAGACGCAAACCAACAGCCTCACCCGATTGCAGGTCGGACAGGCCCGAACGGCGCAGCACCTCAACATGGATAAAGACATCTTCGTCATTGCCGAAAATATTAGCGAATCCAAAACCCTTGGCCTTGTCGAACCACTTGACGCGGGCAGGCTCAATTGGCCGTTGGGCGATATCCTCCGCCGTGAACTCCACCATGTCGCGCAACGGGACAGAGGTTTCACTTTGGGGCGGCGTGATCGACAACACCTGCGTGGCTTGCAACCCGCGTTGCGTATCCTGCACGATGATCTCGATCGCCGAGCCGTCAACAACAGATCCCTGACCAAAGTTTCGCAGCACATTCGCATGCAGCAGAATGTCAGGTCCTCCAAGGTCGGCCACGACAAAGCCGAATCCTTTTGAGGGATCGAACCACTTCACCTGTCCAGTCACCTGCCGTTGGCCGCTGGCCTCTTGCGTATTCATCAAGTCTTCCCCTACGTCACCTTCCACATATTCGGGATGTGACCGTCTTTGTCTTTCATATACGATCTCGACCAGAAAAAAACTCGGACTTCAAGGCCTTGCATTTCACGAAGCGTGAAATTCAGGGGTTTAGTCGGGCAATTTCCCAGTTCTGATCAATCGTTGCGCGTGACCACCGAAACCTGTCATGCAATCTGAACTGACCGTCGGACCAAAACTCGATCTCCAACGGCCGGATACGAAAACCACCCCAAAAGGGTGGCCGTTCCGGATCCGGTCCCTTTTGCAGCGTTACCTTTGCCACCTCCGCCATCAAGGCGGAACGCGACGTCAATGGGCGGGATTGCCGCGATGCCCATGCGCCCAGCCTACTCTTGAGTGAACGTGAGGCATAGTAGGAATCGGCCAAAGCCCCGTCTTCCTTGCTGACCTCGCCACGAACCCTGATCTGACGACGCAGTGACTTCCAATGAAGGACAAATGCAGCCTTGCCGCAACCGGCAATTTCGATGCCCTTCTGACTTTCGTAGTTGGTGTAAAACACAAATGCCTCGGGCTCGATCTCTTTCAGCAACACAATGCGCACATTTGGCATGCCGGTATTGTCTACGGTCGATAAGGCCATCGCGTTGGGGTCGTTTAACTCAGCCTTCTCCGCCTCCGCCAACCAGGCGCGCGCGATCAGAAACGGATCACTACCAGAAAATATGCCCTCGCGGTCGGACATAACCGATCCTCAAATAGGCCCCGCGTTAACGATTAGGATTAATCGCGCCGAGAGGCAACCACTTTGGTTCCATCGGGCAATAGCTTGCTGACCGGTTTGCAATCGCCTAAACCGATTTGAAGCAACGCCAAAGTAAACAAAGGACTGGTGGGATGAGCGCGAAATTGATGCAGGGCAAACGAGGCCTGATCATGGGGCTGGCCAACGACAAATCCATCGCATGGGGAATCGCCAAAGCCTGCGCAGACGCAGGTGCCGAACTCGCCTTCTCCTATCAGGGTGAAGCCTTGAAAAAGCGTGTTGAACCACTCGCCACCTCTGTCGGCTCGGATATCGTGCTGCCGTGCGATGTGGGCGACGAAGCATCGATCGACGCACTTTTCGCGTCGCTTGAACAGCGTTGGGGCAAGCTGGATTTCATCGTCCACGCCATTGGTTTCTCAGACAAAAATGAACTCCGCGGTAGGTATGTAGACACCAGTCGAAACAATTTCCTGATGTCGATGGACATCTCGGTTTACTCTTTCACCGCCGTCGTGCAGCGCGCTGAAAAGATGATGACCGATGGCGGTTCCTGCCTGACGCTGACCTATTACGGTGCAGAAAAAGTGATGCCACATTATAATGTCATGGGCGTCGCCAAGGCCGCACTTGAGGCGTCCGTGCGGTATCTGGCCGAGGATCTGGGCAAGGACAATATCCGGGTCAACGCAATCAGCGCGGGCACAATCAAAACACTTGCAGCCTCCGGCATTGGCGACTTCCGACTGATCATGAAATGGAACGAATATAACTCGCCCCTGCGGCGCACCGTCACGCAGGAGGAAGTGGGCAAGTCGGCGCTCTATCTGCTCTCGGACCTTGGCAGCGCCGTCACGGGTGAGGTGTTGCATGTCGATGCCGGTTACCATGTCGTGGGCATGAAGGCTGTGGATGCACCTGACATTACGAAGGAATAATCACTTTGACGCTGACCGCACTTCTGACTTTGATGGGGCTTCAGGCGCTGATCGCGATCAGCCCGGGGCCCGCAGCCGTCGTCTCAATCAAAACATCGGCGGCGCGGGGTGCACAAGCGGGACTTCTTTTAAGCTTCGGTCTCGCGTCTGCAATCGTGCTATGGGCCGCCGCCGCGCTCGCGGGCCTTTCCATTATCTTTGAGGTCGCACCTTACCTGCAGACAACTTTGCGCATTGTCGGGGGACTGTTCCTTATCTGGATCGGGATTTCGATGATCCGCCATGCCAGCGCGCCACTGGCCGATGCCAATGAAGCAGACGTCATCGGGGGGCGACGGCTCTTCCGGCTTGGCCTCATCACCAACCTCGCCAACCCCAAGGCGTTGGCCTATTTTGCCGCCGTATTCGTCGGTATCATGCCGCATGATCCGACACCCGCCGCCGCAGCCACAGTCCTCGCTGTCATCTTCATGATCGAGTTCGGGTGGTACGCCCTGCTCAGCCTGCTTTTTTCCCGCCCATCGCCACGCAGGGCCTATCAGCGGGGCAAGACCCATCTTGATCGCATCTTCGGCGGTCTGATCGCGGCACTTGGTGCCCGGATCGCC
Organism: uncultured Paracoccaceae bacterium; assembly: GCA_947488175.1. Taxonomy (GTDB): domain Bacteria; phylum Pseudomonadota; class Alphaproteobacteria; order Rhodobacterales; family Rhodobacteraceae; genus Yoonia. Next base: position 237,497 of record CANKYO010000001.1, read on the forward strand.
TATAACTAGGAACAAAGTGATGACCGACACCCGCCTGCCCCATGAAAAAGGTTTCCATATCAGTTGGGACCAGATCCATCGCGACAGCCGGGCATTGGCCTGGCGATTGGATGGGCAAGGCCCTGATAACGGAGCCTGGAAAGCCGTGGTTGCAATCACCCGGGGCGGCATGGCTCCCGCCATGATCGCTGCGCGCGAACTCGATATCCGCACCGTCGATACGATCAGCGTCAAAAGCTATGACCATCAGGACCAGTCCGAGGCCAAGGTGCTGAAAGCCCCCGATGCTGACCTGATGGGCGATGGCACCGGCGTGCTGATTATCGACGATCTGGTCGACAGCGGCAAAACGCTCGAACTGGTGCGACAACTCTACCCCAACGCCCATTTCGCGACGGTTTACGCCAAACCCAAGGGACGCCCGCAGGTCGATACCTTTATTACCGAGGTCAGTCAGGACACCTGGATCTTCTTTCCTTGGGACATGGCGCTGCAATATGTCGAGCCATATCGCGGCAAGGATTAAGCACGTCACGCCCAAGGGGACCGCTATGCCGCTACCGCGCACCGCCACCACATTTGCGCCACCCGTGATGGAAGCGCGGCGTTGGCTTGAAGGCGTCACCCACCCATCTGGCAGGCCGTTGCTCAATGTCAGCCAGGCCGCGCCGGTCGATCCGCCACCCGCCCCATTACGCGAAGCGATGGCGCAAATCGTGCTGAACGATCCCGATGCCCATCTCTACGGCCCTGTACTTGGCTTGCCAGAGCTTCGGGATGAGGTGGCAAAGCAATGGACCGCAAGCTACGGCGGGTCAATCAGCGCCGATCAGGTCGCCATCACCTCCGGCTGCAATCAGGCCTTTGCGGCGGCCATCGCCACTCTTTGCGCCGAAGGGGATGAGGTGATCATCCCCGTCCCCTATTACTTCAACCATCGCATGTGGCTGGACATGTCCGGGGTCAAAACCGTGCCGCTGCCTGTTGGCGATGGCATGATTCCTCTGGCCGCGGCGGCCGCGCCGTTGATCACCAGCAAGACACGCGCCATCGCGTTGGTCAGCCCCAATAACCCTTGTGGTGTGGAATACCCGGCAGAGATCTTGCGCGCGTTCTTCGACCTCGCCCGCACCCACGGCATCGCCTTGATCGTCGACGAAACCTATCGCGATTTCGACAGCCGCACCCGCGCTCCTCATGATCTGTTTGCCGATCCCGACTGGGACGACACTCTGATACACCTTTATTCCTTTTCAAAGGCTTACAGGCTGACCGGACATCGGGTGGGCGCAATCGTCACCTCACAGGCCAGACTGGCCGAGGTCGAGAAATTCCTCGACACAATCACCATCTGCCCAAACCAATTGGGGCAGCGGGCAGCACTTTGGGGGATGCAAAACCTTGGCGACTGGCTCGCCGGGGAACGGCTGGAAATCCTCGACCGGCGTGCAGCTATTGCGGACCACTTTCCGGGACTTGGCGCCCACGGCTGGGACCTGCTCGGGTGTGGCGCATATTTTGCCTATGTCCGCCATCCTTTCACCGTCTCATCAGCAGAACTCGCCCCCCGTTTGGTGCGTGACGCCGGTGTTCTGTTGCTGCCCGGCACGATGTTCATGCCGGACGAATTGCAAGGCGGCGAAACCCAGTTCCGGATCGCCTTTGCCAACATTGATCGGGCCGGGGTCAAGACGCTTTTCGAAAGGCTGGCAAAGGTCACCTACTGACCCTTGCACGCCTGCCCCCTGCCCCTTATTCATGCGCCACCCGATGGCGGGCATATGAATAACAGGCGGGTGCAACGCATGGCGGAAAAAAAGAAAAATCGGTACGGGGTCTGGATTGTCGTGATCCTGATTCTGCTGGGTCTGGCAGGCTTCGGCACCGGTGGGCTGTCCGGCAGTATCCGCAACATCGGCACCGTCGGTGAAAAGGATGTCAGCGTGGCGGATTACCAGCGTACGCTCAACACCCAGATCCGCGCCTTGTCGGCCCAGTTCGGCGCACCGATTTCCTTTCAACAGGCTCAGGCCTTCGGTATTGACCGGGCGGCGCTGCAGCAGATCATTCTGACCCGAACACTCGATCACGAGGCGGCACAGTTAGGCATTTCGGCTGGTGATGAAAACGTCTTTGCCCGGCTACGCCAGATCCCGCAGTTTCAAGGGGCTGGCGGCAGCTTCAATCGCGAAAGCTATCGTTTTGTGCTCGAACAGGAAGGGCAAAGCGAGGTTGAGTTCGAAAACACGCTACGTGAAGAAATGGCACGCACCCTGTTGCAAGGTGCCGTTGTTGGCGGCGTACCAGCGGCAGAGGCTTATGCCGAGGCGCTTGTGCAATATATTGGCGAACAACGCAGCGTGACATGGGCCACCGTCGATGCCGAGGCGCTGACGTCGCCCGTCCCCGGCGCGACCGAGGCTGATCAACAGGCCTACTACGATGCCAACCCAGAGGCATTTACTCTGCCAGAGGCCCGCAACATCACATATGTCTGGCTGACCCCCAACATGATCCAGGATCAGATGACAGTCAGCGACGTAGAGATTGAACAACTCTACAATGACCGCATCGCCGAATTCGTCCAGCCAGAGCGTCGGCTGGTTGAGCGTCTGGTCTATTTCGATGCTGCACAGGCCGAAGCAGCGCGCGAAAAGCTGGAAGCAGGTGAAGTCACCTTTGAGGATCTCGTCGAAGAACGCGGGCTGGGTCTGTCTGACATCGATCTCGGCGATGTCGATCAGGCCTCGCTTGGCGATGCAGGGGATGCCGTTTTTGCCGCAAACCCCGGAGATGTCGTCGGCCCCTTCAACTCAGGTCTTGGGCCCGCGCTCTTCCGGATGAACGCGATCCTATCGTCACAGGAAACCACACTGGAAGAAGCAACGCCCGCCTTGCGGGAAGAACTGGCTGCAGATGCGGCACGCGAAGTGATCAATGACAGCACCGACCAGATTATCGACCTGCTGGCGGGCGGCGCCACGATGGAGGATCTGGCCGAACGCACGGACATGGAACTGGGCACGATCAGTTGGACCGCCGACATGGCCGAAGGGATCGCCGCCTATGAAGGTTTCCGGCAGGCGGCAGCGACCGTGGAAGAAGGCGCCTTTGCCGAACTCAATGATCTGGCCGATGGGGGTGTCTTCGCACTTCGGCTCGACAGCATCACGCCACCCACCCTGCAACCGCTCGACGATGTCCGCGAAGCTGTAAAAGACGCATGGCAGGTCCAGGCCCGGCAAGACGCCGTGATGGCAAAAGCCGCTGAGATCGCTGACGGCATTGAACTTCTGACCGGTTTTGAAACCGTGGGGCTGGAGCCTTTGATTGAACCAAACCTGACCCGGCGCAGCTTTGTCGAAGGCACGCCACCGGATTTCAACGACCAGGTCTTTGAGATGTCAGTAGGCGAGATCCGCGTGCTCGACGCCGAAAACCGGGCAATCATCGTGCGGCTTGATGATATCGCCCCGCCCGACCCGACCTCCGAAACAACGATCGCGCAGCGCGAACAGCTTGCGCAAAACGCGGCCGCCGGCATCGCGCAAGACATATTCGATGCCTATGCCACATCGCTGCAGGAACGTACGGACGTCAACATCAATCAGACCACCGTGAACGCGGTCAACGCCCAGTTTCAATAGGTCAGCCATGGCGCTTCTGCCCGCATATGATGATTTCGCCAGCGGTTATGAGGCTGGCGAAAACCAGATCGTCTACACCCGCATCGCGGCCGATCTGGACACGCCCGTATCGCTGATGCTCAAGCTTTCCGGCGCTGGCAAGAACGCCTTCATGCTGGAAAGCGTCACAGGGGGCGAGGTACGGGGGCGTTACTCCATCATCGGCATGAACCCCGACCTGGTCTGGGAATGCCGTGGCACCACATCACGGGTGAACCGAAATGCGCGCTTTGATGATGCGGGCTGGGCCGACATGGCTGACGATCCGCTTACATCGTTGCGGGCGCTTCTGGCCGAATCGCAAATCGATTTACCCGCCGACCTGCCAGCCGCCTCTGCCGGACTCTTTGGGTATCTTGGCTATGACATGATCCGGCTGGTCGAACATCTTCCCGATGTAAACCCCGACCCGCTGGACCTGCCCGACGCGGTCATGCTGCGCCCGTCGGTTGTGGCCGTGCTGGACGGGGTCAAGGGCGACGTGATCCTTGTTGCACCGGCCTATGTGAACAGCGGGCTTTCTGCGCGCGCGGCCTATGCGCAAGCCGCCGAACGGGTAATGGATGCACAACGGGCGCTGGAACGGCCCGTACCCGGCAGCAGCCGGGCGCTGGCCGAACCGGCACCGGTCGTACCGCCAGTCTCGAATTTCAGCCATGACAGCTACCTGCAAGCCGTTGAAACGGCCAAGGAATACATCCGCGCAGGCGACATCTTCCAAGTCGTCCCGTCACAGCGCTGGACCCAAGAATTTCGGGAACCGCCCTTCGCGCTCTATCGCTCCTTGCGGCGTACCAACCCCTCGCCCTTCATGTTCTTTTTCAACTTCGGCGGCTTCCAGGTCATCGGGGCGAGCCCCGAAATCCTCGTCCGTGTCTTCGGGAAAGAGGTCACGATCAGACCTATTGCAGGCACCCGCCCGCGCGGGGCCACCCCCCAGGAAGACAAGACGAACGAGGCCGATCTGATGGCCGATGAAAAGGAACTGGCCGAACATCTGATGCTGCTTGATCTGGGGCGGAATGACACCGGCAAGGTCAGCAAGATCGGCACGGTGCGGCCAACGGAACAATTCATCGTCGAACGTTACAGCCATGTGATGCATATCGTGTCGAACGTGGTCGGCGAACTGGCCGATGATCAGGACGCGCTCAGCGCATTTTTCGCAGGTATGCCTGCTGGGACAGTGTCAGGGGCACCCAAGGTCCGGGCGATGCAGATCATCGACGAACTGGAACCCGAAAAGCGCGGCGTCTATGGCGGCGGCTGCGGATATTTCAGCGCGAACGGGGATATGGACATGTGCATCGCCTTACGCACCGCCGTGCTGAAAGAGGAAAAACTCTATATCCAGGCGGGCGGCGGCGTCGTCTATGACAGCGACCCCGAAGCGGAATACCAGGAAACGGTGCACAAATCCAACGCGATCCGCAAGGCAGCGGCGGACGCGACCATGTTCGAAAACGGTAACGGCTAATACGCGACAGACACCACACCGTAAGATGGGTTTTAACCCATCTTCCCATGGACCATCTCTACTCCGTGGTAATCTGATCTTTCAAAATGGCCGTCACAGGTGCCATCAGAAACTGATCACTATCAATTTCCCCGCCCCACGCGGCCAGCGCACCAAGTGTTGCGTCGCTGACCTTCGCCAACAGTACCGCATCGCCTGATTGGCGTGCGCGAAACGCCGCCTGATCCAGCGCCCGACCAATCGCTGACGGGCTTTGCCCATCGCCATCCAGATCACGCAACACTGCGGCAGCGGGCACATTGGCTTGCTCCGCGATCCGCAAGGCATTGCCAAGACCACGTTGAATGGTTACCAGACCACGCCCATCAGCAGCCAGAACCTCGACAACCTGCTCTGTCACTGACCGATTGCCTTGCACACCGTCCTCACCATCCGAAAACAGCACAACAGCGTCAGGCACGGCTGCCAATGCAGCCTCGAAGGCAATCTCGACATCGGATGGGGTTGCACCACCCGGAAGTGACGCACTAATCCCGACCTCGATGCCAGCGGCGCGATAGGCCGCCATTCGGCTATCAGCGTCAGCGGCCAAAGGATCCAGAATCACTGTCACCGGAAACCCAAGCGCTGCCACACTGTCGGGAGCTGCAGTAATGGATGGATCATCAACCATCATCAATGACAGCATCGGCAGAGCCTGCGGGTTCTCGAAAGCTGTCGCATATCGCAGCAAGGCGGGTGCATCTTCCGATATCTCCGTCTCCGGCACGATCTCGGCCTCTTGTCCCGCCTGCGCGGTAGGTTCCGCACCGGGCCGGTTTACCCTTACCGCAGTCTCGCCGCCGGGCAGGCTTGGTTCAGCCGCGGGTTCCTCGACCGTCGCGGTGCCATCCGCAGTCGGCGCTGCGTCCGGCTCAGACTCGGGAACGATTTCTGGCGCGGGCTGCGGGTCAGGATCCACGCTGGCAATGTCCGGCGCCACATCTTCCTCGGTCGACACCGCTTCGGCCTGCTCCTCGGCGACCGGTCTGTCCGAGATATCCGGCTCCACAACTTCGGCAATGATCGGGGGCGTGTCATTCGTAGCATCTGGAACCGCCTCCACCACAGGTGGGGCCTCCACCGGTGCGGGGGCAACAACCACCTCTTCGGTTGGAGCCACCAAAGTGGGGAGTGTTTCGTCAACAGCTATAGGCGCATCAGGTTCAACAGGGCCGCCATCCACGGTCGGTGCAACGACAGTCTCGGTATCGACATCGATCGATGCGATCTCATCCGGGGCTGCTGCCGGTTGCTGATCAATCTCGGGGACTGCCTCAACAACAAGTTCGGGTTGTCTCTCGGCCGAGCTGGCAGGTGCCACCGGATCGTCCGCAGCAGGTGCAATCGCTGGTGGCGCCGGTTCAGCAGGGGCTGACACCTCTGGCGCGACAGCGACAGCCTCAGGAACATCAGGAGGCTCAGTCTCGGCCAATGGCAGGTCCACGGCACTGTCATCCTGTTGCAGCGGTGCGACCTCCGGGACCTCTGACATTTCTATTTCAGGCTGTGAAACATCAGCTGAGGCGGTATCGATAACATCCGGTTCCGCCGATGTTTCAGGCACCACTTCAGCGATCAGTGTGGCCTCGCGCTCGGGCAATTCGCCCACTTGCGACGCAACACCAAGGCACACACCGCCGATCACCAAACCCCAAAGGCTACCTGACACCGTACCACGCATGCTGCCTACCCTTTAATTCCTGCGCATTCACGCATCGTTCGACCTTGACGCTCCGGTACATCCCGGCCCATGTATGGACAGCCTTATATCGTCAGCCGCGTGGTGGACGGTAGCCCCTATTTCCACCTGCGCGGGATTTGTCCATGCTGCTCCTGATCGATAACTATGATAGCTTCACATATAACCTTGTGCATTACCTCGGTGAACTCGGGGCAGAGGTCGTGGTGCGCCGGAACGATGCGCTGAACGTGCAAGAAGCGATGGCAATGAAACCATCGGCCATTATGCTATCACCGGGCCCGTGCGACCCATCACAAGCCGGCATCTGTCTGGCCCTCGTTCACGCCGCCGCGGAAACGGGGATGCCGCTGATGGGCGTCTGTCTGGGGCATCAGGCCATTGGTGAGGCGTTCGGCGGCAAAGTCGTGAGATGCCACGAGATTGTTCATGGTAAGATGGGCGCAATGAAACATACCGGGCACGGGTTGTTCGCCGACCTGCCCAGCCCGTTCGACGCGACACGCTACCATTCGCTGATCGTGGACCGCGCCACTCTGCCCGACAGCCTCGAAATCACCGCCGAACTGGACGACGGCACCATCATGGGGCTACAGCACAAGGCATTACCCATCCACGGCGTGCAGTTCCACCCCGAAAGCATTGCATCCGAACACGGGCATAAGCTTTTGGGCAACTTCCTCAGACTGGCAAAGGTGCCTGCATGAGCGACGCGCTGAAGCCACTGATCAATGCCGCGGCTGAGGGTCCGTTGACGCGTCAGCAGGCAGAGCAGGCCTTTCAGATCCTGTTCGAAGGCGACGCGACGCCATCCCAGATCGGCGGCTTTCTGATGGCCCTGCGCACGCGTGGCGAAACGGTTGATGAATATGCCGCCGCCGCCGCCGTCATGCGCGCCAAATGCCTGCCTGTGCGGGCACCGGACGGGGCAATGGATATCGTCGGCACAGGCGGTGACGGCAAACACACGCTTAATATCTCGACCGCAACGGCCTTTGTGGTGGCTGGCGCGGGTGTGCCGGTGGCCAAACACGGCAATAGAAACCTGTCATCCAAATCCGGTACGGCTGACGTGCAAGGCCAGTTGGGGATCAACGTCATGGTCGGGCCTGATGTGGTTGAACGTGGTCTAGCCGAGGCGGGGATCGGTTTCATGATGGCGCCTATGCATCATCCGGCAATCAAACATGTCATGCCAACGCGGGCCGAACTTGGGACAAGAACGATCTTCAACATCTTGGGACCGTTGACAAATCCCGCAGGTGTAAAACGCCAACTCACCGGGGCATTCACCCGCGATCTGATCCGACCCATGGCCGACACTTTGCTGACGCTGGGCTCAGATTCAGCCTGGCTGGTCCACGGCTCCGACGGGACCGATGAGTTGACAATCACCGGGGTCAGCTGGGTGGCCGCAGTTGCCGATGGCGGCGTGACAGAGTTTGAGGTAAACCCAGAGGATGCAGGCCTTCCCGTTCATCCTTTCAGCGACATCATCGGCGGCACACCCGAAGAAAACGCACATGCTTTACGGGCACTGCTCGCAGGAACACAAAACGCCTATCGCGATGCAGTACTGCTCAACGCGGCCGCGGCGCTTGTTGTCGCGGGCAAGGCCGACAACCTGCCGCAAGGCACTGAAATGGCACGGGAAAGCATCGACAGCGGCAAGGCGAAAACCGCCGTCGAAACCTTGGCGAGAGTTACCCAAGAAAGTTAAACGAGTATGAACATTCGGCCCCTTCGTGCGTTGATTATTGCAGGCATTGTTCTGGCAACAGGTATCTGGCTTTCTGCCACCGCCATATCCCAGCTTAATGATGCATCCATCCTGCAGCGTACGGGCGTTGAGACAACGGGAACAGTATCGCAAAAATGGATCGTCGCGGGTGAAAGCAAGGACACAAGCCACCGTATTCGCTATACTTTTCAACTCAATGATCAAAACCACACTTTCGAACGTTCGGTACCCATCGCCTTGCATCGCGTTGTCCACAGCGGCTCTAACTTTCGCGTGACAGTCAGCCCTCAAGATCCTGACCTGCACGAAATTTTCCCTGGTCAGCTCGCCGGGACTGCGCAGTCTCAGCTAATTGCGGGTTTGATAATTGGCGCGATTGGCGTTGCGATCTTTTTTCTCGGCGGCGGTATGGGATTCTTCCGGCGCGAAGAGCCGGATGTTTGACCTCTCACGCCTGCGATCATGGGCAGGTTTGCCGTTCTTCTCTGACGATCTTGCTCAGATCGCAGGTCAGTTGGGTCCGGACTTTCTGCCTCCCTCGGATCTGACTTTCGCAGCCCTCGAAAGTACATCACCCGACCAGACCCGGGTCGTGATTATCGGCCAGGACCCATACCATACACCGGACAAGGCTGACGGGCTCGCCTTCTCGATTCCGGACGATTTTGGCGGGCGGCTCGATAGCCTCGGCAACATATTCAAGGAAATCGAAACCGACCTCGGCCAGACCCGCAGCAAAACCAGCCTCGATGACTGGGCTGACCAAGGCGTCTTGCTGCTGAACACAGCCCTCACTGTTCCGCCCGGCCAGCCCAAAGCCCACGCCAAACTCGGCTGGTCTAAGCTGGTGACGCAAGTCATCACCCACCTGAATGACCGCCCCCGCGCCTACATCCTCTGGGGCGGCCCTGCGCAATCTTACGCCAAGCACATTGCAGACGACCATCTGATCCTCAAATCCGCACACCCCTCGCCACTCTCCTGCCATCGCGGCTTTTTCGGCTCCCGCCCATTTTCAACCGTGAACCAGTGGCTTATTGATCGGGGTCAGGAACCAATCCACTGGGCGGACCCATGAGCGACATCCTCGACAAGATCAAAACCTACAAGCTTGAAGAGGTCGCCACCCGCAAGGCCGCCATGCCTCTGTCAGAGGTTGAGGCACAGGCCAATGATGCCCCACCCACCCGCGGTTTTGCCGAAAAACTGGCCGAGGCCGCCCGCGAGGGCTACGGTCTGATCGCCGAAATCAAGAAGGCCAGCCCGTCCAAAGGGCTGATCCGCGCCGATTTCGACCCGCCCGCACTGGCCCGCGCCTATGCCGAAGGCGGGGCCGCCTGCCTGTCCGTCCTGACCGACACGCCCAGTTTTCAAGGCGACGATAGCTACCTGACCGCCGCCCGATCAGCCTGCGACCTGCCCGCCCTGCGCAAGGATTTCATGTACGACACCTATCAGGTGGCCGAGGCACGCGCGCTGCACGCCGACTGCATCCTGATCATCATGGCCTCTGTCAGCGACGCGCAGGCGCAGGAACTCGAAGATGCCGCAATCGCGTGGAACATGGATGTGCTGATCGAAGTGCATGACGCCGAAGAACTCGAACGCGCCACCCATCTGAAATCCCCGCTCATGGGCATCAACAACCGCAATCTCAAGACATTCGAAACAACGCTCGATACTACCCGAAAGCTGTCCAAACTGGTACCCGCCGACCGGATGATCGTCTGCGAAAGCGGTCTGAACACATCGGAAGAACTGGCCGATATGGCCCGCTACGGCGCGCGCTGCTTTCTGATCGGCGAAAGCCTGATGCGACAAGACGATGTTGAGGCGGCCACGCGGACCCTCCTCGCCAATCCACCATCAGGGGGCATGTGATGTCCGGCCTCAGCCATTTCGACAGCGACGGAAAGGCCCATATGGTCGATGTTTCCGATAAACCCGTTACCGCCCGCATCGCGGTGGCCGAGGGACACATCACAATGACAGCCGCAACGCTCGCGTTGATCACCGAAGGCCGCGCCGACAAAGGCGACGTCCTCGGCATCGCGCGCATAGCAGGTATCATGGGGGCCAAGAAAACCGCGGACCTGATCCCCCTCTGCCACCCGCTGCCGATCACCAAAGTAGCGCTCGATCTCGTGCCAGACGAAACCCTTCCCGGCATCTGGATCACCGCGACCGTCAAAACCGGCGGCCAGACCGGCGTCGAAATGGAAGCGTTGACAGCCGTCAGCACCGCAGCCCTCACCGTCTACGACATGGTCAAGGCGGTACAGAAAGACATGGAAATCAGCGGCATCCGCCTGACACTCAAGGACGGTGGCAAATCCGGACGGTTCGAAAATCCATGATTTCGCAAGGTCGATCCCTAGAACTGTTCTTTGTAGATGGTCGACCAGATGGCATGCTGACCGCCGAAGTTTTTAATTGGACAGGCCATGTTCTGCGGACACCACGCACCCAATTGAAAGAGGCTCTCGCTCGTGAAGAGGCTGGCTTCACCGGCGTCTATCTGCTTTTTGGCGAACGCGATGGCGATGCCCGGCTTTATATAGGCGAGGCCGAAGATATGCGCCTGCGCCTTAAGGATCATGCGGTGAAGAAAGACTGGTGGGAGTTTGCCGTGCTGATCACCTCAGCGGCAAACAATCTGCACAAAGCGCATGTGAAGTATCTTGAATCGCGATTGGTCGAGATTGCGACCGAGGTAGGCAATATCCAGTTAGACAATGGCAATATTCCACCCCGCAGCAGCCTAAACGAAGCGGCTCAAGCAAACATGGAAAGCTACATCGATACTTTGATGATAGTATTGCCCGCCATTCGAATTGATGCGTTTTTGAGTAAGAAACGCAGTGTTAAAAGCATTGAATTCGCAACTACAGACGATGGAGAGGCCACGCGGTTCACGTTCAAGATGCCGCGACATGACGTTGAAGCCTACGCGGTGCTTCGACAGGGTGAATTGATTGTAGAGGCGGGATCGCGAGTCCGACCGGCATGGGTCGGAGACCGCAAACACAACACTCATTATTACAGGCTGCACGATGAACTTCTCGCGAAGAAGATCATCAGGCCTGACGGTTCAGGCGGAGTGATGGTTGAGGATTACGCATTTTCCAGTCCCTCTGCCGCTGCCGCAGTTGTGGCCGGAAGATCGGCAAATGGCCGCACATCTTGGACGGTGATCGACAACGGCATGACCTACGCAGAGTGGGAAGAAAGGAATTTGGAAGAGGATCAAGAATGATCACGGTTGAAGAGGCGCTAGCCCACCTCTTCGCGCTCGTGTCGCCCTTGGAAAACGAGACTGTGCCACTGATCGAAGCAAACGGTCGTGTCCTAGCAACGAACGTCACGGCCCGCCGCGATCAGCCGCCCTTTGCCGCCTCGGCGATGGATGGCTATGCGGTAGCAGGTGCGGACGCCCAAATCGGGGCCACATTCAGGGTCATCGGCGAAGCCGCCGCTGGCCATGGCTTCAGCGGGACCGTAGATAAAGGCGAAGCGGCCCGCATCTTCACCGGCGCACCGCTTCCCCAAGGCACCGATTGGGTCGTCATTCAGGAAGACGTGATGCGCGATGGCGACATGATCACCCTCGGCGACGCCCTGGAAACCAAATCAAATGTTCGTCCAGCCGGGGCTGACTTCAAAACCGGCGACACAATCACCGCCCCTCGCCGATTGACCCCATCGGATGTCGCTCTGCTGGCATCCATGAACATCCCGTGCGTCCCGGTGACCCGCCGACCGACGGTCGCAATCATCGCCACAGGCGATGAACTTGTCCAACCGGGCGAAGACCCCGGCCCAGATCAAATCATCGCCTCCAACAGCTACGGCATCGCCGCATTGCTGGAAAATCTCGGCGCACACACACGGCTTCTGCCCATCGCACGCGACACCGTCTCATCGCTCGAACTCAGCTTTGATCTCGCCAAAGATGCCGACCTGATCGTCACCATCGGCGGGGCCTCCGTCGGCGATCACGACCTGGTGGGCTCTGTGGCTCAGGCACAAGGAATGGAGCGCGCCTTCTACAAGATTGCCATGCGCCCCGGCAAACCGCTGATGGCCGGGCGCATGGGCAAGGCAACCATGATCGGCCTGCCGGGCAACCCAGTCTCGGCGATGGTCTGCGGGCATATCTTCCTCGCCCCCGTCATCAACAAAATGCTGGGACTTGGCGAAACACCCGCACCCCGGCGAACGGCGACGCTTGCCAAGGATATCGGCGCCAACGGCCCGCGCGAACACTACATGCGCGCCCAACTTGGCCCTGATGGCGTCACAATCCACGACCGGCAGGACAGCTCTTTGCTCACGGTCCTCGCTGGGGCCAACTGTCTGGCAATCCGCCCCATCAACGATCCGGCCCGCGCCAAGGGCAACCCGATCGACATCATCCTGCTCTGATCGGCTTCTTTCTTCCAAAAATACTCCCGCCGGAGGCACCCGCCCTCACAACGCCCCGAAACAATTGACACAAAACAGGAACATGCGTAGAACATATGCAAAACCTGTGAGGGGAAGAGCATATGTTAACCAAGAAACAACTCGACCTGCTGGAGTTTATCCACGCCCGCGTTCAGCGCGACGGTGTCCCGCCCAGCTTTGACGAGATGAAAGAAGCGCTGGATCTGCGCTCGAAATCCGGTATCCACCGGCTGATCACTGCATTGGAAGAACGCGGGTTCATCCGCCGGCTTGCCCACCGCGCCCGCGCGCTTGAAATCGTCAAGCTGCCCGATGCCATGCAGGCCAAGACGGGCTTCACCCCCCGTGTAATCGATGGTGACAAGCCCGACAGTACCCCGGCCCGCGCAATGCTCGTCGACACTGGCTCGGTCGAACTGCCTGTCATGGGCCGTATCGCCGCCGGCGTCCCGATCGAGGCGATCAGCCAGGTCTCGCACAACGTGCATGTGCCGCAATCCATGGTCGGCAAGGGCGATCACTATGCCCTTGAAGTCAAAGGCGATTCGATGATCGATGCCGGGATCAACGATGGCGATGTCGTGGTAATCCGCGAAACCACCGTGGCCGATAACGGCGATATCGTCGTGGCCCTTGTCGAAGGACAAGAGGCAACGCTGAAACGCTTCCGCCGCAATGGCAATGCCATCGCACTCGAGGCGGCAAACCCCGCCTACGAAACCCGCGTCTTCCGCGACGATCAGGTCAAGGTGCAAGGCCGTCTTGTCGGTCTGATCCGCACTTACTGACGGCTTGTCATTTCGGTCACAAGGGTCGCTTCGGCGGCCCTTTGGTCTTTTGTCAGGACGCGCGGCGGCTCTGCCGGGCCCTGCCTACGGTTCCAGGGCCGATTGCCGGCAACACCATGTGCCGTTGTCACCTGCAAATCGCCGTGCTCGGTCAGATCAAACGCCAACGCACCGGATTTGCGCAGATCGTCCAGATCATACTGCGTGCAAGGTCGCGACAGCGGATCAACCTGATTGCTGATCAGGATATCCGCACCTCCGCAGCCTTCCAATCCGGCCAGGGCCGTCTTGCCCGACACCTGTACGATCTGCCAATTACCCAAGACAGCGCGCACAATCCGCCCGTCCCGCTGCAAACCGGCACGGGCTGCGGCTACATCCTGCGCAACCGGCCCGCCATCATTCTCCAGCCAGATCCCCGCGACAAAGCCACTTCCCCTCTCCTTCGACAAGGCCCGCCCTTCCAACCCCATCACCCCCAACAGGGCACCGGTATCGGCCACCAGAACGGCGGGCCGCTCCGATTGCTGCCAAAGCACCGCGGCGACGGTAACCGCAGCAATACCGGCAAACCGCGCCCGACCCCGCCACAGAATCAGCCACAGCAATCCAACAGCGACCAAAGGCAGCACCACCCAATGCGGTGCCACAACATGCCCTACGGCGCCGGGTTGCCCTGATACCTGATCCGCTACAAACAGGATCCAGCGCAGCCCAAGATCCATGAACCACAATCCCACCTGCCACAGACCAAACGGGGCCAGGCAGACGGCCAGAACCGCCGCTGGCATCACCAGAACACCCATCAACGGCACACTCAGCAGGTTCGCAATCAACCCGTAATGCGCAATCTGGTTGAAATGCGCGGCGGCAAACGGGGCCGTCGCCAGCCCCGCGATAAACGACGATATCACCACCGACAGCACCGGTCGCAACCATTTCGGCAGGCGTGACATATCAAACCGACGCAAATACCCGAAGACCGCGACCAGTGCCGTGGTCGCTGCAAACGACATCTGAAACCCCGGCCCGGTCAACGCTTCCGGCTGCCAGACCAGCACGATAATCGCCGCCATCGCCACCGCACGCAGGGTCAGGGCGCGCCGGTCCAGCAAGACGGCCACAAACATCACCGCCACCATGATAAAGGCCCGCTCGGTCGCCACATTGCCCCCGGACAATGCCAGATAGAATGCTCCAACGCATAACGCGCAAACCGCCGCAATCTTCTTCAACGGCAGCCGCAGCGCGACCCAGGGGACCAAAGCCAACCCATAGCGAATAACCGCAAAGATAAACCCGGTCAGCAACCCCATATGCAGGCCCGAAATCGCCAATAGATGGGCCAGATTGGCGGCCCGCAGATCGGCCAAAACCTCTTGGTCCATCGCGGACCGGTCGCCTGTCATGATCGCCGCGGCAAAGGCGCCCGTGTCTCCCGGCATGGCCTCCTGCACGGCTTGCGACAGGGCCATCCGGATTGCGAATATGCGCATGTGCCAACCGGCGCGCGCAGGCTCTGCCAGGCGCAAGACGGGGGTCCGGGTATAGCCAACAGCACCAAGCTCCAAAAACCAGGCATGGCGTTGAAAATCAAAGCCGCCCGGTTCCGCCGGACCTGCAGGCGGCGACAGATGGCCCGTCATAATCAACGTCTCACCGGGGCGAAACGTCGTCATCACCTGGGTGCCATGCACAGAAACGCGTACCCGCGCAGGCGTTCGGTCCGGCGCAAAATCCTCCAAAACCACGCGGTCCAGCGTCAGGCGCGTCGCATCGCTGGCCGAACGGTCGATATTCACCACACGCCCTTCAATCGGGCCATAGTAGCGGAAACCCAAGGTCGGCGCCTCGACACTCATCGTGCGCCACTTGGACAAGCCAGCACCCGCGATCACCAGCATCAGCCCAATCATGATTGGGGCATAAGCCACATTGACCAGTCGCGACAGCACCAGCAGAACGACCCCACACATCCCAAGCCCCGCCATGAAAACAGCGCCCGGTTCCTCACCGACAGAAAAATACCACCCGATCCCCAGCGCCAGACAAACCGGCACCCAGCCAATCAATGCGCCCCGCTGCGCCAAAAGCGCGTCTTCGATCACGGCACGCACTTGTCCTTCGCCCCTTGGCTTAGTATCCCCCGACCTCAAGCCGGAACCCTACCGGAAATCTGGTTAGCGAAAGGTTAATCCCCCATGTCCGTCGTCACACGTTTCGCCCCGTCCCCCACTGGTGCCTTGCACATTGGGGGCGCACGCACGGCGCTCTTCAACTGGCTTTACGCGCGTGGCCGGGGCGGTCAATTCCTGCTGCGGATCGAAGATACGGACAAGGCGCGGTCAACCGAAGAAAACAAGCAGGCGATCCTTGCCGGGCTGACATGGCTCGGGCTTGATTGGGATGGGGAACCATCCAGCCAGGCCGCCAACGCCGCGCGGCACGCCGAGGTCGCAAATGACCTGCTCATCAAAGGCAAGGCCTATAAATGTTTCAGCACGCAGAAAGAGATCGAGGCTTTCCGTGAAAAAGCACGGGCTGAAAAAACCTCCACCCTGTTCCGCTCTCCTTGGCGGGACATACCCGAAAGCGACCACCCCGACGCCCCTTTCGTCATCCGGATCAAGGCACCACGCGACGGGCAGACAACGCTTCATGACGAAGTACAAGGCGATGTAACATGGGCGAACGACCAACTTGACGACATGGTGCTGCTCCGCTCCGACGGCACGCCGGTCTACATGCTGGCGGTGGTGGTCGATGATCACGACATGGGCGTGACCCATGTGATCCGGGGCGATGATCACCTCGCCAATGCCTTCCGGCAAAACCTGATCTATGACGCCATGGGCTGGGCCAAACCCGTTCTGGCCCATATCCCTCTGATCTTCGGACCGGATGGCAAGAAACTGTCGAAACGGCACGGGGCCACCGGTGCAGCGGAATATCAGGCCATGGGCTATCCTGCGGCCGGCATGCGCAACTACCTGACGCGACTAGGGTGGAGCCACGGGGACGACGAATTTTTCACCGACGCGCAGGCGCGTGACTGGTTCGATCTAGATGGGATCGGCAAATCACCCGCCCGGTTCGATTTCAAAAAACTGGAAAACTTGTGCGGCCAACACATTGCGGCAGCAGACGATGCTGCACTGCTGCAGGAGTTACAGAATTACCTTGCGGCAACCGGGGCCGATCCTCTGACTGAAACACAAGCCGACGGAATGCTGAAAGGGATGTACTGCCTCAAAGAAAGGGCCAAGACCTTCCCGGAACTGCTTGAAAAAGCGCATTTTATACTGACATCAAGACCGATTGAGCCAGACGAGAAAGCGGCGGCACAACTCACCGATGTATCCCGTGGTATACTGTCTGAATTGACGCCGCAGTTGCAAAATGCTAGCTGGACCCGTGACGCTCTCGAAGGGGTCGTCGCGTCTGTTGCCGAAGCTCATGACATGAAGTTGGGCAAGCTCGCCGGACCGCTGCGCGCGGCTTTGGCCGGACGCGCGGTATCCCCGAGCGTTTTCGACATGATGTTGGTCCTGGGGCAAGACGAAACCATCGCCCGGCTGCAGGACGCCAGCGCCTGAAACCAATTCGTTACGAATTGTAGGTAGCTGGCCACCGACGAGTTAAGACGCGCCGGCGACACAATTGCTGTGCGCCGCCTACGAGGGAAGAGATATGGCAGAAAACACTGACACCGCGACACTGACAATCAAGGGCAAGACCTATGAACTGCCCATGCATTCCCCAACCGGCGGCCCTGACGTGATCGATATCCGCAAGCTTTATGGCCAGGCAGACGTTTTCACCTATGATCCCGGCTTTACCTCCACCGCCGCCTGCGACAGCACCATCACCTTCATTGATGGCGACAAGGGTGAATTGCTGCATCGCGGCTATCCCATCGACCAGCTCGCCAGCAAATCGCACTACCTCGAAGTCTGCTACCTGCTGCTCTACGGTGAACTTCCTTCGGCAGAGCAGTTGGAAGAATTCGAATGCCTCGTGACCAATCACACCATGATCCACGAGCAGATGCACAATTTCTTCCGCGGTTTCCGGCGTGACGCACATCCAATGGCGACCATGGTCGGCGTGGTCGGGGCTATGTCCGCCTTCTACCACGATTCCACAGATATCAACGACGCGCATCAGCGCGAGGTCGCATCGATCCGCCTGATCGCCAAGATGCCAACAATCGCGGCGATGGCGTATAAATATTCAGTCGGCCAGCCCTTTGTATATCCTCGCAATGACCTCGATTATGCGGCCAACTTCCTGCATATGTGCTTCTCGGTCCCGGCAGAACAATACAATGTGAACCCGATCCTAAGCCGCGCCATGGACCGGATTTTCACACTGCATGCCGACCATGAACAGAACGCATCCACCTCGACAGTCCGCTTGGCATCGTCGTCCGGCGCCAACCCCTTCGCCTGCATCGCCGCTGGCATCGCCTGCCTGTGGGGGCCAGCGCATGGTGGCGCAAACCAGGC
Organism: uncultured Paracoccaceae bacterium; assembly: GCA_947488175.1. Taxonomy (GTDB): domain Bacteria; phylum Pseudomonadota; class Alphaproteobacteria; order Rhodobacterales; family Rhodobacteraceae; genus Yoonia. The sequence goes on from CANKYO010000001.1 coordinate 255,884, forward strand.
CTGCCTTGAAATGCTCAAGGAAATCGGGACACCTGACCGGATCCCGGAATTCATCGCGCGCGCTAAGGACAAGAATGACAGCTATCGCCTGATGGGCTTTGGTCATCGGGTCTATAAAAACTTCGATCCCCGCGCGACGGTCATGAAGGAAAGCGCGGACGAGGTGCTCGACCTTTTGGGCGTCGAAAACAACCCGATCCTGCAGGTCGCAAAGGAACTGGAAAAACAGGCCCTCGCCGATCCATATTTCGCCGAGAAAAAGCTCTTCCCGAATGTCGATTTCTATTCCGGCATCATCCTCGAGGCGATGGGCTTCCCAACCTCCATGTTCACGCCCATCTTCGCACTGGCCCGCACCGTCGGTTGGATTTCCCAATGGAAAGAACAGCTTGCCGATCCACAGCTAAAAATCGGCCGACCCCGCCAACTCTATCTTGGCGAAATGGCCCGCGACTACGTGGACATCGAGAAGCGTTAGTGTGAATAGGGCTGCCATCTGGCGGCCTTTTTGCTATCTGCAAAGAACGAACCGGAGCTATGTTGATGAAAGCTATCGTTGCAGCCATCGCTATCATCATCGCACCCACCATCTCCAAGGCGGGCGACCCCTGCCCCATTCCAGTCAATATCGTTGATCTGGGTGTGCCATCATGGCTAGACCGGAACGCACTGCTCGAACAAATCAGTTCACAACAGAGTTGGATCGGGATTCAGCACCGCGATACTCCGCAAGGCATTGTCCTGTCCCAGATCTACGACCAGAGCCCCGCGACCGCGGCCGGACTGCAAGAGGGTGACCTTATTACCGCGATCAACGGTGTATCGACCGTCGATGTGGCGGCCCGCGAGGCGCTGTTTGATGCCGCTTCCACCGGCGACACCCTGACGTTCTCCCTGTTCAACGGCTCCGACATCACACTGACGGTTGGCCGCGCCGACCCTGTCGCCATGGGCATGATGCAAGCCCTGCGCCGGCAAGACTGCCGCGCCAGCAACATCCGCACACCCGACCCGCAACAGCAGGCCCTGTTGCTGCCGCTGCTCTTCAACCCCAACCGCAGTTTCCGCTGCGAGGAAGCCCATCAGGCACTCGAATTTCTTGGAGAACGGTTTGAAATCGACGACGTCTATATGGTGCGCGGCAGTCGTCGCATCCTGCTGGCCATGCCCCATTGGGGTACGACCTGCATCACCGCCGCCAGCGTCGATGGGGACAACCTGACTGACGCCGCGCTGCTAGCGGCGCTCGATGACGTGATCGGCGATTATGTTCAGGACCAGATCGACAACCCATGATGCTGAGAACGGACCGCCTGATCCTGCGTGCCCCGCTACCGCGGGACCTTGATGCGATGTTTTCGGTCTACAGCGACCCGCGGGCGATGCGCTACTGGTCCACGGCACCGCATGACAGCCCTTCCATCACCCGGCAACTGCTCGACTGGCGTATCGCCCATTGGGCCGTTGCTCCGATCAACTTCCAGATAACCCTGAATGACCGCTACATCGGCAATGCAGGCAATTTCAAAGACGATGAAATCGGCTTCATGCTGCACCCTGATCACTGGCGGCAAGGCATCCTGACCGAGGCGATGGGCGCGATCATCCCCTATCTTTGGGAAGCCACCGACCATACGCAACTGACCGCTGACGCAGACCCAAACAACGCCGCGTCCTGCGGCCTGTTGCGCAGTCTTGGCTTTCAGGAAACCCATCGGGCCGAAAACACCTTCTGCATCAACGGGGTCTGGTCCGACAGCGTCTACTTTGCCTTGCCACGGCCCTGATCCATCGGCTATGCAACCCGTGGTCATCAGTTCACCAAGGCGTCGCCAGCCCGTCAAGGGCCACGCTAAACCTGACATTGGCAATACCGACCGCTGACCTTTTTCAGCCGGACGACAAGGGCGACCATCACCTCAAAACGGGGTCCGGCACTTTCAGGAAAGGCCAGATCATGCCGCGCGAAATCCAGACCATTACCATTCCCGACCTGTCAACTTTCACCAAGGCCTTGCGAACCCGCCTGCAACGCCATGACGGTCTGCCAACTCATGCCTCGATGTTATCCATGATCGCGCAGGCTGCAGGCTACGACAATTTCCAACACCTGAAGGCGTCCAAGCCTACAGCACACAAACCAACAGACAGCAAAAGACTGGAAAAGGCGCTCAGAGTCTTTGATCAGGGTATCATGACCCGCTGGCCGAAACAGACGACGGTCCAAGGGCTCTGCCTTTGGGCCTTCTGGGCCGCCCTGCCCGCCCGCCGTGACATGACCGAGGAAGAGGTCAATGCGCTGCTGAAATCGCGCCACAGCTTTGGTGACCATGCCCTGCTCCGGCGGTCACTGATCGACCACCGGCTTGTGCAACGCACCATTGACGGGAAAACCTATCGGCGGATCGAACAGGCACCACCAGAGGATGCCCGCGCGCTCATCGCCGCGATCTAACGACCTTCATACTTGGCAGGCCGCTTTTCAAGAAAGGCAATCACACCTTCCTGAAAATCACGGGTCTGGCCGCAACGGCCCTGCAACTTGGCCTCAAGAGCCAGTTGCTCGTCCAGCGAATTCTCAAACGACCCGCGGATCGCCTTTTTCAACTGACGATAGGCGACAGTGGGCCCCTGCGCCAATTGCGCCGCCCGCCCCTGCACATGTTCCAGAAACGTCTGCGCCGGTGCGGTCTCATAAATCATGCCCCAGGCAGCGGCATCCTTGGCCGATATCTTGTCGCCAAACAGGGCCGCACCCATCGCCTTGGCCGCACCCATCTGGCGGGGCAACCAGTAAGTGCCACCGGCATCCGGGATCAGGCCGATCCGGGTAAAGGCCTGCACGAAATACGCATCCTCTGACGCGATCACGACATCGGCGGCCAGCGCAAGGTTGGCACCCGCCCCCGCTGCCGGGCCATTCACCGCCGCAATCGTCGGGATACGGCAATCAAAAATCGCCTTCAGCATCGGCACATATTCATCACGCAGCGTGCGCTCCAAATCCAGTGTCGCCGCCGACCCGGCATCGCCCAGATCCTGACCTGAACAAAACGCCGTGCCAGCACCGGTCATGATCAGCACCCGCGCATCCTTTTCAGCGGCCTTGACGGCATGGGTAATCTCGGCGCGCATCTGCGTGTTCAGCGCGTTCATCAATGCGGGGCGGTTCAGCGTGATTACGGCAACCGAATTGCGGATCACAAGTGTAATGGCCTGATAGTCCATGGGCTTTCCCTGTTCCAATGCGTTGGCGACACCCTAATGAACTGATCGGTTCAGGAAAGCCCTACACTGCGTCACGACCGCAATATTTTGTCCAATTCCGCCTTTTCGGCATCGGTCAGCGCATCAGGCACCGGCTTGCGGCTGCGAATAGTCATCCAGCCGATCCCCAGCGCGATCAACAACAGCGCCGGGGCGGCCAGCCACAAGATCAGATTGGCGCCGCGCGCATCGGGGCGCAAAAGCACATATTCGCCATAGCGGGCGACCATGAAATTCACCGCCTGTTGATCGGTGTCGCCTTCCACCAGCCGCTCACGCAGCACAATGCGCAATTCCTTGGCCAAGGCGGCGTTGCTTTCATCGATGCTTTCATTACGGCACACCGGGCAGCGCAACCCTTGCGACAAGTCTCGCGCGCGTTCCTCCAGCACCGGATCATCCAGCATCTCACCCGGCTCCACCGCCCAAAGCGGGGCAGCCAGCAACATCAGGACCACCAACAGCCGCGTCATTCCGCAGGCACCGCGTCGGGCACCTTCTTGGCAGCGGCAGCACCCACCCGCAAACGCCGGTCAGACAGCGAAAAACAGCCCCCCAGCGCCATCAGGATCGCACCACCCCAGATCCAGTTGGCAAAAGGTTTGATATAAACCCGCACAGCCCAGCCACCCTGCTCCTGCGGATCACCGATCACCACATACAGGTCACGCAGCACACCATTGGCAATCGCGGCTTCGGTCGTGGGCATATTCGCCACTGGATAAAACCGCTTTTCAGGGCGCAGCAATGTCACCTGCTGGTCCTCGCGCCAGACCGAGATATCAGCCATTGTCGTCAGGTAATTCGGCCCGCGCGTCTGCGCGACATCATCCAGTTGAAATTCAAACTGCCCCACGGCCCAGCGATCACCCACCTCGGCCACGCGAATATCTTCCTTTTCCCAGGCCAACATGGCCGCAATGCCAAATATGGTCACACCCATCCCGATATGCGCCGTGGCCTTACCCCAATCGGCACGCGGCAGCCGACCCATACGACGCAGCCGCGTCTGCCAACCGTCACGGCCACTGCGCATCCACAGATCAGCAATGGCACCACCGACAACCCAGACACCCAGCGCCACACCAATGGGACCAAGCGCGGAATTCCCACTCTGGATCGCGTAGGCGAGCGCGGCCATGGCCACCGCCAGGATCAACCAGCCCATCAAAGGTTTCGCCGCACGCCCCAACGTCCCCCGCTTCCAGGCCAGGATCGACCCCAATGGCAGAACAATCGCCAGCGCCACCATGAACGGGGTAAAGGCCGCATCGAAAAACGGCGGACCAACTGACAGCGTGCGGTCAAAAAGCATCTCCGCCACCAGCGGCCAGATTGTTCCGATAAAGACCACCAAGCAACTCACCGCCAGTAGAATATTGTTCAAGATCAGCGCACTTTCGCGGCTGACCGTCGAAAACACCCCCTTGGCCTCCATCGTCCCTGCGCGAACCGCAAAAAGGGTCAACGCACCACCCAGAAAGATCGCCAGGATGATCAGGATAAGGATGCCCCTTTCGGGATCATTAGCAAAGGCATGAACCGATGTCAGCACACCAGAGCGCACGATAAACGCGCCCAACAGCGAAAAACCGAACGCCAGGATCGCCAGCAGGATCGTCCAGCTTTTCAACGCCTCACGTTTCTCCACCACAATGGCCGAATGCAGCAGCGCAGCGGCGATCAGCCACGGCATGAATGATGCATTCTCAACCGGGTCCCAGAACCAGAAACCGCCCCAGCCCAATTCGTAATAGGCCCACCAGGACCCCAGCGCGATCCCCACGGTCAGGAACATCCACGCGGCCAGCGTCCAAGGGCGAACCCAGCGGCCCCATGCGGCATCAACGCGCCCTTCGATCAGGGCGGCCACGGCAAATGAAAACGACATGCTCAGGCCGACATAACCCAGATACAAAAACGGCGGATGAAACGCCAAACCGGGGTCCTGCAGCAGCGGGTTCAGGTCGCGACCATTTAATGGTGGTTCCGCAAGGCGCAAAAACGGGTTCGACGTGAAAAGCACAAACGCAAAAAACGCAACACCGATGGACCCCTGCACCGCCAGCACCCTGGCGCGCAACCGGGGCGGCAGCCCGCCCCCGAACCAGGCCGCAAAGGCGCCGAACAGTGCCAGGATCACCATCCACAGCAGCATGGACCCTTCATGGTTTCCCCAAACACCCGTGATCTTGTAGATCATCGGCTTGTCAGTATGCGAATTGGCATAGACCAACTGCAAAGAGAAATCAGAGGTCACAAAGGCCCAGGTCAGCACCGCAAACGAAAACGCGACCAGCAGAAACTGCGTTGTCGCCGCAGGCTCAGCCACCGCCATCCACCCGGCATTGCCGCGATGCGCGCCCACCATCGGCACAATCATCTGCACAATGGCGACACCAAAGGCCAGAATCAGCGCAAAATGTCCAAGTTCGTTCAACATGTTCCCAGTCATAGCGCAAAGCAAAACCGGGCAACATAGCTGCCCGGTCAAATCGACGCTACATTTTGGCACGCCTCAGCCGTAGAACCGGGTTTCCGTCAGCCAAAGCGCATGGCAGCGATGATAAACAACTGCATAAGATCGGCCCAAAAGCTGCTCTGGCGTCAGTTGCACCAACCACGGGCCAAAAGAAAACCTGCCGCCCGGACGCACCTTGGTGCCTTCCTCAAACACCAGATCAGCACGGGCATTGTCCGCTTCATCACCCAGATACCAGACCAGATGATCAAAAGAACAATGACGCAATCGGGCTGAATCGCCCCAAATCCGCGTACTCGTCTCTCCGACCGCCTCATAGCGAATGATCACGCCGGGGGTCGCAACAGGGAAAAAATAGCCTTCAATCCGTCCACCAATCGCAGTCGCAAAGAAAATCGTGACAAGGGCGCAGGCCCCGATCAAAACCTTCGTCATCTTACGAAACCTCCCTGCACCGCGTAAGTCAGGGCGGCCATCAGCAACCCGCCGATAATCAGTCGCACCAACCATTTCAGTGTGTCCTCAATCGCACCCAACCGGTCCGAGACATTGTCGCGATGCACCTCGTCAACAGCATTGCGTGTCTCCAGCGCGATGATGCGCCGCTCAAGCTGATCAACCCAATCATTATCCATTTTCTGCCTGCCAATCGGTCAGTGCCGCATTCGGGGCGGAGGGGGCTTGCGGCACATAAGTTGTTGGTGCGGGCGCCTTCAAATGCTGTGCCATGATCAAGCTTCGCGCGACAGAGCGTTGAAAATCCTGCCCTTTCGCCTGATGCCGTGCACCAAAATAGAAACTGACAATCGCCCCCATCAGCCACCAAAGCGGCTCCGGCACCAGTGCGATACCTTGCATCCCCTCAATAAACATCTCGGGGTCCTGCATCGCCAACACAAACAGCCAGATCGTTCCCAGCGCCAGCATCGGGCGCGGCAGCCGGTTCAACGCATCAACGATCCGATCAAACAGACCACGACGCGGATGCATGAACTCTGCCGCGAATTGCTGCAGGCTTTCCGACCGGGCTTCGGCCTCGCGAACGGCCCCCTTCTCCGCATTCTCGCGGAACACCTCTGCGGTTTCCGCCACCACGTTCCGCCCGTCACCGAAAAGGAACGTCATCAATCCCGTGATCAACCCCATGCCGCCACCCTCTGCCGATGTTGCGCATCCGTCAGGTGGTAACGCGGGGCAATGAACTCCTCCGCCCGCAAGATCCAGCCACCCTTGCCGCCATCACGGCGCCGGGCATATTTACGGCTGTTCGCGCGCCTGTCCGCCAGATCGTAATAATAATTGCGGCGCGCAATCCCGTAGGCATCCACAAAATGATTAGGGGCCGCCTCAAGCGCCTTTTTGGTCGCCGCGATGGTTTGCCGCCCGATCACACCATCAACCTTGACCGGGATACGCATATCACCCAGCAAACGCTGGAGGATCTTCACCGCATTCGCCCCGGCATTGACATACATGTCAAACACCGTGGCATGCAGAACCTCAGGCAGCTGATCGATCTTTGGTCTGCGGAAGTAATGTTCGACGAAAATCGACACGGCCTTGACCTTGGTCAGCACCTTCACATCGGCTTCGTCAACATCCCCGTCGCCATCCAGATCCAGCCCCAACCGGCGCATAGTATGAATGGTCACCCCGTATTTGGTCGCCCCGCCGGGATCATCGGGGTCATTCACAGAGCCACCCTCACGGGCGACAATCTCGGTCGCAATTTCTGTAACGCTTTGCATTCGCAGCCCTCATGTCCAACGACACAAAAGCTGCGAGGAATTGGTTAATTCGTGACAACCTCACCGTCCGGTGCCTGATAGACGCCCTGTTCCTTCAGGGCATCCACCACCTCTGCCGGCATGTAGGTTTCATCATGTTTGGCAAGGATTTCAACAGCTTCAAAGCGACCATTGACGTAATTCCCCTGCGCCACCATGCCCTGACCTTCCTCAAACAGATCAGGCAGGATACCGGTGTAAACCACCGGCACAGACGCACCACCATCTGTCACGGCAAAGCTGATCTGCTCCCCCTGACCGCGCACCAGCGACCCTTCCTCAACCAAACCGCCAATACGGAACCGCTCTGTCGGCAAGGGCGGCGCTTCGGCCACCTCACTCGGCGATCGGAAGAACTGAAAACTGTCATCAGGCAGAAACGCCAGTAACACCAGCACCAGCGCCACGCAGACACCGGCAATCGAAAGCACCTGAATACGGCGTCGCTTTTTCAGCGATTTCAGACCACCGGTCATGGGAACACCGGGGCCAGCATCAACCCCTCCGTCTCAGGCAGGCCCAGCATCAGGTTGGCATTCTGCAACGCCTGCCCGGATGAGCCCTTGGTCAGATTATCCAAGGCGGCGATCACAATCGCCCGCCCCGGCACCCGGTCAGCCACCACGCCGATATGGCAAAAGTTGCTGCCCCGGATATGTTTGATCGACGGATGCTGTCCCATCGGAAGTACCTCAATAAACGGCTCGGCCGCATAAGCCGCGACCAGCGTACCATATATGACCTGCGGATCACCCTGCACATAGGTGGTGGCCAAAATGCCGCGGTTCGCCGGGATCAGATGCGGCGTGAACTGGATATGCACGGGCCGACCAGCGACCAAGGCAAACTCCTGATCGAACTCACCCAGATGCCTATGCGTGCCACCAACGGCATAGCCATGCGCCCCTTCTGACAATTCCGCGTGCAACAGGTTCTCCTTCAACGCGCGCCCCGCCCCGGATACTGTCGCTTTCAGGTCAATAATGATCTGATCCAGATCAATCACGCCTGCCGCAATCAACGGACGCAACGCATATTGGCCGGTCGCCGCGTTACAGCCAGTACCGGCCACCAGCCGGGCATCCCTGATCTGATCGCGATAAAACTCCGTCAGGCCATACACAGCCGTCTTCTGCAATTCAGGTGCCGCATGCGGCTTGCCATACCATTTCTCATAATCCGCCGGATCACGCAGCCGAAAATCGGCGGACATATCCACGATCCGCACGTGATCCGGCAGGCCAGCAATCACCTTTTGCGAGGTCGCATGCGGCAGCCCGCAAAACACGATCTCGACCCCGTCAAACGACATCTCTTCAATCGTCGTCAGACGCGGCAGGTCCAGATGGCGCAGATGCGGAAAAACCTCCGCCATGGCCATCCCGGCCTTTGAATTTCCGGAAAGCCCGACAATCTGTAGGCTCGGATGTGTGGCAATCAACCGGACGAGTTCCGCCCCGGTGTAGCCAGAAGCGCCAAGAATGGCGACATTATGGGTCATATCGATATCCCTTTGGGATGAAGTCTTTGGAAGGGTTCAAGCAGCTTCAAACGTGATTTGTCGTCGCAAAAACTGTGTGGCGCGGCTCGACACACGCGCGGGATCGCCCGTCGTCAGAAACGCGCTCTCAGTACCCGACCCCATCATATTTGGATGCCGCTCAAGATAATCGGCCAAACTCTCGGCCACCAAATCTGCCTGTGAAAACACCTTCACATCCGGACCCAATGCCGCCTGAAACGCATCATGCATCAGCGGATAGTGGGTGCAGCCAAGAACAGCCGCATCAGGGTCAGGCATCTTGCGCTTCAGCGCATCGACATGTGATTTCACCAGCGCCTCCGCCAGAATCATATCACCGTCCTCAATGGCATCGACAACACCACCGCAGGCCTGCGCCTCCACATCCACGCCAATCGCCCGAAACGCCAGTTCCCGCTGAAACGCCCGGCTCGACACCGTGGCTGGTGTCGCAAACAAGGCAACATGCTTGGTCGCGACCTCGCGCGGGGGAGAATTATCACCCCATTGCCGTTCGGTCAGCGCCTCGATCAGCGGCACAAACACCCCCAGCACGCGCTTGCCTTCTGGCACCCAGCCTTCCTGCATCCGGCGCAGCGCAGCGGCAGAGGCTGTGTTGCAGGCCAAAATCACCAGATCACAACCGGCGTCAAACAACCGCTGTGTGGCCTGCGTCGTCAGATCATAGATGTCATCAGCATCGCGTACGCCGTAAGGCGCATGGGCGCTGTCACCAAAATAGACCAGCGGCAAATCGGGCAAACGCTTCGTCACGGCGTCCAGCACCGTCAGCCCCCCAAGCCCGCTATCGAATATCCCGACGGCCATTGCGCACCTTGTATTTATCTTCAAACTCATGGCCCAGGCGACTTGCATCGACGGGCTTTGGGCTCAACTCATACGTGGCTTTGCGCAGGAAATCCATGCACCCTTTTGGGTCTTTTTTGAATGCGGCCAGCCGATCAGCCGGGATCGGCTCACCCACTACGACACGCACCGGTTTATTGATCCGGGCCCTGAACTCGCGGATCAGCAAACCAAGCCGTAAGTTCGCGTGAATATGGCTCGCCAACTGAAAAATGCGGCTGTTCCCGCCTTCGAAAAATACCGGCACCACCACCGCATCCGACTTGGCAATCATCTTGGCAGTAAACGTGCGCCAGCCCGGATCCATTGGCTGCGAAAATGGCTTGGCTGCGGTGGAAACTGTCCCGCCCGGGAAAATCCCGATCGCGCCGCCTTCATTCAGATAACGGACCGCCTCTGCGCGCGTTTCCAAATTCAGCTTTGCCGCTTCTTTCGTCTCATCAAAGGAAATCGGCAAAATCACCCGTTCCAGATCAGGTGACCGGCGAAAGATCCGATGCGCCAGCACCCGAAACTCGCCATCGCGACGTTGCGACAGGATACGCCCCATCATCAACCCATCCAGAATGCCATACGGATGATTGGACACCACAATCAGCGGCCCAGTCGCGGGAATACTCTCCAGCGCCCCACCAACAACCTCGAGTTTCAGACCATAACGCCCTGAAATCACTTCCCAGAAGTCCTGGCCAGCAGCGACATCCAGATCGTAGCCGCGCGCCTTGCGGATCAGCCGTAGGCGCCCCGTGGCATTCTCCATAACCCGTACCAAGGCCCGCGCCCGCCTGCTCTTGACCGAACTGGCATAAGAGATATCGCGCGCAACTTCGCGATTTTTCATACCATCTCCAATTTCAACTGACCTCGGCACAATACTCAAACTACTGCGTTGTTATCACAATCCCATGTCAGTAGGCTTCCTATAGTGAAACTAAAGGTAAAATTTGATCCATGAAATTCCGCAAAACTCGTTTGGCCCTCGTCGCATTTGCTTTGGCCGGCTGCAGCGGCTCGGTAGAGCCTTACGTCAAAACTGGCGGTAGTAGTAAGGTCTCCCAACTGGAACAAACCGTGACGGTGACGGGCGGGCAAGTATTCAAAACAATGGGTTTCGTTGAGGTGTTTGAACCGGACTACCACGTTCTGGTCTCGGCACCGGACGGGCGGAACCTCGCCCAATCGCGGCGACGTGCCACCGAAGCGGCAAAAGTAGCTGTCGAAGGCTTTGACTGCATACGCGGGACGACGGTCAGATCCGGCAGCAGGTATTCCGAAGAAGCAAATCAGTGGTTGGTTGTTGTCAGATGCGCCCGCGGTGGTCTGCTGTAACAGCCACGCGCGAGCCGATCATCCAATAACTCACTCCGCTGCCTGTTGCATCGGTGTGGCACGCAGCACCGCCAGCAATTCCTCACGCCGCTTGGCGGCCTTGCGGGCATTGGCCTCCTTCACCGGACCGAACCCACGGATATCCAGCGGCAGCGCTGCCAGCGCCACAGCCGCATCGCGCGTGTCCGGGCGGACGATCTGCAACACTTCGGCCATATCCTTCTCATATTCCTTGATCAGCGCGCGCTCCATCCGACGCTCGGCCGTCCTACCGAACGGATCAAACGGCGTCCCCCGCAGGAACTTCAGTTTCGCTAGCCTCGGGAACATTCGTGCCATCGTGGCCCCGTATTCCTTCTTCATCGGGCGGCCATCCGGCCCAGTCTTGGAAATCATCGGCGGGGCCAGATGATAGGTCAGCTTCAGATCGCCATCAAACTCCGCTTCCGCTTTCGCCCGCGTCTCGGTCAGCAGGCGCGCCACCTCATATTCATCCTTATACGCCAACAGCTTATGATACCCTTTTGCCACGGCTTCACGCAGCGGGGCATCCTGAAACTGATCGACCAGCCTGCGATACCGCTTGGCCAGCCGCTTGCCCTGATACTCCACCAGCCGGGCCTCGCGAAACACGATCTTCTCATCCAGTGACTTCGGCAATTGCACCACTTTCGGCGTCAGCAAGGCCTGCGCATCTTCCGGGTGCAGATAGGCCCACCGCCCCAGCTCGAACGCGCGGATATTGCGCTCCACTGCGGCACCATTCAGCCGGATCGCCCCCACAATCGCGTCATAGCTCAGCGGGATCGCCCCCATCTGCCAGGCCGCACCAAAGATCATCATGTTCGAATAGATACTGTCACCCAACAGCGCCTTCGCCAGATCAGAGGCGTCAAACATCGCCAGCCCCTCACCCAGCCGCGCCTGCAGTGCCACCTGCAACTGATCGGTGGGCAGCTTGAACTCGGTATTCCGGGTGAAATCGCCGGTGATGATCTCGTGGCTGTTCACCACACCTTTCGTCCGCCCGGTCTTCATCAACCCAATCGTCTTGGACCCGGCAGAGACCACCAGATCACCCCCGATCAGCGCATCACACTCACCCGTTGCAACGCGGATCGCATTGATATCGCTCGGCTTCTCGGCAATTCGGCAATGGATATGCACAGCACCGCCCTTCTGGGCGAGGCCTGCCATCTCCATCATGCCAGCCCCCTTGCCATCCATATGCGCAGCCATGGCCATGACTGCACCAATGGTCACCACACCCGTGCCACCCACACCGGTAATCACAACGTTATGCGTGCCTTCAATCGCTGGCAGCTCTGGCTCTGGCATATCTGGCAGATCAACGTCCGCCGTCGCCTCTTTCCTGATCTTGGCCCCTTCAATCGTCACAAATGACGGACAGAACCCTTTCACACAGGAATAATCCTTGTTGCAGGACGACTGATCAATCGCACGCTTGCGGCCGAGTTCCGTCTCCACCGGCACAATCGACACACAGTTCGACTGCACGCCACAATCGCCACAGCCTTCGCAGACATCCGTGTTGATAAACACCCGCTTGTCCGGGTCGGGAAACTGGCCACGCTTGCGCCGCCGCCGTTTCTCCGCCGCACAGGTCTGAACATACACAATGGCCGACACACCTTTGTATTTGCTGAATTTCTCCTGCACCGCAGGCATATCAACCCGCTCATGCACATCCAGCCCCTTGGGAAAGAGGGACAGATCGATATCCTCTTTCTCATCATAAACCAGCGCGATATTCCGCACCCCCATCGCCTGCAATTCACGGCAGATCTGGTCGGCAGTCAGACCACCATCATTACCCTGCCCGCCCGTCATGGCGACCGCGTCATTATACAGGATCTTGTAGGTAATATTCGTGCCCGCCAGCAGCGCAAAACGAATGGCCTGCACGCCCGAATGGTTATACGTCCCATCGCCCAGGTTCTGGAACACATGATCCCGGGTCGAAAACGGCGCCTCACCCACCCAGTTGGCCCCTTCACCGCCCATCTGGGTGAACCCCACCGTGTCACGGTCCATCCACTGCACCATGTAGTGGCACCCGATCCCGGCATAGGCGCGCGATCCTTCCGGCACCTTGGTTGACGAATTATGCGGACAGCCCGAACAGAAATAGGGCAACCGCGCCGCGATCTCGGGCGCATTGTCCGCCCGGCGCGCCTCACTCAACTGCGCAAGACCCGCCTTCACCCCGTCAGACCCACAGCCTTCCTCAACCAGTATCCCACCCAGCTTTTCGGCAATCCAGATCGGATCAAGTGCTGCACGGGTCGGAAAAATCTCCTCCCGGCGGCCTTCGGAATGCTCATCGCCCTTGTGCCAGCCATAAACCCGGCGTTCGCGGCGATCATCAAAGATCGCCTCCTTGACCTGCACCTCGATCAGCTTGCGCTTTTCCTCGACGACCACGATCAAGTCCAGCCCCTCGGCCCATTCATGGAAACTCGCCATATCCAGCGGCCACACCTGCCCGACCTTATAGGTGGTGATCCCCAGCCGCTCCGCCTCAGCCTCATCAATGTTCAACAGCGACAAAGCATGCTGCAAATCCAGCCAGTTCTTACCGGCGGCCACAAACCCGATCTTCGCCCCCGGCTTGCCCCATTTGCGCTGATCCATTTTGTTGGCACGCGAAAACGCCTCTGCCGCAAACCGCTTATGGTCAATCATCCGCGCCTCTTGCAGCTGCGGCGTATCGACCAAACGGATATTCAGCCCGCCTTCCGGCAAATCCATCTTCGGCGTCACAAACGACAACCGATGCGGATCACCGTCCACGACCGAGGTCACCTCAATCGTGTCCTTCATCGTCTTCAGACCAACCCACACCCCGGCATACCGGGACAGCTCCCAAGCGTAGAGGCCATAGTCGAGGATTTCCTGCACCCCCGCAGGCGATACAATCGGCATATAGGCATCGACCATGGCCCAGTCAGACTGGTGTAATGTGGTCGAACTTTCGCCCGTATGATCATCCCCCATCGCCATGATGACCCCGCCATGGGGCGACGTACCGGCCATATTGGCGTGACGCATCACATCGCCAGTGCGGTCCACACCCGGGCCCTTGCCGTACCACAGGCCAAAGACACCATCATACTTGCCCTCGCCGCGCAGTTCCGCCTGCTGCGATCCCCAAAGGGCGGTGGCTGCCAGGTCCTCGTTCAAACCCAGCTGAAACTTCACCTGCGCAGGCTCCAACACCTTCTTCGCCCGGGTCATCTGCATATCAACCGCGCCCAGCGGCGACCCGCGATACCCCGTGACATAGCCCGCCGTATTCAAACCGGCCTTCTCATCACGCGCCCGCTGCATCAGCATCAACCGGACCAGCGCTTGCGTGCCGTTCAGCAAAACAGGCGATTTTGATAGGTCATACCGGTCGTTCAGGGACACATCCTGATGGGTCATCTCGCACCTCCCCGCGCGTCAAATCACTTGACGCAACTATAGGTCAAAATTACTGACCTACAAAGCGGAATTTTGTCGCGCATCACGTTTGCAACCAATTGCACACTTCGCGTAATGATCTGCTAAAGATAGCGATAACATTGATGACGGCGGGAAAAAATGGACTGGGACAAACTAAGAATATTTCACGCCGTCGCAGACGCCGGATCGCTGACACATGCAGGCGACACGCTGCATCTGTCGCAATCTGCCGTCTCGCGCCAGATCCGGGCGCTTGAGGAATCACTTAACACCACCCTCTTTCACCGGCATGCGCGCGGGCTGATCCTGACCGAACAGGGTGAACTTCTGTTCGACGCCACCAAATCCATGAACAAACGGCTCGAGGCCGCATCGGCCCGTATCCGCGACAGTGAAGAGGAAGTGTTCGGCGAACTCCGTGTGACGACGACAACCGGCTTCGGCACGCTCTGGCTCGCCCCACGCCTGCCAAAGCTCTATGAACAATATCCCGACCTCAAAATCGACCTCATGCTTGAAGAACGGGTGCTGGACCTGCCCATGCGCGAGGCTGACGTTGCCATCCGCATGAAAGAACCCAGCCAGGCTGACCTGATCCGCAAACGGCTAATGTCTGTGCGCATGCGGCTCTATGCCTCGCGGGAGTATCTGGAAAAGAACAATCCGATCGAAAAAATCGAAGATATCAGCAACCACCGCCTGCTCTGCCAAAGCCTGAACTCAATCCAGGTCGCTGCCGGTGCGACGCTGGTCCAGCACCTGCTCACCTACGACATCCCGAACCTGTTTACGGTGAACAACTATTTCGGGGTACTCCAAGGGGTACTCAACAACCTCGGCATCGGTGTGCTGCCCGATTACGTGACCGAAGATTTCCCCGACCTCGTCCGCGTCCTGCCCGATCTGGAATCCGGCGAAGTCCCCGTCTTCCTCGCCTACCCCGAAGAACTGCGGCAATCCAAACGGATCAGCGCCTTCCGCGACTTCGTGCAGGAAGAAATCTTCGCCCACCGCAAAAAGATGCGGGAAGCAATCGGCGTCTGACCTCTTGAAGAAAGCTCATCGCACCGCGCGCCCATTTCATCATGGGGTCTGCAAACACGTGCCCGACGATTTGCCGACACAAGTCCGACGCAACGCCGACCGCACCAATCGCCTGAAATCAAAGCATTAACAGGCGATTCGATCCGACCGCACACAACTTGGATACGAAACGCACCCCAAACAAAACCCCGCCAAAGGTGTGAGCCATGCACGCAACACATACCGGCAATGCAGTCCAATAATCAGATTTTTTCTTGAATGGTCAAAAAACGCACCCTATCTCATCTCTCGAAGGCGATGATGCTCAGACGCTCATCATCTTCACCTCCCTGTTGGACTTCGCCGGGCCTTGTGCCCGGCTTTTTTCTGCCTGATCGGCAGATTGATCGGAACGATCCGGGCAGCACTGCGTTTTGCCCTCGTAACGCAACACAATAGGAGAGCGTCATGAACTGGGATCAGGTCCAAGGCAACTGGAAGCAATTCAAAGGCAACGTACAGTCCAAGTGGGGCGAGTTGACCGATGATGAGGTCGACCAGGTCGAGGGCGACCGCGAAGCTCTCGAAGGCAAAATCCAGGCCAAATACGGCAAGACGAAAGAAGAGGCGAAAAAAGAAGTCGACGAGTTTATCAACAGCCTCTGATCAGCCTTCAAAGCAGTAAACAAGCCGGGCCTCGCGCCCGGCTTACGCATTTTTTGACCTCCCATTTTGCGAACCCGGTCCGTGGTGTTAGTTTTTCCGCCGAAACATCCCGGATCACACCATGATCACTGACATAGCCGACTATTTCACCAAAGGCTGCGGACGCTGCACCCGTTTTGACACGCCCGATTGTTCGACGAAGGTCTGGAACAAGGGCTTGTGCGACCTACGTGAACTGTGCCGCAGCGCGGGCCTGACAGAAACGATTAAATGGGGCCACCCCTGCTACATGCACGCAGGGCGCAACATCGCGATCATTGGCGCGTTCCGCAATAATTTCCGACTCAGTTTCTTCAACGCCGCCCTGATGAAAGACCCCGACAGCGCGCTGGAACGCAAAGGCGAAAACACTGCCCATCCCGACATGCTGCGCTTCACCGATAATGCGCAAGTCACCGCGCAAGCCGACCTGATCAAGTCCTACCTGGCTGAGGCAATAGGTTATGCCGAAAAAGGGATCAAACCCCCGACCACTGAAAACACGCGCGATATACCCACAGAACTTGCCGACGCGCTCGATGCCGACCCCCAACTGGCCGCGGCCTTCGCCGCCCTCACCCCCGGCCGCCAACGCGGCTACTTTCTGCATATCACCAGCGCCAAGCAATCCGCTACGCGCAGCGCCCGTATCGAAAAATGCTGCGACCGCATCTTTGCCGGCAAAGGCTTCAATGAACGCTAACCCCGTTGCCCCTTCGCGCCCCTTCGCTTAAAGGACCTGCAACTGCCGAAGGGGACGTCATGCAAGAGCCAGCCATCACCGAAGATCTGATCGCCGCCCATGGGCTCAAACCCGACGAATACGACCGGATCCTGCAGATCATCGGACGTGAACCAACCTTCACCGAACTCGGCATTTTCTCGGCCATGTGGAACGAACATTGTTCCTACAAGTCTTCCAAAAAATGGCTGCGCACCCTGCCCACGGAAGGCCCCCAGGTGATCTGCGGCCCCGGTGAAAACGCAGGTGTTGTCGATATCGGCGACGGCCAGGCAGTTGTTTTCAAAATGGAAAGCCACAACCACCCCAGCTACATCGAACCCTATCAGGGTGCTGCCACCGGCGTGGGCGGCATCCTGCGCGATGTCTTCACCATGGGCGCGCGGCCCATCGCGGCGATGAACTCGCTCAGCTTCGGCGCACCATCACACCCGAAAACCCGCCAACTCGTAAACGGCGTCGTCGCAGGCATCGGTGGCTACGGCAACTGCTTCGGCGTACCCACCGTGGGGGGCGAGGTGCGGTTCGATCCCGCCTATAACGGCAACTGTCTCGTCAACGCCTTTGCTGCAGGCCTCGCCGACGCGGATAAGATCTTCTACTCCGCCGCCTCCGGCGTCGGCATGCCCGTGGTCTATCTGGGCGCCAAAACCGGGCGCGACGGCGTAGGTGGCGCCACCATGGCGTCAGCCGAATTCGACGACACGATCGAGGAAAAACGACCCACCGTACAGGTCGGCGACCCCTTCACCGAAAAGCGGCTGATGGAAGCGACACTGGAACTCATGGCCACCGGTGCCGTGATCTCCATCCAGGACATGGGTGCGGCTGGCCTCACCTGCTCAGCCGTCGAAATGGGCGACAAAGGCGGCCTGGGCGTCAAACTCAACCTCAACGCGGTCCCCCAGCGCGAGGACAACATGACCGCCTACGAAATGATGCTCTCCGAAAGCCAGGAACGCATGCTCATGGTCCTCAAGCCCGAGCTTGAGGCCAAAGCCCGCGCCGTTTTCGAAAAATGGGACCTCGATTTCGCCATCGTGGGCGAAACCATCGCCGAAGACCGGTTCATCGTTGAACATAATGGCGAAATCAAAGCCGACCTGCCACTGGCCACGCTCTCCGGCTCCGCCCCTGAATACGACCGGCCATGGGTGCCCACCCCGGCCGCCGCCTCGCTTGGCGACGTTCCTGACGTGAACCCCATCGACGGGCTCACGGCGCTGATCAGCGGCCCCAATTACGCCGCCAAGCAATGGGTTTACGAACAGTACGACAGTCAGGTCATGGCCGACACAGCCCGCACGCCCGGCGCAGGCAGCGGCATCGTGCGGGTCCACGGCACCGACAAATCGCTGGCCTTCACCAGCGATGTAACACCCCGCTACGTCAAGGCGAACCCGGTTGAAGGCGGCAAGCAAGCTGTGGCCGAAGCCTACCGCAACCTCACCGCCGTCGGGGCCACACCATTGGCCACCACCGACAACATGAACTTCGGCAACCCCGAAAAGCCCGAAATCATGGGGCAATTTGTCGGCGCGATCCAAGGGATCGGCGAAGCCGTCAAAGCACTCGACATGCCCATCGTCTCCGGCAACGTCTCGCTCTACAACGAAACCGACGGCAAGGGCATCCTGCCCACACCCACCATCGGCGCCGTCGGGATCATCCGCCACCCCGACCACATGATCACCGGCCAGATCCGCGAAGGACACATCCTGCTCCTTCTGGGCGAAACCCACGGGCACCTGGGGCAGTCGGCGCTCCTGGCCGAACTCCTCGGGCGGGTCGAAGGTGACGCGCCGCCAGTCGATCTGGAGGCGGAAAAAACCAACGGCGACTTCATCCGCGCCAATCACAACCTGATCACCGCCTGCACCGATCTCAGCGATGGCGGTCTCGCCCTCGCGGCCTTCGAACTGGCTGAACAGGCCGGCGTGGGCATCAAGCTGGATATCAGCGACACCCCCACCCTTTTCGGCGAAGATCAGGCGCGGTACCTAATCGCCTGCAATTTCGATCAGGCCGAGGCGCTGATGGTCGCGGCCAATCAGTCCGGGGTCACGCTGACAACAGTCGGCAAGGCAGGCGGTGATCAGATCACCTATGGCAGCCACAGCGCTCCACTTGATGACCTGGCCCGGATCTTCCGCACATCCTTCGAAAACGCGGTGGCCTGATCTTCTTTCTTCCCAAAACACTCCCGCCGGAGGCTCCGGCTTGTCCACCAGCGCAAGCGCCCCTAGATTAAGCGCAACAGACGAGGAACCAGATGCCCATCACCGCCTATGAGATCGAAACCCTGCTGCGCGAAAGCTTCCCCAACGCCACCATCGAAATCCAGGGCGACGACGGGGTTCATTTCCAGGGACTCGTGATCGACGAAAGCTTCCGCGGCATGAACCGCATCCAGCAACAACGCGCCGTAATGGCCGTGATCAAACCCAAGGTCGATAGCGGCGAAATTCACGCGCTTGGCCTCACCACGAAAGCCCCCGACGAGCCGCAAAATTCTTAAACAAGAATTTTGACAAAAGTCTTTTCAAGACTTTTGCGCCAACCCAAAAGGAAGAACCATGACAGCTCAAGACCAGATCAAGGAAACCGTGACGAAGAACGACGTCGTGCTCTTCATGAAAGGCACCAAATCCATGCCGCAATGCGGGTTCTCGTCCCGCGTCGCCGGAGTGCTGAACTTCATGGGCGTCGAATATCATGACATCAACGTGCTGGCCGATGACGACATCCGCCAAGGGATCAAGGATTATTCCGACTGGCCCACCATCCCCCAGCTTTACATCAAAGGCGAATTCGTGGGCGGTTGCGACATCATCACCGAAATGACGCTCTCTGGCGAACTCGATGCCGAATTCGCCAAGCACGGGATCAACTTTGACAAAGACGCCGCCGACAAGATCCGCGAAGCGAACGGCTGAACGCACTGCGCCGGGGCGCTAGGATGCGCCCCCTTCGACCTGATCGGCCAGCGCCTCGGCCCGCGCAGCAATTTCGGCCAGCGTATCGGTGACCTCTGCGGGCACCACCGGAACCTCGACGCGCTCGGGCGCAGGCGCGGGTTGCGCCTGCATCGTCTCAATCTGCGCGCGCATCTTGGCGGATTCTGCTTCGGCTTCGCGCACCTTGTCCTCAAGACCAGCGGTCTTGTCAGCCAGCATCAGACCCGCCATCAGCAGCATCCGCGCCTCCGGCATCCGGCCGATCTGTTCAGACAAATGCGCGGCCTCGGCATCCAGCATGGCGGCCGCCGAATGCAGGAAATGCTCCTCGCCATCCTGACAGGCCACTTCAAAGCTGCGGCCACCAATCGCTATCTCAACCTGCGGCATGGGATGTCTCCTCGATCAGGGGGGTCAGTTCGGCCAGAATGGCATCCACCTCAGCGGCATCGGCAGACCGTTGGGCCTGCAAAGCTTCCACTTCTGCAGCGACGGCCTGATCCAGCAGTTCCGGGGCCAGCCCCTTGGTCACAGCCTCGCGCAACTGGGTATTCATTTCGCGCATCTGCGCGTTTGATGCCCGCAGGCGCTGCAATTCCGCATCCAGCTTGGCCATTTGCGCCTTCTGCGCCTCAACCCGCTCGGTCAATGACGCCACCTGGGTATCCTGCCGCTCTTTCAGCGCGCGAACACGCTCCACCAGCTCGGCATTGGCCGCACGTTCCTTTTCCAGCGCTTCGGTCAGGTCCGTCTGGGGCGCACCACCGCGCGCCTCCATACCCTGCCTGATCCGGTCCAGCGCCGCCGTAATCCGGCTTTCCAATGCACTAATGTCACTCATCCGCCCGTCCTTTCGCACCCCGGTACCCCGGGGCCATGCAACGCTGCGGTCTGCCCCCGCCTGCGTCGAAAATGATCCGGCAAAGCCGAATCGTGCCTCTTTACCGGTAGCCTAAGCCATCCGCCAAAGGCCCGCAAACGCAGAGGCGGCAAGAAAATGAACAGCTTAGCCCGCATGCTTGATCTCGCGGGGGGGCCTGATATGAGGCAGGGCAAGCCAAAAGATCATCTTTGTAAACAGGAACCTACCCCCTTGGATATTGCAGCCCTGCGCACCGCCCACCCCGATCACTGGAAGAAAGCCACCGCGATCCGCACCCTGACGCTGGATGCGGTCGCTGCCGCAAATTCCGGCCATTCCGGCATGCCCATGGGCATGGCCGATGTCGCCACGGTCCTTTTTGAAAAACATCTGAACTTCGACCCCAAGACACCGGACTGGCCCGACCGCGACCGGTTCATCCTGTCGGCGGGTCACGGCTCCATGCTGCTTTACTCCCTGATGTACCTGACCGGCTACGAAGACATGCCGCTGCAACAGATCAAGGATTTCCGCCAATGGGGCGCGCGCACCGCTGGCCACCCCGAATACGGGCATGCCCGCGGGATCGAGACCACCACCGGCCCGCTGGGCCAAGGCATCGCCAATTCGGTTGGCTTTGCCATTGCCGAGGAAATCCAGCGCGCCACTTGGGGCAAGAAAATCGTCGACCATTACACCTATGTCATGGCCGGTGACGGCTGCCTGATGGAAGGTGTCAGCCACGAAGCCATCGGTCTGGCCGGCATGCAGAAACTCGGCCATCTGATCGTCTTCTTCGACAACAACAACATCACCATCGACGGCACCGTCGATATGGCCGACATCACCGATCAGCCGCAGCGGTTCGAGGCAGCAGGCTGGCACGTCCAATCCATCGACGGGCACGACCCCGCCGCTATCGACGCCGCCATCATCGCGGCCAAGAAAGACGCACGGCCCTCCATGATCGCCTGCAAGACCCATATCGCTTTGGGTCACGCCGCACAGGATACGTCCAAGGGGCACGGCGCCTTGACTGACAAAGTACATCTCAAGGCCGCGAAAGAAGCCTACGGCGCCCCCATGGGCGACTTCGAAGTCGACCCGGATGTCAAAAAACAGTGGGAAGCCATCGGCGCACGGGGCGAAGCAACCCGCAAAGACTGGGAACAGCGCTTCGCCAGCCTCTCCGCCACCAAACAGGCCGAATTCAACCGGACCTACGCGGGCGAAGCACCGAAAAAACTCAGCGCCACCATCCGCGCCCTGAAAAAGCAGGTCACCGAAGGATTGCCAAAGGTCGCAACCCGCAAATCCTCCGAAATGGTGCTCGAAGTGATCAATCCGATCATGAAGGAAACCATCGGCGGCTCGGCTGACCTTACCGGCTCCAACAACACCAAAACCAGTGATCTTGGCGTCTTTACCCCCGCCAGCCGCAAGGGCCGCTACATTTATTACGGCGTGCGCGAACACGGCATGGCGGCGGCCATGAACGGCATGGCGCTGCATGGCGGCACCAAACCCTACGGCGGCACCTTCATGTGCTTCACCGACTACGCGCGCGGGGCGATGCGGCTGTCGGCACTCATGGGCGTGCCGGTGACCTATGTTATGACCCATGACAGTATCGGCCTTGGCGAAGACGGGCCAACCCACCAGCCGGTCGAACACCTCGCCATGCTGCGCGCCACACCAAACGTGAATGTCATTCGGCCTGCCGATACGGTCGAAACAGCCGAAGCATGGGAACTGGCACTGACCTCACAGAAAACCCCAACCGTGCTCAGCCTGACCCGTCAGGGCCTTCCCACAGTGCGCAAAGACCACAAGACGAAAAACCTGACGGCCCAGGGCGCCTATGTCCTCGCCGATGCCGAAGGCAAAAGGCAGGCGATCCTGCTCGCCACCGGCTCCGAAGTCAGCGTCGCCCTCGCCGCCCGCGATCTGCTGGAGGCCGAAGGAATCGGCACGCGTGTCGTCTCCATGCCATGCTGGGAACTGTTCGAAGAACAGGACGAAAGCTACCGCAAACGCGTCCTGCCCGCAGGGCCGGTAAGGGTCGCGATCGAAGCCGGAATCCGCTTTGGCTGGGACCGCTGGTTATTTGGCGAACGCGGCAAGCGCGAAAAATCCGGCTTCATCGGCATGCACGGTTTCGGCGCCTCTGCCCCGGCCGAGCGCCTCTTCGAAGAATTCGGGATCACGGCACAAGACACGGCTGACAAGGTCAAGTCCCTGATCAAATAACAACAAAAGGCGACGGTTAGTCCCGTCGCCTTTTCTTCGGATGCCCGATTATTCAGGCTTTCATTGCATTGATGACTTCACCGAAATCCAGATCGCTCACACGCTTCATAGTCCAATCTGTGAAATAGCGGCTCTCGATCTGCTTTTCATCCAATATCTTGAACCCGCCATGGCGCGGATCCTTCTCAATCGTCTTAATCAATTCACGGACAACAGGCTCTTCGCCTTCAAGGACCTGGCAGAAATTCCGGCCATTATAAGCCAGAGCACCTGTCACGCCGCGATCGGCATTGGCCTTTTGTGACTGGGCCACTATCGCCTCGACGCCATCATCACCTAAATCCGCGTGGGCGGTGCTGAAATAAAGTATTCTGATCATCTCAATTCCTTCACTGCATGATGTGGCAGAATGTCTCAGTTAGGATCAGGTTAAGAAATTGTAAACGGCAACTTGGCGGTTCCTGTGTCCTATGACATAGCAATCCGGATTGACCATACGTTACCCGCCAACGGTGCGGTTCTGTCCTGACAGGGCATATCAACAAATCCCAGCCATCGGCGTTTATCCGCCGACGGCCGGACCGGCACCGGTTTTCGCTATCCCTGCCCCGCCAACTCTACGAGAATCGCAAACATAATAAATATCTCAAAGAGATAGTGACATGAGCAGGCATTCAAACAGGCGCATTTCTGGCTTTATTCTTGTGCTTACGCTGCTGGCCAGCTGTAACACCGCGTTGGAAAGGCGAACGATCAGCGGCCCAGATATTGCGCCTGCCCCGGTCTCGGATATCGACAGCTATGCACAACGCTTCCTGAATGCCTTGCAGCCAAGATCCTTTGCAGAATCGCGCGAGTATTGCGGGTTCTTTGTCGCCAACCGGGACGGCCAGGTCGTGGGCACCGCACCACGGGCAGGCACTGCCGACAGTTGCGTCGCCGGCTTCATCCCCGCCAATGCGATTGCCAGCTATCACACCCATGGCGGCTATCTGCCCAACTACTTCAACGAAGTTCCCTCCATCAGTGATGCGGTCAGCGCGATGGACGTTGAACTGGACGATTACGTCAGCACGCCAGGCGGACGATTCTGGCGGGTTGACGGAGACACCGGAACAGCCATCACGCTCTGCGGGCGCGGATGTCTGGCGCAAGATCCGATCTTCCGGCCTGATCCGCGCAACCCGATTGCGGTCCGCTATACGCTGGATCAGCTACGCGCACTGCAAAGCTAGGATCGTGTTAGCGACAACGGTTAGCGCAACCAGCCGACTTTAACGCTAACATGCTGACAATACGGCACTTTAACCGTGGCATGCCCCGCTGCGTAGCCCTATAGCTGGCGTCAAACAAAAGGCGTGAGGGATCAGGCATGACAGTCACAATCGGGATCAACGGCTTCGGCCGCATCGGGCGCTGCACCTTGGCACATATCACCGAGGCCGCGCGCAACGACGTGCAGGTCATCAAAATAAACGCTACCGGCCCGATCGAAACCAATGCCCACCTCCTGAAATACGACAGCATCCATGGACGCTTCGGCAACCCCGTGACCGTCAAGGGCAACAGCCTCGACCTCGGGCGCGGTCCGATTGACGTCATGGCCACCTACGACCCGGCGGAGCTTGACTGGGACGGGGTCGATGTCGTGCTCGAATGCACCGGCAAATTCAACGACGGCACACAATCGGCCATCCATCTCGACCGGGGTGCCAAAAAGGTCCTCATCTCCGCCCCCGCGAAAAACGTCGACCGCACGGTCGTCTATGGCGTGAACCACCGGGACCTGATCGCGACCGAACGGATGGTGTCCAACGGCTCCTGCACCACCAACTGCCTCGCCCCACTGGCAAAAGTCCTGAACGACGCCATCGGCATCGAACGGGGCATCATGACCACAATCCACAGCTACACCGGCGATCAGCCCACGCTGGACCGGCGGCACAATGACCTCTACCGCGCCCGCGCGGCCGCCATGGCGATGATCCCCACATCAACCGGCGCCGCCAAGGCACTGGGCGAGGTGCTGCCGGAACTCGCCGGTAAACTCGACGGCACCGCGATCCGGGTGCCCACCCCCAATGTCAGCGCGGTCGACCTGACATTCGAAGCCGGCAAATCCGTCACCGTCGAAGATGTAAACGCTGTCGTCGCAGAGGCCGCATCCGGCTACATGGGCATGGTCATGGCCTACGACGCCGAAGCCAAGGTCAGCATCGACTTCAACCACACCACACAAAGCTGCATCTTCGCCCCTGACCAGACCAAGGTCGTCGGCGGCAAAACCGTCCGCGTCCTCGCCTGGTACGACAACGAATGGGGCTTCTCCGCGCGCATGGCCGACGTCGCCGGCGCAATGGGGCGGCTGCACTAGCGCCGAACATCCGGTGGGCACGGGGGACCATACCAATGACCCCACATCAATCCAAAGAAGCGGCTAACGGCAGTTTCGAGCCCAGACCTACCATTTTCTGCGCAACGACGAACGACGGCCTTTCAAGCAGCTTTCTTGAAACACATCGATTGAAGGAGGATATGGATCAAATGTTGCAAGGGAGGGTTTTGAGGGACACGCCGATCCACTATTCATAAGTGGTGTGCAAACTGGCGCGCCTCTCACAAACGATCGTTTTGGAGTCGAAAAACAGTGCCCTTGCGTGAACGCTAACTAGCATCGGGTAGGTTAATAGTCCGCAAACCAAACCTGCGTTGAGAACAGGCCGTGTCGATACAAATCTGAGAAATCCAAATCATCCCATCATTGAACGCAACCCCATCAGCGTTGATGAAGAGTTTTGAACCGTCCTCATCCAAAATTGTGCTTACTACTTCCGCGGAAAACAAATATCGACGACACTCCTCGAACTGCTTTAGTGTCGAAAGCGGAATGAAGCGACCACCGGGACGGAGATCCATCGGGTCAGTTGATAACGAGCGAACCATTGAAAGCTCAGCCAGCGAAAATGCGTTTTTGAGCTCAGCTACGAACGCCAAAAACTCAACTGGATCATATCCAAGTTCAGCTAGTCGGTCTCTTTGCTCGCTTGACAAAGCTAGGCCGGTCACGGGTAGAGGCGTCTGCGCCAGCGCATAGGTCGCGAACCCCACCGAGCCCGATAAAGCCACAAGCCCGCCTAACCCGAGCTTCAAGAGACTTCTTCTGCTGCAAGTTTGCATTCGAGAAAAGGAGTATGTCATTTTCATAACCTCAGTATATCAAATCCGGACGCCTGCTTTCATCTAGAAATATTTCTCCCACTCTAAGTCCATCGCTTTCTTCAGGGCTCTGAAACCGGTTGAACCTCCCACGCGCCAGCAGGTCCGCAAGCGAATTGGCAATCTTCCCGTCAATTTTGTTATCATAATAGTCAAATCCGGGAGATGGATTAACTTCCAAAAGACAAAGCTCACCGCCCGCGTCTGTTATGAAATCGAATCCAGCGAAAGCCAGGTCGTACTCAACACAAAAATCTACGCACATAGACTCAAGACGCTTGGGAAAACTCTCAGCCAACTCAATAATCACTTCGTGTCCTTCCCGCTCAGCATAGCGATAGTCCACAACTGGGCTATTTATGCGAACTACATGCACCTCATCGTCTACAACGTGAGCCCTGAACTCAGGTGCACCGGCCCGTTCCTGAAACAGTGAGGGCGCGGACCTAAGACCAGACAAGCGCCAAAAATCTCCGCTTCCAAACGAGCTGGCTCTTGTACGAGTGCCAGAAACACCTTTCGTCACGAACATGCTAGGTCGCTCAAGCACGTCGGAAATGCTGCTCTCAGTAGTGGCGCAAACGTACTTTAGTGTTCTAAAGCCAAATTCATTAATTTCGCAAAGCTGAAGTAACTTTGATGAGTTAGATATACCGGAAAGAGGCCGATTGACTACTAGTTGGTGTGTGGTTTGCAGGAATCCGTATAATTCGGAAATAATTATGCTTTTGGCTCGATGCCTTTCATCGTGTACGTTGTGCCCAAGCGATGGCCAAAACCGAAAATAAATTGACTTGTATTGCGCCAGATCTATCTGCGACCCTCCTGACTGTAGGACGATAGTCTCAGAACTCATCTCACAGGCAACATCCTGATTGTTTTCAAATTCGTAAGTGGAAAAAAAATCATAATCGGCTCCCATCTCTGCAAGCTTTTTCCGCACTTTCGTGGTGGCCCCATCTTTCTTAGAACCGAGGACAAGAATTTTCTCATGTTCATGCAAGACCGAGACTCCTTGCTAACAATTTCGAAGCAGTTTCGACAGAGAATGCGCTTGAGAACTCGCACGAAACCCGCGTCAGTCTAATACCTTCAGCTAAGTCGATTTCAAATATGAGGAATTGCAAGCCAAGCTCCCAAATGAAGCGCTTCGCTCCATTAGCGAATTCAGCTAGGTCTGGAGACTCAATTGGCGCGCCAGATGACAGGCAGAAATCACAATGCGACACAAATACAGTGAATTTTGCGATCTCCATAGCCTCAACCGAGGTATTTTCTTCGTCTATGCGGACCTTTGATGGTGTGAGCTCCATCCCGAGGTACTGCGCAACTTGACGTTTCGCGGTAGAGCCTTGAATGAAAGATCGTGAATTGCCGATAATCGCATGATTGACCACAACGCTTTGCATTTTGTGTATGTAGAGCGAAATTACAGCATCCCACTCAGCTTGAACGAAGTTCGCCTCTTTTTCTTGTCGTGCGAAAAATTCAAAATGTCGTGGACGACCTGAATAGAAAACAATATCTGCGCTGCGAAGAGTTCGACCTGACACGACTAAATCATAGTCACAGTCTCTAGCATGGAACCCGTCGACTTGGGACGCATCACTAAAAAACACGATGTCTCGGAATATTGTGCCAATGATTTCTCGCTGCCTCAAACATACACCGCCTCCAGAGTCTATAACAACAGCAAACTGGGGGCTCACATCATACCCCATGGCAAGAAGATCAGAGGCGGAACAAACGCATCCAAGCTATCTTTAAAATCTTTACCTTCCTTACCTTTGTCGGTCATGTCCTTACCGTCCTTACCGTCTTTGAATTCCTTGCCCTTGTCAGTTGAGTCCTTACCGTCCTTGAATTCCTTGCCTTTGTCAGTCGAGTCTTTGCCGTCCTTGCCATCTTTGGACTCCTTACCTTTATCGGTTGAGTCCTTGCCATCCTTGAATTCTTTACCCTTGTCGGAAGAGTCTTTACCGTCTTTGGATTCTTTTCCTTTGTCGGAAGAATCTTTGCCGTCTTTGCCATCTTTGAACTCCTTACCCTTGTCAGAGGAGTCCTTACCGTCCTTTCCATCTTTTCCTTCTTTGGATTTATCGGCAGAGTCCTTTCCTTCTTTGCCCTTATCACCCGCGTCTTTGCCGTCTTTCCCTTCCTTTGAGTCTTTTCCTTTGTCGGTCGTGTCTTTGCCCTCTTTACCTTCTTTGCCCTCCTTTCCTTCTTTCCCTTCCTTTCCTTCTTTTGTCTTATCAGCCCCGTCTTTGCCGCCTTTGATCTGTTGTTCAGCGGCATTTGTTACAGGGTTTGTCATTGTGTTTGGGGCGTCGCCTGAACGCATAGCCTCTACGTTGCGTTGCGCTCGGTTGCCAGTTTGCTGGTGGTATCGCGAGTCTTGAATCTCGTTAGCAGCTTGATCCCAATCATTGTTTTCTACGGCATCACGAAGCCGTTGAAATCGTGACAATCGGTCTCTCCCCAAGTTGAATGCCATGTCGGCAAGAATGCCTTGACGAACGCCGTCCAGGTTGTCGAAGTTCGGAAACAACGCTTGCGCGTCGTTGATAGCCGTCTGGATATCTCCTTGCATAAGGTTTCCGACGTCTTGGTTTGCTACATCTTGCGTTCCTGCGTAGACCGCGTCGAAATCATAGCCAAGGCCTTCGACAAGTGCGCGCGCGTCTTGCCTCCGCAGATTGAATCCAACCCCAATGGTTTGGATACCCTCTGTATCAA
The DNA here is from genome assembly GCA_947488175.1 of uncultured Paracoccaceae bacterium. Lineage (GTDB taxonomy): Bacteria > Pseudomonadota > Alphaproteobacteria > Rhodobacterales > Rhodobacteraceae > Yoonia. The sequence continues at coordinate 285,097 of CANKYO010000001.1, forward strand.
GGTACATGCGCGTTCTATAACCCTCGTTTCGGATTATATACCTAGTCAGGTCTTCTATCGCACCTTGTTCCATAACTTCACTTTACCAATATAGAATCCAGCTTTGATTACGCCTAGCCAAATGACTTTGAAATGTTATGCGAAAATCATCTGGCCCCGAGAGGTCAAAGGCTGAGATCCGATGCGGCCAGAAACTGTCGAAAATGATTAGCTCGCCCGCTTTATGTTCCGCAGAAAGGCAATGCTTGTGTGTATCTTCAAAGCGCTTAGCATCTGATGACTTTTCGGGGTCAGGTTCAAAAAAATCTGTAGCAGCTCCGCTAGATGGAGTGGATATCGGCAATATCACCGACCAATGGTGTCCCTGTCTCGCGATGCAACCTTGTAGGCCATGAAGTTTGCGAAAACTCCCGTCACTATGGATCGGCGCAGCGGGATAGCTATCTCGACCTGAGCAGCTCGAAAAAATATGAAAGCCCGGAAAGGGTATCGTTGGGTCTAAATAGACTTTTTCACCGAGCATTCTGGAACAACTCGCCACAAGCTGCCCATAAAGTGCGCCAAATTTCTCGTTTAAGAACGCATTTTCTTCAACAATCCCACGATAGTCTCTCTCATCATCAATTTTGTACGTTGGGAACCCGATCGTATATATGGAATCTGCGTGAAGAATCCACTTTTCCCTTAAGGCAAGAACACTACTTTTTATGCCAAACGCTTGTTCCGAGGTAAGTACATCGTTGCGGTTAACTCCTTGCATGTCATTTACCGGCTATGCCTACTGCCTGTACGTCCACGCACTTCCCCAAAAGTGGCTCGAAGAAGCTCTCCTTGTGCGCCGAAGCCAGCGCTCCGCCCAGAAATATTTGTTGTTCTGAATTTCGAAATATGGCTCCATCTCTAAAGTGAGCCGAACCGATCATAGTGGTCAAACCATTCGAAGACTCGAACATCATCGAACGTGCGTGAACAGTATTGGTCATACCGTTAATGCCAAAATCATGGTTGGTCTGCAGATAACATGCGCTAACGTTGTCGTTCTCTCGCACGAATTCCAATAGTTCTTGAGCTTTGGTTGGTTGAATGAAATTTGCTGAGGTTCCGCTACTTGCCGCCTCAAAGTAGGCGTCATCAAGCAACAACTGGAACTGTGTGTCATCATTCTCAGCCATGGCCTCCAATAACCTCTTCGACTCGAAGAATTGAGCAACTATTGTAACTGCATCCGCCGCTTCAACTTCAGATGCAAGTCGATCAAAATATGCATCCGCTTGGACCGGAGTCAGGAATATTTCCACTCCTGAATTTGACGGTTCGACGGTAAAACTGCTCGGATAATTGCTCGTACAATCGATGTGATTTTGCGCTACCATTTCGGACGTAGCGGAAGCCAGATCATTTGCGTAGTTAGAGATGCACGACCACCATATGGCTCCTTGCTCTTCATATATGCTCTTAAAGGCGATCCAATCTTCGATATTGGTGGTCAGCGAACCAATTGTAACGTTTCCGCTACCGAAGGAAGCAATGGAACTAAATGAGTCACCAGCTTTGTCTGAAAACTCCAAGATCACGAACTTAAGGTGGTGGGAGGCGACAAAGCTCTCTTCTTCCGAAATCGCACACGGCTGCCGAATGTCATACTGTCGAGATGGGAATGGATCACAACCGATTAGGTTTATCCTCACGTTCTCAAAACAATGTGAGAGGTTTTTGACAACTTTTTCGTCCAAGTGTGAGGTTGTGACGTGTTCAGCTTGAACGCTGAGCACCACATTTGCACCACCACCATCTGTAAGGCTACAAACGAACGCCGCGGCTTCCGTGCTATTTAAGAAATGAGCGGAGATGTAAGCATTTCTCAAAAGGTGACCGGGTTCTACCAATTGCAGTATCTGATCAAATAATTGGATTGAGTATGATCCTGCCGCTCGATCATAATTTAGACAATATAACTGACCCGCGGGAGCGGTGAGCTCCGTCCCATCTCCGAGAAACTTGGGTTCACTGTACACATTTGAGCAAGATGGAATATTTGGCGTCGGGCTGCCCCATGTCTGCTGAGCTACTGCTTCAGAGCGCCACGCCACAAGGGCAGTTACGACAAAGATCAACCAAATAAAATTCCTAAATGCCATGTCCTACAGTCCATATTGATCAATTCAATTGAGAACGATTACACGTCACACTTCGCCTTCGCGTCCAAGAAATTCTAGCCTCCAAGCCTAGCGATTTTCGTTATTCAGTCGAGGAAAAAATACCTGACAGTAGCGAATTGTTGGCTGAGTTCCTACATTTGGTGCGTTTTACGCCAAAGGATTAAGCCACTGGTGTTCCGTGGGTGTCCTGCGGTTCATTTTGCAAAAAAGCCAATGAAATCAGTCGAATCCTTATGGTTGAAAATCCGCTGAGTAGTCGAGCATCTCAAACCCTATGGGCGGAGCTCCCAAAGCGGACCTTGGGGCAACGGCGGCAATGTCCCGCATTGCCGACACTGGATCATATCTCTCCCGCATCCGACCAACCTTAGATGAACGGCCCTGATGAAGAGCTCACATTTTCGTTTTCTTAGCGCGAAAGATGCGCGCGCTGCCCAAGCCCCTCTTCGCTAAACCGAACCCGATTTTGCCATTTCCATCCCACCCGGCTAGACCTGCGCCATGACCAACACCATCGCTATCTGCCTCGGCATCCTGATCATCGGCTTTTTCGCCCTCGATCACTTTGTGCTGGAATGGAATACGCCACAGTTCCTGATGCAGCAACTGATACGGCTCACCGAATATATTGCCTTTTGGCGCTGAGCATTTCGGTGCAAGATAGGTTGACCTTTGGTCATAAATCGCAATGTTAGCGCCAACATTGATCCCATCAGGAGGAACATCATGGCCGTCAAAGTCGCCATTAACGGATTTGGCCGGATTGGCCGCAATATTTTGCGGGCCATCATCGAAAGCGGACGCACCGATATCGAAGTCGTCGCCATCAACGATCTCGGCCCGGTGGAAACCAACGCCCACCTCTTGCGGTTCGACAGCGTGCATGGCCGCTTCCCAGCCACCGTAACCACAACCGAAACAACCATCGATGTCGGCCGCGGCCCGATGGAGGTGACAGCCATCCGCAACCCCGCCGACCTGCCATGGGCGCATGTCGATATCGTTCTGGAATGTACCGGCATCTTCAACAGCAAAGAGGCCTGCCAAGCCCATCTGGACAATGGCGCCTCCCGCGTGCTGATCTCAGCCCCGGGCAAAAACGCCGACAAAACAATCGTCTACGGCGTGAACCACGATGTGCTGACCAAGGATGACATCGTCGTCTCCAACGCATCCTGCACCACCAATTGCCTGTCCCCCGTAGCCAAAGTGCTGAATGACGCCATCGGCATTACCAAAGGGTTCATGACAACGATCCACAGCTACACCGGCGACCAGCCGACGCTGGATACTATGCACAAGGACCTCTATCGCGCCCGCGCGGCGGCCCTGTCGATGATCCCGACATCAACCGGGGCGGCCAAGGCCGTGGGCCTCGTCCTGCCGGAGCTCAACGGCAAACTTGACGGCGTTGCGATCCGTGTGCCAACCCCCAACGTGTCCGTCGTGGACCTGACATTTGAATCGTCACGGGCCACCACTGTCGAAGAGGTCAACGACGCCATCAAAGCCGCCGCTGACGGCTCGCTCAAAGGCGTGCTTGCCTATACTGACCTGCCCATGGTCAGCTCTGACTTCAACCATGACCCGCATTCGTCGATCTTCCATCTGGACCAGACCAAGGTGCTGGACGGCAACATGGTGCGGATTCTGACCTGGTATGACAACGAATGGGGTTTCTCCAACCGGATGGCTGATACAGCCGTTGCGATGGGCAAACTGATCTAGATTCAACCATCTGCACAGCAAACAGGCCGACCCACACCGGGTCGGCTTTTTTGTGACCAAACCATGAATTTCGCCATGCAGAACATGCATGGCGCTTTGCATTTTACGCACCTTGTTCTGCGCCGCAGCATCGCTAAATCAGGGTCAAGACAACGAAACGCGATGACTTAAAAGGAGCACGCAAATGACCGCACTGAACACCGTTCGCACTGCAATTGAAAAGCGCGTGGCCTATTCACGCCTCAAGCGCGAGCTGCGCAACATGCCGCTGGAAACAGCCATTGACCTGGGCATGTTCCGCGAAGATGCCGCCAAGATCGCAACCAAGGCAATCTACGGCTAAGCCACTCAATAAGTTATGAAAACCAGCCGTCCCAATGGGGCGGCTTTGTTATTTCAGGACCCTGTCCAGAAACGCGTCGATCCGCGCGGAATACCCCGGCTGGCCAGCGATATTGTTATGTGTGGCCCCTTGCACCTCATGCATCGTCACATCCAGCCCAGCATCCTCCATCAGCCGGGTCAGACGCTGACCATTGGCAATCGGGATCAACTGATCGGCGGCCCCATGCTGCACCAGCACAGGCGCTGACAGACGGGGGACCAGCACTGCGTTATTCCATTTCTGCACACCCGGCATATGGCAGGCCGGCAGGAACGACGCCCGCGCCATCAACTCGCACATCTTCACATAAGGCGCATCCAGAATGATCGCCGCGACCTCACGCTCAACCGCGACATGCTGGGCAATCCCCGTCCCCATGGAATAGCCATGCACCACAATCGGGCCATCATGGCGGGCCGCCAACCAGTCATAGGCTTCCAGCGCATCGGCTTTCAGACGGCGCTCTGACGACCGACCGGAGATGCCACCACCCCCTGGATATTCCATCGCCACAATGGTGCGCCCCGCATTTACATGCGCATCCAGCGTATAAGTGAAATAGGCCAGCGCGCCGCCATTACCCATGAAAAACAAAACTGCCGGGTCGGCGCTCCCCTCCGAAATGGCAAGGGCGACCTGCCGGTCCGAAACCACCTCCTGACGAAATCCGGGGGCGTCAAACGGGTCAGGACCAAAGGGATAGATGAACCGGGGATGGGTCAGCACCATCGCCGCCGCATAAAGCAGATAAGTACCCGCAAACAAAAGCAGCAGCTTCAATCAGCGAACCGCGCCAGCAACGCGGTATTCACGGCCGGGGTCACGAATTTCGACACGTCTCCATCCAGCCGGGCGATTTCCTTGACCAGCTTGGACGCAATCGCCTGATGCTGCGCCTCGGCCATCAAAAACACGGTCTCGATACTGTTATCAAGCGCACGGTTCATGCCAACCATCTGATATTCATACTCAAAATCCGCCACCGCGCGCAGGCCGCGAATGATGACACCGGCATTCACATCGCGGGCACAATCTATCAGCAGGTTCTCGAACGGGTGCACGACAATTTCGCATCCGGTTGCGGCACCCAAAGGGGCGCATTCCGCCTCGACCATGGCCACACGCTCCTCCAGATCGAACAGAGGCCCCTTGTCGCGGTTGATCGCCACGCCAATGACCAGACGATCCACCAGCGAACAGGCCCGCCGGATAATATCCAGATGGCCCAGCGTGATCGGGTCAAATGTGCCGGGATAAAGCCCTGTCCGCATGGCGCACCTCATCGTTACAAATTCTGGGGGCCACGCAACATTATTGCGGACAGGATTGCAAGAGGGCTAGTGCCCCATGATCATGCCTTCCAGGGCATCCTTTTCCATCGACAGTTCCGCCAGTCGGGCCTTGACCACATCACCAATGGAAATCAGGCCGATCATTGTGCCGCCTTCCATCACCGGCAGGTGACGAAACCGGCCGTTGGTCATCATCTCCAGAACCGCATCGGCACTGTCAGTGGGCGCACAGGTCACCAGCTTGGATGTCATCATCTCGCCCACCGGTTCACTCAGACAGGCCACACCGCGCTTGCCCATCTCGCGCACGATATCGCGCTCTGACAGGATCCCATCCAGCGTTTTCCCGTCGGCGGACACGACAACCGTCCCGATCCGCTTTTCCGACAACAGCTTGACAGCATCGTTGACATGATCGGTCGGCTTGACCGACACCACACCGATATCAGTCTTGGATTTCAGGATTTGGGACACAATCATCAGCGGCCTCCTTGGCGCGGCTTCATTGGTTTCAGCGTGTCAAATCACGGGGCTACCTGTCAAGCGTGCCATTTGTTCAAGACGCGCAACTTCTGCCTGCATCCCGCGCATCAGCGCCGCGGCAAACCGGGTCAACCGGTCCGACTGCCGGTCGGACGTATGGCGCACCAGATAAAATGATCGCTGCAGTGAAATCTCATCGGTCAAGACCCGGCACAGCTCCGGCGCAAAGGGCAACACAAAATCATGCACAAACCCCACCCCGGTCTGGCGCAGCATCTGCAACTGCACCGCCACCGAATTGGAGGCCAGCTGCACACCATCCGCCCCCAGCGCGCCCAGATAATCCAGTTCCTTGTCGAAAATCATATCCGGAATGTAGCCCACAACCGGCCTGCCCCGCAGGTCTTCCCGCGATCCGACGGGCGGCGCATCGGCCCTCGTTGCCAGATGCAGGTGGTAATCCGTGATCTTCTGGACCGTCAGACGACCCGCTGCTGGTGGGCTGACTGTCACCGCCATATCCGCCTCGCGGCGCGACAGGTTCACGACACGGGGCAGCGCCAAAACCTGCACTTCCAGATCAGGGTTGTCCGCCTGAATGGCGGCACAAACCTGCGGCAGCAGGAAGTTCGCCGCCCCATCCGGCGCCCCGATCCTGATCTGCCCGGTCAGTGCCGCCGACGCCCCCTGCCCTTCGTCAAACGCTAGCGACAGATGCGCCTCGGCTTCCGCCGCCCGGTCGCGCATGCGCTCACCCAGATCGGTCAACGCATAACCCTGCGGCGATTTGACAAACAATGTCGCCCCCATCGCGCGTTCCAACCGGGCCACACGGCGGCCCAGCGTCGCCGGGTCCATCTTCAGCACAGGGGCTGCCCCCGACAGGCTTTCGGCGCGGGCCACCGCCAGAAACACCCGCATGTCATCCCAGTTTTCCATGACATCCTTGCATTTTTGCAAAATGATTTTGGGACATTGCGGGTTTTACCACCAAAAACGCAAGCCTATAGTGACCTCAAATTCAGGGAGGATTCCATGCAAGAACTGACCCATTACATCGGCGGCCAGCACGTCAAAGGCACATCAGGCCGCTTTGCCGATGTCTACAACCCCGCCACCGGCGACGTGCAGGCCAAGGTCCCGCTCGCCAAGGCCGATGAACTGGCCAAGGCGGTCGAGATCGCGCAAAACGCACAGCCCGAATGGGCCGCCGTCAACCCGCAGCGCCGGGCGCGGGTCATGATGGCCTTTGTGGGCCTGCTCCACCGTGACATGGACAAACTGGCCGAGGCGCTCTCACGCGAACACGGCAAAACCCTGCCCGACGCAAAGGGCGACGTGATCCGCGGGCTCGAAGTGGTCGAATACTGCATCGGCGCGCCGCAACTGCTGAAGGGTGAATTCACCGACAGCGCGGGCCCCGGCATCGACATGTATTCGATGAAACAGCCCCTCGGCGTCACCGCAGGCATCACGCCTTTCAACTTCCCCGCCATGATCCCGATGTGGATGTTCGCGCCCGCCATCGTCTGCGGCAACGCCTTCATCCTCAAACCCTCCGAACGCGACCCATCCGTGCCCCTGATGCTGGCCGAACTGATGGAAGAAGCAGGCCTGCCCAAAGGCATCCTGCAGGTCGTCAACGGCGACAAGGAAGCTGTCGATGCGATCCTCGATCATGACGTGATCCAGTCCATCGGTTTCGTCGGCTCCACCCCGATCGCGTCATACATCTACAGCCGCGGCTGCGCGCAGGGCAAACGTGTCCAGTGCTTCGGCGGGGCGAAAAACCACATGATCATCATGCCCGACGCGGACATGGATCAAGCCGCCGACGCGCTGGTCGGCGCCGGTTACGGTGCCGCTGGCGAACGCTGCATGGCGATCTCCGTCGCCGTACCCGTGGGTGATGAAACCGCCGACCGTCTGCTTGAAAAACTGGTGCCAAGGGTCGAGGCGCTCAAGGTCGGCCCCTACACTTCCGGCAACGATGTCGATTACGGGCCGGTCGTGACCGCTGCCGCCAAGGCCAATATCGAACGGCTGGTGCAATCTGGCATCGACCAGGGCGCGAAACTGGTCGTCGACGGGCGGGACTTCAACCTGCAAGGCTACGAAGACGGCTTCTTCGTAGGCGCGCATCTGTTCGACAACGTCACCAAGGATATGGACATCTACAAAACCGAAATCTTCGGCCCGGTCCTGTCCACCGTGCGCGCGCAAAGCTACAAAGAGGCGCTCAGCCTCGCCATGGACCACGAATACGGCAACGGCACCGCGATCTTTACCCGCGACGGTGACACCGCCCGCGATTTCGCCAACCGGATCAATATCGGCATGGTCGGGATCAACGTGCCGATCCCAGTGCCGCTGGCCTACCACACCTTCGGCGGCTGGAAGAAATCGGTCTTTGGCGATCTCAACCAGCACGGGCCGGACGCATTCAAGTTCTACACACGGACCAAGACAATTACCTCCCGCTGGCCCTCGGGCATCAAGGAAGGCGGCGAATTCTCGATCCCCGTGATGGAATAATCAAACCGGGCGGCGTAAAACCACGCCGCCCCATACGGCTCTTAGACCACGGTGATGCTGCCTTTCATCCGTGGATGCACAGCGCAGAAATAGGTGAACGTTGCGGCTGACGGAAACTGCAGCGATGCGGACTGACCGCCGCGCAGATTGCCGGTATCGAACGCGCCACTATCGGCGGTGGCGGTGTGCGGGGCGTTATCCTCATTCACAAACTGCACGGTATCGCCAGCATTGATTGTCAGATTGGCTGGCTCAAACGCGAAATTCCGGATGGCGACTGTATGTGTGGTCGCATGACCATCAGCCCGGGCCATATGCGCTGCGAGCGGTGCCACTGCGGCAACAGCTGCCAGACGAAGGGCGGTACGACGAGTAATCTTTGACATTGGTTTTTCCTCAAGTTTCAAATCAGATCGTAAACCCCACTCTGCTAACCGCGGGCGAGGTATCAGACGCAAAACAAAAACAACGGCACCACACGAAGAACAGGGCAAGAGCCGGGGATGTTGCAAAGCATCTGTCTAGAATACGCGCAATGAACCGGCTTTATTCCCGGAATTTTGAAAAAATTTCCAGATTCTGGAAAAAACCTGCCGCGGCGCATTTCCAGGCCTCCGTCAACAGGCCTCTAAACCCCGGCTTCTTGTCGCTTCTCCCACACCCGCCAGTTGCGCCCTTGCCCCTTAGAAAGCTGATAAATGGTGATGCGCCGTCAGGCCGAAATACCCAAAACCACGCTACAGTCTGGCCTTCAAACCGGTGGGAACAAAGCTGAACTGCGGCAATCCAATAACTGCAGATCATACCATCCCGTGCGACAGCGCTGCCGGTTATCCTCACAAGAAACAATTGACCATCGCCTGCAACGGTGCCGTCCGGCAATCGGATTCCTGCAACAAACGCTATCTAGTGACCGATGATGCCCAAATGCTGATTGATGTTCTCAAAGATCAACGGATCACCAATGACATCAAGTTGCAAGCCAAGCTCATCGTCAAACTCTCTGATCAATTTGTCTCGCCAGCCTTCTCCGAAATCGACCTCCGCCCGTGATGGTGCCGTCGTCATTATACACCTCCGCTGCCAGCAGGCAGCCATCACGCCAAGCAAGGCCAAGGGTCTTGATCTGAATGCTGTGTGCCGGACGCTAGATTGTCATTGGCCGAACCGCTCCGATGCGCGCCGGTCATCAACCGACAATTCCGGTTGCACTGATACCAGATCGTCCATAACCGCTGCGCCTCCCGCTCAGGCCAACATCTTCCCCAAATAATGCACAACCGGCACAATCAGCTCTGCATCGTCCCAATATGACGCATGCGACAGCGGATCCCAACCACCCGTCGGCGGCGCTCCCAGATGGATCGGGATATCACGCAGATGCCGGTCCGACACCATTTTCGCATAGCGCGGGGCGGCTGGCCCCAACGGATAAGCCAGAATATCCTCGCGATCATAAAAGTTCTGCCACCATGTCACGATCTGCCGATCTTCGGGCAGGTCAGCACCGGGATAGGCAATCGGTGTGATATCGGCAGGCTTGTGCGGGAACAGAAACACCGGAATGTTGCAGCCAAACGTCATCAGCCCTGCCACCGTGCGCATATTCTGCAAGGGCGATCCAAACCGGCGTTCGCCCGTGCGTGCCTCGAACCGTTGCAGATCATAGATATAGTTTGACACCACATGCCCGCCCAGCGAATGGGCCAGGATCAGCAGCTGCCCCCCCGGCCCGATATCAGCCTCGATATCACGCACCGTCAGTTCCAAACGACTGTGGATCTGCTCGTAAAACGCTGACGACCCATCGGCCGTCTTGCGATAGGCGGCGGCATCCGACAGGGCGGCCATGACAAAGCCGCGCGGCGCCTCTGCATTGGTCTTGTCGCGGATATCATCAAGAAATCCCTGCTGACGGCCCTGCAGTATATCCGACCAGAACACCTCGCGCCACGCCACCCGCCCCGCATCATCACCCAGCTTGCGTTGCACACGACGCGCCATATCTGCTGAAAACGTCAAATCGTTTGTCTGTGCCGGTCTTTGATCGCCCAACCGACCCACACCATGGATCACAATCACACCGATTTTCTGCTCAGCCACAGATGATTCCTTTCGCAAAACACTGTCTTTATGGCCAAACAGGAATAACCAATTGCTAACAGCCAAGACTTGCCAAAGCCGCGCAATCGGCCCAAGAATATGAACAAGCGTTCAATTCATGCGGGAGGGGCATCATGGACTTTGCATTGACCGAGGAACAATCGGCCATTTTCGACATGGCTCAGGCCTTTGGGGCCGAACATATCGCCCCTCATGCCCGCCAATGGGAAAGCGACGGCACAATCCCCAAAACGCTCTGGCCCAAACTCGCCGAACTCGGCTTTGGCGGGCTTTACGTGACCGAGGATCTGGGCGGCTCCGGCCTCTCCCGCCTTGACGCGACACTGGTCTTCGAAGCCCTCTCGCAGTCCTGCGCCTCGGTCGCCGCCTTCCTGTCGATCCACAACATGTGCGCCCGGATGATAGACGCCTACGGGTCGGACGCCCTGCGCAACCATGTGCTACCCAAGGCAGTCACCATGGAAACCATCCTCAGCTACTGCCTGACCGAACCCGGCTCCGGCTCTGACGCTGCCGCGCTGAAAACCAAGGCCATCCGCACCAACGAAGGGTTCGAACTCACCGGGACCAAGGCCTTCATCTCCGGCGGCGGCTATTCCGACGCCTATATCGTCATGGCCCGCACCGGCGACGACGGACCCAAGGGGATCAGCGCGATCCTTGTGGAAGAGGGCACGGACGGCCTCAGCTATGGCGGGCTGGAGGACAAGATGGGCTGGCGCTCCCAACCCACCCGTCAGGTCCAGATGGACGCCTGCAAAGCCCCTGCCGGCAACCTGCTCGGCGACGAAGGACAAGGGTTCAAATACGCCATGGCCGGCCTTGACGGCGGGCGGCTCAACATCGCCGCCTGCTCGCTTGGTGCGGCGCAATCCGCACTCGACCAGACGCTGGCCTATATGAAAGAACGCAAGGCCTTCGGCAAACCCATCGACCAGTTCCAAGGGCTGCAATTCCGGCTGGCGGATATGGAGATTGATCTGCAATCCGCCCGCACCTTCCTGCGCCACGCCGCCTGGAAGCTCGACACCGGCGCGCCCGACGCCACCAAATTCTGCGCCATGGCCAAGAAACAGGTGACAGAGGTCGGCAGCCGCGTCGCCGACCAGTGCCTGCAACTGCATGGCGGCTATGGCTACCTCGCCGATTACGGGATCGAAAAGATCGTGCGCGACCTGCGGGTCCACCAGATCCTCGAAGGCACCAACGAAATCATGCGGCTGATCACCGCCCGACATCTGATCCAGTAAACACCCGTCCCGGGCATGATCCGGGACCTCCACGTCAGGCCAAACATGACCGACATCATCATCCGCAAGACCGGGCGCGCAGGCCACATCACGCTCAACCGACCCAAGGCGCTGAACGCGCTGACTTGGGATATGTGCCTGGCCATCGAATCCGCCCTCGATGACTGGCGCAATGACCCCGATGTCGCCCTGATCTTCATCGACGGCGCAGGCGACCGCGCCTTCTGTTCTGGCGGGGATATCGCCGAAATGCACGCGACCGCCGGGCGCGGCGATTACGACTACGGTCAACGCTTCTGGCGCGATGAATATCGGCTCAACGCCAAAATCCACACCTACCCCATACCCATCGTCACCTTCCTGCAAGGCTTCACCATGGGTGGGGGCGTCGGCGTCGGCTGCCACGCTTCGCACCGGATCGTCTGCGACAGCAGCCAGATCGCGATGCCCGAATGTGGAATCGGGCTTGTCCCCGATGTGGGCGGCTCACTGATCCTCGCCAAGGCGCCCGGACATTGTGGCGAATTCCTCGGGCTATCTGGCGACCGGATGAACGCGGGCGACGCGATCTATGCAGGCTTCGCTGACAGCTACATCCCGGAAAGCGAATGGGAGGCGCTGAAGACAGCACTGATCGACAGCGGTGATCCTGCGGTGATCAAACCGCACCCTGCCCCCGAAAGCCGCCTTGCAGGCTGGCAAACCGAAATTGACGCGACCTTCGCAGGGGACACCCTCGGCGACATCTACCGCGCCATGCCCGCTACCCCCGGCCACGCTATCGCCCATGCGCGCAAACTGATGGACCGGAACGCCCCGCTGGCCATGTCGGTCGCCACGCAGATCATCCATCAGGTCCGCGCCGACCCGCGCATCGAAAACGCGCTCGACCACGAATTCCGCTATACCTATCGCTGCGCCGAACAGGGCGATTTCATCGAAGGAATCAGGGCCGCCATCATCGACCGGGACCGCAACCCGAAATGGCAACACGCCAATTGGGCCGACGTGCCCGCATCAGAGGTTCAGCGTATGACCGCACCCTTGGGTGAAAACGCGCTGCAATGGGAGAACTATCCATGAAAATCGGATTTATCGGCCTCGGCAATATGGGCGCGCCCATGGCCGCCAATCTGGCCAAACACCACGACGTCACCGGGTTCGACACCATCGCCAAACCCGACGGCATCACTATGGCGACAAGTGCTGCAGACGCCGCCCAAGACGCCGACGTGGTCATCACCATGCTGCCCAACGGCGATATCCTGCGGGCCGTCGCCGCCGAAATCCACCCGGTCATGAAACCCGGCGCGATCCATCTCGACTGCTCCACCGTCGATGTGGAAAGCGCCCGCGCCGTCGCCACACAGGCCGAAACCCACAACCTCGCCGCCATCGACGCCCCCGTCTCCGGCGGGATCGGCGGGGCGCAAGCGGGCACGCTCACCTTCATGGCAGGCGGGCCAGACGCGGCCTTCGCCACCGTCAAACCGCTTTTCGACATCATGGGGCAAAAGGCCGTGCATTGCGGGCCAGCGGGCAACGGTCAGGCCGCCAAGATCTGCAACAACATGATCCTCGGCGTCACCATGATCGCCACGTGCGAGGCTTTCGTGCTCGCCGACAAACTCGGCCTCGACCGGCAGGCGATGTTCGACGTGGTCAGCACCTCATCGGGCTATTCATGGACCATGAACGCCTACTGCCCTGCTCCCGGCATCGGGCCGCAAAGCCCCGCGGACAACGACTACAAACCCGGCTTTGCCGCGGAACTGATGCTCAAGGATCTCAACCTGTCACAAATGGCTGCCGAGGCCGCTGACGCCGACACCCCCATGGGGCAAGCCGCGACAGCGCTCTACCGTCAATTCGTGGAAAACGAAGATGGCAAAGGCAACGATTTCTCGGCCATGCTCCCCCGCTTTGAAAAACGGCACCGTGGATGAATTGGCTTGAACAGCCTCCATGGAACCAATTGCCTGCGGAGGCTTTGAAAGCACTCGCGCAACTCCGCCCACTGAACCTGCAAAAGGGCGACATCGTCTTCCAACCCGGCCAGACGGCAAAGGGTTTCGCAGTTGTCCTCAGCGGACAGATCGACGTTTATCTGATTGGGCCGACCGGGCGAGACATCCTGCTTTACAGCGTCACGCCCGGGCAAAGCTGCGTCCAGACAACGCTCGGGCTGCTGGGGGGTGAACCATATAGCGGCGAAGGTCTGGCAGCGCGGGACAGCCAGATCATCCTGATCCCCGGCACGCTGTTTACAAATCTGATGGACAGCACGCCAATGTTCCGGACGCTTGTGTTCCAGGCCTTTGCGGAACGCATGCAAAACACCATGCATGTACTTGAAAAAATTGCTTTTCAACGGATCGAGGCGCGACTTGCTGAAGCCCTGCTTTCTATGGCTAATCAAGGCGAGGTCCGGGCCACACAGACCGAAATCGCCAGCCATATCGGCTCCGCCCGCGAAGTGATATCGCGGCGTCTGGACAGTTTCGCCCGGCGCGGCTGGGTCACAACTGAACGGGGCCATGTCGTGATCCGGGACGCGGACGCACTCAAACGTTTGATCAGCTTCGCGGGCGAAACGTGACCAAGTCACAGACCCGCGCAGCCATCGGATATATCCTTTCTGCATCAACCAAATCATCGGTACGTCAGAAAAGGAAACAACATGACAAAGAATGTAGGAACTCTCGACCGCGTGCTTCGCATCGTTCTGGGCGTCGCACTTCTGATCGGTTTCTTCTTGAACCGCGACGGCGCCTATAGCTGGCTCTATCTGATCGGCATCTTGCCATTGGCGACCGGTCTGTTATCCACCTGCCCGCTCTATTCGCTGCTTGGCATTCGGACCTGCCCGCTCAAGAATAGCTGATTGGTCAAACCTGCCGGCTGATCTATCCGTCACTCTCATCCAGCACCACCGATTTGACGGAATGAATGCCCTCAGCTCCCGCTTGCAGGATGTTCATCCACCACAACAGCACCGGTCGGTAGAACAACACCGTCCGGGTCCCCCCGCACGACAAAACTTTGGCAGGTCATACCGCTGGCATCGACCAATTCGCCTTCGTTACGGATCGTGATCGTATCACAGCTACCGGCTGCAGTGATGGTGCCGCCATCGCGCGCCACCATTGTCAACTCTTCCACTTCGATATCGGTGACCGTGACCATCCCCCTGGCCCCCGCCTCAACCCAAAGCCGCTCGCCCGCGTCACCGGCAAACGTGGCCCGCGCGCCGTCAAACGCCTTCAGACCGTTCAGTACTGGCGTCTCGACCGACACCTCCAGCACATCATCGCGCCATTTCGGAAACATCAGCCAGCGAGTATACCGGTCGAACACAAGCCATGGCAAAAACTCCCGCACGCGCAGCTTCGACACATCACCATCTAGCGCCACCGCCGTGACCGCTTGGGCCTGCCCCATGGTCACGTTCAGCCGCACATCTTCCTGCACTTCGATCGCGCGAAACGCCCCAACCTCATGCACGACAGGTTCGGCAAACGCCGCCCCGGCAAGGGCCGCACCAAAGATCAGACCGATAGCATGCTTCATCGCATCACCCAGACAACGTCATCCCTCTCGCGATAGCCAAACGAGGGTGACAAGGCAATTCACATGCCCACCAGCAATGTTACAGCAAACTCCGGCTATTCGCCGACCGTGATCATGACCAGAACGACAAACATCGCAGGCACGACACCCAGCATCGGCACAATCAACGCAGGATAGCCCCAGGTCAGAATCGCCAGGAACCACAGCGCAAGGACACTGAACAGGAAATAGTAAATGTTGTCGGCATCACCATAATACACCTCACGCAGCATGCGGCCCAGAATGGGCACCCGGAACAGGATGCGGGTCAACAAAGAGCGGTCAGCATACGGGGTCTTGGTGGCGGCGGTCATGAATTCTATCCCTTTAACATATTCGGCTGTGATTTAGTCTGAGCGCCCGCCATTGGAATGCGGCAATCTGACCAAAAATCGAAAATTTAATGATAATGACCCCGGTTCGGCATGTGACAGCCGCGCGATGAGCACCGAAGCAACTCCGAGCCACGGGCAAAATCACGCCGATCCACAGGCGACCATGCCACACAAACCTTGTCTGAAAGATCCAGGCTCCCATCTATTCCTACAGAAACACTCAGAAAAGGAGGATAACGTGGAACAGCAGAAACCAAATTCTGTCACATTCCAAAACATCAGCGAAAAGTTGAAATCAGATATCACCATCACAGCACCAGGCTGGGTCTATCTGGCCGTTGCCATCAGTGCGCTTGTGCTTCTTGGCATCGCGCTGGATTAAGGGGGCCTTCATGAAAAAGACATTCTGGATCGCCGCAATTGCCATTGCCGCACCCACATCCCTCTTCGCCGGACAGACGATTGCCGAACTTGGCACACAGGACCGCGTGACCGTCAGCGGGGTCGTCGACCGCATCGCTGACGAAGACACATTCATCCTCAGGGATCATACCGGCCAGATTCCGGTCTATCTTGGGCCGAACATGGTGCCAGTCGCGGTTGGCACTGCGGTCACCGTTCACGGCATCTTTGACGACGACGCGCCGCAGGAAATCTATGCCGACCGGATGGAAACGGATAGCGGCAAAAGTTTCGGCTTCGATCACACCTACGAATAACAGACACTGACCAATCGCCGACAGCCGTGGTGGCCACATCTCGCCACCCGGCTGTCTCGAGCCTTACTCAGCCGCCACCTTGCGCACCTTCAGCATGTCTTTCAGATAGCGGCCCGTATGGCTTTCCACCACCTCGGCCACCTGCTCTGGCGTACCGGTCGCGACGATCTTGCCACCGCCATCGCCGCCCTCCGGGCCGATATCAATGATATGATCGGCGGTCTTCACAACGTCCAGATTATGCTCAATCACGATAACCGAGTTCCCCTGATCAACCAATTCGTGCAGCACTTCCAGCAGCTTGCGCACATCCTCGAAATGCAGACCCGTCGTCGGTTCATCCAGAATGTACAGGGTCCGACCGGTCGACCGCTTTGCCAACTCCTTCGAAAGCTTCACGCGCTGCGCCTCGCCCCCTGACAGGGTCGTCGCCTGCTGGCCCACCTTGATATAGCCCAGCCCGACACGCATCAGCGCATCCATCTTCTCGCGGATCGACGGGACAGCGGAAAAGAACGCCTGCGCATCTTCCACTGTCATATCAAGCACATCGGCAATGGACTTGCCCTTGAACTTGATCTCCAGTGTTTCGCGATTGTAGCGCGCGCCCTTGCAGGTCTCGCAGGTCACATGAACATCCGGCAGAAAGTGCATCTCGATCTTGATGACACCATCACCCTGACAGGCCTCACACCGGCCCCCCTTCACGTTGAACGAAAACCGACCCGGTTTGTAGCCGCGCGCCTTCGCCTCGGGCATCCCTGCGAACCAATCACGGATCGGGGTAAAGGCCCCGGTATAGGTCGCCGGGTTCGACCGTGGGGTCCGGCCAATCGGGCGTTGGTCGATATCAATCACCTTATCGAGATGCTCGAACCCCTTGATCGTCTCGCAAGGTGCCGGTGTCTGCCGCGCGCCGTTCAGCTTCATTGAGGCATTCTTGAACAGCGTCTCTACCGTCAGCGTCGACTTGCCGCCACCCGACACACCCGTTACGCAAATGAACTTGCCCAGCGGGAAATCCACCGTGACATTCTGCAGGTTGTTACCGGTCGCCTTCACCACCGTCAGCTTCTTGGCCTTGCCCTTGCGGCGCTTGGCAGGCACTGGAATTTCCCGCGTGCCCACCAGATACTGCCCGGTGATAGACGCCGCATCAGCCATGATATCCGCAGGCGTCCCTTTGGACACAACCTGCCCGCCATGCACCCCGGCACCGGGGCCAATATCGAACACATAATCGGCCTCTCTAATGGCCTCCTCATCATGCTCGACAACAATCACGGTATTACCCTGATCACGCAGGTTCTTCAGCGTCGTCAGCAACCGGTCATTGTCGCGCTGATGCAAGCCAATTGACGGCTCATCCAAGACATAAAGCACCCCTTGCAGGCCCGATCCGATCTGGCTGGCCAACCTGATCCGCTGGCTTTCGCCGCCCGACAACGTGCCAGAATTGCGCGACAGCGTCAGATATTCCAGTCCCACATTGTTCAAAAACCCCAGCCGCTCGCGAATTTCCTTCAGGATGGCGACAGCAATCTCGTTCTTCTGCTTGGACAGCGCTTCGGGCACCGACTGACACCAGTCAAACGCCTCCTTGATCGACATCTGCACGACCTGCCCCACATGCAGGCCACCAATTTTCACCGCCAAGGCTTCCTCGCGCAAACGATAGCCCCCACACGTCCCGCAATTGCGGTTATTCTGGTAATTCTCGAACTCTTCGCGGATCCAGTTGCTATCCGTCTCGCGATAGCGGCGCTCCATATTCGGGATCACGCCTTCAAACGCACGCTCCACCTGATAAACGCGGCCACCCTCATCATAGCGAAACTTGATCTCTTCCTCGCCCGATCCGCGCAGAAAGACCTGCTGCACCTTCGGGTCCAGATCCTTCCAGCGGGCGTTCTTGTTGAACCCGTAATGCTTGGCAATCGCTTCAATCGTCTGAAGGAAATATGGCGATTTCCCCTTGCGCCACGGCGCCAACGCCCCATCGGCAATCTTCAAGGTTACATCAGGCACAACAAGCTGCTCGTCAAAGAACAACTCGACCCCCAGCCCGTCACAGGACGGACAGGCCCCAAACGGCGCATTGAACGAAAACAGGCGCGGCTCGATCTCGGGGATCGTGAACCCCGACACCGGACAAGCGAAATTCTCCGAAAACGTAATCCGCTCCGGATCACCCTCTTTCGGGACCGTCTCCAGCACAGTAATCCCATCCGCCAGGTCAAGCGCCGTGCGGAAACTGTCGGCCAGCCGGGTCTCAAGCCCCTCTTTGACGACAATCCGATCCACGACCACATCAATGTCATGACGAAACTTCTTGTCCAGGGTCGGCGGCTGATCAAGCTCGTAGAACTCACCATCTACCTTGACCCGCTGGAAACCTTGCTTGCGCAGTTCCAGAAACTCCTTGCGATACTCGCCCTTGCGGTCACGGATAATCGGGGCCAGCAGATAACCGCGCGTCCCCTCTTCCATCGCCATCACGCGATCCACCATGTCCTGCACCTGCTGCGCCTCGATAGGCAAACCGGTCGCGGGGGAATACGGCGTGCCCGCACGGGCAAACAGCAAGCGCAGATAATCGTAAATCTCGGTAATTGTGCCGACAGTGGACCGGGGGTTCTTCGACGTCGTCTTCTGCTCAATCGAAATCGCCGGGGACAGACCGCTGATATGGTCTACATCAGGCTTTTCCATCATATCCAGAAACTGGCGGGCATAGGCGGACAGCGACTCAACATAGCGGCGCTGGCCCTCGGCATAGATCGTATCGAACGCCAGCGAAGACTTCCCCGACCCCGACAGACCGGTAATGACCACAAGCTGATCACGCGGAATATCCACATCGATATTCTTCAGATTGTGTTCGCGCGCGCCGCGCACTTCGATATTCTTCAGCTCAGCCATTCTGACCCCCAGGGTGACGCCCTACCAGATAGCAGCGCGATCCGATTCCGCCACCCCGGATATAGAACATTAAGCGAACATGTGCAAAATAATCATGACAAGCAAAAGCCCGGCCGCATTGCTGCAGCCGGGCCTTTCATTCATCGGTTCGCAAAAGGGCAGATCAGTTCGCGTAATAGGCGGTAAAGCCGGAACGCACAGTCTGGAACCACTCACCCGAATCCCGGATGTTTTTCAGGCCCGCATTCAGGGCCTCGATGACTTCAGGACCATCGGGGTTGTTTTTGTCGACAAAGACGGCCAGCACATTTGCCGTCGTCAGGTTGGGGTTGATCGTGACCTGATCGGCAACACCCATGCGCTGCGCGATGTCTTCGGCCTGCGATGTCACCAATGACACGCCATCGACCTCACCAGCGATCAGCGCGGTAAAGCAATCATCGGGGCTCACCGGCTGGACATATTCCATAACGTCACGACCCAGACCAACACTTGTTGCGCCAACGTCAGAATAATCGGCGGGCAGACACATGGTTTTGCCAGTAAAGTCAGCGGCGTTGTCGGTTGCACCCAATGGATCGTCGCGACGGGTCACCACCCCCGTGATGATCTCGTAGAACGGATCGGAATGCAGGAAACCGTCGCAGCGAAACTTCGAATTCTCGGTCAGCGTTTCGGGCTCTTCACAATTCGGACGCAGCCACGGGAAAGCACCGTCAAAAGCACGGGCGGGCAATAGAGTTTCCAGATGCGAACCCCAATCATTGACGAACACGATGTCCGTTTCATAGCGGGGCTCCATCGTGTCCATGGCGGCCCGGACCAGCTGCGTGTAGATGCCGCCGCCCTCCATGTCCTCATCGGTGTAGGGCGGATAACCTGTGCCGGTCACAAGGCGGATGGTCACGGGGCCATCACTCGACACTTCAGGCACCGGTGCCACGACACTGGCCTGCACCGTACCGGAACCTGGCAAAGAGCCATCGGCGCAGGGCAATTTCAATTCCATCCCGACCGAAATCGCATTCGGATTGCTACCGATCACGGACCGGTTCGCATCCCAGACGCTCTGATAGCTGATGCTGCCATAAGCCTCACGGGCAATGCCGCTCAGTGAATCACCGGACTGCACAGTATAAACCGTACAGGCCTGCTGCGCCTGGGCTGCACCAGCGCCTGCCAGAAACGCAACTGCTGCGAGTGTATATTTATTAGACATTCTGTCCCTTCCATTCTTCACACATGACAGGCAATGACCTGCCTTTTTACTCTCTCAAGATCTGGCGACAGCACCTCGGGGCGCGCCCGTCTGCACCACACCAACCTCACACAATCACTCGGAAATTTACGACTTGCGACAACACTGTCCGGCTCTGCGTTAGAAATCAATGATGGTCGAAATAGGACACAAACCGGACCGCGATATGGTGAATGGCCGATAGATCGGGACCTTGCGGAAAGGAACGCTGCGTCAGACGACAATCAACGTCAGGTTGACGCCGGGGTAAGGTATTCCGGACCAATCCCGCCCAGTGCTGGAAACGGCACCCGATTTGTGATTGTTTTCAAGATATTCATTTTCAAAGAGGCCCCCATGCGCTTTCTGGCATCCACAATTCTGCTGACCACATTCTTCACCGCCGCCGCCGCACAGGACCGGCCCAACACGATCCTGGTGATGGATGGCTCAGGCTCCATGTGGGGGCAGATTGATGGCACGGCCAAGATCACCATCGCACAACAGGTCGTCAGTTCTCTGCTTGAGGAATTTCCAGCCGATCAGGGCCTTGGCCTGACCGTCTATGGCCACCGCGAACGGGGCAACTGCACCGATATCGAAACCATTGTCGCCCCCGCCCCCGGCACCATAGGCGATATCGTGACAGCCGTGAACGGGATCAAACCGCTGGGCAAAACACCCATGACCGATGCGGTCATCGCGGCAGCAGAGGCTTTGCGCTACACCGAAGACAGCGCCACGGTCATTCTCGTCTCTGACGGGGTCGAAACCTGCAATCCTGATCCATGTGCCGCCGCGCGCCTGCTGGAGGAAGCCGGGATCGACTTCACCGCCCATGTCATCGGCTTTGACGTGAACGACCCAGAAGCACTGGCGCAAATGCAATGCATCGCCGAAGAAACCGGCGGGCAGTTCCTGACAGCGGCCAACGCCTCAGAACTCGACCTCGCCATGACCGCCATGGTGATGGAACCCGCCACCGTCTCCGGCACGTTCGAAGCGCGGATCGGCACCGCTGACGGGCCGCTCGTCGAGGATCCGATCATCTGGGATATCATCAGCGAAGCAGCTCAGATCGCCGATGATACACAAGGCAACCCGCTCACACTGGATGTGTCGGAAGGCACCTATCAGGCCACCGCCTACAGGATCGTGGACGAGGCCGAAGCAGAAGTCGAGGTCACAATCGCAGGCTCCGGCGATGTGACAGTCACTGTCATCTTCCCCGAAACCCTGCCCACCGCCACCATCAGCGCCCCTGAAAGCGCGCCAGCCGGATCAATCATCGCGGTGGACTGGACCGGCCCCAACCGCGACGGCGACCAGATCATCATCACGCAACAAGATGACAGAATCCCGCGGACAACTGCGCGCACAAGCGGCGGCAACCCCACGGAAATCATCCTGCCACCGACCCCGGGCAATTACGAGGTTCACTATCTGCTGCGTGATCGGCCCAACAAGATCATCGCATCAACCCCGATTACGGTGACACCGGTCACCGCCACCATCATTGCGCCGGATACCGGTGCCATCGGTGAAACCATCAGCGTGGAATGGACCGGACCTGATTATCCCGGCGATATTATCGTGTTGGCGCAGGACGGCGGGGCGAGCACCATCAACTCTGTCCGGACCAGCAACGGCAACCCACTGGACCTGGAACTCCCGTCAGAGCCGGGCATCTACGAAATCCGTTACCGGATGCGGCAAAGTGCAACCGTCATCGGCAGCAAGGAAATTGAGGTCACTGACCTCAAGGCGCAACTGACGGCCCCCGACACCGCCGTCGCAGGCGAAACCGTCACAGTCGGCTGGGAGGGGCCAGATTACGATCTGGACTTCATCGCCGTTTCGGAACCTGGCGAAAACGGCAACATCAACCTGACCTACACGCGCGAGGGCAGCCCGCTCGGCCTCGAAATGCCGCCCATCCCCGGCGACTACGAAATTCGGTACACTTTGCGGCAGGACCGCGAGGTGATCGCCACCAAGCCGATCACCGTCACAGCACCAGAGGTCAGCCTGACAGCCCCCGACACCGCCATTGCAGGTGAAACCGTGGCCGTCGGCTGGACGGGTCCGGATTACAATCTCGACTACATCGCGGTCGGGGTCCCTGGCGAACGGAACTACATCAACCTGACCTACACCCGCGACGGTGATCCGCTTGGGCTGGAAATGCCCGCCGAACCCGGTGACTACGAAATCCGGTACACCATGCGGCAGGACAATACCGTGATCGCCACCCGGCCCATCACCGTGACCAAGGCAGAGGTCGGGCTGAACGCCCCTGACACCGCCGTTGTCGGCGAAACCGTCACGGTCGAATGGACGGGACCGGATTACAATCTCGACTTCATTGCGGTCGGCGAACCCGGCGAAAACAACTACATCAACTACACCTACACCCGCGACGGCAATCCGCTCGGCGTCGAAATGCCGCCCGAACCGGGCAATTACGAAATCCGCTACACCCTGCGGCAAGATAACGAAGTCATCGCGCGGCGGCCCATCACCGTCACTGCGGCAGAGGTCAGCCTGACCGCCCCCGACAGCGCTGTTGCAGGCAGCACCGTCGCGGTCGACTGGGTCGGCCCCGACTACAATCTCGATTTTATCGCGGTCGGCAAACCCGGCGAAGGCTATGACAATTATAGCTACACCCGCGACGGCAGCCCGGCACAGGTCGAAATGCCCACCGAACCCGGCAGCTACGAACTGCGCTACACCCTGCGGCAGGACAACACCATCCTGATGACCCGCCCGATCGAGGTGACAGCCGTCAAGGCCACCATCAACGCACCCTCCAGCGCCAATGCCGGCGAAACACTGACCCTGGAATGGGAAGGGCCGGACTACAACCTCGATTTCATCTCGGTCGGGCCTGTCGGGGAAAACGCCTATGTCAACTACACCTATACCCGCGACGGCAGCCCCATCGGGCTACAGATGCCGCCCCAGCCCGGCGATTATGAAATCCGCTACCAACTGCGCCAAGACGGGGTGATCATCTTCCGGCAGCCGATCACCATCAACCCGGTCAAGGCGCAACTGATCGCCCCCGACAGCATCACCATGAACGACGACCTGATCGTCGGTTGGGACGGGCCGGACTACAATCTTGATTTCATCGGCATCTCGAAACCCGGCGATAACCGGTACGAAACCTACAGCTACACCCGCGACGGCAACCCGGTTACGCTACGGCTGCCCGACGCGCCGGGGGATTACGAATTGCGGTATTACATGGGACAGGACAACACCATCATCGGCACCCGCCCAATCACGATCACCGAATAAGGGGCGCAATCTCAGCGAAACCCATGCCCTGATTGATGAATGTCATAAACTCCCGCGCAGCGCTTCCTAAACTCAAGCTGCTCACATCGGGAGGACAAGAATGAAAACCGGTGACTACCGCAATGGTCTTGATGCATTGCAAGGGATCGCCTTCGTCATCGATCGTGACGGAAACATATCAAGTATTGGCAGCAAGCACTGGGATGCGTTTGCCTGCCATAACGACGCTCCAGATTTGCGCGCGGATACACTGATAGGTCAGAACCTCTTTGATTATGTCAGCGGGGCGGACTTGAGGGAGCAATTGAAACAGGTCGTGGCAAGGGTCGTTGATCGTCCGGACACGCAGTTGGTCCTCGACTTTCGCTGTGATGCACCCGCCCGACTGCGACGTATTCGCCAGACAATCAGCGCATTGCCAGGTTCTGGCACTAAGGACGAGGTGTTGTTTCAATCTGTCGAAGTCGAAGCCCATGATCGGCCGCCCATCAATCTGTTCCGGCGGCATCAAGATCTGCCGCTCGATACCAAGGACAACAGACCGATTGTCAGACTGTGCAGTTGGTGTCAGCGGGTTCAGTTTGCGCCGATCGGTGGCGATGACTGGCTCGATACCGAGGAATTTGCACGCAAGGGCGGACCAGATCAAACCCGGATCACGCATTGCATCTGCGATGACTGTTTCAAATTACAGGACATCGATCAAAGCCCCCCAGATCATTGAGGCATCTCAATCCATCCTGCCCCTCCACCGCTAGAATAGCATGCCACCAAAGAAGGAGGGGCACCGATGCAAACCAACGCACTTCCACATTTCGATGACAGCATCAACACCACCGGCTGCTGCCCGAAATTCAACCCCGAAGGCTGGGACGGGCAAGAACTGCATTTCAAGGACAAGCCCTTTGTCCGCGCTACAACAAAAAGCGCGATGCACATCCCACTGAACATGGGATCAGTATTCACCCGAGTTCAAACCCATATTGATGACGCGGGTGCGTCAGACAATGACAACATGATCGTACTGAGCCGGGACCTGTCAGCCTGGAAAGCCGAACATCTGTTTTCCATCTCCAAACCCGTCGGGAACGAAGAAACCACGCATCTCAGCGGAAACTTCATCACCAAGGTCTTCGAAGGTCCCTACCGCGAGGCCGGAAACTGGTACGAAGAAATGAAAGACCTCGCGAAATCAAAAGGCAGTACATCGGAAGAAATCTATTTCTTCTACACGACCTGCCCGAAATGCGCCAAAGCCTATGGGAAAAACTACATCGTCGGCGTGGCGCGCACGGACTAGTCCGGCGTATCCAGTTGGCGGCGATAGCCGCGGTGCTGCCCTTCAAACCCGCAGGCCTGGTAAAACGCATGCGCGTCCGTCCGTTCGTTATGGACAAACAGCTCCACCAATCCACACCCGCGCGCCTTGGCAAGCGCGGTCGCAGCGTCCATCAACTGACGGCCCAGCCCCTTCCCGCGATATGTCTTCGCCAAACGGACATCCTCTATCAAGGCGCGCGTAATACCCTGATAGGACAATCCTTCCAGCATGTTCATCTGCAAACAGCCAACCGCAGCCCCGTCCATCTCGACCACCAGCAACACGGCTTGCGGATCGCTGGTAATCTGCGCGAATGCCGCCTGATAGCGGGGCAGCACGTCAGGCGACAGGCTCTCGCGCCGCGCACCCTGTGGATCGTCATGCAACAACGCCACGATCTGCGGCACATCCGCCGCAACAGCCTCCCGGATCATGTCCGACCTCCCGTGCTGAAAACCTTAACACGCCGTTTACACATCCCACCGCGCGCTGCGTTAAGCCACCCCCACCGTACAGTGGGGTCCGACGTTTTGCCGACGAAAATCCGACGCAACGCCGACAGCCGATTTTGCCTGCAAAACCAGCATTAACACATGATTCGGCACCCGAAACCGGGCGACCACCGCGCGGCACCGTAAGATGGGTTTTAACCCATCCCCGCCTCAGAAATGAATAGCGCGACCATAAGCATCAAGCACGCTCTCATGCATCATCTCCGACAGGGTCGGATGCGGGAACACGGCATGCATCAGGTCTTCCTCGGTCGTCTCCAACTGGCGGCCGACAACATAACCCTGGATCAACTCAGTCACCTCGGCACCCACCATATGCGCGCCCAGAAGCTCACCAGTCTTGGCATCAAACACGGTCTTGATCATGCCCTCAGGCTCACCCAACGCGATGGCTTTGCCATTGCCGATAAAGGGAAAACGACCCACCTTCACGTCAAAGCCCAACTCCTTGGCCTTCGCCTCGGTATAGCCAACCGACGCGACCTGCGGATGACAATAGGTACAGCCCGCAATGCTTTCTGGCTTGACCGGATGGGCATGTTTGCCAGCGATCAACTCGGCCACCATCACACCCTCATGCGATGCCTTGTGGGCCAGCCACGGGGCACCGGCGATATCACCAATGGCATAAACACCATCGACACCCGTGCGGCAGTATTCATCAGTGACGACATGGGTCCGGTCCACCTTAACGCCCAATTCCTCCAGGCCCAGCCCCTCAACATTACCAACGATCCCTACGGCACTGATAACAGTGTCGAATTCCATCTTCTCGACCTTGCCGCCAGCCTCGATATGGGCGGTCACCTTACCCTTGGCGCGATCCAGCTGCTTGACCATAGATTTCTCCATGATCTTCATGCCCTGCTTGACAAAAGCCTTCTTGGCAAAGGCCGAAATCTCGGCATCTTCGACAGGCAAAACACGGTCCATGACCTCGACCACAGTCGTCTCGCAGCCCAGCGTGTTGTAGAAACTGGCAAACTCAATCCCGATCGCGCCCGACCCAATGACGAGAAGTTTCTTGGGCATCCGCGGGGGCACCAGCGCGTGCTTGTAAGTCCAGACCAGATCACCATCGGCTTCAAGCCCCGGCAATTCGCGGGCGCGGGCGCCGGTGGCCAGAATGATGTTCTTGGCGGTCAGCTCCTCAACACCCTTCTCACCCTTAACAGACACTTTACCTTTGGCCGGTATCGTTGCGTCGCCCATGACGACGGTCACCTTGTTCTTCTTCAATAGATGGCCAACACCACCCGCCAACTGGCCCGCCACCTTGCGCGAACGTTTGACCACCGCGTCCAGATCGTAATCAATACCATCCGCCTTCAGGCCAAATTCCTTGGCGCGATGCATCAGGTGGAAAACTTCGGATGACCGCAACATCGCCTTGGTCGGGATACAGCCCCAGTTCAGGCAGATACCGCCAAGATGCTCGCGCTCCACAACGGCGACATTCATGCCCAGCTGTGCGGCGCGGATCGCTGCGACATAGCCGCCCGGACCGGCACCAATCACGATCAAGTCAAAGTTCTTCGCAGCCATGCAAACGCCCTCCAAATGCAATTTGGTTGAACGTTAAACTACTTTCCGCCGAACCTCTAGTGACCTTGCGTCATAGCCGCTAATCAATCCGTGCAAAGCGGATCAACCAGCGTCCTGCTGGACCGCCCGGATCGCCGCACCATAACCGCCCGCATCCAGAAAGGCCTGTTCAGCCGGGGTCGTCTTGCGGCCCAACGCATTGTTACGATAGGGAAAACGACCAAAATCGCGGATCACCTGCCGGTGCGCCTGGGCATGCTGTTCATTGCCCGATCCATGTTCCGGCATCCGGGTATGGATCAGCCTGACCGCACGGTCCTGATCACACAGGTTCTCCGAATGCATCAGCGGTAGATAGAAAAATTGCCGGGCCGGTTCATCGATCTTCATATCCCAATTGCGGTCGATCGCCATCTTGGCCGCGGCCAGGGCACATTGGTCGGTCGAAAACGCCTTGTCGTCATCACGGAACATATTGCGCGGAAACTGGTCGGTCAGAATGATATAGGCCAGCGTGCCCGACGGATAGGTCAGCCAAAGCCCCAGCGCACCCTCATAGGATTGCTTCCAGGTCTCTTCAAATCTCTCGCGGATCATCGCATCGAAATCAGGATCCGACCGATACCAGTCTGAGGGGTTACATTCATCCAGCCAAAAAGCCAGAATTTCGTCTGCGGTTGCCACGGCACCACTCCTTAATCGCGTCCCCCTAACGTCAGGGAAGCAGAGAAATCAAAGCCTTGCAAGGTAGCAGTTTCCACCATTGATCACGTGATCTTTCGATATGTCACAGTGGTTGAGCATTTCCCTCCGGCCCGACCTCCTCTTCCGCCTCGATATAGACCTCCTGTGCCACCTCAGCCACGACAGGGGTCGATGCCGCAGAAACAGCCGCATAGGGCACGGCCTCGGTATCCATAGTCTTGCGGCTCCGCTGCGTTGACCGGTAAAGCCCGTAAAACCCAACGGTCAGCATCAGGATCGCGGTGAACAGCCAGAACCCGTTGGCGCCCAGCCCGTCCATCATCCACCCGACAATCAGGGGCCCCATAATCGCTCCTAACCCGTTGATAAACAACAACCCGCCAGAGGCTGCGGCCATATCCTCGCGTTCCAGATAATCATTGGTATAGGCGATCAGCAGGGCATAAAGCGGGTTCGATGTGCCACCCACAATCGCCCCGCTGATCAGGATCAATGCGTAGTTTCCGGGGATCAGAAAAGCGATCAACGATCCGGCCCCGCCCAACAGCGAAATCCAGATGATCAGCACCCGGCGGTCCATCCGGTCTGACAGCCAACCAATCGGATATTGCAGGACCAGTGCCGCGATATAGATCGCTGAAACGAACAGCGAAATCTCGCCAACGGTCAAGCCGACCCGATTACCATAGACCGCCGACATGCCGAATTGCGCGGCAAACACGCCGCCCAGCATGAACATCCCGAAACAGGCGAGCGGTGAGGCGTTGATTACCTGCCGGATCGTCATCGGCTTGGTCGAGGCAAAGGCAGGCATCGGACGCACCGATAACAGGATCGGGGCAAAGGCCAGCGACACCAGCACCGACGGGATGATGAACAACGCATAGCCCGACACATCGCCCTGACTGACAATCCACTGCGCAAACACGATCCCGGCCATCTGCACAATCATGTAAAGCGACAGCGCCTTGCCCCGGGTCTCGTTTGACGACGCATCGTTCAGCCAACTTTCGGCGGTGATATAAACACCGCAAAAGCAAAACCCGATGATGACGCGGCCAATGGTCCAGGCCCAGGGCTCAACCAGCACCGGATAAAGGATCAGCACAGCCGATATCATCGACCCCAGTGCCGCAAAGACGCGCACATGACCGACCCTGCGGATCAGCTCTGGCGTATAGCGGGAACTGAACAGAAACCCCAAAAAATAGGCCGACATGACAACCGACAGGCTGAAAGTACTGAACCCTTCGATATCACCCCGCAGGCCCAACAACGTGCCCTGCAGGCCGTTGCCAATCATCAGCATGAACATCCCCAGAAAAAGGGCCCATGAACCGGCGAAAACCTGAAACATTTCATGCCCTTTCAATAACTGGCAGAACCGGGCTATCTCACGATTCCCTTACCAATTCATCACATGAAAACGACGCGGTCGCGCCTGTTCGCGCCTTTGAAGGTTTTAGTCCTCGGGCGGCAACAAAAGCGACGCATCCCCGTAGGAAAAGAAACGATACTCCCGGGCAATCGCATGGGCATAAATCGCCCTGATCCGGTCTACCCCCATCAGCGCGGATACCAGCATCATCAGCGTCGATTTGGGCAAATGAAAATTCGTCATCAACCCGTCAGCAATCTGAAACTGAAACCCCGGCGTGATAAAGATATCCGTCGGCCCGTCCCATGGTTGCAGCACACCATCCGTCGCTGCACTCTCGATCAGCCGCAGCGCCGTGGTGCCGACGGGAATGACCCGGCCACCGGCAGCCTTGGTGGCGTTGATTTCTTCCGCCGCGGTCGCGGTCACCTCGCCCCATTCGGCATGCATCTTGTGATCGCGCACATCATCCACCTTGATCGGCAGAAACGTGCCCGCCCCCACATGCAACGTCACATGGGTGAACTGCACGCCACGAGCCTCAAGGGCCGCCAGAAGCGGGCCGTCAAAATGCAGCGACGCGGTGGGGGCCGCCACAGCCCCTGATCGGCGTGCCCAATAAGTCTGGTAATCCTGCTTGTCGGCCTCATCCGCCGGACGCTTGGCCGCGATATATGGGGGCAAGGGCATCGCCCCGACCTCTGTCAGCGCGGCATCAAAATCTTCGCCAGACAAGTTGAAGTGCAGGTACGCCTGGCCATCCACCCGGCCCATCACTGTGGCAGACAACCCACCGGAAAAGACAATGATCTCACCATCCCGGATTTTCTTCAGTGGTTTGACCAACGCCGCCCAATCGCCATTCGCCTGCGGCTCCAGCAGGGTCACCTCGATCCGGGCAGAAGTGGCACCAGCCTCGCCCGTCCGGTGGCGCAAACCCGTCAGGCGAGCCGGGATCACCTTGGTATCATTCAGAACCAGCCGATCACCGGGGCGCAAAATCTGCGGCAGGTCCGACACGATCCGGTCGGCAATCGCATCACCCTCGGCCAGCAACAGGCGCGCCGATGACCGGGGGCGCGCAGGGCGGGTCGCGATCAGCCGCTCGGGCAGCTCAAAATCGAATTCACTGAGCTTCATTGCCCGATCACCGGGGCCGGACGGCGGAAAATCTCGCGGAACATCCCCGGCGTCAGTGCTGAAAGCGGGTTGACGCTCACGACGGGGGCATTGGCAGAGCCAGTGATGTTAAAGTTGAACCCAATCAGCCCCTCACCCCGACGGGTCAGGACCGATCCGATTGAATTCACAAGGTAAAATGGTGACACGACGCCCTGCAGGTCCAGTTGTTTGCTGGCCAGCGTGTAGATGCCATCCACCGAAATGCCAAGGCCCGGACCCACGGCACTGGCCTCGGTGACGATCACCTGCGCCGGGGTCAGCCGAAACCGCGCGTCAATCTCGTCAAAGGACAGGCCCTGCCCGTCCAGCTGTTGCAACAACCCCACCACGCTGATCGCATCCAGCAGGGCCGCCATCGTGGGCGCATCACGCACCCGTAAACCACGCACGGCCAGAATACCGTCAAAACTGCCTGCACCGCCCGCTGGCAACAGCGTCAGATCAAGCGATCCGCCCAAACCATTGCGCATGAAACCCGCTGCCCGCGCCACACCGCCAGCATCATCGCTGACCAGCCGGACGGCTGACCGCCCGTTTCGGGGGGCAACTGACCCGCGCACCCGCGTCGCCCCGTTGACCTGACCACTGAACTGGCCTGAAAACCCGCCAGCACCATTGAAATCACCCTGAAATCCGGTCAGGGCAATACCCTCGGACACCTGCAGACGGTCAAGCCTGATCTGCACCGGACCACCCTGCCCTTGCGACGGACCAAACCGCGCGCGGCGCAGATCGACCGTGCCACCATCAATTTCGACCCCCACGGGTTGGCCCGGACCACGCCCGCGCAAAGTGATCGCCGCATCCAGCCAGTTGTCCACCTGCAAACGATCAAACCGCGCGGCCTCCAACTGACGATCTGCATTCAGATCAACACGGCCATCCGCCTCCAGCCCCGGCGCGCGGATCGCGAGGGTCGCAATCTCCGGCACCGGCCCCAACGATCCTTCCACCAGCAACTCACCGGTTTGACCCGGGGCCTTGTCCCAACTCAAGGCGGCAATGCCAACACCCAGCCCCCGCATATCCGACTGCAGTGAAAAACGCGGTGGCGCGCCGGTTTGCAAATCAATCGTCAGATCGGCCATCGCTGCCCCACGGACAGAACCGCGCGGCAAGGCAATACCGAACTCATCCAGAAACCGCTCCGACAGTTCCACCTCACCCTGCAACCGGCTTTGGCCCGCATGTTCAGGGCCGAACGCCTTGGACCAGACAACATCCACCGGCACGTCACCCACGCGCACCGGCCCGCCCACGGTCAGGCCACCACGATCCGCCGCAACCCGCATGCGCGGCGCGGCCAGCCTGCGGCCCGGCACCAGAACCTCGCTGCGGACACCTGTCAGGTCAGCGGCCATGTTGAAACTGATCTCTTCATTGGTGATGCGCGGCTTCAGCGGCATCTCGATCCGGCCATCGACACGCGCGCGACCATCAACAAGTGTCACTGGCAGGTTGGCCTTGTCCAGAAACTCAAACGGGCGCTGGTTGAGCACCGAAAGCACCGCAGTGGCCGAACTGGCAATGCGCAGATCCAGCACGGCCGGCGGATTGGGGATGCCCATTTCCGGGATCGCAAAGACCGACCCCGCCAATTGCATCTGCCCCCCCTGGGGCGGTGCGGCAATGCCGTCATCCAAAGCAATGACCAGACGTTTGCCAATAATCGACACCGTGCCGGTGCCGTCATCAATCGGCGGCATGGTCCGCATGAACTGCACCCTGGCACCATCAAAACCGAAATTTGTCGCAAATTGCGCAGGCGTATCCGGCGCAATCCGCAGCCCCGCCACAGCATCCACAATCCGGCCTTCAGTCACGTTTTTTTCGAACCAGCCACGGGTCCGGGGTTTGACGCTGACCGGCCAGTAACGCAGCAAATCCACAACCGGGCTTTGATCAATCGACGCATCCATCGCTACGCGCCAGCCTGCATCCGTGGCCCTGACCTCCCCCGTCGCGGACACGCGGGTCGGGCCGTCGGTCAACACCAACTGGCCGACATCAACTGCAAACGGGGCAAAGCGAAGCCTGACATCTACCGCCGCCTCGGCCACCGTCACTGGCGCATCGTAAAGCTCCGCCGGATTGACCGCGACATCGGTCAGACGAAACTGCGCCAGCAATGCCTGCGGCAACCCATCGCGAAATTCGCGCAAATAGGCATCGCCAGTGGCGCGCAACCGACCCCATTCGGTTTCAAGCGATATGTCGCTGAACGCGATCCTGTCGCGCGCCGGATCATAGGTCAGATAGGCCTTGGCCGCGTCAAACTTCACCGGCTGGGTGGCCGGGTTGGGTTGCAAGGCACCCGCCCCGATCTCCAGCACACCGTTCAACGGCCCCAGCGCGCCCTCGCTATCCAGCTCGGTACGCAAGGCCGCGGTGATCGGGGCGTCCACATCACTCAGCCAACTCAGTGCGGGGGATTGTGTGGCGATATCACTGGCCACGGCATCGCTGATATTCAGACTCAATTGCGCAGACCGGCTTCCGCGCGGGCTGCGATAGGACAGATTGACCGTCGTTACCTCTGCCCGCCCGGACAAAAGCGCAAATTCACCACGCAGCGCGGTTTCACCGCCACGTAGGTCCAGCGTCAGGTTGCCGCCATCAACGACCCAGCTGCGGCGGGCACGGGCATCATCGAAGTTCACGATCAGGCCACCGGCCTCAACAATCTCCAGCGCTTCCAATTGCGGACGCTCCAGCAAGGCATCCGCCTGATCCAGAAGTTCCGCCAAGGATTCCGCCTGCCCGGTCGTCGGCGCGCCTGATCCAAATGCCACGGCCACCGATCCGTCCCGTGCCCGGCGCAGATTGATCTGGGCACCGGTCACTCTGATCTCTTGCAGCAGCACCTCGCGCTGAATGATCAGACCACGGGGCGACATCAGACCTTCGGCGACAGGGACGCGGCTGATCAAGGTGCCATTGGCATCGCGCAACTGCACATCCGTCAGGCGAACCGTCGGGTGCAGATCACGACCGACATTCAGGCTGATCTCGCCAAAACGCAGATCGCCACCATTCAACAACTCCGCCGCCCGCGCCTCGATCCGGTCAACAATCCAGTCCGGCGCGCTGACATCGCGTTCCAGCAAAATAATGCCAGCAGCAGCAGCAAAAAAAATCGGGGTCAGCGATAACCAGACAAAGGCACGCACCCAGAACAACCAATGATGCCATACGGGGCGCGGCGCGGCGGCCACCTCTGGTTCGTCGGTTTTTTCGGCCTCTGTCACATCTGCTCCGCTCACCGCGTCAACATACCCTTTATCTTTGCCCGTGGCGGGCTAAAACAAAACCACGAAAACGCGTTACTGCAAAAGGATGCCCAAATGACAAATCCCGCCGTGGGTGACACCGCCCCCGACATCAGCCTGCCACGCGACGGAGGCGAAATTGTGAAATTGTCAGATTTCAGTGGCAAGAACGTCGTGCTGTATTTCTACCCAAAGGACGACACGCCCGGCTGCACGAAAGAGGCAATCGGCTTTACAGACAATGTCGCCGCCTTCGATGGTTTGAATACCGTGATCCTCGGCGTTTCCAAGGACAGCGTAAAAAAGCACGACAAATTCATCGCCAAACACGAGCTGAAAATCGCCCTGCTGTCAGACGAAGAAGGCGATGTCTGCGAACGCTATGGCGTCTGGGTCGAAAAGAACATGTATGGCAAGAAATATATGGGCATCGAACGGGCGACCTTTCTGATTGGTGCCGACGGCAAGATCGTGCAGGTCTGGCGCAAGGTGAAAGTCCCCGGCCATGTGGACGCGGTGCTTGATGCGGTCCGCGCGCTGTGACACTGGCGGAAATGGCCGTAGCGGTGCTGACCACTGCCGACGGCCGCGAAAAGACAGCCCTGTCGCGCAAATACGCGGCAGAGTGGCAGGCGGCACGGCACGCAGGCCAGACCCCGGCCATCGGCCAAGCCAAACCGCCCGCGCGCCCGTCCCGCCCCGCCAAGCCGGACCTTTTGGACCCGGGCGATGTCCCCCATCGCAAACCGGGGTCAGAGGCGGGGCGCACAGCACTTCTGCACGCGGTCGCGCATATCGAACTGAACGCAGTCGACCTGCATTGGGACATCATCGCGCGCTTCACCGACACCACACTGCCGATCGGCTTCTACGACGACTGGGTCAAGGCGGCGGACGAAGAATCAAAACACTTCAACCTGATGTGCGATTGCCTCGAGGCGCTTGGCAGCCGTTATGGCGCCCTGCCCGCCCATGCGGGCATGTGGCGGGCCGCCGAAGACACCGCTGACGATCTGATGGGGCGGCTGGCCGTGGTGCCGATGGTGCTTGAGGCACGCGGGCTGGACGTGACCCCCGGCATGATCAAGATCTTCAAACAGGCCAAACTGACCCAGGCCGTCGAAGCGCTCGAAGTGATCTATGCAGAAGAGGTGCACCACGTCGCCTATGGCTCCAAATGGTTCCATTTCCTGTGCGGGCGGCACGACCTGGACCCCACCGGGGTCTTCCACGACCTCGTGCGCAAATACTTTCACGGCGGCCTCAAACCACCCTTCAACGAAGAAAAACGGGCCGAGGCCGGGATACCGCCGGACTTTTATTGGCCGCTTGCCGCGAAAGCCAAAGTTTAGACACAACAAAGCCGCGAAAGATCGGCAAAAGCCCGCGCAAACAGGGCGTGGACAGCGCAAATCCCCCACTGCTGCTCAAAAATCTTGCAGCACTTGGTCTGTCTGTCTAACAGAGTATGACGACACCGGTTGGGGGACCGGTTTAAATGGGACGGGACGGGAAACGCATCGTGCGATCACGACTTACAGTAAGAATTCACGCGCTATTGGAACGGGTGTTTCCAGAAAGACGGCTCTTTCTGCGCTCTGACACCGAAACACGGTTCATTCGGCTGACACCGGAAACACAGCTGGTTGGCTGGACCGGGTGTACCATCGTTGTCGCCTGGACAATCGTTGCCACAGCCATCCTTCTGATGGACAGCATCGGCGCCGGTAACTTCCGCGCCCAGGCGCAACGCGACCAGATGACCTATGAACAGCGGCTCAACGCGCTTTCGTCCGAACGGGACATGCGTGCGGCCGAGGCTCTGGCAGCACAGGAACGGTTCAATTCCGCGCTGCAACAGATTTCGATCATGCAATCGGAACTTCTGGCCACCGAAGAAAAGCGGCGCGAACTGGAAACCGGGCTCGAGGTCGTGCAGGCCACATTGCGCGACACGATGCGCGCCCGTGAAGAAGTGCGCGACCAACTGGCCGAACTGACCGCCGAAACCGACGGACCCACCGTCGCAGCACTCAGCGAAGATGCGGCAGGCACCGTCGATCTACTGGCAAACGCCCTGGCCGAAACCGCCGCCGAACGCGACATGATCGCGGCTGATGCTGAATTCGCCATCGACCACGCCCAGGAAATGGAACTGGAACTGCGCCTGCTGCAGGAACGCAACGACCAGATCTTCCGCCAACTGGAAGAGGCGATGCTGGTCTCGGTCGAACCTCTGGATGAGATGTTCCGGGCCGCTGGCATGAACCCTGAAAACCTGATCAGTCAGGTGCGGCGCGGCTATTCAGGCACCGGCGGGCCGCTGACACCGCTGCAATTCTCGACGCGCGGCGGCACGCCGGACCCCGATGCATTGCGGGCGAACGCCATCCTGACCTCCATGGACCGGATCAACCTCTACCGGATTGCCGCCGAAAAGGCGCCGTTCTCAATCCCGGTCAAATCGAACTTCCGCTTCACATCCGGCTTTGGGCCGCGTTGGGGGCGGATGCATTCGGGCACCGACTTTGCTGGCCCAATCGGCACGCCGATCTATTCGACCGCGGATGGCGTTGTAACCCATGCAGGCTGGTCATCAGGTTATGGACGCCTGATCAAGATCCGGCACGAATTCGGAATTGAGACAAGATACGCACACTTGAACTCCATGGATGTCACCGTGGGTCAAAGAGTCTCGCGTGGCGAGCGAATTGGTGCTATGGGCAATTCCGGACGGTCAACAGGACCACACCTTCACTACGAGGTTCGCGTTGGGGGCGAGCCAGTCAACCCAATGATCTATATAAGAGCGGGACAAAATGTTTTCTAAATCCAAAATCAACGAACCCGGCCCAAAAGCGGCCGACAATGCGGAAGCTGCCAAAACCGCACCAGCCAAAACAGGTGCCCCAGCAGCCAAGCCGCCTGCATCGGTACTTTCTGCCGATCTGCTGATCACCGGTAACATCAAGACAACCGGTGACGTGAATGTCGAAGGCCAAGTCGAAGGCGACGTGCGCGCGCACCTCCTGACCGTTGGCGAAGGCGCCACGGTGAAGGGCGAAGTCGTTGCTGACGATGTTGTGGTCAATGGCCGCGTCGTAGGCCGTGTGCGCGGCCTCAAGGTCCGCCTGACATCGACCGCACGGGTCGAGGGCGACATCATCCACAAAACGATCGCCATCGAAAGCGGCGCCCATTTCGAAGGCTCCGTACAGCGTCAGGACGATCCGCTGGCAACAGGCGCCAAGAAAATGCCAACGACTGCGGCACCGGCTTCAGCACCAGCCGCCGCACCTGCTGATAAGCCCAAAAGCTGATCAGGTAGACCGATCCGGTTTAGAAAGGGCGCCCTCGTGGCGCCCTTCTTCGTGTGTCTGTCTGCGACGGCACCTACCTGCTGAACAACAGCCGCAAACCCAAGCCGCCCAACACACAGGCTGCAAAACGGTCAATATACAACCTTGCGCGCATATATGCCCTGCTGACGGCGACACTGCTCATGGCGAAGGCAAGCCCGGTATAGAACATGGTTTCGACAGCCAGATGATTGACAACGACAAGCGCATTCTCGGCCATCGTCATGCCCGGCGGAAAGATGACGACCAGAACCGCCGCCGCAAACAGCACGGACTTCGGGTTCAGGATATTGATCATCACGCCCCGCCAGAACGCGTTGCCGGCCTTGGCGTCGGTAGACCTGATCGGATCACGCGCGCCGACCCACATGCCATAGGCGATATAGATCAGATATGCTGCGCCCAGCGTCTTCACCAGCGTATAGGCCCACGGAAACAAGACAAAGATCGCCTCAAGCCCAAGAAGGGCGGCAAGCGTCCACAGTGACGCAACCATCGCTAAACCAAGGCCGATCATCACACCTGACTGCCTGCCTGAACTCAATGTCGTCCTCATCGCAACCAGCAGCGCCGGACCCGGGCTGACAATGGCGGCAATCAGCGCCACGTTAAACGCGATAAGATGTGAAAATTCCATGGAACACTCCGTTTTGCGTTCCACAGTGGAATGCACCCAACGAATGTCAACACGCAGCCCCCGCCACTGATCCACCTGCGATCAACATGACTAAGAAATCAGCAGAAGAAGGTGCATAATCAGGCCAACGCCTTTCGGTACAGATGCCATGTTGCATGCCCCAGCACCGGCAGCACGATCATCAATCCCAGAAACCACGGCAGCAACGCCAACAGGGTCAACACCGCAATCAGCACCGCCCAGACCAGCATCACCAGCAGGTTGGCCCGCACCGTCTGCATACTGACCAGCATGGCAGTGACAAAATCCACCTCGCGGTCCAGCACCAATGGCAGGCTCACAACCGTCAATGAGAACAGCAAGAACGCCAGCACAGCCCCAACCACCAGTTCGACTCCGATCATCATCAGCCCGTTAACTGTAAAAAAAACATCCCAGCTTTCCGACACATTAGTCATGGTCGAAAGCCCCATGAACAGCGCAAACAGCATATGAGCCAGAAAGGTCCAGAACAGGAAATAAATCACAATGATCGCGCCCAGCCACGGCAATTGGCGGGTGCGTTCAGCCCAGACGATGCCCAACACCCCGCCCCACTCCAATGGCTGACCCTTCTCCATCCTGCGGCTGACTTCGTACAGCCCCGCCGCCGCAAAGGGTGCCAGCAACGGAAAGCCCAGCGATGTGGCCAGCGTCCATGACACATGCCCGGCCCCCAGCCAAAGCATGAAGAACCCGCCAAGCACATAAACCGCACTGAAAAACAGACCGAACTGCGGCGCGCGCCGGAAATCGGCCAGCCCGGCGCGCAGCACCGCACCGATATCGCCAAGGTGCAATATCTGGATCTCGGGCCGCGCGGCCCCGCCGCTCATTGTGTCAGCTGATGCCATGCCAAGCCTCCCCCAATTGCAGCACACCGATATCATCGCGCGGACGCCCGGCAATTTGCAAGCCCATCGGGCGCGGCCCGGTCATCGGCACGCCGAGGCATGGCAACCCGATCAGGCTAACCGGCACGACCACTTCCATCCAGCGGTGATAGGTGTCCATCATCACGCCGCCCACTTCCTTGGGCCAATCCCACTCCACCGGAAACGGCCAGCATTGCGCGGTGGGCAGGACAAACGCATCATATTCATCAAACAACCGCACCGCAGCCCGGAACCAGTCAGATCGGATCGCACTAGCGCGCTGGATTTCCGCCCCCGAAAGGGAGCGCCCACGCTCCACCTCCCACACCGCTTCCGGCTTCAACTGATCGCGCATGGCGGGCTGATCAAACACCGGACCCAGCTTTGCAGCCACCGCCCAGGATCGCAGCGTGATCCACGCCTCCCACAACGCAGCAGCATCAAAAGGCGGCGAAACAACCTCAACGATGCATCCCGCATCCGCGAACCGGGCAACCCCTTCGGCACAAGCCTCGAGCACACCCGCCTCCATCGGATAGGCGCCGCCCCAGTCACCCAGCCAGGCAATTCGGCGGCCGGTCACATCTGCCTGCACATGGTCCATGAACGGCTCATCCGGCAACCCAAAGGGCTGGCGGGGATCTAGACCAGCCTGCACATCCAGCAACATCGCCACATCACGCGGACAGCGGGCCATGGGGCCATTGGTGGATAGCTGGTGCAAGAACATATCACCCACAGGCTCCGCCGGGACCCGCCCCCATGTGGGCCGCATCCCGTAAACACCATTCCAACCCGCAGGATTGCGCAGACTGCCCATCATATCCGATCCATCAGCCAAACAGACCATGCGCGTAGCCAGCGCCACCGCGGCCCCACCCGACGACCCACCAGCCGAACAGCCCGGCAGCAACGCATTCTGCGTGGCGCCGAACACCGGGTTGTAAGTATGACTGCCCAATCCGAATTCCGGCGTATTGGTTTTGCCGATGATGATGGCACCCGCATCCTGCATCCGCTGCACCATGATGTCGCTCGTCGGCGCAGGCTTGCCCGCAAACAACGGCGAGCCCATCGAGGTCGGCAGGCCCGCCACATTGGCCAGATCCTTCACCGCCATCGGCATCCCGTGCAGCGGACCCTTGGCCGGGACCATATCCGCTGCCCGCGCTTCGGCCATCAACTCCGCCTCTGGGCGTAAGGATACGATGGCGTTCACCGATGGGTTCACCAGCGCCACACGATCCAGCGTCGCGCGCATCAGTTCAACGGCTGTGATCTGCCCCGCCGCGATCGCGGCAGACAGCCGATACGCATCCCATTCCAGAAACTCTCCCATGCCGACATCCAATCCCGGCAGAGCGGGATTGGCAAGCTATTCGGCGTTCGCGGCGTCCCGGCCCTTGCCGGACATATCCATCGCCAGCGTTGCGGCCATGAGACCATCCAGATCGCCATCCAGAACACCCTTGGTGTCGGATGTCTCGTAACTGGTCCGCAGGTCCTTCACCATCTGGTAGGGTTGCAGCACATAAGACCTGATCTGGTTGCCCCATCCGGCATCGCCCGCGCTTTCATGCGCCTCGTTGACAAGGGCAGAGCGTTTATCCAGCTCAATCTGGTACAAACGCGATTTCAGCGCCTTCATGGCGATATCGCGGTTCTGGTGCTGGGATTTTTCGGAACTCGTCACCACGATGCCCGTCGGGTGGTGGGTGATCCGCACGGCGGAATCGGTGGTGTTGACGTGCTGGCCACCGGCACCCGAGGACCGATAGGTATCAATACGAATATCCGCCGGGTTCACCTCGATCTCGATATTGTCATCGACAACCGGATACACCTTCACCGACGTAAACGACGTGTGGCGCTTGGCGGCACTGTCAAACGGCGAAATCCGCACCAGCCGATGCACACCGCTTTCCGATTTCAGCCAACCATACGCATTATGGCCGCTGATCTTGTAACTGGCGGATTTGATCCCGGCCTCATCACCCGCCTGCTCTGACTGCAGCTCGACCTTATACCCCTTCTTTTCGGCCCAGCGGACATACATCCGCGCGAGCATATTCGCCCAGTCACACGACTCTGTCCCACCGGCGCCAGCATTGATCTCCAGAAACGTATCATTGCCATCGGCCTCACCATCAAGCAGCGCCTCGAGCTCTTTCTGGGCGGCCTTGTCCTTCAGCTTAACCAGTGCAGCCTCGGCCTCGGCCACAACCTCGGCATCGTCTTCCATCTCGCCCAGCTCAATCAGTTCGCGATTGTCTGACAGTTCCTGTTTGATGCTGTCGTAATTGGCCATCGCATCCACCAGCATCTGGCGATCGCGCATCAGCTTCTGGGCCGCCTCGGGATCATCCCACAAGGTCGGATCCTCGACACGGGCATTGAATTCCTCCAGCCGATGCGGCGCGGTTTCACGATCCATCCGCTGGGCAAGCAGGGCCAGCGACTTCTCAATCGCCTCCACGGTATTCTGGATTTCTGCGCGCATGGGGCACCTTTGGACTGAACTGATCAGGGGGTCATAACGCGGGTTTTGAACCGCAGCAAGCAGGCTTCGGTCAGTACAGCCCGCCCGATGACAAGGTGCCAAATGTGGCCTTCGGTCCAACCGTTGCGGTGCTGCCGGTCGATGTGGTGACCTGACGGCCAGTGCGCGGCACTTCATCAAACAACGGCAGGTCAGCTGCCATCGCGAACCCACCATCAAACATGATGCCAAACAGCGGCTCCTCGCCAGGGCGGAAGCATTCGGCAATCACATTGTCACCCGATGCACCATCAGGCAGACGCGCCCCGCTGAACCGGTCAATATTGATGAACTGGCAGCTTTCGGGCACCGCAAAACGACCACCACCGAATTTTTCGATGGCATCGGTCATGAAGCGGTTGAACACAGGGCCACAAATCCCGCCGCCAGAGGCACCACGGCCCAGCGTGCGTGGCGTGTCATAACCAATATAGCAACCGGCGACGATATTGGACGAAAAGCCAACAAACCAGACATCCTTGGCGTCGTTGGTCGTACCGGTCTTGCCTGCAATCGGCACCGGCAGATTGATGGCACTGCGGGCGGTGCCGCGATCCACCACACCCTGCATCATGGAAGTCAGCTGATAGGCCGTGATCTCATTCATCACCCGGTCGCGGTTTGACGTGATGCGCGGGGCTTCCCCGGCAGGCAGGTTCGCATCGGTGCAATCTTCGCAAATGCGCTGGTCATGGCGATAAACGGTGTTGCCAAAACGGTCCTGTACGCGGTCGACCAATGTGGGCTCAACCCGTTCGCCACCATTGGCGAACATCGCATAGGCGGCGACCATCTTGAACAGGGTCGTCTCGTCCGAGCCAAGCGAGGCAGCAAGCACCCGGTTCATGTCCTGATAAACGCCAAAGCGTTCGGCATACCGGCCAACGGTATCAATCCCGATCTCCTGCGCCAGACGAATAGTCATCAGGTTCCGCGACCGTTCGACGCCGGTGCGCAGCGGGGTCGGGCCGTAAAACTGGTTCGACGCATTCTTGGGGCGCCACGTCCCCTGCGGCGTGTTGATCTCGATCGGGGCGTCCACAACGATGGTTGCAGGCGAATAGCCACTGTCCAGCGCGGCCGCATAAACAAAGGGCTTGAACGATGAACCGGGCTGACGCTGCGCCTGCGTGGCACGGTTGAATACCGAATGTTGATAGCTGAAACCACCCTGCATCGCGATGACACGGCCGGTATTGACGTCCATCGCCATGAACCCACCCTGCACTTCCGGCACCTGCCGCAATGTCCAGCGAATAAACGTGCCATCGCTGTCCTGCGTCATCTTGCGAACATGGACGACATCGCCGGGGGTGAAGTTTTCAAAGAAATCGCCACGGATCCACTGAATATCCTCGCGCGGGATAACCTGTGGCTCGGCTTCGGTGTCCAGCAGCCCTTCGATACCAATACGCAACTGGTTCTCGGCCACTTCCAGCACAACGGCCGGATACCACTTATTCACCAGTTCAATGTCACGGGCCACATCTGCTTCGCTTAGGGCGGCGCGCCATGTGGCCTCATCGGCCAACGCCTCTTCGGGAATTGTCTCGCCGGTACCGCGCCACTCTGCAGTGCTGCGGTCAAACTCTTCCAAGGCCTGCTGCAGGGATTGCGCCGCAGAAACTTGCAATTCGGGATCAACCGTCGCGCGGATCGACAGCCCGCCGGAAAAGAACTCTTCCTGGCCAAAGTTCTGGCTGAGCTGGCGGCGAATTTCATCGGTGAAATAATCGCGATCCGGCAGGTTTTCGCGGAAGCTGGGATAATCGCCACCCTGCACCGACAAAAGCGGTGCCTCGCGCTCTGCATTGTAGGTCGCCAGATCAATATAGCCGTTTTGATACATCAGACGCAGGGTATTGTTGCGCCAGAAAAGGGCTGTATCGCGATCATTCACCGGGTGGCGGTTACTCGGTGCTTTGGGCAGCGACGCCAGATAGGCAGCCTCACCGGGGGTCAGCGCACTCAGCGGTTTGTTGAAATAGGTCAGCGCCGCAGCTGTCACACCATAACTGTTCTGACCCAGAAAAATCTCGTTCAGGTAAAGCTCAAGAATACGCTCCTTGGGCATCGCACCTTCGATCCGGGCCGCCAGGATGATCTCCTTGATCTTGCGTTCCGCCGACCGGGAGCCATCCAGCAAAAAGTTCTTCATCACCTGCTGTGTGATGGTCGACGCACCGCGCACATCTTCGCCCCGCGACTGCACAGCATCGACAAAGGCCGACAGCATACCCATCGGATCATAACCGGCATGGGTATAGAAATTCTTGTCCTCGGCCGAAATGAAAGCCTGCTTGACGATATCCGGGATTTCCTCGGCTGGGGTAAACAACCGGCGCTCGACCGCGAACTCATCAATGATCCGGCCTTCGCCGGAATAGATCCGGCTGATCGTCTTGGGGGTGTATTGCGACAGTGTCTCGTAACTCGGCAGGTCACGGCCATACATATAGAAAATGCCGCCAAGGGTCAGCGCACCCATGATCGTGCCAAGGGTCAGCAGCGTAAAAATGCCGCCAAAGAAATTGAGGATAAAGCGCAACACGACGGTCAGATGTCCTTGATGATCTGCTCTGCTTATACGCGGCCCACCCGCAATGGTCAAAAGGCCAAATGTCGCTTTCGGCCAGAAGACGCCACGCAACCGATCACTTTTTCAAAGCCCCTTGAAACGGATCATGATCCGGGTCAGGTCAGCGGCATGAAAGCGCAAGATGTCATCCCGACCTACGAGCGTGTGGGGGCCGAGTGGGCCCAACAACGCAACCGCAACCTGATGGAAAAGGCCTGGCTGGATCGAATGCTGTCCGCCGCACCCCGCGATACCGGGGTGGTGCGGGTTCTCGATATCGGCTGCGGTTCGGGCAAACCCATTGGCAGCTATCTGGCAGAACGCGGCGCAGAGCTGACCGGCGTTGATGCCACTGACATCATGACCGGGCTTTATACCGAAAACGTGCGGGGCGCCGAAGCGATCAAGACAGATATGCGGGGTCTGAAACTCGACCGGCAATTCGACGCTTTGCTGGCCTGGAACAGTTTCTTTCACCTTTCCGCCGACGACCAGCCCGCCATGTTCGCCACATTCGCAGCCCATGCAGCGCCAGGGGCTGCATTGATGTTCACCTCCGGGCACATAGCGGGCGAAGCGATTGGAGAGGTCGCTGGCGCACCGATTTACCACGCCTCACTGGCACCGGACGATTATCGGACGCTTCTGTTCGAGAACGGATTCAAGGTCCTGCGCTTCGTGCCAGAGGATCCCACATGCGGCAGTCACACGATCTGGCTCGCCCAGTTCCGCAGGGCCTAGCCCTCATGGGCCGCGAAAGCCGCCACGGCATCGGCAATCGCCCGAACCAGCTGCGACCGGCCTTCGACATCCAGCAGGCGCTCGCGGTCTCGGGCATTCGACAGAAACCCTGCCTCCACTAGCACGCTGGGAAAATCAGCCGCCGACAGCACGGCGAACTGCCCCTCTCTGCGGGGCCGCGCGTTTAAACGCACGCCACGATCCCGCATCT
This sequence comes from uncultured Paracoccaceae bacterium, assembly GCA_947488175.1. GTDB lineage: Bacteria > Pseudomonadota > Alphaproteobacteria > Rhodobacterales > Rhodobacteraceae > Yoonia. The sequence goes on from CANKYO010000001.1 coordinate 330,072, forward strand.
GTTGCACCAGCAAATCGGCGAAGCGCTGGCCTTCGGGCCCCGTATCCCGCCGGGCGATATCCAACAGCACGGTGGCCACCTGATCCCCCTGCCCGGTCAGATCGACACCTTCCAGCAGATCCACCCGCTCGTGCCGCTCCACCATCCGTCGCGACGCCGTATCGCCGCCATCCTTGCCCAACGTATAGACAGACGCCCCCTGTGCCTCGTCCTCTTCCAATGCATCGGCATGAAGCGAAATCAACAGATCTGCACCCGCTGTCCGGGCAAGGCTGATCCGGCGGTCCAGCGACACGAAATCATCCGCCTCGCGCGTCAGGACCACTTGCACACCCTCCATATCCGCCAGCGCTGCGGCCACTTCGCGGGCCAGTTGCAGCATCAACGGCGCCTCCTGGACACCGCCCCGATCCGCCCCCGGATCAATGCCGCCATGGCCCGGATCAATAGCCACCACGAACCCGGCATCAGGCACACCTTCCTCCGGTAGGGTCGCGTCCGCCTTCAGGCCAGAACTGCGCGCTGACGCTGCAAACGCCGCGACCGAACTCCGCTCCATAACAATCGTCAAATCCACACCCTGCGGCACGGTCAGCATGCCCGCCTCTGCCACGGCCATCGGCTCTGCCAACGTGACAACCAGCCGCGACCAGCCATCCGGCATCGGCTCCAATCGCAGGTTGGTGGCCCACCCCGGCTCCAGCACGCCAGACAGGTCAACGCCATCCCGCTCCAACCCCTCAAACTCCAGAACCAGCCGGCGCGGATCGTCCAAAGTGTAAACCCGATACGGCGTCACATCACTCAACCCCAGCTGGACGCGCAAGCTCCACCAGCCATCACGCACCACGCTGCGGGCGGGATCAATCCGGACCTCCGCCCAGACCGATGACGCGCAGAACAGCAGTATCGCCACCAGCCGGATCATGCCCGCCGCGCCGCCATAAATATGGCCAGCCGGTCCAGCCCTTCGCGAATATCATCCGTCGACCGGGCATAGGAAAACCGCAACCAGCGATGACCTCGGGCCGCATCGAAATCGAGGCCAGGTGTCACCGCCACCCCCGCCTGATCCAGTATCTCGGCGGCAAAAGCACGGGCATCATCCGTATAGTCCGACACATCGACATAGACATAAAACGCGCCATCCGGCGGGGCAAAGCGGTGCAATCCGGCGGCCTGCAACCCGTCAATCATCAAGGCGCGGTTGGCGGCATAAACCGACTTGTTCGCCTCCAGCTCATCAGGGCAATCCATTGCGTGCAACGCCAGCCGCTGCGACGCATGGGGCGCACAGATGAACATATTCTGCGCCAACCGCTCCACCCGGCGGACATGATCAGACGGGACCACCATCCAGCCGACACGCCAGCCGGTCATGGAAAAATACTTCGAAAACGAATTGACGGCATAGACCTCATCCGTGACCTGCAAGGCGGTCACAGGCTGGGTGTCATAATCAATCCCATGATAAATCTCATCCGAAATCAGCGCAGCATCACGCGCCTGACAGGCACCAGCCAAGGCCGCAAGCGCGTCCCGGTCAAGCATCGTGCCTGTGGGATTGGCAGGCGAGGCCACGATCAACCCCGCCAGATCATGGGCGGCCACATCACCCGGCAAAGGCTGAAACCGCTGTGCAAAAGTGGTGGGAATATCCACCGGTGTCAGGCCCACGGCCTTCAATATCTGGCGATAGGACGGATAGCAGGGCGTGCCCAGCCCCACCCGCTCGGCATTGTCGAACAGGGCGGAAAACGCCAGCAGAAACGCCCCCGATGCACCGCTGGTAATCACCACGCGGGCCGGGTCCAGATCGACACCATACCAATCGGCATAATGGGCAGCGATGCGGGCGCGCAAGGCAGGCAGGCCCAGACCGACCGTATACCCCAACGGCTCGCTCAGTTCCTCCGCAAGTCGCGCGCGCGCGGCAGCGGGGGCACCGGTGCTGGGCTGGCCTACCTCCATATGGATGATATGACGGCCCGCCTCCTCGGCCTGACGGGCAGCCTCCATCACGTCCATCACGATGAACGGATCCACCTCGCCCCTTGTCGCGTGTCGCATCTGCTGCCTCATTTCTTTGACGCCTGTTTGCCCCTCACCGGCATGTGACGTCAATGCACCTTGGCAATTTCCGGCGGATGTGGTCTGACGGGGCGACCCATCCCGCAAGGAGCCACACATGAAACTCCGCCTCGCCCTGCCCCTGACACTCGCCCTCGCCAGCCCTCTGGCAGCCCTTGATCTGGACGCGATGAGCGATGAGGAGCGGGCGCAATTTCAGGCCGAGATACGCACCTATCTTCTGGAAAACCCCGAAGTGATTGCCGAGGCCATCACAGTCCTGCGCGCGCGCGAGGAACTGGCGCAGCAACAAAACGATACGCTCATGGCGCAGACCTTCGCCAATGATCTTTTCAACGACGGGCATTCCTTTGTGGGCGGCAACCCGGACGGCGACATCACCGTGGTCGAGTTCATGGATTACCGCTGCGGCTTCTGCAAACGGGCCTTCCCTGAAATCGAAGCACTTGTCGCGAGCGACGCCAATATCCGCTACGTGATCAAGGAGTTCCCGATCCTGGGCGAACAATCAGTGCTGGCGTCACGCTTTGCCATCGCCACCCAACTGGTCGCAGGGGACGCGGCGTACAAGGACGTCCACAACACCCTGATGGAATTCCGCGGCGATGTCACAGAACAAAGCCTGACCCGGCTGGGGGATTCACTCGGGCTCGATACGGCCGCCATCATGGCCAGAATGAACGACGATGACGTCACCGAAATCATCGCTGAAAATCGCAGGCTGGCACAACAACTCCAGATCACCGGCACGCCCACATTCGTCTTTGAGGACCAGATGGTGCGGGGCTTTGTGGAGCTTGCGGAGATGGAGGAACTGGTCGCGCAGCTGCGCAGCGAATAAACGAACTGATCAGCGGCGATATCGAAGTGAAGATCGGCAATTGGTACGGCGATGTGATGCTGGCGTAAGACTGATCGGCCAGCCTACTGGTCCATAAGCCTAAAGGTGTCCAGGGTGTCAGCAATGACTTCGCTGAACGTATCTCGCGCGCTTACACTGCCAAAGAGCTCACCGGTCGCGTCGCTCAGATAAGCAGGAAGATGGGCATTTCTATCAGCCGTGACGAGTCGCCAAACTACATGCGCTTCATGCTCGAAGGACCCGCGATCTGGTCGATTTCTAAGGCGTAAAACTGAAAAAATATCATCTTCTGTTGCATTCCCCCACCGAGCTTTATCGATCACGTTTGATGCCATCACACTTAGAACCAAAGAGCCAATATATATATATGGTCTGTTGCGGGCCGCTCTGACGGTGGTTCTCGTGTAACCTTTGCCAAGGCTGCAATCTTTTCGACATCACGCAAACTGAGTCGCGCATGATGATCCACGAATGACAAATACTTATTCAGCCAGTCACCCTTCCATAAATTGGACAATCCAAGCTCATCACACACATATTGGAAATGCCTGATCTGTAGTTGAGATGAACCGGACCTTGCGCCACGCGGTATCAGGGGCATTGTCGCTGTAATGAATTTCTGCAAATACTTCTCAGCTCGAACACCGGAACCGTAGCGAGCGCGAACACTGTTTGCCAGTTCCTGAAGATTCGCCCCCAAGACGAAATGAACATTGGGAACATTGAAAAAATGCTTGATCACTTCCAATAGGCTCAGAGCATAGTCCGGCCTACATCGATCAAGCTCATCAACGACGATAACCAACTTCCGTTCTTTTGCGATCTGATCCAGAGCCTCACGAAACCCGCGCATCGCAGCCCTTTTTCCATCCTCCTTTTTCCAGAACTCCTTAGACGCGTCCTCCAGTTCCTTTGACCCTGCTTTCAAGCCGGCGTCGACAGCGGCTCCAGTCACTTCTGTTGCGCCAGCAGTGGCCATTGCAAGTCCAATTCTGGCGGCGGGCCTGACAAGTTTAGATGCCGCCTCTTTGGCCGCTTTCCACGTGTTCTTTGCCTTCTCGTCAGAACCAAAACGATCGGAAATCACGCTGGTAAGACCAATAAGCGGATCATCCATGAAGTCGTGCTGAAACGCATCGAAATAAACTGTTTTTGCAGAACCCCGGTTCTCGTTGCCATGCGCTCCGACCCAACACTTAAGAAATACAGATTTACCGGCACCCCAAGGAGCATCGAGCGCGATCACCATGGGTTCGGATATGCGTTCGACAAGATCAGAAAGTTTCTTGCCCTCCGCCGCCCGACCTAAGCGGCAGATGCCCTCAAAACCGTCTTGATACAGCTCAATTTCAGGCTCTGGCAGACTAAGTCGAAAGCCAGAACCTGCCATGCTACTCTGCCGCCTCCACGGCATCTGCCGCTTCCAACTCGGCAGCCTTCTTTTCCACCTGCTCAACGATATGTTCGATCATATCATCGTTCGACTGCTTGTGGCTCTGCTTGCCTGCCAGATAGACCATGCCCGACCCCGCGCCACCGCCGGTAAAGCCGACATCAGTCATCAACGCCTCACCGGGCCCATTGACCACGCAGCCGATGATCGACAGCGACATCGGCGTCTTGATATGTTCCAGCCGCTTTTCCAGCGCCTCCACCGTCTTGATCACGTCAAACCCCTGCCGGGCACAGGAGGGACAGGAGATGATGTTGACACCCCGGTGACGCAAACCCAGCGATTTCAGGATCTCATAGCCCACCTTCACCTCTTCCACCGGATCGGCAGACAGGCTGACGCGGATCGTATCACCGATCCCCATCCACAACAGATTGCCCAGCCCGATCGCCGATTTGATCGTGCCCGATGTCAGCCCCCCAGCCTCCGTAATCCCCAGATGAATGGGGGCATCCGTCGCCTCCGCCAGTTGCTGATAGGCAGCGGCGGCCATGAACACATCCGACGCTTTACAGGAAATCTTGAATTCGTGAAAATCATTGTCCTGCAAGATCTTGATATGATCCAGACCACTTTCCACCATCGCATCCGGACAAGGTTCGCCATATTTGTCCAACAGATGCTTTTCCAGCGACCCGGCATTCACGCCAATGCGGATCGAACAATTATGATCGCGGGCGGCCTTGATGACCTCCTTCACCCGCTTCTCATCACCGATATTGCCCGGATTGATGCGCAGGCAGGCCGCACCCGCTTCCGCCGCCTCGATCCCGCGCTTATAGTGGAAATGAATATCCGCCACGATCGGCACCGACACTTCGGGAACAATCTGCCTCAGCGCCGCACTCGACGCCTCGTCCGGCACCGAAATCCGCACGATATCCGCACCTGCATCCGCCGCCGCCTGCACCTGCGCAATCGTAGCCTTCACATCCGTGGTCAGGGTATTGGTCATCGTCTGCACAGTAATCGGCGCATCCCCGCCGACGGGCACGTTGCCGACCATGATCTGACGGGATTTCCGGCGATAGATGTTCCGCCAGGGACGGATATGGTTCAGGGACATCAGGTCAGTTCCGACTGCAAAGGGTCTGCCGCCAACCTAGTCAGCAATGGGACAGGCAGCAAGTCGGCCCGGGTGCGATTATTCGTCCGCCTGCACTTCGGCGACATTCACGATCTCGGCCAGATCATCGTCAGCGGTCAGGTCCGCCACGGTATAGGCAGCCGTCAGGCTTTCCGGCGTCAGGCTGACATTTGACGTCACAACACCACGTTCGCCCACCGGGCCGTAATGCACGCCGTTCACCGCGAAATACATCGCGCCGCTTTCACCAACACGCAGCGTCGCGGGTTCCTCGGTCGCTGGCACGACAAAGTTCTGGCCCGGCTCCATCACACCTTCAAAGATCACCGTGCCATCAGCCGCGCGCACACGGACCCACGCCGGGCGCACCGCAACCAGCTGGACCTCCGGCACCGGCGGCTCAACCACCTGCACCGGTGGGGCGGCACGTTCAGGCAACGCGGCATTCGCAAAATTCACCGCAGGTTCGGTGCGCACCTCTGGCACCAGCGCACCAATGCTGCCCGGCGCCAATGTGGAAATTGGTGCATCACGGGCCACCAGAACCGGCACATCCAGCGCCTGCGGACGATAAAGACGATCCAGCGCCTCAGCGGACGGGGCATCAAACCCGGCCAGCGCATCGCTTGTTTGTATAGCGTTTGAGGCACCGGCAAGCGGATCAAGATCAGACACAACAACCGGTGTCTGCTCAACCGGGGCAAACTGCACCTTCTGCACTTCCTGCAGAACGGTCCAGCCGCCATAGCCCAAACCACCGATCAACGCGATCAGCACCAGCACCGACCCGATGGCACGCGGTTCGATCTGCGACAGCACAGCCTCACCCGCCGGAATGAAGGGGGTGGAGGATTCGGAAAAGATGTTCTTGCCCAACGGGCCAACAGCCGGTTCACCCGATTTCGGCTTCAGCGATGACGCCTGCGCCGACATGCCATGCGCCGTGGCAAACCCGCTTTCCTTGCAGAAGGATGCAAAGGTCTCATCAGGGTCCATGTTCAGGTAACGGGCGTAAGACCGCACGTAACCCGCAATAAACCCTGGCGTATCAAAAGCAGAAGGATCGGCGTTTTCAATCGCCGCAATATAAGAGGCCTTGATCTTCAGCTCGCGCTGAACATCCAGCAGGCTCTTGCCCATCGTTGCGCGTTCGCCGCGCATAACGTCGCCCAAACGAAGCTCGTAGTCGTCAAACCCTTTGGCCTGCCCGCCATCAGCTGCGTCATCGCGCCTGAAGCTCTTCCCGATCATCGACTGTCCCGTCGCTTACTGCCCCCAGGCACCCGCAAACCGAATCAAATCGTCGTGAATACCTGTGAAACCAATAACATATCCACAGGGATCATGCACATCGTGAAAAAGTGTTAACCAGCCAGATCAGCACGATTAAGCGCACAGTGTGACCAAAGACCATCCAATGCACCCACCAGCGCATCCATTTCGCGCGGCCCATGAACCGGCGACGGGGTAAAACGCAGACGCTCCGTTCCGCGCGGTACTGTGGGGAAATTGATCGGCTGCACATAGATGCCATAGTCGGTCAGCAGCATGTCCGACAGTTGCTTGGTATGCACAGGATCACCCACGATCAGCGGCACGATATGGCTGCCATGATCAATGATCGGCAGGCCAAGTCCCTTCAAACGCAGCTTGAGGATCTTCGCCTGTGTCTGATGTTGCGCGCGCAACGCCTGATCCGTTTTCAGATGCGCGACAGAGGCCGCAGCACCCGCCGCAACAGCAGGTGGCAGCGACGTGGTAAAGATGAACCCCGGCGCATAAGACCTTATCGCATCACACATTTTTGCAGATGCGGCGATATAGCCACCCATCACACCATAAGCCTTGGCCAGGGTCCCGTTGATGATATCAATCCGGCCCATCAGCCCATCACGCTCGGCCACGCCGGCCCCGCGCGGGCCATACATGCCCACCGCATGCACCTCATCAATGTAAGTCAGCGCACCAAATTCATCCGCCAGATCGCAGATCTCTTTGATCGGGCCAAAATCGCCGTCCATGGAATAGATCGACTCGAACGCGATCAGTTTGGGGGCAGCGGGATCATCGGCTTCCAGAAGCTCACGCAGATGGTCCAGATCGTTATGGCGGAAAATCCGCTTGGCCCCGCCATTGCGACGGACGCCTTCGATCATGGATGCATGGTTCAGCGCATCGGAATAAATAATCAGCCCCGGGAACAGCTTGGGCAGCGTACCTAACGTGGCGTCATTGGCGATATAGGCGCTAGTGAACAGCAACGCGGCTTCCTTGCGATGCAGATCGGCCAGTTCAGCCTCCAACCGCTTGTGATAAACGGTCGTGCCGGAAATGTTGCGGGTTCCACCCGAACCGGCGCCAGTGGCATCAATCGCCTCATGCATCGCTGCCAGAACAACAGGGTGCTGACCCATACCCAGATAGTCATTACCACACCACACCGTCACTGGCTGTTCGGAGCCGTCAGGCTTGCGCCATGTGGCATGGGGAAACTGGCCGCGCTTGCGCTCAATATCGATAAATGTCCGATAGCGGCCTTCGTCATGCAAACGGGCAATCGCGGCATCCAGTTGGGCGGTATAATCCACTGGGTATTCCTTCTTCCTCGTTACAAAGACAGCCCCATAGAGCCAAACTTTGAATCGTTCTAATGGTCATATAGGGTCAAATCCCCACGGGCAATACGCTACAAACTGTCGCCCTGCGTCATCAAAATGTGACAACCAGACTACGCCAGCCATGATCTGGATCAAGTCAGGGATGCCCTACCCGCCCGCCCACGGGTAAACCGCTTCAAAGTAGGCATCAGCAGCCTCGCGCAGCCGTGCCTGCCCACCGTGCCGGGCAAGCTCTGCTTCCAAATCATCGTAACCTGGTAAATCCGATTGGGTCTGTGCCTGCGCGATCGGCATGCCGGTGGCCATCATATCGCTCATCAGTTGGTACCGATGCAGATGGATACCCACAGCTTTTTCCAGGGTTTGGCCCATTTCAGGCAACCCAATCTGCTCCATCGCCTGGCGCAGTTCCCAGCCGCGAAATGGCGGCGTCTCACCAAAGCTGTCCAGATGCGCGAGGCCCTGATCACCCAGCATGGTCTCGGCCAGGGCGAGTGGTCCAATGGCGAACCCCTCCGGCTCAAGCAGTACGTCACCCGCCTCTCGCTTTGATCGGGCGAAATCGCGCACGGTCGCGTAATACGCGGCATTCGCGGGCCGCGGGGCATGCCGCACCATAATCTCGGGAACTCCCAGGGCCTCCTGTCGGTCGCGTTCGATCTGACGCGCGATCTCGGCATCAATCTCTGCCGCCGTGGCGCTTGGCCCAAGACGGGCGGCGACATTTGCGCGCCGCTCTTCAAGGAATCGTTTTTGCAGATTATCGGTATTGTTGCGAAAGAACGGTTTCAACAGACCAACCAGCACCCCACCAACAATGCCACACGCTATCGCAAAAGCCAGACGTTCCCGCCCGCCAAAGACGTCATAAACCCAGATGTCCCAGTATTCTTGCCACATGTCCCGTTCCCCCTGCGGCCTTCCCTTGGGCGTCAGACGTAGCAGAGCATCACGGCTTGGCAAAGCCGCCACGCCTTTAGCATTGACCCTCGCGGCAATCCTGCCACCCTGCGCGCAAATCAGACCAAACAGGTGACCCATGACACTCGACCCCGTCCTCGCCCGCATTGACGCCGATATTCCGCAGGCCACTGACCGGCTGCTGGACTTGCTGCGCATCCCGTCCATCTCAACCGACCCGGCCTACAAGGACAAATGCGATCAGGCGGCGGACTGGCTGGTCGCTGACCTGCAATCCATCGGGTTTAACGCCTCCAAACGGCCCACACCGGGGCACCCCATGGTCGTGGCGCATTCCGGTGGCGACGGGCCGCATATCCTCTTTTACGGGCATTACGACGTGCAACCGGTGGACCCCTTGAACCTCTGGGACCGGGACCCGTTCGATCCGCAAATCGAAGACACCGCCAACGGCCGCGTCATCCGGGGACGCGGCTCATCCGACGACAAAGGGCAGTTGATGACCTTCGTCGAGGCCTGCCGGGCCTGGAAAGCCGAGCATGGGTCGCTCCCCGCCAACATCACTATTTTCTTCGAAGGGGAAGAGGAATCAGGCTCCCCCTCCCTCACCCCCTTCATGGAAGAAAACGCCGATGAACTGACCGCCGACATCGCCCTGATCTGCGACACCGGGCTTTACGGCGACAGCACACCGGCCATCATCACGCAACTACGCGGTCTGCTGGGCGAGGAACTCACCATCACCGGCCCCAACAAGGACCTGCATTCGGGCATGTATGGGGGCCTCGCCATGAACCCGGCGCGTGTCCTTGCACGGATCATCGCGTCGTTACACGACGAAAACGGACGGATCACCGTCCCGGATTTCTATGATGGCGTGCCCGAACTCTCCAACGAACTCGCCGCCGCATGGGACGACCTGAAATTCGACGAAAAACACTTCCTTGGCGAGGTCGGGCTCTCCGAACCCGCAGGTGAAAAGGGGCGGCGGCCACTGGAAATGCTCTGGTCGCGGCCAACATGCGAGGTCAACGGGATGTGGTCCGGCTATACCGGCGACGGCTTCAAAACCGTTCTACCCAGCGAAGCGCATGCCAAAATCAGCTTCCGGCTGGTCGGCACACAAGACCCGCTGAAAATCCGCGAAAACTTCCGCAAGATGGTGCACGACATGCTGCCACCCGACTGCTCAGTCGCATTCAGCGACCACGGGGCCAGCGCCGCCGGGCAAATGACCACAACACACCCCGCCTTCGATCAGGCGCGCAAGGCGCTCTCCGACGAGTGGCCCAACGCGGCGGCCTATGTCGGCTGCGGCGGCTCCATCCCTATCGCGGGACATTTCAAGGATATCCTGAACATGGACGCCATGCTGATCGGCTTTGGCAAGGACGACGACCAGATCCACTCACCCAACGAAAAATATGACCTGTCGTCGTTTCATAAAGGCATCAGAAGCTGGGCACGGATCCTGCACGCAATGACCAACGGGTAGGCACCGCCGTCGCGCGCAGACTCCCTGCGCGTGACACCACGATCAATCAACGCCCTGCCCTGGCAGACCTAATCCCCATGCCACTGTGAAAACAGCTTGAAAACAAACCAGCCCGCGCCGCCCGTCAGAAGGATCACGCCAAACCGGTAACCCGCCCCAAGGTCAAGGGCATGAACCAAAGCCAGACCACCGATTCCAAGAACGCCAATCACCAGTATGATCAGGAAAAACAGTCTGAGCATCATCGGTTCTCACGTTTTAGGGGGGAGAAATGGCGCGGTTGACGGGGCTCGAACCCGCGACCCCCGGCGTGACAGGCCGGTACTCTAACCAACTGAGCTACAACCGCGCGTGAGGGGCGGCATAATCCGGCTTTGCGGGGCCGTCAACGGAAAATCACGCAGGCAGAGAAACTTTTGTGGGCATCGGGGAACAGGCAGAGGGCAATGCACCCACAGCCCCGCCAAACTGGTCCCGGCGCAAAGGACACATTGCGATCATCATGACAAGAAAAGCGGTGGCTTGCTTGTCGTCAGTGAGCCAACCAAACCGTGAACGGCCTGCACGTTGCCTATGACCCGCAGCATTGGAGAAAGGTATAGCCAACAATCAGTGCAGTTCCAGTAGGCTCAAATTGACATCTGAAGGATTCCTCTAGACCGTCAGAATGACAATGATCGGCCAGAGAAGAGCATGTTTATTGCTGATCGAAGCTCTTTGATTGTGGAGGGAATAGTGCTTTCTGACGAAGACATTGAATGTGAAGAAAAAGAATTTACCAGAATAATTGCAAGCCTGGAGCGCCAAAAAATTTGGACACCATTGTTCTTCCTGGGATTTACTGCACTCCTTGTCTGGCTACAAACGGGAAAGATCATCGGACAAACTGACTCAACACTAGAAGCATACGGTGTCGCAGTGCTGTTTTTTCTGTACGTAGTTTTCGCAGAACTAACGAATGTTAAGATCATGCTTATCAAAGCCCAAAGAAGGGACTGGCGGCGGGATATACTCAGGCAGAAAGGAAAAAACTAGATGGCCAAATGCTGCCCTGCGAACCCATAATCAGAGAACCTCACCAACAACAAACGTATGGAAGTCATGGAACTGACATAGCGCCACAAATGTCGTCAGGCAGTAAAACGTTGATTTATTGGTAAAAATGGCGCGGTTGACGGGGCTCGAACCCGCGACCCCCGGCGTGACAGGCCGGTACTCTAACCAACTGAGCTACAACCGCGCATCTGTTTGCCCGGCCGCCAGGCCGGAACACCCTGCTTCTAGGTGGCGGACCGGATCAGGTCAAGCGCTCAAAACAGCAAAAAGCTGACGTCGGGGCAACCTGCAGCATTGCCACAATTCAACACCATTATGTCGCAAAAAATGCGGCAAGGGCGCACAAATTAACCACGTTACCCAGTCAAACTGCCCCTGCCGCAGACCATCACAGTCTTTTTGTTACCTATTGATTATCACCACGCGGAACGCAGACAGAAACCAATAAATAATGCAGGCCCATCTTTGACACGACCCCGCGCGATTGCTGAAGCCTTTTGTCACGAAGTGACCATATATGACGTGTTTTTCGGCAAATTCACCCTCAGTCTTTCACGCTTCGTGAAAATGATCACGGATCCAAGGGGCCTTGTTTTTCTGGCGCTGGGATGTGTGCTCCTGTTTGCCGCCGATCCCAATAATGTGCGCGTCAATCTGGGGCCGATACTCGCCCTGCTGATCTGGATCGGCTCTGTCGCGCTTTATGTGAGCACGATTTTTGCGATGATCGCGCTGTTTTCGTTCACACAGCACCATTTCGGCCCCTACCCGATCTACACGCCGGTCACATCGACCATCGGCCTGCTGCTGGTCTTTGTCTGTGCAAGGGCCGCCATTTCTTTCATCACCGGTGATCCACCGCCCGATAACGCGGCGCCCTTGTTTTTCAACCTTTTGATCGCGGGCATGATGCTTGAGACATTGTTCATTCGCTTTGCCATGCCGGGCATCTTTGCGGATGAAAACAAGCCGCGCCACAGCCCCGATGTAATCCGGATCGGTGACCAGCAGTTTCCTGTTCAAAGGATCAGGCACATGGCCGCGCAAGAGCACTATATCAACATCGCCGGACCGACAGGTACGGTGCTGGTCCGGGCGCGGCTCAGGGATGCGGTGGCGCAAACAACGCCCGAACAGGGCCTGCAGCCGCACCGGTCATGGTGGGTGTCAACAGCAGCCAAACCCAAGTTGGGCCACCAAAACGGCAAGCCCATCCTACAATTGGACGATGACACGATTGTACCCATCGCCAAAGCGCGGATGGATGATGTACAACGCTGGATCAATTTACACGGCGACTGGTAACTACCTCTCAGGCAACGGAATAAATTCAGCATCATCATTGGGCGGCAACTGAAACCGGCCATTCTGCCAGTCGCCCGCGCGCCAGGCCTCCTTGGCCTCCTCGATCCGCTGCTTGCTTGAGGCGACGAAGTTCCACCAGATATACCGCTCACCCTCCAGCGTCGCCCCACCCAGCAGCATTACACGCGCCCCTTGCGGTCCGGCCTTCATGCTGACGCGGTCGCCGGGGCGAAACACCATCATGCGGCCCGCGTCGTAATCCTCGCCGGCAATGGTCACGCTACCTTCCAACACATAAGCGCCGCGATCCTCGTGATTATCGGGCATGGGCAGGGCCGCCCCAGGCTCCAGAATCGCATCAAGATAAAACATCTCCGACGGGGTTTCGACGGGCGCACGACTGCCATAGGCATCGCCCATGATCAGGCGCACCTGCTTGCCTTCACCATCCATCAGCGGCAGATCGGCCTTGGGCGCATGGATAAACGCGGCCTCGCGATCCTCGGCCCCTTTGGGCAGGGCAATCCATGTCTGGATGCCGAACAGGCTTTGCGGCTTTTCGCGCGCCTCACCATCCATGCGTTCGGAATGAGTAATGCCGTGACCGGCAATCATCAGGTTCATCGCCCCCGGCTCGATCCACTGCTCGGTGCCAAGGCTATCGCGATGATGGATCGCACCGCGATGCAGATAGGTCACCGTCGCCAGCCCAATATGCGGATGCGGGCGCACATCAATCCCCTGTCCGGTCACAAACTCCGCCGGTCCCATCTGGTCAAAGAAAATGAACGGGCCCACCATCTGGCGGCGCGGGGCCGGCAAGGCACGGCGCACCTCGAACCCGCCCAGATCGCGGGCGCGGGGAACGATTACGGTCTCAATGGCATCCACGGCATCGTCGGTCGGGCAATGCGGGTCGAGGGCTGGATTCCAACTCATCAGGACTCTCCTTTCAGGGTTACTGAAAAGATAGGGCAGCAGCACAGCAATGAAAGCCAAAGCCGCGCACATCACATCTGCATGAAAAGAGAGGAATGGTGGGTGATGAGAGGCTCGAACTCCCGACATCTTCCGTGTAAAGGAAGCGCTCTACCAACTGAGCTAATCACCCGATCCCGCGTCGTTTAGACCAGCGGCGCATGCAGTGCAAGCCTCATTCCAACAGGGTCTGCACGCCATCTTTCAAATGGTAAACACAGCCCTGCCCGCCACTCAACGCGGACACGGTCAAGGCAGCATCGTGGGTGACCAGCGACCGGATCATGCGGCTGGTGATCCCATGGGTGACCAGCACGGCAGGCCCGTCCAGATCGGCCAGAAACGCGCGGCAGCGGGCCTCAAGCCGGGCAAACCCTTCGCCATTGGGGGCGATATCGTATTGCGCCAGAAACGGGTCCGGGGCCTCCGGCGTCGGCAAACCATCACGCAGCAGGCCGGACCAGTCACCAACGCCGATCTCGCGCAACCGGTCATCAGTGCGGACATGGCGCGCCACACGGGCTAGCGCGATGCCCGCCGTCTGCACGGCACGGCCCTGCGGACTGGTCAGAAATATGAACCCCGTCAAATCGCGCCATTGCAGGATTTCGCCCTGCCGGGCGGCGTCCATCTCACCCTTGGGGGTCAGCGGCGAATTCAACTCGCCCTGCATCCGGTTCTCGGCATTCCACTCGGTCTCGCCATGGCGCAGCACGTAAAGCTCTGGATGTGACATCGGGGACCCCCGCCAAGGAAAAGCGCGCCACAATGGGCGCGCCGGAAAATAATGGTGGGTGATAAGAGATTTGAACTCCTGACATCTTCGATGTGAACGAAGCGCTCTACCACTGAGCTAATCACCCGTTGACGGATGATTTAGTCGCCATTGTCCGTTGCTGCAAGCCCAGATTGCGCGGCACGTGTGGCATCTTTCTGGGTCCGCAGCTTGAGCGTCATGACCTGCGCCCCACCGTCCAGATCCTTGCTGCGCACCACCCGCAGCTTGCCCAAAGGCGGCAGGTTCACATCTTCTCCCGCGGCGAGCGCTTCACCCAGCACCGCAAGTGCTGTTTCGATAGCCGGTTTGGCATCGCGCTTCTTCACATCGGTCCGGGCAATGACCCGCTCCAGAAACTCCGGCTTCTTTAGCTGAGCCGCTGCCGGTTTCTCGGTGGCGGCGGGTGCCGTGGCACCGCCCTTTGCTTTGCTTTTCAATGCCATCACAAATCCTCGCTTTGCTGCAGCCTAGCGGGTCGGCGGCAGTGTTCCCACAGCTAAATGCGATCCGGCAGCATCAGAATCAAAAAGGCGCACCCGGATCGGACGCGCCTTCTTGCGATTATGTTCGGTACTTAATGCGCCCGCGCCGCCTCACCTTCCGAACCGGATTTCAGGGCAGCCGCCGCTGCTTCTTCTGCGGCCTCGTCCCATTCGATCGACTCTGGCTTGCGGACCAGCGCATGTTCCAGCACCTCTGACACATGTTTGACAGGGATGATCGTCAGCCCCTCTTTCACGTTGTCCGGAATTTCCGGCAGGTCCTTGGCATTGTCCTGCGGGATCAGCACGGTCGTGATACCGCCCCGCAATGCGGCCAGCAGTTTTTCCTTCAAACCACCAATCGGCATCGCATTCCCGCGCAACGAAACCTCGCCCGTCATGGCGATATCCTTGCGGACTGGGATCTGCGTCAGCACCGACACGATGGAGGTCACCATCGCCAGCCCGGCAGAGGGGCCATCCTTCGGCGTCGCCCCATCCGGCACGTGGACGTGAATATCCAGCGTGTCGAATTTCGGCGGCTTCACCCCGATCTCCGGCGCAATCGAACGGACGTAAGAAGACGCCGCATCAATCGACTCCTTCATCACATCGCCCAGCTTACCGGTCGTCTTCATCCGGCCTTTGCCCGGCAGGCGCAGCGCTTCGATATTCAACAGCTCACCACCGACCGATGTCCAGGCCAGACCGGTGACAACACCAACCTGATCCTCTTCCTCGGCCAGACCAAAGCGATGCTTTTCCACGCCAAGGAAGTCAGACAGGTTTTCCGCATTCACTTCAATGCGTTCCGCCTCTTTCTTCACAAGCTTGGTTACCGCCTTGCGGGCCACCTTGGCCAGCTCTCGCTCCATGTTCCGGACGCCAGCCTCACGGGTATAGACCTGTACAATCGCCGTCAGCGCATCATCGGCAACGCTGAACTCCTTGTCGCGAAGCCCGTGGTTTTTCATGACCTTGGGCAGTAGGTGCTGCTTAGCAATCTCGACCTTTTCATCCTCGGTGTAACCCGACAGCGAAATGATCTCCATCCGGTCCAGCAAAGGCCCCGGCATGTTGTAGCTGTTCGCCGTGGTCAGGAACATCACGTTCGACAGGTCATATTCGACCTCCAGATAGTGATCGACGAATGTCGAGTTCTGTTCCGGATCCAGCACTTCGAGCATCGCCGACGCCGGATCACCCCGGAAATCCTGACCCATCTTGTCGATCTCATCGAGCAGGATCAGCGGGTTCGTCGTCTTGGCCTTTTTCAGCGCCTGAATGATTTTGCCGGGCATCGACCCGATATAGGTCCGACGGTGACCTCGAATCTCGCTTTCATCACGCACACCACCGAGGGAAATGCGGATGAACTCACGGCCCGTCGCCTTGGCAACAGACTTGCCAAGTGATGTCTTACCAACCCCCGGAGGGCCGACAAGGCACATGATCGGGCCTTTCAGTTTGCGCGAACGCTGCTGCACGGCCAGATATTCGACGATCCGTTCCTTGACCTTTTCAAGCCCGTAATGGTCGTTGTCCAAAACCTCCTGCGCATTGGCGAGGTTCTTTTTGGTGCGCGATTTCACGCCCCATGGCACGCCCAGAACCCAATCCAGATAGTTGCGCACAACCGTTGCCTCGGCGGACATGGGCGACATGTTCTTGAGCTTTTTCAGCTCCGCATCGACCTTTTCGCGGGCTTCCTTGGACAGCTTGGTCTCAGCGATCTTGGCTTCTAGTTCGGCGACCTCGTTCTGGCCTTCCTCACCATCACCCAATTCCTTCTGAATGGCCTTCATCTGCTCATTCAGATAATATTCCCGCTGGGTCCGCTCCATCTGTGTTTTCACACGGGTCTTGATCTTTTTCTCGACCTGCAGAACAGACATTTCGCCCTGCATCAGGCCAAACACTTTTTCCAGACGCTCGGACACAGACAGGGTCTCAAGCAGGCCCTGCTTCTGATCCACTTCGATGCCCAGATGCCCGGCCACAAGGTCGGCCAGTTTCGCTGGCTCTGTCGCCTCACCCACGGCGGCCATCGCCTCTTCGGGGATGTTTTTCTTGATCTTGGCGTAACGCTCAAACTCTGCGGACACGTTCCGCACCAGCGCCTCAACCTCGGTACTCTCGCCGGGGATTTCGGTCAGATACTCGGCGGAGGCCTCAAAGAACTGGTCATTCTCGATGAACTTGGTGATGCGCACACGGCTGCGGCCCTCGACCAGCACCTTCACGGTGCCATCGGGCAATTTCAGCAGTTGCAGCACATTCGCCAGCACACCAGCCTTATAGATACCCTCCTGATCAGGATCGTCCTGACCGGGGTCAACCTGGCTCGACAGCAGGATCTGCTTGTCGTCCTGCATCACCTCTTCAAGGGCGCGGACAGACTTTTCCCGGCCCACAAACAGCGGCACGATCATATGTGGAAACACCACGATATCGCGCAACGGCAGGACGGGATAGGATGAACTCAACGGTTCTTGCATGCTCTTTTCCTTTTTTGGCAAGACGCACCGGTCCCGCTTGGCGGCAACATGGGGCATCTCCTCTTGGCATCAACATGTGGGGTTGATTGAAATACGTTTCAACCAGACATGCGCGTGGCGTTTTGCGCAGAGTGCCTGCCCTTCGTCTGCTCCGCAAGTAAACAAACATCAAAAGGTGAACGTTTGGCTGAAATCGGGGCGGTTTATCGCAGGTATTTGACGAAAACCCAAAGAATTGAGGCGGCCAGTGTAGCACCAACCGCCCCATATCGTTGAAAATAACAGCTACTCAACACACCGTTACACGTGAGTGATAATGCATTGACCATGCGTCAGGCGGCGGCAAAACGTTAGGTCAGGAAATCCTGACCACGCCCAAATTCTTGCACAATCCAGAGGTATGCGCAGGGCATGTCCGAACTGATCTATCGCCAAAGGCGGCGGTTCATCCTGATCGCCCTGCTGACCTGCCTGCCAATGACGGGCATGGTGATCTACTCGGCCTATCTGTCGATGCGTTTCGCATCATTTTCCTACTTTCTGTCCGAACCCGGAATGCTTTTGTGGATGTATCTGTTCTATGCGTTGATGATCAGCGTGATGAACGCAGCGATCCTGTTTTTTCCCGCGCTTCTGATTGTCTTTGCCCCGCGTTGGCGCGGTATGATCGAAGGGGCCACTTTCGGCATCGGCCTTGCCTTGCTGATCGCTTGGATCGTCGACCTCATTGACCATAATTCGCTTTTGGCTCAATCCAGATGGCTGCTTACATGGGTCATATTCCTTGCCGCAATGTATTTTCGCGTGCATGACCGCATCCTGCCAAAACTCCGCTACAAGGCGCGCGTCAGCTATCGCTCCAGAAAACCGATCACGCAGCTATGGGCGGAACTGGTCCCAATCCCCGAACATACCGACCAGCATTGGAATGTGGCATTGGTCGACATCACCGCCGATCCCGACGATCCAACAAGGCTACACGCCGTCTATGACCTGCCCAAATGCCAACTGCACCAGACAATGCAGATCAGGCAAAGCAACGCTCCTGCTCATTTCGCCTATCGCTATGAAAACGCCCCGATCAAAAATGCACACGCGACAGCCGGCACTTACGCGGTCCGGATCGAAGATCTGGAATTCACCCGCAAGGTCACGCTGGAACTGATCACCGACAAACTGCCCTTCAGCCAATGGATGGGGCATTGGTTCGGCGACGTTCTGGGGGATCAGGCCGATTATCTGGTGACGCAAGAAACCGGCAAGCGCGATTACACCACCACCGGGGCCATCATGCGCAAAGCCGCGGGCCGTCAAACCGGTTCAATATCGCCCAGCGCACGGGTGGCGTGAAAATCAGCCTCCCACTCCGCAAACCGGCCCCCTGCAATGGCCTCCCGCATCCCCTGCATGATTTCCTGAAAATAATGCAGGTTGTGCCAGGTCAGCAACATGCCCGAAATCATCTCCTGCGCCCGGAACACATGATGCAGATAGGCGCGGGAATAGCTGGCACAGGCCGGACAGGTACACGCCTCATCCAGCGGGCGCGGGTCATCGGCATGGCGCGCATTCTTGATATTGACCACACCACGCCGGGTAAACACCTGCCCCGTCCGGCCAGAGCGTGAGGGCAGCACGCAATCCATCATATCAATGCCGCGCTTGACCGCCCCCACGATATCATCGGGCTTGCCCACCCCCATCAGGTAACGTGGCTTGTCCACGGGCAACTGATCGGGCGCAAAATCCAGACAGCCGAACATTGCCTCTTGCCCTTCACCCACGGCCAGACCACCAATCGCATAGCCGTCAAACTCTATCGCACGCAGCGCCTCAGCGGATTGCGCACGCAAATCTTCTTCCAGCCCGCCCTGCTGAATGCCGAACAAGGCATGACCGGGGCGGTCGCCAAACGCATCCCGCGACCGCTGCGCCCAGCGCATCGACAACTCCATACTTTCGGCGATGCGCTTGCGATCGGCAGGCAGCGCCGGACATTCATCAAAACACATCACAATATCGGACCCCAGCAAACGCTGGATCTCCATCGACCGCTCCGGCGTCAGATGATGGCGCGACCCGTCAATATGGCTTTTGAAGGTCACCCCCTCCTCGGTCAGCTTGCGCAGATCCGACAAGCTCATCACCTGAAACCCGCCACTATCTGTCAGGATCGGCTTGCCCCAATTCATGAACCTGTGCAGGCCACCCAACCGGTCAATCCGCTCCGCCGTGGGGCGCAACATCAGGTGATAGGTATTGCCCAGCAGAATATCGGCCCCCGTCGCCGCCACACTCTCCGGCAGCATCGCCTTGACCGTGGCAGCCGTCCCCACAGGCATAAAGGCAGGCGTGCGAATATCGCCACGCGGCGTCGAAATCACCCCGGTGCGGGCCATGCCATCGGTGGCGTTCAGAGAAAATGAGATTGCTTTTGTCATGGCCCCTCTTCCCTGATCCGTGCAACTTTGCCAAGAGCATCCTGCCAGAACGTCGCATCAAACCGGAAAGCCAGGCCCATCCCCTACAACCGCCATTTCCTGACGGCCACAGGCATCGTCGCCACGCTTGTTCTGGCGCAAAGCATGCTGTCCTTCGCCCTACCCCTTCTGGCGCTGGAAATCAGCGGCACGGGTACGGGTCTGGCCCTGATCAAAGGGGCGGGGTTTATTCCCAACATCCTCTTCGCCGTCTTCGTCGGGGTCATCAACGACCGGATGCGCAAGGCCACGGGATTCCGGCTCTACACCCTCCTGCTCGCCGCCTCCTGCGCGATCCTCTGGGCGATGATGCTGGCGGACCGGGTCAACATCGCCAGCCTCGTCATTTTCGTGATCTTCCTCAACGCGGTCGGCTACGCGCTGGGAAATCTGCAATTCACCCTGCTCCGGCTGACAGTGCCCGAGGACCGATTAAGCGACGCCACCGCCCTCAACAGCGCCATCAACGCCACCATCACAACCATCGGGCCTGCGGTCGGTGGGTTTACTTTGCTGACGCTGGGCAGCACCGGGCTTGTTGGGATTGTCACGCTGATCCTGCTGGCCAATGCGGTCGCGGCCTTCACCGTCAACCCCGACGAAACATTGCCGCCTCCCAGCCCGTTCTGGCCATCCTTGCGCGAAGGGTTCGCCGTCTTCGCCAAGAACCGGGAACTGGTGATGATGACCATCGCCGTCATCCTGACCAACGCCGCAGCAGGCGCATTCATCGTCGGGCTTCTGCTCAAGCTCAAGACGCAACTGGGGGCCAATGATTTCGAAACCGGTCTGGTGGTTGCCGCTGCCGGCGTGGGGTCGGTCATCGCCGCCACCTACGCACCGCGCATCCGGCGCCATATCGGTTATCGGGCAGCCTTCTTCTGGCCGATCTGGCTTTTGGGTCTGCTCAGCCTCGCCACCGCCGCCGCACCCACGCTCCTGATCCTCTTCATCATCAGCTTTCTCGAAGGGGCGGTGTCGATCTTCTACGACATCGGCATCTGGTCCTACCGGCAGGAAAGCACGGCCGCGGCGCATATGGGGCGGGTCGCCGGGATCACAGGGGCGATCTTCAAACTGGGGATGCCGCCGGTGATCTTCCTTGCCGGATGGCTCGCCGACGCGGATGCGCTGACTAGCGTCTTCCTTCTGTCCACCGGCCTTTTCATCGGCGCGGCCCTCTTCCTCAGCCTTGTGGCGGGCTGGGGCCTGCCGCGCAAGGCCACCTTTACCAAAGCCTGAACGCACTCAGCGCGTCCTCGACTAATCCCAGGGGATCACCACCGTCACCCCTTGCCCGCGCGTAAACATCGTCGCGCGGTTCAGCCAGACCACCACAACCGCAGCCAACGCAAAGAACCACGTGTCATAAGGCTGCGCATCCGGCCACAGCGGGTTGTTCAGTTGGAAATGAAACAGCAGTGGCAACAGGATACTGCCCCGCGCGGCGTTGAACATCGGCGTGATGATGAGGCTTAGCGACACGGCCCCGATAATGAACGGGGTAAAGCTCCAGGCGCTTTGCGGCGTGCCCGACAATAGGAAGGCAGGCAGATGCCACACACCCCAGACAATGCCCAACAGCACCCCGGCCCAGATCGGCGCCATCCGGCGCTGCAACAAAGGCAAGGCCAGACCGCGCCAGCCGATCTCCTCCATCGGGCCAAGGATCAGCATGAAGCCCATCGCCACCAGAAACGGGGCCGGTCCGTCAAACGGAAACGCCCAAGGCGCACCTTTCACCGCGGCCCCGGCGGCAAACAATAGCGGAATGCCCAGCAGCAAAAACGCATACCACCATACCGAACATCGCCATAGGAACAGACGAGACAGGAACCGGCCCAGCCCGGCCAACCCGCCACGGATCACAACCAGCAGCATGGCCGCAATCGCCGGGGCATAAACCGCCAGAATAAACAGCGGATGTGCCGCGCTCACCTCGCCAAAGATCCGCACCATGGCGTCTGTATAAACCAAAAGAAGACCAACAGCGCCCCATGCCAGACCAAAGGCGATCAGCAGGAACGGCAACAGCGCCTCGAACGGCACTGCGGGCGCGGTGTCGGTTGAACGAACAGGCATTATCAGATCCTTCTCCCACCGTTGTTTCACCCTCCATGATATCAACGTGGCAAATTGGCTGGTTGAGACAAATCAACCAACACCCATAAAAGCCTGTGGGTTACATTCGGGCGGGCGATGACAAGCGCGGCAAGTCTTTAAATATCTGCCAAGCGACCGCACGATGGGGTCCGACGTTTTGCCGACGCATATCCGACGCGATGCCGACCGCCATTTTCTGCGACATCCACAACCCTTTACGCCAATCATTCCAAACCCTATATGTTTGCTCAGGAATAAGGGAAAGCGGATGCCATGACCAATACGAATGCCCAGCTTGAAGGCGCGCCGATGATTGCGCCATCGACCACAGATCATCCGCTTTACGAAGATGTAGTGAAGGCCTGCCAATCCGTCTATGACCCCGAAATTCCGGTCAATATCTACGATCTCGGCCTGATCTACACCATTGATATCAAAGAAGATAATGCCGTAAACGTAATCATGACACTGACCGCGCCCGGCTGCCCCGTGGCAGGCGAAATGCCCGGCTGGGTGGCTGACGCCATCGAACCCCTGCCCGGTGTTAAACAGGTCGACGTGGAAATGACGTTCGAACCGCAATGGGGCATGGACATGATGTCAGACGAAGCGCGGCTCGAACTGGGCTTTATGTAGCCCTCCGTGGCGCCCACCACCCAAAAACAACGCATGATCGCAGGCGATCTTTACGACGCAGGCGATCCCGAACTGGTCGCCGACCGCAAGCGGGCGCAGCGGCTGATGCGGGACTACAACGCAACCGTTTATGGTCAGGATGAAGAACGGCATCGCATCCTCGCCGATCTTCTGGGCAGTGATGGCGGCGCGGTAATCAGACCGCCCTTCTATGTGGATTACGGCAGCAACATCCACCTCGCCAAGGGCGTTTTCCTCAACTACGGCTGCGTGCTGCTGGATGTCTGTCCGATCCGCGTCGGTGCCGATACCCAGATCGGACCGGGCACCCAGATCCTGACAGCCGATCACCCGCGCGACCCGGCGGTCCGCGCCCAAGGGCTGGAGATGGGGCGGCCCATCACCATCGGGGCCAATGTCTGGATCGGGGGCGGCGCGCTCTTGCTACCGGGCGTTTCCGTCGGTGATGATGCGGTGATCGGTGCCGGGGCGGTCGTGACTCGCGACGTGGCGGCTGGCAGCACCGTCGTCGGCAATCCGGCGCGGCCTGTTGGACGCTGACCACTTTCTGCGCCATGTCGTGTCTTCGTCACCAATCTGTTAGCCTGTCGTTACAAATACCGCGCATCTCCGCCTCATAATCATATGATGGAGCACCCATGACACGGCTTTCCCTGACCCTCGCAACCATCCTCGCAACCAGCCCGGCCTTTGCAGATGGGCACCTGACCTACGGCCCACGACCGGCTTTCCTGATCGGCCAGATGGATGACAGCCCCCTGAAAGACCGGCTGCAGTCCTGTCTGGGCCAAGCCCCGGCCCGCTCCGATTTCTCCATCGGACACCGGGGCGCGCCGCTGATGTTTCCCGAACACACGGTCGAATCCAATGTGGCCGCGGCCCAGATGGGCGCCGGTATCCTTGAATGCGACGTAACCTTTACTGCGGATCATGAACTGGTCTGCCGACACGCCCAGAACGATCTGCACACGACGACCAACATCGTCGTCAGTGACATGGCAGACAAATGCACAACACCGTTCTCGCCCGCCGCAGGCGACACACCCGCCAGCGCGGAATGCCGCACAAGCGATCTCACCCTGGCGGAATTCATGACACTTGAACCCAAAATGGATGCCGCCGACACCGGCGCGACAACGCCCGAGGAATATGTCGGCGGCACCGCCAACTGGCGCACCGACCTCTATGTCGACAACACCACGCTGATGACCCATGCCGACTCCATCACCCTCTTCCGCGATCTTGGCGCGAAATTCACACCGGAACTCAAAACCCCGTCGGTAGACATGCCCCATAACGGGTTCAGTCAGGCGGATTATGCCCAGAAACTGGTGGATGAATACAAGGCCGCAGATGTGCCCGCATCCGATGTCTGGTTGCAATCCTTCAACCTCGACGATGTGTTGTATTGGATTGAAAACGAACCGGAATTTGGCGCGCAGGCGGTCTATCTGATGGATGAATACGATATCGAAGGCTATTCAGCGCTCGCCCCCGCCACATGGCCCAACACGATGGAAGAGATCAAGGCGATGGGCATCAACTATGTCGCCCCGCCGCTTTGGATGCTGATCACGCTGGAAAATGGCGAAATGGTGCCATCTGCCTTGGCCGTTGCCGCGAAAGCGGCGGATCTCAACATCATCACCTGGACGCTTGAACGGTCCGGTCCGTTGGGCAATGGCGGCGGCTGGTACTACCAGACCGTGACCGAAGCCATTGATAGTGATGGCGATTATTTTGAGGTGCTGCACATTCTGGCCCAGGATGTCGGCGTGGTGGGTGTCTTTTCCGACTGGCCAGCCACCACCACCTATTATGCAAACTGCATGGGGCTGTGACCCTGCGCATCCGAGGCGGCAAAACAGCCGCCTCGGGTTTTATTGAATAAAGCAAGACAATACACCGTCTTTGACATAAGCAAATAAATATCATTGCTTTTAACCAAAGCAAGCTTTATTACTTGCTTATGCACAACCCACACCTCCATGCCGTTCTCACCGGGGACCTGATCAAATCAAGGCAGGCCAGCACGGCTGCTGTCGATGCGACGCTGAAAGCGCTGGGCGATGCGGCGGCAACCTTCGGCACCGTCTGCGGGCTGGACCTGCGTTTCACGCGCTTCCGTGGCGACGGCTGGCAGGTCGTGCTCTCCAATCCCGGGCTGTTGCTGGATGCGGCACTTTATTTCATTTCGCGCTTGCGGGCGGGCCAGACAGGTATCGCCACACGCATATCTATCGGCGTCGGCCCGATTGAAAGCCTTGGCTCTCACGACCTTGCCGATGCCACCGGGCCAGCCTTTTTCGTCTCCGGCGATCATCTTGGGCATATGGGGCGCAACCGCATGATCACCATTGCCGGAACGGGGATCGGTGCCGCACAGGTCGCCATCATCGACCTCGCAGAATGCATCGCCACCGGCTGGACCGCAACGCAAGCCGAAGCGGTCGCCCTGCATCTCGAAGGGGACGTGCCGCGGCACCAAGATATCGCAGCAAAGCTCGGCGTCACCCGGCAGGCGATACAAAGCCGGCTGTCCGGGGCGGGGCTACCCTATTTCGACACCGCGCTCTACGCTATGCGCAACCACGATTTCTCGCTACCGGTTCAAGGCCCGCCATGATGGAAATAATCTCAGTCAACACCATCGCTGAACGGCAGACAGACGGTAACCCATGCTGAACACGGCCCTCGCCCTTGTTCTGGCCCATCTGCTGGCCGACTACCCATTCCAGAACCGTTGGATCGTCGCCAACAAGAAAAAGCCAGAGGCGATGGCCGCCCATATCGGCGTGGTTTTTCTGCTGACGCTGCTCGCCCTGCGCGGCGAAATCGCCCCGGCGCTGACGATCACCGTCATCCATCTGGCCATCGACCTGATCAAAACCCATCTCGCCCCGGAACGGCTCTGGGCTTATATGTCCGATCAACTCGCCCATTTTGCCACCATTGCCGGGGTTCTGTGGTTCTGGCCTGACCTCGCTCTGCTCTGGCCAGAGGCAACGCCTTGGGCGCAATACCTGCTCGCTGTCAGCGCGGGCCTGATCTTATGTGTGCAGGCGGGCGGCCCGGCCGTTGGCCTGCTGATGTCCGATTTTGAGGAAATTCAGCATGTGGGCCTGCCCGCCGCGGGCCGGATGATCGGGCTGCTGGAACGGGCCCTGATCTATCTGATGGTACTGGCAGGCCAACCCGCAGGCATCGGGTTCCTGATTGCGGCCAAATCCATCCTGCGCTTCGACACCGTGTCAAAGGACCAGCGCGCGAGCGAATATGTCATCATCGGCACGCTGGCCTCGTTCGGCTGGGCGCTTCTGGTCAGCTATGCGACATTGTCACTCATCACAATCACCGGCATCGACCCCACCCCATCTTGAGCGCCCGACACATCTGCCCTACATGTGTAATCAAAGGAGCAATTCATGTTCGGTATTCCAGGCAAACAGGCGGTCACGATCACTGACAAGGCGGCCGCACAAATCGCCAAGCTGATGACCAAAGACGGGCATCAGGGGCTGCGCATCGGCGTCAAGAAAGGCGGCTGCGCGGGCATGGAATACACCATGGACTACGTGACCGAGGTCGACCCCCATGACGAGGTCGTCGAACTGGGCGGCGCGCGGGTCATGATCGCCCCCATGGCGCAGATGTTCCTGTTCGGAACCGAGATCGACTATGAAACCTCGCTGCTCGAATCCGGCTTCAAGTTCCGCAACCCCAACGTGGTTGATGCCTGCGGCTGCGGCGAATCGATCAAGTTCGACGACAGCATCGCGGCCAAGTGATGGCGGTCGGCGACGCCGATATCGCTTTCGCCACCGACCTCTTCTCTGACCTTGGGCAATTGACCACCCGCAAGATGTTCGGGGGCATGTGCCTTTACCATCAGGGGATCGTTTTTGCGCTTCTCAGCAGCGAAGGGCGGCTCTACCTCAAGGCCAAGGGCGATCTGGCCCGCGAACTGGCCGATAGCGGCAGCGCACAGTTTCACAACATGCCCTATTGGTCGGTCCCCGAACAGGCCCTTGACGACGCTGACGAGGCCTGCACATTGGCACGACGTACCCTCGCCATGTTGTAAAAGGATCCGCCATGCCCCGTAAACTCGCCGCCGGCAACTGGAAGATGAACGGGCTGCGCGCCAATCTGGCAGAGTTGGAAACGCTGGAAGCACGGCACGGAGATGCAGGCGTCGATATCCTGATCTGCCCACCGGCGACCCTGATCAGCGCCTGCGAGGACACGCCGTTTGATATCGGCGGACAGGATTGCCATGTGAGCGAATCCGGCGCCCATACCGGCGATATCAGCGCCGAAATGCTGGCCGATGCCGGTGCCAGCTACGTGCTCACCGGCCATTCCGAACGGCGCACCGATCACGGCGAATCCGACGCCAAGGTCGCTGCCAAAACGCAGACCGCCTATGATGCGGGGCTGATTGCGGTCATCTGCATCGGTGAAACCCTGGCCGAACGCGAGGGCGGCACGACACTCACCGTCATCGACACCCAGCTCAACGGATCGATCCCCGACGGCGCCAATGCCGAAAACACGGTCATTGCCTATGAACCAGTCTGGGCCATCGGCACCGGCAAGGTCCCGACGCTGGAACAAATCGGTGAGGTGCATGCCCATATCCGCGACCGACTGACCAATCGCTTCAGCGACGGGGCAGAGATGCGCATCCTCTATGGCGGTTCCGTCAAAGGCAGCAACGCGGCCGAAATTTTCAGCGTCGCCCATGTCGACGGCGCACTTGTCGGCGGGGCCAGCCTCAAGGCGGATGATTTCTCACCCATCATCACCGCGCTGGAAAACAGCTAGCGACTCAGCGCAAAGTCTTCGTCACGAAGACTTTGCCAGCCCGCAGACTTTTCGTCACGAAAAGTCTGCCGGCACCCTTACCGTCATTTCACCACAATCTCCGGCCCCATGAAGTAGGTCGGCAGGAATGTGGATATGGCCGGGATATAAGTCACCATAATCAGGAAGATGAACAGCACGCCCAGGAATGGCAGGGCAGCGCGCACAACAGCCATCATCGGCATACCGGCAACCCCGGACGTGACAAACAGGTTCAGTCCCACCGGCGGCGTGATCATCCCGATCTCCATATTGACCACCATGATGATGCCCAGGTGAATGGGGTCGATGCCCAATTCAATCGCAATCGGAAACACCAGCGGGGCCACAATCACGATCAGGCCTGACGGTTCCATGAACTGACCACCGATCAGCAGGATCACATTGACCATGATCAGGAAAGTCACTGGGCCCAACCCTGCATCCAACATCGCCCCGGCAATATGCTGGGGGATCTGTTCGTCAGTCAGCACATGCTTCAGCAGCAGGGCGTTGGCGATGATAAACATCAGCGTGATGGTCAGCTTGCCGCCTTCAAACAGGGTGTGGCGGGTATCCTTATGGAAAAACGCCGTGACCAGCGCCCATGGTTTCTGCAACAGGCTGAACTTCTGCGGCACCACGGCAGCCGACAGGCTGACGGCCTGACCCTGAAACAGGTTGCCTTCGCTGTCACGGGCGGCCAATGGGCCCATATCGCGATAAATAAAGGTCGCCACGATAAAGGCATAGACAGCCGCAACCGCCGCAGCCTCGGTCGGAGTAAACGCCCCGCCCTTCCAATAGATCAGGCTCAGCCCTTCCTCGAACCGGACCCATGGATGGCCATAAATACCGCCCATGATAATCAGGATCAGCAGCAACCCCCAAAGCGCATCGCGGAAACTGTCGAAAATCTCGCCCCAGCCGCGCCATTCGCCTTTCGGCATATTCCTGATCCGGGCAATGATGTAGATTGTGATCATCAGCATCACCCCGGCCATGATCCCCGGAATGACACCCGCCAGAAACATCCGGCCCACAGATACATCCGTGGCCGATGCATAGACCACCATCACGATGGATGGCGGGATCAGGATGCCCAGCGTCCCGGCATTACAGATCACGCCAGCGGCAAATTCCTTGGTATAGCCCACCTGCGTCATTGCCGCGATCACAATGGTCCCGATGGCAACCACGGTGGCTGGCGACGACCCCGACAGGGCCGCAAACATCATGCAGGCAAACACACCCGCAATCGCCAGCCCACCCTGCAAATGGCCGACACAGGCAATGGCAAAGCGGATGATCCGCTTGGCCACACCACCCGTGGACATGAATGACGACGCCAGCACAAAAAACGGAATGGCCAGCAGCGTGTAATGCCCCGCCATCGCCAGATAAAGCGACTGGGCAACTGCGGCCAGCGACGTGTCGGAAAACGCCAGCTGGAACACGATCGAGCTGACACCCAGTGCGACCGCAATCGGCACACCCAGCAACAGAAGGCCGATGATCATCAGGAAAAGAAATGCAACTTCCATCGGCTCAAGCCTCCTTCTTCAGCTTGCT
Source organism: uncultured Paracoccaceae bacterium (assembly GCA_947488175.1). GTDB lineage: Bacteria > Pseudomonadota > Alphaproteobacteria > Rhodobacterales > Rhodobacteraceae > Yoonia. The sequence continues at coordinate 359,353 of CANKYO010000001.1, forward strand.
GGCGGCTTCTTCGACCGCTTCTTCAGCCTCGTGGCTCACGATCAGGCTCTCGGCCTCATCGGTCCAGACACGCCAGACCGCCTGACAGATGCGAAACAGGATCAGCACAGCGGCAATCGGCAGGATGGTATAGGGGATCATCCGGGGCATCTTGGAATAGCGGTCACCGTAATTGATCCAGTCTTCCAGAAACCGCAGCCATTCAGGCATCGGGATCTGGTCAGTTTCGAAAAAGCTGCGCCCGCGCGCGTCAAAATCAAATCCGGTCGGAAACCACTTACCAGTGGTGGGGGGCAAATCGGCAAAAGGCGCCCATTGATCCCAAGCGCCTTTCAACAGCATCACGCCATAGAAAATCGTGACCGCCCCGGCAATCAGAGCAATCACCTTGCGTGGTCGTGGGGGCAGCAGGTTCGTAATGGCATCGACACCCAGATGGGCGGTCACCTTGAACCCATAAGCCACACCAAACAGAACCAGCCAGGCAAACAGGACCAGCACAACCTCAAGGCTCCAGATGATCGAACTGTTGAACCCGTATCGCAACACCACATTGGCGAATGTCAGCATGGTCATCAGACCCAGCAGCACGGCGATAACGTTTTCCTCGAACCCGTGAACGGCACGGCCCACCGGCCCCTTGGGCGTGTACTTGCTGCTCATTGTCCCCTCCCCCGGGATGGCAGAAAGGCGGCCCGGATCCCCGGGCCGCCCAGATCGTGTGACTTACATCGAGTCGTTGATGGCCTGTGCGGCGTCGATGTTTTCCTGACCTACTTCGTCAGCAAACTGCGCCCAGACAGGTTTCATCGCTTCAACCCATGCGGTGCGCTGCTCTGGTGTCAGCTGACGTACTTCGCCACCGGCATCGATGATCGCCTGCTTGGCTTCGGCATTCACGCGGGCGGACTCACCATTCCGGGTCTGCGTGACCTCATCAAGGATCGTCAGGAACTGGTCGCGCACTTCTGGCTCAAGGCTGTCCAGCCAGTCCACAGATGCGACCACCAGATAGTCAATGATACCATGATTTGTCTCGGTGATGCCGTCCTGCACCTCAAAGAACTTCTGGCCATAGATGTTCGACCATGTGTTCTCTTGGCCATCCACAACACCAGTTTGCAGCGCGCCGTAAACTTCCGAGAATGACATCGGCTGCGGGGACGCGCCCAGCGCTTCCATCTGGGCCACCAGCACGTCGGACGGCTGGACCCGGAACTTCAGGCCATTGGCATCGGTTGGCGCTTCCAGCGGCACATTGGCGCTGATCTGCTTCATGCCATTGTGCCAGAATTGCAGGCCTTGCAAACCACGACGCTGCATCGCATCCTTCATCGCCTGACCGGCATCAGATGCCTGGAACGCATCCACGGCTTCAATGTTTTCAAACATGAATGGCAGATCGAACAGACGATAGGCCTTGGTGATCGACTCAAACAGCGACAGTGACGGTGCTGCCAGTTGCACGTCACCGCGCAGCATCGCCTCGATCACCTGCTCGTCGGTGTAAAGGGTCGAGTTGGGGAACACTTCCATGCACATGGTGCCGTTCATCTCGGCATTCACACGCTCAGCCAGAAGGCTCGCCGCGATCCCCTTGGGGTGACGGTCGGTATTGGTGACGTGGCTGAACTTGACGACGATTTCACCATCATCGCAGCCAGCGCCATGAGCATCAGCCAGCGCCGATGTCGCCATGACAGAGATTGCAGCCATTGCGGCTGCCGCTTTCAAAAAGGTCATAATTTTTCCTCCCTCGAGAATCTTGCCGCCTGTTTTCAGGCGCACACCCAGATCAAATGCAGCGACGAGGATTGGCGCAAGCGCCATGATGATCTACGCAAATCAGACCGTAAGCCATTGAAACTAAAAGACCGAAAGCAAACACGGCATCTTCCTGATATCGCAACCGGGCGGAAAACCACACAGTCTGCAGCGCTAACAGTGCGAAAAACCGCACATCTTAGGATGCATCGCTTTCCAGAACGGTACGCACGGTTTCGGTGGCCGTTTCGATATCCTTGACCACGGCATCAGCGCCAACCAGATCCTTGATATCAGGGAAATGCGTCAGGATGTTCCCGGCCACCAGAACATGCGCCAGCGGCTGACTGATACGCAAGGCCAGGATCATACGGGCAAGCGGCTCAATCATCCGGTCGGAATGGGCGACCAGCACAATCGCCTGATACTGATGGGTTTCACTGCGTTGCACGATCTCATCATGGCTCTGGCCGACAGCCAGATCGACCTCCCAGCCTTCGCGACGGAACAGATCGGTCGCCATCTCGATACTCAGCGTATGGGTCTCGCCCGGCACCAACGCAAACAGGGCCGGATATTGCTGTCGATCCTCGCCAAGGGTACGGGCCACCACATGGCGCAATCCGCGAATGACGCGGTACAACCGGCCTGAGGCCAGTGTCACCTCGACAAACGACACACGGTCGTCTTCCCACATCTCACCCAGTTGGCGCGCGGCACCAGCGACGTAACCCAGATAGATCGTGTCAATGGTCACACCGTCGCGGCGAGCCGACAGAATGATCTTGTCCGCGGCCTGTTCATCCGAGGACAACAGTGCCGCACACAGCAAATCAATCTCTGACGGTGTGGGCAGATCTTCTTTTCTGACAGTGCGCGGCATTCGAAAGGCCAATCGTCTCACGACTTCTTGCGCAATGGCCTCTACGGCCGTTGCGGGTAACTTTTGCTCCGCCAATCGGAATTGCTGATCAGCTCTGTCATATTCGGAGCGGTCGAATGCTCCAGCGTCCATTGGCGCGCGGGCCATGAACGTCCCTCCCTTGCTGGCATATCAGACGCCATCCCAACGCTTGCGTGGTCAGGTTTTTGGTGTCCAATCGCATGCAGATTAGCATAGGGGCGCATTGACTCGGGCGCGGCAGAACGTCGCGGTAGCAGCTATTGATTGCGGAAATCCTCGGCGCGCAACCCATGCTTGTTTAACTTGTCGTAGAACGTCTTGCGTGGCAGCTGCAGATCACGGGCCACTTCGGTCGCCCGGCCATTGTGACGCTGCAAGGCCGCGACCAGCAATGACCGCTCAACCTGCGCCATCTGGGCCGACAAACCCAGCCCTGCGCTCACATCCCGCTCGTCCAACCCCATGGCAAACCGCATGGCCACATTCATCAGCGCGCGTGCATTGCCGGGCCAATCCTGCGCCATCAGACGGGCCGTGTGATCCGCCGTGATGACCGGCATCGGCAGGTTCGCCTGTTCACAAGCCTGCGCGACATAGTGCTGAAACAACACCGGAATATCCTCGGGGCGTTCGCGCAAGGTCGGGATGCGCACACGCATCAGGTCCAGCCGGTAAAACAGCTCCGCACTCAAATCCCCCGCACTCATCGCCTCTTTCAGATCACGGGTCGATCCGGCCAGCACGCGGGCCACACCGCCCGCCTCCAACCGGTCCAGCAGATGCAACTGCGCAGCAGGGCCAAGGCCAGCCACCTCATCCAGATACACTGTCCCGTCCAGCGCCTCTGCCAGAGCCGCATCAAGCCCGGCCGCGTCCAGCGAAGATGCCGCGCATTTGACAAAGGGCCGGGATGCGGCCGCCGACACGAGATGGATCACCTCCGCCACCTTCGATGTGCCAGACCCCGGCTCACCCACAATCAGAGCCTCGGTGCCCGCCCGCGCCACCGCACGGGCCTGCTGGCGCAGATCCTCGGCCAGCCGCGATTGGCCAAACAGCATCCGCGATGCGGCATCACCCGCCTCCAGCTCTGATTTCAAGCGGCGGTTTTCTAGCACCAGCGCCCGCGCCTTCAGGGCGCGTTCAATTACCGCGACAAAAGCCTGCGGCGCGCAGGGCTTTTCCAGAAAATCATAAGCGCCCGCGGACATGGCCCGCACAGCCATCGGGATATCCGCCTCACCGGTCAGCAGGATCACCGGCAGTTCCGGATCAGTTTCCCGCACAAAATCAAGCAGATAGAACCCATCCCGCCCCGGCATCCGGATATCGGACACCACAACCCCCTGAAACGCGGGCGTCAGATGATCCTTGGCCTCAACAAAAGACCCGGCCACGGTCGGCGCCAGATCCGCCAGTTCCAGCGTCTGGCCCAGCGCCTCGCGGATATCGCGATCATCATCCACCAGCAGCACGCGGGTCGTCATGCGGCAACCTCCCGCGCGACGGCGTCCAGCTCAACGGTAAACACCGCCCCGCCATCGGGATGGTTGCGCCCCCGGATCGCGCCGCCAAAGCTTTGCACCAACCCATAGGAAATAGACAGGCCCAGCCCCATGCCCTCAGCCGCGCCGACTGCCTTGGTCGAATAGAACGGATCGAATATCTTCTCCGGTTCTGCAATCCCAGGCCCTGTATCACGGACCGACACCGTCGTGCGGCTGCCAGCATGCCCTACCGCAATCGTCACGATCTTCGGATCACTCTCTTCCATCGCGTCCATGCCATTCGACACCAGATTCAGGATCACCTGCTGCAAACGCACCTCGCCCCCGCGCACGATCACGGGCGTCGCCGGTGCGTCCCATTCCAGCGCGATGCCGTCCCGGGCGGCACGCGGCGCGACGATCTCCAGCACGGCATCAATCACCGCAATCAGATCGACATTCTTGGGCGGCTCATCCTCCTGCCGGGCAAAGGCGCGCAGATTGCGGATAATTCGGCCCATCCGGCGCGCCATCTCGGATATACGGCCCAGATTCTGCGCCGCAATCTCAGGCTTGCCCCGATCCAGAAACCCTTGCGCATTCTCGGCAAAAGACCGGATCGCGGTCAGCGGCTGGTTCAGTTCATGGCTGATGCCCGCCGACATCTGACCCAGGGCCGACAGCTTGCCCGCCTGCACCAAATCATCCTGCGCCTTTTGCAACCGGGCCTCGGCAGCGGTGCGTTCGGCCACCTCACGGCGCAAATCCTGGTTCAACGCCGACAACTCCGCAGTGCGGTCGCGCACCCGGCGCTCCAGCCGCGCATTCAACGCAGCCAGCGTACGGCGGCGCTGGGTCGCAACAAACAAGAGCATTCCGAACACCAGACAAACCGCCGCCACCACTGCGGCCTGCAACGCCGCCAACTGCCGGGCCGGGGCAACATCTACCAAAACCTCACCAGTCATCCCGATCACCGGCAGATCAAGCGCCAGATGTAAGGCGCGTTCCGGCAGATACCGGCCACCATCCACATCCCAGACCTCGTACCCACTGACCAGCCCTTCGGTATACCGAACAAACGGGGCCACCCGGTCAGCCGGATACTCCGCCTGCGGCAACGGATCACCCAACCGGGACCGAAACACCAGCTCCGACCGGTTCGATAAAAAGATCACGCCACTGCGGTCGGCAAAATAAACCGCCGGGCGGGCACCCCGCCACGCCGCCTCGACCTGCTCCACATCGGCATAGACGACCAAGGCACCAGTCACAGGGCCAGCCTCGGAAAACACGGGCGCTGCAAAGACAAACGCGCGCCGCCCGTAAGCCTCACTATAAAGATGCGAAAACCCAAGGGCGCCATCCATCGCCCGCTCAAAATAGGCGCGTCCCTGATGATCGACATTGGGCGCATCAACAGTCGCCACAATCACCGCACCACCCGGATCAACCAGCATGATATCCAGCGCACCGGTCTTGTCGGCAATCTCCTGCAGGACCGGGCGCACCGTCTCCGGCGTCGTCTCACCTGCCATCAACGGGCGCAGATGCGGATGATCCGCCGTCAGTACCGCCAATTCGCGATAGCGGCGCAATTCGCTCGTCAAACTGTCAGAGGCAAGGGCAAGGTCGGTCCGTGCCCGCTGATCCAGCTGCGCGAGGGCCGCCACATAGCCATACCACCACACCCCCCCGGCAAAGGCTGTAACAGCCGCCAGAAACGCGACAATAACCAACAGGCGGGGACGAAGCAGAACGCGCATGACCCTCAACTTACCCAGCCTCTCTTGCATTGGCCAGATGGCTGCGCCAAACCTGCCAAATGCAACGCTTTTCCCAGTCTCCGACCGATCCCGGCTTTGTCCAGAACCCCTACCTGTTCTACGACCGCGCGCGCGATGCGGGCGATTTCTTCTGGTGGGACGATTATGACCTGCCCTGCGCCGTCAGCCACAAATCCGTGCACGCGGTCCTGCGTGACAAACGGATGGGGCGCGAATGCCCACCGGAACTGGCCCCCGACATCCCTGCCCATCTGCGGCCCTTCTACGCCGTTGAGGCGCATTCGATGCTCGAACTTGAACCACCCCGGCACACGCGCCTGCGCTCGCTGGTGCTGCGAGCCTTCACCAGCCGGACCATCAGCGCGCTCGCCCCCGATATAACCCGGCTTTGCCATGACCTGATCGACCGGTTTCCCGACCAACCCTTCGATCTGCTCGACGCCTATGCGCGCCCCGTGCCGGTGATCATCATCTGCCGCCTGCTCGGCGTGCCCGAATCCCACGCCGATGACCTGCTGCGCTGGTCCAACGCCATGGTCGCCATGTATACCGCCGGTCGGACGCGGACCATTGAGAACGCCGCCGCCACCGCCGCGAGCGATTTCACCGGTTTCATGCGCGACTACATCAACCAGCGGCGCAAGACCCCCGGCGATGACCTGATCTCAACCCTGATCGCAGCCGAAGAACAGGGCGAAAAACTCAGCGAAGACGAACTGATCACCACCTGCATCCTGCTCCTGAATGCGGGACACGAGGCGACGGTCCACACGCTCGGCAACGGCGTCAAAACCCTGCTCGATCACAATGCGCGCGACATCACCGACGCATGTGTGGAGGAAATCATCCGCTTCGATCCCCCCCTGCACATGTTCACCCGCTGGGTCTACGAAGACGTGACCATGGGCGACCACAGCTTCAAACGGGGCGACCAGATCGCCTGCCTGCTCGGCGCCGCCAACCGAGACCCAGCGGCCTACGCCAACCCCAACCAGTTCGACCCGACACGCAAGGGGCCGCAAAACACCAGCTTCGGCGGCGGCATCCATTTCTGCGTCGGGGCACCACTGGCACGGCTGGAACTGCGGATCGCACTGGAAACCCTCCTCACCCGCTGCCCCAACCTGCAGATCAGCGAAACACCCCACTACGGCAACGTCTACCACTTCCATGGACTGGAACGATTGATGGTCAAATCCTTCCCTTGACTGGTTCAATTGCGCCTGCGGTCGCACCTGCTATAGAGGTTCAACCGCAAGGAACGCGCAGATAGGCAGACCATCAGTGTCACAAACATCAAACAGCACCACCCCCGCCGAAACAGGCTGGCTTGAAAACGACTTTCAGCGTGATGACGAACGAAATATCTGGGCACTGAAAACCGCCAGCGGTGGTTTCGGCTATTCCGATGGTGATCGGTCCGAAAACTATGTGCTTTCGGTGATCCAGAATGCAACCGACACGTCCGTTATGTCCGACGAACTCGCAGCCGGCATGAAGGATTGGCCATCAACCTATCACCTGCATCATCAGCGGGCCAACCTTCTGCGCGCGGTCTCTGACCATCTGTCAGGACCCATTCTCGAAATCGGGGCGGGCTGCGGGCTGTTGACCCGGTTCATGGGGGAAGAGGGGCATCAGGTTTTCGCGCTAGAGGGCAGCGGACGCCGCGCAGCGACCATCGGGGCGCGCTGCCGCGATCTGGATAATGTGACGGTGATCAACGCCAATCTGCAAGACCTCAAGACGGATCAAAAGTTCCAGACGATCACCCTTATCGGGGTGCTCGAATATGCCCGCGTCTATTTTTCCGACGGAAGCGACAGCGACCCGATTGACCAGATGCTTCAATATGTTGCCGACCATCTGACCGACGACGGCGTGCTTATTCTGGCCATCGAAAATCAACTGGGCCTGAAATATTTCGCCGGCTATGCCGAGGACCACCTGAATTACCCAATGGCCGGGATCGAGGGTCATTACACCGACAAGTCCGTCGTGACGTTTGGACGCGAAGTTTTGGCCAACCGGCTCAGTGGGGTCGGCTTGACCGGACAGCGCTTCGCCTATCCCTTTCCCGACTACAAATTCCCCGAAGCCGTGTTGTTTGATCCGGCCATGACACCTGATATTGGCGGGCGGTTTGCGGCGCTGGTGGCGGGGGCTGCGGCCTCCGACCGACAAAAACCCAAACACTTGCATTTTGCACTATCCAAGGCACTGCAGCCCGTCATGGAAAATGGGTTGGGCGGTGACGTCGCAAACTCTTTCCTTGTCGTGGCATCCAAGTCTGACATCACCGCTTCCGCCAACGACTATGCAGTTTACTACGGCAATGGCGATCGAAAGAAACACTACCTCAAACGGGTCGCATTTCAGGGCAGCGCCGATGATATCGTTGTCGACAGGCAGCGCCTGACCGATGATCCGATGCCCCAGAATGAGGATCTGACCCAGATCCTGGAGCGCGAGCCATTTCTTGACGGTCAACTTTGGACTCAAGCGCTGCACGACATCATGGCGAGGGATAAATGGCGAGTTGCAGATGTCACAACCTGGGCGCAACGCTGGATCGCAGCACTTGGCGCGACCGTCGGGATCGATACGGCAAACTGTCTTGATTCGTCGCAGCAAATTCCTGGCAAATGGCTCGATGCCATTCCCAAGAACATGATCCTGGACAAAGCCAACAACGCACATTTTGTCGATCTGGAATGGCACCAATCCGATGACATTCCCCTTGGTTACCTGATTGTCAGGGGCCTGTCCGACGCATTCAACCTGATGGAAATGACCGGCGCAAATGGCGAAATTCACCACCTACTGACCTTGGTCAGAACCGTGTGTCATCAACTGAAGATGCCGCTGAGCGAGACGCAAATAATGTCCTATTGGGATCATGAAGCCGCGTTGCAGCGCAAGATTTCCACCCGTCCCGGCAAATACCGACGCAACCAGATGCTGAAAACACGCGTCGCGCCGCAGGCCGCTCTCAAGGCCGTCAAGCGGCAGGGGAAACGTGACAAGGCCGTGCGGATCATCACGACGCAATACCGGACCCTCTTGGGCAAGTTGACGAAGTAGACGCCGCTCCCTCCCCCCAAAGACTGGACATCAGGCGACACTCGCCCAAAAAATGTGCCCGGTACAGCACAGCGTATTGCCAGACAGGCGTCGAAGTGCTTTGGGGTCCCCGCGAACAGGGAGAATTATCATGAGTATCCGCGCCAGCCTTGCCCCATTGGCCTTACTTGCGCTAGCCGCATGCGACATCCAGACCACCCCGCCCCTGCCCGAAGGCGTGGCGGCCATGGCCGCCCCCTATCAGGACCTGCAAACCGCCGTCCTGCTGCCCGAAGATAACTGCTACTGGTACAGCCACGCAGGACCGGTCGAAACCACCCTGCTGCCGCTTAGAACAACCCAAGGGCGGCCGATCTGCCTGCAAGCCGCCGAAACCGCCCCCGCGACCCAGTAACCCGGGTCAGCTGCGGGCGGTAATCGCATCCTCGGCAGGATACAGGATTGCCGACGATCCGGTCTCAACCTGATCATAAAGCCCGATGATATGGGCCATCACCATGCGCACGCAGCCGGAACTTGCGCGGCCACCGATGGACCGGGGCGACGGGGTGCCATGGATACGCAGATACGTGTCACGGCGACCCACGTAAAGATACAGCGCGCGTGACCCCAGCGGATTGCTCGGGCCGCCATCCATCCCATCCTTGAACCGCTCGAAAGAGCCCGGATCGCGCTCGATCATCGCATCGGTCGGGCGCCATGTGGGCCAGCGGGCCTTGCGGCGGATCGTATAGGTGCCCGGCTCGTACAGTTTGCCGGTGGCAATCGCCACGCCATAGCGCATCGCGGTGCCATCAGCGCGGATGTGATAAAGATACCGGGCTATCGCATCGACATGGATATCACCGGGGCGCAGGTTCGGGTTCGCCTCGACTATCGTAGGCAGAAACCGAGGGTGAAACCCCCATGGATTCGAAGTAAACGGGTCATAATTGCGCGGGGTCACGCGCCTGTCCCATCCGGGCCAACGTGACGGGGGCGATACCGGCGGGCGCGGCGGCACAACCTCTTCGACCGTGGACAGCACGGCGTCGGTCTCGACCTCCTGCGCCAGCGCGGCACCTGCGATGGGTGGCGAAAACAACGCCGCCGTTGTCATGATGAAATGACGTCTGCTTAACATGGTCCGGCCTCTCCGCCCTCAATCAACAGCAAAAACAAGAAATTTCGGGTTAGGCGAAAAACAGCCTTACGGCAAGGGGAGTGACGGTTCAGGCGGCTCACATCCCTGTGCGGTGCGGCCATAACGCACCAAAACGGGCAACTCACGCATCTGTGAGCCGTCTTTACCGCTCAATTACCATCGCCAATTCGGATTTCGGCGCAGATGCGCTACAATTTCAAAAACAACGGCCAAAGGGAGACCGCGACATGACCGAAAAGCGCACCAGCCGGCGCACGCTTCTTGCCACTGCCGGGGCCGTCTTGGCCACCGGGCTGTCGGGTCTCGTCGTTCCTGCGCAGGCCCAAGGGCTGACCCCCACCACATCCATGCGCGGTGGATCCAACAATTACCGGCCCGGCGCACCAATCGTTGACCGGATCGGCGGCGGTGGGTTCTGGATGACCGGCACGGTGCGGCGGGCAGGTGATGGTCAACCACTCGAAGGGCAGCGGATCCAGATCTGGGCGCACACGACCGAAGGGCATGAACGCGACCCGCAAAGCCACGGGGCAACACTGACCGACGCCAACGGCATGTTCCGGCTTGAAATGCCACAGATCGTCCCGGCCTTCGGGCAACCCCACGGGCACCTCGCCTATGACAGTGGGGATTTTGAAACAGTCTTTTTGCGCCCCGTCATGGCAAGTGCCAGCGATACGACACTTCACGCGGATTTCGTGCTGCAACCGGCCTGATCCAGGATGGGGACGAACCGGGCGACACGCGCACGGGGCGCTCTGATCTGGGGCGCTCTGACCGCAGCCACGGCCATACCCATCGCAGCCGCCGCCACCAGCCCCCTGCTGGCATGGCGCGAGCCGGTCTATATTCTGGCAGGCTTTGCCGGGATCATCGCCATGGCTCTGATGTTGCTACAGCCGCTTTTGGCGGGCGGGCGTCTGCCAGGTCTGCGGGCCATGCGCGGGCGACAGGTGCATCGCTGGATCGGTGGCATTCTGGTGACCGCGGTAATCATCCATGTGGCCGCCCTTTGGGTTACCAGCCCGCCTGACGTGATCGACGCGCTGCTTCTGGCCTCCCCCACCCCGTTTTCAATCTGGGGTGTGGTCGCCATGTGGGCGATCTTTGCGACCGCCATTCTCGCGGCGCTCCGGCGGCGGCTGGCCCCACGGACATGGCGGCGGGCGCACACCGCCCTGGCACTGGTGATCGTAAGTGGCACCGTGATCCACGCCTTGCTGATCGAAGGAACCATGGAAACCATCACAAAGGCCCTCCTTTGCGCCTTTGTGATGGTTGCGACCATCAAGGTTGTGATCGACCTGAAAACATGGGCACGCCGCCCGCGTTAACCCGCGAACCCGACCACACGATCCGGTGTGACGCGATACACTTGCGACGCCAGATCATTGGCGCGCATGAACCGGGCAATCGACCCAAACGTCGCCGTTTTCACCTGCGGTCCATGATCCGCCGTGGTCAGCGCCTGCGACGCGGCAGGGGCGAACAGGCGTTGCAACCCGTTCAGGCGCACATTTTGCGGTTCAAAATAAGCCGCGATATTGGCCTTGATCCGGCGGGGATCGCGCGTGTCGTAAATCGCGGCCATCAACACATCCAGCGTATGCTCGGTACAATTCTGGAATTGCGATGATCCGGGGTTGGCCAGCACCGAATAGGTCGGGTTATGCAGGGCCGCATATGTGGGGCTGGCGATCACCTCCAGCAGTTTGCGCTGCAATCGGGGGTCAGGAATGATCACCCCCGCATCCAGCACCTGCGCGCCCGCAAAGAAATCAGCGGGACTGTCCTGGACCAACTCGCTACGGGTCAGATTTCCCTGCTTCTGATAAAGATTATAGACACGATACCCCATGCCGGTACTGCCATCAGCCCGCGTAATCCGGGAATAGACCCAGAAACCCACATGGGTATAGCGAATGCCATCGGGCAGCATGGACGGATCACGACCCACCCGGGCCACAATCGCCACACTGGCCCCGCGTGCGGCCAGATCCTGCTGCACGCGGTTCGCGAATGTGGCCACTTCGGCCACGGGCAATACCGAATTGCCCGCCGCACTGCTGCCTGCACCTGCCTGGAAAGGCAGACATGCGACCAGCATCAGCATGATCAGCGATATCAAACGTTTCATGATCTCACTCCTGATCAGTTCAGCCGCGGCGGACCATCGGGGGTCACACAGTCCGGCTGTCGCGGCGTTGGCCCGCATGTGGCAGGCGGACGCGCGCCAATACCGGCCTCAAAAACCTCAACCCCGGCATTCAACGACCCGGTGCCCACCTCTTCAATCGCGGCACCTGTGACCGCCAGAACCGACCCTGCCGCCATCACCGGCACCGCGCTGACCGTCGCCGCGCCAGAGGCGACAGCACTGACCCCGTGGCCCGTGGCCTGCGCACTGTGATCGGCGGATTGGGTGGCGTGTTGAACACTCGGGCTGGCACAGGCACCAACAAGGAAAAGGGCCGCAAACCCGGCTGTACGCTTGACAAATTGCATGATGTCTCTCCATTCATGAACAATGCTCACGTTCGTAGAGCGCCACTTCACATCGGTCAACTAATTTGTGAACTGCGTTCACAAATAGTAGGGAAAACCCGACCAAAGTATGAAGATTATCTTCACCTTTTAACCGCACGCCGCATTAATCGGCCCAACCGTGCGGTGGGGTCCGACGAAATGCCGACGCATCGCCGACAGGCGAAATCGCCTTGCCGCCTTGCGTTAACTGATGATTCGCGAGGTCTCGCGCGCCGACCACCGCACGCATCCCACCGAACGTTGCATCCACTACAGTGGCAACGCCACCGTCGACTTGATCTCTTCCATCGACAAAAGTGCTGTGACGTTGTGCACTTTCACCTCTGAAATCAGCGCCTGATAAAACGTGTCATAAGCCCGTGCGTTCTGCACCCGCACCTTCAGGATATAATCGATATCCCCCGCCAGCCGATGCGCCTCCTGCACTTCCGGTCGCGATTTCAATGCCTTAAGGAACCTTCCTTGCCAGTCCGCATCATGCTCCGACGTGCGGATCAGCACGAAAAAACACGCCTCGAACCCCAGCGCCTCGGCATCCAGCAACACGGTCTGCTGCCCGATGATCCCGGCCTCGCGCATCTTGCGAATCCGGTTCCAGACAGGGGTCTTGGATGACCCGATATTCTTGGCAATTTCGTCCAGCGACTGCGCCGCATCCGCCTGTAAAGCCGCCAAAATCTTCCGATCCGTCGCATCAATCCGCACCGACATTCTCAATTCTCCAATTTGGCAGGACAGACGGTCCAAATTCATCCCGACTTGGAACAAACGTCCTTAACTACCTTCTGGGGGAGGCAAATAGCAGAACGATATTCTATATTGAACCCAAGAAATTCGAGGGTCATCATGCAGCACTTCCCCATCTTCCTCGCCGTCGCAGGCCGCCGCATCGTCGTTTCAGGCGGCGGTGACGCGGCCATGGCCAAGCTGCGCTTGCTGATGAAAACAGAGGCGCATCTGACTGTAATTGCTTCCGAAATCGCCCCCGATATCCAGAAATGGGCAGCGCAAGACAAGCTGACAATCATCAATCGCGCCATGGAACCTGGTGATGCGCTCTGCGCCGCCCTGTTCTACGCCGCCAACGAAGATGATGTCGAAGATGCGCGCGTTTCAGCCATCGCCCACGCCGAAGGTGCACTCGTAAATATCGTTGATAATCTGGCAGATAGCCAGTTCATCACCCCCGCCATCGTGGACCGCGACCCGGTCACCGTCGCCATCGGAACCGAAGGCGCGGCACCGGTCCTGGCCCGCGCGATCAAGGCCGATCTGGAGGAACGGCTGCCCACCTCGCTCGGCATCCTCGCCCGCATCGGCAAAACCTTCCGCCACGCCGCCGACGTGCTGCCCATGGGCCGCAAACGGCGCGATTTCTGGTCCGCCTTCTATTTCAACACCGGCCCCAAAGCCATTGAAGACGCTGGCGAAAACGGCGTAATTCCAGCACTCGAAACCCTGCTCGACACCCACATCATGGCCAAGGCGCGGGAAGGCCATGTCGACCTCGTCGGCGCTGGTCCCGGCGACCCCGAACTGCTGACGCTCAAGGCACGCAACGCGCTCGACACCGCCGATGTGGTGATCCACGACCGGCTGGTCACCCCCGAAATCCTCGAACTTGCCCGGCGCGAGGCGATCATCATCGACGCCGGCAAAACCGGCTTTGGCCCCTCGATGAAGCAGGAAGACATCGACGCCCTGATCGTGCAGCACGCCCAGGACGGCCACCATGTGGTCCGGCTCAAGGCAGGCGATCCAACTATCTTCGGGCGGCTTGACGAAGAAATCGAAGCCCTTGAAAACGCGGGCATTTCCTATCGGGTCATCCCCGGCATCACCGCCGCCTCCGCCGCCGTCGCGACCATCGGACAAAGCCTGACCAAACGGCAGCGCAACTCCTCCGTCCGCCTGATCACAGGGCACGATACCAAAGGATACGCCGATCACGACTGGCGCGCGCTGGCGCGGGCGGGCGAGGTTGCGGCGATCTACATGGGCAAGAAATCCGCCCGTTTCATACAGGGGCGCCTGCTGATGCACGGCGCCGACCCGGCCACCCCGGTCACCATCATCGAAAATGTCAGCCGGCCCGATCAACGCATCATCGCAACGACATTGGCCGAGATGGAACCAACCATGACCAAAGCCAACCTGACCGGCCCCGCCATCACATTCTACGGCCTCGCCCCGCGCGACGCCCAAGCCAACGCTTTGACATTAAGGGAGTTTGCATAATGGCACGTAGCTTCACACCCAAGGTCGTCACCGCCAACGCCCTGCTGGAAGGCGACGCCGTCTGGCTGACCGAAGACAACCGCTGGACCCGAGACATCCGCGAGGCCGAACTGATCACCGACGAGGCCCACGGTGATCTGCGCCTGCTCGAAGCGATGGCACAGGCCGACCTGATCGCCGGCGCCTATCTGGCCGATGCACGCTCCGGCCCGGACGGCCCCGAACCCACCCATTTCCGCGAGGCGTTCCGCACGCGCGGCCCCTCCAACTATTTCCATGGCAAACAGGCAGAGTGACCCCCAAGACTTTTCGAAAAGTCTTGGCAAAATCCTTCCAAGGATTTTGCGGCGAAAGGAAGAAAGATGTACCAATACAATGACTTCGATGAGGCTTTCGTGCGCGCCCGCGTGGCCCAATTCCGTGGCCAGGTCGAACGCCGCATCGATGGATCGCTGACCGAGGATGAATTCAAGCCCCTCCGCCTGATGAACGGGCTTTACCTGCAACTGCACGCCTACATGCTGCGCGTCGCCGTCCCTTATGGGACACTCAACAGCGCCCAGATGCGCCAGCTGGCCTATATCGCCGACCGCTGGGACAAAGGCTATGGTCATTTCACGACCCGCCAGAACATCCAGTACAACTGGCCGAAACTGCAGGACGTACCCGATATGCTCGACGCGCTTGCCGATGTCGGCATGCACGCGATCCAGACCTCCGGCAACACCATCCGCAACGTAACTGCCGACCATTTCGCCGGTGCAGCGTCCGATGAAATCGAAGACCCGCGCCCTATCGCGGAACTGCTGCGCCAGTGGTCCACCGACCACCCGGAATTCCAGTTCCTGCCGCGCAAGTTCAAGATCGCCGTGACCGGGGCCGAACAGGACCGCGCCGTCACCCGCGCCCACGATATCGGCCTGCGCATGGTCCGCAACGCCGCTGGCGAACCGGGGTTCGAGGTCATCGTCGGCGGTGGCCTTGGCCGCACACCGATGGTCGGCAAAATCCTACGGGATTTCCTGCCAAAGGCGGACCTGCTGCCTTATGTCGAGGCGATTGTCAGCGTCTACAACCTGCTTGGCCGCCGCGACAACAAATACAAGGCACGGATCAAGATCACGGTCCACGAAAACGGTCTGGAAAAAATCCAGCACCTGGTCGAGGACCGGTTCACAGCCATCCGCGCCGGGTTCTCCGGCCACGATCAGGCGCTTCTGGCCCAGATCGAAACCGCCTTCGCCCCACCTGCCTTCGTGACCAAATCCACTGACGGGTACGAGGCCGCGCGCCTCGCCAACCCCGCCTTCCGGTCATGGACCGACACGAACCTCGCTGAGCACAAGGCGGAAGGTTACGCCATCGTCTCAATCAGCATCAAGAAGCACGGGTCTACCCCCGGCGATGCGACATCCGACCAAATGCGCGTCATGGCGGACCTTGCCGAAACTTATGGCCACAACGAATTGCGCATCAGCCACGAACAGAACGTGATCCTGCCGCATGTGCATAAATCCGACCTGCCAGCGGCCTATCAGGCGCTGCGCGCGGCCGACCTTGCCGCCGCCAATATCGGGCTGGCATCGGACATCATCGCCTGCCCCGGCATGGATTACTGCGCGCTCGCCACGGCCCGTTCGATCCCCATCGCGCAGGAAATTGCAACGCGCTTTGATGAGCTGAAGATCGAACACGACATCGGCCAGCTAAAAATCAAAATCTCCGGCTGCATCAACGCTTGTGGGCACCACCATGTCGGTCATATCGGCATCCTCGGCCTCGACCGGGCAGGCGTCGAAAACTACCAGATTACGCTGGGCGGTGACGGAACCGAAACCACCACCATCGGCGAACGCGCCGGCCCCGGCTTCAGCGCCGATGAGATCG
Organism: uncultured Paracoccaceae bacterium; assembly: GCA_947488175.1. Classification (GTDB taxonomy): domain Bacteria; phylum Pseudomonadota; class Alphaproteobacteria; order Rhodobacterales; family Rhodobacteraceae; genus Yoonia. Next base: position 376,195 of record CANKYO010000001.1, read on the forward strand.
TGCCAGCCATCGAACGGCTGGTCACGGGCTACATGGACCTGCGTGCGGACGAAAACGAAACCTTCCTTCAGGCCTATCGCCGGCTCGGCATGGAGCCGTTCAAAGCCATCCTTTATCCAGCCGAGGACAAAGCCAATGCCGCTTAAAGAGCTCGCCGAACGCCGCAATATCCTGCACCGGAAGTCCGACGCCCAGACCATCCTGCGCCACGCGCTTGACGATGTGCAGATCGGACCGATTGCGCTGGTATCCTCCTTCGGCGCCGAAAGCGTCGTGCTGCTGCACATGGTGGCCCAGATCGACACGGCGACGCCGGTGATCTTTCTGGACACCGAAATGCTGTTCCCCGAAACACTGACCTATCAGCGCCAGGTCAGCGAACAGCTTGGCCTGACCGATCTGCGGGTCATCACCCCCGACAGAAACGCCGTGCTGGTCGAGGACGTGGACGGTATCCTGCATCAGGCCGATACCGACGCCTGCTGCGACCTGCGCAAGACAAGGCCACTGGAAGAAGCGCTGCGCGATTTCGGCGGCTGGATCACCGGGCGCAAGCGGTTCCAGGGCGGGCAGCGTGCAGCCCTGCCGCTGTTCGAAAAGGAAGGCCGCAAGATCAAGATCAATCCCTTGGCCGACTGGAACCCACAGGACATCGCCGCCTACATGACCAAACATGCCCTGCCCCGGCATCCGCTGGTGGCGCAGGGGTATCCCTCCATCGGCTGCATGCCCTGCACCACGCGCGTCAGCGCACATGAAGACCCGCGCGCAGGCCGCTGGCGTGACAGTGACAAGACCGAATGCGGGATCCATTTCGAAGACGGCAAAGCCATCAGACCGGGAAAAGCAGCATGAGCGTGATTGTCAATGACACCGGGTTCAGCATCGACGACTGGACCGGCAGCTTTATCAGCCACGCAGATGCTGCGGCCAATGATTGCGACTATGCCATCGACCTGCCATCGGATACCGTGCCCGACACGCTGACCGGGCTGACCAACGCCCCGATGATCCGTGTCGACTTTCCATCATCCGCCGACGGGCGCGGGTTCACGCTGGCCGCCCTGCTGCGGCGGGCCGGCTACAAAGGGCGGCTGCGCGCGCGCGGCCATGTCCTTGCCGATCAATACGCCATGGCACGCCGGTCCGGCTTTGATGAGGTCGAAATCGACGATGCCCTCGCCGCCCGCCAGCCCGAAGACCAATGGCTGGCCCGCGCCGACTGGCAAAACCACAACTATCAGGCCCGCCTGCGCGGCTAGGACCAAAGCACCCTTTCCCTGATCCAGATCAACGACTAAGACGGAGGGCGGCCCCAAAACGGCTGCCATGACACATATGACCGAGCAGAGACCTGTGACCCTAGACACCGCCAAAGCCGTCCCCACCCTGCCCGATGCGCAGACGGTCACGGACGTACAACACTACACCGACCGGCTGTTCAGCTTCCGCTGCACCCGCCCCGCCAGCTTGCGGTTCCGGTCGGGCGAATTCGTGATGATCGGCCTGATGGGCGACCCGCACCCCGAAACCGGCAAGCAGAAACCGCTGCTGCGCGCCTATTCCATTGCTTCGCCATCATGGGACGAAGAACTGGAGTTTTACTCGATCAAGGTGCAGGACGGCCCGCTGACCTCCAAACTCCAGCACATCAAGCCCGGCGATGAAATCATCCTGCGGCCCAAACCGGTTGGCACGCTGGTCCACGACGCGCTCCTGCCCGGCAAACGGCTCTGGTTCTTCGCCACCGGCACCGGCTTCGCGCCTTTCGCCTCCCTGCTGCGCGAACCGCAAACCTATGAAGATTATGACGAAATCATCATCACCCATACCTGCCGCGAAGTGGGCGAACTGACCTACGGGCGCGACCTGATCGAAGCACTGAAAACCGACGAACTGCTCAATGACGTCATCGGCGAAGGTTTCTGGAAAAAGATCAAATACTACCCGACAACAACAAGGGAAGAGAGCCCCAAGATGGGGCGGATCACCGATCTGATGCGGTCCGGCGAAGTATTCACCGATCTCGGCCTGCCGCCCCTGTCACCCGAAACCGACAGGGCGATGATCTGCGGCAACCTGGCGTTCAATCTGGAACTGAAAGACATGCTCGAAGAATACGGGCTCGTCGAAGGGGCCAATTCAAATCCACAGCATTACGTGGTTGAAAAAGCGTTCCTCGACTAAAACGCATCCAAGAGAAATGAAAAGGGCCGCGCCATGATGGACGCGGCCCTTTTTCTGTTTGGCAGCTGCGGGGTTCAGAGCCCCAGCACAGCCTGAATGTTCTGCAATACCGGCTCCAGCAAGGCAGGATTATCCTGCGCTGCATTCAGCGCGTTACCCAAGGTGGTTTTTTCCAGGGTCGAGATGTCAGCGCCATCCAGCAGCGTCATGACCTTGTCGATGTCGAAGCCCTCCACGGTCAGCAACTCGCCGGCCATCGCCATCAGGTCCTCACCTGCAGCAGCGGCATCCTCCGTGGCCCCTTCAACGGCCTCAGCGGCCTGATCCAGTGCTTCGGTTGCTTCTTCCTGTGCGGCGGCAGCAGCGGCTTCCGCTTCTGCAGCGACCTCAGCGGCGGCGGCTTCTGCAGCGGCAGCTTCTTCGGCAGCAGCAGCGGCCAGCGCTTCGGCTTCCGCTTCAGCGGCAGCGGCGGCCTCTTCTGCGGCGGCAACGGCTTCGGCTGCCGCGGCCTCGGCTTCTGCAGCAGCCTGAGCCTCTGCTTCAGCGGCAGCTTCGGCGGCGGCCTGGGCTTCGGCTTCGGCAGCGGCTTGTGCCTCAATCGCTGCTTGTTCGGCGGCCTGTGTTGCACCCGTTAGCACACCAACAGCCTCGCCCGGACCACGTCCCTCGACAGCATATTGGTATCCAAAAAAGCCGAGCACGGCCAAAACTATTAAGATCGCAATTGCTCTCATTGGTCTCATCCTTCCAAAAGATCGCATTTGGGCCCCCCATGGACCTTGGCGCCGATATGTCAGATGGCCGGGAAAAGGTGAAGGGCGATGCAACCACAAATTGGCTGAAAACCGCACCTTTTGCGGGTTGAAGACGGCAAGGCTCGGGTTTACCTTCACGGCTACGAAACCGAAATGATTCAAGGATAAAGATCATAGGACGCAGACCCCACAACGCGCCGCCACAGCGCGATACTGGCCCCCGGGTAAACGAACGTATTCGCGAAAGCGAAATCCGCCTGATCGGGGCGGACGGCGAAAATGTCGGTGTTGTCACACCGGAACGCGCCATGATGATGGCAGACGAGGCCGGGCTGGACCTGGTAGAGATTTCGCCAAACGCAAAACCGCCGGTCTGCAAGATCATGGACTTTGGCAAGTTCAAATACGAGACACAGAAAAAAGAAGCCGAAGCGCGCAAGAAGCAAAAGATCATCGAGATCAAAGAGGTCAAGTTCCGCCCGAACACCGACCAGCACGATTACGATGTGAAAATGCGCAACGTGTTCAAGTTTCTGGAAAACGGCGACAAGGTGAAAATCACCCTACGCTTCCGTGGCCGCGAAATGGCCCACCAGGAACTGGGTCGGCAATTGCTGGAACGGGTGGCAGAGGATACCCAGGAAACAGGCCGGGTGGAAAACTTCCCCAAGATGGAAGGCCGCCAGATGGTCATGCTGATCGGGCCATTGCCCAAGTAGTTTCCATCACAGAGTTATAAAAGAAAACGGGCACCTTTCGGTGCCCGTTTTTTTGTCCCATCCAAACGCCTTAGCGCAGCAGCGACGTGATGTTGCGCACCGCTGCGCGGCGGTTTTCACGCTCTGCCCGTAATGTCGGCACCTTCAGGATGCTCTCACCATATCCTTGCGTGATCAGGTTCTCCGGCGGCACGCCGAAATACTCCGTCAGTGCCAGCGCCACGGTCTCGGCCCGGCGGTCCGACAAGGCTAGGTTATACCCGGCATCGCCCACGGCATCGGTGTGTCCCTCGATCAGGAACATCTGACCGGGATCTTCCTGGATGATATCCACAATGGCTACACCAAGGCTGGTCAGTTCTTCCGCCTGGCTGGGTTCAATCGCGGCAGAGCCTGTGGCGAACGTCACCGTGTCCAATTCCACCTGCGGGGCCAAATCGCGAACCTCGCTTATGGTGCGGATCTGGCGCAGCGAATAGCTCCGGTCGAACTGCCGGTTCTGGTTGGCCAGCAGTGCTGCACGCAATGTAGCGGTGTCACCGCGCGATACATCAACCTCGACCGCTGCCTCTTGCTCGCGAGGCAGTTCAGTGACCACAACCGGCGCTGATGCCTGCGTGTCATCGAACAGAACGATCTGGGTACCATCTTCAAGGATCCGCGCACGGCGCAGCACGCGCCCGTCGTTGCCGCGTATTGTCACGATCTGCGTGCCATCTTCACGCAAAACACTGGTCCTAGTGGACCCGTCGTCAAAGGTGCGTGTCTGCACCTCTGCGCCGGGCTGACGCAACAGCACATCGTCATCCTTCAGCACAACCAGTTCGCCGTCACGTTCCACGATCACGCGGTCGCCGCTGTTGGACACCACTTCGTCACCGTTATTCAGCACCGATCCGACCACAACCGCACCCAGACCCAACAACAACGCCTTTTCAAAGTTGCTCAGGCCATCATTACCGCTATCACTACCGGCCCGCGCCTCTGCCTGGGCTTCACCCGTAGCAGTCGTTTCGAAATCCTGACTGCTGCTGCGCACGTCATCCTGGGTCAGCGTTTCAACCTGAACTTCAGCCGTCGTATCCGCCTCCGCATCGGCTGAGGCCGCAGCTGCCGCAGGTGGTTCATCCGCTTCCACCGTTTCAATGGCGATCTCTGCTTCATCTGGGGTTTCATCTGTCACCGTCGGCAGATCAGCGATGGCAGCGGCGTCATCGCCCTCAGGCATGCCTTCGGCTTCTGGCAATGCCTCCTGCTCAGTCGCTTCAACCGCAACATCAGCTTCGGTCGTCGCCTCAGCCTCAGCTTCCGCCGCAACATCAGCCTCCGCCTCAACGGCCACATCGGCGTCCGACGTCTCCGGCGTCTCGGCAACCTCTGGCGCTGTTTCGACCTCGGTCGTCACAGTCTCTTCCGGAGCAGGCTCAGCAGGCTGTTCTTCCACCACCGTCTCTTCCGGTGCGGCTTCTTCCACAGGCACCTCAAGCATCGCCGTACCTTCGGTTGTGGTTTCCGCATCTGCCGGTACCGCAGTCACCTCCGGGGTCTCGACCAGCTCCGCAGGTTCTACAGGACCATCGTCAACCTGCGTCGCAATCGCGGTTTCCAATGCAACCTCATCGACAACCACCTCACCATTCTGATCCACACAAGGGAATGTCGGCTCCAACAGCGGCTCACCGGCCACGATGTCTGCCGCAGGCCCCAGCCCAACACAGATTTCCAGCGTTTCGGGATCAACATCGGTTTGCTGCGCCAAAACGGGGCTTGTGGCCACCGCAAAACTCAGCACAAGCGATGTCGTTGATTTCAAAGTAGATCTTCGCATGACGTCCTCGCGATTTGATAGCAAGCTCATTGTCTGAGCGTATGTCATCTAACATATGAGGCGTCGTTTGGTTCCGCCCGGCCAGCAGCCGGGCGAAACCATGCGCAGGGCTCAGCTGGAAGCCGCCACCGCGCGTTTTGTCATCACCTTGACGAGATGGGCACGATAATCAGACGTGCCATGCAGGTCCGAAATCATGCCATCCGCCGACACCGAAAGGCCATCAACAGCACCGCCGTCGAAATTGCCTGACAGGGCCTCTTCGGCTTCCGTCCAGCGGAACACGCCTTCCTCAGAGGCGCCGGTCACGGCAACGCGGACGCCATCGGCATATTTCGCTACAAACACCCCAACGAGCGCAAAGCGTGACGCAGGCTGCAGGAACTTCTGATAGTTCGCCTTTTCCGGCACCGGGAAACGCACCTCAGTGATCACTTCGCCTTCGTCCAGCGCCGTTGTGAACATCCCCTCGAAATAGTCATCCGCCGCGATTTCACGGCTGTTGGTGATGATCCTGGCACCTGACCCGAGCGCGGCCGCCGGATAACAGGCTGAGGGGTCGTTATTGGCCAGCGATCCGCCAATCGTACCGCGGTTCCGAACCGCAGGATCACCGATATGGCTCGCCAGATCAGCCAGCGCCGGATAATGCGCGGCCGCCTCTTTGGACACGGTTGCATGCGTGGTCGCCCCACCAATGCAAACCTCACCCCCGTCGCCAAGACACACGCCCTTCATCTCACCTATATCAGTCAGGCTGACGAGCTTGGACGGCATCGCAAGGCGCTGTTTCAACGTGGGAATCAGGGTCTGCCCGCCCCCCAGCGCCTGCGCATCCTCGCCTTTCAACGCATTGACCGCATCCGCAATCGTGGAGGGCCGTTCAATTTCAAAAGCATACATGAGCGTTCTCCCTTACGCGTTGTTCATTGCATTCCAGACGCGGGATGGCGTCAGGGGCATATCAATATGAGCGACGTTCTTGCCACCCGATTGCAGGGCATCGATGACGGCATTGACGACCGATGGTGGCGATCCAATCGCCCCGGCCTCGCCGCAGCCTTTCACGCCCAGCGGGTTGTGCGTGCAGGGCGTCTGGCAGGAATGGTCCACACTGTAGAACGGCAGATCATCCGCACGCGGCATAGTGTAATCCATATAGGATGCGCTCAGCAGTTGCCCGTTTTCATCATACGCGCAGTTCTCCAGCAGCGCTTGCCCGATCCCTTGAGCGATCCCGCCATGGACTTGGCCCGATACGATCATCGGGTTGATGATATTACCGAAATCATCCGCCGCGCTGAACCGTTCGATGGTCACCTTGCCGGTATCGGGGTCCACCTCGACCTCGCAGGCATAGGCACCCGCAGGATAGGTAAAGTTGGCGGGGTCATAAAACGCCGTCTCTTCCAGGCCCGGCTCGATATCCTCCAGCGGATAGTTATGGGGGACATAGGCAGCAAGGGTTACGTCTCCCCACGCCACCGACTTATCCGTGCCAGCAACACTGAATTGGCCGTCTTTTAGCTCGATATCCGCGTCAGAGGCTTCCAACAGATGGGCCGCGATCTTTTTGGCCTTGTTGATCACCTTCTCGGCGGCCCGCACCATGGCAGAGCCACAGACAGCCAGCGAACGCGACCCGTATGTGCCCATCCCGAACGGGATCTTGGATGTATCACCATGGACAATGTCGATCTGATCCTCGGGGATTCCGATCATCTCGGAAATCACCTGCGGGAACGACGTCTCATGGCCCTGCCCGTGGCTATGGGCGCCAACCATGACACTGATCGACCCGGTGGCATTCACCCGGACGGTCGCGGCGTCATAAAGCCCGGCCCGCGCACCCAACTGCCCGACAAGGTTTGACGGCGCGATGCCGCAAGCCTCAATATAGCAGTTCACACCAAGACCGCGCAGCTTGCCGTTCTTTTCGCTTTCGGCGCGACGGGCGGCGAAACCACCCATATCGGCGATCTCTTCCAGCTTGGCCATCGTCGCTTCGTAATCGCCGGTGTCATATTCTACGGCCACCGGGGTGGCATAGGGAAATTCCGTGACAAAGTTCTGACGGCGAAGCGCAATCGGGTCCACGCCACGCTCGCGTGCGGCCATATCAATCACCCGTTCCAGTTGGAACGTGGCCTCCGGGCGACCAGCGCCGCGATAGGCATCGACAGGCACGGTATTGGTGAACACCGCCTTCACATTCACATAGATCAGCGGGGTCTTGTAATTGCCTGCCATCAGCGTGCCATGCAACCATGTGGGCACCGACGGCGCAAAGGTGGACAGATAGGCCCCCATATTGGCGTAGGTTTCCGTGCGGATGGCGGTAAAGTTGTTATCCGCATCCATCGCCAGTTCGATCTTGGTGACATGGTCACGACCGTGGGCATCCGACATGAACGCCTCTGACCGCGTCGATGTCCATTTGACCGGACGGTTCACCGCCTTGGCGGCAAAGGTGCAGAACGCTTCCTCTGCATAATGGAAAATCTTCGTGCCGAAACCGCCGCCAACATCAGGAGCAACAACGCGCAGCTTGTGTTCCGGAATACCCAGAACGAACGCACCCATCAGCAGGCGGATCACATGCGGGTTCTGGCTGGTGGTGTGCAGCGTGTGCATATCGTCAGAGCGGGAATATTCCCCCACTGCCACACGCGGCTCCATCGGATTGGCCACCAGACGGTTGTTGACCAGTTCAAGCGTCGTGACATGGGCGGCGTTCTTGATCGCCTCATCCACGGCATCCTTGTTTTCCTCAACAAAGCCCCAGTCGTAACAAAGGTTGCTGGTCAGATCGTCATGCACCTTGGTGGTGCCATCAGCGACGGCGGTTTTCATATCCACCACCGCTGGCAGTTCGGTCAGGTTCAGACCGATCACCTCGGCGGCATCACGGGCCTGGGCAAGGCTTTCGGCCACCACGGCCGCAACAATCTCGCCCACATGGCGGATCTTGCCATGCGCAATGATGGGATGCTTGGGTTCCTGCATCGGTTCGCCATGCTTGTCAGTGACCTGCCAGCCGCAAGGCAAACCGCCCACCGGCTCAAAATCGGCCCCGGTGAAGATGCGCAAGACACCTGGCATCTTTTCGGCATCTGCCAGGTCAATGCCGTTAATCGTAGCATGCGCCACATCCGCGCGCAGAAAGTGCACATGGGCCTGACCGTGAATATTAATATCGTCCGTATAATTGCCGGCACCTGTCAGAAACCGCAGGTCCTCGCGCCGCTTCGTGCTGGCGCCAATTCCACTATCTTTTGGCATTTCATTCCTCCCTCTCGGGGGACAATTTTTCTCGAAAAATTGTAAACCCCCAAATTTTCTAGAAAATTTGGTTACTCCGCAGCGATGGCCGCCACATCCTGACCGGATGCCGCCATGATCGCCTTGACGATATTGTGGTAGCCGGTGCAGCGGCAGATATTGCCCTCCAGATACTCCCGTATCTCGCCCTCGGTCGGCTTCGGGTTGTCTTTCAGCAGAGCCGCAGCGGACATCACCATCCCCGGGGTGCAGAAGCCGCACTGCAAACCGTGGTGATCCTGAAACGCCTGCTGAATGACGGACAGCGATCCGTCGGCATTGGCCTGCCCTTCGATGGTGGCCACATCAGCGCCGTCAGCTTCAGCCGCGAACATCGCGCAGGCCTTTACAGCCTCACCATTCACATGGACCACGCAGGCCCCGCATTGCGACGTATCACAGCCCACATGGGTGCCGGTCAGGCGCAGATCATTGCGCAGAAAGTCGACCAGCAATGTGCGGCCTTCCACATCGCCAGACACGGACTTGCCGTTCACGGTCATTGTTACCGATGTCATCATTTCCTCCCGATATCATCTTTGCTTTGGACCAAGTTAAGCACGCCACCGCAATCAAGAGAACAGGTAAACTGGCCTCAACCCGCCCACAGACCACCGACCTTAGTCTATGTCGGCGCGTGGTTTGGGCCTGGTCGGGATTTCTTTAAGCAAACCACCGACCCCCATTTCGGCAAAATCCGCAGGTGTCAGATCAACACCGCAAATCACGCGCTCCAGCACCCAATCGGCCCCATTCAACGCCGGCGAACGGGCACATCCGGGCAGGCCGATCACTGGTTTCTCACCCAGTTTTCCAAGGAATAGCAGATTGCCAGGATCAACGGGCATGCCAAACTGTGTGACCGTGCCACCGGCCTGCCGCACGGCCTCCGGGCCCACGTCATGCGGGTCCGATGTGGCCGAAGCGGTCAGGATAAACACCACATCCCCTTGTGCCGCCTTCAGTGCGCCAGACAGGTTGGGCACGTCATGATCTGTCGTGACCCGGTCATCCAATGACATCTGTAACCGGTCCAACCGCCCCTGCATCGCCGCGCGCCCCTTGGGCGATGGCTCAACATCCGTCTGCGTCTCAATCAGTGTGGCGGTGCGGTATTGCGGCCCCAGCACACCGATGGCTTCGCGACCGGCCTCTGCTGCCTTGGCAACGTCCTCACCCGGCACACCGTAGGAAATGATCTTGACCGTCGCGACCATCGTTCCCTTATCGACCCGATGATATTGCGGCACCGTGGCAACCGTGATCATCGGATTGACCGCGTTGAACGCCGCAATCGCATCCACATCGATCTGCGCAATTCCCGGCCCTTCCGCAAAGATATTCACGCGACCCGTGGCCGCATTGCTCAGCCGCATGCCATCGCGCGCGAGTGCGGTGGCCAGTTTCGCGGCGGCGCTATCCTCGTCCAAATCGCCGGGTTCGAGCCGGGCCACCGTCACGCGTTGATGCCCGCAATCAGACAGCCGACCGATATCGGCAGACGTCAGAACATGCCCTTTGCGCAGCCGTCCGCCTTTCAGCGCGAGCGAATGGGCCAGCACGGCCCCCTCAGCCTCGGCAACCGGAACTGCACCGAATTTCATACCGCTTTCCGCAAAGCCTGCGTCACCTCAGCTATAATGCTGACGGCAATCTCGGCAGGCTGCCGGCCGCCAAGGTCCAGCCCGACCGGGGCGTGAATACGGCCAATCTGTTCTGCCGAAAACCCGGCCTCTTCCAGCCGGGCCACCCGTTTGGCATGGGTCCGGGTCGACCCCAGACAGCCCAGATAAAACACATCCGACCCAAGGGCGGCGATGATCGCCGGATCATCCAGCTTGGGATCATGGGTCAGTGTCACCACGGCGGTACGCGCATCAGGCTTGAGTATCGCCATCGCCTCATCCGGCCAGTCATCCATGATCACCTCACCGGGGAAGCGGGCTTCTGACCCGAACGCCCCGCGGGGGTCAATCAGCGTGGGGACGTAGCCACAGGCACGGGCCATGGTGACCAGATGCTGCGCGATATGCACGGCCCCCACAATGATCATGCGCAAGGGCGGGTTGTGGATGGCGACAAAGGTTTTGCCATCTTCTTCCACCCCTGACCGATCGAGGCGAAAGCGGTCGGGATAGGCGGATTGGGCCGCCAATCTGGGGCGACCGGCCTCCAGATCAGTCACATAGGCGACGGGTTCCGCTCGCCCGCGCGCATCAACAAGCCGCTCCAGCACTTCGACAGGCAAGGCAGACCCGACAGGCTCCACCAGCACCTTGATTTCACCACCGCAGGCCAATCCCACGGCAAACGCCTCATCATCGCTGACCCCGAATTCCAGCACGCGCGGCTTGCCATCCTCCAACGCCTCCAGCGCCTCTGTGATCACCGCCCCTTCGACGCAACCGCCAGACACCGACCCTTCCATAGCGCCATCGGCGTCAATCACCAACTGGCTGCCGACGGCGCGCGGGGCCGATCCCCAGGTCTGCACGACCGTCGCGACCGCCACACCGCGCCCGGCGCGATGCCATTCCAATGCCAATCCAGGAAGATCGATGATATCGGTCATGGTGTCTGCACAATCCTTGTCAGAAAACAATTGTTCCGGGCCGAGCGCACATCAACATAAGCCACCCCGTCCCGTTCGAAAAGCCGGGTCGCATATGTGGCGATATCCGCCTTTGGCGTGATCTGCCCGGTGCCATAGATGATCCGATCCCTCGCATCATAAGCTTTCACCAGATAATCCGGCGATGTTTTCAGGATCGGCGGTGTATCCTGACCATCGTAAGGGGCGCAGTCATCGGCACAAAAGAAGACCGGGCCGGTTTCGGCATAAGGCTGTAAGGCGGCAAATGGGCGCGCCGCACATATCAACATCTCTGCATCCTTGGGCACATTGCGCAAACAGCAGCGGCATGGCGTGCCAACGCCAGAAGAAATTGCCCGTTCCGCCGGGTTGCCATAAACATCCGGACCCCCTGCGCGCAGTTTTGCGATTTCTGCGGCATCATAAGGCAAATAGGTCAAAGTCATCATGTTCTCCTTGGTTGATGATGGGCAGCTAAGCCCCCGGCAATCAACCAATCGACCCGAAACCTGCGCATCCATCAACCGCGCATCATCGCCATCAAGCGCGCTTTCTGACCGCTATCATCAGGCCGCGACAAGGCCTGCGCCAGCCCTTCCAGCGACGCGATATTATGCCCGGCCCGAAAACTCGAACAATGCGGCAGCATCTGCATGATCCCCTTGGCCTTCGGCGCAAACCCTTCCCACCGCAACAGCGGGTTCAGCCAGATCAACTGGCGCGCCGTCAGGCTTAACCGCTCCATCTCGCGCCCCAGATCGGCATCCTTGTCCCGGTCCAGCCCGTCGGTGATCAACAGCACAACAGCCCCCTGCCCCATGACCCGGCGCGACCAGTCGCGGTTGAAGTCATGCAGACACGCCGCAATACGCGTGCCGCCTTCCCAATCCTGCGCTTCCGCCCCTGCGGCGGCCAAAGCCGCGTCCACATCCCGCGTCCGCAGATGGCGTGTGATGTTGGTCAGCCGCGTGCCAAAGGTGAACGCATGGACCTGCGCCCAACCCTGTCCTTCACGGTTAGCAACTGAATGCAGGAAATGCAAAACAGCACGCGAATACTGTGACATTGACCCCGAGATATCGCAAAGCACCACAAGATTGGGGTAGCGCACACGCCGCCGCTTGGTCGCGAAATCCGTCACCTCGCCACCCCGGCGCATCGCCGCGCGCATCGTGCCACGCCAATCGGGCAGATGCCCGGGCAGGCCTTGTGTCCTGCGGCTTTGGATCGGTGGCACAGGCAGACGGAGCGTCGCCAGCATCCGCTTGGCCGCCGCCATTTCCGCGCCGTTCATCTGCTCGAAATCAAGGCTGCGCAGCCGCTCCTCGGTGGAAATCGTGCGCGAGGCATCAATTGAAATCTCCACCTCCTCGCCTGCATCATCCGGCGCGGGCAAATCGCGGTCATGCCCGTCCAAAAGCGCCTCCGCCGCCCGTTTTTCAGCCGCCTGCGCACGGCGCTCTTCCTGCACCCCGCGCACCATCGGCGTCAGAAACGACATCATCTGTTCCAGATAACGCGGATCGCGCCAATACAGGCGAAAAAGCTGCGCAAAGACCTGCCGTTCCTCTGGCTTGGACACAAAACAGGCATGCAACGTCCAGTAAAAATCGGCGCGCTCGGTAAACCCCGCCGCCTGCACCGCCCGGATCGCATCAATCACCCGCCCGGGCCCCACAGCCAGCCCCGCCTTGCGCAATGCCCGCGCAAAATGGGTGATGTTATGGGCCAGCTTCGGATCGTCAGGCAGTTCCAGATCGGCAAGCTCAACCATGGGACAGCCCAAACTCCGCAGCGATGCTAGCGGCTGCCTCTTGAGGTGACAAACCAGAGGCATCAAGGCGCAAGGCGCCATCCGGCTCTAACAGATCGAACCGTGCGCGCAGGTCAAGCAGGATGTCCGGATCAGTCAGTTTCGCTCCTTTCCGTGCGGGATCCATCAAGCGCGTGAGGTTCGCCTCGGTATCAATCTTGAGCACCACCGGACAAAGCCGGGCACCGCGTTCCTTTGCAAAAACGCGGGTCGGCTCAAAAAGCTTACGATCCGCTTCAAGTGTCGAAAGGGCATCGGTGAAAATGATAGGCACCTCGCGTGGGAGCATTGCCGCCGCGCGCAAAACCACAGCACGCACATCTTCGCGCAGCTGCTTGCATTCGTCGGTGCCACGTTCAAACACCGCTTGGGCGGCATCCAGGAAGATATGATTATGGATAAGCCTGCCGTGAGAAAGCGTGGCAAGCGCGCGCCCGATCGTTTGCTTGCCCGCGCCCGGCCATCCGCCGATATGAATGACGGGTGCAACGCTCAAACCGTCTCCAGTTCGGCCTTCGCCTCGTCCAGAATACGCTTGGCCTCGGACCCTTCCAGCTTCTGGATATCGTCCTGATATTTCAGGATCGCGCCCAGCGTATCGGCAATCACTTCCGGCGACAGGTTGATCACATCCAGCGCCAGCAGACATTTCGCCCAGTCGATGGTCTCGGCCACGCCGGGTTTCTTGAACAAATCCTCGGTCCGCAGTTTCTGCACAAAGGCGACAACCTCGCGCGACAATGCCTTCGATGCCTCCGGTGCGCGCGCCTGCAAAATCTCCATTTCACGTTCGAAATCGGGGTAATCGACCCAATGATAAAGACAGCGCCGCTTCAACGCATCATGCACCTCGCGCGTCCGGTTTGAGGTCAGGATGACGATTGGCGGCTCCGGCGCTTTCACCGTCCCAAGCTCCGGGATGGTCACCTGAAAATCCGACAAGGCCTCCAGCAAGAACGCCTCGAACGGCGCATCGGTCCGGTCCAACTCGTCAATTAACAGAACCGGCGCACCACCCGGCTGGGGCCGCATCGCCTGCAACAAAGGTCGCTCAATCAGATATTCCTCGGTGAACAACTCAGTCTTCAGCACATCGCGATCAGCCCCGCCAGATGCCTCTGCCGCACGGATCGCAATCATCTGCTCGGCAAAATTCCATTCGTAAACGGCCGAGGCCGAATCCAACCCCTCATAACACTGCAACCGGATCAGCCGACGCCCCAGCGCGGCCGCAATCGCCTTGGCAATCTCGGTCTTGCCCGTGCCCGCCTCGCCTTCCAGAAACAGGGGCCGCCCCAGCTTCAGGCTCAGAAACACCACCGTGGCCAATGCCCGCCCACAGACATAATCCTGCCCGGCCAGCGCGGCCTGCACCTCATCAATACTGCCAAATGCCATGCAAATCTCCCTCGGGGTCATAGCTGCATCCCGGCGCACGCGCGTCAACCCGTCCATTGCCCCCGCCCGACCAAAGTCATACCCTGCGCCCAAGCAGCGAAAGGATCCAGCCATGAACGAAGCGACCCCCATCAAGACAACAGGTTTCGGCCCCGATCTGGGACCGTTCGACTGGGCCGATCCCCTGCGGTTGGAAGATCAGCTGACCGAAGACGAACGCATGCTGCGCGACGCGGCACATACATTTGCGCAGAACACGCTGCAGCCCAAGGTGACGGACGCCTATCGCGAAGCGACCGTCGATCCCGGTATCTTCAAGGAAATGGGCGATGCGGGCCTGCTGGGCATCACCATCCCCGAAGAATACGGCGGGCTGGGGGCTGGATACGTCACCTACGGCCTTGTCGCGCGCGAGATTGAGCGGGTCGACAGCGGCTACCGCTCCATGATGTCGGTGCAATCGTCCTTGGCCATGTACCCGATCCACGCCTACGGCTCTGACGCCCAGCGCCAGAAATACCTGCCAGGCCTTGCCGCAGGCACACTGATCGGCTGCTTCGGCCTGACGGAACCCGACGCAGGCAGCGATCCGGCCGGCATGAAGACAACCGCAAAGAAAACCGCCAATGGCTATGTCCTGAACGGGTCCAAGATGTGGATCAGCAACGCACCCATCGCCGATGTCTTTGTGGTCTGGGCCAAATCCGAAGCGCATGACGGCAAGATCCGCGGCTTCGTGCTCGATAGGGGTACCCCCGGCCTGACCGCGCCCAAAGTTGGCGGCAAACTCAGCTTGCGCGCTTCTGTCACCGGCGAAATCGTGATGGATAATGTAGAAGTCAGCGAAGACGCCCTGCTACCCGGTGTCCAGGGGCTGAAAGGGCCGTTCGGATGCCTCAACCGCGCCCGATACGGCATCGCATGGGGTGTGATGGGCGCGGCAGAGGCGTGCTGGCACGCCGCACGCCAATACGGGCTGGACCGCAAGCAATTCGGCAAACCCCTGGCGCAGACCCAGCTTTTCCAAAAGAAACTCGCCGACATGCAGACCGAAATCGCCCTTGGCACCCAATCCGCCCTGCAACTCGGACGGCTTATGGAACAGGGCAAAGCGGCGCCTGAAATGATCAGCCTGATGAAGCGGAACAATTGCGGCAAGGCGCTCGATATCGCCCGCGCATCCCGCGACATGCACGGGGGCAATGGAATCAGTGAGGATTTTCAGATCATGCGCCACATGGTCAACCTCGAGACGGTGAACACCTATGAAGGCACGCATGACGTGCATGCACTTATTCTCGGGCGTGCACAAACCGGACTACAGGCGTTCTTTTAAGATAAAATCGCGCCAATCATCGGCGGCAATGCGCCAAGTTCTGCCTTAAAGGGCATGTATTTCTCGCTCCAATAACCGGGGATAAACCCGGGAAGGAGCGCGACGATGCAAGACCCACAATTGACGATTGAGACAGAGCTGAAAGAACTGGAACCCAATGCGTGGTTTTCCCAGATCGATGATATTTGCGATGATCTTGGGTTCTTTGAACAGCTGGGTGCCGACCACTTTGCGGGTTTCCTTGAGGCGGGAAACAACCTGCTCGTCACCTTTGAAAACGCCGAAACGATCCGGGCGCACAACACCGATGCCGAACCGCGCGGTTTTGTCTATGCCCGCCATGACGGCTGGTCACATCTGGCGCTGATGTCAAAAGGGCAAAGCTGGTTTCGCGACCCTGCGGTCTATGATTTCTTCGACCGGCTGACCGATGACGGGTTCTTTGACGATTTCGAAACGATCCTGTTTCACGGTGCCCATGAAGGCGCATATGCCGCTGCCGCCTTTTCGGTGGCCGCCCCCGGTGCAACCGTCATCGCCTTGCGCCCGCAGGCCACGCTGGACCCCAAAATCACAAGCTGGGATCCCCGCTACAGGGCCCACCGGCAAATCAACTTCAATGACCGCTACGGCTATGCGCCTGACATGATCGACGCAGCAGAAGCGGTGTTTGTGGCCTATGACCCGTCCCAGCATCTCGACACGATCCATGCCATGCTGTTCAAAAACCCCAATGTCACCCTGCTGCCCTGCCCGCTCATGGGCACGCAGCTTGACCGGGCCTTTGACCGGCTGGGCATCCACGACGTGATGATCAAACTGGCGATGGACGGATCACTGGATGGCAAACGCTTTGCCCAGCTTTTGCGCGCCCGGCGGTATGACCACACCTATGCGCGCTCACTGGTGACGCATCTGATGCGCACAAACCACCAACGGCTTGCCGTGATCATCTGCACCTACATGCTGCGGCGCGGTCAGAACGAGTTTTTCAGCAAAACCCTGCAAAGACTGACAGAAACACAGGCGGCTTAGCTATCGCCGTTCCGGGCATCCACTGCCTTCTTCCCGGCCTCGAACAGGCGCGTGCCAAAATAGCCCAAAACACCCCCCAGAATGACCCAGAATGGTGTGCCGCTGTTCAACAGGGCAGCAGCGATGGCCGCGGCCAACATGGCAACCATGAACGCAATCAGGCGTTTCTCGGCTGGTTCAACGGTCATATGCCCTTCCATCGCTTTCACGATGGGGCCCGCAACAGGCGTCTCAAGCTGCGGTGTCAAAAAGCCTGCGACGGCGGCAATAAGAAAGCCAAGCATGGGGTTCTCCGGCTGTTAGATCTTCTCAATGGTTAATATCGGAACGCTGGCACAGAACTGCAAGGGGTTGGGTCCGGCGGCTATGGTCACCGGCCACGCAAAGGTGTAATCGGGCAACATGAGCGAAAAACACCCGACCCGCCTGACCATCAGGCGCCCTGACGACTGGCATTTGCACCTGCGTGACGGCGCCATGCTGCAAGCGGTGCTGCCGGAAACGGCCCGGCATTTCGCCCGCGCGATTATCATGCCAAATCTGGTGCCGCCAGTGGTGACTGCGCAACAAGCCAGCGCTTACCGCGACAGGATCATGGCGGCTTTGCCGGACGGGGCCGGTTTCACCCCGTTGATGACGCTCTATCTGACCGAAGACACCGATCCGGCCGACGTGGCCCACGCCCATGCCAGCGGGATCGCAACAGCCGTCAAACTCTACCCTGCCGGGGCCACCACCAACTCTGCGTCCGGAGTGAAAAACTTTGACAAGGTCCGGTCGGTTCTGGAAACCATGGCCGATATCGGCATGCCGCTTTGCGTGCATGGTGAGGTGACAAACAGCGATATCGACATCTTTGACCGCGAGGCGGTGTTCATCGACAAGGTGTTGAAACCACTGCGGAAAAAGGTGCCCGATCTGCGGGTCGTGATGGAACATGTCACGACCGAGGACGCGGTCGACTATGTGCGCGACAACCACAAGAATCTGGCGGCCACGATCACAACCCACCACCTGATCATCAACCGCAACCACATCCTCGCAGGCGGGATCAAGCCGCATTACTACTGCCTGCCGGTCGCCAAGCGCGAAGCACACCGGGTCGCACTGGTACAGGCCGCCATCTCCGGCGACAAACGGTTCTTCCTGGGGACTGACAGCGCCCCCCATACCGACCCGGCCAAGCTGCAGACCTGTGGCTGTGCGGGCATCTTCACCGCGCCCAACACGCTGTCCTGCCTCGCCGAAGTATTCGAAGCCGCGGGCAAACTCAAAAAGCTGGAAGCGTTCACCTCGCTCAACGGCCCCGACTTCTACCGGCTGCCCGCGAATGAAGACACGATTACCTTGGAAAAAGGCGATCCGGTGACTTATCCCGGCCAGATCGAGACGGCTGATGGGCCTGTCACGGTCTTCGACCCCGGTTTTGACCTGCACTGGCGGGTCGTCGACTAACGAGCAGAGAACAAGAATGATCCCCACCTCCTTTCCCACCAAAGACGAAATGGCGCGCCTGACCGCCAGTATGCTGATCGAAATCGGCGCAATTGACTTTAATGCCACCGAACCGTTCACACACGCCTCGGGCAAGCAGGCCCCGACATATGTGGATTGCCGCAAGCTGATCTCTTATCCGCGCATCCGCGCCACTCTCATGGACTTCATGGCCGTCACCATCATGCGCGAGGCCGGGTTCGAAGCGTTCGACAATATCGCCGGCGGCGAAACCGCTGGCATCCCCTTCTCGGCCTTTGTCGCCGAACGGCTCGCCCTACCAATGACCTATGTGCGGAAAAAACCCAAAGGTTACGGACGCAATGCCCGGATCGAAGGGGTCATGACGGAAGGCCAGCGCGTGCTGCTGGTCGAGGATTTGACCACCGACGGTGGATCGAAACTGTCTTTCGTCGACGCGATCCGCGACACCGGGGCCACCTGCAACGCCACCGCGGTCATCTTTTTCTACGGTATCTTCGAGGGCGTAGAAAAAACTCTGGATGAGCACGGCGTGCAACTCATCTCGCTCTGCACCTGGTGGGATGTGCTGGCCGAAGCCAAGGCGCGCAAGGCCTACGACACAGCCACGCTAGACGCGGTCGAGGCTTACCTGAACGACCCGCACAGCTGGCAGCCGACTTAACCAAAGGGTCAAAAAAACTTACACACAGGTCTGTGCACAAACCGTCCCCAGAATCGCCGGTGCAATGCGCATGTCGTGTTTTTTTTGGCGATCACCACAATTTGTGGTAGGACCGACTCCCGATCAGAATTGTCCACAGGTTTATCCCGCTGCCTGTCCACCATCATTTCCAGATGGCCCCGCGCGCAGACCACCTGTTAAGAGGCACGCGGGACAAGTGAGGTAGGCCAATGAACGAAATCACCGCATTCAATGCGACCGGTGTGGAAGAAGCAGGCGCAGACCTGATGCCGCATTCGATCGAAGCTGAACAACAGCTTCTGGGCGCGATTCTGACCAATAACGATATCTTTGACCGCGTCGCCTCAATCATCGGCCCCAAGCATTTCTACGACCCTGTCCATGCTCGGATTTTCGAAACCGCAGCGACCCGTATTTCCAAAAATGCGCTGGCATCACCGGTGACCCTCAAGACCTTCCTCGAAGACGACGAAGGGCTCAAGGAACTGGGCGGCCCTGCCTATCTCGCCCGCCTTGCAGGTGCCGCCATTTCCGCCTTTGCAGCTCGCGATTACGCCCAGATGATCTATGACCTCGCGGTCCGCCGCGAACTGATCACTGTTGGTCGCGACATCGCCGATAAGGCGGCCAAGGTCGATGTGGACAGCGAACCAAAAGAACAAATCGTCGAAGCCGAACAGGCGCTTTACGCTCTGGCTGAACAGGGCACCGCGGAAAGCGGCTTTCAATCCTTCCTGCGCGCCGTCACCGATGCGGTCAACGTCGCAAATGCCGCCTATCAGCGCGATGGCGGCCTGGCTGGTGTCTCCACCGGTCTTGTCGACATGGACAAGAAACTGGGCGGCCTGCACAAATCCGACCTCCTGATCCTCGCCGGTCGCCCGTCGATGGGGAAAACCTCGCTGGCCACCAATATCGCCTTTAACATCGCCAAGGCCTACAAGAAAGGCGCGCTACCTGACGGTACCGAAGGGGCCGTCAATGGCGGTGTCGTCGGTTTCTATTCACTTGAGATGAGCGCCGAGCAGCTCGCCGCGCGGATCCTGTCAGAGGCAGCAGAAGTGCCCAGCGAACAGATCCGGCGCGGCGATATGACCGAAACCGAATTCCGCCGCTTCGTCGACGCCGCCAAATCGCTCGAGGCTTGCCCGCTTTTCATCGACGACACGCCTGCCCTGCCCATCGCCCAACTCGCGGCCCGGGCCCGGCGGCTAAAACGGACACACGGGCTCGACGTGCTGATTGTCGACTACCTGCAGCTTGTGCGCGGCTCCGGCCGCTCCGAAAACCGGGTCAACGAAATCTCCGAAATCACGATGGGCCTCAAGGCCATCGCCAAGGAACTCAATATCCCCGTCATCGCCCTCTCACAGCTGTCGCGCCAGGTCGAATCCCGCGAAGACAAACGCCCGCAACTGTCAGACCTGCGCGAATCCGGCTCGATCGAGCAGGACGCCGATGTGGTCATGTTCGTCTACCGCGAGGAATACTATAAAGAGCGGGAGAAACCGGGCGATCACGAGATGGAAAAGATGGCCCAATGGCAGGAAGAGATGGAGCGCCTGCACGGCAAGGCCGAAGTCGTCATCGGCAAACAGCGCCACGGCCCCATCGGCACGGTCGAACTCAGCTTCGAAGGGCGCTTCACCCGCTTCGGCAACCTTGTGAAACCGTGGCAGCAGGGCGACGACACGCAATTCTGAAGGCCTGATCATCCGCCCCCAAACGCTAGGATTCCGCAATAGCCGATGCCCTGTGAAAGCAATCAGACGAACCCTCAGATGACATTGCGCTACGATTTCGACATCGTTGATATCTTTCCCTCGGACGTCTTCGGTGACGCCCGCATCGCTCAGGCACTGGGTGATATCGGCATTGACGGGAATGCGGCTGGCAACAAAAAGGCGTTGTTCCGTGATCAGGCGACCGTTGATGCAATCCTTGCAGGCCCGCCAGCGCTGAGAGACTATTTGGAGGCTAGCGGATTTGGATTTACGACTTTCGATAGCGGTGCACCGGCCGGGCGTTACCCGGCCAAGGATGGGCCGATGATCGTTCATGTCGTCGAGCGGTTATCGCAAAACAGATCAGATTTTGACTTCGCGGCCTCACGATCGGGCGAACCTCTGCCCGGTGGTTTCAATTTCGGACACTTCCAGCTGCACCTCGCCACT
Source organism: uncultured Paracoccaceae bacterium (assembly GCA_947488175.1). Lineage (GTDB taxonomy): Bacteria > Pseudomonadota > Alphaproteobacteria > Rhodobacterales > Rhodobacteraceae > Yoonia. The sequence continues at coordinate 397,515 of CANKYO010000001.1, forward strand.
ATCAAACCCATCGACATGTCGCTCGTAAGAAAATCTGCGCTGGCACGGGAAGGTGAACTGCCGGGCTGGCTGGTCATGCTGATATCGGCAGGTGCGGTCGCTCTCGGTGGTTACTATTACTTTTTTGGGTTCGACCTATAGAGCCTCGAACACGTCGCTTGATGTGGTTGCAGGCGAATAGACTTGCGATTTCAGCACGCAGATAAATGACTATCTGGCGGCACTCGTGGCACACGCGCAGGGACGCCAAGCTGGCCATCTTCCAGTAAATCAACGGCTTCTACAATCCACGGCGTCGGCACTCAGCATTGGGATGGAAAAGCCCCGTCGCTTTCGAACGGAAAGTGGCCTAAACGAGAACTTGGGGCGGCACAAAAACGGGACAGGTCCAATATAAGCCCGGATGGGAAGGCAGCGGCAGCGTGCCTTCAGTGTCGATTCTCCCCAGTCAATTACTCCCTTGACCTGGAGTCGCTCCAATAGGCTACGCAAGAGCCTCAAAGGAGAGACCCGATGCGAATCAACGAAGCGTCCGCGCGCTTCAGCAATCTGTTGAAGCCATGGCAACAGGGCGACGACAGCAGCTTCTCATCACCATCGCGCTACATTTTCACTGGCGTCGCAAGAAATGGGATCGTCTTTTCGTAAAAGCTGAGCGGCGGTCGTGTATTCAGATCATCGTACCATACCGTGCGGGGGTCCACGCCATTCTTCAAAAAGAAATACTCGGTAATGAGCTGGGCCTGAGCCTCTACACGCAGATCAAAAAAACCTACCGTACCAGGTTTTTTGAGCATGTAGTTGTAGTCAAGAAAGGACGCGTTTGATCCGTCTTCCTCATGGGCGTTGCATTCCAGATACAACCTTAGATTTGACTTCGTGCCAAAGGCCTCTTTGATCTCGGCCTGGCGCCACATGAAATCGGACAACCGTTCATTCGGAAGCGGTTTCGCGTTGGCGAAAGACAGCGAAGGAGGACCGGCATTGCTTTTCCCAAACGCACCATTGACATGTGACTGCCGACTTTCGAATTCGTCCAGGGGGCCAACCGTTGTGAGGATGGGATCATAGGCCTCCTGCGAAAGATACGATGCCTTGTCAGTAGCAATGCGCGCACGCGCCCTGCTTTCGACCCCTTTCAGACTATCACGCTTGTTATAAAGTTTTTGCAGAACCGACGAATGGTACTGACGCAACGCAGCTTTTACAGCCGGTAATTGGGTCCGTGGAGCCCTTTCCATCTCGTCTTTCAGCTGGTCTGACCAATCGAGGATCGCAGCCTCAATTTGCCGTTGAACCATAATAGCGTGTTCGTGCCATGCATCATAAGCTTTCTGTTTGAAATGCGCATCTTGTTCTTCTTGCCCGCTGCAATACGCTGTTTTTTGGAATTGCCACGCATGCGCAACTTCATGAACCAAGGTTCCCTTCTGCTTCATCGTCCCCTTTGAGATGTCGTCGGCATAGTCGCCACCCAGCAGATAAATCATGTTCTCGGAATGATATGATCGCGTTCTCTGAGGGTCATCAGGATCGGTGTCAAAGATGCGGATCAGATCATAATTCACAGCGCCATTGAAAACCCGTTCGAGCAATTCGCGCTCAGTAATCTTTAGTTTACGGCCAGTGGACTGTTCCGCCATCTATCGCTCCTCAATTCATTTTATATAACCCGGCCAAATGCCCGGTCGTTACAATGATCGGACGCTAGTCAATTATGTATACGCTGGCAACAGACGCATGACTGATCGCGCACCCTGATAACTTCGCTTGACCTGGAGTCACTCCAATAGGCTACGCAAGAGCCTCAAAGGAGAGACCCGATGCGAATCAACGAAGCGTCCGCCCGATCCGGCCTGACCCAGGACACGATCCGGTTCTACGAAAAATCCGGCATGCTGCCCCAGATCCGACGCGACGGCCGTGGCTGGCGGGTGTTCAGCGCCGATGATGTCAACTGGCTCACCACGCTGGAACGACTGCGCGCCACCGGCATGCCGCTGGACGACATCAAAAGCTTCGCAATTTCGGCCCATGCCCCTGACCAGAACGCACCGGAACAGCGGGCGAAACGGCTTGACCTGCTGCAACGGCATGCCGTCACGCTGGCCCATCGCGAGGCTGAACTTCAGGCCTGCAAGCAATTCCTGAACCACAAAATCTCTCTCTACCGCACTTCATTGGAGACGACAAATGGCTGATTTCAAACATATTCCCGCAAAACCCACCCTCGGTCTTGGCTGCTGGGCCATCGGCGGCCCTTTTTTCATGGACGGCCGCGCCGTCGGCTGGGGCGAGATTGACGATAACGTCTCAAAGGCGGCCATTGCAGCCGCCCTTGATCACGGGATCAAGCATTTCGACACCGCCCAGGCCTATGGCTGCGGGCATTCCGAAACCGTGCTGGGCGAGGCGCTGAAAAATCATCCCGGCGTGGCCATCGCCACCAAGATCGGCCTGGACATCAACACCGAAACCAAGCAATTGATTGGCCCCATCAATGACCCCGAGGTCATCTCCCAGACCATCGACGCCTCACGCAAACGGCTGGGGCGCGACCGGATCGACCTTGTCCTGCACCACAACAACGAACTGCCCGTGGAAGAGGCGCGACCGACCTTCGACATGTTCGCCACGCTTTATGATCAGGGCATCATCGGGGCCTATGGCTGGTCCACGGACTTCCCCGACAGCGCCCGCGCGTTTGCCGATCATCCCGGCTTCACGGCGGTGGAACATGCAATGAACGTCCTCAAACCCGCCAGCCACATCGTGCCGGTCATCGAAGATCTGAACCTGCTCTCGCTCATCCGTTCCCCCCTCGCCATGGGGGTGCTTGGCGGCAAATACGACGCCAAGACGCAATTCAGCAAGGATGAAGTCCGCGGCAGCAACCCCGGCTGGCAGGACTATTTCAAGGACGGAAAGATCACCGATGCCTATCTGGCCCAACTCAACGCGACCCGCGACATCCTCACCTCCGGCGGACGGACGCTCGCCCAAGGGGCGCTCGCCTGGCTCTGGGCGCGCACGCCCAACGCCATGCCAATCCCCGGCTTCCGGACGCCCGAACAGGTCAACGATCTTTGCGGCGCGCTGGACCACGGACCGCTGACGCAAGCGCAAATGGAAGAGATCGAAACCATCCTCGACCGGCCAGAAGAAGGGCCGCCGAAAGCGAGCTAGGGTAGGAAACCGCCCCAACGTCTGACACAGACATTGGGATCAAATCCTCTTCGAGGATTTAGAGGCAGACTTTCGGCGAAAGACTGTTTCTACTCCGCCGGTTCCTTCTTCTCCGACTTCAGAAACGGATATACAAACTGCCGCCAATACCCGCGCGGCACGGTGTCGCCCACAACCCCGTAATTCTCGGGCCACTCCGTTTCCGGCAAATGATGAGTCCCGAACAACCAGTCATAAATCGGGAAGTGGCTGGCATAGTTGATATCAATGGCGGCCCGGTCCGATCCGTGATGCCAATGATGAAAGCGCGGCGTGACAAAGAACCGCTCAAGAAAGCCCATCTTCCACCCGATATTGGCGTGGATGAAGCTGGAGTAGAAATAGACGATCAGCAGATAGGCCTGAATGGCTGCCGGATCGAAGCCAAGTGTAAACATCGGCACCGCCGTCAGGCCACGCAGCACGGCAATCTCCACGAAATGCATGCGGGCGCCCGCCAGCCAATCCATCTTTTTCGTCGAATGATGGATTGCATGAAAGCGCCATAACACAGGAAACGTATGGAAGGCGCGATGCACCCAGTACTGCACGAAATCGGTGGCCATCATGATGATCACCACCTGCAACCAGAACGGCAGATTGACAATGTAGATACGCACATCATCCAGCGGGATCTGCGCATTCACATAGTTGGACGGGGCCAGCGTGATGAAACCCAGCACCTGCACCAGCATCGAACTGACCAGGTAGTAAAACATGTCCTCCTGCCACTCGGAACGGAACACGGTCTGTTCGCCCCGGGCCGGGAAAAACCGTTCCAACGGGACAAAAAGAAATCCCACCACCAGTACGTTGATGATGAAGTAATCAAGGCCGAAATAGAAACTCTGTGGCGCGTCTGACGCGATCTGCGGCTGTGTCGTGGCCATCAGCGATGCGACGACCGACACCGCCAATGCCGTCCAGCCCAGCGATTTGTGCCGGCTTAAGATCAGGCTGAGCAGTGACAACGCATAGCCCGACAACAACACGAAACGCAGGAAAGCCGTGACAACACCGCTATCCTGAATAAATGCGATTTCGGGATAGGAAAACGTTTCCGGAAACCAGCGCAGCAACACGATCAGAAAGCCCGCAATGGACGCCAACAGTGCAAGCGAACCCGACAGCCAACCACTGCCCAAAGGGCGCTGATCGCGGGGCGTTTCCAACTGCGTGATGACTTTTCTCAGAATACCCAAATCAACCTCGTCAATATCTCGGGTGTTCTTAAAGAAGAACATTCCGGCAAGAAGAAGGACTTTCTTAACGAACAGGCACCGAACGCCCCATTAATCCGCAAATTGTGCCAAACTTGCCATACGCAAGTCCGACGTTTGTCCGACGCGATGCCGACAGCGAAAAACTCCGCAAAACAACAGGATTCATAATCATTGCAAGGATATCACTGTTGCGCCCGCAGAAAACGGCGCGCGGCCCGTTAACCTCTTGCCGCCCTGTCCTGCCCCTGCCAAAAGGTGCGCATGAGTACCGGACGCCTGACTATCGACCTTGACGCCGTCGTCGCCAACTGGCGCGCACTGGACGGCATGACCAATTGCAAGACCGCCGCCGTGGTCAAGGCCGACGGCTATGGTCTGGGCGGGGCCAATGTGGCCAAGGCGCTGTTCAAGGCAGGCGTGCGCCAGTTCTTTGTCGCCGTCGTGGAAGAGGCCGTGGCGATCCGCGAGGAACTGGGCGAAAAGCCAGATATATCAGTGTTTTCCGGGCATATGAAAGGCGACACCGATCTGATCCGCGAGCTGAAATTGACGCCCATGATCAACTCGGTCGATCAGCTGACGCATCATTTCGAAACCCTGCCTGGCCATCCGTTCGGCATCCAGCTTGATACCGGCATGAACCGGCTGGGCATGGAAGCGCAGGAATGGGCGGCCATCGCCGAACTGGCACTGGCCCAGAACCCGACACTGGTCATGTCACATCTGGCCTGTGCGGATGAGCCCGACCATCCGATGAACGCCTACCAGCTTGATAACTTTAAACAATTGACCGACGGGATCAGCGCACCCCGCTCGCTTGCCGCAACCGGCGGCATTCTGCTCGGCCCGGATTATCATTTCGACCTGACCCGCCCCGGCATCGGTCTTTATGGCGGCCTCCCGTTTGAGCAGGCAACGCCAACCATCGAACTCGACCTGCCGGTCATTCAGGTGCGCGACGTGGCCGAAGGCGAAGTTGTCGGATACGGCAATAGCTGGCAGGCGGAGCGCCCGTCAAAAATCGCAACCGTATCAGGTGGTTACGCTGATGGCATCTTCCGTATGCTGTCAGACACGGCCACCCTCTATCACGGCGATACGCCCTGCAAACTGGTCGGGCGGGTTTCCATGGACCTGCTGACAATTGACGTAACCGACCTGCCCGAGACACCGACAAAGCTGACTCTGATCGGCCCGCAACAGAGTGTTGACGATCTGGCAAACCAAGCCAGAACAATCGGTTACGAGGTGCTGACCCAGCTTGGCGCGCGCTACAACCGCAAGACCTTTGGCAAGTAGGCAGCAAAGCCCTTACATAGGTCCAAGGTTTCATTAGGGTTTTTCATGTTAAACATCTTGCGCATCGCCAATCTGTCACTTCTGATCCTGTTTCCCATCGCGTGGTTTGCGCCATTGATGCGGGCAGGTCTCTTACCGCTCTTTGGTCTGAACGAAATCAGCGTGATCACCGGCATGCAGGCGCTGTGGGAAAGTGACGTGGCTCTTGCCCTTCTGGTCACCGCTTTTGCGCTCTTTGCGCCCTATCTCAAAACTATCGGCCTCGCACTTGTTCACTTCAACCTATTGAAAGACAACACGATTCCAGCGCTGTCGTGGATAGGAAAACTGGCGATGGCCGATGTTTTCCTCGTCGCACTCTATATCGTGGCCTTCAAGGGCGTCGGCATCGGCAAGGTCGAAACCGGATGGGGCCTTTATATGTTCACCGCCTGTATCCTCGCGTCCATCGCGATCTCTGCGCTGACACCGCGGGCAAAGGCCACGGCCTAAACCATTGCCCCGGTCAGCAAACTGGTCCAAAAGGTGAACATGGCCAAAGATCTTACTTTTTCCTGCAATGAATGCGGCGCCAGTTTTGGCAAATGGTCCGGGCGCTGCGACGGCTGTGGCGCGTGGAATTCGATCACCGAAGACAAGGCGCTGTCGTCCGGCCCCAAAGGCAAAACACTGGGCGGGGCGCGCGGGAAAGCCATCACGCTCACCGACCTTGAAACGCAGGAGAAGGAACCGCCCCGGACCGAAGCGGGCGTCGGTGAATTGGACCGGGTCCTTGGCGGCGGCCTCGTCAAAGCATCCGCACTTCTAGTAGGCGGCGATCCCGGCATCGGCAAGTCCACCCTGCTGCTGCAAGCCGCTGCAAGATTTGCCCGTAACGGTCTGAAAGTCATCTATATTTCGGGCGAGGAATCCAATGCCCAAGTCCAGATGCGCGCCCGCCGTCTGGGGCTTGAAAAAAGTCCAGTCATGCTCGCCTCCGAAACCAACCTGCGTGATATCCTGACAACGTTGGAGACCGAAAAACCCGACCTCGCCATCATCGACTCGATCCAGACGATGTGGGCCGACAATGTCGACAGCGCCCCGGGCAGCGTGTCACAGGTCCGCTCATCCGCCCATGAACTGACCACCTTTGCCAAGCGCAACGGCATGTCTGTCATCATGGTCGGACATGTGACCAAAGATGGCACAATCGCAGGCCCGCGCGTTGTCGAACACATGGTCGACACCGTCCTTTATTTCGAAGGCGAACGCGGCCACCAGTTCCGCATTCTGCGCAGCGTCAAGAACCGGTTTGGCCCCGCAGACGAAATCGGCGTGTTCGAGATGACCGGTAAAGGGCTGGCAGAAGTCAAGAATCCCTCTGCCCTGTTCCTGTCTGAACGGGGCACCCCCGCCCCCGGATCGGTTGTCTTCGCGGGCATCGAAGGCACAAGGCCCATGCTGTGCGAGATCCAGGCACTTGTGGCACCTTCGCCACACAGCCAACCCCGCCGCAGCGTGGTTGGATGGGACGGCGGCAGGCTTGCCATGATCCTCGCGGTGCTCGAATCCCGCTGCGGCGTCCCCTTCACCGGATTGGACGTTTATCTCAATGTAGCAGGGGGTTTGCGCATCTCTGAACCTGCCGCAGACCTCGCCGTCGCGGCCGCACTTGTCTCTGCGCGGGAAGACGCCGCTTTGCCGGCAGAGGCCGTCATTTTCGGGGAAATCAGCCTATCGGGCGCGCTGCGTCCGGTGGTTCAAACCGAAAATAGATTGAAAGAGGCCCAGAAACTTGGTTTTACCTCTGCGATCATACCGCAACAGGCGAAACAGCCAGCGGTGACCGGTCTGGGTCTGCGCAACGCGACCGACCTTGCCGGATTTGTTGAAGAGGTATTTGGCGCACGTTAGCGTCATCGGCAGGAGACGGACCATGGAAGGCTTCACACTCGTCGACGCAGGCGTCGCGGTCATTATCGTACTCTCGGGCGTACTGGCCTACAGCCGGGGGTTTGTGCGCGAGGCGATGGCAATTTTGGGTTGGATCGGTGCCACTATCGTGGCTTTCATCTTTGCCGATCAGGTTGAACCACTTGTGCGGCAGGTGCCGATCATTGGTGATTTCATCGGTGACAGCTGCGAATTGGCCATTATTGCTGCGTTTGCTGCCGTTTTTGCGGTGGCGTTGGTTGTCGTTTCGATCTTCACGCCGCTGTTTTCCAGCGTGGTGCAGCGGTCTGCCCTTGGCGGGGTTGATCAAGCGCTAGGGTTCCTGTTTGGCGTGTTCCGTGGCATCCTGCTGGTCGCCGTAGCCTTCTTTGTCTACGACACCGTCTTCGCCAGCCAAGAGGTGGCCATCATCGACGACAGCCGCTCGGCCCGTGTCTTTGCCCAACTGACCGGCCAGATCGAAGAACAAAACCCCGAACAGGCGCTTGGCTGGATCACTGAACAGTATCAACAGCTGGTCGGCACATGTGGCGCACCAGCCGACACCGCGCCAACCGAATAATCAAAGACATCTGACAGAATGAAGGCCGCGACACTTTTGTGCGCGGCCTTTGCTTTATTCTACCGTCATCGTACCGCTCGATGGCGATTGACATAGGCATACCATGCCAACCCTGTGCCGGTCAGTCCCGCCATCAGCCAAAACCCTTGCAGCGGCGCGTCGGCAAAGAACACCGCATTCATGCGTCTGCCCGGCAAGAAGGTGAACAGACCCGCCACATTCGTGCAACTGCTGGAATTGTTTGGCGTCGTAACATTGATCGCGGGCGTCGTTGAAATTGGCAGCTTCATGTTGCGGACCGGTCCGGGAACAGGCGCGACGGGGCCACCCGCTATTCTGGCCCGACTGCCACTGGAAAAGCGCGGCGCTCTGATAGCGCTCAGTGCAGAAGACCACTACGTGCGCGTGACCACGACCACCGGGACAGAGCTGGTTCTGATGCGCCTTTCAGAGGCGATGGCAGAGGTTGGCCAAACACAGGGCCTGCAAGTGCATCGATCCCATTGGGTGGCTCTGGATCAGGTCGTCAAAGTGATCCGCATCGGCGACCGTGGTGAATTGACACTGTCGGATGGCAGCACACGCCCGATCAGCCGGGGTTTCATGCCTGCGGTGCGGGCCGCAGGGCTGCTGCCCAAAGGGCGCGTCACCCAAGGAACGCCCGTTATCGCGACGAAACAGTGTTTCCCTGCCGTTGGTCATGATCGTTTGGTGACAGCACGCCCCTGACCCGCTAAGACCGGGGCAGACCAGTGCAAACGGATTCGGAGCTGCCCCCTTGTCCACCCAGATGCCCCCCGCCCATCCCTTTGACGACGACAAATTACGAGAGGAATGTGGCGTTTTCGGCGTTGTGGGCGTCACCGATGCCGCCAACTTCGTGGCCCTAGGTTTGCACGCCCTGCAACATCGCGGGCAAGAGGCAGGCGGGATCGTCACCCATGACGCCGAGACCGGTTTCAATCAGGCCCGCCGCATGGGGCTGGTACGCGACAACTTTACCAGCGCCGATACGATGCAGATCCTGCCGGGAACGATCGGGATCGGGCACGTGCGCTATTCCACCGCGGGCTCAAAGGGACAGACCGCAATCCGCGATGTGCAGCCTTTCTTTGGCGAGTTTTCCATGGGTGGGGCCGCGATTGCCCATAACGGTAATATCACCAATGCGATGTCGCTTAGGCGTGAACTGATCGAACGCGGGTCCATTTTCCAAAGCTCATCCGATAGCGAATGCATCATCCATCTGATGGCTCGCTCCATGGGGCGCACCATCCCCGACAGGATGGAAGAGGCGCTGCGCAAGGTCGAAGGCGCGTTTTCCATCGTCGCCATGACACGCACCAAGCTGATCGGCTGTCGCGACCCGTTAGGCGTACGCCCGCTGGTGCTGGGCAAAATCGGCGACGGCTGGGCGCTGGCGTCCGAGACATGCGCCTTGGACATCATCGGAGCCGAATTCGTCCGCGAAATCAAACCGGGCGAGATGGTGGTGATCACTGCTGAAAAAGGTGTGGAAAGCCATTTCCCGTTCCGCCCCAACCGCGCGCGGTTTTGCATTTTTGAGCATGTCTATTTCAGCCGCCCCGACAGCATCCTTGGCGGGCGATCAGTCTATGAAACTCGCGAAAATATCGGGCGCGAACTGGCAAAGGAAGCCCCTGTTGACGCTGATCTGGTCTGCCCCGTCCCCGATAGTGGCACACCTGCGGCCATCGGCTATTCCCTGCAATCAGGTATCCCCTACGCCATGGGCATTATTCGCAACCAATATATGGGCCGGACATTCATCGAGCCGACCGAAAGCATCCGGAACATGGGTGTGCGTCTGAAGCTGAACGTCAACCGTGCCCTGATCAAGGGCAAGCGCGTGATCCTAGTGGATGACAGCGTTGTGCGCGGCACGACCAGCCGCAAGATCAAGGAGATGATCCTTGATGCGGGCGCGGCAGAGGTCCATTTCCGCATCGCGTCGCCCCCAACGGCATGGCCCTGTTTCTATGGGGTGGACACGCCGCAGCGGGAAAAACTGCTCGCCGCCACGATGTCGGAAGAAGAGATGCAGACGCATCTGGGCGTGGACAGCCTGAAATTCATCAGCCTCGACGGGCTTTATCGTGCCGTGGGCGAGGCAAAGGGTCGCGACAAGAACGCGCCCGCCTATTGCGATGCCTGCTTCTCGGGTGAATACCCGGTGGCCCCGTCCGATATGATTGAGCAGGGGTTCCAGGCAAAGACAGCGGCGGAATGACCACGGTTATCCACCACAACCCGGATTGCGGTACATCCCGCAATGTGCTGGCTGTCATTCGCGCGTCGGGCACGGAACCCGTCATCATCGAATACCTCAAAACCGGCTGGACCCGGCCGCAATTGCAAGCGCTTTTCGCTGCCGCCGATCTGACCCCACGCGCAGCATTGCGCACATCGAAATCGCCAGCAGAAGAGTTGGACTTGCTTAATCCTACCGTTAGCGATGACGCACTGTTGGATGCGATGGTCGCCCATCCGATCCTAGTCAATCGGCCCATCGTCTGCACGCCAAAGGGTGTCGCCCTGTGCCGACCATCCGAGGCTGTACTGCCGCTTTTGGAGAAACCGCTGACCGAACCGGTCTACAAAGAAGACGGCACGCCCCTGATCACGCCAATTTGACCGGATTAGGGCAGGAATGCGACGGAATACCTCACGTCATGCCCATATTGTTGCCTGTTTATTAACAAAAGCATCTGGCATGACACCGCTCAAACAAGAACCTGAGCGGTATTCACCAGATGACAGAAACGACACCGGCCCATGTGGCCGCCAAGGCAACGATTGCCGATGCCATTGATCTGAGCCAATTGACCCTGCTTGGGGTGATGCAGGCCCATGATGGCCCAGCGGCCCTGCTGCGCTCGCCTCGCGGTCGGATCGAGCGTGTCCAGATGGGGGCGCGCGCGTTCGGCTATACCGTAGCTGCAGTTGGCGACAGGCAGGTCCAACTGACCGACCGGCGGGGCACGGTCTATTCGCTGACGCTTACGACCTCTTGACCTTGCCAACGGTTCGGCACATGTCCGGGCCATGACACAGACTGCATTGATCACCGGCGCCTCGCGCGGTTTGGGCGCGGCCTTGGCCAAGGCGCTTGCCCCCACACATCACATCATCGCCGTTGGCAAAACCGTCGGCGCGCTGGAAGAACTGGACGACGCCATTCAAGCCGCTGGCGGACAGGCCACCCTCGCCCCCATGGACATCACCATCGATGCGGCCATGCAGCAGTTATGCCGTGGCATCTTTGATCGCTGGGGCAAGCTGGATTTGTGGTTGCATACGGCCGTTCACGCGGCCCCGCTGGCACCTGCGGGCCATATCGGCCCCAAGGATTTGGCAAAGTCGATCAGCGTGAACATCGACGCCACCGCGCGCCTGATCAGCTATGTCGCCCCACTTCTGGGCCAGACCGGACAGGCCGTGTTCTTTGACGACCCGCGCGGTGGAGAGCAGTTCTTTGGTGCCTATGGTGCGACAAAAGCGGCGCAAATCGCGCTTGCCCGCTCCTGGCAGGCTGAGACAACCAAGACAGGCCCCAAAGTGCACATTCTAACCCCGGCGCCCATGCCAACGGCCACACGGGCACGGTTTTATCCCGGCGAAGATCGCGCAGCGCTCACTGATCCAAATGCAGAGGCTGCCCGGCTCTTGCCCGCCATTCTGGGATGAGCAACCCGCCCCTGCAGGTCATCGCTGATCAGATCATGGCAGCGGAGCGGCCCGAGGGTATGGTTACGCGGATCGTCGGCATTGACGGATGCGGCGGTTCTGGCAAGTCGACGTTGGCCCGAAACCTGGCCAAGCATCTTGCGGCGCCGGTGATCGAGACGGATGTTTTTGCCACACCCGACATGCCACTGGACTGGTATGGCCGTTTCATGGTGCAAGTGATCAATCCCTTACGCCAGAACAAGCCAGCCAGATATCAAAGATATGACTGGGGGAAGCATGCATTGGCGGAATGGCATGACGTTCCCGCCGGCGGAACAGTCATTGTCGAAGGGGTCAGCGCAACGCGCGCCCTGTTTCGGCCTGCATTAACATTTTGCCTTTATGTTGAAACACCGCGCGACATCTGTCTGCAACGCGGATTGGCACGGGACGGGGCAGAAGCGTTAACGCTTTGGCAGAGCTGGCAAGAGGAGGAGGATCAATATCTGGCGGAAGAAGACCCTGCCAGCCACGCGGATATGATCATTGATGGCACATGTCCGGTCGCGTGAGTCGCTAGGTTTTTTGCAATTCTCTGACAATGCGAACGAAGCGCATTAACGTTTTGGGGGGATCAACGTCAGAATGCATCGACAATTGTTCCAGCCCCAAATGGGCCGCGTAGAACAAGGCGGGCAATTCGGGCGTATCCACATCCATATCGGCCAGGCAGTCCGCGACAAAGGCCAGCCGCTGCGCATCAACCCGTGCCACCGCCTCGCCCGCCGGGGTAAAGGTGCGACCCCAGGCACGCAGTGCGGCCTCGGCACCGGCTCCGCCTTGGGCCTCATGCGGCATATTGGCAGCCTGCACCAGCGCCTCCAACCGTGGCAGACCACGCGGCAGTTCCTCCAGCCGCGCAATGATGCGATGGGTCGCCGCGTCTTCCCAATAGGTAAGCATGGATGTCTGCAGCTCCGGCAAATCCTTGAAATGCCAATAAAATGAACCTTTTGTCGCCTTAAGCTCACGCGCGATCGGTTCAACCCGTAGCCCCTCGGGGCCCTTGAGCGTCAGCGCGCGAAAGCCCGCATTGATCCATTCCTGCCGCCCAAGGCGTTGCTTTCTATGTACCATTCAAAAACCATACGCACCCGTATTGACATCGGCAAGCCGCCACGCAACCATACGCATACGTATGGAAAGGATTTAATGATGAACATTCCCCTTACAATCGCCGGTGCAATCATGGTTCTGACCACGGGGGTCCATGTTTTCGCGGGTGGCCCCGAATATCATGATGTGTACCAGATCGTGCTGCCAACAGCGCATCTCGCGTCAATGGCGGCGGTGTTATGGCACGTGATCACAATCAACCTGATTGTCTTTGCGGGCGCGTATTTCTGGCTGGCGCAGCATCCATCCCGCCCGCTGATGATCGCGCTTGCCGCAATGCAGATCGGTTGGATCGGGCTGTTTCTTTTCTATGGAACAACCATGCTCGGCTCACTCTGGCCGATGCCGCAATGGGTTATCTTTTCGGCGACAGTGTTGCTGACGATCTATGGTGCCCGGCAACGTGACGTCGCCCTTGCAACCTGACTTGCCGCGCCCCGCCCCCTCGCTTAGGAACAAACCAACAGCGAAGGGGCGGTTATGCGCATTCTCATCACCAATGACGACGGTATCAACGCCCCCGGGCTGCAGGTTCTGACTGACATCGCCCAAGAAGTTGCCGGCGCCGATGGTGAGGTATGGACAGTTGCGCCGGCCTTCGAACAATCCGGCGTCGGCCACTGCATCAGCTACACCCACCCCACCATGATCGTGCAGCTTGAAGACCGCCGCTTTGCCGCAGAAGGCTCTCCGGCTGATTGCGTCATCGCGGGTTTGTATGATGTGATGAAAGACAACCCGCCCGACCTGATCCTGTCAGGCGTGAACCGGGGCAACAACGCAGCCGAGAATACGCTTTATTCCGGTACGATTGGGGCGTGCATCGAAGGTGCGCTGCAAGGCGTGCGGTCAATTGCCTTGTCGCAATTCTACGGCCCCGGTAATGCCGATCTGGATAACCCGTTCGAGGCTGCGGCGGACCATGGCGTAGCGACAGTGCGGGCGCTGATGAATGATGCGCTGTGGGATGATGCGGACTACAAGGTGTTCTACAACGTGAATTTCCCCCCCGTGCCGGGGGCCGACGTCAAAGGAATGGCGGCCACAACACAAGGGTTTCGATTAAATACGCGCTTCCGGGCGGAGGCACAGACCTCACCCACCGGGCGCAAGTTTCTATGGGTGCGCGGCGGACCGCAGCACGAACCTACAGCGCCAGGAACAGATGCTGCGGCCAACCTTGATGGATATATCTCGGTCACGCCGATGCGGGCGGACCTGACGGATTATGATATGGTTGCGACGCTTGAGGATGTGCTGAAGTGACATTTGACGGCCCCATCAAGATGCAGTTCCTTTACGCCCTGCGCAGCAAAGGCGTGACGGATACGCGGGTTCTGACGGCGATGGAACAGGTGGACCGCGCCGATTATGTAAAGGGCACCTTTGCCGACCGGGCATACGAGGATATGCCCCTGCCTATTGCCTGCGGGCAGACGATCAGCCAGCCCTCAGTTGTCGGCCTGATGACACAGGCCTTACGGATCAGTCCGCGCGACAAGGTGCTAGAGATTGGCACAGGCTCCGGCTATCAGGCCGCTATTCTCAGCAAATTGGCGCGGCGGGTTTATACCGTGGATCGGTATCGGCGTCTTGTTCATGCGGCCCGCGCGGTGTTTGAGGCGCATGACATCACGAACATCACCACCTTCACCGCCGATGGCAGCCACGGATTTACGGAACAGGCCCCATTTGACCGGATCCTGGTGACGGCCGCAGCAGAGGATCCTCCGGGGCCGTTGTTGGCACAATTACGGGTTGGCGGTATCATGGTGTTACCGGTCGGACAGTCGGACGCCGTGCAAAGCCTGATCCGGGTCACACGGCTCGAAAATGGTTACGAATACGACGAATTACGACCTGTACGCTTTGTTCCCTTGCTAGAAGGGCTCGGAACAGACTAAAAAGGCACAAGATATAGTACGACCCCGGCAACAAGGGGCGACTTGGCAAGAGGAGCGGTATGATGTCCCAACAGCGGACCCCAGCACGACGTGTATTGATGGCAGGTGTGGCACTGGCCGCACTTGGTGCCTGTAACGAACCTTTCGATTTCGATCTGCGCGACAATGCGAACGGCTTTGATACAAGCAGGGCAGTACAGGATCTGCCCGGGCGGCCACGGCCGGATGATCGGGGTATTATCTCGTACCCTAATTATCAGGTGGTTGTAGCCCAGCAGGATGACACAATCCGTGGCATCGCGATCCGGCTTGGTCTCGATGCGAATGAACTGGCGACCTATAATGGGATTGAGCCTGACGTGATCCTCCGCCGGGACGAGATAATCGCCCTGCCCCAGCGTGTTGCAGAACCGTCTGCGGCAACCGGCGCTGTCACCGGCCAGCCGCTGGATGTATCCGCCATTGCGACAGGCGCGCTTGATCGTGCGGATGCGACCAATACGGTCACGACCACACCACTCGATCCGGCGTCTCCTGTTACAACGCCGATTGCAGCACCAGCGCCTACAACACCGGCAGGTGCGGAACCCATCCGACATCAGGTTGTACGCGGCGAGACGGTCTTTGCGATTTCAAGGCTTTACAATGTGCCCGTCCGCAGCATCGCTGAATGGAACGGTCTGGACGCGGAATTCACAGTACGTGAAGGGCAATTCCTTCTGATCCCACAAGCGGGGGCCGTACCAGTAGCGGCAGCACCGCAGGAAGTGACGGCACCGGGCGTCGGGACGCAAACGCCAGTGCCGCCAAGTGCGGCTGCCCCATTGCCGGCCGAGACGCCATCGGTACCACTGCCGGCATCCGCTACACCAGACACACCAGATATCGGGGCCACCACGCCAGCATCATCATCGGATGCCCGGTTCAGCCGCCCGGTTGAAGGTAGCATTATCCGGGCCTACGCGCCCGGTCGAAATGAAGGGATCGATATTGGTGCACCGGCCGGAACCAATGTTAAAGCGGCGGACGCTGGTAGCGTCGCGGCAGTGACCAACAATACCAGCGGCGTGGCGATTGTCGTGATCAAGCACAGCGACGGGTTACTGACGGTCTATACCAATATCGACAGCCTGACGGTGTCGAAGGGTGACACGGTGACACGCGGCCAAACGATCGGCAAAGTGCGCGCCGGTGATCCGTCATACCTGCATTTCGAAGTCAGACGCGGTCTGCAAAGTGTCGATCCCGCCGATTACCTGCCCTGACAGACGCCACACCGTAAGATGGGTTTAAACCCATCTTACGACAGTTGAACGCCGCGCCTTCCGGCAAGGTCGGTAAAGTATTGCCACGCCACGCGTCCGGAGCGACTGCCGCGTGTGGCCTGCCATTCGATCGCCTCTCCCTTCAGGGTCGCGTCATCAATTGCGACCCCATACGCATCGCAATAACCGCGGATCATCGCCAGATATTCATCCTGATCGCAAGGATGGAAGCCAAGCCACAGGCCAAACCGGTCTGACAGAGACACCTTCTCTTCGACTGCTTCGGAAGGCGAAATCGCCGTTGAACGTTCATTCTCGATCATATCGCGCGGCATCAAATGACGACGATTTGATGTGGCATAAAGCACCACGTTCTCCGGCCGACCCTCAATCCCGCCATCCAGTACGGCCTTGAGTGACTTGTAATGCGCATCATCATGGCCGAATGACAGGTCATCACAAAACAGGATGAAACGCGCATCCGCCTGGCGCAGCAGGTTCAAACAGCGCCCGATGGTCGGCAGATCCTCGCGTTGGACCTCGACAATCTTCAACAGTGGATAGTCGGTGGAAAGAGCGCCATGCACTGCTTTGACAAGGCTCGATTTTCCCATCCCCCGCGCGCCCCAGAGAAGGGCGTTATTCGCGGGTAACCCACGCGCAAACTGTGCTGTGTTTGCCATCAACGTATCGCGAGACCGGTCTACACCAACCAAAAGCCCCACATCCACGCGGTTCACCCGTGCGACGGGTTCCAAACGGTCCGGATCGTGGTGCCAGACAAAAGCGGACGCCTGCGAAAAATCCGGCACTGGCGCTGGAGGCGCGCTCATCCGCTCCAGCGCATCAGCAATCCGGCGCAGCGCCTTTTTGGTCACGCTTTGGTATCCTCGTCATCCATGGCGGCTTCGCCATGCAGATCGTCATCCCACAGCCCTTCGGCGCGCAATTTGGCTTCACGCTGGCGCTCCACCCTGGCCACCAATTGGATCGACACTTCATAAAGACCATAGACCACGACGAACAGAATAACCTGCGAGATCACATCAGGCGGTGTCGCAAGGGCTGCGACAATCAGAATGCCCACGACCGCGTATTTCCGTGTGCCGCGCAGACCGCGTGCCGATACAAGCCCCGCCTTGCCCATCAAGGTCAGCAGGACAGGCAGTTGGAAGCAAAGCCCGAATGCGACGATGAATTTAATGGTCAGGTTGAGATAGGCCTTGGCCGACCCCTGAAACAGGATACCAGCGGCCTGTGTGCTGCCTTCGGTCCCGCTGACCAGGCTGCCGGGTTGCTGAAAGCCCAGGAAAAAACCAAAGGCTAGTGGCGTGATCACATAATAGGCAAAAGCCGCGCCCAGAAAGAACATGAAAGGCGACGCGATCAAGAATGGTAGAAACGCCCCCTTCTCGCTTTTGTAAAGGCCCGGGGCGACGAACCGCCATAATTGATAGGAGATAAACGGGAAGCCAAGAACCAGACCGCCCAATAGCGAGATGGAAATCGCAACAAAGAAACCTTCCTCAAGCGCGATGAACTGCAGGTCACATTCCTGTCCGCGGGCCGCCAATGCGTCGCACAAAGGAAAGGTCAGGAAATTGAAAACCGGGTTCCAGACCGTGAAACAGATCACCATGCCAACGATAAAAGCGAGGACCGACCGGATCAGCCGGGTCCGCAGTTCCGTCAGGTGCTCGAGCAGCGGGGCAGAGCTGTCATCGATTTCGTCGGTGGCGCTCATGTGTCCCCCTCGGGCTTGGCTGCGGGGGCTGCTTCGGCCTCTCCTGCCTTACGCTCAACGGGTGCCTTGGCGATGGCGTCGCTCATCTTTTCCTTCGCGGCCTGGCGTTCCTCGGACAGCGCCTGTGTCGCGGGGCCCTTGGTCATGCCAGTGGCTTCCTTGATCTTGTCCACGCCGAACTGCTGCGGGTTTGCCGCGGCCTTGATCGTGTTGGATACATCCTTGACCCCGGCCTCGTCTGCTGCTGCCTCCATCGCCCGCGAGAACTCGCGCGCCATACCGCGGGCCTTGCCGGTGAACTGGCCCAACGCACGGAACATGCCGGGCAGGTCCTTTGGCCCGATCACGATCAGGGCCACGATGCCGATCAGCACCATCTCACTCATGCCAAGGCCAAACATCAGGCGCGGTCCTTTTCAGGCAATCAGGCTTTGTCTTTTTCTTCTTCGGGCGTGACATCCTTGGCGCTGGCCATGCTGTCATCAATCTCTTTCTTGCCATCATCCACGCCCTTCTTGAAGGCGGTGATCCCTTTTCCGACTTCACCCATGAGGCTGGAAATCTTGCCGCGCCCAAACAGGACCAGCACCACAACCGCGATCAGTAGAAGGCCGGGAAGGCCGATATTGTTGAGCATCTCATTCTCCTTTGGCGGAGGTCTGTTCCGCACGGATTGACTGTCTGGCTCACAAATAGGGCCGTATTGCGGTCAATGGAAGCACCAAATCGGACAAACCTCATACCACAACGTCCTTTTTCATAAGGGATTTTGTAATATTGTGACAAAAACTTGTCAGTTGTCAGGAAATTGGCAAAACTCCCCCGAATCGAAAGGATTTTCATGCGCCGCGCCGACCGCCTCATGCAGCTGGTTCAGATCCTGCGTGACGGGAGCTTGCACAAGGCTGCCGATCTGGCGGCGGCGACGCAGGTCTCCCTGCGGACCATCTATCGCGATATGGAAACGCTAGCGGCTTCAGGCGTGCCGATCGAAGGTGAACGGGGTATCGGCTACCGGGTCATTGCGGCGATCACCCTGCCCCCATTGAACCTCACCATGACGGAGGTCGAAGCACTGCATCTGGGCCTGAGCGCGGTCGGACACAGCGACGATACCGAACTGTCAGCGGCGGCCCGTGCCTTGTCGGCCAAGCTGGACGCGGTGATGCCAGAAGACCGCAGCCGCGCCCCGGCAAGTTATGGCTTTGCCGTTTATCCGTTTGCCGACGCCGCCCGCGGGTTTCAGCATCTTCCTGTGATCCGGCAGGCTATACGCACCCGCCAGAAACTTGAGGTGGTCCTGAACGATCAACACCTGACAGTGCGCCCGTTGCAATTGGATTACTGGGGCCGCCTTTGGACCTGTGTTGTCTGGTGCGAGACCGGCAAGGAATTTGACGATATTCGCGTCGATCAGATTGCGAAGATGCGCATTCTGCCTAGCCTGTTCGTCGATGAACCTGGCAAATCCTTGACAGATTACAACACGCGACGGAGCGCCGCTAAAGCCAGTCCGCCGGTGAAATGACCGGCCTGAAATAGGCGATCATGCGGGGCATCATGGTGCGCGTTTCCCTCCAAGGGGCGACGCCGTGCAAAAGGTGCCGGTGTAACAAGACGACCTGCCCAGGCGCGACCGCGAGAGGCTGCCTGTGACACGCGGCAAAAACCTTGCGACGGGCCTGTTGATATACATCCGTCACGTCCATGTCGCCCCAATACTTAGGTTCGACCCCGGCAAATATCGCCCGAAATGCCGATTGCATAATCGCATGGCTCCCACGCCAAACGACCAGCGGGCTGGCCGTCGCCGTATTGAGCGGCAAGCCTGCTACAAACCCATGTGGTTCGCGCAAATGTCTTCTGCGATCCCGCCCTTCCGGCAGCAAACCGTCAACATGCGCCGCATCCCTGTCGCGCCGATATCGATGTGCGGCTTCGCTTTCATCGGCGTCACGCTGTGGATAGCCGGGAAACACCACCGATAATTGGGCGCGGTGCCACTCTGCCGGCCGATCAATATGATCAAGCCAGCTTCCGGCCAGCGGGACGCCGGAAATTGACCCCTCGAGGGCATTAGGCAGTGCATCAACGCCGACAAACCATGTACCTCCATGTCGCCGCTCACCCGGACCATTTAGAACGCTATGCGCAACCTCGTGCGCTGCTTGTGCCCAGCGCAGAACAGTATCCTCCACCGGAAATACGATATAGCCATCCCGCACAAGGGATGGCGTCATAGTCCGACCGCCTGCCGCAGCATGTTCAAGGCAACCAATGTCAGAAAAATCCCGAATATTTTTCGCAACGGCTGCGGATCCATCCTATGCGCCAGGGTGGCGCCCCATGGTATGGTTATCAGCGTCATGGCCACCACTAAGGCGAAGGCAAGCAGGTTGACTGACCCAAATGTGAAAGGGGGCGCATCGGGGATGTCGACCATGAGAAAGGCAAGAACGGAGGGAACGGCAATGATCACGCCGAAACCCGATGCGGTCGCAACGGCCTTGTGCATGGGCGCATTGTACAAGGTCATGACGGGAACCCCGAACGACCCACCCCCGATCCCCATCAAAACAGACAGAAAACCCACCACGGGTGACAAGACAGCACGTGTGATGCCCGTCGGCATGCGCCGCCCGAGCCGCCAGTGACTTTGCCCGAAAATCATATAGACACCGACTACGGCCACCAGAATGCCAAAGATCATTTGCAGCGCGGCCGATCTGAGCAGGGACGCAACAAAGACTCCCACCAACGCGCCGATGACAATGCCAATGGCCCAGGTCCTGAGGATCGACCAATCCACCGCCCCTTTTCGGTCATGTGCAAACACCGATCTGAGCGAGGTGGCAATGATCGTTGCCAGCGATGTCGCTAGGCAAAGCTGCATCAGTTGTGGACTGTCATATCCCAATGCGCTGAAGGCATAAAAGAACGCCAGAACCAGAACGATGCCGCCGCCAACGCCCAGTAGCCCTGCCAGAATGCCGGCGATGGCACCGATGACCAGAAGCATCGCGCCCATGGTCAGCAAAAGCATCATGTCTTCCATCAACGGGATCCTTTAAGCAGCCAGAGCGGTGATCTGACGCAACGCCTGAACCACGACCTTTGCCCTCGCGCCATCCGCATGCGCATTTTCAGAAAGGTAGCGGCGCCAGGCCCGCGCGCCGGGTCGCCCTTGAAACAGCCCCAGCATATGACGGGTGATCTGATGCAGGCGCCCCCCGGTCGCAATGTGGTCTTCGATGTAAGGCAGCATCAGCGCCACCACATCCTCTGGCGATCGGCCAAGCGGATCCCCAAAAATACGGGCGTCGGCATCGCGTAGGATATCCGTCGGCGTATGGTAGGCCGCGCGCCCGATCATCACACCGTCCAAACCCTGGGCCAGAAACGCCTCGGCGGCATCAAGGCTTGCGATACCTCCATTGATCGACAAATGCAGATGCGGAAATAGACCCTTCATCTGTAGGACCAGGTCATAATCCAGCGGCGGGATATCGCGGTTTTCCTTTGGCGACAGCCCTTGCAGCCAGGCCTTGCGGGCGTGGATGGCAAAGCGGTCGACCCCGGATGCACTGACGCGCGACAAAAAATCAGGCAGCACCTGATTTGGATCCTGATCATCAACGCCGATCCGGCATTTGACGGTGACAGGTATGTCCACCGCAGCGATCATCGCCGCACAGCAGCGGGCTACAAGGTCCGGGTCCTCCATCAGAACCGCGCCAAAGCTACCCGACTGCACACGGTCAGAGGGACAGCCGCAATTCAGGTTAACCTCATCATAGCCATAACCCGCTGCAATCCGGGCGGCTTGGGCCAATTGCGCCGGATCGGAACCGCCAAGTTGCAAGGCAACAGGATGTTCTGCCGGATTAAAGCCCAGAAGCCGATCGCGATCCCCGTGGATCACCGCGGGTGCGGTCACCATTTCAGTATAGAGCAAGCAGTGGCGCGACATCAGGCGATGCAGATAGCGGCAATGACGGTCCGTCCAATCCATCATAGGGGCACAGGATAATCTAGCGTGTTGATTTATTTGCATTTTTTTTGTATCTTCAAACTGTTGGCGGCGGATGCTGCTACGCTGGAATACGCCCCAATATCCCCGAATTTGCCCCTTTACGACGACTCATTGCACACATAGCGCACACGAAAATGGCCTCCATCACCAAGCTCCCCTCCGGTGCCTACCGGGTCCAGATCAGACGAAAGGGCCGCTACGCGAGCGAGACGTTCCTCCGCCGCGACGACGCCCATCGTTGGGCCCGCCATGCGGAGACCCGGGTCGATCAGGGGCTGGCGCCGAACAAGTCGTCCGTTTCCCGCCTCCAGACCTTTGGCGACCTCATTGATCTACATATAACCGATATGTGCGAGGTAGGGAAACCGCCGCGTCGCAGCAAGGCCGCCACGCTTACGACGCTCAAGCGCGATCTGGGCAAGGAGAAGATCGGGCACCTCGACCGGCAGAAGCTGATCGACTACGGCAAGATGCGTGCGGAGCAAGGTGCGGGCCCGGTGACGCTCGGGATCGACATCGGCGTGATCAAGATGATCATCACCCATGCGGCGGCTGTGCACGGCCTCGACATCTCTCCGGAACCCGTCGATCTGGCGCGCGTCGCGCTCAAGCGTCTCGGCCTGATCGGCAAGGGCACGGAGCGGGATCGTCGGCCCACCACGGACGAGTTGAACCGCCTCTTTCGCTGCTTCGATGACAACGATCGCCTGACCCTGCCGATGACACGCATCGTGAAGTTCGCGGTGGCCACAGCCATGCGGCTCGATGAGATCTGCCGCGTCGAATGGACCGATCTCGATGTCGACCGCCGGATGCTCTTGATCCGCGACAGGAAGGACCCGCGCAACAAGACCGGGAACGACCAGCGGATCCCCCTTTTCGCGGCCACCGGCTTCGATGCCTGGGCGCTGGTCACTGAACAGGCCAAGCATCTGGGTCAAACCAACGGACGGATCTTCCCCTATAACTCGAAATCGGTCGGAACAGCCTTCCGGCGCGCCTGCACCGAGGTCAGCGTGAAGGACCTGCATTTCCACGATCTGCGCCACGAAGGCACAAGCCGCCTGTTCGAGGCCGGATTCGCGATCGAACAGGTCTCGCTGGTCACCGGCCACAAGGATTGGAAAATGCTGCGCCGGTACACGCATATACGCCCGGAAACGCTGCACCGGCTCGCCGCGTCGCGCGCCCCTTCCCCGCTCGAGACCCGCGCAGCCGAGTGATCGGAGAGTTAGAGGGGTGCCGTCCCGGCCCGTGACGGGTTTGGAGGTCGAGAGAGAGGCTTTCGACCGCCCGTCGTGGAGGTTTTCCAATGAACAGCGAAATCATCGATGCCGGGCGTGATATCAGCGGCGGCTACAAGGTGGATGTGTCACGCGGCTCGAACGTGGACCGCGTGTCGTCCGAATGGTTTTCGCGGCCCGACGATGAGCGCTACCTGTCACTCGACGACCTTTTCGCCTCAGTCAAAGGTCGCGCAGAGCGCAGTCGGACGCGCACGGTGGAGAGCGCTGCGATCCGGGTCGAGGCGCATCGCGACAAGCCGGAAAAGCTGGGGCTGGTCATGCCTGGTGCGGATGAACCCATCGCGCCGACGCATTGGTCCTTCGGCCAGCTCTCGAGCCTCGTCGGCGCGCCCGCAGCATACTTGCGGCAACTTCCCGCGCCGCTGGCGGGCATCAACCTGCAATATGGTCCAGAAAGATTACCGGGTTGGACCAATGAACACGCTTTTTCTCTTGATGGCTCAGTATGATGGACGCGCGGTCGTACCGGTCGACGCGGTCTGCAAGGACTACTTTTCGCATCTGACCTTGCCGAAATTCCTTAGAAAAGTGAGTGCAGGCGAAATCGATCTGCCACTGGTCCGCTCCGAGCGCAGTCAGAAAAGCGCAAAGGGTGTTCACCTATCGGACCCGGCCACCTACCTCGACAAGAGGCGCGAGGTCGCCCTTTACGAGCGTGATGCCTTCAAGGGGTGAAACAGTAGTACCCCTACTGCGCATCAGCCTCGGCATAGAACTCCCGCCTGAAGTGTTTGACCGGCAACTTCTTGCCCCCCTATCGAGCGCAAATCTGAAACTTTTAGAGGCATTCTGGGGGAAAAGGGGTCTAGCAGGGCCGCAGCAACCAAAGCTCGGGCCGCATCTGAACAACTCACTGAAATTGAATGCTAAAAATCTCAGGCGCGTAAGCATACAGCCGTCTTGCGATGGCGGGACTCTATGTCAGAGGCGGGACCGACTTACAACATTTTTTACAACATGGGTTACAACATGGCATTACTCTATGAAATATAACCCACTTTTCTAAATGACCGTCCAATCCATCATCGATGGCAATGGAAAGCCTAGCGTTTTGATATATTTGCATTTCTCTTGTATCTTCAAACTATTGCGGGGCAAAGTTGCTGCGCTGGAATGCCGCTGATTTGCCCCTTTTCGACGACTCATTGCACACTCAGCGCACACGATATGGCCACTATAAGCAAGCTTCCCTCCAGTGGATACCGGGTCCAGATCAGACGCAAGGGCCTCTGGCCGTGCTGCGACCTTTCACCGTCGTGACGACGCCCACAAATGGCCCGCCAGGCGGAGACGCGTGTCGATCAGGGTCTGTGACCTACAAGCGCGCCCGCCGCGCGCCTTGCGACGTTTGGCGATCTCGTTGACCTGTATATAGACGACGACGCTCTACGGCTCCAACCGCGACGTGTTCATATTCCTCTTCGACGACTGAACCCGATCGAGGCAGGACTACCGCCCAACGGCTCTCCCGACCTCTATTTCCGAGAGTTCTACTGCTGGAATTCCGAGGTGGGCGCTAAAACGCTCGGCATCGCCAACTTCTACCCGCGTGCGGTCTGCCAGAACCGCAACCTCTGCGGCGTCGAGGACTTCAAAGGGATCACGATCCGGCAATCTAAATACGCCGCCTCCCACTTCGCCCACGAGGCCGTCCCGGCCCTCAGCCGCTTCGCCGACTCCTCGCCCGCGCCCTTTATCGACGGCATCCGCGCAGCGCGCGAGAAGATCGTCGCGCGTTAGGACGAGTACCGTCAGGACTTCCTGTGCAAGCGCGGGCTCCGCCCCCTAGCCGACCTCCAGCTCTAAGTCTCGATGCTGCAGTCGTTGCCTGCACTGCTGCAGTTCGCCGTGCGTGCAAAGCTCGGAGTTGGTCGAACCTACAGTCTATGAAACTTAACTGTCGCTTACGACAAGAAAGCGAAAGTAGGTCTGGACAGATGCCCCATGCTTTCTATGGATGGAACAAAGTCCCAACATAAAAGGCAATTGCCGCGGCAAAACCGCCGATGAGTAGGGTCTCTAAAGCAGATCGCCACCAAGGGCTAAGAGACCAGATGCTCTTCAACGCACCAATTGCGAAAAAGGTCACCAAAGTCATTGTGGCGGAGATCCCAAATGCATTGCTCAATCCGAGAATGAACGGGAACAAGGGAACACTGCCGGCGATCAGGAACGCGATGAACGTTGTTGCGGCGGATTTGAACGGGTGTGGATCAACACCGCCCAGACCATATTCTCCCTCCATCATCAAAGTGATCCATCTTTCACGGTCTTGCGTTACAGCGTCAGTTGCCAGTCTTAGGACATCTCCCGTCAGGCCTTTTCTTGCCAGAATTTCTCTGACTTCGAGTCTCTCTCCTTCGGGAAACTCTCGGATGTGACGCTCCTCAATCTCGCGTATGCGGCGCATATTATCGAGCTCTGCCTTGGTCCCCGAATAATTGGCCGCCGCCATGGAAAATCCATCCGCCAGAACGTTGGCTATTCCCAAAGCAACGATAATTAAAGGGGAGAGTCCGGCTCCTGCAACGCCAGCAACAATTGCAAATGTGGTGACGGCGCCATCAATCGCTCCATAGACTGCTTCCCTCAGCACGCCTCTGCCAGTTGGGGCGCCAATTCGCTGCGCGATTTCCTGTGGCGTATGCCCATGCTCAGTCACTGCGGTCTCCTCTTTTCTCAAGTTAGAGCCGGCAGCAGGCATTGCTTTAATCCAGATCAAAATCCTGCAGACTTTTCTGGGCTAGACCCGGACGGTCTCAGCAACACGGCTCATGGCAGTCTTGCTCAAAAACAACTTTGCGAGCAAACCCGCCCTTCGCCACGCATGTCCGAATTCAAAACAGGTCAGTCTTGCCGAGAGATCTGCTCGCATGAAACGGTGTGAGGCTCTTCGAGAGTACTCACGAGATCAAAAACGGATATTGAGATGGATTGATGCAAATTTGTTTAATTGGGTTCAATCACGCCGAATTATCCAACATGCCTCGGATCATGCGGCCTGCAGCCGGTCCTGTATCCCATCCTCCGCCACCGGTTTGCGCACGCAAAGGCGCAACAGCGGCGGCACCGTCAGCAGTGTCAGGAACGCAGACATCGACAAGCCGCCAACAACAACAGCACCCAAACCGCGATACAGCTCTGACCCTTCGCCGGGGAAGACGATTAAAGGCAGCATGCCCATCACACTGGTCAAGGTCGACATGAAGATCGGGCGAATACGATTGCGTGTCGCTTCTTCAATCGCATCGACCGGCTCCATCCCCTCATCACGCAGGTGATACAGGGTTTGATGCACGATCAGGATCGCGTTGTTCACTACAATCCCGACTAAAATGATGAACCCAAGCAAAGTCAGCATGTCCAACGGTTGTGTTTGATAGGTATTCAATAAGGCCAGACCACCCACGCCACCGGCTGCCGCTACCGGCACCGCAATCAGGATCACTAGCGGCAAGACAAAGCTTTCAAACAAGATCGCCATCACAAGGAACACGATGATCAGGGCGACGATTAAATTGATCTGAATGGCGTTCCAAGTTTGACTTAGCTGGTCTGCGGTACCCGAAACATTCAGCCGGATGTCGCTCGGCAGGCCCTGAGCTGTCAGCACATCGACGACTTCAGTCTCTAACAATTCAACGGCCTGTTCCAGCGGCAAGTTATCCGATGGACGCACTTCAAGCGTCACTGTCCGCAACCGCTCGCGGTGCCGAATTTCTGTGGGGCCCGCCGTCAAGACCACATCGGCAAGCGCCGACACCGGCAAAATCTGGCCACTGGGTGTGACGACGGGATAATTCCCTACATCCTGCGTCCGCGCCGCAGTAGAGACAGACGGATCACCCTTCAACACCAAATCCACACGTTCTGACCCAATGGTGATCTCTGCGACGCGTAGGCCATCGTTGAATGCATCCACGGTTGCGGCCAGGGCAGAACTATCAAGCCCCGCATCGGACAAACGCAAACGATTGGGTAGCAACCGGACTTCTGGTGCGCCAAGCTCAAGCCCCGGAATCGGGCGGAACTGGTGCCCTTCTGATCGCGGCAACAACTGCGAGACGATGCCGGCCGCACGGCCCGCAACGCCCAGAATATCATTCAGGTCTTGACCGGAGATATTCAATTCAATCGTGCGGCCCCCGCCGACGCCCCGCCCAAACAAGGACGGCTGTGTCATGAAACCGAATGTGCCGGGTTCGGCGAAAATCGGACGACTGAGCACGGGGATCAGCTCTCCCGCACGCTGCGTGTCGACGGCGCCTGCTCCGACAAACGAATTGCCGGGTGTGGCCACAAAGAAGAAGTTTTCGATGGTTGGCGTGCCATCCTCGGTCTGCGTTTCCGGGGCAGCTTCCCACAGCGGTTGCGCGACACCCTCGATCCGCTGGGCAATCGTTTCAGTTGTCTCAAGATTATAACCCGGTGGTGGAATGATCAGACCAAAAACAAGGTTCCGGTTCCCCTCTGGTAGATATTCCAAACGTGGCAGAAAAATCCAACTCGCCACAGCGGCACCACCGGCGATGATCGCAACCATCAGGATGCCAATTGTCCGCACACGCACTGTCATCCGCACATAGGCCATAACCACCCGGCTGAACCCCGATGCGATATGGTCGACACCCCAAATCCGTATCGGCTTGCGGCCATCGGCCCGCAGCAGGCGGCTGGACAACGCAGGAATGACGGTGATCGCGACGAGAAGCGAGAGTAGGACGGATACAGAGATTGCCACCGCAATGTCGCGGAACAACTGTCCGGCCTCAAGCTGCATAATCAGGATCGGGATAAACACCAAAACGGTCGTTAAGGCAGATACAAGGATCGCACCCCAAACCTGTTTTGCCCCCAAATAAGCGGCCTCGCGGCGGCTATATCCCTTTTCGCGCAGGCGAAAGATATTCTCCAAAACGACAATCGCCGCATCGACGATCATCCCAATTGCAAAGGCAATGCCAGCCAATGAGATAACGTTCAGTGTGCGCCCCGTCACAGCCATCGCCACAAAGGTTGCGACGATAGACACCGGAATCGACAGTGCCACCACCAGCGTGGCCCGCGGACTTCGTAAGAACAGCAGCAATATGAATGCGGCCAACGCGGCCCCGATCCATATGTTTTGCACAACCAGATCAATCGCGCCTTGTATATAAATCGTTTCGTCATAAACCTGATCGGCGATCAAACCGACATCATTCAGCGGCCCCGCCTGCAGCTCGTTCAGCACAACCCGCAGTTCTTCCATAACGCTGATGACGTTCGCCCCAGACTCGCGGACGACGTTGAACGCCAGCCCCGACTCACCTTTAAAGCGTAGTCGCGCGGTGGCCTCTTTGTAGGCAAAACCGACATGGGCGATATCCACGACCCGCACGCGACCGGCACCGCCATTCGCGACGCCAGACCGCAGAACCACATTCCGGATTGCCTCTTCAGTGTTCAGACTGCTTTCTGTGCGCACAACATAACGCCGCTTGCCTTCATCCACATCGCCTGCAGAGATCGAGATATTCTCGGTGCGCAAAATCCGCACTACCTCTGGCACCGTCAGGCCGTAGCGCGACAGGCGCTGAGGATCGATCACGACCTGTAATTCACGCTCTGTCCCGCCAAAAACGTTGACGGCAGAGACCCCCTCGATACGTTCGACACGATCTTTGATCACATCTTCCATAAAGTCACCATAGGTGGGCATGGGACGCGTGTTACCCTCGGCCGCCGTCAACAGAACCCAGGCAATTGGGCTGTCGTCCGCGCCAGAGGTATTCAATGTCGGCTCACTCGCCTCATCAGGATAGCCGCTGACGCGATCCAAGCGGTTGGAGACCAGCAAAAGTGACTGGCTCATGTCCGTCCCAACCGCAAACTCCAGCGTCACGGTGGCTTGCCCAGTGCGCGACCGAGAGGTCATGATCTCTAGCCCATCAAGCCCCCGCAAGGTCTCTTCCTGCGGATTAACGATTTCACGCTCGATCTCTGTCGGTGCGGCACCCGGCCAACTGGTTTCCACCACAACAATCGGCTTACGCACATCCGGTGCCAATTGAATCGGAATGCGGGACAGCGCCAGCATCCCGAACAAAAATGCGATCAAAACAGCGGCAATAACAGCGACGGGTCGATCAATGGCATATCGGATCAGGTTCATCAGTTCGTCCCCAACGGTGTCGGGGCGATATCCTGGCCAGGACGCAAACGTTCGTTGCCGCGCACGACGACCATGTCGCCCGCAGCCAACCCATCAAGTACTTCGTACCGGTCACGCAAAGGTACACCTAGTGTAACGCTGCGCGGCTGCGCCTTACCTTCTGCCGCAACAAAAACCGTCCAGCCGCCGCGGGCCTGCACCAAAGCATCCTTGGGTACTGACAGCACACTGCGGGCTTCGCCAACAGGGATATTCACCGTTAAGGATTGGCCAACAGCGACCAAAGCCTCAGAGGCATTCTTATCGGTGAACAAGACGCCACGCGTTCGTGTTGACGCGTTTTCGATTGGCAGTTTTGCCCGCAAAACCAATGTGATCTCGGCGCCCGTCTCTGTGTTTGCTGTCACCTCCGCACCGGGCTGCAGTGTGTCGACGTAACGTGCAGGCACATCAGCGCGCACCTCAAATGCGTCGGTGTCAAGCAGTCGCACGACAGCCGTACCCGCCTGAACAAATGCACCGGGGATCGTGCTGACCTCCAGAACTACACCAGAAAACGGGGCGCGGATCTCGCTGCGGGCAAGTTGATATTCCGTTTCCGCCAATTGCGCCTCGGCGGACTTTTCGCGTGCCTCTGCCTCAACCAATTGCGAGCGCGCCTCCAACAGGTCAGCTTGCGCGTCGTCGAACCGGCCTTGGCTAAAGGCTGAAGTGTCTTGCAATGCCACGATACGGTCAAATGCGATCTGGGCACGGTCCAATCGGGCCTGCGCGGTCACTGTCCCAGCTTGTGCCTCGACTATCTGCGCTTTTGATTGATTGACCCGAATTGTCAGCAGCTCACGGTTCAGTTCGATCAGCAGATCACCTGCTTCGACCCGGTCACCGACCCCCACGTTGACGGCATCAACATTGCCCGCAATCCGCCCTGCAACCGCGCCATCACGGGCAGTGATAACTTCGGCAAATACCGGCACTGTTTCGGCCAAGACGCGTTCTTCCACAGTTTGTACGCCGACAGCAGCGGCACGCCCCTGCGCCGTTGCGATGACCGGTAGTGTTGCAATAAGAAGGATAATCAAATGTCTCAATATGCGCATCGTGCTCTCCCAAACTTGATGTTTAGGTAGTGCGCGATCACCAGAAACAAGGCGCCTCAGGGCCATTTGCGCAAGCGTGGAAGCGTCTTGTACCTATTTAGCAAGCATTGCTGAATTGTAAGACTTAGCGCAATTTATTGCACCGTTCGCCCGGGATCAGTATTGCGGGTTGGCCAACACTGCCAGGACCGTAGTAAACACCAGTCCACCCACAATAGTGCTTGGCCATGGTTTCGGTGACAGCGCCTTGCAGGCGCTGGCGGGGTTCTCAGAAACACCCGCAGTGAAACCGACACAATTGCAAGATCTAGTCGTGACGAAATCGTCTTGATACTGCCCAATACCGATGTGGATGAGGCTAAGGAACTATGCAGACGTCTACGCAAGTCAATTTCGGAGTTGGTTGTTGAGTGCTCAATTACGATCAGTATCGGAATTTCAGGTCGAACGGCGGATTCACCTATCCAGCACACTGTCGCACTGAAGCGTGCCGATTAAGCGCTCTACTCTGCAAAACGGGCAGCGCCGAATACCATTGCCGTTTGGGGACAGCCATTATGGGGCATGAGGGTACAGTCAAAACCTGAAGCGCACAACAGCATCGCTATCTGAACCACAACCACGCTGTAAATGCGTGAAGCGGCGAAGCAACGCACTGCAACGAACGGTGGTTTCGTCCCACGCAGGTTCGTTCGACGTTTGATCCTCGCTGCGCTCTGCATGAATGACTTCTGCCTCTGCTGCGCAGCGGCACCAAAACTCCTACACATGAGGCACTTCTGGCGCTGCGAGCGCAAGCAGCGAAAAAATCCAAGGAACAGATTGGGCTCTTCGCTGTCATCGGAGGCGATGCAGAATGATCCCGGTGGTCGAGCATCTCGCCGTTGAGGACGGCCCATTCCAGCTATTGCCGGTGCTGTCTTGCGCTGCGGTGCAGCTTCACCAAACCGGCCTTTCACTGTAACTG
Organism: uncultured Paracoccaceae bacterium; assembly: GCA_947488175.1. GTDB lineage: Bacteria > Pseudomonadota > Alphaproteobacteria > Rhodobacterales > Rhodobacteraceae > Yoonia. The sequence goes on from CANKYO010000001.1 coordinate 429,099, forward strand.
CAAAGACTAGCGCAGTTTTGGTGTCGGCTTTGCGGGACGACGTGGATGTTAGACCACCCAATGTTAAGGTCTGATTCCGGTCAGTCGCGGCCATGTGCGTTTAATACAGAAACGCGATCAATCTGTAGAATGCGTGCGGCTGTTCTCATCTTGGGAAAGCCTCAAACGATACCGCCACCTGCCCCACTCACGGCCGGTCGCTCTGCGGCCACCTGCGCGCGATAGCCTGACGCACGATACACCGCGACAGGGTCAATAGCCCCTCCATTTTCAAGCCGTGCCATCGCAAGCACGGGTTCCACATCCGTCCTGAACCCATGCTTCAATGTGGTCGTCGCCATAAGTGCGTCGTTGTCTTCCTGAAAACCGACCAGGGCAGTGCGATCCACCAACAAAGCCTGCGCATAGGCGCGTTGCACTTCGGTGGCGGACACCATGAGGCTTTCAATCGGGTCCGTCACATTGTGACTTTGATCAAGCATGTGCATCGGGTTGAAATCAGGGTTCGCCTCGGCCTCCACCAATTCGCTGAAGACAAGGAAAAGACGGTAGGGATCAATGCTGCCGGTATCCAAATCATCGTCACCATATTTGCTGTCATTAAAATGGAACCCGCCCAGCTTGCCGAACTGGATCAGGCGCGCGACGATCATTTCTATATTCACATTGGGCGCGTGGTGGCCAAGGTCCACCAGACATTTGGCCTTGTCGCCCAACTGCTGTGCAATCAACAGGTTGGTGCCCCAATCCTGAACAACAGTCGAATAGAACGCAGGCTCGTACATCTTGTGTTCGGTCAACAGAGTCCAATCGTTCGGTAATGCGCCGTAAACCTGTTTGGCGGCGTCTAGGTAACGTTCGAATTGTTTGGTGAAGTTGGCCTGACCCGGAAAATTCGATCCGTCCCCGACCCAGATGGTCAATGCCTTGGACCCGATTTGCGCGCCCAATTCGATGCAGGCGATGTTGTGGTCCACGGCTTGCTGACGTGTCGCGGCGTCCACATGTGCTAAGGACCCGAATTTATAGCTGTGTTCTTGATCGGGTTGATCCTGGAAAGTGTTGGAGTTCATCGCGTCAAAGCGCAGTCCAATTTCCTCGGCTTTGCTGTTCAGATCGGAGGCGGGCTGTGTGTCCCACGGGATATGCAGCGAGACCGATGGCGCGGCGCATGTTAGCTGATGGATCACGCCGCAATCGTCCAACTTGTCAAAGATATTGCGCGGCTCGCCTGCTCCCGGAAAACGTGCGAACCGTGTGCCGCCGGTGCCAACACCCCAGCTAGGCACGGCCACACCATATTGGGCGACCTTCTCCTTGATCCTGGTAATGTCGATGCCGCGCCAGTCGAGGTGTTCGCCAAGCGCGTCATAGTCGGCCTTCAGTTTGGCCAGCGCCGCGTCATTGGCCTTTGAGATGATATCTGACTGGATCATGTGCCCGCCCCTTACCGTGTGAACGCTTGTACGTTGCCTGCGTCCACATTGATGATGTTTCCGGTCGATTTGGCTGAAAGGTCGGAGGCAAGGAAATAGGCCGCCTCGGCGATGTCTTCTGGCAGCACCGAGCGCTTGAGCATGGACCGCTCACGATACATCGCCTCAAGCCCGTCCTTATCGGTGCCATAAGTGCCCGCGCGTTGATCAAGCCATTCGCCCTGCCAGATCTTGCTGCCCTTAAGAACGGCATCGGGATTCACCACATTCACCCGCACGCCCATTGGCGCGCCTTCAAGGGCCAGACACCGGGCGAGGTGAATTTCAGAAGCTTTCGCCGTGCAATAGGCCGACGCATTGGGCGACGCTGCAAGCCCGTTCTTGGACGCAACAAAGACAACCGCTCCGCCGATATTTTGCACCTTGAACAGCCTGAACGCCTCGCGGCTGACAAGGAAATACCCGGTCGACAGGATCGCCATGTTCTTGTTCCACAAATCCAGCGTTGTCTCTTCGACAGGCGCGGAGCTTGCGATGCCTGCATTCGACACCAGAATGTCGACACCGCCAAATTCTGCAGCGATCTCAACATAGGCAGCGGCCACGGCGTCTTCGCTAGTGACATTCATGTTGACCGTGCGCACGACGTCTGCGGAATACCGCGTGCTTAGCGCATCCGCCGTTTCAGCCAATGCCGCTTCGTCAATATCGGCCAGCATCACGCACGCACCTTCGCGCAAGTAGCGTTCCGCCGTGGCAGCGCCAATGCCGCCTGCCCCGCCTGTGACAAGGGCCACGCGGCCAGCCATCGACTTGGGCGCAGGCATGCGTTGCAACTTGGCCTCTTCCAGAAGCCAGTACTCGATGTCGAACGCCTCTTGTTCCGGCAGACCCTGGTATTCTGAAACCGCATCGGCCCCGCGCATCACGTTGATCGCGTTGACGTAAAACTCACCGGATATGCGCGCAGTGGCTTTGTCTTTGGCAAAGGTGATCATGCCAACGCCCGGGATCAAATAGACCACCGCATTGGGGTCACGGATGGCGGGGCTGTCGTCGCGTTTGCAGCGATCGTAGTAGGCCAGATATCCTTCGCGATAATCCGCAATAGCATCGGCCAACCCTGCCAAGGTTTCATCAACATCTGGTCTTGCGGGGTCAAAATCCACCACCAGCGGACAGATTTTCGTGCGCAGGAAGTGGTCCGGGCAGGATGTGCCTAAGGCGGCCAGCCGCTCCATGTCTTTGGCATTCACAAATTCCAGAACCGCGTCACTGTCGGTGAAATGACCCACCATGTGCTGCTGTCCGGATACCATGCCGCGAATGGCAGGCATGAGGCGGGCTACCGTGGCACGGCGTGCATCCGCGTTCAGGCTTTGATGAACCGCTCCGCCGAATGCCGACTTGCCTGCGGTCCTCTCGGCGAACCAATCCACCGCCGTCTGGATCACCTCTAGCGTCAGATCATAGCAATCCTGCGCATCATCGGCCCAGGTGAACAAACCGTGGCTTTCCAGAACCACACCCTTCGCATCAGGGTTCTTTTCGCAAAAGTTCGACAGCCAGATGCCCAGCTCATATCCCGGTTTCTTCCACGGCAACCACCCGATGCTGTCGCCAAAAATCTCTTGCGTCAGTGCCTTGCTGTCCTTGGCCGCCGCTATCGCAATGATCGCATCTGGGTGCATGTGATCAACGTGTTTGGCGGGGACATAGGCGTGCAGTGGCGTGTCGATAGAGGCCGCGCGCGGGTTCAGATTGAAGGTGCAATGGGGCAAGTAGGCGACCATCTCGTCTTCAAATTCTACTCCGCGGTATAGCCCCCGCAGCACATTTAGCTTGTCCATATAGAGCGTCGAGAACCCATCCATCTTGATCGAACCGACATCCCCGCCTGACCCTTTGACCCACAACACCTCAACCATGTTGCCGTTCAACGGATCAACTTCCATCACCTTGGCGGATGTATTGCCGCCCCCGTAGTTGGTGATTCTCTTGTCCGATCCAAGAAGGTTGGACCGATACAGCAGCTTTTCTGGCTCTGTCATCTTGTTAGAGAAGGTAGCATCCCACTTGTTTTCAAGGCGTTGCGTATTCGTGGAAGAGGTCATGTGGGTCTCCGTGGACGACGGGTTTAGGCTGCTAACTCCAAATCAAGGTGACTGCACTGAGCGATCAAGTCAATCATTTTCAATCATAATCAATCATGCTGCACTGCAGAATGACTATTATTGACAAATAATGATTGACACTGAGCGGCGACTCAATTCACGTTAGGCCAATCGAAAGGATATCCAATGCACGAGAAAGACAGACATCGCGTTATCCTCTCCGCCGTTCAGGACCGCTCTGTAGTCACGGTCGCGGACCTTTGCGCCCTGACTGGCGCGTCCGAGGCCACGGTACGGCGCGATATCAATACATTGGACGACCAAAAGCGCCTTCGGCGCATTCGCGGTGGCGCCGAAGCCTTGACCGCGACGCCTTTTGTCGGCCTGTCTGGCCGCCCATTCTCGGTCAATGAAACGATGAACATCGCCGAGAAGCAGGCGATTGCGGCCGCAGCGGTTGAGTTGTGCGAAGACGGCGAACCAATCATCATCAACGGCGGCACGACAACATTTCAGATGGTCCACCCGCTGGCCTCGCGTCGGATGCAGGTCTTCACGAACTCCTTTCCGATAGCCGAGCACCTGCTCAAGAACACGACCAATACGGTTGTGCTGTCGGGTGGCATTATCTACCGGGAACAGAACATTATCCTGTCGCCTTTCGATAATGATGTGACCCGCAATTTCTATGCCAAGCGAATGTTCATGGGTGCGGCGGGCATCGGCCCGCTCGGCCTGATGGAACAAGACCCGCTGCTCATTCAAGCGGAACAGAAGCTCATCGGTCAAGCCGAAGAACTGATCGTTCTGGTGGACAGTTCCAAATTCGCCAACCGCTCAAGTCTGGTGCTTTGCCCGCTTGACCGGATCGACACAATCATCACCGACGACCGGCTAGAGGACCGCACTGCGACCATGCTGGACGCGGCAGATGTAACACTGATCGTGGTGCCTTCCGGTTCCGCGCAGAAAGAAGGTGTGGCGACGCTGCCAGCCTGATTGAAACCACTCCAGGGAGGAAAACCATGAGTGTATTAAAGAGACTAGTAACTTCCGTCGCGTTGGCCGGCGCCATGTTGGGCACACCTGCCCTTGCGCAAGACGATGTGCGTATCGCTTTGGTCGTCAAGGCACTGGGCATCGGGTTCTTCGAAGCCGCCGCTGAAGGAGCAGAAGAAGCCGCCGCTGAGCTTGGCAATGTCGAGATCATTTATACCGGCCCCACTGACACGACGGCGGAAGGTCAGATCGAGGTCATCAACGCACTGATCGCCCAGCAGGTCGATGCCATTGCGATCTCTGCCAACGACACCGACGCTTTGGTTCCTGCGCTGAAGCGCGCCATGCAGCGTGGTATCACTGTGATCAGCTGGGATTCCGGCGTGGCACCTGAGGGTCGCCAGTTGCACCTGAACCCATCGTCGAATTCGCTGATTGGCAACATGATCATTAAGCTGGCCGCCGATCATCTGCCCGAAGGTGGTGATGTGGCGGTTTTGTCTGCGACCACCACCTCGACCAACCAGAACATCTGGATCGAAGAGATGAACAAGGTCATGGGCAACTATCCGGGCATCAATGTGGTCTCGACCGTGTATGGCGATGACCTTGCCGATAAATCCTACCGCGAGGCCACTGGTCTAATGCAGTCTTTCCCAGATCTGGACGCGATCATCGCGCCGACGTCCGTCGGCATCGTAGCCGCAGCGCAGGCTGTTGTGGATGCAGGTAAAGTTGGTGAAGTGAACGTGACTGGTCTTGGCCTGCCGTCCGAGATGGCTGGTGCAATCGAGAGCGGTGCGTCCCAGTCCTTCGCGATCTGGAACCCGATCGATCTGGGGTATTCCGCCACGATGCTGGCCTATGAGCTCAGCCAAAACGGTGTCGAAGTCGCCCCCGGTGCGGAAATTCCGATGGGCCGCATGGGAGCTCTTACGCTGGACGAGAACAACGAAGGCGCCATGGCCGATCCGTTCGTCTATGACGCCAGCAACATCGACCAGTTCAAGTCGATCTTCTAAACGACCCTCCCTGACTGGTTCGGCGTACTACGGTGCGTCGGGCCGGACAACGTCGCCCAACTCCAAATGAGGTTTCGAATGACGACGCAACCCGCGCCAAATTCGCCCGTCGTGTCACCGGTTGTTTCCATGGACATGATCACCAAGACCTTCCCCGGAGTGAAGGCACTGGATGAGGTCAAACTGGACCTGTATCCCGGCCAGGTTACTGCCCTTGTGGGCGAGAACGGCGCCGGCAAATCCACCACGGTCAAGATCCTTACTGGAATCTATTTCCCTGACGGCGGCACAATCCGCATCGACGGCGACCCCATCGCCTTTTCCAATCCCAATGACGCCTCTGACGCGGGCATTACCGCGATCCATCAGGAAACCGTGCTGTTTGACGAACTCTCGGTCGCTGAAAACATCTACATCGGCCATGCACCGCGCTCGCGGTTCGGATTGATCGACAACGCCGAAATGCACCGCGCTGCTACCGCGCTGCTCGAAGAAATCGGCGCGCCGTTCAGTTCACACACCCAATTGCGCGATCTTGGCATTGCCAACAAGCACCTGGTGGCCATCGCCCGCGCCCTATCCGTTGATGCCCGCGTGGTGATCATGGACGAACCCACGGCCGCCCTGTCGCACAAGGAAATCGAAGAGCTGTATGAACTGGTCGTGACCTTGAAATCCCAAGGCAAAGCAATCTTGTTCATAAGCCATAAGTTCGACGAGATTTTCCGCATCGCCGACCGCTACACCGTCTTTCGCGATGGCGCGTTTGTGGGCGACGGTCTGATCGCAGACATCGACGAAGACGCGCTGGTAAAACTGATGGTTGGCCGCGCCGTCGAGCATATTTTCCCCGACCGTAATCCTGTTGTAGGCGAGGATGTTCTACAAGTCTTGGGCTATGATCATCCGACCGAATTCGCCGACATCGGTTTCACCCTCAAGCGCGGCGAAATCCTCGGGTTCTATGGGCTTGTGGGCGCGGGTCGTTCCGAATTCATGCAGGCCTTGTTTGGCATAACCAAACCCAGCAAAGGCGTGACCAAAATCAACGGTGATATCTGCGTCATCCGGTCTCCCGCAGATGCCGTGAACAACGGGATCGTCTACGTGCCCGAAGATCGTGGTAAACAGGGCGCGATTATCGGATTGCCGATATTCCAGAACATCACCCTGCCGTCCCTTGGTCGCACGTCCCAGCGTGGCTTCCTGCGGCTCGCCGAGGAATTCAAACTGGCGCGCAAATATGCCGAGCGGTTGGATCTGCGCGCTGCATCCCTTGATCAGGACGTCGGCAATCTGTCGGGTGGCAACCAGCAAAAGGTCGTCATCGCCAAATGGCTGGCGACCCAACCGCAAGTCATCATCCTTGATGAACCCACCAAAGGTATCGACATCGGATCAAAAGCAGCGGTGCACGAATTTATGGCTGAACTGGCAGCACTCGGCCTGTCTATGATCATGGTCAGCTCTGAGATCCCTGAAGTGATCGGCATGTCTGACCGTGTGATTGTCATGCGGGACGGGCGTATCGCGGCTAAACTCGCAGGCGATGATCTGACCCCGGAAACGCTTGTTCGGCACGCCGCAGGCATCTCTACAACTCCCGAGAGTGTTCCGGCATGACCCGTCTTATTCCTGTCCGAGAAACCATCCTTGCAGCCGCCATTCTGGTGCTGATGATCCTGATCGCATGGCGGTTTCCCGGCTTTGTCGCGCCCTCGAACCTCGCCAATGTATTCAACGATACAGCACCTCTGATCATCCTTGCCTTGGGGCAGATGGTCGTGATCCTGACGCGCTGCATTGATTTATCGGTGGCGGCCAATCTGGCGCTCACAGGCATGGCCGTGGCGATGATCAACGTCGCGATGCCCGGCCTGCCAATCCCTGTGATCATTGCGATTGCCATCGGATTGGGCGCCGTCATGGGCGCGATCAATGGCCTACTCGTCTGGAAGCTGGCGATCCCGCCCATCGTGGTCACTCTTGGTACAATGACCATTTACCGCGGCATGATCTTTCTGATCTCGGATGGCAAATGGGTGAACTCGCACGAGATGTCGCCCGCGTTCACGGCGTTCCCGCGTGCCGAATTTCTTGGTTTGCCAGTTCTGTCATGGATCGCCATAGCCTGCGTTATCGGCTTTGCGGTCATGATGTCTCGCACCCCGCTGGGTCGGTCCGTCTTTGCAGTGGGCGGCAACCCCCATGCTGCGGTCTATACCGGGATCAATGTCGGCAAGACGCAGTTTCTGGCCTTCGTAATTTCCGGGGCGCTCGCTGGATTGACCGGCTATCTTTGGGTATCCCGCTTTGCAGTAGCCTATGTCGATATCGCAGGCGGATTCGAGCTTGAGGTTGTGGCAGCCTGTGTCATTGGCGGCATCTCAATCGCGGGCGGTATCGGATCGGTCGGTGGTGCAGTCCTGGGCGCGATCTTCCTTGGGGTCGTGAAAAACGCATTGCCTGTCGTCAACATCTCACCCTTCTGGCAACTCGCTATCTCCGGCAGTGCGATCTTGATTGCCGTGGCGTTCAACGCCCGTGGAGGCCGCACCAAGGGCCGCATCATCCTCAAGTCAGCCGAAAAACCGCTGGAGGCCGCAGAATGACCGATACTAGGCTTCAGACACGCCATGTGCCCGACCGTCTGCAAGGCCGCGCGTATCGGACATTCCGCAGTTGGGAAGCGCTGTTGCTCGCTGTCGCGGTGGCGATCTTCATCGTCAACAGTTTTGCCTCGCCCTATTTTCTGAGCGCGTGGAACCTCAGCGACGCGACCTTCAACTTCACCGAAAAAGCCATGATCGCCTTTGCGATGGCGCTGCTGATCATCTCGGGCGAAATCGACCTCTCGGTTGCGTCGATCATCGCCCTTGCCAGCACCGCGATGGGCCTTGCGTTGCAATACGCCGCGGGCACGCCGGAACTCGTGATCATCGGCCTCACAGTCGGCCTCTTATGCGGAGCGTTCAATGCGGTTTTCGTCACGATCCTTGGGTTGCCGTCCATTGTCGTCACCATCGGCACGATGAGCCTTTTTCGTGGCATCAGCTTTATCATCCTGGGCGATGACGCCTTCCGAGGCTACCCCGCCAGCTTTTCTTGGTTCGGCCAAGGTTATATCTATTGGGTCTTCACAGTTGAAATGCTGCTCTTCTTGATCATCGCGATCATCTACTTTGTGCTCTTGCACAAAACCAACTTTGGCCGCGCGGTGTACGCCATCGGCAACAATCCCACCGGGGCGCTGTTCAGTGGCATCCGGGTTCAGCGTGTGAAGTTCATCTTGTTCCTGCTCACCGGCCTGATGTCCGGCGTGGCAGCGGTTTGCCTGACCTCGCGCCTCGGCTCCACGCGCCCCAGCATCGCCACGGGGATGGAGCTTGAAGTGGTCACGATGGTCGTTCTGGGGGGCGTCAATATCCTTGGCGGATCTGGGTCGATCCCCGGCGTGGTCATTGCAGCCTTTGTCATGGGACTTGTCACCTTTGGCTTGGGTCTGTTGAATGTGCCGGGCATCGTCATGTCGATCTTCATCGGCTTGCTGCTGATCGGCGTCATTGCCTTGCCACGCCTCTGGACGATGGCCGCCGCTCGGAGGGTAACATGACTGAACGCTACGTGTTTCGCATGCGTCTGAATGATGGAATGGAGGCCGAATACAAGCGCCGCCATGATGAGATCTGGCCGGAGTTGGTGGACCTTTTGCACGACGCAGGGGTCAGTGACTACTCGATCCATTTTGACTCCGAGACCTTGTTGCTGATCGGTGTTCTCGAGCGCCGGTCAGATCACACGATGGACACGTTGGCAGAACATCCGGTCATGCAGAAATGGTGGGCACATATGGCTGACCTCATGGAGGCCGGCCCCGACAACGCACCCGTCGCTGTGCCACTGGAACGCGTGTTCCATTTGCCATGACAGCACCCCAACATGTCGCGGTGATCGACATCGGCAAAACCAACGCCAAACTCGCGTTGGTCGATCTGCCGAGCCTCACCGAAGTGGCCGTGCTAACCCGCCCGAACATCGTGCTGACCGACGGTCCGTGGCCGCACTACGATGTCGAAGGGCACTGGGAGTTTCTGCTAGATGCGCTCAGCCAGTTCCACAAAGAGCACCGCGTGGATGCAATCTCCGTCACGACCCACGGTGCTTGTGCGGCTTTACTGACCCGCGAAGGACAACTCGCCGCGCCGATCCTCGATTATGAACACGAATATCCTAGCCACATCGCAGAAGCCTACACGGCTCTCAAACCGGACTTCGCTGAAACCGGGTCACCGACATTGGCTGGCGGCTTGAACATCGGCGCGCAACTGCATTGGCAGTTCACCCAAGTCCCATCATTGCGAGACCGTACCGCGCATATCGTGACATACCCGCAATATTGGGGACATCGCCTTACTGGCGTTGCGGCAACCGATGTTACGTCGATCGGCTGCCACACGGATCTCTGGCAGCCTCGAAAAGGAGTGTTTTCGGACCTACCTGGGCGTTTGGGCATTGCTGACAAGATCGCGCAGGTGCACAAACCATCTGATATTTTGGGTGCAATCCGACCTGAAATTGCGCAACTTACCGGTCTGCCCGTCGATACCAACGTTGTCGTTGGCATTCACGACTCCAATGCATCCCTTTATCCTCACCTTCTGACCCAAACAGGTCCGTTTTCTGTGGTCTCGACTGGTACATGGGTTATAGCCATGACACTGGGCGGCGCAGACATTTCTCTGGACCCCAGACGGGATACGCTCATCAATGTCGACGCGCGCGGTGCGCCCGTTCCTAGCGCGCGATTCATGGGCGGGCGAGAATACGAGCTCATCCAACAGGGCCACGTAGCACCATCGACAGCCAAGGACGTGGTAGAGGTCCTGGAACAGCACGTGATGGTTTTGCCAGCAGTAGAGCCACAAACGGGGCCGTTTCAGGGTCGAAAGATGCGCTGGACACCGACAGAGCCAGATCTCGGCACGGGCACAAGATCCGTAGCGCTTTCATTCTACCTTGCCTTGATGACAGACACCTGCCTCCAGCTGACCGGCGCAACCGGCCCAACGATCGTTGAAGGGCCTTTCGCCCGAAATCGTGAATTTACCGCCATGCTTGCGGCCGCAACCGGGAGGGAAGTTCTAACAAGTGACGCCGTTACAGGCACCAGCATTGGGGCCGCTCTCCTTTTCGATCAAAGCGATGGATTGGCTAGGCCAAACATGGCTCACCCTCCCGGAAATCTTCCAGATCTTTGCAAATACGCAGCCCTCTGGCGATCTGAAACATTTTTCTGACCGCGCAACCCCACATTCAGCCATGCCCAATTCGCGAGTGGAGAAAACGTCCGCTCTTCGCCTTTTCCGAGCAACAGAGTATCTCCCAGCACCTGAAATTTTGGGCTCCGACCGTCCTCCGGCGGTGCGACATCGCTTGACCACCACTCATCTTTTTGACCAACACGAAGGGCCCACAGCTGGCCTTGGGCAGGTTTTCAAATTCTGCGCTTGTAGCCCGCATTTCCGACATTCGCGACATGAGCGAAGCAGCTTGCCCATGTATTGCGCCTGACAAATGTTGCGTGCAGTAACACCGTCTGCCACCTTGCCTTGAGAAATTGGAAGGGTGGTTAGTTGGTTACCAAAAGCAACACAGAGACAGAGCGACATACGATTACGCCTTACTTCACGGTCCAATCCGCAGATCGATTGATTGATTTTCTGACCACTGCGTTTGGCGCAACACTGGTCAAAGAGAACAGGTACAGCGACAATCGCATTCAGCACGCCAGATTGCTGATCGGTGACTCCCTGGTCATGCTGAATCAAAGCACGTACGACTATCCACCGAACATTTCTCAGATGCACATCATTGTGGAAGATACCGACCAAACCTACCAGTTAGCGCTCGAACTTGGTGCGACTAATCTGATGGAGCCAAACAATCGACCGCATGGGGAGCGGATGGCGGGTATTAAGGATCCATGTGGGAATGTCTGGTGGATAGCGTCACCAAACCTCCGATAGCTACACCAGCCCATTGCTGCCTTTCGTTTTACCAGTCGGCGCCGCTGTCCCACAGCGGACACTGATCGTGAACGTAGCATGCTAGGTTAATCGAAGACGAAATCGCTACTGCCGAAAAGCTTAGATCGCGAGGCATGGCGTATGTCTTCACTGCCGCACCACGGAACCCTGTCCGACAGGTTGTGTTGTATTTTTGTCTCCGTGGTTATCACTTAGAAATTGCCCTTTGTGTTTTCTCGTGTTCCGATAGGATCGCGCCACTTCGCCCCAGTACGATCCAAAGCGTAGCAGCGATGATCAGTGCAGCCCCTACCCAGAACCCTCGCTGCGGTAGCTCGTCGAAGACGAGGTAACCAACAGTGGTTGAAAAAACCAAACTTGCGTAGGACAGCACAGCAAGAAATCCCGCCTGCCCATATCGGTGGGCGCGCAGGAAACAGAACTGCGCGGACTGAGCAAAGACTCCAATGGCCAGCAACGTGGACCACTGATCATCAGGCACCGGTTGCCATGTGAGGAAAGCAAAAGGTGCGGCGATCAGGGTCAGGCCAGCAGTGTAGAACGTCATCATGACCACTGTGGGTGCCGCGACCAGCTTGCGCGTGGTGATGACCGCGCCGGTGGCCGCAAAAACCACCAGTACCTGTGCTGCAAGTCCCCAACCGCCCGACAATCCAGACGGGTCCACCGCGATCACAACGCCAACCAACCCAACAACTGCAGCTATCCAACGGTCACGTGTAATGGCCTCCCTCAATAACCAGGCAGCCGCAATCATTGTCAGGATGGGGCGGGTAAAACTGGTGGCTGTGAACAGTGCGAGCGGTAGTCGCGAAATCGCAAAGAAACTCGCAGTGAGGGCAATCGCGGAAAACGCGACCCGCAGGGCGTGAAGGTGCAAGTCAGGCAGCCCAAAAAACGCGCGGCGATACTTCCAGATCCAAGGCATCATCAGTAAAAATCCAACACCTGCACGCAGAAACACCAACTGGAACGCCGGGTATCCCAGCCCCAGCGCCTTGACGATCGACAGCGCCCATATGTTCAATGCCATATCCGCAAGCAGCCAGCCGGCTGCAAGCCCATTGCGGGGTGGGTCAGTTGCGCTTGGCAAGCAGATTGGCCGTCAGACGAAACGCACCGGGGGTCAGTTTCTCCATCTGGTGGTGCAGGATGAGTGAGGTATGCACATGTCTGCCCTTACCGACATCGGCCGCCAGCAACGCGCCGTTCAATGGTGCCTCGCCGACATCGCTCATCGCGATGAGAGGGGTATAGGCCGCATCCCAACCCTTGGCGAAATAGAGCCCGCGTTCTTTGTGCCAATCGGCCCAGTCGGCATCACCGATGCGATTTGGGTAGTTCAGCAGCGGATGATCAGGGGCAAGGACTGTCACCGCGGCAGCTTCATCCGTGACCCGCCAACGCAGCGAAGGCTGGCCAATCTCAAGCCGAAATGGTGCGGTGGTGCCCGGGTCCCAGTTATCCCACGGACGGTGATAGAGCGTGACCAGCGTCCCACCCGCGCGGACCCAGTTGTGAATACGCGGCATCGCAGCGGCCAGGTCAGACCGGAACCGCATGGCGAAGATACCGACCACCAGCGTGTCGAAGGCCGCAAGTGTCGCATCGCTTAGCGCTGCATCCGATAGATCCGTTACCCGCGTTCCCATGCGGTCCAGCCAGTGCCCGACCCGGTCATTGCCACCGCCGATATAGCCAACCAGCACATCGGGAAGCGACGCATCGACGACACGCACGCGAGCAACCGCCGGACGCGTCAGAATCCGCGGCGCAACATGGTCTCTGCGGATAAGTTGCACGCAGCTAGCCTCCTGCCCGTCCAGCGTTACCGCCAGATCGTAGAGGCCCGGCTGCACATCTTCGGCTGCCGTTACCGTATGGTACCCATCGCGTGCGCCAACGACCCAACGGTCTGGAGCGCGCAACGCCGTTTTCGCCGATACTGGTGCAATGTCGCTGACATCAATCACGACGGACCGTCGGTCGTGGGCCAGATTGATCACGTCTGCACCCGGCGATATGGTTGCAGAGCGTTGCGGCAACACCAAAGGCGGCACCTCGAGTGGAACGCCGACGGTGGCCGTTACCCCTTTCACTGTCAGGGCCACCTCCACGCAGGGAGCTATGGCTTGGCCGGGAAGATAACTTACTGGGTAGGGGTCGCTGGTCGCAACATCTGCGCCCAGGGTCACTGTGGTCCCATCGATCGACCAATCACGGGGGAGCTTTGGCGTGAGCGAGACGTCGCCCGCTTCCGTTGCGATCTCACTGATCATGGTTGTGCTGTCGTGGGGGTAAAGAACGTCATCCTGCAACGCGACCCGCACATGGACGCCTGCGGCAAGCTGAATCACGCGTGCTAATTGTTCGTCCTTTCGGGTCAGTTTGTGAGCGACCTCCGGCGGGGCGTCACGTGCCGCTCCGCGCAGCGCTCCCAATGCATCGCAAGCATGCTTTAAGACTTTTTCGGCATTTGGAAATGCTGCCAACGCCGCGTCGCAGGCATCTTGCACTACGTCCAAACCAGCCACGTTCAGATCGCGCAGGGTTTGCGCCAAGCCGGATGCGATCCCCTGATCCGGTCCCGTCACATGAGACACCGCCAGATGTAGGGGAAAATCAGTCTCTTCACCTGCGGGAACCCAGCGCCCCATGGCTTGTGTTGCATGCAAGACGCGACTTTGCTGGCCGATACGCGCATAGGACCAGCCTGTCACCGGATCGCGGCCAGACGCGGGGATGGTGGTCGTCGCGGACGGTGGCGGCAAGTCATCGTCGTAAGCTTGACCGGCACCCGACCATGCGGGCAAATACATCTTCTTGACCTGCCAGATCGGTTGCGAACTGCCATCAAATTCGGGATCGGCGGCAAGATCCATGACCTTATGCGCCGCCTCGGTCATTGCACGGTGGTGACCATGCTGGCCGGGAACATCAAGAAAAGTTGGGCAGATAATGTCAGGTCGCTCGATACGAATGATATCGACGAAACGCGCCATGGTGCGGTCTCTGCCCCATTTCGCCAGTGTTTCATCGCCGGATTTGGAAAAGCCGAAGTCAAAAATTGTGTCCTCGGGACTGACTGACAGCCAATACATCCGCAGGTCAAGACGGTCGCAGGCGGCCTCCATCTCGGCGGTGCGCAATGTGCCAAGGGCTGCTTCTGTCTCGGTCCCGATATCGTTCTGGCCGCCTTCTCCGCGGGTTGAGCAAGCGTAGGAGATATCCACCCCATCACGAAACCGAAGGGCCGCCAGCATCGCCGAGGTTTCATCGTCTGGATGCGCCCCTGTGTTGATGAAAGACACAGTGCTTTTTAACGCGCTGAGTGCCTGCCACAGTGCCACAATACGCGGGCGATCGCGTTCATCGGCAATTCGGGCCTGATCTGAAAGCGGCATGGAACGTGTCCTTCAATGAGCATGAGAAATTGGCGAACTGAGTGCCCGGTTCAGGATCAATGCAGCCGCCCCCAAGGTCGCTGTCATCCGCCCAGACGCGCCTCGCATCAGACGGGGATGTTGCGCCTGCGGGCGGTTTGATACCGACAGTTCCGGCAATGGCGCATGTTCCACAAGATAATCCAGAATTTCATCTGGCATCGCCCCACCGAGCACGACTGTCTGTGGATCAAAGATGTTCTCCACAATCGCCATCGCATGGCCGAGCGCCACACTTGCAGTATCTAACCACGACAACAATTCTGGGTCGCTCTGCTGAAACAGCTGAGCGAGCGCATCGACATCGCGTGCGTCTTTGCCCGCCCGTTGTAAATGGCGCTGAACAGACAGACGGCTTAACGCGTCCTCCAGCTTGCCACTTTGGTCAGGCATAGGGATGTGGCCAATTTCGCCAGCATTCCCAAAAGCACCGCGTACAAGCTGACCCCCATGAACCAGCCCAAGCCCAAGGCCTGCGCCAAAGTAAAGATATGCAAAGGACGTGATATCCTGCGCGACACCATTAATCCGCTCGGCCATCGCGGCGGCGTTGGCGTCGTTACTCAGAACGACGGGCAATTCGGTCGCCTGTTCAAAAAGGGCTTGGGCATCAACCTCATGCCAGCCAGTCAGATCAGACCCCATTCCCGCGATGCCAGTTACACCAAAGGGTCCAGGCATTACGACGCCTGCCCCCAACATGCGCCCTTGGGCAGCCGGGACCTGCGTCAGAATGCGGGCGATCAGGGCTTTAACATGCGCGATCACCACGTCAGGCTTGGTCCGGTTGATGGCGACACGCTCAGTCGTTACGGCGGTGCCCGCCATATCCAGCAATGCCAGAAAGATTGCATCGGGTCGTACCTCAATCCCAAGCGCGTAACCCCCTTCGGGATTAAGCGCATATTGGATGGCAGGCAGGCCGCGTCCGGAACTCAACCGCCCCTTTTCCAAGAGCATCCCATCTTCCGACAGCTCCGCAATGATGTTGCTGACGGTCTGCGTCGTTAGCGAGAGCGCACGCGCGATTTCTGCGCGGCCTATGGTGCCTGCGAGGCGTACCTGCCCCAAGACGGCCTGCCGGTTGCGATGTTTCGATCGCTCGGCGTTGCTGCCTTTCACGAGGGGTTGGACAATCATGAGGTCGGATTAACTCAATTTATTTGAATTATCAATCCAATTGAGTTAACCCTGACCCATGAGTTCGAAAATGAACCGCTTTTGCCATCATGGGAGACGTAAGATGAAATCACATTTGAAAGGTCTGGTCCTTGCCGGGCTGACATCCTCTGCAGCGTTATTTGCAAGTGCTGCGAATGCGGTCGAGATTGAATATTGGCAGTATTTCTTTGATGCGCGTGTCGACGCGATGGAAACGCTGATCGCCAATTTCGAGGAGGCCAACCCCGATATCACCGTCACGATGACGCATTTCCCATATGCAGACTACCGCACCAAAGTCGCCGCTGCCATTCCAGCAGGTGAGGGCCCTGATGTGGTTCAGTTGTTTTATGGCTGGTTGAACGACTACGTGGAAGCAGAGCTGATCCAGCCTTTGCCTGCCGATACCTTCCCTGCCGATGAGATCGACGCTGATTTCTTCCCAATGGTACAAGCCATGAAGGACGGCGACGCTTATTGGGCCTTGCCAACAGCTGTGCGCAGTCTGGCGCTTTTCTACAACGAACGCCTGATGGAAGAGGCCGGGTTGGACGGCCCACCGGAAACGCTAGAAGAGATGATGGCAGCCGCCGCTGCAATGACCAAAACCGACGCGGCAGGTAACATCACGCAAGTCGGCATTACTGCTGGCATGACCGCGCAGGACCACCACTGGTGGCGCGAAGGTCTGATACGCCAGAACGGCGGCGAGCCATACACTAATGACTACAGGACGGTAAATTATAACGACGAAGCCGGCCTCGCGGCGTTGGAGTTCTATACGAACATGTTCCTTGGTGATCCGCCAGTGACGGCCATCGGGTTCATGGATGAACCGCAAGCCGCCTTCAAGGCCGGGCGCGCAGGCATGCACATTGACGGGTCATTCCGGATCGGATCGCTTGCCGATCAGCGTGGTCTGAACTGGGGCGTTACAGAGTTGCCCGCCAATGCGGATGGCACACGATCGAATTACTCGTCCTACTGGGTGAACGCGATCACAACAAAGGCCGAGGGCGAGAAATACGACGCTGCGGTCAAGTTCATGGAGTACATTACCTCTGACGAGGCAATGCAGATCTGGCTGGATGTTGTGGGCGAACTGCCGGCAAAGCCCTCTGTCGGCATGACCGAAGCAAACGCCAGTGACGAAACCTTTGGCCCGTTCATTCGCGGGTTGGAATATGCCAACACCACAAAGTTCGCCAACGAATCCGGCCAACGTCAGCTGATGGTGGAAATGGTTGAGCGTATTCAGCTTGAAGGTATGTCCCCCGCTGAAAGTCTGGCGATTGCCGCCGAGGCCGAGCAGGCACTGCTTGACAACTACTACGCAGAATAAAGTGCCTCCCGCCGCCCCAACCTTTGTGGGTTGGGGCGTTCTTTCATCAAGGCAACATCCATGTATCGCAACTTGACCATCCGCCAGAAACAGATCGTCTGGGCTTGGGCCTTTTTGGCGCTGCCGGTACTTTTCTACACAGTGATCCGGTTCTATCCGACCGGCAACGCGATCCTGATCAGTTTTCAAGACTGGAACCTGCTGGGCAGCCGCACATGGGCGGGGTTGGAAAACTACGAAAAGCTCTGGAACGATCCGGTGTTTTGGAAGGTATTCCAAAACACGTTTGTTTATCTGTTGCTGGGCACGCCGATCAGTTTGGTCCTGTCGTTTGTGATCGCCTACCACCTCGACAGGTTACGGTTCATGCACGGCTTTCTGCGGATGCTGTATTTCCTGCCGTTCATGACGTCTGCTGTGGCAATGGCCTGGGTTTGGCGCTGGTTTTACCAAGACGTACCAATCGGGCTGTTCAATAACATCCTTGCTGGTTTCGGCATCCCACAAATCGCATTCCTACAATCGACGACCAATGCGCTCCCTGCGGTGCTGGCGCCCGCCGTCTGGGCTGGTCTTGGGTTTCAGGTAATTATCTTTATGGCCGGGCTGCGCGCCATCCCGACAAGTTATTATGAGGCAGCGAAGATCGATGGTGTTGGCTGGTTCACCGTGCTGACCCAAATCACCATTCCGCTCTTGCGGCCCACGATAGTTTTTATCGTCGTCTTTTCCTCAATCGGGTTTCTGCGCATCTTTGATCATGTCTTCAATATGACCACTAACAACCCCGGCGGGCCGCTGAACGCGACAAAACCGCTAGTCCTAATGATTTATGATACGGCCTTTAACGGGTTCGATATGGGTTATGCTGCCGCCCAAACGGTGGTGTTGTTCGTGATCTTGCTGATCGTTTCGCTTATTCAGTTGCGCCTTTTGAGGAGCAACTAGTTGACCGATATCGCCCCTACAGCCGATGCGCTATTGATGGCCAAGCCCGCGCCAAGGTCACGCAACATGGGCCAGATCATCAGGTGGCTGCTGCTGTTCATTGGTGGGATCATCATGGTCATGCCCATCGCGTATATGATCTCAACCTCGCTGAAATGGCCGCATGAAGTCTACAACGTCAATCTGATCCCTGAAGATCCGACGACCGAGAATTATACCTACGTCCTTGAAGACGGGCGGTTTTATTGGTGGTTTGTCAATTCCGTCATCATTGCGACGATCACGACGATCTGTAATTTGTTGTTCGATTCTCTCGTCGGTTACACCCTGTGTAAATTCCGCTTTCCGGGTCGCACCATTGTTTTCATCGCAATCCTGTCCACGCTGATGATCCCTACCGAGATGCTGGTGATCCCTTGGTATCTGATGAGCCAAAGCTTTGGTTGGCTCGACAGTTATTGGGGTATCATGTTCCCCGGCCTGATGACCGCGTTTGGCACCTTCCTCATGAAACAGTTCTTTGAGAGTGTGCCGGATGACTTTATCGAGGCCGCACGCATTGATGGCTTAAACGAACTGCAAATCTGGTGGACTGTCGCCATGCCATTAGTGAAACCCGCCTTGGCGGCACTGGCGATCTTTGTGTTTTTGGGCAATTGGACAGCGTTCTTGTGGCCTTTGATCGTCACCAATTCGGTCGATATGTACACGATCCCCGTCGGCCTGTCCGGCTTTGGGGATGAGGCTGATGTGGCGTGGGAGTTAATCATGACAGGGGCCGCGATTTCCACCATCCCCACGCTGGTTGTATTCCTGATCTTCCAACGCTTTATCATCCGCGGCGTTGTCATGGCGGGGCTGAAGGGATGACCGATCACAGCACCTTCCCCGATCCAACCTACAAAGACACAGTCCTCGGCCCGCTTTTTGAAGGTGTGAAAACCCATTATGCTGGGCATATGGCCGCAATCAACCGGGCGCATCTGGTGATGCTGGTCGAAACCGGTATCCTGACCGCTACCAATGGTCGGCAAATAGCCCGAGCGCTGGATGCAATCGACGCTGACACCGATGTTGCTGCCCTGACTTATACGGGCGAACACGAAGACTACTTCTTCTATGTTGAGGCGGAATTGCGCCGTCGCATTGGTGATCTTGGTGGCGCGTTACATACCGCGCGGTCGCGCAATGATATGGACCACACGCTGTTCAAGATGGCATTGAGCAGCCGTGCGGAAGATTTGCTGGCCCAGATCACTTCCCTGACCGAAGCGTTGATTGCAAAGGCACGTGCTGAGGCGGGCACATTGATCGTCGCCTATACCCACGGTCAACCTGCGCAACCAACAACCTTTGGGCATTACCTTGGCGCGATGATCGAGGTGCTGAATCGCGACGCAGAACGGCTGTCGGCGGCCATTAACAATCTGGGTCACTGTCCGATGGGGGCTGCGGCAATCACGACAACCGGTTTTGCCATCGACCGGGCCCGTATGGCGGCGCTTTTGGGTTTCGAGGGCCCTCTTGTAAACTCATACGGTTGCATCGCAAGCGTCGACTACGTCACAGGTCTGTACTCCGCAATCAAACTTGTATTCCTGCATCTGGGTCGTGTCGTGCAGGACCTCGCGTTCTGGTCCAGCTTTGAGGTGGGCCAGCTTTATGTTCCCAACGCTCTGATCCAAGTCAGCTCGATCATGCCGCAAAAGCGCAACCCCGTGCCAATCGAACACATGCGCCACCTTGCCTCGGCCACTTGCGGGCGCTGCGATATGGTCGTGAACACGATGCACAACACGCCCTTCGCAGATATGAACGACAGCGAAGGTGAGGTGCAGCAGGCAGGTTATGCTGCATTTGAAAGCGGTGGTCGGGTGTTGGAACTCATGACTGCGTTCCTCCCCGCCTGTTCAATCAATGCTGCCAATGTGCGCCGGAATACCGACGCCGCCAGCATCACCATAACTGAGCTCGCTGACACATTGGTTCGCGATGAAGGGCTGACCTTTCGCCAGGCGCATGAGATTGCCGCCGATATCGCGCGCAATCTGGATGGCGCGCCCCTGTCAGACGGATACGCGACGTTCCAATCCGCCTTTCAGGCAGCAACTGATCGTACGACAAATCTAGATGAAGCCGCCTTTCGGACCGCCACGAGCCCCGAAACATTCGTGACCCGTCGCGACCGCATTGGTGGACCGGCACCCGCGGCGCTCGAAGATGCGCTGACGTCGTATGCACAGGTTGTGTACGGGTTGTGTACGCAATCTGCATCACGAAGACAGCGTATCACCGACGCCGAAACGGCCCGTGCCACCGCCTTCAACAAATTGCTGGAGACCTGAACTTGGCCAACCTTGCCCTGCGCAAACTCACAAAATCCTACGGAACGACAGAGGTTCTGCACGGCATCTCTTTGGATGTTACAGATGGCGAATTCGTGGTCCTTGTTGGACCGTCCGGCTGCGGTAAATCCACCACCCTGAGAATGATCGCAGGACTTGAGGAGACCAGCAGCGGCATCATCGAAATCGGCGGCCGCGAGGTGAATAACCTTGAACCCAAGGAACGCGATATCGCCATGGTTTTCCAGAACTACGCAATCTACCCGCATATGTCGGTCAAAAAAAATATCGCCTTCGGCCTGCGATCATCAAAGATGCCAAAACCTGATAAAGAGAAGCGTATTCAAGAAGTTGCAGGCATCCTCGATATGGTCGATCTGCTCGATCGCAAACCCAGCCAACTGTCTGGTGGCCAGCGTCAACGGGTCGCTATCGGGCGGGCTATGGTACGTGATCCTGCTGTGTTTCTCTTCGACGAACCGCTTTCAAACCTCGATGCCCAACTGCGCACCCAGATGAGGCTGGAGATCAAGAAACTGCATCAACGCGTCGGCAATACGATCATCTTTGTCACCCATGATCAGGTCGAGGCTATGACCATGGCCGACCGGATCGTCATCATGAAAGACGGGCATATCCAGCAGGTTGGCACCCCGGCAGAAGTGTTTCACAAACCCGCGAATACCTTCGTCGCCCGCTTCATCGGTGCGCCATCAATGAACCTGCTTGCCGGTCAGATCGACGGCACCACCTTAACTCTTGATACAGGACAGCAAATTTCCACACCAGCTCTGGCGCCGACAAGTAACAAGAACGTATTGTTGGGCGTTCGGCCGGATGATTTGCACCCCAACAGCACCAATCCGATTATCAAGGGCCAGGTTACACTACGCGAACCCCTCGGGCCGGAAACACTGATTTATGTCGAGACACCAAAAGGCGAAATTATCGCCAAATCTGATGGCCGTAAGCCTCCAGAAGTGGGCGAAACCGTCCAACTCGGCGCCGACCCAGAGAACTTGCATGTCTTTGAGGCCACAACCGGAGTGGCGCTGTCGTGAAGAGGAAACCGATACTTTGTGCGGGCCGGCTTTATTGCGATCTAGTCTTTGCTGATGCGCCCCGTATGCCAACGCTTGGGACAGAGGTTTTCGCCCCCGGCCTATCTATGCATGCAGGTGGAGGGGCGTTCATTACGGGGGCCAAACTGGCCGCACTAGGGCACCGTGTGTGGCAGTTCTCAATATTACCGGTCGCTCCCTTTGACGCCATGGTTATGGCTGACATGGCTAAGCACGATGTTGTATCAGCTGCATGCTGCCCGGCACTTGCAGGAACCGACCCACAAATAACGGTGGCAATCGGCATGGCCGGCGACCGCGCCTTTCTGACCCGTGCAGATGGACCGGCGCTACCAGATCCTACCTCTATTAAGTTTGCTGATTTTTCTCACCTGCACGTCGGTGAATTGAGCACATTGCAAGAAATGCCAGAGCTACTTGCGATGGCGTTTGATGTCGGGCTCACAGTATCTCTCGATTGCAGTTGGCAGGACGCTTATGACAAAAGCGTGGCCGAGTTGATCGCTGCAGTTGATGTCTTCTTGCCAAACGAGCGCGAGGCTGCAGCGCTCGCCGCCATCGGTGTACCGGAAACCTGTGCACCACTAACTGTGATAAAGAGCGGCACGCAGGGAGCGCGCGCGCGTGCACGCGACGACAACACATGGACGCGAAGTGCTGCAACGTCAGTCGAAGTCCTGGATGCAACCGGGGCTGGCGATGCCTTTAATGCCGGTTTCCTGTCAGGTTGGCTGGATCACGCCCCTCTTGCTGAATGCCTATCAAAAGGGAATGAAAGTGGCGCAGCTGCAGTGCAGGTCATTGGTGGGGCAGGCAGATTAGAGCAACCTGTTTCAGCATGATTCTACGACCTTCGCGACACGTTGCCCATAGCCTGCCTCAAGGCTTCCGGGGTGAAATTCGTGACCTTGGCGTTGAGCCCGGCGACAGGCCATTGTACCACCCGAACTCTGTTGCGGTGAGTGAACAGGCCACAATTCTTCTAAATGCAGCTGCCGACGAAGAGCCGTCCCAGAAATAATTCTTGGCGGAGCATAGCGGAGTGGTTGGTCTTGTTCATTGGCCGGTATTCTGGAAACACCTCTCAAAGCATTCGAAGAGCTATTGTGTCACCCTTCGGAAACCATTCGAACCTCTGCTGGCGAGAAGCAGGTGCTTCCGAAAAAAGCGGTTCGTCGGAACCGGCAAACGAAAGCCGACGAATACTACAAACCTGAATAGCGGTATGAGTCAGCTTTTCAGATTGAACGCGGAATGGCTTCTCAATGTCCACGTTGGTAGACGAAGCTTTTATCAAAGCAATCGCAGCGAATGACCGCTTCCCGCCGTCTCCGCCGACGATGCACTAGGGTCAGGACCTGATCGCGGGCTTTGTGGGCCTGGCGGACCGGCTTGTCGATTTGTTTGACGGGTTCATGCCGGACATCGCTTGGCTCTCCGATATCCAAGCCCCGACTTACCTGCATTCGACCGTCTCAACCCGGCGCCAAGGGGTCCGCGTGCCTAAGAGGACCGTTACAGCAGCGCAGTGCATTGCACGAGGGATGTGGGCCATCGCTCAAAAAAAGGCTCCTCCGTCTCCGACACACTCTTCCAAAAGGTCTGCAGAGATCGGTTCCATTTCGGGATCCAAACCCTGGCTTGTCGGACGATGGACACTTTACCTCCCAGACAATAGGTGCGACGGGGATCCCCTCACGCTTCTCCGTGATGCCAACCCGCACCTCTCAAAGCAAGTCGGCAATTGCCTAACCACATGCAACGAGCCGCCTATTGCAAATCACGAAACAGGCAACCGTAACGATGGATGGAAATATCCCGTTGAATGCAGACACGTTACAGCAAGAAAACTATTTCAATGACCAAACACTAGTCGTATTATTCAATAATTCGAATATGAAGGTGAGAAATGCATCTGACACGCAGAAGAGTGATACAACACGGGATAGCGACGGCCCTTTCCGGCGCTATCCCCCAGCGCATTTGGGCGCAAACCACACTGCATGCGGGTGATCGCAGCCTTGACACTATGAGTGACGGTAACCTTGTGCTGCCAAGAAGCTTTGCCTTCGGAGAAACACCACCAGACGGTGCGAATGACATTTTGGCGCGTTACGGAATCACCGGCGACACGATGACACCGGACTGCAACATCACCCTGTTACGCGACCGTGATCGCACAATCCTCTTCGACGTCGGCGCTGGCCAGGAATTCATGCCCAGTGCGGGCAAGCTGATGGATGCATTCGACGCGCTGGAGCTTGATGTCAGCGACATCACAGATGTGGTCTTTACCCACGCGCACCCCGATCACCTTTGGGGCGTGCGGGATGATTTTGGCGATCTGATGTTTCCCGACGCGGCCTATCATATGGGGCAAGCGGAGTGGGATTACTGGACCGACCCTGACACCGTCTCAACCATTGATGAAGGGCGCGTGACCTTTGCCGTGGGGGCCGTGAACCGGCTGGAACTGCTGGCCGATCAAATCAACCTGTTTACAGATAATCAGGAAATACTGCCCGGTGTGCTATCGCGCCTGACACCGGGCCACACCCCGGGACATATGGCGTTTGAAGTGCAGATGGGCGGCGAAGCCGTCATGATTGTCGGCGACAGCATCGTGAACCATCATGTTGCCTTCGAAAAACCCGCTTGGCTGTCAGGCTCCGATCAGGATCCTGAATTGGGTGCCCAAACCCGCCTTGCTTTGCTGGATCAACTCAGCACGGCGCAAATGCGACTCATCGGTTTCCATTTACCCGGCGGCGGTTGGGGCCATGCGGAGCGGCGTGGTGACGGGTTTGTCTTTGTCGGTGACGACGCATGATCCGGTTTGCTGCACCTCTGATCGCCATTTGCGTAACCACAGCACAAGCAAACGAAGACATCGCAGATCAGTATCCGGGCTCACCGCTTTATAGTGCGCCGGTTGAATTCATCCCCGGTGTGTTCAGCGCCATTGGCGCAACCGCCCCGCCCACCTACGAAAACAGTGGCCATAACAACAATCTCAGCTTTATCATTACAGGTGACGGCGTCGTCGTGATCAACGGCGGCGGTGCCTATGTGCTGGCTGAAGCGCTGCATCAGGAAATCAAAGCCCGCACAGAAGAACCGGTTGTTCTGGTGGTCAATGAAAATGGCCAGGGGCATGCCATGCTGGGCAATTCATACTGGGCAGAGCAAAATGTGCCAATCATCGCCCACAAGGACGCCGCCGCAGAATTCGAAGAACGCGGGTTTCGCATTCTTGAAGCCATGCAGCAACTGAACAAGGACAAGGCCGAAGGCACGTTTCTGCAAGGCCCGACCGAGACGTTTGCGGATGAATACATCCTCGAACTGGGCGATTATCGCATTGAGGTGCGCTATCTTGGCCCCGCCCATAGCGCAGGCGATGTGGTCGTCTGGTTACCCCGTCAGGACCTTGTGATTGCGGGTGACATGGCCTTTCACGAACGCATGCTGCCGATATTCGAAGACACTTACACCCTTGATTGGTTGGACACATGGGACACCTCATTTGAAGCGCTAAACGCGACCTATGTCATTCCCGGGCACGGGCATCCGACAAATATGGATCAGGTACGCCGTTATACGAAAGGTTATCTGGAGTATCTGCGCGGCAAGATAGGCGAACACCTTGATAATGGTGGCGGGCTTGCGGACGCCTATTACGTGGACCAATCGCCTTATGCACATCTGGACACGTTCGAAGAATTGGCGACCAAGAATGCCGGGCGTGTCTATGAGCAGATGGAATTCGAATAGCTCAGGCGACAGCCATTGACGGACGCTGAAGCAAGCGGTGCGTCAGCATAGCGCCACCCCAAGGCCATCGGGACCGATAAAGCTCGATCAGGTTTTCCAGCATGTTAAGGCCCCATTTAACTATGCGGGGGCCAACAGAACATGCCGTTTCGAACCTTGACGCAGGTCAACCTTACTGCGCTGCGACAGGCAAACGGGCCAGTTGGCACTGCGCCCAAAGCGTCTCAAGCGCGCTGACAAGATGGTCGATATCTGCCTCCGAATGCACCGGCGATGGCGTCAGCCGCAAACGCTCCGTCCCTTTGGGCACGGTGGGGTAGTTGATCGGCTGGATATAGATGCCGTAGTCACGCATCAGGATATCAGACAGATATTTGCATTTGACGGGGTCGCCGACCATCACGGGAATGATGTGGCTTGGGTTGTCCAGATGCGGAATACCGATGGCATCCAGCCGCGCACGCACTTGGGCCACTTTGGCCTTTTGTTGGGCACGCTCGATCTGACTGGTCTTCAGGTGCCGGATTGACGCCGCTGCGCCGGCGACCACGGCAGGCGGCAAGGCAGTCGTGAAGATGAACCCACTGGCAAAGGACCGGACAAAGTCGCACAGGTCGGCAGAAGCCGAGATATAGCCGCCCATAACTCCGAAGGCCTTGCCAAGCGTACCCTCGATAACGGTCAGCCGATGCATCAGGCCATCCCGTTCGGCAATGCCACCGCCGCGCGGGCCGTATAGCCCAACGGCGTGAACTTCATCCAGATAGGTCATGGCGTTGTATTTGTCCGCAAGATCACAAATCGCAGCGACTGGTGCGATATCACCATCCATCGAATAGACGCTTTCAAACGCGATGAGTTTCGGGCGGTCCAAAGGCTGCGCCGCAAGTAACTCTTCGAG
Source organism: uncultured Paracoccaceae bacterium (assembly GCA_947488175.1). Lineage (GTDB taxonomy): Bacteria > Pseudomonadota > Alphaproteobacteria > Rhodobacterales > Rhodobacteraceae > Yoonia. Next base: position 455,713 of record CANKYO010000001.1, read on the forward strand.
ATGTGCAAGATCGTTGTGACGCCAGATCTGCCGTTCTGCTTTCGAATGACGGATGCCTTCGATCATGCTGGCGTGGTTCAACGCGTCTGACAGCACCAGACAATCAGGGATCTTCGCCGCCAGCGTGCCAAGTGCAGCCCAGTTGGAGACATAGCCGCTGGTGAACAAAAGAGCGGCTTCCTTGCCATGCAGGTCGGCCAATTCCGCCTCTAGCAAGACATGGTGATGCGTTGTGCCAGAGATGTTTCGCGTGCCACCCGCACCGGCACCAACCTTGTCCAGCGCATCATGCATGGCCGCCAGTACATCAGGATGCTGACCCATGCCAAGATAGTCGTTCGAGCACCAAATTGTCACATCGCGGGGGGCATCCCCATGATTGGTAGCTTTGGGAAAGCGTCCACAATGCCGTTCAAGATCGGCAAAGACGCGATAGTTACCTTCATCCTGTAACCGCGCCAGCGACGCGGCAAAGAAACCGTCGTAATTCATGAATATCCTTATCCGCCCACGGCGTCTTGTGCGATTTCGTCGAGCAGTGCCTGGACCTTTTGCATTTCACCGTCCGGGTATGTCCGGTAGCCCACCATCACCGCATCATCGCGTTCAGTCACGAAGATCCCATAAGGGCAATGCGCGATATTCATCAGATCAGCCTCCATCACCTCGCGCGATATTTGCGCAGAGCAGAACAGAAATATATCGGCGGCCTCAAACAACGGCACCGTGCTGCCGACATCCGCAGCCGTCCGGGCAAGCATATCGCCAGTGTGGCTGACATAGTCGATGACCAGACCTTTACCGATAATCGCGTTTTCCACCGCAAAGGTTGCATCATCAAAACTGCCGTCAAAGGGATAGGTCACTGCCTCTTGCCCGATGACAGGGGTCGCGGCCAAACCGAGAATCGCACAGGTAAGTAGATTTTTCATATCGTTTCCTCCTTCCGCAGAATCTTAGGCGGCGCAGCAAGGCGGGCCCTGATCAAAATCAAGGCCCGCATTATTTTAGCCAAACATGTCCGCGACAATGCCGTCATACCAGCCAACAGATTCCTGATAGGTTGCTGCACGTAGTTCATCGCTTTCGCCAGTTTGGCTGACGAACCCATCGACCTTGGCGATCTTCTCTTCGGTAGCCTCATAAGTGGCACCGACCTTCACGCCGTCCTCTGTGTCGATCAAAGACCAGCACGTATTGGCAAAGCGTGCGGGAAACACGGTTGAGCCGGTCAGCGCACCGCGCACCGCATTGGCGCACACCTTGGCCTGGCTATTGGCCGAAAAGCCCGACTTTGGCATATCGCCCTGCGCCGCTGCGTCGCCCAGAACATGGATGTTTTCATCCATCTTCGAGGACATATCGACCGCATTCACAGGTGCCCAGCTGCCCTCTGTGATGCCCGCAATCTCTGCAATGCGGCCTGCCTTCATGGCGGGGATCACATTACAAACATCGACATTGTTCACATCGCCATCAATGGACAGCGTCATTGCTGCCGGGTCAACGACCACGTCTGCACCCCCGAAATCAGGCCCAACACGTTCGATCATGCCAGCGTAGTGATCGTTCCAGCCTTCCTCGAACAGACCCTGCTTTGAGAACTTCTCTTTCGGGTCGGCAATCAGGATCTTGGCCGTCGGGTTCACCTCTTTGAGCGTATGCGCCACCATCGAGATACGTTCATAAGGGCCCGGCGGGCAGCGGTATGGATTTGGCGGCGCAACCATCGCATATGTGCCACCCTGCGGCATCGCAATGATCTGCGCATTCAGCAACTCAGTTTGCGATCCGCCCTTATAGGCGTGTGGCATTGCATTTTGCGACGACAGATCCCAACCCTCAACGGCGCCATCAACAAAGTCGATGCCCGGCGACAGGATCAGGCGATCATATGGCAGGCTGCTTCCACCGGCGAGCGTGACAGTCTTTGCATCACGATCAACACCGACCGCCCAGTCATGCACGACGTTGATCCCGTACTCCGCAGCCAGCGTGCCATAGCTATGACCAAGCGACTGCATATCGCGGAAACCGCCAAGATAAAGGTTCGAAAAAAAGCAGGTGTAGTAGGTGCGCGTCGGCTCGACCAAGGTCACATCAATAGCGCCTTGGCTATCCTTGGCAATGTAGCGCGCAGCGGTCGCACCCCCCGCACCGCCACCCACAACCACCACACGCGGCTTGCCTTGCGCGCGCACCATAGGTGCTGCCAATAGACCCGCTGTTACGGCTGCAGATCCAAGAAATATCCTTCTGTTGAATGTCATGATTACTCCTCCCCTATGCGCACCAACTACTCGATGCTTTCAAAATACGCCGCGAGCGCAGCGATCTCTTCATTCGATAAACGGCCCGCCATCATCTGCATGACAGGATGAGCCCGCACACCTTCCTTGTAGGCGTGCATCACAACGACGAAATCGCCAGCCGGCCAGTTGATGATTGACGGAATCCCATCTGTGGCTCCGCTGGCCTGATGGCAGGATGTGCATTCCCCTGACAGATATTCGCCGTAAGCAGGGTCCCCGATAATCGCCAAAACTTCAGGTGCGACGGCATGATCTACGGCTGCGGCAGTTGGTGCTGCCTCAGGGATATTCCCGGGGCTGGCGGAAAACTGGCGTAGATAGGCCAGTAAATCGTCACGTTCCTGTTGCGCTTCAAAGCCGTGGAAGCTCATGCGTGTGTTGGACACAAGCCTGCGCGGGTTCTCGATGAAATCGTCAAGCGTCTCGTAGGTCCAGACCAAGCCACCATCCGCCGCGCGTTGCAGACCTGCGGAATAGCGATAGCCGTCTGCCGCACCGGCCGGACGGTCAAAGATATTGTTCAGGTGCGGGCCAATGCGATCGCGCGCGCCCTGACCAACCTCGTGGCAGCCGCTGCATTGCCTGAACAAGGTCTGCCCGTTCTCCGCATCACCACCAACCTCCGCCTGGCTTGTGCCCGCAGCGCCTAAAAGGGCGATGAGGAACAGCCGCCACATCAGTCTTCAAAGCTCTGAATATATGCGATCAGGGCTGCGATATCGGCCTCTTCACGGACGCCCCGGAAGGTCATCTTCGTGCCAGCCATCGTTCCGCGAGGGTCGGCGAGGAACGCCGCAAGGTTTTCAGCTGTCCACACCTCGCCAGCCTGATTAGCCTCTTGGAACACATTGGAGTAGCGGAACCCCTCAACCGAACCGATTGTCCGCCCCACCATCCCGTTGAGGGCCGGACCCGTGCGATTGCTGGCATTCTCCCCAACCTGATGGCAGGATTTGCACTGTCGAAACGCACCCTCGCCAGCGGCGACCAAGGTTGGATCAAGACCATCGGTTTCGTCGGTAGCCGTTGTTGCAACAGTGTCATCAGACGCCGAGAACACGGGCCCGTCGCCCGTCGTGGCCTCATTCATCACTGACTCACCCCCGCCCTCGGGTGTGACATCCAGGAATGTCGCGCGCATCGTGATTTCCACGGTGTCCTTGCAGTTCGCCATACACGGTTCAGTCCGCCATTGGGCGTATTCAAGCTCTGGCCGGTCATCAACGACAAACCCGTCGCTGTTATACATCTCGACTTCGGTGAAGTTCTCGTGACTCAGCTCGAAATCGTCATCAACCAGATCGTTGGAATACAAGATATACGCGACGATGGCATACGTTTCGTCCGGCGTCAGCGTACCCGCCTCACCAAATGGCATGGACCGATTGATGTAATCCCAAGCCGTCGACAGATGCGGCCAGTAAGACCCAACCGTCTTGACCGGGTTTTTGTCAGCCAAGGTGTCAAAGCCGCCTGCAAGAACGGGCCAATTACCGACGCCTTCGGCGAAATCACCATGGCAAGAGGCGCATTTTTCAACAAACAACTCTTCCCCGGTATATACATCACCGCGCCCTTCGGGCAGGCCGCGACCGTCCGGCAAAACATCGACATCCCATGCGGCAAGCTCCTCCTCCAGCGCGGCACGGCCAAGTTCATAGGTGCCTTCAATGACCGGCGCAGGCGCTGTCAGGCTGGTGCTGGCAGTGGCGGCATCAGTCGCGATTTGTTGGAGCTGATCACGCTCTGACATCAAGCGCGCAGCTTCCTCCACAGCAGTCTGGGCCTCCGCACTGGCACGGGCCGCATTCGCTTCAATTTGCTGGACACGGATTTCGAGTGTTTCAATTGTCTGCGCACCGTACTGCCGCGAAGACAAGCCATATGCCAAGCCAAGACCAAGGGCAGTGACCCCGATTGCGGGGACAAATAGATTAAGAGACTTCGACATTCTCGGCGATCCCTTCTTCGTTCACAAACCAGGTTTGGATGCAGTTGTTGTGGTAGACCGCGTTTTCACCACGCATTTCGCGAAGCTGATCCTTGGTCGGCTGGACATAGCCGGTTTCATCGATGGCCCGGGATTGCAGCAGCATCGGGCTGCCGTCCCATTCCGTATCCAGATAGAACCGGGTCAGCGCCTTGGTATCGCCCTGCTTGCCAAGTCTTGCGGTTTCCCACGTGATCCCGCCGTCTTTTGACACATCGACGCGGGTGATCTGTCCATGACCGGACCAAGCGAGGCCGGAGATCACCAGCGGCCCTGCGCCATGCGTGATCGGCATCTGCGGGCTGGGCGAAGTAATGACGGATTTGGCATCCATGACCCATGTCCACTTACGGGCGATGCCGTTCTCATAGACGTCGGTGTATTTGGATGTTTCTTCGCGACTTTCCACGGCCATGTCGGTGACTTCGACGCGGCGCAGCCACTTGACCCACATGTTGCCTTCCCAGCCGGGCACGACCAAACGGACGGGGTAGCCATGTTCCATGCGCAGCGCTTCGCCATTGGCTTTGAATGCGACAAGCACATCATCAAGCGCCTTTTCCATTGGTATCGAACGTCCATTGGACGACGCATCGGCGCCTTCGACATAGACCCATTTGTCAGAAAGATCGCCCGCATCCTCTAGGCCCGCTTCGTGCAGCAATTTGCGCAGCGGAACGCCCGTATACTCCATATTGTGGATCATGCCGTGGGTGAATTGCGCGCCGTTCAGCTGCGCACCCGCCCATTCCATGCCGGTATTGGCAGCACATTCGCAGAAATACACGTGGTTTTCGCGCGGGAACCGTTCCAGATCGGCGTAGCTGAAAATCAATGGACGATCGACCAACCCGTTGATCATCAGGCGATAGTCTTCCTTGGACAGCTCAATCGCACCCGAATGGTGACGTTCAAACGCGCAGCCCTGCGGGGTGATTGTTCCATCAAGGGCATGGATTGGGGTGAAGTTGATCGATGAAATGGGGGATGCCGTCAGCCACTCCACATTGCGGCGCACAACGTCGCTTTCGAACTTGATCGGCAAACCGTAAGGCGTTTCATCAACGCCAGCCCCTGTGTAAAATGCCCAATCCTGTAACTCCGTGATCTTGGGGTCAGGCGTGCCCTGCGCCACAGCCCCGCCTGCAACTGTGCCTGCTGCAATCGCAGCACCGCTACGCAGGAACGCGCGTCTTGAGGGCTTGAAGAATTCATCCATTGCGACTGGTCTCCTCATGCACCGGCCACGGTGACGCTGGTATTTGGCGCCACGCTCACCGTGCCCTTATTGCGAATATGGTTTTCAACGACATCCCAGATCGGCGGCCCCTCGGTGCCTTCATTGACCGAGGCCCAGCCCGCGACCACGTAGGTCTTCGCAGGATCAATCGCCTCACCCGTTCTGAGCAGGGTCATGTCCGAAATCCGCTCACCGATGGGTTTGCTGACATCGATGCGGTAGCCCATGCCACCAACGCGGACGATGTCACCGCCTTGCTGGTAATAAGGGTCGGTATTGAACAGGTTATCGGCGACGTCTTCCATAACCGTATGGATGAATTCGCCCGTCATTTCAGTGCGATAGGCATTGGGATAGGTCATTGAGGTGACGTTCCAGATATCCTCGCGGGTGATGTCCTGACCGGGCATGATGGACGGCCCCCAACGCACGCCGGGTGACAGGGAAATGTCGGCATCGCGTTCTTCGATCAGCGCCTCGCAGATCAGATCATCCCAAGAGCCGTTGAAATTGCCGCGCCGATAAAGCAGCGTGTCATCCGCCGTTTTTCCGATCACCTCGGTCAGATCATCAAGGAACGGGGCGCGTTCGGCATCGATTGCAGCAGCCACATCCGGATCAGGGGCAATTACGTCCGCAAAGATCGGGATCAGCTTATGGCGGAAACCCATCATCCTGCCATCGCGCACATCCAGATCAACCCGACTGACGAACTTCCCGTTGGAGCCTGACGCGACGATGATCGTCTCACCAATCAAAACTGGTTCGGGAAGGGCATCATGGGTATGGCCAGCCAGAATGACATCAATACCTGTCACCCGCTCTGCCATCTTCTTGTCCACGTCAAAACCGTTGTGCGACAGGCAAACAACCAGTTCTGCGCCTTGTCCACGAACCTCATCCACCATTTCCTGCATCCGCTGGTCACGGATACCGAATGAATACTCCGGAAACATCCATCCGGGGTTGGCGATTGGCATGTATGGAAAGGCCTGCCCGATCACAGCAATCTTCACGCCACCGCTTTCATAGAATTTGTAAGGGGCAAAATCCTCTGCCGGTTCATCCCACTCGGCGTCAAAGATGTTCTGGCCTAGCGCCGCAAAGGGCAAGTCGCCGACAATGTCGCGCACGCGGTCAGAGCCAAGCGTGAATTCCCAATGAAACGTCATCGCATCCGGCTTCAGCAGGTTCATGACGTTCACGACGTCCTGCCCCTGGGTCTTGTAGCAAGTGTAAGAACCGTGCCAGGTATCACCGCCATCCAGCAGCAGCGCATCAGGACGTTCCGCCCGGATACTGTTCACCACCGTGGCAACACGATCCATGCCGCCCATTTGGCCGTAAGCCTGACCAAGGGCCGCGAAGTCATCATAGCTGAGCGCGTAGTGTGACGCGCTACCATCTTCGATCCCGTAAAGTTTGCGGAACTCTGCGCCGGTAATGTGGGGCACTTGCCCCTTATTGGACCCGACCCCCAGGTTAATTTCAGGTTCACGAAACCAGATCGGTTTCAGTTGGGCATGGATGTCCGTGATGTGGATGAGCGATACGTTCCCAAACGTGTCAAACTGCAACAGGTCACTTTGCGAAAGCGATTGTTGCGCGGCCAATTTGCCCCAATTCCCAAAGCCAGACGCACCGATGATCGCCGAAGCCGCCATGCTGGCTTGCAGAAAATCACGTCGAGATATCATTTCGCCAATCCTTCTACCAAAGTCTTCATATTCCAATTATTGAATGGAACATGATAGAAAAAAGCCCGCCCCTGACATTCAGGAAGCGGGCTTTCAGGGAGGTTAGTTTCGAACAGCGGGCCCTTCGACCGACAAACCATTGCCGCGCGAGGCGACGTAAAGTTCCAGCGCGATCATTTCCTCAGCGCCGACGCTGTAAGTCTCTGCGCGGGTATCGCGGATACACCCACGAAAGCGCGACTGGACACCGTTCAGCTTGGCGTTTTTCAAGCGATATGTCGGGAAACCGTTAATCTGGCCCTGGCTGAGATGGTCCGCGCGAATGTTGTTGCCATAATTGTCTTCATGACAATTCGCGCAGGATAGATCCAACTGGCCAAAGCGAGTGTAATAAATATCCCGCCCCTTCTCCCACGTGGACTGTGCCGGTCCATCAATGGCGACATCAATGGTCATTCCGCGCGAAACAGAGGCAAGCAGCGCTTCCATGTTCAGCATGTCACCGCCGTCATACTTCCACTCTTCCGCGCCCATCCGCTCGGTGCGACAGCCATTGACCTGCGTCGCAATGGTGCGCACCTCACCGGCGTCTTCGTTCCACTTGGGATAGACGGCGCGTACGCCAGCCATCTCTTCGGGGGCACCATGGCAAGAGGCGCAGGATTCGCCTGCGCTACCTTCGACCGTGTTCCAGGCCTCAATTGCATCATCGACAAAGATCATGCCGGGATTTTCAAAATCGTCCATCTGCAAGGCTTGCGTCTCGCTCGAACGGAAAACCCAACCGGAATAGATCGTGCTTAGGTTCTCAAGATGCTCCGGCGCGTCTGTCCGCACGGTAATCTCGATCTCCTCATTGACGACAAGGTTAGCCTCTTCATCGGCCTGTACCGCGAAAGCGGCGCAAAGCGCGACACCGGCAATACCACCTCTCAACACTGTTTTCATTGACATTGCCCTCCCCGGCGCGTCCGCTGTCGTTATCCGACTGTGATCTCTTTGCTGTCTGTGTAGACGTCGCCATCGTCGTCGTACCAGGTGAATTCAAACGTCCCCGTTTCCGGAACAACGGCCTGAAATTCAAAGTAGGGGTTTGTCGAAATTGCAGGCTCCAGCGTAACATCAATCACGGTCTCACCGTTGAACGTGCAGGTAAAACGATTGATGATCGAACGCGGAATGACGTTGCCGTCCCCATCCTTGCGCTGGCCCGATTCCATCGGGTGACTGATCAGTGTCTTGATCGTGATTTCTTCGCCAGCGGTTGCATCACGGGGGACACGAACGCGGGGTTTTACATTCTCTGCCATTGTCTTTTTCCTCGCTTAGCCGCCGCAGCCGCCGATTGTGACTTTCACTTCCTGACTGGCCTGTACAAAGCTGCCGTCAGGCATACGGGCAATGGCGATCACATCCTGTGTGCCGGCCAGCCGAATACGTGTCGCGGCGGATTGCGATGCGGCCAGCGCACCAAAGGTGAATGTCGCAACTGAAGGGGTCGGGTTGCCGGCTGCAAAGACAATGATTGCCTCTGCGCCCGGCGCGTCGACCTCGATCGGCACGGTGTTCCCGTTCTCGGCGATTTCTGGTGCGATCAGCGTGATGCCATCACTGCCAATTTCGGCACCACCGGTGAAAGCTGCGATCTCATCTTCGACGGCCGCAAAGGTGCGCACCGGCATGAGGGCTGCAACCGCTGACCCGACCGCCATCATAAGCGTGTGTCTGCGTGTAAGTTTCATGGTATCTCCTGTATATCTGTTGATGACAGATCAGTCTTTGAGTGTTTGAAGATATGCGACGACATCTTCGATTTCCTGGGCGGTCAGCAAAGGTGCAAGCTCGCCCTTGGCAGCTTCACCCGTGAAAGCATCGCCTGGGCGTATGAACCCACTGGTCCGGTAGAAGGCAGGCATGATCGTTCCCTCAAACGTCATCTTTGCATTTGCAACGATGCCGCGTAGTTCGGCAGCGCTACGATACTCACCAATACCATCAAGCGATGGGCCAACCTCTCCGTGGAACGGATATTCATCCAATGCAGTCACCTGATGGCAGGCAATACAATTGCCTTTGCCGCGAGCCACCATGATTTCCTGTCCGGCAACAGGATCGCCGTCTTGACCGGACAAGGACATTTCGACCTCGCCATACTCACTGTAAGCCACATCATCAGGCGTTACGCCTTCGGCAAATCCTACTGTCGCTATTGCTATCGCGACGCCTGCGCCAACTAAACGCTTCATGGTCCCTCCCCGGATCACAAATCCCTCTTGTGTACCGTAGACCACGAACCATGAGAGTCGCAACATCAAAATCAACTATTTGAATGTTTGCAACTAATACGTTGTTCTCATTCCGTTATTCCCTGCTCCTGAATGATCCGCGCATGGTACTTTTGAAAGGTTTCATCGCCCAGATAGCGCTCTTCATTTATCCAGTTGAGCAAGTTCAACGTTGTCCATCGCTCAAAGGCCCCTGGCACCACGGCAACGGCAGCGTCTGTAGCGGTCTGATCTGGGCCAACGTCTTGCGGAAAGAACATCATTGTCGGCGTGAAAAGTGCATTCCAACGCCGCACCATATCTTTCTCGGACAAGGTCGTACCGTCAAAATCCGTCACTTCCACATCACCAAACATGTTGATCTGCACGACAAAGAAATTGTCATTCAGGGCGGCCGCAACCTCGGGTACGGGGAACACCTCTTCATGCATCTTGGTGCAATAAATACAGCCCCGCTGTTCGATGATCACCATCAACCGTTTACCCTCGGCGTTCGCCTCCTCCAGGTCTTCCCGGAGATCCTTGAACGTTTCACGCATCCAGTCTGTCTTATGCAGCCCATCATCGCCCAGCGTTGCAGCAAGCGCAGGCAGCGCCAAGATCATCGCGGCTGCACACAGTATTGAACGAAAGTACATAATCGGTCCTCCTATCCCAGGTTTGAAAAGGCAGGCATGACCTCAATCATCCACTGCGCAATATAATTCACCGAATTAGTCGCAATCAGCACGGCAAAGACGATCAGCATGACCCCCATCACCCGTTCGACATATCCCAAGTAACGGCGATTGCGTTGCAGCCAGCCCATAAACGGGCGGGCAAACAAGGCCGCAACAACAAAGGGCGTCGTCATCGCCAGCCCGTAGACCAGCAACAGCAGGCCCCCGCGCCAGATATCGCCCATCCCGCTGGCGACCATCAGGATCGCAGCCAATGCAGGGCCGACGCAGGGCGTCCAGCCAAAGCCAAATGCCAGCCCCATCAGATAGGCACCAATAATGGTCGTCGGGGCGACCGTGCTTTCAATCTTTGCTTCGCGGTATAACAACGGCACCCGGATCACGCCCAGAAAATGCAAGCCAAACAGCAGCAGGATCCCGGCGGCCACGTATCGCAGCGTATCGCGCCACATACCGAAGGCCTGACCAATCGCCGTAGCCCCCATTCCCAACAGAACAAAGATTGTCGTCACACCAAATGCAAAGAACACCGCCGATATGATCAGGCGTCTTTGTACGCCGGTGCTGATCTCGGTGTCCGCGCGCAGCTCGGTCATCGACAGACCGGCCATGTAGCACAGATAGAACGGCACCATCGGAAGCACGCAAGGCGTGAAGAATGACAACAAGCCCGCAAGAGCCGCGCCAAGATAGCTGACGTCCAGCATAAATCCCCGCCCTTGATCATAAGATACATTCACATTAAGATTATTGAATGTTTAAGCCATTGACCACCGTTTTTCTTTACAGGTTCCTTGCCGCTCTCACGGCCATGATCCTTTCGGTGACATCACTGTCGGCGGAAACGCGGCTATTGATGGCAGAAGAACCCGGTTGCATATGGTGCGCACGCTGGCACGCCGAGATTGGGCCGATCTACCCGAAAACCGGTGAAGGTGCTGCTGCACCCTTGCGGCGGGTGAACCTGCGAGACCCCCTACCGGCAGATATCGCGCTAACACGTGGCGTGAATTTCACACCCACATTCATTCTTTTAGTCAATGGGGCTGAGAAAGGCCGGATGGAAGGATATCCTGGCGAGGATTTCTTCTGGGGGCTCTTGGGGCAAATGCTTGATCAAGAAGGGATCAGCTTTGCACTAAAAGGTGACAACCAACAGGAAATGTGAGGTTTGAAGCACCAATACCGACAAATAGGGGTGGTCATTTAGAGAAATGATGCCACATACCACAACCAAGCGCGAATAGGTTAAATCGTATAAAGGCAAGGCAGCACAGGCAGATGACAATCCCGGTTTTTGACGACAGCATCGATGATGACCGCTTGGACGAGATGATGGAAAACGCAACCATTGCGACCAACTATCTCAAAGCAATCAGTCACGAAGGCCGGTTGATGATTCTATGCCATCTGGCCACTGGCGAAAAATCGGTCACAGAGTTGGAAACGCTTCTATCGGCACGTCAGGCAGCGGTGTCCCAACAGCTTGGGAGATTGCGCCTTGAAGGATTGGTGCGTCCCCGTCGCGAGGGAAAGACGATCTACTACAGCTTGACGGATGACAAATCTCGCAGGATCATCGGTCTGGTCTACGAGTTGTTCTGCAAAACGGATTAGGTCTAACCACCTCCCGTTCAAGTCGTTGGACCAAATACGGGGAGGAAGCACCCAATGCTCGACGCATGGGGCGATGCGAATGTAGCGGCGGCCATCGGGCTGTTTGGCGGCGTTTTACTGGGGCTTGCAGCACGGCTTGGTCGGTTTTGTACGCTTGGGGCCATCGAAGATTACCTGTATGGCAACAACGACAAACGGCTTCGGATGTGGGTTCTGGCCATTGGCTCCAGCATTGTTGGCAGCTTCGGCCTTATGGCGATTGGTCTGTTTGACCCCGGCAAATCATTTTATCTCTCACAACAATGGTCGCCAGTTGCCAGTATCGTGGGGGGTGGTCTGTTCGGCTATGGGATGGCCATGGCAGGCAATTGTGGTTTTGGTGCGCTCGCACGACTTGGCGGGGGCGATTTGCGGTCCTTCGTCATCGTCCTCGTCATGGGGATCAGCGCCTATGTCACACTTTCCGGACCATTGGCATGGATCCGCGTCGCCATATTCCCACCAACACAGCCAGCATCCATCCCAAGCGGAATCGCGCATACGATCGGTGAAATCAGCGGCCTTCCGGTCGCCGTTACAGGTATTGTCATCGGGTGTTTGATGATCGGACTTGCCCTTAGTACCACCTCATTGCTGCGTGATCGATCAGCCGTGTTCTGGGCAGTTGTGGTCGGTGTGGCGGTTACAAGCGCTTGGGCGGGCATGCAGTATGTAAACGCAAATGGCTTCGACGACCTCCAGATCGTCGGGCATACATTCTCGGCACCAATCGGTGAAACAATCCTCTATAGCATGACGGCATCCGGACAAACACTCTCGTTCGGCATAGGCTCTGTTGCGGGCGTCTGGATCGGCGCATTTCTTGGCAGCATGATTAAGGGCCATTTCCGCTGGGAAGCCTGCGAAGACCCACGCGAGTTACGACGCCAGATCATCGGGGCTGGTATCATGGGAGTTGGTGCGGTCATCGCCATCGGATGTAGTATCGGGCAAGGTCTATCTGCATTCTCGCTGCTGGCCTTCAGTGCGCCCGTCACATTTGCTGCGATCTTTGCAGGAGCTGCTTTTGGATTACGCCAACTCATTGTTGGCTTTACAGCTACTGAATAGGCTCAGCACTGTAAGCGGTTTGGGGTGGGCGAGTACTAATGCGCAAACGATGATGCAAACAAAGAGTGCTGCTTAAGAACCGAAGTTGTCTGTGTTTTTACTCCAACTGTCCGTCGTCACGGATTTGGGACAGATGGCGGCCTGAACTAAGAGAGGGTCTGGCGCATCTGGTTTGTCTGATTATGCGGCGGATTTGCGGTGAAGCAAGCGCCGGTTTTTGATGGTCTGTCGTTTGATCCTTTATCGTTGTTTCAGAATGGTCTCCCCGCGCCCGAAATAGATATCGGCAGGTGTGAGGTTCTGCAGGCTCTCGTGGTAGCGTCGGTGATTGTAGTGATCGACGAAGGCATCGATCTGCTGACTGAGATCGCCTGTTAGTTAGTGGTTCTCCAGCAGGATGCGGTTCTTGGTCGTCTGATGCCAGCGCTCGATCTTGCCTTGGGTCTGCGGGTGATACGGGGCACCGCGGACATGATCCATTTTCTGATCTTCCATCCAATCGGTCAGTTCACCAGATGTGTAACTGGAGAAGTTATCACTGAGCAGCCGCGACTTGCACAGAACCGTCGCTTGAGCCAGTTGCTCTACATGGGCCGTGTTTGGTTGATGAAATGAAGGGTGAATTGTTTGCCGTGCCCTTTCGCAATGGTTTCAGCGCAACAAGGTCTTCATCGCAGTTATGCCTGAAGCGTGAGCATTCTTCGAAACCGCAAAAGCGCAATCGCCAGAAACCCGGCGCCAAGCAACGAAACGACTGCAAGTTGCGGCAAGACGGCAACCAATCCGGCATCACGGAATAGCACAGCTTGGGCGAATATGACGAAATGAACCGTGGGCGACGCATGTAGAATTAAAAACAGGGGTTCCGGAAGACTGTCGAGGGGAGAGGTCGATCCGGACAGCATTCTCAGAAACAGAAATACCGGTACAACCAGCAGACCGAATTGTGGCATGGTCCTGCGACTGTTGACAGCATGATGCCAAGCGATGTGATCGAAAAAATATATAGTGCGGCGCCAAACAGAAAGAGCGGAACAGAGCCAAGAACAGGCACTTGCAGCACCAGCCGCACTGTGAACGCCATGGCGACTGCCGTGGCCAGCAGCACGATCAACCCATTGGCAAGAACCTTTGCGCCCGCAATTTCGCTGGCACGCAGCGGCATCACCAGAAGATGCTCAATCGTGCCATGCTCGCGTTCGCGAATGACTGCTGCGCCGACCAGAAGCAGGGCAAAAAGCGTGATCTGCTCGATCAGTGCCTCTATCGCCTGAAACCAGATCGCGTCGAGGTTTGGATTGAACATCGCCCGCGTCACCGGCACCGCAGGGATACGGGTCATGATATCGTCCATCTGCAGATAGCGCATGGTTTCCGAGATCAGGATCTCTTCGATATAGGCACTGCCGACACCGGCTTGCGTCATCGCGGTGGCGTCGATGTTGAGTTGCAGCGCCGGTTGCAGGCCGCGCAGGATGTCCGCTTCGAAGCTTGGCGGAATGTCGATGACAAAAGCATGGCTGCCTGCATCCATGACGGCATCGACCCGGGACCGATCGATCCTGTCGGCGGGTTTGAACTGCGGCGGCAGCAGGGCATCGCGCAACCGACGTGATAGGGCGCTGTCGTCGGCGTCCACGATGGCAACACCGGCATTTGCCACCTCGGTATCGACGCCGACTGCGTCATTATAGATCAGAAATGTGAAGGCGATGATCAGAAAGCCAAACAGGATCCGGTCACTTAGAAAGCTGGAAACCTCCTTGCGTGTCAGAACCCAGACATTCCGCATCCACAACATGACTAGGCCTCCTGTTTGCGCAATGACAGTCGGGCCAGCACAAGATAGATGACGCCCAAGATAATGAGGCCAAGATAATCCGTGACCATGTCGGACATGCCGCGCGCCTTGGCAAAACTGCCCACACTGATGTTCTGAAAATAGATCGCGGGAAAGAAGTGCCCCACCACCGCCTCACCGCCCTCAAGAGCAGCGGCGGGCGACAGAAAGCCTGAGAAGCTGAGCACCGGAACCTGCGTCAGTATCGCTGTCGCGATCAGTGCAGCAACTTGTGTGCGAGTGAAGCTGGATACCAGAATTCCGAACGCGGTTGTCGCAAAGACATAAAGCAGGCCCGCCAATAGCAGTCCGAAGGTGGAGCCCTTGATCGTCAGGCCGAAATGAAAAACGGCCAACAGAACCAGCGTCAGAAAGCTCACAAAGCTCAGGATCACATATGGGATCTGCTTGCCCAGCAAGAACTCTTCTATCCAGGCGGGCGATGTGTAGAGATTGCTGATGGAACCCATCTCACGCTCACGGACAATTCCAATGGCCGCGATCATGGCCGGGATCATCGCCATGATGATCATCAGCGTACCGGGCATAAGCGCAAAAACCGACTTGAAATCCTGATTGTAGCGAAATCGCGGCTCAATCCGGATGGGCAAATCTGCGGGTGTCGCCATCGGGGCCTCCCGCTGTTGCGCATGATAATACTGCAACAAGACACCCTGAACGTAGCCCTGGGCCGTTTCGGCCCGAAACGGCAGACTGCCATCGACAAACAGTCCGACCTCCGGCTGTCGCCCGGCAAGTGCATCATGTCCGAAACCGGGTGGAAAGCTGATCAGCATATTCAGCTCACCCGACAGCATGCGCCGTTCCGCCTCGCGATCACTATGCGCGGGGGGTCGCAGCGCGAAATAGGGCGAGGCCGCAAAGGCGTCAATCAACTGGCGGGTATCTGCGCTTTGGTCGCGGTCGAGTACCGCAAAGCGTACATCTTCGACATCGAAAGAGATCCCGTAACCGAAGGTGAGCGCAAGGATGATTGGCCCGATAAGCGCAAAGGACAACCGAATACGGTCGCGCAGCAATTCATAGCTTTCCCGTACCGCAAAGGCCCAGATGCGTGATGGCCGCGGCAAGATACCGCCCGTGTCCGGAGCCGTTTCCGATTGCGCGGTCAGCGTCTGGGACTGCTGCGATCTGGCCGCGTCAGAGACGCCTCCCTCCGCTGTTTGGATGTAGGCCACAAATGCATCGTCAAGGTTTTCGGCATTCTTTGCGTGGATCAGTTCCTCTGGCTCTCCGACAGCAAGAACCTTGCCCGCATGCATCAGCGAAATCCGGTCGCAATGCAGCGCCTCGCCCATGAAGTGAGTCGATACGAAGATGGTGACGCCGTCGTCCCGAGACATCCGCCCGAGTGTGGCCCAGAACCGGTCGCGCGCCGCCGGGTCCACACCAGAGGTCGGCTCATCGAGGATCAGCATTTGTGGCTTGTGTAGGCAGGCGGCGGCCAATTGCAGCCGCTGCCGCTGGCCCAGCGGCAATTGCTCCGGCATCGCGTCTGCCACCGTATCCAGACCGAATTCATCGAGTGCCTGAAGGACGCTATCTGCGCGCACCTCGCTTGGAATACGATAGAGCCGCGCATGCAGGTCCAGATTGGCGCGGACGGACAGCTCGCGATAAAGCGAAAAGGATTGCGACATGTAGCCGACATCAAACCGTACGCCCAGGTCGTGACCTTCCACAGGCTCGCCCAGCAGCCAGGTGTGGCCGGACGTGGCTGGCAGCAGCCCGGTCAGCATCTTCATCGTCGTGGTCTTGCCGCAACCATTGGAGCCGAGAAAACCAAAGATTTCACCTTTCTCGATCCGGAAACTGACATCGTCAACGGCGGTGAAGTCCCCGAACCGGCGCGTGAGCCCTTCGGCGCGGATCACAGGCGGCCCGTCTGCCACTTGCAGTGGCGGGATGGCCAAGGACTGTCGGCTTGCGTCAGGCTGGTGCAGCCGCGCGAAAGCCGCCTCCAGATCAGGTGCGCCGGTCCGTGCCAGCACCTCGTCCACGCTGCCGTCTTCAAGCACGCGACCGCTATCCAAAACAACGACTCGATCAAATCCTGCTGCCTCCTGCATGTAGGCGGTGGCAACGATCAGGGTCATCTGCGGCTGCTCGTCCCGGATCGCGTCGATCAGCGCCCAGAACTGACGGCGCGACAATGGATCGATCCCGGTCGTCGGCTCGTCGAGGATCAGCAGCTCTGGATCATGCAGCAAAGCACAACAAAGCGACAGCTTTTGCTTCATGCCTCCCGACAACTGGCCAGCTGGTCGGTCGCGGAATGATGCCAGACCGACAGCGTTCAATAGGCGTTCAATGCGCTGCCGCAGCGGCACCCGCCTGACGCCGAAAAGCCTGCCGATGAAATCGAGATTTTCGACCACCGACAGGTACGGATATAGGTTCCGGCCCAACCCTTGCGGCATGAAGGCCAGCCGATGCGAAATCCTGTCGCGATGCGTCTGCGACCGCATGTCGCCGCCAAACGCCAAGATTTTGCCATCCTGCAATTTGCGCATGCCGGACAGCAATCCCAAAAGCGTCGATTTTCCGACCCCATCAGGGCCGATGATTGCTGTTGTCGTGCCGGGCTGAAACGAAAGCGACACATCGGCCAGTGCCTGAACTTGCCGGTAGCGGTGGCCCACCTCCTTGCAAAGCAATGTCGCCTCACGGCCCATCTGGCAGCCTGATTTGCAGATTTTCGGGCCACGGTATGCTGGGATCGAGTCTCAGATGCGCATCACCGGTGTAGCCCGCCCTGACACAGGCACGGTATCGGTCCAGCAGTTCGGACGATATCTGTAGTTTCACACGATACATGAGCTTTTCACGCTCATTGACTGTCTGGACCGCCTTAGGCGTAAACTGAGCCTCGGAAGAGACGAAAGACACACTTGCAGGCAGGACGAAATTCGGGGCGGCATCCAGAACGATCCGCGCCTCTGCCCCGACTGTAATAGCGCCCGCTTCGCTGGTTGGCAAAAACACCGTCATATAGACGTCGGATATGTCCAGCAGCGTCGCAACCCGCGCGCCCGGACCGACCACGGTCCCCGGTTGGACCAGCCGGTACTCGACGCGTCCGCCAACCGGTGCATGCAGTGTCATCTCCTCAATCCTTATCTCTAGGCGCCGAACATAAGCTTCCGCCTGTTGCTCGGCGGCTTCTGCGGTCGCCACAGCGGCATGTGCCCCCAGCAGGTTGGCCTCGGCAATCGCATGTTGCGCGGTCCGGCGTTCTAAATCGGCTGTTGACGCGACCTGCCGCCGCTCCAGATCGACCGCGCGCGCAAGCTCCAGTTCCGACAAATCATGTTCGGCCTCGCGAAGCGCGACCTCTGCTTTCGCCCGGGCGATCCCTTGGCCGGCACTACGCACCTCAGCCTCGGCAGCGGCCAATTCTGCCATCGGTCCAGACGTTTTGAGCACCGCAACAATATCGCCTGCAATAACGGTATCACCCTCGCGCACTCGAATTTCGGCGATCTGACCGCCGTATTCCGTGGCAACATCAACGCGCTCCACCTCAATGCGCCCGTTGGCGGTGACAATGCCGTTGTCGGAACTGCGCCCACTAATTCTGCCGTCCCACCCGAAGATCGCGGCAGCCCCAACAAGCAGGCCGAGCACCAACGCGCCGCGACCGAGCCATTTTTTTCCAGAACTACCTACCGAGGTCGAAGATGAAACTGTCATAGCCCATCACCTATCTCGGCGAGGTAGCGCGTGCTTTGATTTTGCTCAATTGATTGGGTTTCATCACCAGCTGCCGGGCGGAAACAATGAAGTACTAAGACGCATTCCAATATACCGCTTGCTGTAGTCCGAGTGCGTATCCAACGGGCGGACGGCTTTGTTGCACAAATCAGTTGAAGGAGTTCATGTTTTGAACCAGCGTGGTAGTTGGCTGCCACGAGCATCTGGAGCAGGTAGGATAGCGTTCCTTCGCTACACCGTGCTCAAACTGGCAAGATGCGGACTTTGCTGCCATTTAGTTGCCGTACATGAATGTCGGCTCAAGGGCATCTGTAGAGCAGCGAAGGTCTATTATCAGAACGGAAACAATGAGCTCGTATCGCCTGTGCTAAGCCAGATGATGGGTGCGAGTAGCGGTCCATTGTTTATGCGATGGAAGCAGACTGTCGCGCCGCGAAAGCCCTTGTCAGCGAAGCCTATCGAGCAGGTGATTCACTGATTTGGAAACCCGCCGAACAGATAGCGCGCTTGGCGTGGTAGCAGCAATCCAAGAGCGCTTCGGCCGGCAATCTCTGAGGGGACTGTTCGCGCCTTTACATAGTTAGCATACTCTTGGAATTAGCGACTGATGTATTGAATTGCCTCTCAAATACCGCCGTTGCTTCAGCCAAAGGGAGAGGCCGCGAAAGAAACCCTTTTAGATATCCTTGGAGATCAGCGAGAAGTGGATGCGCGCCGGAATGCCGGCCGCCTTGCAGAGGGCGGGCAACAGCGTGGCCTTCGTGTTGCATTGCCAGTGTCTCAGCCGGACGGTGCCCGACGCTTTCACATAGTCACCGTCCTTTGGACAGCCGAACTGGATATCTTCGCGAAAAAGTAGAAATTCGTTCAAGTTTGCCGCGCACTGTGGTCTCGGAATGAGTTAAACGAGCAGCCAATTCTTTGATGGTCGGATGATCGTAGTCGGCAAGAATGTTCATAGATTCAGATGGCCTGATCCAGCTGCCGCTCGCTTTGATGCAAGTCAACGTTTCGCTTCAGCTGCGAGCCGCGATTTCTTTGTTGCAAAAACCAAGAGCGGTACCTTATCGGGCTTGGTAGCGTTCTTCTCCGATAGCCTACTAGTTTGAAACAACTGCACAGTTCTCATGCGTCAAGTCGTTCAACACTCCCGTCCAGATCCATCAACAACAGCTCTATCTGAAGGTCTGGCTCACGCGTCTTGATTTCGTCGGCCAGCGCTTCCATCCAGACCATGTGGATCGCAGTTTCCCCCTCGCGTTCATCTGCACAGTCCTGACCGACAAAGGCCTTGCAAGCACCGCAATCACGGTGGTCGATCACGATGATCTTGCGAATGCCGTGCAGATTACGGGCCAGTTTGACGTGTTGCCAGAAGGTTTCGGCCCAGGCGTTAGTTTCATCCGCCATGACACCAATGGCACCACCAGCCAGCACGATCTGGTCGTATTTGCCTCGCAAGCCACGCGCCGCGAGGTAGTCCGCAACCGGCGTGATCAGACGATAGTCCATGCAATTGAGCACCAAAGCCTCAGTCTGATGTGACGCGTCCGGTGCGTTTTGCGGCTTTTCTATTGCCATATCCATGGCTTTGCTCCTGTCGAATGTGTGGCGGGGCGGTCTGTCGCCGCCCCGCGCCTTGCACAATCAAAGCTGGTTGATCGGCACTTTGAGGTAGGACACGCCGTTATCTTCGGCCGGTGGCATTTCGCCAGCCCGGATATTCACCTGCACAGAGGGCAAGATCAGCGTCGGCATGTCCAGCGTGGCATCGCGTGCCTCACGCATTGCGACAAACTCATCCTCGGTCTGGCCTGCGCCAATGTGAACGTTGCTCGTGCGCTCCTCGCCGACGGTGGTTTCCCATTTGTACTCATCACGGCCTGGTGCCTTGTAGTCGTGGCACATGTAAAGTGTCGTCTCATCCGGCAGGGCGAGGATTTTCTGGATTGAACGGTACATCACACGCGCATCTCCACCGGGGAAATCGGCGCGTGCCGTGCCATAATCAGGCATGAAAAGCGTATCGCCCACAAAGGCCGCGTCACCGGCAACATAGGTCATGCAGGCGGGGGTGTGGCCAGGCGTATGCATCGACTTGATCGTCATGCCGCCAACGGTGAATTCCTCACCATCCTCAAACAGATGTTCAAACTGGCTGCCATCGGTCTGAAAGCCTTTCTCTACGTTAAAGACCTTGGCAAAAACGTCCTGCACGTCCTTGATATGCGCCCCAACCCCGGTGGTCCCGCCCAATTTTTCCCTCAGATAGGGGGCGGCGCTGAGATGGTCGGCATGGGCGTGGGTTTCCAAAATCCACTCCACCGTCAGATCGTTCTCTTTAACGTAGGCGATAATGTCGTCGGCTGACGCCGTGCTGGTACGGCCTGACTTTGGGTCAAAGTCGAGCACGGAATCAAGGATCGCACAGCTTTGGCTGTTTGGGTCTTTGACCACATAGGACACCGTATTGGTGGGTTCATCAAAGAATGCTTTTACTTCTGGGGTCATATCGCGACTCCTTTCTTGTTTCATTGTGAACGGTCTTTCCCCGCCCCTGATTGATCATTCTCAGTTTCAGGCCCCGTTTTCCGGGTAGGTTCGGGAAAGTACCGCCTTGCCCTTGACGAGATAGGAATGCCTTCTTATCTGCGCAAGTATGAATATAAAAGAAATGCAAACGACCGCAGACGATATCTGCGAAATCATGACGCTACTGTCCAATCGCAGTCGCCTGATGATCCTTTGCCTGCTGAGCGAAAGTGAAAAGTCGGTGGGGCAACTCGCGGAAGCCATCGGTTCCCGTGATACTGCTGTTTCCCAGCAACTCGCCGTCTTGCGGCGCGAGCGGATCGTGAAGGCCAGGCGTGAAGGGCAAACGATGTACTACCGCATTGTGCGTGACGACATCGGGAGAATGCTGGCGTTTTTGTATGACACTTACTGTGCTGATGGCGCAGAGACCAAGGAGACTGACCAATGACTCTGAAAAAAATTGACCCAAGAACCGCTCAAAAATGGATGCACGAAGGCAAGGCCGTTCTGATCGACGTGCGTGAACCGGATGAATACATCAAGGAACACGTCCCCGAAGCACATCTTGTTCCACTGTCAGGTTTCAACCCTGAAGATTTCCCGCAAGAGCACGACAAGATAGCCGTGTTTCACTGCCGCAGCGGTGGCCGTACCGAAGCATCCGCAGCTCAGATCCTACAAACCGGTTTCCGGGAGGCCTATCAGTTGGAGGGCGGCATTCAAGCCTGGCGCGCTGCTGGTTTGCCTGTAAACGAAAACGCCAAGGCGCCGATCAGCATCATGCGACAGGTGCAGATCACCGCAGGCAGCCTTGTCCTGCTGGGCATCGTGCTGGCTGTGCTGATCAACCCTTGGTTCGCAGCCCTTAGTGCCTTTGTCGGCGCGGGCCTGACCCAGGCGGGGATCACAGGCAACTGCGCGATGGCGACCATACTCAAGCACATGCCTTGGAACCGCATCATTGCAAGCCAACAAGGCTTGCCCACTGCAGCCAGAGCATAAGGAGAAGACCGATGCAGACCGGGATGCTGAAAAGGTATCTGCCTATTCTGGAGTGGATGCCGGGGTATAACCGTCAAATGCTGGCCAACGATGGCATGGCCGGTCTGATTGTAGCGATTATGTTGGTGCCGCAGGGCATGGCCTATGCCCTGCTAGCTGGTCTGCCACCAGAGGTGGGCCTGTATGCCAGCATCGTCCCGCTGATTTTCTACGGGTTGTTGGGGAGCAGCCGCGCGCTGGCCGTGGGACCAGTGGCCATCGTCTCGTTGATGGTCGCCACAACCTTAGGCACCCTGGCCGAAGCCGGGTCTGTAGGCTACCTCGCCGGGGCTGTGCTTTTAGCGTTCCTCAGCGGGGCGATCCTGTTGGGGATGGGGTTGGCGCGGTTGGGTTTCCTCGTGAACTTTCTCAGCCATCCGGTCATTTCCGGATTTTCCAGTGCTGCGGCACTGGTCATCGGGTTTTCGCAGCTCAAGCACCTCTTGGGCTTTGATATCCCACGCAGTCACCTGATTACTGAAACAATCGGGCATGCGATCACCCATATCGGCCAAATTAATCTTGCCACCTTCGGCATTGCAGCCGTATCGCTGACGATCTTGCTGGTCTGGAAAGGCCGCATGACTGGGTGGATGAAAGGTGCAGGCGTCAACGCTTCGGTGACTGATGCCGTATCCAAATCAGGCCCGTTGGTAGCCGTGCTGGTCACAACCTTGGCGGTCTGGTTCTTTGGCCTAAATCAAAGCGCAAGCGTCAGTATCGTCGCCGATATCCCCGCAGGTCTGCCGCCCTTCGCAATGCCCGCATTCGATCTTTCATTGATGCAGCAAATGCTGCCAGCCGCACTGCTGATCTCACTCGTTGGCTTTCTGGAAAGCGTCTCGGTCGCGAAATCGCTCGCCAGTAAACGTCGTCAAAAAATCGACGCCAATCAGGAACTGGTGGCCCTGGGAGCGGCCAATATCGGGGCATCATTCACCGGGGGCTATCCTGTCACCGGTGGCTTCAGCCGATCGTTGGTGAACTTCACAGCAGGCGCTGTCACGCCATTGGCCTCTATCATCACTGCAGTGTTGGTCGGGATCACCGTTCTGTTGCTAACCCCCCTGCTCTACTTCCTGCCGAAAGCGACACTGGCAGCAGTTATCGTGGTGGCCGTAGCCAACCTGATCGATTTCAAGATCGTGCGCGAGACCTGGGCCTATAACAAAACCGACGCTCTGTCGCTGATCGTGACCTTCGTGGCGGTGCTGACCATCGGTATTGAATTGGGTATCGTCATCGGTGCCGGTCTGTCCATCGCGCTGTATCTTTATCGGACCAGCCGCCCCCACATCGCTGTGGTCGGACGGGTCGGCGAGACCGAGCACTTCCGCAACGTGCTGCGCCACAAGGTGCACACCGATGAAGACATACTGATCGTACGGGTCGACGAAAGCCTCTATTTTGCCAATACGGCCTATCTTGAGGATGAGTTGCTGGCCCGCGTCGCGGATCAGTCGCAGATCAACCACTTGGTGCTCATCATGTCTGCAGTCAACTTCATCGATGCCAGTGCATTAGAGACACTGGAGACACTGATTGAGCGGCTGCACGACTCCGGTGTCACACTGCACATGGCCGAAGTGAAAGGGCCTGTTATGGACAAGCTACAGCGCGTTGATTTTGAAGACACCTTGGGTCAGGGCCACGTCTATCTTAGCACACATGAGGCGATTGCAGATCTAAAGGCCAGTCTTGGGGCAAAGGCCGCCTGAGCCTAGCCTCAGAAATCACCATCAGCTCCGTGAGATCGCGTTTTCTAAGGCCAGTTTCGCCATGCACAGCTTGTAGCAATGGGCAAACTCTGGACATGCAAGGCAGTCATCCCATTCGGTGATATCCGTTTGGATGCTGCGGCCCGATCGCGCCAGCCCGGCGCTGTCCAGCTCAAACGAAAAGACCTTGCCTTGCATCTGGTCATTGACAGAAAAATGCAGGCTGTCGTGAAACATCGTGCCGTAGCAGTGTTTGTGCTGCGTCATGCTGCAGCCTCCTTCAGAAGGGTTCCGATGTCGGCCACAGTCAAAACACGCCCGCTTGATACAACCTTTTCGTTGATCACCAGACCGGGGGTCGACATGATCCCATAGCCCGCAATGGCGATGATATCGGTCACCTTTTCAATCTCGGCATCGACCCCTTCGGCCTGTGCTGCAGCGGTGGCATTCTCGGCCAAGGCCACGCATTTCTTGCAGCCGGACCCCAGTATCTTGATGTTCATTGCTTGCGTCCTTTCGTCAGACAAAGAGATGTGCAGTTGCGTTAAAGATGTAACCGATCAAAATGATCCCAACAGTGACGATCCCGATGAAAACCGCGAGCAGCGGTAGCTTGACCACCCGCTTGAGCATGATCATCGACGGTAACGACAGCGCGGTCACAGCCATCATAAACGTCAACGCAGTCCCCAGACCAACACCTCTTTGAACCAAGGCCTCTGCAATCGGCAGCGTCCCAAAAATGTCCGCATACATCGGAACGCCCGCGATTGTCGCGACCAGAACGGACCACCATTTGTCCTGACCCAACAGCGCCGAGATAAACCCTTCGGGGATCCAGTTGTGGATAGCCGCGCCAATCCCGACACCGATCAGAACATATAGCCACACCCGCCCAGCGATCTCAGTGACCTGTCCCATGGCATAGGCCAGCCTTTCGCGTCGGCTGATTGCACCGTCATTGTCATGGTCACTGACCGGGCTCTGGTAAACGAAGTCTTCGACCTGATCCTCCAGCCTCAGCCGTCCGATCAAGGTGCCACCCAAGACAGCCAAGACCAGCCCGATGACCACGTATGCCAAGGCGATGGACCAGTTAAAAATGCTGGCCAGCAAGATCACCGACGCCAGATCGACCAGCGGCGATGAAATCAGGAAAGAAAAGGTGACCGCCAGTGGCAAACCGGCACTGGTGAACCCGATGAATAGCGGGATAGACGAACACGAACAAAAGGGCGTGATCGTCCCCAGCAGGGCGGCGACCGTATTGGCCCACAATCCCTGTCTTTCCCCCAAAATCCGGCGGGTGCGTTCGGGCGGGAAATAGCTTTGCACATAAGAGATACTGAAGATCAAAACGGACAGCAGGATGAAGATTTTGATGACGTCATAGATGAAGAAATGAACGCTGCCGCCGATCCGCCCAGCTGTATCCAGCCCAAAACCGTCCCGCACCAAGAGCGTAACCAAATCGGACAACCACTGCATGCGCAGCAGTTGATCGTTGAGCCAGATGATTATCTCTTGCATGGGAGGACTCTGCGTCGGGGCATGTTGCGGTCGGATTGGGTCTAAGTGGCCTGACGCGCCTTAGCGTTGATATTGATCAATCCCAAATCAGATCGGTGGCTTACGTATCTTTTAGACTGGTCGCTTGACGAACTGGTGCTGAACCGAAGCGCTGAATCAATCCGTGATCTCGTTCCAAGACAATCAGAGCGTCAGAAGCGTTCGACCTTTAGAGCGCGCTATCTTTGGAATTCAGAAAGGACAAATAATGCACCGTTACCTTAGACTTTATAGCGCGTTAGCGGCAACTGCGGTGATGGCCGCATTGGCAAGCGCAACGCCTACTTTTGCAGATGATGACAATGACGACCAAATCCAGTTCATGCCGTTTGGCAACTTTGGTGGGATGAACATGATGGCGCGCCCTGTTGATACAAATGCGGATGATATCGTCAGCGCCTCGGAGGCTTCACATCATGCAGGAGCCGGGTTCGCCTTGTTTGACAGTGATGAAGACGGCCAGATTTCAGAGGATGAATATCTGGACAGCGCGCCAACATCCATGCCGCGGGGCCGGAGCAATATTGAACGGCTTTATGTCAACCGCATTGCGCGCTTTAAGACGACGGACGCCGACGGCGACACGCATGTGACATTGGCAGAGTTTATGGCAATCGCGCAGGAAAACTTTGAAGCTGCTGACGCCGACAGCGATGGCAACGTCACCGTTTGGGAATTTCGAACGCAGCAGAGGCCGTTCTAATTGTAGAGCGCCTAAGTGTTCACAAAAATTTGGTGGTGACCAGACGGACTTGCGATGTTGTCGGCTCTAGGAAAGCGCCTGCGTCAAAGCGCTAGCCAGATCAGATCAGCCATGTGACAGGGCTTTTGCAGCTTGGCGCGCTCAATGTCAGGCCCAAGAGTTATCTCCGCCATTTTCTAAGCATAGCTTGCGAGGCGAACGGCAGGTTCCAAACCGCCCTCAACCTCGATCACGCCGCACCTGCACTGAGTTGCTCTGAGCCCGAAGTGACCATTTCTCCGCAATGCGAAAAATGGGTGGATTCTCGATCCAACACCTCACAAAACTTCGTGCCTATTTCCAGCAAGTTATATGGTTTGCGCAACCACTAGGCCCCGTCATTTGGTAGGGTTGCCTGTTCGGCGTAGCCAGAAGTGATGACAAACTTGAGATATGGACAGGGCGTCTAAACCTGATGGATATATGTGCCCGGCGCTTCCTCCAACGGTGGAAGGCCATCTTCCGCGGCGCCGATTGTCGGAGGCACCACTTTCCCGATGCTTTTGGCGACAAGCCATTCGGCATAGCTGGGCCACCACGACCCCGGCTTGGGGGACGTCTGGGAAAGCCATGCGTCAGGGCCGATGTAATGTGCACCGCTTGGGCGGTCGTCCATGCGGAAGTGGCGTCTTGCATGGCCCGGCTCGCTAAGGATGCCACCGTTGTGGCCACCCTTTGTCAATACAAACCTCAGGTCGCAATCCGTGAAAAGCCGTGTCTTGTAGACGGACCTCCAGGGGGCGATGTGATCCGTTTCCGTTGCCACAACAAACATCGGGACGGCAATATCCTTCAGCGCGATCACTCGCCCCTCAACCGCGAAACGGCCCGCAGTCAGCCGGTTCTCTAGAAAGAGTCCGCGCAGGTATTCTGAATGCATCCGGGCGGGCATGCGCGTTGTATCGCCATTCCAAACCCCCAGATCGGTGGGAAGGTCCTCCTTGCCCAGAAAATACCGATTGACCGCACGGGTATAAATCAGGTCTTCGGCTCGGATGGATGCGAATGTTCGCGCCATCTGCGGGCGGTCAAGATAGCCCTGTTCCCACATCATGTCCTCGACGAACGCGACCTGGCTTTCATCGACAAACAGAAGCAATTCGCCCGCTTCACTGAAATCGACCTGCGCCGCCATCAGGGTGATCGAAGCCAGACGGTCATCGCCATCCCGGGCCATCGTGGCGGTTGCGATCGACAGCAGGGTGCCCCCCAGGCAATAACCGTTGGCATGGACCTTCTGCCCCGGTACGATGGTATTGATCGCATCCAACGCTTTCAGAACGCCGTCCTTGCGGTAATCCTCGAGCGATAAGTCTGATTGGTCGGCGGTTGGGTTGCACCACGAGATCATGAACACGGTAAAGCCTTGATCCACAAGGTATTTCACCATCGAGTTATACGGCGACAGGTCAAGAACGTAATACTTCATGATCCAGGCAGGTACGAACAAAACAGGCTCTGCCTGCACTTTCGGTGTTTGGGGCGAATACTGCAGTAATTCGAATAGATGATTGCGGTAAACCACCTTCCCAGGCGTTTGGGCAAGGTCGATGCCAATCTGATACCCCTCGGGCGCGGGTTCGTGTGACTGGGTTAGCGTCTGGAACATGTCGCGGGTGAAAAGTGTGGCGCCATCGACCAGGTTCCTGCCGCCCTGTTTCGCGGTTGCCGCGATGATTTCGGGATTCATCCATGGAAAATTGGATGGTGACAGCAGATCAAGCATTTGCCGAGTCTGAAACTGTGTTCTGTCGGCATCCTGCTTTTGCAAGCCCCGCACGGGTTGCGTGGCATGAGCCCACCAATCCTGCACAGCCAGAAAGCCCTGTTGCCAAAGATTGAATGGCGCCTTGTTCCAAGCTGGATCTTGGAAACGGTGATCGTGGGGATTGGGGGTAAAAGGGTGTTCTGCGTCTTTTCCCGTCAGGGTCTCGGTTGCATAGCGCATCATCTTGACCGAATTGTCTTGCGCGCGCTCCATCAGTTCCAGTTGACGGCCCGGGGACCTGGCCAGATGCATGGCCCAATCGCTCCATGCTTCGGTCACCGAATGCGGAGAAATCCCACCGGTCAGCCGTGCCAT
Source organism: uncultured Paracoccaceae bacterium (assembly GCA_947488175.1). Taxonomy (GTDB): domain Bacteria; phylum Pseudomonadota; class Alphaproteobacteria; order Rhodobacterales; family Rhodobacteraceae; genus Yoonia. Next base: position 483,910 of record CANKYO010000001.1, read on the forward strand.
TGCTGCCCTTATGGCCCGATCAAGATTCTGATGTGCATGCCTGGTGGTCTGCTTTGCGGGCGGCAATGGAACCGGCACAACGGCCAGATTGCCTTTCTTGCGCTTTGTCGCGGTCATTGGACATCCCCTTGTTGTCAGAATGAAACTAGATGCGGGACAGGCTTTGATGATTGAGCGAGATCAACTGACCATGCTGGATACAATGTAGGTATGGTGACCAGCTAGGAGGTTGTGCCACTGTTTTCGAATGCATTTACAGTCTTCAGGCTTGCCGGGTTCGACGTCCGGGTTGATCCCAGTTGGTTGCTGATTGTCACCCTGATCGTCTGGAGCCTTTCGCAAGGCTACTTTCCACTATCCGTTCCCGACCAGACCGGTGAAACCTATTTGCTGCTAGCAATTTTCGGGGCACTCGGGTTTTTTGGGTCGCTGGTCCTGCATGAGCTTGCGCACAGTCTGGTCGCCCGAAGGCTTGGCGTGAAAATCAAGGGTATCACGCTCTTCGTTTTTGGCGGCGTCGCAGAATTGGAAAGCGAGCCCAAAACAGCAGGCGCGGAGTTCTGGATCGCCATTGTGGGCCCGGTGACGAGCTTTGCGCTGGCGTTTGGGTTCTGGTTGGCCGGTGCTCTGGCACAGCTGCTGCTGACCTCAAATGTCGTGCCCGCACTTTTTTCCTACCTTGCTTTCGTCAATCTTCTGCTGGCTGTCTTTAACATGTTCCCCGCATTTCCCATGGATGGCGGCCGGGTTTACCGCGCGTTGTTGTGGAACAAAAGTGGTGACCTGCTGGATGCAACCCGGCGCGCCAGCCATTTGGGCACCATGATCGCATATGGCCTGATTGGCCTGGGTATTCTGAGCCTTATGTCCGGTCAGGGGATCGGCGCGCTGTGGCTTATCTTTATAGGTTTTTTTGTGCTCGCATCTGCGAAAGCTTCGTACCAGCAGACGCGCATCACGGCAGGTTTGAAGGGCAAGACGGTGCGCGATCTGATGACACCCACCCCACGCTGCGTCCGACCTGATCAGACTCTGGAGCAACTGGTTGACGAGACAATGTTGCCATACCGGACCAGTTTTGTGCCGGTTCTGCGGCGCGACAAATTGCTGGGCTATGTCGATGGCGAAATTATCCAGCAAACGGATCGTGACACATGGGCCTCGACACTGGTGGGCGACGTTCTTGTTCCCGTTGATCAGTCGAATGCTGTCGCGCCCGACCTGGCGCTCGGGGATTTCCTCGCGCGGATTACGAAAGAGAAACGCCGAAAATACCTGGTCGTGCGTGATGGTACTTTATTGGGCGTGATTACCCTGGCAGACCTGATTGATTACATCGGTCTTTTGAACGCGCTGGGGCCTGATGCAACGCATGGCGACCCGCATGCATAAGCGAGCCCAACAACACCGGGCGCAGCGCGGCCCGCTGTCCGAGCTCATTCAAGCGGCCCGCGCAAGAGGGAGGCGGCGATATGGTTGATGACCAGACGGACGTAATCGCGTTTCTTGAACAGTTGGAACCGGGTGCCCAAAAGATCATCCAGACCCACGCTGCAATTGTCGCGCTGTATCCGTTTGAAGCGCTCAAATTGAAGCGTGCAGTTAAGTACGACTACCTCGACTTTTCAACGCCAGATCTACGCCGCGAGATGCTGCAACGTGAAATCGCACTGAATTCCCGTGCGGCGCCCGGGCTATATCGAGATGTTGTGCCGATTACGAAGGATGTCCAAGGCCGACTAAGCATGAATGGAACTGGCGAAGTCGTTGAATGGGTATTGCGCATGGTCCGGTTTTCAGAAGAGGCGGAATTGTCCGTCATGGCTGATCAGGGTCGCGTTGACACTGTCATCGCTGATGCCCTTGGCCGGTCCATCGCCACATATCACCGCGAAGCCCCAGCGATATCCGAAGATGGTGCCGTTCTCATTGAGGAGATCATTGACGAGCTTGATCGGGTGTTGTCTAGCCTGGCGGACATCCTTGAACAATGCGGCACGCAAGCATTGCTAAAGCAACTGCGCCATGCGCTTGTTCGATCCGCATCCTTGATGCGCGAAAGAGGACGGGCGGGTTGGGTCCGCCGCTGTCACGGTGATTTGCATCTGCGCAACATCATCATGTGGAACGGTATCCCAACACCATTTGACGCACTTGAGTTTGATGAACGGCTTGGCACCTGCGACGTCTTGTATGATCTGGCGTTCTTGCTGATGGACCTGGAGCATCGCGGATTGCGCGATGAGGCGAATGCCACGCTAAACGCTTATCTTTCCTCCTGGGCTAGGAATGATCATCTGACGGGACTTGCGGCCCTTCCGCTATTTCTTGCTGTTCGCGCAACGATCCGGGCCATGGTTGACGCACAAACGGCCGGTTTTCAGGAAGATAGTACCGCACTGATCGCCGATGCCGTGGGATTTATGGATCAGGCCAATGCCTATTTGCAGCCACAGCAGCCTGTGCTCGTCGCCGTCGGTGGCCTGTCCGGTAGCGGAAAGACCAGTCTCGCGGTGCGGGTAGCAGCTGGGATAGGCGGACGGCCAGGTGCGGTGCACATTCGAAGCGACTTGGAACGCAAGGCGCTATTCAGAGTCGATCCGCTGACCCGCCTGCCGCCGAGCGCTTATACGCCAGAGACCAATGCAAAAGTCTACAGAATCATGCGGGACAAGGCCCGACATCTTCTGTCAGCCGGTCATTCTGTTATTTTGGACTCGGTGCACGGTACGGTCGCCGAACGCGACGAGGTCGGTCGCATCGCGGCGAACTTGGGATGCCAATTCTACGGCTTCTGGCTTGACCTTGATACCAAGACCCGCGTTGAACGTGTTGAAAGACGCATCGATGATGCATCGGATGCTGATGCAGCCGTCGCGCGCAAACAGGCGGCTATCGACACCGGACCTATTGAATGGATCAAACTTGATGCCGCCAAAGATCTGGACACGCTTGCGCGCGAAACCCTTTCAATCATTGCGGTTAACGCAGCGCGATTGCGTACATGATCCAAGACCTAAGAACATGTTGGTTCGAATTCCCGGTCGTTGCTTGGTAAGTTTACGTCATCAGCGTAGTGAACATCATGACGATTGAAATCATTCTGATCCTGTCGCTTCTCGTTCTGGCAATGATCCTGCTGGCGACCGAGTTGCTTCCAATTGAATTGGTTGCGCTACTCTTAGTTGTCGTGCTGGCCGCAACCGGTGTGCTGGACGCGGACCTAGCATTTCAGGGGTTTGCCAGTGAAACAGTTGTCATGCTTGCCTGCGTGATGGTGTTGTCGCATCGGTTGACCGCATCAGGGTTGATCGCCCGCTTCACGCGGTCCCTCTTCGCCCGGCGTAAGATGACCCCGCGAACCACATCTGCCAGCCTGATGACGGTTTCGGCGCTCATGTCCAGCTTTGTCACCAATACCAGCACAACCGCTGTTTTGATCCCGGCGGCGACCGATTTGGCAAGGCGGACAGATACGCAGCCACGGCGGTTTCTGATGCCTTTGGCGTTTGCGTCGATGATGGGTGGATCGGCGACGCTGATCGGGACCTCGACCAATCTGGCGGCAAGCGGCGTCATCGAACGGTTCGGGCTTGAGCCTTTTTCGACCTTTGAGTTTGTCGGGCCGGCGCTGGTGATCAGCCTTGCAGGGATTGCCGTCTTGACGCTGTTCGGGCCGCTCTTGTTGCCGGACACCCGGACATCGGCTGAGGAAGCACCCGAAGAGCAGACCCGTTTCATGGCAACGCTGGTTGTGCCTGAAGGGTCGAAAAGCGTGGGCAGCGCCATCGGAGAGCTCGACTTCGCATCGCTGTCGCTTGAACCGCTGGCCGTCAGTCGACCGGGTGGCCGGGTCGGCCCACATCCCCGGCGCAAGCTGCAGGTTGCGGATCGCATCATTGTCGTGGGCCCCCGCGATGCGGTTCTGACGGCCATCAGAAATCCACGACTGGACCTCGCCTCGGACGTCGCTGCCAGTGCAGACATTGCGGCGAAGACAGTCGTCGTTGATGCCGTGATGATGCCCGGGGCTCGCTGGATTGGTCAAACGCTCAAGGCGATGCGTCTGTCGCTAGAGCCTGATCTGACCATCGTCGCTTTGCACCGCAGAGGACAGGAGGCCCCGGCCCTCATTGACCGCATGCGGCTGAAGGTCGGTGATGTGCTGCTGATATCCGGGCCTCATGATCGTATCGCGACGCTGAAGGATGGCACGGAGTTGTCGATACTGGGCACCCAGCATCCGTTTCCGCCAACCCAGATCGAAGGCACGTGGACGTTGATGGGTCTGTTGCTGGCGATTGTCCTGGCCACGACCGGCGTGCTGCCGCTATCGGTGGGTTTGCTGCTGGCGGTGCTGATGCTTGTTCTGGCGGGTCGGATGACGTTGCAGGACAGCTTTGCGATGATCAACTGGCGCATCTTGATCCTGATCGGCGGCATGTCGAGCTTTGGGTTGGCAATGCTATATTCCGGTGCGGCCACCTGGCTTGCGAACGGGTTGCTTGCTGTCCTCGGGGGATATGGTCCCCATGTGCTGCTGCTTGGTCTTGGTCTGCTGACCATCCTTTTGACCCAGCCGATGTCGAATGCTGCCGCTGCCCTGGCCCTGTTGCCGGTCGCGATCGAGATGGCCGCGCTTGTGGGTGCTGACCCCCAGCCGTTTGTGGTGATGGTGACCTTGTCCGCCTCTTTGTCGTTTATCGCGCCGTTCGAGCCAGCCTTGTTGCTGGTCTATGGTCCCGGTCAGTACAGTTTCAGGGATTTTCCGCGCGCTGGCGCGCCGTTGACCGTAATGTCGTTGGTTTTGCTGATGGTTCTGGTTCCCGTTTTCTGGCCGCTCGAGATATCTGTGTAGTTGGCCAAGGCTATGGCAACCCACGTGCCGTGTCGTGGTTGACATAGCTCAACACGCGATATGCCGGTTCATGCGATCCCCTTTGCGTCGGAAGTATTGAGAAGGGCCGTACGGCCGGATCGTTCACATGAACAGGAGGAAACATGGCACCGTCGTACGCCTTTGCTGATAGGCAGGATGCAGGCCGGAAGCTGGCCGCAGCGCTGCAGGACGTTGATCTGGACGATGCCGTGGTCGTGGCCCTGCCACGCGGCGGCGTTCCCGTTGCGGAGGAGATCTGCAAAACCTATCGACTGCCTCTAGATCTGGTGTTTGTCCGCAAGATCGGTGCGCCCGGCCATCAGGAACTGGCAGTTGGAGCCATCGTTGATGGTGACAGGCCACAGGTAGTGATCAACCACCGGATTGCCCGGTCTGCCGGTTTGACCGATGCGCAGGTCGAAATGATGGGGCAGGATCTGTTGCCTGAGATCGCACGTCGTCGCGCACTGTACCTCAAGGGGCTGCAGCGTCCGTCGCTGGCGAACAAGACCCTTGTTGTTGTGGATGATGGGGTCGCGACAGGGGCCACGTTGCGTGCCAGTCTGCGTGCCCTGCGCGAGGCGGGTGCAAAGAGGATCATCCTGACGCTGCCCACCGCGCCGCCGGATATGCTGCCGTCGCTCGCCAAACTTGCCGATCAAACCATCTGTCTGGATCAGCCCCGTTACTTTCATGCTGTGGGAGCAGCCTATGGCCGCTTTGACCAGACGACGGACGCAGAGGTTGTCGCAGCACTTCAGCGCTGCGCGGTTTGGCAACAGGGGACATAAGGCGCGGCGCGGTTGCTCTATTCCTTGACGTAAGGTTTCCCATCAGCCGCAGGTGCGCGTGCCCGCCCCACAAGCCCGGCGACGACGATGATCGTCGCGATATAGGGTGCCATGGCGAGGAACTCTGACGGGATCAGTGTCTGCAACAGCGCCAGTTTTTGCTGCAGAGAGTCAGCGAAGCCGAACACAAGCGCGGCAGCCAGCGCACCCACGGGATGCCAGCGCCCAAAGATCATCGCGGCAAGCCCGATAAAGCCGCGGGTAGAAAAGATATGTCTGACGACGGACACCTGCGACAAGATCACGAGCCCATCCAAAGCGCTTGCAACGTGCTCCGAGTGCCTGATTGCCGTGAGTTCCTTCTGATCTTGTTCGATAAAGAAAATGACGTCAGTATTATGGTTATTGGCCTCATTTCCTGTTGTTCCGGCAGTAGAATTCGACTTGGCCCCGCGCGCTGCTGCTTTCATCGAGTTTGGCCTCTTTGGGATCAAGACTATTGTCACAATGACCAAACCCAGCCACCCGGGCCGCTGATCAGCCCGTGTGGCTTCTCCAATCATGCTGCGCGTCGGTTTTAGGATTGAACTTCGCAGGAATGATGGCGAGTATATTGCCTGGCTGTTCAAACAAATTGACGAAGATCGAAACATCTCCGAATGTGCCGAAATCTTCGGTTGGCATTCAGAGCTGGGTTCTACGGCGCTCGGCAACAGCCCTCAATGGCTTCGTAGGTGCGAAAGTATCGTGTCATTTCGCACCGGACAAACCGATTTCAGTATCGCTGCAGCGGGATGCGGACACCAATCGAAACAACATGACTTTCCACATCGAACGTTAATGGCTGCACCGGTTCTGAACTGCCGCTGCCTGCAACAGGCTGGCGACCGCCCTCTGCTGTTCCAAGATTGTAGTATCGCCACGTCGTCTCGACGATAATCGGATACTGCCCCGGCTTTGTCACCCGCCATGCCAGCCCGGCGCCGACGGACTAGGCGAAATCAGTCTCGGTATTGCCCTCGAAGGTACGAGTGGTTTGACCTGCAACCGGGTTTTCGCGTGTCCACTCTCCGACCTTGTTACTGGCAAGACCTAGGCCACCCACGACAAATGGTTGAAAGACTGAATTCGAACCCGGTGCCTCAAAAGGTGAATAAAAAAGGTTGCCCATCAAGACAGTCGATGACAACGACGCATCCGTTATATCAGCGTGACCCGATCCGGGGACGCCCGCATCGAATTCGCAAGGCGTGCCATTGGACGCGCCGGCGCACTCACCCCAGATGTCGATTTCACCCGTGAAAAGTAACGACAAATCAGCACGAAAGCCGTTTTGCCAATCGAACCCGACAGCGGCTTCTCCAAAGCCGATATTGTCACCACTCAGATCGAAATCGATTTCGGGATCGGGATCAAAACCTGGCGGCCGCCAATACCCATTGTCAGCCGATATGTCCGCGACTCCAAATCCCAGCCGTGCATAGGGACCATATGTAACACTTGCCACTAGATCGCCCGGACGAACCCCAGGATCTTGCGCCAGTGCAGGAGGTGCAAAAATTGCCGTCGCACCAAGAAAGCATCCTGCTGTCACTAACCTAAAGCCTGCGGTTTTCAAATTCGATATCCTTGTCATTTGTTTTGAACAAAAATCACAGTAGAAAAGTCGCGTCTCAGGCGCGCGATGACCGCGCCTGAAGATGCTATCGATTGAATCGCTCACCCATGAGCAGCGAGGATCGCGATCCTTACCTGCTCGGCATTGGCCGCAATGGCTCCGGCATTTGGCGGGTTCATTGGTTGCCCAAGGATGACCGAAACAGCCATTACGGTATCAGCCGTCACGGGCATGTTTTTGTCCGCAGCCGTACCGAAGGTAACCGCCAGAAGCGTAGCAACGTCGTTTCGCACACCGATGCCCGCCAACGCAGAAGTGCCATCTAGGGTCAGGACTCATTGATTTCTGTTTTGCTGCATGATTCACCAGTCGAAAATCGAGCGGTGATATGAGCAATCTATATTGGTTGGATGATGCGCAAATAGCGCGTTTGGAGCCCTACTTTCCCAAGTCCCATGGCAAACCTGCCACTTTGGGACGAAGAAAGCTGGCTTTCATAACGGATCGAAGTTGACTTTCGTCAGCGCTGCCGCGGGTGGCCGCAACCATGAAGCTGCCATGTGCGGAGGGCTACTTCATTGCTGGAGTTGCCAATCGCTAAAGGGACATGCGCGCAAGTGATCAACGTGCATCTTCAAGTCCGGACCTCCTTGCGTGCCGTGGTATCGAACAGCCTCAATTCCGTACGCGCAATGCGCCGGATAATCTTAAAGATGTCATCGAGCGTTTCGGTTAGTTCAATCTCCCGGGTGTAAGTATGAAGACGTTTCCTTTCGTCGGCACGTAGTCGGTCAATCTGATGACTGGCGACGTTTTCCACCAAAGCCGTAAATCGCGCTTTCATCTGCCTTACATCTGCTGCAACCTTTGTGTCTTGCGCGTCAAGCGCCAGCAATGCGCCATCCAATGCCTCGACCACCTGATCATGCACTTTTTTGATAACGGCCGCAGTTGCTGCACTGATGACTACGTCTTCCTCTGCCCGTTTGCGTGCGGAAGTGACTAGCCCCGTGGCGATTAAATCACCAATATGTTCCATATCGTTTGCGATCTTGGCCAACCCCAATAGCAAGTTTGATTGGTCCGCAGGCAGACTTCTTAGACTGATCTGGCGGATGTAACCGACGATCTCTCGGTGTAGCAGGTCAATGGGGCGGTCCATGACGCGCAAGCGATCAACATCCAGCGGGCTGCCGGTTACAACAGCGGGCACCGCGCTTTGTAGCTGATCGCGCAGCAGCGTACCCAGATGCACGACCTCAAGCCGAACGGCGTCAATGGCAATGGCAGGTACATCGAGAAACTTTGGATCAAGATGCTTTGCAGAGTATTTGGGCTCAGACACTTCGACCTTGTCGGGTGCAAGCCATTCCACAAGGCGCGTCAGATGCGATGTAAATCCAATGAAGAGCAGTGCGTTCGCTATGTTGAAAAACGTATGCACGTTGGCTAATTGGCGCGGGATGCCCGAAACTGATGTGCTATCTGGTGAAAAGTCGCGCGCAAGGTCGGCAAGCTGATCCACAAATCCAATCCAGATCAGAACACCGGCAACGTTAAACAGGGTGTGGATCAGCGCCGCGCGCATGGCTTCTCGCGGGGCTCCGATCGAGGCCAAAAGCGCTGTGACGCAGGTGCCGATATTTGCCCCCAAAGCCAATGCCACCGCGGGCTCTAGTGCGATGAGACCTTGCCCCGCCATCACAATCAGAATGCCGGTTGTGGCGGATGAGGACTGTACCAGTGCTGTGAAACCAGCGCCGACCAAGGCAGCAAGAAGTACACTGTCAAGCGACAGCATAAAGTCGAGAAACGGCTCATAACTGCGCAATGGTTTCATGCTGTCGCTCATGATCGCCATGCCAAAGAACACCATTCCAAGACCCAAGACGATCCGCCCCTTTTCTCGAGTGGCTTTTTTCTTTGCGATGAACGACACGAAGAACCCAAGCGATAGTACCGGTAGTGCCAGCGCCGTGACCTTGAAGGCAAGGATTTGTGCGGTAATCGTTGTGCCTATGTTCGCTCCCAGAATGACCGCTGCACTTTGCGCCGTGGTCATCAGGCCAGCCGAAATGAAGCCGACAAGCAGAACCGTGGTGATCGAAGACGACTGGATTATCGCGGTCACAGAGGCGCCCGCGATCAACCCGGTGAAACGGTTTCCCGTCATACGCGCAAGGATCGACTTCAACGAGGCTCCCGCCACCTGCTTGAGCGCACGGGTCATGATATCCATGCCGAACAAAAAAAGCGCCAGGCCACCAATCAGGCCAGTTCCTAGCTCAAGCTGGTTCAGTTCACTTATCATCGTTTTGGCTCAGGGCAACATCATGCCCCGGATCATGAAGAAGAACATCGCGGCAAGCCCTCCGGCAAAGGGAACAGTGATCACCCAAGCGGCAGCGATCTTCAAAAGCAGCGTGCGTTTGACCAGTTCGATCCGGTGCACTTGCCCAAGTCCGCGCCGTTCGCGCTTGGCCAGCAGTTTGGTGCCTGATGCCTGTTGCTTCATCTCGCGCAGCATCTCGCCTTTTGTCGTCACGTCCGCCGCTTCGAACCGCGCAAGGAAGGCTTCGACTTCAGAGGGGGCATTATTCACATGATGGTCGCGAATGTCCTGCAAGGTGCGTGCATAGCTGGATTTGATGTATTCCCGCAGAAACCCGACGCCAAAGACACCGCCAACGGCAATGTGGGTTGAGCTAACCGGTAGGCCAAGTTGCGAGGCCATGATCACCGTGATAGCCGCCGCCATCGCGATGCAAAAGGCGCGCATCTTGTCGAGTTCGGTGATTTCGCTTCCGACAGTGCGGATCAGCTTTGGCCCATAAAGCGCCAGCCCAAGGGCGATTCCGACGGCGCCAACGGCCATGACCCAGATCGGGATTGAGGCCTTGTCGGTGACCGTTCCCCCGACAATCGCTTCGTTGATACCCGCAAGAGGACCGACGGCGTTGGCGACATCGTTCGCCCCATGGGCAAAACTGAGAAGAGCAGCAGCGAAGATCAACGGGATGGTGAAAAGATCGTTCACGCTGGATTTTTGATTTTTCATTTTTTGCGTCGCGCGGGCGATAAAGGGGCGCATGATCGCGTAAACAATCACGGCGATGGCAAGGGCAATGAGAACTGCGGTTATGAATTCGACCTTGATCAGCTTCTTGACGCCCTTGAGCATTAGGTAGGTGCCAAAGGCCCACGCCATCAGCGACACCAGCAAAGGCACCATGCTGTTGGCTGCGGCGAGCACGTCAGATTTGTAGGTGATCGTTCGCTTGATGATGTAAAGGAACAGCGCTGCGATCAGCCCGCCCAACAGCGGGGAAATCACCCAACTGGCCCCAATCATTCCAACCTGCTTCCAGTTCGCGATGTCCCACCCAGCGGCGGCTATACCGGCCCCAAGAACCCCGCCGACAATGGAATGTGTGGTGGATACTGGCGCCCCTACTGCCGTGGCGAAATTGAGCCACACTGCTGCTGCCAAGAGTGCAGCGATCATCAGCCAGATAAACGTATCCCGGTCCGCGACCAGATCAGGATCGATGATCCCATTCTTGATCGTGCCGACCACGTCGCCGCCCGCAATCAAAGCACCACCCGCTTCGAAGCTGGCCGCAATAATGATGGCGCCTGTCAGGGTGATAGCGTGGCTGCCAACCGCCGGTCCAACGTTGTTGGCCACATCATTGGCGCCAATATTCATCGCCATATATCCACCGATCATCGCGGCGATCACCAACAGGATGCCATCAACACCGCCATCGGTTCGCACAATCGTGAAAAGCATGATGCCGACAATGAATATCAATGCCGTGCCAAATCGGAACAACTCGTCCCGATTCAACTGTACAGCAGAGTCCACCCGATCCATTCTAAGCATAGCGCCCTCGCATTTATCCCCTTACAAGGTACACACGAGAAATCGAGGCGCTGATATGACCTATATCAATACATGTGCCATGTTTACGTGGCAAAGCGATCTACATGAAATCGCGGCCCATCACCGAATACGGACGTTCAAAGCTGCTTGACTGGCATTGTGCTTTGATCGCGAAGTGTACTGACTTGGACATTGCGTGTTGTGCTGCCGGGGTTGCGGCTCTTGGTGTCATCGGAGGAGGGACACTCGGCTTTTTGCCCTTTCTTGGCCTTTGGATCATTCCGCTTGGCATTGCCCTCGCAACTATGGATGTCCAACCTTTCGGGCAGACGATCAAATCGCGCAAGAAAAGGCTTGGATGACTTTGGACACGGCGCAAACGCTACTGACCCTTGCGGGGCTTTTCGCAGTTGGACTTGCCGCCGATCAGATTGGCCACAGGACGCCTTTGCCGCGCGTCACGTTATTGCTGATTTGCGGCATACTTGCGGGCGCATCAGGATTTGACTTAATCCCATCAGATGTCAGTGATTGGTATGAGTTGCTCTCTATCGTCGCACTGACCATGGTCGCGTTCTTGCTTGGTGGATCGTTAACTCGGAAAAACCTGCAGTCGCATGGGCCTGCCATCCTGCTGATTTCCGTCTCTGTTGTGGTCTTTACGATCTTGATCGTTGGCGTCGGGCTCGCTCTACTGGGGCTGGATCTTGGCCTCGCACTTCTATTGGGGGCGATAGCAACAGCGACTGCACCTGCTGCAACGCAGGACGTCATCCGGCAATCAGGCGTTAAGAACGATTTCACCGAAGCGCTTCAGGGCATCGTGGCGATTGATGACGTTTGGGGACTATTTGCCTTCAGTGTCATTTTGGTGATGGTCCACCAAATGAACGGCGGCGTTGAGGAATCGATCCTTTCAGGCTCGATGCGCGAATTTGGCGGCTCTGTGCTGCTTGGCATTTTGGTTGGAGTGCCAGCGGCAGTACTAACGGGCCGTCTTTCAGGAGGTGAACCACTTCAGATCGAAGCTCTTGCGCTGACGTTTTTGACCGCTGGCCTCGCGATCATGTTCGAGCTTTCCTACCTGATCAGTGGGATGACGGTCGGCGCGATAATCGTCAACAGAGCGCGCCACCACACCAAGGCATTCCATGAGATCGAACATATCCAATGGCCGTTCATGATCTTGTTTTTCATTCTCGCAGGCGCGTCGCTAGATACACATGCACTGCTCAAGGTAGGATTTTTCGGACTGGCCTATGTGGTTTTGCGGGTGCTCTCTCGATTGCTCGGTGGCTGGATCGGTGCAGCGCTTGGCAAGGCTCCTTCTCGTCAACGCCCATGGTTCGGGCTCGCGCTTATGCCGCAAGCGGGCGTGGCGATTGGCATGGCGCTCGTGGCAGCCAAGCAATTCCCGAATTGGTCAGAGACGATTATTGCGGTCACGATTGGAACCACCATCGCCTTTGAACTCCTTGGACCGGCGGCTACCTTGATGGCTATCAGGCGTACCAGCTGACAAACCCGCTTCCTTCACAGCTGGCCGCTTTGCAACCTCCATGAAGTTATTCAACTTCTTGCCGATGCTGATCGTTGGATCGCCTTTTGATCCTTCGATCCGCTGTCGCAATCTCTCCAATCGATGAATGATAACCTGCTTTCGGCCGCTCGTGCTCCCAACTGAAGCCAGATGCTGCGTTGCACCCGATAGAGGCTGAGAGCCCATGTTGAGCGATGCTGCGCAGGAAACCAATGGCTGCTCAAAATGCGAAGAAACCGACTTGTATGAATAATTCTACCAGTGAGGTTCGTGAGGAAATCGCTAGAACTGGCTCGCAAAGGCGGCTGCTGCACGTACACCGTCGATCAAGCGTATGCCGGATAAGTGGGCCGCCCGTTTTTCAATATCGACCATGCCGCCGCAACCCAGCACAACTGTTTGAATGTCATCATCGCGCACTGCTTTTTGTATTTCGGACAGGACCCGATTTGTGGCTGCGATGGCATCTTGTTCTAACGCCAGTACCGGAACGTCGCTTGCGCGTACTTTGCTGAGAAGACCCCCAAGCCCATAACCGCGGATGTTTGCCTCTAGTATGGGGACAGAAACCGGAAGCGTTGTCACGACGGAGAATTTTCCACCGACAATAGCGGCGAGATGATAGGCGGCCTGTCCAATGCCCATCACCGGGCAGCTTGCGGTTTTGCGGGCGGCATCAAGGGCGGTGTCGTCGAAACACCCGATTATGATCGCCGCCGCCCCGTCATCCGATGCCTTGGCGACCAACTGCAATAGCGGGTCCTCTGCCAGCAATCCATCCGCTTCGCCCTGAATTGCCGGCGGACCATCGTGGGATGTCCAGCCCTCGAATTTTGCCGTCGGCACGGTTTCCCGCGCGGTGCGCAACATGGCGTTCGTCATCGACACCGTACTGTTGGGATTTATCAGAACGATCACATTATGCCCTTACCAGCATCGGATCCTGCGCGGGCTTTACGGCGTGTGCTCCATAACGCGAGACATAGAAAGAGACCGATCATCAGCAACGAAAACACGGTTGTGAGCGTCCCCAGGGCATAGAGAACGGGTGTGGTGACATTCGTCGTCATCCCGAAAATCTCCAACGGCAGCGTATTGTAGCTGCCTGATGTCAGAAGGGTCCGGGCGAACTCATCATAGCTGAGTGTGAAGCCGAAAAGGGCGACCCCGATCAGCGATGGCCCTATGATGGGCAGCACCACATGGCGCAGCGTCTGCCATGAGGTCGCACCAAGGTCGCGGGCCGCTTCCTCATAGCTTTTATCAAAGCGGTTGAAGACGGCAAACATGATCAGCAGGCCAAAGGGCAGCGTCCAAGTCAGCTGCGATCCGAAACCCGATGTCGACCAATGCACCTCAAGGCCCGATTGTGAAAAGATCAGCCCAACACCCAGAGAAATCAGGATGGATGGGATCACCAACGATGTGATGATCAAGTAGAATAGAATACTTGAGCCATAGAATTTCTTGCGGAATGCCAATCCGCCCATCACGGACAGAACGACCGTCGTGACCATCACCATGAGCCCTAGTGCGAAGCTGCGGCGAAAGCTGCCCCAGATATCGCCCACAGCCTGTTGCTCGAACAGATCGCGGAACCAGTGCAAGGATGTGCCGCGCATCGGAAATGTCAGCCCGCCTCCGGGGCCTTGGAAGGACAGGATCGCAATCGTGATGGTCGGACCGTACAGGAACAGCAGGAAAAGCGCGAAAAACGTGCTGAGGACGTAGAAGGATCTTGGACGCGGTTCCACTTTACAGCTCCTTTCTGATGTCAACGAAGCGCAGCATGATGCCGATCACCAGAAGTACGGTCAAAAGCAGAACGACTGCGGTGGCAGACGCAGAAGGATAGGCCAACAGCGCGATATCATTAGAAATGAGCCGTCCCACATTGGCGGACTGAGAGCCGGACATAAAGCGCACGGTGATGAAGTCTCCCATCACGAGTGTTACAACAAAGATCGTGCCGATCATGATGCCCGGTTTGGTGAGTGGGATGATCACATTCCACAGGATTTGCGCACCCGAAGCGCCTGCGTCCCGAGCGGCCTCGATCAGGCTTTTATCGATCCGCATCATCGTGTTGAAGATCGGGACAACCATGAACAGCGTGTAAAGATGCACGAAGGCCAGGATGACCGCGAAGTCGCTGAACAGCAGCCAGTCGAGCGGTTCGTCAATCACACCCCACGATAGCAGCGTTGAATTGGCGATCCCGTTGCGCCCCAAAAACGGAATCCAAGAGATCATGCGGATGATGTTCGAGGTCCAGAATGGGATTGTGCAAAGCAGGAACAGGACGATTTGCCATGTCAGGCTGCGCACATGGAAGGCCAGGAAATAAGCGACGGTAAAGCCGATACCCAAAGTAAAAGCCCAAGTGACAAAGGCGTATTTGAATGTGTTGAAGAAGACCCGATAGGTGACGCCCGATCCAAATAGAAACTCGTAGTTTTCGAGATCGAAAGCCGGGATGATTGAGAATTCGGTCGCCTGCCAGAAGCTGACCGCGACGATCATCAAGATAGGCAGAACCAAAAAGAACATGAGCACCGCCATAATTGGCAGTGCCATCAACCATCCAACAAAAGTGTTATTCTTCAGCACATTGGCTCTTTCTGGGTAAGGACGAGATGGGTGCCGAAACACCCATCTCTTTGGTGTTTAGGCCGCGATAAACTCGTTCCACTTGCGGACCATGTACTGGTTTTCATCCATAACCGCATTCCAGCAGGCGACAGCGCCCATGCGGTCTTGGAATGATCCCCCGTCGCGCACTTCGCCCGCTTGCGCCAAGGCATCGCCCGTGGGAGATGTAATCGTATCGGTGGCCGCTTTGCCCTCGAACCAGTAGCCCCATTCGTTCTCGGACATGAAGTTCTTGGAGGTTTCTGGCACCGCAGAGTAATAGCCCTGCCGCATCAGATAGCCGCCAACCCAGCCATCGAGATACCAGTTGATGTATTCGTAAGCTGCGTCACGCTCTAGCCCGCTAAGAGCTGCAGAAAGCCCGATACCACCACCCCATGACCGATACCCCTCTTCAAGGGGTTGGTAGACACAAGGTACGCCCTTGGATTTCACGGCTGTAATGGCGGGCGACCACATGGATTGGATCACGACTTCACCTGACGCCATCAGGTTCACGCTTTCATCGAAAGATTTCCAGAAGGCGCGGAACTGGCCGTTTTGCTTGGCCTCGGTAAAGATCGCCATGGTCAGGTCAATCTCTTCGCGGGTCATATTGCCTTTGTCAGGATAGGTGTATTCACCCATGCTTTCGACGACCATCGCCATATCCATAATCCCGATGGACGAAATGTCGAGGATGGAGGCCTTGCCCTTGAACTCCGGGTTCAGGAGCTCGGACCAATTGCTGATCGGGCGGTTGATCAGGTCGGGACGGATGCCGAGCGTATCGGCGTTGTAGATGGTCGGGATCAACGTCATCCAACCGGACTCGTTGTCTACGAAGCTGTTGCCCTCGGGGCCTTCGACAAAGCCTACCGTGTGGGGGGCGGTGCCTTGGGCGATAGTGCTCTCAGGCGTCAGCTTGCCATTGCGGAAGATGCCCACGATCTTGTCGTAGTTGGTGATCCGCGAGGTATCCATGGCCTGCAAGTTGCCGGTGGGCCAGACTTTCTTGCAAATCCAGTACTCGATATCGGCGATGTCAAAGCTGTTGGGCTGCGTTGCGGCCCGCTGCGTGACACTGTCACTGTCCAGCGCAGTCATTTCCAGGGTAAAGCCCAGATCTTCCTTCACCTTATTGGCCACGTCATTGAGGTTCGACACGCCTGTACCAAACTGGCGTAAGGTCACGTCCTTGATGTTTTGCGCCCAGATCATTGGGGCACCAAGAGTGGTGCCAGCGGCAAAAGCTGCGCCGCCTTTCAAAATGCTGCGTCTTGATACTTTGGTCATTTGTTTTCTCCTTGTCGGGTGTTCGCTAGGCCGTAAGCTTGTGCAGATTTGCGTCGTCCCAGATCAGACCGACCTGATCGCCTGGGTTAAGTGGGTTGTTGAAAAAGTCGGCTTCCGGAACCAGTGCGCTGATCTCTTGGTCGCCTGCAATCATCGCGGATACAGAGACATGCGCGCCCTGATACTCCACAGCCAGAATGTTACCCTGCAGGTTGCCGCTGTCTCGTTGCGCAATCCCCACGGCATCAGTGCGGATCGCAAAATGCCCGTCGGGCAGCGCGATGACGTTATGGCCGCCAATGAATTGCGCCACGAAGGCCGTTGTGGGGGCATTGAACACCTCGCGTGCCGTACCCGCCTGTTCGATCACCGCGTTGTTCATGACGACGATCTCATCCGCCAATGCCAGTGCTTCATCCTGCCCATGGGTGACATGCACAAAGCTGATCCCTAACTCGCGCTGCAGTTTACGCAGCTCTCCCCGCATGCGGATGCGCAAGAATGGATCAAGCGCTGACAGTGGCTCGTCCAGCAGCAACACCTGCGGACGTGTGATCAAGGCACGCGCCAAGGCGACACGCTGTTGCTGCCCTCCAGACAGCTGATCAGGCAACCGATCGCTGAGCGAGCTAAGGTCGACCAACTCCAACATCTCACCCGCTTTTTTCAAGCGAGCTTGCTTGTCATCACCACGCATTTTCAAGCTAAAGGCCACGTTTTCAGCAACACTGAGATGCGGGAAAAGCGCGTAATTCTGGAACATCATCGCCGCACCGCGCTTGGCCGGTGGAAGATGCGAAATGTCTGTGCCGCCCAACAGGATCGACCCGTCTGATACAATTTCATGGCCCGCAATCATGCGCAGGGTCGATGACTTGCCACAGCCTGACGGCCCCAACAAGCACGCGTAGCGGCCGGGCTGGAACTTGTGACTAATTGCATTGACCGCCACAGTTTCGCCATAGCGCTTTGTGACGGACACCAGTTCCAATTCTTTGTGCGTGGCGTTCATGCGTCCCCCGGAAAGTTGTGCCAATCAACTGGGTTGGCAGGCTGTTAGGCAATTTCGGGTTGCCAGTTCTCCTGACTTTTAACTGGCGCTGCTCAAAACTTTTGCGCTGCAGACCACTTGTGACCAAAAATTGAACACATAATTGTATACAATACAAGAAGAGGTTGGGTACATAATGACAACCTTGAGCAGTGCCAATCGGTCTGTCATGTGAGAGGCACGAGGAATTTCCATGACCCGCACAACGCTCTTACCCGCTATGCAAAATGCCGCCACCAGTGATACCATCGCCCAAGCGCTATCTTTGGCTATTCACGAACATCGGATAACGCCAGGCACCAAACTGGGTGAGGATGAGCTGGCAGAAATCTATGGCGTCTCGCGGACGGTTGTCCGGGCGTCGCTACAAAGCCTTTCGCATCTAAAGCTTGTCGATATCCGCCGGAACAAAGGTGCCAGAGTCGCCTCACCATCATTGACCGAGGCCCACGAAGTGTTTGAGGCCCGTGAGTTGCTTGAACCCCGGACAGCGCGCAGCGCGGCGAAACTGGCGACACCGTCTGACATTGCCTTGCTGGAACGACATATCAATGAAGAGCACGCCGCACTGGATACCGCAGATCCGGGGCGGGCATTATATCTATCTGGTCTTTTTCACACTGAAATTGCGCGCATCGCGAACCAGGGTACCATTGCAGGCTTCATTGAAACTCTGGTCGCGCGGTCATCGCTGATCATCGCGCTCTATTGGCGACGCGAAAGCGCGCTTTGCGAGAAACACGCCCATCACGCATTGGTGCGCGCATTGGCTGACCACGATGAGGAGCAGGCCGAAGCGCTGATGCGCAGTCATTTGGTTGACTTGCACTCTGCCTTGGATTTGCGCGAACGAAACTCCCGGGCACCATCCCTGAAAGAGGCATTGTCACAATGACCGTGCGCCCCATGACTGTGGATGAGTTGCAAATAGTGCTGGGATGGGCGGCCGATGAAGGTTGGAATCCCGGCTTGGATGATGCGGCTGCTTTTCATGCCGCAGACCCGACGGGATTTCTGCTTAAGGAGGTCGATAGCGCACCTGTCGCCGCAATTTCTGTCGTCAACCACGATCCCGATTTCGCCTTTTTGGGGCTTTATCTTTGCAAGCCGGAATTTCGCGGACAAGGCCATGGCATGGACGTCTGGCGTACTGGCATTGCCCATGCAGAAACACGCAGCATCGGATTGGATGGCGTCCCCGACCAACAAGACAACTATGCGCGTTCAGGCTTTGTCAAATACGGAAGCACAGTCAGGTACGAAGGACAGATCGCCCCACTGGGTGATCCACGCATCCGTACGGCGTTACCCGGCGACATCGAGACATTGATTGCCCGCGACACGCGCGCATGCGGTATAAGGCGCACGGCATTTGCAACTGCATGGTTCGCCCATTCACCGACGCGACAAACCATGGTTCTAGTGGAGGGTGCGAACATCACTGGGTTTGCAACCTTCCGACGCTGCCGCCTGGGCAGCAAAACTGGTCCGCTTTTTGCGGTGTCCGAAAGTGACGCACGCGCGCTGTTAGCCGCCAATCCCTTCGCTACATCCGATGAGCCATGCTTTGTTGATGTCTTCGACCATAACGCCCCACTTGCCAAGGTGATTAAGTCGCTCGACTTCGAAGCAACCTTTGAAACAGCCAGAATGTTCAGCGGCGTTCAGCCTGCAACTAATCCAGCCCTGCTCCAAGCGATCGCCAGCATGGAACTTGGATAATCCGGCGAGCCCCGAACCAGAACGCGAGAAGCGGTTATTGACTACCGAACAACCAAGGTCTGTTTTGTCCGCATCTAAGAAATTAGCTTCGAGCGCAAACAAGGTCCGCTTTCACTGCTTACTGGAACGTTCGCCTACCGAGGCGCGATCCGAGACCAATGAGAAAGGGTTGCTACCGCCCCTGCCCAAAGCCGACCTTCAACTCACTAACTCTTTGATGGGCGCGGCAAGGGGCAAATGACTACGTCCTGTTGCTTGGTTGGTAAGATCCCTAGGCCTTTCCAGATCCAACGCGCTGCAGTTTAACCAAATTCACACAACCGCCAAACGCCCGATAGCGCGCGCCAGAAGGCGATTTCATGTTGCACACATGGCGCACATGACGGCACTTAAGCTATCGAAAATGAATGTGAATATGTCCAATCCATCATAGGGGCAATAGAAAGTCTAGCGTGTCTATTTATATGCATTTTTCTTGTATCTTTAACCTGTTGAGGGGCAAAGTTGCTGCGCTGGAATACCCCTGATTTGCCCCTTATCGACGACTCAGCGCACACGATATGGCCACTATAAGCAAGCTTCCCCCCGGTGGATACCGGGTCCAGATCAGACGCAAGGGCCGCTGGCCGTGGTGCGACCTTTCACCGTCGTGACGACGCCCACAAATGGGCCCGTCGGGCGGAGACGCGTGTCGATCATGGCGTTGCACCGAACAAGTCTTACGCCGCCCGCTTTGCGACGTTTGGCGATCTCGCGCGCCTGCATATAGACGACACGTGCGCGGTTGGGATACCACCACGCAGAAGTAAGGCCGCGACCCTGGCCACTTTGAAAAACGACCTCGGCAAGGAGCGCATTGGCCATATCGATCACGCGATGCTGATCGAGTATGGCCGCAAGCGCGCCAAGAAGGTGGCCGGTCCTATGACACTCGGCATCGACATCGGTGTGATCAAAACGACCATGACGCACGTGGCACGCCGTGCACGGGCTCGATATTTCCTCGGAACCGGTCGACCTAGCCTGCATTGCCTTGAAGCGATTGGGCCTGATTGGCAAAGGCACGGAACGCGACGGAAGGCCGACAAGGGACGAGCTGAACCGCCTGTTCCGCTGCTTCGATGACAACGAACGCCTGACCCTACCGATGACACGGATTGTGCAGTTCGCCGTCGCGAGCGCCATGCGCCTCGATGAAATCTACCTCGTTGAATGGCGCGATTTGGATATCGAACCTCCGATCCTTCCGGCAGACCATCAACCCTAATGGCCCGCTTTTGCTCCAAAAGCGTCAGTCTGGCATTCCTGTTCATGTTCACTCGATCTCAGAACACTGTTGTTGCTTGGAAACTCCAATCAACCCGCAAGGAATCGGATGGACAACCTATTGAAAGCTCACAAATAGCACCGTGCCCGTCTCGCTGCCATCGTGATGACAATGGCCGAACCGGAGCTGGTGTGGTTACCTCGTCTGGAAAGCTTTGCAGCTTTTCCACTGTGCGTCCTGCGTCAACTTCATGCTGCGTTTCGTTGCTGTATTCACACCCGATACGCGCCGCCCTGCGCCAGCTAATCATGCGTGCCATCGAAACCAGTGGCACCATTTCGATTGGCCAGATTGAGAAGGTAACGATACGGACGACATCCAGTTACAGCCAAGTTGCGTTACATCAACTACCGAATTATTGGAGTTAACGGCCAATGCAGTTTGTTTTACCAACAAGACCTTTGGAGCCAAAATAAGCGTTCCGTAAATTATCATAATTGTCGCGCGCAAAATTAGTGATAACTTAAAGCTGATGAAACCACGATTTACGGCGGCAAGCAGCAACATGAATACAGGCGGCATTCGTAACATGGAAGAATTCGCGGCGGTCAGCGGGATATCTCGCCCAACCGTTTCAAAATACTTTCATGATCCTGAAAGCGTGCGCGCCTCAACCCGCGCGAGGATCGAAGAGGCGCTGGCCAAGTATGACTATCGCCCGAATATATATGCCATCAATCAGAACCGGCAACTGACCAAGAATATCGGCATTGTGGTCCCCTACCTAGCCGATCCCTTCTTTGCAGAGATCGTGCGGCGGATCGAACGCCGCTGCATTGACGCAGGATACTCTCCGACGCTTTTCAGTTCACATGGCGAACAGGCGCTGGAAAACCAGATCCTGGATGGGCTGCGGTCACTGAAACCGGCCGGGGTGCTTTTGGCTGCGCTGGGGCGCGCGTCGGACAGGCAGGAAATCGAAAAGTTCTGCCGTGATGTGCCGACAATTCTGTTTGACAGCAACCTTGATGGCATTGGCGAAGCTTTTGTCGGATCGGACAATTTCAGCTTTGTCAGCCAAAGTGTCGATTACCTGACCCGGTCCGGTGAACCGCCAATATTCGTAGAGATGGCGACGCCAGCCAACCCGAATGCCCGCAAGCGGCGCACGGCCTATGTGACAAAGATGGAGGGGCTGGGGCTTGAACCGCATATCGTCCAATTGCCGGGCGAAGGCTGGGCATTTGAAGAAATCGGCTATCAGGGCACAATGAAGTTGTTGAAGGACGGCAATCTGCCGACAAACACGATCCTTTGCAGCAATGACCGTCTTGCGATTGGCGTGCTGTCGGCCTGCTACGAATCGGGCCTGAAAGTTGGACAGGATCCGTCCTGTGATCTGCGCGTGGCGGGACATGATGATCATCCTTTTGCCCGCTATACCTGCCCATCACTGACGACAGTCGCCCACGACTACGATTCGGTCTCGAACCGGTCTGTGGAGTTGCTTTTCGAGTTGATCGACAATGGTGGGCGGTTTGAACAGCGGTCAGAGGTACTCTTTGCGTCCCGCCTGATCCTGCGTGGATCGGCCTGATTGGCAATTTCTTTACGCGAGTAAAAATTTTATTGACCTCGCGTCACATTTTCGCCTAACTTCATTTCCAGCAATCTGTTTTGCGTAATGGGAGGAAATTCAATGATTAGGAAAACGTCTTTGGGCGTTGCAAGCGTGCTTGCATTGGTGGCGGGCACGTCGGCTTCTGCAGACGCGCATAGTGCGACGCTGACGATCGCCACAGTCAACAACGGCGACATGATCCGCATGCAGGGTTATACGGATCAGTTCACCGAACAGACGGGTATCGCCGTCGAATGGGTCACGCTGGAAGAAAACGTTCTGCGCCAGCGTGTCACAACGGACATCACCACCAAGGGTGGCCAGTTCGACATCATGACCATCGGCATGTACGAAACACCGATCTGGGGCGCGAATGACTGGTTGGTGCCATTGGATGACCTGTCCGCTGAATATGACGTGGACGATATCCTGCCTGCCATGCGCAATGGCCTAAGCCATGACGGCACGCTTTATGCAGCACCTTTCTACGGCGAAAGCTCTATGGTGATGTATCGCACGGACCTGATGGAAGCCGCCGGTCTGGAAATGCCAACTGACCCATCATGGCAGTTCATCCGCGAAGCGGCTGCCGCCATGGACGATCCGGCAAATGACATCAACGGTATCTGCCTGCGCGGCAAGGCCGGTTGGGGCGAAGGTGGTGCCTTCATCACGGTCACTGGTAACTCTTTCGGTGCACGCTGGTTCGACGAAGACTGGAACGCGCAGTTCGATCAGCCTGAATGGGCTGAGGCGCTGAATTTCTATGTCAACCTGATGAACGATTACGGCCCAGAAGGTTATGCGACGAACGGGTTCAACGAAAACCTGTCGCTGTTCAACCAGGGCAAATGCGGCATGTGGATTGACGCTACGGTTGCGGCGTCCTTTGTCACCGGTGACGATTCAACTGTTGCAGACAGCGTTGGTTTTGCACTGGCGCCAAACAACGAAGGCGTTGAAAAGCGCGCGAACTGGCTCTGGGCTTGGGCGCTGGCAATCCCTGCCGGTACACAGCAGGAAGCCGAAGCCAAACAGTTCATCGAATGGGCCACATCCAAGGACTATATCGCATTGGTGGCAGCAAACGAAGGCTGGGCCAATGTGCCCCCCGGTGCCCGGACTTCGCTGTACGAAACACCTGAATATCAGGAAGTGCCTTTCGCGCAGATGACGCTGGATTCCATCAACGCAGCGGACCCAAACAACCCGACTGTTGACCCCGTGCCATATGTCGGCATCCAGTTTGTCGCGATCCCGGAATTTGCGGGTATGGCGACCGAAGTCAGCCAGGAATTCTCTGCCGCCTACGCCGGTCAACAGACTGTCGAAGAGGCGCTTGAGAAGGCCCAGGCCATCACCAACGAAGTCATGGAAGCTGCTGGCTACCAATAAGCCAAGGCACCTTTCACCGGAGGGCGGCAGACCCGCCCTCCGGATACGAGTACAAACCCTTTTCGCGCAATGTCATCTATGATGGGTCCGCAAGACGTGCCGCCCGTCGACAGAGGAGATGCATCCAATGGCTACCAAAGCGTCGCGATCCGCCGCCCGACTGATGATGGCACCCGCCGTCGTTCTGCTCCTCGGGTGGATGTTGGTTCCACTGATCATGACATTGTGGTTTTCCTTCCGGACCTATCTGCCGCTGCGCGGCGGCGACCAGGGCTGGACGGGCTTTGATAACTACGTTCGGTTCGTTACCTCCAGCGCGTTCTGGCCTGCGGTCCAGACCACACTGATCATCGTGGTCGGCGTGTTGATCATCACCGTTGTTCTTGGTGTGTTGCTCGCCATGCTTCTGGACCAACCGATGTGGGGCCAAGGCGTTGTACGCATCCTTGTCATCGCCCCCTTCTTTGTGATGCCGACCGTCTCTGCGCTGGTCTGGAAGAACATGTTTATGGATCCGGTGAACGGGCTTTTCGCCCATCTCTGGCGCTTTTTCGGTGCCGAACCGATAAGTTGGCTATCAGATGCTGCCATGCCGTCGATCATCATGATCGTCAGCTGGCAGTGGCTGCCCTTTGCAACACTGATCCTGCTGACCGCGATCCAGTCGCTGGACAGCGAACAGCTGGAAGCTGCTGAAATGGATGGCGCGCCAAAGCTGAAGCAATTCTATTATATCATTCTGCCGCATCTGGGCCGGGCGATCACCATCGTGATCCTGATCCAGACGATCTTTCTGCTGGCCATCTTTGCTGAGATCTTCGTGACGACGGGCGGCGCCTTCGGGACCCGCACCCTGTCTTACCTGATCTTCCAACGGGTGCTGGAAAGCCAGAATGTCGGTCTCGGCTCCGCCGGTGGTGTCTACGCCATCATCCTTGCAAACATTGTTGCGATCTTCCTGATGCGGATCGTCGGCAAGAATCTGGATAACTGATCATGGCACGTGCTGTCACACCCCGCCGTAAGCTGATCAATACAGGCGCCGCCTGGGCCGTTGGTTTGCTGATCTTCTTCCCGATCCTCTGGACAATCCTGACCAGCTTCAAATCCGAAGCACAGGCCATCGCAAGCCCGCCGATTTTGTTCAACTTCGACTGGACGCTGGAAAACTACGGCGTGGTGATGGAGCGGTCCAACTATGCGCGGTTCCTGTGGAACTCGATCATCATTGCGGGTGGGTCTACCATCCTTGGTCTGATCGTCGCAGTGCCTGCCGCCTGGTCCATGGCCTTTGTGCCATCGCGGCGGACAAAGGACATTCTGCTTTGGATGCTGTCGACCAAGATGCTGCCAGCCGTCGGTGTGCTGTACCCGATCTACCTGCTGTTCATCCAGATGGGTCTGCTTGATAGCCGCGCGGGTCTGGTCATTGTGATGATGCTGATCAATCTGCCGATCATTATCTGGATGCTTTACACTTATTTCCGCGAAATTCCGGTTGAAATCCTTGAGGCCGCGCGGATGGACGGCGCCACGCTGAGAGAAGAGGTGCTATACATCCTCACCCCCATGGCGATCCCTGGCATCGCGTCGACCATGCTGTTGAACTTCATCCTCGCCTGGAACGAGGCCTTCTGGACGCTGAATCTGACGGCCGTTGATGCGGCACCGCTGACGGCGTTCATCGCCAGCTATTCGAGCCCCGAGGGTCTGTTCTTTGCAAAACTCAGTGCTGCCTCGACCATGGCGATTGCGCCAATCCTCATCCTTGGCTGGTTCAGCCAGAAACAACTCGTCCGCGGCCTAACCTTTGGCGCGGTGAAATAAGGAACCTGACTGATGGGACAAATCCAACTGAAACAGGTCACCAAAAGCTTTGGCGACGTACAGGTCATCCCGCCGCTGGACCTGACCATTGAAGACGGCGAATTCACCGTCTTTGTCGGTCCATCCGGCTGCGGTAAATCCACGCTGCTGCGGTTGATTGCCGGGCTTGAGGATATCACAACCGGCCATATCGAAATCGACGGCACGGACGCGACCGCCCTTGTCCCGGCCAAGCGCGGTCTGGCCATGGTGTTCCAATCCTATGCGCTTTATCCGCATATGACGGTGCGCAAAAACATCGCCTTCCCGCTGCGGATGGCGAAGATGGATCAGGCGGAAATCGACAAGCGCGTCGAAGGTGCGGCCTCGGTCCTGAACCTCACCGACTATCTGGACCGGCGGCCGGGGCAGTTGTCTGGCGGACAGCGGCAGCGGGTCGCAATCGGCCGTGCGATTGTACGTGAGCCATCAGCGTTCCTATTTGACGAACCGCTGTCCAACCTGGATGCGGCCCTGCGTGTCGGCATGCGCATGGAGATCAGCGAACTCCACAAGAAACTTGATACCACCATGATCTACGTCACACATGACCAGGTGGAGGCGATGACGATGGCCGACAAGATCGTCGTCCTGCAGGCCGGTGTGATCGAACAGGTTGGCAGCCCCTTGGAACTGTATCGCAACCCGCGCAATATCTTTGTCGCCGGGTTCATCGGCTCGCCCAGAATGAACTTTATCGAAGGGCCAGAGGCGGCCAGTCACAATGCACATACGATTGGCATCCGCCCCGAGCATATTGAAGTGTCGACGACCGCAGGCCATTGGGAAGGCACCGTTGGCGTGGCAGAGCGTCTTGGATCCGATACATTTATCCACATCCACGGCGTTCCTGGCTGTGACCCCATGACTGTGCGGGCCGGGGGTGATGTTGCCGTAAAACACGGCGACACCGTTTATCTGACACCCGACGCGACCCAAATTCATAAATTTGATGCAGAGGGATTGCGCATCGCATGAAACGCCTTGACGGAAAGGTGGCGCTTGTGACCGGCGGTGCGCGCGGTATCGGCCGTGCGGTTTGCGAGGCTTACGCGAACGCGGGCGCAAAGGTCGCTGTGGCCGATCTGCTGCAAGATGACGCGAATGCGACCGCAACAGCCATCGGTGGCATGTCTGTCGCAATGGATGTCACCGATCTGTCGTCCATTTCCGCTGGCGTTGCGAGCGTGACAGAAACATGGGGCGGGATCGACATCCTTGTGAACAACGCGGGCATCTTCAACATGGCGTCCATCGACAGGATTACGCCTGAGGACTTTCGCCGCCAGTATGATGTGAATGTGGCTGGCACCATCTTTGCGATACAGGCGGTCGTGCCAAGCATGAAGAAACGCGGCGGCGGCGCAATCATCAACTTTGCCAGCCAGGCCGGGCGACGCGGAGAGCCGAACATCACTGTCTACTGTTCGACCAAGGCTGCGGTCATCTCAGTCACGCAAAGCCTCGCGCTGGAACTGGCAGGTGCCAATATCCGGGTCAACGCCATCGCGCCCGGCGTGATCGACACGCCCATGTGGGACATTGTTGATGCACAATTCGCCGAATATGAAAATAAGCCACAAGGCCAGAAAAAGCGCGAGGTCGGCAAAGCCGTTCCGCTTGGCCGCATGGGCGATCCGCGCGATGTGGCAGATCCCTGCGTATTTCTAGCCTCGGACGAGGCGCGCTATATCACTGCCCAGACGCTCAACGTCGATGGCGGCAATTGGATGAGCTGACGTGAAGCTGTCGAATGCAACCCTTTCGCAACTGCCGCACCAAGTAGATAGGCCGACCTATGACCGGTCTGCGATCACACCGGGGATCGTGCATATCGGCCTTGGTAATTTCCATCGCGCCCATCAGGCATGGTACCTCCATCGCTTGATGCAGCAGGGCCACGCGCTGGATTGGGGCATCATCGGCGCAGGGGTGCGGCCCGGTGATGCGGTACAGCGCGACCGGCTGGCCGCACAGGATTACCTGACCACCTTGATAGAGCTGGACCCGAATGGCCGCTCTGCCGAAGTCACCGGCGTCATGATCGGCTTTGTCCCTGTCGAAGCAGACAACGCCGCCCTGATCGCGCAAATAGCTGATCCTGCCATTCGGATCGTGTCGCTGACCGTCACCGAAGGTGGATATTATATGGATCCCGTCACCAAGGGGTTTGATGCAGACCATGTGGACATCCAGCATGACGTCGCGAACCCTGATGCACCGCGCACAGCCTTTGGCGCCATTGTGGCTGCGCTGAAGCACAGGCGCGCCAAAGGCATCGGCCCGTTCACCGTGCAAAGCTGCGACAATCTGCAAGGCAACGGGGTAATCCTGCGCCAGACGGTTGTCTCGCTGGCGCGGCTGTCGGACCCCGATCTCGCCCATTGGATCGACACCCACTGCACCTTTCCCAATGCGATGGTCGATTGTATCGTCCCGGCGACCGGCCCGAAAGAACTGGAACTGGCCAGGACGTTTGGTATCGAAGACGCCAGCCCCGTGACCCATGAGAATTTCCGCCAGTGGGTGATGGAAGATGCATTCTGCGCGGGACGCCCTGATTGGGACAAGGTTGGCGCAACCTTCACATCGGATGTCCATGCATACGAGTCGATGAAAATCCGCATTCTGAATGGCGGGCATCAGTTGATCGCAAACCCGGCAGAGGTGTTGTCGATCGCGACAATCTCCGAATGCATGGAACATTCGCTGATCCGGGCCTATTTCCACAAGGTGGTCGGGTCGGAAATTGCCCCGCATGTGGCCTCGGTCCCCGGGATGACACCAGCGGATTACGCAAAGCTGGTCGAGCGCCGTTTTTCCAACCCCGAAATCCTCGACACGGTGCGTCGCGTGGCATTCGACGGGTCGTCCCGGCACACGGGTTTCGTCATCCCCGTCATTCGCGATGCTTTGGTGGCTGATGGGCACATCGAAGGACTCGCCTTGTCGCAGGCGATCTGGGCAAGGATGTGCGAAGGAACCCGCGAAGACGGCACCATCATCACGGCTAACGATCCAACATGGGACGATCTATGTCGTGCGGCCCGCGCGGCGCAACACAATCCGGAAATCTGGATTCAGCAGCGAAACATTTACGGCGATCTCGGCCAAAATCAGCGCTTCGCCTCAGAATTCGCAAACTGGCTCACACACATATGGGAACACGGCACACGTTCTGCACTTCGGCAATACTTAGAGCTTTAGGCGCATCCAACATCAGGACTCACACCAACCGATTTTGCGTGGTTCACCGACAACCAGCGCTGATGATCTGAAAGTCGCGAGCGCGCCGAGATGCTCTAAGCTCGCTGCGTCGCAATAAAGCAATATCGAGTCGCTCTTACCGGTAGGTTGGAAACCGTGTCGCAGAGATGTGGACAGTCGACTTTCGTGATTAGTAGTTGGTCATTCTTCGTTCTGGCACGCATTCAGGCCCGCGCCCCGATCCACCGCACGGCGTCGGGTAGCAGTGTGTCCAGGATCTGCTGAAATGCCTGCACGACCGGGACTGCCAGATCGTTACTGGGCAATGCAGAGCCTTCGAAACGGCGTGTTCCAATCACACGTTGGTCCCTATCGCGCAAAACGGTGATGTTCATTTGGACTACTGCTTTGAAGCTGCCATCTGGAAGCGCGTCCACGCCAAACTGGTCGATCCGGGTCAGAACAACGAAATCAGGGACGGGGCCTGCCGCTTGTGGCCCGACGAAGCCGAACTGTCCGCTGAAGGACAGTGACCTTATCAGCAATGACTGGACCAGCAGCGGAACCTCATCGGCCCAGCGGGCATCGGGCAGGTAGGCCACTGAGATTGGCGTTGGTTTGATCAGTATCCGGTCGGTTGCGATTGTCGCCGGGGCGGTGGGTACGAGAACCAGCAAGCTTCGGGTGCCACGCCGTCCGCCTTCAAGTTCGACAGGGTTCAAATCAAAAGTATCCCGTGGTTGGGCGGCCTGATTGAGTGTGTTAAGCGCCGTGCAACCGGGCAATGAAACAGCACCTAATACAAAGGATCGGCGCGTCAGGAGCAATTTGTTCATTATCTATCTCCGATAGTCGGGAACGCGGTCATCCAGCAGAAAGCGGGCCGGATCACGATTTATGCGGCGTACCAGATCGCTGATATTCTGGACCAGCGCGCGCGCTTCACCACCAAGCCGGCCAAAATCGCGCAGCCCCGGGCTTGCCGCAGCGATCCCTGCCCTTGCTTCACTCACCACGGCGCGCAGATCTGCGACAATGCCAGGTATCTCGGGTGTAATCGTAGCGAGTGAATCGTTGAACGCCGTGATCGCCTCTCGCGCATCAGACAAAGCGGGACCAAGATCGGTCTCCATCAGACCATCGGCCCGCAGAAACGCCTGATCGGCGCTGGTAAGTGTCTGATCAAGCGTGTCCGATAACGGCGACAGGTCATCCTTGATCAACACGTCCATGGCTGAAAACGCCGCCTCTGCATTGGCGATTGCTGGCGCCAAGGCATCAAGTTTTTCACTTGCAAGATCAAATGTTTCCGTGATCGTGGCCAATGTGTCGTCGGCCTGTTCGAGCGTGGATTGCGCCGTACCACCAATTTCATCAAGCTTATCGGTAAAGACTCTGATCTGCGACGTTGCTTCTTCTATCGTCCGCGAGACTTCCGAGAAGTCTTGGAGGGCGGCGTCCAGGTTGGCTGTGGCTGCATCGACGTTTTGAAGAATATTTTGTACATATTCCTGATTTTCCGGTCCTGTGATGGCCTGTAACTGTTCCATCAACAAAGCCGCATCCTCGAGAATATCGGGTGCGCTACTGACCAGTGATTGGAACGAAGACCGCCGTGACGCAATGATTGGCGGCCCCTCGGCCGATGCAGTCAAAAGCGCAGCACCGGGTGCGCCGCCTGATAAGGCGATGTAGGCGACGCCGGTTACACCAGACGATTCAAGCTGTGCCATCGTGTCGACGGCCACGGGCGTATCGGCGTCGATTTCGATGCCGACATACACGAGACTGGGGTCGTTTTCCCAGATACGAATGCCCACGACCCGTCCAACGCCAACGCCGTTGAAGAGAACGTCGGCAGATTGATCGAGCCCGGCAACATTCTCGAAAAGGACCCCATATTGTGTAAGTTGACGATCAATCTGGACACTGGCCAGCCAAATGAAAAAGCCCAGGCCGCCAAGGATCCCCAGCAGCGTGAAAAGCCCGATCAGGACAAAATGTGCCCGCGTTTCCATCAAGCGGTATCCTTTTGCACAAGGGCGGCGCGTGCGCGTGGACCTTTGAAATAGGCCTGCACCCAGGGGTGGTCTATCTCCTGCATATCCTTCATCGTGCCGGTTGCAAGGACCCTACGCTCGGCAAGCACCGCGACACGGTCACAGATGGCATGCAAACTGTCGAGGTCATGGGTCACCAGAAAGACGGTCAACCCAAGCGCGGATTGGAGCTGCGCGATCAGCGCGTCGAATGCGGCAGCCCCGATCGGGTCCAATCCCGCCGTCGGTTCGTCGAGGAATACAATTTCTGGATCAAGAGCGATCGCACGGGCAAAGCCCGCCCGTTTGCGCATGCCGCCTGACAACTCCGAAGGCATCTGGGACAGCGCGTTCTCGGGTAACCCCACCATCTTGACCTTGATTGCAGCCAGTGCAGCGCGGGTTTCAGGCGACAGGTCAAGTTGCTCACGCATCGGAGCCTCGACATTTTGCTGGACATTGAGGGACGAAAATAACGCGCCTCCTTGGAACATCACACCCCATCGCCGACGCAACCGACGGTAGTCCGCAACCGATGTATTCCTGACATCCTCGCCAAACACAGTGATCTTGCCCGCTGCAGGCTTCAAAAGGCCGACAATGGCGCGCAGCAACACCGATTTCCCAGTGCCTGATCCGCCCACCACGCCGATGATTTCACCCCGCCGGACATCAAGGTCGAGCCCATCATGCACCGTGTTCTTCCCGAACCGGGTTATCAACCCTCGGACACTGATAATCGGCGCGGCCGTCATCAGACCCCCACGATCGAAAAGAAGATCGAAAACAGGGCGTCCGCCGCGATGACCAGAAAGATCGACAGCACTACGGAGGCCGATGTCAGGCTTCCCAAAGATTCCACATTGCCCTTGACCTGCATCCCTTGAAAACACCCGACGATGCCGATGATCAGGGCAAAGAAAGGGGCTTTGATCATACCAACGCCAAAGTGCCAGACGCCGGTATTGCTGGCCAAGCGAGACTGGAATACGCCGGGCGACACGCCAAGTTCGATCCAGGACATCAGCGCGCCGCCGATCAGCCCAGCCATATTCGCGATGACACCAAGAACCGGCAACATGAGGATCAGCGCCAAAACCCTTGGTACAACAAGAATTTCCACAGGATCGAGGCCAAGCGCGCGCAGCGCGTCGATCTCTTCACGCATTTTCATAGAACCGATAGCGGCCGTGAAGGCCGAGCCCGACCTGCCAGCGACAATGATAGCGGTCAACAAAACCCCGAGTTCACGCAAGATCGAGATCGCAATGAGGTCTACGACAAAGACTTCTGCCCCGAACTGTCGCAATTGCGTCGCGCCCTGGAAAGCCAGCACCACTCCAATAAGAAACGACATCAGAAAGACGATAGGAACCGCGTTCAATCCGACCTGCTGCATGTGATGGACCAGCGATGTCCATCTTATGCGCGCCGGTTGTATGATCAGGCTCGCCAGTGTGGCGACCACCTGCCCCATGAAACCGATAATGCTAATTGTGGCGCCAAAAGCCGAAGTTGCGCGGCGGCCTACCGCCTCAAGCTCATCTATGATGCCGGTTTGACCAGCGCCCGGATGTGCCGGGCCTGGCATATGGTCGCGAACAGTACGAAGAAGCCCATCCTGTGGTTCAGACGCACCTATGGTTTGCCCGGTCAGTCCGAGTTGTCTTTCCAGCGAAACCACCGCCCAGGCGCCCGCCGTATCCAGTCGACCCACGGCGCCAAGATCAATCGCCTTCGCGTCATGGCTTTGGGGCGTGGACCAGTTGACTGCTTCGATGGTGCTGATCAATAAATCACCCTGCAACCGGAGGATTCCGTCGGTAAGGGTGATCTTGGGAGCCGTCGTCATCAATGCTCCACCATGATGCAGGTGCCGGACACTTCGGCTGGAACTCTCGAAGTATCCGCTATCATCCCAACAGTGACAAGCGCACGCCACACGAATTTAATGTCGTCGTTCGCCTTGAGCACGCAAGGCAGGTGATACATTACGAACAGAGATGATCGGGTGGCAAGGCACAAAAAACTACCCGGCAAAGGCTTGTTCAAACACCGCCTTGCTTCGGCCACCTTTATGGCAATAGGCCAGAACCGGTTTCGGCAATTCATCATATGCCTTCATAAAGGCCAGCACATCATCCTTCGACGGACCGACTGGCGCAATAGGGACATAACGAGCGCTTAGCCCTGTGGCATCCGCCGCCGCAGCAATCGCCTCGAACAGCGGCTGGCTGATGTCTTCACCGTCCGGCCGATTGCAGATGATGCTTTTAAAGCCAAGACTGTGAGCCTGGGTTACCTTCGCCGCGTTCAATTGCCCGGTCACAGCATAGGCGTCAGTGATGCGCGTGATCTCCACCCTGGATTACGCCTTTTTCGTCCTGATGTTCAGCATCCGGTAGAGCGGGCAGAACGAAAAAAGGCCAGTGAGGATCAGGATGGCCCCAATTGCCATCAGGATGTACGCCACGACAGCGCTCGCCCCGAGACCCAAGAAGTTCAGCAACGGTGCGACAATCAGCGCGATACCGAGGATCACCCGCAGGCCACGGTCCACCGTTCCCACATTCGCGGTCATGGTCGTCTCCTTTCAAGAATTGAGCATGTATTGTACCTCTAACACCGGCGGCCCGCAGCGCATTGACATATCTCAATCATGGCCACGACCACATCGCCAAAACTCAGGTATTCAGTCATGGCAGGTACGGATGCGCAAAACCGACACCAAAATCGCCATTGTTTACTATTCAAAGAGCGGCCATTCGCGACGTGCTGCAGAATTGCTGGCGGATTTGCTGGATGCTGATCTGCATCAGTTGAAAACGATCCGGTATCGCACGCCTTTTCTGGGCTATCTGCGGGCCGGGTTGGATAGTCTGCGACTGGCAAAGCCAAGTCTGGCGCACCCCTGCCCGATTTGAAATGCTATGATGCGCTGGTGATTTGCGGCCCAATATGGACATCGTGCCCGGCGGCACCATTGCGAAGCTACTTTCAGCAGGTTCAGCACTTGCCAGCAACTCTTGGTCTTTTGCTGACATGCGGTGACCATTCACCACCGGAAAAGGCGTATGCCTTGGCGGAACAGGAACTTGGCCACCCGCTAGCCGTCAAAGCCGCCATCGCGAATGACCGCGAAATGACGGCGGAAGAACAAAGGATTTTTGCCGATTTAGCTGCAACACTTCATAAAGTCACGGAGCAAGAATGATGTCACCTTTGAACAGTCAGTAACACTCGGCCAAAGCAATAACAGCTTTCCCAGGGGACGGCAGGCAACCCTCGCCAAACATGGCGCATCACACCGCAACGGGCTTAGACCGATCAGACCGGTGTGTGTTTGGTCTGCTGCGACAAATTTGGAAACAGGGATGTGCTTTTCTCGATCAGCTTGCCGGTTTCAACCGTGTATTGCACATACGCACGCTCCATAAACGCGGCTTGGATGGCCTGCATTTCTGCCACTGATTTACAATGTAGAATTTCATGCTGCGTCTTCACATCCTCCCGGATACGTTCGGCAACAAAACTTGCCAGTTCACTGCCCAGATCAGACATCGCCTCAATCCAAGCGGTGCCCATCCATGACAATGGGTCAAGTCCAGTACTCTGACCAGATGGGGCGGACATTTCTTTGGGCTGTTCGGTTTTGGCACTTTCCGCGTTCTTCGGCATAGCTCTCTCCTCTTGCGTCATGCGACCCACCAATTCTAGTGGTCTTCGACCGGCACCGTATTGATCTTGATCAACGCACTATCCTGCCCAAACGCCCAAATGGCGACATGCAGATAACGCGCAGCCAACAACAGGGTCTTACGTCAGAACAGGCAGCGGCAGCGCGCCAACAACACGGTTGGAATGAACTGCCCAAACCGGACCAGATATCACCGCTACGCATTCTGTTACGGCAGTTTAGCAGCTTTCTGGTTCTGATCCTAATGGCCGCCGGTGGCATCGCGTTCTTCTTGGGCGAGGTTGTGGACACCATCGCGATCGGCCTTGTCGTGCTTCTGAACGCCGCCCTGGGGTTTGTGCAGGAATGGCGTGCGGAAACCGCGCTTGAGACCTTGCGAAGTATGCTATCACCGCAGGCTCTTGTAATCCGCGACGGGCGCGAAATGCGCATACCCGCCCGCGATCTGGTGCCGGGCGATCTGATCGTACTGAATCCGGGCGATCGTGTGCCCGCAGATGCCAAAACCATCGATGCGGTCGCGTTGCGCATGGATGAAAGCATTCTGACTGGTGAGTCTGCGCCAGTTGATAAAGCCAAGAGCGATGATCTGATGACCGGGACATCAGTGGTGGCGGGCCGCGCTCGGGCGCGGGTTTTTGCAACCGGCACCCATACGGCTTTCGGCGAAATCGCCGAACTGACCGGATCATTGGGGCAAAAGCAAACCCATCTGCAGAAGCAATTGGGAACACTGGCAACACAACTTGGTATAGCGGCAATCGGGGTCGCTGCGGCGATCCTTTCGATTGGTCTTGTCGTTGGGCGCGACACGGTAGAGATGTTGATGACCGCCTTGTCGCTTTCGGTTGCAATGGTGCCCGAAGGCTTGCCAGCTGTCGTCACCATCACGCTCGCCCTTGGTGCCGCCGCAATGGTGCGTCAACAGGCATTGACCCGTCGCCTGCAGGCCATTGAAACCCTTGGCGCTGCATCAGTTATTTGCACGGACAAAACCGGCACTCTGACCGAAAACAAGATGACCGCGACAGAAATCTGGACGCCAGTGGCGCAGTACACGGTCACGGGAACGGGCTACGATCCCTCAGGTCATATCACCCGAAATGGCGTGAAAGCGCGCGCGGCTGACGATACCGTTCTCATGACGCTCTTGCGCACTGGAATGGTGTGCTCTCATGCCCAGCTCAGGCGCGATGGCCATGAGTGGGTGATGACAGGCGACCCCACAGAAGGCGCGCTTCTCACGCTTGGCTACAAGGGCTGGTGTGATCCAGGCGCTGAGATAACAGACGAAATCCCGTTCAGTAGTGACCGCAAGCGCATGAGCGTCATGGCAGATGGTGTTATCTACACCAAAGGCGCGCCAGAGCAGGTGCTGGCGATCTGTTCCGAGATTATCAGCGAAAACGGTGTTGTGGCCTTGGACGAAACGCGGAGCGGCGAAGTCATCCGCGCATATGAAGCGATGGCAGCCAAAGGGTTTCGCGTTATCGCACTGGCCAACCGCAAAAGCCAAAGTAGCAGCCTCGTCGAAAAAAACCTTACATTTCTAGGGCTCGTTGGCATTATTGATCCCCCTCGACCTGAAGTGGGGGCTGCCGTCGCTGCCGCAAAATCGGCTGGCATCAGGATCATCATGATCACGGGCGACAGCCCGGTCACGGCGAAAGCGATCGCGTCGCAGCTGAACCTGAACGTGGAGCAGGCCATAACCGGCGACGCACTTGCGGCATTATCGGATGAGGAGTTGCGCACAACGCTTTCCCAACCCATCCTTTTTGCGCGGACCCGCCCGGCTGACAAGATGCGGATCGTGGCAGCCCTGCAGGCCGATGGACAGGTCATCGCCATGACCGGCGATGGCGTGAATGATGCCCCGGCGCTGAAACAAGCCGATATTGGCGTCGCCATGGGTATACGCGGCACCGATGTCGCCCGGGACGCGGCGGATCTTGTCCTATTGGATGATAATTTTGCTACTATTGTGGCCGCTGTCCGCGAAGGGCGTCGCCAATTTGATAATATTCGGAAATTCGTACGCTACCTTCTGTCATCCAATGCTGGCGAAGTTGTCGCCATCTTTGCAAACATTGTCATTGGCGGTCCTTTGATCTTTTTGGCGACACAAATCCTTTGGATGAACCTCGTCACCGATGGTGTCACTGCGGTGGCACTCGGGCTGGAAAAATCGGAACCGGGCCAGATGAAAGAACCGCCACGCCCCATGAACAGCCCCATCCTGGGCTGGGGCGGCATCGCACTTATCATAACCTTTGGATGCTATACCGGTGGGGCCGCGTTGTGGGTCTTCTGGCAATTGGTGTCCGTGGATGTCGATCTGGCGCGCACGGCCGCTTTCACCGCGATGGTCATTTTTGAGAAGGCCAGCGTCTTTGCCTTTCGGTCGCTGCGATCACCTTGCTGGCAGATAGGCTGGCTGTCCAACCGGACCTTGATCGCGGCGCTGTTCGTCACCATCGGCGCGCAGGTTGTGGCGGTTTACTGGGCACCATTGCAGGTTCTCCTTCATACGGTTCCGTTGGACGCCGCACACTGGATAATGATCGCTCTGCTTGCCTTGCCGCTGATCATCGTGCCGGAGTTGGTCAAGACGCTTTGGCGCCAAAGATTGGAGTGACAAAGATCAATACTATCGCGGCTACGGGATGCCATACTATGGTTAGGGAATGACCCATGGTGAGTACATGAGTGGAAGCGCCCTAGAAGACGCCGCAGTACTTGGCGCGATCTTTGAGGCGACGGTAGACGCGATAATCGTGTCTGACAAAGCCGGTCGGATATTGCGCGCGAACAAGGCGGCCTACGACTTGTTCGGGCACGAACCCGACAGTCTGGTTGACCGGAGTGTCTCAATTCTGATGCCTGACATCGTTGCGGACGCGCATGATGGTTTCATGGCCCGCCACCTGAAAACCGGAATGAAACGTATCATCGATATTGGTCGGGAGGTGGAAGGGCAACGAAGAGACGGTACGGTCTTTCCGTTGCATTTGTCGGTCGGGCGCACGAATGCAAGGGGGCAGCCAATCTTCGTCGCGATCCTGCACGATCTGACCCAGCGGGTTGCAACAGAAAGGGCATTGTCGCGGTCGCAGAGGCTGGATGCCTTGGGCCAGATGACTGGCGGTATTTCTCATGACTTCAACAATCTGCTGACCATCATCATCGGCAACCTGGAGCTGTTGCAGCCGAAAATCGCGGATGCAACTGCCGCAGCCATGCTGACAGATGCGCTGGAAGCGGCCGAGCTGGGCGCTGATCTGACCGAGCGACTGACCATGTTTGCCAGACGTGGCGATCTGAAGGCAGAACCGTTCGATCTGAACCACGGCTGCGAGATGGCGCTCGGTATCCTGAGGCATACCTTAGGCGATGAATATCGCATTGAGGCCGATTTTGACCGTGATCTACCACCCGTCATGGTCGACCCAACCCAACTGCAGACAGCCATCGTCAATCTTGCTCTGAATGCCAAAGACGCGATGCCCGATGGTGGAAAGATCACGATCAATACCGAATTGGCACGGATCGACGACACCTATGTGGCACAGGAAATCGACGTGGTTGAGGGCACGTATATACGCCTTTCGGTGACAGACACCGGCACGGGGATGTCACCCAATGCCACACGGCGCGCCTTTGAACCGTTTTTCACGACCAAGCCATTGGGCCGCGGCACCGGGCTTGGGCTGGCGATGGTTCACGGCTTCATGCGACAGACGGGTGGACATGTCACGGTGTATAGCGAACTGGATCATGGAAGCACATTTGCGCTCTATTTTCCGGTCGAGGATGGCGAAGCCGCGATCCATAACCATAATTCGGCGAAGGAAGCCGGGCTGCGCGGCAACGGACAGCTTGTATTGGTTGTCGATGACAACCCACAGATACTGGACCTGTCTGTTGAGCGCATTGCCGCACTTGGCTATCGCACCGCGCAGGCCAGCGATGGCGATACCGCTTACAGGATGCTGACATCCGGTTTGACCCCAGATCTGTTATTCAGCGATGTGGTGATGCCCGGCACATTGGACGGATGCAGGCTTGCCCAAAAGGTGCGCAAAGAGTTCCCAGATATCAGAATTCTGCTGACCTCCGGCTATGCGGAGGATGCGCAAAAGCTGCGACAAAGCTTTGAAATCCTGCAAAAACCGTATCGGCAGGTTGCGCTGGCTGAAAAGCTTCAGACCATGCTGGGTAGTGAGTGATCTGTCACGCGACCAACCTGTCCGGTGAATGAATAGCCAACACCCCGGATCGTTGTAATCAGTTTGGGATGCGCGGGATCGCGTTCAATCTTTCTGCGCAATCTGGATACCTGATTGTCAATGGTCCGATCCAACGGTGCCCAAGCACAGCCACCCAACAGATTCATCAATCGTTCACGGGACAATGCCCGCTGTGGGTGCTGAAGAAAGATCCGCAGCAGCCTGAAATCGCCGCTCGTCAGGCCGATAGGTCTGCCATCGCGTCCGATGATCTCGAACTGGTCCAGATTCACCTGCAAACCATCAAACGACAGCGTATCAGTTTGCTGGGTATCGGAGGCAGCAGTCCGCCGGCCTTCATCGCTGGCTTCAGCCGGCACGGCTGCGATCTGGGAGCGACGCAGGACAGATTTGACCCGCGCAATGACCTCGCGCACATGAAACGGTTTGGTGATATAGTCGTCGGCGCCCACCTCCAACCCGACAACACGGTCAATTACGTCATCCTTACCAGTCACCATGATGATCGGAACCGATGAAATCGCCCTGATTTTTCGGGCCACCTCAATCCCGTCATCTTCGCCCAGTTGCAGATCCAGCGTGATCAGCGCTGGCCTGGCAGAGTTTAAAATCTTCAGGGTCGATGCACGGTCGTGGGCTTCACGTACCTGATAGCCTTCACCCTCAAGGCAACGCCTGAGAAGGGTGCGAATCTTGGGTTCATCATCAACGATCAGGATGCGCGGTTGGGTCATTTGGTCACCGATGGCAGAACTTGCCGTACGCGTAAGATAGCGGAGGCATCGCCGTTTTGTAAGCGTTGCGATTCTTGCGATACAAATTGATACAATCCGTTACTTGCCCATCAGAACGCTTGCGACAGTGACCGATCATACCATCCCTGAAACTGAACGGGGGTTCTTATGTACGTAACGCGACTGAATGAACATGTTTCACCACAACTTATCCCACAGCCTGTTAAAACCTCAACGGTTACCCGGTTGCACCGCGTCGCCGAAGGCAAACACCTGTATTTCGAAGGCGAAGAGGCCGGCAATATCTACCGGGTTGTCTCAGGCGTACTACGCCTGACCCGGCTGATGGAGGATGGACGCAGACAAGTCATCGCCTTTGGGTATCCGGGAGATGTCGTCGGCTTTCCAAGTGACGGCCAATACCACACCGATTGCGAGGCGCTTCGGCCAACCACAGTCGTGGTACATAACCGGGCCGCTTTGGAAAGTAGCACTGGGGATGCTGCGCTCCATGCCAGTTTGCTGCAGGCGGCCTTGCGCGAAATCAGCGCGATGCAGGATCACTTTCTGATGCTGGGACGGAAATCAGCCTGTGAAAGAGTAGCGTCATTTCTTTGCGTCTTGGCCGATCGGGTCGGTACACCGCTTGGCGAATTCACACAGTTCGACTTGCCGATGAGCAGGTCTGACATTGCCGATTTCCTTGGTTTGACGACCGAAACGGTCTGTCGAACGTTCACACAATTGCGCAAACGCAACGTGATCGCCCTGGATCGCATTTACACGGTCATCGTATTG
The DNA here is from genome assembly GCA_947488175.1 of uncultured Paracoccaceae bacterium. Taxonomy (GTDB): domain Bacteria; phylum Pseudomonadota; class Alphaproteobacteria; order Rhodobacterales; family Rhodobacteraceae; genus Yoonia. The sequence continues at coordinate 524,198 of CANKYO010000001.1, forward strand.
AAACCCAGGGATCTTTTTGCCTTGGCCGAAGGCGAAACTTCATGCAACTAGGGCGCAGGCCACATGTCTCTCAACTCAGTGGGGAGGTTGGCACGAACATCGTCAACCTCACCGCGTGAGATGCGCGCGTTCAGCAGTTCGAACACCACCCTAATGTCTTCTGGACCACGATAATCCAGAACTTCACCGACCTGTTCTTCGATCGCGGCAACGAACTCATCTTGGTGCCGCTCTCTTACCGGCGTCAACTTCGGTTGCCAGCCTTCATAATACATCCCACGGAGCATGATCGGAAGCTGGGCGGACAATTGTGCCATCTCATTGATCTGCAAGTGGTCACGGATCCTACAAATAACAGCGCGGAGCAGGCGCAACACATCGCGTTCGCTTGACCAACCCAAACGACCTGACAGGTCATTCACCCATTCATGGGCTTCGTGGGTCGTTCTCTCAAAGACATGGATTTGACCAGTCGTCATCAGCGCCTCCTAATTTTCAATTGGTTTCATATCTATATCATAGGCGTAGCCGGGATTGCCGATCAGCCAGTTGAACAAGGCACTCGCCATTGCCCCAATGCCCAAAAGAACCAACGTATAATTGACGACCCAACCTACAAACGGAATGAAGTTCAGCAATGTGACAAGACATACCGCGACGGCGAGCACCGACAACCGGACCAGAATTGACGGGTCCGAGGGACCACCCAAGGCCAGCGTCGCCCGCATCGCGATAGCATAAGCCGCCAGAACGTAACCCAAGGTCCATGCGACGATAATCAGCAGTAGGGCGAAGGGCACAAAAGGGATTCCAACAATTGTAAGCGCGGTAATCGGCACCAGACCAAACAGCATGGACAAACCCAGGATACCAAGCAGAAAGATGTGGCCCGGACGCTCAGTGATTTCGCGGCGCATGCTGGCGACGTGTTTGGGTGTGAAGGTCAGGAAAATGCCGCCGATCAATATGAAGAATGCCAGCGTCACAATGAACGCCGAGAGAAGCGTTACAAAGGTGGGGAGGATGGGCATTTCCACATCATCCCATGTCTCGCGCATTTCTTGCCACATGGGGCGGTTGATCAGTACCTCGAATTGGACACGGTCTGCCGAGATCACCCGTTCGGGAATGCTGATCGGCCGTTCGGCAGAGTATGTCAGCACGCCATCAATCCGGGCATTCGGGCCAAAACTGATCTTTTCGGCGGCAAGCCTTACATCACCGCCAATTGGCGCATTGAGCGTCACCTCCGCACTTGCAACCGACAAGGCACCCGCGACCGTCCCATCGATGATGACGGATCGCCCCAGAAAACGGGCATTTCGGTTAACCACCGCAGCGGATGTTAAACGAACGCTATATCCCATAGCGGTCACATCTTCCGCGACATTGGAACCGATCGTAACTGTCGCACCCATCGCGTAAAGGTCAGATTCTGTTTCTGTGTCGACATTCACATCCATGCCAGCGACGTGCACGTCGCCGTCGGCGACGCCCGCGATCGACACAATCTCACCAGCTGCGAACACATCGCCTGCGGCACCGTAGGTTTCGGTAACTGTTGTTCCAGCGGCAAAGCTATCACCGCCGTTCGAGGCCGACATGGTCTGGGCCTCACTGGCAGTGGTCAACGCGAAAGCGGCGACAACGGTGATGATCTTGAGGCTCCACATGACACATCCTCAGCTATTGCGGTGTGTCATCGTTTTAGCGCTGTCGGGAATAGGACCCATTGACGAAAATCAATGCCGGGCGCAGCGCTTCATCTTACGAAAGAACCCTCGATTGAGATGAAAGGAAGTGCAATGGATAACCAAATCACACCGCGCCCCACTGACCCGCAGCCTTTTTTTGAGACGCTGCAGGAAGAGATGGAGCGAATGATTGATCGTATGCGTTTCAGTCCGACGATCCGCGGAACAGCATCTCGTCTCGGACTATCCGGCCAGATGATGCCCGCAATTGATATGAGCGAAAGCGACGACATGGTGGAAATTACCGTTGAGGTGCCTGGCGTGGACAAGGACAACATCGATGTGACCATCAATGGCGATGTTCTGACAGTCAAAGGTGAAAAGTCCAACGATCGCGAAGAAAGCAACAAGAGTTATCATCTGATCGAACGCAGCTATGGCCATTTCGAACGACGGGTTCCTTTGGGTTTTGTGCCAGACGATGATGCCGTAACTGCGGCATTCGATGCCGGGGTGCTGAAACTGCAAATCCGTAAACCGGCCGAGGCGAAAGCGGCGGTGCGTAAGGTCAAAATCTCCGGCACCTGAACGTTTGTTGGCCGACCGCGCGTCGGCCAATGAAACAGACGAGGGTTTGCAAAATCCAACACACTCGCTCTCTATTGGCAAAACTCAGACAAGTGTGACAGCTTTCCCCGATCAACGACCGATCTGCGCCAATTTACGTGACAGCGCATCGCGCTCTTCGATCAGGTCGAGAACCAGAGCAACCCCGGCAAGATTGAGACCCAGATCATGAGTCAAACGACGCGCCTTGCGCGCTCGAAGTACATTCGGCGGTGAAAAACGCCAGTCAGAGGCATCGCGCCCTAATGGATCAAGCACACCATAGTCGACCAGGGCAACAACCCAATCGACCTTTACATGACAGAATTGGCTGAGTTCGGTGAGCGTCAGCGCCTCGATAACCTCAACTGAACTTGGACTAGCGCGTCTCATATGATGATCACTCCCTCGCTCGGCGCGGATCAAAACGGAACTCCCGCGCCATTTTCTCATATAGTTCCTTGGCTTCCGCAGATTTGACGGGCGGATTAATAATCAACAGCGTCGCAAAAAGATCACCGGCCACAGCACCAGGCAGCCCCTTGCCCTTTAAGCGTAGTTTCTGACCGCTCCGCGCATTCGGCGGCACCCTGATCTCCACCTTGCCGCTGGGCGTCGGCATTGCGACACGCGCGCCCAACGCCGCCTCCCAAGGCGTGACTGGCAGATCCACCGAGATATCGCGACCATCCAAGCGAAAAATTGGATGGGGTTTTACCGCCACCTCCGCAATCAGCTCAGTTCCATCGGCTTGCAGGCGCAGATGTTGACCCTCTGATAGACCTTTGGGAATATCGATATCCAACGTTTCGGTGCGCCAAACGACACGACCCTGCTGATCCAATTGCGGCAGGCGAAGTTCCACCCGCTTGCGGGCACCGGCAAAGACATCCTCCAGATCAACTTCCAACCGGACATGCTGCACCGCACGCTGTGCAAACCCGCCGCTGCCAAAAGCTTTGAAGATATCATCAAAATCAGCCGCACCTGCCCGGCCCATATCGTCCGGTGCAAATCCAAAGCCGCCATCCCAGCTCGCCTGAGGTCTGGGGTTCTGCCAATCCGCCCCGTACTGATCATAGGCGGCGCGCTTTTCAGGATCGCGCAGCACATCATAGGCCTCGCTCACCGTTTGGAACATCTGCGCCGCGTCAGCGCCAGTATTTACATCAGGATGATATTTGCGAGCCAGCTTGCGATAGGCCCGCTTGATGGCATCATCTGATGCGTCTCGGGAAACACCCAATACCTTGTAATAGTCGTCTGCCGACATCCTGAATGCTCTGATTTCCGTTTCGAATAAAGTAGCGTGGACGGTCGCAAGGCGATTGATCAATCTCAATTCGGGACCGGGCTGGAGGCTCTAGAAATACCGCAGCACCGCAAAAAACGGAGAGCCTCATGCAAAACCAGACCATCCTTGTCCTTCAGGGGCCCAACGGCACCGATCAGGACCTTGCGCACCTTTCCGAAACCGCGCGCGCGCAAAACGCGTATCTGTCGGTTCTGCATATCGGACCGGTCCAGCCAATTCCCGTCTATGCCTACGGGGGCATGCCCTACGGCGCCGTCGAAGTACCGCATAAATGGGTGCAGGAGCGTCAGGCACTCGCCGCGGTAATGGAAGAAAAACGTCAACGCAGCAACGCCTTCTTTGAGAAGGAAGGCATATCGGGAGAAGCAGGCGTGATCTGTTCATTTCCCGCGTCGCTGGATGATGATGTGGCGCCGCGTGCCATGCTTTGCGACGTTGCCGTTCTCCAACACGATCTGCGGGAAGATGAAGAAGCATATCGCAAACTGCTTTTTGGCCTCCTGTTCAACTCACCGGTTGGTGTCGTCATCAATTCACACAAGACAGCTGCGCCGCTTGCTCCCAAAAAGGTTTTTGTAGCCTGGAATACAAGCGCCCCTGCAGCCCGCGCGGTGCATGAGGCGTTGCCGATGCTCAAGAAGGCCGAACATGTAACAATCGGCACTTTCGACGCAATCAAGAAGGAAACAGCAGATGGTGAAGAGCCGGGCGCCGATCTTGCCAAATGGCTCAGTCATCACGGCTGCACAATTACAGTAGAGCAATATCAGACGAACGGCGCTGAGGTCGGCGAAGCGATCATGGCGCACGCCAAAGAGGTGGATGCCGATCTGATCGTCATGGGTGCCTATGGCCAATCGCGCCTTCGCCAAGCGGTCTTTGGTGGCACAACGCGGACAATGGTCGAACAACAGGACGCCGCCGTGATGCTTGCGCATTGATGTCCCGGTTTGGCGACGTGCTTGCGGAGATGCTGACTTAAGCGGGGGCAGTTGCCCCCTCTTTCGCTTCACTTAAGCTGAGCGAATAAGCCGCTGTTACAGGGTAACGGCTTGCCCTGTCCGCGCGCTCTCCTGCGCGGCCAGACCGATCTGGATCGCCTTTGCACCATCTGCAAGCGTCACTTCGACCTCGCCTTCGCCACGCAGAACCGCATTGAAGCGCTGGTGCTGATAGAAGGTGGAGCCGTTGTGATCCCCGGCATCCAGCAGTGCGGGATCAACGGGAATTTCTGACACATATGGCCCCTTTGGCGCGCGCGGACTGATGATCATTTGCGGCACAGGCGGATCACCCAGCAGCTTCGGCCAGAACCGTCCCGGCCCCGGCACAAGCGCCTCGATCTTGCCCTTGGGACCAACCGCGCTGATCTCTTCCTGCCATTTTGACCCTTCGGCAAACATGCACAGCTCCAGCATCGCCCGCGCGCCCTTAGCGAAATCGAGGATCACATAACCATTATCCCAGATATCCGGCGCCGCCCCATCATAACGCTCATCAATATGGTTCAGCGATTGCCCCGCACTCGCCATGACCCGCACCGGCTCATCATCCAGGATCAAGCGCATCAGATCGAAGAAGTGGCAACATTTCTCAACCAGCGTGCCCCCCGTTTTGGCGTTGAAGCGGTTCCAGTCACCGATCTTCGGCAGGAACGGAAAGCGATGCTCGCGGATCGTCAACATCTTGATCCCGCCCGTGGCCTGCTGGGCTTGCGCGATCAGGGCCGCAACCGGGGGCATGTAACGATATTCCATCGCCACCCAGACCGGGTGCGGGTAGTCCTTAAACAAGGCGTCCAGAACAGGTGCATCCACAGGGTTTGTATAAAGCGGCTTTTCACACAGGATCGGCATCGGTCGTGTCGCCACGATCTGTTGCAACTGCTGGACATGTAGATAGTTCGGGCTAACAATCACCACCGCATCCAGTGCCTCGAAAGCCAGCAACTCCTCTAGCGAACCCGCCACATGCGCATTCTCGGCCAAGGTGCCCGCAGACTCAGCCAGTTCCGCAACCGGGTCATAGACCACCGACACCCGGCCCTGCGGCAAAAGATTGATATTCTGGATATGTTCGCGGCCCATCATGCCGCAGCCGATGATCCCGTAATTGATCGTGCTCACGTTAGTCTAGCCTTTACCCATGCGAGAGATGTAAGTGGCGCGCCGGGCATCATACCAGGTGCGCGAAAACTCGGCCGGTTCCGAGGTCGCGGTCCGGCTGATCCGTTCGATGTAACCGGTGGTTTGCCCGGCTTTCAGATGAAAAACATCCGGTGCCCAATCCGGCACCGCATCAATGCCAATCCGATCTTCAACGCTTGCAATCACCAGCCCCAATTCATGGCGATAAAAGTGATAGAGCGACTCTGACAAGTCATCTTTCACGATGACATCTCGCTGTGCCCCATCCAGCCAAATCTCCTCAAGCGCCACCAGGACACCATCCAGCGATCGTAGCCGGCGGATGCGATGCCCCTCCGGATGCCCTCCCAACCGGGCAAAGCCTTCAGGCTTGGCCAAGCAATCCACGGAAAGCACCTCTGCCGTTGGCAGCCCGCCGCCTTTCAGCAGTTCCAACCGAAAGAAGGCATAAACCGAATCAACGACCGGACGATGCCGCACATAATTCCCCGACCCCTGCACTCGGTCCAAGAGCCCCTTGGCTTCCACATCCGCCAATGCCTTGCGCAAGGTCCCTACGGCGACACCCAGATCATCCGCCATTTCCCGCTCTGGCGGCAGGCGTGATCCATCCGCCAGATGCCCGGCGGCAATCTCGCGGATAAGCATTTCGCTCAACTGGATGAATTTCGGCAGAGCGGAGGTCTTTGCCATATCGACCCCTCCCTGGGTGGCAAAAGAAGATTGATACACTATTGTTGCACATAAATTCGCGTGCTACGCAAGAGGCAACGACACATCTCGGGGAGGAGAATCGATGACCATTGTCCCGGTCACCAGCGCAGACCTTGACGCCGCAGAAGTCAGCTGGTTTTCCGCCCTATGTTCAGACGATTATCAATTCCTTGGCGTCCCTGACGGCGACCTGCGCTCAAGCTGGGAACATTGCCGCGACATCGCGCTCACTGCTGAAGAACAGGGTTTCCGCAACATCCTCGCCCCCTCGTCCTATCAGGTCGGACAGGACACGTTATCCTTCGTCGCCGGCATGGCCCCGCTGACGACTAAAATGAACTTCCTCGCCGCCATCCGTTGCGGCGAAGTCCAGCCCATCATGCTCGCCCGCACCATCGCCACGCTCGACCATATGCTCAAGGGGCGGCTGACTCTTAACGTAATCAGCAGCGATTTCCCGGGCGAGGTTGCCGAAAGCGCCTATCGCTACAAGCGCTCCCACGAAGTCGTCGAAATCCTGCGCAAATGCTGGACGCAGGACGAGGTCAGCTATGAAGGCGAGATCTACCAGATATCCAAACTCACCACTGACCCTGCTAAACCCTACCAGCAAAATGGCGGACCACTCCTCTATTTCGGCGGCTATTCACCCGCTGCGCTCGAACTCTGCGGTGCGCAATGCGACGTCTACCTGATGTGGCCCGAAACCACTGACATGCTGGAACAGCGCATGAAGGACGTGAATGAACGGGCGGCTGCGCATAACCGCACGCTGGATTACGGTCTGCGCGTCCACATGATCGTGCGCGACACCGAACAAGAAGCCAAAGAATACGCCGACTACATCGCGTCCAAACTGGACGACGAATACGGCAAACTGATCCGCGACCGCGCCCATGACAGCATATCGCTTGGCGTCTCGCATCAGGCTCGCGCACGGGAACTAGCCGACAAATACGGATACACCGAACCCGGCCTCTGGACCGGCGTCGGCCGCGCCCGCTCCGGCTGCGGGGCGGCCCTTGTCGGCTCAACGGATCAGATACTCAGCAAAATCGAGGCCTATCAAAAGATGGGCATCCGTGCTTTCATCTTCTCGGGCTACCCGCATATCGACGAGGCCAAGCATTTTGGCAAACGCGTCATGCCCCACTTAAAAACTTGCTCGCTCCCCCACGAATACGGGCGCGTGCCATCCGAAACACCAGCCACGCCGCTTGGCACAGGACCCCGCCGCTAATGGACCGCATCCAGATCACCGACGACCTTTCCTTCAGCCGCATCATCTATGGCATGTGGCGCTTAGGCGATGACAGCGACACCTCGCCCGCTCATGTACAGGCCAAGATTGAGGCATGCCTCGAACAGGGCATCACCACCATGGATCAGGCCGACATCTATGGCGGTTATGAGGCAGAGGAAGTGCTGGGCAACGCTCTGAAAGCCGCGCCTGCGCTCAAGGATCAGATCGAGATCGTGACCAAATGCGATATCGTGGCACCCATGGGCCGCTACAGCGACGCCCGGGTGAAATACTATGACACCAGCCGCGACCACATCCTCGCTTCCGTCGATCATTCCCTGCGGCTGATGAATATCGACAAGATCGACACCCTGCTGATCCACCGCCCCGACCCGATGATGGACCACCATGAAACGGGCGCCACACTGGATGAGGTCGTCGCCTCCGGCAAGGTCCGTTCCGTCGGTGTCTCGAATTTCAAACTGCACGACTGGCTGCTCCTGCAGTCGGCGATGAAGACCAAGCTCATCACTAACCAGATCGAACTGTCGCTCAGCGCCCATCAGGGCTTTACCAACGGTGATGTCGCCTATCTGCAGCAACGCAGTATCCCCATCATGGCGTGGTCGCCACTGGGTGGCGGCACGCTGGTCTCCGGCGAGGGCAATGCGGAACTGCGCACGGCCATGACCAAGGTAGCGCAGGCCAATGATACCGATATCGGCGCTGTTGCCGTCGCCTGGCTGCTCGCACATCCAGCCAATATCATGCCCGTTATGGGCACCAACAATCTGAACCGGATCAAAGTATTATCGGACGCATTGAAGGTTGGGATGGACCGGCAAGCCTGGTTCGAACTCTACACAGCCGCCCTCGGGCAAGAGGTGCCATGATGGACGCAGGGACCATAGCAACCTTCGACCCCAGCACGGATGCGGACAGCTTTCGCGGCGCGCTCGGCACATTTGTGACCGGTGTGACAGTGGTGACAACCGACAGCCTGGAAGGTCCCGTTGCCATCGTCGCCAACAGCTTCGCGTCCGTCTCGCTCGACCCACCTCTTGTTCTCTGGTCCCCGGCAAAGTCATCCAAAAGGTTCGAGCACTTTGCCGGCTCTCGCCGCTTTGCAATTCATGTGCTCAGTGCAGACCAGCGTGACATTTGCGCAGCCATCATTAAGTCCAAAACGGCAATCAAGGATGTACCGACACATCTGTCCCACTGTGGCATGCCAATTATCGAGGGGGCGCTTGCCACCTTCGAATGCAACCTCGAAACAACGCATGATGCCGGCGATCATGTGATCGTCGTCGGTCGCGTGACCAAGGCCCACCACAGTGGTGGCGCTCCCCTCGTTTTCCATGCCGGCAAGTACGGAGCGTTCAAGGAAAGCTAGGTGCCGAACGGCCACTCGACCGGAAACTGGTGCAAACACTCAATTTGAGGTATGGTGCTTGCAGGTTCGGCAACGATTTCGCCGGTGTCCTGTCATTGAGCGACCGCCTTTGGGCAAGATTTATCCGTCCTTTTCAAGGCGTAACGCATTGGAACGGAAAGGGATTATTGATGCTTGACGCACGTCAAGGTTGCAATCATGCAGCAGCAAAGCCATGGACCAATATCACATTTGACGTAAAATCCGGTAAGGATACGCCTTTTGGGAACCTGGTTTGGTGTCCGGATTGTCATCGCGGGTTTACAACCCGCATGCCCACTGACGCCGAGATCGCGCAACACTACGACCTGGAAAGCTATTACACGCAAGGCAACAGCTCGCATATGCCGGATGTCAAACCAACATTGGCAGACCGCATTTTGACCAAGCTGGCCTGGACGTTTGATGATCCCCCGGCACCGCTACCAGACACGATAGCGGAAAAATGTCCCAATAAAGGGCGACTCCTTGACATCGGCTGCGGCAAGGGCGCCCTGATGGCCGATGCCAAAGCCCGCGGCTTTGAGGTTGCGGGGGTAGAGCCTGATCCTGCCGCGCGTCAGGCCGCAGCCAAGGACGGGATGATCGCGAGCGATGGGACTGCCGAGCATCTACCGCCCGAAATCACAGGCGAGACCTTCGATGTCGTCACAACTACCCATGTTCTCGAACACTGTATTTCGCCACGCAAGGCATTGGAAAATGCACGCAAATGCCTGCGGCGGGACGGTACGCTCTATTGCGAGGTGCCGAACTGTGGCGCGCTGTATTTCCAGCGAAACGTGCAGATTTCCGAGATGCTTGATGTGCCACGGCATCTTCACTTCTTTACCAAAGACTCTCTTCAAATGCTCTGCGATGCGGTTGGCCTGAAAATTACTGACTGGCGCTATCACGGATACACCCGGCATTACAAAGCGGCGTGGCGGGCGTGGGAAAACAGCATCCACCAGCGGATCAAAGCGCGCGGCGAAACGCCTGAAGGACCAAATCGCAGCTTTGCCCGGTCACTCAAATTGATCCTTGATACGGCGAAGGCGGCGCCGGACAAGAAATTCGATTGCATTGGCTTCTTTGCGACGCCTGCCTAAGTGGACATAGGCTCAGCCTGACCTGATCAGCACACCAAGGTCAGCAACATTGGTGCCTGTTGCGCCGGTGATGAGCAGATCGTCGGCCATTTTCAGCGCCTGGTAGCTGTCATTGTTGTTCAGGAACGCCTCAACATCGCCGCCAGCCTTGGCAATTCGTTGCAACGTACCTTGATCGACGATGCCACCTGCCGCATCGGTCGGACCATCGCGCCCATCGCTGCCCCCTTGCAGGCACGTCCATTTTGTCCACCCACGAAGCGAGGCCTCAATCGCAATGCGCAATGCCAGTTCCTGATTGCGACCGCCCTGCCCCGTCCCTTTCAAGACCACCGTGGTTTCACCGCCCCAAAGGGTCGTGCCAAGACCGGCCTGATCACAAATGAACGCCGCTGCATCTGCGACGTCGCCTTCAACCGGTGCTGGGATGACAAAGGCACCTCTGGTCGCAGCCGCCATCGCCGCCACGCTTTGACTATTCGATCCGACAAGGATGTTTCGCGAAGATGGCAACACTGCTGGTGCCGGCGCGCCCATCAGATGGTCTCGCACAGATTGCGGCACGCGATCCCATAGTCCGGCCTGATGCAGCAGCGCCATGGCATCGGCAGCCGTCCCAAGAGGGGCAACCGTCGGCCCGCTTGCGATGGCGGACAGGTCGTCACCTACAACATCGGACAGGACTAGCGCCGTCACCGTATGCGGTGCAGCGAGGCTCAAAAACCCGCCGCCCTTAAGGTCGGACAGCTGTTGCCTGATCAAATTCATCCGATCAATCGCAAGCCCGGAACCCAGCAGCAATTCATTAACCGAGGCTTTGTCAGCAAGGGTAAGTTGCCCTGCCGGGGCAGGTAGAAGCGCTGACCCTCCGCCCGAGATTAAGGCCAGCACGGGTCCACCAGCAGATCGTAGTGCGGCAATAACGGCACGCGCGGCAAGTGTTCCGTTTTCATCGGGTATGGGATGACCAGCCGCATAGACATCGGCGCCCTTCAACGCCTTTGCGTTTTCATAGTTAGTGACCACGATCGTATTGGTCTTTGGGAAACGCTCCAATGCAGCCTGAGCCATAAGGCGCGCCGCCTTGCCCACCGCAATGATAGTCGCTGGCGCCTCCAAATCTCCGATTGCGCTGGCTACAGCTGCGTATGGATCGGCCGCTTTCACCCCGGCATCAAAGATGCGCAGCGCGCGCGCTCTGGGTCTGTTCATCAAGCTTATCCTCCTCCCGCTCAGGGCGCCCCCTTCGCTCAGATATCAGCGCAGCCATCCGCTGTACCACCTGCAACTCCACTTCGGCATTGGGTGACGTGCTCAGGGCTGGCATGGAAAGTGCAATCAGAACACGCGGTTGCACGCAGGCCAGCATGATATGCGTTGCGCTATATGTTTCAAAAAGGTGGGCGATATGGTCATCCGCCAACGCACCTAGACTTGGCGGGTCCATACGGCGCAAGACGGGGGCAGCCTCAAAGATCGCCCGCAGTGTATCGTCCTGCAAACCGCGCACGTTCTCCTCTTTGATAATGACCGCCCCTTGCACAAGCGGGTGTGATTGCAGATCGTGCAGAAACGCTATCGGATCATCGGTTGACGCGGTCGCCATATGGCGTAGCAGCCCCCAGCTTTGCTCCTCAACCCGCAGAGTCCGGGCATCGTTAAAGATCGCCACGAGAAACATTGCCGTCATGATCGACGCAATGGTCAAAAGTGTGCCATCCCGACCCAATTCACCAAAAAAACCAATCATCGCACCGACCCCAACCGAGGCCAGAACCATGACCACAAGGTTCATCAGCGTCGCCCGATGCCCAAGATGGGTGCGACCAAGTCCAATCGCCAGCCAGCACAGGATCAGAACGCTGAGCGCCGAGAACTGGATCGGTAGCCCGATATACAGCAACATGAAATCGCCAAAGGCCATGGGAATGAATAGGATCAGCGACCAGCCCAATCGCGTTACCATCGTGTTCTCGCTCAAGCCCAGTGATGCCCTGTCGCGGGTCAAGATCAACCATCCCGCCAGACAGAACGCGATCATCTGAAAAGTCAGAAGTGCGATTAGCCGCGGTGGATCAAGGCTCTCTGCGTACCAAAACGCGCTCAAACCAAAAACCACCGTCCCACCTGCCACAAAGGCTTTCACCAACGGGGGCGAGTGACGGCGCAACAACCCCTCAGTCAGCAGCAGTACGGCAAGCGGTATTAGCCCTGCAGCCAGCAATTCAAGAATACGAAAAACCGGTGCACCAGGCACGATTTGCAGAATACGGCCTGCAAACAGCATCATCGTCACCCTGATGCCGAACAAAAACCGGCGGTTGATCGGATCCCACCCATCACGGCGGATCAGGACATTTTGCAAGCTCAGAAGGCCCAGCAAGGCACCGCTGGATAAAAACAATTCGGTCAGCACCGTCGCCGCAGCGATCATTTGCCCTGAACCTTCCAAGGTCTCAAAACAGAAAACTGGGTCCGGCTGTCGGCCCAGTAAATGACCGGTAGGATAAATCTGCGCAACGCAACCAGACTGCCGGCAACCAGCAGACCAAAAATGGCGGATTTTGGCACCTCGCGCGCCAAATATGTCCGCATCGCTGACAGGTCCATCTGGCCCAGCTGGATCACATCATCGCCGCGCTCATAATCCAACTGCTCAGCGCAAAATGTGTTGTAGTGATCGTCGCGATGCTTTGGGGCCTCTTCCCAAGTCTTCTTCAGATCATCGGACCCGCCGGTATAGGCATTGGTGATGACAAACCTGTCCTCGTCGAAGCCTGCATCATCGCCGACGCCAAACACCTCGCGATGATCGTCCAGTATGTGGCGCGCCAGCAAAAGATGGTTCAGCGTCCGCCTCCCGCCTTGCGGCTTGGGCCAAACACTCGAAAACATCTCTGACACCATACCGACAACCGAAGGGACCTGCGTGACATTCGAAACCCAGACAGGCCGAAACTGGCGTCGGAAAAAGATCAGAAAACAGGTCAGTCCATAAAGTACCCATGACAGGTTCTTGGACCTTTCGTCGGGGTCGACCATGACCAGACCCAGATGCAGAACTTCGGTCGGTTGCGGGGCCGTTTCCAAGGTCATCACCGCCAGTGCATTAAACGCAATCGGCGTACCGTCACGTCTGAAAACGAGTGTGAAGATCACGTCCTCCAGACGCGACCTATCACCGGAAAACACACCGTAAGTCAGGCTGCCTGCGTCCAATGTACGTCCGGCAATTCTGCGCAAGTCACCTGACAGTGCCGCAATCTCAGCTGGGTCCATCCATGCACCGGGCCGCTCAACAATCCGTACGACATAGTCGGATCCCGACCGCAAGGTCACGTCCATATGCTTGCGGCCGAGTGTTTTGATGACCGTGCCGATCACTGCGCAATCCCTGTCCCTTTGAAGGGAAGGTTAGGCAGCGGGCGCGAAAGGCACAAGGTCAGGTTTTCCGGGGCCTTACAGGTAGCGGTTCACCAGATTTTCCAGCCGCTCCTGACGGCCGGAGCGCGGCTCTGGATTGATGTTGTCGCGGATGACGCAATCATAACACTGATCCAGCGTCGCTTGCGTCAGCAGCCCCTGCGCATCCGGCGTATCCCAGCCAGCATAGCGTTCGGCGCGCGCCGCCTCGAGCTTGCCATCTTCCAGCATCGCGGCGGCGGCTTTCAACCCCGCGGCACAGGCATCCATCCCGCCAACGTGCGCGAGGACCAGGTCTTCTGGATCAAGGCTTTGCCGCCGTAACTTCGCGTCGAAATTCGTGCCGCCGGTGGTAAAGCCACCCGCGCGCAGCACCTCGTAATAGGCCAGCGCCATCTCTGGCACATTGTTCGGGAACTGATCGGTGTCCCAGCCGGACTGGTAATCATTCCGGTTCATGTCGATAGACCCGAAAATCCCCAACTCGCGGGCCAGCGCCAGTTCATGCTCAAACGAATGACCCGCCAAAATGGCATGGCCCTGTTCGATATTCACCTTCACCTCACCCTCAAGGCCGAATTCCTTCAGGAACCCATACACCGTCGCCACGTCGTAATCATACTGATGCTTCGTCGGCTCTTGCGGCTTGGGCTCGATCAGGATCGCGCCTTTGAAGCCCATTTTGTGCTTGTAATCGACCACCATCTGCAACATCCGCCCCGCTTGCTGGCGTTCGCGGCCCATGTCGGTGTTGAGCAAAGTCTCATAGCCCTCGCGCCCACCCCAGAGGACGTAATTCTCGCCGCCCAGCGTGATTGTCGCATCCATGCAGGTCTTGATCGTGGCGGCGGCATAGGCAAATACATCCGGGTCAGGGTTGGTCGCAGCCCCCGCCATGAACCGCCGGTGCGAGAAAAGATTGGCCGTGCCCCACAGCAGTTTGACCCCGGTCGCATCCATCTTTTCTGCAAAATAATCAACGATCTCTTCAAGGTTCTTCGTGCTCTCGGCAAACGTCGCCCCCTCAGGCCGCACATCCGCATCGTGAAAACAGAAATAGGGCACGCCGAGGATTTGGAACATCTCGAACGCCATATCGGCCTTCAGCTTGGCCGCCTCCATCGTGTCGCTGAACCAAGGCCGTTCAAAGGTCTGCCCACCAAAGGGATCGCCACCGGGCCACGCAAAGGAATGCCAGTAAGCGCAGGCAAAGCGCAGATGGTCCTTCATCGGCTTGCCCATCACGACCTCATCGGGATCGTAATGGCGAAAGGCAAAATCATTGTCACTGTCCGGCCCTTCATAGGTGACCGCCGGAATACCCTTGAAGAAATCGGTCATGTCAGTCCTTTCAATGCGTGATAACTCGCGCGATAGCGCGCATGCGCTGCGGCAAAATCATCCGTCAGCGCGGTGTCGGGCTCAATCACCCGCGCAATCATGGGCACCGTGGCAATCTCCACCCCCGCCCCGGTGGTGGCCATCATGCCCAGGCGGGCCGCGCCAAATGCACCACCAAAATCGCCGTCGGCGGGCAATTCGATAGGTAGGTTGAGCGAGGTCGCAATCGCCTTGACCCAGTAATCGGATTTCGACCCGCCACCAACCGCAATCAACCGCTCGATCCGAGTGCCCGTGGCCAACAGTGCGTTATAGCAATCGCGAAACGCATGCGTCACACCCTCCAGCACCGCCCGTGTCAGCGCGGCACGGTCCGTCGCATGGTCCAGGTGCAGGAATGACCCACGTATAGACGCATCATTATGCGGCGTCCGTTCTCCCCCCAGATAGGGCAGGAACAACACGCGCCCCGGTGCCTGCAGCGCCCCAAGATCACCGGTCAGCCGCGCCGCCGGCGCTCCGGCCACACCGGCAAACCAGTTCAGCGCATCTGTCGCGGCAAGGATCACCCCCATCTGATGCCACATATCCGGCAGGGCGTGGCAGAACGTGTGCACCGCCGTCCCGGCATCCGGTTGATAGGCGTCGCTGGCCGCAAACAGCACGCCGGACGTGCCCAGCGACACAAACGCGTCGCCCGCTGTCACCACGCCAACACCCACAGCGCTGGCAGCATTGTCACCGCCGCCACCTGCGACAACAACACCCTTCGGCAAACCCCAGCGGCTGGCCAATTCATCCCGGAGCTGCCCGGACACCTCAGACCCTTCGACCAGCCGGGGCATCTGCGCGCGCGTCATGCCTGTCGACGCCAACAGATCATCCGACCAATCACGCTTGCCCACATCCAGCCAGCTTGTGCCAGCCGCATCCGACATCTCGGCCACAGCCTCGCCCGTCAGCCATAGGCGCAGATAATCCTTGGGCAGCAACACGCGGGCGATGCGTGCAAAAATCTCCGGCTCATACTGGGTCACCCAGACCAGCTTAGGCGCTGTAAATCCGGGGAAGACAATATTGCCGGTCAATGCGCGAAAGCGCGGATCGGCATCCAGTTCAGCGGCCTCCGCCGCCGACCGCGTATCATTCCACAGAATACAGGGGCGCAGCACTTCATCATCGGCATCCAGCAAGGTCGCACCATGCATCTGCCCTGACAAACCGATACCGCGCACGCCATCCAGGGAAATCTGCGCCGCCAGTTCACGCATCGCGGCATCAGCGGCGTCCAGCCAGGTTGCCGGTGCCTGCTCTGACCATCCCGGCGCAGGGCGGACCGCCTCCAGCGGCGCTGTCGCCTCTGCCAGAATTGTCTGGGCGTCATCAATCAATACGGCCTTGAGCCCCGAGGTCCCCAGATCAAGGCCGATATACATCAGGCCGCCAGATGTTCGGGCTTCTTACCCGCAATGATCATCGCCAGCAGATCATCGGTCGACACATCATCGACCTTGACGACACCGACCAGCTGACCGTTCTTCATCACGGCGGCCCTGTCGCACAGCGCTTTGACCTGATGCACGTCGTGATCGATCAGGAAAATGCCCAGCCCCTGACGCTTCAACTCCTGGATCAGCTCGGCCACCATCTGCGTTTCCTGCGGACCGAGCGCCGCTGTCGGCTCATCCATGATCAGGATCTTGGCATTGAAATACACCGCCCGGGCAATCGCGACTGATTGGCGCTGACCACCCGACAGGGCCGATACGGGCGCATGGAATTTCTGGAAGTTCGGGTTCAGCCGGCCCATGATCTTGCGCGTTTCCGCTTCCATGCTGGCATCGTCGACTGTACCCAGCGCGGTTGTCAGCTCACGCCCCAGAAACAGATTGGCGGCCGCATCCAGATTGTCGGCCAGCGCCAGCGTCTGATAGATCGTCTCGATATGATAGCGGCGGGCGTCGCGGGGGTTGTTGATCTCAGCATGTTCGCCATTGATCAGGATTTCGCCCGCATCCTTGCGATACGCCCCGGACAGACACTTAATCAGGGTCGATTTCCCGGCTCCGTTATGGCCCAAAAGGCCCACAACCTCACCGGGAAAAAGATCCACACTCACATGATCGACGGCTTTGACACCGCCAAAGGCAATCGAGATATCGCGCATTTCAACAAGAGGTGCCGCCATTAGTGTGCTCCCAGTTTCTTACGATAGATGATGTCGATCAGAACCGCGACGACAAGAACGAAACCCACAACGATGTTCTGAAACGGGGCATCCACGCCCACCATCGCCATGCCCGACTGCAGCGACTGCATGATCAGCGCACCCAGGATCGCGCCATAGATCGTGCCGATCCCACCGGATAGCGCCGTGCCCCCGATGACTGCCGCTGCAATGACACGCAGTTCGTCCAGAATACCGATGTCATTGGAATGGAACGACAACCGGGCCGATGCAACAACAGCAGACAACGCACACAGGAACCCCATCAGCGCAAAAATCTTGACCGTCAGCAGCCGCGTATTGATCCCCGACAGTTCCGCCGCATCCGGGTTTCCGCCGGTGGCAAAGATATAGCGGCCAAACCGGGTCTTGGAGGCGATGATTGTCATCGCCACAGCAACGCCAATCAGCAGCAACACCGAAATCGGTAGACCATATGCGGCGGAATATCCTTCCGGTACTTCCAAACCTTGCGCCGCGAAGTCACGGGCCAGCACACGCTCGGGGATCTGATAGCTATTCAGCATCCAGATGAAACCCATGATCCCGGCGACGACAATACCGGCGACCGCAGTCTCAGCCCAAGCAGGTTTGACCGGAAAATCATGACCGATCTTGGTCCGGCGAGCATTGTACAAACCAATCACCGCAACGACCGAGGCGATTACCCCGAATATCCATGACCAGGTTTCCCCCAGCGTTCCGGAGATACCACCGAAAGCCTGAAACGTCTCATCCAGCGGGCCTATCGTTTGACCATTGGTCAGATACCAACCGACATTGCGCCAGACCAGCAAACCGCCCAGCGTCACGATAAAGGCCGGGATGGTCAAATAGCCGATCAGCCAGCCATTGAAGGCACCAATCAATGTCCCCGCAATCAGACCACCGGCAATCGCCAGCCACGGCAAGGCCGGATTGCCCAGCTCAAGACCGAATGTCGACAACAGCCAGTTGGTCTGCAGCATCGCCATGATCGCCGAACAGGTGGCCAGAAGCGATCCGACCGATAGATCGATATGGCGGGTGACGATGACGAACACCATGCCGGTGGCCATAATCGCGACGGATACGGTCTGGATCGTCAGGTTGAATATGTTGCGCGGGGTCAGGAAACGCCCGTCAGTCAGGACATTGAAGACCAGACAGACCAGAACGAAGGCGCCAATCATACCCAAAAGCCGCGTATCGACCTCAAGCGTTGACAAAAGCGACCGGCGCGGTGGATTGGCCGGAGATACGGTTTGATCGGACATAGCGTGATGCTCCATCGCGGAGAAGTGGGGCAGATTACGCAGCACCTCCCCATGATGCGGGGCAGCCAGCGGTCTCTACAAGAATTGGTTTGGGGATGCCCCGGCCAGCGACCGGCCGGGGCAAAGCCGTCTTAGTTGCAAGGTGCGGGGCCGTTGTTGACACCCTGGCACAGCGCCTCGACAGTGATCCAGCCAGCGTCGGTCACAACTGACAGATTGTCAGCGGTGATCGGCACAGGTGCCAGGAACAGCGATGTCATGGCTGTGCCACCGGGCGATGTCCACTCTTCGGACCCGATCACGGTCGACATCGGTGCGCCGCTTGCCATGGCCACGGCCACCTGACCGGCGGCGTAACCCAGATCGCGGGCGTCCTTCCAGACAGACACGGTCTGTGTGCCAGACGCCACGCGGTTCAGCGCGGCATGGTCGCCGTCCTGTCCGGACACAGGAATACCTTCCATGCCTTGCGCGGTCAGCGCGGCAACAACACCACCGGCGGTGCCGTCATTGGAGGCCACAACCGCGTCGACATTGTTGTCGTTGGCAGTCAGGATCTGCTCCATGTTGCGCTGTGCGTTCGCTGGCAGCCAGCCATCGGTATAGGCTTCGTCAACAATGGAGATCGCGCCGCTGTCAATCGCCGCCTGCAGCACTTCCTGCTGACCACCACGCAGGAAATCCGCGTTCGGGTCGGTGGGCGAGCCCTTGATCATCACATAGTTGCCTTCCGGCTGGGCGGCCAGAACGGCACGGGCCTGCATGCGGCCTACCTCGACGTTGTCGAATGTCAGGTAAAACGCGCGGCTATCTTCGATCAGACGGTCATAGGCGACAACAGGGATGCCCTCGTTGGCCGCAGCTTCCACTGCCGGCCCGATGGCCGATGCGTCCTGCGCCAGAATGATCAGGGCATCAGCACCCTGCGCAATCAGGCTTTCCACATCTGACAGCTGCTTTGCGGATGACGACTGCGCATCAGCAGACACATAAGTCGCGCCAGCAGCTTCCAATGCGGCCTTGATCGCAGCTTCGTCGGTCTTCCAGCGTTCTTCCTGAAAGTTCGACCAACTGACGCCGACCGTGACACCGTGCGCATCTGCAAGAGCGGCTGAATTGAAACCAACCACAGCAATGGCAGCGGCAATAATAGATTTATGCATGTGTTCCTCCCAGAAAACCGGCCCCCATGCACCGGGGGCGTGGGCCTCGTGACCCTACGTCGCAAGGATGACAAATTAATTTCAGTTGTCAAAATAAAAATTGCCCCATTTCTGAAAAAAATGCTTTGAGAGTGCCAAAATATTCGGCACACTCCAATTTACCCCAAGATATCGGGGTTCGCGCAGCTTTAATAATTCAAGCCATGAAGTATGTATGACATAGACAGCGCCACAGGTGACGAATCATCGGCCAGTTTGGGCTGCGGTCCAATTTTGCCGACGGCGAGCGAAAACGCCAAACCTTTGCGCCAGCAGATCTTTGAACATGTCCGCGCCGCTGGCCGTGCCGCACGAACTGACGTGACCCGCGCGTTGGGGATTAGTGCAGGTTCTGCCACCACACTGACTGCTGACCTGATCGCAGCCGGCCATCTGCGCGAGGTCGAAGGCCTGCCGCGCGAATCGGGGCGCGGCCGCCCCCCTGTCGCATTGGAAGTCGTCCCAGAAGGGCGCCACGTCATTGGCATTAAGCTGTCTGACGAAACCCATTCTGCCGTTCTCACCGACTTTGCTGGTCGGATGTTGGCCGATGCGTCGCTGCCGACGCCGCCCACCCGCAAAACACTTGATGAGTTGCTGGTCGAGATGGGCACTTTGATGGACTTGGTGCTTCAGGCCGCAAACAAGACGATGGCCGACGTCTCGGCCGTTGGCGTCGGCATGTCAGGCATTGTCGATCACAAGACTGGCACCGTGCCATGGTCACCACTGATGGCCAGTCGCGACATCGATATGGCAAGCACGTTCCAGACCCGTTTTGGCGTGCCGCTTCATGTGGATAATGACGCCAACGTGCTGACACTTGCCGAATTATGGTTTGGGGCCGGTCGATCCATGTCCGATTTTGCGGTGGTCACTATCGAACACGGCGTTGGGATGGGCGTGGTCCTTGATAATCGCCTGTTCAGGGGTGCACGCGGCATGGGTCTGGAACTCGGCCACACCAAGGTCCAACTTGATGGCGCGCTGTGTCGTTGTGGCCAGCGCGGCTGCCTCGAAGCCTACCTCGCAGATTACGCCCTGGCCCGCGAGGCTGCCACTGCGCTACACCGCAATCCGCGCAACCTGCAAAGCCCCAATGCCATGCTGGATGCCCTCTTCGCGCAGGCGAAATCCGGCAACAGTGCTGCCCGCACGATCTTTCGTCGCGCGGGACGCTACCTGTCAGTGGGCCTTTCGAATGTGATCCAGCTATTCGATCCTGAATTGATCATTCTGTCGGGTGAGCGGATGCAGTACGATTACCTTTACGCCGACGAGGTCCTTGCCGAGATGCATGAACTCACCCTCAGCGACGGGCGCACGCCGTGTCGGATCGAAACGCACGCCTGGGGTGATCTGGTTTGGGCGCGTGGCGCCTCCGCACTTGCTCTGGCTGCAGTCACTGACACCGCATTAGGCGAAGCCCGCACATGATCCGCGCCCTACCCGCACTGCTGCTGGCCACCACCGCCAGCGCCGACCCGTTGTTTGAGAACCGCTCCGGCGGTCTGCCCGAACACATCTATGGTGGTGGCTGGGAACATTTTGTGGGCGGTGGCGTCGCGGTTTTTGATTGCAACGGCGACAGCCTGCCCGACATCTTTGCCGCAGGTGGGGAAAATCCGGCCAGCCTTTTCATCAATCAGGGTGACTTCATATTCGCGCGCGCGGACTTTCCCCAAATCACCGGCGTCACCGGTGCCTATCCGCTTGATCTTAACGCGGATGGTGCGCTTGACCTTTTCGTCATGCGGGTTGGCCAGAACGAATTACAGATGGGCACAGGCGATTGCCGCTTTGCACGCGGCAGCGAACTGCCCCTGCGCAATGACTGGACCACTGCCTTCACCGCGTGGTGGGACGGTAACGCCATGACCATGGCCATCGGCAACTATGTCGACCGCTCGAACCCAGATGGTCCATTCGAGGCCTGCGACGACAACTACCTTTTGCGCCCCGGCTTGGGCGACTATTCCGTCTCCCCCCTCACCCCTGGCTTCTGCCCTCTGTCTATGCTCGCGGCCAATGACGCGCGCGGACGACCCACTTTGCGCATCTCCAATGATCGTCACTATTATGTGCGCGGCGGGTATGAACAGATGTGGGACATCACCGACGAACGTTTTTTCGGCCCAGACGATGGGTGGCAGAACGTGTCCCTATGGGGCATGGGCATTGCCAGCCGGGACTTGACCGGTGATGGCAGGGACGAGGTGATGCTGACTTCAATGGGCGACCAGTTGATGCAAATCGCACAACCCGATGGAACCTATCAGGCCGCCCCCTTCAGCATCGGGACCTATGCGCAACGCCCCCATACCGGCGGCGATGGACGGCCATCGACAGGCTGGCATGCGGAGTTCGGTGACATCGACAATGACAGCAGGCCCGATCTTTTCATCGCCAAAGGCAATGTCGATCAGATGCCAGGGCTTGCGATGAAAGACCCCAATAACCTCTTGATGCAACAGGACGATGGCACCTTTGAAGAGGCGGCAGAGACAGCTGGCATCGCCACAACCGACAGATCACGCGGCGCAGCCCTGGCCGACTTTGACAGAGACGGACGGCTTGATCTGGTGGTTGTCAATCGACGCGCGCCGATGGAGTTGTATCGCAACATCACGCCTGACACCGGCAATTGGCTGACCATCGCATTGGAACAATCCGGCAGCAACCGCAACGCAGTCGGGGCAACAGTGACCATTGGCGCTGGCATGATCACACAGACCCAACAGGTCACCGTGGGTGGCGGTCATGCCGGTGGCAAAGCCCTGCCTTTGCATTTCGGCATCGGTGTTGCGCCCAGCGTCGCAATCCAGATCAGGTGGCCCGATGGGTCCAAAGACACCTATCAGGGTATGGCCAACACAGCCTTGACCTTCAGCCGCTAGCGCGGGCGATCCACCGGTAACCCGCTTGGTACGGTATCAGGCACACCCAGACGCCCTTCAAGTGCGGCCGGATCGGTGAGCGCATCCAGAAACGCGATCAAGGCAGTGACCTCTTCATCCGTTAACCGCAATGGCTCCACTGAAACAGCCGTCGCAATGGCATCGTTACCGGCCAATCCACGCCCATCATCCACTGGCATCCTGGGCAAAACCGCGAATCTCAAGTCGTAGCTCTGCAATCCGGCCACCGGGTCAAGATGCGCCTCAACAAAAGCACGCAGTTCCGCATAGGCACCTGCGTGACCGTAGGGTCCTGTCAACGCAACATTCCGCAGGGACGGCGTGCGAAACGCATAAAGATCCGCCGGATCGCCCGTCACCCGA
This sequence comes from uncultured Paracoccaceae bacterium, assembly GCA_947488175.1. Lineage (GTDB taxonomy): Bacteria > Pseudomonadota > Alphaproteobacteria > Rhodobacterales > Rhodobacteraceae > Yoonia. Next base: position 547,173 of record CANKYO010000001.1, read on the forward strand.
AAGCGGCCTTCATCGCGGGAATGATCCTCGAACCGGGCCGCTTTGCCCGGCCCGATCTGTGGTGTTCCCATGGCGTGGAACTGATGATCGGTTAGAAACGGGCCGCTGTGACAGGTCGCGCAGCCCGCCTTTCCATAAAACAGGTCCATGCCCATAGCAGCTGGTTCCGGCAGCGCCCCCTCCTCCCTCAACACAGCATCAAACGGTGCATTGTCTGATCGCCATTCAAAAGCCATGAAAGCCGCAATCGCGTTCGAGATATCGGTAAACGCAATATCATCAGGCGCCCCTATGTGATCATAGACGGCGACAAACTTATCCGTGTAGGCCGCAATCCCTGCGACCCTTCTGGAAATGATGTCCCAGGCACCGCCCTCGCCGGTGATAACACCACGGCGCACGGCCTGTGCCACATCATTCTCGCTATAATGGCCCGCCATTTCATCGGCGCTCAGGACAGGGAACATGGTCTGCGCCGACAAAAGCGAGGCAAAGCCAGCGACCATATCGGCGTCCAGCGGGGTCCGCAGGCCGCCGGGCAGTTCCGCGTCAACCTCAATCCGGCCGTCATGAAACAACACAGTAAACTCCCTAGCACCCAGATTGAACAAGGCGGGGGCGTTGCGCGGGATGCGCTGCTCAGGCGGATTTTCGGGGTTCACCACCCGGTCCGGCCCCAGACCAAGACCCCCGTCACCAATCCCAAGCGACAATCCATCGCTGGTGCCAAAGGCCGGATGATGGCAGGTCGCACATGACACCTCGCGATTGCCCGACAGGATCGGGTCGTAGAACAGCAACTGGCCCAGACGGGCCTCCTCCGCGCGGATGGGAACGAAATCGTCGTCAGTCACCGGCGCAGGGACTGTATCTGCAATCACCTGCGTCCCAAGGATCAGGACCGCAATAGTGATCAATAGACGATGTTTCATGAAATGCTTCCCGGTTTTCGCGCAGGATGGCCCATCCATTTGACAGGCGCAAACAATTGGGGTCGCTGTCAATCCTACCTGCTCGTCCGTGCCAAAAGCGCCACGGCACACAACCCGACCAACACAATCGCAATCGCGGCAGGCGCCGCCTCTGCAATGTTTTCCAGCGACGCTTTGGCATGAACGCGGGTGGCCAAGGTATCATAGTTGAACGGTCGCAACAGAAGTGTCGCAGGCAGTTCCTTCACACAATCAACAAACACCAGCAGCAGTGCAGACCCGACAGAGGCGCGGACCAGCGGCAAATGAACCGCGCGCAATGTACCTCCTGCGGAGCGCCCCAAGGACCGCGCCGCCATCGGCAGGCTTGGCGCGACACGGCCCAGGGCGGCATCGGCAGTGCCTTGCGCAATGGCAAAGAAACGAACGATGTAGGCGAGGATCAACGCGGCGGCGCTGCCGGTCATGATCAACCCCGGATCGGAGAAACCCATGCTGACGATACTGTCGGCGACAAAGTTGTCCGTCGCGGCAAGCGGGACCAGAATGCCAAGCCCCAGCACCGCTCCTGGCGCGGCATAACCGATGGCCGTGACTGGCATCAGCAATCGGGGCAGTCTGCGTCGCGACAAACGCACGCCATACACCATAAAAACACCACCCAGCACGGTCAGCACTGCGGCGACCCCACCAACAAAAACGGTGTTCCACACCGCGCGGCGCAATCCGGGCGCGATCCACTGTGCTGCATCAAAGGCATGCGTCATAAGCACACCAATTGGCAGCAGAAACCCCACAATCACCGGCACGGCGCAAAGCACCATCGCGACCAGACCCCATTTGCGCGGCAATGTGGTTGGCTCTACCGGGCGTTGGCCCCGGGCCGATCCGAAAAATCGGCTTTTACGGCGGCTCAGTTTCTCCAAGGTCACCAGAAACACAATCAACGCCAAAACACAGGTCGCCAACTGCGCCGCGCCCCCCAGATTGCCCCCCTGCAACCAGACCGAAAAGATACCCGTGGTCAGCGTTTGCACCGCGAAATAATCGACTGTGCCAAAATCGTTGACTGTCTCCATCATGACAACAGCAACACCTGCGGCAATCGCCGGGCGCGCAAGGGGCAATCCGACACGCCAGAAACGGGCAAACGGTCCAGCGCCCAACGCACGAGCAACCTCATAGGCAGCCCCGGATTGCTCGCGAAACGCTGCACGGGCAAGAATATAGACATAAGGATAAAGGGCTGCGGTCAGCACAATAACCGCCGCCTCGCGGGTCCGGATAGCTGGAAACCAGTAATCACGAGAGGTCTGCCAACCGGTCAGATCACGCAGCGCCGTCTGCACAGGACCAGCGAACTCCAGAAAATCAACCAGCGCGTATGCGCCGACATAGGCCGGAACCGCCAGCGGCATCAGCAACGCCCATTGCAGCAGGTTACGACCGGGAAAGCGGTACATCACCACCAGCCACGCAGCACCAGTACCCACCATGGCCGTCAATAAACCAACCCACAGCATCAAAAACACGGTATTTCCCAGATAACGCGGCAAGGTGGTGCGCATCAGATGCGGCCAGATATTCTCGGTCGGCGTCAGCGCAAACCAAATCACCGCAACGATCGGTATCAGAACAAGCACTGCAATCATCAACGCGCCCACTGACCACGGGTCAAAACGCACTCTTTTTGCATTGGCTGCAAATATCTGACTAGTTTGCTCGGACATCTTAAATCCCGGTTATCCGAAAGCAGTTTAACTGTCCAGAAATCCAACTATGATGATGTGACGCGGATCGAACAGGGGCAGCATCACGCAATGCAGATTGCATTTCACATCGGCGCAAACTGCACAGACGAAGACCGGCTTATCAAATCACTTCTCAAAAACGCCGATGTTTTTCTGAAAGAGCAGATCGCCGTGCCCGGCCCGGGTAGATATCGCAAGCTGATCCGTGAAACCATTGCGGCGCTCAAAGGGGCAAAACCTGCCGACGACACGCGCAACATCCTGCTTGATACAATTGTTGAAAACGACAATATCGGTCGGGTTGTTCTGAGCAACGGCAACTTCATCTGCATCCCGCCACGCATCTTCGATCATGGATTGCTTTACAGCCAGGCGGGGCCCAAGGCGCGGGCGTTGCGGCAATTGTTCCCCAAGGACGACATCACCCTGTTTATGGGCATCCGAAATCCCGCGACCTTTCTGCAAGAGACATTTCTGCGATCCAACGCCAAGACAATCGACGAATATCTTGGCATCATGCGCCCCACGGAGATTCAGTGGTCCGACATGATCCGGCGGATCAGAGAGGACGCGCCGGATGTGGCGCTGACCGTCTGGTGCAACGAAGACGCGCCGCTCTTGTGGGAACAGATTATGCGCGAGATATCAGGTGTGAACCCTGACACACCGATCGTAGGCGGCCTCGATATGCTGGCAACCATCATCTCGCGCGATGGCATGCAGCTTTTGTACACCAAACTACAGTCTCAGCCGCCGCAATCCGCTGCGGACATGCATGAAATGATTGCAGAAATCTGGGAGACCCACGCGCTGGACGATCAGGTTGAGGATGAAATCAACCAGCCCGAATTGGATCCGGCGCTCTTGGAACAAATGACCGAAATGTATGACGCCGATGTGGCAAAGATCGCCAGCATGCAGGGGGTGAAACTGCTGCTGCCCTTTGACTAAGGGCTACATGCCCAGCGCAGACTTATACATGTCCAGCACAGCCTCTTCCTCTGCCAGATCATTGGCGTCTCGCTTGCGGATCGCAATGACCTTGCGCAGAACCTTGGTGTCGTAACCGCGCCCCTTGGCTTCTGCCATAACTTCCTTCTGTGCGTCCGCAATATCTTTCTTTTCGGCATCAAGCCGTTCAAAACGCTCAATAAACTGACGCAGCTCCTGCGCGGCGACAGTGGATGTAGTGTCAGTGACTGAATCGTTCATCAATGCTCTCCTCGCAGACGCCCCTTCCCTAGCCGCAGCACCGCATACCTGCAACCCTTGCGAAGCCATCCACGGCACGATAACGCTGCGCAAAAGGCCGGAGGGTGAATATGGAATATGTCGTATGGGGCGGCACGGCGTTAACTGTGCTCGGTTTTTTCGGCATCATCTACACGATGATCGCCGTGCGGCGCGCCAAGAATGCCGGGCTGAGTGATGAGGAATTGCGCGCGCAGATCGGGCGCATCCTTCCCATTAACCTCGGCGCGCTTTTCGCCTCGACCATTGGGCTGATGGCTGTTGTCATCGGCGTTTGGCTCAGCTAGCGGCCTTCGCGGATCACACCTGTCGCCATCGCGGCAAGCGCTGGAACGGCTGCACCATACTTGCGCGCCATTTCCGGGTTCGATGCATTGCCCGCAGCGGCCCGCGCCGCAACCCCGGCCAAAATCGATGCCAGCCGGAAAAAGGCAAAGACCAGATAAAATGGCCAGTCTTTCACGTCACCTAACCCACGCCTGCGAGCATAATCAGCGACATAATCCGCCTCCGACGGAATGCCCAGCGCCGCGCGATCAATGCCTGCCAACCCACGCATATCCCCCTGATTGGGCAACCGCCATTGCATGCACTGATAGGCCAGATCGGCCATCGGATGCCCCAATGTCGACAATTCCCAATCCAAAACCCCTGCAATAACAGGGTCCTCTGGGGCAAACATGATGTTATCCAGCCGCCAGTCGCCATGCACCAGCGCCACCTGCCCGTCATCCGCCGGCATCTCTGCGGCCAGCCAATCCATGATCGCCACCATCATCGGATCAGGCGTATCAACCGACGCCAGATACTGCTTGCTCCACCGATCAAGCTGCCGGGCAAAATAATTGCCGGGCTTGCCATAATCCGACAGACCCACCGCACCCACATCCACATCATGCAAGGCAGCTAATGCCGCATTCATCGCGTCGTAAATCGCGGTCCGATCAGCCTGACTCACCTCCGGCAAAGCCGGATCCCAGAAAATACGCCCCGGCAAAAATCGCATCACGAAAAAGGCGCGACCGCTGGGGGATACCCCCTCATCCGCCAGATGCAGCATCTCGGGCACCGGCACATCGGTCCCCGCCAGCGCCTTCATCACACGATATTCGCGGTCAACCGCATGGGCCGACGGCAACAGCTTGCCCGGCGGCTTGCTGCGCAACACATAGGTGCCGCTTCCGGCCTCCAGCTTATAGGTCGGGTTCGACTGACCCGTGCCAAACTTGGTCACGGCCCCCAGTGCCGCAAACCCCGCAACGGCATCCTCCAGATACGCACCCAGCGCATCATGCGACATACCAAGACCAATTGCAGCTTCTTCCATGACGGCATTTGGAACGACGCACGCGAATAACACAACCCTTCGATTGACACGCGGGCGCACCAATGCACGATGACCCCACATCAAGAGGGAGCAGAGAATGGATCTGGGGCAAACCGAACGGCTGAAACCGGTACTGGCCGCCGTCAAGACAATGGTCAGCGATGAAATCGCCCCCTTGGACGCGGAATTCCTGGCCGAAGTCGAAATCGGCGACCGTTGGACCTACACACCCCGGCAGACCGAAATCGTCGAAGGATTGAAACAAAAGGCCCGTGATCGCGGACTCTGGAATTTCTGGGACACATTCCGCGACGGCCCCCAGCTCAACACCGTAGAATATGCCTATCTGGCCGAGGAAATGGGCAAATGCCATCTCGGGGCAGAGGTGTTCAATTGCAACGCCCCCGACACTGGCAACATGGAGGTGTTCGCCCGCTACGGCACCGACGCCATGAAAGCACAATGGCTGAAACCGCTGATGGACGGGACAATCCGATCCGCCTACCTGATGACCGAACCCGATGTCGCCAGTTCCGACGCCACCAATATCGCCATGCGCTGCGAACGCGACGGCGACAATTATGTGCTCAACGGCGAAAAATGGTGGGCCACCGGCGCGGGCGACCCGCGCTGCGCGGTCCATATCGTGATGGTGCGCACCGCCCATGACGGTCCCAAACACCGGCAGCATTCCATGATCGTGGTACCCACCGACACACCCGGCATCCAGAAACTCCGCGCGATGGAGGTTTACGGTCACGACGACGCCCCCCACGGGCACATGCATTTCCGCTATGACAACGTGCGGGTGCCAGCCGAAAACCTGCTGGTCGGCGAAGGGGCAGGTTTCGAAATCGCACAGGGGCGCCTTGGGCCCGGCCGGATTCACCACTGCATGCGCGCCATCGGCCAGGCCGAAAGCGCGCTCGCCGCGATGTGCCGCCGGTCAATTGCGCGGCAGGCCTTCGGCAAACCGCTCGCACAATTGGGCGAGAATTTCGACCTGATCGCAGAGGCGCGCATGGACATCGAACAGGCCCGCCTCCTCTGTCTCAAAGCGGCGTGGATGATGGATCAGGGGGATAAAAGGGCAGCGGCGCCATGGATCAGCCAGATCAAGGTAATCGCGCCACGCGTCGCGCTTAACGTCACCGACATGGCCATTCAGATGCACGGGGCTGCAGGGGTCTCACAAGACACAACACTGGCGCGGCAATGGACCCACCTGCGGACGTTGCGGTTGGCCGACGGTCCCGACGCAGTACATCGCAGGCAAGTCGCCCGGAACGAACTTGCGCCTTACATCTCGGGGCAGAATATCTCGTAAATCCGTTCAAGGATCGGGCGAACACGCGGATCGGCAAGGCTGTAACGCATACTGCGGCCCTGGCGTTCGCAACTCACCAAACCTTCGCTGCGCAAGCGCAGTAATTGACCTGACACATATGACTGGCTGGCACCAAGGGCCTTCTCCAACTCGCCTACCGACAAATCACCAGGCACCAACGCGCAGAGAATGCGCAGCCGGCCAGCATTCGAAAGGGCCTTGAGCATATCTGCCGCTTCTGCGGCGGCAGCGTCCATTGGATCGGCCAATGTCTCCAGTTGTTCAGTCATCACTATCTTTCTGACGCTTTAAACATTCCAATATTGAAATGTATAATTCATACGCTATCTTTGTATCAAAGGAGATTCGCAATGACACCCCATGTAAGAGCGTTCTTTGATAATGCAACCAACACCGTGTCCTATGTGGTACGCGAACCCGAGGGGCGCGCATGTGCCATTATAGATAGCGTGTTGGACTATGATCAGGCGTCGGGGCGCACAGATACCAGCTCCGCTGACGAGGTTATTGCCTGGGTCAAGACCGAAAAGCTGCAGGTCGCGTGGATCCTGGAAAGCCATGTCCACGCGGACCATCTGTCAGCTGCGCCATACCTGCAGGAACATCTGGGCGGCAAAATCGGGATTGGTGCCAATATCACCGTCGTGCAGGACACGTTTGGCAAAGTCTTCAACGAAGGGACCGAATTTCAGCGTGACGGGTCACAATTTGATGCCTTGTTCAAGGAAGGCGACAGCTTTCATATCGGACAAATGCGAGCCGACGTTCTGCACACACCGGGCCATACTCCGGCCTGCCTGACCTACGTGATCGGCGACGCCGCATTTGTGGGCGACACGCTCTTCATGCCTGACTTTGGGACCGCCCGGTGCGATTTCCCCGGCGGCTCGGCCGAAGATCTCTATGCCTCAATCCAGAAGATCCTCGCGCTGCCGGATGAAACCAGGGTCTTTGTCGGTCACGATTACAAAGCACCGGGCCGCGTTGAATTTGCCTGGGAAACGACAGTTGGTGAGCAAAAGGCGCTCAACGTCCATATCGGTGCGGGCCGCCCGATGGAAGAATTCGTCGCAATGCGTAACGAACGTGATGCGGGGCTAGGCATGCCGCGGCTGATCCTGCCCTCGCTGCAAACCAACATGCGCGCGGGGCAATTGCCGCCACCCGAAGACAACGGCCAAAGTTACTTCAAGGTGCCGATCAACAGGCTCTAGGCCTCAGAAAATCAAGGAAAAACATGCAAACAGAATGGATACTGGGCCTCGCCGGTGGCGTGCTCATCGGAATAGCTGCGTCCATCTTTCTGCTGGTGAACGGCAGGATCATGGGTGCATCCGGCATTATCGGCGGCCTTGTTGATGGGTCCGGCCGCGCCGATTGGGTCGAACGGGCGGCGTTGATTGTGGGCCTCATTGCGGCGCCTGCTGCAATCATCCTGTTTACCGGCGAAGGGGAAACACACCTCACCGGCAATTGGGTTGTTATCATCGCCGCCGGTCTGCTTGTGGGCGTTGGAACCAGACTGGCCAATGGCTGCACATCCGGGCATGGCGTCTGCGGCATCTCGCGTTTGTCGCTACGGGGAATTGTTGCGACCGCCTTCTATATCGGCGCTGGCGGTCTGACCATGGTGCTGTTCAAACATGTGTGGGGGATCATCTGATGCGCATCCTGATTTCGTTCATTGTCGGCGCAACCTTCGGCGCCGGTCTGCTGATATCGGGCATGACAGACACAACCAAAGTGCAAGGTTGGCTGGATGTCTTCGGCAATTGGGATCCCACACTGGCCTTTGTGATGGGCGGCGCAATCATTCCGATGGCGATTGCATGGCGTTTCACCAACGGACGCAAGCCCGTCCTCGCGGAAAGCTTTCCAGCACCGCCGGAACCGCGATTGGGGCGCAATCTGGTACTCGGCTCGGCACTTTTCGGCATGGGCTGGGGGCTTGCTGGGCTCTGCCCTGGCCCGGCTATCGCATCGCTGAGCTACGGCGGCATTGGCGGGATCTTGTTTCTGCTTGCGATGCTGGCAGGCATGGCGATGGCCCCTGCCATACGAACCCGGCTGGACCAGCAGCCCGTGGCGGTCTAGAACGCCGCCATGGAAATCAGACCGCTCAGCCCGACCTACGCCGTGTCACCCCAGATCGAGGTGGATGATGTGCCTGCGATTGCCGACGCGGGATATCGAACCATCATCTGCAACCGACCCGATGCCGAGGTTCCGCCAAGCCATCAGGCCGTTGCGATCGAGGCTGCGGCCAAAGCAGCGGGATTGGCGTTTGTATGCATCCCCGTGACGCACCAGACCCTGAATATGGATATGGTGAGCGCACAGAAGACAGCGATGGCCAAATCCGATGGGCCGGTGCTGGCCTATTGTGCCTCCGGCACAAGGAGTTCGATTGTCTGGTCGCTTGGCGTCGCGGATCAAATGACAGCCGATCAGATTCTGGCCGCGACCGCCGCTGCCGGCTACAACCTCGACGGGTTGCGGCCGCAACTCGACGCAGTCGCCAACCAGGCCAAGACGTAAGCGTCTATTCACCTGTGCAATGCAACCCGCAGTTAGGATTCGACACCTGAACTTTTGAGATGGGCCCTTAAGCAGCCAGCGCCGCGGTTCTTACAGTCGACAACCCTTAATCCGACACGGAAATCGCTTCCAGATCCATTGACGCCATCGACAAATCACCTGCGTCATCATCCTCAGTTGCCATCAGATCGTCTGGCTGTTCATCCAGCCCCGCGGGTTGTGTGAAGTCGCCGATGTCACCGATCAGTTGGTCGGGTGCCGTCTCACCGCCCGTGGCAAGCGGCGGCATGGCGGACCGGGCGGCACCTGACAAGTCGTGTAGCTGGGGCAAGGGCGCTGGCTCTACCCTGACGGCGCGCATGCCACCCAACTGTCCCAATTTGGCCTGTGCGACCTTCTGACCGTCCTGCGACAGCAATCTGACCGAATTCACCGTACATCCCAACAGGGGCAGAACCTGCCCGACCTGCAGATTTTGGGCCTCCGACAGCGGCATTTTTAAGCGATGCAAAAGGGCGTCCAGTTCACCTGGCGCATCAGCCACAGCCGCCTGAAACAGGGTCGCCCAGTCCGCGTTTTCAGATGGCGCTGTCTCTGCCATTGGCTGGGGCTTGGACAACGGCAAGGCAATAAGCATTTGCCCCTGACGTTCCGCCACCCCCAGATCAATACTCAGGCGCAGGATGCGATAGTCCTGATCGGCAAGCATCAGACCCGCCGCCCGGCTGCTGTCAATACGGTCGCCCAATCCCACACCGTCGGCCCAGCCGTCAAACTCTGTCCCGACCGTGACCGTCGGAAAGGCGGACAGGAACGCCGACAACACAGGGTCGCACATCGACTTATCGGTGCGCGTCGCTGACCGTTCTTCCGCCTTCGCGGCAATCAGGCGACCGGTCGTCTGCATCTCCAACATCGCGGCGCGCAATTGCATGTCCAGCGCAGTCAGGCCAACCAGCTTGCCGTCACGCTGCAACCCGATCAGCATCAGGTTGTCGTCCAACCCGCCAAGCAGATCATCCAACGGCTGCGTTTCCTCACCCATGCCGATCACCGTCAAAACCAAGCCGATGGTGTCGTTCGCAGCCTTTGTAAGCGCCAGACGCACCGCGCGCGACGATGTCAGCGGCATTTCCGCCGCATCGCCCGCCTGACGACCCGTCATGCGCCGCAAGATCATCGAATGCATACTGTCGCTCATGGACCCGCCACAGGTTTATCAGCCTGCAGATTAACCAATCAGAGGTTACGGTTCTGCTAACGGTGACCCATCGCGTCAGGTTTTGGGAAGAACCACACGAAACGCCGTGCCATATTGCCCTGGCAGATAGCCGATCTCGCCACCCAGCCGGTGCATGATCTCGCGGCAGATCGCCAATCCCAGACCGGCACCACCCGCCCTTGATTGATCGATCACCCGCGAAAACTTCTCAAATATCATCTGCTGATTTTCCGGCGAAATACCAAAACCGTTGTCGACAAAATCAATATGGTAGACATCGGTCTTCTCCTTCACTGATATCTTCAGTTTCGGCTTTTCAGCAGCACAGTATTTGCGGGCGTTGGCAATAAGATTGATAAACACCTGCCCCAACCGGTCCAGATCGGTGGTCAGGGTCACATTCTCGGATACAGGATCGCGCACAATCTCAAGGTTCTCGCCCCCGACGCCAGAGGCGCGCACGGCCCGATCCAACAGATCCCGCATCTGTCCGGTCTGTCGCTGCAAGGTTACCTGACCATTCTCGAGCACGGACAAATCAAGCAGATCATCCAGCAAACGGGTCAAACGAACAGCCTCTTCCTGGATGATCACAGCATAGCGCGATTTGTCATCGGTCGCGATATCCGGGTTGCCCAATATCTCGGAGAATGACCGGATCGAGGTCATCGGCGTGCGTAATTCATGGCTGATCTGGCTTAGAAATGCATCTTTCTGGATGGACAAGGCGGTCAGCTTTTCATTGGCATCACGCAACGCGCGGGCCGTGCGTTCCTGTTCGGCCGATTTCGCCTCCAAACGGTTGGAGTACTCCAATATCTGCGCTGCCTCATCCGCAACGGCAATCAGATCCTCAACCAGAACACCGCTACCGCCGATGATCTGGCCAATCATGGCGTGGGCCGTGGCCGCACCGACCGACCCAGACAGCTCGCGCTCCAGCCGCTCAATGAATTCCGGTGTCACCTCTGGAAGATAACCAACCTTGCCCTGATGCTGCACTTCGCGCTGAAAGATGGCCTGCGCCTCATCACTGCCAAGTATCCGTTGCGCCATTACAAGCAAATCCTCAGCCCCCGCAGCCGCCGTTGTCCATGCCCGCGCGCCGGCGGACCGTTCGAGCACGTTGACAAACTGCGCGCCCTGCAGACGTTCCAGGGGCGTCGGAAAGCTGACCAGCGACCCGATAATGAAGGTGGAGGTATTCAGAAGCATCGACCACATCACGCTATGCACCAGGGGGTCCATGCCCGATATGCCAAACAGGGCCTGCGGGCGGAGCCAATTGATGCCAAAAGGGCCCGCATCCATGACTGCTTGCGATATGACCGCATCAACTCCAAAGCTTGGCAAGAACAGCGTCCAGACCCAGACTAACAAGCCAATGACAAGGCCGAATGCGGCGCCAATGCGGGTCGCACCGCGCCAGAAGATGCCGCCGATCATCGCAGGCAGGATCTGCACCGCCCCCGCAAATGACACCAAACCAATCGCGGCAAGGGCCGTTCCCCCGCCCGAAAAGCGATAATAGAGAAACCCAAGGGCCAGTATGCCTGCAATCGAAAGTCGCCGCGCCAGCAGGATGATCTGACGCACATCCCCTGACATCACAGCACCTTCCTGGTTCTGCAACCGAAACCACAGCGGCACGACGATATGGTTCGACACCATGGTCGCCAATGCGATGGTGGCGACAATGACCATTGATGTAGCTGACGAAAAACCACCTAGAAATGACAGCATGGCAAGCCCGTCGCGCCCTTCACTCAATGGCAGGGTCAATACAAACAAATCCGGATTGCTGCCTGCAGGCAAAAGATCCAGCCCCACAATCGCAATCGGCACGACAAACAGGCTCATCAGAAACAGATAGAGCGGGAATGCCCAAGTCGCGACGCGCAGATGACGCTCATCCGCGTTTTCGACAACCAGCACCTGAAACATGCGAGGCAGGCACAGGAACGCCGCCGCCGACAGGAAAATCAACGTCGCCCAGCGCCCGCCCGACTGGTCCCACAGATCGACCGGTGATGCGTCAATGCGATCCAGCATCGCACCGGCACCGCCTGCGATGCCCCAGACCACAAATGCCCCCACGCCCACAAGGGCCACCAGTTTGACAACCGCCTCGACAGCGATGGCCATGACGATCCCGTGGTGACGTTCGTTGGCATCAAGGTTACGTGTGCCAAAAAGCACGGTAAAAACGGCCAGCCCGATAGCGACCCAGCCTGCGGTGGCGTTCAATTCGGACCGGCCCCATGTCTCACCTGCGTTCTGGGCAAAAACCGAAAATGACAGGGTGACCGACTGCAACTGCAACGCAATATAGGGGGTTGCTGCCACAACGCAGATCAGCGTGACAATCACGCCAAGCAACGTGGATTTGCCAAAGCGTGATGAAACAAGATCGGCAATCGACGTGATCCGCTGGGTGCGCCCAATGCGCACCAGACGGCGCAGGACCCACCACCAGCCGATCATCACCAGGGTCGGGCCTAGATAGATCGTGACAAACTCAAGCCCCGACCGGGCGGCGTAGCCGACAGCGCCATAAAACGTCCAGGCGGTGCAATAGATGCTCAGCGACAGCGTGTAGATGATCGGCGACTGAACCCAGTTGGCCCGGCCTGTCGCTGCTCGGCGCTCCGCCAGGAAGGCCACCAAAAAGAGCATGACTACATAGGCAAGTGAGACTGCGACAAGAACATTGAACGCAAACATCAGACAGCGTCATCCTTGCTGTCGGATGCGGTCTCATCATCCGGACGCAGCAGATGTGAAATGATCGCCGCCAGAAGGATCAGCAGGACCCAAACGCCAAAAAGATATATGGTCGCCGCCGCGTTCGCGTTTTCAGCCCCTTCTGAATGGGGCCACAACAGCGGTATGGCCCATAGGATCATACCAAGGATCGGCAGCAAACGGGCCGCATCACGCAGTCGGCGCTGGCGATAGCTCGTCCGTTCCAGAAAAATGTCCGGCTTTGGCGGCCCGCTCATGCCTCCATCAGGCTGCGGACATGATCGCGCACCTCAGTGTTCGAGAACGGTTTGGTCATGAAGTGATTGGCCCCCAGACGCGTTGCCAATTCGCGGTCTTTGGCTTGCCCCCTCGCGGTCAGCATCATCACCGGGATCGCCTTGGTAGGTTCATTCGCACGCAGGTCGCGCAGAATATCAAACCCGCTTCGCCCCGGCAGCATGACATCCAGAATGATCAGATGGGGCGGCAACGCATTCACCTTGTCCATGGCCGTGGTGCCATCCTCATGTGTGTGAACGGTCCATCCATCGCGGGACAGAATAAAACTGATCGCCTCTATGATATTTGGCTCATCCTCGATCAGAAGGACACGTTTGCCCATCTCATCTTCCCTCCCTCAACACAACGCGGCCCTCCAACCGTCTGATCGACTATCGCGGCAATTGGGTGATGTGTCAAAGACTGCCATGCACACCGACACCGGCGATCGCTGGCTCACGGCGGCTGGCGCAATCGGGGCGCGGACAAATGCGGCAGGAGACACCGACCGGCAAAACCGGCGCATCAGAGGTCGGCTGATCAGGGATCACCAGCATCGTACTTTGCAGCGCCGGGGGGGCATCAAACTGTGGCACACCAACCGGTTCGGCCACCGCATAACACAACATGCGGTTCACCACGGGGCCGGGCATCGCCACCTCGGCGCGTACCGGTTGGGCGGGCCGGGCAAACGCCCCGAATATCGGCCAAAGCGGGCAACCGCCGCCGAACCTTGGTATGGTGAAACCGGGTACCGATTTCAGAAACGTCAATGTGCCTGTCGCATCGCATACGGCAAGCCCCATGGGCGGATGTCCATCCCCGGCGGGCAAGGTCGATAAACGGCGCAGCACAGCGGCGAAAGAAACGTCGAACTGGCCAGCGATCCGAACCGGATCATACCCGGTTCTGGCGCAGGCCTCCTCGAAGGCCGGGCGTGGCAAGGCGGCAGCATCCGCCTGATAAACCGCCCCGACCGTACGCAGAAGCTTGGATGCGGACGGTGGTAACTCAGCTGCGGCGACAATATCCTCAAGATCGGCGCCGTTCGCCTCAAGATCAGCAAAGCGATGATCCTGCTGCGCCAGATAGGCCTCCACCTGCTCAATTGGCATCGCAGGGCCAGCGGCATCTGCCTGCGGCGCCTCTAGATAGGCGATCAATGCCTCGCTGCTGGATGCCAGACGCACACTGTCATCATGAATATTGCGATGAAAGCGGCCTTGCCAATCAGCGTCCAATGCCTCTTGCCCCACAAGGATTGAAGCCGTCGAGCGGATCGCCGTCACCGCTGAAATGACATCGTGCAATGAGGCCGCCAGCTGCGGATCATAAGCCATACGATCACTCAGGATCTGAACCCGCTCTTCCAGCGTTGCAATGCGACGCGCCTGTGCGGCGATCAATCCGCTCCAGCCGGGATATCGGGCCGCAAACTCTTCAGCCCGTGCAACCTCGGCGGTTTCGCCGAAACTGGCCGCTGCGGCACGCATTTGATCCAGCAGGTTGCTTTCGGCACCTTCGGTCAGCAATGCCGGATCAACATCCAGAACACGGGCGATATCGCCGAGCAGCTTGCCGGCAATTCTGCGGCGATTGTGTTCGATCAGGTTCAGATAAGACGGTGAAATCCCGACAGCCTCTGCCAATGATACCTGGCGCACCCCCTGATCCAGTCGCCTTTCGCGTATGCGCGAACCGGTCAGACGGCGGGCCGACATGGGAATTCCTCCAAGGGTATCAATCGCCTTTTGCAGATTGGGTTCGCGATTTTACATTGTTTACCAGGCAATTCTAGGCAGATTTACAAGAATGTCCATTGTCAGCAATGGCTTGCCGGCCGCTTTGCCAACCGTCCGGGCACCAAGCAGGCAGAAACCAGCGGAGTGAACCCGCGCAATTGCGCACAGCAAAACGCTACGCTCCCGCACGCGATCCTGCCAATCTCATAGGATGCTTGGGTGTATGTCCCCTAGCCGCAAGGACTGACGACCCGCAAGATTGGGCGCGTTTACCTTAAAGTCGCGATATCTGCCGTTTCAGAATTAAAGCTTTGGTAAGACGGCAAGGCGATTCTATCAGCGTCAGATTCTCGCTTTTCGGAGCTCCATACCATGGATACAACACTCGCTCTTCCGCCCAAGAACGTTGCAACTGTCGCATATGTTCCCGAACAGATGCGGGTTCAGGACAGCAAAGTACCGGTTGTCAAAGAACTGGATCGCGGTGCGACCCTGCCATCTGACAAGGTGTTCGTCGCCCAGGTGGTCAACGCTCGTCTGTCAGGTACGGAATTTCCCGAAAACCCTGGCGAAATCGCGCCGCCAGAGCGCACATTGCGGCCCTACAGCGTACCCATGCTGCCATTCGACAAGGAAGAACCCGAGGTCGAGTTGAAAGATGACGGCACCGTGGACGCAGCAACGCCTGCTGACGCTGAGGTTATGCAGCCTGAACAGCAATTAGCGGCGATTGAAGATGATATCGTGCCGATAGCCCAGCCAACAGCGGATCAACCCACCGCAAATGAAACTCAGGTGACCGAAGAATCTGAGAAGTAGCGCCTCATTCATTTTCAAACCTCTGCCGCTTCCCACCCCCGCAGGCTTGCCCTATAAGCTTTCCAAAGGCGTGTGACGCAACGTCGCGCGAACGCCGCTAATATGGGCAACGGGCCGAGGACAGAATGAGTAATAAAACCTCTCACGACAGCGATGTCAGCTTTATTCAGGCACTGGCAGAACTGCTGCGCGAAAACGACCTGACCGAATTGCAGGTCAAACGGGAATATGGCGACAACGACAGCCTGAACGTCCGGGTCAGTCGGCAAACGCAAACCGTTGTGCAGGCCAGCGTCCCCGCAGCACCTGCCGCGCCCGCCCCCGCGACAACGGCATCCTCCGCCCCTGATCCGACGCCTGCGGCATCTGACGCCGCGGACCCCGCCAGCCATCCGGGTGCAGTGACTTCGCCCATGGTCGGCACGGTGTACATGGCCCCTGAACCGGGCGCCGCCCCATTTGTCAGCGTCGGCGCCAGCATCAGCGAAGGCGATACACTGCTGATCATCGAAGCGATGAAAACCATGAACCACATCCCCGCCCCGAAGGCCGGGACCATCAAGCGCATTCTTGTCGAAGATGGCGGTCCTGTCGAATTCGGCGCACCTCTTGTGATCATCGAATAGGGCGCACCCATGTTCGATAAAATCCTTATCGCGAACCGGGGCGAAATCGCCTTGCGAGTCGTTCGGGCCTGCCGGGAAATGGGCGTCAAATCCGTGGCCGTGCATTCGACCGCCGACAGCGACGCGATGCATGTGCGCATGGCGGACGAGGCGATCTGCATCGGCCCACCCTCCTCGGCGCAAAGCTACCTGTCATTCCCCGCCATCATTTCCGCCTGCGAAATCACCGGCGCACAGGCTATCCACCCTGGCTACGGGTTCCTGTCAGAAAACGCAGCCTTCGTGCAGGTTGTCGAAGATCACGACATCACCTTCATCGGCCCCACCGCCGAACATATCCGGATCATGGGGGACAAGATCACCGCCAAGGATACGATGAAGGAACTGGGCGTGCCATGTGTACCCGGTTCCGACGGCGGCGTGCCCACTTTGGATGATGCAAAGCGCATTGGCGAAGAAGTCGGTTATCCGGTGATCATCAAGGCAACAGCCGGTGGCGGTGGACGCGGCATGAAAGTAGCCAAAACCGCCGCTGACATGGAAAAGGCCTTTATGTCTGCTCGCGCCGAAGGCAAGGCTGCGTTTGGCAATGACGAAGTCTATATCGAAAAATACCTGACCACGCCGCGCCATATCGAAATTCAGGTCTTTGGGGACGGTAAGGGGAACGCGGTCCATCTTGGCGAACGCGATTGTTCACTGCAACGGCGGCACCAGAAAGTATTTGAAGAGGCCCCCGGCCCCTGCATCACACCTGAACTGCGCGCCAGAATTGGCAAGGTCTGCGCGGATGCGGTCGCCAAGATCAACTATATCGGTGCCGGGACCATCGAATTCCTGTTCGAAAACGATGAATTTTACTTCATCGAAATGAACACCCGCCTTCAGGTCGAACACCCCGTGACCGAAGCGATCTTTGGCGTGGATCTCGTGCGGGAACAATTGCGGGTCGCTTCCGGTCTGCCAATGTCAATCACGCAGGATGACCTGCAGATCAACGGCCACGCGATCGAAGTACGGATTAACGCCGAAAAACTGCCCAGCTTCTCCCCCTGTCCCGGCACCATCACCCAGTATCACGCTCCCGGCGGACTTGGGGTGCGGATGGATTCGGCACTTTATGACGGCTATCGGATTCCCCCCTATTACGACAGCCTGATCGGCAAACTGATCGTGCATGGGCGCGACCGGCCTGAAGCGCTGGCGCGATTGGCACGCGCCTTGGGCGAACTCATCGTCGACGGGGTTGATACCACCATCCCGCTGTTCCACGCTCTGCTCGCTGAAGAGGCTGTGCAGACCGGTGACTACAACATCCACTGGCTGGAACATTGGCTCGAGCAAAACCTCGGCTAGGCCGATGCGGGATGATGAGCCGATCCTGACGCCAGACCTGCTGCTGCAGGCCTACACGGTCGGTGTGTTTCCCATGTCCGAAGGGCGGCACGACCCGGACGTTTTCTGGGTCGACCCCAAGCGTCGCGGGGTGATCCCTTTGAATGGTTTTCGGATCTCGCGCAGTCTGGCGCGCACGATGCGGCGCGGACGGTACATGGTCACTGTGGATGCAGCCTTCGATGACACGGTGCAGGGCTGCGCCGACAGGGACGAAACCTGGATCAATGACACGATCTTTGGCCTATACCGCGCGCTATTCCTGCGCGGTGCCGCCCATTCAGTTGAGGTGTGGGAGGACACAAATCTCGTTGGCGGAGTCTATGGTGTGACCATTGGCAGCGCATTCTTCGGGGAAAGCATGTTCAGCCGCACCACGGACGCGTCAAAGGTCGCCCTTGCCTATCTGGTAGATCGGCTGCGGTTAGGCGGGTTTACCCTATTCGACACACAGTTCATCACCCCGCATCTGGCCAGCTTAGGGGCCATCGAAATCAGCCGGGCTGACTACCGCAAGCAGCTGGCCGCGGCGATCCGGACAGATGCCTCTTTCGCGGCACCCGGGCCGGTGCCACCCGCTCAGGATGTCATACAGCGCAATACCCAAACGTCATAACGGGGGTGATCCATGGCATGCAGGGCAGGCGCCGACGCCAACATCCAGCCTGAAAATGCGGGCTCTGGCTCAGCCTGATAATAGACCTCCAACGCTGCATAGGCATCACCTGACGGGTTATCCGCAGGATAGCGGCACGCATTCAACGTCACCCGCAAATAGCCCAAGCGCCCGGTTTCGCCGCGGCGCAGCGACATGTCCGTGACCACGCCGGTCAACTTGTCCAGCACCCTCAGGTCACCACCCGGCGCATCCGCAACCTCTTGGGCGGACGCAGGTCCAGCCAGCGCCAAAAAAGTCAAAGCAACAAAATGAAAACCACGCATAGGATCAATCCTATTCCGGTGACCACGCCTCATAATCGGACCGCTCCGCCGGGGCCGATTTGCGAATGGACCCGGCGGGGGCATAGGCCGCCATCGTGCCGGTCAGGTTTTCCTGATGCGGCTTTTCCCAGTCCTTGCGCTTCAATGCAGCCTCAGTCGGGGGCTGGTCCCATGTGTGATGCAGCCAGCCATGCCATTCCGGGCTGACACGCGATGCCTCGTTATCGCCGTTGTAAATCACCCAACGGCGGCTATCGTCGGCGTTGCGATAATAGACGTTGCCCTCAGCATCCTCGCCCACCTTCTGGCCTTTGCGGCTGGTCCACAATTGGGTGCCATAAGACTGACCATCCCACCATGTGAAGATGCGTTTGATGTTATGACCAAGGCCCATATGCCGTCTCCATTCTCGTTGGGTCTGTCATGCACGAAAGGTACAGGAAGGTCCAGTAGGCTCAGGGCACGCGGGCCGTGACCTCAATCTCGATCTTCATCTCGGGGTTCTGCAACCTTGCCGAAATCATCGTCGCCGCCGGGCGCGCGGTGGCAAAGGCCTCAGACGTGATTGGCCAGCAGGCAGGCCAGTCGTCCACATCCGGCACAATGTAGTTGACACGCACAACATGGTCGAGCCCGCTACCCGCCTCTTCCAGGGCCTTGGCGATCGTGCCCAGCGCATTACGGCACTGATCCACGATGCTATCCGGCATCACCATGCTGGCATAGTCATAGCCAGTCGTGCCCGCCACAAACACCCAGCCATCCGCCACCACCGCGCGGCTATACCCAATCTGCGCCTCAAAAGGCGAACCAGTAGAAATATGGCGGACGGTCACGGCAATCAGCTCGCCGTTGCTGGGGCTTTCTTGTTGCCTTTGTCGTGGATCATCAGAGGGGCCACATCAGATGTCACGGCCTCTTCATTGACCACCACTTCGGTGACGGTATCCATACCGGGCAGGTCAAACATGGTATCCAGCAGGATATCTTCCATGATCGAGCGGAGGCCACGGGCACCCGTCTTGCGCTCGATCGCCCGTTTGGCAATAGCGGCCAGAGAATCATCGGTGAAGGTCAGCTTGGTATCTTCCAGCTCGAACAGGCGCTGATACTGCTTGACCAACGCATTTTTCGGCTGGGTCAGGATCGTGATCAGCGCATCTTCATCCAGATCAGTCAGCGTCGCAATCACCGGCAATCGACCCACGAATTCAGGGATCAAGCCGTATTTCAGCAGGTCTTCAGGCTCCAGATCCTGGAACACTTCACCAATTCCGCGATCATCATTGTCTTTGACATCAGCACCAAAGCCCATGCCGGACCCTTTGCCGCGCTGGCCGATGATCTTGTCCAGACCAGCAAATGCGCCACCACAGATAAACAGGATATTCGTCGTATCGACCTGCAGAAACTCCTGCTGCGGATGCTTGCGGCCACCTTGCGGGGGCACAGACGCAACCGTGCCTTCCATGATCTTCAGCAAGGCCTGCTGTACACCCTCACCCGATACGTCACGCGTGATCGACGGATTGTCAGACTTGCGGGTGATCTTGTCGACCTCATCAATATAGACAATGCCACGCTGGGCGCGCTCCACGTTGTATTCAGACGCCTGCAGCAGCTTCAGGATGATGTTTTCAACGTCTTCGCCCACATAACCGGCTTCGGTCAGCGTCGTGGCGTCGGCCATGGTAAACGGCACATCCAGAATACGGGCCAGTGTCTGCGCCAACAGGGTCTTGCCGCAGCCGGTGGGACCGATCAGCATGATGTTGGATTTCGCCAGTTCAATATCCGACTTATCGGCATGGTTCAGGCGTTTGTAGTGGTTGTGAACCGCCACGGACAGCACGCGCTTGGCATGCATCTGGCCAATCACGTAATCATCCAGAACCTGACAGATTTCGGTCGGGGTCGGCACACCGTCGCCAGCCTTCAGACCGGCGGATTTGGTTTCCTCGCGAATGATATCCATGCACAGCTCAACGCATTCATCACAGATGAACACGGTCGGCCCAGCAATCAACTTGCGCACCTCATGCTGGCTCTTGCCACAAAAACTGCAATAGAGCGTGTTCTTGCTATCGCCACCGGATGTATTCGCCATCTCAAACCTCTTGGCCGCTCGGCCGCTCAAATAGAATTCGGGCTGCCCCCGGTCCCAACACTAGGACAGCCCGCCAAGGTCCACAATGTCAAAATGACCATGCGCACGGTCAAGTTAACAAGGTCTTTACGGTGCGGCGGCTTTCCGCAAAGTCAGCACAACGATATGGCCATGTGGCAACACATCGCCAAACCGTTACGCCATCGCAACTCCGGCCTTAATCGTCCGACTTTTCGCGGTTTTCGACAATCTCGTCGATCAGACCCCAATCCTTGGCCTCATCAGGCGACATGAAATTGTCACGCTCCAGCGCTGTTTCCACCTTTTTCAAGGTTTGACCGGTATGCTTAACATAAATCTCGTTCAGCCGGTCCTTGAGCTTCTGGGTCTCCTGGGCATGGATCATGATATCGGTCGCCTGCCCCTGATACCCGCCGGATGGCTGGTGAACCATCACGCGGGAATTGGGCAATGAAAAGCGCATGCCGGGATGACCCGCGGTCAACAACAGCGACCCCATAGAGGCCGCCTGCCCGATCACCAGGGTCGACACTTTCGGTTTGATGTATTGCATCGTGTCATAGATCGACAGGCCCGAGGTCACGACACCACCGGGGCTGTTGATATACATGCTGATCTCTTTCTTGGGGTTTTCGGCCTCAAGATGCAAAAGCTGGGCAACAACCAGCTGGCTCATCCCGTCATGAACAGGACCATTCAGGAACACGATACGTTCCTTCAGCAGACGGGAAAAAATGTCATAGGCACGCTCCCCCCGCGCGGTCTGTTCCACGACCATTGGGACAAGGTTCATATAGGTCTCGACGGGGTCTTGCATATTTACTGCCTCACTGTTGGACGGTTCTGTCCTACTTCTAAAATCCTGACAGAGTCTTAGTGTTGGGTGTCAGGGGCTTCAAGGGTCGCATGGCATGATTGACAAATCGTAAGCGATGACTTACGGTAAGTCATGAATTACGAAGATGCAATAGTCGCCCTCGCTGATCCCACACGACGCACCATTATCGACAAGCTGCGTGGTGGTGGGTTGCCGGTTGGGGCCATCGCCGAGGGTCTGCCTGTCAGCCGACCGGCGGTCAGCCAGCATTTGCGCGTGTTGTCCGATGCGGGCCTGCTGCACGTCACGCCAAAAGGAAACAAACGGCTCTACAGCATTGCCCCCGAAGGTGTGGACAGTCTGCGCCGATACCTCGACAGCCTGTGGGATGATGCGCTCGCCGCCTTCGCCCGCGCCGCCGAAGACCAAGCCAAAGGAAAAACCGATGAATGATCCAATCAACAAATCCGTCACCGTGCCACTCACCGCGGCAGAGGCATTCGCGCTCTTCACTGACGGGATCGACAAATGGTGGCCGGGGCAGACGCATTCGGTTTCTGCCAGCCAGAAAAAGACACCAAAGAAGGTTCATTTCGATACCCATAAGGACGGTAAAATCACCGAACTGACCGAAGACGGCGAAACCCATATCTGGGGCACGATCCTCGCCTATGACCCCGGCAAATACCTCGCCTTCACCTGGTTCCCAGGCAAATCAGAGGACGAGGCAACCGTAGTCACCGTCAGCTTCCAGCAAACCGAAACAGGCACGCAATGCGACCTGACCCATGGGGGTTTCGACATCCTCGGCGATCTGGCCGATGCCGTCAGCAGTAGCTACCTCACTGGCTGGGATCTGGTCTTGGGCAGCTACTGCACCGCAGCAAAACAGCCCGCCTTGGCGTAAGACGGGTTGTCGAAATCAAATACGCCGCGTCAGTTCTAATTCGGCGCGTCTGATGTGAATTGCGGAATCGCCCGGTCAGAGGCCGGGGTCGGCTCGATATCAACCCAGTTGGTCTCTGCCAGATTGATATTGGCCGGAATATCCTCTTCCCAGAACCCAACGACGTTCTTGGTGATGTTCAGATAAAGCTTGTCATCCACAATCCGCCACAGGTTGGGATTGCCGGGAACCTTGCCACCTTTGGAAACGCCATAGGCACAATGGCCATCGTATTGTGGGACGTAAGCCGCTGGATTAGCCAGAAACCGGTCGCGGTTTTCTTCGGTCGCAAAGGCGAACATGGCGCCATTATACTCCGCCGTGATGCTCGACAGTCCGGGCACGGCGGCAGGCTGCGATTGCCCCACAGGGCTCTGCTCCAGATCGAAATAGGCAACAACATCATAGCCCGAAACGGCAAAACCCGTCGGGTCAAGATACTGATCACCGGCAAAGGCAATGCCGGGCAGCATGACCACCGCAGCGACAAATGAACGAAAACGACGCATGAGAAACCCCTTTTTGCAAGTTGGTGATATCTCGTATCCCGCACCATGGATCGCCGATAGCCCCGCTAACGCGCAGTTGATCAGGGGTGAGGGGCGCGTGTTTTTCTTGCGCACAGAAACCCGGTCGGCTCGCTTGAAAGCAGCAGAGCGCGCTTTAGTTGGCTTATTATGTTTGAGTCTACCTACACCGCAGCCCTGCAACGCCTGCAGGATTTCGCACCTCATGCCGGTCGGGACTACGCCGCCAAACGCAATTACGACGATACGGCAGGTGTCTCGACCCTCTCACCCTATATCCGCCACCGGATCATCACCGAAGAGGACGTACTGCGCGCCACACTCCGCCGCCACTCACCCGCTACATCTGAGAAGTTCATACAAGAGGTCTACTGGCGCACCTACTGGAAAGGCTGGTTGGAAATGCGGCCCGGCGTCTGGAAGGCCTACAAGACCGACCTGAACGCAGCACTGAACCGGATCCGCACCGAAAGCGGGCTCCGCCAGAATTGGGAAGCAGCCTGCAAAGGCGACACCGGGATCGATTGTTTTGACCATTGGGCGAACCAACTCGCCGATACCGGCTACCTGCACAATCACGCGCGCATGTGGTTTGCCTCGATCTGGATTTTCACCTTGCGGCTGCCCTGGACCCTAGGCGCTGATTTCTTCCTGCGGCACCTCATCGACGGTGACCCGGCCTCGAACACGCTGTCATGGCGCTGGGTCGGCGGCCTGCAAACCATCGGCAAAACCTACCTCGCCCGTCCGGACAATATCGCCAAATATACCGAAGGGCGGTTCAAACCGACCGGGCTCGCCACACATGCCGCCCCGCTTGATGGGCCGCCACACCCAGAACGCGGCCCGCTGCCAGTCAGCGACACTATCGACCCCAAGCTGCGCACCGGACTTGTGATCACCGAAGAAGACCTGAGCGTGGGCTGGATCTGCGATCAGGTCAGGCCCGTCGCCACCGCGACAGTGCAAACAACGGCCCATCGCAGCCCGCTGAGCGTCGCGCCCATGGTCACCGATTTCGTCGGAAACGCGATCACGGATTGCACGACCCGCTTCGCCGACAAGCTGGGGCCAGTCACCAAGGAAACCTCAGATACCCTGTCCGACTGGGCCCATGCCAACAACGTCGAACAAATCGTCACCAGCTACATGCCCATAGGACCAACCGCGGATGCGCTGGCCGGGCAGTCATTAGGGCAGATCATCCGCCCCTATGACAGGTCTGCCTGGCCATACGCGACCCACGGTTTTTTCAAGTTCAAGGAAAAAATCCCCAAACTCATCGGCGAAATACGCGGTCTCAGCATCACCTGAACCGCATCTTCTTTCTTCCCAAAATACTCCCGCCGGAGGCATCCGACCGTTGCCGCAGGCATGGAAAGCGGATAAACTAAACCAAACCGTTCACTTAAAGCATGAGGTCCCACATGCCGACGACACTCACCATCAACGGAAACGACCAGACCATCGACCTGCCCGATGACGTGCCCCTCCTCTGGGTCCTGCGCGACGAGGTTGGCCTAACCGGAACGAAATTCGGCTGTGGCGTGGCCGCCTGTGGCGCCTGCACGGTGCATATTGACGGGGAGGCCGTACGCTCCTGCCAGGTCGCCCTCGCCGATGTCTGGGGCGAGGTGACAACCATCGAAGGGCTCGGCACACCCGACAACATGGCCACGATCCAACAGGCCTGGGTCGATCATCAGGTCGCCCAATGCGGCTATTGCCAGTCCGGTCAGATCATGAATGCCGCGGCCCTTCTGGCGCAAACGCCCAACCCCACCGATCAGGACATTGACGATGCCATGCAGGGCAACCTTTGCCGCTGCGGCACCTATCCCCGCATCCGGGCCGCGATCAAAGACGCCGCCCAACGCATTCAGGAGGCGTAAACCATGGCCAGCATCGGAAAAATCGCCCGCCGGACATTCCTTGTCGGTATCGCCGCCATCGCCGGCGGGGCTGCCTTCGGGGTCTACATGGTCCGCAAGGATGCCCCTAATCCGCTGGTCGCCGGCGACGGTGAGGCAACGCTGAACCCCTACATCCTGATCAATCAGGACGGGGTCACCATCATCGCGCCCCGCGCCGAAATGGGGCAAGGCGTGCACACCACACTCGCCGCCCTTGTTGCCGAAGAACTCGACGTCGCGTGGGACGACATCACCGTCCTGCATGGCCCACCCGCGCAGGCTTACTACAATCAGGCGCTCCTCGGCCTCGCCCTGCCCTTCCATCACTACGCCGACAGCGATTTCCAGCATAATCTGCGCAAAAACGTCGGCATGGTCGGCAAGCTTCTGAACCTGCAGGTCACCGGCGGGTCCACCTCCATCAAGGATGCCTATGACCGGATGCGCCATGCCGGGGCCTCCGCCCGCGAGGCGCTGAAACTCGCCGCTGCCAACCAACTTGGTGTCGATGCCGCCACATTGCGCACCGAAAACAGCAAGGTCATCGCCCCTGACGGGACTGAAGTCGCCTATACCGATCTCGCCATGGCCGTGCGCGACATCACCCCGCCGGATGTTGACCTGCGTGCCAAATCCACATGGAAATACCTCGGCAAATCCATGCCGCGCACCGACATGGTCGCCAAATCAACCGGCACAGCGCACTATGCCGCCGACACCAAGCTCGACGCCCTGAAATACGCCACCATCCGCATGAACCCGCGCCGGTCCGGCATGATCAGCTACGATGACAGCGCCGCCCGCGACATGGCCGGGGTTGAGGCGATAGTCGACCTCGGCGACGGCATCGGCGTGGTCGCCAGCAACACATGGCTCGCCATGCAGGCCGCCGAGGCGGTCGAAATCGAATGGGAACCCGCCAGCTACCCCGCCGATACCGAAGGGCTGCTGGCGGCCACCCGCGCCGCCTTCGACCTTGAACCCAATTCCACAACCCGCGACGACGGTGATGTCACCGCCACCGTCGAAGGCACTGAAATCACTGCCGAATACGTCGTCCCCTACCTCGCCCACGCGACGATGGAACCGATGAACGCCACCGCCCTCTACACCGGCGACGCGCTCGAAGTCTGGTCCGGCAACCAGGCCCCGGTCATCGTCCGTGACAAATGCGCCGAAGCCGTGGGCCTCGACCCCGAACAGGTCACCCTGCACACTACGATGCTCGGCGGCGGCTTCGGACGGCGCGGCGAATACGACTTTTCCGTACCCGCGGCAAAAATCGCGGCAGCCCTGCCCGGCACGCCCATCCGCATGACATGGAGCCGGGAAGAGGACATGCGCCACGACTTTTACCGCCCCGCCGCCATGGCGCAATTCCGGGGCGTGGTGCGCGACGGCAAGGCACAACTGGTCGATGGCAAGATCGCCGCGCAATCGGTCACCCACAACTCCTCCATGCGGCTTGTGGGTCAGGTTCCACCCGGACCCGACAGGGGGCACGTGGAAGGTGCGGCCGATCAGCCCTACTCCATCCCCAATTTCCGCATCACCGGCCATCTGGCCGACCTGACCGTTCCTCTTGGCTTCTGGCGGTCCGTCGGCAACTCCCATAACGGCTTCTTCTTCGACACATTCATCGACGAAATGGCCCACGCCGCAGGCACCGACCCGCTGCAATTCCGGCTCGACATGGCCCGCGCCGAGCATGCGCCCTCGGCGGGCGTGATCGAAGCCGTGGGCGAAATGTCGAACTGGGGCAGCGACAAGCCCGCCAATATCGGACGCGGCATCGGCTTCACCTATTCCTTCGGCACGCCAACCGCCGAAGTGGTCGAGGTCGAGGACACCGGCAACGGCATCCGCATCAACAAATGCTGGATCGCCTGCGACGTGGGCACCGCCCTCGACCCCAGCATCATCGAGGCACAGATGGTCTCCGGCGCGGTCTACGGCTTCTCTGCCGCCATGCAGGGCGAAGTGACCTTCAGCGATGGCGCGGCAGAGCAGTACAATTTCTACGACTACGACGCGCTGCGCATGCACAACACGCCCGCATTCGAGGTCCGCATCCTCGAGACGAACCCCCATATGGGCGGCGTCGGCGAACCGGGCACACCCCCTGCGGCATCAGCGCTCGGCAACGCATTGTTCGACCTAACCGGCACCCGCGCACGGGAATTGCCGCTGATCAAGACGTTCGATCTGATCCTGTAGGGGACAGGCAAACAAACCAAGGTCAGTCGCTGGGCGTCAAATCCCCGCGGCTCCATTCTCCAACCATGCGCGGTCCTCTGGCGCCAGATGTGCATCCATCATGGCGTCATAGACCGCAACCTCGTCATCGGTCAGCCTGCCGCGCCATTGTCCGCTGCTG
Source organism: uncultured Paracoccaceae bacterium (assembly GCA_947488175.1). Classification (GTDB taxonomy): domain Bacteria; phylum Pseudomonadota; class Alphaproteobacteria; order Rhodobacterales; family Rhodobacteraceae; genus Yoonia. Next base: position 574,798 of record CANKYO010000001.1, read on the forward strand.
CCACTGTGAAAGAACGCAGCATCCGACCTGTAAAACCCCGTGCCTCCGCCCGGGGCATAGCTACCCGCCTTCTGCTTCATATTATCAAAAGTTGCAGCCTCTATCAGTCGCTCCATGACCGCCGCAGGATGTGAGATGCCCAGCAACGCCGACACCTTGGCAAACACCCCCGCCAAATCCCGCGTCATATCCGCATAATGGAAAAGCGAGACATTGGATCGGTCCGACAAGTCCTTGGCGGCTTTGTAGTGCTGCAAGATATGAGCAAGCGGCGCTGCATCACAGTCATCCCCATCTGCCGCGCCCTCCAGAAAGTGGCCAAATGTCGTGCCGCCCGCATCATCCTTTGGGTACCGGTCATCAAACAACGGCACAGAGATGTTTTGCACATGGTTCCTGAACGAAAAATGCGCATCAAGCGGATGCCGGAACACGCAAATATACTGCGCATGATCATCCAACGGCAGACCGTCCATCGGCGTATGGCTTTTCATGCTGCGACGATGGGGCATGGCCTCAAGCCGGTCAGCGACCTCTGAAATCTCGCGAAAACGGATATCGACCCAAGGCATCTTCAACGACAACTCCGTCTCGACATCCGGATCGCCTGATAGCAGCAATGCCACGATTGTCTGCATCCAGGTCGTGCCGCATTTGGGCGGCGTCACAACGATCACATCGTCCGGGCGGATGTTGATCCGATCCCAACGCCTATTGTCAGTCAGGGGACCAAGGTAAAGCTTTCGATGCGTCATGTCCGGCATCCTTGCACATGTGGATGAGGTCAGAAAATGTGGACCGCGCATAGAACACAACGGAAAAGTCTCATAGCCCCGGAAGCCCTAGGCGCGATCTTCAAACCGCAGGCTTACAGCCAGATCCGGTAATCACTCACCAGCAAATGCGTTGGCGCCACATCTTCCTCAACCTCCGCAAACCGTCCAATCGGTTCGCGAAAGACATTGTCGGTCTCATCGTCATTCACAGTCGACACCTCGCCAATCAACACATCACCCCCCTCGCCCCAAAATGCATGCCAGTCGCCAGGCATCAGGGTGACACTCTCGCCCGGTGCAAACCGCAGCTTCTCGCCCGGGGCAAACTCACGCCGGATACCGTCACACATAACAACACCACCTGCCGTCTCATCAAAACCCCCATCCGGGTCAGAACCGTAAAGCTCAATCACCATCGTCGCCCCACCGCGGTTGATGATATCCTCGGCCTTGATCACATGGGTATGCATAGGCGACAGTTGATCCTGCTTTGAAATCAACAGCTTCTCAGCATAGCACATACCCCCGCCCCGCTGCAGATCCGCCAATCGGCCATTGCGCAGCGTGAACAGAAACAACCCAATCTCGTCATAACGACCGGCACCATAATCGGTGATGTCCCAACCGCAGCGGGCATCAATCACAGCACGCGCATCATCCGCGCGCGCCTTGAATGCTTCCGGCGTCCAATAGGCGAAAGGCGGCAGCACAAAACCGTAAGAGCGGATCATCTCATCCGCCTCCGCCATGATCTCATTGATGCGGGATCGTTTCATCACCTGCTCCGTAATCGTTTACGGAACAGTGCAGCAATCCTCAGCGACTTTCAAGCCAACAGATGTGCCCGGCTGAATTCAGGTGCCCAGCCAGTTGTCCACGGTGGTCTTCAACGCTGCCCAATCGGTCATTTCTTTGTCCACATGCGGGTCAACATCCTCACCCTTCTGCGATGCAATCCAGCGCATGGCCCAGGATTTGAAGAAATCATACTCGGTAAACCGGAACGCCCCCGCGACATGGAACACCTTGGGAGGCGACCAGCCGGTCTTTGATGCAAACCGGGCGACGCATTCCTTCAGCCCGTCCCAATCTTCGGCATCGTCACCGGCAGCGGCAAGCGATACCGACATGAATGCCGCATTCATCCCGTTCAGCTTTTCCGCCTGCCGCTTGGCAAACTTGACCAGCGGTTTCTGATAGCGCCCCGCATGCACCGACCCGGCCACCAAGGCCGCATCAAACCGGCCCAGATCCACATCCTTTGCATCCCCGGCCCCCAGAATCTCGACCGAATGGCTTTGTTCCATCAGGTGGTCGGCGCAAAACTGGGCAATCTTGCGTGTCTGCCCCTCGGTCGAGGCATAGACGATCAGTATCTTCATCAGCAGTCTCCTCATGATCCGCGGACAAAATGCCTGAACCCGAAGGCAGTCTATTGATCCAGATCATTGGGGCCGAAATTGCAGGGTCAAGCAACGCACGCGCCATTAATCACCGCAAATGTGGCTCAGTGGTCCGACGCAAGTCCGACGTTTTGCCGACGCGATGCCGACCGGCCAAATCGGCCCGATCCCCAGTGTTTACAAATGATTCGTGAAAATAGGGGCCACGGCCGTACGGTGCCCCTGCCGCAACACCACCGCGCGTTGCTAACCCGCTTTGCGCAACGCCCCCGACGCCCAAGCACGGCATGCATCACCAAACGCCTCAAAAAGCGGGCGTGACACCGGGTCATCGGCCGCGTTCCACTCCGGATGCCATTGCACCGAAAGGGTAAAACCGGGCGCATCCGCGATATAGATCGCCTCCGGCGTCCCATCCGGTGCATGACCATCAATGACAATCCGCCCGCCCGGCGTCTTGATCCCCTGCCCATGCAGCGTGTTTGTCATAACCTCGCGGGTTCCCATCAGACGATGAAACACACCGCCTTCTGAAAACGTCACCGCATGGCGCAGCTCGAACTTCTCGGCCAATGTGCCCTCTGGCGGCATGCGGTGATTATCGCGGCCCGGCAGGTCACGAATTTCTGGGTACAGTGTTCCACCCATCGCGACGTTAACCTCCTGAAATCCGCGGCAAATCCCGAAAATCGGCTGACCTCGCGCCACGCAGGCGCGGATCAGCGGCAACGCAATCCGATCACGGTCGCGATCAAACGCACCGTGGGCATCCGTCTCTTCCTCGCCATACTCCTCGGGATGCACATTGGGACGACCGCCGGTGAACAAAAAACCGTCACAAACAGCCATCAGCTCGTCCACCGCCACCACACCGGGATCAGAGGGTACGATCATCGGCACCGCACCCGCAACCTGTGATACCGCATGCGTATTCATCTGTCCGGCAGCATGGGCCGGATACTCATCATTGATCAGATAGCTGTTGCCGATAATGCCGATCACAGGCCGGGACATGAAAACTCCATTCAGATTTAACCCGTATTACAGCCAAATCAGGCGCAACGAAAGACAGCGGATGCGCACAACACTGTTGACAGGGCTGCACATGCTGCCCAACTCAACACTATGGCCCATGATTTAAGCAGCCCTGAATTTCTTGCAAATCCCGGGCCGTTTCTATCCCGTATGCGCTCCGAAGGTGCATTGGTCCGCGTCAAACTGCCCATTATCGGGGAAACGTGGATGACCACCAGCGACGCCGCTGCCCGATCGCTTCTGAAAGATCCCGACCGGTTTGCACGGAACCCTTTGGCCGGTACGGGTAAGACACTGGCCCAGAAATACTGGTACTTTCCGTCGTTCATGAAACCTCTCTTTCAGAACATGCTGGGCTATGACGGGGCCGCACATAAACGGCTGCGCGGTCTGGTCGATCAGGCGTTCAACCGCACGTCAATCGACGATATGCGCCCACGGCTCGCGGCCTTGGCTGATGATCTTCTCAATGCGATAGATACGGATCAGCCCACTGAAATCATTACACAATATACGCGCCCCTTGCCGCTGATGGCGATCTGTGACCTGCTTGGTGTGCCTGATACGGAACGCACGAAAGTGGCGCGTTGGATCGCCCCGCTCTCCGGTCCGACAAGCGCATGGGGGATGCTGCGCGGCTTTCCGGGTTTGTGGCGGATCATGCGCTATTTCCGGGCTGATTTTGATCGGGTCCGGCGGCGCGCCCGTCCCGGCCTGATCACCGATCTGGTCGCGGCAGAGGATGCGGGCGACCGGCTGACCGATGACGAACTACTTGCCATGGTCGTCACGCTGTTCATCGCCGGGCACGAAACCACGGTGCATCTGATCACCATGGGGATTTATGGGTTACTGACCCATCCGGCGGCGCGGGCCGCCCTGCGTGATCATCCGAATGAACTGCCCCTACTGGTCGAGGAGTTCATGCGGTTCTATTCACCTGTCATGATGACCAAACCGCATTTCGTCCAGCAAGATACTGTTTTTGAAGGTATTCCCCTGAAGAAAGGCGAACAGGTCGCCGCCCTTCTGATCGCCGCCAACCATGATACCGCCCGCTTTGAAACGCCAGAGGAACTGATCCCAAACCGCCGCCCCAATGCCCATCTTGGCTTTGGTCACGGCCCGCATGTCTGCCTCGGGATGCAACTCGCCCGAGCGGAAGCACAGGTCGCCATTGAAAGGTTATTCACCCGCTTCCCGAACCTCGCGCTGGCCAACCCGGACGCCGCGCCAGACTACACCCGGCGCATCGGCATTCACGGTCTCAAACGGCTCGACCTACGCCTCGCCGGATAGACCTGCGGCCTCGATCCCGGCCATGGCGGCAACCACATCATTGTCAGATGTATCGCCCGTCACGCCAACGGCCCCCATCACCGCACCTTTCTTGTCGCGCACCAGAACACCGCCAGGCACCGGTACAACCTGCCCGCCATAGACACCATTCACAGCCGTCATGAAATAGGCCTGCTGCTCGGCCCGCGCCATCTGTGCAGTGCCAGCCATGCCCAGCATCACCGCGCCATAGGCCTTGCCATGAGCAATGCCGAACCGGCCCGGTGCAGCCCCGTCGGCGCGCTCAAACGCCTTCACATGGCCCCCGGAATCCAGCACTACCACTGACAGCGGTTTGAACCCCATCTCGTCACCCTTGGCCAATGCCTTGCGGATGATCGTCCGCGCTTTATTCGCTGAAATCTCTGCCATTTTTCGTCTCTCCGTAAGATGGGTTTCAACCCATCATCCCTTAGTGATTGCGCTGCGCTTTCAATTCCAACCGGCGCTGATGCAGCACAGGTTCGGTGTAGCCCGACGGCTGAATACGACCCTTGAACACCAGATCACAGGCCGCCTGAAACGCGATACCATCGAAATTCGGCGCCATCGGGCGATAGGCGGGATCATCCGCATTCTGACCGTCCACAACAGCGGCCATCTTTTGCATCGCCTCCATCACTTGCGCCTCGGTGACCACGCCATGGTGCAACCAGTTCGCCAGCGCCTGTGATGAGATCCGGCAAGTCGCCCGATCCTCCATCAGCCCAACATTGTTGATATCGGGCACCTTGGAACAACCCACACCCTGATCGATCCAGCGCACAACATAGCCCAGAATGCCCTGCGCGTTATTCTCGATCTCCTTGACCTTCTGCGCATCGGTCCAGCGTTGATACTGCGCCAGCGGAATATCAAGGATCGACGAAACATAGGCCCGCCGCCCGCCCTTGCGCAGCCTGTCCTGCACCGCCATCACGTCGATCTTGTGATAATGCAGCGCGTGCAGGGTCGCCGCCGTCGGGCTTGGCACCCAGGCGCAATTGGCCCCGGCCTTCGGATGGTCGATCTTCTGTTCCAACATCGCGGCCATCAGGTCGGGCATCGCCCACATGCCCTTGCCAATCTGGGCTTTGCCGGAAAACCCGCATTCCAGCCCGATATCCACGTTCTGGTCTTCGTAGGCGCCAATCCATTGTTTGCGCTTGATAAAGTCCTTGCGGCTGAACGGCCCGGCCTCCATCGAGGTGTGGATTTCGTCACCTGTCCGGTCCAGAAACCCGGTGTTGATAAACGCGACCCGCGACTTGGCGGCACGGATACATTCCTTGAGGTTCACGGTCGTGCGCCGCTCCTCATCCATGATGCCGATCTTGACCGTATCGCGGGGCAGCCCCAGCGCATCCTCGACCGCCGCAAAGATATCGCAGGTAAACGCAACCTCTTCGGGGCCATGCATCTTGGGTTTGACGACGTAGACCGATCCAAAGTCCGAATTGCCACCCTCGCGCTTCAGATCATGCATCGCGATCAGAACCGTGAACATCGCGTCCATCAGCCCTTCGAAAACCTCTTCCCCGTCGGCATCCAGAATGGCCGGATTGGTCATCAAATGACCCACATTGCGCACCCAAAGCAGCGCACGGCCTTTCAGAGTCAGAGCGCTGGCATCGGGCGCGGTATAGGTCATGTCTTCAGCCAGACGACGGGTCATGGTCTTGCCGCCCTTCTGGAACTCCGCCGACAGATCACCCTGCATGAGGCCCAGCCAGTTGCCATAGGCCAGCACCTTGTCCTCAGCATCCACACAGGCCACGCTGTCCTCGCAATCCATGATTGCGGTTATGGCGCTTTCCAGCCGGACATCGGCCAGCAAGGCCTGATCGCGGCTGCCAATCGGGTGGGCACGGTCAAAGACCAGTTCCACATGCAGCTCGTTGTTTTTCAAAAGGATCGCATCAGGCGCCTTTGGATTACCGCGATAGCCCACGAATTTCGCCGGATCGCGCAACGGCAAATCATCAATCAACAGCGCACCATCATGCACATAGTAACGGCGCACATCGGCGTGGCTTGCCCCTTCAATCGGGAATGCCTCGTCCAGAAAGACACGCGCACGCGCCACGACACGGGCACCATGCCCGCGATCATAAGCGCCTTTCGGGGGCTGCACGCCCATCGCGTCCGTACCGTAGAATGCATCATAAAGGCTGCCCCAGCGGGCATTTGCGGCATTCAGGGCAAAGCGCGCATTGGTGATCGGCACTACAAGCTGCGGGCCGGGCACGGTCGCGATTTCGGCATCGACATTTCCGGTTTCAATCTCGAAATCCGGGCCTTCCGGAACCAGATAACCGATCTCTTCCAGAAAAATCTCATAAGCCGTGCGATCAAGCGGCTGACCCTTGCGGGCAATATGCCATGCATCAATTTTGGCCTGCAGATCATCGCGCTTTTCCAGCAAGGCACGATTGCGCGGGGTCATTTCGGCCACCAGATTGGCAAAGCCTTTCCAGAATACGTCGGCTGCAATCCCCGTGCCGGGAAGGGCCTTTTCATCAACAAAGCTGGCCAATTCTGTGGCAACGGCCAACCCTTGTTTGTCAACGCGATCTGTCATGATGGTGTTCCCCTTTTGACGGCATGCAGCGGCACACAGTGATGCGTGGTTGGGTAGAATAAAAGTTTCCGATAGGCAACATGGCTGGTCATGTTTCATGACCAATTCGGACAATCATGATTTGGATCGATTTGACCGGCAGCGGTCCGAACAATAACGGACCTGATCCCAGACCTTTTCCCATTTCTTGCGCCAGACGAAAGGACGACCACAAGTGGCACAGGTCTTTTGGGGTATGTCGGTTTTGCGGCGCATCTTGGGCATGATCCAGAACCTATGGCGCAGCAAAAGTTTTTCAAAAACTTTGGTGCCAGATTTTGCCCGCCCGGCCGCGATCACGGTGGAACATCGCGGCGACCCGCCGTAACCTGCTCCCAAACCCTCAAAGGATCGCCCAATGAAAGATGCCGCACCCCAGACGATCTATCTGCGCGACTACACGCCACCGGCCTATCTGGTCGATGACGTCCATCTGACGTTCAAGCTGGCCGCCACCAAGACGCACGTGGTGTCACGCATCCGGTTCCGACCGAATCCAGAGGCGACCTCCAATGAATTCTTTCTGCACGGAGAAGACCTGAAGCTGATCAACGCCAAAATCGATGGCGAGGACATCACGCCTGAACTCACCGAATCCGGCCTGACCTGCGACGTTCCCGACGCCCCATTCACCTTCGAAGCCGACGTCGAAATCAACCCGCAAGACAACACCGCGCTTGAAGGGCTTTACATGTCAAACGGCATGTACTGCACCCAATGCGAGGCCGAAGGGTTCCGCAAGATCACTTACTACCCCGACCGGCCCGATGTGATGGCCACATTTACCGTCCGGATCGAAAGCGACCTGCCGGTACTTTTGTCCAACGGCAACCCCACCGGTAAGGGCGAAGGCTGGGCCGAGTGGCACGATCCGTGGCCCAAGCCGGCCTATCTTTTTGCCCTTGTCGCCGGCGATCTGGTCAATCACCCGGATCGGTTCACCACCATGTCCGGCAAAGATGTGGAACTGAACATCTGGGTACGCCCTGGCGACGAAGGCAAATGCGCGTTTGGGATGGAAGCGCTGAAAAAGTCCATGAAATGGGACGAAGATGTCTATGGCCGCGAATACGACCTTGATGTCTTCAACATCGTGGCCGTCGATGATTTCAACATGGGGGCCATGGAAAACAAAGGGTTGAACATCTTCAATTCCTCTGCCGTCCTTGCCAGCCCGGAGACATCGACCGACGCCAATTTCGAACGGATCGAGGCGATCATCGCCCATGAATATTTCCACAACTGGACCGGCAACCGGATCACCTGCCGCGACTGGTTCCAGCTGTGCCTCAAGGAAGGGCTGACCGTTTTCCGCGACCAGCAATTCACCGGCGACATGCGCAGCCATGCGGTCAAACGGATTGATGATGCGATGGTCCTGCGCGCCCACCAATTCCGCGAGGATAACGGCCCACTGGCCCATCCGGTGCGCCCGGAAAGCTTTGTCGAGATCAACAATTTCTACACCGTCACAGTCTACGAAAAAGGGGCCGAGGTGATCGGCATGCTCAAGCGGCTGGTGGGCGATGACGGATACAAAAAGGCGCTCGATCTGTATTTCGACCGTCATGATGGCGACGCCGCCACGATCGAGGATTGGCTGAAGGTTTTCGAAGATGCGACAGGGCGCGACCTGACCCAATTCGCCCGCTGGTACAGCCAAGCCGGGACGCCCCGTGTCAGCGTCCGTGAGGATTTTGCGGACGGCACCTACACCCTGCATCTGACGCAGCAGACCCCTCCCACACCCGGACAACCACACAAGGACCCGATGGTCATCCCTATCGCGGTCGGCCTGCTGAACGACAACGGGGATGAGGTCGTGCCCACAAAAATGTTGGAAATGACCCAAGCTGAACAAAGCTTTTCTTTCGAAGGTCTTGCCAGCAAACCGATCCCGTCGATCCTGCGCGGGTTTTCCGCACCGGTCATTCTGGAGCATGAACAGACCAACGCCCAGCGCGCGTTCCTTCTGGCCCATGACACCGACCCGTTCAACAAATGGGACGCGGGGCGCAAACTGGCGCAGGATGTGCTGGTTGGCATGGTGCGGGACGGGGCGACGCCAGACGGTGCCTATCTTGACGGTCTCGCCGCCGTACTACGCGATGACGGCCTTGATCCGGCATTCCGGGCGCAGGTGCTGGCCCTGCCGAGCGAAGATGATACCGCCCAGGCACTTGTTGATCTGGACCATGTACCGGACCCAACAGCGATCTATGATGCTCATGAAACGCTGAAACTGCAGATCGCCCAACATCTGCAGGATCAGTTGCCGCGCAGCTATGCCGACATGGCTGTGCCTAGTCCCTATACCCCCGATGCCGAACCGGCAGGCAAACGGGCACTTGGCAATACCGTGCTGTCGCTGATGTCGAAACTCGATGGCGGCCGGCAAGCGACACAGCAATATGCCAAGGCCGACAACATGACCCAGCAACTGGCGGCCCTCGGGGCCTTGCTGAAAATCGGTAAAGGTAAAGCCGAGCTGTCAGCCTTCGGCGAACAATGGCAAAACGACCGGCTGGTCATGGACAAATGGTTCGGCCTGCAAGTCGCCTGCGCCAGCCCGGATCAGGCTGCAGCAACTGCCGAAACGCTGGCAGCCCACCCGGCCTTCGATATGAGGAACCCCAACCGATTCCGGTCCGTATTCGGCGCGCTGGGGGGAAATGCAGCCGGGTTTCATCACCCCTCGGGCAAGGCATATGACCTGCTGGCGGACTGGTTGATCAAGCTTGATGAACTCAACCCCCAGACCGCGGCGCGTATGTCCACCGCATTTTCCACCTGGAAACGCTATGACGAAAACCGGCAAGCCAAAATGCGCCACGCGCTGGGGCGTATTGCGGCAAAACCCGGCCTATCCGCCGATACAACCGAGATGGTGAGCCGCATACTGGGCTGAAATCTGCCGAAATTGAACAACGTTCGCGTATTGGTTTTACGCCATCCGATCCCTATCTATGATCTGTCATACAACCATGACAAAGATATGGTGAGTGGTCGCTATGGAACATCGCATTGACCCGCTGATCGCTGAGCGCGCGCCCTGGCTTTACAGTGATCGCCCCGGCACCAAAGCTGCAAGGCGCAGCCTGCACAAGCTGCTGGGATACGACGCAACCGTGCGCATCGCCAGAGCTTTCAAGGATGAACCGGCCAGCCGGATCATGAACGTGATGGGTGATATGTTGGCCAAAAACGCCGATGTCACCGGGCTTGGCAATATCCCGATGCATGGCCCTGCCTTGATCGTGGCGAACCACCCAACCGGGATTGCTGACGGGATCATCCTGCACCACCTGATCGCCCGGGTCCGCTCTGATGCCTATTTCTTTGCCAATCGCGATATCTTGCGGGTCTTTCCCCAGATGGAAACCATGATTGCCCCCGTCGAATGGCGCACAGAGCTGCGCAGCCACGCGAAAACCCGGGCGACGATGGCTTACGTACGCGAAGCGACTGATGCGGGGCGGCTTGGTGTTATCTTCCCTTCGGGGCGGCTGGCCAAGCGGCGGGGACTGCGCCTGTTTGAAAGGCCGTGGATGGCCTCTGCCGCGATGCTGGCGCGCAAATTTGATCTGCCGGTGATCCCGATCAACATTCAGGCGCGCAACTCGGTCCTGTTTTATCTGTTTGATCTGATGCATCCGACATTGCGGGACATCACCCTGTTTCACGAAACGCTCAACAAGGCGAAACAGCCGTTTACGGTCACCGTGGGCGAACCAATATCTGCCGCCTCCATGCCGAAAAATTCCGAAGACGGTATTGCAATGCTGCGCAAAGCCACACTGGCATTGGGCGGTAAGGATGCGCCGGCAGTCAGTCTGGTTGCCGCGTCGCGTCCATTGTTGACACGCTCACGAGCGCATTAGGACGCACGATGGGACGTATGTTGTTGAGCGGCTGGCAATAGCTCTGGGCAGAGGTCCAGGCCGCCATATCGGCGATCTTCCCCCTGTTCGTCATCGGACCCCAGTCGGCGGCGACACCACGCCAGCGGCCATCGTTCAACGCAATCGCGCGATCACGTTCCACCGTCACGGCCATAATCCGGGCAGCACAGCTCAAGTTGTCTGCAGGGTTCTTGAGCGCCTCACCTGTGGTGGCACGACAGCCGTAACTGCGCGCCGTGGGCGGGTAAATTTGCAGCAATCCATACCATTGATTGCCGCCGCCGACAGCGCGGGGATTATAGGTGCTTTCGTGCTTGGACAGCGCCGACATCATGCCAACCCAGAACGCGGTCCGGGTCTGGGTATTCGCCGTCTCATAGGCCGGGCACCAGGTATCAATATCGCGTGGCACAATCGTCGGCAGCACTTCAAACCGCCTCACCGCTGTCATCGCGGAACGTGTCCAGACGGCCGATCCTGTTTTGAAATCCCAGCGCGCTTCAGGCAAAAATGCATCCCGTACTTTCGGACGGACAGCGGGTGCGCGCGTCTCAACCGCGACCGGGTAACGCAGCATATGCGGCGGGCGCGCCACCGGTTTCACAGCGCGCAACTCATCCAATACGCGCGCCGCTTCGACATCGGAACGCGACAGAGGGCGCGCGTCGTCAGCCGCGGCGCGATCCGCGCTAACGGCCAAACAAAGAGCGATCAGAAATGATGTAACGACCTTCATAAACAAAACTTGCGCCACACCCTTGGTGCAGCGCAAGTAAGAGAGAGGCAGGCGGCAATCCACCGCCGAGCCATCGTTTAGGCGGCGTTGGGACGCGGGTGTTTACCCTCTTTCACTTCCTCGACAATCTTGGAGACAAATGCGTCCAGATCCTCGGGCGACCGGCTGGTGATGATACCGTTGGAAATGGCAATCTCCTGATCCACCCACTGGGCTCCGGCGTTCTTCAGATCGGTCTTGATCGAATGGTAGGACGTCATTTCGCGGCCACGAACCACATCAGCCTCGATCAGCAGCCATGGGGCATGGCAGATCGCCGCAACGATTTTACCCTTGCTGACAAAGCCCTGGATCAGCTTGATCGCGTCAGCCTCGACCCGCAGCAGATCAGGGTTGATCTGACCGCCGGGCAGGACGATGCAGTCGTAGTCTTCGACCTTTACGTCAGCGATCTTGGTATCGGCATCCACCGATTTGCCCCAATTGTCCTTATCCCAACCCTTGATTGCGTCGCCATCCAATGTCGCCACATGCACAGTTGCGCCCTTTTCGCGCAGCTGCTCCAACGGCACGAACAGTTCCGATTGTTCAAAACCGTCGGTGGCGACAATAACAATTTTTGCATCGGTCATATCGGTCATGGCTTTCTTTCCTCTGGTTGATTGTATTGTGCTGACCTAACGCGCAATGCCGCCACTTGTTCCCATCCAATCGCTGTTTTAGAAGCGGGCCAACGCAAGCTTTGGAGTTTCCCATGCTCGATCTCACCTATGATGCCCCCGCCCCCAAAGTGATTGCCGGTGCCAAGCATGACTGGGAATTGGTCATCGGGCTTGAGGTCCATGCGCAGGTCGCCACCAAGGCCAAGCTGTTTTCCGGTGCCTCAACTGAATTCGGGGCGGAGCCCAACAGCAACGTGGCCTTTGTGGATGCAGGAATGCCCGGTATGCTGCCCGTGATTAACGAAGGCTGCGTGGCGCAGGCGGTCAAGACCGGACTGGGCCTGAACGCGCAGATCAATCTGGTCTCGGCCTTTGATCGCAAGAACTATTTTTATCCTGATTTGCCACAGGGTTACCAGATTTCCCAACTCTATCATCCCATCGTCGGCGAAGGAGAGGTGCTGGTCGAAATGGGCAATGGCACCGCGCGCGAGGTCCGGATTGAACGGATCCATCTGGAACAGGATGCCGGTAAATCCATCCATGATATGGATCCGAACATGTCGTTCGTGGACCTGAACCGCACCGGCGTGGCACTGATGGAGATCGTCAGCCGCCCTGACATTCGCGGGCCAGAGGAGGCGGCGGCTTATGTGCTGAAGCTGCGCCAGATCCTGCGCTATCTGGGGACTTGTGATGGCAACATGCAAAACGGCAATTTGCGGGCAGATGTGAACGTGTCTATTTGCCGACCCGGCGATTACGAGAAGTATCAGGAAACACAAGATTTTTCCCATCTTGGAACACGCTGTGAAATCAAGAATATGAACTCTACCCGGTTCATCCAGATGGCGATTGATTACGAGGCACGGCGCCAGATCGCGTTGCTTGAGGATGGCAAAGAGGTGGTGCAGGAAACCCGGCTTTACGATCCCGACAAGAACGAAACCCGGTCGATGCGGTCCAAGGAAGAGGCGCATGATTACCGCTATTTTCCGGACCCGGACCTTCTGCCGCTTGAGATTGAACAGGGGTGGGTCGATGATATAAAAGCGTCTTTGCCCGAACTCCCAGATCAGAAAAAAGTGCGTTTTATCAATGACTTCGGCCTGTCGGATTATGACGCCTCTGTCCTGACGGCCGAGGTTGCAAATGCCGCCTATTTCGAAAAAGTCGCTGAAGGCCGTGATGGCAAGCTGGCGGCGAACTGGGTCATCAACGAACTGTTCGGGCGGCTGAAAAAAGAGGATCACGGGATCGAGGAAAGCCCTGTATCAGCCACCCAACTGGGCGCGTTGATTGGGCTGATCAAATCCGGTGACATCTCTGGCAAGATCGCCAAGGAAGTGTTTGAAATCGCTTACACAACGGGCCGTGACCCGGCAGAGATCGTTGAGACCGAGGGCATGAAGCAGGTCACCGATACCGGTGCAATCGAGGCCGCGGTGGACGAGATTATTGCGGCCAATCCGGCGCAAGTCGAAAAGGCGAAACAGAACCCGAAACTGGCGGGCTGGTTTGTGGGTCAGGTGATGAAAGCGACCGGCGGCAAGGCCAATCCGGCGGCTGTCAATCAGCTTGTCACGGCCAAGCTCGGGCTCTGAAAACCGCTGTCGGCATCGAGTTGGACTTGCGTCGGCAAAACGTCGGACCCCACCGCGCGCATCTGTTAACGAAGTCTTAACCCGAATCCTTGGACTCGGCGGTCAGCTTTGCTATACCCGTGCAGTGGAAATAGGGGTGACGGAATGTCATACGAATACAAGGTCGTGCCAGCGCCGACGCGCGGATTGAAAGCCAAAGGCATCAAAACCGCCGAGGACCGGTTTGCAAATGCACTGGAGAGCGCAATCAACGAGCTGGCCGCCGACGGGTGGGAATATCAGCGCACCGACACCCTGCCCTGTGAACAGCGCGAAGGGCTGATGAGCAAGACAACAGTCTATCAGAACATGCTGGTGTTTCGGCGTGCCAGATCAGCGGCTGCCCGCCCCGCGCCTGCACCGCAGGTCGCCGCACCCGCACCACCTGTCGCGAAGGCCCCTGCGGCAGCGCCTCGTCCTGCGCCCACGCCCCCGCAGCGCCCATCGCCTGATGTGGCGGCAGAGTAATTACTGAATATCAATCGCTAGGGCGTGGATCCGCCCGATGATGTCTTTGCCCAGTGCCGCATGGATGGCGCGATGGCGTGCAATGCGCGACATATCGTCCAGCTTTGATGCCTTGATCACAATCCGCCAATGGCTTTCGCCGGATCCATCATCGCCCGCATGCCCGCTGTGCAAGGCACTTTCGTTGATCACGTCCAGCTTGGTTGGCGCGAGTGTCTCCAGGCTTTCGCGAATTTCGGTCTCAATTCCCATTATTTTGCTCCTGCCCTCTTCAATCTCTTGCCGTGCGGTCTTACAGTCAGTCGCTCGAGTCGGAAAGGGATGACGCGCGATGAAAAAGGATGACCCCTTTGGTTTTGATATGTCGGTTTCGAGTTCCAAGAAGAAGAACCCGCGCGGTCGGCGCGGCATGTCCGGCGCATCCGAGACCTCGACTCGCGTCTGCGATCACGAGGGTTGTCAGGAAGCGGGGAAGTATCGTGCGCCCAAATCCCCCGATGTGCTGGATGACTATTACTGGTTCTGTCAGCAACACGTGCGCGAATACAATCTGAAGTGGAATTTCTTTGACAGCACGTCAGAGGCGGAACTGGCCGCTCAGATGGATCAGGATCGCGTCTGGGAACGCCCGACCAAGCCGTTCAAACGGACCGTCGAGGAACGGGCCTGGGCCCGTCTGGGCGTGGACGACCCGCATCAGGTGCTGGGCGAAAACGCGACCCGTAATCCGGGCCGCGGCGCTGCGACGGGCCGCAAGCTGCCCCCGACCGAACGCCGCGCGATCGAGATCCTTGAAGCGAAGGACAACTGGTCCAAGCCGGAGATTCGCAAAGCCTACAAGGCGCTGATCAAGGTGCTGCACCCGGATATGAATGGTGGTGACCGCAGCCAGGAAGAACAGTTGTCAGAGGTTGTCTGGGCCTGGGACCAGATCAAGGTCAGCCGGAACTTCCGCGACAAGGACTGATCGGCGCGCAATCGCATGGACCAACGCCATCATTGCCAGCCACGCCAATGCAATCAGGGGCGTGCTGCCGATGATGGTGGCTACCATCACAACGCAGATCATCGCTTCTTCCAATGTCTGGAACATCATCAGGCCGCCCAGAAAGGCACCGATCGCGGTTGAACAGATCGCCCCGATCGCGGCCAGCATCCACCCTTTCCTGCCCTTTCGCCCGAAGGCGATGCCCACGATCAGCCCGGCCAGAAATGCCCCGACCAGTGCGACGGAAACAAACGCGACCTCCTCTCCCCGAAACATCGGGCTGCCGATCACCCTGAAATAGATCAGCATGGCCATGGCCGTCGCGCCCCCAACCAGTGAAATCATGGCTGCAATCGTCACTGACCAGCGCGTTGGACGTAGGTAAATCATGTGTCTTCCCCTTTTTTTCTGCCCGCCATCAATCAAACAGCCATGCAGAGATTCTGTCGGGAAGTTGTGCAGAAGTTTCGCATTGGGCAAGAAAAAGGGGCCCGAAATGGACCCCTTCACCAATCAATTCAGCCCCCTTAGTGCCGATATGTATGGCGGTAGAGATTGGCCTGCGACAGGCTGCTGAGGTGAGAGACGGCCTTGCTGGTCCGGGTCCATTCCTCTTCGGCCCGCAGGATGGCGATCAGGAAATGCGCGCCAAACAGAACCACGAACCAAGCGACAGCCAGAAGCGGTTTGGCCATGAATTCCGATACAAGGACGAACGGCCCCACAAGCGTGCCATAGAATGGTGACACCAAGGTGCCGGCGATGATGGCGGTCACGAATGTCACAATGATCGCAGCAACGATAGCGCGGGCGAAACCCAGCGCGCCCCGGCGGCCCATCCATGCCCGCGACATATACAGCGCAACACCCGAAGCAATACCGCCTGCGATGATCACCCAGTTGTCATACAATGTCGGTTCAGGCGGAATGGCATATGCGCCCTCCATTGCGGACATCAGCATCAGCGTAATGCCCGATGATACTGCCATGACCCCACCATAGGCGATTGCGACAGCTTTCTGCCCGCGACTCAAATGCAAAGTTTTAAATAAACGCGCGAACATTGCGCAGACCTCCAAGATACCGTTTCGTTGACCCCTACATCACAAAATTGCAGCGGCCCGTCTGTGCGAGAACACACATCAAGTGCAAATCTCGGCTTGCCCATTTTTTGCCACATTCCGCCTATCGCCACAATGAAAAAACGGCAATAATCCGCCTACACACCCCAACATGCCGGAAATATTGAATATTTTCCCTAACCACCTAAGGTTGTGTGGTGCATCACTGTATCGGATTTAGCCGCAATCGTCTGATTGAGTCGAAATTGGTTCGATCAATACCCTGTAAAATTAACCAAAGAATCTGCATGCGGCCCCGAACCGCGCCCCAACGGACCCGGCGGAACGCGGTCGATTTCGTGGCTGTTCGCGTTAACCTTAGGCCCGAAACACCAGACTGGCCCCGTTCAGGCAATGCCGTTTTCCCGTCGGTCGCGGCCCGTCGTCAAAGATATGACCCAGATGGCTGCCGCAGCGGCGGCAATGGCATTCGGTGCGCACCGTAAACAGTTTTCGGTCTGGTTTGGTCCCGATGGCGCCGGGCAGGCTGGCGTAGAAGCTGGGCCACCCGGTTCCGCTGTCGTATTTCGTTTCAGAGGAATAAAGCGGCAGGTCGCAGCCCCGGCAGTGATAGGTCCCATCGGCATAGTTCTTGTCGAGCGGTGATGTCCCTGCCCGCTCTGTCCCTTCCTGACGCATCACCCGGTATTGCAGATCGGTCAGCATGGCCCGCCACTCCGCATCGGTACGGGTCACTTCGAATTGTTCGGCCCAGAGTGCTGCGGGGGCCGTCGCCATGGCGAGTGTGGAAAGGGTGAAACTGCGGCGGTTCATCATGGTCGTTCCTTTGAAAGTCGACGGATCCTAGCAGCCAGTGCTGACCAAGTGGTAATAAAAGCCGACCACCCCACGATCATGTGATCAGCCGCCGACAGGTCCAGACCGCCCTGATTGACCACGCCAGCGCCCCCTTCCCCTTGCAGCGCCCCGCGTTATGTTGCATCCCCGATATCAAACGATCTGACCCAGTGGAAAAGGCAACGATTATGGCCGACGGCACAACCGATATGCAGGCGAAACCGACCGAAGATATTTCTGTTCGCGAGGTGTTTGGCATCGACAGCGACATGAAGATCAAGGCGTTCGCCGATCGGTCAGACCGCGTGCCAGAGATTGATACGACTTACAAATTCGATCCTGACACGACCCTCGCGATCCTTGCCGGTTTTGGCTACAACCGCCGGGTCATGATCCAGGGTTACCACGGCACCGGGAAATCGACCCATATCGAACAGGTTGCCGCACGTCTGAACTGGCCCTGCGTGCGGGTCAACCTGGACAGCCATATCAGCCGGATCGACCTGATCGGGAAGGACGCGATCAAGCTGCGCGACGGCGTACAGGTCACTGAATTCCACGAAGGCATCCTGCCTTGGGCCCTGCGCAATCCCGTTGCCATCGTGTTTGATGAATACGATGCGGGCCGGGCCGATGTGATGTTCGTGATCCAGCGCGTGCTGGAACATGACGGCAAACTGACGCTAATGGATCAGAACGAGATCATCACGCCGAACAAGTATTTCCGTCTGTTTGCCACGGCTAACACCGTTGGTCTGGGTGATACGACCGGTCTGTATCATGGCACACAGCAGATCAACCAGGCGCAGATGGACCGGTGGAGCCTTGTCGCGACCCTGAACTATCTGTCGCATGATGCAGAAGCGGCCATCGTTTTGTCGAAATCGCCACATTACAACACTGACAAGGGCCGCAAGATCGTCAGCCAGATGGTCACCGTCGCCGATCTGACCCGGACTGCGTTCATGAATGGTGATCTGTCGACCGTTATGTCGCCCAGGACCGTGCTGGCCTGGGCCGAGAACGCGCGGATCTTCCAGGATGTCGGTTACGCCTTCCGTCTGTCATTCCTCAATAAATGCGACGAACTGGAGCGGCAAACTGTGGCCGAATTCTACCAGCGTTGTTTTGATGAGGAACTGCCGGAAAGTGCGGCAAGCCTGAGCCTGGGGTAATACCCGTCGCAAGGGTTTGTATCTGCTTGAGGTCGCTGCACGAACGGCGTCCTTTCGCTCTAACGCGACCTCAATTCCGGCACGAACCCGCCGTCATTTTTGTTCCGTCACTTCACCACCGTCCCGACACAGTTTCGCCCGGACCAGCCCGTTTACTTCACGTCAGTAGTAATGTGAACGTAATGGTTGGTTATAATGCGATACGTGAAGACCCTTGGCCGTGGTTTGGCCCTCACCCTGATTTTGGCGGCCCCCGCAGGCCACGCCCAGACGCTTTCGGCAGAGGCGCAGTTGCAGACATTTGCGACCTGCGTGGGCCGTCTGACTGCGGAACTGGAATATGAATGGAGCACGCAAGGTGCTTATTCCGACGAAGCAGCCTTTCGCCGCGACGCCACGGTGCAACTGGTCGCCGCCATTGTGTCGGACGAGCAATCGCGCGACGTATTGCACTGGCGCGATGCCGCAAAGCGCGCGCAATATGATCTGCTAAGCCGGTCGCAATACAGCCGTGATCAGGCAGAAGCGGAATGGGCCAAACGCCGGGCCGCGATGCTGGAGCAGGAATGCACGTCACTCCTGTTAGGCTGATTAGCGCGGGTTGAAGCATGCCTGCGGCTAGGTCATGGTTCTGTCCATGGCCAAACCTTTGCATATCGGATTGATCGGCGGGATCGGTGTTGCCGCCACAGTCGTCTATTACCAGCGCCTCACGCAGGCGGTTGATCGACTGGGCGGATCACTTGACCTGACAATCGTTCACGCTGATGTGCAGACGCTGATCCGCAATAACCTCGCCGATGACCGGGCTGCCCAGGCAGCCGTGTACGCCCCGCTCATCGACAGGCTGAAGGCGGCAGGCTGTGACTGTGCGGCCATCACCTCACTCGGCGGGCATTTCTGCTTCGACAAAACCGTCGCGCTGTCATCTTTGCCATTGGTATCGGCGGTGGCCCCGCTGGATGCCTATTTTGTCGCGCAAAAACTTGGCCGGGTCGGACTGCTGGGTACCCGTGTGGTGATGCACACCCGGCTTTACGGGCAATTGATGCAGACCGAAGCCGTCGCACTTGACGACGAATGCGACGAGATCGGCCAAACCTATCAGGATATGGCGGTCGCCGGGTATTGCACCGACGCCCAGCGGGCGTTTTTTCTTGATGCAGGTGCCCGGCTGGTCAGGGATCATGGGGCAGACGCGATTGTGCTGGCAGGGACGGATTTGAACCTTGCCTTTGACGGTCAGGACCCGGGGTATCGGGTCATTGATGCACTGGATGTGCATGTGGACCTGCTGGCCCGGCTTGCCGCCGGACACGCGACCCTGGACCGGTAGCGGCCCATACGCCACAGAACGATGTGTTTCCGAAGTGCCTGATTGATTGGCGATATTTTTACCCTCATGCTGCAAATATGAGCGGTATGAAAACAGTTCTTTCGCTTCTCTTTCTCGCGCTAGCGGTCGCACCCGCACCGCTGCGCGCCCAGACCGATGATAGCCAGCTGCGCCTGTTTGCCAGTTGCGCAGGCCGGCTTTCGGCGGTGATGGAATATCAGTGGATGTTTGACGGCGTGGCATCGGAACGCACCGAACTGCAGCGCGCCAGTGTCCTGCAACTGGTCGAAGCCGCGATGCCCGATGGCATGGGTCGCGAGGTGTTGCACTGGCGGTTGTCGGCGAAACTCGCACAATCAGCCTTGCTGACCCGGGCCACATTCAACGACGATCAATCTGATGCCGCCTGGGCTGCGCAAATGGCAGATCGGCTGACCCGTGAGTGTACCGCGTTGATCCTAAGTTAACTGCCAGATCATCACCTTATCTGTTGCGGTGCGGGATTTCCCGGAAGTATGCTTTGCCCCACGAATAGATCGGAGCCAATTATGAAAATGAAAGTTGGGACAGAACTGCCCGCAGATTATGTGGTCAGCCACGAGGATTTATCAGAATCCGCCGCAACACTGATGGCGCATACTTTGCTGCCCCTTTTTGCCGAAAATATGCCCGCAGACGCGGCCAAGGCCAATGTCGAAGGCATCCTGACCGAACTGGCCTATCTGTTTGACGAAGGCGAGATCAGGATCGGCGGCAAGACTTATCGCCCCCGCCTCGCCTTTGTTGATGAGAGCGGCGCGATTGTGCCCGGGGTTGCCAACCTCAATACACTGCACCAACTGGTCGAAGACCCGTTCGACATCGCACCAGAGGCGAATATCACCTTTGAAGAGGATGAATTCATCGAAGAGTAGGCACGGTTTGCGCCCCTGCCCTCTGGTCATTGCCCCCGCCCGGTTCTAGTTTGCACCTCAGCAGAGGACGCGGCCGATGAGCAAACCATCCGACAACCCAGCAGATCCGTTCAAAAAGGCATTGGCCGAGGCGACCAAGGTCATGGCCGATGATCCGGAACTGGCCGTGACCTATTCGGTTGATCCGGCTGGGCAAACGGCCGAGACGATCCGCCTGCCACAAGTGTCGCGCCGCATGACACGCGATGAGGTGCTGTTGGCCCGCGGCACTGCCGACGCGTTTGCCTTGCGCCACAAGTTTCACGACCCGAAGGTCGGCGCCCGTTACATGCCGCAAGGCCAGATGGCGCAAGACCTCTATGAGGCAATGGAAACCGCCCGGGTCGAAGCCCTTGGCGCCCAGCATATGCCCGGCACGGCTGGCAATATCGACGCGAAAATCGGCAACGAGGCCGCGCGCAAGGGGTATGACCAGATCACGCAGGCCGCCGATGCGCCGCTGTCGGTCGCTGCAGGTTATCTGATCCGCCATTTGGCCACAGGGCGAGATCTGCCCAAAGGGGCGGATAATGTGATGGAGCTGTGGCGCGGCTTTATCGAGGATCATTGCGGTGGCACGCTGGAAAGCCTTGAGGACACGCTGTCCGATCAGCAGGCTTTTGCCAAATTCGCCCGCCAGCTGATTAGCGATATGGGCTATGGTGATCAGTTGGGCGATGACCCTGACAGCCTTGACGATGATCAGGAAGACGAAGCGGAGGAAAGCTCCGAGGACGATCAGGACGAGCCTGACAGCACCGGTGAGGATGAAAGCGAAGGTGAAGACGCCGAAGCCTCACCAGAACAAACCCAGGAAGATCAGCAGGATGCATCGCAGGCCGAGGTCAGCATGGATGACCAGGCTGATGCGGAAATGGGCGAAGAAACCGAGATGCCAGAGGGCGAGGCCCCGCTGGAGCCGCCCGCCCCGCAGCCCGTGTCAGAGGCTGATCCGGATTACCGCGTTTTCACAACCGAATTTGACGAAGAGATCGGGGCCGAAGATCTGGCCGAGCCGGTCGAACTGGAGCGGTTGCGCGCCTATCTTGATCAGCAGCTCGAACCGCTGAAAGGGGCCGTGTCGCGCCTTGCGAACAAGCTACAGCGCCGCCTGCAGGCGCAGCAGAACCGGTCATGGGAGTTTGACCGGGAAGAGGGCATTCTGGACGCGGGCCGCTTGGCCCGGATCGTTGCCTCGCCCACAACCCCGCTGTCCTTCAAGGTCGAGAAAGACACCGATTTCCGCGACACCGTCGTGACCCTGCTTCTGGACAACTCCGGGTCCATGCGTGGCCGCCCGATTTCTATCGCGGCCATCTGTGCCGATGTCATGGCGCGCACGCTGGAACGGTGTGATGTGAAGGTGGAAATTCTGGGCTTTACCACCAAGGCGTGGAAAGGCGGACAGAGCCGCGAGAAATGGCTGCAAGAGGGCCGCGCCGCCACCCCCGGCCGCCTGAATGATCTGCGCCATATTATCTATAAATCCGCCGATGCCCCCTGGCGGCGGACCCGGCCCAATTTGGGGCTGATGATGAAAGAGGGGCTGTTGAAGGAAAACATCGACGGTGAGGCGCTCGAATGGGCGCATCGGCGCATGGTGGCCCGGCCGGAACAGCGCAAGGTGTTGATGGTGATCTCTGATGGGGCGCCGGTGGACGATTCAACTTTGTCCGTTAACCCTGCTAATTACCTGGAAAAACACCTGCGCGATGTGATCGGCATGGTGGAAAAACGCAAGGCCGTGGAGCTTGTGGCGATCGGGATCGGTCATGATGTGACACGGTATTATGAACGCGCAGTGACGATCACGGATGTGGAACAACTGGCCGGGGCGATGACCGAACAACTGGCGTCGCTGTTCGACAGCGACCCGCGCAAACGCGCCCGCGTGCTGGGGATGCGCAAGGCGGGATAGGCCAGAACAAATTTCCAGAAATTTGTTCGCCTCCGGCGGGAGTTATTCTGGAAGAAAGAAGTTGAGGAACAGCATTATGTTTCAAACCTTTGAGGCACAATCCTCACCTGATCAGGGGCCGCCCAGACTGGCCGCGCTGCGCCTGTTGATGGCGCAGCATGAGGTGGACTGTTTTCTTGTCCCGCGGGCAGATGCGCATCAGGGTGAATATGTCGCCCCCCGCGATGCGCGGCTGGAATGGCTGACCGGATTTTCCGGCTCTGCGGGGTTTTGTGCGGTGTTGCAGGCTATCGCAGGCATCTTCATTGATGGCCGCTATCGCGTGCAGGTGCGGGCGCAAGTGGCCGATGATTTTACGCCGGTCCATTGGCCCGAGGTCAAACTGGCCGACTGGCTGATCGAACAGATGCCAAATGGCGGGATCGTTGCCTATGATCCCTGGCTGCACACCGCCAGCGAGATCGCCGATCTGCGCGACAAGCTGGAGGGCTTTACGCTGCGCCCTGTTGCCAATCTTGTCGACGCCATCTGGACCGATCAGCCGGATCCACCCAACGCCCCCTTCACCGCTCACCCGATGGAACATGCGGGCGAAAGCCATGCCGATAAACGCCGCCGTCTCGCGTCAGATCTGGGGGCGAAGGCCGCGATTATCACCCTGCCCGACAGTATCGCCTGGCTGTTGAACATCCGTGGAACGGATATTGAACGGAACCCCGTGCCTCAGGCCTTTGCGGTCCTTTCTGATGACGGCACCGTCGACCTGTTTGCCGGATCAGGTAAGGCAAAAGATATATCGGGCCACCTTGGCCCGGATGTGACCGTTCGTGATGTGGATGGCTTTCTTGACGCCGTCGCCGCGCTTGACGGCCCGGTTCGGATCGATTCGAAATCGTGCCCCGATGTGGTAGCATCGACGCTGCGCGACGCCGGAATCAAAATCATCAAGGATCGCGATCCCTGCATCCTGCCCAAAGCGCGCAAGAACGCGGCAGAGATCGCTGGCGCCAAAGCCGCCCATGAACGCGATGGGGTGGCTATGGTCCGGTTTCTGGCGTGGCTGGATGCTGAGGCTCCAAGCGGCAAACTGACAGAAATCGACGTGGTCAAAGCGCTTGAAGAGTTCCGGCGCGACACAAATGCCCTGCGCGATATCAGTTTTGAAACCATCAGCGGTGCCGGGCCGAACGGTGCCATTGTGCATTACCGCGTCAGCGAAGACACCAATCGCCCTGTGAAACCGGGTGAGTTACTGCTGGTCGACAGTGGCGGCCAATATGTGGACGGAACCACCGATATCACCCGCACGATGATTGTGGGCGACCCGACAGAGGAACATCGCACCTGCTACACGCGCGTGCTGCAGGGTATGATCGCGATCAGCCGCATCCGCTTTCCAAAAGGGGTTGGCGGGCAGCATCTGGATGCCCTGGCCCGCGCGCCGCTTTGGCTCGCGGGCATGGATTATGATCACGGGACAGGGCACGGAGTCGGCAGTTACCTGAGCGTACACGAGGGCCCGCAAGGTATCTCGCGCCGGTCAGAGGTGGCGCTGGAACCCGGCATGATCCTGTCCAATGAACCGGGATACTACCGCGAAGGGGCGTTTGGGATCCGGATCGAAAACCTGATTGTCGTGACCGAAGCCCCCGCCATTAAAGGGGGCGATGACCGGGAGATGCTGCATTTCGAAACGTTGACCTACGTGCCGCTCGATCGGCATCTGATTGATGTCAATATGCTGTCGGACGCAGAACGGGACTGGATTGATCGTTATCATGCCGATACGCTGCACCTTCTTGGGGGGCGTCTGGATGATAGTGTGCGTGATTGGTTGACCAAAGCCTGCGCACCGCTTTGACATCAGGACGTCAGATACCCCGGCGGGATGTGTGATTTCAGAGGGAGGACCAGCCATGGCGGACCATATCAAGATCAGACCAGCCAAAGGCAACTGGACGGTTCGCGCTGGCGGCGCGGTGCTCGGCGAAAGCAGCAATGCGCTGGAATTGACGGAAGGGGATTACCCGCCGGTCATCTATTTCCCGCGGGCGGACATCGCCATGGCCTTTCTTGAGCCGAGCGACACCACATCAACCTGCCCACATAAAGGTGTGGCAAGCTATTACTCCATCGCGGCCAAAAGCGGATTGATCAAGGATGCGGTCTGGTCCTACGAGGACCCGCATGATGGCGTGGCGGCGATCAAAGACCATCTGGCGTTCTACCCATCCAAGGTGGCTGTTGAAGAAGTGTGATCGCGGCGGAGAGAAAAGATTTTCGCGAAAATCTTTGTAACCCAAAATTTTCTGGAAAATTTTGGTGCCTCAGGCGTGTTCTTCCGCTGCCGTTTCGGCCAGCGCGCGGTTCATCGCCTTCAGTGCATCAACCTGAAACAAGGCCCCCCACAGCTCTGGCGGGCTTTCCTCGCCCCCCAATGTGACCACCGGGATGAACGTTTTGCCGGATTGTTCAAAGATCGGCATGGCCTGCTCCAGCGTTGCATTCCCGTCGATATAGACGCCCTCACTGACCAGATCCCAACACGCCTCCTCCGGTGCCGCATCAGGCGTGCCGGTCTTGCGCATGACTGTGGCAACCTTGAAGGTCGCCAGCAGATAGGCCTGCGGACCGGCGGCCAGATGGATATTGCGCCGCTCGAGCTGGGTTAGAAAGAAAGAGCGATCCACCAGCCGCGATGACAGCGCCGTGGACAGCGACACCGACACCATAACCGCAAGGCCGGTCTGCCAATCGCCGGTCAGTTCAAACACGATCAGCGTGGTCGATATGGGTGCCCCCAGAACAGCGGCGGCGACCGCCCCCATGCCAGCCAGAGCATACAATGTGCCCTCCCCTGACACATTGGGAAAAAGAGACGTGGCGATGATCCCGAAGGCCAACCCGGTCAACGCGCCCACCATCAGCGACGGCGAAAACACCCCGCCGCCCATGCGCCCCCCCATCGTGATCGCCACCGCAATGACCTTGAGCACGACGAAGACAATCGCCTCATGGGCCAACAATTCTCCTGTCAGGGCTGCCGATGTCGTCTCGTACCCGACGCCAATGATGTGCGGCCACCAGATCGCCAGCAAACCCAAAAGCGCGCCAGCTACAGCTGGTCGCAGAAACCGGGGCAATCCGGTTCTGGCTTGCAGGAAACCCGCAAAATCCTCCGCCCAGAAAATCGCTTTCATCAACAGCACCGCAACGAGGCCGCAGACCACACCCAGTAGTAGGAACGCGGGCAGTTCGACGTAGAATTCCAGGGCGTTTTTGCCCGTCAACATAAATTCGGTCACATCGCCAAAGGCCAGCCGGTTGATCACCGTTCCCGCAACCGATGCAATCACAATCGGGGCAAAGGCATGGAGCGCGAAATGGCGCAGCACGACCTCAAGCGCGAACAGAGCCCCTGCGATCGGCGCGTTGAAGCTAGCGGATACAGCAGCCGCCACAGCGCATCCCAACAGGTCGCGCCCGGTAATCCCGTTGGCCCGGATTAGTCGGCAGACAGCGGTCGAAATCACCGCCGCCAGATGCACCACCGGCCCTTCCCGTCCGCTGGACCCGCCAGATGACAATGTGATCAATGATGCGGCGGCAGAGGCCAGACCGCGCCGCACCTCAACCCGGCCTTCGTTCAGTGCCGCACCTTCGATGACATCAGCGACAGAGCGGACGCGACCGTCATCTGTAAACCGATCCAAAATGATGCCAACGCAGAGGCCACCAATAATCGGGATCAGGAGGATCTGATACCATGCCAGACCTGCGGCAAAACTCGCCAGATAGGTCGGATCGTCAGTGCCATAAAGAAATGATTGCGCCGCCTCGATCCCCAGACGAAACAGCAATGCCGCCACGCCAGCGGCGATGCCGATCGCCAAGGCGATGAACCAGAACTGAACCTGACTGGGGCCACGTGTCTTCATCACGTGCAGACCGTCGCGACAGACGCCTTTCAGGTCTGTCGCCCCCTGCTCGATCAGTCCCTTTATCGATTTACCCATCGTGCCTCTTGGCGGTTATATGGTCCGATTGGCACTTTGGCCGCCAACAGAACGACGCTGCGGGCGAGCCTTGACTGGCACCACACATCAAACATCCTTCTGTTGTAGGGGATCGTCGGGGGCGGTCCAAGATGGTTTCGGGACCATAACCGGCTTTTCCGACTCGGGTGTTTTTCCTGTCAAGAAGACTTTGCCCAGAACAGGTCCGTACTTGGAAAAGCAGTCCTCGATTCGCTGTTTCGCCTCATCGATTTGTCGGCGTATTTTCGCCGGTGCAAAAATAACACAAATTAGAACTCCGTGATGCGGTGCTGGTTTGAAGTTCGAGTTTACGGAACGTCACAGATTCAACCCAAACGTTAACACGCCATCGGGAGCGCAAAAATGTTAACCAATTGGAATACGGCAGCATACGGATGAAAGTTTGACCAGAACAGATTGCAAATATTGTATAAAAAATGGCTTTGAGAGGGGGCTCAGCGAGACCAAAGGGATAAAATGATGCTCTCTTGGTTAACTTTTTCGTATACGAAAATCAACTTAAAGTGTTTATGTCAGTGTTATTGACATACTTTGGGATAGGTTGATGCCTTCCGTGAAACTCTGCTAATTCTTCTTCATGAGATCGATTAGATCTTGTGTAGGTAACGAGTGTCTGGGTTCGGTTCCACATATCGGCGAGAATCTGCCCAAGTTTAAAGGAAGGAAACGTTTGCGGGTCCTTTCACGACACATTTCAAGACGTGCGTGGCGGAGGTGAGTGGCCAAAGCGTACACTGTTACGAGTGGGTTGGGTAACCCGTATGTTCCGGGGGCGACATCAACGTAAGACGACCGAAAGGGAAGCTGCGTTGTTGTCGCCCCCAATTCTTTTCCTACAGATCAATCAACACACGCGCGGCCTCGCGCGCGGCATCAGTCACGCGATCCCCTGACAACATCCGCGCAATTTCATCAACCCGTGCAGTTTGATCAAGCGCCACAACCGTTGATGTGGTCGCATCCTTGTCCTGTCGTTTTTCCACCCGCCAGTGGTGCCCACCCAGCGCCGCCACCTGCGGCGAATGGGTGACGACGAGTACCTGCCCGCCCTTGGCAAGATCGGCCAACCGACGGCCGACTGCATCTGCCGTCGCCCCACCCACGCCACGGTCAATCTCATCAAAGATCATGGTCAGACCTTGCGCGGCATCGGTCAGGCAGACCTTCAGCGCCAGCAGGAACCGGCTTAACTCACCGCCCGATGCGATCTTGTTCAACGGTCCCGCAGGTGCGCCTGGGTTGGTCGCAACGGTAAATGCGACTGCATCAGCACCCTCCGGCCCCGGTTCGGCTGCGGTCATGCTTGTCGCAAAAACGGCCCGTTCCATTTTCAGCGGCGCAAGCTCTGCCGCCATTGCCTTATCCAATGCTTTGGCGGCCTTTGCGCGCTTCTGGGTCAGGCGCAGAGCATTGGCATCATAGTCGGCCTGCGCCGCCTCAACAGCCACAGTCAGGGATTTCAGATCACTGGCGCTGTCATCCAATACGGCAAGGCGGGCGCGCAGGTCATCCGCAAACGCGCGCAGATCATCGGCCAGAACCCCATGTTTACGGGCGAGACCACGGATCGCGAACAAACGTTCTTCGACATCTTCCAGCTCTGACGTATTGAAGGATAACGCATCAAGGCAATCCGCCACACCTTGCTGGGCGTCGTCCAACGCCAGCATGGCCTGTTCAATCGCGGCGAGCGGTGCATCCAGACGCCCCTCTGCCTTGTCGGCAACGGCTTGCAACCAGCGCGAAGCATCGGTGACCAGCCCCTCTGCCCCTTGCAAACCCAGCGCCGCACCAGCCTTGCCGATGTCGGCACGGATCTTTTCCGCGGCTTGCATCAGGCGACGTTGCGTATCAAGTGCGGCCTCTTCCCCCGCTTCAGGAGAAAGGGCATCAAGCTCCGCCACCGCGTGGCGCAGATAATCCTCTTCTGCTTTGGCTTCGGCTATTTTTGCTTCGGTTGCGGCTAGGGCCTTGCGCGCCTGGCCCAGTGCGCGCCAGCTATCGCGTGTTTTGGCGAGGTCGTTTTCCAGACCGGCGAAAGCATCCAGCATCTGCCGGTGACCGCGCGGATTCAGCAGCCCGCGATCATCGTGCTGTCCGTGCAATTCGACCAGCGTATCGGACAGGGTGCGCAACACCTCACCGCTGACACGGCGATCATTGACCCAAGCCGTCTTGCGCCCATCCTTGGTATTGATGCGTCGCAGGATCAGTTCGTCTTCGGCGGTGATCCCCGACTCTTCCAATACCGCATGGGCCGGGTGGTCAGGGGGCAGGTCGAACCACGCTATCACCTCGCCCTGATCGGCGCCTTGGCGGACCAATTCGGCCCGGCCACGCCAGCCAAGCACGAAGCCCAACGCATCGAGCAGGATGGATTTGCCGGCACCGGTTTCGCCTGTCAGCACGTTCAGACCGGGCTGGAATGTCATTTCCAGCCGGTCGATGATCAGCATGTCGCGTATGTCTAGGCCGCGTAGCATGTCGCGCCCCCCGGGATCGGCCCTAGGCCACCATGCCTACAGCCATTCACCGCGCACCACCTGCCGGTAGATTGATGCCAGCCAATTGTCACCCGCCACTTCAGGCGGCAAACCTCGGCCGTTCAACAGCGCAAAGCTGGATTCGTACCATTGGCTCGACCGGTAATTCAGACCAAGAATGGCACCCGCTGTCTGCGCCTCATCCAGCAGTCCAAGCGCCATGTAGCTTTCCACAAGCCGGTGCAACGCCTCGGCGGTATGGGTGGTGGTCTGGAAATCCTCGACCACCGTGCGGAACCGGTTGGCCGCAGCAGCGTAATGGCCGCGCTTGAGGTAGTAGCGCCCAATTTCCA
This sequence comes from uncultured Paracoccaceae bacterium, assembly GCA_947488175.1. Taxonomy (GTDB): domain Bacteria; phylum Pseudomonadota; class Alphaproteobacteria; order Rhodobacterales; family Rhodobacteraceae; genus Yoonia. Next base: position 604,543 of record CANKYO010000001.1, read on the forward strand.
TTTCCTTGGCCGCCAGATGATCAAAGGCGAGATCGAATTTCAGCACCGATGTGCGGGCATATTCGCTGTCTGGATAAACCTCAATCACCTGCCTTAGGGCCTGCAATGCCTGGAATGTCAGCCCCTGATCACGGCCAACTTCGTCGATCTGGTCATAATAGGACAGGGCCAGCAGATAGGCGGCGTAAGGCGCATCCTCTTCCGCCGGGTAGAAATCCAGATAACGCTGTGCAGCGGCGCGGCTGTTAGGATAATCGCCGTCGCGGTGATAGGCAAAGGCCTGCATGATCAACGCGCGTTGGGCGTATTCGGAATAGGGGTAAAGCCGCTCAATCTCACCAAATGAGAACGCAGCGTCGTCGGGCTGGCCGTTTTCCAGCTGCCGTTCGCCGCGTTCAAAGATTTGCTGGGCGGTCAGGTTTTCCAGCGGGGCTTCGTTAGAGGTGCCACAAGCCACCAATAGCGCCAAGGCGAAAACCGCGCCAATACGCGCGCGTGTCTTGCTGGACCTGCCTGACATTATTGTTGTCCCCACGCTGTGGTCGCTCGGAATTGGGGCGCATTGGCCCATGGTTGGGTTTCGGTCTAGCATAGAAAAATCGGGGGCAAAATGCCTTTTGCACCGCAGTTCGATCAACTATCTGAAGGTGTTGTTATGCAACCGCGTGAAGATCGGCCATGCTGACGCCCACGCCGGGCAGACGAGCGGCGATTTTGGCGTCACAATTCACCCAGCGCCATGCGTCTGGATCTGCGAACAGAGCACGCAACAGCTTGTTCGTCATGGCGTGACCAGACCGGGCACCGGTGTAACGACCCAAGATCGGCGCACCGGCGGTGTAAAGATCACCCAGCGCATCCAGCATCTTGTGGCGCACAGCCTCGTCCGCGTGGCGCAGGCCACCAGGGCTGAGCACCTTGTCACCATCAACGACAACAGCATTATCCATGGTGCCGCCCAGGGCCAGCCCATTGGCGCGCATCGCATCCACATCAGAAGACCGGCAGAAAGTGCGGCTGTCACAGAGTTCACGCACGAATGTCCCATTGGCCAAATTCAGCGTCTTTTGCTGGCGACCAATCGCCTCGTCCGTGAATTCAATTTCGAAATCAATCTGCAGGGTCGTTGCCGGTGAAAGCGTTGCCCGGGCCCGACCATCGGTCACTGTGATTTCCTTGAGGACTTCAATCGCGCGCAACGGGGCCGACAGCCGGGTCAGCCCGGCCTTCACAAAACCACGCACAAAGGCAGAGGCGCTACCATCCAGAATAGGCACTTCCGGGCCGTCAATCTCGATCAGGGTGTTATGCACGCCGCACCCGGCAAGGGCGGCCATCAGATGTTCGATAGTGGAAACCGTGACGCCATCGGCATTGGTCAGGCGCGTATTCAGCGGCGACACGATCACATTGTCCCATGTCGCCCGCAGCTCAGGACGCCCCGTCAGATCCGTACGGCGAAACACGATACCTGTCGACGCAGCCGCCGGACGCACAACAATGCGCACCGGTGCACCGGAATGAAGTCCGGTGCCGTCAAAGGTCACGTCAGTGTTCAGTGTCGTTTGCACGGGGGTGAGGCCCTTATGGCGTATTTCTTGCTGGCCATGAAGTAGAGTGCGGGGGGCGATGTCTCAACTCACTCTTTATAACGGTCTGAAACATCGGCGGGCGATTTTGTGGCAACAATGTGGCAAGCGCAGCAAGTCCATGTTTCTAAAAGAAAAAGGCCACCAAATGGCGGCCTTTCTTGTGATTTCAACCTGACGTCATTTGTTGCAAAAAAGCACGCCCTAGTTGGCCTGACGACGCAGAAAGGCCGGAATCTCGATTCGATCCTGATCCTCGGTTTGCTCTGGCTCTTGCCGGATCGCGGTGACCTGCGGCTGCGTGCGCGCCGGTTGCTGGGCGGCGCCTTCGGCCTGCGCGCCGGTCATCCGGTTGATCAGGGAATTGATCCCGAACCGTGGCTTTTCACCCTCTTGCGCCGCGGGCGTGGCCGCCTGCTGCGGACGCTGCTGCTGTGCCGACTGGTTGGTCTGCTGACCGGGCGCACGGGCGACGGCGGCCTGCAGGCGCGCCAGTGCTTCGGGCGTCGGGGTGCCGGGTGCCGCTGCGCGTGGGGCGACAAAGGTTTCCGCCTCTGTCAGTTGCGGGGACGGGCGTGGTTTATAGGCAGGCGGCGGCAGATCATCATCTGCCTGTGCCTGCTGTGCGACCTGTGGTTCAGGCTGACGCTGCTGGGACGCGGCAGGGCGCGGTGTAGGTTCGGCACGCGGCACATCGAGTTCGGCAAAGGATGGCTGCTGTTCGGTTTCCGCAACGGCGGCCACGGCTGGTGCTTCTTCGACCGGTTGAGGTGCGGGGGCTTCTGCGGTTTGGGCCAGCGGGGCGGCCATGGACCGGCGCGGCAAAGGTTGGTCGGCGTGGCTCACGGCGGCATCGATCCCGGTGGCCACAACGGACACCCGCATCTTGCCTTCCATATTGGTATCAAGGGTCGAACCGACGATGATATTCGCCTCTGAATCAACTTTTTCGCGGATCTTGTTCGCAGCCTCATCCAGTTCGAACAAGGTCAGGTCGTAACCCCCCGTAATGTTGATCAGAACACCCTTCGCACCTTCCAGCGAAATCTCGTCCAGAAGCGGGTTGGCGATGGCCTTTTCAGCCGCCTGGATGGCCCGGTTCTCGCCATCGGCTTCACCGGTCCCCATCATCGCCTTGCCCATTTCGTCCATTACGGCGCGCACATCGGCAAAGTCGAGGTTGATCAGGCCGGGACGCACCATCAGGTCAGTCACACCCTTCACACCCTGATAAAGCACGTCATCCGCCATCGCGAAGGCTTCGGTAAAGGTGGTGTTTTCATTGGCCAGACGGAACAGGTTCTGGTTCGGGATGATGATTAGCGTATCAACAACCTTTTGCAGGGCTTCGATCCCTGCATCGGCCTGCTGCATCCGCTTGCCGCCTTCAAACTGAAACGGCTTGGTCACAACACCAACAGTCAGCACACCCAATTCACGGGCAGCTTGGGCAATGATCGGCGCCGCCCCTGTCCCGGTGCCACCACCCATACCGGCGGTGATAAAACACATATGTGCCCCAGCCAGATGATCGACAATCTGTTCAATGCTTTCTTCGGCGGCTGCTGCACCCACGGTCGCGCGGGCCCCTGCCCCCAAACCTTCGGTGACTTTCAGGCCCATCTGGATCTTGGCCGAGGCACGCGATTGCTGCAGCGCCTGCGCGTCGGTATTGGCCACGACAAACTCGGTCCCGTCAAGCTCCTGCTCGATCATATTGTTGACCGCATTACCGCCTGCGCCGCCGACGCCGAACACGGTGATGCGTGGCTTCAGTTCTTCATGCCCCGGAAGGGAAAGATTCAATGTCATAACTCGATCCGCCTGTTTTTATATGCCCGTGCCCACGAGCGCCTGCTGATTATTGCGTCGACTTTAACGCTGTGATGCCGAAAGGTCACGACAAAAACACAAAATCGCCACCAAATCTGGACAAAAACTCTGACTTTTCTGCTTGATCTCGGCCAATCGGCAAGATGTTGCGTATTACCAGTTGTCCTTGAACCATTTTACCGCCCGTTTCAGCGATCTGGCCGGATATCTGTCGGCCGGAATTTCGAAATCCCACCATTCATCCTGTGGATTCGCCGCAAAGAGCGAGAGGCCAACCGCACTGGAAAATGCAGGCCCGATAGCGGCTTGCGGCAATCCCTGCACCCGCAACGGACGGCCCAAACGCACCTGCTGGCCCAGAATTTTGCTGGCCAAACCATCAAGGCCGGGGATCTGGCTGCCGCCGCCTGTCAGCACGATCTGCTGACTTGGCAAATGCTCAAAACCCGCCGCATCCAGACAGCTGCGTACCTCTTCCAGAATTTCCTCGACCCGGGGGCGCATGATCCCGATCAGTTCGGCCCGGCTGACCGTCCGACGGTCGTGCTCCCAATCGCCGGTATCGCCGCCGATTTCGATCATCTCGCGATCATCCATGCCGGTGGCCACGACGCCGCCATAGAATGTCTTGATCCGTTCGGCTGTCGCCGCCGGAATCTGCAGCCCCATGGAGATATCGCTGGTCACATGTTCACCACCCATGCGCACCGCATCGGCATAGATCATATGTTTCTTCATAAAGACCGAAATGCCGGTTGATCCGCCGCCAAGGTCGATACAGGCCGCCCCCAGTTCCTGTTCGTCCTCGACCAGCGATGACATGCCCGACACATAGGCCGACGACGCCAGCCCGGCGAGTTCAAGATCGCAGCGCTTGATACAGTAAAACAGGTTCTGCACAGCGGTCGCATCGACCGTCAGCATATGCATATCCGTGGTCAGCTGATGGCCAATCTGCCCACGCGGATCAGCAAGACCCGACCGGTGATCCAGCGCAAAATTGACAGGCTGCGCATGCAGCACTTCGCGATCCCCGCCATAGTCTGGGACATCGCAATTCGCCATGACCTGGCTAATGTCCTGTTCGGTGACCATACCGCCCGCCACATCGAGCGCGCCGTCCAGACCGTAGGACCGGGGCCGCGCACCAGACAGACACGCGATCACATGATCGACACGGACATTGGCCATTTTCTGGGCCGCCTGCACAGCCGTGCGAATGGCGCGTTCGGTTTCCTGCATCGCGTCGACTTCGCCAAAGCGCACGCCACGCGACCGGGTTGTCGCCGCCCCGATCACCCGAAACTGTGACTGGCCCGCCATGGAGCCCACACCATCGACACTGCGAAACCGCTCCGGCCCGTCAAAGCGCAACACCAGACAGGCGATCTTGGATGTGCCCACATCCAGAATAGCCACAACACCCCGCTGCATCGCCGCCTTGCGCATCTGCCGCATCGCCCGCTGACTGTCGTAAAGATCGCCCATTAGTCGCCTGCCCTATCGTTTGTTGTTATTTCGCTGACACGGCGCAGGGCCGCCGCAGCTTCTGCATTCATCCTTAGTGTCGGGCGCTGCGCATTGCGCATGTCCACCACGACCACATCACGCGCCAGCATGTCCTGCGCTTCGTTCAACGCGATGATCCGCTCGAACGCGGGAACGGCCCCGTCATCGGGCAACAGGATGCGCTGGTCGCGATCCAGCACGATATCCCAGCGCCGTTCACCCATGCGCACGACGCCACGGACGCGGTCACGCAAAGGACCGGCCCCGGCATAAAGCGCCAGCGCCTCGGCGATATTCTGTTCGGCGCCATCGCCGGCGATCAGCGGCAAATCCAACCGATCAGCACGGGTTGGCACAGTGCCTGATTCCACACCATCCGCATCAATCAGGCGCAATGTTGTGCCGTCACGCCACAGGGCCACCGGCACGCGCGGGGTCACCGCCACCTCCAACGCGCCGCCCTGGCCGACCTTGACGCTGGCTGATTTGACCGCGTCAAGCGCCTCGACCGAGCGACGCATCGCCTCAAGATCCAGATCGAAAGAAGAGACCGGAAAGGTCACCGGCAAGGCCGCATCAACCAGCGCGGTGAGCGCATCATCGGCACCGGTAATGGCAATCGCCTGCACCATGAATTGCGGACGGGTCTGAAAGCTTTGCTTTGCTTCGGCAATCCGGGTGTTCAGCATTTCGCGGTTTTCGGGCTTGGAAAAGAACGATGTGGCGATGGCCGCAATCAGCAGGATCGGCACACCAATGCGTACGCTAGCCCGGAAGCCCGGCGTCAGCATCAGACGCTGATAGCGATAGGTCAGCTTGGACGGCGCGGGATCGCGCGGCGTCGTAGCAGGCTTGCGGCGGATCAGCGATCGCATGACGCGTCCTCCACCAGCCAGCGGCACAGTTGGGGAAAGGTGACGCCCACATGTGCCGCCTGTTCGGGGGTGAGTGATGTGGGCGTCATACCCGGCTGGGTATTGGTTTCGAGCAGGATCAGACCATCCAGACCGCGGGCTTCATCCCAGCGAAAATCGGTGCGGCTGATCCCGCGGCAACCCAGCACGCGATGGGCGCGCAGGGCGTAATTCATGCAGGCATCGAAAATCTTGGCGGGAACATCAGCAGGCAGCACATGGCGGGATCCGCCCGGCGCATATTTTGCATGATAATCATACCAGCCGTCGGTGATGATATCAGTCACGGTAAGGGCGCGGTCACCCATGACGGTCGTTGTCAGCTCTCGCCCCGGCGCATAAGCCTCGACCATGACCTGTTCGGGCATGTCATCGGCCAGTTGTGGCGGGCCATTTGCATCCTCATGCACAATGTAGATGCCCACGCTTGAGCCTTCATTGTAAGGCTTCACCACATAAGGCGGGGGCATGGCATGGGCGGCACGCACATCGACAGCAGCCGCCAGAATGCTCTCCACGACAGGCAGACCTTCCTTGCGATAAAGGTCCTTGGTACGTTCCTTGTCCAGCGCCAGCGCCGAGGCCAGCACGCCGGAATGCGTGTAAGGGATTTGCAGCCACTCCAGAACGCCCTGAATGACGCCGTCTTCGCCACCCGGACCATGAAGCGCGTTAAAGACAACATCAGGGGCAATTTCGATCAGGCGTGCAGCAACGTCGCGGTCCGCATCGACCTCGATCACTTCGCATTCTGCCTCCCGCAAAGCTGCCGCGCATTCGCGGCCCGTACTCAACGAAACCTCACGTTCCGCCGACGGACCGCCCATCAGGACAACAACTTTCGGGTTTGCCCTGCTCGACATACCCTACCGCCTCTTTCGCGGGTCTTTGGCGACCCGTCAATTATATCGATCCTTGCCTCGGATCAGGCCATTTTCGGCCAATTATTTTGCGGTGTCTTCACCTAACCGGTTACCGACCCGCATGATTTCCCATTGTAGCTCAATCCCTTGGGATGCGTAAACCTTTTTCCGCACCTCTTCGCCCAAATCCTCCAGATCGGCGGCAGTTGCGTCACCGGCATTGGTCAGGAAATTGGAGTGTTTGGTGTTCATGACGGCCCCGCCCAGCGTGGCCCCACGCATCCCCGCCTGATCAATCACCTTCCAAGCCTTCAGATCATGAACATCATCCGCCTGCCCGGTCGAGGAAAAGCCCGCCGGATTGCGAAAGGTCGATCCGGCAGTGCGATCCTTGGTCGGCTGGGTTTCGTCGCGCTTGGCCAGTTGGTCCTGCATTTGCCGGGCCAGAACCTCAGGATCGCCTGCAGGCGGGGTGAACCGGGCCTGCACGATCACGGCACCGTCAGGGATGACGCTTTGACGATAGGCGAGCTTCAGGGCGTCGGTCGCCACCTGGGTTACCGTGCCATCGCGCAGCACCAGGGTTACCGATGTTAAAACATCGGCCACGTAAGTCCCGTAACACCCCGCATTCATCCGCACAGCACCGCCAATCGTGCCGGGAATCGTGCGTAAAAATGTCAGGTCCAGCCCTGCCCCTGCCGCTTTGCGCGCAACGTGGGCGTCAAGCGCGGCGGCACCCGCAGTGACAACACCGTTATCAATACTGATCCCGTTGAACCCGCGCCCCAGACGGATGACGACACCGCCAATTCCCCCGTCGCGGACAATCAGGTTACTGCCCACCCCCATCGGAAACACCGGCACTGCCGGATCAAGCGCCGCGAGGAACTCGGACAGATCATCAACATCGGCGGGCTGAAACAGCATTTCAGCGGGTCCACCGACCCGCATCCATGTGAGTTCCGCCAACGGGCGATGCGCGGTCAGGGTGCCGCGCACCGGGGGGAGGTCAAGCATGTATCATCCTTCTGCCACGCAGCCATCCAACAAGGCCACCCAATCCAAGTCCTGCACCGGCGGGTGCCGCCAAAAAGGCCAGCGCAATGGCGTAACCAAGGCCGTCCCAGCCGCTGGCCTGTTCCATTCCAAAAAACATCGTACCTGTAAACCCTGCCCAAAGCAGGCCCAGCAGTGTCAGGATCGGCGCGCTGCGTGCCTTTGCCGCGAAATAGGTCGCCGCTCCGGCCGCCAGAAAAGTACCAATAGGAACAGCAAAAATCAGGAATTCTTCACCAGTCATGATTCGTCTCCATTTATGAACATTGTTCATTTCTTAGCAAAATCATGAACAGTGTTCAAGTATTTTCTGAAGCATCCCTAAATCCGTCGATCATCCTTGCGACGCAACATCCACCCAAGCAGCGCCCCGGCCCCGGCCCCGACAAGCGTTGGCAATACAAACAGCAACGCGCCACCCATGGCGATCACCGGGTCAATCCCAAAGGGTCGCCCGGCCGCATAGATCAGGATCGTCAGCACCGCACCCAGCCCCGAGATGATGCTCAGCGCCAGCCCGGACTTCCCACCGCGCACCAATCGCGCCAGCCCCATAAAGGCGATCAGCGCGCAGGCGCACATGACACCCAGAATGGCAAATGTCTGCATCATCAGCGCTGAAACTGGCGGCGCAACCAGCGATAAAGATAGATCAGCGGCCAGCGCAGCACCGATGCTGCGACAATCAGGAAAATGACGGCATATATCATGGCACCGTTCCAGATCAGCCAGACCAGCATTGGCGCCCCGATCGCCATCAGAACATAGGCGCGCCGCCAGTGATTGTCGTTGGAGGGGATCAGGGCCATCACAAAGGCCACAACGATCCACAGGCAAATCGCCAGGATCGGCGCCATCATTTCGGGATCTCCGGCCGCTCACCACGGGCCCGTTTGTAAAGATAAATCAGCGGATTGCGAAACATGGACACAAAGGCCAGCAACCCCAGAACACCGAAGATCCAGCCATGCACATAGCCGATCCAGATAATCAGAAACGGGGCGGCAATCAACAAGGTCAAACCCGGCTTATACTGATGCTTCATCGGCAACAGCGCCACAATCGTGGCAGCAAGCACCCAAAGGCAGCCGATGATCAGCGGCAAACTCATGGATGTCCGGTGGCCTGACTAGTCATCTTAATAAACCTGCGTCAATCATGCTCTTACACCGACAGATTAAGGCAGACATAGACGATGGCCAAGAGATCATAACAAAACCATCGCGGATTGACCCACTTGCCCCAACATTCTGCCAGCCGTGTTATCGCTGTCGGCGGGCAATGTCGCACCTTTTGCTATGGGACGGAGGCGCTAAGCCGCGCAGGCAACCCGTTCGCCCAAGCGCTGATCGTCCCCGCCCCGAGACAGACAACCATATCGCCAGGCCTGGCCTGCTCGCGGATGATCCGCACCAGGTCATCCTCGGATTCCACGATCCGCGCATGCCGGTGGCCGTGTCGGATCAGACCTGCGACCAGATCGGCGTGGCTCGCGCCTTCGATGGGTTCTTCGCCGGCGGCAAAGACTTCGGATATCCCCACCACGTCGGCATCGTTGAAACAGGCGCAGAATTCATCGAAGTGATGCGACAAGCGGGTATAGCGGTGCGGCTGATGCACGGCGATCACCCGACCTTCGCTCGCCTGCCGGGCCGCTTTCAGCACGGCGGCAATCTCGACCGGATGGTGGCCGTAATCATCTATGATCGTGACGCCATCCACTTCGCCGACCTTGGTAAAGCGCCGGTTGACGCCGCCAAAGCCCTTTAGGGCCGCTTTGATCTCGTCCTTTTTCATGCCCAGATGGCGGGCGACCGCCACAGCGGACAAGGCGTTGGACACGTTATGGTCCCCCGGCATCGGTAATTCGCAACCTTCGATCACAGCGTCTTCATTCTGCAGGGCGATGTCGAAATGAGCCACACCTGACTTATAGGTCAGGTTGATCGCGCGCACATCGGCCTGCGCGTTGAAGCCAAAAGTCGTGACGCGCCGATCGGTGATCTTGCCCACCAGTGATTGCACATCTGGGTCATCGGTGCAGCACACCGCCAGACCATAAAACGGGATGTTGGACACAAAATCATAAAAGCCCTGATGCAGCGCCTCTTCCGTGCCCCAATGCTCCATATGCTCGGGGTCGATATTGGTCACGATAGCGATCGTCGCTGGCAAGCGGTTAAACGTGCCATCGCTTTCATCGGCTTCGACCACCATCCATTCGCCCTGCCCCATGCGCGCGTTGGATCCATAGGCGTGGATGATGCCGCCATTGATGACGGTCGGGTCGATCCCGCCTTCGTCCAGCAGGGCCGCGACCATGGTGGTTGTCGTGGTCTTGCCATGTGTGCCTGCCACGGCCACGTTGGATTTCAGGCGCATCAGTTCGGCCAGCATTTCGGCCCGGCGCACAACCGGCAGACCTTTGGCACGCGCCTCGTCCAGTTCGGGGTTGCCCGGTTTGATCGCGGATGAGATCACGACAACCTCGGCCCCTTCAAGGTTCTCGGCACACTGGCCTTCATAGATCACAGCGCCCAGCGCTTTCAGCCGGTCGGTGATCTTGGACGATTTCAGATCAGACCCCTGCACCTGATAGCCATGGTTCAACAGCACCTCGGCAATGCCGGACATGCCAATCCCACCGATGCCAACAAAATGGATCGGACCCACATCAAGGGGCAGTTTTGTTGCTGCGTTCATCACCGGGTTCCCGTCCATCATGTTTCGCGTCCCTCTGCCAGATTTTCCACCAATTGCACAAGGCGTTCCGTCGCATCCGGCACGCCACAGGCGCGGGCAGCCTGCGCCATTTTCATCGCCCCATCGCTGTTTTCGAACACCAGCGCAATCTGATCGCGCAATGTGTCCACCTCGAACATCGTTTCGGGCATCATGATCGCCGCCCCTGCCTCAACCAGTTGGCGGGCATTCGCGGTCTGTTCATCCCGGATCGCGCTGGCCAGCGGCACCCAGATCGCGGGGCGGCCGATGATGCTCACATCCGCGACGGTCGACGCACCCGAGCGCGCAATCACCAATTGCGCATCCGCCATCCGCCCCGGCACATCGTGAAAGAATGTCTGCACATCCGCCGTCAGCAACTCGCTTTCATAATAATCCGTCACCCGGACCAGATCCTCTTCACGGGCTTGCTGGCTGACACGAATATTGCGGCGCAGATGTTCCGGCAGGCTGGCAATGGCAGGCGGCACGATATCGGACAGAATGCGCGCACCCTGACTGCCGCCGAGAACCAGAATGGACATCGGATAATCCCCGGGCGGAATGTAGGGGGCACCCTCGCGTTCCAGAATGGCTGCACGGACCGGGTTGCCGGTATGCACACCCTCAACACCTGCGGGTAACTCGGTAGGCCAGGTCCCGCAAGCCACCGCATCGACACGGCGGGCAAAAAGCTGATTGACCCGGCCAAGCACGCCGTTCTGTTCATGGATCATGCGTGGCACGCGCAAGGCCCAGGCCGCCGCCATCGCCGGGATCGCGGGATAGCCGCCAAAGCCCACAACAACGCTGGGCCGGTCGCGCAGTATCCGCCATTTAGCCGCAGCGATGCCGCCCAGAATGCGGAACGGGACCAGCAGCTTTTGCAAAATGCCGCCGCGCGCAAAAGTCGCGCTGCCGACGACATTGATCTCAACTGCGTCCGGGAACCCGCCTGTATAACGGGCACCGCGCGCATCGGTGGACAGTTTCACCCGCCAACCCTTTTCCAGCATCGCCTCGGCCAAGGCCTGCGCGGGAAACATATGCCCGCCGGTTCCCCCGGCGGCGATGATCAGCAGCGGTGATTTCATCGATTGGCCCTGCGCAACAGGATATCCTCCATCTCGCCCTGCGGGCGGGTCCGGGTAAAGGCAAGCAACATCCCCACGGCAATGCCACCGGCAATCAGGGATGATCCGCCATAGGACACAAATGGCAATGTCATGCCCTTGGCAGGCAACAACCGGACCGCCACCCCCATGTTGATCATCGCCTGCACGCCAAAGGCACAGGCCAGTCCCGTGCCCGCCAGCCGAATAAAGGGATCACGTTCTTTCATCAGGCGCAGCAGGGACCGCACGACAATGACGGTATAAAGGGCGATGATGACCAGCACGCAGATCAACCCATATTCCTCTGCCGCGACAGCAATGATGAAATCGGTATGGGCATCGGGCAGCGACCATTTCACCTGTCCCTCGCCCACGCCGACGCCAAAAAACCCACCTTCGCGGATGGCATTGGTGGCATAACCCAGCTGGGTGGTCGGATCGACATCAGGGGACAGGAACCCGTCAATCCGGCGGGCAAAATGCTCGGAATTGGAGTAGGCGACAGTGCCGGCAAATACCACCAAACCGGCGAGCATGCACAGGATCAGCATCGGGGCCCCGGCCACGAAATACATCACGCCCCAGGCAAACAGGATCAGGGCCGCCTGCCCGAAATCCGGCTGCATCGCCAGCATCAGGACAATCACCATGGTCAGCACAAATGAGTATGATTTGCCCGGCGGGCCACCGATTTGCTGGCTCGCAGCAAGCAACCAGGCTGCCATGACGATGAAGCCGGGCTTGAGGAATTCAGACGGTTGCAACGACGCAAAACCCAGTGAATACCAGCGCACCGCCCCTTTGCCGAAATCCGTGCCCAGCACGGGCAGCATGGCAAGGGCGGCGAAAGCCGCGATAAAGCCCAACACGGCCAGACGGCGGACAAGTTTGGGTGACATCATCGAAATGACGAACATCACCACCATCGCCATGGCACCAAAGATCGCCTGACGGGTCACATAATGAAAGGGCTCCAGCCCGTTCTTGGCCGCCAGGGGTGGGGATGACGCAAGACCCAGCAACAGACCAATCCCGAACAGGATCAGAATGCAGGACATCGTCCATTTATCAATTGTCCGCCACCACCGGGGAAGAACCGCGTCACCGGATGATACCGGGACCGCCCCATAGACCATTTCCGTCATGGATCACCGCCAAACTGCCTCTACCGCCCGGTTTGTCCCGGGTCTGATGGCACCTTAACGCGCAACTTCTCGCGATTCCACCAAAACCTTCTGCTTCTTCCGAGCACAAATATCCCCGCCGGAGGCATCAAATTTCTGGAAATTTGATATCCCCTCTGTCCCATGCCACATGGATCGGATGAAGGTTGAAACTCTCATCATCGGGGCCGGGGCGGCTGGCATGATGTGCGCGGCCCATGCAGGCCCTGGCGTGCTGATTGTTGATCACGCAAAGGCCCCGGGTGAGAAAATCCGCATCTCCGGCGGCGGGCGCTGCAATTTCACCAACCTGCATACCAGCCCTGCCAATTTCATCAGCCAGAACAGGCATTTCTGCAAATCAGCCCTGGGGCGGTATACACAGTGGGATTTCATCGATCTGGTCGAACAACACGGCATCCCCTGGCACGAAAAGACGCTTGGCCAGCTGTTCTGCGACACCACAGCCCGCGTCATCATCGCCATGCTGCTCGCGGAAATGGACAAGGCGGGCGCGCAACTTTGGTTGCAGACTGACGTGGGCGAGATCAGCCATGACGGCAGCCATTTCCGCGTTATGCTCAGCCGCGACGGACGCGCAACAGCAGTCACCGCGCGCAATCTTGTCGTCGCCTCTGGCGGCAAATCCATCCCGAAAATGGGGGCCACGGGCCTCGGCTATCAGATAGCCCAACAGTTCGGCCTACCCGTGATCACCCCCCGCCCCGGCCTTGTCCCGCTCACCTTTTCTGACGACAGGTTCAAACCGCTGGCAGGTGTGGCGACCCCGGCACGGGTCAGCGCCAACGGCACCAGCTTTGATGAGGCGATCCTGTTCACACATCGGGGCCTGTCGGGCCCCGCGGTGCTGCAAGCGTCGTCATACTGGTACGAGGGCGAGACGATCAGCGTGAACCTGTCGCCGACTGGCGACCTGCTCGGCACATTGCAGAAGCATCGCCAAGCGGACGGACGCAAAGCGCTGACAACCGTATTGGGCCAGCACCTGCCGACACGACTGGTCGACCATCTGGGCGATGAACTGGACCTGAAGGGTAACATCGCCGATCAAAGCGATCTGCGGCTGCAGACCCTTGGCAACGCGCTGGAAAACTGGACGCTGACACCCGGCGGCTCAGAGGGGTACCGCACCGCAGAGGTCACGCTGGGGGGCGTGGACACCGACGCGCTCTCCTCGAAAACCATGGCAACGAAGGCGGTTCCGGGGCTCTATTTCATTGGCGAATGCGTGGATGTGACCGGCTGGCTCGGCGGTTACAATTTCCAATGGGCCTGGTCGTCAGGCTGGGCCGCCGGGCGCGAGATTGCCAAGTCGTAAGATGGGTTTAAACCCATCTTACGTTGTCGCATCTGTCACGCGATCAACGAAATCCTCGCCGCGTTTCTCGAAATTGTCATACTGATCGAACGAGGCCGCCGCCGGCGCCAACAGCACAACCTCGCCCCGCTTCGCTTCGGCCACAGCCTTGGCCACAGCCACATCCATTGTCGTACAGACCTCCGCCTCTGTCCCGGTCAGTTGCCGCGCGAACCCTTCCGCCTCGCGCCCGATCACATAGGCCTTCACCACATGGCCCAGATGCGGCACCAGCCCGTCGAGCCCCCCGTCTTTCTGTAAGCCGCCGCAAATCCATCGAACTTTCGGAAACGCCTGCAAGGCCTTGGCGGCGCTGTCCACATTGGTGGCTTTACTGTCATTGACAAAGACCACCCCGTCTTTCTCGGCCACCACCTGACTGCGGTGGGGCAGGCCGGGGTAGCTGCGCATCGCGGCCTCAATCCCTTTGGGGCCGAGGCCTAGCGTTCGGCAGGTGGCATAGGCGACGCAGGCGTTCTGGTGGTTATGCGCGCCCGGCAACCCCTTGATATCGCGTAGATCTATCGACCCGATCTGCCGATCCTTTCGGAATTCTGACAGGAACCCTTTGCGTGCAAAAACGCTCCAGCCGCGTGTCAGTTTCTGCCCCGATGAGACGCGGATGACCCGATCATCCTCCGCGCTTTCGGTCAGTTGATTGACCAGATAGCGGCCCTCGACCTCGTCCACGCCGATCACGGCGCGATCCGGCCCGCCTTCGGCAAAGAGCCTGCGTTTGGCCGCGAAATACCCGCCAAGACCCGCGTGCCGGTCGAGGTGATCAGGAGTAAGGTTTGTAAAAACAGCGACATCCGGTGTCAGTGCACGGGCGAGGTCAGTTTGGTAGGAGGACAATTCCAGCACCACAACCTCGCCATCATGGGCCGGATCAATATCCAACACCCCGCGCCCGATATTGCCGGCCAACTGGGCGGGGCGGCCATTCTCGACCAGGATGTGATGGATCAGGGCGGCGGTGGTCGATTTGCCGTTTGATCCGGTTACCGCGATGACCCGGGGCGTGGTGTCGAAACTGTCCCAGTCCTGGGTCGCAAAAGACCGGAAAAAAAGCCCGATATCATTGTCTACGAGCACACCGGCCTGCATCGCAGCTGCGATGACAGGGTGCGGGGCGGGGTAAAGATGGGGGATGCCGGGGCTGACGATCAGGGCCGCAACATCTTCAAAAGCTTGCGCATTTGTCAGATCACGCAGGTCGAACCCGTCCTGTTCGGCAGCTTCGCGGGCCGGCACACTATCATCCCAAACCACCGGTACGGCCCCACCGGCGCGCAAAGCCACAGCCGCCGCGCGGCCTGTCCGGCCAAGGCCCAGAACGGCCACAGTTTGGCCCGCATATCCCTGCACTGGTATCATCATCGCACCCCTGTTCCGGCAGCCCAATTGCCCGCGCATCAATGCGCATTTTGCGGCCAAGCACAACGGGCGCGCGCAACGTTCGGTGGGGCGGAGAGGGCTGCGCAACACCCCTGATCCGCCGAATCACGGGAATCGCAGTTAATGCTGGGTTTTGGGGAAAATCAGCTGTCGGATTTGCGTCGGCAAAACGTCGGACTTGCGTCGGACCCCTTGGGCGGGATTTCCGTGGTTAAAGGGGCGTGCGGTGAGAATGTGAATAGGCTGTTAAGATTTGAGGCTGATTGCGTATAATGTGATGATGCGGTGAAACGCATATTCGCATGTGATCAAGTCACACGGGGACTGAAGCTCAGGACCCGCCCGGCAGCGCCGAGCAGCGCCCGTACCTCCCCGATGGGGAGGGCGCTTTTGCGATGCTGCGGACTTTGCAAAGGTTGGTTTTGGGCGCCTTGTTCTGCAAAGCAGGTCAGTTTCTGCGCCCACCCCGAGGTCCGGGCCCTGCCCTGGTGTTGCTTAAGATATGGAAGGTGGTTTTGGTGGGATGCAACCCCACCTTACCGCACCTTCAGCGTGGCCAACCCGATCATCGCCAGGATCAGCGAGATGATCCAGAAACGGATCACGATCTGGGGTTCGGCCCAGCCTTTCTTCTCGTAGTGATGGTGGATCGGCGCCATCAGGAAGACCCGCTTGCCGGTCCGCTTGAAATAGAGCACCTGGATGATGACAGAGAGCGCCTCGACCACGAACAGCCCGCCGACGATGGCCAGCACGATCTCGTGCTTGGTGGCGACCGCAATCGCGCCCAGTGCCCCGCCGAGTGCCAGTGACCCGGTGTCGCCCATGAACACCGCCGCGGGGGGCGCATTGTACCACAGGAACCCCAGCCCGCCGCCGATCAGCCCTGCGGAAAAGATCAGGATTTCACCGGTTTGGGGCACATAATGAACGTCAAGATACTGGGTAAAGTCAGTCCGCCCGACCGCATAGGCGATGATCCCGAAAGCGCCCGCCGCGATCATCACGGGCATGATCGCCAGCCCGTCCAACCCGTCTGTCAGGTTGACCGCGTTGGCCGCCCCCACGATCACGATGATCGCGAAGGGGATGAACATGACCCCAAGATTGATCAGCGTGTCCTTGAAGACAGGCAACGCAAGCTGGTTGGTCAGATCATCCGGATGATAGGCGGCGGCCCAATATCCCGCGATCCCTGCGATCAGAATACCCAGTAAAATCCGTATCTTGCCCGACACGCCTGCGGTGTTCTGCTTGGAGACCTTGGCATAGTCATCCGCAAAGCCGATCAAGGCAAAGGATAGGGTCACGAACAGCACCATCCAGACAAACGGATTGTCGAGCCGCGCCCAAAGCAGCGTCGATGTGGTCAGCGCCCCCACGATCAGCAGGCCCCCCATGGTCGGTGTGCCAGCCTTGACGAAATGCCCTTCGGGCCCGTCGCCCCTGATCGGCTGCCCCTTGCCCTGTTTGCGCCGCAGCACGTTGATCAGGGGTGGCCCGAAGATGAACCCGAACAGGAGCGCTGTCATGAACGCTCCACCCGCCCGGAAGGTGATGTAGCGAAAGAGGTTGAAAAAGTCGCCGCCGTCAGAGAGTGCCGTGAGCCAGTAAAGCATGGGTGTTCCTATTCTTCTTGAGGGCGGCGATGCCCCAGTTTGCGGATGGCGTCAACGACCAGTGAGACCTTGCTGCCTTTTGATCCCTTGACCAGCACCACATCGCCTGCGTCAACCAGCCGCGTGACGCGGGCGGCCAGATCGGCGGAATGTTCGGCCCATTGGCCGCGCTTTTCTTCAGGCAGGGCCAGCCAGAGGTGGTGCATCAGCGGTCCCGCACAGTGGATCAGGTCAAGCGATTGCAGATGGGTGTTGTGGGCCATGTCGCGGTGCATCTGCACCTCGTCCGGACCGAGTTCGAGCATGTCACCCAGGATCGCGACCCGCCGCCCCTTGATCGTGCGCCCGACATTGTCGTGCGGTTGAGACGCTGCGATCACCTCAAGTGAGGCGCCGAGCGAGGTTGGGTTGGCGTTGAATGCGTCGTCGATCAGATCAAGGGTCTCATCCTCGTTCGCGCCGTCGATGACGATGACCTCGCGGGTGCCGCGCCCGGCAGGCGGCACCCATTGGGCGATATCTAGGGCGGCCTGGACGGGGTCAGCCCCCAGCGCGTCGGCCACGGCGAGCACACCGACCGCGTTCATCGCGAAATGTCGTCCCGGGACGGAAAGCTTGAACAGGAAATCATGCCCCTTGCCAGTTGCGTTTATGACCGTGACGTCGCCGGTCAGGCGCACGTCCTTGACCTGCCAGTCATCGGCTGTGGTGCCGAACAGCACCTGCGTAGCCCCGGTTTCGGTGGCGTGATCGCGCAGGATGCCGGTGGTTTCGATATCGGCGTTCAGCACGGCGATCCCACCGGGTTCCAGCCCGTCCATGATGGTCGCCTTTTCGACGGCAATGCCTGAGAGGTTGTCAAAGGATGCCAGATGCGCCGCGGCGACGGTGGTGACCATCGCCACATGCGGCCGGGTCAGCCGCGACAGCGGGGCGATTTCGCCTGGATTGCTCATCCCGATTTCGACGATGGCATAGTCTGTGTCGGCAGGCATGCGGGCCAGCGTCAGCGGCACGCCCCAGTGGTTGTTATAGGACGCTTCTGCGGCGTGGCATTTGCCTTGGCGGGACAGGACCGCGCGCAGCATTTCCTTGGTTGAGGTTTTGCCCACCGATCCGGTAATCGCGGCGATCCTTGCGTTGGAGCGTGCCCGCGCCGCCGCGCCAAGATCGGCAAGCCCCTGCAGCACGTCATCGACGATCAGCAGCGGGGCATCGACGGGGATATCCTTGGGTTTGTAGGACACCAGTGCGGCTGCCGCGCCCTTTTCCAGCGCTTGGGCCACGAAATCATGCCCGTCGCGGATGTCTTTCAGCGCGACGAACAGATCGCCGGGTTCCAGGGTGCGGGTGTCGATCGACACACCGGTTGCCGTCCAATCCACTGCGCAGCGGCCGCCGGTGGCGGCTATCGCGTCGGCAGAGGTCCACAGCGTCATATCCGCCCCTCCAACGCGGCGACGGCCACGCTGGCCTGTTCCACATCGTCAAAGGGCAGCACGTTGTCGCCCACGATCTGCCCGGTCTCGTGCCCCTTGCCCGCGATCAGCAGGGCGTCGCCGGGACCAAGCGCGTCGATGCCGCGCAGGATCGCCTCAGCCCGGTCGCCGACTTCGGTGATGCTGTCGGTACCGCCAGCGGCGATGGCCCCTTCCATGACGGCGGCGCGGATCGTTGCGGGGTCTTCGGACCGGGGATTGTCATCGGTGATGATCACGACATCGGCGTTCAGGGCAGCCGCGGCCCCCATCAGCGGGCGTTTGCCCCTGTCACGGTCACCGCCTGCGCCGACAATGCAGACGATCCGTCCCATCACATGTGGGCGGAGCGCCTTGAGCGCGGTTTGCACGGAATCCGGCGTATGTGAGTAATCGACAAACACCGCCGCCCCGTTCTGGCGGGTCGCGGCAAGTTCCATCCGGCCATGAACGGTGCCCAGATGTGACAGGCTGTCGAACACCTCGACCGGGTCGGCACCGGCGGCGATCACCAGACCGGCGGCCAGCAGCACGTTGTCAGCCTGGAAACCGCCAATCAGGTCCAGCCGCGCCTGTCTCGGACGGCCCTGCCAGGCGAACAGCAGATCCTGACCGGTGGCGTCGAACCGTTGGCCGGTGATGCGCAGGCGCGCGGCGGGACTGCGGCCGACGCCGATCACCTCTTGCCCGCGGGCGGTGCAGATATCGGCGACCTCCGGCCCTTTGGGATCGTCGAGGTTGATGACGGCCACGCCGTCTTCGGCCAGTACGCGCTTGAACAGGCCCATCTTGGCGTCAAAATACGCCTCGAACGTTTCGTGATAATCTAGATGGTCCTGGGTGAAGTTGGTGAAACCTGCGGCGGCCAGCAGCACGCCATCCAGCCGCCGCTGGTCAAGCCCGTGCGATGATGCCTCCATCGCGACATGGGTGACGCCGTTTTGCGTGGCCTGTGACAGGACGCGGTGCAGGGTGATCGGTTCGGGCGTGGTGTGTTTGAGCGGGTGGGTCCAGGCCCCTTTGACGCCGGTGGTGCCAAGGTTGACACCGGCGATCCCCATCTCCTCCCAGATCTGGCGGCAGAAGGTGGACACGGATGTCTTGCCATTGGTGCCGGTGACCGCGACCACGGTATCGGGATGCGGTCCGAACCAGAGCGATGCGGTCTGCGCCAGTGCCTGACGCGGATCCTGTGCTACGATCACGGCGGCGTCGGATGCGGCCAGTTCATCGGCGGCGATGGCGGCCCCCTGCGCGTCGGTCAGCACAGCCGCGGCGCCCATGCGCAGGGCATATTGGATGAATTCGCCGCCATGCACCCGCGCACCGGGCAGGGCCGCGAAAAGGAACCCATCCTTGACGTCACGGCTATCGACGGCCAGCCCTTTGATCTGCGCCTCGCGCCCGCCTTGTGCCGTCAGCCCCAGTTCCGCCAGTGATGTCATATGCCGCCCCATTCAGTTTGAGGTGAGTGTTACACCGATGGATTGAGGACTGTCCACTTGCGGTCTGAGGCCCAGCAAGGGTGCGACGCGGCGTATCATTTCGGCGGCGACGGGCACGGCTGTCCAGCCTGCTGTGCGGCGCGGTTCTTCGCCGGAGTTTTCGGACGGTTCATCCAGCGTCACCACCAGCACATATTGCGGATCGCTGGCGGGAAATGCGGTTGCGAAGGTGGCGATCACCTTGTCATCGTAGTAGCCGCCGCCACGGGTGCGCGGCTTATCGGCGGTGCCGGTTTTGCCGCCAACCTCGTATCCCGGAACCTCACCAAAGGATGCGGTCCCATCCTGTACCACCTGCCGCAGCATCGACATGGATCGGCGGCTGACGGCCTCGCTGACCACCCGTTCACCGACAACCGCGTTTTCCATGCGCAGCAGCGTCGGTTCGACCCGTGTGCCGCCGTTGAGCAGTGACGCATAGGCTGTGGCCAGATGCAGCGGTGATGAGGACAGGCCGTGGCCGTAAGAGATTGTCATCGTTGAAATCTCTGACCAGTTGCGCGGCAAGAGCGGGGCGCCGGTGGGCGCTTCGATCATCTCGACGGGCGTCGCTTCGAGAAAGCCGAGCGAGCCGAGGAATTCGCGCTGCCGGTCCGCGCCGATCATCATGGCGATGCGCGCTGTGCCGATGTTGGAGGATTTCACAATCACATCCGTGGTGCTGAGTTCCGGGCCATAGTCACGGAAATCGCGAATGCGGAACCGCCCCCAGGACAATGGCCCTTGCGTGTCGATCAGGGTGTTGGGGTTGACCAGACCAAGCTCCATCGCTTGCGCAACTGTGAAAATCTTGAAAACCGATCCCAACTCGTAAACGCCCTGCACCGCGCGATTGAATAGCGGGCTGTCGGACTGATCGCCTTCGGTCAGAACGCGGGGGCGATTGTTGGGGTCGAAATCGGGCAAGGACACCATCGAGATGATCTCGCCCGTGTGAATATCCATCAGGATGGAGGTCGCGCCCTTGGCGTTCATCAACGACATGCCACCTGCCAGCACCTGTTCTGCGGCGGCCTGCACCGTCAGGTCGATGGACAATTCCAGCGGCGCCCCTTCATTGGCGGGATCGCGCAGGAAGGCGTCAAACTGACGCTCGACACCGGCCACGCCAATCACCTCGGCACTGGCGACACCTTCGCGGCCATAGCTGGCCCCGCCAAGGATATGCGCCGCAATCGGGCCGTTAGGGTAAAGCCGCATCTCGCGCGGGCCGAAGAGCAGACCGGGCGAGCCGATATCATGGACCGCCTGCATCTGTTCAGGGCTGATCTGGCGGCGGACCCACATGAATTTCCGGTCGCCGGTGAAATCAGCGATTAGTTCTTCCTCGTCCAGTTCAGGGAAAATTGTGGCCAAACCAGCGGCGGCATGCAGCGGGTCGATCATGTCCTGTGGATGGGCATAAAGCGAATGGGTCTGCAGGTTCGTCGCCAGAATACGCCCGTTTCTATCAACAATATCAGAGCGTTGTCCGATGATCGGGTTGCCAACAGCACTCGCCCGCGGCTCTTCCGGCACGGAAGAGGCGAGCGTGCCCATGCGCATCCCGATCACGCCAAAGGCGCAGAAAAACGCAAGACCCAGCAGCAGCAAGCGCCCTTCGGAGCGCTGGCGGGCCTTGTCGGCCATTTCTTCGTGACGGCGGCGCTTGTTTTCGGCCTCGATCGCGGCGGGGTCTTCGCCTTGGGCGCGGGCCTTGAGGATACGGGCAAGCGGACGCAGTGGCGTTCTCATAGCGGGTTCTCCACGTCGTCAAAGGCGTCCGATGACAGCTCGATCGGGTTGATGATCGGGCTGATCGGCGGGATCGGATAGATGATCTGATCGACTGCACCAAAGGCATCGGGCATCAGCGGCAAGAGACCCAGCCGGTCGAAATTCAGCTCTGCCAGATCGGCAAGCCGGTCCGGGCGGTTCAGATAGGCCCATTCGGCCCGCAGCATGCCCAGCCGTTCATGCGCGGCCCCGATGCGCGCATGTAACTGGCGCACTTCCTTGACCGCCTGCTGGGTCTTGTAGTTTTCCTGATAGGCCCAAAACGCGAGCCCCATGACGGCCAGCGCCGCCAGTACATATAACACACCGCGCATTACCGCGCCCCTTTCTTCATCGGCATGCCGAGTGATGCCGGATCGATATCTTCGGCTGGCGCATCGGTCCGGATCGCCACCCGCAGCTTGGCCGAGCGTGACCGTGGGTTTTCCGCCAGTTCCTGTGCATCCGGGCCGATGGCCTTGCGTTTTTCGATGCGAAAAGCGGGCACGACCTGCGCCGTTTCCGGCGCATAGCGGTTGGCATTGGCCACATTGCCGGACCGCGCCTGCAGGAACCGTTTGACCATCCGGTCCTCGACCGAATGAAAGGTCACGACGGCCAGTTGGCCGCCCGGTTTCAAGGCGCGTTCGGCGGCCATCAGCCCCTCGGCCAGTTCGCCATATTCGTTGTTCACCGCGATGCGCAGCGCCTGAAAGGTGCGTGTGGCCGGATGCGACTGGCCGGGTTTGGCACGCGGCAAGCAGCCTTCGACCACCTTGGCCAGTTGGCCGGTTGTGGTCAGCGGGCGGGCGGCGACAATCGCCTTGGCAATCCGGCGCGAGGCGCGTTCTTCACCGTAAAGGTAGATGATATCGGCCAGTTCAGCCTCGTCCGCCGAGTTGCACAGATCAGCTGCCGAAGGCCCGTCCTGCGACATCCGCATGTCCAACGGGCCGTCGCGCATGAACGAAAAGCCGCGTTCGGCGAGATCAAGCTGCATGGAACTGACGCCAAGGTCGAGCACGACACCGTCAAGGTCGGACCCGTATTGATCAAGCTTGGAAAACACGCCTTCGACCATCTCAATCCGGTCGCCATAGTCCCCGGCCCAGTCGGCCGCCATCTGGAACGCCAGCGGATCACGATCCACCGCGATCACCTTGTCGGCCCCGGCGGCCAGCAAGGCACGGGTATAGCCACCCGCCCCGAATGTGCCATCCAGCCAGACCCCGGAAACGGGCGAGACCGCTGCGATCAGCGGTCCAATCAGAACGGGGATATGTGGGTCAGGTGCGGCAGCAGCAGGCATGATCTACTCATCCAGCAGGATGAGCGGATCAAAGCCATCCTCGTGTTCTGCCAGCCAGCCGCTGATATCCTCTGCCACCTCTTCGGCAAATACATCGGCCTTCCAGATTTCGAAATGGTCGCCCATGCCGCTGAAGGCCAGCTCACCTTCGGTGATCCCAAGTTTCTGGCGTTGCTTCAGCGGCATGACCGTGCGCCCGTCCTTGTCCACGTCCAGTTTGATGGACTGGCCGATGATCAGGCGCTGGAGTTTCTTCTTGTTCGCGGACCCGCGGGGAAGGGCATTGATCTGGCCCACCACCGCGTTGAATTCGTCAACCGTGTAGCCGTGCAGTTCGTTTTTCAGATGATCGCCATAAAGCAGGAACATGCGCGGGGATAGGCCAGGGGTCCAGTCAGGGTCGCTGGCTTCGAGCACACGACGAAAATCGGCAGGGATCGACATGCGCCCCTTACCGTCCACCTTTTGGGTGTGTTCGCCTGTAAAACTCAGAACCACTGTCCCTCGGTCCTTTACCTCTTGCCCCCGGAAATCTTGTCTCTGGATGTGAAAACGGCGGATTGCGCTGCTGCCACTGCACAATCCGCCGGTTCCGCCCCTAGCGGGGAATGTCCGACTGCGCGTGCCACCTGGGGGGATGTCTGCTCGCTCACGCGCCGGATCTGGTTGGGTAAGACGAAGCCTGTATGAAACCTGCTTTTGCCGGTTGGGGTTCTTGGTGCCCCTTTGATGTCGTGTCCGTCTTACCGTGCAACTGTTGTGACACCAGTTGGATCACCGATCAACAACTTTTTGGGAATTCATGGTACTACATGGTGTTTTTGGGACCCTCATGAAACAAGATATGGACATCGGGACCTCCAATCAGCCATATTTGTAGCGGAAGAAGAAATAGCGCACACAACATCTAGACAAGATGTCCAATTTCCAAACCATTCCAGAAAATCCCAACTTTTTTACACTACCCGTCGATTTCGGCTTCTCATACGGGGAACATAACCGCAATCCTATCCGGTTTTGACCGAATCCCACCGGATTGTGATTCGTGGATCACACAGATTCCATGATTTCCCATGCTTGTACCAACGTGGTGCTTTCGCCAGACTGGCGGAAACCGCTAACGGACCATGCCATGCGCCTTACCCTTGCTTTCGCTCTGCTTGCCCTCCCCGCCACGGCGCAGGATCTCGACCTTCTGCCCTTTCCGGTGATCGAAGTGGCCGGAGAGGACGCCGAGGACGAATGGCACCGGCTGCGCGACGCCCCCGGCACGCCGGTGATCATTGGCGATGCCGATGCCGTCACCAACCTGATCGACATGTTCGATCCGCAATGGGACGAATTCTATCCATTGTCACCGCAAGAGGTCGTGGCAGTCGCCAATGATCTGGCCTTCCCCGGCGCGCTCTATGACATCCGCGCTGCGGAACACGCGGACTTCGTCGCCTGGATGAAGGATAATGACTACGAAACCGATTTGCCGGACACCTTCGATCCCGTGGCCATCGCCGAACTGGACATGGGCCGCTGGCCATTCTTCTACATACCCCCGCAAGAGATTATCAGCCTGAATGACTGGGAAACCGGTCGCCCGGTCAACACCGCCTATATCGCCATCCTGCCCACCGAAAACCCGTGGGAGGCCCCGGCCTATCTGCGCTTTGGCGGCTGGAACGCGAATCCCTCTCCTGAAATCCACGTCGCCGCCTTGCGCCAATGGTTCAACGACTACGGGGCGGAACCGATTGTCATCGCGCATGACCAGATGGAACTTTGGGCCCCCAATCGCCCAACCGATCAAGAAGCGGCTATTGCGCTGGCGATCACGCATTTCCACTATGATGAGGATGTCGTCTTGCAAGGTGTCGGCACAATCTCGGCGCTCGCCGCA
Organism: uncultured Paracoccaceae bacterium; assembly: GCA_947488175.1. GTDB lineage: Bacteria > Pseudomonadota > Alphaproteobacteria > Rhodobacterales > Rhodobacteraceae > Yoonia. The sequence continues at coordinate 629,645 of CANKYO010000001.1, forward strand.
GACCGGATGCGCGCGCCCTATTGGTACTTTTGGTGGGATTAACGCTGCGCCCACCATCCTCGCGATCTGCTTGGCGGAACATGGAGAGACAGGCTAGGGTCATTTGGAGAGCATCAATGGATGTCTGGCCAGGTGTTACGTCGGTGCCAGCGGTCGAAAGGCCCAAATCGGACTCTACAAAGTCAAAAACAGTTTGGAGGTTCTCATGTCCTTGACGATCCGAAAAGCAACGCTGGACGATGCACCTCTGCTTCTGCGCGTCGTCGATATGGCAAGTCATGGGCTGCTGCCGACGCTGTGGGCCAAGATGGCGCCATCAGGATTGGACGGAGCGGCCGTAGGGGAGGCCCTTGTGACCGCCGAGGATGGCGATTTCAGCTATCGAAACGGGTTCATCGCGGAGCAAGACGGCGCGAAGACCGGTGGCCTGATTGGTTACCGCCTTCCAACAACGCCGAAGCCTATCGGGCCAGACGTTCCAGAAGTGTTTGTCGGCATTGAAGAGTTGGCGCATCTCGTGCCGGGGCATTGGTACATCAACTTCATGGCTGTCGTTCCCAATGGACGTGGGCACGGCGTCGGCACTGCCCTGCTCCGCGAGGCTGAAAAGCAGGCGCGCGAAAGCGGTAGCCCGGGCCTCGCCTTGATTGTCGCCGCCACAAACGAGAACGCCATTCGGGTCTACCAGCGGGCCGGATATGCAGAGCGCGAACGGCGTCCATTCGACCTGTCTGATTTTGGAGAGGCGCCAACAGAAGCGATTCTGATGACGAAAGACCTGGTTTAGCCAAGCAGTTGCAGGCACGCTGAGGAACTTGGGGAAGACGTAATTCCCTGCCAAGGGTTAACGGCGACACTGGGCACGCCGTGTTAAGACCCGGCCTTGCGTACATTTGTACGTACAACATCTGTACAGTTTTTTGCGCCAAACAGACGCCCCAATGGCACGCAAAATGTTGCATAACGGGGTGTGAGAGTGGCCTAGCCACTTAGACCCAAGTTCGGGCGCAAGACCCATTAATCATCCAGACGTTTGTACATTACAAACGCATCAACCAATCCCTCTTTTGGGTGGTCGAACGCATCGGGGATCGTGCCGACTGTTTCGAAACCCAGCCGGTGCCACAGCCCGACGGCACCCACATTGCTCGCCAGCACGAAATTGAACTGCATGGCGAGGTAACCCAGCGCCCGCGCTTCGACTTGACTGTGTTCGCACATCTGCCGTGCCAGCCCCTGCCCGCGCGCGGCCTCGGCCACTACGTAGCCGCAATTGCAGATATGGGCCCCGCCGCCGGGCTGGTTGGTACGGATATAGTAGGTACCAAGGATGCCGCCCTGCCCTTCGGCGACATAGGTCGCGGCAGGTGTCGTCATCCAGTAGTCACGGCATGCTTCTTTGCTGATCCGGGGGTCCACGGCATAGGTCTCACCCGCACGGAAGACATCACGCAGGATAGGCCAGATGGCATCGAAATCTGCCATCTTTACCGGGCGAATAATCACGCCATGCCACCCTCGATAAAGCGGCGGGCAAGATGGCGATAGGCCTCGGCCATCGGACCATCACCCACGGCAATCGGTTCACCCGCATCACCGGCCAGCCGGGTATCAAGGTCAATCGGCAAGGCGCCCAGGAACGGCACCCCGATCCTTTCCGCCTCTACCGCGACACCGCCATGACCAAAGATATGGCTTTCGGTACCGCAGGTCGGACAGACGAATGTGGACATGTTTTCGATCAGTCCCAGCACCGGTGTGTTCAACGTCTTGAACATATCCAGCGCCTTGCGGGCATCAATCAGGGCCACATCCTGCGGGGTGCTGACCACGACCGCCCCGGTCAAATGGGTCTTCTGGCACAGGGTCAGTTGCACATCACCGGTCCCCGGCGGCAGATCCACGATCAGCACATCCAGTTCACCCCATTGCACCTGCCCCAGCATCTGCTGCAGCGCGCCCATCAGCATCGGGCCACGCCAGACCACGGCCTTGTCAGGGTCCACCATCAGACCGATTGACATCATCGTCACACCATGGGCCTGCAGCGGGATGATGATCTTGCCGTCAGGCGATCCGGGGCGCTTGTTCACGCCCATCATGCGGGGCTGGCTGGGGCCGTAGATATCAGCATCCAAGAGGCCAACGCGCCGTCCTTCCCTTGCCAGCGCGACGGCAAGATTGGACGACACAGTTGATTTGCCAACGCCGCCCTTGCCCGATCCGATGGCAAGGATGCGGTCAACGCCGGCGACCTTTGCAGGACCGGCCTGCGGCGTAGGGTGGCGACCAACCTTCAGCGATGGCGGTTCCGGGGCCTTGGCGGCGGGGCCATGGGCCGTTAGCACGACAGAGGCGGAGGTTACACCGGGCAGACCCTTCACGATCTCCTCTGCGGCGCGGCGCACGCCTTCCATCTTCGCCGCTTCAGCCGGGTCGGCGGCTTCGATCACGAAACGGACGGAATCATTGTCGATATTCAGGGCACGGACCATATCGCGTGCCACAATATCCTCGCCCCCCGGCAAAGTGAGTCGCGATAGCGCGCCCAGAATTTCATCGCGGGTGACGGGCATGAATATACCTCCGGTTCATAAAGTGACTGTTTCCAAGGCAACATCTGGCGGTTTTTTGGCAAAGCGCAAGTAGATGGAAACAGATGCCCAAAAATGCAACAGATTGATGACGTTAGGTCAGCAATGCTTATGCATTTTCTGCATAGCAGCGTTGCTCAGACAGGTATTGTGCAACTGCAGCATTATCCTACATGTTGATCGTAACGGGGGCGGAACAAACCGCAACACGACGATCATACGAAAGATGAGCAGATGACATATAACACAGACACAGGCTTTGCCGGTATCTCCCTTGGCCAGCGCTTTGCAGCGTTCCGGACCGAGTTGGCAGAAAAAGCCGCCAAGCGCAAAGTGTACCGCAAAACCTATAACGAACTGAACGCCCTGACTGATCGCGATCTCGCCGATCTGGGTATTCATCGTGCCATGATCAAGCGTATCGCGCTGGAAGCTGCGTACGACAACCAAATTTAAGGATCGGGTCGGCCGCCTCCTCCCTTTAGGCCGATCTGACAAGGACCCGACGGTTCTCTCCTCCTCCCTGAACGTCGGGTCAGCAATAAGGTGGCGGTATCCACCTCCTCCCGGGTACCGCCACTTTATGCACCAGTTTCGGAACCGCCCACCTCCTCCCGGGTTGGAACCGATCATACCGCTAGCTGCGCTCACCTCCTCCCGAGCAACGCCAAGCGAGGAAGCGCCCCGCTCTTCTCCTCCCAGAGCAGGCGGGCGCTGATAATAAGAACGGTCATGCCCACCTCCTCCCGGGCATGGCCGTTTTTTTTATGTTTGCCTGACATGGGCGTTGCGACGCTGGATCGCCCGTGCCAACCGTTTGCGCAATGCGGTGCCTCGAGCGGGGTTCACTTGTTCAACCCAAGCGATCTGGCCCAGCAGCCGCCCCCGAAATGCCGCGTCATGCCAGCGGACATCATCGGCCTTGCCGCAAGCATGGATCACGGCCTTGAGCATGTCATAGTCAGCCCGCGTGGTGTTCAGATGCTGATTGACCACGACCCCGGTGATAACCTGCCGCCCGCTTGCTGACATCAGGTGAGTCTTGCGCGCATTCACCGCGAAACCGGCGTCACGCAGGATTTTGGACACCATGTGCAGCAGGACACCGGCAATGTGCCTGTCGCCGGAAAAGCTGAGATCGTCCGCATAGCGGCTGTATTGCGCGCCCACACTTCGCGCGAGTGCCGCGAGGCGGACATCAAGGGAAAATGCGATCAGGTTGGCCAGCGCCGGCGATGTCGGTGCGCCTTGCGGCAAGTGGCTTTGATGGTAAATCCCATGATCTGACGGGTTAAGACGTTCCGACATCCATGTCGGCGTGCGGGTGGTGCACAGCCCGGTCAGATGCGTCGCCACCGGATGCGGATAGCCCAAGGATCGAAAAAGGCCGAACACCCGACCGGCATTGATGGACGGAAAGAAGTTCTGAATGTCAAAGCGGACCACCATCGCCTCGCCCGCGTGGCGGGCCGCCGCGTGTAGGCAATTTTTGCCCCGGACAAACCCGAATGCGTCGGGATGAAGCGGCACATGATTGATAATCTGATTGAGCAGCTGGCGCTGCATCGCCTTTAACGCCGGTTTTGGCGCTTCGATCAGACGCTTGCCGCCGCGGCGCTTCTTGTGCAAATGATAGTGGTAGTGGTTCACGGGCATATCGCCGTGTTCTTCGTGCCGACTGCTTGGGTCGGCAAAATAGCTGAGCTTCTCCAGTGGCAACGATAACCACTCTGCCAGCACATCAAGTGAGGCGAGTTGAGGCAGGTTAAGGTTTTGGAAGGCCGTTATCGGGGCCATCTGCGGCGGCGATAGATCCGGGTCCGGCCACAGGTTATGCCGCTGGCAATAACGATAGAGTCGTCGAAATTCCGTCATCCCGCGCAAAACCTTCGCGATCTGAGGAACAGACGGTGCGTAGGCGGCAGCACATTGTGCGGCAAGACTGGCCCCAAAGGCATCAGCGTATTTTTGATGTGCCGCAGGCAATCGCCGCCGTAGCACGATTGCCAAGGTTTCAGCCGACCACGCTCCTGAACCCAAAGAAACGGCCAGCGTCTGGGCCAGCCGTGCGGTGGTGATTTGCGGGCTGGTTTGCAACGGCGGGCCTTGCTTTCCTTGCTCTGCGTTACCCGCCCTGGGTGCAGCCCAGTTGCGGTAACGCCGTGTTTGGTCTGGTTTTCATCGCAGGCGGGGATGCCCCGCCCTACCCCTGACATCGCTGTTCAGGCGCAATCCAAGGACCGCCGTTGCAGGGCAATCATGCGATGGATACTGAGGATTGCCAAGATGGCGGCGGGTATTTCAGGCCCGCACATCCTTTGGCGATCCCATCACCATATAGCTGGTGATCGACCGCACATGCGGCACAGTGCCCAATGTGTCCGTATGAAACGCCTTGTAGGCAGGCAGATCAGCCACCTCCACCCGCAGGATGTATTCAAACGCACCTGCCACATTGTGACATTCCGTCACCTCTTCGGCCCGGCGCATCGCCTGTTCGAACCCTTCCTGCGCCGCCTTGGTGTGTTCAGCCAGCCCCACGGCCACATAAACCACATAGGCGCGGCCCGTTTTGGCGGGATCAAGCCGGGCACGATAGCCCTTGATCACCCCGCTCCGCTCCAGATCCTGCACGCGGCGCAGACAGGCTGACGGCGACAGGCCCACTTTATCAGCCAGCGTCAGGTTGCTGATCCGGCCATCGCGGGACAATTCACGCAATATCGCGTCGTTGATCTGGTCAATCTTCGTCATCAATTGCGAGTTTAGGTCATTTCCGCACAACTTGGCAATTACATTGCGCATCATACGCTCTATCGTTGCGCCATGAGTTACGAAATCCTGATCGCCCTTATCGGTTTTGCCTTTGCCAGTTCCATCACCCCGGGGCCCAATAACCTGATGCTGATGGCGTCGGGTGCCAATTACGGGCTGCGCCGTACGGTCCCGCATATGCTGGGCATTTCGCTGGGGCATGCATTCATGGTGGTGATGGTGGGCGTCGTCCTGCTGCGCATGTTCGACACGTATCCGGTCCTGAACACCGTGCTGAAGGTGCTCAGCGCCACCTACATGATCTGGCTGGCCTGGAAAATCGCCAACGCCGTCCCGCCAGAGGCGAAAAAGGTCGAAGGCAAACCCTTCACCTTCCTGCAGGCCGCGGCCTTTCAATGGGTCAACCCCAAGGCCTGGTTCATGGCCATCACCGCGATCAGCGCCTACGCGCCGCAGGATCGGGGGATTTTGGCAGGCTCGCTGCTGGTGGCCCTCGTGTTTTCGGCCACCAACTTGCCATCGGTGACAGTGTGGGCCTGGATGGGCGTACAGGTGCGGCGCTGGCTGGGCACAGCGCGACGGTTGCGGGTGTTCAATGTGACGATGGCGGTGCTGCTGGTCGGGTCACTCTGGCCGATGCTGATGCATCAGCCCGGCTAGAACGGCACATCATCCGCCTGCTCGGCGCTGACCACAAACCGCGCCACCACATGTTTCGACCCGGCCTTGTCAAACTCGATCACCAGCTTGTCGCCTTCGATCCCCATCACCTCGCCATAGCCGAATTTCTGGTGGAACACCCGGTCGCCTTCGGTAAAGGCGCTGACCGCGTCCAGATCAATCGTCATGTTGCGCGCCTCTGACGGCATCGACATGCCGCGCTGGCCGCTGCGCGCCTGCAACCGCCGCCAGCCGGGGGAGTTGTAGACATTCGCCTCATGCGCCTTCTGATGCAAATCCGACATCGCCGCCCCTGCAATCGCAGGAGACGCGCTGGCGGCCATGCCCGCGGCCCCGTAGCCACCACCATAAAGGCCCGGCGGCGTCAGCACCTCTACATGATCCTCAGGCAATTCATCAATGAAACGCGACGGCATCTGCGATTGCCACTGGCCATAAACCCGGCGGTTGGCGGCAAAGGAAATCGTGCAAATCTCCTCGGCCCGCGTGATGCCCACATAGGCCAGCCTGCGTTCCTCTTCGAGGCCTTTCAGCCCGCTTTCATCCATGGACCGTTGCGAGGGGAACAGCCCGTCCTCCCATCCCGGCAGGAACACGGCGGGAAATTCGAGCCCCTTGGCTGCGTGCAAGGTCATGATGCTGACCTTCTCACCCGGCTCGTCACTTTCATTGTCCATGATCAGGCTGACATGTTCGAGGAACCCTTGCAGGTTCTCGAAATTCTCCAGCGCCTTGACCAGTTCCTTGAGGTTTTCCAGCCGCCCCGGCGCCTCCGGCGTCTTGTCGTTCTGCCAGAACCCGGTATAGCCGCTTTCATCCAAAATCATCTCGGCCAGTTCAACATGGGTATCCGCCTCGGCCCGGACCTGCCCGGCCCAACGGTCAATCGCGGCCACCAGAATAGTCAGCTCTTTCAACCCCTTACCACCCAGCAGCTTCCCCTGACAGACCAGCCGCGCTCCCTCTACCAGCGACACGCCGTTGGTCCGCGCCGTCCGCTGGATCGTCTGCACCGCCTTGTCGCCAAGGCCGCGTTTGGGGGTATTCACGATGCGTTCAAACGCCAGATCATCCTCGGGGCTGACGGCCAGCCGGAAATAGGCCATCGCATCCCGGATCTCCATCCGCTCGTAAAACCGCGGGCCGCCGATGACGCGGTAGGGCAGACCAATCGTCAGAAACCGATCCTCGAACGCGCGCATCTGATGCGAGGCGCGGACAAGAATCGCCATCTTCTCCAGCCCTATCGGGTCCAGCCCGCGCGTACCGCGCTGCATCGCCTCGATCTCTTCCCCGATCCAGCGCGCCTCTTCCTCGCCATCCCAATGGCCGATCAGGCGGACCTTTTCGCCATCGGTCCGGGAGGTGAACAGCGTCTTGCCCAACCGGCCCTTATTGGCCGAAATCACGCCAGAGGCCGCAGCCAGAATATGCGGGGTCGACCGGTAATTCTCCTCCAGCCGCACCACATGCGCGCCTGGAAAATCCTTCTCGAACCGTAGGATATTGCCCACCTCGGCCCCGCGCCAGCCATAGATCGACTGATCATCATCGCCCACACAACAGATATTCTTGTGACCACCCGCCAGCAGACGCAGCCACAGATATTGGGCCACATTGGTATCCTGATATTCGTCGACAAGGATATAGCGGAACCAGCGCTGATATTGCTGCAGCACATCGTCATGTTTCTGAAAGATCGTGACCATGTGCAGCAGAATGTCACCGAAATCGACAGCATTGAGGTCCAGCAACCGGCGCTGATACGCGGCGTAAAGCTCCACCCCTTTGTGATCAAACGCACCGGCATCCGCGACGGGCACCTTGTCGGGGGTCAGCGCCTTGTTCTTCCAGCCGTCAATAATCCCAGACAGCATCCGCGCAGGCCAACGCTTCTCATCAATCCCGGCCGCCACGATCAACTGCTTCATCAGCCTGATCTGGTCATCGGTATCGAGGATGGTGAAATTCGATTTCAAGTCCGCCAATTCCGCATGCCGCCGCAAGAGCTTGGCACTGATCGAATGGAAGGTACCCAGCCACGGCATCCCCTCGACCGCCTCGCCCATATGGCTACCGATCCGCAGCTTCATCTCGCGCGCGGCCTTGTTGGTGAACGTCACGGCAAGGATCTCGTGCGGGCGTGCCGTGCCCGTCGCCAGCAGATGCGCGATGCGGCTAGTCAGCGCCTTGGTCTTGCCCGTCCCCGCCCCGGCCAGCATCAGAACCGGCCCTTGCAGAGTCTCGACCGCCTCGCGCTGCGCCGGGTTCAGCCCGTCAAGATAGGGCATCGCAGGTCGCGCCATCGCCCGCTGGCTCAGCGGGACGGCGGCTTCGAACGCATCTTCTTCGGAAAAACTGCTCATCTGCCCAAGGTAAACTGAATCGCCGCGCAGGAAAAGCCCTTGTTCTACTAATGTTCCAACCCTTCTTCTGAGCATAAATATCCCCGCCGGAGGCAACCTGACCTTGCCTCTGTCGCATCAGTCGCCATAGCGTGCGCCCATGACACGCCACAGCCGCTACCCCGCCATTTCCGATCTGAAAGCCCGCGCAAGGCGGCGTATTCCGCATTTCGTCTGGGAATATCTCGACAGCGCCACCGGGGTAGAGGCAACGCAAAGGCGCAACCGCACCGCCCTTGATCAGGTGCTGCTGAACCCGTCGATCCTGCATGGGGAGTTTGATCCCGACCTCAGCACCACGCTGCTGGGTCACAGCCACCCTCTGCCCGTGGGCATCGCCCCGGTGGGCATGTCCGGGCTGGTCTGGCCGGGGGCTGAACAGATGCTGGCGCGCGCCGCCGCCCGCGAAAACCTGCCCTTCACCCTCTCCACCGTCGCCACACAACTGCCCGAGGATGTGGGGCCACAGGCAGGCGATCACGGCTGGTTTCAGCTTTATCCACCACGCGATCCGGACATTCGCGACGATATCCTCAAACGGGCCAAGGCATCGGGTTTCACCACGCTGGTGCTGACCGTCGATGTACCCGTCGCATCCCGGCGCGAACGCCAGACACGCGGCGGGCTGACCAATCCGCCGAAACTGACACCGCGTCTGGCGCTGCAGGCCGCCCGCTGCCCGGCCTGGCTCAACGGGATCCGCAAGACCGGGATGCCGCGCATGAAACTGATGGATGGGTATTCCGATATCAAAACCGCCCTGCCCTCGACCCAGCATATCGGCTACCTGCTGCGCACCTCACCCGACTGGGATTACTTCAAGGCGTTGCGCGATGCCTGGGACGGTCCGCTGATCGTCAAGGGCGTGGGGCGCGCCGATGATGCCGCCCGCCTGACCGACGAAGGGGCCGATGCCATCTGGGTCAGCAACCATGCCGGGCGGCAATTCGATGGCGGTCCGGCGACCATCGAAATCCTGCCAGCGATCCGGGCGGCCACATCCCTGCCGGTGATCTTCGACAGCGGGATCGAAGGCGGGCTGGACGTGCTGCGCGCCATCGCCCTTAGCGCCGATTTCGTGATGCTGGGGCGGGCGTTTCACTACGGGCTGGCCGCATTGGGCGAAGCGGGACCGGCCCATGTTTTCGACATCCTGCGGCAGGACATGATCAGCAATATGGGGCAGATCGGGGCGCGCAGGCTGGCCGATCTGCCGGGTTGCCTACGCTACTAGCGCAATGTCATACCGCCATCGACCATGTATTCCGATCCGGTAACATAAGCCGCATCGTCCGACAGCAGGAAACAGGTGACCGCCGCCACCTCCTCCGGCTTGCCCATACGGCCCAGCGGGACGGCCTCGGCAATCTGCTTTTTCATCTCGTCGGCGTCATCGCCACCCTTGCCCAGCGCATCAAAGAAATTCGTCTCGATCGGGCCAGGGGCAACGGCGTTGACGCGGATATTGCGGGGCGCCATATCCTTGGACCAGCTGCGCGCCATCGCCAGGCACGACGCCTTTGTCGCAGCATAAATGGCCCCCTTGGCCCCGCCCAGATATGGCGCGACAGAGGATGTCAGCAACACAGCACCACCATCCTTGATCAGCGGCTTCAGCGCGGCCATCTGCAACGCGGCCCCGCGCACATTCACATTCATCATGGCATCGAACCCGTCGGCATCCACATCTTCAGTCGCCATGTTCTTGCCGTAGCCGGCATTCAGATAGGCACCATCGATCTGGCCCATCTGGTCCTTGATCTTCGACGCCAGTTCCTTGGCCGCTTCCGGATCAGACGCATCATTGCGCAACACCAGACTGCCCGATGGCAGGCTGCGCCCGGCCTCGTCCAGATGATCCTGGGTGACACCGGTCACGGCAACCTCCCCGCCTTCCGCAACGATACGTTTGGCTGTGGCCAGGCCGATACCGCTGGTGCCGCCGGTGATCAGAATACGCTTGCCTTTGAAACGGGTCATCTTGGTCTCCTTCTTGGGGTTCCAAGGCCAACCGGCGCAGGCCGTGATCGTTCCACATTCGCCCGAATATACGTATTTCTACTGGTTTACGTGCCGTCAGAAACTCCCTAGACATTGCTGCAACTGCAAAGTGGGGACTTTAATCATGGCCGAGTTCAAGAAAATCCTGATCGCCAACCGCGGCGAAATCGCGATCCGCATCATGCGGGCCGCCAACGAAATGGGCAAGAAAACCGTCGCCGTCTTTGCAGAAGAGGACAAGCTGGGCCTGCACCGCTTCAAAGCGGACGAGGCCTATCGGATCGGCGAAGGCATGGGGCCGGTCGCCGCCTATCTCAGCATCGAAGAAATCATTCGCGTGGCCAAGATGTCCGGCGCCGACGCGATCCACCCCGGCTATGGCCTGCTATCCGAAAACCCCGATTTCGTGGATGCCTGCACCGCCAACGGCATCACCTTCATCGGCCCCAAGGCCGAAACCATGCGCCAGCTGGGCGACAAGGCCAGCGCGCGCCGCGTCGCGATCGAGGCCGGGGTGCCCGTCATCCCCGCAACCGAGGTGCTGGGCGATGACATGGCCGCGATCAAGAAAGAAGCGGCCGAAGTCGGCTATCCCCTAATGCTCAAGGCGTCATGGGGCGGCGGCGGGCGCGGCATGCGCCCGATCATGTCCGAGGATGAGCTGGAAGAGAAAGTCCGCGAAGGCCGGCGCGAGGCCGAAGCCGCCTTCGGCAATGGTGAAGGCTATCTGGAAAAGATGATCATGCGCGCCCGGCATGTCGAGGTGCAGATCCTGGGCGACAGCCACGGCCAGATCTATCACCTCTGGGAACGGGATTGTTCGGTCCAGCGCCGCAATCAAAAGGTCGTCGAACGCGCCCCTGCCCCGTATCTTTCCGGCACCCAGCGCGAACAGCTTTGCAATCTCGGCAAGAAAATCTGCGCCCATGTGAATTACGAATGCGCAGGCACGGTCGAATTCCTGATGGATATGGACTCAGGCGAGTTCTACTTTATCGAGGTGAACCCGCGCGTGCAGGTCGAACACACCGTCACCGAAGAGGTCACAGGCATCGACATCGTGCGCGCGCAAATCCTCATCGCCGAAGGCAAGTCATTGGTCGAGGCGACAGGTTGCGCCAGCCAATATGATGTGAAGCTCGACGGTCACGCCCTGCAATGCCGGGTCACGACCGAGGACCCGATGAACAATTTCATTCCCGATTATGGCCGTATTCAGATGTACCGCTCCGCCACCGGCCCCGGCATCCGGCTGGATGGTGGCACGGCTTATTCCGGGGCGGTGATTACCCGGTTCTATGACAGTCTGCTGACCAAGGTCACCGCCCGCGCACCCACCCCCGAAATGGCCATCGCCCGGATGGACCGCGCCTTGCGCGAATTCCGCATCCGCGGCGTGTCAACCAACATCGCCTTTGTCGAAAACCTGCTGAAACACCCGACATTCCTCAACAACGAATACCACACCAAGTTCATCGATGAGACGCCGGATCTGTTCAACTTCACCAAACGCCGCGACCGGGCGACCAAGATCCTGACCTACATTGCCGATATCACCGTCAACGGGCATCCCGAAACCGCCGGGCGGCCCCTGCCCGCAGCGGATGTCAAACCACCCCGCGCGCCCGTCAAACCAACCACCGATGTCACCCCCGGCACCCGCAACATCCTCGACGAATTCGGGCCAGAGGCTGTGGCCGACTGGATGCGCGACCAGAAACAGCTTCTGATCACCGACACCACGATGCGCGACGGGCACCAATCCTTGCTGGCCACGCGAATGCGCTCCATCGACATGATCCGCGTCGCCCCCACCTATGCCGCCAAGATGAACCAGTTGTTCAGCGTCGAATGCTGGGGCGGGGCCACGTTTGATGTGGCCTACCGGTTCCTGCAGGAATGCCCGTGGCAGCGGCTGCGCGACATCCGGGCGGCTATGCCCAACATCATGACCCAGATGCTGCTGCGCGCCTCCAACGGGGTCGGCTACACCAACTACCCCGACAACGTGGTGCAGGCCTTCGTGGCGCAAGCGGCGAAATCCGGCGTCGACGTCTTCCGCGTGTTCGACAGCCTGAACTGGGTGGACAATATGCGCGTCGCCATGGACGCCGTGATCAAGGCCGAAAAAGTCTGCGAAGGCACGATCTGCTACACCGGCGACATGATGGACCCGAACCGGTCCAAATATGATCTGAAATACTATGTCGGCATGGCCAAGGAACTTGAGGCGGCAGGCGCCCACGTCCTCGGCCTGAAAGACATGGCCGGGCTCTTGAAGGCACCCGCCGCGACCGCGTTGGTCAAGGCCCTGAAGGAAGAGGTCGGCCTGCCGATCCATTTCCACACCCATGACACATCAGGGGCCGCGATTTCCACCGTACTCGCCGCATCCGCCGCCGGGGTGGATTGCGTGGACGCGGCAATGGACGCCCTGTCCGGCAACACCTCGCAACCCACGCTCGGGTCTATTGTCGAGGCGCTCAAAGGCACCGACCGTGACACCGGCCTTGATATCGGCGCCATCCGCGAGATCAGCAATTATTTCGAACAGGTCCGCGCCCATTATGCGGCCTTCGAATCTGGCCTGCAGGCCCCCGCGTCAGAGGTTTACCTGCACGAAATGCCTGGTGGCCAGTTCACCAATCTTAAGGCACAGGCGCGGTCGCTCGGGCTCGAAGAACGCTGGCACGAGGTCGCGCAGACCTACGCGGACGTCAACCAGATGTTCGGCGATATCGTCAAGGTGACCCCATCCTCCAAAGTGGTCGGCGACATGGCTCTGATGATGGTCAGCCAGGGCCTGACCCGCGCCCAGGTCGAAGACCCCGATGTCGATGTGGTCTTCCCCGACAGCGTGGTCGACATGATGCGCGGCAGCCTTGGCCAACCCCCCGGCGGCTGGCCCAAGGCGATCCAGAAAAAGATCCTCAAAGGCGAAAAACCGATCACCGACCGGCCCGGCAAATCGCTGCCGCCCGTCGATCTCGAAGCGACGCGCGCCGAACTGACCACCCTGCTCGAAGGCAAAGCCGTCGATGACGAGGATCTGAACGGCTATCTGATGTATCCCAAGGTCTTTCTTGATTACATGGGACGGCACCGCGTCTACGGACCGGTCCGCACGCTGCCGACGCGTACATTCTTCTACGGAATGGAACCGGGCGAAGAAATCGCCGCCGAAATCGACCCTGGCAAAACGCTGGAAATCCGGCTGCAGGCGGTCGCCGACATGAACGAGGATGGCGAGGTCAAGGTGTTCTTCGAACTCAACGGCCAACCCCGCACGATCCGGGTGATGAACCGCCTTGCCGCCGCCAGCAAGGTGCAGCGCCCCAAGGCCGAAACCGGCAACCCCGACCATATCGGCGCGCCGATGCCGGGGGTCGTGGCTACGGTTGCGGCAGTCGCCGGTAAGAAGGTTAAGGCAGGCGATCTTCTGTTGACCATCGAAGCCATGAAAATGGAAACCGGCATCCACGCCGAACGGGATGCAGTAATCAAGGCGGTGCATATCCAGCCGGGCGGACAGATCGATGCAAAAGATCTGCTGGTGGAGCTGGAATGATGCGCGCGTTTGTCCTTGCACTTTTCCTTGTCGCGCCCGCACCAACACTCGCGCAGGGCGACCCTGTCGTGCCATTCACCAAACAGGACAGTGTTATGAACGCCGCAATCGCCTCGGCACAGGCCTCATTGCCCCTGTTTCTGTGTACCGTCGTGAATGACGAAGGGTACAGCACCGGAACCGCATATCTGAAAGTCGCCGTGCCGATATCGAATCCTGACATCGAAAACGAAATCATTTGGGTTGGCCCGTTCGCCGCATGGACCGGAACCGAGTTTGCGGGAATTCTAGCAAACCAACCCGTCGACATTCCGGGCTATGCGCTGGGCGACCAGTTTGATTTTACCTATGACATGATCGTTGACTGGTCGTTGCTGGGTGAGGATGGACAGCGCTTCGGGGACTATACGACGCGCGTCATTTACCAACAATCTGACAGCGATGATGCGGCTGCCATCCTTGCGGCGATGGCAGACCCGCCTTACCCACCCGAGTGGACCTGCGACGACTGATACAATCCCGGCCATCTATTTGTCTCAATGAGCAACGGACCATGGCACAACACCTCGCCCTTATCTCCCTCCTCGTACCGGATTACGACGCCGGCATCGCCTTTTACGTGGGGCAGATGGGTTTTGACCTGCTCGAAGACACCGATCTCGGCGGCGGCAAACGCTGGGTCCGTGTCGGCCCCAAAGGGGCGCAGACGGCCTTCCTTCTGGCACGCGCCGTGGGCGAACAACAGACCGCCGCCATCGGCAATCAAGGCGGCGGGCGGGTCTGGCTGTTTTTGCAGACCGACGATTTCCACAAAGACTATGCAGGCATGCGCGCAAAGGGTATCGTTTTCGAAGAGGACCCGCGGCACGAGCCTTATGGCACCGTCGCGGTATTTAATGATGCGTTCGGGAATAGGTGGGACCTGATCGAATTTGGTAAGTGAGTGGTATGCAAAAACTGTTAGTGATTTCCGACCCCCATATCTGCGAACCCGGCGAAAAAATCATTGGTTTGGACCCAAAGTCGC
This sequence comes from uncultured Paracoccaceae bacterium, assembly GCA_947488175.1. Lineage (GTDB taxonomy): Bacteria > Pseudomonadota > Alphaproteobacteria > Rhodobacterales > Rhodobacteraceae > Yoonia. The sequence goes on from CANKYO010000001.1 coordinate 644,696, forward strand.
GGTTTGAACGGGTGCTTAATGCGGCCACAACGGCGCATCCTGATGCCACCGCGCTGATCCTGCTGGGCGATCTGACCCATAACGGGCTGGCTGCCGAATACGAGGTGCTGCACAGCATCCTCGAAAAGAAAACGATCCCCGTGATCCCCATGCTGGGCAACCACGACCGGCGCGAGGCATTTCGAGAGATCTTTACCAGCACCAAGACCGATGAAAACGGGTTCCTGCAATATGCCATCGATCTGCCCGGTCACCGGGTCATCACCCTCGATACGCTCGACGGGCCGCCCTATGATGATGTGCATCATAGCGGGCGGCTTTGCCCGGACCGAATGACATGGCTGGCGCGGGCGCTGGCCGGGTCCGAGGACCGGATGCCGCTGGTATTCATGCACCATCCGCCCTTTGAGACAGGCATCGTGGGCATGGACAACATCAACCTGACCGATGGCCACGCGGTTCTGACCCTGATCGCGGCCAAGCGGCGGGCGCATCTGTTTTGCGGCCATGTCCACCGCACGATTTCCGGCAGCACCCAAGGCGTGCCCTGGACGATCTTCAAAAGCTCTTGCCATCAGGGCGTGCTGGACCTGGAAACCAATGATTCATCCCTGTCGGTCGATGAACCGGGCGCTTACGGTGTTCTGCTTCTGCGCCCCTATGGTGTTGTGGCCCATAGCGAAGACGTGGGCGCGGCCCCGGCCAAACCGCCAGAGCGGGCCTCCGGCTCCGGATGACCCTGCGGCCTACGGCGGAAAACTGAGGCCTGCTGCGATTTTGGTCTTGCAGTGGGCGCAAAGTCTTTATAGATCAGCCCTCACGAAACGGATGCGGGCGTAGCTCAGGGGTAGAGCATAACCTTGCCAAGGTTAGGGTCGTGAGTTCGAATCTCATCGCCCGCTCCATTTCGGCCTCTCATAGGAAACCATAGCTAAACTAAAGCGCTGATTTTACTTGAGAAAGTTTTTTACAGGTGAACATAGGTGAACGCCGCTGACCGGGGTACAACACTGAATTGTTGTACGGATGTTGTACAGATCGCCCATTTTCGGCGTAAGGTGCTCATGCATCGCTTCGAAAATTCGTACAACAAGGGTACATCACATGCCCCTTACCGACACTCAAATCAGGTCTCTTCGTGCATCCGAGAAAAGATTTCGCTGCTCAGACGGTGGCGGATTGTTCATCGAAGTGTTGCCGTCTGGCAAAAAAGTGTTCCGTCTGGCGTACCGTGTTGCTGGAAATCAGCGCACCAAGATGATCGGGGACTACCCCCGCACATCACTGGCCGATGCACGCTTGAAAGCGTCGGCATTCAAACTCGACCTGAACAGCAACGATCCCGATATCGTCGAACATGCAACCCGACCACGCAAGACGACGAAGGTGCGCAAGCGGGAAACGACTACATGGGAACAGGTTGCCAATGGCTATTTGCTAATGCGGCAACAAAGCAATCCAGCACCAAGAACGCTGGCCAAGCTCAACCGACAGATCGGCGTCACGATAGATGCCTTGGGCACCAACCTGGTCTACGAAATCACCCCTGAGGATGTGTTAGATGTTGTCAACCCAATTGCTGCAACCGGGCGGGTGGAGACGGCACACGAGATCAGAACCAGGTTCTCGCAAGTGTTCCGCTATGCTGCCGCCCGTGGCCTCGTGACGCACGATCCGGCTGCATTCACCATAGATGCGATGGTACAGAGGCGGCGCGGTGAGTTCGCTGGGATCACCAATCCCAAAGAAGTGGGCGAGTTGATGGTGGCCATTGGCACCTACCGCGAAACCAACCCCATCGTCGGGACGGCGTTACTGCTCTCTGCTTATCTCTTCCCACGCAACACCGAACTGCGTGGAATGCGCTGGGAAGAAATTGATTGGGACGGTGCGCGTTGGGACATTCCCGGCAAGCGGATGAAAATGAACAGAGACCACATCGTGCCCCTGCCCGCACAGGCAATCGAGTTGCTGCGGCAGCTGCAACAATATGACTTCGGTTCTCAACTGGTACTGCCGTCGCCCCGTGATCCGATGCGCATGGTTTCCGAGATGACATTTAACGCCGCCCTGCGACGTATGGGGTACAACTCCGACCGTCATGTCCATCATGGCTTCCGGACCTCGGCCAGCACGAACCTCAACGAGATGGGCTGGAACTACGATTGGATCGAACGGCAGTTGGCCCACGTACCTGCCAACAAAGTTCGATCAAGCTACAACAAGGCGCATTACTTGGACGGTCGCACGAAAATGATGCAAGCCTATGCCGATTGGCTGGATGTGCGTTGTGCCGATGCGTGCAATGAGAATTTGGCGAAATCAGAAAGCTGATCTAAGGTTGTGCGGCCTAGGTTTTCGTACCCCTAGGGCATCGCGATGCTCTTCAATCATGGAGAGATCGTGATGCGGATACTATCAAAACGTCAGGTGAGTGATTTGGTCCTTTATTCCCCTCAACATATTGCCCGTCTGGAGATGGCCGGGAAGTTCCCCAAGCGGCTACGCCTCGGCCCGAACCGGGTGGGATGGCTTGAGCGTGAGATATTAGACTGGATTGAAGACAAGCTGGCTACCAGATAGACCTATACGACGCTCCTTCAAAAGAGCGTTTTGGTGGTCGGGCGTGCACAGCCCGGCCACCTATCGCTTCATAGCATACCCGCGGCATTCCTTGGCCGCACAGCATCTCAACCTGTCGCAACTTAGTGACAATCTCTTCCGGCTTGTGTCGTTTGATTCCCATCGTTGATCCTCCGTTTCCAAACTATAGGGCCGGACCAGTTCAGTGGGGGAGGATCACCGTGCTTGCGGGCTGTCAGTTCAAAAGCAACCGGCTCATCACACATTTCCACATCATGCCGCAAGAACCGCCAGTCGCGCGATGGTACTGGTGGCACCCGCCGAAACGGCACACCAAACAATTGTTCGACCAGGCGGCGTGATCTGGTGGTGTCGAGGTAGACATATGGCAACGACCGGATGGACTTGGCGATATCGACAAGCTTGATCACATTCAGCACGCGATCTGGTCCAGTTGAGAGACGGCGCAAGATGCCCTGCATCCGACGCAACGTCCCCACCCGATCCTGATACAGACGAAAGAGCTGTGCTGCTGTTTGCTTCCCCATCAGATGCACCGACAGCAAAATCTGCTCTTCTATGCTGGTATCAAATAGGCGGCTGTTCCCTTCCCTGATCGTGGTCGCTTGGCTCCGTTTTTTCTTCACCAGTTTAGTGTACGACACTCTTCCCTTTTGAGTTGAGCCTCCCCCTCCCCCACCAATTGGTATCTCCCAAATTCACTCCAAAATTTTCGGGCCTATTTCTATGCTCACCAAACGTTCAAATTGGCACGAACTCAAACGAAGTAAACAGGTCAGTCGCGCGTTTGATTAGGTTGCCATTTGGTGGGTCTTTTTGCTGCGGATTGGGTTGCGTCGCAAAGGGTGGTGGGTGGGATAAGGCGCAATGCGCATATATCTCGGGCAGTGCTGATGCCGATATGTATTTGATTTGCATGTATTCTTTTTGCTGGACAGATCGGGACGAAATCCGCCACCATTTCAGGTAGAGTATTGAGTATTTTGTTTTGTCTAAAGTTGTACCTCTTTCGATCACCCCCACAATCGTCGCCGCACTGTCGGCGATCCTGGCGTATCGATACCTGTCGGTGAAGCAGGTCGCGACCATCGTTGGGGTGGCGGAGAAGTCTGCCTCCGAGATGTTATTGCGGTTGCAACGGCATCACCTGCTGGGGTCATTTGGCAATGCCGGAATGTATGGCAGCGGCAAGACCCCGAAAGTGTACTTCCTCACGCGCACCGGCCATCGGCTGCTGTCCGAAGAATGCGAAGCAGATGGTGCCGCGATCAAGCCATTCAGCCAGGTCAAGATGAACACCAAGTGGACGCCACTGATGTTCCATCGGATGGCGACCCTGGATGTTATGTCATACGTTGAGCGGGATTGTGCGGCCCTATCTGACTATCGGTTGGTCGGCACGTTGGTTGAGTATCGTCGTGAGAAGACCGGCGGTGGAAAGCAGCGCTGCGAAACCACTGACTACGTCGCCACGCCGCTGGTGTCAGAAAACAAAATCGTGCCAGATGCAGGCTTTGCAATTGAGCATGTCGCCAGCGGCAAACGCGCCCTGTTTCTGATTGAGGTGGATCGCGGCACGACGCCTCTGACCAGTAATCAGCCGGAAGAAGATGTGAAGCCGTTCATTGCGAAACTGGCCCAGTATGATCGCTATCTGGCCAGTGGGCGGGTGCGGGATCGTTTTGCGCATCTGGGATCATTTGCAGGCTTTCATCTGCTGGTGATCACCACTGGCGGTAGCCGGGTCGCCAATATGCGGGCGGCGGCTGTATTGCTGTCCCCCGCCTTTCACCACCTGTACCGTTTCAGCACCCTCGACGCGGTAAGTCACAACGTGCTGCATGATGGCTGGCTGTCGAGGGATCATGCAGACAACACCACCTACAAATTGATCAAAGGGAGTTAGAAATGAAGGTAACGATTAACCATGTGCAAAAGTCGGTTGGACTGATCCGCAAGGTCACGCATCACGGTGTGGCGGTGAAGGTCGAGTTTAGCACCGAAGAATTGGCGGTGATCCGCGAACGCAAACTGGAGCCGGACGTTGTGATGGAGCGAGGCTATCCGTCGGATATGTCAGACGCTGCGATTGAAAAGCACGAAAGCCGAGGCTTGGGCAAGATGCTGTTAACCGCCGCCGTCAGCGGTGCCGACGCCAACCACCACCACCTCACAGTGCGCAAACTCATGGCTGGCGAAGATACATACTTCCAAAGCACACCGATGGAAGCGAAAGCATATGAAAATGCGCTTAAGGAGCAATTGGTGAAGCTCAAGGACTGGATTGTCGGCAACGCCGAGGTTGAGACCGAAGCGTCCAGCTTCGAGCTGTGATGGATGACTTTGCCGAACTGTTTGGCAATCTCTTTGGCATCGCCATCATCGTTTCGATGGTGGCGGTGGGCATTGTGTTTGTGGGCATGTTGGTCGCGCCCATCGGCCTGATCGGCGGTGGCACCCTATACTACCTATACAATATCCACCTGCCTGAAAAACGCCGCAAGGAGGCGCTGTCACGTACCGAAGCGTTGTATCGGCAGGCGAAGAAATTGTCTCCTAGCTTTGAGGCATTGGAGTTGGCTATGCTGGACGCTGGTATCGAAAGCGACGTGCTGTTCAGGATTGCCAAAGATCTCTATCGCCAAGAGGGGTTGCAGCCACCAGTCTTGCCGCCGGTTGGTGATGATGCCATCAAGCTGGCGCGATACCAAGATGAATTGGAGCGGTTCATCAAGGTGGCCGACCCAGCCCACTATCAGGACTTCGAACGCCACCTGATTTGGGCACTATCGGATTACGAACCTGATCCTGACGATCACAGCCAGACGTTCCATTCCAAGCGCAAACGCAGCAAGACAGAGATCGAACGGCTGATGCTGCGCTTCATCAATGATGACGGGCTGTTCCAACCATTACAGGATCAGCTCAACGCCAACTATCGCGATGAAAACGAGTTGATGCCATCAGCCTGCAAACATGATGACTATGTTTGGCGATATCTCAAAGACACACCTTTGCTACCCCTAGGCGAAGTGGATGAAATGGTGGGCCTGCAGAACCGCATGTATCACACCTATTTGTTGGGGTCGTCTGGCTCCGGCAAGACCGTCATGCTGGAGAACATCATCGCCCATGATTTACGGTCTGATGAGGATTGCTGTGTCGTTGTGATCGACAGTCAAACGCAGCTCACCGAAAAGCTGGCCGCGCTGGATATCCCTGACACGACATACATTACCCCGAAATACGACCTAGCCCTGAACCTCTTCGATGTAGGCTATGATGAAATGAAGTGTCGTGGGATTGAAGGCGAAACCCTGATCAATAAGACGGTGGGGCTGCTCAGCTTTGTACTTGAGGGCATGATGGGAGCGGACTTCACGAACCCGCAGAAAACGATCTTTCAGTATTGCATCCAGTTAGTAATCAGCATTCCCGGTGGCAACATCTTCACTTTCATGGACATCCTAGCTGACGGTGGCCATGAGCAATATGCTGACGACATTGCCAAGCTTGATGCCAACTTACAGCGCTTCTTTGCGGTGGACTTCCCTTCCAAGGAATACACCCGAACCAAGGAGGCGATTCGGCGACGGATCGACGGCTTGCTATTGAACCCGACGTTCAGACGGCTGTTCTCAGCGACCCAGAACAAGATCAATATGTTCGAAGAATTGGCCAGCCAAAAGCTGATCCTGATCGATACCAACAAGCCGATGCTGGATGATGCGGCGTCAGCCTTCTTCGGACGGTTGTTTATCGCAATGATCTTGCGTGCTTCGCATCTGCGCTTTGGCAAGGGCCGCAGCCTGCGCCCGGTCTATCTCATTGTGGATGAGGCGCATGAGTACTTTGATCGTTCCGTCTCCGACATGCTCGAACAGGCCCGCAAGGCGAACATCGGATTGATCGTGGCTCACCAGAGCATTTCACAATCACGTGGCACCAGAGTTGGCGGCAACATCGCTGATCCATTGATGGTCAATACGGCCACCAAGGTCATCTGGACATCCTTTCGGGAGGACGCGGCCAAGTTCGCGGGCAGTATGCAGATCAAACCAGAAGACATTCTCAGCTTGCCACAGTTCACCTTTGGGATGCATTCACGCAAACAGGGCTTTGTACCGATCCGAGGTGTGCCGGATGCACTGTCAGGCTTTGAGCGGCGCGAGGATCGCGATGCGTTGCGAGTTGAAATGGAAAGACGGTATGGACCGCCACCGACATCTAACGAACCAGATGACGAACCACCGAAAGGTGATGGTGACACAGAGTCGACCAATGGGCCAGACGATGATCCAGGTCCACCTCCGTCAGTAGAGATAATCTAGTCAATCAAACGAAAGGAAATGATATGGTAACCTGTGAAGAATGTGGTGGATTTAGGAAAGTTGATTGCATTCACTGCTACGGCAAAGGCAAGAAAGAGAATGGCGAACCCTGCCAGTACTGCAAAGGCAAGAAGATGAGTACTTGCCACGAGTGTGGTGGCACCGGTCGAACCGGCTGATGCAAAACAAGCCAGCTAAATTTGTGATACGATTGATGGATGGATTTTGAAACATTGACCAGACCTGAACCGATTCCCGGTGACGAACATGGATTTGCCGACTCTGCTTTTCAACGGGTTGCGGCAGTTTGTCGTCATGGCGATATCGAAAGTGTAGAAGAATTCCGTTCGTTCCTAGAGGCAGAAGCTGCTGAATGTGATCGGCAAGCGACCTATCTGCGTGGCATGACAAAGTATTTTCATGAAAATGCCGCCATTGGACAAGAATTGGAAGCAAAGGCACTGCGGGTGATGCTGAACCGAGCAGGTTAAACAGGCAGTATTTATTCAGTGAGTGGGTTATAAGCAGCCGGTCTTTCGGTTTTTTCAATGCTGCCGCGTAGCCTCGGTGTTCGCAGGGTACATTGGGCCGTGCACGGTAGACTCCGGCTCTTTTGCGCGACTAACCGCAAAGGCGCGAGGCGCTGCGACAGTTGAGGTCCCCGCCCCTCCCGCCTTTGCTACCTTTGCATCACGACCAGCCAAACTAGTTTCCCGCGAGGCGACAGCAGAGGTTCATGCGATTGGATGCAGACGCCTACCGGAACTGGAAACTTTGCTGTGCAGTTTTAGTAAGAATGCACGACAATGCTATTGAGAATGCTGCGGGAACTCTACGAGAATATGCAGAAAAGCGCATTTGGTACCGTCGATCAGCGAGCACATGACAAAATAGCTTCACGATGCATAATTTCAAATAAACCATTGGGATTATTACATGACAATCGCCACAATTTTGGCGATCCTTTGATTACGGCATCGGCTGATGCCGGGGGCATCGAGCAGTTGGCGATTACCGCCTTCAAAGGGTTTTTTTTTCTACTATGCAAACCGGCATTCCGCCGAATGTGCACCTATCGCAATAAACTGCCCCAACGGAGCAGTTTCAAATGAACAGACTAACTTGCTACCCCATCGCAGCGGCCAACCGCATCGGTGGCCCTTTGATGACGCTGTCTGCCAGCGCGAGTGCTTCAAACAGGACCATGCTGCGCGGTTCGAAGTCAAAGATACGCCGTCGGTGTTTGGGCAGGTACCCGGCAATCTCAGGGTGCTCTGCCGCCAGCGCCACGGCCTCCTCATACTTCGACGGGAACGCACGCGGCCTTTGGACTGACACATCCAGCACCGTGTTGTGGCTGGCCAGCTCTGTAATAGACCGGATCAGAGCCTTTGTCCGTTGTCCCTTGCGGCAGCCCGTTGTGAGCTTCTCGGTTACAACCACATCAGGCTTCAGATCATTGATCAGCCCTTGCACAAAGCCAACCAGATCACTGCTATCCCGTGCGGCCTTCAGCGTGATGCCCCAGTCTTGCAGTTTGCCACCGGAGAGATAGACATAGCCAACCTTTCCGGAGGCCACGGCAATCGCCAAGACACTAAGCGCGGCCATGTGGTCTGGGGTGAGCAAGCCGCTCATGCAACTGCTTGAGCGAACTTGTGCGATTAAACGTGTGGGCGGTCTCGCGCACGTCTTTTGGCAAACGTGCAATCCGCTGTTTCAGCCGCTTGGTACAATCGGTCATGACCTCTGCAAAGAAGGCTTCGAATGATCGTCCATAGATCAGCGACAGGGTGATGATTTGCTCAAGGTCCGGGCGCACTGTCCCGCCCTCTAGGTCTGAGACCACCGATTGGTGGACTGACATCATGACGGCAATATCCGCCTGGGTATAGCCCGCCTTCCTGCGTGCCAGGCGCAGGTCGTGGGCAAATTGGGTTCTCATAGACTTTTGATTATTGATTAAACGTCTAGAGCTTCAGTCTATGGCGAGAGACAATGACATCCTAGCAGGCAGGATATCATGAGGGATGATATGGTGAGTGGTATTGGCAAGAAGGGACGCACATTGGCTGGTATGCGACGTTCTGGGACCGGAACATTTGACATGCTCCGGCGACAAACGCACATGCCTGCCAAGGCTGTTCCCATGCCATTCTGATCGGCTGTGCAGCAGATGCGACTGATGCTGTACAACAACGGGCGAGGCGGCTGACCTCACCCAAGGCTGTATAAGACCTGACGTATTTTTCGCTGTAATCTTTCAGTATTTCCAAGGAAGACGACAAAAACGCTGCGCCGGCTAGGAGCAGCTAAACCGCCGCCATAGGCTTCGCTGTCTTGCGACACCGGTCAGAACTCGCGTGGCGTTGGCCGCAGCAGACAAAATCAGATCTTCGTGCTATACTGATTGGCATAACAAACGCTTATGTCCAGCATCGCCATCGATACATACAAAACCATCCAAAAGTTGCAGAGCAAAGGTTTTTCCTTGGAACAGGCCGAGGGTGTTGTCGGAGCTTTGACCGAGAGCGAACTGGTCACCAAATCTGATCTTGTGACCGAGGTCGCCAAGCTGCGCACGGATATCTATCGTGCGATGCTGATCCAGACCGGCACCATCATTGCGGCCATTTTGGGCATCATCACGCTGCTGCAATAGCATCAGCCATCGACAGAGAAACGCCGCTCCGATCAGGAGCAGCGTTGTTTTTGTGCTTAGAAGAGCTTGAGTTGCTTGCAGTCCTCAACATAGGTCTGCCATGCTTTGCTCTGGGCTGTATCATCCAGCAGGGCGGTCACAAAGGTGATGATCTCCGCCTCATCGGCAAAACCAGCAGCCGGCACAAAGATCGAACGATAGCCCGTTTCTGTGACCGGCAATCGATCGTCACAGCGCAGCTCTATGTGCCAGTGCCCCGAGTTCAGCCAATTGGCCTGATGGCTGACCACAATCTCGCGGTCAGACCAGATCATGGCGAAGGTCTTATACTCACCGGCCATGATCAGTATTCACTTGCCAGCATGATGGTCAGCACCCGGTGGGTCAGTGCCTCGTTGGCTGGGTTTTCTGAACCTTGGGTCAGCGTAGGATCATAGCAATCCACTTTCCAGAAGACCTTCTGCCCCTCAATCTCGACAGCACCAAAGTCATGCTCGCCCCACGGGTCATTATCGTCTGAGAAGTCATTGAAGGTCTGCACAGCATTGATGGTGGCCATAACAAACGCCTGACCTTGCTCTTGAACCCCCGGTGTGAGCATTACAGACCCATTGCCACGACCATCACGCCGGAAGCTGTCGTTCAGGTCGCGCACCCGCAGATTTTCCACATTCTCCGGCCGGGTCCAGTCGAGCTTGGTTGGTGCCTCACACTGATGGCAATGCGCGTCATCAAACGTATTCTCGAGCTCCCACAGACCACTGTCGCGGTTGAAGCAGGCCCAGGCATCCACCGCGACCCGTTCTGAACCGCAGCTCTGGCACCGAGGCACAGAATGAATGGATTCTGGCGTGACCCTTTTATTGGTTCCCATTGGTATCTCCTTTCGATTGGGAACGGCCTTGCATCCTGCAAAGCCGCACCCGACGAAAGACGATGGGAACAAATGAACTATTCTGGGTACATGATGCCAGATGGTCATGACCTGGCAAAGCAGTCACCATATCACCCAGGGTGATATCCAGCCTGCTATTGTCAAAACGCGGATCAGCGCACAATCGGCCCATGTATCACACAAAAACCGCCGTGCTTGGTCTGGCGTATCGCCGCTACCACCCCCCAGGCCCATTTGGCATCACTGGTGCCGACCGCCTGCAGCACCTCTACATCGTCGGCCAGACCGGTACTGGCAAATCGACGCTGCTTCTGAACCTCACCCACCAGGACGCCAACAAGGGTACCGGGTTCTGTCTCATCGATCCACATGGCGACCTGGCCGAGGCACTGCACCGTGATCTGCTCATGCCGCATCGTTATTGGGATGTATCAGATCCGACATGTCCGCTGGGATACAACCCCTTGGCCAAGGTCTCTGCCATCCACCGACCGCTGGTGGCATCAGGTCTGATCGAAACGCTCAAGAAGCAATGGCCCGACGCCTGGGGTGCGCGCATGGAACACATCCTGCGGTTCTCAATCCTGGCGTTGTTGGAAACACCAAAAGCCGATCTGCGCGATGTGTTGCGATTGCTGACATACAAGGGCTATCGGCGGCAGGTCATCGACCAGATCACTGATCCGCAAACGTTATTCTTCTGGAAGACCGAGTTCCCAGGCATGAACTATCAAGGCGCGGCTGACGGCGTTGCCCCGATCGCCAACAAGCTGGGTGGGTTTCTGGCGCAACCGGCGGTGCGGACGGCGCTGTGTGAGCCCAAGCAGCCGCTGCGGTTCCGCAACATCATGGATAGCGGGCAGATATTGATTGTGAACCTGGCGAAGGGGCGGTTGGGATCTGATATCACCAATATCCTGGGTGGTCTGATCACCTCAACCTTGATGCATGCCGCAACGACGCGGCACGGGCTCCCAGAGGCCGCCAGGCGACCCTTCTTTCTCTACGTCGATGAGTTCCCGAACCTCACCACCAAGTCCTTCGCGGGCATGCTGTCCGAGGCCAGAAAGTACCGTCTGGGGCTCATTTTGGCGCACCAGCACCTGTCACAGGCCGACAATGACATTTTAGACGCCATCTTTGGAAACGTCGGCAATCTGGTGGCGTTCCGAGTCGGTGCGAAAGACACGCCGCAATTGCAGCGCATGATGCCGTGCTTCAGCACCCTTGATCTGCAGAACCAACCCAACCACCGGGCTGCCGTGCAGGTGATGCATCGTGGCGAACGTCTGCCGTCGTTTTCCGCCTCGATGTATCCACCATATCAGCCGAGGTGATATCGTGGCTGCTAGGCACATGGTCCAGTGCGCATATCATGAAGAGGTATGACACGAGAAGAACATCTGCGAAGGCATCTGGAATTGTGCAAACGCGTCTATCTCCGCCTCAAGGCGGAGGGAAAATGGCCGTGGCCGGATTCGCCAAAATCTGAGGATATGATAGAGTCCGGTGACGGCAAAACAAGCCTATGACACCGTGTTTTGGATACATCCGGGTGTCCACCAAGGAGCAAGCCGAAGGTGCTTCACTCGACGCGCAGAAAGACGCCATCACGGTCTTTGCGAGTCAAAACAACCTTAAGGTCGTCAAATGGTTCGAAGAGCAAGAGACGGCGGCAAAGGCGGGTCGCCCATTGTTTGACAATATGCGCAAGCAGCTTCTGGGCGGTAAGGCCAAGGGCGTTATCATTCACCGCATTGATCGTTCTTCCCGCAACTACACCGACTGGTCACATATCGACGAGCTTTCCCGTCGCGGGATCAAGGTGTACTTTGCAGCCGACGGACTGGATTTCGAAAGCACCGGGGGCCGGTTGATGGCCGACATTCAGATGGTGCTGGCCGCGCATTATTCCCGCAACCTCAGTTTTGAGGTGAAGAAAGGGCTGTATGGCCGGATCAGGAATGGCCACTACCCTTTTCGGGCACCTATTGGATACGTTGACAATGGCGAGGGTCAGCTCAAAACAGTTGACCCAATCAAAGGACCGTTGGTCAAAGTCGCATTTGAACTCTACTGCTCTGGCGAATACTCGATCACCAGTCTCACCAAAGAAATGGCGCAACTTGGGCTGACCGGTTGGGGTGGCAGGCCGGTTGTACGCCGCAATATCGAGACCATGCTGCGCAACCCATTCTATATTGGCAAAATGGTCGTGCGCGGTGCGCTCCACGACGCGATCCATGAACCACTCATCACAGCGCGTCAGTTCCAGCAGGTCAAAGCCGTCAAAGCAGCGCGTTATCAAAAAAAAGACACCAAGCATCGCATGGCGTATCGGACACTGTTGACTTGTACGGATTGTAGAAAAACCCTCACCGGAGAGCGTCAGAAATCCCATATCTATTACCGTTGCCATACGACGAGGTGTCGCAGTGGCACCATCAGGGAAGACCGTCTGCAAGAGCAAATTTCCCGCCACCTTACGCGGCTTCAGCTTACACAACGCGATAAGAAACGACTTGAAGAGCAGTTTCAGAATTGGTTGAAAGATGCCTCGCCGAGCGACATGACGTCGTCAATCAAGTTGCGCATTGCTGACGTCGCCACAAGATTGGATCGCCTGACAGATTTGTTGATTGATGGCTCGATCGACAAGGCAAGTTTTGAGAGCCGCAAACAGAACACGGAGTTTGAACTGCAGGCCCTACGCGAGGAAGAACGGTCGCTGGTTAACAGAAAGAAGTCTGAGGCTGATCTGGTCGAGCTACTCGACATGGCCAGTGATCTGTCGGGCATGTTCGGCAGATTAATATCCGACGAACGAAGAGCGTTTCTTAAGAACTGCATTGACGCAATCAAAGTAAGAAAAGGTCGGGTTCGGGTGTATCCCGCTGGGTGGCTGAAGGAATTGCATACCGTGTCCAATGACGATGTTGACCGTCCAGATTCGGGCATTCCGGAGATGCTTGAGAGGCATATAACTAAGGCAAAGGATCGCGTTTCTTCGAAACGACATGTTCGGTAACGTGGCACAACCCATTCATCAGGATTTTTCCGACTGTTCAATTGGGCTTGGGCCCAAGTGGTCCTCCTCCACGAGAAATAGCAGCCGTTGGTGAACCATGCAGCAAAAGTGTCGAAGAGCCCAAAGTGCTGGATGCTGCACGCGGGGTGAATGACTAGGGTAGCGCAGGAAGCCGACCTAGCAAATTTGCAAAGTCTGGTCTGGTTACAGCGCTTGGACGGCCCATTCCTGCCGTTCGACCTCAGCCTTGAAAGCTGCGGATGCAGCCCGCTTTCCGGACATTCGCTGCAACCGCGAACTCAGGGCCTCTTCAAACTCACACTTCGCGGGACAATGCGGTTGCTGGAGTTCTTGAAATCAGTGTCTGCATTTCGATTGGTTGTTAGCAGGTGTTGAAATTTCAACGAGGGGATGACGGAGAGCTCGGCGAAAACTTCGAAAGTGATTGGCTTAGATTTCTTCACTATTGGGTCGAATGCTGTTGCCTAAAGAGGGCAGCTCAATATCACCTCAAATTTTCCGCCTTCATTGCTCAGCCCAACCTTGCCTCCCAACCCTTCGGCCACCGCTGCCGCGATAGGAAGACCAAGCCCTGACCCAGCACTCGGTCCGATCTGGCTGAAACGTCCTAACGCCCGATCAAAATCATTCTCAGCTATCCCCTTACCATCGTCACTCACGCTGACGACCAGAGTATCGCCGATGTCTTTTGCGACCAGACTAATTTGAGAAAGCTGCGGGCCACCATGATGAACTGCATTGTTGACGATATTGAGGATTGCCTGTTCGAACATCACTGGGTCGCCGCTCAAGTGCATGGCATGATCTGTGAGGTCTACGAAAAAGTCGATGCCGTGTTCACGGGCTATTGCTGCACAATTCTCGGCAATGCCTTCAAGAATATCTATCGGATTGAACGACGTGATATTCTCATCTGGCAATGTCGCCTGCGCCCGTTCCAGTGTCAGCAAATTATTTGCCAGCTGCCCCGCATCGCGGGCGGCATCGAGCAAATCGGTTGATCGTTCTTTCATATCATCCAGCGTTTTGGCATTTGCGACAGATTCCGCCAGAGTAAGCACACCCGCGATAGGATTGCGGAGCTGATGCGCTGCATCTGAAATGAACGCGTTCTTGGCATCCAGCGTGCGGGACAGGTCATCCAGCAGCTTGTTGAAGCGCCCAACAATACCGGTGACCTCTTGCGGGATGCGCCGCTTTATTGGTGACAGGTCCGTTGCAGAACGGCGGGCAATGGCTTCTTCAAGATCAATCAGTGGCGCCAACCCTCGGGCAACGCCAAACCACACGATGATCGCCAAAGCGCCAATCAACGCCGCAATGATGAGGAAAACGGGGCCGGTACGGGATGCTACGAAACCTTCCCGCACAGTTATTTTTTGCCACACCGTGAATGTGAAAGGGCCGGAGATGCCATCAATCGTTGTCGTTTGTGAAAACCGCAATGCCCGGACAGGATCACTCTGATAAGTCGCATCGTAGTAGGTTTGGGTCGTCTCAAGCGCGATTGGATCAGGTGGGATCGGGGGCGTCGCGTATCCGGTGACAAACACACCGTCAGGCGCATAGACATGGTAGAACACCGCCCCGCCTGACGTATCGCGCAACAGGTCCCGCGTTTCTTCGCGAAGCGCGTTTCCGCCCGTCGCGGCTGTGTCGCGCGAAATGGCGAGCGCGGTGGACAACAAGGAGCGATCGAACCTTTCGGCCGCGTTGGTTTGCGCGTCCCGGTAGGCCCACGCGCCGACCAGAATCGCCACCAAAATCAGGGGAAGCAGGATGATCAGCGTCAATCGCACCCGCAAGGACAGGGTGTTCTTCATGCCTCACCCTGTAGCATGTAGCCAAGCCCGCGCTTAACGTTGATCACCACACCGAACGGACGCAGCCGTTTGCGTAGGCGCGAGACATAGACCTCGACCACCGGTTCATCGACATCTGTGCCTGTGCCATACAGGCTATCCAGCAGCGCCTGTTTGGACACGATGCGCCCGTCTGCCAGCAACAACCGCTCGAACACAGCGACCTCGCGGCGTGGAATATCAAGCGGCCCATCGGGCCCCATGACCATCCGCGCGGTTTGATCAAATTGGATGTTCCCGATCGACCTCACCTGTTTGGGTTTTTCAACCACCCGCCGCGACAGCGCGCGAATGCGGGCCCCGAATTCCTCCATCTCAAAGGGTTTGCTGAGGTAGTCATCGGCCCCGGCATCCAACCCGGTAATCTTGTCATCTGTCTCGGACTGCGCGGTTAGCAGTAGCACCGGGCGTTGGTCGCTGCGCGCCCGCATGCGTCGCAGGATCGTGAGTCCGTCCATATCGGGCAGGTTGATGTCGAGGACGACGATATCAAAGTCTTCGCCTTGCAGAAGGTCATCGGCCTGGGCCCCGTTGTGTAGCGTGTCGACCGCATGGCCTGTGTCCCGCAAGTAGTAGCGGATGCCTTTGGCAACAGAGATATTGTCTTCGACAACGAGGATCCGCACGGGCTGCCTTTCAGATTAAGTCGGCGATGCAAGGTTCACGCAAGGATGCCACTGCAAGATCGCATCATCAAGAAGGCGAGGAGGCCTTCTGATTCTGTATTTTGGGGCCAAATTGGTCCTTCTGGGAGGAAAACAAATGCTGAAGAAAACACTGGGAGCGCTCGCGCTCACATCCGCGCTGGTGGCAACGCAGTCCGTTGCGGATGGTCACCAAATCGATCTGTCCGGCAAGACTGTCGAATGGATCATCCCGTTCTCTGAAACCGGCGGTTCGGCCAAATGGGCCAACTTCTACGCCCCGTTGCTGTCCGAAGCCCTGCCAGGCAACCCAACCGTTGTCGTGACGTTTAACCCTGGCGCGGGATCCACAAAGGGCGCGAACGCGTTTCAGGAAATGGAATATGAAGACGGCACGACCATCTTTGGTTCGTCCGGCTCTACACAGTTTCCATACCTGCTAAGTGATCCGCGTGTGCGCTACGAGTATAGCGATTGGAACGTCGTTCTTGCCTCTGGCACAGGCGGTGTGGCCTATCTTCCACCTGAACTGTCCGCGCAATTGGGCGACGGTGGCGATGCCTCTGCGCTGAAAGGCGAAGACTTTATCTATGGTTCGCAGGGGGCGACCCGTCTGGACCTTGTGCCGCTTTTGGCATGGGAAATGCTGGGACTTCAGGTTGAGCCTGTGTTCGGCATCGAAGGCCGTGGTGATGGTCGTCTGATGTTTGAGCGCGGCGAAGCCAACATCGACTATCAGACCTCGTCCAGCTTCCTTTCTGGCGTGACACCTCTTGTTGAGGCCGGCACAGCCGCGCCCTGGTTCTCATTCGGGGCACTGGACGCTGACGGCAACATCGTACGCGATCCAACCTTCCCTGACATGCCAACGTTCAAAGAAGTCTGCGAAGCCACTGAGGGTTGTGAAACATCTGGCGAACAGTGGGATGCATGGAAAGCGTTCTTTGTCGCAGGTTTCCCTGCCCAAAAAATGGTCTTCCTGCCCGCAGGTGCGCCTGACAATGCAATCGCTACTTTCACCGTGGCCTTTGCAGCCATTCAAGAGCGGGACGATTTCGCTGAGATCAGCAAAGCGCGCCTTGGTGTTTACCCGCAGCTGACCGGTGATGCGGCACAGACCGCGATGGCGAGTGCGACAGATGTCCCACAAGAAGCCAAAGACTTTGTGATCAACTGGCTGAGCGACCGCTACGGCGTCGTTCTTCAGTAACCACAGGGTCAACCCCATCCGCTGACCGGCGGGTGGGGTTTCTTCTTTCCAGCACATAACGACGGGGGACGTCATGGAGGTATTTGCAACAGCATTGCCTGCGTTAAGCGACGCATTTGCAATGATCCTACAGCCGCATGTGATCGGTTATCTGATCCTTGGCGTTGTTATGGGGCTGTGCATCGGCGTCTTTCCCGGACTTGGCGGAATTGCTGGCCTGTCCCTTCTTTTGCCATTCATGTTCGGGATGGAGCCTGTCACCGGATTGGCCCTGATGGTTGGCATGGTGGCCGTGGTTCCGACCTCCGACACCTTTGCCTCTGTGCTCATGGGTATTCCCGGATCATCGGCATCACAGGCCACAGTCTTGGACGGTTTTCCGATGGCCAAAAAGGGCCAGGCGGCGCGTGCTTTATCCGCCGCTTTTGCGTCGTCTTTGTTTGGCGGCCTCGTGGGCGCCGCGTTCCTGACCGTCTTCATTCTTGCCGCACGTCCCATTGTGCTGCTGTTCCAAACACCGGAACTGCTGATGATCACGATATTTGGTCTGTCGATGGTGGGCATTCTTGCGGGTCGCGTCGCGCTTAAGGGGTTGGTCGCCGCCTGTCTTGGCATCCTTGTGGGCACTATCGGTGAAGGTGCGAGCTCCGGAGCTTTGCGGATGTCGACCTATGACATGCCCTATCTGGTGGACGGGCTGAAACTGGTCATCGTGGGTCTCGGCATCTTTGCCATTCCCGAAATTGTCGCCTTGTTGCGCCGTGACAAGGCGATCTCGGACCGCGCGCCCTTGGGTGGTGGCTGGGCTGCAGGCGTCAAAGACTGGTGGGCCAATAAGTGGCTGTCCGTTCGTTGTTCGCTCATCGGTGTGGTCGTCGGGGTCATCCCCGGACTTGGCGGCTCGGTCGTCGACTGGATCGCTTACGGGCACACAGTGCAGACGGCCAAGGACAAATCCGGCTTTGGATCGGGCGATGTGCGGGGCGTCATCGGGCCGGAGAGCTCAAACAACGCCAAAGAAGGTGGTGGTCTCGTGCCGACGTTGCTGTTTGGTATCCCCGGCTCCGGCTCCATGGCGATTTTCATCTCGGCCGTGGCCTTGCTGGGCACCGGATCGATTGAGGTCGGCCCGTCGATGCTCAAGAACAACCTCGATTTCACCTATGCAATTGTCTGGCTGTTGGCGCTGGCGAACGTCGCGGGCACGATCATCTGCATCGCGGCCTCCGGCGGGATTGCCAAGCTGACCGAGATCCGGTTCGCGCTGCTGGCACCCTTCCTGTTTATGATCATTGCTTTTGCCGCCTTCCAGTCGCGGCAGGAAATCTGGGACCTTGTGGCCCTGTTTGGCATTGGCTTACTTGGCATCCTGATGCGGCGGTTTGACTGGTCACGACCTGCGTTCCTGATCGGTTTCGTGCTGGCCGCCCCAGCGGAGCGTTACACCAACCAAGCCTATCAGATTGGTGCATCGAGGTTCCGGCGTGGGTTTGAGGAAGGGATTGACTACATCTTCAGCCCCATCGTGATCGTGCTGATCATCATCACCCTGCTTTCTGTCGTGATTGGCCTGCGCCAAGCCAAGAACATTCAGGCGGAAGGTACGGTTGCAGCTGGCAGCAAACGTGCGCCTGTCGTATTCTTGCTGGCTATCACAGCCTATATCGCGCTGACATATTGGAATGCGGCCATCATTCCTGACTTTGCCCGCATGGACCGTGTGTTCCCTGTGTTTGTGGCGACGGTTGCCCTGATTGGTTGCGCTTTGCTGCTGGTGCAAATGATGCGCGCGGACGAGACGTCGGCGATTTTTGCGGATCGCGAAGCAGAGGGCGCCGATGATAATGTTCACGGGCTTTGGGCAACCTTGGGCTGGTTCGCAAGCCTGCTGGTCGCATCCGCACTGGTCGGATTCATACTTGCACTGGCAGGCTTCTTGTTGCTTTTCATCCGTTTGCGCGCAGGCAAAAGCTGGGGCTATGCCGCGATTTATACTGCCGTTGGTATCGCTTTCATCTGCGCCATGGCGTGGACCTTGAACCGGGACTTTCCACCGGGACTGCTGCAAGCCTACTTTGATTTGCCCTGGCCCCTGACATGACCCAGACTGCGATCCCATTCCTTTTCATGCGCGGTGGAACGTCTCGTGGACCATACCTGAACCGTGCTGATCTGCCCGAAGACCCAGAGACACTGGCGCAGGTCCTGATCGCCATGGTCGGCTCTGGTCATCCATTGAATATTGATGGGATCGGGGGCGGCAATGCGGTCACGACCAAAGTCGCGATGTTGTCGAAGTCCGATGATGATTGGGCGGACATCGATTATTTCTTCGCGCAGGTCAGCGTGGAAGACAGATCCGTCGACTTCAAACCGACCTGCGGCAACATCCTGTCAGGCGTTGGCCCTGCTGCAATCGAGATGGGGTTGATCGCGGCAAAGGGTGGCGAGACGACCGTGAACATCCGTGCTGTGAATACGGGGGCGCGGGTCATCGCGACGGTGCAGACACCAGATGGAAACTTGGCCTATGACGGCAATGCCGCAATTGACGGTGTGCCAGGCACAGCCGCCCCCGTTGCATTGCAGTTTATGGATACAATTGGCGGGGCGACGGGTGCGTTTTTGCCAACGAACAACTTAATTGACACGTTTGATGGCATTGAGGTCACCTGCATGGACGTCGCCATGCCGATGGTGATTGCAAAGGCCTCTGCTTTCGGCCTGTCGGGTTATGAAATTGCTGAGGCCTTGAACGACAACGCGGATTTCTTTGCGGCGATGGAGGCCGTGCGCATTCAGGCGGGAGAGGCCATGGGCATTACGGATGTGGCGTCCTCTGTCACGCCCAAGTTCGGGCTTTTGGCACCCGCGAAAGACGGGGGCACAATCGCTGCGCTGTATTTCATGCCGTGGAAGGCCCATCCGACAATGGCGGTGACCGGTGCGCAATGCCTAGCATCCTGTGTGCTGACGCCCGGTACCGTGGCGGACGGCATGGCGGTGCGGTCCAATGTGCGACCCGCGACGGTGACGTTGGAACATGCGTCCGGCCAGATTGATGTGCTTGTCGATTACGACCTGACGGAGGAAGGGATCGATTTGCGCTCGGCCGGACTGGTCCGGACGGCAAGATTGCTTGCGCGGGGGGAGGTTATGATCCCTCGCGGTGTTTTGGAGTACGGTTGAAACGAAACAGCCATTGCTGTATGCAATAGTATACATTTATTGAGTGGAGATCGCTATGACGGAATCTTACACTGAATGCCTGTTGCTCGCGCGAACGGAATTGCAGCAGGCTAAGTCCGAGTTGAGCCTGGAAATCCGTCAGTATCCGACGCCAATTTCCGGGTGTGATGCGCAGTTCAATCACCTGATCGGCGAACGCAGCCGCATCAATGACGCCCTTGATGCATTGGACAAGGACGTTTTTGTACCCACGCCGCGAACGCCAGATGCAGGTGCCGGGGTTGAAAGCCGGTGAAGGTCCATATCCTCGACGATTGGTTTGACACGCTGCGCGGGCTCCCCTGCTTCGAGAAATTGGATGATCATGACGTTACCGTCTGGACGGATCACGAACCCAACCCTGTGAGGCTTGCCGCGCGCATCAAGGAAGCGGACGCGTTGGTGTTGTTTCGTGAACGCACCAAGATCGGGGCAGAATTACTGGGGCGTGTGCCGCACCTCAAACTGATCAGCCAGCGCAGTGTTTACCCGCATGTTGACGTGCCAGCCTGCACCGAGAATGGGGTCATGCTGTGTTCCAACATGCACAGCGACACGCCCTCTTATGCGGCGGCAGAAATGACGCTTGCGTTGATCCTTGCCAGCTACCGTCAGATCCCGCAGCAGATGGCTTCGATCAAAGTGGGGGATTGGCAGGCAGGCGTCGGGCGCACGTTACGCGGGCGCACGCTTGGCCTTTTTGGGTATGGGCGGATCGCGCAGGCGGTTGCGGGCTATGTCGAAGCGATTGGCATGAAAGTGCAATGGTGGGCGTCGGACGATGGACGGGCGCGGGCGCTAGCTGATGGTCGCAAAGTGGCCGACAGTCGCGAAGCGTTCTTTGCAACTTCTGACATCGTGAGCCTGCACGTCCGTCTGAAACCTGCCACGCGGGGTATCATCACCTCCCAGGATCTCGCAGCGATGGCCCCACGCAGTTTGTTAGTGAACACTTCTCGGTCCGGCCTGATTGCGCCGGGCGTTCTGGAGGCTGAGATCGCGAAGGGGCGCATCCATGCGGCGGTCGATGTGTTCGATAATGAGCCGATGCGGGATACCGCCAATATCTTGTTGACCCACCCCAACGTCCTGCCCACACCTCATATCGGATATGTGACAGAAGACGAGTTTGATCTGCAATTCAGTGATATTTTTGACCAGATCAACGCCTATGCGGCGGGTTCACCGATCCATGTTATCAATCCTGAGGTGGCTGGCTGAACAGCCGCGCGGCAATCGGCGCGCCCACAATGACGGTCATGATCCTTAGGACGTGGTGCGCGATGACAAAGGCCATGTCCGCCCCTGCAATCAGCGCGAGCACGGTCATCTCTGCCTGACCGCCGGGTGCAAATGCCAACAGCGTCTCCATTGGCGGGGCGAGCGCAAAGAGATGGATGACCTCTACAAATCCCGCTGAAATAGCCGAGAGGATCACGCAGAACCCGAGTGCTGCTGCCACGTCGCGACGCACCTCTGCACCAGTGACCCCAGCGTATTTTGTGCCGACCGTCATACCGATGTAAAACTGCGCCGCCCAAATGGCCTCGGCGGGTGGGCGGTGCTGTAACATGCCCGCCAATGCCATCAGTCCAGCCAAGATCATCGGCCCCAGAATGGACGCGCCAAAAAGACCGACGGCTTTGGCAATTTGCCACCCGGCCAATCCGGCTAGGAGCATGAGCAAGAGTTGTGACACGGGCAGAGTGGAGGCTGGCACGCCCGGCGGGTTGCTGAGATCAACACCCCAATAGCCTTTCAGGATGAAGGGGAGTGCCACGACAATAACCATCACGCGGGTTGCATGGATCAGGGAGAGTGCCCGCACATCACCGCCAGCTTCCTCGCCAAAGAGCAGCATGTCCTGCAAACCACCAGGCATCGCGGAATAGTAGCTTGTCGCGAAATCAAATCCCCAGAGCTTCTGGAAATACGGAACACCGACCAATCCGATCAGGAAGACCATGACAGGCACCAGCAAAAGCGTTGCCCAATACCCTGCCATGCTGACCACCAATGCTGTCGTGAACGTCGCACCCACAGCCACACCCAAGATCGCACGCATCGCGTTGTTCAAAAACGAGATACCTTTCATCTCCGCACCCAACAGCGCGGCAATGAGACAGGCAAAGATTGGCCCCAGCAACCACGGCAAAGGCAGGTTCGCGATATGAAACACCAGCACGCCAAGCCCGGCAATCGCGTGGGTTAGCGCCATTTGTCTCATCCACGCATGACCTTCAGGCGATATCGCAGCGATGTTTGCAGGTGGGCCTCAGCCGCAGCGCCTGCGCCTTCGATGTCGCCCGCGCTGATGGCGTCGATGATCTGGCCGTGTTGATGAACGACCATGGCGATCCTGTCCGCGTCGGCCAATGTGGTTGGTCCCAATAACAGCAAGGCATTGTTCATGGCCCGTGCCGCGTCCAGTAAAAAGCGGTTACGCCCCGCAAGATAGATCGCGTGATGGAACTTTTGATTGATAGCTGCCGCACGCGCGGGGTCATCATATGTCCGACTGATGTCATCGTTTATGGCGACAAGGGCATCAATCTCTGCCTCGGCACTGTGTTTGGCCGCCATCTCTGCCGCCGTGCGTTCCAAGACCAGCCGCATTTCGTAAAGCTCAACCACCTCGGTCTGGCCGAGCTTACGGACAATGGCACCGACGCGGGGCCGATGTTCGATGATGTTTTCGGCTTCTAAACGGCGCAAGGCTTCACGGATGGGCGTACGGGACAGCGACAGTCTTTCGGCGATCTCAACCTCGCGCAGCCGATCCCCCGGCTGGTAGAGGCCGGTCTCAATTGCTTTCATCAGCTTGGCAAAGGCGACGCCGCCTTGCGACACATCGGTCGGATCAACCTGCATTTCAAAACTCGCTTCCAAAATTGTATCCGCTTGGATACATATCGGGATAAAGAGGAGAATCAAAGATGTCAAAGAAGATCATCGTTGTTGGCTCGGGCAACGCGGCCATGTGTGCAGGGATCGCAGCGTTAGAGGCAGGTGCAGACGTTTTGATGCTCGAAAAGGCGGATGCGGCACTGGCTGGCGGCAACACCAAATACACCGCCGGTGCGATGCGATTTGCTTATGATGGCGTCGAAGATTTAATGCCGTTGTTAAAAGACACGAATGATCCGCGATTGGTCGTAACTGATTTCGGCGGCTACACGACGTCCAAGTTTGCCGACGATCTGTTGATGTTCAACGGAGGGCGCCCCTTGTCGCCCGAGCAGGAATGGCTGATCAATCATTCGCTGCCCGCGATGCAATGGCTGGGGCGTCATGGTGTGAAGTTCGAACCCATCTATTCGCGCCAGAGTTTTGAAAAAGACGGGCGACACGTGTTCTGGGGCGGCCTGACGCTTGCCGCCGAGAATGAAGGCGTTGGGCTGTTTGATATGGAGCTGGAAGCATTCAAACGACTGGGTGGGAAAATCCGCTACGAAAGCGCGGTCACCGCGTTGATCACGAACGATGGGCAGGTTGTTGGTGTTAAAGTCGGTGATGAAAGCATTGCGGCTGATGCGGTGATCCTTGCCTGCGGCGGATTTGAGGCCAGCGCAGACCTTCGCCGCGACTGGATGGGGGGCTGTTGGGACAAGGCCAAGGTGCGCGGCACGCCTATGAACACAGGCGATGGCATTGTGATGGCGACTGAGGTTGGGGCGCAAACTTGTGGATTAATCGACGGATGCCACGCCACCCCGATGGATTTGCACATGCCTGACTATGCAAACCTCGATTTGCCCGCCGGCGAGCGTAAGAACTACCGCAAGATATGCTACTTCCTTGGGGTGATGTTGAACGCGAATGGCAACCGATTTGTCGATGAGGGCGAGAACTTTCGGAATTATACCTACGCCCAGTTTGGGAAGGCCGTTCTTGATCAGCCCGGGCATTTCGCGTGGCAGATTTTCGACGCAAAAGTAGATGAACTGCTCTATGCGGAATACAAATTTCATGATGCGCACTTTGTCGGGGCCGATACTCTCGACGCCCTGTGCGACAAACTTGAAGGCGTTGATCCCGTCGCGGCGCGCGCCACGCTTCAGGCGTTCAACGATGCTGTAAACGATGACGTTTCGTTCGACCCGACGTCCTTGGATGGCAAGAATACAATCGGATTGGACTTACCCAAATCAAACTGGGCCCAAAAAATCGATACACCACCGTTCAAGGCCTATCCTGTGACAGGCGGCATTACCTTCACCTATGGCGGGCTCAAGGTCTCAAAGAGATGCGAGGTTTTGAATGAAGAAGGCACTCCAATTGGCGGTTTATTTGCCGCCGGAGAGATGGTTGGGGGCGTGTTTTTTGAGGGATATCCCGGTGGATCCGGCCTTACATCCGGAGCAGTCTTTGGACGCTGCGCGGGACAATGCGCCGCTGGATAACTTGCAGCGCTTTGGCATGGGCATCATACGCGGGGAGTACTGGATTCTTCCCTAAAGCGGCGATGCGCTATGGTGCAGAAAACTAGGAACTTTGGGCCCATCGCTGCCATCGGAGCGTTTGCAGCATCAGCGTTGCAGCAGGCCTGGTCCAGATTCAAGTACGGCCCTTACCGGACATTGCTCCGAGGTTGCCGCGCTGCGGTGCAGTTTCCTCAAAGCAGCCCCTCGATCATCAGCCAACTCCGATGCTGCAGTGGCAGCCCGCATTGCGGACATCGAAATCACCGAAACGATTGCCCGACGTTTGAGGCCACCTATGGGATAGAGGGCAACGATAGGATTGTGACGTCAGCACCATTGTCGCGCAACGCATGTACGTCTGCGAGGTCTGGGTCCGTAAGCCAATTCTCTGCGTGTTGTGCCGACGGAAACTCGAGGATCACCCCTTTGGACGGCGTGCTCGCTTCCTGCAGGACTTTCGTGTCCGGACCTCCTGCAAAAGCACGCCCCTCATGTTTCGCAACGGCCGCGGCCCCGACCTTGAAGTATTCCGCTAGGGCTTCTTGGTCTTTCACAACGAGTAGAACCGAAAGGTAGTGCGCCATCATATTCTCCTTTGAAGTAGCGACATCCTTTTCGCACTTCGCTAATCTGTGTAAAATTAGCTATCTGTGCAAAGCTCATGTCCGAAAATAAGAGTCTTATTCCCGACTGGGATACCTTCCGCCTCGTCCTCGCAATTGATCGCTTCGGTGGCATTTCGGGCGCAGCGAAATCGCTGGGTGTGACGCATGCGACCGTTTCAAGGCGCCTTGCCCGCGCTGAAGGTGAAGCGAACATGTTGTTCTTCGAGCGTCTGCCTGCAGGTCTGCGGCTCACAAAAGTCGGAGCAGCGGTCTTGGCGCAAGCGGAAGACATGGAGCCTGGGCTGGATCAGTTGGAGCGAAGGCTCGTATCTACGGAAACGAGTTTGGCAGGCCCTCTTCGAATTACGCTGCCGCCATTGCTCTTGATCGGGGACTTGGCCGGGACCGTCTCGCGGTTTGCCCGAGCGCACCCCGAGATCGAGCTTCACGTTGTCGGTGACAATCAGCTTTTGAACCTCCATCAGCGCGAAGCCGACGTTGCCATTCGCGTGACGCACAAACCGCCTGAAACTCTGTGGGGGCGGAAGGTCACTGAGCAGAGTGCTGGGTTTTACGCCGGGACGGACTGGCTGGCAGAAAACCCGATTTCCAAAGACTTGCACGCGTTCGAACTTCCCCTGATCTCATTTTCAAGCTGGGCATCACCCATTCCAAAGATCGTCAAGACAGTCTGCTCCAACGCAGGGGTCGTTGCACGATGCGATGATATGGTTGCCGCAGTTCAGATGGTAAAAGCAGGGCTCGGCGTTACACGGATGCCGCGCTTTCTGGGCGAAGGCACGGCTGGTGTCACCCGTCTGGAATTTCTTCCATGGGAAAGGTATTTCCCTATCTGGGTTCTCACCCACCCCGAGCTGCGCAATGCCCCGCGCGTCAAAGCGTTCATGCGCTTTGTCTCTTCCTACATCGCGGAGCGGCGAAGCAAATACGTCGTAGAATAAGGATCAAAAGGACGGCCCGAAGCTGCCGTTTATGTATTTAGACAGTTGCTGCGGCGCAGCCTGCCAGACCGGACTTTCGCTGCACATGCAAGTTCTATGCGCGTGAAGCCTGCCCCAAGGCGCGAGTCGCTGCCGCTCACTCCATCAGCCCTCGCTTGCGGAGGGTGCGCGTCCCATGGCGGATGATCCATTTTGTGTCTTGCGATGCATCGTTCTGCCAACACCCAACCAGCTCAATCACAAGTGCCGTATGATCTTTGGATATGTCGTTGATCAGGTTTGCGACGGACTTGCGCACATAGGGGGATGGGTCCGAACGAAGCGCATGTGCAATGGCAATAGCGGGGTTAGGATTCTCAATGAACGCAGTTAGACGGCGCGCCCAAGGCAGCCAAGGACGAACCCCCTCCGAGGCGAGCCGCCTGACATGGCTGTTGGGATGGCGCACTCATTGATGGATACGTGTCAGTGTCTCGCTGGGATATCGTTCAAGATAGGGTCGAATGGCATATTCAGCGGTGTGGCGCTGCGTAATTGCCTCGCAAAGACCCAGAGATGTGTGAAGTTCGTCGGTCCCATGATCTTCGACCAGGCGCGCAACCGGCATGAGCCAGTAGCCAGAGGTAAACATCCCTGACTCACTCTCGAGTTGCGGCCCAAGAGAGGCGGCGATGATCGCAGCTGCTTCTTTGTAGTCTTCTGGCAGTCGTGCACGCAAAGCATCTGACATCAAGCCAACACGGTCTTTGAGTTCAAGGGGCCGGACGCCCCTGTCTACTTCGGCTGCATAACTGTCGATATCGAACGTTTTATGGTTGGCCTTGATTGCGCGACCCAGCAAGGTCGCGCAATCGCCATCGAACCAGTCTTTTAGCTTCTTGGCCATTACCGATCAGACCGGAACGGCGGCAGCCGCGTATTGCGCGAGAAACTCTTCGGTCGGCGGAATTGGCGTGATGACATCAATCAGCACGCCATTTGGATCGCGGTAGATTGCGTGGCGCTGGCCAAAGGGCTCACTGACCAGTGCCTTCGCCACCGGCACGCCGTCGCTGCGCAGCTTTTGGTCGATGGCATCGACGTCCTCGACTTCGAAGTTGAGGATCATTCCCTTTGATGCACCCCGCGATCCCTTGGGGATCGTTTCATGATCAGATTGGACGACCGCGAGATTGACCGAGGGGTCCGCCTCGCTTTGCAGGTGCACATACCAATCGGCCTCGAAGGCCGCACGAAATCCGAAGTGGCGTTTGTAGAAATCGGCTGTCACTGCAACTGCTTCGGACTGGATGACGGGGTAGTACTGTTTGACACGCATTTTGGCTCCTTTCATTTACATGCACTGTGTATGTAACATGGACTCGCAAAAACATGCAAGATGTATGTAAGATGATCTTGTTAGAAACCGGAGAACGCCGATATGACCCCAGACAAACCCGTGCGACGGAGCCAGGCGGATAGACGCGCCGAAACGCGGGCAAGGCTTCTTGAGGCCGCGCGCGATCTGTTCATCGAGATAGGCTTTGCTGAAACGCCAACGCCGGAAATCGTGCGCAGAGCTGGGGTCACGCGCGGTGCGCTGTATCATCACTTTGCAGATAAGGCTGACTTGTTTCGTGTGCTGGTCGAAGAAGAGGCAAACGCAATTTCCGTTCACATCGACCGAGAAACCCGAGATCTGGCCGATCCAGAGCAGGCCATGATAATTGGATCGAACGCCTTTTTCGAAGCAATGCTGGTGCCCGGTCGCGTCCGTCTCTTGCTGGAAGAAGCTCCAGCAATATTGGGGCACCGCGATGCTGTTGCCATGACACGCGCAAATGGCAGCGAAGAACTTCGCGACGGACTTACGCGCGCACTTCCCGGACATTCGCCACAGCACATCGATGCGCTCACCAACCTACTTTCGGCGGCATTTGACCGCGCGGCGCTTGAGATCGCCTATGGCGGTGATCGGGAGACCTATACCGAAGCAATGCTTCACTTGGTCGGCGAAGTGCTTGATGGCAGTTAGCAAAACAACTTGAAACTTTGCGCGGAGGAACAGCTGACGCCACGAATGGTTCACCGCATGCGATGCCACCCTGCTTCAACAACGGCCCATTGCTGCCGTCTGATCGGTGTACCGGATGCTGCGGCTGCAGCCCGCATAGCAGACACTGGCTCCAGCCTCAATCAAACCGTACTTTCAGAGTAATCGGATCATGTCAGTGCTGTCCTCTTGCTCATTTCATCGCAAGCCGACTCGGTGAACACTTAAGATGTTTTCCGGGACTATGTCTTCAAGTTCGTACGTTGCGTTGCTTCGTTAGTCTTTGAATTTCACCTCAGGAATGTCAGATTTGCTCCCTAGCCTGAAAGGCTTTCTTTGCAACGGCGACAGCGTTCATGCAGGCTGGTACTCCTGCATAGACCGAAACCTGCAGGACAATTTCGACGATTTCTTCACGCGTCACGCCGCTGTTCAGCGCGGCGCGCATGTGAAACTCAAGCTGACCAGGCGCTGTCGCCATAGCTGCCAACATTCCTACGGTCAGCATTTCGCGTGTTCGAAGATCAATGCCCTCGCGGCTTACAACATCCGCGAATGCATATCCCAGTATCAGTTCCGTTGCGCCAGGAGAGAACGCTTCGAGGTTGGCTCGCACCTTGTCGGATGCGCCGCGCTCCAACTCTTCCAGCAACGCCAAAGCCTTTGCAAGAGGGTTACTGTTCCGGCTCATGCGTCCACGCCTTTCATACCTTCATCTGTGTAGCGCTGGCCGCGCACCTCGATAGCGTCAAGATCACCTTCCAAACGCTGAATTTCTTCTTTGCTCAGTTTTAGGTTTACAGCCTCAAGGTTTTCTTCGAGGTATTTGATGCGCCGCGTTCCCGGAATTGGAACGATGGTCTCACCCTTCGACAAAACCCAAGCCAGAGCCAGCTGAGCCGGCGTGCAGCTCTTGGTCTTGGCCATCTGACGCAAAACCTGAACCAACCTCATGTTTTTCTGGATGTTGTCCGGCAGGAACCGGGGCAACCCAGCCCGGAAATCTCCGTCCTCAAACTCGGTCTTTTGGTCGAACGTTCCTGTCAGAAAGCCACGCCCTAACGGAGCGTATGGAACAAACCCGATCCCAAGTTCAGAGCAGGTCGGGAGGATTTCGGCTTCAACTTCCCGGCTCCACAAAGAATATTCAGTTTGCAAAGCGGTCACTGGATACACGGCATGAGCGCGTCGCAAGGTTTTGGCGCTTACTTCGCAAAGGCCGATGTGGCCTACTTTCCCTTCCTCAACCAATAGCGACAGCTCGCGCATTACTTCCTCGACGGCGCGGTCCTTTTCGAGTCTGTGGACATAGTAAAGGTCGATATGATCTCGCCCGAGGCGTTTCAACGAGGCCTCGCAAGAGGAGCGGGCGTAAGCCGGACTGTTATCGAGCGCGCGCGCGTATTCGCCAGGGTTTCGCCTAATGCCGAACTTTGTCGCGATCTTGGGATGAGTGGTTGTTTCACCCAGAAAACGGCGCAGCAATTCTTCATTATGCCCGGAGCCGTACATATCAGACGTGTCGAAGAAATCGACGCCAAGCTCTGCCGCACGGTGCAAGACTTTCAAAGACTGTGCGTCATCGCACGGGCCGTAAAACTCGCTCATGCCCATGCAGCCAAGCCCGATGGCATTGACGGTGAGTGTCTTTGAAAGCGTTCTTGTTTGCATAACTTTCTCCATTCTTGGGCAGACTTAGGCTTTTCACGTCTGCAAATAAAACAGCGCTTCATGGAAGAACATTTTCCATTTATGAAAGACCTATGGATCGGTTGTATCTTGATGACGCCCCAGTATTTCTCGCGATTGCCCGCACGGGAACGTTGACAGCTGCCGCAAAGCAGATGGGGACAGGCGTTGCGACTGTGTCGCGTCGGATCGAGCGGCTGGAACATGCGTTGGGCATTCCGCTCTTTGTGCGCCATCAGACCGGATACAAGCTCACCGACGAGGGGCTGGCCTTGCTTCCTCGCGCCGAAGCCTTGGAAGAAGCTGCAGAGAGTATTCGCACAAATGCGGCCTCGGAAGCAGAGGCGACCGGCCACGTGCGTTTGGCGACCGCCGAAAACTTTGCGACCCGGTTTTTTCTTCCAAGCTTGCCCCAACTCCTAAAAGCGCATCCGGGTCTGACACTGGAGGTGCTGACCGACATCGCTACATCCAACCTTCACAGGCGTGATGCAGATCTGGCGGTGCGCATGGTGCGTCCGGACCGAGGAAACCTCACGATCCGCAAGATCGGGGTTCTCGGCTATGGCCTGTACGGATCGCAGGACTATCTCGACGGGCGGTCCACGTCGGTATCAAACCCAATTCCGGAGGATCGTTTCATTGGCTGGTCTGAACAACAGCAGATGTTGCCTGCCGCGCAATGGATGGAACGCCATCTGAAGGGCATTACCCCTTCCATTCTGACGTCCTCTTTGATGGGGCAGGTCGCATCTGTGCAGGCTGGCTTGGGCTTGGCTGTCTTGCCGCATTTTTTAGCAACCGATGCAGGGCTAAAGGCTGTTTCAAGGGATATCGGGTTGGATCAGCCGATCTGGCTGGTGGTGCACAGTGACCTGGCCGCATCCCGGCGGATAAGGGTTGTCGCCGAACATCTAACCAATGTGATTGCGACACATTCAGATGCTTTAAGCGGACGGGCTGCGCGAAAATCTTCAGCAGCATATTCCGAATTCGAAAAATAGGCTTTCGATGGCGACGCTTTTTCTCTGAGTTCGGCTGTCTCAATATGATCTTTGATGCCGAAAAGGAGAATGATCTTGATCACCGATTTGGATAAGATGCACCTGCGGCGGTGCATCGAACTTGCGAGAACGGCCGTTCTCAGTGGCGACGAACCCTTTGGATCAATTCTGGTTTCTGGTCAGGGCGAAATTCTATTCGAAGATCACAATCGTGTCGCAGGAGGAGACCATACCCAGCACCCGGAATTTGCAATTGCACGCTGGGCTGCAAACAATATGTCAGTTGATCAGCGTCTCAAGGCGACGGTCTACACATCCGGCGAGCATTGCCCCATGTGTGCTGCAGCGCATGGTTGGGTTCAGCTTGGGCGCATTGTCTATGCCGCCTCCTCAAAGCAGCTTACCCAATGGCTTGCAGAATTTGGAGTTGCCCGACCGCGCGTCAGAGCACTTCCGATCGATCATATCATCGAAGACACCATAGCTGACGGACCTGTTTTGGAGTTCGCAGAAGAAATCAGAGAGTTGCACGCGCTGAAACATCGAAGGCAGGTCAAACCTTGAACTCAATCGCTTGGCTTGGCCATTTCGCAACCTTCCCCTGCAGCAAATAGTTTGGCGGAGCTGTCCTTCTGCCAGCCCCGCCACCACTCGTTACCATCTACGTGGCTTTCAGCTACGTTCACTCTGCGCAGGCAAGGTCAATGGACCAACCGGTACACCAGAGTCCCACTCAGTGTGATCTTCGTCATTGACCGTGCCGGCGTCATTGGAATCGACGCCAAGTTCGATCTGCAACCGCACACCATATCCGTCAGTCATACCGAGTAGCACCTGATCAAGTTCCGCTGGAGCATTGGCATAGTCGCCGGTGCCGCCTGTCACGGCGCGCGTAACGGTTGCATCAACATCAACCAGTTCAGGGCCATGGCTTATCAACAGATCGCCATTCTCAAAGTGATACACCTGCCGGGTCATCACGATGGCGCCCGTTTCGGTACGCATACCGTCACCAACAAAGTATCCGTCGCAGGTCCACTCACCAATGACGAGCTCTGGGAAGGCCGGCGCGCCATTCGGCAGCGTGCCTTCGACGCCACCGTCAAGTGTGCCTTGAGGATAAATGTAGCCTTGCGTGACGAACGCATTGCCATATGCAGGCATGCCATCATCAAAGACGGGCGAGTCGGCAAATACAAATCGCGATATATCTTCGGCCACGTCGAAGGCCACAAGTGGCTCTTCCGCAGTTGCCGCAAGGGGAATAGCCGACATAGCGGCGGCAAGAAGAATGTAGGTACTTTTCATTGGATCAAATCCTTTCGATGGTTTTCAAGATAGTGAAGCGTCCGCAGCAGCAGTACGCTCGGTTGCAGCAGCCCGTTGAGGCTTGGTAGCCGTTTCTGTTGCCGGTGTACGCTTTGCGTCGGCTACAATTTGTCTGGCAATGCGGTCGGCGGTGACACCTGCTGCGTCAAAGAAGCCAGTGAAAGTTGGCCTAAAACCAGCGAACCATAGTCCAGGCATACTCGGATCCCGCTCTCCCATTGGATGATAGGGACGCCCGGTATCATCGAGGACATCAAGATGGCCCAGCAGCGGCGCGAGGCCCGCACGGTAGCCGGTTGCCGCGATTACGACGTCTGGCCTTCGGACAGAACCATCGGTCAAGCAAACGGCGTCGCCCCTGAAGTCTTCGATTGAGGGAACAATCTGGAATTTTCCTGCCTTCAGGGCGGCGATAAATCCATCATCTACGGCAAATGCGACGCCATCGCGCAAAAGCCGTGTACCGCCACCGTCGGGATGGCTTGAAAGCCCGTAGCGGCGCAGATTGCCCAGAAAAACCCGTTCGGTCAGTTTGAACGCGGGGTCCAATATGCCAGCAGGAAGCAAGGCAAAAAAACGGGCCAGCCGGTGCAGCGGAAGACCAAAGATACACTTGGGAACCACCGCTGGGCCGTGACGGACGGATACCATCACTTTTGCTGGATTGTGCCGCGCAAGGTGATTGAGTGCATCGGTACCCGAGTTTCCGGCACCGACTACAAGTACGCGCTTGCCGTCAAAGCGCGATACATCACCGAGATCAGCCACATGCAGCAGCTCTCCCGCATAATCCTGCCGCCCTGACCAATCCGGGATGTAAGGGATGCTGTCCCGGCCGGTGGCGACAACCAGGTTTTCGGCCTCGTGCACATCTGCGCCAGTGCTGACCCGCCATCCTCGTGCAGTACGCTTGACATTAGTTACGCGGGCACCAAACTGAATTTGCGTTCCAATACTGGCGGCGTAGCCTTCCAGATGCGCCACAACCGTGTCGCGTTTGAGGTAGGTGCCATCTGTTTTGGGAGCCGACTGACCAGGAAGACCGGCAAACCGCCGGTGAATATTGAGCCGGAGTGCCGGATGACGCCTCCGCCACGGCTCCGCAACCCGGCCTTCTGCTTCGAGCACAGTGACTAGCAGCCCGCGATGGGTCAAAGCGCGGGCGACGGCAAGGCCAGAAAGCCCTGCACCAATCACCAGCGTGCTACCACGTTCAATCGTCTTCATTGTTTGTCCTTTCGATTACCATAGCCAGCGGGAGGGAAGCGTCGGATCGTGCCGCTTCGCATGTCGCTCAAGGCCCATGTCCTTCAGCAAGTGGGGGGATAGCCGTGACAGTTCGTCCAATTCACGCCTCTCACGGCGTCTGATCTGAGCTCGCGCGATCCAGCGAAGGATGACGCGAGTGAAGCTTTGTGGCCGCCTGCGTGATCTGTCAGAGTGAGGCGAAATCATCGTCATGTTGTTAATCCTTTCCGGCGCCGCTCAGACGCGGGCTACAAAGTAGGCGTTGATAGGATCGTGCGGCAGGCGATGGGTCTCGACCGCGACAAAACCGGTTTCGACAAGGTATTCTTGGGCAGTTTCGACACCCCACATCGCGCCCAATCCTGGACCCCCCTGACCGATCGAGATCGGTGTGCAATGCATGCTGGAGATCGTGTAAAGGAGCGGTGCAAAGGGGTTCTCGACATTCTTTTCCAGATCGCGCGAACCACCGATGTCCTGCATCAAAAAGACCCCGTCCTCTCGCAAAGAATGCCTGACGAGACGCAAAAAGCCCTTTGGATCAGCCTGATCATGGACAGCGTCGAACGCCGTCACGAGATCGAAGGTTCCGACGGCATGACCGGATGACAAATCCCGTGCGTGAAAGATTAGATTCTTCAACCCCTCAAAACGCGCCTCAGCAGCTGTTTCGGCGAAGGCGTCTTCACAGAGGTCAAAGCCGTGAAAGCGGCTGTTCGGAAAAGAATGGGCCAGCGCCATCATTGCCCGTCCAGCACCGCAGCCGAAATCAGCAACATCGATACCAGCCTCCAAACGCTCAACAAGACCAGAGACAATCGGCAGGATCGCGTCCGTCAGGTTTGAAACGACAAGCTGGGCACTGTCTTCGGCCATCACCTCGTGGAAGCGGTCGAAGTGGTGGTAGCAAAGACCTTCGCCACTACGAAAACGCTCAAGCATTTCGTCCTCGACCGAGGCAGCGACGCCAATGAACTGGGTTGTGGTAGCGAGGTTGTTGGGGCTGGCAGCGCGAGTCAGAAACGCCGCGTTCTCAGCCGGCAGCGTGTAGGTTTCCGCCTGCGGGTCATAGGTGACCACACCAGATGTCACCATGACACCAAGCCATTCTCGCAGATAACGCGCGTTCACCTCAGCCCTTGTGGCAAGTGACGCTACCGTTCGGCCGGGATTGGCCGCAAGCGCGTCAAATAGGCCAGCTCGGTGTCCAAGTGATGTCATGATCGCCAGCGCAGCTTCGTTCAGCGTGCCGACGAAGCGTTCCGCGAAGGCCTCTGCCTTGGCGGCGTCGAATGTCGTATTCTGCTCTTGAATGGTCATCTTCTACTCCTTCGTTTCATGCAGGGCGAATGGGCCGCTGCTTTGGAGGTACAGATGGACTTTCTTTCGGTACCGCGATAGACGACAAAAGGACAAAATCGGTTGTTATCGGACATATGAGAGGCGGATGAGAGAGAAATGAGTATCAATACGGTGGTTATCGGGTCTCGCTACGCCGGGACCTCCGTTCTATTTTCGATCCTTGATGTGCTTGCATCAGTAGGGCGCGACTGGGAAATGCTGCATGGGTTGCCCGCGACCGCACCGATTTTTGATGCCAGTCTCAGAACAACCGACGGCGCACCCTATTGGGATGTTAACGGCAGGAAGATCACGCCTGACGCGATGCTGGCAGAAGCGCCCGCGCCTGATCTCATCATCGTATCCGACCTGCACTTCGACCCAAACGCGGGGTTGCCGGACGATCTGCGGCCAGTTGCCGATTGGATCAAAGTAGCCCACGCGAACGGCGCAATTGTCAGTTCAGTCTGCTCGGGTGCGTTGCTATTGGGCGAAGCAGGCCTGCTTGATGGCAAGGAGGCGACGACACACTGGGGATACGCCGAATTGCTGGGACGTGAGTATCCTGAGATAATGGTCTGCCGCGAACGCATTCTTGTTCCGGCAGGAGAAGGCCATAGGGTTGTCACCGCTGGTGGGGCGTCCGCCTGGGCTGACCTGATGCTTTATCTGATCGGGCGGTTCGCAGGCACCGATGAAGCGCGGCGCATCGCCAAGATCTATCTGATCGATCCACATCGCGACGGACAGCTTACCTATGCGTCGCTCACCTCTGCCCGGCAGCATCAAGATCAGTTGATCGCAGAGGCGCAAATGTGGGCCGCTCAACACTATGACACGCCCAGGCCCGTTGCCGCGATGGCCGAATTGACCGGACTGACCGAGCGCGGGTTCCACCGCCGCTTCAAGAAGGCGACGGGGCAGGCACCGACCGACTATGTCCAAACCCTGAGGATCGAGGAGGCAAAACAACTGCTGGAAACGACTGCAATGCCGATAGATGAGGTCGCTACCGAAGTGGGATATTCGGAGCCGTCAAGCTTTCGCGCTGCATTCCGAAAGCGCGTCGGAATGTCAGCCTCTGTATACCGAAAGAAGTGGCAGGCGCTGGTGTCTTTGGCACCTTGACAGACTTATGAGCGGGTCTCGCTCAAAGATTGGAGCAATAACTGAAACTTCAAGGCGTTCCAGCCCCCCGAAATTCCAGCGCAATACAGCATTCGTTAAGCTGGGCAGTGCCATCGATGGAGCATTAATGCACTAACGACCGGTCTTGCCGCTGCATCGCGGCGTTGATATCTTTTTTCGGCAGAGCTTTTTCTGCTGCGAGGGCACACAGCAAGATTTTGGCACTTCGGCATAGGTCTCACTGCCGCGATCGAAACAACCTCAGCATCTTCATCGTAGCCCTGTCTCGCTCGGATGGGGACGGCCCATTACAGACATTCGTCAGCTGACCGCATTGCTGGCATGCGCTCAGGTCGCAAAATTGGGATGCGCTCGAAAGCTGCCACTTCCTGGAAACTCAGCGACAAGACCAACTGTTCAGACCTCGATGCCTTTTTCGTGCCAGAGAGTGTGGACCGTGTTCCAGTCCGGAATTTCCGTGGTGTCGAACCCGTAAGTCTTGCCAGTGGCGATTTTGTCGAAGACGCGCATCGCCTCCAGATGAGCACCCGATTTAAGGTAAGCGCGCATGGCAGCGCGGTTTTGCCAGACACTTCTGGTATGGTGGATGCCGTTGATTGTTTGCGCTTCGGCATCTAGGCATCCGCCCGCGCGTTGAGCCTGGTTCATCGACGCGATTGCGTGGCGCCAAAAGATCGGCGTCTGCCAGAAATGGCGCACCCGCAAACCTGTGATCGACACATATACTAGCGAAGTCATCGTACCTCATCTGGTTGACAGCGTCTACTTTCTGAGCGAGAAGGTAGGCGCTGTCAACCTTGGAGCTTGTGTGATGAATGAATCAGCGTTGGACTTCAGCAAGCGATATGGGCCAACTGCTCTCGTAACTGGCGCGTCGGATGGTATCGGCGCGGCAATGTTGGCCGAACTTGCGGCGCGCGGACTGAACCTTGTTTTAGCAGCAAGACGTGCAGATCGCCTTGAAGCCCACGCGACTTCGCTGAGGAGCGATCATGGCGTGGAAGTGCTAGTCGTTCCGGTCGATCTAGGGACAAATGAGGGTCCAGATAATCTAGTGGCTGCGACCCGTGGGCAGGACATCGGGCTTTACGTCGCCTGTGCTGGGTTTGGAACGGCAGGCCGATTCATGGACAACTGCGCTTCAGACGAATTGAACATGATCGACGTGAACTGCCATGCGCTGACGGCAGTGCTGCATCCGCTGGCGCGTCAGATGGCGGCGCGCGGGCGCGGCGGGATCATCCTGATGAGTTCGATTGTCGCCTTTCAGGGCGTTGCGAACTCCGCAAATTATGCGGCTACCAAGGCATACGTGCAAACGCTTGCCGAAGGGCTTGCAGCAGAACTCGCATCCTCGGGCGTAGATGTGTTGGCAAGCGCGCCCGGGCCGGTGAATACCGGATTTGCGACACGCGCTGACATGCAGATGGGTAGTGCTGCCTCACCTGAAACGGTTGCGAAGGCCACCTTGCGGGCACTTGGCAAGACGGTCACCACACGCCCTGGTGGGCAATCCAAGCTGCTTGGCTATGGCCTCGCCATGTTGCCCCGCTCCTTCAGAAGCCGGATAATGGGACAAATCATGCAAGGGATGACGAAGCACCGCGATGCCAACAAAGAAAAAACAACTGCTTAAACAGGCGCTGGTCGAGCAGGCGTTCTCGGTTATCGAAGAAAAGGGCGTCGAACATCTTAGCTTGCGCGAAGTGGCACGCCGTCTCGGCGTCTCACACCAGGCTCCCTACAAACACTTCCCGTCGCGCGACCACATCCTCGCGGCCGTGGTCGCGCGATGCTTTGCGGAGTTTGCGCAGCACCTGTCGTCAAGGCCGTCCTGTAACGATCCTTTCGACGATCTGCACAAGATGGGACTCGCCTATCTGGAGTTTGCGCAGAAATTCCCGCTGCAATACCGATTGATGTTCAACACAGCCCTTCCGGACGGCACGGCCCATTCCGAGATGCTGGCGCAAGCTCAGTTTGCCTTCTCGATCTTGTATGACAAGCTGGGCGAGATGACTTTGAAAGACCCAGATCACCCTATCCGCGATCCCGTCAAACACGATGCGATCTACATCTGGTCCGCGCTTCACGGGCTGGCCAGTCTCATGCAATCGGATGTCACATCGACCCTTGGGCTGAGCAATGATGAAAGGGCCGTCGCCGTCGAGCGCCTTATGCGGCGGATGAGCCTCTCCATTGCGCCTTAGCATCATCGGAAAGAACGCAAGTTCGCGGTTGAGTGGCTCAAACTCGTTTTGCAGATGGAGGACACACAATGTCGAAGGAAATGAAAGGAGGGTGTTTCTGCGGCGCGATAC
>CANKYO010000002.1 GCA_947488175.1 uncultured Paracoccaceae bacterium
GCAGACCAAGGGTGGCATGAATACCAAGTTGCATGCCGTCACGGACACCAGCGGCCGCCCGATCCGCTTCTTCATCATAGCCGGTCAGGTCAGCGACTATACCGGTGCGATGGCTTTGCTGAACAATCTACCGGATGCTGAGTGGCTATTGGCCGATCGCGGCTATGATGCTGATTGGTTCCGCGAAGCCTTGTTAGACAGGGGTACAAAGCCCTGCATCCCAGGTCGCAAGTCCCGCAACAAAGTCGTCAGATACGACAAGCGCCGCTACAGACGCCGCAACCGCATTGAACGCATGTTCGGGAGGCTCAAAGACTGGCGACGTGTCTCAACACGCTATGATCAATGCCCCAAGGTCTTCCTGTCAGCCATCGCTCTCGCCGCAACCGTCATTTTTTGGTTTTGAGTACTGACCATAGTACTGGGAAGCTTGTTTTCGCGGCGCGATTTATTTGCGATCTTTTTTGCGCTGGTCTTGTGTTGAAACAGGACATGCATGACCGTGAGCCGTGGCCCACGTGGCCGCCATTACACCAAAGATCACCGAGACCATCGTTCGTCAAAACCTCGGTATCAGTCGAGATCTGGTTCAAGGGAAATAAATGCAAGAACGTTGAACCGCCCGACCAAAACCGGAAGCTCAAGGTCAATGAGGATCATGCGATGAAGATCGCTGCCGGAGAGAACTTGCGAAAGGCGGCAAAGGTCGTGATCTGGGCGGGGTCTTTGGCTCCAACCTGCGTCTGAATTGCGCGATGACCTACGGGCTGCGCGAGCGGATTTCCTCGCCCCGAATGCCAAAGCCGCGGTTCCCGTGTGGCGGGGCGCGATTGATCCGGCTAAACTGATCGGCCGAAATCTGTAGCACACCATTGCTTTGGACAACGGCGATGCCGGCATCCACATTACAAGCTGATGCGATGATTCGTTGGCTCAGGGTACTCAACGGTCCGGCATGATTGATGCGCTCACGCCCAGAAACCGCCGGATTTTCCCCGCCTGCGCACCAGATGCAACGGTCACCCCAAGCAATGGTGCAGCAACAAGTTGCACAATGCCGCTACGCCCGTCAGGTTTGCTTTCGCGGTCATCGTTTTCTTCTTTACCGCCCTGGTCAGACAGTCGGGCGACAAGACGGAATTCTCATTCCGTCTTGTCGCCCGAGTGCAGACAAAGCGCGTTTACCGCTTAACAACTGGTTTACGCTGGCGACTTGATCCAGACTTCGACGCGGCGGTTGATGCGGCGTCCATCGTCGCTGGCGTTGCAGCCTGCGGGCGCGATTTCACCATAGCCAACGGATGCAAAGCTGATGCCGTTCAGGCGTGTACCGGCAAATTCCTGCAACTCGGCAGTGACCTGTGCCGACCGACGCTCTGACAGCGCCAGGTTGTTGGAGAAGGGGCCAACCTCATCGGTGAAACCGACAAGCAGGACCTCGGTTCCAGCAGGCTGGGTTTCCAGATATTCGACCAGACGCAGCTTATCGATCCGGCCCCGCTCGTCCAGCAGCGAAGACCCGGTGCGGAAGCGGAACGTGGTCGACAGACGGTCATAGTCAATCATACGGGCCAGCATCTGGCGCATGAAAGGGACCTCGTTCGGGTCCGCATTCGGGTTCAGCAGGGCCTGGGCGCGCACGTCTTCAAGGGACTGTTCCCGGCGATCCACGCTAAAGCCGATGAATCCTGCCTTGCGGATCACATTGTCCGCCT
Source organism: uncultured Paracoccaceae bacterium (assembly GCA_947488175.1). Lineage (GTDB taxonomy): Bacteria > Pseudomonadota > Alphaproteobacteria > Rhodobacterales > Rhodobacteraceae > Yoonia. The sequence goes on from CANKYO010000002.1 coordinate 1,716, forward strand.
CGGCAGACGTGGCATACTCCACAAAGTCGCGACCTTCCGGGGAAAGCGTATCGCCACGGGTATAAAGGAACAGACGACGTTGCAGAGCATATTCCTCGGTCTTGGCCGAGAATGTGTCGGGGACCATCGTGATACCGCACTGGTTGACGATATTGACCGACTGTGCGCCACGCTGGAACGCATAGCCCACAACACCAATCGCGCCGGGGTTCGCGTTGACCGCCTGGGCAACTTCGTTGCTGTTAGCGACAACCTGTGCATCGGATGTCAACGCCGTTGCGTCGCTGCCGAAGATACGGGCTTCGAACACGTCGCGACGGTTAGAGCCCACATTGCGGATCACAACCTGCACGGGCAGATCGGGGCCGCCGACCTGCGACCAATTGCTGATCGCACCGCTGTAAATGCCCAGCAACTGGCGGACATTCATTGTCTGGATCGGGTTGTCGGGGTGGGTGATCACGATCAGGCTGTCAACGGCAACGATATGTTCCTGAGCGGGGTCAAACATATCACCTGCGCCATCGGCGCTCAGCGCCTCAGCCTCAACCGGCTGAATGCGGCGGGCGGCCATTGCGATTTCTGACCGTCTGGACAGCAGATCGGCCAAGCCATCGGATGTGCCCGTAGATGTCACCTGAATCGTGGCAATATCATCGCCAAAACCCTGATCGGCAACCAGACCCGCTGCAAACTGGCCAATCTGGGTGGTGTTGTTGATCGTCGCGGCGGCGTCCAATGATGCGGCGTACCCCTCCAGCAAAAGAGGCATCAGACCCAGACCAACAGCATCCGAACCGGATGCGGCAACATCAATATCGCCCACCGCCAGATCTGGACAGGCCGCGCCGGTACAGCTGACCCGGCTGGCCGACACGCGCAGCTGACCAAGTGCAGTGCGGATCACGTAAGAGTTGTCTTCGAAAGAAACGAGTTCACCATTCATATTCACCGTACCATCGCTTGATCTAAGCGTGATGTCTTGCGCGTATGTACTGCTTGCCGTTGCAAGAAAGCCCGCCAGGGTCATCGCCCCGACTGCGCTGGCTTTTTTCAGATGGTTCATGCCGTTATCTCCATTACCCGACGAATGCGTTGTCAAATCAGTGATGCAGGTGTCAGCCGTTTCCTGGCGCCTGCGTGGTTCTGTTCGTGTTATGCGCGAATAAAAAGTATGAAATTGTGGGCAAATTGCGGCGAATCTTTCCCGACCCAGCGGCAATCGCCAGAAAAGCCGTCAGTATGCAAAAAATATCCAATGTCGTGTCAGATTGGGCACTGTTGCCATCCCGGAAAACTCTCAAGGACGCAGAATCAGGCCGCGGGTGCGCCTGATCGGCTCAGATCATTCGGATCACATCCTTGTCGATGGCGAGCATATAGCCTTTGCGCGCGATGTTCTTGATCAGCAGTTCGCTGATCATCTGGTTGCCTAATGTGTCGCGCAGTCGCTTGATCCGCGTGGCACCCGCCGCTTCGTCGCAATCAGCCGCGCTGCGGCCAGATATGACCCCCTCAATCTCGGCGCCTGACAGGACCTCATCATCCATGCGGGCCTCGGCCAGGACAGACAGGGTCTCAATCGCCGCATCTGTCAGCTTGAATTCAAAGTCATTGAGATACACCGCCTTCTGATCACGGCTGATAGTCAGGGAGTTGACCTCGATTCCCTGTCGCTCGATCCGGCCCATACGGCGGTTCAGCGCAATCAACATCACCAGAAAGGCGACAGCGGCAATCAGCAATGCGGTCGCAAAGATCAGCAGGACGAAGATCACGAACCGGTAAGAGGCCAACGTGTCAGAAAACGCCGTGCCGGACTGCGCCAATATCTCCAACAGCTTGATTTCGGCATTGCCGGTCAGATTGTCATTTTCGACGAACAGCTGTTCGACGCGGGCGTTGAACGCATTGGCATCGGGCAGGTTAATGAACAACAGGATGGCTGCAATGGCCAGAATAGCGACAATCGCCGCAATTCCTGCGACGACAATCCTGCTGCCAATTTCACGTGCCTCAGTAGCGGAGGAAGTATTCACCTGCGCTGTCCTTTCTTCCATCAAGCCCAGCATCATCAAAGACACCAAGCACATTCAATAGCTGCCAGCCACCACCTGCAAGACGTTGCCGCAACTGCCCCTCTGCCGATGAGACAGAGCAGTCGCCCTGCACTTCAGCCACGCCATAATGCAGACGCAAGGGGTTGTCCTGTTTTGCCTTGTAATCCGCATAACAGGCGGCCTGCGCCATGCTGGCGCTGAACAACAGGATCATGAATGTGAAAGAAAGATGTTTCATGACGCTCAACTGACACTTTGCTGTGATGATATTCAATAACGCCAGATGTTATCGCGATGGCAATCGCATAACCATCCCCCGTTATTGTCTGGCGGGGTGGATCAGCCCCAAAATCCTTTCATCAACGCCTCCTCGCGTCCCGCTAAGAAAGGAAAGCCCATGCTGAAACCCCTGATCGCAGGCATTACCGCCCTCTCGCTGACCCTCGCCACACCCCTACAGGCCGGTGGGCTTGATCGCGACGATGTGGGCAAACTGATCCTTGGTATCGCCGCCATCGCAGCCCTCAACGCCGCGCTCGAAAACCGGCGCGAAGACCGGTCCACGACCCAGGTTCGTGACCGCGACATGCGCGCACCGCGCGTCTCACCCAACAATGCGAACCGCTGGTCCGACCTGAACCGCCAGACCAACCGCCGGGTGATCCCGCATGCGTGTCTGCGCAACATCGAAACCCGCTTTGGCACCCAGCGCATGTTCGGCCTGCGCTGTCTGGAACGGAACTACAACCATGTGAACAGCCTGCCAGATCGCTGCGCCGTCCGTGTCTACACCAATAACGGACCGCGTCGCGGCTACGACCCCCTTTGCCTGCGCGAGCAAGGCTATCGATCTGATCGGCGGCACTAAGACCGCCTGACCAGTAGCGCGGTCGCACAGCCCCGGTTACCGCGCCACCTTGGGCCAGTGGCTTCAAACAACAAAAGCCTAACAGAAGTCACATGCGCCCATAGGGGCAGAGAGTTTGGACATGGCTCTCTGCCCCTTTTTGCTTGCAGCGGCCAGCGCAGTCTGGTCACTGACCGCATGACCACACCAGATTTCAGCTTCGAACAATCCGCCCACGGCAACGGGTTCACCCATATCGCCGGTGTGGATGAGGTCGGACGCGGCCCGCTCGCCGGGCCTGTGGTGGCCGCCGCTGTGTTCCTCGATCCGGCGAATATCCCCGCAGGGCTCAACGACAGCAAGAAACTGTCGGCCAAGCGGCGCGAGGCGCTGTTTGACCAGATTATGACCAGCGCTGTGGTCAGCATCGCTCAGGCGACCGTGGCCGAAATCGACGAACACAATATCCTGCGGGCCTCCCATATCGCCATGATGCGGGCCATCGACGGGCTGGCACAACGGCCCGATCACATCCTGATCGACGGCAACATGGTGCCGCGCGGCCTGACGATATCCAGCGAAACCATCGTCAAAGGGGACGGGCGCAGCCAGTCGATTGCCGCGGCGTCAATCGTCGCCAAACTGTGGCGCGACCGACACATGGTGGATTTGGCGCAACAGTTCCCCGGCTATGGGTGGGAAACCAACGCCGGATACGGCACCGCCCAACATAAAAAGGGGTTAGAGGCGCTTGGGGTGACCCCCCACCATAGACGTTCCTTCGCCCCCATACACAACATCTTGTATCAAGATAAAATCGTAAGTGATTGATTCAATAAAGTTTTTGACAGCGAATCGTCTCTGACTCACATTAGGGCCAAGCAAATGAGCGGGCAAACCGCCGGGGCTACGAGGCAAGTATGACGATTAAGACCGAAGTTAAGGGCGCAAAAGCGCTCCCTCTGAACACGATCCTTGACGGGGACTGCATCGAATTGATGAACAGTCTGCCCGCGAATTCCATCGACCTGATCTTCGCCGATCCGCCCTACAACCTGCAGCTCAAGGGCGATCTGCACCGCCCCGACAATTCCAAGGTCGACGCGGTCGATGACGCCTGGGACCAGTTCGACAGTTTCAAGGTCTATGATAAATTCACCCGTGATTGGCTTAAGGCTGCCCGCCGCCTCCTGAAACCCAACGGGGCAATCTGGGTGATCGGTAGCTATCACAACGTCTTCCGCATGGGTGCAGAATTGCAGAACCAAGGCTTCTGGATCCTCAACGACGTCGTCTGGCGCAAATCCAACCCCATGCCCAATTTCCGGGGTAAACGCCTGACCAACGCCCATGAAACCCTGATCTGGGCGTCAAAGGAAGAAGCCAGCAAATACACCTTCAACTACGAAGCGCTCAAGGCGCTGAACGAAGGGGTGCAAATGCGTTCCGACTGGGTGCTGCCGATCTGCACCGGCCATGAACGTCTGAAAAACGATGCAGGCGACAAGGCGCATCCGACCCAAAAACCGCAATCCCTGCTGCACAGGGTCCTCGTTGCCACCACCAACCCCGGTGATGTTGTTCTTGACCCGTTTTTCGGAACAGGCACCACCGGGGCCGTGGCCAAGATGCTGGGGCGCGATTTCATCGGGATCGAACGCGAGGCTGAATATCGTAAGGTCGCCGAAAAACGCATCGCCAACACCCGCAAATTCGATCGCGAAGCGCTCGAGGTTTCAACTTCCAAACGCGCCGAACCGCGCGTCGCCTTCGGGGTGCTCGTCGAACGGGGCATGCTGCGCCCGGGCGAGGAACTGTGGTCGATGAACGGTCGGCACAAGGCCAAGGTCCGGGCCGACGGCACACTCATCGGGGACGATATCAAAGGATCAATCCATCAGGTCGGCGCGCATCTGGAAGGCGCGCCAAGCTGTAACGGCTGGACCTATTGGCAATTTAAACGCGACGGGCAAAAGGTGCCCATTGATCTGCTGCGCCAGCAGATCCGCGCAGAAATGGCGAAGCACTGACCGGGAACAAGGTCACAACATGCATTCCCAAAGTTGATACCGCCGGTGCCTGCGGCAAGCCCTTCCATGGTGGAAAGGTCCGCATGCACTAACTTTCACCCCGCCATCGAAATGATGGCGGGGCTTTTTTTTGGCACAGCCAGAATACCGCCTGCGCAGTCCCGGCATCTGCCCGGCCATCGCAATTTGCACTCCGGTACATTCGACATTCGGCAGCCGAGAGAAGGCGCCAATGATCAATGTCGCAGGCCCGTCGGGGTTTTCAGTTTCGGCGCTTGCACCGCAACGGGCAAAGCCTCTCGCCGGACGATTGCACAACAAAACCCTGCAATGTTCCTACGGCACATAAGCTGCAGCCTTGACCAGCCTCTTGACATCCCTCAGGCCTACTTTCCCCTTGTAGAACTTTGCCTCGGCGTTGGTCGCTGCAATAGCAGCGCACAGCGCATCCGGGTCGGCCCGCGCTACCTCGGATGCAGTACGCAGGCCGACCGCGACCAGCACGCGTGCAAACCTGGGGCTGACCCATTGAATACGGCACAGATCCGCAATCGCGACCATCTCATTCAGGGTTTTGTGTTGCAGACCTGTCTGCTGAGTCAGCGCCACCGGATCAGACGCGGCCTCAAATAGCTGCCCGGTATTCTTGATGCCGACCGTCGCCAAACTGGCCACGGCATCGTCGCCCAACCAGTCGATATCCTTCAACGGTCGAGGCTTTGGGAAAAACCCGTTGATCGCGCGGCGCAGCAGTTGCAGGTATGTCAGATCAATGCCCGTGGAGTTTGCAAGCGTTGCGGATGACCTCGCGGATTTCAAGGTGACCAGCAGCTCGGCGGCAGTCTGCACACCAGCGGCTTGCATTGCGGCCAACTTCTTGGCCAAGCCATCGCGCAGAGGCTCATGGCTCGGGATTAGATCACTGGACAAAATACGGTCCTGCAAATCCTCAAGACTCGTTCTCGCTGCCTGTGACTGTGTCTTTGGTGGTTTATCTACTGTCATTGCCGCCATCATTGGTCGGTTGGTCACTGACAATAGCCGGAGAGGGCAACCCGGGAATGATCCAGATCAGTCGCGGTTGGCACTCGAAAGCCAGTGTCAAAACCTTAACGTGGCATTCACATTTGAACCATGCGGGGCCTTAACCCGGCCAAATGCTGCAAAAAGGTCCGACGCAAGTCCGACGTTTTGCCGACGCGAGACTAATATCGCAAGGTCGCCGAAAAACGGATCGCCAACACGCGCAAATTCAACCGAGAAGGACTGACCAGGAACAAGGTCACAACATTCATTCCCCACGTTGATACCGCCGGTGCCTGCGGCAAGCCTTTCCATGGTGGAAAGGTCCGTGTGCACTAACTTTCACCCCGCCATCGCATGATGGCGGGGCTTTTTCTGCAATGGCGGCTGCCTTGGTTATCCCTCACCACCACCACCACCACCGACAACGCCATCCTGCGTCGCAGTAAATCCGGAACCGCCGATGAACTGGGTTTCAAATGGTGCATTCGGATCGTCGGGGTTTGCGACCGTCGATGTGATGTCAAAACCAATCAGCCCGCTGGTCTCCAACGCGTCATGACCATAGAACGCACCCGCAATGACCGACGATTGATCCACGCAGCCCGATGTGCAATTCAGATCAGCAGCATAACCATTCCCGTCGATACCGGCGGAGAAAGTCATTTTGACCGTATTTTCAAAATCACTGCCTTCGTCGGGCCCATATGATGCATTCAAACTTCCATTGACCGTGTCCAAATCATCAAAAGCGGCCGTAATTTCGATGCCGCCTGAAATGTTGACTTCGTCGTCAATCAGATTGCCATCCAAATCCAGTAACTGCCCATAGCCTTCCAAGATACCAGAATATGTTACACTGCCCATGATGGCTGCTAACTCGCTGGGGTCCGTTTCAAATCCGACAACAGAAAACAGCTCAGCATCGAATTCGCCGTTGAGGTCAGGATTTTCTCCACGCGCATAGACATAGATAGATCGCGTTGCCGAAACTGCGCCTTCCGTGAAGGTTTCACTGTTCCAATCCTCCCCACCTTCTACAGATGCAGGGCCTGCGCCCTCCATGAATGCCAGGGTCTCACCGTTCAGCGTCACCACAAAATTCTCAAGATCATTGCCCGTGGACGTGACCGTTTCATCCAGGATGACCAGCCGGGTCTCCCCGCTCTCATGATCGGTGATGGCACCGACAACTTTGATGTTGATCGGGCCTGCACCGTCAACGTCGGCTAGCGTCGTGTCCTCTGTCGCAAAGGCCAAACCATTGGCGGCCGGCTCACCTGCCTTGGTGCCAAACGCAAGCGCCTGGGCCCGCTCTGATAGATTATCTGGGTTGGCGCCCGACCCGCCGCTGCCACAAGCCGCTAGTGCCAGCAGCGATATCATTGCAGTTGCTCTCATTTCAAACTCTCCTGTTTCCGTCCAATCGCGGCGTCCCGTGACCACGCGCACTCGCCACTTCTGAAACTACGCTTCGGCGCATCGCTTTATTCTCGGGTTTTTCAGAAACATTCCCGCCAGCTATCGGATGCAGCAACCGTCACTTGTGATGATGAGTTTTTTTGCGTGAGGGCGCGTCAGCTCGGCGCGACCCGGCAAGCATTCATCTACAAACTGCGCCGTGCGAGCCGTTAACCCGGCCAAATGCTGCAAAAGGGTCCGACGCATGTCCGACGTTTTGCCGACGCGATGCCGACCGCCGAAATCAGCCAAAACCCCTGTGTTAACTGGTCCAGCCGTGATTCGGTGAAAGCAGGTGTTGCGCGGCCCCGGTCAGGGCACCGAACGTTGCACCACCGTAAGATGGGTCTTGACCCATCCTAGCGTGGCATCGGGTTGCCGGACGACCTGTAGTCCGACCAATCCGTGATCTCGGGGTAATACATCTCGCGCCACGCCTTGACCCGTGGGTTCATCACCTTGCGCCAGATCGTCGGCGACAGCGCCGCCATCGTCATCACCGGATAACCAAAGGGCAGTTGCGGCGCCTCATCCGCCGTATAGGTCTGCAACAGCGGAAACCGCCGATCCGGCTTGTAGTGGTGATCCGAATGACGCTGCAGATTGATCAGCAACCAGTTCGAAGCGCGATGTGCTGAATTCCACGAATGGCGGGGCAGAACATGCTCGTATTTTCCGTCGCCCAGATGCTTGCGGGTCAGCCCGTAATGTTCGACGTAATTGACCAGTTCCAACTGGAAAACCGCCCAGAATGCCTGTGTTGCAAATAGGAAAACACCCCACCAACCACCGATCAGGGCGGCCAGCACAAAGAACCCGCCCTGCAACGCCCAATACCGCCAAAACGGATTGGATTTATCGTGCCAAGGCAACCCCTTACGCGCCAGCATGGCCTTTTCTGCCCGAAACGCCGACACCAGGCATTGCCAAAGAACGCGCGGGAAAAACCGCCAGAAACTTTCGCCATACCGCGCTGTGACCGGATCGCGGGGCGTGGCCACATAACGGTGATGCACCAGCAGATGTTCAGACCGGAAATGCGAATACAGCACCGACGCCATCAGGATATCTGCCATCCAGCGTTCGACTTTCGGTTTCTGATGCATCAGCTCATGCGCATAAGTAATCCCGATTGTACCTGACAGCACGCCAAGCCCGGCAAACAATGCCCATTCCTCGAACCCGCTCAGATGACCGGTCTGTGTCACATAAATCATTAACCCAAAGATGGTAAGCAACTGCACCGGTGGCCAGACAAGCGTGATCAGCCGATACCAGACCAACTGATCCTCCGGCGTTTCCAGATCGGGATTCGCGGTGTTTAGGCCAATGAAATAATCCAGCCCGGTAAACAGATACCAGGTCGACACAGGCAACAGCAGCAGGGCCCAACCGCCCTGCATCGCCACCCAAATCGCCAATGGCACCAGCGCCAGCGACAGCCAGAAGGGCAGCGCCGCAGTCAGCCGCCCAACGCGAGGAGTTCCGGGTATCGCTGTCATCTCAAACCTCTGCTGCCATGGCTCGAAGACCAGTTTAGGGTATACGCCCTAATTATTCAACTCTCGATAAAACGCGTCGCGGCCAGATCATAAACCTTGCGCATCGCCGTGGGCAAAGCCGCCGGGCTGAAATCAGATTTCGGGACGAACACACCACGCAGCACCTTGGTCTGCATCGGGACAACGGCCGTCATGATCTTCAGGCGCAGATGAAAATGGGTAAAGGTGTGGCGTGCCTCTTCGCCCAATGCCGCCCAGTCGGCCTCCAGCGGTGGCGCGGGTTCAGGTGCATCGGACCAGTCCGAACCCGGCCAGCCCAGCATCCCACCCAACAGCCCGCTCTCGGGCCGTGTTTCCAGTAACCACGCCCCATCGCTGCGCCGCACCACATAGACAATCCCATGGCGTGTAGGTGTCTGTTTCTTTGGTTTTTTCTTGGGTAGCTCCGGGGCTGTGCCAGCCACCCGTGCCGCACAAGGATCACGCCAAGGGCAAATCCCGCAGGCCGGGCTGCGCGGTGTGCAAATCGTCGCGCCAAGATCCATGACCGCCTGCGCATAGTCGCCCGGTCGCCTTTCGGGCGTCAGCGCCCGCGCATGATCGGTCAAGACGGGTTTTGAACCGGGCAGCGGGTCATGAACGTCGTGCAGCCGCGCCATCACCCGCTCTACATTACCATCAACGACGGCTTCGGGGCGATCAAACGCAATGGCCGCAATGGCGGCGGCTGTATACGGACCGATACCGGGCAGGGTCAGCAAGGTCTTATATTCACTCGGAAAAACACCGCCATAATCGGCAACCACAACCCGGGCACATTTCAGCAGGTTGCGGGCGCGAGCATAGTATCCAAGACCCGCCCATGCCGCCATGACATCGGCATCATCCGCCGTCGCCAGATCGGCCACCGTCGGCCACAAACCCATGAACTTGCGATGATAGTCCCGCACGGCAGTCACCGTGGTTTGCTGCAACATTACCTCTGACATCCACACGGCATACGGATTTGGCATAACCCCCGCCTTGCGGTCGGCTGGCGGCACGCGCCATGGCATGTCCCGTGCATGCACATCATACCAGGCCAACAGATCGTCGCTGAGGTCACGCAATGTTTATTTACCCTTTGTCGCAGTTTCACTGACTTGGCGCGTCAGGTGTCATAGATTAGAGCGTAGATATGAAACAGCCACGGCACACCAGCACAACCCGCGGATTTTCCCGGGCGGCCACATTGGTCCAGTCGCGCATCCGCAAGGCAAGCGAGGATCGTGGTTTTGCGGTAACGCGCCTCCTGACCCACTGGGCCGAGGTTGTGGGCGACGCCACCGCACAGATCGCTACACCGGTGAATGTCAGTTACGGCAAAGGTGGGATGGGGGCGACCCTGACCTTGCTGACAACTGGCGCGCAGGCCCCCATGCTGGAAATGCAAAAGGAACAGGTCCGCGAAAAGGTCAATGCCTGCTACGGCTACCGTGCCATTTCGCGCGTGCGGATCACTCAAACCGCGCCGACAGGATTTGCCGAGGGACGTGCGGCTTTCTCGCCCGCCCCGAAAACCGTAAAAACCGTTGATCCAAAGGTGAAGTCGGCGGCCAAGGCCCTATCTGACGACATAAAGAACGAAGACCTGCGCGCAGCCCTTGCGGCGCTTGGAACAAATGTCCTATCGAAACAAAAACCCTGATCCGAGGTGAACATGGAACGTAGAACTCTTTTGGCCGCTGGTGGCGGTGCCCTTCTGACCCTTGGCGGGGGCTATTTGCTGACCCGCCCAGACGAGCAGTCCGGGTTGCTGCCTGGCGCGGCAAACGCACAGGAAGCATCGGGCGATCTGCCTGAAGTGGTCGAAATGGTCAAAGGCAATCCCGATGCCGCCGTGGAAGTCATCGAATACGCGTCCTTCACCTGTCCGCATTGTGCAACTTTCCACGCAAACCAGTATCAGGCGCTTCAGGCTAATTATATCGACACCGGGAAAATCAAGTTTGTCTATCGCGAGGTATATTTCGATCGCCCCGGTCTTTGGGCGTCCATGATCGCCCGCTGCCCCGGCGACACGGATTTCTTCTTCAATATGTCCGCTCTGCTTTATGAAAAACAGCGCGAATGGTTGGCCAGCGGTGATCCGGCAACCATCGTGCAGGACCTGCGCACATTGGCGAAAACAGCCGGTCTGGACGATGCGACACTTGATGCATGTCTGAGCGACGGGCCAAAGGCGGAAAGCCTGTTCACATGGTACCAGGAAAATGCAGAACGCGACGGGATCAATTCGACCCCCAGCTTCATCATCGACGGCCAGAAATATTCGAACATGCCTTATGATGAGTTTGCAGCCACATTGGACGGCAAGCTGGGCTAAAGACCTAACCGGGTGAGGGCATCGTCAAGCGGTGCCCCATCCTCCAATTGCAGGCGCACCGGTAGCGTCAGCACTTTCATCCGGAACTGATCCGGCAGGCGTACTGCATCTTTTTCCGTCGTGACAAGCTGCGCCTTATGCGCTGCCGCCTCGACCTCCAGCCGCTTCATCAGGGCCGGGGTCAGTGGTTGGTGGTCGGCCAACGCTTCGGCGCGCACAAGCTTTGCGCCCATATCGCGCAGGGTGGTAAAGAATTTCTCTGGATGACCGATACCGGCAAAGGCCAAAAGGTTCAGGTCTCGCCACGGCATACCCGTTGGCAGTGGGGCCAGATGACCGGTGATGTGGGGCTTGGTGAATGTCCAGTTGGCCGCAAACTGATCCTGCGCTGCAGGCGATCCAATGGACAAAACCAGATCAGCCCGTGACAGGCCCGTATCTACCGGTTCGCGCAACGGTCCGGCGGGCATAACCCGGCCATTGCCAAAACCGCGCATCGCATCGACCACGACAATCGACAGGTCCTTGATCACCGATGGGTTCTGAAACCCGTCATCCAGCAGGATCACGTCAGCGCCTGCCGCCTCGGCCTCTTTGACTCCGGCGGCGCGATCGCGTGCTACCCATGTGGGCGCAAAGGCCGCTAACAGCAGTGGTTCGTCGCCGGTTTGGTTAGCTCTCTGCTGGGTCGGGTCAACGGCGACAGGCCCGTCCAGCGAACCTCCATAACCGCGGCTGACGACATGCGGGTTGCGCCCCCGCTCCTTGAGCCGTTCGATCAGGGCAATGGTCGTCGGCGTCTTGCCGGTGCCGCCCACATTGATATTGCCAACACAGATCACCGGCACACCGGCGCGGTATCCGGGTCGGCTCAGACGACGGGCGGTCGCGGCGACATATAACGCGGCGGCAGGGGCCAGCAATCGGGCAATCAGGGCAGGTTTGTCAGGCGGTGTGAACCAGTAATCGGGCGCACGCATCTAGTGCCCCAGTTCCTCTAGCCGACGCTGGATAATCCGCACAATGCGGTTGGTCACATCAGCGCCGCGCGATGTCACATCCCAGGCGGCATGGGCAAGGGTCGCGGCCTTGTCAGTAGATTGCAGCGTTTCGACCAGTGGACCCAGATCAGCACCAGACCGGATCAGATGGGATGCACCCGCCGCGTTCAGCCGCGCGGCGTGTTTCTGGAACGGGGCCACATGTGGGCCATACAGAACTGCGGATCCGAGGGCTGCTGGCTCGAACGGATCGCGGCATCCGCCGCCATGCAGGGTGCCCCCGACATAGGTGATTGGGGCAATGCGATACCACAGGCCCAACTCATCATCTGTGTCTGCGATATAGACCTGGGTGACATCGCTCGGCTCCTCCTCTTCCGAGCGGAGCGTGACATAGAACCCTTCCGATACCATCTGTGCTGCGCAATCGTAGGCGTCCAGCGGTTCGTGGGGCACAATAATCAGCAATAGTCGATGTGCTTGGCGGCTGGCGACCCTGTGGGCCGTCGCGATGTCGGCCCAGTCATCAGGCGTGACCGATGCTGCCAGCCAAACGGGGCGTGTGCCGATGACCCTTGCCATTTCCTGTCGCTCTGAATCTTCGCAGGGCAAGGGCGGTTCGCAGTCTTCCATCGGCCCTGTAATGCGCACGACCTCTTGCGGGGTGCCGGCCCGGATCAATCCCTCCGCCGCGGCCTGATCAAGCGCCAGCACGGCTTCGAACTGGGACAACAGCGACCGCATGGCACCCGGCACCCAGCTGCCCGCGACCTGTTCCAACCCCTCCGCTGTTGCATCAACCAGCATGCAGGGAATAGCCGCCTCGCGCCATTCATCCAGCAGGATCGGATCAAGATCGCCACGGATCCAGATCGCCATAACCGGCTGCCAATGCTGGAGAAACAGCTTGATGTTGTCGCGTCCCTTGGGTTCTTCCAAGGCGCGGTCCGACATTGATTTGTCCCAGTCCCGCATGGTGGCGATCACCTGCAGCGGATCACCATCTTCGGTCAGCTTGCGGTTCAGCGTGTCGATCGCGGTCAACTGATCAGGATGGCTACAGCGGGCCCAGATGACCACGCCAAAGGGGCGTGGCGGCTGGGTTTCCAACCGCTTGATCTGATAAGGTTCCCCCCGACCGGCCAGAAAGGCGGCAATTGACAGTGACCGTGAGCGCGCCATTCCTGTGTCTTAGCTGCCAAGCTCTTCGGTTGGGGACGCTTCAGTCTCCTCATCCCGCAGGCGATGGATATGGGCAATGAAGTAACGCATATGCGCATCATCAACGGTGCGCTGGGCCGCATTTTTCCAGGCGTCATAAGCTGATTTGTAGTTCGGGAACATTCCCACCACGTCGATTTTGTCGACATCCTTGAATGCGTTTTTGGTTGGATCAACCAATTCGCCGCCAAAGACGAGGTGCAGGCGTTGAGTCATTGGGGAAAAACCTTTGTTGAGGGCTGTGTTGCGTTGCACATTAGGGGTTTGCGGCTTGCGGCTCAAGCCGCCGGGTCAGCCCTTCATGTAATTCCGGCCCCGCCGCCATGACGCCGGGAACCTGCGGATGCGGGTTATTGAACTGCAGCGGTTGCCCCGCCGGGTCGGTGACGCGGCCACCTGCTTCGGTTGCGATCAGGGCACCGGCAGCGATATCCCATTCCCAGCTGGGCCGCAGGGTCATCATCCCGTCAAATCGCCCCTGGGCGACAAGGCACAGGCGATAGGCGAGCGATGACCGGAACACGCGCTTGATCGGTGGCGTCCCGCCTTGCCAAAGTCGGGGATCGAAGTTGGGTTTGGCACCAAGCACCGTCGCACCAACCAGTCCCGCACGTGTCACCCGCGCCGGTTGGTCATTGACTGTGGCACCCGCCCCAAGTCTGGCAGCGAACATCAGATCCCGGATCGGCATGTAAACAGCGGCTGCGACCACCTGCCCGTCTTCAACCACGGCCAGCGAATGAGCCCAATCCTTGCTGCCTTCTATGAACGCACGGGTGCCGTCGATCGGATCAATCACGAACTGGCGCTGTGTTGTCAGCCGGGCATCGCTGTCTTCGGTTTCCTCAGACAACCAGCCATAATCCGGGCGCGCGGCGCGCAGCATTTGTTCCAGCATCGTATTCACTGCCAGATCAGCCTCTGTCACCGGGCCAGCACCGTCCGGCTTATCCGTCACCCCGGGACTTTTCTGAAAGAACTCCTTTGCGATCTCGCCCGAGGCCCGGGCCGCTGCCACCAACAGCGCCTGATCAGTCACCGGCAAGTGTCAGCCCCTCGACCAGCAGCGATGGCACGACGCGCGACAGATAGGTGCGCGCATCATTGGCCGGAATGATCGTCAGCAGCATATCGCGCAGATTGCCCGCAACCGTACATTCATTGACCGGATAAGTGATTTCCCCGTTCTCGACCCAGAATCCCGATGCGCCGCGGGAATAATCCCCGGTATTGGGGTTGATGGTGGATCCAATCATCGACGTGACAAGCAGGCCTGTGCCCATCTGTCTGATCAGGTCGTCACGGCTTTGGTCGCCTGGTGTCAACGCCACATTGGTCACACTGGGGGAAGGTGGTGCGCTTGTGCCCCGCGCCGCGTTAGCCGTGCTGGCCATGTCCAACTGGCGTGATGTGGACAAATCCATTGTCCAGCCCGTCAGCACGCCATCATCGACAATCGCGCGTCTGGCTGTCGGCAAACCCTCTGCATCGAAAAGGCGCGAGCCAGAGGTGCGTTTGCGATGCGGATCCTCGACCAATGACAAGCCCTTGGGCAATACCTGTTCGCCCAGCTTGTCGCGCAACCAGCCGGAACCGCGTGCGATGGTAGTGCCGTTGGTTGCCTGGAGAAGGCTGCCAACAAGCGCATTCGCCACCCGCTCGTCAAACAACACCGGAAACGCCCCGGTTGCGGGTTTTCTGGCCCCAACCCGTTCAACAGCCCGTGCCGCAGCGGTCCGCCCGATATCATCAGCATCCCGCAGATCGGACTGAAATATGCGGCTGTCATAGTCATAGTCCCGTTCCATGCCGGTCCCGGTGCCACTGATCGCAACGCAGGACAGGCCCCGTTCGGATCGCGCATATCCGGCTGAAAAACCGTTGGTTGCGGCCAGATGAATGCGGCGGCGGCTATACCCGGCTGAGGCGGACTGCACCTGACTGACACCTGCATTGGCCAGGGCAGCAGCCTCGGCCCGCAGCGCATCCTGCTGCAAGGTGGCGGGATCCGGCTCTTCGCTGGGGTCGCACATTTCCAGCGTCGCGCTGTCTGTTTGTGTGGCCAGTTGCGACGGATCAGCCAACCCGGCGTAAGGGTCCTTCGGCGCCTCCTTGGCCATGGCCACAGCCCGTTCAGCCATCTGCGCCAGCGTGTCGGGCTTCGTGTCAGAGGATGAAACACAAGCTTGCCGTTGCCCCACCAGAACCCGCAAGCCGATTTCAATGCCTTCCGACCGGTCGGCCTGTTCCAGCGCACCGGCGCGCACGTTGATCGATACAGATGTGCCATCAACGGCGATTGCGTCGGCGGCGCCGGCCCCGGCACGACGGGCCACGTCCAACAATTGTTGGGTCAGATCAGAAAGTGATTGTGTCATGGACTGTCCTTTGTTGCCCATGACCTAGTGCGGGTCAGCGCCGCCCGCAAGCCTATCTGATACGCTCACCATTGACGAGGATCTGCCCTTCGGCATTGACCTCCAACGTTGAGGTCAGCTGGTCGTCACCTGTCGGGCGCGTAAACATCCCCAGCATCATGCGACCCATCCCAGCCTCGCTTTGCGGGACAAGGCCAGCGGCGATCAGCTTATCCAGCAGACCATTCGCGCCAGTGATTTCAATTGTGCCGCTCCCTTCGGGTCTGGGAAAGCCGTCAAATGTTTCCAGATCGTCATTGTCGAAAGTAAACGCGCCTGTACCGTTGGCCGATACGCCAGCGACGTCGAGGTCGAAAACATCAAGCGTCAGCGTTTCGACCTTTATCGGAACATCCGCGCCGGCGAATGCGGCCTCTAGACCCATGAAATCAAGCAGATCAACGCCAAGATTCACAGTGCTCGACAAATCAAGGCGCAGATCGGCCGGGTCCCGTGGTATGGTGCCATCGGGATTAAACAGATCCCAGGTTTCGTCGTTTAGTGTCAGCCCGGTAAGTAGCATGTTCAGGTTCAGGCCTTGCGGATCGTCTGCTGCCATGAACGGCACTCGGTAGCTGGCGGACCCGTTATCGATATCTACCGATACATTAAGACCTGTGAAGGTATTTTCCTCGAACATCACGGCGATGTCCTGCACCTCACCGCTGCCGACCAGACCATCCGCAGAAAGGCGCAGCGTCGATTGGCCCGGACCCACACTGGTGACTTCACGTGTTGCGACGGTGTCCTCAAAATAGGTCACGCTTTCGTCCCTGCTGCGGGTTGTGGTGGTGGTGCCTTCAACGAACATTCCCGCAGCAAAGGCCGGAGCCAGATTGGCGAAATCCAAACCAGCCAGGGGCAAAGCCATCCTTACCCGACTGGTGGTCGTGCCATAGGTCCCACTGCCCTCGGACCTGTAGCCATAGCCTTCGTCGCTACGAAAGCTGTATCGCATCGGCTCGGTCGTGCTGCCCGAGACGACTTCGATCAAATCGCCTTCAGTGACGCGGGTCGTTTGCGCGTAGCCATCGCCAGTGATTTCGAAGGCCATGCTGATCCCCCCGAACTCTTCCTCGCCCACATCAAATTCGATGGTGGCCCCATAAGCCGCAGCGTCACGATTATACGTGATATCGCCGGCTGTTCCCGTCGCAGTTGCCGCAAAGTCCGCCTGCGTGACGACAGTGACAAAGCTGAAATCACCCATGATCATTGGCGGAGTTTGCAGGTCCAGTGCCAGATCAAAACTCTTTGGCAGTTTCTGCGTCACGCTGCCGTCGGTCTCTTCAACCATGGTCATGGGCGGCATGCTAATCTGCAGGCTGCCCGCATCGAAAGGAAAGCGATAGTTCAGGACGGGATTGTCCACGAACATTGTGTCGCCGTCGCGGTTCAACTCTGCGGTCAGCGTTCCGCCTGTGGCCTGATAGAACGCAATGGTGTTGGTCCAGACGTCATCCGCCGTAATATCGGCCATTGCCGGGCTGGCCAGCAGGATCAAGGCGGGGGGCAGGTTACGGCGCAGCATCATCAAATTCCTGTCTTGCAAAAGAAAACGGCGCGGTGGTCACCCACCGCGCCGCCGATTGTCCGTCAGTTTAGCGCATGCGCTGCCCGTTCACCAGAACATGGCCTTCGCCATTCACTTCCAGTGTTGTTTCCAACTGATCATCACCCGTGGTGCGGGCAAACATACCCAGCATCATCCGGCCACCCATGATCTGATCTTCAGGCACCAGACCCATGGCAACAAGGTTATCCATCAGCTTGTTCAGACCAGTGACCTCGACCGTTGCATCGCCTTCGGGGCGTGGCATGCCGTCAAACGTCGCCAGATCACTGTTGTCGAAGGTGAAGGCGCCCGACCCGGTAACAAGCGCACCGGCCAACGCAACCCGCAGGTTGTTCAGCGTCAAGCTGTCCAATTCAACTGGCATATCGCTGCTGGCCATGGCGTCGGCCTGTGCCGGGTCAAACATGTCATAAAGTGGCTTGGCCTTACCGGACACGTCCAACTGAACAGTGGCCGGATCGCGCGGCAACACGGTACCCGGATCAAACATGTTCCAGATCATGTCGTTGATTGTCAGGTCGATAAAGTCGACGCTCAGACCAAAATCAGCGGGTTCTTCAGTTTTACCGACGGGCATCGCAAACCCGACACCGTACTGGGCCAGCGCCAGTTCAACCGGGAACGGAAAGTCGCCACTGGTGACATTGATAGCCACATCGTTGGTTTCAGTATCATAGGCGATCGTCTGGCCGTTGACCTCACCCGTCAGCTTCGCCGTACCGGTGCTGACAGAACCGGCCAGCTGGTCGCCGTCAGCATTGATATCGAAGACATAATTGCCACGCTCAATCTCATAGCCCCCTGCCGCGGCAAAGCCATCGACAAACAGGTTATCAGGATTTTCGAAATCGGCATCCAGCGGGATCGACATATCGGCCTGCATGGACATGCCTTCGATCTTGCCGCTGGCCACGACGTATTCACCGGCGTCGCCCGGCACCTCAATATCAACAATCAGGTCAAGCGAAGACATCGCCAGATCATAAGTCAGCTCGCGCAGATCACCGACCTCAGAGCTATAGGTGCCTGCCAGATCGTTCGCCGTCAGCTTCACATCGCCGGTAAAGGTGATGTCGCCATCCACAATATCCTGCAACTCAATCGTGACCTGGTCAGACGAGATATCGTAATTCTTGACGTTTTCATCGCCGGTGACGACCATTTCCAGGTCTGACTGGCTGACCAGAACGGTGATCACGACGTCGTCTTCAACGGTCATCACAATCGGATAGCTTTCGGCCATCGTCACAACGACGCTGCCATCGCCCTGCTCTGTAAAGGTCAGATCGCCCAGGCTGGTTACAACTTTGACCTCGCCATCGTCCATGGTTGTGGTGATGTCGCGCACGACCAGCGTGTCACCCGACGCCTCTTCGGTGCCAACGGTGACATTGTTTTCACCATACATGTTCAGTTGCGCTTTCCAGTCTTCCCAGACTTGGGCTGCGGTCACATCAGCATTGGCGGCCCCGCCGACGACAAGGGCAGCGATGCAAGCCGCGCTGCGCAATTGAGTGGTGTAGGTCATTGAGAATTACCTTTCGTTATGTATCTTTCGGACCGATCCAAGCGTTCGTAGTATAAGGCAAGGGGCGGAATTGACGATTCAGTAAGTAGCCACCCCAAGCGCGGATCGAAAGGGATAACAGTGAAAAAGATGAATATGGTGGGGAAAACCGTACTCGTGACCGGTGCAAGCCGTGGGATCGGGGCCGCGGCGGGCCGCGCTTTCGCCGATGCCGGGGCAAATGTGGCGCTGGTTGCCCGCACAACCGATGCCATTGCCGAATTGGCGGGCGAAATCGGGGAAAAGGCGCTCGCGATTCCCTGTGACGTGTCCCGCCACGCAGAGGTTGAGGCCGCAATCGACGCGACCGCCCGGACATTTGGCGGTCTGGACGTGCTGATCAACAATGCGGGTGTGATCGAACCCATCGGACATCTGGCTGAAACCGATGTCGAAGCATGGGCGCGCACCATCGATATCAACCTCAAAGGGGTCATGTACGGCATGCGGGCGGCGATGCCGGGCATGATCGCTCAGGGGCACGGCACGATCATCAATATCTCATCCGGTGCGGCCCACGGTCCGGTTGAAGGCTGGTCGGCCTATTGCAGTTCAAAGGCCGGGGTCTACATGCTGACCCGCATGGGCGACAAGGAAGCGCGCGAAAAGGGCCTGCGCATCATGGGCCTGTCCCCCGGCACCGTTGCCACGGACATGCAGCGCGAAATCAAGGCGTCCGGCATCAACCCGGTCAGCCAGTTGGACTGGTCCACACATATCCCGCCAGAATGGCCGGCACAGGCGCTGTTATGGATGTGTACGGACGCGGCAGATGACTATCTGGGCACCGATATCAGCCTGCGCGAGGATGACATCCGCGAAAAGGTCGGGCTTGTATGATCCGCCACGACCGCGACGGTGATTTGTTGATCGTGACCATCGACAGACCCGACAAGGCAGGCGCGCTGACCCGTGACATGTTGCTGGAATTGGCCGATATTGCGGAAGACGCCCAATCGGCCAAGGCATTGATCCTGACCGGAACGGGCACGGTGTTCAGCGCTGGGGCCGATCTCGAGGCAGCAAAGGCCGGTCTGGCGACTGATCCGGTCTGGGAACGGCTGTCAGCGGCAATCGCGGCGATGTCTGGCCTGACCATCGCTGCCTTGAACGGAACTGTGGCCGGTGGGGCGTTTGGTATGGTGCTCGCCTGTGACCTGCGCATCGCGGTGCCCAAAGCGAATTTCTTCTATCCCGTGATGAAGCTGGGTTTCCTGCCCCAACCATCTGATCCGATCCGTATGGAGCGGCTGGTCGGACCGGCCCGCGCGAAAATGGTGCTGATGGCTGGTCAGAAAATCAGCGCGACAGAAGCCCAGGCCTGGGGACTTGTGGACCGGATTGTAGAGCCCGGTGACCTGATGCAATCGGCGCGGGGCCTGACGCAGAATGTATTGGCGGCGACAAACAACCATGTGGCCAGTATCAAAGGCATGATAGCAGGGGTTTGACGATCGGCATCGGGGGAACGAGTGATGGAACAAGCAGATAGCCTGACGGATCAGGCCCGCGCAGCATTCGATCAAGGGTTGATTCTGGCGCAGGAATGGTTGCTGTCACCGGCCGCATGGTCACAATTCGCGCTGCTGGTGGGGGCCTATCTGGTCGCCCGTCTGGCCAATCGGATCATTGCACCCCGTCTGACCCGGCTTCTGACGCCAGAGCCTGACAACAGCTCGATCATCGCCAAAGCCCGCCGTTTCGTTTTGATCTTTATGCCGCTGCTGTTGCCGCTGTTGGCTTATGGTTTCACGGCCATAGGCGAGGTTGTGACCCGATCCCTGTTCGGGTCCGGTGCCGTGATCGCCTTTGGCAAGCGCGTTTTCCTGTTCCTTGCGGCCCGGGCGCTAGCCAAACACATCATTCGAGACCCGTTCCTGAAATTGCTGGCCCGCTACGTGCTGGTGCCGGTTGCCGCACTCTACGCGCTGGGCTTTCTGGATCAGGTCATCGCCGCCCTGGAAGGAACCGTCGTCAGCCTTGGCAATATCAGCTTCTCTGCATTGGCCATCATCCGTGGTCTCATCGCTGGCAGCCTGCTGTTCTGGCTGGGGCAATGGTCAAACACGCAATCGGTCGCCTATATCGAAAGGCAGCCGATGCGGCCCGCCATCCGGCAATTGATCGTCAAGGTGGCCGAGTTTGCGATTTTCGGCATCGCGTTTCTGCTCTTGATGAACATCATGGGGATCAGCCTCAGCTCACTGGCGATTATCGGGGGTGCTGTCGGTGTCGGCCTTGGCTTTGGCCTGCAAAAAATCGCATCCAACTTCATATCGGGTGTGATCCTGCTGGTCGAAGGGCAGGCGACCGTCGGCGATTATGTCGAACTGGACGGCGGCGAGGCGGGCACGATCATCAAAATGACCGCCCGCGCCACCATTCTGGAAACCTTTGATGGGCGCTGGATTGTCGTCCCAAACGAGGATTTCATCACCACCCGCGTCGTCAATTATTCCGACAGTGGATCGGCCAACCGGCTGGAGGTCGCGTTTTCTGTCAGCTACGACACCGATATCAACAAGGTCCCGGCCATTATCGAAGCAGCCGTTGCAACCCACCCCGAGGTGTTGGACGATCCCGAGGGACCCGACTGCGAACTGCGTGGCTTCGGCGAAAGCGGGATCGATTTTGGCGTCGAATTCTGGGTCAACGGCATTGATGACGGCAAAAACAAATACGCCTCTGACGTGCTATTCCTGATCTGGAATGCATTGAAAGACAACGATATCGAAATCCCCTACCCACACCGTGTTGTCGAATTGAAAGGCACGTTGCCTGCGTGACAGATGCGCTTGTCATTGGGGCGGGTCCTGCCGGGTTGATGGCGGCAGAGGTTATGGCGAGCCATGGCTTGTCTGTCACTGTGGCGGACGCGATGCCGTCGGTGGGCCGCAAGTTTCTGATGGCAGGCAAATCGGGGCTGAACCTGACCAAATCCGAACCGATTGAGGCTGTGTTGGCCGCGTATGGCGACGCACCAGATGTCCTGAAACAAACCGTGGCCGATTTTGGACCCGACGCCGTGATGGGCTGGGCCGAGGGGCTGGGACAGCCCTTGTTCACCGGATCGACAGAACGGGTCTTTCCCAAGGCCATGAAGGCGTCGCCGCTGTTGCGCGCCTGGCTTGCGCGGCTGGATAGGCAGGGGGTCACCCTGAAAACACGCTGGCGCTGGCAGGGCTGGGATAGTGACCAATTCATCTTTGATACGCCGGACGGGCGCCAACTTATCGATCCGAAAGTCACTGTCTTGGCCGTGGGCGGCGCAAGCTGGGCACGGCTCGGCTCTGATGGTGCGTGGGCGCGGTTTCTGCCTGATGCTGTTGCTCCGTTTGCCCCGGCGAACATGGGCTTCGTCGTGTCCTGGTCAGCTCACATGACGCGGTTCTGGGGCCAACCTGTCAAATCGACGATGCTGCGCGCAGGGGGGTCGACATCGCGTGGGGAATTCATCATTTCATCAAAAGGGATTGAGGGTGGCGGGATCTATGCCGTTTCTGCCGCTGTCCGCGACGGCGCGCCATTGACGGTGGATCTGGTACCTGACTGGACGCCGGATCGGTTGCGCGCGGCCTTGTCGCGCAGACGAAAGAAAGAAACGCTCACCAATCATCTTCGCAAGGCCTTGCGGCTTGATCCCGTGCACATTGCCCTGTTGTCAGAGTTCGGGCGACCATTCCCCGATGACCTTGCCCCATTGATCAAGGCGCTCCCGATACGGCACGAAGGTCCTCGCCCGATCGACGAGGCGATTTCGACAGCAGGTGGGGTCCGCTTTGACGCGCTGACAGATGATCTGATGTTGCGGGACCGCCCCGGTGTCTTCTGCGCCGGCGAAATGCTGGATTGGGAGGCGCCGACAGGCGGCTACCTGATCACAGGTTGTCTGGCGACAGGGCGCCGGGCTGCCGCGGGGGCTGTCCGCTACGCGACGAAGCGGTAACGCTGCTTGTCCATCGGAACCTTGCCGCCGTCGATCAGACGCAATTCCGGCGCATCGCGCTGATAAAGCGCGAGATCGGCGGCATATCTGTCACGGATCAGATCACAGCTTGCCTTGTCATAAAGCCGGGCAAGGCGTTGGTGGCCCAGATCGTGACAAGTACGATGCCCGAATGCGGGGCTCATCCCCAAACCGTTGAAAATGGGCGTCAGTTCCTCGGCCGCGTTGCTTGCGCGTACCATATGTGTGATCTGATCACCGCACCACGCGTCAGCTGACCACGCACCAAATCGGCGCCATCCGGGGCTGCTGCGATAGCCCGCGCCGGTGCCATTTGTGCGGGTTCCACGCAGCCAACGGTTGAATCGTGGCGGTTCAAACCCAAGGTGAAGGCGCGCGCGCCACACGGGATCGGCGATTGCCAGCCGGTAATAAAGCTGGGCCATCTTGGCGTATGGATTGCGGATGACCGCGATCCGGGTGTAATCCTCAAAGGCGAAATCCATTCTGTCAAACGCCTGTGCTGCCTCGGCAGGCGACATATCGCGATGCAACAAGGTTTTGCTGCAATTGCGGCGGTTTGATGGGATGGGTTGATCGAGCCAAGGTTGCAGCGCGTGGGAAATCCACGAGCAGGTACCTAACGGGTCCGGAAACAGGACAAACTTGTAACGATGTGACACTAACATAGGTTGAGTTGATGGCAAAATTATTAACAAAGTATTTACACGCATAGCGGGTATTGAAAAATAGGTAAGACTGACGTTTGGCATTCGGGATTCCCAAACCGGCAGCATCAGGATAGACCTTAGGCATTACGTCGAATGGGGAGCGTGTTATGCCAAAAGGCATTTGTCTGGTGTCATCGGTTGCAACTGCAATTGCGACAGGCGCCATCGGTCAAGAGGTAACAGCGACCTATTCGCTTTACGGGACACCCGGTCTGCTGGAAATGCCCACAGCGCAAACCGCGCCGGAAAACGCGTTGGCGGCCACGTTCTCATATACAGAAGGGCTTGGGCAGGTAACCCTGACCTTTCAGGTTAACCAGCGCCTTTCGGCCAGCTTTCGTTATGCAAATGTCGAACTGTTCAACGACCCCCCCGAAAGCGGAACAGAGCGCGAGGTTGAACGTGGGTTTGACCTGCAATACCGGTTCAACAACGAAACGACCTATGTGCCGGCCATCGCTGTGGGCCTGCGCGACTTTCTGACCCCCGGTCGGTTCCAGTCAGAATATGTCGTGGCATCGAAATCATTCGGTGACAATCTGATTGTGACGACGGGTATTGGCTGGGGCGCGATGGGCACCCGTGACGGGTTCGCCAACCCGCTCGGTGGCGATTTTGAAGTCCGCCCCGCCCCCGATCTGCCCGGCGGTCAACTTGGGTCCGATCAGTGGTTCCGCGGCGATGCAGCGATGTTCGGGGGGGTGGAATATCAGATCAATGACCGGTGGGGCGTCAAGGCCGAGTATTCGACAATTGACTACACCGAAACCGCCTTTGGCGTGGTGCGCGAAACAGAGTCTCCGGTCAACTACGGGCTGACGTACAGACCGCGCCCCGGTGTCCAATTGGGGCTATCTTATCTTTATGGCACGCAGCTTGGCGTCTCGGGCAGCTTCGAACTGAACCCCAACGCGCGTGCCACCGGAAGCGGGCTCGACAAATCGCCACCGCCGGTCAAGGTCCGGCCTGCCGATAGCCTGGCCGCGGAAAGCTGGGACAGAACCGCCTTGCCTGACAGGGCACTGCGGCGGGCGTTGGCCGGTTTGCTGGAAATCGAAAACATCACGCTGACGGGGCTGGAGCTGACTAATACCACCGCGCGGGTCCGGTATATCAACAGCTCTTTCCGGTCAGAGGCGCAGGCGGCAGGCCGCACGGCCCGCATGATGACGCAGGTGATGCCACCCTCCATCGACGCGTTCATTCTGGAACCCGAACGGCGTGGTATCCCAATCTCAGCCATCACCATTTCGCGGCGGGATATCGAACAACTTGAAAACCGCGCAGGCGGCACGGCGGCCATGCTCGACCGGTCCGGGTTCGGCGATGCGGGCGGCTCGCAAGGGCTCGATGCCGTGGCATCGGACGAAAGCGCTTTTTCATGGGGTCTTGGCCCTTACTTCCGGATTAACCCGTTCAGCAATGATGGCTCTGTTGATGTCGATCTGGGGCTCAGCCTGCGTGGGGTCTATCGGATCAGGCCCAATCTGGTGCTGTCCGGGGCCATCGAACAAAGCGTGGTGCCCCCCGAAGATGACCCGACAGGCGTGGAGCGGACACCGGACATTCAAAACGTCCGGTCCGACGGCAGCCTTTACGGCAATGACGGCGTGCCGGTGTTGGCAAATCTGACGCTGAACCACTTCTCCCGCCCCGGCACCAATCTCTATGGCCGGGTCAGCGTCGGCTATCTGGAACGGATGTTCGGTGGTGTGTCGGGCGAGCTGTTGTGGAAGCCCGTCGAAAGCAGTTTCGGACTGGGGATCGAAGTCAATCAGGTCGCACAGCGTGACACCGATATGGGTTTAGGGTTCGACGAATATGACTATGACGTCACCACCGGACATGTGTCGGCCTATTATGACCTTGGCAACGGGTATCACACGCAACTGGATGTGGGGCGCTATCTGGCGGGCGACTGGGGGGCGACCATTTCGGTTGATCGCGAATTCGACAATGGCTGGGTGATCGGGGCCTATGTGACCCAAACGGATATGTCTTACGAGGATTTCGGCAGCGGATCCTACAACAAGGGTGTGCAGGTCACGATCCCACAGGATTTCTTTACCGGGACACCGACGCGCGGAAGCTACGGCAATACGTTCCGCACACGCGTCGGCGATGGCGGGGCACGGCTGCAGGTCGATGGGCGCTTGTACGACGTTGTGCGGGAAGGTCATCTGCCCGATCTGTCCGACACTTGGGGGAGGTTCTGGCGATGACACTGTCCAAATGGTTTATGGCTGTCGGCGCGGTCTTGATCGGATTATCCGCTTGCGGGCCCTTGAATGAAGGCAGCACAGCATCGCAACTGGGTGGTCTGGTGATGGGGCGGGTCACCGGGGCAGAAGCACAGCCGGTGTCTGGTTCATCTGTGCCGCAGGACCAGATTTTGTCCAACCCGGGTAAATACATAAGGGTCAACATACGTGACCTGAACCGGTGGGACACCAGCGTGCAGGCTGGCAGCAATGCCAACCGGGCGACCTGGGTCGATAGTGCAAACATCAGCGTGACATTCGAAAACGGGATTGTTGTCGCGACCCGCGGTCTGGTGCGCGATTTGATGGCAGCGGACGTATCGCAATCATGGGCGGCAATTCGCTCAGGCGGCGGTGAAGCGCAGCGTGTGCATGAATTTCTGACGAATATGGACGGAATTTCGACGGAACTGTTGCAGTGCCGCATCGCTTCGCAAGGTCGAGAAGTCGTCGAAAGGCTGCAAATCAAGCAGAATACGACCCGTTTTGAAGAAAAATGCGGAAATGAAAACCTGCAATTCGCCAATGTTTATTGGGTAAATGACGCAGGGACAATTATTCGCAGCCTTCAGGCCATTTCACCCGATGCCGGATACCTTCAAATCGACATCTTCTAAACTATTCCATGGTATCTTGGATTTTGCCTACTGTGCTGATTTAATGCGCGAATGTGGGGCGGCGAAAGGCCGTCGTCCACCCGTGCATTAATGGAGTACCGACATGCGCCTTACAACTACGCTCGCCGCCGCAGCCGCTCTGGCTGTTTCTGGATTTGCCGCCAACGCTGGTGGTATGTCACCTGAAGTGATGGAAGCCCCTGTCGTCATCGTTGACGAACCAGCACCAGCCGGGTCTTCGATCAACAGCACCTACCTGATCCTTGGTGTTCTGGCTGCCCTGCTGATCGCAGCTGCCGTGAACGCAAACGACTAAGTCGAAAAACAAAAATAACAATTGATCGGCCGGCACATGTCGGCCGTTTGGAACAAGGGAAAATAAACATGCGCTTTGCAACTACACTTGCTACAGCCGCCGCACTGTCGGTTTCCGGTTTTGCCGCACAGGCTGGCGGTCTTGACCCCGTTGTCATGGACCCACCCCCAGTGATCGTTCAAGAACCTGAACCAGCAGGCTCCTCGATCAACAGCACATACCTGATTGTAGGCGTTCTGGCCGCTCTGCTGATTGCAGCTGCCGTGAACGCAAACGACTAAGCGAAAACTGTCTTGGAACTGGCGGTTGCGCCAGTTCCAATTCGGATCTTATGGCTGCCTGACAGCATGATCCCCGCAATATCCCAATAACACCGCAGATTTCGCCGCCGCTGCGGGTTCAGTATTGCCGCCCCAATCAACTGCCGATAACTTATTCATTATTCGTCGGTTCTTATTTTCGACAGGGATACACAGAGTGCGAAACTTCAAAACGACAGTATTGGCTGCATCTATTTGCCTAAACGGGTCATTGGCGCATGCTGGTGGCTTGGCCACTCCTGTAGAAGAACCAACCGTCGCCGCACCCGCAGCGCCTTTTGATCCTCCACAGGGATCGGTGAATGGCGGCTATCTACTGCTGGGTGCGTTTGCACTGATGGCGGCACTGGCTGCCGCAAGCCAATAGACACCTAGCGCCGCGCCATCATCGCAAGACGAATAAGGGTCCGCTCCATCAGCGCGCTTTGTGGCGCTGTGTTCGCGGACCGCAACTGCAAATCAACATCCGTCAGCGCCGTCAATGCCCGTTCCAGCCTGTCGCGGCCCCAGTGCCCCGCCTGCCTGGCGATCTTGTCACGCCGCGGGCCGAAAACCGGTGGGCGTAACCGCCCGACACCGGCGGCAGGTCCACCAGGGTCGGATGCTACGGTGTGGAGCCTGCGAAAGTGGCGCATCGCGCCGATGCATAAGGTTACCGGTGTGACACCCTGTGCATAGAGATTGCGCAGCACCGGCCCCAGCTGATCCGCTTGACCCAGCGATACGACCTCCAACACGTCGTCCACATCGACCTCCGCCGATTGGGGGGCATTCGCCATCACATCGGCAATAGTCAGTGGCGTCGTGTCGCCACGCTTGTAAAGGCTGACCTTCTCGATCGTCTGTCGAAAATCGCCCGGTTCCAACGACCCCGCCAGGGACATCAGGGCGTCCATCACATCGCGATCAGGCATGTCGATGCCCGATTGCGCCAGCGTCTGCTCAATATCCGCCACGGTGGGTGGGTCGTCGTAGATCCCTATGGCCACAGCATTGCCGTGACCTTCAAAGGCCTTGCGCAGCGCCGATTTGGCCGTCAACTGCCCCGCGGTAACAACGACCTGGGCATCGCCCGGCTTCCAATCCTGAAGCGCTGCATCAAGCACCTTGGCCAGCCCGTCAGTCGCATCCTCAACAAAGGCGACCCTGTGGCCGGGAAAGAATCCTTGCGCCTTGATCGCATCGTCCAGCAATGCAGGGTCCTTGCGCAAGTCGGCGGCATTGATGCGGGTCAGGCGCATCTCTTCCTCGCCGGCGGGTCCAACCAGTGCGGCAATCGCCTCTTGCCGTTTGTCGGCCACCCGCATCGGGTCCGCACCAAAGATCAGCAGACCCGTATGCCCCGGATCAGGCTTGCGGAAATAGGCTGTCGCGGCGTTCCCGGTCAGTTTCATTGTGAAAGATCGGTGGACAGGATCAGCAAGCGGCTGACGATCATGTCGGCCAGCGCAACAGACAGGCGTGCAGTAGCATCGGTCCTTGCGGCTTGTGTCGCCACCGTCGTCCCTGTTGCAGCATAGCTGGTAAAGCTTTCAGATTTACCCTCGGCTGCGATTTCACCGGTCGCAATTGCACGCAGGGACCAATCGGCACGACCAACGACATTGAACCGCACCGTGTCACCCGCGGCGGTGATCGCTGCGGGCTGGCTGTTTTGGGAAAGCGCAACACGCAGTTCGTATCGGGCGTTCCGCGGAACACCCAACCGCTGTTCCAACCGCTCGCGCAAGCGATACCCGGCAACGGTTTCATCTGTCTGAAATGTCACAAGACCGCGCAGTGCAGACCCATCACCATAGATCGGGGCAAAGCCGCAACCGCTCAGGGCCAAAAGGCCCAAAGCGGCAGCGCGGCGAGAGATCGGATCAGATGACAATGTTCACGATCCGCCCCGGCACCACGATCAATTTCTTGGGGCTGGCGCCGTCCAGCGCACGTTGCACCGCATCAAGCCCCATGACGATCTCTTCAACCGCGTCCTTGCTCGCGTCCGGTGCCACCTGAATTTCAGCCCGCCGTTTGCCATTGATCTGGATAGGCATCGTGATAGTGTCTTCTACCAGCATGGCAGGATCGGCAACAGGCCACAGCGCAGTAGTGATCAGCCCCTCTTCGCCCAGCATGGACCAGACTTCCTCTGACAGATGCGGCGTCATCGGCGACATCATCTGCGCCAGCGCCTTGGCCGCGGCACGTTTCGCCGTACCGCCCGCCTTGGACTTTGCCAGAACATTGGTAAACGCGTAAAGCTTGGCAATCGCGGCGTTAAAGCCGAACGTCTCAATGCCCATCGTCACATCATGGATTGTGCGATGTATCGCGCGGGTCAATTCGTCGTCACCCTCTGCGGTTCCATCCGGCATGTCCGCGATCTCGGTCACGATACGATGGACACGGTTCAAGTGCTTGTACGTCGCCTCGGCCCCGGAGGCAGTCCATTCCACATCCCGCTCCGGCGGACTGTCAGACAGGACGAACCACCGGGCGGTGTCTGCGCCGTACTTGGCCAAAATATTGTCAGGATCGACGACATTCTTTTTGGATTTGGACATCTTTGCGGAGGGGATGACATCCACGGTCTCACCCGTCGCACCCAGTCGGGCACCACTTTCGGTCCATTCAATATGTTCCGGCAGGTGATAGACGGGTCGATCCCGCTCATCACGGGTGACATAGATCTCATGCGTCACCATGCCTTGGGTGAACAGCGCATTGAACGGCTCTTCCGTGCCTTGTGGTAAATGCCCGGTCATCTGCATTGCGCGTGCAAAGAGCCGGCTGTACAGCAGATGCAGAATAGCGTGTTCGATACCCCCGATATACTGATCGACATTCATCCAGTATGACGCATCCTCCAGATCAGTAGGCGTCTCTGCATGAGGGGCGGTAAAGCGGGCAAAGTACCACGAGCTGTCCACAAACGTGTCCATCGTGTCCGTCTCGCGGCGGGCGGGCTTGCCGCAGGACGGGCAGGCGCAATCACGCCATGTCGGATGACGGTCCAGCGGGTTGCCCGGAATGTCGAAACTGACATCGTAAGGCAACTCAACCGGCAGGTTTTCCTTCTTCTCGGGCACCACACCACAGTCATCACAATGGACAACGGGGATCGGACAGCCCCAGTAACGCTGCCGGGACAATCCCCAGTCGCGCAGGCGGTATTTGACCTGGGCAGTGCCCAGATCATGCGCCTCGAAGTAATCGATGGTCGCGTCAATCGCCTCTTCACTGGTGCATTCGGAAATCCCGGCGAAATGGTCGATGAACACCACCTTTTCGGTCTTGGGCGGCACCAGTGCCTCATCAGCGACGTCCACATCTTCGCCGGGCATATGGAACGCGTTACGGACCGGCAAACTGTATTTGCGGGCAAAATCCAGATCGCGCTGGTCATGTGCAGGGCATCCGAAAACGGCACCGGTGCCGTAATCCATCAAGACAAAGTTCCCGACCCACACCGGCAATTCCTGATCCGCATAAATCGGATGCTTGACGCGGATGCCCGTATCAATCCCCTTCTTCTCGGCCTTCTCCATCGCCGCCTCGGTTGTGTCCATCTTGCGGGTCTCGGCGATGAACGCGGCCAGTTCGGGGTTCTCTTCGGCCATGGCAACTGACACCGGGTGTTCCGGCGAAATTGCGACAAAACTAGCGCCGCGCATGGTGTCAGGACGGGTCGAGTAGCAGACAATTGGGTCGCCGCCATCGGTGCGATGGAACGGAATCTCGATCCCCCGCGACTTGCCGATCCAGTTCGACTGCATCAGCTTGACCTTGGCGGGCCAGTTATCCAGCGTATCAATCGCGGTCAGCAATTCCTCGGAATAGTCGCTGATCTTGAAGAACCACTGCACCAGTTCGCGCCGCTCAACCTCGGCGCCCGACCGCCAGCCCTTTCCGTCGATCACCTGCTCATTGGCCAGGACGGTCATATCGACCGGATCCCAGTTCACCACCGCTTTCTTGCGATAGATCAGCCCTTTTTCCAGAAAGTCGATGAACAGCGCTTGCTGCTGGCCGTAATACTCCGGATCACAGGTCGCGAATTCGCGGGACCAGTCGATCGAGAGGCCCAGCGGCTTCATCTGCGCCTTCATGTCGGCGATGTTCTGATAGGTCCAGTCCTTGGGGTGCCCGCCTGATGCCATGGCTGCATTTTCGGCCGGCATCCCAAAGGCGTCCCAACCCATTGGGTGCAGGATGTTATGGCCGGTCGCCAGCTTGTAGCGGGCAATCACATCGCCCATCGTATAGTTGCGCACATGGCCCATGTGGATGCGGCCGGACGGATAGGGGAACATCTCCAGCACGTAGTATTTTGGCTTGTCCGCACTGCGCACAGCCTTGAACGTCTCGGCCTCGGCCCATACGGCCTGCCATTTCGCCTCGATCTCGGCGGGATTGTAAGTGGTCATATCATGATCTCTCAAACGGGAAACGCCGGGCGAGCTGGCCCGGCGCTATTCATAATCGGGCGGGTTGCCGATGGCTATAGGGCACCGTCGGCAATACGAAGCTGGCGGGCGCGCGATAGGATCGCATCCTCGATGGCGCGCTGCGTCTCAAGCGCGACAGGACCGTTGCGCGACTGCAAGGCCACGTTCAGCGAACGGGCGTCCAATGCAGGATCACTGACCTGAATGGTGGCACGATAGGCGCGGCCACTACCGGGCGGCGTGCCAAACCCGGTTGAGATAACGCCGGTGAACGGGTCAGCCGTCTGAACCGGCAAGAAGCTAAGCACATCAAGGGACGCAGCCCACAGATAGCGGTTCACTGCCACGTTTTCAGCACCGCGCGGGGTAGGGGCCGGTCCACCACCACAGGCAGCCAGCGCACCAATGAGCAGAACCATCAGGCTTGCACGGGCAAGACGTATCATCGCAATCAAAGCATTTCCCCCTGCGGGATCAATTCACGTTGGCCGAATATGTAGCGAAGGGGCGGCACTGTCACAAGCGGATATGCAAAAGGCCATGCGCCAAAAAGAAAGAGCGGCCCCAAAGGACCGCTCTGACTAAGTTCGATATATGGTTCGCTTAGAATGCGAAGGACAGCTCGACTGTTGTACCGGCCTGATAGTCGTCAGCACCGATTTCGTCTTCGTTGTCACCATCGTCGTCTTCAGCATAAGACACGAGCAGTTCTGCACCACCACCAAGGTCGTAGGTCGCAGCAACGTAGTAGTCTTCGTCGCCTTCGTTGTCATTCAGAACACCAGCAAAGACGGACAGACCGTTGCCAACGTCATAAGACCCTTCGAGGCTCCACTTTTCGGTGCCTTGGTCGTCCTGGTAGTCAGCAGTCACAGCGATTGGGCCGTCAGCATATGCAACGTTCAGGCCATAGTTATCTTCAGGATCGCCAGCGCCATCTTCAGAAACGTAATATGCAGTCGCAGTCACAGGACCAAACGGATATGCGATTTTGACACCAGTCGACTGCTCGTCGGCGTTGGTCTCTTCAGCATAAGCAACGGTTACAGTTGCGCCTGCGAAGGTACCAGCAACGGAGATACCGAAGACTTCGTCAGTGTTGAAGTCGCCATTCGCTGTAGCCGGATCGTAAACGACTGTATCAGTATCCACGAGTGCGGCATCAAATACCGACTCTTCCTGATAGGCGGCGGCGATGGTGACCACACCAAATTCAGCGGCCATACCAAATGAAAGCTGATCAACGTCATCACCGATGTCAGTATCGTCAGACACGATTACGCCTTCAGCATCGCTGATCACATAGGATACAGATGCTGATACCGGGCCGATGTTCACGTCACCACGGACCGCGTTTTCGCCATCAGCTTCGGAGAAGCTGTCGCCTTCCATGTCGCCAGCGGAAACCCAGTGAGTTTCAGCAGCAAAGGATGTATCGCCGATGAAGATACCAGCGTTTTCAGACTCAAGCGAAGCAACCCACTCATCAGCGCTGATGTTGCCGTTGTTTGTGTCGTTCACGATGTCGATCTCAAACGATGTCGATGCAGTCAGACCGTTGTCCAGAGTGGCGGACATTGTCACGTCGATGTCGGTGTTCCAGTAGAAACCCTGCTCGTCGTCGTTGTAGTCTGGATTTGCCAGCGCAGTTGCGCTTGGATCGCTGTCATTGAAACCAAATTCTGTGTTACCGCTGAAGGTAATGGATGTGTGGCCATCAGCAGCAGCGGCACCAGCGAAGGCGACCAGAGCTGTCGTGGCAAGAAGGATGCTTTTCATGGATATTTTCCCTCGTGTTTTTTGCATTCCCAAGAATGCCAGATTTACTAGCATTGCGGACTACCTGCGCCTTACCGCCTGCACACTCAAGCAATTTGGGCGGCTTTATGTCCTGTGATCCGGAAATGATGCATCAAGGACACACAGCGTTTTGGCCCATGACAACACGGGCAAATCACCTTATTTCAGGCCGAAACACAGCGTGATCCTTATTTTTCGGAGCCTCCCATGCCTCTCGCCGATATTCAGGCCCGTATCAGTGCCGCTTGTGATGCCGCAGGCCGCAACACCCAAGATATAGAGTTAATCGCTGTGTCAAAGGTGCAGCCGCTTGACCGCGTGCAGGCGATTCTCGACGAGGGGCACCGGATTTTTGGGGAAAACAAGGTGCAAGAGGCTGTAGGGAAATGGCCGGCCTTCCGCGAGCAATATGATGACATTATCTTGCATCTGATCGGCCCGCTGCAGACCAACAAGGCCCGGCAAGCCATGGAGCTTGCACAGGCAATTCACACGGTCGACCGGCCCAAACTGGCCAAAACCCTCGCGCGACTGGCACAGGAAACCGGGGCGTGCCCTGATCTGTTCATTCAGGTCAATACCGGGGAAGAGCCGCAGAAATCCGGTGTTCTGCCACAAGAGGCCGATGCGTTCATTGCAGATGTCCGCGCGCTGGACCTCCCGCTGGTCGGCCTGATGTGCATCCCGCCGGTCGAGGAGGAACCAGCACTGCATTTCGCCCTTCTGGCCAAAATTGCGGAACGCAATGGGTTGCGTGGCCTGTCGATGGGGATGAGTGGCGATTTCGAAACCGCCATCGCCCTCGGTGCCACACATATCCGGGTCGGATCGGCGATCTTTGGTGAGCGTGTTTACGATTGAGTACACCTTACAACCCACCCCAAGACCCGCTGACAATTCTTCACGACGATCATCAGGTGATCGTGGTTGATAAACCCAGCGGGCTGCTTTCCGTGCCGGGCAAGGGTCCTGACCTCGCCGATTGTCTTTTGACACGGGTTCAGGCGGCCTTTCCGACCGCGTTGCTCGTACATCGGCTGGATCGTGACACCTCTGGCGTGATGATCTTTGCGCTGACACCGCATGCGCAGCGGCATCTGGGGCTGCAATTCGAAAAGCGGCAAACCAAAAAGACCTATATCGCCCGTGTCGCGGGGCAGATGATGGAAAAGACCGGCACCGTTGATCTGCCTCTGATTGTCGACTGGCCAAACCGGCCAAAGCAGATGGTCGATCATGAAAACGGCAAACAGGCCATCACCGACTGGCGGGTCGTTCGCAGCACGGCAGACGAAACGCGGGTCAGGCTAATACCCCGCACGGGCAGGTCGCATCAGTTGCGGGTGCACATGCTGGCGATCGGTCACCCGATCCTGGGCGATCCATTCTATGCGACCGGGGCGACGCGCGACCATCCCCGGCTGATGCTGCATTCCGAAACACTGCAGTTCCGGCACCCCGATGGTGGGCAGGGCATGCGCATTACTGCGAAATGCCCCTTCTAAGAGGCGATGAAGTTCTGAATGGCCTCTACCTCACTCTCCGCGATCTCATGCCCGCCCGGATGCCAATGCAGATCCACATCCGCACCCTGCGCTTGCAGGTAATCTGCCAGCGCCTGAGTCAGCGGGGCAGGACAAATAGGATCAGCCTGCCCGGCAGTTATCAGGATGCGGCGACCAGCCAGACCCGGTTGCGGGGCCGGCTCCCATGGGATCAGCGGATGCATCAGGATCAGATCATCCACCAAGTCAGGGACCTGCAAAGCGACAGAGGCCAGAATGTTGGCACCATTCGAATAGCCCAGCCCAATCACGCGGGACGGCTCTAACAGTTCCTGCTCAGCCGCAATGAAATCGGCCATCGCGGCGCTACGCGTTGCCAGATCATCCATATCGTACTGGCCTTCCGCCATGCGGGCAAAGTAACGTAGTGCCCCATGTTCCGACACATCGCCGCGCGGCGACGTGACATGCACGGTGGGCATCAGTTGGCGGGCAAAACCGTGAAACTGGTCCTCGGTTCCGCCGGTGCCATGAAATGTCAGGAACAGCGGTTGCCCCGCTGCCCCTTTGCTGCGTCTTGCGACATAGGTCATGTCAGTCCTCGATCGGCTCCAGCATGGATTCTAACCTGGCCCGCAAATGTTCGTGCTGACTGGGCAGTTTCAACGCCTCACCCAGATGGGCAGTGTCCTCGTCACGATCAAAACCGGGTTCGTTGGTGGCCACCTCGAACAGGACGCCACCGGGGCTGCGGAAATAGATCGCATAGAAATAGTCGCGATCAATGACCGGGGTCACCTGATACCCAGTGTCGATCAAAGCCTCGCGCACTTCAAGCTGACGCGCTCGGTTCTCGACTGCAAAGGCGATATGATGCACTGACCCCGCACCTTGCAGGGCGGCCTTCGCATCAGGCAGGATTTCAAGGTCGATGGCATTCGCCTCATTCCCGCCGGGCACGATGAACCGGGTGATGTCACCTTCGGTGTCAGATTTCTCGTACCCCATGAACTGCAGCAGTTCCTGACTGACCGAACCGTCACGCAGACGCATATCGGCAGAATGAAAGCCACGGATCGCCATCGCATCGCTGACACCGCCGCCGGTCCATGGCGCGCGCTCGTCGTCGCTTTCGACCAAGGCAAAGGCGTCGCCATCGGGGCCATCGAACAATACACGCTTCTGGCCAAACCGGGTGTCTTCCGACAGGCCCTGCACATCAAATGTTGCAAGGCGGTCCATCCAGGCTGTGGCCGATCCGGTCGGAATGCTGAATGACGTCCGGCCAACTTCCCCAACACCATGCCTACCACGGCCTGCGTTTGGGAAGGGGAAATAGGTCATGACCGTACCTGGCGATCCTGCTTCGTCGCCATAATACAGGTGATAAACATCGGGCGCGTCAAAGTTCACCGTTTTCTTGACCCGACGCAGGCCAAGCACATTGGTGAAAAACGCATTGTTTTCGCGAGCATCACTGGCCAGCGATGTGACGTGATGCAGACCTTTGATTTGTTTGAGCATCTCAAGACTCCTATCTGTTTGAATAGCTAGATAGCGGAAATGAAACCGCACTAAACGCCGACAGGCGCACCGCTTTGGTGCACCTGCGCACATGACGGCCCCTGTATCAGGTCTTGAGAACGCGATCCGTCAGGTTCAGGCGGTTGGCGATAATGGGAGCCATCGCATCTGCCAATGCAGGGTCATTCGCTGTCAAGAGTTCAAGCTCGTCCAGCCTGTTCGTCGCGATCAGTTGCAGCGCATCCTGCCGAACCGTTCCGTCCGGTCGCCGAGGAAGTGACGCAACTGGCTGTAATAGTTCAGCCTGCATCGGCGGGACTAGCGCGCGTAGCGCGTCAGGCCCGAGATCCGTCTCGACAAAAGCATAGATGCCAATACCTTGGGCCGGAAGCGCATAGGCGCAAAGTACGACATCGGTCACCGCCTCATGCGCCTGTAACGTTTCAACGACAGCCGCGCCGTCCTTTGTCAGTCGATCCTCAAGCCCCTCGCTATCTGACCAATTCATCAACCGGCGCGTGATAAAGTTATACAGGCGCTTGCCCGTCGCCATCCATATCCGCGATGGCAATGACTTGCGGGCCAGCATCGCTTTTTCCGAGGCGGTCAGCAGGTGCGGCGCAAAGGCACGTTTCTGCTTGAGAAGATGGCGCAAATCCTCGCGGGCCATCACGCGAAACATCTTGCCCTTGCGGCGATGGACACTGGCCAGTTGAAAATCAATCACCGCCGCAAAGCCATCCGGCGTGCGCAGCCAGTTTTGCGGCTTGGCAACGTCATTATGGGTGACGCCGCGGCGACGCATATCGCGAAGAAGCCGCTTGGCATCGCGGAACCATTCCGGATCATCGGGCTTGGCAAGCTGCAATGGCGTGCCTTCTGTCCAGGTGCGCAACAGACCCACCTGATCGACCCGAAGCAGTTGCGGCACACCGTCAATCCCCGCCACAGCACGCAAACCGCGAATTTCTTTGCGCGCCAGAAACCATGCAACAGGGCGGACCCAGACGGGCACGCCATCCAGCTTGCGCAACACGACCTTGCATTGCGGATCCTCGGCCAGATGTCCGGAAATCGTTTCGGAAAAGACATCTCGCTTGTGCACCGTTTCGGGCACAAATGTGTGATTTTGGGTCGGTTCGATCATCAACGAAACCTGAATACTCGGGGCGGCCCGATGCCGCCCCGGCTGATAAAAACGGCTGCTACCGTCCGATTAGCTGGCTTCGCCGGACCAGCCGGAAATGGCTTTGACCTCTAGGAATTCCTCAATCCCCCAGACACCGCCTTCGCGGGCGCGCCCGGACATCTTGACGCCACCAAAGGGCGATCCGGCGCCGCGTGCCTGACCATTCATCTCGACCATGCCGGACCGTAGGGCGCGCGCCATTCGGTTCCGCTTCGCGCCATCTTGCGACTGGACATAATTGGTCAGGCCATATGGTGTATCATTGGCGATCTCGACCGCCTGTTTTTCATCCTCAAACGGAATGATCGACAGAACTGGGCCAAAGATTTCCTCGCGGGCGATGCGCATCTGATTATCAACATCAGCAAAGACGGTCGGGCGCACATAATAGCCCTTGTTCATCCCCTCTGGCAGGCCGGGGCCACCAGCGACCAATCGGGCACCTTCCTTGATGCCCACCTCGATCATGTCCTGTATCTTGCCCCATTGGGACTTGTTGACAACCGGGCCGATATGCCGACCGGGTTCCGACGCAGGGCCGACACCAATCTTGCCAGCAACCTCGGCAGCCGTCTCAACCGCCTGATCATAGATTGACCGTTCGACCAGCATCCGGGTCGGGGCATTGCAGGACTGGCCCGAGTTGTTCATGCAGTGGATCACACCGCGCTTGATCGCCTTCTCATCGGCGTCAGCAAAGATCACATTGGCACCCTTGCCGCCCAGTTCCAGCGTTACACGCTTCAGCGCTTCTGCTGCAGCGGCCGAGATTGCCCTGCCAGCGCGGGTCGAGCCGGTGAAGCTGATCATGGCGACATCCTCGTGCCGTGACAGCTGGCTGCCCACGCCAGCACCGTCGCCATTGACCAGATTAAACACCCCCGCCGGTACACCAGCATCATGGACGAATTCCGCAAACAACAGCGACGAAAGCGGGGCTTCCTCCGATGGTTTCAGCGCAACCGCGCATCCAGCCAGAAGCGCGGGGATCACCTTCAGCGTGACCTGGTTCATCGGCCAGTTCCACGGCGTGATCAGGCCAACAACCCCAATCGGTTCCATCGCGATGCGGTCGTTAGGGGCATGGGGGCCAAGGGGCCGGATCCATTCAATCTCGTCAAATGCGGTCAGAAAACCCTTCAGATGCCAGGGCAAACAGGGGGCCTGACTGTCGCGTGCCATGTCGATCGGCGCGCCCATCTCAAGACTGATTGCCTTGGCCATTTCCTCTTTACGGGCCTCATACTGATCCAGAATGGCGCTGACATATTTTGCGCGCTCCGCAGGTGGGGTCGCCGCCCATGCCGGAAAGGCGGCAGTCGCCGCACCAACAGCAGCATCGGTATCCGCCTGATCACCCAGCGAAATCACGGCACAGACATCTTCGGTCGATGGATCAATCACCTCGAAATCGCGCGATTTGGCCGGTGCAACCCATGCGCCATTGATGTAGAAATTGCGATTTTCGATCATGCGAATGCTCCTGATGAATTCGGGGAACTATTGGCACTCGCCCCGTTGCAGTGCAAGCGCCTGTGGTACTACCTGTCGTCTCTCCCTATATTGACGTAAAGACACCGCATTTAAAGGAGAAACGCGATGGGTCTGCGCATCAACGATACTATCCCCAATCTGACAGTCGAGACGGATCAGGGAACATTCGCACTGCATGACTGGATCGGCGATAGCTGGGCGATCCTGTTTTCGCACCCCAAAGATTTCACGCCCGTCTGCACCACCGAATTCGGCGCGGTGGCCCAACTGGCCGACGAATGGGAAAAGCGCGGCACCAAGGTGATCGGTGTCAGTGTTGACGGGGTCGAGGATCACAAGAAGTGGAAAGGCGACATCGAAAAGGTCGGCGGCGCGCCTGCCGGTTTCCCGATCATCGCCGATGATGGGCTCGAGGTATCCAAAGCGTTCGACATGCTCCCCGCCGAGGCCTACCTGCCCGACGGGCGCACCCCGGCTGATAGCGCGACGGTGCGGTCGGTGTTCATCATCGGACCCGACAAGCAGCTGAAACTGTCGATGACCTACCCGATGACGGTCGGCCGGAACTTTGCCGAGGTGCTGCGCGCGCTCGACGGGCTGCAAACGTCAATCGGCAAAGGCGTGGCGACACCAGCGAACTGGAATGTGGGCGATGATGTGATCATCCCCGCGACCGTCAGCAACGAAGACGCAAAAGCCAAGTTCGGCGATTTCACGACCGTGTTGCCGTATCTGCGGACAACCAAACTGAAGGACTAACGCAAAAAGGGCCGCGGTAATGATCCGCGGCCCCTGATTTTCTCAGGATCAGAACTGGTAGCTGACCGTAAAGGCCAGATAGGGCAGAACGACAATGTCTTCTGCATCGCTTTTGGCTTCCTGAACATCAGGATCGTTGTCGATCTCGTCCTGCGCGCTGGGGTCAGACGCGGTGTAATCGAGGGCCAATCCGCCTGTCAGGATCAGACCAGCCTCTGGGGTCAACGTCCAACCGTCAGCAAATCCCCATTCGTAACCGGTGCTGATCATCGGTGCGATTTCGTTTTCGAATTTGACTGAAATCGTCGCATCTTCTGTTGTCAGGCCAACATCGACAGAGCCTGTGGCGCTAA
This sequence comes from uncultured Paracoccaceae bacterium, assembly GCA_947488175.1. Lineage (GTDB taxonomy): Bacteria > Pseudomonadota > Alphaproteobacteria > Rhodobacterales > Rhodobacteraceae > Yoonia. The sequence goes on from CANKYO010000002.1 coordinate 42,037, forward strand.
TCTCGTTCTGTGAAAACATCAGACCGCCCGAGATCCGCCAGTCACCCTGATTTGGGTAGTAATCAGCCAGAACAGCAAGACCGCCCAGTTCGATGGAGCCTTCAAATGTTTCATCTTCGTCGGTCTCTTCATAGCTTTCGTCGATGCCGCCGATAAAGACGCCGCGCACGCCAAAAGAAGGATCAATGCGGTAAGCCGCTTCAACATTTCCGCCAAGTGACGAGAAACCGATACCGGCCGAGATATCGCCAGCGTTTTGGGCGCTGGCAGCACTTGCACAAAGTGCGAGTGTCGCAATTGCGAGAAAGTTCTTCATGTGAGTGGTTTCCTTGGTTGAATTCACTTGAGCGCTCTATAGTGCGAAACGTGTCCAAACATGGGCAAACTATGGCAGGTTCAAATCGATCTGCGGTTGTGATTAGCATGCCACAGTTGCGCAAAACGAGCGGCGAAAACAAAAGCCCCGATGCGTGATGCAGCGGGGCTTTCCTTTAGTTTAGAACCGAAAAGGGCTGATATGTCAGCCTTCAGCCGCTTCCTCTTTCTTGATCTCTTCGCCGCTTTCCTGATCGACCATCTTCATGGCCAAACGGACCTTGCCGCGATCATCAAAGCCCAGAAGTTTGACCCAGACTTCCTGACCTTCTTTCAGAACGTCGGAAGGATGGTTCAAACGGCGATTTTCGATCTGGGAGACGTGGACCAAGCCATCACGCTTGCCAAAGAAGTTCACGAAAGCCCCAAAGTCGACCAGCTTAACCACGGTCCCTTTGTAGATCACGCCTTCTTCCGGCTCTGCCACGATCGAATGGATCATGTCATAGGCCTTCTTGATCGCCTCGGCATCGTTCGACGCCAGCTTGATCACGCCATCATCGTTGATGTCGACCTTCGCACCGGATGTTTCCACGATTTCACGGATGACCTTACCGCCAGACCCGATGACTTCACGGATCTTGTCGACAGGGATGTTCATCGTTTCGATCTTCGGCGCATGCACGCTGAATTCAGCAGCACCAGTGATGGCTTTGCCCATCTCGTTCAGGATGTGCAAACGACCGGCCTTGGCCTGCTCCAGCGCCTTTTTCATGATCTCGGGCGTGATACCCGCAATCTTGATATCCATCTGAAGCGACGTGATCCCGTTTTCGGTACCCGCAACCTTGAAGTCCATATCGCCCAGGTGATCCTCATCACCCAGGATGTCGGACAGCACGGCATAAGACCCGTCATCTTCCATCACCAGACCCATGGCCACGCCGGCCACAGGGGCCTTCAGCGGCACACCGGCATCCATCATGGACAAGGAACCACCGCAAACAGACGCCATCGATGACGACCCGTTGGATTCAGTGATCTCAGACACTACGCGAATGGTGTAAGGGAAATCCGTTGCTGCAGGCAGAACCGCCTGCAACGCACGCCATGCCAGCTTACCATGGCCGATCTCGCGGCGGCCGGGGCCAGCAACGCGACCGACTTCACCAACCGAATAGGGCGGGAAGTTATAGTGAAGCATGAAGTTGGATTTATACATACCGGTCAGGGCGTCGATCATCTGCTCATCATCGCCGGTGCCCAGCGTAGTCACGACAAGACCCTGGGTCTCGCCACGGGTAAACAGGGCCGAACCATGGGTCCGTGGCAGGATGCCGGTTTCAGACACGATGGGGCGGATCTGGTCCAAGGCACGGCCATCGATACGGCGGCCATTCTTGACAACGTCACCGCGCAGAACTTGGCTTTCCAGTTTCTTCAGCGCAGCGCCCAGATTGCCGTCTTCCTGCTGTTCTTCGGTCAGCGTGCCAACGATCTCTTCCTTCGCAGCAGATACCGCAGCGGTGCGTTCCTGCTTGTCAGTGATCGCATAGGCGGCACGCATCTTGTCTTCGCCTGCGGCTTTGACGGCAGCGAACAGTTCGGAATAATCCTCGGGCTGGAAATCGAAAGGCTCCTTGGCGCTTTCTTCGGCCAGATCGATGATCAGATCGATGACTGGCTGAATCTGCTCATGGGCAAAGGTCACAGCGCCCAGCATCTCATCCTCGGTCAGCTCGTACGCTTCCGATTCCACCATCATCACGGCGTCTTTGGTGCCGGCGACAACAAGGTCCAGACGCTGCTCGGGGTTCAGGCGAAGGTTGTGCATGTCGTCGATTTCAGGGTTCAGGATGTAGTCACCATCCACATAACCGACGCGACAGGCCGCAATCGGACCCATGAACGGTGCGCCAGAAATCGTCAGCGCGGCAGAGGCCGCGATCATCGCAACCATGTCCGGGTCATTGACCAGATCGTGCGACAGCACGGTGCACATCACCAAAACTTCGTTCTTGAAGCCGGGGACGAACAGCGGGCGAATGGGGCGGTCGATCAGGCGGGCAGTCAGCGTCTCTTTCTCGGTGGGGCGAGCTTCACGCTTGAAAAAGCCGCCTGGGACTTTCCCGGCGGCATAGTATTTCTCTTGATAGTGGACGGTCAGCGGAAAGAAATCCTGACCCGGTTTTTTGGCACGTGCATATGTCACGTTGGCCATAACGCTGGTTTCGCCCAGCGTTGCGATGACAGAGCCATCGGCTTGGCGGGCAACCTTGCCCGTTTCCAGTGTGAGCGTTTCTTCGCCCCACTGCATCGATTTTTTCACTTCGTTAAACATCATGTTTTCCTGTTTGGCCGCTTTCGGCCTTCCTACGTAGGGGGCGTATTCCCCCTCATTCCGGTATCTTCTTTGTCAGGCGCTGGAATGCGGGCGCCGGTCTCTCAAGATTGGCGGGCCATAACGGAAAACAGGGGCTTTGGAAAGGGGGTGCGCGCATCGGCAGCAGTGTCCGTCGCGGTGGTTTTCACTTGAATTGGCGTATTGACGCAGAGGAATTGATTTTTGGCGGCATGCGGAACGCATATTGGCGCCCTGCGACGGCGCTTAACCCTACAGGGGACTCATCGTCAAAACGACATCAGCCGCCCCAAGAAGGACGGCTGATCTTAGATTGGTCATGTGTCGACCGGTACGACCTTACGACTTGAACGATGCAAGCCGCCTTTTGAGGATATCTTTCTCCTCAGTCAGACGCGCGATCTTGTTCAGGTCCTGCTCGCGCTCCAGCCGGGACTGCTCCAGATTCTGTTTCCAGAAACTGATTTCAGATTCCATTGAGGCCGCTTCTTTTGAGCCGCCGAATTTCCACAACAACCAGCCGAGCACCAGACCCAGAAGAAAGGTGAACGACATGTAGATGAGGACTTGGGTCAGAAAGGAAAACATCGATAACTCCGACTTTGTGCTGACTTTGGGGTCTGTTTAGCGCTCTTGCCATTCAAACGTGATACGACGGTTTTCGGCGCGGCCAGCGGCGGTGCCGTTGTCAGCGATAGGGTTGCTTTCGCCATATCCAACAACATTCATCGCTTCTGCCGGTACATCGCGTTCAACCATGAAATCGAAAATCGCAGTTGCACGCCGTTCACTCAGCCGCTGATTATTGTCCTCGCTGCCCTGGCTGTCCGTGTGACCACCGATTTCAAGCGCCAGTTCCTGCGCGCTGCATTCCGCCGCGATCACTGCCAGTTCTTCCAGCGGGGCAACCGATGCGTTGGTGACTGTGGTTGTGCCAGTGTTAAAGTTGATCTTTTCACTGGCCAGCACGGCATCGGAACGGCTCTGACACTGGGCGATGGCCGACAGTTCAGTATCGGCTTCCTCGCCACCTTCTGCGACCTCAGATGCGTCCGCAGCCTCGTCCGTTGCAGCAGTTTCTTCAGCAGCAGCTGTTTCTTCTGTGGCTTCGGGCTCAGTAGTCTCATCTGTGCCAGATGCGTCTTCAGCAACTTCGGCAGCACCGGTCTCTTCCGTCGCGGCGGCGTCTTCAGCCACTTCGGCCTCGTCTGAAACGGCGGTGTCTACTTCTTCTGTCGCAGCAGCTTCTTCTGTGGCTTCTACGGCTTCGGTGCTGGCAGTCTCATCTGTTGCCTCTGCCACCTCAGTTGTGGCGGTCTCGTCCGTAGCCTCTGCCGCATCGGCAACCTCAGTGCCTTCGGTTTCCTCGGTTGCGGCGACCTCATCGGCGGTTGCCGCTTCTTCGGTCGCGGTAGCGTCTTCAGCTACTTCGGCCTCGGTTGCCGCTTCTTCTGTCGCAGCAGCGTCTTCGGCCACCTCGGCTTCGGCTGTCGCTTCGGCAGTAGCAGCAGCGGTTTCTGCCGCTTCAGCAGCGGGCGCCGCAGCAGTGTTTGCCGCGCGAAGCTCGGTGATGACCCGGTTACGCTCTACCAATGTGTTTGCCAGATTTGCGACATCTTCCTTGAGTGCTGCAATCTGGCCATCAAGTGCGGCGACCTGTCCTGTCAGTTCAGCAGTTACCTGCTCCTGATCGGCTGCCTCTGCCGATAATACCGCCACGCGCTCCTCTGCGGTTGCAAGTGCGGCTATCTTGTCGCTGATTTCCGTTTCCAGTTCGGCAATACGCGCCTCGGCCTCGGCCACAGCTTCACCAGCGTCCGGGGCTTCGTTCGCCGTTGCATCCGCAGTCAGGTCAGCCGCGCCGCTTTCGAGTTCAGCGATCCGGGCAGCACCAGCAGCAAGGTCAGCTTCAAGCTCCGCGATTTGCGCAGCCCGCGCGTCGATTTCCGCGCGCGCTTCCTCGATCTGGGTGTTCAGGGTTGCGATCTCCGTCTCAGTCAGGCTCAACTGACTGTCCCGATCAGCCAGATCAGACTGGGCTGCAGCAACCAGTTCGGCAAGGTCACTGTTTTCGCCTTTCAGCGCCTCGGCTTCGGTCAGCGCAGTTTCCAGCTGCTGGCGGGCCTGCTCAAGCTCGGCAACCGCAGTGTCGCTGTCGCTCGCCTGTGTCTGACTCTCTGCCTGCAGATCAGCGATAGTTTGGGTCAGGGTGGCAATTTCTTCGGCCGATGCGGCACGTGACGCTTCGAATTCAGCCGTCACGGCGTCCAACTCGGCGGACGCACCAGCGCTGGTCTGGTCCACAACCGCATTCGGGACGGTCCGGCTGGCAAAAAACATGGTCAAGCCGGTTAAAATCAAAACCAATAAAATGAGTGGTAACCTCATTTAGACATTCCTCGCATAAGTTGTGTCCGCATAAACAATCGAAATCGCGTTGCGTGTGGGAAACACGCAGTTTTCGTAACAAATCGGCTCTATTTGGCGACTATGGCCATAATGTGACAACAGATCGCCACTTGTCTGACCATGGGGGATTCCGGCCACTGTGACCCTCCGTCACAAAAACGCCCACCAGTTGGCGGGCGTTCTAGAAAACAGATCAGATGATCCGCCGATTAACGGCGCAGACCCAGACGCTTGATCAGGTCCTGATAACGGGCCTCGTCCTTGCTGCGGGTGTAGTCCAGCAGCTTGCGGCGCTGGGCGACCATCTTCAACAGGCCACGGCGGCCATGATTGTCTTTCTTGTGTGTCTTGAAGTGTTCCGTCAGCGTCGCGATGCGGCTGGACAGGATGGCAACCTGAACTTCAGGCGAACCGGTGTCGCCGTCCTTGGTTGCAAAATCCTTCATGATCTTCGCTTTGTCTTCAGCAGTAATCGACATCGGGGTCTCCTTTGGTTGAAGGGTGATGGCGCGATCCGGGATGTCGTCCAGAAAGGCCCGTGGAGGGTCCGTTCGTGGTGATTCCACGCGCGGATGGGTGCGTTTAAGGGCATTTCGCCGAAAAGAAAAGGGGTTTATGCCGCGACAAGCGCCACTGCATCCAGATCCAGATCCGTGAGGTTGGCAAAGGTCGCCACAACCTCGCCATCCGCAAGCAGGACCAGCCCCGCATCCGAAAGCTGCGTCGACAGCGTTGGCTTGACCCCGTCATAGTCAATTTCGATGATATCCTCGGCCGGATCAAAATCCCCAACGATGGCGTCATTGCCCGCAGTGAGGGAAAAGGTATCAGCCCCGGTGCCACCATGCAGGTTGTCGCCAGCGCCGCCCTTCAGGATATCATTGCCCGCCCCGCCATTGAGGAAATCGCGGATGTTATCGCCCCGGTCATAGACCAGATCGTCACCGGACCCGCCATGCAGTGTGTCAGCGCCGCCGCCGCCCACCAGCACATCGTCGCCAAGCGAGCCATGCAAGGCGTCGTCGCCGTCACCGCCCATCAGGATATCGGCACCGTCACCGCCATTCAGGATGTCGTCGCCATCGCGCCCGGCGATGATGTCATCACCCACATGACCATAAAGCTCATCATTGCCGGACCCACCGTCCAGAACGTCATCACCGCGCCCGCCATGCAATTCGTCATCGCCAGCGCCGCCAGCCAAATGGTCATTCCCATCTTCGCCATGAATGTAATCGTCACCGGCCCCGGTTTGCACGGTATCATCCCTGTCACCGGAAAAGATCACCGTGTCATCATCACTTGGGTCGATCAGCTCATTCAGCGGGGTGATTTCGACAGACGGGTCATCATCCTGCTCTCTGGCAGGCTTTTCCTCGATATCATCACTATCGTCGCTGGCGTTGAACATAAACGCGGATAGCGCAACGCCCATCAGTCCGAGAATCCCAAGCATGGTAAACCTGTAATGTCTGGCCGCCCCCGACCCGTCAGCATACGTTCTAGCATATCCACGCCTGTTCGTGGTCCGGAAACTGACCTTAGGGTTAACGGACCCAGCGCACCGGGGTCTGGGCGTAGCTGATGTAAAGCGGGTGTTTGGGGTGCCCGTGTTTGGTCAGACCCAGCGTATGAATGAGGCGACCAGTCGCGTGTAGCAGCGATGCGACCGCAGGGCCCCGGTCCTGATGCGCGCCATGGGTGCCCCAGGCTGCAATGATCTGATCGGCCCAGTCCACCCCGGCTGCGATCACGCGGTCATTCTCCGGTCCCACCGGGTCCGCCGCCTTGCGCATCTTGTGGGGATCGGTTTCGCGCCAGGCAAAGATATTGGTGACCTGAAAGGCGCCGAACCCCAGCGCCCGTGCCCGCCTTTCGCAGCGTTCGACCGTCGGATCATTCTGGATTTCGGTCGCCTTGGACGGGTTGAGCATAATGAACAAAACCCGCTTGCCTGCCGGATCCCAAGTGCGGGTCAGGGCATAGCGATAACGTTCGCACTCTGAATAAACGGCGGTCGATGATGCATCATCCTTGATATGGGTGCGGGTGATCATGGCGGGGCAGAGGCTGCATCGTAAGATGGGTCTTGACCCATCTTACCCGACAAAGACGCGGGAAGGCTGCATCTCACCACCGCGATAGGTCCCCACAGCGATGGCCTTGCCCTCATAAGAGGCCCAGACCTCTTCGCCATACTCCACATTCGATGCGATGACCGACGCAGGGTTGCCATTGCGCAGCTTCGCGACGCTTTCGGTCAGGCAGCGGACCTCTGGCAAATCCGACAGCCCAACCTCCAACGGCTGCAGATGGGCGTCCAGTTCAGGTGTTCTGGCCAGCGCATCAACCTGGTCCAGCGTGATCCCGTCATCGGCCTGAAACGGGCCGGACCAGATACGCCGCAAGGATTTGACATGGGCCTTGCAGCCCAGCGCCTCACCCAGATCGCGTGCGATCGCCCGGACATATCCACCCTTGCCACAGGTCATTTCGAGGATGACATGGTCCGGGTCGGGGCGGTCCACCAGCAACAATTCCTCCACCCATAACGGGCGGGCGGCCAGTTCCATCTCCTCGCCGTCACGGGCCTTCTTATAGGCACGCTGACCATCGATTTTCACAGCTGAAAACTGGGGCGGTACCTGCATGATGTCACCCACAAACCCGCCCAGGGCCGCCTTGATCGCATCGTCATCCGGACGCAGATCGCTTGTGGCGATCACTTCGCCTTCTGCATCGTCGGTATTGGTGGCCTGCCCAAGGCGAACAGTAAAGACATAGGCTTTCAGCGCATCGGTGATGTAAGGCACGGTCTTGGTCGCCTCGCCCAGGGCCACCGCCAAAACACCGGTCGCTTCAGGATCCAGCGTGCCCGCATGGCCCGCCTTCTTCGCCTCCAGTGCCCAGCGTACCTTGTTGACCACGGCGGTTGACGTGATGCCAGCGGGCTTGTCCACCACCAGCCAACCCGAAACATCCCGCCCTTTGCGTTTACGTGCCATTGCCCTGTCCGTCTTGAGATTTCGCGGTTGCTAGAGTGGTCTGCATGGAGGGTCAAGGTTTGGTGGGGTCGTATTGGCAGGTATTCGAAAGGCACAGTCGCTGACTGAACGGCTGATCCAAACTCATGCTGACGGATGCTGCGACCCCGGAGTACATCTGTTATCGGCTAGAATCGCCGCCTGTTTTAGTCACCTAATTAAGGTTGCCCAATTAACGTCTACCTCGCAGCAAATGCTTCAACTCAATACCAAAAACTAGCGTGCCTCAGACTACCTCTCCAATCGCCGCTCTGCCCGGCACTCCACCGTGCCGAAACAAGAGTGTCATGATCAAATATATGGACTTGTTTTGTTGGCTGATGTTTTTGAAGCGATCCATGCCCCTCACAGACGCTGTCGGCAAAACACGAGCTTGGCTCACCCAAGGATACCTTTCGTGGTCGGGGAGTTCGAACTTTCTAAAGATATGATCCACATGTCAGACAAATTCACCCTCGTTTGTGGGCTCTTGAAAATTTGGCGAAAACAACACCCGCTCCAATGGTTCGGCGGTTTGTGTGATTGTCACGAAGCTTCCGTTGAAATTAGTTTTGCGTCTGAATGTCCTATGTAGTCAATGGCATGATAGGAATAGAAGGACATGCTTATGGCTGGGTCATTGGTGCGAATAATGCCATTCTTAACATCCCACTACTGCTCAAACCCGTCGGGCACGCAGTAACGTGAAACTTAACGTGGTCTGGGTGCGCTCGGTTTTTATGTGGATCTATCCAGCCTTCGAGATATCGTAGTGGATTCACGGCCTTGATTTCCTTCCATTTTCTTGATCTGCCAATGAGATGTCTTCTACAAAAACCCAAAAAAACCGTAGCAAAAGCATGGCTTCGGTCTACCAAAGTCAATGTTTGAAAAATTCCGCAAAGCCACCACTGCGTGTAAGCTCGCCAATTATGCCACCAGCAAACATTGGGTGTGGGTAGTTATCCACCCTCCAGCACCTCCAGAAACGCCTCACCGAAACGTTCCGCATATTTGTCGCCCATGACCCGTGTCAGGTGGTTGATGTCGGGGTTTCGCAGGTTGGCCACTTTCGCGATCACTGAGGCAGAGCAGCTCATGGGTTTGTCTACGCCATGAGGGCCGCGCATCAGATTGGCCTGAACCTCCAACAACCGGTCATAGACCGCCCCTTCGCTGCGTCCGGCCAGTTTGCGCCGGGCCGGGTGCATATCCTCGACGGCGCCCGCGATCACTTCCAGAAACGCCTTGCCATAGCTTTCCAGCTTTTTCGCCCCGACCCCGCCGATTTGTGCCATCTCGTCCAGCGTGCGCGGTTTGCGTTCCGCCATTTCGATCAGCGTGCGATCGTTGAAGATGATATAGGCGGGCGCGTTTGCCTGTTCGGCCAGATAACGCCGCTTGGCCTTCAGCGCAGACAGCAGCGGCGCGTCTTCCTCGTTCACCAGCATCCGCACCTTTGGTCCGGATTTGGCCGCTTTGATCGTGTCCTTGCGCAGTTCAATCGTCGCCTCGCCCCGCAGGATCGGTCGCGCGTGATCGGTCATCCGCAAGGCCCCGTGCCGGTCCCTGTCAGGCCGCAGCAGGTCATGCCCCATCATCTGACGAAAGATCGCCTGCCATTGCCGTTTGTCATACTCCTTGCCCACGCCGAAGGTTGGCAGGCTGTCATGGCCGCGTTGCTGGATCTTGTCGGTCAGGTTGCCCAGCAGGATGTCGATCAGGTGGCCCGAACCGAACCATTCGTCGGTCCGAAGGGCGGCAGACAGGGCCATGCGCACGGGTGTCGTCGCGTCGAAGATTTCGGCGGGTTTGTCGCAGAGATCGCAGTTGCCGCAAGGTGTCGCCTCCTCTCCAAAATAGCCGAGCAGGGTTTGCCGCCTGCAATGCAGCGCCTCTGCCAGCCCCAGAAGCGCGTTCAGCCGTCCGTGATCGGCGGCGCGTCGTTCCGGTGGTGCGAGGCCTTCATCAACTTGCTGACGGCGGAATCGGATGTCATCGGGGCCAAATAGCGTCAGTGTTTCGGCAGGCGCCCCGTCGCGCCCGGCACGTCCGATTTCCTGATAATACGCCTCGATCGATTTGGGCAGATCGGCATGGGCGACCCAGCGGATATCGGGTTTGTCGATCCCCATCCCGAAAGCCACGGTCGCGCAGACGATCAGCCCGTCCTCTTGCTGGAACCGGCGTTCGACGACGCGCCGGTCCTCGGCCTCCATCCCGCCGTGATAGTGGCAGGTGGGGTGGCTCGCATCGGCCAGCGCCCGCGACAGGGTTTCGGTCTTGGCCCGCGTGCCACAATAGACGATGCCCGACTGGCCTTTGCGGGCGGCGGCGAAATTCAGGATCTGGTTGCGGGGCCCGTCCTTGACCGCGAAAGCAAGGTGGATATTAGGCCGGTCGAACCCGCGCAGGAAGGTGGCGGGTTGCTGACCGGCAAAGAGTTTCTGAACAATCTCTTCGCGCGTTTCCGCATCCGCCGTGGCGGTAAAGGCGGCAAGGGGGGCATCAAGCGCCTCTCGCAACTCACCAATCCGCAGGTAGTCGGGTCGAAAATCATGGCCCCACTGGCTGACGCAATGTGCCTCGTCCACGGCGATCAGGCTGACACCGGCCCGGTGCAGCATCTGGATGGTCCCGCCAGAGGCAAGCCGTTCGGGCGCCATGTAAAGCAGTTTCAGCGTGCCCGCCTCAAGCGCGGCCCAGACTGCATCGGTTTCTTCCTGGGTGTTACCGGATGTGAGCGCACCTGCTTCGACCCCAGCCTCGCGCAGGCCGCGGACCTGATCGCGCATCAGGGCAATCAAGGGGGAAATGACAACGGTGATCCCCTCGCGGACCAGTGCAGGCAACTGAAAACACAGGGATTTGCCGCCGCCCGTGGGCATGATGGCGAGGGTATTCTGCCCCCGAACCACCGCTTCGACGATTTCCTCTTGGCCGGGCCGGAAGGCATCAAAGCCAAAGACATCGCGAAGAAGCGTGGCAGCGCTCATGAATGGGGACCTGTTGTTGTTTAATGCTCTTGAAGGTCACAATCCCACGCTAAGAATCTGTAAACAAGTATCGCTTACGCCGCAGCACAAGAAAAAAGCCGGCACCTTGCGGTACCGGCTTTGCTGCTGCGATGTGGGTGACGTTATTCGATGTCGAACTGCTTGGTGGCGACGACCTGACCGTCAATCGTCACGATGGCAATGACATCCTTGCGGGTGGGCAGGCCAGTATCGACCCGAACATCAGTATTTGCGCCGACATGCAGGTTTTGCTGGCCCAGAAGACGGCCTTGCTGACCAGTGTGGTAATCGTAAATTTCCAGAATGGCTGCGCTGTCAGTGGTGATGAGCCCCAGTTCGAGCGTGTCATCGGATTCGAGCGTACGACCGGTTTCAAAATAGGTGTCGGCGACGCCGAAGGTTGCGACGGTAGCGGCGGCAGCCGATGCGAGGATAGTGGATTTGATAGACATGGTTTGGTTCCCTTCCTTGGGTATCCTGATGTGTGAGGCAGCGGTTTGCTGCATTTCATGAAACCAAGATGGGCCATTCGAGGCACGACGAGAAGGCGGAGGGCGATCAAGAAAAAGGTGAATAGTGTGAAGAGGTTAGTGTCTTGACAGCCAATTTGCTTGCCCCTGGAGCCTCGCGGTGCATTTACGCACGGACCGATAGGTCTTTCTGTGCGTCTGATGCTGTTGGACCGTGGTGAACTGAAACATGAGTTCACAGGTTTCAGCTGGGCGCAAATACGTGAGCGCTCAATATTTCGGATATATCCCGCCCGCGTGAGCAGGATGAAACGGTTTAAGGGGTCGTTTCTTGGATTGGAGCAAGCATCGCACGCAAAAAAGGCCGGTCATCCAGTGATGACCGGCCTTTCGGGGAGGGGTGTTTGCTTAGTTGACGTCGAACGGTTTTGACGCGACGACTTCACCGTCGATCTTGATCAGGGCGATCACGTCGCGGGTCTGGGGCAGGCCGGTGTTGACGCGCACATTGGTGTTGGCGCCAGCCGACAGACGCTCGGAGCCGACCAGCGCGCCTTGGGCGCCAGTGTGATAGTCGTAGATTTCGACCACGCCAGCACCGTCAGCGGTGATCAGGCCCAGTTCCAGCACGTCGCCGGCATCCAGTGTGCGGCCTTGCTCGAAATAACTGTCGGCAGCCCCGGCAGTAGCGGTCACGGCAACGGCGGCAGCGGCAAATGCGATTGATTTGATAGACATGGGTTTATCCTTTTTTCAGAGTTTCTGTGAGAGAGTGTGCGTTCAGAGGAGAGGCGGACCGGCGGCTTGCGCCGGCCCGGACAGACGACTTAGTTGATGTCGAAAGCTTTGGTTGCGGCGATCTGGCCGTCGATCTTGACCACAGCAATCACGTCGCGGTTTGCGGGCAGGCCGGTGTTGACGCGGGTGTTGGTGTTGGCGCCGGCGTTCAGACGCTCAGTGCCCAGCAGCTTGCCTTGTGTGCCGTTGCGGTAGTCGTAGATTTCGACCACGCCAGCGCCTTCGGCGGTGATCAGACCCAGCTCAAGTACGTTGCCGGCTTCCAATGTGCGGCCTTGCTCGAAATATGTGTCGGCGGCACCTGCAGTGGCGGTGACAGCAGCGGCGGCGGCGGCAAAGATGATTGTTTTAACGGACATGGTTTTCTTCCTTTTCAGTCGTGTTGCCCGGGGTGGGCAGAGAGTGTGTGATGTTGTGCAGAGCGGGTCTGCGTTTCGTTTGATGAAGCTAAGATTGTCGCTGCAATGACCTTTGGGTAGGGCCGTGCTGATCACGAAAACGGGGCTGAATGTGATCGGCTCAAGTGCTTGACATGAGGGCGTGGCACCCTACCTGCCTCTCGCGTGCATCCATGCACAGAAACCCACCCCGATCTGTGCGCCAGACTGCCCTTGGGTCAGCCCCAGACCCCCGCAAACTCTTTCAGCCGTTCACAGATTTCAGACGCACCCAATTGCGTGACACCCAATTATTTCCAACTTTTCGCGAGGGCGTGAAAAAAGTGACATGAATTGTAGTGGTTAGGCGCGTTATCGTGGCGGTCTGAATGCCCAGAGACAGCCATGCGCCGCGACTCAAAACCGTTGCCAAGCCCGATTCCAGCCCGTAACCCTGTCCGCTCAGGAGGGTGTTTATGGGTGAGATTATTCTGGTCCGTCACGGGCAGGCCAATTCAGCGGCCAATGACGAAGAAAGCTATGACAAGCTGTCTGATCTGGGCCACCAGCAGGCCCGGTGGCTGGGGGATTATCTGCGCGACCGTGAACGCCCGTTTGACAAGATCATCTCTGGCAGTTTGCGCCGCCATCAGGAAACCGCGGCAGGGATTGGCTATGGCGACCCCGTCATTGATCCGCGCCTGAACGAAATGGACTATTTCAACCTCGGCCAGGCGCTTGAGGATGTGCATGGCGTCCCCTTCCCCGGCCCCGATGAATTTGCCGCCCACGTCCCGCAGGTCATGGAAGCCTGGCACAAAGCCGAAATCATGGGGGTCGAAACCTTTGCGTCATTCGAGGCGCGGGTGACATCGGTTCTGCAAGAGGCCGCAACGCCGGGCGCGCGCGTGCTTTGCGTCACATCCGGTGGTGTCATCGGCATGATCATCCGCCATCTGCTGAACCTTGATCCCACCCGGATGGCGCATATCCTGCTGCCGATCCTGAACAGTTCGGTGCACCGGGTCCATGTGATCCCGCAAGGGCCAATCCTTGCCGCGTTCAACACGATCCCGCATCTGGACCAGCCTGACCGCGCCCACGCCGTCACCCACTACTGAAGGAAGACCCCAATGCTGAAGCTGCATTATGCCCCGCGTACGATCTCTGTCGCTGTTGCCATGGCGCTGGAGGAGGTCGGCACGCCCTATGAACCGGTGCTTGTCGATTTCAGCAAGGGTGAGCAAACCACGGCCGCCTATCACAAGCTGAACCCCAAGGGCCGGGTCCCCGCGCTGGAGACACCACATGGGGTTCTGACCGAAACCGGCGCTTTGCTGGAATATGTCGCCCCGTCCCTTGTGCCAACCGATCCGTTTGCCGCCGCTCGCATGCGCGAGTTGATGTGTTATCTCAATGGAACCATGCACCCCAACCACGCCCATGGACTGCGCGGCAGTCGCTGGGCGGATCAGGAGGCGTCATTTGCCGATATGAAACAGAAGGTGCCGCAGACGGTGGCGGCATCCTGCGCCTATGTCGAAGAGGCCCTTGAGGCGCTGCCGTTCCCATCCGGCGAAGGGCAGGTCGTGTCAGATTTCTATCTGTATGTCGTGCTGACATGGCTGCCCGGCGATGGCGTGGATATCGCGGAGTTTGCGACCTTGCAGGATTTCCAGCATCGCATGAATACGCGGGCTTCGGTACAGGCGGCCTTTGAGAAAGGGATGCTTTGATGGTCCATCTCTGGGTCCGGTCCGAAAGCCGCGCTAATGAGGAACGGGTCGGTGTGACCCCACATGGCGCGGCGCGGCTGATTGATGCGGGGTTCATCGTAACGGTGGAGCAAAGCGCCCAGCGGGTTCTGCCGATAACAGAGTATCAAGCGGCGGGTTGCGCCATTGCGCCAGAGTTTTCGTGGGTCGATGCCCCTGACGCCGCCATTGTTTTTGGTCTGAAGGAGTTGCCTGATGATGGCACGCCGTTGCGCCATCGCCACATCATGTTCGGTCACGCCTATAAGGGCCAGCCAGCGGGTCAGGTTCTGCTGGACCGGTTCCGGGCCGGGGGTGGTGCGCTTTATGATCTGGAATATCTGACGGACGACGATGGCCGCCGCGTTGCCGCTTTTGGCTATTGGGCGGGCTATGCCGGGGCGGCGGTGTCGCTGATGTGCTGGATGGCGCAACAGCGTGGTGACATTGCAGGGCCGGTTGGCACATACCCTTCGGCCAGTCACATGCTGGCAGGGTTGCAGGAAGGTCTGGTGCAAATCGGTACGCAGCGACCGACCGCCCTGATCATCGGGGCCTTGGGGCGTGTCGGATCCGGGGCGGCTGACCTGTGTCAGGCCATGGGTGTGGCCGTGACCAAATGGGACATGGCAGAGACAGCCCATGGCGGCCCGTTTCCGCAGGTGCTGGCGCATGATGTGTTTCTCAACTGTATTCTGGCACGACCGGGCACGCCGGTTTTCGTACCAGCCAGCGCCAAGATCGCAGATCGCCAACTGAGCGTGATCGGTGACATCGCCTGCGACCCCGACAGTGATTTTTCTCCGATCAAGGTTTATGACCGCACAACGACCTGGGCCGAACCTTCACTACGGGTCCATGACAGCCCGGTTCTGGACGTAACAGCGATTGATAATCTGCCATCCATGCTGCCCGCCGAAAGCAGCGAAGATTTTGCAGACCAGTTGTTGCCGCACCTGATGACATTGGCCGCACTTGATCAGGGCGTCTGGGGCCGCGCCAGGGCCTGTTTTGATCGGGCGATGGGCTGATGGGCTATATGGTCGACGGCGTTTATCACGTTGGCGATGATGTGACCCAAACCCTCAGCTCCGGCGCATGGGAGCGGAGCCGCAGCACAGTCCGCCATTGGATCGGGCAGGGGGATTTCCCGGCAGAGGCGCGGCGATATCATCTGTTTGTGGCGTGGAATTGCCCTTGGGCGCATCGGGCCTTGCTGACCCGCGTCGTCAAGGGGCTGACAGAGGCGATCACAGTATCCTGTGCCCGGCCAAACCGGACGGATCAGGGTTGGGTTTTTGATGCCACAGGCGAATTCTCTGACCCAGTTCTGGGGGCCCGCGCTGTACACGAGGTCTATAGCGCGGACCCGATGCGCTATACCGGGCGGCTGACGGTGCCGGTGCTGTGGGACAAGGTGCAGGGCCGCATGGTCAGCAACGAATCCGCCGATATCGTGCGGATGTTGAACGATGCCTTTGACGGGCCTGACCTTGCGCCACCCGGTTTGCGCGGACAGATCGACGACTGGAACACGCTGATTTACGACAAGGTGAACAACGGCGTATATCGTGCCGGGTTTGCGTCAACCCAGGATGCTTACGAAAGCGCGGCTGAGGATGTGTTCGATGTGCTCGATCAACTTGATCATCACCTCGCGACACATCGGTTCCTGTGCGGCGACGCATTCACCGAGGCCGATCTAAGGCTTTTCCCGACGCTGGCACGGTTTGACGTTGCCTATCACTACGCGTTTCGCTGCAACCTGCGCCGATTGGCGGATTATGCGCATCTTTGGCCCTACGCGCGGGATATCTATGCCATGCCCGGCGTTGCCGAAACTGTCAGGTTCGATATCTACAAAAAGGGCTATTTCAGCGCGAGTGAAAAGCGGAATCCGCTAGGCATTATCCCGATCGGGCCTGAGATTCCCTGGGACCGGGCCCCCGAGCGGGAAAAGCTCAGTCAGGCGGGCCGGTAAAGGTCGTCCTCCGCGTCGCTGGCGTCAATCCCCAGTGCCTCCAGCCCGCTTTCCAGATGGTCGGCCAGATGCGGCGAACCTTTGAGATAGTCCGCCGTCGGTGTGGTCGCTTCGGTTTCGGCTGTGTTGAGCGCCTCTTGCAGATCTTCAGCGTCAAAGCTGCCCCGCCCGATCCAGAAAATGGCAACCAGCCCGATCTTTTCGTCGTCGGTCAATTGGTCCACAAAGCCGTTGAATTCATTTTCAGCCCGGTCCAGTTCACGGGCCAGGATGATCACTTCGGCCACTTTGTCGGTCGATATTGGTAGCATGTCGCGCACTCCTTTAGCCCCTTCTTGGCGCATCATAGCATGTCTGACTTTGATCTGGCGCAAGTCATTCATTCAGTTGGCTGCGCGCCGAACTGGTGTGTCGAGGCAGATCGTCATTGATGTGCAGCCATTGGAGCCTGTTATCATCATGGGCATGCATCTGAGGCGGGAACCTGTCGGCCTGATCAAGCAATCCAAGGGGGACATAAACCGTGTTTGGCAGATAATCGTAGCGGCCCGTCAGCGGTGAGCCGCAGGTTTCGCAGAAGGTGCGGATCACGCCGGGAACGCGGCTGATTGCGCGTCCTTCGTTTGGTGAAAACACGATCGTGCCTTCGCGAAATGCGGCAAATGCGGCAACGGGTCCGCCGGATGCGCGGCGGCAATCCGTGCAATGGCAATAGAGCACCGATAACGGGGTTTCTGTGGCATGCAATCGTGTGGCGCCACAGTAACAACGGCCTGTGATTTCTGGCGTGATATCGTCTGCCATGGGCCCACCTTGTCCCTGCGCCAACGGGCGCAAGATGTATAATCAGTATCATACGATAGGATAGACCCGCTGCGCTGGAACGCAAACTGGCAACAGGTTGGTGGCTTATTTAGAGCCAAACAACCGGTAATACATCCAGTCCGGCATCAATTGCGACAACCGGAACACCCAAGAAAATACCATGGGAAAGCTTTTCTTGAACGTATCGGTGTTCATGTGGTCGAAAAACTCTTTTGCCGCGTCTTCTGGCTCCATGATGAAGGGCATGGTAAAGTCGTTTTTGTCCGTCAGGCGGGTCTTGATGAAACCCGGATTGATCACCTGCACCTTGATGTCCGAGGTGCGCAGATCGGCCTGCATGGACTCGGCCAGCGCCATCAGCCCGGCTTTCGATGCAGAATAACCAATGGCGCCGGGCAGGCCGCGGAAGCCTGACAGCGAACCGGTCAGCACGATGTGCCCATGTCCCCGTTCGATCATGCCGCCAATGACGGCGCCGACCACCCGCGATCCACCAAGATAATTGATCTCGCCCATCAGGTCGGCTTTTTCATTGTCCCATTCGCTGGCCTTCATGGGCCAGTAGACGCCAGCGAGATAGACAACACCGTCCAATTCACCAGCTTCGGCAGCAGCTTTTTCGACAGCTTCCCGGTCGGCGACATCAACGGTGATGTAAGACGCTTTGCCTGGCAGCTCCTCGACCAGTTCCTTCAACCGGTCCTCTGATCTGGCGGACACAATCACCTCGGCCCCTGCGCGGCTCAGGCAGAACGCGACCTCGCGCCCCAGCCCCTCGCTCGCACCGACGAGCCAGTATCGTTTTCCTTGCCAGTCTGTCACTTTATTCTCCTGCGTAGGCTTTGTCTTTGGGGCGCATGGTGGCGACAAGTTCGGCCACCTTGATACCAAACTTCCGAAACTGGCTTCGGTTCATTATTGATCCGTTCGACATCAGATACATCCAGTCTGTCACGTCCAATGCGTGCCCCCCGGCCTCTTCCGACAGCTTGATCCGGTAGTTCAGCAGTACGGCAGATCCTTCCTGCCGCCCGGTGCCCGCGCCAACCACATCAGGCGCTTCGGCCTTGATGTTCCCATCATTACCAAGGGTCAGGGTCCAGACCCGATCCTGCACATTGCCGCTGTCATAGTGAAAGCGTTCCACCATGGTGCCGACATTGCCATTCCACGATGCCTCGAAGTCAGCAACGAACCGCGATGATACTTTGCCCGTGGGGCCATAGATCACGCCTTCGCACACAATGGGGCCGTTGAACCGCTCGCGGATGTCAAAGATCGGACCATCGGCATAATCCGTAGACTTTTGCGCCCAGAATGAGACATAGCGCTGTTTGCACATCACGGCGATTACCATGAGAGCCGCACCAATCAGCATGTAGGTGATAAACGACATCGTTTATTCCTCTATTTTCGTGGCGAACAGAAGCCCGATCGCCACAAGTTTCAAAAGTGACGGCACAAGGGCGTAAAGCACCGTCAACATGTTCAATGCCTCGGAAGGCAGGTTTGTTCCCCCGGCTTCGAAGCCGGACCGTTCGAGAAGTGGCAAGAGCACCACCGCCGCGAAGGCAAGCGTGAACTTGTTCACTAAATTCCATAGGCCGAACCCTTGCCCGCCATTGGGCGAGATTACGGCCATGCGCTTCGCGAACATCGCAGGCAGCAAAGTCAGGTCTGCTCCAATGCTTGCACCACTTAATACGCAGATGACGGCAAAGGGGATCACATCGCCGGTCGATAAAGTGAAGGTGTAACCAAATGACGCAACGGCGAGGACCATCGCGGTGAGCAAAACAGGCCTTTCGCCGAACCGCTGCGCTAGCGCGGACCAGATCGGCGATGACAATGCAGCTGCAAGGAAAAACAGGACCAATAATCCGCCTTCCCAGCCGGGTGCGCCAAGACGACTTTCGACGAAAAACAGAAAAAGTGTCGAAGAAACTGCCAGCGGTGTGGCGTTGACAAGCGCCAGGATCAGAAGCCTGCGTGCCGTGCGATCCTTGATGATATCGCCGATCTGTGACGGTTCGGTCGTGGTTTTACCCTTCCATTCCGGCCACATGAAAAACGTAGCGACAAGGGCCGCCGCGGCAAAGCCGTAGGCGAAGGTGGCGAACGGATCCGCCACCACCCCCATCAGCAACGTCGGGATCACAGCGGCGATGCAGACACCCAACAGCGCGCCGCTTTCCCGCCACGCCGCCAGCCGTACATGGCCCTTAGGTCCATCACCCGCCTTGCTGATGCCTTGCGCATAGAAATTGATGCTGAGAAAGCTGAAAGCGCTGAAAAGCCCGGTGATCGTCAGCCCGAACCACCAGATCGCGCTGATCGGCGGGGCCACGGCGAAAAGACCGATCATCGACAAGGCAAGAATGAATGCGGTTGCGGTGACCGCGAATTTCTTGGCATTGCCCAACCGTTCACTGATCCACCCCAGCACGGGGTCCTGCACCACATCGAACAGGCGCAAACCGAACAGCAATGCGCCAAGCGCCGTCAGACTGACGCCAAATGTGTCGGCATAGTATTTGGGGGCATAGATATAGATCGGCAGGCCAGCGCCGGACAGTACAGCGGCGAAGCCGGTGTAGGCAGGAAGCCGTTCTTGCAGGGCTTTCATCTGCTGACTTCTTCGACCGGAGGTGCAGGTTGTGATCGGAACGTGGCACCTTTGAACCACAGTTTCAGCGCCTGCCAATGGATCAGCGTCAGCACCCGGCGCGACCCGAACGGACGACGCAGGACCGCCTTGATGATGGACGTGTTGCTGATCGGTTTGCGGTGACCCGTCAGCGTGGCGATCAGTCCGCCATTGCCGCGCGAATAGTCGATCCAGATACCGATGCTGTCAGCCTGGATATCAAATCGGAACACATATCCGCCTTCTACAGGTTGAAAAGGCGAAACATGCATCAATTTCTGCGCTGACAATGTGTCAGCGTTGGTGATCGCCCGTCCATCATCGTGATGACACAGATAGGAATGGCGGTCGCCAAAGGTATTGGTCACCTCTGCAATCACGCTGCGCAGAATATCGTCGGCGTCATAGCACAGCCAGAAGGACACCGGGTTGAACACATGTCCCAGCACGCGAGGCTGCGCCAGAAGTTCGATCCGCGCCGGATCAGCGATATCATGCGCCGCCAAAACGTCCCTCACCCATGCAGCGCCGCGCCCCTGCTTGGGCGGTCCGCCATGGTCGCTGTCTTGCAATGACATCAGGTTCCCGCGATTGCGCGCAAAGAGGGCTGGGGTTGTCACATCAGCCTCGGCATCCAGCAGCACATAGTCGATAGAATAGCGAAAGGCGTTTTTCGTCGCGCCCCGCCGCCCGTGGTAGGTCTCACCGGCAATATGATCGACGGTGGTGGTCACTCTGCTGCCATCTCCAACCGCTCTACCGCGTTCAGGGCGTGGACGACATCCAGCGCGCTGGACAATCCATCCTCGTGAAATCCGTTCTTCATCCAGGCACCGCAGAACCATGTGCGGTTCGATCCGTTCATGGCGGTCGCCGCCTCTTGTGCCGCCAGCGCCTCAAGATCATAGACCGGATGGCGCAATGTCACCTCGTCCCAGATCAAATCTTCGCGGATCGGGCGTTTTGAGTTCAGGGTCACCATCATATCGTCGGTCTTCAGCCAAGGCTGAAGCGAATTCATCCAATATGTCAGGTCAATTTCGCCGCCAGTGCGGTCGGCATCCTCCGAATAGACCCATGACGACCAGACCTGCCGCCGCTTGGGCATCAGCGAGGTATCGGAATGCAGCACCACCCGGTTGGGCTGGTAACGCACGGCGCCCAGCACCGATTTCTCAACCGCCGTTGCGTCGGATAACAGGCGCAGCGTGTCATCGGAATGCGTGGCAAACACCACCTCGTCAAACATCTCCCAATCGCCACCCTGCGCTTTGACTTCAACGCCCAATGGGCCGCGGCGGACCCCGGAAATGGGCGCGCCAAGACGCATGTCGACGCCACGGCGGAACATATCGGCGCCCAGACGGGTCACATACTCGCGTGACCCACCCGCGACCGTATACCATTGATGCTGGCCGGTCGCGCCAAGCAGGGCGTGATTGTCAAAAAACTTCATCATCGCATAGGCGGGGAAATCGAGGATCTTTTCCTTGGGCGTGGACCAGATCGCGCCGGAAAAGGGCAGAAGATAATGATCGCGGAAAAAGTTGCTCAGCTTCAGCTTGTGCATCAACTCGCCAATGGTCAGTGTCTCGTCCCGGCTGGCGTCCAACCCCTTGGCGTTGAACTTGAAGATATCGCGCACCATGCGCAGAAAACGCGGGCTGGCGATATTGCTGCGCTGGGCGAAAAGCGCGTCAAGACTGGCTAAACCATATTCCAGCTTGCCGCCTGCGAATGAGGCCCCAAAGCTCATATTGCTTTTGACAACCGGCACCTCAAGATGATCGAAAAGTGCCGTCAGGTTCGGATAATTGGCATAGTTGAACACTATAAATCCAGTGTCGACCGCCTGATCGCGCTTGGGCCCCGCCATCCGGGTGCGGGCATGTCCGCCCAACCGCTTTTCAGCCTCGAACAAAACAACGCGGTGATCCTTGGCCAACGCATGTGCGGCACCCATGCCTGAAATACCCGCCCCGATAACCGCTACTTTTCTGGGTGCGGATGTACTTGTCTCGAATGGCATTGATGGTCGCTCCGTTGTCCGGTCTTGAAGTTATTATCTCTTACGTAGCTTGGACTTGTCCGGATCAAACAGAAAAAATGCATGTGCACTGATCCAATCGTTAACGCGGCCCGTAAGAAGTGCATGTTGACCGAAAATAGTGTCCTCGCAAAAGCTGATGCGCCAGTTGTCATGCCACCCTATAGTGGATCGGACATAATGACGTTTCGCAAATCGGGGGCGAAAAAGTTGACAGCCGAACAAGCGACCAAACGCATGGCCTGGGTCATCCAGGTTTCTGCGGTGCGGGACAACAAGGACAAGGCAGCCTTTGCCGAACTCTTTGGATATTTCGCTCCACGCGTGAAGTCATTTTTGATGAAATCGGGGGCCAGCCCGGATCTGGCAGAAGAATGCACACAGGAGGTCATGGCGACCCTTTGGAACAAGGCCCACATGTTCGATCCGGCCAAGGCAAGTGTATCCACATGGATTTTCACAATCGCCCGGAACCGCAAGATCGATCTGCTGCGCAAGCAGAAGCGGCCAGAACCCGAAGACCTGCCATGGGGCCCCGAGCCGGAGCCTGATCAGGCCGACGCGATGGGACTGCAACAAGAAACTGAACAGCTCGGTCAGGCGCTTGCCGCACTGCCCGAAGAACAAAGGAAACTGATCGAAAAGGCCTATTACGGCGAATTGTCGCATAGCGAGATTGCCGCCGAAACCGGGCTACCATTAGGGACGATCAAATCGAGGATAAGGCTGGCGCTGGAACGGTTGCGCCATACGATGAAATGATGAGTGGTATGAAACAGATTAAGCATCACCTGACTGAACCCCTGTTGATGGGCTACGCGGCTGGCACCTTGCCGGAAGCATTCAACCTTGTGGTCGCGACACATATTTCCATGTGCGATAACTGTCGCGCGGCACTGGCCGAATACGAGGCCGTCGGTGGCGAGGTTATGGTGGATGTCGACCCGATTGATGTGGCCGAAGACGCGCTTGCCGCGACGATGGCCATGATCGAAAGCGGAACGCTGACTGAAAAGCCGGCACCGGCACGGGTCAAAAACAGCATCTTCCCCGGTCCATTGCAGGATTATGTCAAAGGTGATTTGGACAGCCTGAAATGGCGCAAGGTTGGTGGTGGCGTCAGCCAGATGATCCTGCCCACATCAAAAGACGCCAGCGTGCGCCTGCTGCGGATCCCTGCGGGGACCGCCGTGCCCGATCACGGTCACCGGGGCACCGAACTGACACTGGTGCTGCAAGGTGCTTTTGTCGATGATGAAGACAGGTTTGCCGCCGGTGATGTTGAGGTCGCCAACGAAGATCTCCAGCACACACCGGTTGCCGAGGAAGGGATGGATTGCATCTGCCTTGCGGCAACCGACGCACCCCTGAAATTCAGCGGCCTGCTGCCGCGTATCGCGCAAAAATTCGTGCGCATCTAAGAAATTCCCAAGGCCACTCATCAGGCCCCGGTTCGTCCGGGGCCTTTTTTTTGTGCCGCGTCATCTGATGTGGCGGCCAAACCCGACCTGTCGCGCAGTCGTGTCGTCGCGATTTGCAAAGACCTGTCTTCCCGGTCAGGGTGCATTGGTTTAGCGGCTGCCCGTTGGCTCGTTCCGCACAAGGGAGATGGTAAAGATGAAATCGCAAGCGCGGGTGGTTGTCATTGGTGGGGGGATTGCCGGATGTTCGACCCTTTATCATCTGACGCAGGAAGGTTGGGCCGACGTCGTGCTGGTCGAGCGCGATGAATTGACAAGCGGCACCACATGGCATTCGGCAGCGCAAGTAACGAATTTCGGGATGAACCAGACGATGGTCGGCCTGAAATCTCACTCCATTGCTCTTTACAAGGCGCTGTCAGAGGACCCGGACTATCCGATCAATTACCACCATGCCGACGGTGGTATCCGGCTGGCCAACACCGCCGCCCAAATGGATGGCTATCGTCACTTTGCATCCATGGCAAAGGGCATGGGTGTTGAATTCGAAGTCATTGATGCCGCCGAATGCGCGCGCCGCCACCCTTTGATTTCGACCGACAATCTGCTGGGCGGTCTGTGGGATCCATTGGACGGTGACATTGATCCGGCGCAATTGTGCCAGGCGCTGGCGCGTCGCGCGCGCCTGGCCGGTGCCGAAATCTATCGCCACACGGCAGTGACCGATCTGATCCAGAAGCCCGACAATAGCTGGGTCGTCCAAACGGAGCACGGGACAATTGAATGCGATATCGTGGTCAATGCCGCCGGTTATCGGGTGAACGAGATTGGCGCGATGATGGGCGTCCATCACCCCGTGGCGTCCATGGAGCACCAGTATTTCCTGACCGAAGACATTCCGGCGATCAAGGACGCGGGTCACAGGATGCCTCTGCTACGCTGTCCAATCTCGGACTATTATTGCCGTCAGGAAAAGAATGGTCTGCTGATCGGGTTTTACGAGCAGGACTGCAAGACATGGGGCATGGATGGTATCGACCCGCATTTTACAAACGCGCTCTGTCCCGATGACCTCGACCGGGTGACAGATGTGCTGGAAGGGGCCTTTGCCCGTATGCCCGCGCTGACAGAAACCGGCATTCATACGGTCGTGAATGGCCCGATCACCTATACGATCGACGGTGCGCCGCTGGTTGGCCCGATCCCGGGCAAGCGCAATGCATTCTGCATCATCGGGCTGCGCGCGGGTCTTGGTGAAGGTGGCGGTCATGGATGGCTGCTGGCACAGCAAATTGTGCATGGTGAGGCGTGTTATGACACCTGGTGCATCGACCCGCGCCGTTTTACCGGACACGCCAATGTGGAACTCACGGCGCTGAAGGCGGTAGAGGATTATCAGAACGAATTTCGCTTCCACTTCCCCCACGAACACCGGCCCGCCGGACGCGCTGCAAAGACAACGCCACTGACCCCCATTCTGGCGGCTGAGGGCGCAGCATTTTCAGTGGTCAACGGGTGGGAGCGTGTCGACTACATCAAACCCGCCCCTGATTTCCACGAAACCTATGGGTTCCGATTTAACGAAGTATTTGATGTAGTGGCCCGCGATGTCGCGGCGATCCAAGGCTCTGCCGGGATTTGCGAGGTGAGCGGCTTCAACCGTTTCGCGCTGACGGGCAGCGGCGTGCATGATTTTCTGGATCGTATGACCTGTGGTCACGTATCCCGGTCGGTGGGGCGCGTTGGCCTGGGTTATCTTTTGAACCATGACGGCATGCTGAAGGCCGAAGCGACGATTGCAAATCTGCCTGATGGCGAAGTCTGGTACGGATCGGCCGCCGCGTCAGAGTTTCACGATATGGATTGGTTGCAGATGCATCTGGGTCCCGACAACAACGTGCAGATCCAGTCACTGACCAACGACTACACAGCGCTTGTTCTGGCCGGGCCACGATCACGCGATATCCTGAGCGCTGTCAGTCGCGAGGACTGGTCGGCGGATGCGTTCCCTTGGCTGCGTGTGCGTCGCTGTTTTGTCGGTATTGCCCCGGCAGTGGTGATGTCGGTCAGTTTTTCCGGCGAACTGGCCTACGAGATTCACGTACCGAATAATCAGCTTTATGCAGCATGGCTGGCCTTGCGCGCCGCAGGTGCGGATCACGGCCTGCATGTTTTTGGTGCGCGGGCGGTGGAATCAATGCGGCTGGAGAAAGGGTATCTGCATTGGAAGGCTGACATTCTGACCGAGTTTGATCCGTTTGAAACCGGTCTTGATCGTTTCGTGCGGTTGGACAAGGGCCCGTTTATCGGGCGTGATGCGCTGCGCCAGCGCCAGCAGAATGGGCCGCGCCGCAGGCTGGTCACACTGCGGATTGATGCTGATGTTGCCCCGGCACATGCCGGGTCCTCGGTCGTCCAGGGTGGCAGGGTCGTGGGCACTGTCACATCCGGTGACTGGGGGCACAGGGTCGGAATGAACCTTGCCTATGCCTTTGTAGAGCCAGAGTTTTCCGGCATCGGGACTGCGTCGAACGTCGACATTATCGGCGCGCCGACGCCTTCTGTTGTGATTGCGTCCGGTCCCTATGATCCCAAGAATTCGCGTGTCAGGGCTTGATCGCACCCGTCATTGCTAAGCGTAGATTTTATTTGGAACGGTTGTGGTTGGTGGGCTAGCCTTCCCTTACGTCACTCGCATCTTGCGAGGACGCTAGGGAGGACAATCAATGACAGACCGTATGCGTTTTGGTATTTTTCTGGCTCCGTTTCACAAGCCCGGGATCAACCCCACACTCGCGCTCGAACAGGACCTCGAACTGGTTCAATGGCTCGACCGTTGTGATTATGACGAGGTGTGGTTTGGCGAGCATCACTCTGCCGGGTCCGAAATTTCGGCCAGCCCCGAGATCATGATCGCAACCGCAGCACCGCGCACCCGCCGCATCAAACTCGGCACCGGTGTGGTGTCCGTCAGCTACCATAACCCGCTTTGGGTGGCCGAAAAAATCGTGCAGCTTGATCATCTGACGCGGGGCCGCGCGATGCTTGGCCTCGGGCCGGGGTCACTGCCCACAGATGCCGCCATGATCGGGCTCAGCCAGAAGGACACGCGCGGTCTGCTCGCCGACGGGCTCGATATCATCACGCGGCTCTTGCGCTCTGACGAGCCCGTGAATTTCGAAAATGACCGCTGGGTGCTGAAGGACGCGCGCCTGCATCTGCGCCCCTATTCCAATTTCGATCTGGCCACCGCCGCCGTCGCCTCGCCCACCGGGCCAAAACTGGCGGGCAAATACGGCACCGGCCTGATTTCCATCGGGGCAACCACCGCTGCAGGGTTCGACGCGCTCGCCCTGCATTGGGATGTGATCGAGGAAGAGGCGAAACACTACAATCAAAAGGTCGACCGGTCCAAATGGCGGCTTGTCGGGCTCTGCCATATCGCCGAAACCGCCGAACAGGCGCGGCGCGACGTGGAATACGGGATCGAACACTGGTTCAACTACTTCCAGGAAATCGCAGCCTTCCCGCAGATGTCCATGCCGGGGCAGAACGCCAAAGAAATGATCGACTTCATCAACGATAGCGGCTTCGGCGCGATTGGTACGCCCGAGATGTGCAAAGCCCAGATCGACCGGCTCTGGAAACAGTCCAACGGCGGCTTCGGCGCCTATCTGATGCTGGCCCATAACTGGGCGAATTTCGACGCAACCAGGAAATCCTATGAGCTGATCGCCCGCGAGGTGTTCCCGCATTTCCAGGGCCAACACATGTCCACGATGAACGCCGCCGTCCGCGCACAAAAGATGCGCCCGGAACTGGCCGAAATCCACGCAAAGGCGGTCGAAACGGCGCAGGAAAAATACGCAGCGGAAAAAGAAGGGCGGAAGGCGTCAGAACCCGCCGAATAGCGGCAGGGCAGAACCTGCGCCGCGCTAATCCCCGTGGCGCAGCAGCCGCTGTTTCTGGCGACCCCAGTCGCGCTTGGCCTCGGTCGCCCGTTTATCGTGGTTTTTCTTACCCTTGGCCGTCGCGATCTTCAGCTTCACCAGACCGCGATCGTTGAAATACATCACCAGCGGCACCAGCGTCATGCCTTCACGCTTGGTCGCATTCCACAGCCGCGACAGTTCCTTGCGGCTCACCAGCAGCTTACGCTTGCGCCGCTCCTCATGGCTGAACATCGCCCGGTCATAAGGGGCGATATAGGCGTTGGTCAGCCACAATTCCCCGTCATCAACCGACGCATAGCTATCGGCAATATTCGACTGCCCGGAGCGCAGCGATTTGACCTCGGACCCGGTCAGGATGATACCCACCTCGATATCGTCCTCGATGGCAAAGTCGTACCGGGCACGCCGGTTCTCGGCGATGACTTTGTAGTTTTTGTTTTCGGGTTTCTTGGCCATAGTTGGGCTGAAATAGGCGATGGGCGGCGGGCGCACAAGGTCCGGTCGCTTGTAGAGCAGGAAAAGGGAAGATCGGGTGTTCATTCAAATTGCCCTTGGCACCGCATTGATGCTGCTTTCAATCATGATCGCAGGGGTCAGCTTCTGGCTGATGGAAATCTGGTTGATGCGCTACCGTCCGTGGCTGACCCGCGAACCGCACCGGCCCAAGCTGATCATTGTTCTGTGCGTCGCGGCTGTCTGGATCACGCTGCAGATGACCGCCGGGGTCTGGCTCTGGGCGCTGACGATGCTGGGCCTCGGTGTGTTCGACACGATGGAGTTGTCGGTCTATTTCGCCCTTGTGGCCTTTACCACGCTGGGGTTTGGTGACGTTCTGCTGCCTGTCGAATGGCGGCTTTTGGGTGGCATGGCGGCAGCCAACGGCCTCTTGAACATCGGGCTGGTCACGGCTTTGCTGGTCGAGGCTTTGCGGCAGGTCCGCCTGCAACAGCTTGAGATGCTGAAAGGCGAGACGTGAACGTTCCCATCCTCGACAACCGCACCGCCCGGCACCTGTTTCTGGCGCGTCACGGGTTGGCGACGCGGCCCTCCGGCCCCGGCAAAGGGGCTGATCTGAAAGGTGTGATCGACGATCTGGGTTTCGTACAGGTCGACAGCGTCAACACCTTCGCCCGCGCCCATGACCTGATCCTGTGGTCGCGGCGGCAGCAATACCGGCCCAAGGCGTTGCAACACTTGTTGCACCGCGACCGGCAGGTCTTCGAACATTGGACCCATGATGCGTCCATCATCCCCATCGAAAGTTTCGCCCATTGGCGGCTACGCTTTCAACGCGATGCGGTGCGGATGGAGGAACGCTGGAAGGAATGGCGGCGCGGCGATTTCACGGCCAAGATCGACGCTGTTCTGCGCCGGATCGCCGATCACGGGCACTGCACCTCCGGTCAGGTGGGCGAGGGGGAGGAGCGCGGATCAGGCGGCTGGTGGGACTGGCACCCGTCCAAGACAGCGCTCGAATATCTGTGGCGGTCCGGTCAGGTCTCGGTCGTGCGCCGCGACGGGTTTACCAAGGTCTATGACCTGACCGAACGGGTGATCCCGGCGGACCATCTCAACCGGCGGCATCACCCTGAAGAGACAATCGACTGGTGCTGCACCGGCGCGCTGGACCGGCTCGGTTTCGCCACCAGCGGTGAGTTGGCGGCGTTCTGGGATCACATCACCCCGGCCGAGGCCAAGGCGTGGTGCACCACAGCCCTGGCCGATCACCGGATCATTGAGGTCGACGTAGAAGGCGTGGACGGCAAACTGCGTCGATCCTTCGCCTGGCCGGACGTGATGGATCTGAACGTCGGCACGCCGACACCACGCCTGCGCATCCTGTCCCCCTTCGACCCCGCCCTGCGGGACCGGAAACGGGCCGAACGGCTGTTCGGCTTCCACTACCGGATCGAAATCTTCGTCCCCGAAGCCAAGCGCAAATACGGCTACTACGTCTTCCCGGTCATGGAAGGCGACCGGCTGATCGGGCGGATCGACATGAAACGCGAGGACGGAGTTCTGGCCGTCCGCGCCTTCTGGCCAGAACAGGGCGTGCGGATGGGAGCCGGACGCGTGCAGGCACTGGAAACAGAACTGGAGCGGGCGGCGGTGTTTGGAGGGCGTGATCGAGTTAAGTACGCAAAGGATTGGATCAGGTAGGGTGGGTAATTTCCCTTG
Organism: uncultured Paracoccaceae bacterium; assembly: GCA_947488175.1. Lineage (GTDB taxonomy): Bacteria > Pseudomonadota > Alphaproteobacteria > Rhodobacterales > Rhodobacteraceae > Yoonia. The sequence goes on from CANKYO010000002.1 coordinate 71,614, forward strand.
CCATGCCTAAGCAATCGTCAACTATCTGATCAATTAAAGGAATTTCTCGGAAATACGGCTCTCATGCCACTGCATGCCGCTGATGCCAGCGGCGACCATCGCCTCCTGCAACTCATCGGAGACGACAACGGCGCGGTGGAACAACGGATCAGCCCATAAATGGCGGTCTGCAATCACAGATTGACGCCACATCAATCGTGGTGGGGTGCCGGTGGTTTCGTATCCAGTGACCTTGCCTGTCTTGGGGCTGACACGCTCCTTGACGTCCGATTCTTCGACAACGATGCCGTTTTTGACGAACCCAAGTGGTTTGAAGTAGAAATATTCGCCCTCCTTGGCTTCGCCGCTCTTTTTGTCGCAGATTTCGCAGGGAATAAGGAGATGCTGGACCGGGTCAAATTTTTCCACGAGGTCCCGAAACCGTTGGCTGACTACTATCGCATCAGATGTCGCCCCATAGAAATAGTCGGGCAGTTTCTTGGGGCCCGTATGTTGCGTGATTTTGATGGGCCCTGCCACAACAGGTGGCTCCTTGCCTCGCCTGGCATGCCATCTATGCGCATCATCATACCCGCGATAGACTTCGTGGTAATCAATACCATCGCCCTGATAATAACCAAATTGCATATTATCCGGCCGCATACCGAATTGGTCCAGCTTCCAAGGCATTATGTATCTCCCTCATTCGTATGGCTGGCACCCATCTTCTCTGACGCCTCGACATCCACAAGCCCCGTGATGATGGAAATCATCCACCGTCCCCAAAAACCTTAACAGTCGTTAATAAACCCAACCGCGCGCCCCGTTAATCCCGCAAAAGGCCGAAAAAGTGCCCGACGCTTTGCCGACGCAAATCCGACGCGATGCCGACCGCACATTTCCCAGCAAAATATGGTGTTAATCCATGATTCGAGGTAAATGACGAAAATCACCGTACGGTGGGGGCCACGCAACGCGCGGTGGGTGCCGACGCGGCCCCTTCCCGGATCAGTTCAAAAGTCCCGCATGCACCATCGCGGCCCGCACTTTTTCCTTGGTCCCGTCCGTCAGCCCGGTCAGCGGTGACCGCACTTCGTCACTGCACAATCCCAGCAGCGACATGCCGTATTTCGCACCCACAAGTCCCGGTTCAGTGAACACCGCCTCGTGCAGCGGCATCAGCCGGTCAAGCTGGGTCAGCGCGGTGGCATAGTCGCCCGCCAGCGTGGTTTCCTGAAACTCCGCCAGCAGTTTCGGCGCGATATTGGCAGTGACTGAAATACAGCCCGACCCGCCATGGGCGTTATACCCCAGGGCCGTTGCATCCTCGCCAGAAAGCTGAATGAAATCAGGGCCGCAGGTCATGCGCTGCTTTGGCACGCGGCTGAGGTCCGCGGTCGCATCCTTGACCCCAATGATCATCTCGTGCTTTGCTAATTCGCCCATCGTCTCTGGCGTCATGTCGATGACCGACCGGGGCGGGATGTTGTAGATGATGATCGGCAGACCGCAATCGGCGGCAGCCATGAAATGGGCGATCAACCCGCGTTGGGTCGGCTTGTTGTAATAGGGGGTCACCACCAGTGCTGCATCAGCACCAGCACTTTTCGCAGCCTGCACCAGCCGCACGGTCTCGGCTGTGTTGTTGGACCCGGCCCCGGCGATGACAGGAATACGCCCTGCCGCCTCATTCACAACGATTTCAACGACTTGATCATGCTCTTCATGGGTCAGCGTCGGGCTTTCGCCAGTCGTACCCACCGGCACCAGCCCGTGCGAGCCTTGCTCCACATGCCAGTTCACCAGTTTCTTCAGCGTGTCCACGTCAACTTTGCCGTTGCTAAACGGCGTGACGAGGGCGGGGAGTGATCCCTTGAACATGGCACGCTTCCTTTTCGTTTGATGGCTTGAATCGCCGTGGTAAAATCGCGCGGACCCTAGCCACCTTTCTGCCGATTGCCAAGTTTGTGAGTTGTTATTGGAAGGGCTTGGGTTACCTTACGATCAAAACAGGCAGTGCGGTGACATTCATGCGAATTCTGACCTTTGCTTTTGTGGCCGCCATTGTCGCAGGTCCGGCCGCATCGCAGGATGTCGACCCGGCCGATGTCGCCGCCATCCGGGCCGCTGACCAAAGCTGGGGGCAGGCCTATGAACTGGCGGCCGAGGCTGATCCGGTCACCACGGATGTGCTGACTTGGATGCGTCTGCGCCGCGGTGATGCCACGCTTGACGAATACCTGACCTTCTTTGCAAAGCGTCCTGATTGGCCAAGCCAAGACCGATTGCGCGCTGCGGGTGAGTTGCAGATTGAAGACGATGCTGACCCCGCCGATGTGTTGGCGTTCTTTGGGGATATGACGCCACAAACGGGCGAAGGTGCCGTGACCTTCGCCAAGGCATTGATCGCAAATGATAAAAAGGAAGAAGCAGAGGCGGCGTTGCGCGCCGTCTGGCTGGAGAGCCGCCTGACGGATGACGGCCACAAGGCCATGATTGATGCGTTCGGCGCGGAACTGGCCCCGTTCCATGTGGCTCGCACTGATGCGCTTTTGTGGCGCGGACGCACCACCGATGCCGTGCGCATGTTGCGGTTGCTGGAACCGGATCAACAGGCACTTGCCCGCGCCCGTATCGGTTTCATCAATCGCTCGGCCAGTATTCCGAAACTTCTGGCGGCTGTCCCGGCAGAGTTCCGGGAAGATGCCGGGCTGGCCTATGCCCGTTACAATTGGCTGGCCGGACAGGGGCGGCGCAGCGATGCCGTCAAGATCCTGATGGACCGGTCTACCAGCCGCGCATCATTGGGTGAACCGTTTCGCTGGTCCGGCTGGCGCCGGTCGCTGGCGCGCTGGGAAATGCGCGAGGGGCGGGCACAACAGGCCTATGATCTGGCATCCCGCCACTATCTGACGGACGGCGCCGCCTTTGCCGATCTGGAATGGCTGTCGGGCTACATCGCCCTGACTTATCTGGGTGATCCCGTGCAGGCCCTTGATCATTTTGAGACAGCGGCCGCGTCTGTCGAAACGCCTATTTCCAAGGGCCGGATGCACTACTGGATCGGCCGGGTTCACGAGGTAATGGACGCCCCTGATCTGGCGGCTGCAGCTTTTGCCGTTGCCGCTGAACACCAGACAGGATTCTACGGATTGCTGGCCGCAGAAAAGCTGGGCCGCTCGCTTGATCCGATCTGGGCGCAGACCCCGATTGTCCCGCAATCGGATGTGTTTGCGCAGGACCTGACCAAAGCGGCCTTTCTGTTATTGGACTCCGGTCAGCGTGGACATGCGGTGACATTCTTTGCCGAACTTGGCGCGACGCTCGAGCCAGGTGCGTTGGCGCAGGTTGGTGCTGCGCTCGATGAGATGGATGAGCAATATTACACCCTGCTCTTGGGCAAGCGGGCTGTTAGGCGTGGCGTGATCGTGCCCCAGAACTATTTCCCAATGCATGATCTGGCGCAGATGGATTTGCCGGTTGCCCCGGCCTTGGCCCTGTCGATTGCCCGTCGCGAGAGTGAATTCAATATCGCCATCGGCAGCCCGGTCGGCGCGCTGGGTCTGATGCAGTTGATGCCAGCCACGGCTGAAGAGGTGGCGGGATTTCTTGATCTGCCCTACTCCAGGGCCCGCTTGACCACGGATTGGGAATACAATGCTACGCTGGGTGCCAAATACCTGTCGGTTCTGGAAGAAGAGTTTGGTAACTCTCCGGTCATGATCGCGGCGGGCTATAATGCAGGCCCGAGCCGCCCGCTGTCCTGGATGCGGGAACGGGGTGACCCGCGCTTAGGCGAAATGGATGTGATCGACTGGATCGAACATATCCCGTTTCGCGAGACCCGAAATTACGTGATGCGCGTGACCGAAAGCATCCCGATTTATCAGGCACGGGTGAGCGGAGAGACAGGTCCCATTGAACTCACCAAGATGCTGGTCGGGGTCAAACCACTGTTGCGTCCACGTGCGCGTCCCCTGCCGCAGGTGGTAGGCGACGCCCCCAGCGTGCGTCCAATTGCCCGGCCAGAGCGGGTATCAGGCGGCTAGACCGTTTTCTGGCGGGCCCGCCAGAGCGTGAACAGCCCAGCACCGACAACGATTGCACCTCCTAAGGCGACGTTCCAGCGCAGCGCTTCACCAAAGATCATCAGCCCGATGGCGCTGGCAAAGACCAGTTGCAAATAAGCAAAAGGCTGTACCGCGCTGGCCTCTGCGACCTCGTAGGTTTTGATCAACAGCCAATGCCCTGTCGCTCCGGTGATGCAAAGCGCGCCCATCCAGTACCAATCTGTCAGGATCATCGGTTCCCAAAACCAGAGGCCCACAGCGGTCATCACCAACGCCCCCACCGTGCCGGTCCAGAAGAAAGATGTCGCTGTACTGTCCTTGCGGGCGGCATAGCGTGTCAGCAATCCGTAAAGGGCAAACATCAGCGCCGCCGCAAGCGGGATCACCGCAGCCGGTGCAAAGACCGCAAAGCCGGGCTGGAGGATGACCAGAACGCCGACAAAGCCAATCGCGATCGCGACCCAGCGCCGCCAGCCGACTGTTTCGCCAAGGACCGGACCCGACAATGCCGCAATCAACAGCGGGTAACAGGCAAAGATCGCATGGCTTTCCACCAGCCCCAGATAGACAAAACCTGTGACCATGACGCAGATTTCCGTGGCAAGAAGGACGCCGCGCGAGATCTGGAGAATGGGCTGTTTCGTGGCTGCCGCCGCCCGCACCGAACCCGATTGTCGTGTGGCGATGGTGATGACAAAGGCGGCAAAGAACCAGTATCGGATCATGACGATCATCAGCACGTTGTAATTGCTCGCCAAATGCTGCGATATGCCGTCCTGCACCGCAAAAACGAATGTCGTCGCGATCATCAAAAGGATACCAAGGCGCGTGTTATTCTGCATCGGGCATCCATGCGCGCGTCATATGCCGTTTGCGTCCGTAACCGGGGATGCGGCTGACCGTGAAACCGGCTGCCTCCAGACTGCGCCTGATGTGCCCGGCGGCGCTATAGGTGGCTGCAGTCCCGCCCGGTTTTGTGTGCCACCCGACGGCTTTCAGCAGGTCAGGTTCCCATAATTCGGGATTCTTGGCGGGCGAGAAGCCGTCGAGGAACCAGGCATCCGCCTTCTGTGTCCACGCAGGCAGTGTCTGCCGCGCATCGCCGGTGATCACATGCAGGATCGGCCCGTCGGTGAGGTGCACAGGTCCAGCGTCCGGTGTCCATTCCGCCAACAAAGTTTTGGCGTAGGGCGCCAAGTCAGCAAAATTAGACAGCGCATTGGCCATGTCCTGCAGCGCCATCGGAAACGCCTCGAACGAGGTGAAGTGCAGCGTGCCGGGGCGTCCCGCCGCGACCCATTCCGCCCAGGTGACCAGCAGATTCAAACCAGTGCCAAAACCAAGCTCAGCGACTTGAAAATCACCACCAAACCGCGCAGGCAGGTCATTGCCCGCCAGAAACACATGCCGCGTCTCGGCCAACCCGTTGTCGAGCGAATAATAAGGGTCGTCGAACGCGGTTGCGATCGGCACACCATCCCGCCAGTCGAGTTTTGCTGTCTGGTCTGCCATCCGCCCATGCCCTAAGGATGCGGCTATCTTTGGGCGTTGGGACGCGGAATGGCAACGGCAGATGTAACAGTGATGGGGGCAGGCATTTTTGGCCTCTCGATGGCCTATGCCTGCGCGCGGCGCGGCGCGCGTGTGCGGGTCATCGACCCCAATGGCGTGGCGGCGGGTGCCAGCGGCGGGTTGGTCGGCGCCCTCGCCCCGCATGTGCCCGAAAACTGGAATGCCAAAAAGGCATTCCAATTCGAAAGCCTGATCATGGCAGCGCCCTTCTGGGCCGGTGTCGAGGCCCTGACCAGCGCCGATGTGGGCTATGCCCGCACAGGCCGGCTGCAGCCCCTGGCCGACGATCACGCGGTGGATCTGGCCACAGCGCGAGCAGAAACGGCAGGAGAACTCTGGCAGGGGCTGGCCCAGTGGCAGGTGATCCCGACAGGCGATGCCACATGGATGCCGCCATCGCCCACCGGGCTGGTGGTCCACGATACGCTGTCCGCGCTGATCCATCCACGCAACGCCACCCGCGCCTTGGCTGACGCCGTGGTGGCCCTCGGCGGCGAGGTTGCGCGCGACGGACCAACCCAAGGACAGGTCGTCTGGGCCACCGGCTGGGACGGATGCAAGGAAATCGGCGGCAAAGGGGTCAAAGGACAGGCGGCCCTGCTGAACCACAACGCAGCCGGCCAACCGCAACTGTTCGCCGACGCGCTACACATCATTCCACATCGCAACGGTACCGTCGCTGTCGGCTCAACGTCAGAGCGGGAATTTGACGACCCCACCAGCACAGACGCCGCACTCGACGATGTGCTGGAACGGGCCATCGCCGCCTTTCCGATCCTCGCCAATGCGCGGGTCATCGAACGCTGGGCCGGGGTGCGGCCGCGCAGCCGCAGCCGGGCACCGGTCTTGGGGCCTCACCCGACCCGCACAGGGGCATTCGTGGCCAATGGCGGCTTCAAGATCGGGTTCGGCATGGCCCCGAAAGTGGGCGAGGTGATGGCAGACCTGCTGCTGGATGGGCGGGATACGATACCTGATGATTTCCGCGCCGCACCGGGCTGATATCTACTTGCCCAGCCGGTTTCGTGATTTCTGGTAAAGGCGTTTGTTGCGTGCGACGAAATCTTCAATCAGGCCGCTGATCCAGTGGTTGCCCCTGCGGCGCAGATAAATGAACCCGGCAAAGGCACCCAGGCTTGCGCCGATGGCGTTGATGATCAGATCAAGCATCGTGTCGTCCAGCCCGGTTTTCTGCATGTTCAGACCGAACCAACTGTCCATGGCAAACTCGAACACTTCCCACATGGTGCCGACCATGACGCCAACGCAGAACCCGATAAAGGCCATGGCGAACGGGGGTGCTGCGTAGCGGTCGCCTTCGAACAGCATGAAGACGAAGAGAAAGCCGATCAGACCAAACCCGATGGAGGACGCGCCGTGCAAGGCGATATCCCACCACCAGACACGTTCATAAAAATCAAACAATTCGCCCATGAACACGCTGGCAAAAATAAAGATCGTGGTGGCGACGACAAACGGCACCGGTAGCGAGATGTCCAGTCGTGATGCCAGAAAGGCTGGTGCAACGGCCAAGGCTAATGTCGCGATCGCGACAAAGCTGAGTTCCCACAGCCCAAAGACAAGCGCCGTCAATGATGTGAGCAGCAAGATGCCCCACAAAATCGCGATAATCCGGCTTTGTCCGAACAGTTGCCCACCCGGCATGATACAGACCCTTTCCTTTTTCTTCTGCCGCCCCCATCTGTTCGGCATGTCTCACTCAGATAAAAGCCTTCGGGTCGCCAGTTACAATATCCGCAAGGCCAAAGGTTTGGATCGCCGCCGTGATCCGATGCGGATTCTGAACGTTCTGAACGGGTTGGAGGCGGATGTGATCGCCTTGCAAGAGGCGGACAGGCGGATGGGCGCGCGCCCGTCGGTCCTGTGCCGCAGCATGATCGATGCTGAGACCGATTTTGAAGTGGTCCCGGTCGCCAGGAACGATGTCAGTCTGGGCTGGCACGGCAATGCGGTTCTGGTGCGCAAGGGGATGCCTTATGGCAAGGTCACACATATTGACCTGCCGGGGTTAGAGCCGCGCGGGGCGGTGCGCGTCGATCTGCCCAGGTTCAGTCTTGTTGCGACGCATTTGGGTCTGATGCGGCGGCACAGGGCAGGTCAGTTGCGCGCCATCGCCAGAGCGGTGGAGGGGTGTTCACATGCCGTGGTGGCCGGTGATTTCAACGAATGGTCGCCGCATAAGGGGCTTGAGGTGTTGGATGCGTTTGACATTCATGCCCCCGGCCACAGTTTCCACGCCGCCCGGCCGATTGCGGCGCTGGACCGGATCGCTGTGTCACCGGGGCTGGTGGTGCGCAAGGCCGGAGTTGTGCAGGAGGGGCCGGCCCGACATGCATCCGACCACCTGCCGATCTGGGCTGACATTGCCTGAGCGCACGAAAATTCCAGAATTTTCGTGGTGCCACAGAATTTCGAGAAATTCTGTCTACCCGGCCTCTGCAATCATGCATTGCCGCCCGTCCGGTCCCCTGACCCATACCTGCCCCGCTTTCCAGCACAGCGTTGCGGTTTCGTGATGCATGAGCGGCGCGGTCGCGCGATAGCTGAAATGGCTCAGACTGCCCAACTGCCGCGCGGCCAAGCCCATTAGCAGGTGGGCCAGTAACGGGCCATGCACCACCAGTCCGTCATAACGTTCGACATTGCGGGCATAGGTTTCATCGTAATGGATGCGGTGCCCGTTGAAGGTCAGCGCAGAGTAACGAAAGAGCATCGTGTTGTTGAAATCGAATGTCTCGGCATGGGTTTCGTCGGTTTGTGCCTGTGGCGGCGCTGTTGCTGTTCCATCCTCGCGATAGACCAGCTCCTGCCGCTCTGTCAGGGCCAGGGTGCCGCGTTGTTTGATGTCATGTTTCAGTGTCACAAAACCCAAAGGGCCGGATCGTCCCTGTTTGCGGGTCACGGCCTCAATCGTGCTGGTGCGTTCGGCCTTGATCCCGGCCAGAAGCGGGCGGTGAAAGGTCAGACTGCCCGCCGCCCACATCCGCCGTGGCAGACCAAGGTCCGGGATGAAACCGCCTGTAGCGGGATGACCATCGCGCCCCAGATGGGCTGGCGGTTGCGGATCCCAGAAATAGATCTGGTGAAAGAAGGGCGGCATTTGATCGCCGGTTCGCAAGTCAGGCGCATGCCCGAACGTGGCCTGCAGCGCATGGGCGCGGGCTATGTCAAAAGGATCGCTTCGGGTCTGGGATCGGCTGTGATTGTCGTGCATGATCAAAGCGTAAGCGGAATGAAAGGCGCGCGCAAATGCCCCAATTGTCAGGTTTGGACCATATTGTGCTGACCGTTGCGGATCTTGACCGGACGGCGGCGTTTTATCGCGATGTGTTGGGGATGGTACCCGAACAGTTCCACCCGGCGGACGGTACGATACGCTGGGCGCTGAAGTTCGGCGCACAGAAAATCAACCTGCATCCGGCGGATGGCCCTTTTGATCCCAAGGCGGCGGTGCCGCAACCTGGGTCTGCCGACCTTTGCTTTTTGTCCGATGCGCCGCTGGATGAATGGCAGGTCCATTTCGACAAGGCGGGCGTTGCCATCGAAGAAGGCCCTGTCGCCCGGACGGGCGCGACAGGGCCGATTATGTCGCTTTATATTCGTGATCCTGATGGCAATCTGATCGAGGTGTCGCGGCGCGCTTAGGTCATGGCCCGCAACTCATCCATCAGTTCGGTGAGCAGTTTGATGTAAAGCTCGCCGGTCAGTTTGCCGTTCTCGTCGAATTCCTTGCTGGAACTTGCCACCAGCACCTCGGGTCCCTGCAGGATGCGCGGGCGAAAGGTCATCATGGCGAGCCGCAGGGAAAATTGTGACCTCTCACCACCGGCGCGCCCGGCCGCTGCGGACATGATGGCGAGCGGTTTGTCCTTCCAGGGTGACCCTTTGGTCCGGCTGACCCAGTCCAGCGCGTTCTTGAGAGAGCCGGAGATTGCCTTGTTGTATTCGGGGGTCGAAATGATGACGGCATCGGCGGCGGCGATCTCATCGGCGAGGGTCTGGACGGCGGCGGGAATGCCTGACGCGTCTTCGAGATCGCCGTTATAAAGCGGGAAGTTGATATCCCCTTCAATGAACGTGTCGGCGTTGAATATCTCTGCCGCGTTGTGCATGAGCATGGTGTTGGTCGAGGCCTTGCGGAGCGAGCCGGAGATGCCAAGCAGGGTCGTCATGATCGGTCCTTTCACTATTTGCATCAGACCTAACGCGATTGTCCGATTGCGCAACCCGAACACTTGGCACATGATCTGTGCGAATGCGCGACGGGGGAGGTGGCAGTGATCCGGCACGGTGGGAGTATTCTGAGCGATCAACTGGTCAAACTGGGCGTGTGCCGTGTGTTTTCGGTGCCGGGGGAAAGCTTTCTGGCGGCGTTGGACGGGCTTTATGACAGTGGCATCCAGAACGTTGTTTGCCGTCAGGAGGGCGGGGCCGCCATGATGGCCGAGGCCTATGGCAAGATGACAGGCCAGCCCGGTGTCTGCTTTGTCACGCGCGGGCCGGGGGCGACGAATGCCAGTGCGGGTGTCCATATCGCCATGCAGGACAGCACGCCGATGGTGTTGTTCGTGGGCCAGATCGACAATCGCCATACCGATCGCGAGACATTTCAGGAGGTCGATTATCGCGCCATGTTCGGCGGTCTGGCCAAATGGGTGGCGCAGGTGGATCATACCGACCGGTTGCCGGAATATATCGGCCACGCGTTTCGTGTGGCGATGTCGGGGCGGCCGGGGCCGGTTGTTCTGGCACTGCCTGAAAACATGCTGAGCGCCAGCGCCGATGTGTCCGATCTGCGGCTGCCGGAGGTGTTGCACCCGATGTCCGCCGATGTGACGCAGGCGATCATGCACGCGCTTGCCCAATCGCTGAAGCCGCTGGTGGTGGTGGGTGGTCCGCATTGGAGCCGCGAAGCGCAGGCGCATTTGCAGGCCTTTGCCGAAACGCAGGGTGTGCCTGTGGCTGCCGGGTTCCGCCGGCAGGATTACATGGACAATCACCATGCGCATTATGTGGGTGACCTGAATGTGGGGGTGAACCCGAAGCTGGCGGCCCGCGTGCGCGAGGCCGATACGCTGATCCTGCTGGGCACCCGGTTTGGTGATATCGAAACCCAAGGCTACACGGTGGTTGATCCGACGGATCCTGCCAAGACGATTGTGCATGTCCATGCCGACCCGGATGAGCTGGGGCGGGTTTATGCGCCCGATATTGCCGTTGCCGCCACGGCGCCCACGGTGCTGAAACGGCTGGCCGATGCGGCCCCTGCAGGCAACTGGGCCGACTGGACATCGGACGCCCGCGCCGATTACGAGGCCTGGGTGACCCCGCAGGAAAGCCCCGGTGATCTGAAGCAGGAAGAGGTGATCCGGTGGTTGTCTGACAACCTGCCCGATGATGCGATCCTCGCCAATGGCGCGGGGAATTATGCCGCGTGGCTGCATCGCTATTTCGTCTACAAGCAGTATGGTACCTGTCTGGCCCCGACATCCGGGTCGATGGGATACGGGTTTCCGGCGGCGATTTCGGCGTCACTGGAATATCCTGACCGCACGGTGGTGTGTCTGGCGGGTGACGGGTGTTTCCAGATGACCTGTAACGAGTTGTCGACGGCGGTCCAGCATGGGGCCAGACCGATTGTGGTTGTGATGAATAACGGGTGCTATGGCACAATCCGCATGCATCAGGAAAAAACCTATCCGGGGCGTGTGTCGGGGACCGCACTGGCCAACCCGGACTTTGCAGCGCTCGCGCGCGCCTATGGCGGGCATGGTGAGGTGGTCAGCAAGACCGCCGATTTCCCGGCGGCGTTTGCAAGGGCGCAGGATGCGGGGACATTGGCCATCATCGAATGCAAGGTCGATGAAGAGGCGTTGGCGACCGGTGCGACGCTGAGTGCGGTGCGTGATGCGGCGTCAAAAGGCTAGATTTCCTGCCACAGTGTCGCGGTGTTTTCCTGCCAGTCCTGACGGTGCAGCAGCGGGGTGTCATCATCGAACGCGGCTTTGCCAAGGCACAGGTAGCCGGTCAGTTGCCAGCTGTCGGGCACGTTCAGGATCCGGGCGATGCCGTCGGGATCAAGGATGGACACCCAGCCGAGCCCAAGGTTTTCTGCCCGTGCCGCCAGCCAGAGCGTGTGGATGGCGGACACGGTGGAATAGTTCAGCATCTCGGGCATGGATTGACGGCCAAGCCCGTGGCCTTCGCCCGGTGTCTGCTCTGTAAACACCGCTAGATGCACGGGTGCGTCGCGCAGCCCGGCCAGTTTGAGCTGATCATAGGCTGCCCGTTTTTCATCATCGTAGATCGCGCCTGCCGCTGCATTTGCGGCCTCAAAATTGGCGATGACGGCATCGCGCAGTGTTGGTGTCGTCACCTGCAGGACCCGCCAAGGCCGGGCGTTGCCGACAGACGGGGCCATGTCCGTCGCCTTGCGCAGCACCGCGAGGGTTTCGGGCGCAATCGGGTCGGGCAGAAAGTGCCGCACGTCGCGCCGCCATTGCAGAACGTCATGCAGCGCCTTGCGGTGGGCATCTGTCAGTTCCATCAGGTGGCGGTCCATTTGCCCTTTTGCGAGGGCAGAAAAGCCTCGACCGCGGCTGTCGCGATGACGGCGGTGTCGCCGGTTTCGGGGTTGGGCACATTCAGGCCGCCCTTGACCGCCCGGACCGTGGCCCGACCGCGCGGCAGACCGGCGGTCAGCGCATCCGCGTCGATCTGATCGGGGTCCTGCACGCCCACGGTGACCTGCACGCGCATGTCCGTGTGGGGCAAACCGATGCTTTCGAAAATCGGCAGGGTGGAATGGCGTATCGCATCCTCGATCGCGCGCTGGGCGGCTTTTTGATAGTCCATTCCGTGCAGGTCATTGCCCATGCCCATTTCGATGATCACGCGTTGTTCTGTCATGCTGGCACCATGTCGAAGGACACGTTGATCGCCACATTGGCGATGACGGTCGGGGGTCCGTCGGGGCGGGGGATATCCAGCCCGCCATGATGCACCGTGATGGTCGGCTGGCCGTAAGGGAAGATATCGAGCAGGCTGTCTGTATCCACCTGATCCGGTTCCTGCACCCCGATCTGCACGTCTATCAGCATCGCCTCTTTCGGGAACCCGAAGAGCTCGGCCATGTTGATCGAGTTGTGCCAGAGCGCATCCTGCAGACCCCGACGTGCGGCCTGCGTATAATCCTGACGGCGCAGGCTGGTGCCCATGCCGAATTCGGTCAGAACGCGGTGTTTTGCCATGTCTTATCCTTTCGTCTCTAGCGCGAGAACCGGCGCGCGGTACCGTCCCATTGCAGCCCTGTGTTGCGGGCCAGCCGCCGACAGCTGTCATCAAGCCCCATGCGATTTGCCCATTGTCCCATCGACCGGACCGGGATTGCATGGATATCGCCGAACCCGTCCACCAGCACACATTCCCTTGGCCCAATTCCGCCGCCGTTGTCGCGATGGCCGACGACAAAATTGTTCGGGTTCATGTCGCTGGCGCGGATATGATACCGGTAGATGCGCCCAATCGTGTCGTTGAGCAGGTCGATAGCGTCCTGCGTCAGATTGCCCGCCTTGGCCATCGCCCCGATGGTGGGCCCCAACGTGCCATCCGCGTTCATCACCCGTTCGGTGATGCATCCCAGCCCCATATTGGTCGTCGCAAAGCCGTACATATGTGAAATCGGGCTGTGATAATCGGCTTCGGGGTGGCGCAGCATCGTGCGCAGATACTCCTGATATTCCTTGCGGATCTGGCGCAGGCGGGTGCTAGGGAAAAGACGGTCCATGATCCCGTTGAAATTGGTACGCCGGGGCATGTCGGCGGCGGGTTTGAGAACCTTGATCAGTTTTCCGGGGTCATGCGGATGCAGGTAGACCGCGCGTTGCACACCGCTGGCGACAAGGTCGGTTTCGCTGAGAATCAAAGCACGTGTCATGCTAGTGCCCTTGCCCCGCGCTGATCAGTATTCCACCCCGATCTGCGCCTTGATCCCGGACCGGAACGGATGTTTGACCAGTTCCATTTCAGTGACCAGATCGGCCAGTTCTATCAGGTCTTCATGCGCGTTCCGCCCGGTCAGCACCACATGGGTCATTTCAGGTTTGTGGTTTTTCAGGAAGTCCACCACTTCGGCGGCACTGACATAGTCGTAGCGGATCGCGATGTTGATTTCGTCCAGAAGGACCATGTGGTTGGTTTCATCAAGGATCAGTTCCTTGGCCTTGGCCCAGGCGGCCTGCGCCATTTCCGTATCGCGGGATTTGTCCTGTGTTTCCCATGTGAACCCTTCGCCCATGGTGTGGAAGGCACAGGTATCGCTGAATTTTGACAGGATCAGGTCGCGTTCGCCTGTCGACATGCCCCCTTTGATGAACTGCACGACGGCGCATTTCATATCATGGGCGATACAGCGGAAGATCATGCCAAAAGCGGCCGAGGATTTGCCCTTGCCCTTACCCGTATGGACGATGATCAGGCCTTTTTTGTCGGTCTTAGTCGCCATGATCTTGTCGCGGGCGGCCTTTTTCTTGGCCATTTTCATTGCGTGGCGTTCGGTATCGTCTGTCATGGGATGGCTCCTTTGCGGCTGAGCGTAGCGGGAGGCGGGGGTGGGTTCAATCTGGCCAAGGCACAAAGCTCAGTTCCGGCCAAAGTTTCATCTGACGTTTGGCTTTGGCCAAATGTGTAGCCCGGTTGTCGCGTTTGGTATGGGGCGTAAGGCGGAAGCTGAAAATGTCGTCCAGGCCGAAGGGTGCGTAGATGCCGAACCGGTTGTCCGGGCCAAGGCGCATCCCGACGGCGTGGGTTTTGCAGGCAAAGTTGTCGATGCCGTCGGTGGTTCTCGTTAGCGGGTCATAGTCCTGTCCAAAATGATCCTTGTACCACACATGGACCCGCGCCTGGTTGCGGACCTCGACGGGCACCGGGGTGTCAAAATGGCTTTCGGCACGCCTGATCGCATCGTCCTCTGCGCCGTAGCTGGTATCCGGATCGAAGTAGAACAGGTCGATATCTTTGACGCCATGTAGGTCTGGCCTGCCGGTCAGGTGGTTCCAGACCTGATTGTAGATCGCGCCCGAGACGATCCACCAGTCGGGCAGGTTGAGCGTGCGCGCTTGGGAGAAGACCTGCATCAGCGGTGCGCATTCTTCAACAATGCCCGCCAGAACATCGCATTGTTTTTTCTTTGGCAAATTTGCGTATCGAAGGTGGCTCATGCGCCCTCTGATCTGATTATTTTGGGGGAAATTTGGTGAACCTTTCCCGCTTTTGCGACGTTGTTTGCCCACACTATGTCTGCAACGTAAAATCAAGGACTGGACGATCTGATGCCCTATTTTTGTGGAGCCTTATTTCTGTGTTATCTGAGTGTTGCTGCGCTGGCCACTGGCATCTGACAGCAGCCCCGCAATGCGCGCCCGGGCCGAGTTTGACCGCGGCTGCCACAGGTCGCGGTCGATCGCTTCCTGCAGCCGTTCGGCGATTTCCTTGAGCGCTGGGGCGTTGGCATCAGCGATGAAATCGCGGGTGGGGTCGTCTTTGATGAACGCTTCCTCAACCAGATCGAAATGGTGGTTGCGCACCGCCCCCGTGGTGGCGGCGAAGGCGAAGAGGTAATCGACTGTTGCTGCGATTTCGAACGCGCCTTTGTAGCCGTGCCGTTTGACGCCGTCGATCCATTTGGGGTTGACGACACGGGACCGTACCACGCGCCCGATTTCATCATCCAGCGTGCGGATGATGGGCCGTTCGGGGCGCGAATGGTCGTTGTGGTAGATCGGCCGGTCCTGCCCTTGCAACGTGCTGATGGCGGCTGCGGCACCCCCTTCGAACTGGTAATAATCGTCGCTGTCGAGGATGTCGTGTTCGCGGTTGTCTTGGTTTTGCACGATGGCCTCGGTCTGAGATAGGCGCTGTTCCATGGCTGCGCGGGCCCTGCGCCCTTCGGCCCCTGACCCGTAGGCGTAGCTGCCCCATTCCAGATAAGCCTCGGCGAAGTCCGCCTTGTCGGTCCAGATCCGTTCGTCGATCAGGGCCTGCAGGCCGGCCCCGTAGGCCCCGGGTTTGGAGCCGAAAACGCGGGCCTGATCCTCGCCTTGTCTGGTGCGGGCAGCGGCGGGGTTGAGATCATCGGGTTCGTCCAGTGCCTGTACGGCGCGGGCGGCGGAATCGACCAGTGCGATGAGTTGTGGAAAGGCGTCGCGGAAGAAGCCGGAAATGCGCAAGGTCACATCGACGCGGGGGCGGCCGAGGACGGATTGAGGCAGGATGTCGAAGCCCGTGACGCGCCGGTTGGCGCTGTCCCAAGTGGGTTTAACCCCCATCAATGCGAGAGCCTGCGCGATGTCATCGCCGCCGGTGCGCATATTCGCGGTGCCCCAGGCGGTGATCAGCATGGTTCGCGGCCAGTCACCATGATCCTGCAGATGTTTTTCGATCAAGAGGTTGGCGGATTTCCAGCCCAGTGCCCAAGCGGTTGGGGTGGGGACGGCCCGGCTGTCGACGCTGAAGAAATTGCGCCCTGTGGGAAGCACATCGAGCCGCCCGCGCGTCGGGGCGCCGGACGGGCCCGGGCAGACGAAATGCCCTGAAAGGGCGGTGAGCAGGGCCGCCCCTTCGGCCCGGCCGCAGGTCTGGATTGTGGGCAGGATGTGGTTGCGGATTTCCGTGAGGACGGCCTGTGACGCTCGTGGGGTGAACCCGACATCGCCCCACCCGCCGTCCCGCAGGAGCTTTTGGCTGAGGTTTTCGAGTTTTTCGATTGTGTCGCCATTGGTGCGCCATGTGGTGCCATCGGCAAGGGCGTCGGGTTTTTCGGCCGCCGCTGCGCCCATGTCGCAATCAAGCGGGTCGATGCCGAGGTTCAGGTCGGCAGCCAGTGCCCTGAGGAGCGAGGCGTTCACCCCCTTGCCATCGCCGCGCGGCACGCGGGCGAGTGCGATGGCCAGATCGCGTTCCTGTTGCCCGGTGGGCGACTGGCCGAAGATGTGCAGTCCGTCCCTGATCTGTGCCTCTTTCAATTCGCAAAGATAGGCGTCGAGCTTGCCAAGGTCGCTGTCATTGTCGCCGGTGAAGCCCGCGTCTTTGGCAAGGCCGGTGGCGTCTGACAAGGACAGGATTTCGCGCCGCAGATGGGCGATCCGGCGCGGATCGACGCCTGCGGCTTCATAATATTCGTCGACCAACGCCTCCAGATCACGCAGGGGGCCGTAGCTTTCGGCGCGGGTCAGCGGCGGGGTCAGGTGGTCGATGATGACCGCGCTGGCGCGCCGTTTGGCCTGCGTGCCTTCGCCGGGATCGTTGACGATGAAGGGATAGATATGCGGTGTGGGGCCAAGCACGGCCTCTGGCCAGCAGGTTTCGGACAGGGCCACGGCCTTGCCCGGCAGCCATTCGAGGTTGCCGTGTTTGCCCATATGCACGATGGCGTCTGCGCCCCAGTGGTGGAGCAGCCAGAAATAGAAGGCCAGGTAGTTGTGCGGCGGCACGAGGTCTGGCGAATGGTAGGTCTCGGTCGGGTCGATATTGTAGCCGCGCGCAGGTTGCAGACCGACTACGGCATTGCCGAAGCGGTGGATACTGAGGGCGAAACCGTCAGCGTGGATGAACGGATCGTCTTCGGGCTGGCCCCAGCGGGTGATGATCTGGTCTTTGACCTCCCAGGGCAGAGCATCGAAATGCTGTATGTAGATGTCGAGGGGGAGGCGTTCGCCACCTTCCTTATCCGCTCGGTCGGTCAGCCAGTTCGTGGGACCGTCCATGATCTGTTGCATCAGCGCGGCGCTGTCGGAGGGTGGAGTGACGGTATAGCCTTCGGATTGCAGCAGGGTCAGCACGTGGATTGTAGCGGCGGGTGTGTCGAGGCCGACGCCATTGGCAAGCCTGCCGTCCTTGTTGGGGTAGTTCGCGAGGATCAGGGCAACCTTTTTGTCCTGCGGTGGCGTGTGGAGCAGATTGGCCCAGTTTTTTGTCAACTGGCTGACGAAATCGATCCGGTCGCCGCGCGCCTGATAGGTGGCGATGGGGCATTCGGTGGCGTCGTCAAAGAACGCCTCACCCTTGAAGCTGACGGCGCGGGAGAGGATGCGCCCGTCGACCTCTGGCAGGGCCACGTTCATGGCAATGTCGCGGGCGGTCAACCCGTGCTGGCCTTCGGCCCATGTGGCCTCGGCGGCGCCTGAGAGGATAACCTGAAAGATGGGTGCACTGTTGGTCAGCAGTGGATTTTCGGGGCTGTCATCGCCGTCATGGGGGGAGCCCACTGCGAAGGCGGTGCAGTTCAGGATCACGTCGGGCGGGGCGGCGTCGAAGAGCGATTTCAGTGTAGCCGTGCTGACCGGGTCTTTGAGGCTGGCCACGAAGATGGGTAGCGGGTTGAGGCCTGCGCGTGACAGGCTGCGCGTGAGCCGGTTGATGGGGTTCAGCCCGCCGCCTTGGACGAGGGCGCGGTAGAAGATGATGGGGATGATGGGCGCGCCGTCGGTCCATGTTCCTAGCGCTGCCGCGAGGTCGGCAATCCCTGCGCCGGGCCAGTAGACACCGGCACGCAGGAGCGGTGCTGGGGTGGCTGGTTTTTCGCCGCCGTCCAGCATGGCCCGCGCATAGGCGAGCAGGTTGGTGCTGTTTTGCGGGCCGCCTTCGACAAGGTAGGACCACAAGGTGTCGTAGTCTTGTCCGCTGACCGTGGAGAGGCCGCGCAATTCAGGGTCCGGTTTGTCGTCGCCGGGCAGGAAGGCTGCGGGGATGCCTGCCGCATGCAGCCGGGCCGCGTATTGGGTCAGCCCGTATTTCCAGTAGCCTGCCCCGCCGAGGATGCGGGCGATCACGAGTCGGGATTTCGTGGCGCAATTGTCCAGATGCAAATCGACCGACATCGGGTGTGTCAGGTGCATCATGTTGGCCAGCCGCAGGGTCGGCGGATCGGCCATTTCGCTGCGCGCATCCGATAGGGCGGCCAGTTCGGTGTCGGCGGCGGAAATGATGACCAGATCGGCGGGGGTCTGACCCAGATCGACAGGTTCGGTTCCGTCAGAAATCGCACCGGGGGTTGCAGCAAGCAGATGCATCAGCGCTGGCCCTGTGTTAGCTGCGCCCGAGATGAAGAGGAAAGATCATGGACTATAAAGCCGCAGGAGCGCCAAATATGGGCAACAAGGGACCAAAGCACGAGGAGCACAACGCCCACGGGTCGAAGAAAAAGCCGTTTGGTCAGCGTGAAAGCAAGGCAGAATTGCTCGCCCGGATGAAAAGGGCGACTGAGGCGAAGAAAGCGGGCTGAGATCACAGCTTCTTTTCCATAAAGATCGAGCTTTTAGCGGCGATATAGTCGCCGAACGGCCCGCAATCGGTGAAGCCGTGACGCCGGTAGAGTTTATGGGCCGCGTGCAGGACATTGCCGGTTTCGAGTTTCAGCAGGGTGACGCCGTTTTCGCGGGCCGCATCCTCGAGCTGGCGCATCAGGGCGTCGGCGACGCCGGTGCCGCGCGCGGCCTGATCCACGAACATGGATTTGATTTCGCCATAGCCGTCCTTGATGCCGACGGCGCCGGTTCCGAGGATGCTGTCGCCCTGCCGGGCCGTGAAGAAATGGATGTGATCGGCTGCCAGATCATTGATGTCGAGGTAGAAATTATCCTCTGGCGGGAACATGCTTTGCATCAAGGCGTGGCTTTGCTGCAGCAGGGCCACGGCGCCGGGATGGCGCGGGTCGGTGCGTTCGACAACGATCATCGCGACAGGGCGGCGGTGATGGCGGCCTGATCCAGCCCTGCCTCGCCGATCACGACAAGGCGGGTGTTGCGGGGCGCATCGCCGAAGGGCTGATCGAAATAGGTATCGACGCGCGGGCCGACCGCTTGGAGCGTCAGGCGCATGGGTTTGCCCGTGACGGCGACAAAGCCCTTGAGCCGCAGGATGTCATGGGTGCGGATCGTGTCGGCCACCTGTTCGGCGAAGGCGTTGGCGTCGCTGATTTCGCCACGGGTGACGATGAAACTTTCGAATTCGTCATGGCCGTGTTCATGGTCGTGGTCGTGGTCGTGGTCGTGGTCGTCTTCGTCATCATCATGATGGTGGTGATGGTGGATTTCGTGCCGTGCGGCGAGGTCGCTTTCCGCGCCAATGCCCTGGCCAAGCAGCACATCGACCGGCAGCGCGCCCATGCTGGCCTTGACGACTTGCACGCCGGCGCGGCTTTCGAATTTCAGCCGGGCGGTCAGTGTGTCGGCCTCTGACCCGTCAAGAAGATCCGTCTTGTTCACGACGATCATGTCGGCGCAGGCGATCTGGTCTTCGAACAGTTCAGAGAGCGGGGTTTCATGATCGAGGTTTTCATCCTGCGCGCGCTGGGCATCGACGGCGGCGACGTTATGGGCGAACTGGCCGTCATGCACAGCGCGGCCGTCAACCACGGTGACAACGCCATCGACGGTGACTTTCGTGGAAATGCCGGGCCAGTTGAAGGCGCGCACCAGCGGTTGCGGCAGGGCAAGGCCGGAGGTTTCGATGACGATATGGTCGGGTTTCTGGTCGCGGGCCAGAAGCGCCTCCATGGTGGGGATGAAATCATCGGCCACGGTGCAGCAGATGCAGCCATTGGACAGTTCGACGATGTCGTCTTCGGTGCAGACCTCATCCCCGCAACCCTTGAGGATGTCACCATCGACGCCGAGGTCGCCGAATTCGTTGATGATCAGCGCGATCCTTTTGCCTTGGGCGTTTTGCAGCATGTGGCGGATCAGCGTGGTTTTCCCGGCGCCGAGAAAGCCGGTGACGACGGTGGCGGGGATTTTGGCGGGCATTTGCGCGTCCTTGAAAGGGTTGACCAAACGGAATGACGGCCCCTGCGGGACCGCCATGTTTCATGTTTTGTTTGGCGCTTAGGCGGCCAGAAGCGCCACAATGGGCCCTTCGACAATTTCCAGCGCGAGAAAGACACCGACACCGGCGACCATTGCGCCGCCAAGGCGGGCGTTGATGGCCGTCGCGTCAGATGCGCCCAGTTTCGTGACGACCCAGCCTGCGCCGATGGCGATCATGTACTGGATCACACCAAGCCCGATCAGATAGCCCAGCAGGACCGCGCCGCCGACGCCACCCTCTTGCCCGGCGATGGAGCCGCCGAAGGCAGAACCGTGGAACAGGCCGAATGTGGCGAAGATCAGGATGGCCGCGGTGGTGTTCAGCGCCTTGCCGGACAGGACGATGCCACCCAGCACGATCAAGGACAGGACGATCACTGTTTCGGCGATCGGCATGGCGATGCCTGCATACATCAGCGCGGTCCCGATCAGCATGGCGCCGATATAGGCGGCGGGTGTCAGCAGCTTGCGCCCGGTGAAGAGCGCGGCGATCCCCATGGCGACCACGAAGAACAGGTGGTCAAAGCCCAGCACCGGGTGGCCCACGCCGGACATCAGGCCATGCGCAAATGTCTCCATCGGCATGCCGTTCAGCGGGTGATGTGCGAGAGCGGGTGATGCAGCGAGGCTGAGGCCTGCGGTTGTGATAATACGTTTCATGTCGTCCCCTTTGGATCGTCTTAAAGGGGGGATTTCATGGAGTGGTCGCGGCATCTGCCCCGGCCAGAACCCCCACGGAACACCCCGTCCGTTGTTGTTGCCCGAGGCATTTACCCCGACGTATGGCTGGTCTCCTGGCTTGCGGGTCGATGCACTTTGCGGCCTTCCCGGGCGAACCCAGTGGCATTGTCGCAAAGCACTCTCCGCATACAGTCGCGGGGGCGGCTGTGGCTTGAGGCCCCCGATTTGGATCGGCCCGTCCACATTCCCATTTGATCCCCTGAAGCTTGGCATCGTCGGGGAACCATACAAGGAATGTTGTGCGCCTTTGCAAGCCGCGCCGTCAAGGTGGAAACCGACCTTTACAGCGCCGATGACGGCCTTGGTTGACAGGTTGGCAGCCTCCGGCGGGAGTATTTATGGAAGAAAGAAGATGGATTACCGCAATATCTTGTGGATAAGTGGCGTGATTTGGCCTTATGTAGATGGCTTTCGTTGACTCCGGGGGCCTTGCGGGGACAGAATTTGTCAACTTGAGGGAATCAAGAGCAGGTATCCAGTGCGATTTAGCAAGCTACGACTCAATGGCTTTAAAAGCTTTGTCGACCCCACCGATCTGATCATTGCCGATGGTCTGACGGGTGTTGTGGGGCCCAATGGTTGTGGCAAATCGAATCTGCTGGAGGCTCTGCGCTGGGTCATGGGCGAAAATCGCCACAAGGCCATGCGTGGCGGTAGCATGGAAGATGTGATCTTTGCGGGCGCTGCGACCCGACCGGCCCGCAACTTTGCCGAGGTGTCGCTGGTCATCGACAATGGCGAGCGACTGGCGCCTGCGGCCTTTAACGACAATGACAATCTGGAGATTATTCGCCGCATCACCCGCGATGCCGGATCTGCCTATAAGGTCGGCGCCAAGGATGTGCGCGCCCGCGATGTGCAGATGCTGTTTGCTGATGCTTCAACCGGTGCGCATTCACCCGCGCTGGTGCGGCAAGGCCAGATTTCCGAGCTGATCAACGCCAAGCCGAAATCGCGGCGGCGTATTCTGGAAGAAGCGGCAGGGATTTCGGGCCTTTATCAGCGCCGCCATGAGGCGGAGTTGAAGCTGAAAGGGGCAGAGACCAACCTGACCCGCGTTGATGATGTGATCGAACAACTGGCGTCGCAATTGGGCCAACTGGCCCGGCAGGCCAAACAGGCGGCGCGTTATCGCGAGATCGGTGAGAGGCTGCGCAAAGCCGAAGGCATGTTGCTGTTCCGTCGTTGGAAAGAGGCGGATGAGGCGTTGTTGGCGGCGTCCGAGCAATTGCGCGAGCGGACAACGGCAGCGGCACAGGCCGAGAAAGCGGCGCGCGAGGCGGCAAAGGGCCGTCAGGTGGCCGAGGATGCATTGCCCCCATTACGCGAGGAAGAGGCGATTGCGGCAGCCGTATTGCAGCGCCTGCAGGTGCAGCGCGATACGCTGAAGGATCAGGAAGCGCGTGCGCTTGAGATGATCGAAACCCTGCGCGCCCGGATTGACCAGTTGGGCCGCGATATGGAACGCGAAAGCGGGCTGAACAAGGACGCGGGCGAGACGATTGAGCGGCTGGAATGGGAAGCCCGCGAGATTGCCAAGGCTGGTGAAGGACACGACAAGCGCCTGGAAGAAGCGCAGGTTGCGGCCCGTGAGGCGGCGGGTGTGCTGCAGGAGCGCGAGGCGGATTCGGCGCAATTGACCGAAGATGTGGCCCGATTGGCGGCGCGTCATCAGTCGGCGCAGCGTCTGGTGGAAGACAACCGCACCACCCTGGAAAAGAACGAGGGTGAGGCGGCGCGCGCCAAGGCCGCGATGGAAGAGGCGGCGGCAGCGCTCGCCAAGGCCGAGGCGGATTTTGCGGCGGCTGGCGAGGCTGAAAAACTGGTGGTTGCGGCGGCTGAGGCAGCCGACAAGACGCTGGCGGAAGCCGAGGCGGCACGGGCAGAAACGCAAGGTCGCGAAAGCGATGCACGCGCGCTGCGGTCCGAGGCTGAGGGTGAGGCGAACGCCTTGCGCGCCGAGGTGGCCGCACTTGCAAAGCTGGTGGAGCGCGATACGGCTGAGGGCGGACAAGTCCTTGATTTATTGCGGGTTCAGGGTGGGTATGAAAAGGCGCTTGGTGCAGCACTAGCCGATGATTTGCGCGCACCAGAGGTCGGCGCTGATGCGAAATCGGGTTGGGCGTTGTTGCCAGGATATGCCACGCCGCAGACCTTGCCTGATGGTGTGATGGCGCTGACAAATTACGTGACCGTGCCGGAGGTTCTCGCGCGCCGGATGAGCCAGGTGGGGCTGGTGGATGCCGCCGATGGCCCACGGTTGCAGGCGGCGTTGAAACCGGGGCAGCGGCTGGTTTCGGTGGATGGCGATCTGTGGCGCTGGGACGGGTTCCGTGCCGGGGCCGAGGATGCCCCATCAGCGGCGGCCCTGCGGTTGCAGCAATTGAACCGCTTGACCGAATTGAAGCGGGACCTTGAGGAGGCGGCGGCGACGGCTGTGGGTGCCGCTCAGGCTCATGAGGCGCTGACCGCCTTGCTCAAAGAGCAGACAGAGGCTGACCATGCCGCCCGCACCGCCCGCCGTGATGCCGACCGGGCGGTGGCCGATGCAAACCGGGCTGCAAGCCGGGCGGAGGCGGATCGGAACCTGTCGCAGGGCAAATTGGACAGTCTTGGGCTGGCGATGAAACGCCATGAAGAGGAGGCGATGATTGCCCGCAAAGCCTTAACAGAGGCTGAAAAGACCGCGCAGGGCCTGCCTGATCTGGATCAGGCGCGCGCGTCGGTTGAAGATGTGAAGATGACGGTCGAGGCCGCACGGATCACGATGATGTCACGCCGGTCCGCCCATGACGAGGTGCGCCGCGAGGGTGAGCAGCGGCTGAAGCGGAGCCAGGAGATCACCAAGGAAATCTCGGGCTGGAAACACCGTTTGGAGACGGCCAACAAACGCACGGCGGAATTGGCCGAACGCAAGGCGGCGTCAGAGGCGGAACTGGCGGAAGCGACGGCGGCCCCTGAAGAGATCGCGGCAAAACGGGCCGAACTGGCTGATGCCATTGACGAGGCAGAGACCCGGCGCAAAGCATCGGCCGATAAGCTGGCCGAGGCTGAGAACGTCCTGCGTGACGCGGGCCATCAGGAACGCGATGCGGAGCGTCTGGCGTCAGAGGCCCGCGAGGCGCGCGCCCGGTCGGAGGCCCGTTCGGATGCGGCGCGTGAGACGGTCGCCTACGCCGCCGAGCGGATTATGGAGGCGCAGGAGGTCACGCCCGACAAGCTGTTGGAGACACTGGAGACTGATCTGGAGCAGATGCCGGCCTCTGATGTGATCGAGGGCCAGGTTAATGCCTTGAAACGGCAGCGGGATTCGCTGGGGGCTGTGAACCTCCGCGCCGAGGAAGACGCCAAGGAAGTGCAGGTTGAACATGACAATCTGGTGTCGGAAAAGACCGATCTGGAGGCGGCGATTGCCGCGCTGCGGTCTGGCATTTCGAGCCTGAACAAGGAAGGCCGCGAGCGGTTGCTGACGGCGTTCGAGCAGGTCAATGACAATTTTGGTTTGCTGTTTACCCACCTGTTCGGGGGTGGCGAGGCAAAGCTGGTTCTGGTGGAATCCGATGACCCGCTGGAGGCGGGGCTGGAGATCATGTGTCAGCCGCCGGGCAAGAAGCTGAGCACCCTGTCGCTGTTGTCGGGTGGTGAGCAGACGCTGACGGCGCTCGCGCTGATCTTTGCGGTGTTCCTGGCCAATCCCGCGCCCATCTGCGTGCTGGACGAGGTCGACGCGCCGCTGGATGATGCCAACGTGACTCGGTTCTGCGATCTGCTGGACGAGATGACACGGCGCACCGAAACCCGGTTCCTGATCATCACCCACCATGCGGTCACGATGAGCCGGATGGACCGGCTGTTTGGCGTGACCATGGGCGAACAGGGCGTTTCGCAGCTGGTGTCTGTCGACCTGAAGAAGGCCGAAGCGCTGGTGGCGTGAGGGGGCGATGCAACCCATCCGCACGGGGGGGTGTTCATCTATGACCGATTCGCCCCGATTTGGGCGGTCGGCATCGCGTCGGATTTGCGTCGGCAAAACGTCGGACCCCAACGTACGGTGGCTGCATTAACCATTTACCTGTTGCAGGACGCATATCTGCCCGAGAATTTGGAAAGACTGCTGACAATGACTGACATTTTCACGACACTCAGCGGTGTCTGGATGGGCTGCTATGATTATGGTGAGGGCCTGTTCCCAGTGTCCTTCGAAGCCATTTTGCAGGAAGAGGCAGGTGCGCTGAGCGGTGAGATCACCGAGCCCAACACTTTTCGGTCTGATATGGGCAGTGATCTGATTGCCCGCCTGGCGGGAACGCGGCATGGGCATGATGTGTCGTTTCGCAAGACCTATGCCGGTTTCGACCAGGGGGATGATCCGGTTTATGAAGGGGTGTTGAATGGCGCACTGATCCGGATCGACGGGGTTTGGCGGTTTGCGGACCATCCGGAATGGTCCGGCGCGTTCATGATGGTGCGCGCGGTCAGAGCCAAAGCAGGTGAACGCGCTGCCATGGAGGTGGCATTGTGATGTCGGGTTTCCGCGCTTCGTTTCTTGGCTTCTGGCTGCCGGTCGAGGATGCCGCATCGGCCCTTCAGGCTGTCAGGATGGCTAAAGGCGGTTGAGCAAATCCACTGTCGGCCATGCGTCGGCCGGTAATCCAAGCTGCACCTGTTCGGCCTGGACCGCTTCGCGTGTTTTCGCCCCCAGGATCCCGTCAATCCCACCCACGTCGTGCCCGCGCGCGGTCAGTTTTTGCTGCAATTGCTGCATCTGCGGGCCTGTCAGCGGGGGGCTGGGGTTGCCAGCGTTGTAGACCGGCCCGCCTTCCAGCCGGGTCGCGAAATAGGCCGCCGTGGTGACGTAGACGAAGCTTTTGTTCCAGTCGAAATAGACTTCGAAATTCGGATATGCGAGGAAGGCTGGCCCGTTCCGCCCCATCGGCAGAAGGACGGCGGCGGGCAGGTTGGCGGGGCCGAGGTTGCCGCTGCGGGCCGTGACCCCGCGCGCGGCCCAATCGCCGACTGTGGCCTTGTTGTTCAGCCCTGTCAGCCCCCAGTCAAGGTTGGCGGGCACGTTGATTTCCTGCAGCCAGGGTTCGTTTGCTCGCCAGCCCAGCGAGGACAACACATTGGCCCCGGTCATCAGCGCATCGGCGGAGGATGATTTGAGGTCGACGACCCCGTCCCCATCGCCATCCATACCTTTTTCCACGATCTCACGGGGGAGTTTTTGCAACTGCCCAATCTCGCCCGCCCAGGCGCCAGTAGTGCTGGCGGGGTTCATACCGCCGCGCCGGTAGAGTTCAATCGCTGCGATCAGTTGTGGGCGGAACAGGTCGGGTCTGCGGCAGTCATGGGCCAGTGTCAGCAGCGCGTTGCGGGTGTTGAAGCTGCCCTGGACCTGCCCGTAATCCGTCTCGAACGCCCAAAACGCCAGAAGCACGCCGCGCGGGATGCCGAACCGTGCCTCGATCGCGTCGAATGTCGCGTCGTTACGCTGGCTGTAGACCCGCCCGTTGTCGATCCGGTTCTGGCTGATCAGCGCCCGAGAGAAGCTGATGAAATCCTTCTGGAACACGCCTTGCGCCCGGTCAGCCCGCAGAACCGCATCGTCGATCTGCGCCCCTTGAAAGAAACTGTCGGCGGTGGCGGCTGGGATGCCTGCCGCCTGCGCTTCGGCCTTGACCCCGTCGATGAACGCGCCGACCGGGCCGCCGCAGGTCTGGGCGTGGGCGGTGCTGGCCAGAAGGGTGAAGGCGAGGGCGAGGCGCATGGGGTATCCTTTCGAATTTGCGCAGACGTTAGCAGCGATGTGTGAGGGCGCAAGCAAAGTCATCATCACCTGAGCGATCCGCTGATATCTGCGCAACAGAAGTCGTTTCAGGTCAGCTGGATGATCCAAATGGCCATTACCCCCGCCAGCGCCAGGACCCAGACCTGCCATAGCGTTTTGACAGCCGCATCCACATGATCCGGTGTCAGATCGCGTTCGCCCTCGCCGTTCACAAGCGGATAGTCCCGCATCGTGCCGCTGTAGCTGCGCGGTCCGCTGAGCGCGATGTCTAGCCCGTAGGCCATCGCCGCCTCTGGCCAGCCGGCGTTGGGTGACCGGTGCAGGCGGGCATCGCGGAGGATCTTGCGCATGTCGGGGCGTGCCATGACGGCCCAGATCAGAAGCGCCGTCAGCCGTGCGGGGATCAGGTTCAAAAGGTCATCGAACCGGGCGGCGGCCCAGCCGAATTTCTCGTGCCGGGGTGTCCGGTAGCCAATCATGCTGTCGGCGGTGTTGGTGGCCTTGTAAACCAGAAGACCGGGCAGCCCTACCACGGCGAACCAGAAGATCGGGGCGACGACCCCGTCAGAGAGGTTTTCGGCGGCACTTTCGATGGCGGAGCGGGCAACTGCGGCCTCGTCCATATCGCGGGTGTCGCGCCCCACGATCATGGCGACCGCCCGTTTCCCGTCGCCCGGCGACAGGCGCAGGGCATCGCCCACCGCCTGCACATGCTGGACCAGCGATTTTTGCGCTAGCAGGATTGCTAGTACGATGATGTCAACGATTTGTCCGGGGATCGCCTGCAAGAGCCAGCCAAGTGCGGCGGCAGCAATACAAAGTTCGACAATGGTCAGTGTACCCATCAGCCGCTGATGATCGCCCTTGTTGAACTTGGCATCGCACCAGCCGATCAGCCGACCGGTCAGTACAGCCGGATGCGGGAGGCGCGACCAAAGCCAGCGCGGCTCGCCAAAGATGGCATCAAGCAGCATGCCAAGGATCAGGGTCACAGGGCGGCTTCCAATTGTGCCCAGCGTCCGTGGGCGGGCAGACCCAGCCGCAGCCAGTCAGCGGCATAAGGAAAGATGCGCGACCACACATGGTTCTTGGCCAGTTGATGTTGGGCGGCGGCAGCGTCTTTCACCTTGTAAAGCCGGAACAGGCTGGTGCCGCCGACCAGTTCCGCCCCTTTGGAGATCAGAAGCGTGTCCAGCCGGGCGGCGTCGGTTGTCAGCCGGGCGCGGGTTTCGTCGGCCCATTGTGGGTCGGCCAGTGCCTCTGACCCGATGGCCAGCGCCGGGCCGGATATCTGCCACGGGCCAAGCAGGTCGGTCAGTTTGCCGATGATGTGCGGATCGCCGATGGCGAAACCGAGCCGCAGGCCGGCAAGCCCCCAGAACTTGCCAAAGCTTTTCAGGACAATCGTGCCGGGTTGGTCTGCCAGATGGATCAGGGATTGATCAGGGGCCACGTCACAGAAGCTTTCGTCGATCACCGTGATATCGGCGGTCAGGTCGCCCGCCTGCCACAGGTGCCCATCGGGGTTGTTGGGATGAACAGCAACCACAACGTGGCTTGGGTCTTGACCCAAGTTCCAGCCCGCCGCCCGAAATGCGGCGCCATGTTCGTTATAGGTCGGGCCGGGGATGCAGACCTCGCCTTTTGGCAGGGCGCCGGGCAGGCCTGCGATAATCGCCGATGCCCCGGTGGCACCAATGATCGCCGCACCGTCCGGTATATTCCAGAAACTGCGCGCGCGCGCGTAAAGCTGGGTGAATGCGGCGCGGTCCGGCAGCGCGGTCCATGCATCGGCGGGCAGGCGCGGCATCGGGTAGGGCATCGGGTTGATCCCCGTCGATAAGTCCAGCCAACGGGCCCTGTCGCCGCCATATCGGGCGGTGGCGGCATCAAGGCCGCCGCCATGGTCGCGTGTTTGGGTCATTCGTCCTGTGGCAATGGCGGGTGACGGGTCACGAAATGCCCCTTGATCGCCTGCGGCCATTCCCGATATGGCACCTGCCCGGTGTCCGATGTGGCATGGGCCATGGCATAGGCCACAATCCCGGAAGCGGATTCGGTATTGGGTTCGAAATCGCCGATCGTGTAGTTCAGCTTGTCGCGTCCTTGGATCGCCACGTTGCACCCTTTTTTGCAGCCCATCAGGCAGGATACGCGCCGCGTCCTGACATTTGTCAGGCCAGTTGCCGCCATTTCGATCAGGGTGGCGAGTTTTTCGCCATCGGTCTGCGCCATATCGCTGTCTTCCCAGCCTTCGCGCTTGCAGGTGTCACATGTGGTGATCCAGGTTGTCATGAAATTCCGCCTGTCTTTTGTTCTGCTTACCAAGCGGATTTTCGCCGGAATCACAAGGTTAAGCTTTCTTAACTCTCTTTTCGTACAGGTTAACGTCCACGTTAATACTTCGTTAGTAATTTGGGCAGAGTTGTGATGGAACACGTTTTGTTTAACGAGTCCTTCATGTACAGATTACAACTGTCTAAAACACGGAGTCAAAATGCGCGTCCTGATTGTCCAAAGCAACCAAAGCCTGGGTGAGTTGTGGAAACGACACCTTGAGCGTTTGCACGCGGATGTCACCCACGTGCAAACCGGTGCCGAGGCCCTTCAGATGGTCGAAGGTCGGGATTTTGACGTGATCGTGCTGGATTTGGTGTTGGCAGAAGGCAGCGCCCTGACCGTCGCGGATTTTGCACAGTTTCGCCAACCTGATGCCAATGTGGTTTTCGTGACGGATACCACGTTCTTTTCAGACGGCTCGATCTTTAACCATAGCGCCAATGCCCGCGCATTTATCGAGACGGCCACACCGCCACGCGATCTGGCGGCGATTGTCCATCACTACGGCAGCCCTAGCCCCGCCCGTGCGGCGCGGACCAGTCAATCTGTGGGTTGATCGGGATAATCCGGTTTGGATTGATGGTTTCGTGGCTGTAGTGATAATGCCGCACGATGTGGTCGAAATTGACCGTGTCGGCCACCCCATCCCATTGATATAGTTCGCGGGTGAACCCGAACAGGTTGGGGTAATCCATAATCCGCTTGCGGTTACATTTGAAATGCTGGTGATAGACCATGTCGAACCGGATCAGCGTCGTCCAAAGCCGCCAGTCGGCCTCTGTGATCTTGTCGCCCATCAGGTAACGGTTCTGGCCTAGCCGGTCCTCTAGCCAGTCGAGCGTGTCGAATAGCGGGTGGATGGCCTTGTCATAAGCCTCTTGCGTGGTGGCGAACCCGGATTTGTAGACCCCGTTGTTGAGTGTGTCGTAGATCCTGTCGTTGACGGGTTCGATGTCGGCTTGCAGGTCTGTCGGCCAGAAGTCATCGCTATTGCCGGTGATGTCGTTGAAGGCGCTGTTGAACATTCGGATGATTTCGGAGGATTCGTTGGACACGATGGTTTCGCGTTGTTTGTCCCAGAGGATCGGTACGGTCACCCGGCCAGAGATGTTTGGGTCGGCTTTGATGTAGATGTCCCGTGCAAAAGGCAGCCCGTAGAGCGTATCGCCGGTGGCCCCGTTGTCATCGGTCTCGAACGTCCAACCATCCGACAGCATGTCGGGATGTACCGCCGAGATGCTGATGTGATCGGTCAGGCCCTTCAGCTTGCGGAAGACCAGCGTTCGGTGCGCCCATGGGCACGCGTAGGAGACATAGAGGTGGTAGCGCCCGGATTCGGCCTTGAACCCGCCCTCGCCGGATGGTCCGGCGGACCCGTCAGCGGTGATCCAGTTGCGGAACTTCGCGTTGGAGCGTTTGAAAGCCCCGCCTGTCGATTTCGTATCATACCAGACGTCATGCCAGACGCCGTCAACCAGTTGGCCCATTGCGATGCTCCTATTGCTGGTGGAGGAGTTAGCGCAATTGCGTTAATGAACCAATGCGGACCGAGGCGCAGGGACCGTGCGCGATTGCACATAGGGCTGGATTTGGTGTGCTTTGGTCGCCGGTCGGGCGGATTAGGCGGTGCGTTTTGGCGAACGCCGCATTTGAAAACCGGTCTTTGACTGGGTAAATCCGGCCCCTGTGTAGAAGGACAGTATCGATGGTTCCAGCGATCCCGCCAGCAGCATGACCTTGTAACACCCGCGCTGCCATGCGCGGTCAGCGGCGGCGTTCAGGATCAGTTTGCCGTAGCCCTGACGCCGGTGGCCTGTATCGGTCACCACGTTTTCGATCAGGGCAAAGGGTGCCCCACCTCTGGTCAGGTTGGGGACGATGATCAGCGCGCAGGATGTGATAAGGGTCTTGTCAATCTCGGCCAGAAGGATCGCGCTGCCATCGTACTTTTCGAACCGCGTCAGGATATCGGTGGCGATCTCGGGCGGGCAACGCTGCTGGTTCAGGGTCATCTGCGCGTAGAGATCCTGAAGGTTCTCAAGATCGCCGGGGCCGGCTGCACGGATGGTGGGTTGATAGCTCATGAGGGTGGAAGATGCCTGCGCCCGGGAGGACTGGCAATAACCCCACGTCGTTTCACCGATATGCTGCCGCCGGATTGTTCCGAACTGTCGCATATCGGTTTGCCCCGGGCGGTTCCGCGCCTTATACGTCGTTCCAGACGAAGCCCGATGTGGCCAGAACGGTTGGAGGTGCGGCGGTTGACCCAAAACGGGGACCCAAGCACCACGTCGTCAAATCCCGGATCAACCGGGCCTCTGGTCGTGATATGAAACGGAGGACCCGATGCGTGTTTTGCTTTCCCTGATGCTGGTTTTTGCAGGCTCTGCGGCGATGGCCCATCCAGGCCATTGGGGCGAAGTGGCAGGGCACGATCATTGGGTTGCGGGTGCTGCGATTGGTCTGGCGGGGCTGGCCGCAATCTGGGGTGCGCTGAAAGGCAAGAAGAAGGACCCGGAGCCGGAAGACGAAGAGCTGGAAGAGGAAACCGCATGAAAACGGGTGTGATGATCTGCGGCCACGGCTCTCGCAGCCAGTCGGCGGTGGATGAGTTTGCGGTGCTGGCTGAGAAACTGCCCGGGTATCTGCCCCCGGATTGGATCACAGATTACGGTTATCTGGAATTTGCCAATCCGGTGATCCGCGATGGTCTGGATCATCTGCGCGAGGCGGGGTGCGAGCGTATTCTGGCGGTGCCGGGCATGCTGTTTGCCGCGATGCATGCCAAGAACGATATTCCCACGGTGCTGAATACCTATGCGGCCAAGCATGGGATGCAGGTCAGCTATGGTCGCGAGCTGGGTGTTGATCCCAAAATGATCGCCGCTGCCGCCGGCCGCATTCAGGAGGCTGTGGATCGCGCCAATGCCGAACTGGGTGAGATGCCGCTGGTTGAGACCTGTCTGGTTGTGATCGGGCGCGGTGCCTCTGACCCGGATGCGAATGGCAATGTGTCCAAGATTGCCCGCATGCTGCAGGAAGGCATGGGGTTCGGCTGGTGCGAGGTGGGTTATTCCGGGGTGACATTCCCGCTGGTGGAACCGTGTTTGCAACATGTGGCGATGCTGCCTTACAAGCGTGTCATCGTGTTCCCGTATTTCCTGTTCTCAGGCATTCTGATCGACCGGATCTATGGGTTCACCGATCAGGTGGCGGCAGAGCATCCCGGTTTTCAGTTTGTGAAGGCCGGCTATCTGGGCGACCATCCGAAGGTGCTGGAAACCTTTGCCGAACGGATCATGGAACAGGACAGCGATACACCGCCACCCAATTGCGGGATTTGCGGCTATCGCGAACAGGTGCTGGCGCTGGAGGATGGCGGGCATCTGCATATCAAGGCGGAGGATCGCAACCATCCGGCATTTGGTGCCGTGCCGCCGCCGACCTGTGTGCTGTGCAAGTACCGGGTGCAGGTTGTGGGTTTCGAGGCGGAGGTTGGTGCCGTGCAGGAAAGCCATCACCACCATGTCGAAGGGCAGGGCGCCAATGCGCCGGGGTCGAACGTGGCTGATTGTGCATTGTGCGATACGTTCTGCACGGGGATGTGCCGGTTGGAGGCGCAGCATGCGCATGACCATCACCACCATCATCATGATCACGACCACGATCATCATCACCATCATCACGCGCCATACCCTCATGCGGACCATCCGCATGGGCCGGAAAGCGCACGCAAGACGAGGGGCTAGGGGGCAATTTTCCTGGAAGAAAATTGGCGTCCACCGCGGATGAGGTATGCTGTTGAGACCGTATGAAAAAGACCCGCAGGTGATTTATGCACAGAGCTTTGCCACCGTGCGTGATGAGGCGCGGCTGGACCGGTTCCCGGCGGATATGCGCCCGTTGATGACGCGCCTGATCCATGCTTGCGGCATGGTCGAAATTGCGGACCGTCTGTCCTATTCCACCCATGCCGCTGCGGTGGGTCACGCGGCCTTGCACGCCGGTGCGCCGGTGCTGTGCGATTGCGAGATGGTGGGGGCGGGGATTATCCGCCGCTATCTGCCTGCGCAGAATGAGGTGATCGTGACGTTGAATGATGGGGCAGTGCCGGGCCTTGCGCTGGAGATTGGCAATACAAGGTCTGCGGCGGCGGTGGAGTTGTGGCGCGACCATCTGGCCGGTGCCGTTGTGGCGATCGGCAATGCCCCGACAGCGCTGTTTCATCTGCTGGAACTCTTGGAAAAGGGCTGGCCCAAGCCTGCCGTCATTCTGGGCTTTCCGGTTGGCTTTGTGGGCGCCGCTGAAAGCAAGGCAGAACTGGCCTGCGATCCGCGCGGCTGCGAATATGTCGCCTTGCGCGGGCGGCGCGGCGGCTCGGCCATGGCCTCGGCGGCTGTGAATGCGCTGGCAGCGGGGTTGCCGGAAGATGTCTGATCCCTGGCTGCATATCGTCGGCATTGGCGAAGACGGGATGGACGGGCTCTTGCCAGCCACCCGCGCTGTAGTAGAGGCGGCCGAGATTATCATTGGCGGTGAGCGTCATCATACACTTGCCGATAATCTGGTGGCAGAGCGCATGGCTTGGCCGCATCCGTTTGATGCGCTGATCGACACGATTGAAAGGCTGCGCGGGCGGCGTGTTGTCGTGCTCGCCACCGGGGACCCGCTTTGGTATTCGGTGGGTGCCAAGATTGGGCGGGCGATTGATCCCGCACAGATTGTCTATCATCCGCAATTGTCGGCGTTTCAGCTCGCATCGGCCCGTATGGGGTGGTCATTACCGGATGTGGAGACGCTGACGGTGCATGGCCGTCCGGTCGAGCAGATGATCGCCTTTATCCAGCCGGATGCACGGTTGTTGGTGCTGACCACGGGGGAAGAGACACCGGGGCAGATTGCCCGATTCCTGACCGAGCGCGGGTTTGGTAAGTCGAAGATGACGGTGCTGGCGGCCATGGGGGGCAAGAATGAGACCCGGTTTGATGGAGTCGCCGCCAACTGGGATCATGTGGTGCCGGCGTTCAACACTCTGGCAGTTGAGTGCATTGCTGCCCCGGATGCCGCGTTGTTGCCCCGTGTGCCGGGGCTGGCGGATCATCTGTTTCAGTCCGATGGCACGATGACCAAGCAGGAGGTGCGCGCGGCCACGGTGGCCAAGCTGATGCCGATGCGCGGGGCACTGTTGTGGGATATCGGCTGTGGCTGTGGATCGGTCGCGATCGAGTGGATGCGGGCGGCGCGCTATGCCCGTGCCGTGGGGATCGAGCCACGCGCCGACAGGCGGGCGATGGCGGCGGCGAATGCGCTGGCGCTGGGTGTGCCGAAGCTGGAATTGGTGGACGGGGTTGTGCCCGAAGCGCTGGACGGTCTGGATGCGCCGGATGCGATTTTCATTGGCGGCGGGTTGAGCCGCCAGACATTTGACGCGGCGTGGGAGGCATTGCGCCCGTTGGGCCGGATGGTGGCCAACGCGGTGACGCTGGAGAGCGAGGCGGAGCTGATCGCGCTGCATAAGGAGCGCGGTGGCGATCTGGTGAAGCTGTCGGTGCATCGGGCGGAGCCTGTGGGTCGATTGACCGGGTGGCGCCCGCTGATGCCGGTGACGCAGTGGAGTTTGGTGAAGCGATGACGGGAGACGCTGTTGGCGATGCCAATGCGCCCCTCCCGCCATCCCGTGGGGTGCTCTACGGGGTGGGCGTGGGGCCGGGGGCGCCGGACCTGATCACTTTGCGCGCGGCGCGGTTGATTGAGGGGGCCGCGGTCATCGCTTATCCGACATTGGCGGGGGCGGAAAGCTTTGCCCGGGGGATTGCGGCCGATCTGATCCCGGCGGCGGCTGAGGAGATAGTGATGGATGTGCCGATGAGCGTGGAGCGCGCGCCGGCGCAGGATGCTTATGACGATGGTGCCGCGCGGATTGCCGAAGCTTTGGATGCAGGCCACGACGTGGTGTGCCTGTGTGAGGGGGATCCGTTTTTCTATGGTTCTTTTATGTATCTGTTTGCCCGGCTGGCGGACCGCTATCGGGTGGAGGTGGTCCCCGGTGTGACATCGATCACGGCCTGTGCGGCGCGGGCGGGCATGCCATTGGCGGCGCGGAATGAGCGGCTGACGGTGTTGCCGGGGCCATTGCCCGAGGATGAATTGCGCGCCCGGATCGATGGGGCCGAAAGCGTGGCGATCATGAAAGTGGGGCGCCATTTGCCGAAGATCCGCGCCGTGATCGAGGGCCTGGGTCTGACGGAGCAGGCGGTTTATGTGGAGCGGGCGACATTGGCAGAAGAGGTTGTATTGCCGCTGGCGGAGGCGCCGGACACGGCCCCCTATTTTTCGATGATCTTACTGACCAAAGGGGCCGATCCATGGCTGTGAAACCTGTCGTGCTTGCATTGTCCCGGTCGGGCGAGGACACGGCGCATCGTGTCGCGGGCGTGTTGGGGGCGCAGGTGCATGGCCGCGAAGGTCGAGTGGACAAGGCAGATGCCTTCTTTCCCAATGCGCTGGACCATGCGCGTGATCTGTTTGCGGCGGGCGTGCCAGTGGTGGGGGTTTGTGCGTCAGGTATCCTGATCCGCGCGGTGGCCCCGTTGCTGGCGGACAAGACGACAGAGCCGCCGGTGATTTCGGTGTCGGATGATGGGGCTGTCGTGGTGCCGCTGTTGGGCGGGCATCGTGGGGCAAACCGGTTGGCGGCACAGATATCGCAAGCGCTGGGCGCTGTTGCGGCGGTCACGACAGCCGGGGATGTGGCGCTGGGCGTGGCGCTGGATGCGCCGCCTGCGGGGTGGCGGCTGGTCAACCGGGAGGATGCGAAAGGCGCGATGGCCGCGTTGCTGTCGGGTGGCGGTGCGGATGTGCGTGGCGATGCACCGTGGCTGGCTGAGTTGCCGAAGGGCGACGCGGTGCGTTTGACCTGCGCGATGGCGCAGCAGGATGATCTGGGACCTGCCCATCTGCAGTTTGCACCGCAGCGGCTAACGCTGGGTGTGGGCTGCGCGCGGAATTGTCCGCCGGAGGAATTGGCGGGACTGGTTGCCGATGTGCTGGCAGAGGCCGGGGTGGCGCCCGAGGCAGTGCATTCGGTGAACACGATCACGCTGAAGGCGGATGAACCTACGATAATTACATTGGCGGATGATCTGGCCGTGCCTTTGCGGTTGTTCGAAGCGGATGCGTTGGAGGCGGAGACGCCGAGGCTGGTCAACCCGTCGGAGGTCGTCTTTGCGGAAGTGGGCACGCATGGCGTGGCTGAGGCTGCGGCACTGGCGCAGGCCGGGCCGAAGGGTGAGTTTATGGTGACGAAACGCAAGACCGCGAACGCGACCTGTGCGTTGGTAGTGGCCCCTGAGCCCTTGCTGGAACTGCGCGGCCGGGCGCGGGGCCGGTTGTCGGTTGTGGGTATTGGTCCGGGGCAGGCGGCGTGGCGGACACCAGAGGTGTCGCGCCTTGTGGCCGAGGCGGATGAACTGGTGGGATATGGGCTCTATATCGATCTGCTGGGGCCGTTGGCCGTGGGCAAAGACCGGTCGGATTTTCCATTGGGCGGTGAAGAGGATCGCTGCCGCTATGCGCTGGAGCAGGCGGGAAAGGGCAGTAATGTTGCACTTGTCTGTTCGGGGGATGCGGGGATTTACGCGATGGGGGCGCTTGTGTTCGAGTTGCTGGATCGTGGGCCGGATCAGATGGGTGTGTCGGATGCGGCCCGCCGGGTTGAGGTGATCTGTTCGCCGGGTGTGAGTGCGTTGCAAGGCGCTGCGGCACGGGCCGGGGCTCCGTTGGGCCATGATTTCTGTGCGATTTCGCTGTCTGATCTGCTGACCCCGCGTGAGGATATCATCAAACGTCTGCGGGCGGCGGCAGAGGGGGATTTCGTGATTGCCTTTTACAATCCGGTGTCGATGCGGCGGCGGACATTGTTGGCAGAAGCGCGGGATATCCTGCTAAAGCATCGTCCAGGGGCCACACCGGTGATGTTGGCTTCGTCCCTTGGCCGGTCGG
The DNA here is from genome assembly GCA_947488175.1 of uncultured Paracoccaceae bacterium. Taxonomy (GTDB): domain Bacteria; phylum Pseudomonadota; class Alphaproteobacteria; order Rhodobacterales; family Rhodobacteraceae; genus Yoonia. Next base: position 108,987 of record CANKYO010000002.1, read on the forward strand.
AGGAGCATGTGCGGTATCGGCGGTTGGATGAATTGCAGGTGGATGAGGTGGATATGCTGACCGTCGTCTTGGTGGGGTCGTCCCATTCGCGGTTGGCGCAATTGGGTGAGGGGCCGCGGATGTATACGCCGCGCGGCTATGCCCGCAAGATTGATGGGGATTTGGCCGGGTGACGCAGTTTCGCTGGCGCGAAATGCGCCCCATCCGCCATCCCGCTGCCTCCGGCGGGAGTATTTATGGAAGAAAGAAATGACTGTTTATTTTATCGGTGCAGGGCCGGGTGACCCGGAGCTTTTGACGCTGAAGGCGGCGCGGGTGATCGGGGACTGTCCTGTGTGTCTTTATGCCGGGTCGCTGGTGCCCGAGGCGGTTGTGGCATGCGCGCCAGAGGGGGCGTTGGTGATGGATACGGCGCCGATGACGCTGGATGATACGCATGGGGTGATTTTGGCGGCGCATGCGAAGGGGCAGGATGTGGCGCGGGTGCATTCGGGCGATCCGTCGCTCTATGGGGCGATTGCGGAGCAGATCCGGCGGTTGAAGGCGGATGGGATTAATTATCAGATCATCCCGGGCGTGCCGGCCTACGCGGCTGCTGCAGCGGCTTTGGGAACGGAACTGACCGTTCCGGAGGTGGCGCAATCCATCGTGCTGACGCGGATGTCGATGAAATCGACGTCTATGCCTGCTGGCGAGACGCTGGAGAACTTCGCGCGATCCGGGGCGACGCTGGCCATTCACCTGGGCATCAGGGCGCTGCGCGAGATTGAGCGGCAGTTAGTGCCACACTATGGCGCGGATTGCCCGGTCGCGGTGATCTACCGGGTGGGCTGGCCCGATCAGATGATTATCCGGGGGACGCTGGCGGATGTGCGTGAGAAGGTGCGCGCGGCCAAGATTACGCGGACGGCGCTGATTCTCGTGGGGCCTGCATTGGCTGATTCGCACGGGTTTCCGGATAGCGCACTGTATGATGCGGCCAAACCGCATGTTCTACGCCCGCGCGTGAAGGCAAATTTATAAGGGTTTTTCGGGATTTGTGCGCAGAGGCACGGATATCGTTACTTGAAATTTACTATACTTTGGTCATCCTCGGTCATGCTTGGAGGGGTTAGTGATGTATACGTTTTTGCCTGAGGCCGTGCGGCAGGGTTTGGAAGAAGCACGGAAAGCTGCGCTGAAGCGCAAGGACCGGCTGGTGGTGCATGATGGGGATGATACCTATCGCATTCGGCGGTTCTGGGATGGGGGCTTTGCCCTTGATCTGGATGGGTCTGAGCGGTTGCGCGGTCACGTCGACATTTATGATGGGCCCAAGCATTTGTATCAGTGCCTGGTTGTATCATCCGTGGATGAGGATGATGAGCGGGTGTTCGAATTCAAATGGCTGACGCCCGTGGCGGATAAACCGGCCGCAGATTTCGTGCGCCCGGACTTTGTGCCCGCCGGGCTGATCGGCAATTGAGCCACCGCCGCAGATGCGGCGATGGCGTTGTCTTTTCTAGAACCCGATGAATTGGTCTGCCAGCGCGATAAAGAGCGGGATGCTCAGGATTGCGACTGGCGTGCCAAGGCCGGTTGATGAGCCGACATAAGCGGACGGGTTCGCGTCTGGCAGGGCGCCGCGCATCGTGGGCGGGCCGGAGATGTCGGAGCTTGACGCTGCCATGATCGATAGCAGCACAACACCACCAGCAGAGAAGCCGGTCAGGTGATGGGCGGCGAGGCCAATGCCGAAACCCAGAAGCCCATGGATGATCGGTGCGGTGATCCCATAAAGGACATAGGCATGGGCGACCTTGCGCAGTTCTGACAGCCGCGACCATGCTTCCATCCCCATGATCAGCATCAGGATTGACAAAAGCCCCCGGAAAAGCGGTTCGTAGAAGCTTTCATAGACGCTCTCTGGCCGGGCGAAGAGGCCGATCATAATCCCCAGAAGTAAGGCCGAGATAGCGGGGCTACGCAGCGTGTCCACAAGGATGCCCTTGACAAGATCGCTGCTGAAGGTGGCGCCACCTGTCCCGCCGCTGACCGTCATGGTCGCGGTCCCGCCACCGGTTGCACTGGCGGTTTTGCGTGCCGCGCTCATCCGGGCAAGCACGATGGCAGTGACCAGCGCGGCAATATCCATGAAGGGGTAGAGCGCGCCTATGAAGCCTTCGTAAAAGATGCCTTCACTGTCCAGCATGGCCATACCAGCCGCGAGGGTGGAGGCAGAAACCGCGCCAAAAAGACCGGCGGTGGCCATGCCGTCCATCGGGGAAACCCCGCGCCAGCGGGCGAGTGTCTGGCTGCCAAGCAGAACAATGGCGATCCCGATGACGGCAGCACCAATGGCCGGCACCATGAGTGAGACAAAATCAGCCTCGCGAATGGATATACCCGCTCCCAGCCCGACCTTGAGCAAAAGCAGGATGACGATGAATTTATAAACGGGATCAGGGACTTCCAGCTTGCTACCCAAGGCGGCGAGCATCATGCCACCCAAGAGAAATGCCAGTGTCGGCTTTTGCATCTGGGCGACCATTGTGGTGGCGATTTCGATGACGATGTCCATGCGGACCCCCTTTGATCTGGTGTTGCGGGGGATATGCAGTAGATTTTTGCGCATTAAAAATATAAAGATTATCAAGCATCATTCTAAAAAATAGAACTATGGATAATTTGAACTATCACCATCTGCGCTACTTTCATGCGGTCGCCCATGATGGCAACCTGACCCGTACGGCGGAGCGTGTGAATCTGTCGCAGTCGGCGTTGTCTATACAAATCAAGCAGTTAGAGGCACGGCTGGGCCATGCCCTGTTTGACCGGGTCGGCCGACGATTGGAGCTGACAGAGGTGGGGCGGATTGTGCTGGATCATGCGGATCGGATTTTTGGAACGGGGGCGGAACTGCTGGCCACTTTGGCGTCAAGCGGTGAGGTTAAGACGCCATTGCGGGTTGGGGCGCTGTCGACCCTGTCCCGGAATTTTCAGTTGCGGTTTCTGGAACCGGTTCTCGCGTCAGGTGATGTAGATCTGGTGCTGAAATCGGGGAGCGCGCGGGTGCTATTCGAGGCGCTGACATCGCTGGCGCTGGATGTGGTTTTGACGACGGAGCCGCCACAGGCGGGGGGCGATTTCACGGCCCATCGCATTGCCGAACAGACTGTGGCGCTGCATGGGGCACCTGCCAGGATGCACCACGGGTCACTGAAAGAAATGTTGAAAAATGAACCACTTATCGTGCCGACAGATAACGCCATACGGGTGGCGTTTGACAGTCTGGTGGTGCGGTTGGGCGTGTCGCCGCGGATTGTGGCGGATGTGGATGACATGGCGATGGTGCGGCTGCTGGCGCGGGCAGATGCAGGACTGGCCGTGGCCCCGACAGTGGTGCTGGCGGATGAAATCGCGTCAGGGCGGCTGCGAACGGCGCCTTTTGACCTGAATATCTCGGAGAGTTTTTTCGCGGTGACGGTCCGCCGGAGTTTCCCACATCCGGAATTGGAACGGCTGATCGGGGTCAACCTGGGGGGAAACGGTTAACACCAGGGACCCTTGCGAAAACCGTGTCGGCATCGCGTCGGACTTGCGTCGGCAAAACGTCGGACCCCACAGTACGGTGGGGTGGGTTAACGGGGCGTGCGGTGGGAAAGGTGAAGGAAGGGTTAAGGGGTGGTGGTGTCGGCCCTTTGCTGCCGTTAGCCCGATGATCAGCATGTTGCAGTTGCAACCCGTAAAGCGGACCTTTACCGCAGGCACCTATTGCCCGGCGGTTCGCGGCAGATACAGCTTTCGGAATCCAGACACTGGCTGGCTTTAAAGTTTGTCAATTTTTTCGGTAACCACTTTGCTAGTTCAGGCGATCTGTTTCCAGACCGCCTGACCCATTCTTTTAATTTGTTGCGCGCAGTTCTACTGCGATGGCGTTTGGCACTTGGGCATAGTGATCAAGCACCATCGCGAACGTGGCACGCCCCCGCGACAATGACCGCAGCGCGCCCACATAGCCAAACATATTGGCCAGCGGCACATGCGCCACGATCAACTGACCCGCCTTGCCCGCGTCAGAACTGATGACCAGCCCGCGGCGTGCGTTCAAATCGCCAATCACCGCTCCGACATAATCGGCGGGCGATGTCACTTCGACACGCATCAGCGGTTCCAGCAGGATGATACCCGCTTGCGCAAACGCTTCAGCCGTGGCTTCGCGGGCAACCCGTTCAAACGCCGTGGCCGAACTGTCGTTGGGGTGGAATGCCCCATCAGTCAGCGTGACCTTTGCGCCCGTCATGGGCCAGCCGTGGCCTGTCCCGGTGCTGATCGCCGCGCCCACCCCAGCCTCAACGGCTGGGATGAACTCGGTTGGAACTGCCCCGCCAGTGATGTCATTGGCGAAGACAAAGTCGTCGCCCGGTTCCACCATCAGTTTGACCCGCGCATACTGCCCCGGACCACCCGATTGCTTGCGCAACGTGCGATCAACCGTGACCGCTTTGGTCAAGGCTTCGCGGTACGCGACGCGCGGTTGGCCCAATCGGGCGGTGACGCCATGAGTGGTTGTGATTTCCTCCAGACAAATCTGAAGGTGCAATTCACCCATGCCCGCCACAAGCGTTTGCCCGGTTTCAGGGTCGGTGCCGACACGCAAAGACGGATCTTCGCGCGCTATCAGCGCCAATGCTTGCCCCAACTTGGATTGGGACGCGGCATCCGCTGCCTCGACCACGGCTTCGATCACCGGGTCGGGGCACACCAGCCCATCAAGCACAACAGGTGCCTTGGGATCGGACAACGTGTCGCCCGCCCGCACCGATTTCAGCCCCATGACCGCGACCACATCCCCAGCCAACGCATGCGTCAGATCAACATGATCATCCGCGTGCATCTTCAGGATGCGCCCCACGCGGTCGCGCGTGCCCGTGGTCGCGTTCAGCACCGCCATGCCCTTGTCCAGCCGTCCGGCATAAAGCCGGATCGTCGACAGCGCCCCGTGCTGGGTCTGCTTGGTTTTGCCAACCAGCGCCAACAATGGGGCATCTGGGTCCGCCGCGCGTTGCACAGCATTGCCATCAGGGTCGCGTCCATCAACCGCAGGACGATCAACAGGCGACGGACAGTACGCCGCAATCGCGTCCATCAGGGGTTGCACCCCGATGTTGCGATAGGCAGAGCCCGCAAGAACCGGCACGCCTGCGCCGCTGATGCAAGCGTACCGCACCAGTTTGGTCAGCAGGTCCGCATCAATCGGCTTGCCCTCAAGATAAAGGGCAAGGGCGTGGTCGTCTTGGTCCACGACATCTTCGACCAGCATTTGCCGGGCCTTTTCAGCCTTGGCCAGCAGCGCAATAGGGATCGCACCCTCTTGCGGTTCAGTTTCACCATCGGTCCAGACAAGCGCCTGCATCGTGATCAGATCAATCACGCCGGACAGGTCGCTTTCTGCGCCTATGGGCAGCTGCACCACAATCGGGTCCGCGCCCAGCCGGTCGCGGATTTGATCCACACAACCGTCGAAGTCAGCGCCCAGACTGTCCATCTTATTGATGAAACAGATGCGGGGCGTGTCATAGCGGTTGGCCTGATGCCACACGGTTTCAGACTGCGGTTCAACGCCAGAGACAGCAGAAAAAACCGCGACAGCCCCATCCAGAACCCGCAAAGAGCGTTCGACTTCGATCGTGAAATCGACGTGTCCGGGCGTGTCGATAATGGTAATGTCACTGCCTTGCCATTCCAATGCCGTGGCCGCCGCGGAGATCGTGATCCCGTGGGCTTTTTCCACAGCGCGGCTGTCCATTTCGGTGTTGCCAGTGTGTACGTCGCCAACCTTGTGAATGCGTCCTGCGTTAAACAGGATTCGTTCGGTTAGTGTCGTTTTGCCGGCGTCCACATGGGCAATGATGCCAATGTTGCGGATATGTGTAAGTGTGTGGGTCATTTTATGACCTCCCGTTCCGTCAGGCCATCTGTGACCTGCCGCATTTCAGGACGGTAAGGACAAATGACCAATTGCGCCAACGCGGCGCAGTCTCAATTGGTGTTGGAAGAGGATGTTCCCTCGGGTCACGGAGACGCGCAGATATACCCCTGACGGATTGTCAGAGCGTCCCCATTATCTGGCTATCTTCGGTCATCACGCGCCTCCTTCGGCGTCTAAGGGTAGGGCCAACATTTGGGTTGGAGCGGTTTTCAAGTCAATTGCTTTGTTAGTGTGAAACAGGAATGTAGCTCGTCTGCATCACAAACCATGTCGCACTTTTCTAAGTAAAACGGCCCTAATCAGCCATTCGGTTCGGAACGGAAATGCTGCGCTCGCAGCCCGTCGAAGCGGTCATTCGCTGTGTAGGCAGAATGCCAGCCTCACAAATGCTATTTCATGGCGTCCCGCAGAAAATCGATCGTGACGCGGACCTTTCGTGGCAGGAAACTTCGCGAGGGGTACAAAACCCAAGCTGCCGTATCGAACTCGGTGGCCGTGCATTCGAAATCTGGAAAAACGTTGACAAGTCCGCCGTTTGCCAAATCGTCCTTGATCAGCCAATCCGCCAGCAATGCGGGCCCCAGACCATCAAGAGCCGCACGTCTCATCGAAAGTGCGTTGGCGATGATAACGTTGCCGGAAACGGGAACCTCTGTTGGGTTCTCGGCGGCAGATCGAAAGCGCCAACGGGTTCGAAACTCCGGAAGGGCAAACCGCAGACAATTGTGATTTCGCAAGTCATCTGGTGCCGATAGAGGCGCGCTCCGGGAGAGATAATCCCGTGACGCAACAACATGGTACTGTGTATCCGTCAGCTTCGTACTGATGAGATCACCTGCCGGTTGCGGCGCAAGTCGAATGGCCAGGTCGATGGAGTTCGCAGCAAGATCGAGGTTCGCATCACTTGGCAAAATCTCAAGAGAGATTTCGGGATATCGCGCCGTAAAGGAGGCCAGATGCGGCACCACGCATTTATGAGCAAAGGCAACTGAGGTGGTCAGGCGCAGCGTCCCTGCAGGCCGGCGCGATACTTCTCGGGCGTCATCGTGGGCATGATCCAACTCCTCCAACAGCGGAACGAGCCGACCAAGGTATGCCTCCCCTTCTTCCGTGACCGACAAGGATCGTGTCGAGCGTTGGAAAAGACGCAGCCCCAATTCTGCCTCTACTCCCGCGACGGTGCGTGACACCGATGAGGGATCCAAAGAAAGGACACGGGCCGCCGCTGCAAAACTTCCCTGTTGGGCGACCAGCGCAACAATTTTCAGAGCGTGAATCTCCATTCATGCATATGTCGCACGACCGTCATTCAGGTTGAAGCGTTTTTTGATGGTTTGGACATGAGTATTTCTACTGCATAGCAACCCTATCAGGAGAGAACTCATGCAGATCGAAAACTCAGTCGCCTTGGTCACAGGGGCAAACCGCGGAACTGGCCGCGAGTACGTGTCTCAACTTGTCGAATGCGGCGCGGCCAAGGTTTATGCCGCCGCCCGCAATGTGGACACCCTCACCGAAACTCTGTCCTTCGACCCGGAACGCGTCGTGCCGCTCGCGCTGGATGTTACAGATACACGATTGATCGAAGCGGCTGCGCACACCGCGCGCGACGCCACGCTTTTGATCAACAATGCCGGGTCACTGACCTTTGGGGGCGCTCTTGATGTGACAGATGCTGGGTTGGCACAAGACATGGCAGTGAATAATGACGGCCTGCGCGACATGACGCGGGCCTTCGCCCCGGTCATCGAGACCAACGGTGGTGGTGCCGTTGTCAACATGTTGACGCTTTTGTCGTTTGTCAGCGCGCCCGGTTTTGCCGGTTACAATGCCTCCAAGGCAGCGGCATGGTCCATGTCGATGTCCTTGCGCGCCTACCTTCGCCCCAAGGGCATTCAGGTCATTAACGCGTTTCCTGCAGGTATCGACACCGACATGCTCGCCGGTGTGGACGCTCCAAAAGACAACCCCGCAGCCGTGGTGCGCGATGTTCTGGCGGCGGTGAAGGCCGGCCAGGAGGATGTGTACCCGGCATCGGCTGCCGACATCTTTGCGGCATGGCGCACCGATCAGAAATCCGTCGAGGCCGCCTTTGCCGAGATGATGTAATCCCAGACACAGGAGCCCTCAAATGGACCAAGTCAGAAACAAGACCGTCGTGATAACCGGTGCCAGCCGCGGTATCGGCGCCGCGGCCGCGCGGCACTTTGCAGAAGCAGGTGCCCATGTCGTGCTCGCAGCCCGCACAGAAGCGCGGATCGAGGAGATCGCGAAACAAATCATCGCTGCGGGCGGCGCAGCCACGGCGGTCCGCTGCGATGTCAGCCAGCCGACCGACGTCGAGCACTTGATTGAGACGGCGATTGACAGGACCGGATCAATCGACGTGCTCATCAACAACGCAGGCACGATCGATCCGATCGCCAGACTGGCCGACAGTGACACCCATTCTTGGGGCCAGATCGTCGACGTCAATTTCAAGGGCGTCTACCACGGTCTGCGCTTTGCCATTCCCGAGATGGTGGGGGCAGGCGGCGGCACAATAATCAACATCAGTTCTGGCGCCGCAACAAGCGCGCTGGAAGGATGGAGCCACTATTGCGCGACAAAAGCGGCGGTCCTGTCGCTCACCCGTGTGGCGCACAAGGAGTACGCCGATCAAGGTGTCAGGGTCGTAGGCCTCAGCCCCGGCACCGTTGCGACAGAGATGCAAGTGTCGATAAAGGCGTCCGGCATTAATCCAGTCAGCCAGCTTGATCCCGACGATCATATCCCGCCCGAGTGGGTGGCCAAGGCATTGATGTGGCTTTGTGGTTCTGAAGCAGACCCGCATTTGGGTCACGACTTCTCTATCAAGACCGACGAAGGCCGCGCCGCCGTCAGCCTGCCGCTCACTATGTGACGGCAAACCAATCTCAAACTGAAAGGGAAAATCGATGAAATTCCCGTTGACAAAAACGACCACACTTGCCGCCAGCATCCTTCTCGGGTTCGCAGCGGGTCTTCCTGCGGCCGCTGATAAAGGCGGCGACACGCCAACATATCCTTTGGCGAACCTCTATGTCGAAGATTTCGGATCCTAAGGCAACGACTACGCCAATCATCTGGGTCCTCTGTTGGATGAAGCAGGCGCAAAGATACTGGTTGTCAACCCCGACATGACCAAGCTTGAGGGCGACAACGGCGCCAACCTGACAATCGTTGTGTGGTTTCCCAGTCTGGACGCTACTGAAACCTATCTTGCTTCAGAGGCGCATGTAGCATTGCGTCCGGGACGCATCGCGGCAACGGACACCAATGTATCGACTCCTGTCCTTGTCACTGAGTTCATCGGCCAGGCAAAATAGACACCAAAACACGCGCTATGCGGATCACTCCGCATGGCGCCATGCTACCGCCGCCGAGAGCGGGCTTGGCGAAGCCCCGTAGGATTCGGCCCACTGCGGACCTTCATCTTGCAGTCAAGCGCTGCGGCGTTGCTTCACCAGGCCGGACTTTCGCTGCAGGCGCATGATCCAAGTGCCGTCCAACTGACGGTGTGCGGACATAGCAGCCGCAGGCCACCGGGCAAAAAAGCTTCCTTATTGACTGATGGCGGACGGCCTGTTCCAATATTTAGAGCACGTGGTCGTTCGGCAATCTGCGAAACGCGTGTCATGGCGTCCCGACAGTTGCCTCTGATCTCATATTGCGAAGCACTTTGCACCCGCTTCAATAGAAGGCATGCTGCAACACAAGATTCCGAAATCGGGATGGGCAGGGATTGATGTTCGATGGCATAGATCTCGTAATTCAAGACGGTCAGGTGGTTACGCCCCACGGCGTTGTCCATGGTGATGTGGCGATTTCCAACGGCAAGGTCATCTCCTTGGGTGCACCCGTCGCAGGCGCAAAGGCGCGTATTTCGGCGAAGGGAAAATGGGTGATGCCCGGCGGCGTGGATCCGCATGCCCACATCGAACAAATGTCGGGCATGGGACAGTGGAATGCCGACACGTTTGAAACCGCGACAAAATCGGCAGCAATGGGTGGCACAACCAGTGTCATCTCATTCGCCGCGCAAGCCAATGGGCAACTGCTCTCCGAAACCGTGGCCGACTATGCGGCGCGCGCCTCCAGAGGCGCTATGATCGATTATGCATTTCACATCACTCTGACGGATACCGATGTTGCAGGATTTGATAGCGATCTTGCCGCACTGATCAGTGCGGGCCACAGGTCTCTGAAAGTGTTCACGACATATAACATCCAACTCAGCAACGCGCAGTTGTTGCGGATTTTTCAAAGCGCGCGGCAAAGTGGCGCTTTGGTATGTGTCCATGCCGAAAACGACGCGATCATCACTAATGCGAGAGAAGATCTCATCAATGCTGGCCATGTCACCCCTCGGGACCATGCCAGATCTCGGCCCCGCATGGCGGAGACCGAAGCAGTCGAGCGCATCTGCCGGTTTGCGGAATACGCAGATCAACCCGTGATGCTGTTTCACATCTCGACCCGCGAAGGAGCGGCCGCAATCAAGGCTGCGCAGGCGCGTGGCGCTCCGGTCTGGGCGGAAACCTGCCCACATTACCTTTTCATGACGGAAGCCGTTCTGGACAAGCCCGGGCTGGAGGGCGCCAAATGGATGTGTTCGCCCCCGCAACGGACCGAACAGGATCAGGAAGCGTTGTGGACAGCACTGCTGAACGGTACGCTCAGCCTCATCTCGTCGGATCACGCGCCCTATCGCTTTGATGACACGGGCAAACTATCGGCTGGCCGAAACCCTGGTTTCCACCAGATTGCAAATGGTCTGCCGGGATTGGAAACTCGGTTGCCGCTTCTTTTCAACGCGATGGTCACAGAGGGCCGCGGCGGACCCGAAGCCTTTGTCGAACTGACGTCACACGCGCCAGCAAGGATTTACGGGCTGCCGCGCAAGGGCGCGATAGCTGAAGGAATTGATGCGGACATAGTTATTTGGGACCCAGAGAAAACAGTGGCCTACGGCGCCGACGATCTGCATGACAATGTCGGGTACAACCCGTGGGAGGGATATCAGGTGACGGGCTGGCCGGAACGCGTCATCCTCCGAGGGCGGACTATAGTGGAAAATGGCGAATTCCTGGGCGAGCCAGGACACAGCATGTGGATCGACCGACCGAAATTGGCCACAAAACCAAGGGGGCATGCCAGTTGAGCTCAAGCGAAATACGCCGCCCAGACACAAGCAATGAACTGGCGATCACGTTTCTCTATTATCGGGATCTGCCGAAGGCCACGCAGTTTTACGAGGATGTCCTCGGACTGCCGTTGGCAATCGATCAGGGGTGGTGCAAGATCTATCGGATTTGCCCGGGTGCTCATGTCGGCCTTGTGGACGAGACGAAGGGCATGAACAAATGGTCAGCAACCAAACCTGTACAGCTATGCATCCGCGTTCCCGAGGTGGATGATTGGTACGCCTACGCACAAACCAAGGAACTGGACACCTTGTCTCCACTATTCGAGAACGATGAAATCGGCATCCGAGCTTTCGTCTTCAACGATCCCGAGGGCTATCAGATTGAGATCCAATCCGCGACACGGCCGGACGCATGAACTCACTGATTGTCATCAATCCAAACTCATCGCAGCACGTGACAGGCGGCATCGACGCAGCCGTTGACCCTCTGCGCAGCTTCGGAATTCCCATCCGCTGCCTCACCTTATCTGAGGGACCACCGGGTATAGAAACTCAGCGACAGGCTGATCTGACAATTGCGCCGATGCTGGAACTAGCGGCAGCTCAGAACGATGCTGCAGGATATGTGATCGCCTGCTTTGGCGATCCGGGTCTGCACGCCTTGCGCGACCTGACGTCGAGGCCTGTTGTCGGGATCCAGGAAGCATCCGTCATGACGGCCCTGACATTGGGTCACCGGTTTGGCGTGATTGCTATACTGCCTGCCTCCGTTCCACGGCACTTGCGCGCCTTTGGCGCCATGGGGGTGCTAGATCGGTTGGCGGGCGACCGTGCCCTTGGTCTGGGCGTTGCGGACTTGTCCGACGGTGCAAAAAGCCTTGATGCGATGATCGCGACCGGGAGACGGCTACGCGACGAAGATGGCGCCGATGTTCTGATAATGGGCTGTGCCGGCATGGCCCGCTATCGCGACCCGTTGCAGGAGGCGACCGGCCTACCGGTTGTTGAGCCCACCCAGGCAGCGGTGAGCATGGCATTGGGGCAAATCCGCCTCACACTGTCTCACAAAGTGCAAAGAGCCGATCATGCTTGATGAATCCACCCAAGGCGTTTTTACCATTGCCGCAACGCCGTTCCTGCCTGATGGCGCGCTTGATTTTGACAGCATCGATCGCTTGGTCGACGCATACATTGAAAAAGGCGCGGATGGTCTCACGATTCTAGGCATGATGGGTGAGGCCGGAAAGCTTACGGTTGCGGAATCAGTGTCGGTTGTTCGGCGCGTCATTTCACGCAGCGCGGTTCCCGTGATTGTCGGGGTTTCCGCGCCAGGATTTTCGGCAATGACGGCGCTCAGCAATGAAGCCATGGATGCCGGCTCAACGGGTGTCATGGTCGCTCCGCCCATGGGTCTGCAAACCGATGCTCAGATTGTCGGTTATTTTCACAATACCGCAGAAGCGTTGGGCAACATTCCCTTCGTTTTGCAGGATTTCCCACTTGCCACTGGTGTGCAAATCTCACCCTCGGTTGTCCTCAAGATCGTCGAAGACTGCCCGACATGCGTGGTGCTCAAACACGAAGATTGGCCGGGCCTAGAAAAGATCACGGTGCTGCGCAAGGCGTCCGATACCGGATCGCGCCGCATATCCATCTTGTGCGGAAATGGCGGGATGTACCTGCTCGAAGAATTGCTGCGCGGGGCAGATGGCGCGATGACCGGGTTTGGATACCCCGAGATGATGCGGCAGGTTCTGGACGCCTTTCAGGCCGGAGACCTAGAGCGCGCACGGGATATCTTCGACGCCTATATGCCGATGATCCGTTACGAGGCGCAGCCCGGTATGGGGCTGGCGATCCGAAAGCATTCGCTTGTCCGGCAGGGTATCATTCGACACTCAACGCTACGCAAACCCGGAGCTGGGTTGACGGCGGAGACGATCGCAGAAATCGATGCACTCGCCGCGCGGCAAACCAGGCGTTTGAGCGATTTGGGTTTGTAGCCACGATGTTGGAATGGCTGTCTGCATGAGACGCCGAGCTGCAATTTGCCGAACGCTCCGGAAGGTCGGTTCTCGGCCGAACTCGGATACGGCGCGTAATCTGCGGCAGTTTAGAGAAAGATAAAGCCGCTCGCGACCCAAACCGGCCATCAATCCCTGAGGCCGTCCCAGCAGCTTAGCTTTCTGGAAGCGGCCATTGGTTGGACCTCAGGTTCTGAGCTTCTCCAAAACTCCAAATTGGAGCGAGGCTGGAGGCTGGAGCATTCTTCATGATCTGCTTTGCCGACATCTGTGGCAGGCCCTGGGACACCGTAATGGCCAGGCAGCATGAATGCTTTTTCGTTGATCATTCACGTCACTTTTGTCCAAAGGTCTTGCAGCGTCTTGGCCATCTCAAACTTTCGGTTGGCATAGACTACAACCATCAGCGGTTCCCGACCGTATTGATGTGCCAGCGAAATAAGCGCGCCGCTTTCGACTTCGCTATGGACCATGCTGAACGGAAGCCACCCAACGCCAAGCCCCCTGAGCACCAATTCTCTTGCACCGCTTGAGAACGCGGTCATGCAAAAGACGTTCATGTCAGAGCCCGCAAAACCAAAGGCCCGCTGGCTGTTTTGCAGGACCTGACCGAAATAGCTATCATCAGGATAGACAATCGCCGGCGTGTCTGGCGGGACAAGGCCGTTGTCGCGAACGTTATAGCGCAGCGCCCCACCGACCACTGGGATGAGAAAATCATTTTCCCAAAGGCCCCGATGAATATCAGGTCCAAACTGCAGCGTTCCGACGCCTTCAGTTTCGTAACACAAAAGCATGCTAGTATCGCCACGCAGAAACATCGAAACACAGTCGCTCAGATTGGCGGCGCGTATGCGAAACTGAATCCCTGGGAAACGGGACCGTGCCCGCAACGCCATGTCTGGAAATGCGGAACAGGTTGCTGCGTGTTGGGCCGCGATCTCAACAGTGGCGCGCGTTTCGTCAAAATGACCGATCCGGGTGCGAAGCTCCCGGAGGCGCGAGATCAACGCCCTGATCTCACCTTCGTTTGAGAGCAGCGCCCGGCTAATCTCGACCCGGTTAGTACCCCGTTCCAGTACGTCGACGCCCAACCATTCCTCGAATCCCCGTATGCGCCGCGAAAAAGCGGGTTGTGTGATGTTCCTGCGGGCAGCCGCGCGGGACAAATTGCCTTCTTCCAGAAGGACCAAAACATCATTCAGCCATTGTAAATGCATGAAAACTCCCACCACTCAAACAAAACGTATGAGCAGACGTAGAAGTTTGCACTGTTTTTTTCATTTGGCCCAGATGATGCTTTTACCAAATGGAAAAGGGGGCTGATGTGGCTTTAACTGATCAACTCGTCAGGCGAGATGGGTCGGACAATTCCGATCTGGCCGCGAGCCGTTGCAAGGACCTTGCCATCCAACTGGCAAAGTTTCCACGTGTCGCCTTGGGGCATTTGCCGACACCACTCGAGCCAATGGACCGCTTAAGCGAAATGCTCGGCGGTCCGAGGTTGTGGGTCAAGCGTGATGACTGCACTGGCCTGTCATCAGGTGGCAACAAGACGCGTAAGCTTGAGTATTTGATGGCGGATGCCCAGACCAAGGGCGCTGACACGATCATTACTCAAGGGGCCACACAGTCAAACCACGCCCGCCAAACAGCCGCAGCCGCCGCAAAGCTGTGCATGGCCCGCCATATTCTGCTTGAGGATCGCACGGGTTCCAACGACGCCAGCTATATCTTGAGCGGCAACGTCTTGTTGGATCGCTTGCACGGTGCGACTGTGTCCAAACGCAGCGGCGGAACCGACATGAACGCCGAGATGGAGGCCCTGGCCGAGAAGCTACGGGAGGAAGGCAAGACGCCGTATATCATCCCCGGCGGCGGGTCGAATGCGATCGGCGCGCTTGGCTACGTCAACTGTGCGCGGGAACTTGTCGAGCAAGCGAATGGTGTGGGGCTAAAGATCGACGCTCTGGTTCACGCCACCGGAAGCTCGGGCACGCAAGCCGGATTGGTGGCGGGGCTGGCCGCAATTGAAAGCGATATCCACCTGCTTGGAATCGGCGTCAGGGCACCGCAGGAAAAGCAGGAGGCGATGGTCTATGATCTTGCCCTCCGCACCCTTGCGCATCTGGGAAGTAGCTCTGAGATTGCGCGCTCTGACGTGCGGGCGAACTGTGACTATATCGGTGCGGGCTATGGCATTCCGACCGAGGGCATGGTGGCGGCATTGAAGCTGCTGGCCGAAACAGAAGGGCTGCTTTTTGATCCGGTCTATTCGGGAAAGGGCCTCGATGGCCTGATCGACCTGACGCGCAAGGGCCACTTTGACGGAATGGAAAACGTCGTCTTTCTACATACCGGGGGGAGTGCTGCATTGTTCGGCTATCCCGAAATCTTTGATTTGCCCGGCTACGTGACGAATTGAACAGCAAAAAAACGACCAACAAGGAGACCAGTAAGATGAAAGTAAAAAGAAATCTGATGGCCGCGGCACTTGTGACCGCAATTGGCATGCCGGCTTTCGCTGAGGAAGTGAAGATCGGCGTTCCTTCATGGACTGGGGCACAAGCGATTGCCTACGTCTTGGGTGAGATTGTCACCACGCGTATCGGTGGCACCGTCGAATACGTGCCGGGCAACAACGCCACAATCTTTCAAGCCATGGACCAAGGCGAAGGCGACATCGACGTGCATCCTGATGTCTGGCTCCCCAATCAAGAAAGCTTTACCAAGCAATACGTCGACGACGCCGCAACGGTGACCCTGTCTTCCAACCCATATCAGGGCAACCAGGGCTTTTGCGTCTCCCGGGATTTCGCCGAAGTGAATGACATCACTGACATTGCAGACCTTGGACGGCCCGATGTTGCCGCACTCATGGACAGCGACGGCAACGGACGCGGGGAACTCTGGATCGGCGCACCCGGCTGGGCCTCTGCCAACGTAAACGAGGTCAAAGTACGTGATTATGGGCTGCTTGATTTCATCGAGCCTATTCGTGCAGAAGAAGCCGTGAAGACAGCACGCATCAAGGATAGTATCGCTAAGGGCGAAGGCTATGCGTTCTACTGCTATGAGCCACATGCCGTTTGGTTCATGTTCGACGTGGTTATGTTGACCGAACCGACCTACGATCCTGAAAAGTACATCATGGTACAGCCATCCGACGATGCCGATTGGTATGAAAACTCCATGGTTGCAACGAAAGATGACCTCAAGCAGGTGCAAATTGCCTGGTCGAATTCTCTCGAGGAACGCTCTCCAGCGATTGCTGAGTTCTTTGCGAATTTCGCATTGGACGCAAATGACGTGAGCGGACTGGCCTTTGAGATCAGTGCCAACGGACGTGATCCGGCAGAGGTTGCCAAAGAATGGGTTGATGCCAATTCTGACCGCGTTGACGCAATGCTGGGACTCTAGGGTAGCACCAAAAACTAAGATCGTCGGCACGGGCAATCTGTGCCGACTTTTTTTGATAGTAGGCAGAATGATGACAGCACCCCAAGATCGCGTCATTGAGATTTCCAATGTTTGGAAGATCTTTGGCGGTCGGCCAGAAGTGGCGCTCAAGGCGATACAGGAACGCGGGCTGACCAAGGCCGAGGTTCTGGCCGAATTCAATGCCGTTGTTGGCGTCGCTGATGTCAGCCTATCCGTAAATCGCGGCGAAATCTTTTGCATCATGGGGCTGTCCGGCAGTGGCAAATCGACACTGGTTCGCCATTTCAACCGATTGCTAGAGCCGACTTCGGGCAAGATTGAGATCGAAGGCACCGACGTGATGGCGTTGGGGGTCAAAGAGCTGCAAGCCTTCCGTAATCGCAAGATTGGCATGGTCTTTCAGAATTTCGCCCTCATGCCGCATCGGTCGGTGCTGGACAATGTCGCGATGCCCTTGGAAATCCGGCAAGTCGCCAAGAACGAACGCATGCGCCAAGCAGCGGCGATCCTTGATATCGTTGAGCTGGGTGCTTGGGGCGCAAAGTTCGCGCATGAACTCTCGGGCGGGATGCAGCAACGCGTCGGCCTTGCCCGCGCGCTTGCCGCGAACCCCGATGTTTTGTTGATGGATGAACCCTTCTCCGCGCTTGACCCGCTGATCCGTCGACAGTTGCAGGATGAATTCATTCGTCTGTCCAAAATCCTGAAGAAGACGACGATCTTCATCACCCACGATCTGGATGAAGCCGTCCGCATTGGTGACCGCATCGCGATCATGCGCGACGGCAAAGTCGTGCAGATTGGCACGGCCGAAGACATCGTGATGAATCCAGCAGATGACTACGTCGCTGACTTTGTCGCCGGTATCTCGCGGCTGAAGGTAGTGCATGCGCATGCGGTGATGCAGCCGATTGATGCTCATATTGCCGAACATGGACCAATCCCGGCAGATTTGGCGCGGGTGGACAAGGACGATACACTGAGCAATCTGATCAATCTCGCCATTGACGATGACAAGCCGATCTTGGTCGAAGCTGATGGCCAAGGCGTCGGCATCATCACACGCTCGGACCTGTTGCGCACTGTGATTGAAGGAACCGAAATGTCATGAGCGACACCGCAGTAAATCCTCTGGACGATCCCAACAGCGAAGCGGCCTTGGCCTATGCCGAAGAGCGGCGCGAGAATATCCGGACCTTCGTGCGCACAAGTCCGGACTACTACATCAAGAACTTCAACAAGATCGGCGCGTCATCCCGGTTCACGGCGACGTTCAACCTGATGGCTGGACTCTTTGGTCCAATCTGGTTTGGCGCACGCGGGCTTTGGTCATGGGCCTTGCCCTTTCTGATCATCGAAGCCCTCGCATTGGTTCAAATCGCACGTGGGCTTTTTGGTGATCTGGGCGCTGAAGCAATGGCACGGATTACCTCGATCGAAGGCACGTTAGAGCTGCGACGCCAACAACTGGCGGCGGCAATCGAAGATGGATCGGACCGCGTTGATGCTTTCCGACGCGCCGTCGAAGGTTTGGAAGCCAATATAGGAGGCATCCGCGAAGAGGCAGCAGCACTGGCGGCACAGGGCCCGCAGATCGTGATGATTGGCCTGGCCATCTTGCTGGCCGCAAAGGCTGCGCAAGCGGCTGTCGCAAACTGGGCGCTGGAGGCCCGGTTCTCAGACTGGGTGTCAGACCGCAGCATCCGTTCAGGGATGCCTGTATCGCATATGCTCCTGAGCGCGATCTTCATGGTCCTGATCGTCGTTGCTGCAATGTTGCACTACAGCTTTCCAGGTCGGTTTGATCTGCTCAGCAATTTCCCGACAGAACCCGGCATCCGGTTGACCAGCATCGAGTGGGTCGAGAACTTCTTCAACTGGGCGGTCTTGAACGGCGACGCGCTGTTTGACGCCATTACATGGGTTATTCGGCTTGTCTTGGATGCGCTTGAGATCGTCTTTGTAAGCACCCCCTGGATCGTGATTGCAGCGCTCATCATCTTGCTGACATGGCTGACGGCAGGCGTGCGCATGGCGATCTATTCGGCGGCTTTCCTGTCATACATGGGCCTTCTGGGTTTCTGGGAAAAGGCGATGACGACATTGGCGTTGCTCGGCACGGCCGCGTGTCTTTCGATCCTCATTGGCATCCCCTTGGGCATGTTTGCGGCACGTCGTCCACGGTTCTACGCTGCGATCCAGCCGATCATGGATTTTATGCAAACCATGCCAGCCTTTGTCTTTATGATCCCTGTGATTGCGTTTTTTGGGACCGGCAAACCGGCGGCAGTTGTGACCACAATGATCTTCGGCGGAACCCCGGTGGTGCGCCTAACGGTGTTGGGTCTGCGCGGCGTACCCGAAAGCGTCCGAGAGGCGGCGATCTCGTTTGGTGCAAACAAATGGTATCTGCTGACCCGTGTCGACTTGCCGCTTGCAAGCCCCTCAATCCGGGCGGGCATCAACCAAACGATTATGCTGTCGCTGGCGATGGTCGTGGTGGCATCCCTGATCGGCGCAAAAGGGCTGGGTGAGGATGTCCTTGAGGCCCTGCAGTACGCAAATGTCGGGCAAGGTATTCTTGCTGGATTTGCTATTCTGTTCTGCGCCATGATCCTTGATCGTATCGTACAAGGACAGCGTAAGTGATACCCCTTGTCATGGTGCACGGCTTCATGGGGGGCAGCGCGCAATGGGACGCCCAGAAAGAGGCGCTTGCGCCAACCTGCAACGTGATCGCCTTGGACCTGCCGGGGTTTGGCAACAATGGACATTTACCCGTCATCAATGCGATCGGTGGCTTTGCCGATTGGGTGATTGGTGAATTGCACAACCGCGGCATCACCCGCTTTCACCTGCTGGGTCATTCGATGGGCGGCATGATCGTGCAAGAGATCGCCCAACGCATTCCCGATCAGATCGACAAGCTCATTCTCTATTCCACAGGATCCGTCGGTGTTCTGCCCGGCCGATTTGAGACAATTGCTGAGAGCAAGTCCCGCGCCCAGACCGACGGCGCCCAAGCAACCGCGCGACGTATTTCGGCCAGTTGGTTCCTTCACGGCCAAGCTGCACCGGCCTATGAGGCTTGCGCCGCCATCGCCGAGCAGGCCGGGCTCGATGCCATTCTTGCAGGACTAAGCGCGATGGAAAATTGGACAGGCACGGCACACCTGGCGGCCTTAAAGCCCAAGACACTCGTGATCTGGGGAGATGGTGACAGGACCTATAATTGGCAACAAATTGAGTGCTTGTGGCAAACGATCCCGAACACAAACCTCTGCGTCTTTCCAAACTGCGCACATGCAGTTCACCTTGAAAACCCCGAAGGATTTAACAGCGAGCTTATTAAGTACCTTGCCGAGGGCTGAGTTCGCAGGATTTGTCCTTGTAGGATGAGATCTAATTATCCTTTTAGGTGCGGCGGGAAAGAAGCATCATCCCAGCCATGGCCTGAAAGTGCAGTGACACCGAGACCGCTTACTGTGAATGCCATAAACGTTCTTGGCTTCTGGTTGGAATGTTTGCTTTGCGGCATCCCGAAGGTCCGCTGTCCGACCTTGATCATGCCTCGCAAGTCCCCTCTGCCCCTACTGCAAATCCCCGAAAGCCTTTTCCAACCGCCCGATTGCATCCTCGATCTGCGCCCTTGGCGCCCCGAGGTTGAACCGCAGAAAGCTTTCGCCTCCTTTGCCGAAGGTCGGCCCGTGGTTGGCGGCGATTTTGGCGTGTTGTTCCACCCGTGCCGTGAATTCTTCCCGGCTCATCCCGGTATTGCTGAAATCGACCCAGGCGAGGTAGGTGGCCTCGAGCGGCATGGAGGCGAGGCCTGGGATGGCGTTGACCCCGGCGTCGAATATCTGCCGGTTTCCGTCCAGATAGTTGCGCAATTCATCGACCCATGCCGCCCCTTCGGGCGAATAGGCCGCTGTCGCCATGTGCAGCCCAAAGCTGTTGGGTGACATGCCCAGACCCGCCATTCGTTTGCCGAAACGCGCGCGCAGGTCGGGGTCTTCGATGATGACGTTGCCGGAATGGGACCCTGCGATGTTGAAGGTCTTGGTTGTCGCCGTCATCATGATCAGCCGGTCGGTGATCCCGTCGATATGGGCCATGGGGATGTGGGTCTGCCCCGGCATGGTCAGGTCGTGGTGGATTTCGTCGCTGACCAGGATCAGTTCGTGCCGTTTGGCGAAGGCCGCGACCGCCTGCAATTCGGCCCGAGTCCAGACCCGCCCGCCAGGGTTATGGGGTGAGCACAGGATGACCATCCGTTCATTCCCCGTCATCTGGGCGTCATAGGCGGTGAAATCCATTTCGTAGCGGCCATTGGTGTTGACCAGTTCGCATTCAACCACCTGCCGGTCAGCGGCGGTGATGACACGGGCGAAGGCGTGGTAGACCGGTGTGAAAAGGACGACCCCGTCGCCCGGATTTGTGAAAGCATCGACGCACATGGCGGTGCCGTTGACCAGCCCATGGGTGGTGAAGATCCAGCTGGGGTCAATTTTCCAGCAGTGCCGTGTGTCCATCCACCACTGGATGGCACCCAAGTATTTGCTGTCATCCCCGAAATAGCCGTAGACCCCGTGATCGACCATGTCCTGCACTGCCTGCTGGATGCAGTCTGGAGCCCGGAACTCCATATCGGCGACCCACATGGACAGGCCCTCATCCGGGCTGACGCCGTAGTATTGCTCCATCCCGTCCCATTTCACGCAGTGTGTGTTGCGGCGGTCGGGGGCGTGGTCGAATGTCATCGGGTTCTCCGCTGTTGGTTGGCGCAGGCTACGGCAGGTGCGGCGGAGTGCAAGGTGGAAAATGCGACGGTTTAGGCATGGTCGTCCAGCGCCATGATCAGTTCGAACTGCCCCTGGATTTGTTCGGAAGGGATGGCGCGCATGAACTGGGCGAAGCCATGGTCGGCCGCGTCCGCATTGATCAACCGCAATTGTTCGGTTGGTGTGGCTGCCAGGGCGTGGTTAATCAGGGCGGTGCCGATCCCTCGCCGTCGTGCATCTGGGTGGACGCCGATTTGTAGCAGGCTGCCGCTGCCGGGTACAAGCACGGCATAGCCGGTGAGGGTGCCGTCGTCATGGGTGGCAAGGCAGCGGACCTGATCTGCGATGGCGGTGATGGATTGATCGCTGTTCTGC
This sequence comes from uncultured Paracoccaceae bacterium, assembly GCA_947488175.1. Lineage (GTDB taxonomy): Bacteria > Pseudomonadota > Alphaproteobacteria > Rhodobacterales > Rhodobacteraceae > Yoonia. The sequence continues at coordinate 130,746 of CANKYO010000002.1, forward strand.
CAGGACGGCCCCCAGTCGCGCAGCGCATTCACGGTGTCTGCGATATCGGACCAGGGAATTTCGCGGACTGGCGGTAGGTTCTCTTTAGCCGGTTGTGGTCCGGTCAGGGTGTAGCAGGACAGGTCCCGCCGCTTGCGCATGCCGAGTCTGCGGTAGAGCCGCGCGGCGGTAGTGTTTTCGACAAGCACTTCGGTCTGGAAGGTCATGGTACCGCGGCGCTGCAAGCCGTCTAGCGCGCTGTGCGCGAGGTTAGTGGCCAGCCCGCGCCCCCGATGCTGTGGCACGGTGCCGCTGGAGATCAGGTAGGATGCCTCCCCCCGCACCGAAACAAGCCAAATGGCGGCGATCTTACCGTCTATGACAGCGATGCGTGACGCGTCGGGGCTGTGCCCGCGTTGTTTCATCATGAAGCGGAAGGCGGGCACTGTCAGGTTGATCGGAACGGCATAGTCCGAAAAGGCGCTGGCCATGGCCGCGCAAAGGTCGTCTGCGTTGGCGGAGGCCGCATTGGTGATGATGGTATCAGTCAGACTCATCAGGCAATTCAAACAGATCGTGGACGCTGCAATCAAGTTCCTCTGCGAGTGTCAGCGCAAGAATCGTGGAAGGTGTGAAGACCCCGTTTTCAATCGTGTTGATCGTCTTGCGTGATACGCCCACAGCATCAGCCAACTCGGCTTGGGTCAGGCCGGCCGTGGTGCGGTGGGCGCGCAGATGCACGATGAGCCTGCCGCTCATTCAGCGCGGCCGCGCATAATGGAGACGAGGTAGTGGGCGGGCGGCACGGCACCAAGGACGGGTCCCAGCCAATAGAACGCCATGGCCGGGTTCATCCTGTCCGTCAGTGAGAGGACAAGAAAGACGAGGAACACCGCGAGCACTGCCCAGAACCCGAAAATCAGGCTGTCGCGATGTGCCCGGTTGTTTTGTTCGTCCCATGCGGCATCTGCGGCGTCGGGGTAACGCAGGTGCAGCACGAAGGACAGGATGGCGTATCCGATAGCGATACCCCCGATGATAAAGGCCCAGGTGAGCCCGGATGGCCCGATGGACAGGAAAGCCGCAATCAATGCGGTGGCTGTGGTGATGACAATGGCCGCACTGCCGAGGAGACGAACGCGGCTGATGGGGTTGGCAGACATGAATGCTCCTTTTCTTTTGCATTTGCGATAAGTAACCTTGAGGTTACATAAGGCAGCTTTGATGTAACGTCAAGGTTACATCTGTCCCGCATTGCAATTTATCGCCGTGCCGCCTAAATCCGGGGCATGACACTGCGTAATATCCTGATCCACCCCGACCCAAGGCTGAAGAAGGTCGCTGACCCGATTGCATCGGTCAATGACGACCTGCGCCGGTTGGCGGATGACATGCTTGAGACGATGTATAACGCGCCGGGCATTGGCCTTGCCGCGCCGCAGGTGGCTGTCATGTCCCGCATGATCGTGATGGATTGTGAGAAGGAAGAGGATGCGACGCCCCGCCCGATGGTGCTGATCAATCCGCAGGTGGTTTGGACCTCGGAAGATCGCTCGGTCTATGAAGAGGGCTGTCTGTCGATCCCGGATCAATACGCTGATGTGGAACGCCCCGCCGAGGTTGAGGTGGAATGGACCGGGTTGGACGGCAAAACGGTGCGCGAGCGTTTTGATGGCCTATGGGCCACCTGCGTGCAGCACGAGATCGACCATCTGGATGGCAAGCTGTTCATTGACTACCTCAAGCCGCTGAAACGCCAGATGATCACCCGCAAGATGCAAAAGCTGAAACGCGAAATGGCCCGCAGCTGATGGCAGTTCTTGACCTGCGCTTTGACGGCGACCCGATTTTGCGCAAAGCGGCCGTTCCGGTGATCCAGTTTGGTGAACCTGTTGATACCCTGATCGCTGATCTGTTCGAGACGATGTATGCTGCCCAGGGCCGTGGTCTGGCAGGCCCGCAGGTCGGTATCAGCCAGCGGATGTTCGTGATCGATACGACCTGGAAAGAGGGTGAAAAGCACCCGATTGCGTTCGTGAACCCAGAGATAGTCGAAGCCGCCCCATTCAGCCAATTGGGACCAGAGGCCTGCCTGTCGATCCCGGATCGCACATTCAATGTAGCCCGCCCAGTCTGGGTTGATCTGGGCTGGAACAGCCCAGCCGGTATCCGCCAGACCGCCCGCTTTCACGGCGTTGGTGCCGTTTGTGTCTGTCACGAGCTGGACCATCTGAACGGCGTGCTGATCACGGATACTGGGACAGAGGTATGACCCATCGCCCTTACGTCATGTGGCCGCATCCGGCCTTGCGCACGCCTGCGCAGCCGGTTGATGCGGTCACGGATGAGGTTCGCGCAATCTGGGATGAGATGATTTCGGCGATGGATACGATGCCCGGTGTCGGGCTGGCTGCCCCGCAATTGGGTATCGGGTTGGCCCTTGCCGTCGTCGATGCGTCTGAAACGCGCGGTCAGGCCGTGCGCATGGCCAACCCGGAAATTCTGCACGCGAGCGTGGAGTACCGTGAGCATGATGAGGGGTCACCCAACCTGCCCGGTGTCTGGGCCAAGCTAAAGCGTCCCCGCGCCGTGACGGTCCGTTTCATGAATGAAGACGGGGTGTGGGACCGCAAGGATTTTGTCGGCCTGTGGGCTACCTCGGCCCAGCACCAGATTGATCATTTGCAGGGTCAGATGTTTTTTGACCGTCTTGGCCGGGTGAAGCGCGATATGCTGATCAAGAAGGCGAAGAAGTTGCAGGTGCGCTAACTTTTCCGCAGGGCCGTAATGCTGAGACTTGACCATTTGACCGTCATTGCCCCCACGCTGGCCGAGGGGGTGGCACATGTGCGCGATTGTCTTGATCTGGATGTGCCGTTCGGGACGCGCCACCTTTATATGGGCACGCATAATCACAGGTTGCAGCTGGGCGGGAATGTCTATCTGGAGATCGTTGCGCTGGACCCGGACGGAAACGACCCTGCGCGTGCGCGCTGGTTTGGACTGGATAATCAGGAACAGGTTCGGGCCGACTGGGAGGATGGGCGACGTTTGCGAGGGTGGGTCGCCAGCACTGATGCAATTCAGACGGTCGTTTCCGCCCATCGCGCGATTTACGGCGATGTTGTACCGCTTCCGCCGGAGGAACCGGCCTTTGGCTTTGCCATTCCTGCCGATGGGTCGCTGCCGTTGGGTGGCGCGGCCCCATCGCTGATCGACCATCGTGGTGATCCGACGGCAATGGCCGACATTCCTGACATGGGTGCGCGTTTGCGGTGGTTCGGGCTTGCCTGCCCCGACCCGGTGGGGGTCGAGGCGCTGTATCATGACTTGTCGATTGATCGACCGCCTGCTGTTACGCAGGGACCAAGGATCCGCTATCGCGCACGGATTGACACGCCAACCGGATTGAAAGATCTGCCCTGAACCGGTGTGTCGTGCGCTGTCAGTACCTATTCGTGCGGTGCTTCTTGTTCTTCATCTGCGCTGCCCATCGAGAAGACGATACCGCCGGCGATGATCGCGATCCAATGTGAAAAGCTCCAGACGATCGCGGGTAGGGTGATACCGACACGCGCCCAAAGATCCATGCCTTGCATACCCATGACCAGGTCGGCGATGCCCCAAAGCACCAGAATGCCCCCAAGTATTTTGAACAACATTTTCGCTTCCTTACGGTTGTTAAAATATATGAGGTTTCATCGTGCCCAACGAAACATGGTTATTTTGCGGCGTGTTAAAGGAAATTTAACTATCGAGCCGATCCGTTGCCGCGTTGCGATATGCGCCTGATTGGCCTAACTGAGTGCCGGAACGCGCGCAGTTGGCCGGGGGCGATATTGTGAAAATCATCTTTATGGGCACGCCTGATTTTTCGGTGCCGGTGCTGGAGGCCCTGCACGCGGCCGGTCATGACATCGTTGCCGTTTATTGCCAGCCGCCCCGTCCCGCAGGCCGGGGGAAAAAGGATCGCCCGTCGCCCGTTCAGCGCCGGGCGGAGGCGCTGGGTTTGATGGTGCGTCACCCGGTGTCGTTGAAGGGGGCGCAGGAGCAGGCGGCGTTTGCCGCGCTGGACGCCGACGTGGCCGTCGTCGTTGCCTATGGGTTGATCCTGCCGCAGGTGGTGCTGGACGCCCCGCGTCATGGGTGCCTGAACATCCATGCATCGCTTTTGCCGCGCTGGCGAGGTGCCGCGCCGATCCATCGCGCTGTAATGGCGGGTGATGCGCAGACCGGCGTGTGCATCATGCAGATGGAGGCCGGGCTGGATACTGGCCCGGTTCTGCTGCGCGAGGCGACGGATATCGGGGTGGAAGAAACCACGGGCGCTTTGCACGACCGTTTGTCAGGGATGGGGGCCCGGCTGGTGGTTGATGCGCTGGCCCGTTTGCCGGATCTGACACCGGATGCGCAGCCGGAGGATGGTGTCACCTATGCCGCCAAGATCGACAAGGCCGAGGCGCGGGTGGACTGGACCCGACCGGCGGTTGACGTGGACCGTCTGGTCCGGGGCTTGTCGCCTTTTCCCGGGGCGTGGTGTGATGTGCAGGGTGAACGGGTCAAGCTGCTGGGGTCGCGGCTGGCCGATGGTGCGGGTGCGCCGGGGCAGGTGCTGGGTGGTTTTACCATTGCCTGCGGGGAGGGCGCGGTTGAGGTGACGCGCGCACAGCGGCCCGGCAAGAAGGCGATGTCGGCTGATGAGATCCTTAAAGGATTGGACCTAGGCGGTCAGTTGGACTGAATTGCCGGGGCAATACTGCGCTGGTGCTTCTTTCGTAATCGTTATAGTTCTAAGAAAAATGCAGAGGAGGTCGCCGCATGGATACGATTCCGCAGATTGGATATGGCACATGGAACAGGCCGGATGAGGCGGCTTATCAAGGTACGCTGGCCGCGCTTGAGGCCGGATACCACCATCTGGATTGCGCCGAAGGGTATCAGAACGAAGAGTTTGTCGGCCGCGCCATCGCTGCGTTTGACCTGCCCCGCGAAGATCTATGGGTGACCACCAAAGTGGCCCCCGAAAGCTTTGGTCCCGGTCAGATCCGCCCGCATGTGGAGGCGTCGCTGGAAAAGCTGGGCGTTGGACCGGTGGATTTGTTGCTGCTGCACTACCCGTCGATCAAGGATGAATACGACATTGCCGATTACATGGCCCAGTTTGCCGCCATTTATGACGCAGGCCTTTGCCACAATATCGGGGTATCGAACTTCACCAAACCCTATCTGGACAAGGCGCTGGACCTGTTGGGTGACCGCCCGTTGTTGACCAATCAGGTGGAGTTACATGTGTATCTGCACAATCGCCCTATTGTAGAGCATTGCGCGGCCAAGGGTATCCGCATGACCGCCTATTCGCCGCTGGCGCGGGGTGCGGTTGTGGATGATCCGGTGCTGCAACGGATCGGGGCCGAGCTTGGTGGGACCGCGTCGCAGGTCGCACTGGCGTGGTTGATGTCCAAGGGCTATGTGGTCATCCCGTCTGCGGGCAGCCCGGCCCGGATCGCCGAGAATTTGGCGGCGAGTGATCTGACCCTGACGGCAGCACAGATTGTCGCGATTGATGCGCTGGACAAGGATATGCGTTTGGTGGACGGGCCATGGTGCCCGGTCTGGGACGCAGCATGACGGTCCCTTTCACCCTTGTGGGCATCGACCATGTGGTGCTGCTGGTCGATGACATGAAAAAGGCGCTGGCGTTTTACTATGACGTATTGGGCTGTGTGCACGGCTATTCCTATCCCGATCTGGGGATGGAGCAGGTCTGGGCCGGGGCCGCGCTGATTGTACTTTGGGATACGACCCACCCGGGGGCTACCCATGCCGTACCGCCGGTCGCGGGTGGTCGGAACATGGACCACCTGTGCATTGCCACATCCCCCTTTGCGCCTGACGCATTGCGCGCCCATTTGGCCGCCCATGGGGTCAAGATTGACCGCGAGGCCGTCCATGGCGGGGCACGCGGCGTTGGGCATTCGTTCTACATCTTTGATCCGTTTGGGAACAAGCTGGAGATCAAGGGGCCTGCTGAATACGCGGACGGGCGTTGAAGGTGATCGCGGGCTGTACTGGATGGCCGGTTTGAGCCCATACCTGCCAACAAAACTATTACGAGTTATTCTAGGTCGACCGGCGATATATGATGAATTCCAGTAGGTTCTGATCGGGGTCACGGAAGTAAATGCTGTCACCGATTTCTCGGCTTTGCGCACGCGCCCCTGTCCGTTCTACCGGCCCAAACTCGATTTGAACTCCCTTTTCACAAACGAATTCGACCGCTTCTTCGACCGTACCGTCCCACACAAAGCAAAAGTCGCCACAACCGGGTAACGCGTTGGGTCCACGCGGAAAATCCGCTGATTTCCAAGTCTTTGGCTCATGGAAGTTCAGGCGAACATTGCCTAGCATTACCGCATGGACAGGAAGGTCGTCATTGCCAAAGGAACGAACCGAAAAGCCAAGTGATGCGTAGAAAGAGAGCATCTCCTCGACGTTTCCAATTGGCAAGGCGGCGTGATCAATTCCAGCTATGGTCATAAGGGTAGCTTAGCCACGATGACCAGCATGTCCAACGGTGACAAAGTCCCGCAAAACCGATGTTTCGTCTCGTCGATCTCAAAACGAAGACAACCGGGCAGGGCCCGGCTGTTTCGTTCAGAGGAGGGAGCGTGGATTTCAGGCGTGGGCGGGTCGCGTGTTGGCAGGTGTTTTGACGATGCCCCGTGCCTCCATCACCCAGGCGGCGACGAGGGCGAAGACGATATGGCCCCAGAGTGCGACCCAGGTGATCCCGGTGAAGCCGAGGAAGGGTTTGTTGCCAGCCACCAGATGCGCCATGACGTAGAGCGCAAAGACCCACAGGACGACGCCATAGGCCGTGGCGGTCGCGACCCATGGCAGGGACGGCATGATGCGTTGTTGCAATGGGCGTGCGACCAGCAGATAGCCCAGCGTGTAGGCGACCATGCCGGTGAAGACGTGCAGCAGATGGGCGAGTCCGGAGGGGCTGGCCCCGAAGACGGTCTTGATCGTCTGGTTGGCGAGGCCGACTGGGGCGAGCTTGGCATAGCCAAAGAGCGGTGACAGCCCCTGACCGAATGCGTCGAATGCGATGGTGGCGAAGGCCCCGGCGGCGAGAATGGTGAAGACGGTGTTTTTCATGGCGCGCGTTCCTTTGTATGCGATTGTATGCGGTTGTTCCGAGGGCTTTATCGGGGGTTTCGGGCTGGCTGTGCAGCCCCCTCACACAAGGGTGACGGTCTTTGTCAGCTTTGAAACAGAAGCTGAAACAATCGGCATTTCAGGCTGATATCGCCGTGAACGCGCCGTAACACTGTAACAATTTCGGGAACTGGGCCGCAGAGTGTGACGTTTTGCAACATATGTGTCTGGAAAGTCGCCGGGTGGTGTTTTGCCTTGTGTCGTCCGGGTGTTAAGAGGGGATTCGCTTGAAACAGGGTGCTGATTGATGACGATGACGACAAACATGACCAGACGGTCATTTGGGGCCATGATGCTGGCAACCACGGCGGCCTGCGCGCGGCCAGCGGCCCCGCCGCCCCTGTCTGAGCTTCCGCAGTTCGTCGAGGGTTACGGCCCAATCCAGGATGCGGGGTACAACCTGCCCGGTATTCCCGACAGATATCTGCAGGGTGTGAATCGCCGGATGTCTGGCATCTATAACGGGGAACAAGGGCCAAATACGCTGGATGTCGATCCTTATGCGAAGTTTTTGTACCATGTGCGCCCCGATGGGACGACCACCCGCTATCCTGTTGGCGTCGGTCGCGCGGGCCGGTCTATCCGTGGCAGTGCCACCATCAAGCTCAAGCGGAAATGGCCGGGCTGGACGCCCACCCGGAATATGCTGCGCACCGAGCCAGAGGTTTACGGGCCCTTCCGTGCCGGTATCCCCGGTGGCCTGCGCAGCCCGCTGGGCGCGCGGGCGCTGTATCTGTATCGCGGCAGCCGCGATACGTTTTATCGCATTCATGGCACGAACGATCTGGAATCAATCGGGAATTCCGGTTCAGCCGGGTGTATCCGTCTGTTCAATCAGGATGCGATCCACCTGTATGACCAGATTGACGTGCCGATGAAGGTACATATCCGGTCGCGTGAGGAATCTCTGCGCGTTGATCCGGAGAATTACGAGCGTGGGATCGAGTTGCCGCCCAAAATCATCTCGCCCGATGAACTGCTGGGGCCGGAGGCGGAGGCACTGGACCGCCCGCCACAATTTGACGAGTTCGGCGACGTCTAGAGCCGGATCACGTAATCCTTGATCGTGGTTTCCACCACGTCCCATGTGCCGCTGAAACCGGGCCGGATGACATAGCTGTCGCCGGCCCGCAGCGTGACGGCTGTTCCGTCATCGCTGGTGATGACGGAAACGCCCGCGATCATGCGGAAATATTCCCATTCATCATAGCTGATCCGCCATTTGCCCGGTGTGGCCTGCCAGATACCGGCATAAAGCCCATCCCGTTCCTCGATATTCCAGGTGGTAAAGACGGGGTCGCCCGCGATCAGTTTTTCTGGTGCGGGCCGGTCGGTTTCGGGTGTAACCGCATCCTTGGTCACGGGGACGAGCAGGTTGGTCATGGCGCTGGTTTCCAGTTTGGTCGGCCTGCCATTCATCCGCGCAACCGCTTTGCCTTGTCAATGCACGTCGATACGTTGCGAATGGGCAGCTATTGCGCCCTATTCCCGGGCGCTGGGCCTCATGCGCTATTCCCTTCAATGCCCTCGTACCCATATAAGTTGCTGGACAGTGTTATTCAGGAGCCCGATATGGCGAATTTTGAAACCCAGATTGAGGAATCGCAAAAGCAGGTGGCGGAAGCCCAAAGCAAGATTTCCGAATTGACCAGCCGCATTGAAACCGCCCGCACCAAGATGGCGCAGGGCACCGACATTTCGGTCGATATCGAAAATGCCAGCCTAGAGGACGTGCATCAGCATACCGAGCTGATGAATGCCAATATCGCGGAACTGATCATGGGTCTGGATGATGTCACGTCTGCCTTTTCCAAGGACTTTGACGAGATGCGGTCAAAGACCGGGATGGAGAGCCTTATCGGGTTTTTCAGCAAGGCGAAGGCCGACAGCATGCGCCAGGAACGGATGCGCACCGCGTCTGTCGATGACAAGCTGCAGGATCTGATTTCGAAATCCGATGTGATCCTGAAACTGCTGGAAAGCCAGCTGGCCGTTCTGAACGAGCAGAAGGCAAGCGTTGAAAAGAACCTGTCCGGCACATTGGTTGAGCGGGAAGAGACCGTATCGACCCTGGAAGGGCTACGCGCCGATATTCTGGCGATGGATCCGAAGATTATCGAGCTGGAAGGCAAGATTTCGGTGGAACAGGATGCCGCCGCCCGCACCAAGCTTGAGACCGAATTGCAGGCGCTGAACGGCCAGTACAATGAGATGGTTCAGCAAGAGCAGGTCCAATTGGCGAAATCCCAGACGCTGGAACGCTATATCGAGAAGGGCAAGACCTGGATCGATTCATTGCAGAACCAGGCGGCGACCCAGATGGTGCTGATCAACAAGCTGCAGACAGACACCAAGCAGCGGGTGGTCCTGTATGATGCCCTGTCAAAATCGTTGAAAACGGCCCAGCAGCAGGACGTGGCCCACCAGATCAACGAGATCGGGGTGCAGACCGACCAGGAAGCACAGACGGCCATGGCTGCCATTGGTTCGGCCACGAATGCCCGGATGGCCGACATGCTGGAAGCGCATGAGGACCATATGGTGTTCGCCCGCGAAGTGCTGGAGCAGAAGGCGAAAGCGGATGAACGCTTTATCCGCCGGTTCCAGAAGATCGTGGAGAAGCATGACAGCAATGAATATGGGGTCGAGTCTTGATGATCTCCCGTCCCGGACTTGATCCGGGACCTCTTGGTCACAAGGCAGAGGTCCCGGGTCAAGCCCAGGACTGCGTCAGCATAGGGTGCTGAGTTTTGAGCCATGCACACAACAAAGATAGACATCTGAGCTTCGGTGGCCAAATCCGCCGGACGGCATGTTTTGGCCTTCTATCGCTTTTGATTGGCGCGTCTGCTCTTGGTGCTGCGTACCTCTCTGGTTCGGTCGGAAACATTCCGGTGGCTCAGGTTTTCGCTATAATCTGCACGCTTCTCATAGCCTTTTCCGCATTGGCGCTGCTGTTTGGGGTCCTAGGGCGGTTAGCCCATCGGTGGATGTGGTTCCACGCCGTGCGATATTCGCAACTTTCGACGTTTGGAGCTACACCGCGAGAAAGAATATTAAATGGCTTTGCCGCGCCCTTCTGGCAGTGGTGGATGCATATTGATCAGGAGGGGAATGATCGTGACGGCGCCATCTGACCTCCAAGCCGATCATATGAAGCTGGAAGATACCCGCGTCACGCGTCGGTATTTTGGCAAGTTTGCCAAGATCACGGGCTATCTGACCAAGGTGGCCGCGACGATGGAGGCGGAGGGGCGGTTTTCACGCACTGATATCGAGGCCTTGGCCCGCTATCTGGTGGGGCTCAACTGGACCTTTACCGCCCTGTCGCACAAGTATCATTTCTCGGGCCGGTTTGCGCATGCTGGATCGCTGACATTTGACCGGCGTGAAAGCGGTTTTCCAGTCTATCAAGAGCTGTTGGAGATGGCCAATGATGCGCTGCAGGCAGAGCGGCATCTGGCCTCGCAACCGTCCGCTGAGGCGCTGAAGGATCAGATGGTGCGTGTGATCCTGTCGGAACAGGAAATCCCCACCAAGTTGCAATATGCGCTGTCACAGCGGCTATATTACGAGGAGTTGTTGCGTGGTGATCAGTTCTGGGCGCGCAATGATCCGCAGGCGGTCTGGATCGAAAATAAGGGCGACCGGCGTTTGTTTCAGGTGCATTGGGCGGTCTATGACAGCCAGGTGAACCTGCCCACGATCTATCTGATGGATCTGGAGGATACGGGCCGCACAGGCTTGCCCAAGGATGAACGCCGCTGGCCGGAGGTGCAGGCGCATCTGATGGCGCAATCGGTGGCGCATCTGAAGCTGCTGACCATTGCCAAGGGGTTTGATGAGGATTTTGGCGATCTGCATCCTGTCCGACTGCGCCGTTTCCATATTGGCCCGATGTATTCCCATGCGTTTACCCGTCAGACGGGTCCGCTGCGCGAGGTGCTGGAGGCGGCCAAGGCCCCGGTGGGCGAGGATTGGGCGCTGGTCTGGACCGAGGAAGAACTGGTCTCTGACCGAGTGGAGCATGTGAAATCCGGCTGGTTCGGCACGGTGGAACGTCAGATCTTTGCGCTCGACCCGTTTGAGGGCGGCGGGACAGAGACGGGAGCATCGCGGATGGAACGGTCGCTGATCATGCCCGAACGCCCCTATCAGGCATTGGCAGAGCGGAACCCACCGGGGTTTCGGGACGTGCGTAAATTTGTGGTCAGCGATAGCGGGCGGGTGTTGAGCTATCGATAGGATGGGTCAAGACCCATCTTACGATGTGGCAAAGGAGGGAAAAAATGGGCTTTCGTTTGGTGATGTTGATCGTTCTTGCCGCCTGTGCCCCTGCTGCCGATCCGTCCCCGCGTTTTCCCGTTGATGACTTTTCTGGCAATACGTCCTTTCCTGTCGATACCCAGGCGATTGCCCGGCAGGTGGCCTTGTCAGAACACCAAGATATTTTGAATTCCCCATAAAGCCGGAGAGACCATGAGCCAGACAAGTGATCAGATGGAACTGCGCGAGGATGATATCCGCAAGCATTACGTGCCTGCGGCGGAAATGCTGATGCAGCTGGATCATACCCCACGGCTGGCGCAGGCCCGCCTGTCTGTTCAGACGCCCGAGAAATCCCCCGATGTGGCCGCCACCCGTCGCCGGTTCCGTTCGACCACGCCGGGTTTGCTGTCGCGCACATCTGCCCCGTCGGGCGGCGTGCGTCTGCTGGACCGGATTGCGGAAGCTGACGATGATGATCCGCTGACATCGCCCGCCCAGGCGGCGGTGGCCCATGCGCTGCGTCGTGCGGTGTCTATCGCGTTGACGGTGGCTGATGCCTATGCGGACCAGACCCCGCTGACCGAGCTCAAACGTATCAATCTGGAAGGCCGGCTGTCTGCGGATCGGTCGGCTGAATTTACTGAATTTCTGGCGGCTGAATCGCTGGTTGCCCTTTATACCTTTGCCAATGCCACGTCGTTTCTGCTGGCACCGCAGGCCAGTGAAGTGAGTGTCGAGGTGGGGTCGGTCGATGAGGTGCTGACGGACAACGCGCCCCTTGCCCTGCATGGCGCCATTTGGGAGCTGGACCAGAAGCTGGCCCAGTTTGCCAAGGATGAGGGCACGCTGATTGCCACGATGCTGGCCTATGCCGAGCAGCTGATGGACAAGGTCGCGAGCCGCGCCAGCACGGCGGGCCGCTTGGAATCGTTCAGCAATTCCGCCTGGAGGGTGGAGGCGGATGATTTTGTCATCGACGGGTTCAGCCCCGCCCGCAAGGCCAAGGGCAGCACCCTGACCATGACCTTCAAGAAGCCCAATGAGGTCGTGGGCAACCATATTGCCAAGTATCAGGCGATGAAGCTGTCGAAGATGCTGATGGCCTATGATTTTGAGCGGCGGTTGAACCCGTTTGCCGAACTTGGCGGGTTCATCTTTACCTTCATGGGGGATGGTAAGCCGGGCACGGGCAAGACCACACTGATCCAGATGATGGCCGGTCTGGTCAATGACTACTGCAAGGTGGCGGGCTATCCGTTCCGCTATCAGAACCTGAGCACGGACAATATCGACAGCTATCAGGGGAAATCGGGCCAGAATGCCAAGGCCTTCATCAACAACGTGCTGGACCCGCATGTGATAGGGTTTGGGACTATTGATGATATTGACCAGTTGGCGGGGAAACGGGGTGATCGCCAATCCTCTGCCGGGCAGTTGGAGATTACGGCTGTCCTGATGGAGAGTTTCGCGGGCGCAAATACCGTGGTGCGGGGCAATTGCACGTTCGGGATGTTTTCGAACTATCCGGAGAACGTGGATGACGCGCTGCGCCAGCGTGCCGGGGCCCGGTTCTTGGTGGACGGCCCGCAGACGCGGGATGATTATATCGACATCCTTTATCTTTTGATGGGCAAGAACCATGACATCCCGGTGGGCGAACACGAGGTGTTCAGCGCGCAGGAGATCAAGAAGGCCGTCGCCGCATCGTTCGAAAGCCACGCCCGTCCCCATGAAGAGGGGCTGCAGCGGGTTTTCGAGCGTGTTCATTCCCAGATCGGCGATCTGGATACGATTGCGAAGCTGGGCACCTATCTGAAGGGCATTCAGGAGGCCGATGATCGGTTCACCGGCCGCGCGATCAAGAACATCACGGATGCGGTGAAAGTCCGGGCGATGGATTTCGAACTGCCGGATGAGTGGATGGAGGAGCCCGATCTGTTTCTATTCAAGGACTACGAGACCAAGAAGGGGATGATTTCCGAGCTGCGCCAGCCGATCACGGTGGACATGGTGATCCAGGAGATCAACCGCTATGCCGATAGTGAGTTCCGCTATGCCGACAAGTCGGATGAGGTGGCGATTGACGCGATGGTGCGTGACTTCGGCCGTCAGGAGATTGCAAAAAAACGGTATCTGGAGAGCAAAGGGTGATCATTCTGCGGCACCGTCCCGGGCTTGATCCGGGACTTCAACTTGGGCTTCCGTCAAGGGTCTCGGGCCAAGTCCGGGACGGTGGGCACTAGAATGGCCGCGGTTTCCGACAGCCTGTTCCTGCCTGCCGCCGTTCTGGCGATTTTGGCGTTTGTCGTGCCGCGCCTGTTGGGGCGGGTGTTGCCCGAAGGGGTGACGCCGCTGCTGCTCAACGCATTTTTGTCGGCGGTATTGTTGGTGGTGATCTCGGGCGGGTTCTTTTTCTGCCTCTATTTGTGGCAGGGGGTTAGCATGGCGCAGATCATGGAGCCGGGGTTGGCGGCCAATGTGGTCTTCTTTGGTCGGCTGGCTTTGATGTCAGCGATCATCTGGGCGCCGATCATGATATTGTCGGTGGCGGGCTTGCCGCGGAAATGGGTGAAAGAGACGTGGTAGCATTGCGCGTAAGATATCTTTCATGGATTGCACTGGCAGTTGCAGCGTCGTCGCATGCGCAGGCCGACACGTCGGAGGACCTGCCGTATCAGACACTGGAGGCCTGTCTGTCCGAGAACTTTGTCTGGCCTGAGAACTGCCTGAATGCTGTTTACAGATCGTGTATGGGATCGACCCGGGGGTCCATATCTGATGCAAATCTGGCGCGTGAAACCTGCTGGACCGCCGAAAAACAGGCATGGGAGATGGCAATATCCGTTTCCAGATGGCGATTGGAGGCGAATATGTCGCCGGTCGCGTTTGACGCATTTCTTGAAGCTGTCGAAGGCTCTGCGGTTGACGGTCAGGCGCCTGACAGGTTTGTGGACCAGTTTCTTCATCGGGATAATCCGCTTGATCGCTCTTACATCGCGCGGACCGAAGCCATCGCGGCACGTAACCTGGGGCTGCAGTTTTTGGACTATCAATCCTATCTCCGAGACGAATTTCTAGAAGAGTTGCCGGAGGTGAATGAGTAGAATGCACCAACTGATCGAAAAAGGCCTGATGTTCGGCAACCTGATCCGGGTGGATTCACCGATTTTGGTGGAGCGCTATAATCGTGCGCTCAAGCATTTGACGGGTCGCCAGACGACGCTGTCGGATTTTCATGTCGATATTTCGGGGTATAGCCCTGAAATCGGCGATGAATTTGGCGATGATTTGTATCTGAACCACAAAGGTGTGAATCGTCAGTTCATCCTGCTGACCACCGAACAGGCGAATGCGCCCTTGCTCAACGCGAAGTTTTCAACATCGCGCGGCATCCTCAAGCAGTTTATCGAGGAAAACCGGCAGCAGCTTTTTGCACTGACCGCGCGGGATGCGGTGGCGGGTGAGATGGTGAATTCGGTTTATGTGGCTGACAGTCCTGCCCGCCTGTTTGATATCCGCAAGGTCAGCATCGAGGCTGATACGACCAGCGGCACGGTGGCCAATGCCGAAAAGCTGGGCCAGATGATTGATCGGTTCAAGACCGAACAGGACGCCTGGTATGATGATGTGCTGATTGCCGAGATGATCGGCATGGCCAAGCAGACCGGTGATGTGGTGCGTAACCCGGTGCGGTTGAAGCATATGGAGTTTGCGCAGGACAACTTCTGGACCGACCATTTCGGGGGCATCTATGTCTTTCGCGGGGTCGAACATCCGGCGGCGATTGTGGCGGGCAACAAGGGCAAAGTCGGCAAGCTTCCGATCCCCTACGTCTTTGATTTCAGCGAACGGTCGGCGATTGCGAAATTTCTGAACCTGAACGATCTGGTTGAGCCGATTACCGATGCGCGCGGCATCGATGCCGCCGCGATCCTGCATCAGAAGATGGATTTCATCGTGATGGCGGTTGCGGCCTCCATGAAAGAGGATCTGACAGGGGCGACCCGGCGTGATCTGCGCCGGTTGGGGCGGCAATATGCCAAGTTGCTGCCGGAAGCGTGGCAAGGGTTGGCGGCGTTGGCGCGCTGGGCCGAAGAGGACGGGCCGTGGCCCAAGATCACGTCGGAACACCCGGCCTATTTCTATACGCTGCGGGCCAAGCCACATGTGGATGCGGATCTAGTGAATATGCTCCTGGCCGAGATGACGCCGCTGGATGTGCGGCAGTTGTTTATCTGCCACAAGGAGGTGTTTTATCGCGCCTATGCGAAGTGGCCTGAGGAAAAAAAGGCCTATGTCGTTGATTTTCTTGATCGCGAATACCAAGTCGATAAGGCGGGGACGCGCGATGCCCTGTTTGGTCACGAGGCCCCGATGGAGGAACCGCAGGCGGTCCCCCAACCTGATTTGATTACGCGTGTTGGCCCCTGGGGGTCTGTGGCGAGGAGAAACTGATGCAGTTTGTCAGACTTGTTGTGATCGGTTTTGTGGCGCTAAGCATCGTGTATTTTTCGGTCTCGCTGTATTCTCGGTCGGTGCGCAAGGAGCGGTTGGAAAAGGAATTTGACGCCCATCCGCCGGAAGGTGCTGACGAGGCGATGCGAGAGGCCTTTATCGCCGAGGGTATGGCCGAATATAACAGCTCGATCAGGCCCAAGCTGATTGCTCTTGTTTACGTGGTGCCGGTGGTTTTCTTTTCGATTGTGACTTATGTCATCAATGCCAGCTGAGGAATTATGATGCGCAAGATCAAGATCACCCTGCGGATATTGTTTCTGTTGATTTTTGCGACAATCGCGCATTATGCGCTGCCGCAGCACGATGTGGTCCGCGTCGTGAACACTTATCAGGAGCGGCAGGATCTGAACGACTGGACGCGCATGTTCTGGGCGCGCCCGGATGACCAGTCGGCTGAACTGATCAACCGCGATGTGCAATTCATTCAGACGGTCAAACGGCGCACATTCCTGCTGGGATTTATCCCGCGTGAGGCGACAGAGCCCATGGTTTATCGGAATGAGGATACGGGTTTTTCCTGGCCGTTCTATTTCAAGTTCGACACGGCCAACCTGCAGACTGAAGCTGATGATCTACGCTCGACCTCGGAAACGCCCAAATGGGCTGTGATGACCCATTATGGTTGGCGGAATGAATATATCTCGGCCTTCCCCAACGCCATTGCGATCCGTCCGGTCGATAGCCCGAACGTGACGATCATTCCGTGGTTCAATATCTTCTTCTTTATCTGTCTGGCCGCCCTGCTGTTGTTTATACGTGCCATGTGGCGCCAGTTTCGCGAACGTTCGGTTGATCCGCTTTTGGATGCGGCCGGTCACCGCGTGGACGAGGTGCAGGCCGATGTGGCCGAACGCAAGGGCCGGATTTCGCGCTGGTTGGGTACGTGGCGCAAGAAGGACAACTCGCGCCTGCCGCCAGAATGACGGCTGCGCCGACGACATGATTGGATGGGGGCGTTGCCCCCGTCCCGTGCCGGGACTCCCCCAGGATATTTCAACTCGGAAGAAGCCTATTCGCCGTAGGGGATCCAGATGTTTTTCACCTCGGTTGCCGCCTGCAGGTAACTCTGGGTATCCGGCGTCAGGGCTATCGCGTTGTTGACCCATGTCCGTTTGAGGTTTCCGGCGCTGGCTTTTTCGATTGCGCCCGAGAGGTCGCTTGAGGAAAACGACCAGACCGCGTCAACGTCCAGATGTTTGGCGAGTGTCGGGGCGAGTTCTGCGTGGCTGCCGGTCAGGATGTTGACTACGCCTGCAGGCACGTCCGACGTTTCTAGCACCTGATAGAAATCGCTGGCGGCCAGCGGGAAGGGTTCGCTGGCGACCATGATGGTCCGGTTGCCCATGGCGATGGCGGGGGCCATGGTTTCGATGAGCCCGGTCAGTGGTTTGGCATCGTCGCAAAGGATGCCGATGGTGCCGACGGGTTCTTTCATCGCCAGTGCCACGCCCCGGATCGGGACCCCATGCACCTGCCCGTCATATTTGTCGGCCCAGGCGGCATAGGTGAAGAGGGACCGGATGCTGGTTTCCACCTCGTCTGCGCCCGATCTATTGCCGGTCATATTGTTGATCCGGGTTGCAAATTCGTCGGCGCGGGCTGACAGGTTTTCGGCGATGTAATAGAGGATTTGCGCGCGCAGGTGGCCGGTGGTTTTCGACCAGCCTTTGGCTGCATTGCAGGCCTCAACCGCGTTGCGGATATCCTTGCGGTTCGCTTTGGAGGCGTGACCGAGCAATTTGCCCTTGGGGCTGTAGACCGGGGTGGAATAGCCGCCATCGGGCCGCGCCTGTTTGCCGCCGATATAGAGCTTTGCTGTCCGATCCAGTGGGTCGGCGGGATGCCCGTCTTCTGTGGTGTAGGCGTCGATTTTCCCCCGCGGCTTGGCGCTGGTTTTGGGTTTGGTGTAGCCTGAGAGCCCCTCCCACCCGCCTTCGCGCCCGAAGCCGCTTTCGCGCACACCGCCGAAACCGGCGGCGGCGTCCATCATGTTGGTGCCGTTCACCCAGACGATGCCTGCGGCCAGCTTCGGCGCGATATCGAGGGCGAGGTTGATGTTTTCTGACCAGACAGAGGAGGCCAGCCCGTAGCGGGTGTTGTTGGCGATTTCGACGGCTTCGGACGGGGTGCGGAAGGTTGTGGCGACAAGGACCGGGCCGAAGATTTCCTCTTGCATCAGGGTCGATGCGGGGGAGAGGCCGGTGATCAGGGTGGGTGGGTAGAAACAGCCTTCTGGCGCTTTGGTCTGATAGGTCGCGCCTTCGGTGTTGGCGCTGACCATTTTGCTGATCTGGTCAAGCTGTACCGGGTCGACGATGGCGCCGACGTCGATGCATTTGTCGAGCGGGTCGCCGATGCGCAGACCGTCCATGCGGGATTTGAGTTTGGTGTAGAACCGTTCGCTGATCCCTTCCTGCACCAGAAGGCGTGATCCGGCGCAGCAGACCTGGCCCTGGTTGAACCAGATCGCATCGACGAGGCCTTCGACGGCGCTATCCATGTCGGCGTCGTCGAAGACGATGTAGGGGGATTTGCCGCCGAGTTCGAGGGAGAGAGCCTTGCCCGATCCTGCGGTCGCTTCGCGGATCTTGCGGCCAACCTCGGTCGAGCCGGTAAAGGCGATTTTGTCGACCTCTGCGTTGACCAGCGCCGCACCTGTTTCGCCGTCGCCGGTGACGATGTTGACGACGCCGGGGGGCACGCCGGCCTCTGTACAGATTTCGGCGAATACCATGGCGCTGAGCGAGGTGTATTCGGCGGGTTTCAGGACGACAGTGTTGCCCATGGCCAGTGCGGGTGCGATTTTCCAGGCGAGCATCAGCAGTGGGAAGTTCCACGGGATGATCTGCCCGCAGACGCCCAGCGGTTCGCGGTCGGGTAGTTCGGTGCGCATCAGCTGGGCGAAACCGGCGTGGTGGTAGAAGTGGCGGATGGCGAGGGGAACGTCGATGTCGCGGCTTTCGCGGATCGGTTTGCCGTTGTCGAGTGTTTCCATGACGGCGAGCAGGCGGGAATGTTTCTGCAGGCCGCGTGCGATGGCATAAAGGACGCGGGCGCGTTTGTGCCCGGACTTGGCCCATGCAGGCTGCGCCTTGCGGGCGGCCTGCACAGCTGTGTCAATTTCCTCTGCCGTGCCTTTGGTCACGCCAGCCAGCTTTTCACCGGTGGCGGGGTTGTTGGAGGGGAAATCGTCGCGCAGCGGGCCCCATTTGCCGTTGATGTAGTGACCCGCGATGCCGCCACGATCGGCGAGCCATTGCAGCGCCTCTGCGCTGCTTTCGGGGGCGGGGCCGTAATCCATGGTGTCGAAGATTTCTTTGATGGTCATTGCGTTGCTGCCAAAGTGCTGAGGGCGGCCCCGGACCGCGGGTGGGGGTGAAGCCCCCGCCCATGGGGGCGGTCGGGGGCTGCCCGGCGTGCCGCCGGGCGGGACATATATGCAAGGATGCGGGTCATCCGATGGCATGCCGCCAGGACGCCGAATACGCGCCGGTGACGTGGTGTTCGAGTTGCCGTTCGATGTCGCCCAGCAGGCTGGAAGCGCCGAAGCGGAAAAGGTCGGGTTGCAGCCAGCGGTCGCCCAACTCGTCTTTGATCATGGACAGATAGACCAGCGCGTCCTTGGCTTTGCTGATCCCGCCGGCGGGTTTGTAGCCGACCTTGATGCCCGTCCGGTCCTGATAATCGCGGATCGCCCGGATCATCGTGAGCGTCACGGGAAGCGTCGCGTTGACGGGTTCCTTGCCGGTGGAGGTCTTGATGAAATCGGCCCCGGCCATCATGCAGACCAGCGATGCGCGGGCGACGTTGCGCAGGGTGCCGAGTTCGCCTGTGGCAAGGATGGCCTTGACATGGGCATCGCCGCAGGCCTCGCGCATTTCCTTCATCTCGTCATAAAGCGCCTGCCAGTTGCCGGTGAGCGCGTGTCGCCGGCTGATCACGATGTCGATTTCCTGCGCCCCCGCGACGACGCTTTCTCCGATTTCCGCGATGCGCAGGTGGAAGGGTGACAGCCCGGCGGGAAAACCAGTGGAGACCGCAGCGACCGGGATGTTGGTTCCGGCCAGGGCATCAACTGCGGTGGGCACCATGTCGTGATAGACGCAAACAGCGCCGGTGGTCAGGCCCTGCATGCCGAGTGCTTCCAGCAGTGGTTGCGCGACAGGCTGGCGCGCCTTGGCACACAAGCGGCGCACGCGGCCTTCGCTGTCGTCCCCTGATAGGGTGGTCAGGTCCATCAGGCTGATCGCCTTGCAAAGCCATGCGGCCTGATGATCTTTCTTCACGCTGCGCCGTCCGGGCAGAGTAGCTGCGCGCCGTTCGATGGCGGATGTGTTGGCCTGCACGGCCATAACCCAGTCAAGATCGAGCGGGATGCCATCGTTGCGCTGTTCCTGGACCTGCGGCAGCTGGGTTGCGGTCAGCGAAGGGGAATGAGTCGTCTGCAAGGGGACCTCCTGCATTGCCGGGATAGCGTGGCATGCTGCCGGGTTCTTGGCAAGTTTTGACCGTTTGGTCAAATACTATGTCGGTTGCACGACGTGACGTTGATATTTCTGCCGGTATTGCAGGGGTGTCAGGCCATGGGCCGTACGGAAAAGTTTGTGGAAATGCGACATGTTGGGGATGCCGCAATCGGCCGCGATCTGCGCGACGGGATCCCCGTCGGTGGTCAGCGCGCGGGCGGCATGGGCCATGCGCAGCCGGTTGATATAGTCGGACGGAGTCACGCCCATGACTTTGCGCATGGTCCGGCTGACATGCGGATGCGCCTTGCCAGTCAGGGCCACGAGGCCGGCGGAGCCATCGCGAAAGACCGCCGGATCCTTGGCCGCGGTGCAGGCGGCCGTCAGCCATGCGGGCGCGTCATCCGGATAGGTGTCGGCGGTCAGATCGGCGCAGAGCGGCAGCAGAAATGCCTCTGCCGCGAGGGTGTCGCAGGCGCTGCGTTCCAGTTGCACGGCGGCGTGGTTGAGTGCGGCGAGTTGCCGGATGTCACGCCGGGTTTGGACCGGGCCGCCGGATGACCAGAACAGATGGCCCTTGAGGCCGGGATGCCGTTTGGCCAATGCCTTGACCGTTGTCGGGTGAATGCAGAGCGAGACGACAAGCGCGTGTTCCCCGCGCCCCTGTATTGCGTGCGGTTGGCCCGGCTGCAGAAAGATCACATCGCCTTCGCGCAGTGTGTCGCCCCCGTCTGGCAGATGATGGCGGACCGTGCCATTCTGCACCCAGAACAGTTCATAAAAGTCATGGTCGTGCAGCGATTTCGGCCGCGCTGTGGTCAGCGTGGCCCGCGTCAGGCGAATCTGCGCATCGTTCTGCAGGATGCCGCGATGGTGCAGTTTGTGGATCATGGCTTAAAATAGCACATGATAATTATAAATACAGCATCAAAAAATCAAATTCGCATAAAAATAGCGACTTGGGTCGCGCGGCGGTTAATCGCCGGGTGACAATGCCGATGATGCGCGCTATTGCCCGGACGCGCCAATATTGAAGGGAAGCCCCATGTCCTTTGACCGTTCGATCAAGATCGCCCCGTCCATCCTGTCCGCCGATTTCGCCAATTTCGGTGCCGAGTGTGAGGCGATCGAGGCGCAGGGCGCCGATTGGGTCCATGTGGATGTCATGGACGGCCATTTCGTGCCCAACATTACTTTTGGTCCGGCAACCTGTGCCGCCATCCGTCCGCATATCAAGACGGTCATGGACGTCCATCTGATGATCGCCCCGGTCGATCCGTACATCGAAGCGTTTGCGAAGGCCGGTGCTGATATCATCACCGCCCATGTGGAGGCTGGCCCGCATATCCACCGCACGGTGCAGGCCATTCGTGGGGCCGGTGCCAAGGCGGGCATCGCGCTGAACCCCGGCACGCCAGCGTCTGCCGTGGCCGAGCTGCTGGATATGATTGATCTGGTCTGCGTGATGACCGTGAACCCCGGGTTCGGGGGGCAGAAATTCATCGACATGACCGCCAAGGTTCGCGCGTTGCGCGACATGATCGGCGACAGGCCCATCCATATCGAAATTGACGGTGGTGTTGATCCGACAACCGCACCATTGGTGGCCGCCGCAGGGGCCGACGTGTTGGTCGCGGGCTCTGCCGTGTTTCGGGGCGGGTCGGTGACTGACCCAGCACCTTATGGGGCCAACATCCGGGCGATCCGCGCGGCGGCGGAAGCCTAAAGCGCCATATCTCTACGCAAAATCTGCACACTTGTACAAGCTGGTCTGCACGCTGCTGTCCTAGCCATGGCTCTCAAAAGACGTGAGAGGGACAATGATGGTTGTGAGAGGCGTGCCAGAGCGGTTGGCAAAGGATGCGTGGTGGCTGGATGAGGGCGGGGCGAACCCGATCAGGTGGTTGCCCGGGGGGCTGTTATTGGCGGCAGTTGCGCTGGCCGATGCGCTGATCTGGAATGTGTCGGCGGGTCTGGGTCTGATCGTCTGGATTGTGGCCGTCGGCGCGACGGCACAGATCATCCTTTGGAACAAGGTCAGCCTGCGCCGCAGTCTGGCAGCTTGGGCCACCTTGCTAATATCGCTGATCCCGGCGGTGGAACTGGTTCAGGCGCTTTCGATCCTCTTTGCAGTGTCCGGCCTGTTGGCATTTGCCGCGATCATGTCGCTGGGCCGGTGGGATGTGCCCGCGATCTTGCGCGCCATGCTGCGGTTTCCGGGTGCCGGTGTGTTGCAGGACCTGCGCGATGTCAGGGGCTTGCGCGTGTCCGCCCCGTCGGCTGGGACGATCAAGGCAGGCTTGCGTGACTGGCTGATGCCGCTTGGGATCGGCGCGGTGTTTGTCGTGCTGATGGCCGCGGCAAACCCAGTGGTCGATGTCTGGCTGCAGCGGCTTGGTGCATTTGATTCCGGTGTTTCGCTGAGTTTTAGCCGTTTGGCGTTTTGGGCTGTTGTGTTGCGCGTTGTCTGGCCGTTCCTGCGCCTGTCGGCCTTGGCAGAGGCACTGGGCCGTGCCCCTGCCAGCCGAACCCGCGTCTGGCGCAGTGGGCTGCTGAACGACCGGTCGGTGCTGCGTGCATTGGTGCTGTTCAACCTGATCTTTGCCGTGCAGACCTTGCTGGATGTCGGCTACCTTTGGGGCGGCGTCGCCTTGCCGGAAGGGATGACTTATGCGGATTATGCCCATCGCGGGGCCTATCCGCTCTTGGCGACCGCTTTACTGGCGGGGTTGTTCGCCCTGCTGGCGCAGCCGTTTCTGGAGGCGCGGCCGGTGCTGCGCGCATTGCTCTATCTTTGGGTGGCGCAGACGGTCTTGCTGGTGATCTCCTCGATCCTGCGGCTGGATCTGTATGTGGACGCCTATGGGCTGACACGGCTGCGCTTTGCAGCGTTCATCTGGATGGTTCTGGTGGCGCTGGGGCTGGTGTTGATGATCATGCAGATGATCGGTCGTCAGTCTGTGGGATGGTTCATGTTGCGTGCGGCCGGGCTGGGGCTGATCGCGCTTTACATAGTGTCGTTGGTCAATTTGGATGGTTTCATCGCCCGGCATAACCTGGCTGCGGGTAAGGCGGACCCCTACTATCTGTGTCACCTCAGCGAAGGTGCGGCACCGGCGATTGTGGCGGATGGCCAGTTGATCTGCGGGTACAAGGTGAGCGCCCCGGATGACTGGCGCGAATGGGGGTTCCGGAATGCAAGGCTCCGCCGTAGTTTGGCGGCAATGAATGAGGTGCAGGGATGAGTGGTCAGATACTGGTCGCCGATGATGACGGACAGATCCGCGATGTGGTGCGGATCGCGCTGGGGCAGGCGGGGTTCACGGTGGCCGAGGCGGCGGATGGCCAGCAGGCGCTGGAAATGGCGCGCAGCCTGACCCCCGATCTGATCGTGCTGGATATCGGGATGCCGGAAATGGACGGGCTGGCGGTATGTCGCGAGTTGCGCAAATCCTCTGACGTGCCGGTGGTGTTTCTGACAGCCCACGGGGACGAGATTGACCGGGTTGTCGGGCTGGAACTGGGTGCGGATGATTATGTGCCCAAGCCATTTTCCCCGCGCGAGCTAGTGGCGCGGGTACGTGCGATACTGAAGCGCGCGTCCCCTGCGCAGGCGGCCCAGGTGGTGATGCGCCGCGGGGTGCTGAGCATCGATCCGGACCGTCACCTGTGCCATGTACAGGATGCGCCTGTCACCCTGACATCCCGCGAGATGGAACTGGTCGTGCATCTGATGCGCCGCCCCGACAATGTGATGTCGCGCCCGCAACTGGTCGATGCGATCTATGGCACCAATGTGCATGTCAGCGACCGGACCATGGACAGCCATCTGCGTAATCTGCGGGGCAAACTGGCAAAGGCCGGATGTGTGGATGCGATTGAAACCGTGCATGGGGTTGGTATCCGGATGGGTGCATGCCGCGCCGGGTAATCCGGAAATGGCGCCCGCCACTGGCCTTTGTGCTGGGGGGGACGCTGGCGGCGGTGTTTTTCCTGCCGATCATCGGCATCGCCTATTTCCGGCTGGCCGGGGGCATTCTGGGTTGGGCCGAAACCAGCTGGATGATCGCCTGGATGGCGTTTGTGGCGACGGCGGTGCTGGGCTATCTCTTGTGGCGGCTGGTGCTGCAACCGGTGCGCGCCTTGACGACCTATGCCCAAAGCGAAGGCGAGGCCGAGGTGCCGGAGCATTTCGGCACGCCGGAGTTTTCCGATCTGGGACAGGCGGTGATCGGCATGACATCGAACTTGCGAGGCCGCGAGGCGGTGCTGCGGTCCTATGCGGATCATGTGACGCATGAATTGAAATCGCCGCTGACCGTGATCCGGGGCGCGGCGGAACTGCTGGATGATCCGGGGCTGGCAGATGCGGACCGGGCCAGGATGCTGGGCAATATTGGCGAGGCCGTGGGTCGGATGGAGGCGCTGCTGGATGGCCAGCGCGCGCTTGCCCGTGCGCAGGAACCGATGCCGCCGGGGGAATGTGTGTTGTCAGAGGTTTTGGCAGATCATGACGTGGTTTTGCCGCGTGATGGGACCGTGCCGCTGCCACAAGAGGTGATGGACCTGGTGGCGACCCATCTGATCGGGAATGCGCGCGCGCATGGGGCCAGTGCGGTGACATTCGATCTGCAAGGTGACCGGCTGCGGGTCAGCGATGACGGGCCGGGGATATCGGAGGGGAACAGGGACCGGGTGTTCGATCCGTTCTTTACCACGCGGCGCGAGGATGGCGGGACAGGGATGGGCCTGCCGATTGTGCGCCGGATGTTGCAGGCGCAAGGGGCGGAGATCGTGCTGCGCGATGGCGCTGGAGCGGTCTTCGAGATCAGGTTCTGATGGGTGAACTCACACAACCTACGCATACTGCAAAGCCCAGATAGCGTGCGAGAGATGAAAACGCTGACATAGAAATTCCTTCTATTACCTATTACCAGATCAAATCTGGTCGTACTTCTTGAAGCCGAAGCCTGTGAAATCCGCTGCCGCTAAGGCATCGAACAATTCGTTGCTGACCAAACGGCCAATATTAAAACGATCATTCCAGGCATGATGAGAACCAATTTTACTGGAATCATAAATTACTCGATCATTACCATCATAAGCTGGCATGTACTTTGCATCCCCAACCAAAGGCGGCACGCAAAGGTCCTTTGCAAGTGTGTCGAGACGATTACAGATGTAGAATATGTAACGTTCAGCGATGACTTTGCCGCGCTGTTCGATCTGTATGGGAAAGAACTGATGAACGTCCGGCTCAAAGCTCTCCACAATTTCCTTGAAACGCTCCGTGACGAGCAAACCGCCACCCCAAATATTACGGACATCGTGAAGTGGGCGACGCTCGTTTCCCTTTCTTCGTAACCGCGTCGGCATATAGGTTGGGTCAACAGGCCGACCACTGTACCCACCGCTGAACGTCACCGAGTATTTGCCATCAAGGCTGGTGTCTTTCAGTTCGAGTTTCTTGTAGTCGCCATCAATCGGTTCAAGTATTTCTTCATGCTTCAGCTCCACGCGCGGATCACGGCCACCACCTGCAATATGGTAAGGCATCTATTTGTCCTTTCTATCCCTTCACGGCACCGTCACTAAGGCCCGAGACAAGGTAGCGCTGCGCGATCAGGAAGACGACCGTAATTGGCAGACCTGACAGGATCGCGGCGGCTGCGAAATCACCCCAGAGATACTGGAATTCGTTGAGATAGAGCCGAGAGCCGACGGCGAGGGTCATCTTGTCCTCTGACCGGATCAGGACGGATGCGATCGGGTAGTCGTTGATGAACCCGATGAAGGCGAGCACGAAAACGACGCTCATGATCGGCACGGCGAGCGGCAGGAAGATGAACCGAAAGGTCTGCCAAGGGGTGGCCCCGTCAATGGCCGCGGCTTTGTCGAGCGCGGTGTCGATGCTGTCGAAATAGCCCTTGATCGTCCAGATATGTAAGGTGACGCCCGCCAGATAGATCAAGACGAGGGCCGTGTGGGAATTGAGGCCGAGGAATGGGCTGACCTCGCCCAGCGCATCGAAGATCGCGTAGATCGCGACCAGCGCCAGCGTAGTCGGGAACATCTGGATCAGGAACAGCCCGTCGAGCATCGCGCCCTTGCCCTTGATCCTGATCCGGCTGAACGCATAGGCCGAGATCGTGGCGATGGCGAGCACACCAAGCCCTGCGATCAGCCCTATCTTGATGGAGTTCCACATCCACAGCATGACCGGATAGGGCGGTTCGACAACGGTGCCGTCGGCCCGCGTGTAGTCGAGGCCGAAGGCCAGGTACCAGTGTTCCAGCGTGGGATTTTCAGGGATGATGGAGCCGACTGAAAAGTTCCCCTCGCGAAAGCTGATCGAGAGAACCATGAAGAAGGGGAACAGGATTAGCGCCAGAAAGATCAGCATGAAGCCGTGGGCGAGGATCTTCTTGACCAGCAGGTCCTTTGGGCGTTCAACGATCATGCGCTGACCCTCCCCGATCGTTTTTGCGCCGCGCGGCGCATGGCGACGAAATTGGCATAGGAGATGGCTGCAACCACAAGGAAGATCAGCAGTGTGATCGCACCGGCAAGTCCGAATTGCTGGCCTGCATTATCGAAGGCCAGCCGATAGGTGAAGCTGGCAAGAATGTCGGTTTCGCCCGCCGGAATGACCGTGCCGGGGATGTCGGGCAGTCCGCGCGTGAGCAGGAAGATCAGCACCATATTGTTGAAGTTGAACGCGAAACTCGCGATCAGGAGCGGCAGGAAAGGCGGGATGATCTGCGGCAGGGTGATGGTAAAGAAGACCCGCAGCGCGCTCGCCCCCTCAAGCGCCGCCGCCTTCTTGTGATCCTCCGGCACTGCCTGCAGGAACCCCATGGCCAGCAGCATCATGTATGGATAGCCGAGCCACGTGTTCACGATCAGCACCATGACCCGCGCCAGATTGCCATCGGTGAACCAGCTGGGGCGGACGCCGAACAGGGCCTCAAGGATCAGGTTGATTTCACCGAAGTTCTGATTGAACAGGCCCTTGAAGACGAGGATCGAGATAAAGGCGGGCACCGCATAGGGCAGGATCAGCAGGATCCGGTAGACTGCTTTGAACCGCAGATGCGGCCATTGGAGTATGACGGCAAGCGTGAGCCCAAGGGCAAAGGTCAGGACGACCGACGCGATGGCGAAAACGAAGGTCCAGATGAAGATGCTGACCATCGGGCCGCGGATACCTTCGGACGTGAAGATGCGTTCGAAATTGTCCCAGCCGATACCGACACGCCAGCCGGGGGGCACGTTCTGGCCGGCTTCATCAACGAAGAACCCCGTTTCGTGGTCAGCAACCAGTTTGGCCCCGTCGAACCGCGTCAGCGTGTTGGGCCCGGTCCGCACGTAATCCGGCGTGACCGTGCCGAAGGTGCGCAGGCTGGCGTTCTGGATGATCGTGCCCTCCGGTGTGGTCAGGGTCAGCGCCTGCAACCCGCTGCGCAGCTGGATTGCATCGCGCCGTTCCAGCAGGTCGGCGGGCGGATCGGCGGGCGACAGCGTCGCCTCGGCCACTTCATCAAGGCTGACGGGGTCGGAAAGCAGGCCGGAGTCGGGCAGCCAGATGCGGAATTGGTCGCCATCGCGGGCCACGGCAAAGGGTTGTTCGGTGTCAGGATCGACAGAGCCGCGCGAGGTCAGCACCTCGACCGTGCGGTCATAGGTGAGCAGGTTGAAACTGCTGTAATTCGTGAAACCGATATAGATCGTATAGACAACCGGGAAGGCGATGAAGATCAGCACGGCCGACACGCCGGGAAAGATGAACCGCGCGCCGTAGTACCGATTTGCCCCAAAAATGATCGCAAAGCCGGTGGCGAGCGCCAGCATGATCACCCCGAAAATGGGCTGCGCAATCTGGTAAAGGAAGAAGGCCGCGAAAAGCAGGGCAATCGTGACAGCGCTGACGATGATCAGGCGCGGGATAGGCGATCCTTCGGTCACGGGGCTGTCGGTGGCTGCGGTCATCGGTGCGGTTCCTTGCGGTGCAATCCGGCCATGGCCCAAGCGAACAGGGCATGCGGGGATGCGTCAAGAGAAAGCAGTTGACGGGCGGCGGAGGGAGGTCCGCCGCCCGTTTCTGGGTTCACTCGCCCAGAATACGCGCGGCGGCGTCGTTCAGCGCGTCGGCAGGTTCAGCCGCGCCTGTCGTGATGTTGGTCAGCGCAGGACCCATCGCGGCCCAGAATGCCCCCATTTCAGGGTTGGATGGCATCGGCACGCCGTTGGCGGCCACGGCCAGCATATCTGTCACCAGCGGATTGTTCTGTGCCACAGCAGCAGAGGCATCGGCCAGCGCGCCAAGCCCATTCTTGGCATTCCAGATTGCCAGCCCATCATCGGTGGCCAGATAGTTTTCGATCAGTTCCACCGCGAGGTCCTGATTGGGCGAGGCTGCGTTGATGCCAAGTGCCTGCACGCCCAAGAAGGGGGGCGAGACTTCACCATTCACGGTTGGGATCGGGGCGACACCGAAATTGATGTCCGACCCTTCGAAACCGGCCCAGGACCATGGACCGTTCAGAACCATGGCGACTTCACCGTTATTCATTGCCCCGTCCATGACGCCGTAATCGACGCCTTGCGGCATCACACCATCGTCAAAGAGCGACTTCAGTACCTCGGCACCCGCAATGGCCCCGTCAGTGTTCACGCCAGTGGTCGACCCATCATAGGACCCGTCGACCTTTTGGAAGGCATAACCGCCACCGGCCATCAGCATGGGCATGGTGAAATAGGTGTTGTTGTAGTCCCAGAGGATCTTCTGACCTGCGATGTCCAGATCCTTGATTTCCTCGAAAGAGGCGGGCGGCGTGTCGATGATATCCTTGTTGTAGATCAGGGTCACGGCCTCGACCGCCAGCGGGTAGCCCCAGGTTTTGCCGTCGAACTGCATCGCGTCCATGGCAGCGGGCAGGATGTCTTCGGACCAGCTGGCCGATGGCTGCACCGGCGCGATCAGGCCACCGCTGGCCCATTCGCCGAAACGGTCATGCGCCCAGAGCACGATGTCAGGCCCGTCGCCGGTGGCCGCTGCCTGTTGGAATTTCTGGGGCAGATCGGGGTCTACGATTTCGACGGATACCTCAACGCCAAGGTCATCGACGAAAGGCTGCACGGCTTCCAGCAATGCGTCGCGGTCCCGGTTGTCGCCGGTCCAGATCAGGATCTTGCCGTCTTCCAATGCGACAGCCGGGGCGGCTGTGGTGAGCAACAGCGCCAGGGTTGATAGGGTCTTTTTCATTTTTCTCCTCCCAGAGAGTTGGATCAGGCGGACAGGGCAAGCGCCCCGTCATGGGTCAGGTAGGCAAAGCCGTTGCCGGGTAGTGTCAGCGTCGGCCCGTCAAGATTGGCGTGGCGGGGTCCGGTCAGGGTCGCCGCGCCGGTCAGTTGGATGACCTGTGGGTCCTTCGACAGGTTGAAGGCGCAGGTGATGGATTGCCCGTCCGTCTTGCGATGGAAGGCAAGCAGCGGTTCGGGCAGGTTGATGAATGATGTCTTGCCAGCGGTCAGCGCAGGCTGTGCTTTGCGGAAGGCAATGGCGCTTCTGTAGAAATGCAGCGTGCTGTCATTGGCCGTCTCTTGCGCGTCGACGGACAGGGCCGCTTGTGGTGGTTTGACAGGCAGCCAGGGGCGCCCGGAGCTGAAACCGGCGTTGGGTTTGTCCTTCTCCCAGACCATCGGCGTCCGGCAGCCATCGCGCCCTTTGATCGCAGGCCAGAAGCGCAGTGCAGGCGGATCGGTCAGTTCGTCATAAGTCAGTTCGGTTTCGGTTTGGCCCAGTTCCTCGCCCTGGTAAATCCCGATTGTGCCCTCGAAGGACATCAGCATCGCGCAGGCGAGCCGGGCGATATCGGTGTCGCTGACGGCATGATCGGCCCAGCGGGTGACATGGCGGGGCACATCGTGGTTGCTGAAGGACCATTTGGGGTGACCATCGGGTGCGCCTTGCTGGAACCCTTCGATGCAACTGCGGAAATGATCAGCAGTAAAGTCAGGGCCGAGCATGGCAAAGCTGTAGGCCATATGTAGACGGCTGGTGCCGGCAGTGTAATCGCCCATGATCCGGATCGACTTTGCACCCATTTCACCTACTTCGCCGACCATCATGATGTCATCATATTGATCGGTCAGCGCGCGCAACCGTTCCAGAAAGCCAAGGTTTTCCGGCCGCGTTTTGTTGTAGATGTTGTCCTGCATGCCATACAGGTCGGTCGCCATGACCTGCGGACGAGTCTGCGCGGGCGGGTTCGAGCGTAGCTGCGCGTCGTGGAAATAGTAGTTCACCGTGTCGAGGCGGAACCCATCGAGGCCGCGATCAAGCCAAAACTTGCAGGTCCCGAGGATTGCGTCGATCACGTCGGGGTTGTGAAAGTTAAGATCTGGCTGGGCGGCGAGGAAGTTGTGCAGATAATACTGTCCGCGCTGCGGATCGAATTCCCAAGCGGGCCCGCCGAAATGGCTGTGCCAGTTGGTGGGGGGCGATCCGTCGGGCAGAGGGTCTGCCCAGACATACCAATCGGCCTTTGCGTTATCGCGGCTGACACGGGATTCGCGGAACCACGGGTGTTGGTCGGACGTGTGCGACAGAACCTGATCTGTGATGACCTTCAGCCCCAGTTCATGGGCGCGGTCGATTAAAGCGTCGAAATCTTGCAGCGTGCCGAAAAGCGGGTCGATGTCGGTATAATCCGACACGTCGTAACCCATGTCTTTCTGCGGGGATCTGAAGATCGGGGACAGCCAGATGCAATCGGCGCCAAGGGCCGCGATATGGGGCAGGCGGCGTGTAATCCCATTCAGATCGCCAACGCCATCGCCGTTGTCGTCCTGAAAAGAGCGCGGATAGACCTGATAGATCACCGCATCGCGCCACCATTCTCTCATCCGGGTGCCTCCTTTTGATTCGGGGGTAAGTTAACAAATTGGTTTCACAATTCAAAACGTTTTAATTTGTGATTTGAACTAGGAATTTGCGGAACTTTGCGATAATCTGCATTAGTAATGCAATCGCTTTGAGGAGGAAGCGTGTGGCAACGCTCAAGGATATAGGCGCGGAACTGGGGTTGTCGGCAGCCACCGTTAGCCGGGCGCTGAACGGCTTTCCCGAAGTGAATACCAAGACCCGCGACAAGGTCCGCGAAACCGCTGAACGGCTGGGGTATCGTCCGAATCGCGTGGCGCAGCGGCTGGTCACCGGCCGGTCCGGCATGGTGGGCATGATTATCAAGATCAGGGCTGATATGAGCGCGGACCAGACGTTTTTCGAGATGCTGACAGGGCTGACGGCCGCACTTGGAGCAC
Organism: uncultured Paracoccaceae bacterium; assembly: GCA_947488175.1. Taxonomy (GTDB): domain Bacteria; phylum Pseudomonadota; class Alphaproteobacteria; order Rhodobacterales; family Rhodobacteraceae; genus Yoonia. The sequence goes on from CANKYO010000002.1 coordinate 162,524, forward strand.
GCGATGTGGACCTCGTGCTGGCAGTCGATCAGGATGATGATCCGGTCCTGCCCTACCGCAAACTGATGGAGCGGGACATTCTGGATGGCTTCATCCTGAACGCGCCGGTACCGGATGATCCACGGGTCGCGTTCCTGCGCGAAAAGGGCATTCCCTTTGTGATGCATGGGCAGACAGCACCCGATGTCGATTATGCCTGCTATGGGATCGACAACGCGACGGTGTCCGAAGATGCGGTGAAATTGCTGGCCTCGCTGGGTCACAAGCGGATTGCCCTGCTCAACGGACAGTTGCGCTATGCCTATGCCGTGGATCGCCTGCGCGGGTTTCGCGACGCGGTCGATGCCGAAGGGCTGGTCGTGCCGGACGTCTTTGTCGCCGCGAATGCCGAGACGGAAATGGACGCCTATAAGACCGCGCTTTCCATGCTGTCGGGCCGCGATGGTGCCCGCCCTACGGCGATGATCTGTGCCTCCACCCTGATTGCCGCTGGTGTGATCCGTGCTGCAAAGGATCGTGGCTTGCGGGTGCCCGAAGACCTATCGGTCATGGCGCATGACGATGCGCTGCCCCTGATGCGCGCGGTCAGTTTCGACCCCGCCCTGACCGTGACGCGGGCACCGTTGCGTGATGCCTGCGTGCCACTGGCGAACCTGCTGATCGACTTTGTCAGCGGCGCACCAGCCGAACAGAAAATCGACCGGGCCGAGCTGATCGTGCGTGCATCGACCGGTCCCGTCCCGAGAGAGGAGCAAGACCCATGGCCTTTGACGTGAGCATGCAACCGGCGCTGGAAACGCGCGGATTGGGTAAGTCCTACGGCGCTGTCGAGGTGCTGCGCGATATCGATATCTCAATGGCGCAGGGCGAGTTTCTGGTGCTCGTCGGCCCATCCGGTTGCGGCAAATCCACATTGCTGAACTGCATTGCGGGGCTGGAGGAAATCACCGCCGGGTCGTTGATGATTGGCGGGCGCGATGTGACGCAAGAACCACCCAAGGACCGTGATATCGCGATGGTGTTTCAGAGTTATGCGCTCTACCCCACCATGTCGGTGGGCGAGAATATCGGCTTTGGCATGAAGATCCGGAAAGTGCCGAAGGCAGACATGGACGCCAAGATTCTGGAGGTGGCAACACTGTTGCAGATTGATCACCTGTTGGACCGCAACCCGTCCCAACTGTCTGGCGGTCAGCGCCAACGTGTTGCCATGGGCAGAGCATTGGTCCGCGACCCCAAGCTGTTTTTGTTTGATGAACCCCTGTCGAACCTCGACGCCAAGCTGCGGGTCGAGATGCGGGCCGAGATCAAGCGCCTGCACAAGACGACTGGGGCCAGTATCGTCTACGTCACCCATGACCAGATCGAGGCGATGACACTGGCCAGCCGGATCGTCGTTCTGAAGGGCGGCGACATCCAGCAGATCGGCACCCCGCAGGAGATTTACGATCGTCCTGCCAATACATTTGTCGCGGATTTTATGGGGTCACCACCGATGAATATCATACCGGCCAAAGTGGATGGCGCCCGGCTGGTGATGGGCGATGTGACTCTTGCAGCACCGGCGGGCCTGCCGCAGGCGGTACAGGTGGGAATCCGTCCCGAGCATCTGATGCTGGCGGCAGACAATCCCGATCTGCAGGTCACCCCGACGATGATCGAGAATACAGGCGCGGAATGCTATCTGAATTTCGCGCTGAACGGGGTGACAGTTACCGCACGCCTGCCGGGACGGATGGATGAGGACAGCACTGATGTGGTCGGTCTGTCAGTTGCACCCGGCGCGCTGAATTTCTTTGAGTCTGAGACCGGCGCGCGCATCGACCTTTGAGTGGGATGGGTTGAAACCCATCTTACGATGTGGCCTCTGTTGCGCATGCATATGACGTGGTTTCAAGAACTGACCGGTATTACGGATGAAACGCCAGCGCAGGTCTACGAAAACCTATCGATGGACGGAACAGCGATGATGTCGGCCATCACCGGGTGGCGGGCTGAGGCAGGCACATTGTCCACGCCTGCGCTCTCTGACCTCCGCGCCAGCGTGAGGCCTGCGGATGACGGTCCATTAACGGTTCAGGAAGTTGTCGCCGACATACAACGCCTGCATATGCGCCCGGAGAATGCGGGTGCGACGTTTCAGGTCGCGTCGCAATTCAATCTACTAGAGATGATAGGCCCGTCAGTCACACCCGAAATGGGTGTTGGGCGGTATGAACATGATCTGACCCAAGGTCCGGCCTGTGCGCTGGCCTGTCTCGCAGGGACGATCTATCGCAACTATTTTGTCCCGCTTGAGGGCGGTATCGGCCAGACCGCTGATCGCCAGATTGATTGTCTCGCGGATCTCGGGCGGCTGTTGGGCAGTGATCGACATTTCCTGTGGGAGATGCGTAATGGCTATGCGTTGCCTACCGCTGACAGTCTGCGTTTCATCAATGCCCAACTGGAACGGTTGGACTATGACGCCGTGCGCGCCGCACTGCGCGTGGGTGTCCATAGTGGGACCCAGGTGACCATCAATGACGCGGAACGCCTTGTGTGCCAGGTGTATTGCAGCGCGATGCCTGTCGCCTATTCTGATGTGGATGCCGGTTTGTGGGCACCTCTGGCACAGATTGTTCTGGAGGCTGCGTATGAGGCGACACTGTTTGCCGCAATCCAGAACGCGGCGCAGACCGCCAATAACCGTGTGTTTCTGACGATGCTGGGCGGTGGTGCCTTTGGGAACCGGCCCGACTGGATTGAAGCTGCGGTGCTGCGCGCCCTGCGGTTATTTGCGACGAGCGGGCTGGACGTGCATCTGGTCAGCTACGGCCAGTCAAGCGCCCTGGCCCGCCGTATCATCGCAGCGTTTGCTGCGACGTAAGATGGGTTTCAACCCATCCTACGATCCGGCCTGATACCACGCGATCAGTTTGGCCCGGTCCTCTGGCCCTAAGTTGGTGATATTGGCGGGCGGCATGGCGTGGCTGACACCGGCCTGCAGATAGATTTGCCGTGCGTACCGGGCGATATCGCTTTCGGTTTCCAGGAAGACCCCCTTTGGTGCCCATTGCATGTTGCCCCAGACCGGTTCGCGGGCGTGGCACATGGAACAGCGTCCGATGACGATGTCATGGGCATCGTCGAATCCTGCGGCAGCGGCAAAGCGCGCCTCATAGGGGGTGAGCGCGCGGGCCTCTGCCTCTTCATAGCTGTCGTGGCCGGGCTGCGTCGACAGCCATGCGATCAGGATGAACAGGATCACGGTGACCGCCCATGTCCATGTGGGCCGCCCTTTGCGGGCATGCATGGAGTTGAAATAATGCCGGATCGTGACGCCCATCAGGAAAACCAGTGTGGCGATGATCCATGCATATTCGGTGCCGAAAGCCAGCGGATAGTGGTTCGACAGCATCAGGAAGATCACGGGCAGGGTGAGGTAGTTGTTGTGGGTCGACCGCAGCTTGGCGATCTTGCCGTATTTGGCATCAGGCGTTCGCCCGGCCTTCAGATCGGCCACCACAATCCGCTGGTTCGGCATGATGATAAAGAAGACGTTGGCGGTCATGATTGTGGCGGTGAAGGCCCCAAGATGCAGAAGCGCCGCGCGCCCGGTGAAGACCTGATTGTAGCCCCATGACATCACCACCAGCAGGATGAACAGCAGGAACATCAGGGTTGTGGGCTGTTCGCCCAAGGGCGATTTGCAGAGCAGGTCATAGATGATCCAGCCCAAGGCGAGCGATGCCGCAGAGATCAGGATGCCTTGCCAGATTGCCAGATCGGCCTTGTTGGGGTCGATCAGGTAAAGCTCGGCCCCGACCCAATAGACGACCGCGAGCAGGGCGAACCCGGACAGCCAGGTCCAATAGCTTTCCCATTTGAACCAGGTCAGGTGTTCGGGCATGGCCTCGGGCGCCACCAGGTATTTCTGGATGTGATAAAACCCGCCACCATGGACCTGCCATTCCTCACCATCTGCGGGACCAGCGATATCGCGGTTCAGCGACAGGTCGAGCGCGATGAAATAGAACGATGACCCGATCCACGCGATCGCCGTGATCACATGCAGCCAGCGCACCGCAAAGGCGATCCAGTCCCACAAGATAGCGATGTCATACATGGCACGTCCCCTTTTGCGCCCAGTCTAGTCAGGGCGTTGGTTTTCTTGTATTCCCTGATATTGCAAGGCTCTATCAAAAATTGCGAAATAATGTCGTATCTTGAGAATATCCGGACCTTCGTGCGGGTCTACGAGTTGGGGTCGATGTCTGCGGCTGGCCGCGATTTGCGGATATCGCCAGCGGTCACCTCGGCCCGGATATCGGCTTTGGAGGATCATCTGGCGGTCCGCCTGTTCCAGCGGACCACGCGCAGCCTGACGCCAACCGCTCAGGGCAAGGCGTTTTATGGCGGGGCGTGTTCGGTGCTGGACGCGGTGGATTATGCCGAGGCGCAGGTGACCGATCTGACCGAAAACCCGAAGGGGTTGCTGCATGTGGCCGCACCCCTGGGCGTCGGGCGGCGGTTAATTGCGCCACATGTGCCTGATTTCACCACTGAATACCCGCTGATCGACGTGCGTCTGCGCATGACAGATCGGAATGTGGACATGACGGCAGAGGGCCTTGATCTGGCGTTTCATCTGGGCAAACCAGCCGACAGCAACCTGCGCATTCGCAAGATCGCGGACGTGGCGCGGGTGCTGGTCGCCTCGCCTGCCTATATCGCGCGGCGCGGGCATCCCGTGGATGGGGCCGCGCTGGTCGGTGACGGTCATGATTGCCTGAACCTGCGGTTTCCGGGCGCGTCGGAGTTTCAGTGGCGGCTGATGACGGCGGACGGCCCGCAGAAATTCCGCGTCGCCGGGCGGTTGGAAAGCGATGATGGCGATGTGCTGACCGATTGGGCGTTGGCAGGGCAGGGGGTCGCTCTGAAACCGCGTTTCGAAGTGGCCGAGCATCTGGCATCTGGCGCATTGATCCCGGTGGCCGAGGCGACCCCGCCGGAACCGGTGCAGATGGCGTGCCTTTATACCCATCGTCGGCATCAGGACCCTAAAACCCGTCTGTTCATGGAATTCATGACGGGCCGCATTGCCAGCGCGATTAAAGCCGCCGAAAGTGTTTCGTGAAGAATTTGAAAAACGCCAGGGATTTTTCAGATTAACCTGACAATGAATGGGAGTAAGCGCGTGAAAAGATATCCACGTGATATGATCGGCTATGGGGCGCACCCGCCTGACCCGCAGTGGCCCGGCGGGGCGCGGATTGCCGTGCAGATTGTCCTGAATTACGAGGAAGGCGGCGAGAATAGCGTGCTGCATGGGGATGCCGCATCAGAGGCCTTCCTGTCCGAGATTGTTGGCGCTGCTGCATGGCCCGGTCAGCGCCACTGGAACATGGAAACCATCTATGAATACGGGGCGCGCGCCGGGTTCTGGCGGTTGCACCGGACGATGGCTGACTTGCCAGTGACCGTTTACGGGGTCGCAACCGCACTGGCCCGCGCGCCGGAACAGGTCGCGGCGATGAAGGATGCGGGCTGGGAAATTGCCAGCCACGGACTGAAATGGGTCGAATACAAGGACGCGCCAGAGGATGTGGAGCGTGCCCACATGGAACAGGCGATCCGCCTGCATACCGAGGTCGTGGGTGCGCCGCCGCGCGGCTGGTACACGGGCCGTTGTTCGATGAATACGGTTCGGCTGGCCGCCGAAACCGGGCAGTTTGCCTACGTCGCTGACAGCTATGCTGATGATCTGCCTTACTGGATGGAGTTCGGGCGGCGCGACCAGTTGATCGTACCCTATACGCTGGATGCCAACGACATGCGCTTTGCCACGCCGCAGGGGTTCAACGCGGGGGCGCAGTTTCTGGAATATCTGAAGGCCAGCTTTGATGCGCTCTACCGCGAAGGCGGGCGGATGATGTCCATCGGATTGCATTGCCGCCTGATTGGGCGGCCCGGACGGGCAGAGGCGTTGCGGGAATTCATCGAATATGCCCAAAGCCATGAAGGGGTCTGGTTCGCCACCCGCGAACAGATCGCCGACCATTGGGCCAAAACCCATCCGCATCAGCGCTGGGCGCGCCCGTCGCAGATGGACAAGGCGACATTCATGCAGAAATTCGATCATGTCTTCGAACATTCACCTTGGGTGGAGGAGCGGGCCTTCGATCTGGAGCTTGGCACTGTTCATGACACCGCGACCGGGCTGCATAATGCGATGTGCCGGGCATTCCGGGCTGCGTCGGAGGAAGAGCGGCTGAGCGTCCTAACGGCCCACCCTGATCTTGCAGGCAAACTTGCCGCGGCCAAGCGGCTGACGGCGGAAAGCACGGCAGAGCAGGCCAGTGCCGGTCTGGATGCGTTGACGGACAATGAACGCGCCGAATTTGCGGCGCAAAACGCAGCATATACAGATAAATTCGGCTTTCCTTTCATCATTGCCGTGCGTGACCACGACAAGGCGTCGATCAAGGCTGCATTCGCGGCGCGACTGGAAAATGATCGGGCGACCGAATTTGCCGAAGCCTGCCATCAGGTCGAACGCATCGCCCTGCACCGGCTGAAAGACATGCTGCCCCGATGACCCATGACATCAGAATAACACCCCTGACAGCCCAAGCATTCGCGCCATTTGGGGATGTGCTGAACTGCGACGGGGATCCGGACAAGATTATCAATGCGGGGCTGTGCGGCCGATTTCACGACCGGGCGCAGGTCGATTGTGATGGCCGTGTGGGCATCAGCCTGTTCCGATCGGAACTGCGGCAATTGCCCTACAAGCTGGATCTGGTCGAACGACATCCACTTGGGTCACAGGCCTTCATCCCGATGAGCATGGATCCGTTTCTGGTCATCGTCGCCGACGCCGATCTTCAGCCAAAAGCCTTCATCACCGCCCCGGGAGAGGGCATCAATTTCCACCGTGGGGTCTGGCATGGGGTACTCACCCCGTTAACCGGCCCCGGCCTTTTTGCCGTGATCGACCGGATCGGCGAAGGCGACAATCTGGAGGAGCATCATTTCACCACGCCTTGCCGCGTGATTTTCGACGAGTGACCGGCGCGTAAAATCGGCAACAATAGGGGACGACCAATGACAACTTCATCCATCGGGACGCCGGACCAACTGCGCGATCCCAATTATACACCCGCCCTGCACAGGGCCATACCGTTGGGTATCCAGCACGTGCTGGCGATGTTCGTATCCAATGTAACGCCAGCCATCATCGTGGCAGGGGCTGCGGGTTTCGGGTTCGGATCAAACTCGCCCGATTTTCCAGAACTTCTGTATCTGATCCAGATGTCGATGCTGTTTGCAGGCGTGGCGACACTGCTGCAAACCATCTCAATCGGACCGGTTGGGGCCAAACTGCCGATTGTGCAGGGCACATCCTTTGCTTTCATCCCGATCATGATCCCATTGGTCGCGGGCAAAGGCGTGGACGGGCTGGCGGCACTTTTCGGTGGCGTCATCATTGGGGGCCTATTTCACGCTGTCCTTGGCGTGTTCATTGGCCGGATCCGGTTCGCCTTGCCGCCGCTGGTCACTGGGCTGGTGGTAACGATGATTGGTCTGGCGCTGGTTAAAGTCGGCATCCAATACGCGGCTGGCGGTGTGCCTGCTATCGGGACACCCGAATATGGCTCGCTTTTGAACTGGTCTGCCGCGCTGGTCGTGATCATCGTCACGTTAGGCATGAAGTTTTTCACTTCCGGCATGCTTTCCGTGTCAGCCGTGCTGATCGGTCTGATCGTCGGCTATTGCTATGCGCTGGGCGTGGGCATTCTGGAATGGTCTGCCGTGACCGGTTCGTGGCAACGGTCTGCCGCCTTCGCATTGCCGCAGCCGTTCAAATATGGGTTCGAGTTTAGCGCTGCTGCGATTATCGGCTTCTGCTTGATGGCCTTTATCTCTGCCATTGAAACGGTGGGCGATGTGTCCGGGATTACCAAAGGTGGTGCCGGGCGCGAGGCAACGGATAAAGAGATCGAAGGGGCCACCTATGCTGATGGTTTGGGTACCGCAATTGCGGGTATCTTTGGCGGCTTTCCGAACACATCGTTCAGCCAGAATGTCGGCCTGATCGCCATGACCGGCGTGATGAGCAGGCATGTCGTGACCTGCGGTGCAATCTTTCTGATCATCTGTGGGCTGGTGCCCAAGGTCGGCGGCGTGATCCGCACCGTCCCGATTGAGGTGCTGGGTGGCGGTGTGATCGTCATGTTCGGTATGGTGGTTGCTGCCGGTATCTCGATGCTGTCAGACGTGAACTGGAACCGCCGCAACATGGTGATCTTTGCGATTGCCCTGTCCATCGGTCTTGGGCTGCAACTGGAACCCGGTGCCGTTGCTGGCCTGCCGGATACAGCGCGCATCCTGATGACGTCTGGCCTGCTGCCCGCAGCATTCATCGCGATTGTGCTGAACCTGCTCTTACCGGAGGAGCTGTCTGGCGAAGCAACGGATGAGGTTGCCGGTGGCCTGTCTGGCAACGGGCAAGGATCGCTGAACGGCGACTAATCGCGGTGACCCGAACAAAGAAAGCCCCCGCATTTGCGGGGGCTTTTGCGTTTCGCAGAGTTCGCGCCCTAAAAATCAACCTCGATTGCGACGCCCTTTTCAACGGCCCGATCAACGACTGAGGCGGCAACAGCGAGGTCCTGCAAACCCACACCGGTCCCGTCGAACAGGGTGATCTCGTCATCGCTGTTGCGCCCGGGATGCGTGCCGTTGATGACGGCACCAATTTCAGTGATGTCGTCCTTGGTTTTCAACCCGGCCTTTATCGCATGTTGCGTCTCGCCCAAAGTCACGGATTGTGCGATCTCATCGGTGAATACGGTGGCCTTGACGACCAGATCGGTTTCGCATTCCTGTTTGCCGATAGTGTCAGTCCCCATGCAGGCCACATGAGTGCCGGGGCTGATATGGGCCGCGCCGAAGATGGGTGAAAAGACGGAGGTGATCGAGATGACCACATCAGCCTCGACCATACCGTCAAGGCTGACCTCTTCGAATGGTACGCCTGCTTCCTTTGCCACTTCGGCCAGACCGGGCAGCATTTCAGGGTGGTAGTTCCAGCCGATGACCTTTTCGAAATTATGGGTTTCCAAGGCGGCGCGCAGTTGGAACTTTGCCTGATGACCTGCGCCGATCATGCCCATGACCTTGGCGTCCTTGCGGGCGAGATGTTTGATCGACACGGAGGACGCCGCCGCGGTGCGCAATGCCGTCAGCAGATTGCCCCCGACCATGGCAGCAACCTTGCCGGTGTCCGGATCGAACAGGAACACGGTGGATTGGTGGTTGATCAGCCCGCGCCGTTCGAGGTTGTGCGGCCAGTACCCGCCCGCCTTAAGGCCCAGCGACATGCCCTTGCCATCAAACCCGCCCTTGAAGCCGTAAAGCGCGTCTTCGTGGCCAATCGCCTCTCGGACCACGGGGAAGTTGTAGGCATCGCCTGCAGCCATGGCTGCAAAAACCTGTTCAACGGCGGTGAAGGCGTCGGCGCGTGTGAGGATATCCGCAATCGCGGCTTCGGGGACGATGATCATGGTGGGTCTTCCGGTATTGAGTGCAACGCGTCCCGGGCTTGACCCGGGACTTCGTGGTGTGACGTGGAGGCCCCGGGTCAAGCCCGGGGCGGGCGTCGTTTAATACGCCTTGCCGCGTGCGGACACCGGCCAGAGCGTTTCGACCTTCCCGTTCCGCACACCCACATACCAGTCATGCACGTTGCAGGTCGGGTCGCAGTGGCCCGGCACCAGCTTGAGCTTGTCATTGACCTTGAGCACGCCGTCGGGGTCGGCCACGACACCATGTTCGTCGGAGCATTTGACGTATTCCACATCATCACGCCCGTAGATCGTGGGCAGGCCGCTATCGACCGACTGCGCCTTCAGCCCTGCATCCACGATGGCCTTGTCCGCCTTGGCGTGGCTCATGACGGAGGTCAGGATGAACAGCGCGTTTTCCCATTCGTTTTCATCAATCCGGTTGCCATCCTTGTCGAGGATACGGCCGTAATCGGCATCCATGAAGGCGTAAGACCCGCACTGCAGTTCGTTGAACACGCCCGAATTGCTTTCGAAATAGTAGGACCCGGTGCCGCCACCGCCGACGATATCGCTTTCGATACCTTCGGCCTTGAGCATGTCGAGCGTTTCGCGGACCTGATCGATGGCGATTGTTGTTTTGGCCTTGCGCTCTTCATAGCTATCAAGGTGCTGCATCGCGCCCTGATAGGCCTGAATGCCCGCGTATTTCAGACCGGGGGCAGCGTCGATTGCCTTGGCCAGATCAACCACCGGCTGACCATACTGCACGCCGCAGCGGCCCGCGCCCACGTCGATTTCCACCAGACACTCGATGGTCGTGCCATACTTCTGCGCGGCGGCAGAGAGGTCGGCCACATTGTCGATATCATCGACACAGCAAATGGTCCGCGCGCCCAGCTTGGGCATCCGGGCCAGACGGTCGATCTTTTGCGGATCGCGGACCTGATTTGACACCAGCACATCCTTGATGCCGCCACGGGCGAATACCTCTGCCTCGCTCACCTTCTGGCAGCAGACACCGACAGACCCGCCCAGCTTTTCCTGCAGCAGCGCCACGTCGACGGATTTGTGCATCTTGCCGTGGACCCGGTGGCGCATGCCGTGTGATTTGGCGTAGTCGCCCATCTTCTTGATGTTGCGTTCCAGCGCGTCCAGATCCAGCACAAGGCAGGGGGTCTGGATATCAGCCTCGTCCATGCCGGGGATGGCCGGCACGTCATAGCCGACTTCAAGGTTTTTCAGGTTGCTCATATCGTTCATTTTCTTCCTCCTCAGCCCTGCATCCAGGGCAGTTTATCCAGATCGACATTGCCGCCGGTGATCACCACACCGACACGTTTGCCTGCAAAAAAGTCGCGGTTCTTGATGATGGTGGCGAGTGGCACGGCGCAGCTGGGTTCCATCACGATCTTCATGCGCTGCCAGGTCAGCTTCATCGCGTCGATGATTTCCTGCTCTGAGGCCGTGAAGATATCGGTCACATGGTTGCTGACGAAATGCCAGGTCAGCTCTTTCAGCGGGACCTTCAAGCCATCCGCGATGGTGACCGGGGCATCATCGGCGATGATGTGACCTGCCTTGAAGCTGCGGTAGGCGTCGTCGGCCTGTTCAGGTTCTGACGCGATGATCTGCACCTCTGGCGCGATGTTCGACAAGGTCAGGCAGGTGCCTGAAATCATGCCGCCGCCACCGATAGGGGCGACCATGATATCCACTCCATCGGTCTGTTCCATGAATTCGCGGCTACAGGTGCCCTGGCCCGCAATCACACGGGGGTCATTGTAGGGATGCACAAAATCACCACCGGTCTTGGCCTGAACCTGGGCGAACACCTCCTCACGCGATGTGGTGGATGGCTCACATTCCGTGATGATCCCGCCATAGCCTTTCACCGCATCCTTTTTTGCCTGTGGCGCTGTGCGTGGCATGACCACGTTGCAGGGGATGCCACGGCGGCCCGCCGCGTAGGACAGCGACAGCGCGTGGTTGCCGGATGAATGGGTGCAGACACCTTTCTTGGCGTCTTCATCGCTCAAACCAAATACCGCGTTGGACGCCCCACGTACTTTGAACGCACCCGCCTTTTGAAAGTTCTCGCATTTAAAGAACAGCTCGGCCCCGGTCAGATCATTCAGATAGCTTGAGGTCAGGACAGGGGTCCGGTGGATATACGGCTTGATCCGTTCATGCGCGGCGATCACGTCTTCATAGGTTGGAATATACATGTCTGTGATATCTTTCATCACGCCGCATCCTTGAGTTTTTGGGCCGTGTGCCCGCGATAGTAATCCTGAGCTGCCGCGACGCCGGAGCCGAGTTTGATATCCAGCCCCAGATCAACCATGCACATTTCCGCCGTTGCGATACCGGACAGGGCCATGACATCGGTCATGCTGCCCAGATGCCCGATGCGGAACACCTTGCCTGCGACCTCGCCCAGGCCAGTGCCAAAGGCGACGCCGTATTTTTCGGCGGCCAGTGTCACGATGTCCGAGGCGTTGAACCCTTCAGGCGTCAAGATAGCGCTGACAGAGTCGGATTCCACATCCGGACTGGCCGCACAGAGTTTCAGACCCCACGCGTCAACAGCGGCCCGCACGCCGGACGCGATGCGATGGTGGCGGGCAAAGACATTGTCGAGCCCCTCTTTCAGCAGTGTTTCGGTGGACAGCAGCAGCCCGTTCATCAGGCCGACAGCGGGTGTGTAGGGATAAGCGTTGGCGGCATAACCAGCGGTCATGTCGTTGATATCAAAGAAGGTGCGTGGCAGTTTTGCGGTCTTGGTTGCATCCAGCGCGCGCTGGCTGAACCCGACAATGGCAAGGCCCGCGGGCAACATGAACCCCTTTTGCGATCCGGTCACGGCGATATCCACGCCCCATTCGTCAAAGCGGAAATCCATTGACCCGATGGAACTCACGCCATCAACGAACAGCATTGCTGGATGCCCTGCGGCATCCATCGCGTTGCGGATGGCGCGGATGTCGGATTTTACACCGGTCGCGGTTTCGTTATGGGTCGCCAGCACCGCCTTGATCGTGTGGCCGGTGTCGGCCATCAGCGCCTCGGCCATTTCGCCGGCCGGAATGCCATGACCCCAAGGTGTTTCGATCACCTGCATGTCCAGCCCGTGACGCTGGCACATGTCGATCCATTTGTGGCTGAACATCCCGTTGCGGCAGGCCAGCACGGTATCGCCGGGCGACAGCGTGTTGGTCAGCGCGGTTTCCCAGCCGCCGGTGCCGGTGGATGGAAAGATGAAAATCTCGGCACTGTCAGATTTCAGGACTTGCTGCACATTGGCCCGCACCGGGTGCAGGATCTGGCCAAACAAGGGCGACCGATGGTCAATCGTGGGCATGTCACACGCCTTGCGGATCGCCTCGGGCATGTTGGTCGGGCCGGGAATAAAGACGGGGTTCTGAAAACTCATTGGCCTATCCTCCATTAGGTTAATGGTGTTTTGCCAGATGCCCCTGCGTCACTCAATTTTTTTGAAATTATTTTTCAGAAACTGGATGGTGTGAAAAACTGTTTATTGTCAGATGGTTGTATTTTTCATATTGTGAAATTGTTTTTCATGTGGGGGAAGAGAATCGTGGAAGAGGACACCAAACGCGCCCGTGGCCGCCCCAAGGCCTGGGATGACAAGGGCCAGCAGAACACGATTAAATCGCTGGATCGCGCGCTGGAGGTGCTGGTGGAGCTGGGCAATATGGGCGGCGGCACCCTGTCGGAAATAGCGGGCGCATTGGATCAGTCACCCGCAACGGTTTATCGCGTGCTGACGACATTTCAGGGCCGCGGCTTTGCTGATTTTGACGAACAGTCACAGGTCTGGAACATCGGCGCCGCGGCCTTCTTGACGGGCTCGCAGTTTCTGCGCCGCACGTCGCTGGTCGAACGGGCGCGGCCCATCATGCGGGAGTTGATGGAGGCGACGGGAGAGACCGCCAATCTGGGGATCGAGCGTGACGGCAAAGTTCTGTTCCTCGGGCAGGTTGAGACGCATGCCACGATCCGCGCGTTCTTTCCGCCCGGCACCGCGTCGGCCATGCATGCCTCTGGCATTGGCAAGGCGCTGCTGTCTCGCATGGATGACGCGCGCCAGCGGCAAGTGCTGGCGGCGGGCAAGCTGGAACAATTCACGCCGCATACGCTGACCGACCCCGAGGCGATGATCGCCGATCTGCATGCGGCCAAGGCGCGGGGTTATGCGATTGACGGGGAGGAAAGGAACCTTGGCATGCGCTGCATTGCTGCCCCTGTCTATAATGTGTTTGGGGAGGCTGTGGCGGGCATTTCCGTCTCTGGTCCGACCAGCCGCATTACCGAAGATCGCATTGCCGAACTGGCCGAACCGGTGATGGCGGCTGCGGCGCGGCTGACCACGGCCATTGGCGGCAACAACCGCCCTGCGGGGTGATTTACTTTGCCTTGTCCTGCCGCCAGACTGGCCGCGGGAGGATATCGTGAAGACACAGGTTGCTATTATCGGCGGTGGCCCTTCGGGGCTGCTTTTGGGTCAGCTGCTGCATCGGCGCGGGATCGATACGGTCGTGCTGGAACGCAAGACCCGCGACTATGTATTGTCCCGGATCAGGGCCGGTGTGCTGGAACAGGGGCTGGTTGATCTGATGGAGGAGGCGGGCTGCGGCGACCGGATGCAGCGCGAAGGTATCCGCCATGATGGTACGCTGATTTCCTATGGAGATCAGATGTTTCGGGTGGATTTCACCGAACATACGGGCCGCCCGGTAATGGTATACGGCCAGACCGAAGTGACCCGCGATCTTTACGATGCCCGCACCGCCAAGACGGTGTTCAATGTCGATCAGGTCCGGATCTGCGATGCGGATACTGATGCGCCTTATGTGACCTATACTGTCGATGGCGCGCCGCAGCGGATCGACTGTGATTTTGTCGCTGGCTGCGACGGGTTTCATGGGGTCAGCCGCAACACGATCCCGCTGTCGGTGCGGCGCGAGTATGAGAAGGTGTATCCGTTCGGCTGGCTGGGCGTGCTTTCAGAAACGCCACCGGTTAACGAAGAGTTAATTTATGCCAATTCCGACCGCGGTTTTGCACTGTGTTCCATGCGCAACCCGCAACTCAGCCGCTATTACATCCAGTGTTCGCTGGCCGATAGCGTGGCCGACTGGACGGATGATGCGTTCTGGGCCGAGTTGAAACGCCGTTTGCCGCCCGATCAGGCGCAGGCCCTTGTCACCGGCCCGTCGATTGAAAAATCCATCGCCCCGCTGCGATCATTCGTGACCGAACCGATGCGCTGGGGGCGCTTGTTTTTGTGCGGTGACGCCGCCCATATCGTGCCGCCCACAGGGGCCAAGGGGCTGAACACAGCGGCATCAGACGTGCATTACCTGTACCAAGGTTTGCGCCAATACTATGAAGATGGGGTTACCGACGGGATCGACGCCTATTCCGAACAGGCGCTTGCGCGGGTCTGGAAGGTGGAGCGGTTTAGCTGGTGGTTCAGTTCGCTGATGCATCGCTATCCCGATCAGTCGGAGTTTGACCTGCGGATACAGCGGGCCGAATTGGAATTCCTGCGCAGCAACGCCGCCGCGCAGGCGGCAATGGCGCAGAATTACGTTGGATTGCCATATTAGGGGAATGTCATGGACCGATATGAACAGGGTGAGGCGCGGCGCAGGCAGGTCCTGGGTGATGCGCATGTAGATGCCTCGCAGGCGCGCCAGACCGCTTTGGATGAGCCGTTTCAGACACTTGTGACCGAAGGGGCATGGGGTACTGTCTGGGCCTCGGACGCGATCAGCTTGCGCGAGCGGTCGATGATCACGCTGGCCCTGCTGGCGGCGACCAAGAACTTCCACGAGATGCCGATGCATATCCGCGCCACTGCCAATACCGGCGCGAGCGAGCGGGATATTATGGAGGCGTTTCAGCATGTTGCCATCTATGCAGGCGTGCCTGCGGCCAACCACGCGGTGAAGATCGCCAAGGAGGTGTTCGCGGAGATGCGCGGTGAATGAGTTTCCGCCACGGGATCGGGCGCGGCATCCGCCAGCGCTATATGAACCTTACAAATCGACGCGGCTGCGTGCCCCGCAACAGCCGTTATTGCAGATGCCGACCGGCCCGGCAGAGGAAGGCGGGCCTGTCTTTGGCCCTGATCTGATCGGACCGCAGGATGCTGATCTTATTCATAATTTCGCGGCGGAAGGTGGGGCGGCCATCGGCCCTCGGATCGTGGTGCATGGCCGCGTGATGGATGAGTTCGGGCGCCCGGTGCCGGGTGCCTTGCTTGAGGTGTGGCAGGCCAATGCCGGGGGCCGTTACCGCCACAAGCGCGAGGGGTATCTGGCGCCGCTCGACCCGTATTTTGGCGGCTGTGGGCGTGTGATGACGGGCGATGATGGGGCGTATCGGTTCCACACGATCATTCCGG
Organism: uncultured Paracoccaceae bacterium; assembly: GCA_947488175.1. Classification (GTDB taxonomy): domain Bacteria; phylum Pseudomonadota; class Alphaproteobacteria; order Rhodobacterales; family Rhodobacteraceae; genus Yoonia. Next base: position 178,511 of record CANKYO010000002.1, read on the forward strand.
GGGCCTATCCCTGGCCGAATGGGCCGAACAGCTGGCGGCCCGCGCATATTCATTTTTCCCTTTTCGGTCAGGCCTTTGCGCAGCGGCTGGTCACGCAGATGTATTTCGAAGGTGATCCGTTGATCCCGCTTTGCCCCATCGTGCAATCGGTGCCGGATGCGGATGGTGTCGCCGCGCTGACCGCAACGCTGGATATGGATGCGGCGGTGCCGATGGACAGTCTGGCCTATCGGTTTGATATCGTGCTGCGCGGGCGGCGGCAGACCCCGTTTGAAAACAATCCGGAGGGCTTGTGATGGCGCGCGAAACACCGTCGCAGACGGCAGGACCTTATGTGCATATCGGGCTGATGCCCAATGCGGCAGGGATTGCCGGGTTTTATGGCCAAGACATTGGGTCTGTTATGGTTTCTGACCCTGATGTGGTTTTGACTGGGTGCATTTACGATGGGGATGGCGCGCTGGTGACCGATGCGGTGATCGAGGTTTGGCAGGCAGATATCGGGGCGTTTGGCCGCTCTGCGGCGGATGCCGAAACAGGTGAATACCGGTTCGAAACCCGCCGCGCGGAGGATGCGTTTCTGACGCTTTGGATCATTGCGCGGGGGATCAATATCGGGGTGCATACAAGGGCCTATTGGCCGGGGCAGGTGCCTGATCTGCCGGGGCTGGATGGCACGCGGGCGCAGACGATGGTGATGCGCGAGGCAGGGCCGGGTGCGTTCCGGTTTGATATTCATCTGCAGGGACCGGAGGAGACGGTTTTCCTTGATGTCTAGGCAACGTTCGGTGGGGTGCGCAACACCGGCGCTTTGCCGGTTTTTGCGGTTTTGCGGGAATCAGCTGTTAATATTGGCGATGGGGCCAAAACGGGCTGTCGGCATCGCGTCGGATTTGCGTCGGCAAAGCGTCGGACCCTTTTGCCGGTTTTACCCCCTTTAATGCCGCGCACGGTCGAATTGTGAATGCGCTGTTAAGGTTTTGACGCCACTGCGCAAATTCCGTTTGTCAGACCGGATGGTCTGGTCCTAGGATTCCCGAAACGGGAGGATATGCATGGATTTTGGCCTGAGCGATGAGCAGGAGATGATCGTCTCGACCGTGCGGTCCTTTGTCGAGAATGAGATTTATCCGCATGAGGATCTGGTCGAGCGCACGGGTGAGGTGCCCCCTGACATCGCCGAGGCGATCAAGGCCAAGACGCAAGAGCTTGGCTTCTATGCCTGCAATTTTCCAGAAAGTGTCGGGGGCGCGGGCCTGTCTCATGTCGATTTCGCGCTGGTAGAGCGTGAGTTGGGCCGAGGGTCCATGGCGCTGACCCATTTCTTTGGCCGCCCGCAGAACATCCTGATGGCCTGTGCCGGGGATCAGGTTGATCGGTATCTGCTGCCTGCGGTGCGCGGCGAACGCATGGATGCGCTGGCGATGACGGAACCCGATGCCGGATCGGATGTGCGGGGCATGAAATGCAGCGCCCGGCGTGATGGCGGGGATTGGGTGCTGAACGGGACCAAGCATTTCATCTCGGGCGCGGATCACGCCGATTTCTTTATCGTCTTCGTGGCGACGGGTGAGGATGACACCCCGCGCGGCCCGAAGAAGCGGATCACCACCTTTCTGGTGGATCGCGGCACGCCGGGCTTCACGGTGCGCCACGGCTACAAGTCGGTCAGCCATCGCGGTTACAAGAACATGATCCTGGAGTTTGATGATTGCCGGTTGCCTGATGCGCAGGTTCTGGGCGCGGTCGATGGTGGGTTTGCGGTGATGAATGAGTGGCTTTATGCCACGCGGATCACTGTGGCGACCATGTGTGTGGGTCGTGCCCGGCGTTGCTTTGATCTGGCGCTAGACTATGCGGCGGAGCGCAAGCAGTTCGGACAGCCGATTGGCAAGTTTCAAGGCGTCAGTTTCCAGATCGCCGATATGGTGACCGAGATTGATGCCGCGGATCTCCTGACGCTGGCAGCGGCCTGGCGGCTGGATCAGGGATTGCCCGCCAATCGCGAGATTGCGAGTGCCAAGGTCTATGCCTCTGAGATGCTGGCGAAGGTCACCGATACGACCTTGCAGATCTTTGGTGGCATGGGGCTGATGGATGACTTTCCGGTGGAACGGTTCTGGCGCGATGCGCGGGTGGAACGGATCTGGGACGGCACATCGGAAATTCAGCGCCACATCATCAGCCGCGAATTGCTGCGCCCATTGGGGGCCTGATGGAGCGTCTGCTGCGGCCTGCGTCGATTGCCGTGGTCGGCGGGGGTGCCTGGTGCCGTGCCGTGCTGGAACAGACCCGCAAGATCGGGTTTGCCGGGCCGGTCTGGCATGTGCATCCAACGGCAGAAGGTGCCTTTGCCACGCTGGATGATCTGCCCGGTGTGCCGGACGCAGTTTATGTGGGTGTGAACCGGCAGGCGACCATCGGGGTTGTGGCCGCGCTGCGCGCGATGGGGGCGGGGGGTGCTGTCTGCTTTGCCAGCGGGTTCAAGGAGGCGGCGGATGGCGCTGGTCTGCATGATGCGCTGCTGGCGGCGGCAGGCGATATGCCGGTGCTTGGGCCGAATTGCTATGGTCTGCTGAATGCGCTGGACCGCGTGGCACTTTGGCCGGATCAGCATGGGCTGGTGCCGGTGGACCGGGGTGTGGCGATCATTGCGCAATCGTCGAATATCGCGATCAACCTGACCATGCAGCGCCGGGGGCTGCCGATTGCCTATGCCGTGACGGCGGGCAATCAGGCGCAGCAGGGGATGGCGCAGATTGGCGCGGCCTTGTTAGGCGACGACCGGGTCACGGCGCTGGGCCTTTATGTGGAGAGTTTCGGCGATGTGCCGGGGTTTGAGGCCTTGGTGGCGCTAGCTGGGGAACTGGGCAAGCCGATTGTCGCGCTGAAGGTCGGACAGTCCGATGCCGCACAGCGCGCGACCGTGTCGCATACAGCATCGCTGGCGGGCAGTGCTGCCGGGGCAGAGGCTTTGCTGGCCCGGCTGGGGATTGCGAGTGTGTCGTCGCTGACGGTGTTTCTGGAAACGCTCAAGATCTTCCACTGCTTTGGCAGGTTGCCCGGTATGCGCATTGCGTCCCTCAGTTGTTCGGGGGGTGAGGCGAGCGTCATGGCCGACGCCGCGGCCCGTCACGGGCTGGTGTTTCCGCCCTTGAAGGCGGCGCAGCGCAATACGCTGTCGCAACATCTGAGCGCTCTGGTCCATCTGGCCAATCCGCTGGATTATCATACCGATATCTGGCGCAACAAACCGGCGATGACGGCGGTTTTCGCGGCCATGGCCGGGCCGGATGTGCACCTGACCATCGTGGTGCTGGATTTTCCGGATGCCGACCGGTGTGATACCGCCGACTGGATCGTGACGGTGGAGGCGGTCGAGGATGCGGCGGCCGGTACAGGACGGTTTGCCGTGCTGGCCACGATGCCAGAAAACATGCCGGAGGAGATTGCGACCCGTTTGATGGCGCAGGGTATTGTGCCGCTATCGGATGTTGATCAGGGGTTCATGGCGATCCGAGCTGCTGCATCGCCAGTTGCGTCACCTTTGCCCCCTGTCTGGCCCGTTGCGGTGCTGGACCGGACCCGGACATTGACGGAAGGCGAGGCCAAGGTCGCCTTGGCCGCAGCCGGAATGGATGTGCCGCGCCGTGTGTTTGGCGTGTCGCAGGATGGGTTGGCAGAGGCTACCGCTGAGATCGGCTTTCCTCTGGTTTTGAAAGGCGAAGGGGTGGCCCATAAGACCGAGCAGGGTGCTGTAGCCGTGGGCCTGCCCGATGTGGCGGCGGTTCTGGCTGCGGCGGATGCAATGCAGGCGGACAGTTTCCTGATAGAAGAGATGATCGGCGGGGCGGTCGCGGAGTTGCTGGTGGGGGTGGTTGCCGATCCCGCGCATGGTTTCGTGCTGACCCTTGCAGCGGGCGGTACGTTGACCGAATTGCTGCAGGATCGCCAATCGCTTTTGTTGCCGGTTGATACGGATGCCGTGCGCGCCGCGCTGGGCCGGTTGCGGATCGCGCCGGTTCTGCAAGGCTATCGCGGTCAACCGGGGGCCGATCTGGACGCCATTGTGCGGGCGATCCTGCAATTGCAGGATTGCGTGGGCGCACATCGCGATGTGACCGAGATAGAGATCAATCCACTGATCTGTACAAAGGACCGGGCCGTCGTTGCCGACGCCCTGCTTGTGAAAGGGATATCATGACCAATCCGATCAAGACCCGCCGCGAAGGTGGCGTGCTCGAGGTCACTCTGGACCGGCCCAAGGCCAATGCGATCGATCTGGCGACCAGCCGGATCATGGGCGATGTCTTTGCCGATTTTCGCGACGATCCTGATCTGCGGGTCGCCATCGTGACCGGTGCGGGCGAGAAATTCTTTTGCCCCGGCTGGGATCTGAAGGCCGCCGCGGATGGCGACGCGGTGGATGGTGATTACGGCGTTGGCGGCTTTGGCGGCCTGCAGGAACTGCGCGACCTGAACAAGCCGGTGATCGCGGCGGTGAACGGGATTTGCTGTGGCGGTGGGCTGGAACTCGCCTTGTCCACCGATATCATTTTGGCGGCGGATCATGCGACATTTGCGTTACCGGAAATCCGGTCGGGGACGGTGGCCGATGCTGCATCCATCAAGCTGCCCAAGCGCATTCCCTATCATATCGCGATGGAAATGCTGCTGACAGGCCGCTGGCTGGACGCGGAAGAGGCGCATCGCTGGGGTTTTGTGAACCAGATCCACGCGGGTGACGTTCTGATGGACCAGGCCTGGGACATGGCGCGGATGTTGGCCAGTGGTCCGCCGCTGGTCCATGCGGCGATCAAGGAAGTCGTGCGCGATGCCGAGGACAGCAAGTTTCAGGACGCGCTGAACCGGATCACGGGGCGGCAATTGCGGACGGTCGATGTGCTTTACGGGTCAGAGGACAATCTGGAAGGCGCGCGCGCCTTTGCCGAAAAACGCGATCCGGTGTGGAAGGGGAAGTGAATGCCGCGCCAGGCCAGATCGCATCCGGTGATGCGTGCAAGGTTAGTGGCTGCGATCTGGAGCAGCGAAGCGCCAGCGATTAGAGAGTAAAACGGTTCATCTATTAAGTACCGGGTTATCGTCAATCGCTTCTTAACGTCCGAGCGCTAGACGGTCCTGCACATGGCACTGCAGGAGCGTTTGATGAAATCGCCGTCTATCTCAAATCGGATCAATATTGGCTTTGCGGCCACGACCACCCTTATTGTCTTCGGCGCTGTTCTGGCCTTTGTGGCGGTTAGCGCGCTGGGGGACAGCTACAAACGGTATCGGCTGACGGCAAAGCAGAACATTGTCATCACTGCCTTTGTTGAGGATCTGTTTGAGGCGCGTGTCGCCTCGCTCAAATACCGTGCAAATCCAAATGACAATACCCTGAATGAGGTCACAAGCAATATCGGAGAGATTATTCGCGATGCTGCATCCGCGTCGGAGTTCGCAAATGACCCGGAAACCGCCCGCGAGATCAGCGAGATTTCCGATCTGGCCGAGGCTTACCGGGCAGATTTTTTGGCGATGTCCACCAGGCTGTCTGACTCCAGACGCAATGTTGCTGATCTGATAGCTGTTGGTGAAGCGGCCCGGTCTGCCTTGGCTGATCTTGGCACCTTGGCCGTGCCCAACGATGATGCGACGCTCATGGGATATCAAAGCGACGCGTTGACCCAAATACTTCTTGGGATCGCGGAAGAGCGACAGCTGCGGGGGGCTGAAGGGCCGGACGCGCAGGACCATATGATTGCACATTTTGTTGCGGCTGATGCGTCTTTGGCCAGTGCCGAAGCGCATCTGGCGGAAGGTGGGGTGATTGCATGGGAACGGACCGCTCAACAGGCCATCGCAGAGGTGCGTAGCGCCGTGACTGATCTGCAAAGCATCGCCGAGACACTGCACACAAACCTGGCTGAGGCGGCACGGCTGCAATCCTCTTCGCTTGATCGGATCGGGCCAGAGATGCAGAACCGGCTGGAGGTGTTGGCTGAAATAATTGTCGGAGAACAGGATACGCTTGGGCCAGAAGGGCAGGCCGTGGTTGAGCGCGTTTTGGGTATCACGCCATTTGTTGGCGGGTTTGCCGTTCTGACCGCGATCTTTGCGGCGTTCATGATCGGACGTTGGATTACCCGACCCATCCGCGGCCTTGCCCAAACCACCCAAGCCTTGGCGCAGGGAAACACCGACGTTGCGATCGAGGGAACACAGGATCAGCATGAACTGGGCGACATGGCTCGCGCGCTGGAGGTGTTTCGCGAGGCGCATATCGAGCGCACCCGGATCACGGCAGAGCGCGAGAAAAAGGCAGAGGCCGAGAAACAGGCAGTGGCCGCGTTGTCCAAAGGGCTGCAGCTCATGGCGGCCGGTCGGCTGGATGCCCGGGTCAATGAAAAATTGGGCATTGAATACGAGGAACTGCGCCAGAACTTCAACAGTGCCCTGACGCAACTGGAAGAGGCGATGGCCGGTGTGATCGCAGCCTCGCACCGTATCGAAGGCAATGCCGTCAGTATCAATGCGTCGTCTCAAGACCTGTCACGCCGCACCGAAAATCAAGCGGCGACATTGGAAGAAACGGCCGCGGCGCTTGACGAGTTGACCGCGAGCGTCAAATCCTCGGCCGACCGTGTCCAACAGGTGGCGTCAACCGTGCAAACCACCCGGTCAGAGGCAAAGGACAGCGGTGCCGTCGTGAGCCAGGCGGTGAACGCCATGGGCAAGATCGAACAGTCGTCGGAACAGATTTCCCAAATCACGCAGGTAATTTCCGACATATCGTTCCAGACCAATCTGTTGGCCCTGAATGCCGGGGTCGAGGCGGCGCGGGCAGGCGATGCCGGCAGGGGCTTTGCGGTCGTCGCCTCCGAAGTCCGTGCGCTGGCGCAACGATCGTCAGAGGCTGCCAAGCAGGTGTCTGAACTGATCTCGACCAGTTCCATGCATGTCGAAGAGGGCACCAAACTGGTGAACAATGCGGGTACAGCGCTGGGCACATTTATCGAAAAAGTTGATCATATTTCAGATCTGATCGCCGAGATTGCATCGAATGCGGGCGAACAGGCCTCTGGCATTTCGGAAATCAATATTGGTGTGAACCAGCTGGATCAGGTGACCCAGCAGAATGCCGGTATGGTGGAATCTTCGCATCAGCAAGGTCAGCAACTGGTCAATGAATCGAAAGAGCTGGATCGCCTGGTCAAGGTATTCCGCTTGTCACCTGGTGTGGCGGAAAAGGCCGGTTCCAAAGTACTCACAAATGTCGTGAAGATGGACCCGCCCGCAACACCGGAGTTTGTCAGACACGATCATGCGCCGCGGGCCAAGGCCGTCGGTGATCCGGACGCCTGGGAGGATTTCTGACCGCAACTGCCGGCCACCAAGATCAGCCACACCCCGGCCGTGCGGAACAGCCATACCCGGTCGGCCAGATGAGAGGCATTCCCGGCTCAACCGCCTTTCTGGGCGCTGGATCGGGTCGCAGCAGTCAGGCCGGATTGCCCGTCTGCATAATGGGCCAGCAGAATGCGCAGCAACTGCCGATAGGATGTCCGATGCCTGTTGCGCATATTGACCCCCGCAAAAACCGGCTGCGTGATCGTCGGGGCGTTGCGGACGCGTCGACAGTGCCCCGTCCCACACAGCTCATCCGCCGAATGGCGCAAGACATATGCCGTCCCCGATAGTGATTTCAGCAGATCGACCATGGCGGCATTCTGCCCGATCGACAGCGATACATGCGTCAACGCCGGCAGGATGGCTGCATGGGTATGGGCAAAGGCGGCGGCATAATTGGCCAGGATGTAGCTCTCCGGGCGCACGTCGGCCAGATTGTCCGTTTCAGTCGACACCATGACATATGCGACCTCGCCCAAGGCTTCAAAATGCAGGTCGGGATGGGTTTGCGGTGAATAAAGCACCCCCACATCCTGCGCGCCTGACACCAGATCGACGCACATCTGGTGCGAATAGTCAGCCTCGAAATAAAAGACGGTGTCGGGCAGAACTCTGCGGAACCCGCCGATCAGCGCATCCATCGCGATGGCGACAAGATCATGCTGCAGACCGATGCGCATGGTCACCCCGGCCATCCCGGTGTCACGCGTCGCGTTCAATGCCGTGACCCAGGCATGGCGCAGTGCGCGGGCATGCGGTTCAAACCGCAGGCCAGCTGTTGTCAGCGCAGTGCCCGACCGCGACCGATTGAATAATGGGCGACCCACATGGCGTTCCAGCGACTTGATCCGACCGGACACGGTGGACTGGGTGACACCCATCCGGTCGGCCGTCTGGTTGAAACTATGCGTGCTGCACAGGTCGAGGAAGGTTTCGATCAATTCAAGATGCATCGCCTACTCGCTCCTGATCGGAATTTCCGATCAATATTGTACTGCTATGCGAATTGATTGAAAGCCATCATCTGCGGATACTTCGCATATCGAGGGAGGATCCATTGGCTCGGATTGACAGAAAAGGGCGGAGCGGGGGCCGTGCGGCCCGCGTCGCGCTGCGCAATGCACCGCTGGCTGAAGACTTGCGCCCGGTCAGGGCTGGCTTGCCCGGTGGCCAGTACAGGCCGCTGACAGATGCGGATGTCGCGCGTATCCACGCCGCCGCGCTTGATGCGCTGGAACAGATCGGTCTGTCGCAGGCCCCGCCATCGGGGATCGACATCATGACACGCGCCGGTGCGATCCTGGGCGATGATGGCAGGCTGCGATTTCCCCGCGCCCTGGTCGAGGATATGCTGGCCAAGGCCGCGCGCAACATCACGCTGCACGGGCGCGACCCCAAGCATGACCTGCATCTGACCGGATCAAACGTCCATTTCGGCACGGCCGGTGCCGCGGTCCATGTTGTCGATCTTGAAACTAATACCTATCGCGACAGCACGGCACAGGATCTGCATGATGCCGCCCGGATCACCCATGCCCTTGATAATGTGCATTTCTTTCAGCGGGCCATGGTGGCGCGGGACATCACCGACAATCTGGAGATGGACCTGAACACCATCTACGCCTGTTGCGCGGGCACGACCAAGCATATCGGTACGTCCTTCAGCGAGCCTGATCACGTGGCCCCCGGCCTCGAGCTGATCCATCGGATCGCGGGGGACGAGGCGACATGGCGGGCGCGGCCGTTCATGTCGAACTCCAACTGTTTTGTGGTCCCGCCGATGAAATTCGCCGAGGAAAGCTGCATCGCGATGGAGCACTGCATCAGGGGCGGCATGCCGGTTCTGCTGTTGTCGGCCGGGCAGGCGGGCGCCACAGCCCCGGCCCCCATCGCGCTGGCCATCGTACAGGCGGTGGCCGAATGCCTCGCCGGTGTGGTCTACGTCAACGCACTGGCCCCCGGCCACCCGGCGGTATTTGGCACATGGCCCTTCGTGTCGGATTTGCGGACCGGTGCGATGTCGGGCGGTTCGGCGGAACAGGCGCTGCTGACAGCGGGCTGTGCCCAGATGCACCGGTTTTACAACCTGCCGGGGGGTGCTGCAGCGGGGATTTCCGATAGCAAGCTGCCCGATATGCAGGCAGGTTGGGAGCAAGGGATCACCAATGTTCTGGCTGGGTTGTCAGGGCTGAACATGGTGTACGAATCCGTGGGCATGCATGCCTCGCTTCTGGGGTTCTGTCTGGAATCGCTGGTGCTGGGTGATGATATTCTGGGGCAGGTTTTGCGCTGTGTGCGCGGCATTGATGTGACCGAAGACAGCACCTCAATCGAAGCGATGAAGGCGGTTTGTCTGGACGGGCCGGGGCATTATCTGGGGTCGGACCAAACGCTACAACTGATGCAGACCGAATATATCTATCCCAGCCTTGGCAACCGAATGAGCCCCAAGGAATGGGGCGAGGCGGACCGGCCCATGCTGTTGGACAAGGCGATTGAGCGCAAGAATGACATTCTGGCCAAGGCGCAGATCCAGATCGACCCGACGCTCGATGCGGCGATCCGGGCCGATTACAACATCTACTTTCACTAGGGGCGCGTCATGCATTACGGCTATATCGGTCTTGGCAATCTGGGGGCCAATTGCGCGGCCTGCCTGTTGCGGGCAGGGATGGAGGTCACCGTCACCGATCTTGATCGCGGCGCGGGCGATATGTGCTGCGATTTGGGCGCCACCTGGGCGGACAGCGCGGCAAAGGTTGCAGCGAGCGCTGATCACATCATCACGTGCCTGCCATCGCCCGCCGTGTCTGAACAAGTGCTTGATGCGGTGCTGCCCGCGGCGAAGCCCGGCACGCATTGGATCGAGATGTCGACGGTCAGCCGCGATGATGTGCTGCGCCTGTCGGAAAAGGCGGCCAAACATGATGTGCGCATGATGGAACTGCCTGTGACCGGCGGCGTGCATCTGGCGGCGCAAGGCAAGATCACCATGCTGGCGGGCGGTGACAAGGACATGTTCGATCTGCATTTGCCGGCACTACAGGCGATGGGTGATCAGGTGTTTCACATGGGCCCGCTGGGGTCTGCATCGATCATCAAGGTGATCACCAACATGCTCGCCTTTATCCATCTGAAAGCCTGCGGCGAGGCGCTGATGCTGGCCAAACGCGGCGGGCTGGACCTTGGGCAGGCCTGGCATGCGATCAAGGCGTCGTCTGGCAATTCATTTGTGCATGAAACCGAAGGGGCGCTGGTGCTGAACGGGTCTTATGACGTGGCATTCAATATTGATCTGGCGCTGAAGGACCTTGGGTTCGCCATGGGGTTCGGCGAAGAATACGAGGTGCCGCTGGACCTTGCCGCCGCGACGCAGCAAACATATCGTGCTGCGCGTGCAGCCTATGGTGGTGCGGCCCAGTCGCCGATGATTGTGAAATTGCTTGAGGATTTGCTGGAAACCGACCTGCGTGCTGAGGGGTTTCCAGACAGGCTTACCTGAAATGACGCTGCGTCAAATTGACCTAACGTCAAGTTAAACCGACCAAAAACCGCCGCTAAGCTGACCCTTACGTCAATCAATAGGGAGGATAAGACGTTGGGATGGTTTAGCTGGATCAAAAAGGTTGTGGACCCCGTGGTGCAAGCGGTGGAGCAGGCGACCGAAGTATTCATACAAACTGTGGTTGAGCCGGTGGTGGAGGCGGTGACCGCTGCTGCGTCATCGGTTTGGGAGGCCGTGACAACAACAGCTGCAGGGATCGTGGACGCAGTGACAGAGGCGGTTGGCGGGTTGATCGACAATGTCAGCGAGGAGGCGTTCGAGGTCGCGATCAATACGGCTGACCATATTTTTGAAAACGGCTATCAGCCGAACAACCCCGATCTGTCGCGGTTTGAACCCGTGGTGCCAGAGGCCGAACAGGTTCAAAGCACGACAATCGACAGTGCCGCCTGGACCACGGACGAGACCACCGAAATCCGCGACGCCGTTGTTGTCGCCCAGATCGGCTATGCCGATTATTCCGATCTGTTTGCCGCCGGGGCGATCAATGCCGATGGCTATGTCATCAGCACAGAGGCGGTCTATGCCGAGGCTGGTTGGCTTGACGGGATCGTCAATTGGGCCAGCGAACGGTTCGAGATTATTCGCATTCTTGAGGATGCCAGTTCGAGCCTCCTTGGCGGGTTCGAGGCGAATGTGACTCTGACCCAGAACATCGTGACCGGTGATTACTTTGTCGGCATCGGCGGGACCAGTTCCTTTGGCGACATCCTGTCCGACCTGAACCTTGTCCTGACCGAAGATACGGGTGCGAGCGAAATTGCAATCACCCAGATGATCGGCCAATTCTTTGCCGATGATATCGAAGACGGTGCAACGGTGAACCTGTCTGGCCATTCGCTTGGCGGGGCAGAGGCCGTGCTGCAATACCGCGATGATCCGGACATGTTCGATCATGTCTATGCCATTCAGTCGGTCGGGATCGGTGGTTTTGACGGCACCTATTACGATCAGGAAATCTGGGACGGTGTGGGTGATGCCAACATCACTGAAATCACCGGCGATGATCCGGGCACCGATTTCAACGATCTGGTGACCTATTGGGGCCATATCGGGGCCGGTACGACGTACCATGTGGCCGAGGTTGAAAATGCTGTGGATGACGGCAATTTCTTTGAAGACCTCGAACTGGTCGATGCGCATCTGCTGGACAATCTGTGGGCATCACTGCCCGGCGGGCAGGACCCGGTTGTGCCTGATCCGGTCATGACAAGCGACGGTTTTGATTACGTCTGAAGCCTCGCGCCGCCCGACATCAGGGCGGCGCATCACTACAAGGCCAGTTCGGCCAGCATTGCCTCTGCGCTGACATCGGCCTTGTCGGCCCGGCGTTTGACCGCCCCTCGTGTCATCACCACAAACCGGTCGCCCAGCCCGTAGGCAAAATCGAAATTCTGTTCGACCAGGACGATCACCATATTGCCTTGTTCGCGCAGCAGGCTGATGGTCCGCCCGATCTGCTGGATGATGTTGGGCTGGATGCCTTCGGTCGGTTCGTCCAGCAGCAGCACCTTGGGCCGCGTGATCAGCGCGCGGGCGATGGCCAGTTGCTGTTGCTGCCCGCCGGACAGATCGCCGCCGCGACGCGCCTTCATATCCAGCAGAACCGGGAACAGCTGGAAAATCTCGGGCGGGATGCTGCGCTGATCCTTGGGCAGGCAGGCAAAGGCGGTTTCGAGGTTTTCCTGCACACTCATCAGCGGGAAAATCTCGCGGCCTTGCGGGACGTAGGCCACACCGGCACGGGCGGCGGCGAAGGCGGATGGGTGGTGCAGCACCTGCCCGTCAACCGACAAGGTTCCGCCGGAGTAAGGATGCCGCCCCGATATCGCCTTGAGAAGGCTGGTTTTGCCGACCCCGTTGGTGCCCATGACTGCCGTCACCTCGCCCACATTGGCGGTCAGGTCGATGTCATGCAGGATCTGGCTTTGCCCGTAATGCAGGGTCAGGTTTGCAACATTCAGCATTTAGCGCCCCAGATAGACATCGATGACGGTCTGGTTGGCGGTGACATGGTCAAGCGACCCTTCGGCCAGAACCGAGCCTTCGTGCAGGACCGTCACCTTGCAATCAAGGCGGCGGACGAATTCCATATCATGTTCCACCACGACCACGGCCCGGGTTTCGGCCGCCCGTTTCAAGAGGTCGGTTGTGTGTTCGCGTTCCTGTGCGGTCATGCCTGCGGCAGGTTCATCGACCAGCAAAAGGCGCGGATCCTGCGCCAGCAGCATTCCGATTTCGAGCCATTGCTTTTGCCCATGGCTAAGTTCGCCGGCGATGCGGGTCAGTTCCTCGGTCAGACCAACCTCTTCAGCAATGTCTTCGATCCGCCGCGCGCCCTGTTTGGTTTTCTTGTAAAACAGCACCGCAAAGGGCCCGCGCGGATTGCGAAGCGCCATGGCGAGGTTTTCGCGGACTGTCTGCGCCTCGAACACGGTGGGTTTCTGGAACTTGCGCCCGATACCTTCGCGGGCGATCTGGCTTTCGGACATGCCCAGAAGATTGATGTTCCTATCACCCCAGATGACCTTACCCGCGTCCGGTTTGGTCTTGCCGGTGATGATGTCCATAAAGGTTGTCTTGCCTGCCCCATTTGGCCCGATCACGGCGCGCAATTCCGGCTCTCCGATCTGGATCGACAGGTTGTTGATGGCCCTGAAGCCGTCAAAACTGACCGACACACCGTCGACTTCCAAAAGCGTGCTCATGACGGTTTCCTCACCAGATAGTCAAACAGGCCCCCGATCCCCTTGGGAAAGAACAGGGTGACGACAACAAAGGAAAAGCCAAGCAGCACCAGCCACCAATCCGTCCACAGGATCGTGTAGAACCCAAGGTCGATGGCAGGCGCCCCGCCCCCGGTGAACCAGCTGGAGAGTAGGGACACAAACGCTGCCCCGATGACCGCCCCATAAAGCCGTCCGCGCCCGCCGATGGCGACCCAGACGGCAAGATAGATGGATGCAATCGGTGCAATCTCGGCTGGGTTGATAATGCCGGCTTGCGGGTAATAAAGCGCGCCGGCGATGCCCGCGACGATGGCGGTCAGGGTGAAGACGAAAAGTTTGTAGCTTTCAACGTGGTAGCCCAGGAACCGCACCCGCGCCTCATCATCGCGGATCGCCTTGATTACGCTGCCCATCTTGCCTGACACGACCCAGGCGAACAGCACATAGCCAAGCCCCAGCGCAAGCGCGGAGGCGTAGAAAAACGCCAGCGAGATTGTCGATTGCGGGGTGCTTTCAAAGCCGGGGATATTCTGGAGACCCGACAACCCGTTATTGCCGCGCAGCCCGCTATCGTTCTGGAACAGGTAGAGCGCCAGTGCCAATGTCATCGCCTGGGTGAGGATCGACAGATAGACCCCGGTCACACGGCTGCGGAACGCCAGCCAGCCAAAGACGAGCGCAAGCAGTCCAGGCACCAAGACGACCATCAGAAGCTGCAAAAACAGACTGTCTGCAAAGGCCCAGAGTACCGGAAAGTCAGAACTGCCGACGACGCCGAAAATCTGATTGCCGATGGCCGCTTCGATTTCGAAGGGAGTGGGCGGGATCACTTGTGTCGACAGGCTGTCCAGCACGATCCCTTCGGTGCGCGCATACATCAGCCACATGCCGATGGCATAGCCGCCGATCCCGAAAAAGGCGAAATGCCCAAGGCTGAGGATGCCGCAATAGCCCCAGACCACATCCATCGCGATGGCGATCAGGCAGAGGCAGAGTGTCTTGCCCAATGTCTTGACGAACGAGGTCGAGATCACGCTCATCCCGGCCTCGGACAGGATGGTCACGCCAATGGTGAAAAGGCCAAGGGCCAGCAGGAACCACAGGACAGACGGGTTGCGGGCGATGAAGCTGTTATGCATTTGCGCCGCCTCCGGCGCCGCCACGCTGGAGGGGCGCTGCCCCTCCAGACCTCCCCGAGGGATTTATGAACAAAAGAATCATGAGATCAGTCCGCTGCCGCCCGGCCCTTGAGCGCGACAATGCCGCGGGGCCGGAACTGGATGAAAAGGATGATGAAGAGGATCATGTAGGTCTGGGCCGCCAGCGTGTTGGACGGGTTCAGCCATTCTATCCCCTTTTGCAGGAACCCGATCAGGGAGGCCCCCGCCAGCGTCCCCCAGACATTGCCGACCCCGCCGACGACGACGGTCATGAAGGATTGCACGATGTAATCGGCCCCCATTTCCGATGTAACCTTGGCATAAAGCCCGATGGCCACGCCAGCGATCCCCGCGATGCCGGATCCCAGCCCGAAGGTCAGCATGTTGATCCGGTCCGGGTTGATCCCCATGGAGGCTGCCATGCCGGGGTTCTGGGTCACCGCCCGCACCTCAAGCCCCAGCCGTGTCCGTTTGAGGGTGAACAGGATCAGGCCAAGGAAGATCAGCGCCAGAACAAAGATCGCGATCCGGATATAGCTGATCTGGATCACGTCGCTGAACACCAGCGCGCCGTCCAGCCATTCCGGCGAGGTGAGCGGCCGGGCCTGCGTGCCAAAGATGTTCTTGGCTAGTTGCTGTAGGGCGATGGAAATGCCGAACGTCGCCAGAAGCGTTTCCAGCGGGCGGTGATAAAGATGCCGGATCACGAGGCGCTCCATCAGCACCCCCGCCCCGAATGTCACCGCAAAGGCGAGCGGCAGGGCAATGATGATCGACACGGTGTAGCTGGGCACAAACAACTGCACCACATAGCCGGTATAGGCCCCCATCATGATGAATTCACCATGGGCCATGTTGATGACCCGCATCACGCCAAAGGTGATGGCAAGGCCGATGGCGGCCAGAAAATAGATCGACGCGAGCGAGAGCGCATCAAGTGCGAGATCGGCGGTCTGACCAATCGCGACCCGTGTTTCGACCGACGCCAGGGCGGCTTCGGCAGCGGTGGTGATATCGGCGTTATCCTCGTCATAGCTTTCGAAGAACGTGAACTTGGAAAGGGCGGCATTGCGATCAATCTCGGTCACAAGCGGCGGCACGGTGCCTGCTGCCGCGAGCATCGCATAGGCCCGTTCGCGGGCGGCATCGGTGCCCAGTTGTGCGACAGGGACGTCGCCAACACGGCCATCGACGATATTGGCCTCAAGTGCGGTGCGGATCACGCTGGGTGGTGTGCGGGGGGCCGCCAGATCAGCCGCGACCAGCAGCGCATAGGCTTCGTCCAGCGTCATGTCCTCACCCGGGGTCAAGACCCTGGCCACGTTCACATCCGTTGGCAATTCAGCGGCCAGACCGGCGCTGGTGCTCAGGATCTGGTTCAGCACCGCGCGTGCCTCGACACTGGTGTCGGTTGCCAGGCTTTCGATGGCCGCGATGCGGTCTTCGGGCGCGTCGGCAAAGCGGGCGGACAGGAAGTTGGCCAATTGTATCTTGCGCGCGCGCAGGGCGCTGTTTTCTTCGCTCTCGATTGAGGTCAGCAGCGGTTCCAATTGCGATGCGTCCGGCCTGCGGGCAATGGATTCCACCGCAGCCAGACGGCGGGACAGGTCGGGATCGGATAGCTGGAATTGCACCAGTGCGGTGCCGATCACACGGCGTACACCGCCATTGGGTTTCAATTGGGTGAAACCGGCCTTGTCCGCAACGCTTTCCTCGCCCGTGCCGATATCCGTCAGTGCCAGCGCGTCGCCATCTTCATCGGCGATGAAAAACAGCCCGTCATCATCGCGCTGCCACACGGATTTATCCTGCCATTCTTCCAGAAACGGTGTGACCTGTGGCAGACCAGAGGCCACCAGATCATCCAGCACCACCCCCACGGTCCGCCGACCGGGGTCTGCGACCTCTTCGGCATGGGTCTGCAGGATAGTTTGCAGGTCCTGCGCCTGCGCAGCCGGGGTCAGCCCGATGAACAGGGCGAAAAGGACGAAAAGGCGATACATGGGATGTCCCGATAATGGGGTGGGGCGCAGGCGGACCTGCGCCCGGTTCGCTTAGTAGTTCGAGGTCAGCTGCACGCAGGTCTCGGTTTCGGTGTTGTACATCCCGCAACCAAGGGTCTGCCAATCGGATTTCAGCACGGCTGATTCAGGCAGGAAATCGGTCCAGGCGTCGCCGGGGACTTCTTCGGTCTGGCTGATGATGTCGAACTGGCCATCGTCCTGAATTTCACCGATCAGCACCGGCTTGGCCAGATGATGGTTGGGCAGCATCACGGCGGTGCCACCTGTCAGGTTCGGGAATTCCTGGCCATACATCGCCTCGCGGACCGCATCGACCTCGGTCGTTTCTGCGGCGGTCACCGCGTTCACCCACATGTTGAAGCCGATGTAATGGGCCTCCATCGGGTCATTTGTCACGCGCTCTTCACCGGCGAATTCCTTCCACGCGGCGATGAATTCGGCATTGGCGGGCGTGTCGGCGGACTGGAAATAGTTCCAGGCGGCCAGATGCCCGACAAGGTTGGAGGTGTCGAGACCGGAAAGCTCTTCCTCACCCACCGAGAATGCGACGACAGGGATGTCATCGGCGGATACACCGGCGGCTGCCAGTTCTTTATAAAAGCCGATATTGGCGTCACCATTGATGGTGGAAATCACGCCGACCTGTTTGCCGTCTTCTCCAAGGGCCACGACATCGGCGACGATGGTCGCCCAGTCGGAATGACCGAAGGGGGTGTAGTTGACGAAAATGTCTTCCTCGGCGATGCCGTTATCCTTGAGGTATTGTTCAAGGATGTTGTTGGTCGTGCGCGGATAGACATAGTCGGTGCCGAGCAGGGCGAATTTCTCAACGCCCAGTTCTTCAAGGAAATAGTCGGTGGCCGGAATCGCCTGCTGGTTCGGGGCGGCGCCAGTGTAGAACACGTTCTTGGAGCTTTCCTCGCCCTCATACTGCACCGGATAGAACAGCAGGCCATTCAGTTCCTCGATCACCGGCAGGACGGATTTGCGCGACACGGATGTCCAGTTGCCAAAGATCACGTCGACCTCGTGAACGGTCAAAAGCTCGCGGGCCTTTTCCGCAAATAGCGGCCAGTCAGAGGCCGGGTCGACCACGACCGCCTCAATCTCGCAGCCAAGAACACCACCAGCGGCGTTCTGTTGTTCGATCAGCATCAGCATCGTGTCTTTCAGCGTGGTTTCCGAAATCGCCATCGTCCCGGAGAGCGAATGCAGCACGCCCACCTTGATCGGTTCAGCACAATCCTGGGCCGCAGCCATGCCGGTGCTGGCCAGAAGAGCGGCAAGAATGGACGCACTCAGTGAATTTCTATTGGTCATTGTAACAATGTCCCCCGTTCGGCGCTGCGGTGCCCTATCCATGGGCGCGGTCAGATGATATCGGGACCCCGCAACAGTGATGTTGTAGTCGCGTGAGGGGCGGTTTCTGCCAGGAAATTCCCTCGCGCGGCGATTGATGCCCTTGCGGACGCCCAAGGGGTAGATGCCGCAGCGCGGCGAGTCCCGGCGCTGACGCTCAAAAATCAGGCGATCACCGCAAATTGCAGCAAAGATGCTGGATCAGCAGGCCGATTGCCCGAAATTTGTGCGCTGGAAAATCAGGGCGCGGTGGCGTTGGCAAAGAATTCGCGCCAGGCGACGATCACGTCGTCCGGGCATTCTTCGGCCAGAAAATGCCCCCCGGGCAAAGCCCAGCCGGTGACATCCTCGGCCCGTTCACGCCACAAGGCCAGACAATCAAAATGCGCCTCAATCGCGCCCTCCTTGCCCCAGAGCGTCAAGAGCGGCATGGGCAGTTTGGTCGGATCAGCATCATCATGGGCAATGTCGATGCTGGCAGCGGCGCGATAATCTTCGCAAGCGCAATGGATCAGTGCGGGGTCATCAAAGCAGGTCAGATATTCATCCAGCGCCTGCTGGACGAAAGGGGCAGGTTTGGCCGCCCAACCCATACATTTACTGAGCCAGAAAAACGCAGGATCCGCCCCGATCAGCGTTTCGGGAAACGGATGCGGCAGGGTCAGCCAGTACCAGTGCCAATACCTGTGGGCAAAGGCGCTGTCGCCATCGCGGTACATTTCACGTGTGGGGGCGATGTCCAGAATAGCCAGCGCGCGCACCCGGTCGGTGTGATCAGCGGCCAGCCTGTGGGCCACCCGCGCGCCGCGATCATGGGCACCGACAAGAAACCTGTCATGGCCCAGCGCATCCATCACCGCGATCACGTCACCCGCCATGGCCCGTTTGGAATTGGGGGCATGGTCAGGGGCGCTGGGCGGCTTTACCGACCGGCCATAGCCGCGCAAATCCATGCAGATCACCCGGTAGTCGCGCGCCAGCTCAGCGGCCACCGCATGCCACATGGCCGAGGTCTGGGGATAGCCATGCAGCAGCACCAGCGGCGGCCCCTCACCCCCGATCCGGCAGAATATCGGGCCATCGGGGCCATCGATAAACCGTTCTTCAAACCCGTCAAAAAACGACGGCGCGACGGGGGCACTGGCGGCGGCTGGATGCATTGATATTCCTTCTCTCGAACCGGTCGCGGCCAGCCTAGAACACCGGATGCAAAACCGTAATGGCGAAATTTCAGGCGCATAACCCTGCGTCACTGATAGGCGATTAGGCGCGTTCATCTTCCATTAACAGGTGCGCCGGACAAAATAATGCTGTTACAAATTCCCTACACAACAAAAATGAAGTCCAACACCGTGGGGAAACGACAATGACATTTTACCGTCCCAATTTTGTATTTGGCACGTTCGGCGACGATGTGCTGACCGGCACAGATGGCCGCGACTATGTATTCAGCTTTTTTGGCGATGACGATATTTCGACCGGCGCAGGCAATGACGTGATCGTTGCAGGCTTTGGCAATGACACGATCAACGCTGGCGCGGGCGATGACCGCATCTATGGTGGTTTCGGTTTTGACATCGCCGCTTATGAAGGCGGGATCGCCGATTACGAGATCACGGTCGGCTATGGCTGGTTTGGCCGCACGACCGTCAAATCGACCGGCGATGTGGCCGATGCGGGCAAGGACACGCTTTACGGGGTGGAGGCGCTTTATTTCGCCGCTGACGATTACACGTTGTTTCTCGACGGCACCAATAATGCGGTGCTGGCGGCTGACGATGTTCTGACGGTGACCGAAGATGGCTCTATCATCAATCCTTTTGCCCTTTTGGTAAATGATCAGGAATTTGACGGCGACACGCTGACAATCACCGAGGTCGACAGCGTCAGCGCGGCTGGTGTGACCGTCACATTGCGTGACGGCGCAATTGATTACCTGCCCGGCGACATCTTTGACAGCCTGGCCGAAGGCGAAACAGCAACCGACACGTTCACCTATACCGTCGATGACGGCAAAGGCGGCACCGATACCGCCACCGTGACCATCACGATCACCGGCACCAATGACGCGCCGGTGTTGACGGCCAATAACGCCACCATTGACGAAAACACCACCGCGATTGATGCGGGCATCAGCGCGACCGATGTGGACAGCACCACGCTCAGCTACAGCATCGGCGGCATCGATGCGGGTTTCTTCAGCATCGACCCGGACACAGGCGTGCTCAGCTTCATCAACGCGCCAGATTTTGAGGCACCCGCAGATGCCGGTGCCGACAATATCTATGACGTCACGGTCACCGTGACCGACGAACAGGGCGGCAGCGCCAGCCAGGACATCACGGTTACCGTTGCCGATGTGGACGAGGTGCCGCCAGTCGTCGCCCGGATCAACGAATTCCACTATGACAACGCCGGCAGTGACGTTGGCGAATTTATCGAGATTCGCACAAATGCAGGCGATGATGCCAGCGGCCTGCTGGTTGTGCTCTACAATGGCAGCAATGGTAATCCTTACAACACATTCGACCTGTCCGGCGCGGTACAGACGAGCGATGGCACCTATGATTACTACGTTCTAAACCTGCCTACCAACGGGCTGCAGAACGGCTCCCCTGACGGGATTGCACTGTCGAATGGCGGCACGCTTGTCGAATTCCTCAGCTATGAAGGCAGCTTTGGCGGCATCGGCGGGGTGGCTGACGGCGTCACCTCAACAGATATCGGCGTGTCAGAGCCGGGAACGACGCCTGTCGGTTTCTCGCTCCAACGCAATGACGATGGCACCTGGCGCGAGGCCGAGGAAAACACCGCTGGTGCGGAAAACGTCCCGGCCCCCATCGAATTGAACGCCCGGATCAACGAATTTCACTATGACAATGACGGCGGAGATGTGGGCGAGTTCATCGAAATCCGCACCAATGCAGGGGCCGATGCAAGCGGACTTCTGGTGGAATTGCATAACGGCAGTAACGGGGCGGTTTATCGCACGCCGGACCTGTCCGATGCTGTTCAGACGACTGACGGGACATATGATTATTATGTCTTCAACCTGCCCGCCAACGGGCTGCAGAACGGATCGCCTGACGGGATCTCGCTGTCGAATGCTGGCGAACTGGTCGAATTCCTGAGCTATGAGGGGACCTTCACCGCCGTGGGCGGTGTCGCGGACGGCACCACATCCACCGATATCGGTGTGTCAGAGCCCAGCACCACGGCCATTGGTGACAGCTTGCAGCGCAACCCCGATGGCACCTGGTCGCCTGCCGCCCCCAACACCTCAGGTGCCGCCAATGCGGCCGGGCCAACCAGCGCGCGGATCAATGAATTCCACTATGACGACGACGGTGGCGATGATGGCGAATTCATCGAAATCCGGGTCGACGCGGGCGAGGATGTCAGCGCGCTGAACATCGATCTTTACAACGGCAATGGCGGTGGCAGCTACGCCACCTTTACCGTCAGCAGCGGCACCCAAAGCACCGACGGCACCTATGATTACTATGTGATCGACACGCCCGGCATCCAAAACGGGCCTGATGCAATTGCCCTGTCCAACAACGGCACAGTGGTCGAATTCCTCAGCTATGAGGGCGAGGTGACGGCCACAGACGGCCCTGCCGCCGGGCAGACATCCACCGATATCGGCGTAGCCGAAGCAGGTGAACCCGAAGGGCAATCCCTGCAACTGGATGCGGACGGCAACTGGGTCGGCCCCATTGACGAAACCCGCGGTGCGGCGAACGAGCCAGTGATCAACCCGGCCGAAGACCGGCTGATCAGCGAAATCCAGGGCAGCGGCGATGCGTCCACGCTGGAAGGAGATACGGTGAATGTGGAGGCCGTGGTGACCCATATCGTCTCCAACGGCTATTTCCTGCAGGAAGAAGATGCCGATGCGGATGGCAATGCGGCCACATCCGAAGGCATCTTTGTCTTCACCGGCAGTGTGCCGACCGTCGATGTCGGCAATCTGATCGGGATCACGGCAGAGGTGCAGGAACGGTTCGGACAGACCCAACTGACCAATGTCAGCGCGACAGTGGTGATAGACGCGCTGGTGGCGACACCCACCGCCGCCAGCATCCTTTTGTCCCCTGCCGCCGCACCGGATTTTGAGGCGGTCGAGGGGATGCTGGTCAACGTGACCTCTGGCACGCCCGACCCGCTGACTATCATCACCAACTTCAACTTTGACCGGTTCGGTCAATTGGTGATCAGCGCCGGTGTGCAGACCCAGGCCACGCAACTTTTCGATGCCCAGACCGAGGCTGACGAAATTGCCGCGCTACAAGAGGCGAATGAAAACAACCGGCTGATCCTTGATGATGGTGACGGGTCCCAAAATCCCGACCAGTTCGAGTTTGTGCCCGGAGGCCCGGGCGACAACGGCAACGGTTTCCTTGATGCCGGTGACAATTTTGGCGATGGGGGGTCCACCATCCGGCTGGGCGCAGAGATCAATGATGACGTGACCGGTGTCATGTCCTTTGCCTTTGGCGATTACCAACTGGTGGTCACCGAAACGCTGGATATCGACGAAAGCACCAATAGCGGTGCGCGGCAGGACACGCCCGACGATGTGGGCGGCACCCTGCAGGTCGCCAGCGTCAACATGCTCAACTACTTCTCGACCATTGATGAGCCTGGGGCAGGATCGGGGCCGAACAACCTTGACCCGCGCGGGGCTGACAGCCCCGAGGAACTGGTGCGGCAGACGGAAAAATCCGTCGCGGCCATTCTTGGGACAGGGGCCGAGGTGCTGGCATTGCAGGAAATCGAAAACAACGGGTTCGGCCCGGACTCGGCCCTGCAAACGCTGGTCGATGCGCTGAATGCGGAAGGGACCGCCGCCAACTATGCCTTTGTCGATCCGTCAAACGGAACAGAGGATTTCATCGGCACCGACGCGATCCAGACCGCAATCATCTACGATGCCAACGCGGTCACGCTGGTCAGTGCGGATTTCATCCAGTTCGAAGAAACCTCTGCCGCGACGACCTTTGCATTGGCCAATGTGCTTGATACAGCGCTGGGCACGGACCGCGTTGGCGACTTTGATCGCAACCGTCCGTCCGTGGCAGCCACGTTCGAGGACAATGCGACGGGCGAAACCTTCACGATCGTGTCGTCCCATTTCAAATCCAAAGGGCCCAGTGGGCTGGATCGGCTGGCAGATGACGCACAGGCGGCACTTGATGCCGGTACGGCGGTTGGGTTCACCCAGGCGGATGTCGACGCGCTGCGGGCTGACCCGAACTTTGACCAGGGCAACGGGCAGGGGTTTTGGAACCAGGTGCGGCTGGATGCGGCCATCGAACTCGGCGACTGGATCGAAAATGGCTATAACGGCACAGGCACGGACAACTACCTGCTGCTGGGCGATCTGAACGCCTATGCCGAGGAAGATCCGGTACAGCATCTGGATGATGATGCCGGTCTGGTCGATCTGATTGATGAATTCATCGGACAAGAGAACGCATATAGCTTTGTCTTTGACGGGCAGCGCGGCACGCTGGATCAGGGCCTGGCCGATGATACGCTGGCGGCGTTTGTCACCGGTGCCACCGAATGGCACATCAATGCGGACGAACCGGACCTTCTGAACTACGATACATCGTTCAAAAACCCGCTCTTCTTCAACGATGGGGTCTATGCGGCGTCCGACCACGATCCGCTGATTGTCGGGCTGGACTTCGGCGGTATCACGACAATCGCATAAAATCGAAATGGCGCGGCGACCTCTGGTTGCCGCGTCGCCCCTAGGCCGTGATGGCTGACCAGGATCCGACGATTGTGGGCAGTGCGGCCTCATCGTAGGAAAACACGCAAGCCTCATCATCAATCATGGCAAGGGCCGCGCCCTCCGACCCATCAAGCGCACCGTCCAGACAGACGAGCATTGGCCCCTCTGTCGCCGCCTTCAGCGCCTTGTGACGTTTGCGGAAATCGGCAATCTGTTCGTCCCAGATCGCCTGCAAGGGGGCGTCATCGCCGACGGTCTCGACCACCTTGCCAGCTTCCAGATAAATCATGCTGCGAATGGCGTCTGTATTGGCCGCCAGAAACCGTTCCATCGGTGGGGCGGGGCGGGCATCCATATCGACGCCCCATTCCTTTGCCAGACCAGTGGCCGACAGGCCAGCATCGCCGCTGCTGCCAATCGGACGCACCGGGGTGCTGCGTACGGTGATCTGCGTGGCGGCATCCGCCAATTTGGTCAACAGCTTGCCTGCGGATTTCAGAACATCAGGCGCATCGCGGGTCAGGACCTGATCAATGACCGCATCCACACCGGGGGCGTCGCCCTCAACCTCGACAATGCCGCGCAGCCGGCGACCGGCCACCACCATGCTGACGGTCACATCACCCAGCCCGAAGACCAGCGTGCGTTCCAGCACGGTGTCATCGACCTCGCGCAGGATCGCCACCATTGCTGGCGGGGCGCCACCCTGGCTGATCACACGGGCACCGCCGGGCGCAAACACGGCATCTTCGGCAATCAGCGCGGCGAGTTTCGTGGCAAGAGCCGTCAAATCATTCACGCAAGTGGTCCTGATCCAGTTACAATTATCGCGTTACGCGCCGCTGCTGATTTTTTCCAGGCAAGGGCGGGCGTCTGACAGGAACGACGCAACATCCACGTCAGGCCTGCACACACAACATAAAACATCCGAAGGTTCATCAGGGGCGCGCAAAAAAATCCGCAACTGGTTCTTGGTCGCCACAAATGCAGCACTGCTTGGCGTGTCGCCAAATGCGGGCTTCTTTGCCGTGCCAAGGGCCAGTGCCGCCTCGGCGCATAATCGGTCCAACACCTCGCGGCGGTGATCAGCATTTGTATTCGTTACCAAAATCATCTGCGTGGACAAATCGGCAAATGCGATCGTCTCGCATCCGTCAAACTTGCCTTGCAGCGCATCTAAATCGTCCACAACCATCATTCGCGCCCAGTTTTCAGCCCATGTCTTTCGTGACTACGCCAAGATAGTCACTTGTGGAAGCCTGTAAAAGGGGGCGATCAGGAACCGGAGTTGACGTCAGTGCCGGTTGGGGCCGCGGGACGCTCGCGTTTTGGCTTATCCGCATCCAGCGGGCGCTGCACCCGGCGGGGGGCAACAGTGGGGGCGACAGGCTCTGGAATGGTGGTGCCATTGGCCACGTTATACAGCGGCATGGCAGAGCGTGCGGCCAGCGCCGTCAGCTTGCCGATGGTGTCGATGAAGTGATCGACAAAGGGGCCGGCACCGCTGCCATCCCATTTGTCGTAATCATCGCCCGCTTCCAGCGCTTGCAAAAGCGAGATCGGGAAAGTGCCGCCGAACATATCCTTGGTTTCGCGACGGACACGTTTGAACACGCGACGCCGATCCGTATCAGTGGTCAGCTTGTCATAGCGGGTGATCAGCAGGATCGAATTCTCACGGACCGCGTCTGGAATCGTGTCCCATACGGCGGCCTCGGACTGGCGCCAGGCCTGCGTGGCATGGGTACACCAGATCACGGCATCGATTTCCGGCAGCATGCGTTCCCAGACCGTCGATTCCATATTCGGGTCGGAAATGCCGGGAAAATCGATCAGGTCGATCAGGTCGAGAATTTCAGCTTCGATAAACAGGCGGATGAAGCGGGTTTCCTCGACGGGAATGCCCTCAAGCCGGTCCAGTGACACAGGTTCGGTGCTGCCATCCACATCAACGCGATAAGGGGTGTCGGACCCGTGCGAAATCCAGACAGGCGACAGGCGGGTGGCGGTCA
The DNA here is from genome assembly GCA_947488175.1 of uncultured Paracoccaceae bacterium. Classification (GTDB taxonomy): domain Bacteria; phylum Pseudomonadota; class Alphaproteobacteria; order Rhodobacterales; family Rhodobacteraceae; genus Yoonia. Next base: position 204,516 of record CANKYO010000002.1, read on the forward strand.
CCTTTTCCGGCAATGGCCGGGACCCCAACAACAGATTGGACAACGTACTTTTGCCCGCACTGAATTCGCCCATCAGGGCGATGCGGGGTTTACGTGGCCCGCCGGGTGCGGGGGTCTGATCACTCATTCATCGGTTCCTTATGCCTCAGCCGGTGCGCCATCGCTAAGCTCTTCAAAGATGAATTCGAACAGCTCTTCGCGCTCTTGCTGCGCAGTGATACCAAAAATATCTTTCAAATCGTCAACGCCGATGTTGGATTTGTCACTGATATCGGTCAGCAGCGCGCGCTGCTCGGCCAGAAACTCGCGCAGCTCGCGTTCGGCCATCTGGCGAATATCCTCGGCCTGACGCACCTTCAGCTCGTCCACGATAGGGGCAGTTTCCGCTTCGATCAGGTCATAGAACCCGCTGGCAAAGGCGCGATAGCCCTTGCGACGTTTCCACCAGCCTTTCCACCACGATGTCTGCAGGTCCAGCGCGATGGTCTGGCCCAGTGAAACCGGGGCCGGGATTTCAGGGGCCGCCGGTGGCGTGATGGAAAAGTTTTCGACCGCAACACCAAAGGCGGTGCGATATGTTTCGGCCAGATCACCCGCAGCGGCGGCAAATACCTGATCACAGGTTGATGCCACGTTGCGGCGCATGACCTGATAGCTGGTGCGCAACAGCATGCGCAAACCGTCCGGGCTGTATTGCCAGATCTGGTCTTCGCCGTTCTTTTCCAGATGCTGCAGCAGGGATTCCAGCGCGCGATCCAGGAACCGCTTGTGGGACTGATCCACGCGTGACCCGAATTGCTGAAACACGATGTCCAGCCGGTCATGCAGGAATTTCAGGTTATCGGCCTCCAGCTTGTCCAGATGCGCCGCCAACTGATCCGGTGGCATCATCGCAACGCTGTCACCGTCAATCCGCATCGACACGACAGAGTTCGAGGCGCGCACGCCGCCTACAAGGTTCAGGGCGCGTTTGCGTGATGCTGACAGCACCTCGGCACCCGGACCTTCGGCGATGCGCTCTGACAGCGCCTTATAAAGCGCGGGGACACCCGACAGATGCCAGACCAGCTCGTTCGTTTCCATGCCAGACGTACCGGAATCGAGCGCGACCTCTGCCCAGTTGAACAGCGCCGCAGCACTATCAGCCACGATATCGTTCAGGTCCTCGGACAGGGCGATATTGGCCCAATAGGCACTGCCGAAAATCACTTCCGGATTTTCGGGTCCATTATTGTCGGCGAGCGTCTGCAGAATGCTGTCGCGGATTTCAGGGACCTGTTCAGCCGGGTTCGACAATTCATCGATCCGGTTGACAAAGATGATGACCTCGCGGGATTTGACGTTCGCGATCAGGCGGATCAGGCCCATATCCATCGAGCTCAGCGCCTGATGGGCAGACAGGACAACCACGCAGATGCGGCTGTCGCGCAGGGCATTGATGGTGATCTGCTCGCGCATCATGAAGGTATCGTTGACACCGGGCGTGTCGCGCAGACACAGCGGCATCGGAATGGAATCCGCTTTAAGATACAGGTCGGCCGATTTGGTGATATCGGCGAACTGACCCTGCTGGTCCTCTTCGTCCATATCCTCGAAATCATCGCCCATGCAGACATAGCGCTGGACCAACTCATCGCTCAGTTCGGCATAGTTATGCTTTTGACCCAACAGCAGTTCGAACTTGCGGCCAAGGCGGGCCTTGGTCTTTTCGCGCATCTCGGCGATTTGTTCGCGGACTTTTTCCAGTTCCTCGTCAGCACCCGCACGGGCGGACAGTTCACCGATTCGGCCACCGTTTTCGACCAGATGATCCCACTCACCCTGGCTGAAGAACTGGAACGACGCGGTGGGCGCGTCGGGCGGTAGCGGCGCGTTCAGGTGCAGCGAGGTGACAACCGATGTCCACGGGTTCACATCAGCGGGCAGCAGATCGGGGCGGCCCACCATCGCGTTCACCAGCGATGTTTTGCCCGATTTGATCTGGCCGATCATGGTGATGCTGGGTTCAAATGTCCGTAACTGCCTGATAAGTTTTGCAGATTTCTTCTCTGCATCCGGGCCGCCAAGTTTCACGACGTCCGCAAGGGTCGCCTCGAGATCGGTGATCTCATCATGAAACGCGTCCAGCTTTTCAAGGCCAAGTCGCATGAAAGGGTGGTGCGCTGCAGGGACTTTGTACCCGTCCCCTTTTGTCAGCTCTTCCATCTTCATTCTTGTCCGTCCTCAATCACTCTTATTGGCACCACCTTTACCAGTTGATAGCCCCGCCGCCAAATCACGAGGCTTACACTGTTTTTATTGCCATAATGGAAACAGACCAGAACGGCAAAAGTGTGGCACAGTTTTCATAAAATTGTTAGCTGTTGCAACAGCTTACGCCGCCAGATCGGCCTGCAACTCGTGCTTGAGCTGCAAGAGCAGACTAAGCGCCTCGATTGCAGCGCTATCACGCTTTTCCATCTGCATCAACTGGACCAGATCAGCGGCATCCATTGCCGCGTCGCGGGCTATTTGCAAGGCTGCGTCGGCGTCATCACCGTTCTCGTTCAGGTGATCACTGATCCACTGCACATGCTCCACAGCCTTTGCAATTATGGTCGCAGCGCCACCATCGTCAATATTATCGACCTCCGCGATCAGTGCGCGGCTTTGTTCAATGATGTAAGCCACCGCTGCCTCATAGGCCTCTCGGGACGCCGGGTGCAGTGTGACGATATTGGACTCGGCAACCGGTTCTTCGACCGCTGGTATCTTCGCTGCCGCAGCGTCAGGTTGTGGCGCTGCCGTTTCAGTCTCAGCAACAGTGGCGTCGATTGCGGTTTCAATCTCGGCGGGTTCCCGCTCAGGTTTCGGCGTTGGCGCGGCGTCCGCTGCTTCGGGCGACAGAATGGGGGCCAGAACGTCGGCATGCTGATGCAGCAGAATATCGGCCATATCCACGGCGGTCTGGCGGCCCATATCCACCTGCTTCAGCACAGCCGAAATCAGTGCGGTGCCGCCGCTGCTGCGCATGAGGTCCTTGTCCACCGTCTTGTTCGGGCGGCGGGCCGCAATGGCCTGCTTGGTCGCGATGGGCATGATGTGGGCGAACTCATCCCGGGCAATCATGTTGATACCGTCCAGGGTCTGATCCAGCATGTTGTTGGCGCGCAGGAAATCCGCCTTGGTCAGCATCAGAAACCCGTGATCCTTGATGATGTCAGGCATCTCTGACCAAAGGGACTGTTCGATCTTGCTGAATGACTGGGTGCACCAGATGGCGACCTCGCAACGTTTGCTGGCCCATTGGCTGGCGCGTTGCAGGGCGGTCGGATCGTCGGGTGTCACCACCTCAAGCAGGCTGATCTTGGTCAAGGCGGCCAGTGGCATCTGCATTTCGACAAAGGCGGGGGACATGGCGGCGATCTTGTCGCCGTCGGCATGGTCAACGGTCTGCTTACTGCCGTCCGCAAGCGTGACGACCGATTGCGGGGTCTCGCCATAGCTGAGCTGCAAGGTCGGAAAAGGGGTGTCAGGCGGCAGGACGATCGCACCCACCAACAGGTTCAGTAATGTCGACTTGCCTGATCCGGGGCGGCCCAACAGGGCGATACGCACCGGTTTCTGCAGGCGGCTCAGCAGATGTTCTGCCTTCTCCTGCACGGACGAAGGCAGCAGATGTGACTCTACTGCCTGCGTCAGTTGTTCTTGGACGCGCGCGCCCAGAGATCGATTCGACATTACTTACCTCCGGCGGCTATCTTAGCCGGCGGCGCAGCCGCATCAACCTCCTGATCTGGTGTGTCTGTTGTGTCGTCGGTCTTGTTGGCATCAGCCTTCGGGTCAACCGGTTTGACCGGTTTGACTTCCTTGATGACCGGCGGAAGCTGCAGATCACCGCTGATCTTTTCCTTGGGCTTGCCGGCAGGGATGCCATCAGCCCCAGGTGCATCATCATCCATCTGCACCACGCGGGTGACAGTGGCAGCATGGGTTTCCACATGGCCGATCGGCTTGGCGCGGATGGCGCGGATCACCGGCTTGTTGTGGTTCAGCTTGATGACCGAGAAGGAACAGTTGTCCTGATCGGGGTCCGCCAGGGCCTCAATCGCCTCCAGCAGATAACCGCAGATCTCAGCGCTCTTGCGGCGGCGATAGCGGTGCAGAATCTTTTGGATCTTGTCGTCTTCCAGATATTGCAACCCGTCAGAAGAGACGACGACAATATCGCCAACCTGCAATTCGAACGGGGTCTTGGGGCAATCGGACTTCGCCACGCGATCACCCAGGATCACAGAGGTCAGACAGTTGCGATCAGGGTGGTTCTTGCCCGCCTCGGGGTCCAGCAAGCCCGATTTCACCATGAAATCGATCTGAGGGGCCATCGAATGGTCCTCATTCAACTGCTGCATCTTGCCTGCACGATAGTGATACAGGGGGCTGTCACCGATAGACATCCAGAACATGCGGTTTTCAACCAGCACCAGTGACACCAGCGTGGCACCCATGCCCCGGGTCTCGGGGTGTTCCATCACATGCTCGCGGACGCAGTTGTTTGCGTTGACCGCGGCAGAGGTCAGGTAATGGGGGATCTCGGTTTCAAAATCAGCAAAGTTTGCGCTTTGAAACTTCAGCTCGCTATAGACTTCGGTGACCACGATCTTACTGGCCACGTCACCGGCAGCATGGCCACCCATGCCGTCAGCAAGGACCACAACACCACTGTCCATCCCAAAGGGAAAGTCAGTGACAATCGCGTCTTCTTGATAGTCACGTCCGCCCTGACAAATCGCCGAAGCGACGTCAAAACGAGGTTCAGGCGATCGCCACATCTTCATCCTCCCCGTCGGCGTCATCGTCAGTCCAGCTGAAATCTTCATTGCAGAGGGCTACGAAACGCAGAACCGTCTCACCGATACGCATCACATCACCGGTTTTCAGCGTCTCATTGCTGATCAGCGGCTTGTTGTTCAGGCGCACGATATTGGACTTGCCGCCATGGCCCAGCGTGAATTCCGCTGTTTCGGGGTCATAGACGATCGCCGCATGGTTCGTGCGCGAAATGGAATTGTCACCAAAATCAAGCTGCACCGCCTGATCCTCACCGCGTCCGATCTGGGACATGCCGGCGAACAGGGAAAAGCTTTCGCCGCGGCCGGGGCCTTCGGCGACCACGATCCAGCCAACCGGGAATTTGGTGCGCCGTGCGGGGGGCGCAGACGGGATCGCGGGTGCATCATTGAAGATATCAACGACATCACCGTCAGATTTGTCAAAACCGATCAGGCGTGTCTTGGTACGGCGGGCGCGGGCAGGTGACCGGGACGCCGCGGCAGAGGCGGCGGCAGCCGCAGAAGTGCTGCGCGCCGATGGCGCAGTCGCAGGCAGTTCGGTCGAACCGGCATTGTCATCCATGTCCCAGATATTCACCGCAGGGGCCGCTTCGGCACCGTCGCCGTGGTTCACCTTGCTATTGATATTGGTCAGGATATCCGTGACCGCCACGTCGCCGTTCTGGCCGGGCTGCAGGGCCTGGTTCTCATCCACGATGGATCCGATGGTGTCGCGATACGACTGTTCCAGAGATCCGGACGCACCACCAGCATCTTCATTTGTACGCTTCTTGCCAAAAATAGAGCGAAGAAATTTCATTTTACCTACCTTCCATTTACGTCACAGACGAGGATTGGTTGCACTACTCGCCGCTATCATAGCTAAGCGGAGCTACCCAACGGCCATCCCCGCGCTGGACCTCAAAGGCAAATTGCCCCGAGCCATCACTCAACTCGCGCTCGAAAATCTCGGCAATCGTATCGCGGCCAGTGATGTTTTCTGAAGTGGTGATGCTCGACAAAAGAACATCACCAACCTGAAGACCTCCAGCAAGACCCTCAGGAACTTCGGTGACAGACGTGCGCCAATCGGTGCCGTTGAACACCGTCTCAAAACGCAAGCCATTCGCCAGCGCGGTCTCCTGCACAACAGGAACCACCCAGCTTTGACCTTCGGTTACGCCCGACGCAGGGTCCAGCGTGCCAAAGACAACTTCGATCTGATCCGCATCGCCCGGCGCAGTGGTACCGCGCAGAACGCGTGGAATATCGTTGATCGTATCAACCGGGGTGCCGTTCACTGTGGTGATGACGAGACCTTCGCGCACCCAGATCGGCGAAATGAACGCCACCTGGCCAACCCGGTTCGGCGATAGGGGATCCGCCTCGAACGGGAGTTGCACGGACCAGTTTGTTGTCACTTCCGACGGTGTCAGCTCATTACCGGGCACAACAGCTGCGATTTCGTCGACAACCAGACCGGACCCAATGGCGGCAACCGCATCAGGGATGGCTGGCAAGGCAACCTCAGGGGTTGATGCATCGGCAATCGGGCGGTTCGCTGGCTGATTGGGCAGTTCCGCGTTCGCTGCAGGTTCAGTTGTGACCGGACGCGGGGTGTCAACCGGCTCGGGTAGCGGGGCAGGTGCCACGATTTCCGGAACGGCAGCGATTTCAAGGTTCTCGGGGCGGGCAGCAGGGCGAATTGTCGGCACAGGCTGCTCAATGGCCTCTTCTGGACCTGTCACAATAACAGGGCGTGGGCCGGGCTCCTGCGCGGATGACGGCTCTGTCGCGTCGACGATCACCGGTCCGGGCAATGCAGGGGCGACCTCTTCCACTGGGGCGGGCTCAACCGGTGCAGGCTCTTCAATCACAGGTGCGACCGCAACCGGCTCAGGGGCAGCTTCGACAGGGGCCTCGACAGCAGGTGGCTCCACAGCCGCAGTTTCGACAGGTGCAGGGGCCTCGGTGGCTGGGGCTTCTGTCACGGGCGCCTCAGGCGTCGTGGCAACGGCCGCAGCAGGCTCTTCACCGCCGGTCATCATAAAGGCACCAACGCCAACGAGCAGGGCCACAACGGCAGCCGAACCCAGCAGCAGGGGCATCTTGGATTTTGTTGCGGGCTGACCATTGGCATCGACCGCCGCACCACCGGCAGCGGGCTTGACAACGTTGAGCGAGGTCACATTGCCCTCAACCCCGTCCATCATGTTGATCCAGTCCTGTGCGGACTGCAGACGATCCTTGGGCAGAACGGCCAGCGCCTTGTCGATCGCGGCGAGGAAATCGCTGTCATATTCCGGGAAACGACCGATCAGCGGCTCATAGGGGTCCGAATCGCCCGACGCAATCGCGGCCAGACGGGCCTGCGAGTTCGGGGGGACATCCTTGGCAATCAGATGGTGGAAGGATGCGGCCAGCGCATAAAGGTCAGAACTCGGGCTCTGCTCGGATCCGGCAATATAGAATTCCTGCGGGGAATAGCCGTCCTTGACCACGCGCAGGGCCGATAGCACGCGGCTTTGCTTCGTGGCCTCTTCACGGGCGGCACCAAAGTCGATCAGGACCGGATGGAACTGTTCGTTGATCAGGATGTTGTCGGGCGAAATATCACGGTGCAGGATACCCTGATCGTGGATAAAGCCGACAGCGCCCAGAACCTCTTTGAGGATATTCTTGATCTGGGGCGGGGTCAGGCCGTGATTTGGATCCTCGATGGTATCCAGCAGATCGCGACCCTCAACGAAATCAAGGGCCATATAGGCGGTTTCGTTGTCTTCAAAGACCTGGTGGACACCCACAATATTGGGGTGGTCCAGCTTGGCCAGACTGCGGGCCTCCTGCACGAACAGGCGGACAATGGATTTCAGCTCGTTCTGGTGGGCGCGCGAACGGGCCTGCACAACATAACGGCTGCGACGGCAGAACGCGCCGGGGAAACACTCTTTAATGACAACTTTGCGGTCGAGACTGTCCTTGGCAAGATAGGTAATGCCAAAGCCGCCCGCGTTCAGAAAACGGTCGATTGTATACTGACCGTGCATCAACTTGGTGCCCGGCTTCAGCTCATCGACGAAATTGTCCTTTTCGTCTGCATTATCTTTCACTTGCGGCGTACCCATTTCACATCCAGCTTTCAAACTCGGCGGCCAGACGGAATTCCGCTAGCCCTTAGTTTCTAGTCTCATTCAAATTGGGCTAAAAAGTGACGCCAACTTGTTGTTTCATGGCCCGCAATGACGGGCTTTAAGACACATTATCACCTAATCATGAAACAGTGGTTGGCGATTTTTCGCCTATAATCACTGCATAGGTGCGCTTTCGCAGTCAATTTGCCCTTACGGGCGACCGGTCGATGAATATATCAGCGACAGCACAAAAAAATTGGCATTCTGCCAGGTTTCATGGATTAAGCATTCTTGTCCCACACAGATTCGCGCCCGATTCCCTCGATACTCCCGTGGAAGGTCACGTTAACGAATCCTTTACATTTGTGGGTATAGCGGCATTGCAGCATTTTGCGAAACCCTCCTTGTAGCTGTCGCAACAAAGATGCAGCATCCCTGCAACGGTGTAGGGGTCTGCCATGACACGGATTTTTATCAATGGTTTCGGTAGGATCGGGCGAACGGTGCTGCGGGCCTGGGCGTCCGGATGGGCGCCGGACCTGCAGATCGTCGGGATCAATGACATTGCGTCACCGGACCTCTGCGCGCATCTGTTTGCCTATGACAGTGTGTTCGGACCCTATCCCGGAACGGTCGAATGGGCGGAAAGTCGCCTTATGGTTGACCATAGGTCAATCCCACTTCACCGCACTTCGGATGTCAGCAAGCTGGACCTTGGTCATATCGATGTGATGTTTGAATGCACCGGCAAGGCCAATAGCCGGGACATCGCCGAACGGGGGTTGCAGGCCGGGGCGGGGCGTATCCTCATATCCGGCCCGTCGGATGCTGCTGACCTGACCATGGTGCTGGGGGCCAATGAAGGCTTGCTGGGCGATCAGCCCATCGTCTCGAATGCCTCCTGCACAACCAACGCGCTCGCGCCCATGGTCAGGCTGCTCGACGACACATGGGGGTTGCAAACCGGCTGGATGACGACAATCCACTGCTACACCGGCAGTCAGCCCACCATCGACGCCCCGCGCGGGGACATGCTGCGCAGCCGGGCGGCGGGGCTATCCATGGTGCCAACAACCACATCCGCGCAAAACCTGCTCAATCAGGTGCTGCCTGACCTTGCCGGCCGGATCGAGGCTGCGGCAGTCCGCGTTCCCACAGCGTCCGTTTCCGCCATTGATCTGACCGTGACACTCAAGACCAAAGCGAGCCTTGCCGACGTGCATGACGTCATCCGCCAGCAATCCGGCATCATCGGGCAAACCGACAAACCGCTGGTGTCATCCGACCTGCGGGCGCGGCCCGAAAGCCTGATCGTCTCACTCCCCGAAACGCGGGTGACCGCAGGCGGGCTGGTGCGGATCTTCGGCTGGTACGACAATGAATGGGGGTTTTCCTGCCGGATGCTGGACGTGGCGCGGATGATGAAACCGGAGCCTACGGAGTGCCGCGCATCCTCGCCCTGACAACGGCGACGCGCAAAATCCGAAAAGCTGTCAGAAAGATGGAGTGTTGACGCCGGTGTCGGGCGTCTCTGACCCGGAGGTCTGGTTAGCGTATTGAGGGGGGCATTCACGTCCATCTCGCCAATGACTCTTTCCAAAAAGCCAGGCGATCGTACGACGATTTGCGATTATGCCAAAACGGGAAAATGGGTTTGCTCATCCGAAATAGCGGAGGATTTGCTCAGCAGTTCTTCTGAATGCGTCGAATTCGCTTTCACCTACAGCTTCCTTTAAATCCCTTTCCAGGCGGTCAATTGCTTCGGCCCCCCGTGTCGCCAGCATCTCGCCAGCAGCGGTCAGTTCTAAGGTAAACGCGCGCCGGTCCAATGCCGACTGTGCCCTGCGCAATATCCGAAGTTCTTCTGCTCGGTTGACCAATCGGCTTGCCGTGTTCAGATCAATGCCGAGAAATCGGGCGTGATCTGCTTGGGTAAATCCTGGGTTGCCCTTAATCGCCAAAGCCAAGCCAATGAGACGCACGTCACTGTCAATGTCCTGACAGGCTTCAAGTAGTCGCGTTCGAAATACTCCGCTGATGCGGCCAAGCAATAGGCCCAGCGGAAGTGTTGAAAGCCTGTCGTCGTCGGTCGAAGGTGGATTATCTGTTGTCATTATCATATCACTTGATATTATATCAGATGCCATTATATGAGAGTTTCCAATGCCACTCAATTCTTTCGTAGCAGTCGGAGCCGCTGCATTCGCAGTTTCCGGCGTACTGAACATATTCGCTGATTTCATGCCCGACGCAGCTACCCAGCTGATGAACTTTGTCGGTGTGTGTTTAGGCGTGTTGGGACTGCAGGCGCTTTATGTTTTTGCTCATCAAAGAACCGGTGTTGCAAGCCTATGGGGCTTTCTGTTGGCAACAATTGGGTTCCTGGGCATTGCAGGCTTCCTGTTCGCCGATGCCTTCGTGTTTCCGTCACTTGAGGCGGACACACTCGCTACGCTCATCGCGGGGACCACGGGACTCGCAATTTTTGCTTCTGTCATCCTCTACGTTGTGGGCGTCCTGCTCTTTGCAACGACACTCTTCCGCAGCGGAATGCTCCCGAAACCAGCATTGCTGCTTTGGGCGACTGGTACACTTCCGACCTTGGCAGCGATTGCCCTACCAGCCGTGGTGATGACCGTCGCCGAGATTGTCGCAAGCGTCGGCGTCATCTGGATCGCATATGCAATCTTACGTGATTTACGGTCCGACGCTTGGTCATATTGAAGTTGATCGACGTCCTGTGTAGACCCGACATCGTTTCGAAACAGACATTAGTGCATGGTGCAGCATTAGAAAAATGGGCTCTTCTGGATCTTCCCTACTCGCGCCTGCCTACATGTAATGCGTCAGTTGATGGCCTGACCGCCAGCGTCTTTTGACTTGCGATATGATCGTCTGCACGCTGTAGCGTAGGCTTCCACCCCACGCCAATCGTTAACGCGACACACCGTGCGCTCGGTTAAACCTGCAAAACGCCGCCAAAGGGTCCGACGCAAGTCCGACGTTTTGCCGACGCGATGCCGACCGGCCAAAACGGACAAAACCCCAGCGTTAACACATGAGTCGTGCATCGCGGCAAAGCCGGGGTGTTGCGCGGCTCCAAAACAGGGTGCGCCACGTTAAGACCTTTCCCTCCCCCGCAACCCGGATTAGGTTCGGCAGACCCACCCAAAGGTTGCCTCATGCCGTCCATCGTTACCGTCCAGAACCTGCGCAAGGCCTATGCCGGGGGCTTCGAGGCCCTCAAAGGCGTCAGTCTTGACATCGAAGAGGGCGAAATCCTCGCCTTGCTCGGCCCCAATGGTGCGGGGAAAACCACCCTGATTTCAACGATTTGCGGGATTACCGTGCCCACATCCGGCAGCATTACGGTCGGCGGGCACGACACGCAGACATCGTTCCGCGCCGCCCGTGATCTGATCGGTCTGGTGCCGCAGGAGATTAACCTCGAACCATTCGAAACAGTCTTCAACACGGTCCGTTTCTCACGCGGCCTGTTCGGCAAGCCGCGCAATGATGCGTATGTTGAAGACATTCTGAAACAGCTATCGCTCGACGATAAAAAAGACAGCAAAATCATGATGTTGTCTGGCGGGATGAAGCGACGGGTACTGATCGCCAAGGCGCTGTCTCACGAACCCCGCGTCCTGTTCCTCGATGAACCCACCGCCGGCGTCGACGTCGAACTGCGCAAGGACATGTGGGAGGTCGTGGCACGGCTCAAGGCGTCCGGGGTGACCATCATCCTGACCACCCACTACATCGAAGAGGCTGAGGCGATCGCGGACCGTGTCGGTGTCATCAACAAAGGTGAAATCCTGCTGGTGCAGGACAAGGCCGACCTGATGGCGCAGATGGGACAGAAGCAGTTGCAGATCGCACTGTCCGACCCGATCAGCGAAATCCCTAACGCCTTGAATTCATACGCGCTTGAACGGTCCGATGACGGGCTGCACCTGACCTACAGCTACGACACGACAGGCGAGCGCACGGGCATCACAACCCTGTTGAACGATCTGCAGGCCAGCGGGCTGCAAATGAAAGATATCCAGACCAAACAAAGCTCTCTCGAAGATATCTTTGTCGGGCTGGTAAAGGAGCAGGCATGAACCTCACCGCTGTCAAATCCATTTATGTCTTTGAAATGGCCCGGTTCTTCCGGACGCTGACGCAAAGCCTGATCTCTCCCGTCCTGTCCACATCGCTTTACTTTGTCGTCTTCGGGGCGGCCATCGGCAGCCGGATTCAAGAGGTTGAGGGGGTCAGCTACGGTGCATTCATCGTGCCGGGGCTGATCATGCTGTCGGTCATGACGCAGGCCACATCCAACGCGAGCTTCGGTATCTACTTTCCCAAGTTTATCGGCACCATTTACGAGTTGCTCTCAGCGCCGGTAAATTTCCTCGAAATCACAATGGGTTATGTAGGCGCCGCGGCGACCAAGGCCATGTTCATCGGGCTGATCATTCTTGGCACCGCATACTTTTTTGTCGATCTGCAAATCGCCCATCCCATCGCTATGCTGGCCTTCCTGACGCTGACCTGCATCAGTTTCGCGTTGCTGGGTTTCATCATCGGCATTTGGGCGGGCAATTTCGAACAGTTGCAGCTGATCCCGCTTCTGGTCATCACGCCGCTCGTGTTCCTGGGGGGATCTTTCTATTCCATCACGATGCTGCCGCCCGTGTGGCAGACCATCACGCTCTTCAATCCTGTCGTTTACCTGATCAGCGGCTTCCGCTGGGCGTTCTTTGGCACGGCAGATGTCGGTATCGGCGTGTCGCTCGCGGCTATCGCCCTTTTCACCGGGATTTGCCTTGCCGTGATCTGGTGGATCTTCCGCACTGGCTGGCGGATCAGAGAGTGACTTGCAGGTGGCAGGCGAAGGTTTAAGTAACCGTCTATGAAATATATCCCCTTTACCAAATCCGATCCGTTTGTTGCGGTGATCCGACTGCAAGGCGCGATCAGCAATAGCGCGCGCGGGCTGGATAACCCCAGCCTCGCCCCTGTCATCGAAAAGGCGTTCAGCAAGGGCAAGCCCGCCGCTGTGGCGCTGGAAATCAACTGCCCTGGCGGGTCGCCGGTACAATCCTCGCTGATCGCCTCGCGGATCCGCCGGCTGGCCGACGAAAAGAAAATCCCGGTTTTCGCCTTTGTCGAAGATGTCGCGGCCTCTGGCGGTTACTGGCTGGCCTGTGCGGCGGATGAGATTTTTATCGACGCCTGTTCGCTGACCGGCTCTATCGGTGTGATCAGCTCCAGCTTTGGCGCGCATGAGGCGATTGCCAATTACGGGATCGAACGTCGGGTGCACACGGCGGGCAAATCCAAATCCCTGCTGGACCCGTTCCAGCCGCAAAAACCGGCGGATGTGAAAAAGCTCAAGGGCTGGTTGGAAGACCTGCACGAAACCTTCATCGGTTACGTCAAATCGCGGCGCGGCACCAAGCTGTCCGACAATCCTGATCTGTTCACCGGTGAGGTTTTCATCGGCCAGAAAGGGATCGACGAAGGGCTGGTCGACGATATCGGCCATCTGGCTCCGGTGATGAAACAACGCTTTGGCGACAATGTGAAATTCAAACGCTACGGCGCTAGGAAATCCATCCTGTCCCGGTTCGGCGCACGGATCGTGGATGACACGATCAGCAGTATCGAAGATCGCGCCGCCTTTGCCCGGTTTGGCCTATGATCCTCAAGGCGATCTTTTTCTTTCTGGCCTTCATGGTGGTGCTGGGTATCTTCGGCAAATGGCGGTTCCCTGGGCAAAGCCGGCTGGCCTCGGCCAAATGTCCGAAATGCCAGCGGTTCAAAATCGGCAAGGGGCCCTGCGTCTGTGAAAAGGGGCGGCCATGAAGGCGCTTGTCTCCGGGGCAGGTGCGCGGCTGGGGCAGGCGATGGCACTCTATCTGGGGCAACGCGGTTACGATATCGCCGTGCATTATGCCGGGTCCCGACAAGGGGCCGAGGAAACGGTGACCCAACTGCAGGCGATGGGGCGGCAGGCAACCGCGTTGCAGGCCGATCTGCTGGATGAGGATGCGACGCAAGCCCTTGTCGGGCGGGCCGTCGATGCGCTTGGCGGGCCACTGACCTGTCTGATCAACAACGCCTCGATCTTTGAACATGACACGGTGCAAAACGCGACCCGCGAAAGCTGGGACAGGCATCTGGAATCCAACCTGCGCGCGCCCTTTGTTCTGACCCAGCATTTTGCAGCACAAGCCCCCGATCCGTTTGATGACGATATGGGCGAACCGACAGCCCAGGCGCTTGTCATCAACATGCTGGATCAGCGCATTCACAAGCTGACCCCGGAATTCATGAGCTATACGATCGCCAAAATGGGGCTCTGGGCGATGACGCGAACGACGGCGCAGGCACTCGCCCCGCGTGTGCGGGTCAACGGGATCGGTCCGGGGCCGACATTGCAGGGGCATCGGCAAAGCAAGGATCACTTTGACAGGCAGCGGGCGGCGACCGTACTGCGGCGCGGGGCAAACCCGTCTGACATCACTGCGGCGCTGGGTTATTTCCTTGATGCGCCTGCTGTGACTGGGCAAATGCTGGCGGTTGACGGGGGGCAGCACTTGGCTTGGGAAACGCCGGATGTGCTTGGGGTTGAATGACGCAACGGCAAAGTTACGCACTGGCCCGCCCGCGCGTTCACGAAACTGTCACAAAGCGCCTATTTTTCAAGGCGTTAAGCATATATCAATAAAAATATATAATGAAATCAACGGCTTGAAATACTGCCTATTTTTTAGGCATTTCGACGAAGTCTGCCGAAAACAACGGAAAATTCCACCTGCCAAGGTTTAACCCACCGAGTTATCCACAGAAACCGTGGATGCCTTTCCTCTTGTCCCCGCTGCATTACCATTGCAGCAAGCACAGAATCACAAGACACCCGAGCATGACCGAGCAGCCAACCAAGACACCAGTGACAGGATATGACTGCATTCAGGGGTATCTGCGGACCTTGGATGCATCGCCCGGTGTTTATCGCATGTTGGATGCGGACAGCCGGGTGCTTTATGTGGGCAAGGCGCGCAACCTAAAGGCGAGAGTGAGCAGCTACGCACGCCCCGGTCAGCATTCCCCGCGCATCACCCGCATGATCCGTGAAACCGCATCGATGATGTTCCTCACGACCCGGACGGAAACCGAGGCGCTGCTTTTGGAGCAGAACCTGATCAAGCAGCTCAAGCCGCGCTATAACGTCCTGTTGCGCGACGATAAATCCTTCCCGAATATCCTCGTGGCCAAGGATCACCCCTTCCCGATGATCAAGAAACACCGGGGCGCGAAAAAGCAAAAAGGTGACTATTACGGCCCCTTCGCCGGGGCAGGTGCGGTCAACCGAACGCTCAACCAACTTCAGCGTGTGTTCCTGTTGCGCAACTGCTCGGACAGCGATTTCGAAACACGCACGCGCCCTTGCCTGCAATACCAGATCAAACGTTGCTCGGGCCCGTGCTGCGGGCTGATCTCGGAACGGGATTACGCGGCCTCTGTCCGTGATGCCGAACAATTTCTGCAAGGCCGCACCAAGGGCATTCAAGAGGCGCTCGCCAAGCAGATGCAGGCGGCCAGCGCCGACATGGAATTTGAACGCGCCGCCGCGCTGCGCGACCGGATCAAGGCGCTGACGCAGGTTCAGTCGGCGCAAGGCATCAATCCGCAATCCACGGCAGAGGCGGATGTGATCGCGCTGCATACCGATGGGGGGCAGGCCTGTGTTCAGGTGTTCTTCATCCGCGCCAATCAGAACTGGGGCAACCACGATTACTACCCCCGCATCAGCGGGGATGAGGATCTGTCAGAGGTGATGGAGGCGTTCGTCGGTCAGTTCTATTCCAACCGCGAGCCGCCGCGCATGCTGATCCTGTCGCATGGCCTGGACAATGATGATTTGATGGCGGACGCGCTGTGTGAAAAGGCGGGTCGCAAGGTCGACATCATCATCCCGCAACGCGGCGAAAAGGCAGAGCTGGTCCAATCCGCCCTGCGCAACGCCCGTGAAAGCCTTGCGCGCAAGATGTCGGAAACCGCCACGCAGGCCAGACTGCTCAAAGGCGTGGCAGAGGCATTCGACATGGACAAGGTGCCGCAACGGATCGAAGTTTACGACAACTCCCATATCCAGGGCGCCCATGCGGTCGGGGCGATGATCGTGGCCGGCCCTGACGGGTTCGACAAAAACCAGTACCGCAAGTTCAACATCAAGGACACGAAGCTGACCCCAGGTGACGATTTCGGCATGATGAAAGAGGTGCTGACCCGCCGGTTCCAGCGCCTTCTGAAAGAAGACCCGGAACGGACCCAAGGCACTTGGCCCGACCTTTTGCTGATCGATGGCGGGGCCGGGCAGGTCAGTGCTGTTCAGGAAATCATGGATAACCTCGGCGTGGCCGATATTCCCATGGTCGGCGTCGCCAAGGGCGAGGATCGCGATGCGGGCAAAGAGGAGTTTTACCGCACCGGCAAACCCGTCATGGCGCTGCGCCATAATGATCCGGTGCTTTACTTCATCCAGCGGATGCGGGACGAGGTGCACCGCTTTGCCATCGGCACCCACCGGGCAAAACGATCCAAGGCGATTGGGGCCACCCCGCTCGACGATATCCCCGGCGTCGGGGCGACCCGCAAACGCGCCCTTCTGGCGCATTTCGGATCAGCCAAGGCCGTGGCCCGCGCCAACCTTGCCGACCTGAAAGCGGTCGACGGCGTATCGGCCAATATGGCGCAAACAATCTATGATTTTTTCCATGAAAACGGCTGAGCTTTGATTGTGACATCAGGCTGTCACACCATGACGGTAATCTGCTCCCTTATCTGCGGCACAAGCCGCGCGGCCCATTAGTGGCAGGTGTCAGCCAAGGTGAAGTCCAAAAGACATGATTCAGCTTATTGGTTTTCACGATGGGTGCAGCCGTGGCGAGAACGAGACCGGCGAAAAATCTGTATTATAAATCTCAGGGACGCCGCCAAACGCGGCGGCGCGACCGGACACGGCAGGCCATCATCAGCTCGCCTTGCTTTGCAATACAGCCACCTTTTCAGTGATTTCTGTCGGTCCCTTGGCCCAGTCACTCCATTGTTCGTCAACCAGCCAGGCCACATGTTTGGCGGGTACGGCCCGTTCGAACAGAAAGCCCTGACCCAATGAGCAGCTCAACCCTTCGAGATAATCAAGGTCTTCGCGGCTTTCGATACCTTCGGCGGTCACATCAAGGGCCAATCCCTTGGCTAGTGACATGATCCCGGTCACGATCTTTTGGTTCTGCGGCTCACCCGCGATATTGGTGACAAAGCTGCGGTCGATCTTGATCCGGTCAAACGGCAACTGGCGCAGACTGGCGAGGCTGGAATACCCGGTGCCAAAATCATCCAGCGCGACGGCGACGCCCAACGCCTTGAGCGCATCAAGCTTTGTCCGCGCCACGCCAAAATCGCTGATGATAGAGCTTTCCGTCACCTCGATGGTCAAACGATGCGCATCAAAATCGGACTGCGTCAGAATTTCCTTGATCTGATCAACCAGATTGGGGTCGTGGAACTGCAGCGGTGAGACGTTGAATGAAATGGTGAGCGACGGGTCCCAGTTACCGGCCGCACGACAGGCCTGACGCAGCACGCTCAATCCCAGCGCGCCAATCTGCCCGCTGTCTTCAGCGATTTCGATGAAGACACTTGGTTCAATGGGCCCGCGCTTATGGTGTGTCCAGCGCGCAAGGACCTCAAACCCGATCAGCGTCTTGGTCTCGATCTGAATGATCGGCTGGAACCAGGCCTCGATCTCGTCTTTCGCGATGGCCAGTTTCAGATCGGCCTGTATTTCGGCGCGTTCATGGGATTGACGATCCAGTTCGGCGTCATACCACGCAAACCTGTTACGGCCTTGCGTCTTGGCGTCGTAAAGCGATTTGTCGGCCCGGCGCAATGCCTCCGTCCCGGAGATGTCCGCCGACCAGTTCATCAGGCCGATACTGCAACCAATATGGATCTGCGCGCCATCATGATCAAAGGGTTGCGTCATTGTATGCAGCAGGCGGCGCGCGATACGTTCGACCTGCGTCGCGTCCAGTCCGCGTTCAAAGATGACGGCAAATTCGTCGCCGCCCAACCGCGCGATCGCGCCAGCCTCACCAACCTCGGCCTGCAACCGTTGCGCGGCGGCGCGCAGCGTCGCGTCACCGGCCGCGTGACCGTAGAGGTCATTCACCGGTTTGAACTTGTCCAGATCGACCATCGCGATAAAGCATTCATCGGCGTCAGACAGGTGCTGCCCCGCGACCTCCAGCTTGGTCTCAAAAGCCCGGCGATTCATCAACCCGGTCAGCGGGTCATGGCGCGCGTTCTTTTCGGCCCGCTTGCGCTGATACTCGCGTTCATGCACCAGTTTTTTCAGCCGCCTGCTTTGATAGATGGCTGAAAAAATCAACGCGATCGACAGATTGATGACGAGCATGCCCAGCTCGTCCAAGTCCCAATCCTCATGCGCGCGGCTATAATAGTAGAACCTTTCGAACAGCTCCATCTCGGCCAGGATGGGCCAGGTGACGATGGCGGACAGGAAAAACAAGATCGGAATCACGCCGACATGCGCCACGAATTGCCGTAGTTTCAAAGGAATGAGGTCCATGTACTATCCAAACACTGTCAACGCTTGCGACAGACCGTAGAAAAAAAGACCTGTGAACAGGTAAACGATAAACAGGAAGTAGTTCGAAGTTTAGCGATGATGCCCCGTCCCTCTGCCGCTACAGATTCGCTGCAGCGGCAGAGGGACGGGTTCAGATCATGTCAAAGCCAAGGCTGGTCAGCTGCACCATCAGGTCACTGTCGCTGGACAGGACGGTGTTCCAGCCTGGTGCGGTCAGGTTGGACATGCTGAGATCTTCGGCCTGAATGCCCATCAGGGCGGTGCTGTTCCCGCCATTGCCCACAACCTCGAAATACAGGTTTCCATCGGCCTCGCGGGCGGTGACCTGACCGGAGCCCAGCGCGTTCAGGTCGATCACATCATCATTCACATCGAACCCGCTGATCGCGGTTTTCTTGGCCCAGTTCCAGTTTATCTCGACCGTTTCAGCAGTCGTATCACCAAACAACAGCGTCTCGTAGCCCTGCAGACCGCCACCCGTGTCAGGATTGCCACCCGGATCGGGATTGCCACCCGTGTCCGGGTTGCCGCTGCCGTCACCCGGATCAGGCTCCCCTCCGGGAGCGCCTGTCATATCGCCTGTGCGGGTCTGGAACCCGTCCGTGCCTGCCCCGGCAGGGGCATCGGGCGTCAAAAGCCCCACGCGCGACACCAGCGTAACCTGTTCGGCGCTATAGCCAAAAGGTATCTCAAGATTATCCTCGACAACCTGATCATGGTGAAACTCGATCAGACCGGGGATCAGATCGGCCTTTGTCACCCCGGTCAAGGTCATGCTCTGCCCGGTCGGCAAGGACGATATGACAAGGCCCGCGCTTGTATCCTCAACGCTCAGCCGTTCGCGCGTGCCGAAATAGAGGAAACTGATCTTCATCGTGCCGGGGTCGAAATTGTCGATCACTTCGCTGACGCCGTATTCATGGCTGCGCACATAGACCGTCTCAGCCTCGCGCGGGCCAATGCCCAGTTCCCAACTCATCACGCCGCCCAGATCCTGGCGCAGATGTTCGTTCCCC
Organism: uncultured Paracoccaceae bacterium; assembly: GCA_947488175.1. Taxonomy (GTDB): domain Bacteria; phylum Pseudomonadota; class Alphaproteobacteria; order Rhodobacterales; family Rhodobacteraceae; genus Yoonia. The sequence goes on from CANKYO010000002.1 coordinate 224,146, forward strand.
ACGATCCCGAAATTGGCCATGGTCAGGTCTGTGATCTGCACGCCCTGCACAATCTGCATGGCGGCCGACCAGGGGCTGTCCAGCGCAAGTTCGCCATTCGGGGTCTTGGTGATGATCAGGCCATGGACGGATGTGCCTCCGACATCAATCTCATCGCGGTTGGGGTCAAATCCGGTGATATCGTCAGCGTTGATATCGGCCAGGAATTTGGTGCCCCCAAGCTCCGTCTGCCCGGTCGTTGCAACAGGGTTGGACCCGTCGGTGTCATAAGTGACCGGGAACCCATCGGTCGAACCGCCCGGATTGGTGACGACGGCATTGATCGCTGCGACAACCTCGTTCAGGGCCGATTGCTCCGCGATTGAGAAATTGGCCATGCTCAGATCATCAAGCCCGATATCCAGCAGGATGGTGGTTGACTGAACGCCGCCTACCCCATCAAGCACAACAATGCGGGTGGCCAGTCCAAGCGCATCGCCGCTTTCCTCAAAGATCTGCAGGCGCTCTGCGGTGATGCCGCCCTCGATATGGACCATATCCATGGACGGGTCGAAACCGGCCACTGTCTGATCGCCCGAAGTCGAGGTGATCGTTGTCATCTGTCCGGTCATGCCGCCATGGCCATCATCGCCGCCGCCTTGTCCGCCGCCAGTATGTGAGATCAGGCTGGCCAGCTCTGCCCGGGTCGTTTCATCCAGCGCCCTGATCCGGGACATGTCCAGACCATCCAGCGTCACCCCGGTCAGGGTCAGCGATTGGTTATTGGACGGGACGGAAAGGACGACGCCGTCGGCGGTCTGGGTGACGTCAATCGAGTCGGCCGCGATCCAGGCGATAAAGATCGTATCGGTCGCCGGATTAAAACTCGGGTCGACAACGGTCCGTCCCCACGCCCAGTCTATGACGTGGGTCGCGTTGGCCGCTGTAATGGCCGCATTGTCACTGCCCCCGCCGGGGGCACCCCCGGCATCGCCGCCGCCGTCAGGCATACCCCCGTCGTCGCCGCCAGTCTCCGGGGTGCCACCGTCTGGCACGCCCAGACCTTCGTCACCGGTCATGCGGCTTTCGAAGTAAGCGATGGCCTCGGCCACGGACGGGGCATCATAGCCGCCGAAATCAGAAATATAACGCAGGATCGAGGTGCCATATTCATCGGTGGACACATTGCCCGCCTGCAACAGGTTCAGCGTGCCATAGGCGCCGCGCAGATGGGCGGCCGCCATGATACCGGTCAGGGTCAGCGTAACATTCACTGTTGTCCCGCCATCCTGATAGGTGCGGGTTGTGCCGATATAATCCTCCAGGCTTTCCCCCTGATAGGACAGGCCTTCCTCGATGATCTTGAGGTTGAAGCCAAACGCCTCGCGAATGGCGACTTCCTGCGCGACCTCGGTCTTGAATTCTTCTAGTGAATTGACGCCATTCTTGCCGGTCCAGGTGCCGTCCCAGGTGTTGGTAGCGGCACCGCTGCCGTAAAAGACATCGTCGTCGTAATACCCCAGATCAATCAGCAACGCCTCGCCAAACTGATAGCCCACAAACCCCAGCGCATTGGTCGAGGTATAGGACATTGCTTTCCACTCGCTGTCCGACAACTGGCCCCAGGATGTGTACTGCGGATAGAAACTCTGCACCGGGCCGCCGGCCCATTGCGTCAGCTGCGCATCGGTGATCCGACCCGTTTCATACCGGTCGCGGTCCCAACCGCTTTCAAATGCGCGCATCGCATCCAGAAAATCCTGGAAAGACCCTTGTGGCATATCAGACCTCTTTGGTTGTGGTGCTGGCCGGACTATGCGGCAAAGGGCAGGTCGGGTTGAGACATGTCCAAAACCTGCGCGGGATACGGCGCAAGCCCATGATTTGCAGGCATCTTTTCGCCGGTTCCGTTTTGGGGCGGGCGCTGCCCGGCGGTATCCTGCACTACGCCGCCAATGGATCAGGCACGCATATGCCACCAAAATGCAAAGCGCAGATATCACGCCCCCTCTGGCGTCAACCAAGCCCACGCGCTACCACTGACCCATGCAACTGAACCTGCCCAATATCCTCACCATTCTCCGCCTTCTGGCGGCGCCCGGCGTGGTGATCATGTTTCTCTACTTCAACCGCCCCTGGGCGGACTGGTTTGCGCTGGTGCTTTTTGTGTCGGCGGCGGTGACGGATTTCCTTGATGGCTACCTGGCCCGGCTGTGGAAACAGGAAAGCAAACTGGGCGCGATGCTGGACCCGATCGCCGACAAGGCGATGGTGATCATCGCTCTGGTGGTCATCACCGGCTTTTCCGGCATGAACCCATGGATCCTGCTGCCTGCGACCGTGATCATCTTTCGCGAGGTATTCGTGTCCGGCCTGCGCGAATTTCTGGGGGATACGGCAGGAACGCTCAAGGTGACCAATCTGGCGAAATGGAAAACCACCGCCCAGATGGTCGCCATCGCGGTCCTGTTTTCAAGAGGCGCGTTTGAGCATTACATGATCGAACAGACCATCGGTATGGACCCAATCATGATCATGGGCATTCTGGATGGGTCGATCCCCGATGAACTGGGTCTGCGCTGGAAAAGCATCGGTTTTGATGTCAGTTGGTGGGGGGGGATCACATTGCTGTGGGTCGCGGCGCTCCTTACCTTGCTGACCGGCTGGGATTATTTCAGCAAGGCCCGCCCCTATCTGAAGGATGTTGGCTGATGAACGTAATGTATTTTGCATGGGTCCGGGAACGGATCGGTGTACCGCAGGAAACGGTGGAAACCGAGGCCGCGACCGTCAACGACCTGATCGCAGAGCTAAAAACCCGCGAAGACCGCTATGCCGCTGCCTTTGCCGATATCAGCGCATTGCGCGTGGCGCTCGATCAGGAATTGTCCGATTTCGATGCGCCGCTCGCCGGGGTGCGCGAGGTCGCGTTCTTTCCCCCAATGACAGGCGGCTGAATGCAGGTCCGGGTCCAGTCAGAACCGTTTGATGCCGGGGCAGAACTGAACGGCTTTGCGCAAGGGCGGACGGATATCGGTGCGGTGGTCAGCTTTACAGGCGTCGTGCGCGACACCGATGGCACGCTGCAGGAAATGCTGATCGAACATTACCCCGGCATGACCACATCCGCGATCACCAAGATCGTGGAAGAGGCCGTGAGCCGCTGGACCCTCGCCGATGCGCTGGTTATCCACCGCCATGGCCCGCTCAAACCCGGCGAGCCGATCATGATGGTGGCCACCGCCGCCGCCCATCGGGCAGCTGCCTTTGCCGCCGCCGATTTCCTGATGGACTACCTCAAATCCCGCGCGCCCTTCTGGAAGAAAGAAATCACCGATCAGGGGGCGGATTGGGTGGCCGCAAAAGACGAAGATGAGGACGCGCTGAACCGCTGGTGAAACACCTGCGCGCCCGGGTCGTCCCGGATATCTGCATCGTTGCCGCTCTGCCGGACACCTTCAGATCCTTGCGATAGGTCAATGCCCGCTCCGCTGACAGATGCTAGATCGCTGTTGCATTCTGGGGAGTTATCCAATGAAAACAGCGATTTTCGTCTGCCTGATCCTGTTGCTGGCCGCCGTCCTCGCCCAGTTTTTCCTTGCCGGGCGGTTTCTGGCCGAGATCGCACGGCAAGAGCAGAGCATCCGCACGGCACCTGCAGCCGACTTGCGCAACCCCGCCGAAATCCCCGAAGCCATGCGGCGTTTCGCCGGGCGGGGACTGGCCAGTCAGGCGAACCCGCCGCGCGCGGTGCATCTGACGCAAGAGGCCCAGGTGCTACAGGGCGAGACCTGGTTGACCTCTCAAACCCACCAGCATATCGCCATCGCCGAACCGGCATTCGTCTGGGTGGCCCATGGGGCGGGCTGGCCGGTACCGGCTGTCCGCGTGATGGATCGCTTTACTGGCGGCGAAGGGTTGCTGGAGGTGCGGCTGTTCGGATCGATTCGCGTCGGGCAGTTCACCGGGCCAGATGCTGATATAGGCGAGGCGATGCGTTATCTGGCAGAACTGCCATTGGCGCCCGACGCGATTGTGTCGAACGGGTCCATCATCTGGCGGCAGATCGACGCGCAGACAGTTGAAGCGGAACTGGCGCTACCCCCGGGGTCTGCCGTGGTGCGGTTTCACCTAGATGACGCAGGTGACGTGGTCGAAGTTACGGCAGACGACAGGCCTGATGTCTCTTCCGGCGAAAGGGTTCTGCGTCAATGGCGTGGCTTATTTTCCGATTATGAAGAGATCGGCGGGCGCCGTGTTCCGCACATGGCCGAGGTCGGTTATGTGAATGACGGCGTCTACGCCCCTTATTTCCGTGGCCGCATCACCTCTTACGAGGTGCTGAAATAAAGGCCTGATCAGGGCCAGGCAGATGCCGGGTCCCGCGCCAGCGCCGCACACGGTTCATGCCGAAAGCATGTCGTCAGGTGATTGTTGATCAACCCCGTAGCCTCCATGAACGCATAGACAATCGTTGGGCCGCAAAACTTGAACCCGGCTTTCTTCAGATCCTTCGATATCTGTTCCGACAAAGGCGATTGGGTCAGCATTTGCGCGCGGTCCGATAGGCTCGTCCGGAGCGGCACGCCGTCCACGTAATTCCACAAGAACCGGTCAAACCCCTCGCGCGCCTCGATCTCCTGCCACGCCCGCGCATTGCCAATGGTCGCTTCGATTTTGCCGCGATGGCGGATGATGCCGGGATCGGCCAGCAGGCGCTGCACATCATCCTCGCCCCATTCGGCAATCACAAAAGGATCAAATCCGGCAAAAGCCGCGCGAAAATTCTCGCGCTTCTTCAGGATCGTGATCCAGCTGAGGCCCGCCTGAAACCCATCAAGGATCAGCTTTTCCCACAGCGCGCGGCTGTCATATTCCGGCACGCCCCATTCAGTGTCGTGGTAATCGACATAGATCTGTTCTTTCCCGGCCCAACCGCAGCGTTCCACCATGCTCTGTCCTTAATCAGTTGTTAGCAGGCCATGGGCCATGTTGCGCAGACAGTATGGAATCCGAACATGCAGAACGCCACGCTCAGCCGCGCAGAAATCGACGAAAAGGCCCTGTTGGACCCGTTGCATTACGCAATGGCCAGCCGCGATGCGGATGTGATGAGCCTTGTGCGCGACGCGCTGGCAGCCGGGCGGGCGAAACTGGCCTTTCATCCCATCGTCACAGCGGACACACAGCCGCGCATCGCCTTCTACGAAGGGCTGGTGCGGCTGATGGACGATGCGGGCCGGATCATTCCGGCGGCGCATTTCATGCCCACCGTTGAAGAAACCGGGATGGGGCGGCAGATTGATTGCATCACGCTTGATCTGGCGCTGAAAAAGCTGAAACAGAATCCGGGCATCCGGCTGTCGGTCAACCTGTCGGCGCGGTCCATCGGCGATGGGGAATGGCGACGTATCCTTGATCACGGGCTCTTGGATCGGTCCAATCTAGGCGATCGGCTGATCTTTGAAATCAGCGAAACCTCCGCCATGATGCTGCATGAAAACGTGATCCGGTTCATGGCCGAAATGCAGCCCAAGGGGGTGGCTTTCGCACTCGACGGGTTCGGGGCAGGCATGACTGCGTTTCGGTATCTCAAGGATTTCTTTTTCGATCTGGTCAAGATCGACAAAAGCTTCATCAAGGACATCGAAAATGACCCCGACAATCAGGTCCTGACCGAGGCGCTGATCACCGTCGCCCATCAGTTCGAAATGTTCGCCATCGCCGACGGGGTCGAATCCGAGGCTGAGGCGACATTTCTCAAAGGGCTCGGCGTCGACTGCCTGCAGGGCTATCATTACGGTGTCCCCAAATTCGACCTCTGACAGACATGCACCAAATGCATAGGGGGAATCACGTTGCCCTAGGTCAGCCAACCCAATAAACAAGTGGAGAGCGGCAGGGGGGCCTTGCTCAAACCCTACGGGTATGTCCGGCCTCGTCCTGCCAAGGGAACAAACCTGAAGGGACCTATTCATGACCAATGTTGTTATCGCTTCTGCCGCCCGCACCGCCGTCGGCAGCTTCATGGGGGCGTTCGCCAACACCCCCGCCCATGACCTCGGCGCGCGGGTGCTCGAAGAGGTGGTTGATCGCGCAGGCATCGACAAATCCGAAGTCAGCGAAACAATCCTTGGTCAGGTGCTGACAGCCGCACAAGGCCAGAACCCGGCGCGTCAGGCCCATATCAACGCAGGCCTGCCGAAAGAAGCCGCCGCCTGGGGGATCAATCAGGTCTGCGGGTCCGGCTTGCGTGCCGTCGCATTGGGCGCCCAGCATATCCAACTGGGTGATGCCGACATCGTCGCAGCAGGCGGTCAGGAAAGCATGACACTCAGCCCCCACGCCGCCGCCTTGCGCGCCGGTCAGAAAATGGGCGACATGAAATATATCGACACCATGATCCGCGACGGGTTATGGGATGCGTTCAACAACTACCACATGGGGCAGACAGCCGAAAACGTCGCCGACCAGTGGCAGATCACCCGCGACATGCAGGATGAATTTGCCGTTGCGTCCCAGAACAAGGCCGAAGCCGCCCAGAAAGCCGGCAAATTCGCCGACGAAATCGCTGCCTTCACCGTCAAGACCCGCAAGGGCGACATTGTGGTCGATCAGGATGAATATATCCGCCACGGCGCCACCATCGAAGCGATGCAAAAACTGCGCCCGGCCTTCACCAAAGACGGGTCGGTCACCGCGGCCAACGCCTCAGGCCTGAATGACGGGGCCGCGGCCACGCTTCTGATGTCGGCGGACAACGCTGAAAAACGGGGGATCGAGCCGCTGGCGCGTATCGCATCCTACGCCACCGCTGGGCTTGACCCGTCGATCATGGGCGTCGGGCCGATCCACGCATCCCGCAAGGCGCTGGAAAAGGCAGGCTGGTCCGTTGACGACCTCGACCTTGTCGAAGCCAACGAAGCCTTCGCGGCCCAGGCCTGCGCGGTCAACAAGGATATGGGCTGGGACCCTTCCATCGTGAACGTCAATGGCGGGGCCATCGCCATCGGTCACCCTATCGGGGCGTCCGGTTGCCGGGTCCTGAACACGCTTCTATTCGAAATGAAACGGCGCGACGCCAAGAAAGGCCTGGCCACGCTGTGCATCGGCGGCGGCATGGGTGTCGCACTTTGCGTCGAACGCCCGTAAGCGTGGCGATCAGCCGCGATAGGCACGCCGCCTGATGAACACTGGTCAACACCACTATGATCAGTTGGTGTTCTCGGGCGGCGGCACGCGCTGTTTCTGGCAGGGCGGATTTCTTGATGTGGTCAGGGGCAAACTTGCCCTGGATCCCGCAAGGATCGCCGGGGTCAGCGGTGGTGCGCTGACCGGGGTCGGTTTCATCGCCCATTGCGGGCCTCGCGTTCTCGAAACAATGAAATCCGCTTTCGCGGCGCAAGACAGCAATATCCCCTGGAACGAACCGGACGATACCGACGGGCTGACACTGCACCAGCGGGTCTATCGGGACGTCATCGAAGAGGTGGTGACAATCAACGTTGCCTCCGATGTGGCCAATGGACCAGCCTACCAAATCCTGCTTGGGCATCCGCCAGGCGACAGCACGTTCAGCGCCACCGCCGCCACCATTGCCTACGAGGCTGAATTGCACCTGATCAACGCACCGCATTTCAACTGGGCCGAAAAGATCGGCGTGACATCGACGCTGGTCGATGCCAACGCGGCCGCGCGCGACGGGCGGCTGGCCGATCTGGTCTGTGCTGCGGCGACGATCCCCCCCATTTTCGAAATGCCGCTTTGGGATGGCAAACCGGTCATCGACGGGGGCATGGCCGATCAGGCGCCGATGCCCGATCCCGACAGCGGGCGCACCTTGGTGCTGCTGACCCGGCACTATCGCAATGTGCCGGATCATCCCGACCGGCATTATATCGCACCAGAAATCGAAACCCCCGCCGACAAGATCGACTTTACCGACCCCGACAAGATCCAGAAAACCTGGGACTGCGGCGTGGTGGACGGCAGGCAGTTTTTGCAAGAACATCAGATCAACTAACCCAAGGAGGAGAATCATATGTCCCGTGTCGCACTCGTCACCGGAGGATCGCGCGGAATTGGCGCAGCAATTTCAACCGCACTCAAGGATGCAGGCTATACCGTGGCCGCCACTTATGCCGGGAACGATGAAAAGGCCTCGGCCTTCACATCCGAAACCGGCATCAAGACCTATAAATGGGATGTCGGCAATTACGAGGCTTGCGCCGAGGGCATCAAACAGATCGAAAGTGATCTGGGCCCGGTCGAAATCCTCGTCAACAACGCGGGCATCACCCGCGACGCGCCATTCCATAAAATGACACCGCAGCAATGGCACGAATGTATCGACACCAACCTGAACGGTGTTTTCAACATGACCCACAATGTCTGGGGCGGAATGCGCGAACGCAAATTCGGGCGGATTGTCACGATCAGCTCGATCAACGGACAAAAGGGGCAATTCGCCCAGGCCAACTATGCCGCGACCAAGGCTGGCGATATCGGCTTTACCAAGGCGCTGGCCCAAGAAGGCGCGCGCGCGGGCATCACCGTCAACGTCGTCGCGCCGGGCTACATCAACACCGAGATGATGAGCACGATCCCCGAAAAGGTCATGAACGAAGTTATTCTGCCGCAGATCCCCGTCGGGCGTCTGGGCGAGGCATCGGAAATCGCACGCACTGTGGCGTTCCTTGTGTCTGACGATGCCGGGTTCATCACTGGTTCGACCATTTCCGCCAATGGCGGCCAGTACATGAGCTGACGGGAACCCCCCGAAAACAGCAAGGGCCACGCCGCTATGGCGTGGCCCTTTTCCGTTCGGCTGTGTGCACCCAACCGGAGCGAATTATTTGGCGCGGCGTGTCAGCCACTGCCAGGCGTGGCGCAGAACCGCACTGCGTTCTTCATGGGCGCGTTCAAAACCGTGGCGGACGCGGGCGTTTGGGGTTGTCTCGAACATGGGTCAAATCCTTTTGAGGTGTCTTTTGATCTGCACCCAATATGCGCCTCGAAACACGCCGCGACAAACGAGACTTCCTATAGGTTCAGTTAAGCTGTATTAAACTGAATCATGAAGGAAAGATTACCACCACTCACTGCCCTGCGCGCGTTCGAAGCTGCCGCGCGCCACATGTCATTCGCCAAGGCGGCGGAGGAATTGAACGTCACGCCTGCCGCATTATCCTACCAGATCAAGGCATTAGAGGCGGATTTGGGCACCCCTGTCTTTCGCCGCCTGAACCGCGCCGTGGAACTGACCGAGGCCGGGCGCACCCTTGCCCCGGGCACGTCCGACGCCTTTGGCACCTTGTCTGCGGCCTGGCGCAATGCAAAACGATTGAATGATAGCAGTGTCCTGACCGTGACGGCGGGCCCGGCCTTTACATCAAAATGGCTGGCCCCCCGACTTTACGATTTTGCGCAGGCGCATCCCGAAATCGAACTGCGTTTTCACGCCAGCCTGCGCATTGCCGATTTTGACCGGGACGAGGTTGATGTAGCGATCCGGTTCGGCCTTGGCACGACCGGCGATGTCTTTGCCGAACCCCTGATACAGGAATGGATGACACCGATGATGAGCCCGGAACTGGCACGGGACATCACCGCGCCCGCCGATCTGGCAGGTGCCACGCTGATCCATGACGACTCGATTGCGTTTCTAGAACCGCCTTGCGACTGGGCGGCGTGGTGCAAGGCCGCAGAGATCCACATCGACACAGACCATGGCCCCCGCTTTTCACAAGCCGATCACGCACTTGATGTCGCGATGACCGGGGCAGGGGTTGTGTTGGCACGGGTGTCACTGGCCACTCGCGCGCTGGAGACAGGGCGCCTGGTCGCTCCGTTTGATCTGGGCATCGTCGCCGACGCGCAATTCCGTTTCGTCTGCCCAAAAGGCAACGAAACACGCCCGCATATCAAGGCGTTCCACGACTGGATGATGGATGAGATCAAGGCCTCTCGCAAATACGAGGAGGGTCGTCGGCTTGTCATGGCCAGCGATTTGTCTGATTAGGCACTGGCGGAATACGCCAGCGCCAGATGTCGCAGCTTTAGTGAGCGCTCAGCCGCGTGATTTCTTCCTTGAGCTGCAGCTTCTGCTTCTTCAGCTTCGCAATCTCGAGATCGTCAGTGGCCGGACTGCGTTGAAGAGCTTCGACATGTTCCGAGAGGTGTTGGTGCTTCTTCTTCAGTTCCTGCAAATGCGAACTCAAGCTCATGGTCGTCCTCCTCTGGGTTGGTTAACAAGTTTATTGCACCATATCTAAACCGCCGAGTCACGCTGCAAGGCAGCAATTCGACGTGATAACAGGCTGGATCAGAAAGGTTGCCAGAACATTAATCACCAAAAGGAAGCGCTGCACCATTCCGCAAAATGTCGCGTACCAGCGGGGTATAGCTTTCCTGATCAACCTGATGCACGGCACCTTCATGCATCACCAGCGCGGGCGCCATCCGGAACGCAGCCTTCCCTTCCTGCCGGGCGCGCAGCAAAAAAAGTTCCGGCGCGCGCCCTTCGCGCCCCACAATCGGCAGCACCACGACAGAGCCCAAACGCCCCTCCAGCGCCGCCAGAACCTCTGGCAGCCGTTCGATCCGCTGAATGATCGTCAGATAACTTTTCGGCCCGACCCGGCGCGCACCAACATCCAGCCAATCGGCCAGCGGGGTATTGCCGCCGAGCGCCAGATCGCGGCCCCCGTCATCAGATGCGGTGCCCGCGCCCCGGTCAAAATAGGGCGGGTTCATGATGACATGGTCAAACCGCCTCTGGCGCAGATCAGCCGGCAAAGCACATAAATCCGCCGCGACAACGTCAAACGCGGCCCCATTCTCCGCCGCGTTGCGCCGGGCGAGGGCCGCATAGTCGGCCTGCACTTCCACTCCAGTCAGTGTCAGCCCCGGCACGCGTGCCGCCAGACACAGCGATGCCACACCAACCCCGCACCCCAACTCCAGTACATTCTGTCCGGGCTTTGCAGGCACCGATGCAGCCAACAACACCGGATCAACCCCCGCGCGATAGCCCCGGCGCGGCTGCCAGACACGCAGCTTGCCCCCCAGAAAATCGTCGCAGGTCAGCGTCTCAGTCACGGCCCAGGTCAATCTCACCATCGCGCATCACGGCCTCTGCCATGAACAAATCGCGGTCCATCACCATCAACCGACGCGGCATTATGCCTATGCTGCCTTCAAGGACGCTCATGTTTACGTCGAAGGTGAACCAGTCTATACCTTCCGCGTCCAGCAGGGCGGTTGCAAAGGCGATGACGGTGGGGTCGTTGGTGCGCAAAAGCTCTTTCATATAGCAGACCTAAGACGGGGCGCGGCCCTTGTCTATCCACATGACGGAACCGTTAATGAGCCTCGATATCGCCGCCACCAAACCGCATGAACAACTGGCCGCGGCACTGTCCGACGACCTGAGCGCGGTCAATGACATGATCCGCGCCCGCATGTCGTCCGAACACGCCCCCCGCATCCCTGAGGTCACGGCCCACCTTGTCGAAGCCGGGGGCAAACGGCTGCGGCCCATGCTGACCCTCGCTGCGGCGCGCATGTGCGGCTATGACGGGCCATACCATGTGCATCTGGCCGCCACGGTCGAATTCATCCACACCGCCACGCTGCTACACGACGATGTGGTGGATGAAAGCAAACAGCGGCGCGGGCGACCGACGGCCAACCTGCTGTGGGACAACACCTCCAGCGTGTTGGTGGGCGATTACCTGTTTGCCCGGTCGTTCCAGTTGATGGTCGAGACCGGGTCGATGCGGGTGCTTGATATCCTCGCCAATGCGGCGGCCACAATCGCCGAAGGCGAGGTGCTGCAACTGACCGCCGCCAGCGATCTGGCAACAACGGAAGAGATTTACATCAAGGTTGTGCGTGGCAAGACCGCAGCGCTCTTCTCTGCCGCGATGGAGGTGGGGGGCGAGATCGCCGGGCAGGACGCGGCCACCAAACAGGCGCTTTACGACTATGGCGATGCGCTGGGCATCGCGTTTCAGATCGTGGATGACCTGCTTGATTATGGCGGCACCACCGCCACAGGTAAAAACGTCGGCGACGATTTCCGCGAACGCAAACTGACCCTGCCGGTGATCCGGGCGGTGGCCAAGGCGGACGCGAGCGAGCGTGAATTCTGGGTGCGGACCATCCAGAAAGGACGGCAGGAAGATGGCGATCTTGATCAAGCCATCAGCCTTCTGGGCAAACACGGCACCATGGAAACGACGCGGCAGGATGCGATTGCCTGGGCAGACAAGGCAAAAAAGTCGCTATCGGGGATTTCCGACCACCCCCTAAAAACCATGTTGATCGATCTGGCAGACTATGTGGTAGAACGGATTACATGAAATACTCTCTACTTGCCGCGTTTCTCGGCATTTTCGCCTCGGGCGCTTTGGCCCATTCTCCGCTGGAAAACACCAATCCGTTGGATCAATCCAGCATCGCGGTGGCCCCTGAAGAGCTGCAGCTCAGTTTTCGCGGGGGCATGCGGCTGACCCGGGTGACAGCGACCCATGATGATGGCGAGGCCTTTGACCTCGACCTGGCTGGGCAGACCGGTTTCGTGTCGGACTACAGCCTGACTTTTCCCGATCAGGGCGCAGGTGTTTATGTGATTGTCTGGCGTGGTCTGGGGGATGACGGGCACGCGCAAACGGGCGAATTCACATTCACCGTGGAATGACCCATGCCGGATCTATGGGGCATCATTGAGATCATCACAAAGGCGGCGCTCTATCTTGGGGTGCTGACCTCCTGCGGCACGGCATTTGCGGCCTATATGATCGGGCCGGATCTGGGGCCTTACAGGCGGATCGCGCTGTCCTTTGCCATCCTTGGACTGCTGGCATCGGTGCTGATCTTCTGTCTGCGGGGGATAACCCTGACCGGGGATGTATCCGGTATGACCGACCCCGAAATACTTGGGCTACTTTGGGGCAGTGCGGCCGGTACGGCGCTGATGCTGCGGCTGGCCGGGCTTGGCATACTGATACTGGGGCTGGTTCTGCCGGGTGGGTTTGTCACGCTGGCGGCCATTGGTGGGCTGGTGGCGGTCGGGTCATTCACCCAGGTCGGGCATATATCGCGCTATGACACATGGTGGCTCAGCGTGCTCCTCGCGATCCACCTTGTCGGTGTTGCGTTCTGGATCGGGGTTCTGATCCCGCTCAGGCGATTGGCGTTGACCAAAGGCAACCTGTGGCGCGCGGCCGAAGTCGGCGACAAGTTCGGCAAGACCGCCCTGATGACCGTGCCGGTCCTGATCGCGGCAGGTGGGTACATGGGTTACACATTGGTCGGAACGGTCGAGGCACTAACCACAACAGCCTATGGGCAGGCGATCGTGATCAAGGTGGCGCTGGTTGCCGTGCTGTTGTTCCTTGCCGCCATGAACAAACTGCGCTTCGTGCCTCAGGTCAGGCTCGGCAACCGGGAAGCAGCCGAGAGTCTGGCACGGTCCATCTCACGCGAATGGGCCGTGATCGGCGGGATTATTGTGGTCACGGCTGTGCTGACCTCGGGGCTGACACTGCCAACGTGACCAGACACCGCCCCGGCAATTTCAAAAGTCGCAAGGACCAAACTTTGTGTCCTTGGACCCGAACAGTTTTTGCAGGTCTTTGGACTTGTGTTTGTATTGATAAATGACTTCCGTGCCTTTCTTGATCGAATAGGCAGGATAACCGTCATGGGCACCCTTCACAGTGCCGCTGCCATCCGCGTTGACCTTGAACTCCATCTCATAATCAATATTGGGCATGAAACCGACGCCACTGGCCGTCTGCCCAACAGTCTTGAACGTGACAGACTGGTCGGAGAATTCGATATTCTTGATGGTAAAGGCATCACGGACGGATTTCAGCTCCCACGATCCGATCTTTGTGGTGCCGGTCACATATGAGGATTTGACCGACTTGGATGAAAAATCAACGTCGATGGTCTGGGTGGATTTCATGCCGGGCTGTGGATCGAATGACAGGATTTCTGTCTTGATAACAAATGTCGTCATGTTGACCTCATCTTTGTGAATGAAGGCAGAAGAATATATTCGGTCAAACTCTGGAGCATGCGCCCCGGCAAAACAACCGTTGATTGTCTCGCGAACGGTGGCGCTGCATGTCGCCCCCGACACTGGGCAGAGGCGGAGGCGGCTCAGCGATTTGCCCTCTAAAGCACCTCAGCCGGGGCGACCCACCAGCTCATCTCTGACACCTGGACGATGCGGGCGACCTGGCGGGCGCTGGCCATGTCCTTGACCAGACCATAGCAGGTGGCGCCGGACCCGGACATGCCGGCAGTCGCAACGGCTGGCAGGGCCTTCAGCTTGGCTATCGCCTCCTTGATGGGCGGGGCGATCTTGCAGGCGGGAGCCAGCAGATCATTGCGCTGGGCGGTCAGCCAGCGGGCAAAGGCATCAAAATCTAGACCCGGCGGCAGCGGGTCCATCGGCCCGCCATCCTTTTGCGCGAGCGCCTTGAACACATCTGCGGTCGGCACGTCAACCGGGGGGCGGACCAGCACCAGCGCGCAGTCTGGCAAGGGGGCGACGGGGGACAGCACATCACCAATCCCTGACATCCGCGTCGGGGCCGGGGCGCGCAGGCAGACCGGCACATCAGCGCCAAGGGCGGAGACTTCGGCGGCGGTCGCGGGTAAGGGGGGCACGCCCCACAATTCGGCCAGCATCGCCAGCGTCGCGGCAGCATCCGAGGACCCGCTGCCGATGCCCGCGGCATGGGGCAGGTGCTTTTCCAGCGTCAGGGCGGCACCCTTGGTCACACCGCGCGTCTGGCGCAGCGCCTCTGCAGCGCGGATCATCAGGTTATCGGGGCCGGTCGGAACGCCCGTCGAAAACGGACCACTGACGGAAAGACGCAGATCGGGGGCAATACTGGCTGCCAGTTGATCGGCTACGCCAGCAAAAACCACCAGACTGTCCAGCATGTGATAGCCATCGTCGCGCTGGCCGGTCACATGCAAGGTGAGGTTCACCTTGGCAGGGGCATCCCGCTTAATCGTTGCCACTGGCGACACGAATGGGCTGCAACCCTTCGTCGCGCAACACCAGATCCAGACCACGGTCCAGCTTGTCGCGAATACGGGCGGCAGCTTCGGCTTCGGGATCAAAGGACAAGGCGCGGTTCCACTGGAAATGGGCCTCCGTATGGCGGCCCACGGCCCAATATACATCGCCCAGATGGTCGTTGATCACCGGATCAACGGGCAACAGCGATGCGGCGCGCTCCATATGGCCAACGGCCTCGTCATAGCGGCCCAGCTGGAACAGGACCCAGCCCAGACTGTCGATAATGGCCCCGCTATCGGGGCGGGCGGCAGCGGCGGTTTCGATCATGGCAAGGGCTTCATCCAGCTTTTCACCACGTTCGACCAGCGAATAACCCAGATAGTTCAACACCTGCGGATGATCGGGGCGCAGTTCCAACGCGGCACGGAAATCCGCCTCTGCCAGGGTCCAGTTGTCCACCTTATGATAGGCAATGCCGCGGGTGTAATGGACGAACCATTTAACCGGGTTCGCCTCGTCATAAAACTCCAGCGCACGGGAATAGGCGGCTGCAGCCTCGGCAAAGCGCTGGGCGCGGCGCAGGGTGTCGCCCTTGCTGGCATGAACCTGTGGCAATTCGGGGTGGCTGCGGGCAAGCGCCTCAAGCACCTCAATCGCGGCCTCTTCGCGGCCAGCGGCGTTCAAAACATCGGCGCGGCCAATTTCGGCGGCATGAAAGGCGGGATCATCACGACCGATGGTCGCATAGGTGTCATTGGCCAGGTCGAACTGGCCCAGACTTTCCAAAAGCTCGGCGGTCATCAGCACTGCATCGGTATCGGAAGGCTTCAGATAGGTCGCGGCCCGGACATAAAGCAGGGTATAGGCGTCGGGGGCGTCATCCTTGATCGCACCGGCGACAGCCTGAAAGATATCGGCGATCCCTTCCATCGGGCTTGTGATCGCGTCAAAGGGAACAGCAGTGCCGGACGCCAGCTCAGCACGCAGGGCGGCAGTTGTGGCATCCATGCGGCCGCCAAAGACAGCATCCAGAATGGCAATCGCATCGTCATTGCGGCCCAGCTGGCTCAACACTTGGGCATGGGCGACAGCACTGCGGATGCTGTAACGCAAGGTACCGCTGCTGATGCCATCGGCAAACACGGCCTCGGCCCCTTCAAAATCCCCGACAGAGGCAAGGGCATAGGCCTTATGGGTCAGGCCATAAACCGTCATGCCTTCGGTCTCGATCACCTGATCGAAACTGGCCAGCGCCTTGGTCATGTCGCCTTCGCCCAGATGGGCCCAGCCTTGGGACAGGCCGTCGACTAACGGGGCAACACCGCGCCCTTGCTCGAGGGCTGCAAAAATCTCACCCCATTCACCTGTTTTGGCAGCCCGCGCGCTCAGGATCAGGTTGGCGATCTGGCTTTGCGCACCGGTATCAACAATCGCTTCGGCAACGGGAATGGCGCGGTCCACCTGACCGAGCGCGATGAACGACGTCATCGCATTTTCCAGCAGAAATCCGTTCGCCGGATCCGACGCCAGCGATTTGGTGAAATAGCGCGCGCCAGCTGCAAAATCATTCGCGGCCCCGGCATGTCGACCAGCCAGATAGGCCCCTGCATCAGGGTCGGCGATCACTTGGGTTGCGGGGGAAAGAAGGCACGCCAGCGCAATGGCGGAAATTGAACGTTTAAGCACAGTCACAAAGAACCCTTTTTCGGTTTATGTCAGCCTATGGTGACGGACGCTGGCATGCAATTGCGACATTGTCAGGGCGGCAAATTGTTGCGGTGGTCGCATTTTTTCAATTGGGCCGAAAACCGCACGTTGATGCCTGTAATTAAGGCGACGATGCGCGAATTTCGTTAAGATTTCAAAAAACTCTGGCCAGCCAAACTCGGTTTTCTATCATCACTTTGTTACAAAACCGTCATATCCGAAGGACATGAAGATCATCGAGCGTACGCAAGACCTGCTCGTTATCCGCCCTTCGGGATATCTTCTTCTCATGACATCCTTTGGCTTTCGTATTGCGTTGTCGTCGCCCGGTTCGACGATGGCCGCATCACCCATGAATAACGGCAAAGCGGTACAAGAATTTGCTGAAGCCCGATCATTCCGTGACCGGGATCCGCGTGCGTTAAGCTTGGGTTGATGCCTTGTTTTGCTGAGGAACATCCGACGGCCCGGACCGCCGCATACACTTTGATAACGCGGAGTATCCGAAAGCATCTGGTCTGAATGGTTTGTGTGACCATTATACGACAACTAGCAATGAAAGGGCGCTATCAACAAGCCGATTTTCTCCTGAATTGACAGCTAGTCTAGAACACAGCAGAAGCTGACGTATACGCAAAAACACAGAGATAATTCATGCGCTTCACCTCTTTCACCCTCGCGGCACTAGCGGCAGTTTCACTCTCAGCGTGCGACGCGCTGACAACTGACCCCAATAATATTGCCTTCGCCTTCAACCCTGACGACGATGGCACGTCGCTGAACACGACAACCTTCTTTAGGGACAGGGGCGAGAGAATAGTCATCACCCCGAACAAAAACGGGGATATCACACTGCTGTCCGACCGAAGCTTCGATAAGGGACAGATCGAATCCCTAAGTACGACCGATGATTCATCTTTGGCGTTTGTCATCCGCACTGACGACTCAAGCGCCATAGTTGCGGTCGGGCGGGACCCGACCGGACAAGCCTATGTCGGTTCAGTCGTCGGTCGTTATGCCGAAGTCGTCATGCCAGAAACCGGTAACATCAATTTTCAGGGCGACTACGCTGGCTTTCTTCGCAATAACGAAACCGATCAGGTTGTACGTTTTGTGAATGGGACGGCAGTAGTCGTCGCTCAATTCGCGGCCAACGAAACCTACGGCGCTATTCTCAATCGTGAGTTACGTTTCACCGATGACAATAGCCTTGACACCATTCTCACCCTCGAAAATATCACGCTGGAACCAACGGCGATTGATGGGAACGGCCAATTTGCGGGCAATGCCACAGGTGGCGAAATCCTGGACGGTACTACCACCGGCGCAAGCCGCTATGGTGGATATGTGTCTGGCGGCGCCGCCGCAGATGAGATTATCGGCGCCGTTATCATGGAACATGATGGTGTCGGCACCTTGGATCTCACCGAAACCGGCATCTTCATCGCAAAACGCTAGCCGTTCGGAGCGACGACGGGGCCTGTCTTCGTCGTCGCTCAACTTGCAAATTTGGACCCGGTGATGTGACGGCGCACCTTTTACGGCAAACGGCAATTGAACCAGCGTTGCCGGCCCTCATGCAAACCAGCGGCAAAGGCCGGGTTTAGGTCAAATCGTTAACACGGCATTCACACTTAAACCGCGCGCATCATTAATCCCGCCAAAACCCGCTTTGGGGTCCGACGCTTTGCCGACGCAATGCCGACCGGCCCAAACTCCGCAAAAGCAGGAAATTAACCATGATTCGGCAAATTTGCTGATCACCACCGTTGCACACCCCACCGAACGTTGCGTGGCCGCGCCGTTCAACGGTGCTACGACCTCACCCATTTCACGATTTCATAAGCAATGAACAAGGGAGCAGCGACAAGTAAAAGTGCCAACGCGCCATATTCGAAAACCCGCCACCAGAAACTGGTCCGCACTTCGTGCTCCGGATAGACAAATGTCCAGCGGCCTGCCTCGGCGGCATCCACTAGCATATCCAGCGTGACGGGCCAGAATGGTATGACCTTACCATCGGCATCTACCGGAAATTCACGCCGACCCATCGGAGGTTCATCGCCAACAAAGTGAAAGTAATCAATGAATTGCGACAGATCCACGTCGAACGTCTCGGCGAAGGCTTTCAGCAGTTCGTCAGCATCATCGCCTTCAATACCATTGCCGATGAACACGTCCGAAGGATCGAAATGCCTCGGGTCCACACCGCTGTATTCGACCACAAGCGCCAGGATATCTTCGCGAATGCTCAACGGGACCGATCACATATTCGGGTAATTCGGCCCGTCGCCGCCCTGCGGGACCGTCCAGGTGATGTTCTGGCTCGGGTCCTTGATATCGCAGGTTTTGCAGTGAACGCAGTTCTGGAAGTTGATGACAAAGCGCGTGTCCTTGCCTTCTTCCTCAACGAATTCATACACCCCCGCCGGGCAGTAACGTGCTGACGGACCTGCATATTTCGGCAGATTGACGTCAACTGGAATGGACGGATCGGTCAGCTGCAGATGCGCAGGCTGGCTTTCCTCGTGATTGGTAAAGCTGAAGGACACGTTCGTCAGCCGGTCAAAGGACAGCGTGCCATCCGGCTTGGGGTAGTCGATTTTCGTGTGCTTGCTGGCATCCTCGGTCGCATCCGCGTCGTTTTTGCCATGGCCCATTGTGCCGATGATCGAAAAGCCCAGCGTGTTGGTCCACATGTCCATGCCGCCTATACCCAGCGAGGCGACAAGCCCGTACTTGGACCACAAGGGTTTGACATTGCGTACTTTTTTCAGGTCCTCGCCAATCTCGCCCTTGCGCACGGCGGCGTCATAACCACCCACCAGATCGCCACTGCGGCCTTCTTTGATGGCCTCAATCGCGGCCTCGGCTGCCGCGATGCCAGACAGCATCGCATTGTGATTGCCCTTGATACGCGGCACGTTGACCATACCCGCAGAACAGCCCAGCAAGGCACCGCCCGGGAACTCCAACTGCGGCATCGACT
This sequence comes from uncultured Paracoccaceae bacterium, assembly GCA_947488175.1. Classification (GTDB taxonomy): domain Bacteria; phylum Pseudomonadota; class Alphaproteobacteria; order Rhodobacterales; family Rhodobacteraceae; genus Yoonia. The sequence continues at coordinate 243,867 of CANKYO010000002.1, forward strand.
GGAAGCCGCCTTCGGAAATCGCACGCGCGCCATAGGCAACGCGTTTGCCGCCCTTCAGCAGTTCCGCCACCATCGGGTGATGCTTGAAGCGCTGGAATTCCATGTAAGGGAACACATGCGGGTTCTTGTAGTTCAGATGGACCACAAAGCCCACGTAAACCTGATTGTTTTCAAGGTGATAGATAAACGACCCACCGCCAGCATTACCACCCAAAGGCCAGCCCATCGTATGGGTCACGGTGCCTTCTTTGTGCTTATCGGGGTCAATCTCCCAGATTTCCTTCATGCCCAGGCCGTATTTCTGCACATCGGATTTGGCGTCCAGTTCGTACTTTACAATCACCTGCTTTGACAGCGATCCGCGGACACCTTCACCCAGGAACACATACTTGCCGTGCAGTTCCATGCCCGGCTCATAGGACGGGCCGGGGGTACCATCGGCGTTCTTGCCGAACTCACCGGCGACCACGCCTTTGACCTCACCATTGTCGCCATAGACCAGCTCTGAACAGGACATGCCGGGGAAAATCTCGACACCCATTTCCTCGGCCTGTTCTGCCATCCAGCGGCAGACATTTCCCATAGAAACGATATAGTTACCGTGATTGTTCATCAGGGGCGGCATGACGAAATTCGGGATGCGCAGCTTGCCGGCCTCGCCCAGCATATAGAAATTGTCTTCCTTGACCGGCACGTTCAGCGGTGCGCCTTTTTCCTTCCAATCCGGGATCAGCTTGTTCAGACCAATAGGGTCCAGCACCGCGCCCGACAGGATATGCGCGCCGACTTCGGACCCTTTTTCAAGAACCACGACATTCAGATCGGCATCCAGTTGTTTCAGGCGGATCGCCGCTGACAGGCCAGCAGGGCCAGCGCCCACGATGACCACGTCATATTCCATTGCTTCGCGTTCAATCTCGGCCATCGACACATCCTTTACAAAGCGGGGGTAGAACCCCTTATATTCAGTCGCAGCAAGCGTTACCTGATGACAGATTAAGGGGCAATCAAGACACAACGTCAAAATGCCCCGGCGCGACACCAAATCGCGGGCCGGGCCTTGACTTTGATACGCCCACATAGGCTATGAACGTCCGATTGATAGGTTTTGCCTTGGGGGCAATATGGAAAAGATACCACTGACCCGTGCCGGGTTTGACAAACTGGATGCAGAGCTCAAGCACCTGAAATCGGTGGAACGCCCGGCCATTATCCGTGCGATTTCCGAGGCGCGCGAACACGGCGATCTGTCTGAAAATGCCGAATATCATTCCGCCAAGGAAAAGCAGTCCTTTATCGAAGGGCGCGTGAAGGAGCTGGAAGGCGTGATTTCGCTGGCCGATGTCATCGACGTGTCCAAACTGTCCGGCACCATCAAATTTGGCGCGACCGTCGCATTGGTCGATGAAGACACGGATGAGGAAAAGACCTATCAGATCGTCGGCGAATACGAGGCTGACATCGAAAACGGCAAGCTCAACATGAAATCGCCGCTGTCCCGGGCCCTGATCGGCAAGGATGAAGGCGACAGCGTCGAGGTGACGACACCCGGCGGCACGCGCAGTTACGAGATCCTCAAGATCAGCTATATCTAGAAAGCGCGCGTGTCATGACGCAACCGCCCACCAGAGACCCTGCTGACGGGATCACCCGCACGGAACGGATCGCGGCGGGGCTGGCGTTGGGCTGGATGATCACTGTGGGATTATTTTTCTGGCTGCTGCCGCCAGCGCGGCAACCCGGCGAAAGCTTTGACAGCCTGCGTTTCGTGCTGATGCTGATCGCGATTTTTATGCCTGTGGCCATGATCTGGGTGGCCGCCGCCGCCGCCCGCTCTGCCCGGATCATGCGCGAGGAATCGTTTCGCGTACAATCCGCCATCGATGGGATGCGACAGACCTATCTGTCCGAACGGGCCAAGGCCGTGCCAGAACCGGTGATGGAAAAGAAGCTGGACGAAATCGCCGAAGCGACCAAAAAGACCGAAAGCGCCATGTCGCGTTTTGCATCGCGGCGCGAGGTGTCGCGGATGATCGTGCCGCAACCCGCACCACAACCCGCCGACCAGCAAAACCTGCCGCTTGGCACCTCGGCCGAGGATATGGACCCACCGCTGGAACGGCCCGACCTGATCCGCGCGTTGAACTTTCCCGACGATGAAAACGACCGTGACGGGTTTGCCGCCCTGCGCCGGGCGCTGCGCGACCGCAACGCGCGCAAACTGGTGCAGGCCAGCCAGGATGTGCTGACGCTCTTGTCGCAGGATGGCATCTATATGGACGACATGCGCCCCGATCCGGCCAGCGCCAGCCTTTGGCGGCGCTTTGCCAAGGGTGAGCGCGGGCCGACAATGGAAACACTGGGCGCGATCCGGGATCGGGCGGCCATCGCGCTGACCACCGGCCGGATGCGCGAAGACGCGATTTTCCGGGATACGGTTCACCATTTCCTGCGCAAATTCGATCAGATGCTGGTCACCTTCGAAGACCGCGCCACTGATACCGACATGCTCGAACTGGCCGAAACGCGAACCGCGCGCGCCTTCATGCTGCTGGGGCGGGCGACAGGCACGTTCGACTAGATGTGGGACATCTTTCTTAAGACACTGCCATTCTTCATGCTGATCGGGGTTGGTTACGGGGCCGGGCGCACCCGGTTTTTCACGCCAGAGGCGACGGCCTATCTGACCAAATTCGTCTTTTACTTTGCCCTGTCGGCGATGCTGTTCCGGTTTTCGGCCAACCTGTCGCTGGCGGATATCCTGAACTGGCCCTTTGTCTTTGCCTATCTGGCAGGCACCGGCGCAGTCTACATCGTCGCCACCATCGTCGCGATGCGGCGTGGTGCGCGTGTGGCCGAAGCCGCGGTCGAGGCGCAATGCGCTGTCATCGGCAATGTGGGTTTTCTGGGTATCCCGATGCTGGCGCTGCTTCTTGGCGAACGGGCCGTCGGGCCGATCATGCTGGTGCTGGCGGTGGACCTGATCGTCTTTGGCAGCCTGATCGTGATCCTGATCACCGGGTCGCGTGACGGGCGGATGTCACCGAAAATTCTGGTGACTGTTGCCCTCGGGCTGATCAAGAACCCGATGATCGTATCCATCGTGTTGGGGCTGATCGTATCGGCCAATGCCATCCCGATCCCGGTTCCTATCAACGAATTCCTGACCATCCTTGGCGGGGCGGCGACACCCGGCGCGCTCTTCGCCATTGGCGCATCACTTGCCAGCAAATCGGCCGAACGGGTGATCGTTGCAGGCTGGCTTTCGGTCTGCAAACTGATCCTGCACCCTGCTGCGGTCGCCATCGCGGCGCTTTTTGTCTTTGATATCGATCCCTATGCAGCGGGCGTGATGATTGCCGCCGCGGCTCTGCCAGTGGCAGGCAACGTCTATATCATCGCCCAGCATTACGGGGTCGCCCCCGCCCGCGTCTCCGCCGCCATCCTGTTTTCGACCATGGCCAGCGTGCTGACGGTTTCGGCGGTCATTGCCTGGGTGACAAGTTTCTGAAGCTGCGATAGGCCTGACAGCAAACGAGTAGGATTTGAGATGGAAACGATTTCTGAAAACCGGTGCTTTGGCGGCACGCAAGGCGTTTACAAACACGCCTCGACCACCTGCAAATGCGACATGACCTTTGCTGTGTTCCTGCCCGCCGAGGCGGCGCATGGCCCTGTGCCGGTCCTGTGGTTTCTGTCCGGGCTGACCTGTACGCATGAAAACGCGATGACAAAGGCGGGTGCGCAGAACTGGGCCGCCGAACAGGGCATCGCATTGATCTTTCCCGATACCTCGCCGCGCGGTGACGGCGTGGCCGATGATGACGCTTATGATCTGGGGCAGGGGGCCGGGTTCTATGTCAACGCGACGCAGGACCCTTGGGCACAGCATTTCCAGATGTGGGATTATATCACCGGTGAATTGCCCGAGGTGCTGGGCAACAACTTCGCACTCGATATGGAAAGCCAGTCGATCATGGGGCATTCCATGGGTGGGCACGGGGCGCTGACCATGGCCATGTCACTGCCCGGACGTTTCCGGTCTGTGTCTGCTTTGGCGCCCATCTGCCATCCGACAGCCAGCGATTGGGGCCGCAAACAGTTCAACGCCTATCTTGGGGCCGACGAAGAGGCCTGGAAACCCCATGACGCCACCCTGCTGATGCGGGACAAAGGGTTCGCCGGGCCGATGCTGATCGACACCGGCACGGATGACCAGTTTGGCGATCTGCTGGGCACGGAACATCTGGCCACCGCCATCGCCACCCGCCGCCAATACGCTCATATCCGGCTGCAGGACGGGTATGACCATTCCTATTTCTTCATCTCTACCTTCATGGAAGATCACGTCGCCTTCCACGCAGAGGCGCTTTATCAGTGATCGTCGCACCGAAGGAGCGCACATGATCTATGTCGACGCCGATGCCTGCCCGGTCAAGGCCGAGGTCGAACGGGTCGGCACCCGGCATAAACTCAAGATGTTTGTCGTCTCAAATGGGGGCATCCGCCCGTCGCAAAACCCGTTTGTGGAAACGGTTGTTGTCCCTGACGGCCCGGACGTGGCCGACATGTGGATTGCCGACCGGGCCACGAAGGGTGACGTCGTCATTACCGGCGATATCCCCCTCGCCGCGCGCTGTATCGAAAACGGCGCGCTGGTGCTGAAACATAATGGTGAGGCACTGACCGAGAAAAATATTGGCAACGTGCTGGCCACCCGTGATCTGATGACCGATATGCGCGCAGCCGACCCGTTCCGGCAAGGTGGGGGCAAGCCTTTCAGCAAAGCGGACCGGGCGCGGTTCCTTGATGCGCTGGAACGGATAGTGCGGCAGGCCGCGCGACCCGCCTGATCTGCCGCAAACTGTGCGAAACAGCATGGACACCGGTCGCCCTTGCTGCGACCACTGGCGATATGATCCGCACGGCCAACATATCCCCGGCGAAACTCGGCGCGTTATGCGCGGCGATCTCGGTCATTTTCTTTTCCATCAACGATGTGGCGATCAAATTCCTCAGCGGCGGCTATGCCCTGCATCAGGTCGTGCTGATCCGGTCGGTTATCGGGCTGATCCTGATCATGGTGTTGATCGCCCCGCTGACCGACGGCTGGGCGATCGCCCGCACGAAGCGGCTGAAAATGCATATGCTGCGCGGGCTTTGTGTGGTTTTCGCCAATATGACCTTCTTTCTGGGGCTGGCGGCGATGGAACTGGCGGATGCGGTCGCGATCTTTTTCATCAGCCCGCTCGTCATTACCGTCTTTTCGGTGATCTTTCTCGGCGAAACGGTCGGTTCCCGGCGCTGGGCAGCGATCGTCGTTGGATTTGTTGGCGTTCTGATCATGATGCGCCCCGGCACAGACGCCTTTCAACTGGCGTCGCTCCTGCCATTGGCGGCGGCCTTCTGTTATGCTGGCATTCACGTCATCACCCGCCGGATCGGCGGCACGGAAAGTGCCGCGACCATGGCGTTCTATATCCAGATCATGTTCATCATCGTCTGCCTTGCCATGGGGCTGGCCGTCGGTGACGGTCGGTTTGGGGATCAGTCTGACCCGTCGCTGGCGTTTCTCTTGCGGGCATGGGACTGGCCGCTGCCCGCCGACTACCCCGTTTTCCTGGTCATCGGCACCGGGATCGCCATCGGGGGCTACCTGATCAGTCAGGCCTACCGGGTGACCGAGGCGTCCTTTGTCGCGCCGTTTGAATATCTCGCCCTGCCCATGTCGGTGGTCTGGGGGATGTTGTTCTTTGACGAATACCCGCAGGCGCTCGACTATATCGGCATGGCGCTGATCCTTGGGGCTGGCCTGTTCACCATCTGGCGCGGGGCGCAGACAAAATCCCCCGGTTTACAGCGGCCCTTGCGCCGCTAAGCTGATGGACGAGCAGGAGACACCCATGCAGCAAGTCAATGCCGTTGTTTTCGATATCGGCAATGTGCTGATCAAATGGCAGCCGGAAGGGTTTTATGACAGCGTGATCGGGCCCGACCGTCGTACGGCGCTGTTTGACGCCGTTGACCTGCTGGGCGTGAATGATGGTGTGGACCGGGGTGATGATTTTCACACCGTCTTCCATGCGCTGGCTGATCAGCATCCGGACTGGCGCGCCGAAATCCTGATGTGGCATGACCGCTGGATCGAGATTGCCAGCCCCGCCATCGATCATTCGGTTCGTCTATTGCGGACACTGCGGCAGGCAGGTGTGCCTGTCTTTGCCCTGTCGAATTTCGGGGTCGAGACATTTGAGATTGCGGCGCGCCACTATCCATTCTTCACTGAATTCGACCGGCGCTACATCTCGGGTCATTTGAAGGTGATGAAGCCGGAAGTTGCGATCTACCAGATGCTTGAGGATGATTGCGGCATTGATCCGTCAACCCTGCTTTTCACCGATGACCGTATCGACAACATCAATGTGGCTGCTGATCGCGGTTGGCAAACCCATCTCTTCGACGGCCCGCAAGGTTGGGCGAACCGGCTTGTCGATGCCGGTCTTTTGACGAAAGAGGCAGCACAATGACCGTGATGATCCCCTTTGCTGAGGGCGAGGCCAATCTGGACTGGATCGCCCTGACCGATGCGCTGGCCGCCGGGCATGACGGACCAAAAGCGGATGTAGCGGATGTGTTCCTTTATGAGGGCGACAATACTCTGCTCAACCGCTCTGCCTGGATCGCGGGCATGGGGCTTTTGGTGAAATGCGCGACAATCTTTCCCGGCAACAAGGCGCAGGGCAAACCGGCGATCGGAGGCGCGGTGAACCTGTTTTCCGGTGTTGATGGCACGCTTGAGGCGATCCTTGATTTTCATCTGGTGACAAAATGGAAGACCGCGGGGGACAGCCTGTTGGCGGCCCGCCGTCTTGCCCGGCCAGACAGCCGCAACATCCTGATCGTGGGTGCCGGCACGGTTGGCCATTCGCTCCACGCCGCTTACGGCGCGGCTTTCCCGGAGGCGCGTTTCACCATCTGGAACCGGTCCGTCGAAGGGGCCAGGGCATTTTGCGACACCCATCCGGATGTAACTGCAGCCGATGATCTGGAAATGGCCGTGCGGGGGGCGGATATTGTGACGGCCGCCACCATGTCGACCGAACCGATGATCAAGGGGGCCTGGCTGCAACCCGGCCAGCATATTGACCTGATCGGCGCCTATCGCCCTGATATGCGCGAGGTGGACGATGCCGCCCTGCAAAAGGCACAGGTTTTTGTCGATAGCCGCGAGACGACCATTGACCATATCGGAGAGCTGAAAATCCCCATTGCATCAGGGGCGTTTGCCGCAAATGATGTGATCGCTGACTATTATCAGCCGGATCGGTTCCGTCGGAAAAATGCCACAGACATCACACTGTTCAAGAACGGTGGCGGCGCGCATCTTGATTTGATGACCAGCCGGTACATACTCGACGCTTGGCAGGGACGGGGTAGCGATCCGGGAAGGAAAAACAGTTGATCTGGTATGTGGTTATCATTGCAGCAATTGTCTTTGTCGCAGCGCTGCCCTTTGTAATCGAAAGGTTACGGCCTGCTGTGGGGGCAACCGCACGGCATGGGGCAGATGGTGATTTTGCCCAGCTATCGCAGGGGGTGACCCATTATCGCTGGGTGGGTCCGGTCCGCGGGCCTGTTGCCGTGTTGATCCACGGGCTCGCCTCGCCCTCTGTCGCGATGGAAGAAGTGGCCGAAGGCTTGGCCACGATGGGCTATCGTGTCCTGATGTATGATCTTTATGGGCGCGGTTTGTCCGATGCGGTGTCCGGCGCGCAGGATCGGGCGTTTTTCCTGCGGCAGTTGACCGATCTTCTGGTGCATCAGAACGCGGATGAGGAACTGACCTTGGTCGGCTATTCCATGGGCGGCTCTATCGCCACGGCTTTTGCCGCCGAAAACACGCATCAGGTCAAGCGGCTGATCCTGCTGGCCAGTGCCGGGGTCCAGATGAAGGAAAGCGGATTTGCCCGGTTTTGCCGCACCACGCCGATCCTCGGTGACTGGGTGCACGCAATGTTCGCCAAACGGCGGATCATGAATGCCATTCCCAAAAATACCCGCCGCCCGTCAGTACAAAAGGTGCTGATGGCCCAGCGGCAGGAATTGCACCGGCGCGGTTATCTGCCCGCGATCCTGTCAAGCCGGCGCGGAATGCTGGCTGAAAATCACGAGGCCGAACACCGCAAGCTGGGGCGTGAGGACGTGCCGGTTGTGGCGATCTGGGCAGAGCGGGATCAGGTGATCCCGATCTCGGCCCTTGGGGTGCTGGCGCAATGGAACCGGGCAGCACGACAGGAAGTCGTGGACGAGGCCGAACACGCACTGCCTTACAGCCATGATGAACAGCTGATCACCGCACTGAAAACCGCATTGCGGGACTAGGGCGGTTTACTTGTCATAGTTATCAGAAATTGGCCGAACGCTCACATCGCTTCAGTGTCGTTCGGCCTTTCATAGAACGTCCTGATGCAGGCTCCCCCGCAAAACGGGGGCTCGCCCATAGGTGGGCGTGCGCTGCGTTGGCTGCCACAGCCGTCATCTCACGCGGCGACCTGTGTGCGGATCCGCGGCTTGGTCAGCGGCCCCTGTTTCTTTTCAAAGGCCAGACAGTTGCGGCCGTGTTCCTTGGCGCGGTACAGCGCCTCATCCGCTGAAAAGCGCAATTCGTTGAACCCCGGTTTTCCCGGTACCCAGGTGCAGCCGACACTGACGGACACGTCGATATCCACACCATCGGCCATCACAGGTTCGGCGGCTACTGATTCCTGGCAACGGCTGGCCACCGCATGGGCCTGTTCCGCGCTCAGATGGTTCAGGACAATCACGAACTCATCACCGCTCATCCGGGCAAAGATGTCGTCGGGGCGCAGGCAGGCCGACATGCGTGCCGAAATCTCCACCAGCACTTTGTCGCCGCGCAAATGACCGTGGGTGTCGTTGATCGTCTTGAAGTGATCGACATCGATGCACAACATGGCCGCCCCTTGCGACGGGTCTTTCACCCGCGGCACCTTGCCATAGTTGCTCACCGCAGCGTCGCGGTTCATCAGCCCGGTCAGCGAGTCGGTGGATGCAGCAGACCGCAGCGTGTCCCGTTCGGTGATGAAGGCACGCTCTCTGCCAATCAATGTGCTGAGCAGGAATGCCCCGAGCACATCAGCGATAAACAGTGTTGGTGCGACGGCACCAAAAAACACGTCCCGAACGGATGCCGGCAGGAATAATCCGGCGACCAGATGTGCTGAAATCGCAAGGCCAAGCGCGACATAGGCCACCATGTCGTTCTTGATGCGAATACGTATCCAGCGCGCCCAGATCAGCCCCATGCCAGCAGCGATCATCAGGGCGAGTAGCCCCAGATACATCCCGTCGCCACCAATCATGACCCGGGTCACCCCGGCGGCGAGCAGGGCAATCGCACCGCCGATCAGGCCGAAATAAGCTGCAGCCAGCCCGACAAACAGATTGCGCATATCCACAATGACACCATCCGCAATCTCAATCGGGGTGGACATGGCGGCGATGGCGCAGATACCAAAAATGCCGCCCATCACGATATTAACAGTTCTTTCAGATCGCGCCGACCGGCTGAAAAAGCTGTAGGCATAGACCATCAGCAACGCCAGACCCAAAGGTTCAACAAACAGCATGATCTTTTCAAGAATTGGCATCGCGTCGGATCCTCTACAACCTGTGCGTGCCAATAGAAACCATCACGGTAAATGGATTGTTTATAACGCCACCGACCGCCCCAATTGTTCCATCCGATGTTCCAAAACTTTGCCGAAAATTTTACAGAAACCGCAGCCGTGCCCTCAGGCTACCTGTGGCGTCACCCGCCGTTCCCGGATCGGCAAATGCACGATTGCGCTGAACGCGCCGACACCCACACCGACCCACCACACATGGGTATAGGTGCCGTAGATGTCGTAGAGCGCGCCACCCAGCCACACCCCCAGAAACGACCCCAGCTGATGCGAAAAGAAGATGATGCCGTAAAGCGTGCCCATATAGCGCAACCCGTAAAGATGTGCGACCAGACCGGATGTCAGCGGGACGGTCGCCAGCCAGAGACTGCCCATGGCGACCGAAAACAGGATCACCGTGCCGGGCGTAATCGGCGTCAGAATGAAAGCCGCCGCAACAATTGTCCGCGCGGTGTAAATACCGGCCAGTAGATACTTCTTGGAATATCGTTTGCCCGCCCAGCCTGCAGCCAGCGTGCCCCCGATATTGGCCAATCCGATCAGCGAAATCGCCACGGCCCCCAAGGCACTTGTCGTTGAAATACCCATGCCAGCCAGAATGCCACCCTGGTCAATCGGCCCGCACATTTCGGTCACCAGCGCCGGGAAATGGGCGGTGATGAACGCCAGTTGATAACCGCAGGAAAAGAAACCAAGGAAAATCAGCGTATAGGATGGATCCTTGAAGGCACGGATCAGGATCGTGCCCATGCTTTCCTCAAGCTCGGCCTTGCTGGCCTGCGCCGGGCTGCGCATCATTGGCAGGACCAGCAACGTGGACATGATCAGCCCGGCAAAGGCGACAAACGTCATCTGCCATGTCATGAATGTTAGCAGATATTCCGCCAGGGGCGCACCAAACACCTGCCCGGCAGACCCGGCAGCGGTGGCCACGGCCAATGCCATCGACCGGTTTTCATCCGATGCGGCCCGCCCCACCACGGCCAAAATCACGCCAAACCCGGTTCCCGCAATCCCGAACCCGACCAGAACCTCGTATAGTTGATGCGCCAGAGGCGTGGTTGCCCCGGCCGACAACAACAGCCCGGCGGCATACATGACGGCCCCAATGATAATCGCCTTCCTGTCCCCGATCTTTTCCGCAATCGCCCCGAATATCGGCTGGCCGATCCCCCAGGCCAGGTTCTGGATCGCAATCGCCAGGCTGAAATCGCTACGCAGCCAGCCAAATTCCTCGGCAATCGGAATCTGGAACACCCCGAACGACGCCCGGATGGCAAAACCTGTCATGATGATAATACAACCGGCGATCAGAACCGGGGTGATCAAAGGGGCGCGATGTTCCATGGGCACAATTGGGAACGCTGCAGGCGCATTGTCAATTGGCCCGTTGTGATGCGCCTCTTCACCAAGTGTGATGAAACGGCCTCAGCCCGCGAATGGCGCAGCGGTCCAGCCATAGACCCGCTCGACCACCTGTGAGGCGCCAACCATCTCATCCCGGGTCATCAGCAGCTGCCCGCCAGACTTTTCGTAGAACGCGCAGGCGCGGTCATTTCCCTCCAGTACACAGGCAGTGAAAGGGCGTCCATCGGGGCCATACGCCGCTTCTAACAATGGGCGGCCCTGACCATAGCCGTCGCGGATCAGATACATCGCATACAACTCTTCGGGGTATCCTCGTTCACGCCACATATCCTCGCGCTGCGGCCCGATGTGGGCAAAGCCCTTATCCTCAATCAGCCAGACGCGGCCATGCTCTTTCGACAAAACACGCGCCCAAAGGAACTGACGTTTTTCAAACGTGCGCACGGCAATCTCGGCCGCGGGCAGCAGATCGGGATAGGCCTCTTGCCAGGCCTGCACATGGACACGCGCCAGCATACTGACGTCGTCGATAGTGGCAGGTCGCGGTGTCATCAATTCATCCTGACTTTCCAACGCAGTTCCCCCACGCTATCCAAGCGTGATGACAGTGCAAGAGGCATATGAGGCCGCCGTCAAGGATGGTACTTTAACCAGTGACCCCGCCCAGATCGCGGTCCTGCCGGAACTGGAACGTGTGCGGTCTGGCCTGGCCGAACCGGTCAAAAAGGGGCTGTTCCGCAAGGCCCCGCCGCCGGTTCCCGGCCTTTACATGTGGGGCGGGGTGGGGCGCGGCAAATCCATGCTGATGGATCTGCTTTACGAACACGTCACGGCCCCCAAACAGCGCCGACATTTCCACGCCTTCATGCAATGGGTGCACAGTGAAATGACCGAAGCGCGCAAGCGCGGGGTTGATGACGCTATCGCCCCTGTTGCCGCCAAACTGGCGGGCGAGGTCCGGTTTCTGGCTTTCGACGAAATGCAGATCAGCGATATCACCGACGCCATGCTCGTCGGGCGTCTGTTCGAGGCGCTGTTCGACGCAGGTGTGACAGTGGTGACCACGTCAAACCGGCCCCCGGACGACCTTTACAAGGACGGGCTGAACCGGCAGTTATTCCTGCCTTTCATCGACCTTCTGAAACACCACATGGTCGTGCATGAACTGACCAGCGATACGGATTACCGGCAGGACCGGCTGGCAGGAACGCCCACCTATTTCACGCCCATAGATGGCGAGGCCGCCACCGCCATCGCGCAAATCTGGCATGATCTCAGCGGGGGACAATGCGAACCACTGGTGCTGCATGTCAAAGGGCGGCAGGTCGAACTGCCCCAATTCCATAACGGGGTGGCACGGGCGAAGTTCTTTGATCTTTGCGGCAAACCGCTGGGGGCGGCGGATTACCTTGCGCTGGCCGATGCCGTGCGGGTGCTGATCCTCGAAGACATCCCCGCGCTCTCGCGCAATAACTTCAACGAAGCCAAACGCTTTGTCACCCTGATCGACGCGCTTTACGAGGCCAAGGTGCAACTGATCTGCAGTGCCGCCGCCAAGCCCGAGATGCTCTATGTCGAAGGCGAAGGGACGTTCGAATTCGAACGCACCGCCAGCCGGTTGCGCGAAATGCAGTCTGACGGCTGGGGCAAATGACGCCGGTCGCGACACACGTCTTCACATCAGCTTGACCTGACACGACAGAAACCGGTTTTTCTGATACGCTACACTTATACGGCTGTTCCCACTCACGGACCTTTACATTGGTCGAAAAGGAGTAAGCGTCATGGTTGATACCATCGGAAATCCGGCATCATGGTTTGTACAGGCGATCAGACGGCGGTCTCTCTATCTCAAGGAAGGCGCGGCAGAGCTTGGCGGCGAAGCCGCAGCACCTATTGAACTCAGGGATCTGCAAATCGCTGATCTGAAGATCGTCCTGCGCAAGGGATATGAGGATTTTGTCGCCCTGCGGACCGATGTGATGTTCATCGTCCTCATCTACCCGATTGTGGGTCTTGTCCTGACCCTTTTTGCCGTCAACCGCGAGATGTTGCCGCTCTTGTTCCCCCTCATCGCAGGCTTTGCCCTGATCGGACCGGTCGCCGCCATCGGCCTTTATGAAATGAGCCGGAAACGCGAACGCGACAGTCAGGCAAGCTGGCGTGATGCGTTCAGCGTGATGCAGTCGCCATCATTCGTGCCCATTTTGGTGCTCGGTTTTTATCTGGCCGCACTTTTCATCACCTGGATGATCGTCGCCTTCACCCTCTACGGCGTCACGCTCGGGCCGGAGCCGCCGCAATCGGCGCTTGGGTTCTTCAACGACGTACTGACCACAGGTCCCGGCTGGACCATGTTGGTGGCAGGCGTGGCGATCGGGGCAGTTTTTGCACTGGTCGTGCTGGCGATCAGTCTGGTGTCGTTTCCCATGCTGATTGATCGGCAAGTGGGCATCCCAAAGGCTGTGGTGACATCGGTCAAGATCACCCGCAAAAACCCCGTTGTTGTTGCCGTCTGGGGCCTGATCGTCGTGGCGCTGCTCGGATTGGGTGTTTTGACACTTTTTGTAGGCATGATCATCGCCTTGCCAGTGCTGGGCCACGCGACATGGCACCTGTATCGGCAGGCGGTTGTGCCAGCAGACCGGACAGCAACCTAACGACCGCTCCGTACCCGAAGCGGCAAAAGCAGCTCCGGAACACCAAAAAACATCAGGATGCCCTGCAACACCGCAAGTGCGCCCACAACCTGCAGGACGCGCCACATCCAACGGGACCGGCCCATCATCTGATCGCTGCGCATTTCGCCGCTTTGAGGGTCATAACGACCGGACACAATATCACCCGACTGATGCGGCTTGGGGCTGAACCAGGTCGATCTGGCATATTCCGGGCGGGGACGGTCGGTGGTATGCAGACCGAAAACAGGGCGATAGGACCGTTTGCCGTCCGTGTCGCGGCGTTCGTCCACCTGAAGAACAATCAGCGTCGCAGGCTGTGAGTTTTCCAGGAACCGGGAAGACGAGGCGGTCAGAAGCCAACCGACAAGCAGGAACAGCGCGCCAACGAAGAGATATTTTAAGGCCGCCCACCACATGCGTGTACCGATACCCCAGAAACAAGAAGACAGGCGTAACGCCTGCCCACTCGCCCTGCCAAGACTGCTCTGTTACGCCTTTTTGCCCGCGGCGCTTCGTTATCGGCGAATCTATCCCGGTAAGTGATTCGGCGTCAATCCCATGATTCGCGAATCGGCAAAAAGAAGGCTGGCGAACAGGTTTCACGACCGGCCTCAGCCAAATCCTCGATGAGGATTTGCAAACAGACTTTCCGCGAAAGTCTGACGTGCCCGCCGCGACTTGCTTTGCCGTGGCACTCGCTTAAACTCTTTTTCAGGTCGCCGATCCCGGCCTCCCCCCTTCATCACGGGGCAGCACGCAACCTGCAGGATCAGTATCATCGCATCAGCCTTTCGGGCATCGCACATAAGAAGGGATTGTGATCGAACGCCCGTGATGGAAGGTTCTGACATGAAACTCTCTGCCCCGATCCCCGTTCTCAAACGCCGCGCTAAGGCACGTGCTCGCGATATCGGCATTTCCCACAATCAGGCGCTCGATCAGATCGCCCGCCAGGAAGGTTTCCAAAGCTGGAGCCTGCTTTCCGCCCGCGCAAGTCAGTTCTCTGCCGGTCTGTTAGGTCAATTGGTGGCGGGCGATTTTGTTCTGCTTGGCGCCCGACCGGGGCAGGGTAAAACCCTGCTGGGTCTGCGCGCATTGCTTGATGCTATCGCAACAGGGCAGCGCGGCTATTTCTTCACCTTGGAATATACATCAGCTCAGGTTTTCGAACGTATCAGACAGATCGGTACAAACCCGGCGCAAGTCGGGCCGCAGTTTATGCTGGATACATCCGACAGCATCAACGCGGCCCACATTGTCTCTCACACAAAAGGAGCGCCAGTCGGGTCCTGCATAGTGGTTGATTACCTGCAACTTCTGGACCAGCGACGCGAAAACCCACCATTGGCCGATCAGATCACCACCCTGCGCGATCATGCGCAGACACGGCGTTTGATGATTATCATGATTTCGCAGATCGACCGGTCCTATGAGTTATCGACAAAGACCGTTCCGGATATCAGCGACGTGCGCCTCCCCAATCCGATTGATAGGGGGCTATTCACAAAAGCCTGCTTTCTGCACGAGGGCGAGGTTGTGATCAGCCAGCATTCGCCCGGCTGAGCGCCTGTTCCAGATCATAGATCAGATCATCGGCATCCTCGATTCCGATGGACAGGCGCAAAAGGCGCGGATGCACGGGAAACCCGTCACCTGAGACGGTCTTGCGATGTTCGATCAGGCTTTCCACCCCGCCCAGCGATGTGGCGGGGTAAAACACCTCGCAATACCGGCAGACATCAATGGCGGTCTGTTCCGATCCCTTCACAATAATCGACATCATCCCACCAAACTGACCATCGGTCTGTTTCTTGGCCACCGCATGGCCCGGGTCGGATGGCAGGCCGGGGTAAAGCACAGCCTCGATCTGTGGATGCCCGTCGAAATGGGTCGCGACAGCCATCGCATTTTTGCAGGCCTTATCCACCCGCAAGAACAGTGTCCGCATCCCCCGGATCAGCAGCCAGGCGTCAAAGGATTGCAGCACCGTGCCCTGCAGCTTGCGGATCAGTGCGATCTCATCCCAGAAATCACCCGTCTCGCGCACCGACAGAACGCCAGCCGTCACATCCGAATGCCCGCCCAGATATTTGGTGGCCGAATGAAACGAAAAATCCGCTCCGAAATCCAAGGCGCGGGTCATGCAGGGGGGCGTGCCCGTACAATCTGTCATCAGCTTGGCGCCAGCGGCATGGGCAATCTCGGCAGCGGCGGCAATATCCGTCACTTCCCAATTGGGGTTGTTTGGGGTCTCGACCCAAACCAACGCGGTCTCACCCGGGCGGACAGCGGTGGCCAGTTCATCCAGATTGCCGGCGGTGTAGTCGCTCAGGCTGATACGCCCTTTGGCTGCGGCACTTTGCAACTGGGCCAGCACACCGTGATACATCACCTTGGGCGCCACCACATGTGCCCCGGTCGGCAGATGGTCGATCACCGCCGTACAGGCCGACATGCCCGATGAAAACAGCAGGGACTCTTTCGCCCCCTCCAGTTCTGCAATCACAGCCTCCGCCTGTGCGGTCGTCTGGCTGCCATCGCGGCGATACCAATAGGGCCTGCGCACCGCATAGTCCTCATCCCGCGCATAGGTCGCCGCAGGCTGAATCGCCGGGGTCACCGCACCTGTGCCATCCTCGACGAAATGCAGCGCCTGCGCGATGCGGGTATGCAGCGATAGTTTGCGGTTACTTTCGGGCATCAGGTGTTCCTAACTGACGGGGGCATAGACCCGGCACAGCGGATCAACGGGGATCGGGCTGACCAGAAACGGGGTTTCGGGGGGCATCCCGCTTTCCTCGATCCAGACGCCGTTCAGGCAGAAATCCTGCGCAAAGTTTCCCAGATTGAAGCCAAAACCGGGATTGCCACAATCATCGGCATTGCCGTTGGCGTTCCACGCCTGGCTGACGCCCAGACCAATTTCGCCGGGGGTCATGAACGCATTGCGGGCCGGGTTGAAAAACAAGGTCCAGCTGTCATTGGCATCGCGTGTCGCCATATCCCATTTTCCGAGCAACGTGCCCTCTTGATAGCCCGCGATCTTGAACCGGGTGACATCAGCCTCTGTCACGACGGGCTTGTTCAGCGCGCTGGGCTCGATCGTCATTTGACCGGTCATGGTGTAGTCATTGGCCCCCTTCCAGCAGAAATAGAAATCCGCCGCCTGCGCGTTGGTGGCAAAAAGGGCCAGTGCCGTCGTCAATCCGCGTATCATGTCGTGTTCTCTCGCATCACATGTCCTGCAAGATACAGCGATCCGCAGATCAGAATACGGGCATTTGGCGACTTTTTGGTGATCGCCGTGATGGCATCCTGGACAGATGAGGCCATGGTCGCCGCCAAGCCAACGCTTGCCGCGACCTCTGCCGTCTTCTCAGCCGGGATCGTATTCGCCTCACCGGGGATGGACACCGCGTGCAGGCTGTCCGCCACCGCAGCCAGCGGGGCCATATAACCCGCGATATCCTTGGTGTTCAGCATACCGCAGATCAGATGGGTCGGTCGTTTCGGCTGCTCTTTCAGGGTCGCGGCCAGCGCGTGCCCCGCCGCCGGGTTGTGGCCGCCATCCAGCCACAGCTCTGCCGGGGCGGCCAGATCGACCAGCGGACCCTTGGTCAGCCGCTCCATCCGGGCGGGCCAATAGGCACCGCTGACAGCAGCCTCGCATGCCACCTCGTCCTGTCCCGAGGCGCGCAGGGCGGCAATGGCAGCACCTGCATTCATGATCTGATGGGGGCCAGGCAGGTTCGGCAATGGCAGGTCCAGCAATCCACGCTCGTCCTGATAAACCAATCGCCCGCGCTCGGTCGTGACATGCCAATGCTGCCCATAGGCCAACAGCGGCGCACCCAATCGCGCCGCCTGCTGTTCGATCACCTCAAGCGCTGCATCATGCTGCGGACCAACAACGCAAGGCACCCCGCGCTTGATGATCCCGGCCTTTTCACCGGCAATCTCTGGCAGGGTCTCGCCCAGATATTGCTGGTGATCCAGATCAACGGGGGTGATCACCGTCAGGGCTGGCTTGGCCACTACATTGGTTGCGTCCAACCGGCCTCCCAATCCGACCTCAAGCAGAGTATAATCCGCCGGTGTCTCGGCAAAGGCCAGCAAGCCTGCCACCGTGGTGATTTCGAAATAGGTGATCGGTTCGCCGCCATTGGCGGCATAACAGCGATCCAGCACCTCGGTCAGGGCGTCTTCGGAAATCAATTCACCCGCCAGCCGGATACGTTCGTGAAACCGCGCAAGATGGGGGGAGGTATAGGCATGCACCTTAGCACCGGACTGTTCCAGCCCGGCCCGGATCATCGCCTGTGTCGATCCTTTGCCATTGGTCCCCGCAATATGAATGACGGGCGGTAGCCGGTCCTGCGGATTGCCAACAGCCGCCAAAAGCCGCCACACCCGATCCAGCACCAGATCCATGACCTTGGGATGCAAGGCCATCATCCGTTCAAGAATAACGTCCGATTGTGCGGTCACTTGGCCTTTTCCGGCGGCAGCGGGTCTTCGAGTTGCAAGGTCGCCTCCGATGTAATCTCGGGCGGCGGCAAATCACCTTTCACAGGGGCATCCTGCTTCATCAGCAAACGGACGATCGTCACCAACTCGTCCTTGAGGTTGGTGCGCTTGGTCACCCGGTCCAGCATCCCGTGATCCAGCAGGTATTCAGCGCGCTGGAACCCTTCAGGCAGCTTTTCACCGATGGTCTGTTCGATCACGCGGGCACCGGCAAAACCGATCAGGGCATTGGGTTCGGCAATCTGCACGTCACCCAGCATGGCATAGGATGCGGTCACACCACCCGTCGTTGGATGGGTCAGCACCACCACATAAGGCAGACCCGCCTCTTTCAGCATTTGCACGGCAATGGTCGTGCGCGGCATCTGCATCAGGCCCAGAATACCCTCCTGCATGCGGGCGCCACCGGCGGCGGAAAACAGGATCAACGGACGCTTCAGCTTAATCGCCCGCTCGGCTGCGGCTACAATCGCATTGCCGACATACATCGACATCGACCCGCCCATAAAGGAAAAATCCTGCACGGCGACGACCACAGGTGTGCGACCCATCTCGCCTTCGGCGACCAACATAGCGTCCTTTTCGCCTGTCTTGCGGCGTGCCTCCTTGATCCGGTCGGTATAGCGTTTCTGATCGCGGAAATGCAGCGGATCGACAACGGGCTCAGGCACCTCAACCTCAATAAAAACGCCGCCATCAAAGATCGACCGCAGCCGGTCTCGGGCGCCAATCGCCATATGGTGATCGCAATTGGTACAGACGTTCAGATTGTCGGCCAGTTCGCGGTGAAACAGCATTGTGCCGCAGGCGTCACACTTGGTCCACAGGTTCTCGGGCACTTCGCGACGCGAAAACAGGGAGTTGATCGTGGGGCGAACGTAGTTGGTGATCCAGTTCATTGGGCGGCCTTTTGCGTTAACGGGTTTGAGATATGCCGCGACGGGCGCAATTGCAATCAGGGACGCAAGCGGTGGCGCAGTATCCGCCAACAGGCAACCGAGGCGAGAAAATCCAGAACAAACAGGAAAACCGGCGTATCCGCCGCCGCATAAGGGGCCACGGCCCAGGCAAAATCCGACATCGCATCCTGCGGGCTGACGAAAGCAAACAGGATCAGGTTATTGGCAAAATGCCAGCCGCAGGCAGCCCCCAGATTGCCGGTCACCCGCACCAGATCAGCCCACATCAGTGCATAAACAAAGATGATGAATACCACCGGCCACGAGAGTGCGCCCATCGTACCCATATCGTAGTGCAGCAAAGCAAAACCCGCCTGAGGCAAAACCATCCAGACCCACGGAGACTGAAACCGGGCCGCCAGTTGCTGCATCAGATAGCCGCGAAACACAAACTCCTCAGCACTGGTCTGGATCAGCGTCAGAATCGTGACCAGCGGCAACAGGATCAGAACGCTGCTGACACTGCGCTGAACGATGGCATCAAACGGTACCGACCAGATCACCAATAGAACCGCCTGCACGGCAAAAACGACAACTACCGCTGCACCAAAATGGCGCACGACGGGACGCAATGGGCCAATAATAGTACCAAAACTGCGACCATGCAGCCATTTGACGGCGGCCCATACACCCAGCGTTGCACCCACAAACGTGCCGAGCAAGAAACCAAGGGCACCAGCTGGATGGTCTGCGGCCAACAAGCAAAGATAACTCATCGTTTCGAAAACGGCGACGACGACGCCGACATAGACCGCCGTGATCAGCACGAAACCCGCGACAATACGCCAAACCGCCGGCTTACGCCGGGCAGGGGCGATAAACTGCTCGAAAGGCTCTGCAAAGACGGTCTGGAGCATGCTCTTTCCTTCGGCCTCAGCGACGCAACGCGATCCGGGCGGCAAGCCACATGATCAGCACCGTCAAAAACATCATGATGAGGGTGCAGACAACCCAGATCACCGCAAATTCGGCAATAAACGCGCTGACTTCCTCAGGATCACGATATTCGAACAACACCAAGGCAAAGCCCGAATGTGGCCGGTTCTCGATCCCGAAGAACATGATTGCAAAAAAGTTCGTCGTCAGATGCAGGCCAATCGCAGCGCCAAGCGTGCCGGTGCGAGCGGTCAGGTCTGCGCAGACGACGCCCAGCAATGTGGCCCAGACAACATAGACGAACCCTTCCAATGGGGTGTTGCCGTTCCAGTAATGCCAGATACCAAACAAAAGCGACGGGATGCCCATCCACACCCAGCGGTTCAGTGACAGGCAGGCCAATTGCTGCTGCAGATAACCCCGAAACACCATCTCTTCCGTGGTGACCTGGATCAGCAATGCAATCAGGGCGAATGGCAGCAAAAGAAACCAGCTGATCAGGGGCCGTATTTCTACAATCATACCTGCGCCGCCCCATGGCACCACGATCTGTACCACAAACAGGATGGCGATCAGGGCGATCACGACGCGCCGTAGGTCAAACCACGCGGCATCGGTCGGACCGATCAGGGACCAGAACCCGCGCCCATGCATCCGCCGCAGCGTCCACAGAAAGGCCAGCGCCGGAACGGCGAACATGGCGAACTGCAACCATGTGCCAAACGCAGTGCGCCCTTCTTCAAACGCGATCTGTCCGGACAGCGGCAGCACAGTCATGATCAGGGCTGGCGTGACCAGAAATGCGCCGACAAAGACGGCACTGACCAGAATGACATACCGCAGATCGGTCTCGCCGGCTGCGGGGCGGGCAAATTGGGTCAGGGGGCCGTAAGGGTCAGACATGACGGCCAACATGGCGTTCCGATGCCCCACAGGCAACCACAGTTCCGCCTTGCGTCAGGGGGGGGCACTATTTAGACCCGTTTCCAACAGTTTCCGGGAGAAGATCAGATGCTCAAAGGCAAGGCCGACAAAACAAATCTACCCAGCCGCCACGTGACCCAAGGGCCCGCGCGCGCGCCGCACCGGTCCTATTACTACGCCATGGGTCTGGATGAAGAGGACATCGCCCAGCCTTTCATCGGCGTCGCCACCTGCTGGAATGAGGCCGCACCCTGCAACATCTCGCTCAACCGTCAGGCGCAGGCGGTCAAACTGGGGGTCAAGGCCGCCAGCGGCACGCCGCGCGAATTCACCACCATCACCGTCACCGACGGCATCGCCATGGGGCATGAGGGGATGCGCTCCTCGCTTGCCTCGCGCGACGCGATTGCGGACACCGTGGAACTGACGATGCGCGGCCATTGCTATGACGCTATCGTGGGTCTTGCTGGCTGTGACAAATCCTTGCCGGGAATGATGATGGCCATGGTCCGTCTGAACACACCGTCGGTCTTTATGTATGGCGGCTCGATCATGCCAGGCCGGTTTGAAGGGCGCGACGTGACCGTGCAGGACGTGTTCGAGGCCGTGGGCCGCCATCAGGCCGGGGCGAATTCGGATGAAGAACTGCGCGCCTTGGAAAAGGTCGCTTGCCCCAGCGCCGGGGCCTGCGGTGGCCAGTTTACCGCCAACACAATGGCCTGCGTATCTGAGGCGATCGGCCTTGCACTTATGAACTCCGCCGGTGCACCAGCCCCCTACGAAAGCCGCGATCAATACGCGCAGGCCAGCGGTGAGGCGGTCATGAACCTGCTTGAGAAAAACATCCGCGCCCGCGATATCGTCACCCGCAAATCGCTGGAAAACGCCGCCCGCATCGTGGCCTGCACCGGCGGGTCCACCAATGCGGGCCTGCACCTGCCCGCCATCGCGCATGAGGCGGGCATTGATTTCGACCTCTTCGATGTCTGCGACATCTTTCATGACACGCCCTATTTCGTCGATCTGAAACCGGGCGGACAATTTGTGGCCAAGGACCTGTATGAGGTCGGCGGCGTGCCTGTCGTGATGAAGGAACTGCGCAAGGCAGGTCTGATCCACGAGGATTGCATGACAGCCTCTGGCCGGACCATGGGCGAAGAACTTGACCTGATCGAAGGCGAGGCGGACGGCAAGGTGATCTACCCGGCCGCCAACCCGATTACCAAAACTGGCGGTGTTGTGGGACTCAAGGGCAACCTCGCCCCTGAAGGTGCCATTGTGAAAGTGGCGGGCATGTCCGAAGAAGAACAGGTCTTCACCGGTCCTGCCCGCGTGTTCGAATGCGAGGAAGACGCGTTTGAAGCGGTTAAGGCACGCGGCTACAAGGAAGGCGAAGTGCTGGTCATCCGCAACGAAGGGCCATCCGGAGGGCCGGGGATGCGGGAAATGTTGGCGACTACGGCGGCACTGTCGGGGCAAGGCATGGGCAAGAAAGTCGCGCTGATCACCGACGGGCGGTTCTCCGGGGCGACCCGCGGCTTCTGTGTCGGTCATGTCGGGCCAGAGGCGGCGCATGCCGGACCCATCGGGCTTTTGCAGGATGGTGATGTGATCACCATCAACGCCATCACAGGGGAACTGACCGTCGATCTGACCGACGAAGAACTGAACACCCGCAAGGACAACTGGAAAGGCCCGCGCGAGACGATCTATGCCTCCGGCGCGCTCTGGAAATATGCGCAGCTTGTGGGTGGGGCGCGTCTGGGGGCGGTGACCCATCCCGGCGCCAAGCACGAAAAACACATCTATATGGATCTCTGATCTTGCGGTTTTTTGTTTTAGGCGCGCTGGGCGGTCTGGCGATCACCGCCTGCACGCCAACAGTGACACCGGTAAAGTCGCTTTCGCTTGTCGAAGGCGGGATCACGGCAAACGCGCCCGCAGGCTATTGCGTGGACCCATCAGCCAGCAAACCCGCTGACGGGTTTGCGGTGATGTCGTCATGCGCATCGCTCGGGGCGGGGGACAGGGTGCCCGACGTGCTGGGGGTGGCGACGGTTCAGGTCGGTCCACCAGACAGCGGGACCGTGATCGGATCGGAAGAGGCGTTGCTGACATTGCTGCAATCGGATGCAGGGGCGGTTCTTCTCAGCGCTGATGGGAGTCAGGACAAAATAAGGGTGCTGGAAGCGGTGACAGGCGAAAACACGGTGACGGTGCATTTCAGTGATGAAGGTGAACCGCCAATGGCCGGGTTGCAGGGCGAAGAATGGCGCGCCTTCACCGATATTGACGGGCGGCTGGTGACAGTCGCCGTGCGCGGGCTGGCCACCGCACCGCTGCGGGATGGAACCGGGAACTGGCTCCTTAACCTTGTAGTCAACGGGCTACTTGCAACCGGTGGTAGCGCGCCGGATGAAACATCGACGCTATAGATTGTTTCATTCTTTACAGGTGTTTGACACAATCGGCACCAGATCGGGACGGGACAAAGGATATTCATGGCGTTCAACCCCAATGGGATTATCGGCAGGTTCCTGCACCAGCGCGCCCTGGCGCGGTGGACGGCTGCGGCACGGTCTGCCCCTACCGCTGACATCGCGATACTGCGGACCCATCGCCAGCAGGCGCGGCAGTTGCGGACGCCACTGCAGGAACTGACCTATATCGCTGATACCCGGCTGGCCTTGCCCCGGATCGGATCGAATACATTCGCGCGCCCTGCAGGCACGGACTGGTCCTGGCGACCACAACTGTGGCGGGGCGCTTTACCCAAACGCGGGATCGCACCAGCCCTGAGCAAGTCCCGCCTCGGGCCGGATCTGACGATCTTCCACGATTGTGGAACCAGCGAAATCTCGCTCCGGCAGGTGCGTAATGCAAGGGATCACGACCTTGCGGCCTTTGGGGTCACGCTTGAGGTATTTCGCTTTGACGGGACTTTCCTGTCGCTTGTTCTGGATCTGCCGACTGGGGTCTGCGCCGGTTTGAAAAAACAGCACCTGATCCAGCTGGCCGCCACGATAGACCGGGAAAAACCCATCAGGATACTGGCCCGGTTGAACGTCAAAAATGGACCAAACACCGAACAAATCCTGCTCACACTGCCGGATGACGACGCTGAAACAGCCGTCGAATTCGACCTCGCCTATAGCCAGCTCAATGAAAAACGGGCAGAGCGGATGTGGGTCGATCTGATGTTCGAAGATCCGCAGATGAACAAGATCACCCTGCGCGACCTGAACGTCTGCAGATATCCCCGCGCCGAGATGTAAGCAGCAAAAAAGGGCACGCCGATGACCAAAATGACGCTGACCAAAACGCGCCTTTTCGCTGGGGTCTGGGAAGGGGAACTGACCGGAGCAGGAGCGGATCAGCCCGATCTGCAGGTGACCCATCTTGGTGAGACCATCGACGGGGTCACGCTCACCCATGATGCGGATCAGGACATCTGGCATGTCAGCATTCCGATCCCGGCACGGCTGATCAGCGACGGGGTGCAGACCTTCATTATCAGCGACGGGCAGGGCAGTGTGCTTGACAGTTTCATGCTGCTCTCGGGCGAGGCGCTGGCCGAAGATATCCGGGCCGAGGTCGCGTTGCTGCGCAATGAACTGGACATGTTGAAACAGTCATTCCGGCGGCACTGCAACGAAGGCTGACGGGTGCGCCGTTACGTCGCCCGGCCCGCTTCGGATCAAAATATTCCGCCAGATCAATAGATTGTCAGAAGCACAACCATCCTGCCATGCGCCCCGTAACAAACTCGTTAACAGGGACTTGAAAGGATTTTCCCCATGAATCGTCGTTTTGCATTGAAGTCAGCCATCCTTGCCGCAGGTGTCGCCGTTGTCGCCGCCTGTACGCCTATGATGGAAAAAGAACCTGACATCGTCGACATCGCGTCCTCCAACGGTAATTTCAACACGCTGGTCGCCGCCGTTTCCGCCGCTGGTCTGGTTGAGACACTCAAGGGCGATGGCCCCTTCACCGTCTTCGCGCCTACAGATGCTGCCTTTGCCGCATTGCCAGCCGGCACCGTCGACACCCTGCTGCTGCCTGAAAACAAGGATCAGCTGGTCGCGATCCTGACCTATCACGTCGTGCCGGGTGCGGTGACCTCCGACCAACTCGCCGGTCAGCGACTCAGCGTGGCCACCGTAAACGGGGCGGACGTACATATCGACGGTCGCAATGGCGTAAAAGTCGAAAACGCCAACGTGACCACCGCGGATATCATCGCCTCCAACGGCGTGATCCACGTGATCGACAGCGTCCTGCTGCCGTAATCAACGTATCGTTCGCGAAAGCAAAAGGGTGGCCGCTTTCACGGCCACCCCCTTCTTCCCTGATCATGCTCTCAGGTGCTTGGGAACGCTGATCGTATGATCAGTTGAAGTTATAGATCACCGACACACCCAGGGTGTTCACAGCGTCCGACAGGTCGTCATCGGATTCGCTGTTGAAGTTGGTGGTGTAGCTGGTGCGCAGCGACAGAGTATCTGTCATTGCCACGTTCAGCGCCAACTCGTTGGTGACGGTGGTCGCAGTTTCCGAATAAATCACGTCGGTGTCGTTGGTGACATAGGTCGTCTCGGTCAGGCTGCGGAACACGTTGGACGATACCGAAGCTGCGGCTTCAGAGATATCCTCGGTCTCCCGCGGGTCGCCTTCCATCGATGTCACACGCTTTGCGGCGCGGTAGCCGGGGCCAGCTTGAACCGACCACTGCGTGTCGGCAGTGTTGTAGATCCGGTAACCCAGACCAGCACCGGCAAAGATGTCCTGTGTGAACTCGCCTTCGCTATCGGCCAGATTGTCATAGGCGGCTTCCAGTTTGCCATAAGCAAAGAAGGTCGCGGTTAGGTCGCGGCGATAATCAACGCCAGCCAGCAACGTGTCCTTTGTCTTTTCGCCATCAAATTCGCCGTAAGCCAAGCTGGCGGTGATATCGAGGCCATTGATGCCGTCAAATGTGCCATAACGCAGGCCAAGGCCGACATCGGTCGTGTTGTCACCGTCGCTGCTGACGGATGTACCGCGCACAGCCAGCGAACCGTAAGAGCCGATTTCGCGGCCTTCATTACCGAAACGGCCGATGTCACGCTCGCGATCTTCCTCGATCTGCTCTTCCAGGTCTTCGACCGCATCGGCAGATGCATCTTCGTTGTTGAATGTTGTGGTTTGCGCAGCACCGGCTGTCGCGATGAAACCGCTGATAGCGGCGATAATAAAGACGTTCTTTGTCATGGGTCTATCCTTTCCCAGGAAAGTGACCCGCCCTTTAAGGGGAACGGGAGCATCTCTGCTGACCCGCTATCTATGGACAGACCACCATCAAGGGAAATTCAAAATAATCATGCTTAAAGCGATTATTTATTATGGATCAATTGTCTTGCCCATAACGCCTACCGCCTGATCCTCACTGATATCACGTAGCTTTGCGATCACCGCCTCGCCGTCGGCTTCAGCGGCGCCGGCCACCTGCGCCAATACTTGCGCGGCCACACTGCGGATAGCGGGGTCAAGGTCCTCGCGCCACACCGCCCAGACCGGATAGGGAAAGCGCGGCGCATCGGGCACCAAATGCAGTTGCCCGGCATCCAGATACCGCTTCACATAGCGGGCGGGCAGATATCCTGCCGCCTGCCGGTTCACGATGAACTCGGCAGCCAACGCCCCCAGTGCAAAGGTTAGTCCGGGATTGGTCAGATCAGGCAGGGCCAGCGCATGGGCGCTCACAAATTCCGGGCCCCAGTCCACGAAGACATAGCGATCATCCAGATCCATCGTCGGGTCAGGCCAAGAGGCAACAAGCACCAGTTCCTCCTCCAGCACCTCCTCTGCCACCAACCCGGGGCGCAGCTGCGGCATATAAAGCAGGCCGACATGCATGATCCCTTCGATCAGGAACCGGGTCAGCCGGTCCGGCATCCCCAGTTCGGCCCGGATATTCAGATCAGGCATATCCGTGCGCAACCCGTCGATCCAGCGAAACCCCAGCCGGGGCCACAGCGAATACTGCGCGCCAATGGTCAGGGACCGGGTAAACCCCTCTGGGATCGCGACCTGCTGACGCGCCTCTTCCCACACCCGGATCATCGACAAGGCATAGCGTTCAAACTCGCGGCCCGCATTGGTCAGTTCCGCCCCCGCCTTGGACCGGGTGAACATCGGCTTGCCCAGCACATCCTCCAGCCGTTGGATGCGCAGGGATACAGCAGATTGCGTGACGTAGAGCCGTTCAGATGCCGACACGAACGATCCGGTCGCAGCCACCTCCAGAAATGTCTTCAGCAGTGTGATGTCCATTGCAACAAGCCCATAAGCAAATATCGCTTTATACATATTTCTTATTCGTTTTTCTTCTGAATGGACAGCCCCTATCTAGGTCTCAAGCAAAGGCACCCCGCCAAACGCACCGTCTGAACCTTGAAAGGACAAGACAATGAAAACGACATTCGCACGCACCGTCATGATCCTGACCGGCATCGTATTCCTGAGCGCATGTTCCGCCGAAAAGGTTGTCGACCGCAGCATCGACGGTGGCCTTTTCATCGCAAACACCACCGTGAAAGGCGCCGTGGGGGCCACCAAACTGGCCGTGCGCGGCACTGGCGCTGCCAACAATGCGGTCTCGGGGGAATAAGGATCAGGGCGAAAATGTAAGCGATGCGGGCAGACCCTTGTCCCGGTCGGCGCTCGCATCGCAATACCTGATCCTACTGACCCTGCCGCACGGCAACTTCTGCGCGGCAGGGTCTTTTTCATGAATACCACCCGGTGTCAGTGCCTATTCATCCGCCAGATTAACGGGACAATCGCCACGATCAGTATGGCACCGAACAAAAACGACGCGCCGGGCAAATACAGCCCCTCACCGTTCACAAATCGTTCGAACACACCGGTCATCGCAAGCGGGGCCGCGACGGCCGCCACCGATGACAGCGACGCAATCACCCCCTGCACCAATCCCTGCTGATCTTCGCCCACACGATTGGCGGCAAAGGCCGTCATCAAAGGCGGCGCCATGTCGGACAAAGCCGCGATAGGCAGAAAGACGACCACGGCCCACACCGCACTTGCCCCACCAAACCCAACCATTGCGATCACTGCGGCAAAAGTGGCGATCTTCAGCGTCCTGAAATCGCCCAACCGCCTGGTCAGTTGCGGCAATATACCGGCCTGCACGCCAGCAATCAGCACGCCATAACCCGACAATGTCAGGCCAATGGTGAACCCATCCCAGCCAAAGACCTCACGCCCCCAAAACGCCCAAAGCGTCGGATAGACCATATTGGCGAACTCAAAAACAAAGATGCAGATCAACGGAATGGCAAGGCCGGGGACCACGAACGTCCGGATAATCGTGCCAAACGGGTTCAGATCGCGCCGCCCGAAAGGACGCCGGTTGTCCAGCTTCAGCGATTCCGGCAACACAAAAAGCCCAAACGCCACGTTCAGCGCCGACAGGCCCGCCGCGATCCAGAACGGTGCCGTGACATGCCAGCCCGACGCCATCCCGCCCATCGCAGGCCCCAGCACAAAGCCGATCCCGAACGCGGCCCCGATCATGCCAAAGGCCGCCCCGCGCTCTTCCGGCTTGGCGATGTCCGCAATATAGGCAGTCGCGGTGATATATGTGGCCCCCGCCATCCCCGCCACAACCCGGCCCACCAGCAGCACCCAATAGGTCTGCGCCATCGCCATGATCACATAATCAATGGTCAGCGTGACAAGGGCCGCGATCAAGACGGGTTTGCGCCCATAGGCATCCGACAAGCTGCCCACAATCGGCCCAAACAGAAACATCGCCGCGGCATAGGCCGACATCATCACGCCACCCCAGAACGCGCCCTCGGCCGTGCTGGAAGCACCCACGCGATCCATCAGGTCCGGCATGATCGGAAACACGATCCCGATCCCGATGGCGTCGATCATCAGGGTGGCAAGGATGAACAGAAAAGGACCGTTGAGTTTCATGGCGCCACACGACACGCGAAACAGGACCTAGACAAGCCCAAAAGGCTGTTTACCCATTCCCCCCTAGATCATCCCATATCGCGCGCACCCAATGCATGATCACCTGCGCCTCTTCCCAGCGGTTCGACATCTCGCGGCCCTGCGCATCGGTCATGGCATATTCCGGCGGACCAAGCTCGCAGACAAAGATGCAATCGCCCGACGCATTCCGCGCCCGCCAATCGGCCAGCCCTTCGCGCCACCAGCCCTTGAACAAGTCCACCCATTTCTGATGCTGGGGGAAGTCCAACTGCAACTGAATCTGCTGACGGGATGCCACGCGCCCCTGAAAGCTGTCGGATCGCTGCAAGATCCGGCTGATCAGCCCCATGTCGTGGTTAGACAGGGGAAACCAGAATTCCCGATCCACCACATAATGCGACAGGTCGGCACACATCTGCATCTGCGGAATGCGGTCCAGCAATTGCAGGGTCGTATACAGATCATTGGTGATACAGTTGCGATGGGTCTCAAACTGCACCGGCACACCAATGCGCTCCGCCATCCCGATCCAAGTTTCAATCACCGGCACCATATCATCCAGCGCAATCGGCATTACCTGCCCGATCACATCCACAAACGGCGCGCCAAAATCGGCGGCCATATGCAGCGTATCTTCGAGGCTCTGGGTCGTCTTGGGAAAGGCCACGATCAGCGGCGTCAGCCCCTGCGCCTCCATATGCGGACGCACCGCATGGGCGACCGCGACATCGGACGCCCCAAGATCAATCGCCATGCCATCAAAGCCGGCCTCGGCGACCATTGCGCAGACCTGATCCAGCGGCAGCTTCACCCCCGTCTGGTCATGCGGCTGCATCGCCCATAGCGAGGTATAAACCTGTAATCGCCGCATGCGCTGCCCCCCATGTTAGCCACAGGCACTGTCACGCAGGGCCGCAAGGCACGCAATGCAAAATCAACTCACCTCTGATCTCGCCTGCGAAGCCCGGCGGGTCATCCAGTTGGAAAACGGCACGGTCCACAACAAGGTCGCGGCGATGGCCAGCTTCTCAAGCCCGCCATCAATCCAGTCGGGGGCAAGCTTAAAGGCGGTGGCAAAAACCGCCCATAACACCGCCGAGACCAGAAACAGACGGGCCATCGACGGGGCCGTGTCGCGAAAGGAATACCACATCAGAATCGGCCCGATCAGGTAAAGTGGACCAAGCAGGAATGTCAGCCGCGTATGTACGCTCATCCCATCGGTTTCAGCGGTGCGGCCAAACGCATCCCACAAGCCAATCGCGACAATCACCAAGGCCAATAAGGCAAAACACAGGATACTGGCAGTCCAGCGCTTGGTCCCCGCATGGATATGTGCCGAACCAATCGCTAGCCCCAGCAATGACGCGGCATTAATGAAAAATCCGCTATCCATGATCCAGCGGTGCGGTCCGCGGCCCAGATCGCTTACGGTATCGGCAAGGAAATCATGCTCGGCCACAAGGCTGGCCCAGATCAGCGCGCCGGTCGGGGCAACGCTGCCGATCAGGCCCAAGATCCCGCAAAAGGCCAGCAGCAGGGGCTCGATTCTGGGGGCGGACAGGGCGTCTTCGGTTGAAGCAGGCATAGATCAATCCATCGTGGCAATGCCAGTCATCAACGGCATGTGGGCCGAATGGTTCCCTGTTTACTCCGCCGGTATCCGGCTGACCCGACCACCAGCGCGGGGAATGACCCAGACCTCATCCATGGGATACTGGCTTTCATCCTTTGCCATCAGTTTACGGATCACCTCGATCTGGAACTCGATCCAGCCCATGCGATGCACCGCGCCCGCCTTCGTCTCGATCCGGTCATTGAGGTCACGCAGTTTCCAGAACGGCACGGCGGGAAAGGTATGATGGGCGGTATGGTATGGCATCTGCCAGCACAGCCAGCGCTGCAGGACATTGGCACGGGTGGAGCGGGTGTTTTCCATGATGTCGTTTTCATGGGACAGCCCCAGATGCTCAATCGTGTTCTGCAACTGATGGATCGGCTTGGTCAGCACCATGGGGATCAGCCAGAATATCAGGGCCGCCCAGCTTCCCAGCCAGACCGAAATCAGGGCAATCACCGCATACCCCGCCAGATGCAACCGGCTTTCGCGGA
This sequence comes from uncultured Paracoccaceae bacterium, assembly GCA_947488175.1. Taxonomy (GTDB): domain Bacteria; phylum Pseudomonadota; class Alphaproteobacteria; order Rhodobacterales; family Rhodobacteraceae; genus Yoonia. The sequence goes on from CANKYO010000002.1 coordinate 275,025, forward strand.
TCACCTTGGCCTCTTCCTCGGCGCGGATGTAAGGCTCAATGATGATGCCCCGCGCGCGGCGAACGATCCCCACAACGCGGTTACGCCAATAGGTAACTCCGCTGAGCCACATAAGGTATGTGGTCAGCGTATAGGGCTCGCGGACCAGCTCACCATCGCGTTCCCAATCCTGCGTGTACTGGTGATGGGCGAAATGCATGATCTGGTCGAAATCGCGGGGGAAAAGCTGGATGAACCCGATGATCCGGCCAAGATGCTCATTCAGCCTGCGGGTTTTGAACACCGTCGCATGGGACAATTCATGCTGGGCGGCATAAAGGAAATTCAGCAACACGCCCAATGCCAGCCCGGTCAGCAGCACCCACCACGTCCCCATGACTTGCGCATGCAGGGCGGCCACAATCGCAATCGCCCCCACATGGCTCGTCATCTGCAACGCGCCACGCAGATCAGACCGTTCCGACAGGGCGCGCAGCTCCGCCGGTGTCAGCAATTTCCGCCGTGAAAAACTCTGCTCCATGCCCTGCAGGGTGGGTGCAAACCCACCGTGCGTCAATCCTTAACGCGACATTCACATTTCGACCGTGCGCTGCATTAAACCGGGCAAAAACCGCTAAAGGGTCCGACGCTTTGCCGACGCAAATCCGACGCGATGCCGACAGCTCAAAATCACCAAAAGCCCTTTGTTAACTGGCGAATCACCGGACCACCGCACGCGGCCCGTTGCGCACCCCACCGAACGTTGCATCATGACGCCGCGTTTGGGGGTGACGCGCGCGTTACGCTCGGCCAAACTCGCCTCGAAACGGGAGGCGCATCAATGACCGATTATCCACATCTTTTGGCTCCGCTGGACCTTGGCTTTACCACGCTGAAAAACCGCGTGCTCATGGGGTCCATGCATACCGGTCTGGAAGAGACGAAGGACTGGAACCGCGTTGCCGAATTCTATGCCACCCGCGCCCGTGGCGGGGTCGCCCTGATGGTCACCGGCGGGATGGCCCCCAACCCTGAAGGCGGTGTTTTCCCCGGTGCCGCAGGGCTTTACACCGATGACGACATCGCGAACCACAAGGTTGTGACTGACCGCGTCCACGATGCAGACGGCAAGATCGCGATGCAGATCCTGCATGCGGGCCGCTATGCCTACAGCCCCAAATGCGTCGCCCCGTCCGCCATCAAATCCCCCATCTCACCCTTCCCGCCGCAAGAGTTGGACGAGGACGGGATCGAAAAGCAGATCAGTGATATCGTGACCGCCGCAACCCGCGCGCAGCAGGCGGGTTATGACGGGGTCGAGGTGATGGGGTCCGAAGGGTATTTCATCAATCAGTTCCTCGTCACCCACACCAACAAACGCGAGGATCGCTGGGGCGGATCGTATGAGAACCGGATGCGCCTGCCTATCGAGATCGTTCGCCGGGTCCGCGAAGCTTTAGGCACTGATTTCATTGTGATTTATCGGCTTTCCATGATTGATCTGGTGCCCAACGGATCAACCTGGGAAGAGGTCGTGCAGCTTGCCAAAGCCATCGAAAATGCTGGGGCCACAATCCTCAACACCGGCATCGGCTGGCACGAGGCACGCATCCCCACCATCGCCACATCCGTACCCCGCCGGGCGTTCACATGGGTCACAAAAAAACTGATGGGCGAGGTCCAGATCCCCATCATCACCTCCAACCGGATCAACATGCCGGACGTGGCCGAAAACGTGCTGGCCGATGGCTGTGCCGATATGGTCAGCATGGCGCGGCCGTTCCTGGCCGATGCCGATTTCGTGGCAAAGGCTGCAGCCGGAAAGGCTGCGGAAATCGCGCCCTGCATCGCCTGTAACCAGGCCTGCCTTGATCACACTTTCAGCGGCAAACTGTCGTCCTGTCTGGTCAATCCGCGTGCTTGCCACGAAACCGAACTGACCATCGAACCGGCTGAAACCAAAAAGAAAATCGCCGTTGTGGGGGCGGGGCCAGCAGGCCTATCCGCCGCCCTGACCGCCGCCGAACGCGGCCATGACGTAACCATCTTCGACAAATCGGAAGAGGTCGGCGGCCAGCTGAACATGGCCAAACAGGTCCCGGGGAAAGAGGAATTCTGGGGTCTTGTCGATTACTACCGCACCATGGTCGCCAAGGCCGGGATCACCCTGCAATTGGGTCAGGCGGCGGATGTTGACGTGCTTGCACCCTATGACGAAATCATCATCGCCACCGGCGTCGCCCCACGCGACCCGGCGATCCCCGGGCAGGACGGACCAAACGTGCTGTCCTATATCGACGTGCTGCGCGGCAAGGCGAAAGTGGGTCAGAACGTCGCCATCATCGGGGCGGGCGGTATCGGCTTCGACGTGGCCGAATATCTGGTAACCGACGACAGCCCCACAGAAAATCTGGAAGAGTGGCTGGAAGAATGGGGCGTCGGCGATCCTGAAAACGTGCGCGGCGGCTTGCGCCCCGAAGGCCCGCAGCCAGAGGCGCCGGTCCGGCAGGTCACACTTCTTCAACGCAAGTCTGAAAAGCTCGGCAAACGGCTCGGTAAGACAACTGGCTGGATCCACCGCGCGGGTTTGCAGATGAAAAACGTGCAGATGATCGGCGGCGTGAACTACGAAAAGATCGACGCCAGCGGCCTGCATGTCAGCAGCGGCGAGGGTCGTGATAACCCGCATGTCATCGCGGCGGATACGATTGTCTTATGCGCAGGTCAGGTGCCAGAACGGTCGCTGGCGGATTCATTAATCGCCGCAGGGCGCGAGGTTCATGTCATCGGCGGTGCCGATGTCGCGGCCGAGTTGGACGCCAAGCGGGCCATTGATCAGGGTACGCGGTTAGCTGCCAGTTTATAGGCAACTTTTTGCCTTTCGATCGTGGGCCGATGAGCTTGTCCTAAGGTCAATCAAGCCCCATGAAATAAGGCACCTTGGCAGCATTGAGGCCGATTTCGTCAAGGGAATCAGCTGTTTCCACAGGTGAACCAAATCCGCATTTACCCCGGTATTGTCAGGCATTGGTCCCATTCCTGCCTGATTTCGCGCCCAAGAATGGACTCAAGTTGATAGAGTTTTAGGAAGCGCGCATGGATCGTCTGACGGAAATGGAAGCCTTTGCCACGGTAGTTGACCAGGGCGGGTTCACAGACGCTGCAAAGAAAATGGGGATCTCGAAATCCGCTGTGTCCAAGCATGTTTCTTCGCTTGAGGCGCGGCTTGGTGCGCGTCTGCTGAACCGGACAACACGCCGCGTCAGCCCGACCGAGATCGGGTTGGCCTATTACGACCGCGCCCGCCGCGTGCTGAATGACGCAGGTGAAGCGGATGCGCTGGTGACATCAATGCAATCGGCGCCTTCAGGTCTGCTGCGCATCAGTGTTGCCACTGATTTCGGGGTTAATCATCTGTCTCCCGTGTTGGGCGATTTCCTGAGCGAGTTTCCCGACATCACCGTCAATATGGTTCTGAACAACCGCTATGTTGAATTGATTTCCGAAGGCTTCGACATGGCCGTGCGCATTGGCGAGCTCGAAGACAGCACCCTGCGCGCTCGCAAACTGACCGAAACAACAAAACGCATGATCGCAAGCCCGGCCTATTTTGAGCAGTACGGACGGCCCGAGAAGATCGACGATCTCAACGAACATAAGCTGCTGCATTATTCCAACCAGGCGAATTCTGCCGTCTGGAAACTGACAGCACCCTCGGGCGAAAAACGCCAAGTGCGAACAGCAGGTTGGCTGACCGTCAATGATGGCCAGTCCCTGCTGAACGCCTGTGTGGGCGGTCTTGGCATCGCCTACCTGCCCAGCTTTCTCTACGCGGATGCAATGCGCAGCGGGCTGGTGGAAGAAGCCATTCCTGACCTCCCGCAGGAAACGCAAGGCATCTACGCCGTCTATCCGCCAGGCCGCTTCACACAGCCCAAGGTGCGGGCATTTATCGATTTCCTCGTGCATGCATTTGCCGAGAAAGGCCCTGATACCTGGTAGGGCCGAACGGAGTTTTCCCAAGGTGCATGTCACCCTACTGGCGCGGCCCGTGTTGTTTGGCCGCGCTTTTTTATTGCTGATTAAATGATTGAAAAGCTTTGGCTGTCATTCTGATTCCTCTGAGGGGTCAAGATGAACAGAATTTTGCGTATGCTCGAACCGCGAAGTGGCATGGGCGTTTTCGTCCGTTTTGCGGTATTCGTATCATTGATCGGTCTTGCGAACGCGGCGTTCATGGCCTTTTACGCAGGACAGGTCGCGCCAGAGCCTCGCTTTGCCATCGTGCATGCCGTTATCGTGGGCGGGCCGTTCACCGCATTTTTCTTCTTCATGCTGATGCAACAGGTCCGGCTGCAAAGAAAGCTTTCAGCGCTGTCGCGCAAGGACGGGCTGACCGGCATCAACAATCGCCGCACCTTTATCGAGATGACAAATCGGCGCCGTCAGACGTCGCCCGTTGGCGCGCTGTTTCTGCTGGATGCCGACCATTTCAAGAAGATCAATGATACCTATGGCCATCAGACGGGCGATACATGTCTGGAAACCATTGCCTACGCCCTGCGCCGCAATCTGCGCGAAAACGACGTTGTGGGTCGCATCGGCGGTGAAGAGTTTGCAATCTTTCTGTGCGATGCAACACTGGTGCAGGCGCGCGCGATTGGCGAACGGCTGACCAAGCCGATTGCATTTCAGGGCCCACCGGACAATCCCCACCTGACCGTCACGCTGTCGGTCGGTGTGGTGATCGCGGATGAGACCCATGAACTCGATGAGCTGTTCAATCTGGCTGATCGCGCTCTCTATCGTGCTAAGGAGGAGGGGCGCGCGCGAGTTGTCGTATGGAACGAAATGACGGAGCGACCAGACATCAAGAAGGCCGGGTGATCACCGTTCCGGGATGGAGGTGATGATGACCTCGACCCGGCGGTTCGCCTCGCGCCCATCTTCGGTCGCGTTGGTGGCGATGGGGGACAAGTATCCCATTCCCTCCGCAGCCAATTGTCGGCGGTTGACCCCGTAATCGCTGACCAACCGTTCCAGGACCGATGCCGCGCGTCGTTTGGACAGGGCGATATTGGCGTCCAGTGAACCAGAGGTATCGGTGTGCCCGACCAGCGCCACTGTCATCTCTGGTGCGGCCAACAGAAAATCCGCCAGCGTCTGCAACGACGTAAATGGGCCTTCCCCAAGCTGGGAAGAACCGGTGGCGAAGGCCAGATCGTCCAGCACCACATGGCCAAGTGTACTCAACTGTTCGGTCAGGTTACCGGTGGTGGGTGGGGTCGCGGCACGGGCCGGTGGTGCGCTTGATGTGACGAGCGGTTCATCTTCTTCTTCCGGCGGCGGACCGACGCGGGTCACCTGAATGAACCCCGCCTGCGCGGTCCGGCTGACGAACAGGCTGACATATTCGGTTTCATCTGAGACGCGACGCCGCGCCGCCAGGAAACGGAAATCGCCGATGTTGATCTGCATCTCCGGCGGGGGCAGGGTTTCGGTGCCAAAGCGGAAATCGAAACCGCCGCAAGCCTCTGTCTGGCATTCGAAAATCACGCGGAAACGCGCGTTGCGCAGCTGTTGGCGCAGCGGGCGCAGCAGTTGCAAGGTTGTGAGCGACTGGGCAGAGACGCGCCAGGCTTGCTGAGTCTTTTGCCCCTCCACAACCTCGGTCGGCAAGGTGCCATTTTCCCAGATGCCGACCGGCATGGCATAACTGTCGAGATCGCTGACGACCTCAGTCTGCAGGTTGGCATTGCTTGGAAAATCAAGGGTTTGTGCCGCGGCGGCGGTGGCCGACAACAGGAATAATGCAACCAGCCGGGCGATCATCGTGCCTGGGCGTGATAGGCATCATTGGGGCGCATATCGGTGGCCGATGCCATCCGGTTGCTCATGTTATAAAACCCGGTGACGGCGGCGATGTCCCAGATGTCGCGGTCCGAAAACCCGACCTGGCGTAGTGCATCGCGGTCGGCCTCGGTCACCTTTGCGCTGGATACCGTCACCAGTTCCGCGAATTCCAGCATGGCGGTCTGCCGGGCATCCAGCCGGGCGGCGCGCCAGTTCATCACCAGCATTTCACCCAATTGTGGATCGCCCGACAATTGCCGGACAGCGGCGCCATGGGCGGTCAGGCAATAATAGCATTTGTTGATCGACGACACGGTGACCGCGATCATCTCGCGTTCCAGCTTTGACAGACCGGAATCTGCCAGCATCACATCGTTGTATAGCGCGGTGAACGCGTTGAGCTTGTCGATATCAAAGGCGTAGGCCTGCAGCACATTGGGGACCATCCCCAGCTTGTCCTGACAGATATCAAAGTATTTTTGCGTCGCTTCCGGCAGCGGATCAACCATCGGCAAATCAAGGGCGGTGGGCTGTTTGGTCAAAAGATCACTCCGGCAGGCTGCGATAATGGTACTGTCCCACAACCGTCATCCCGAGGGAAGCGTAGAGCGTGTTCGCAGGCTTATTGTTCTGCGCGGCCACAAGTGTGAGGAATGCAGCGCCCTGTTCCTTGCCCCAAAGGGCCGCCGCGCGGGTCAGGTGCTTGGCCAGCCCTTGCCTGCGGTGACCCTCGCCCACCTCAAGCGCGTGGATCATCACGCAATCGGCAGCCATCCCGACATAGACGGTGCCGGCAGGCTTGTCATTCATCCGGCCCAGCAAAGTGGTCTTGGGCGGGCGGGCGCGATCCATAATGGCGATGCGGCCCGCGCCAATGCCGCCTGCCTCCCAAATCTCGGTCTGGATGGTCAGGGGGGGCCAGACCCGGAATGCGGTGACCGGCGGAACCGGATCGGTGGCGAACAGATCAATCGGGGCGGCATACATATTGACCGGGTCCTTGATCACATATCCCTGTTCTTCCAGCTTGGCATCCAGCCATTCGTCGCCTTCACGGATCATGAAAAGAGGGTTTTGACCGGCCTCCATCATCGCGGCTGCGGCCAGATCAATCTCGTGATCGGTGGCAGGCCCTTCGGCGGTGGCCGCGCTGACCCTGCTGCTGCCGCTGTCATCCAGACGCACGGTCCAAGGCCCCAGCGCCTGTTTGGCAGAGGAGGGCCAGGTGCCATCAATGATGGCATATAACTTCTGGGCACTCGGTAATGTCACGCGTTAATAATGCTTTCCAATGTTGTCATCGCCGTATCCAGTTGCGCCGCGTCAGTGCCACGCACGACAATGTTTGACCCGTATATACCGTCTTTTTGAAAGGGATAAGAGCCGACAGACAGATCAGAGAATTGCTGCGCGAAAACGCCCAACGGGCCTGCGATGTCACCCTCACCCCGCAACACACGCAAGGTTCTTGAAATCAGCGGTGCCCCCCCGGTCAGGGTCGGCAGGATACTGGCGACCATGGCCTGAAATACCGCCGGAACCCCTGCCATCACATGCACGTTGCGAATGGTAAAGCCCGGGGCCGCGCTGACCGGATTGTCGATCAGGGTCGCGTCGTCCGGAATGCGGGCCATGCGCAGCCGGGCGGCGTTGAGTTCTGTCCCAGCGCGGTCGTAATGCGCCTGCAGAATGGCCCGGGCGTCACCGCGCACATCAATCGGCGTATCAAAGGCCGCAGCGATGCAATCGGCGGTGATATCATCATGGGTCGGGCCAATCCCGCCGCTGGTGAAAACCGTATCATACCCGTCCGCCAATGCGCGGACAGCGGCGATGATCGCCGGGGCATCATCGCTCACTACGCGCACCTCTTTCAGGTCAATACCGGCTTCGGTCAGTTGCCCGGCCAGATAATGCATATTGGCGTCACGGGTCCGTCCCGACAGGATTTCATCCCCGATGACAAGCATGGCGGCGGTGGGGTTTGGCATTGTGGTTCTCCTGCAGGTCCGAACTGGTTATAGGGTGGCCCCATGCAATTTTCCACGCCCCTTGTGCCCGCCCGTCTGATCCGCCGCTATAAACGGTTTCTGGCCGATGTCCGGCTGGAGGACGGGCGCGAGGCAACAGCCCACTGCGCCAATCCCGGCTCCATGATGGGTCTGGCGGAGCCGGGCATGAAAATATGGTTGGAACCGAATGACGATCCCAAGAAGAAGCTGAAATTCGGCTGGCGGCTGGTCGATCACGAAAACGGACATTTCACCGGTGTCGATACCTCCATACCGAACAAGGCGCTGAAGGTGGCCTTGATGGCGCATCAGGTGCCCGGACTGCCGCCCTATGATATAGTGCGGTCAGAGGTGAAGTACGGTCAGAACAGCCGCATCGATTTCCTGCTCAGCGGTGACGGGCCTGACACCTATGTCGAGGTCAAAAGCGTTACCCTATCCCGCAGGCCGGGGCTGGCAGAGTTTCCCGACAGCGTGACCGCACGCGGGGCGAAACATCTGGCGGAATTGACCGACATGGTGCGGCAAGGTCACCGGGCCATCATGTTCTATCTGGTGCAGCGCACCGACTGCACAGCCATGACGCTGGCCGGGGATATCGATCCGGCCTATGCCGCAGCCTTCGCTGAAGCAAAGGCCACGGGGGTGCAATGTCTCGCCCAGACCTGCACCATCAGCCCGGCGGAGATAGCACTGGGTGAACCGATCCCGATGCAACCCTAGAACTTGGGCTTTAATTGGCCTATGTGCGTTTGCAACACCGACAAAGGAAGACACACGTGCAGACCAATAACGGCCGGATTACCAAGGATGGCATCCGTATTTACGAGGCTGGCGATTTTGCGGGGATGCATGCCGCCGGAGCGCTGGCCGCACAGATCCTCGATGACATCGCTGACCATGTGTTTCCGGGCCAGACCACGGCAGAGATTGACCGGCTGATCACCCAGATGGTCGAGGATGCCGGGGCAACCTCAGCCACGATCGGCTATAAGGGCTATCAGCATGCCAGCTGTATTTCCGTCAATCATGTGGTCTGCCACGGTATTCCGGGTGACAAGAAGCTCAAGGATGGCGACATCCTGAACATCGATGTCACCGTCATCGTCGATGGCTGGTTTGGCGACACCAGCCGCATGTATGTGGCCGGGACCCTGTCACGCAAGGCAGAGCGGCTGATCCAGGTGACCCACGATTCACTGATGAAAGGGATCGAGGCGGCAAAGCCGGGCAACACGTTTGGCGATATCGGCCATGCCATCCAAGTCTATGCCGAAAGCAATCGTATGTCTGTTGTCCGTGATTTTTGCGGTCACGGGCTGGGCCGCGTGTTTCATGCCCCGCCGAACGTGGTGCATTACGGTCGTCCGGGCACTGGTCCGACGCTGGAAGAAGGTATGTTCTTTACCATTGAGCCGATGATCAATCTGGGCCGGGCCGATACCAAGGTGCTAGCCGATGACTGGACCGCGGTGACCCGCGACAAATCCTTGTCAGCACAGTTTGAACATTCCATCGGTATCACGGCGGATGGCTGCGAGATTTTCACGCTGTCCCCCGGCAACCGATATCATCCCACTTGGATCACCGGGTGACGCCGAACCGGACACTGATCCCGGTTCTGAGTGCGGCGAATTTCGTCATCGGCATGGGGGCCTTTGTCCTGATCGGGATGCTGACCCCGCTGGGCGAAGGCCTGGGGATCACACCAGCCCGCACCGGCTGGATCATGACCACCTATGCATTGGCCTATGCCGTGCTCTCGCCCTTGCTGGTATCGTTGACCGGGCAGATCGGGCGGCGGCGCGTGCTCGCCTTTGCGCTGGGCACGTTTGCGGCAGCAAACCTGCTGTCGGCGCTAGCTGTGAACGAGGCGATGCTGCACGGCGCGCGCATTCTAGCCGCCGCAGGTGCCGGTGTCATGACACCCGTCACCGCTGCCGTGGCCGCCGGGCTGAGCGCAGAGGAAGAGCGGGGCAAGGCCTTGGCCGCTGTCTTTTTCGGGCTGACGCTTGCACAGGTGCTGGGCGTACCGGTGGGTAGCTGGATCGCCTACACATTCGGCTGGCGGGTCGCCTTTGGCGTCGTGGTCATGCTAGCCATTCCGGTGATCATTATGGTCTGGCGGGTCGTACCTGCCGGGCTGGCCTTTCAGGTGGTCACCTTGCGCGATCTGGGCCGTACCTTGGGCGAGGCGCGGACAATGCTGGCCGTCATGTTCACGACGACCTTTCTGACGGGTATCTATGTCGTCTACACCTATCTGGCGCCCCTGCTGGAAGACACGATGGGGTACGGGCGCGATGGTATCACCATGGTTCTGGTCGTTTTTGGGCTTGGGGCCGTTGGGGGCAATCTGCTGGGCGGGCGGATGACCGACCGGATCGGACCGTTCCGCACCCTTATCTGCCTGTCGATCATTCAGTTTGTCACGATGCCGCTTTTGTCGCTGCTGCCCTTGCCCGACATTTGGGTTTTTGTGATCTGCGGGCTCTGGTCGGTGTTTGGCTGGTCCTTTATGGCCGCCCAACAGGTCAGGATCATTAGTATCGCCCCGGAAAGTGCCGCCATCGTGCTGGCCCTGAATGCCGCTGCCATCTATATCGGCGCGGCTATCGGTTCGGCCATCGGCAGCGCGGTGATCAGCGGATATGGCGTGACCGGGCTGGGTGTTGCAGGCGGGTTTGTCGCCCTTTTAGCGGTGATCCACATCTCGGTTTCCGAGGTCTGGAACCAGCAAAGGGGAAAAACGGGCGTAAATTCACCCTAAGTTCTTTGCTTGTATCCTGCGGCAGCACCGCTTACCTACCCGGTGTCGCTAGCGGTGACACCCCTTCCCAAAATCACTGATGAAAGGATGCATGACATGCACCTGACAAAGTATGCAGCCCTTGCTGCCGCCTTCACCCTGACCGCGACCTCTGCCCTGGCCCAAGAGGTGACCCTGCGCTTTCAGCACTTCGTTTCGCCGGCCAGCGCGAACCCGACCTATTTCATGCAGCCATGGGCTGACGCGATTGAGGAACAGTCAAACGGCCGCATCAAGGTCGAGCTTTACCCTTTCATGCAACTGGGTGGCGCTGCACCGAACCAGTATGACCTGATCCGCGATGGCGCGATTGACGGCGGCTGGGTCATCCCCGGCTATCAGCCCAATCGTTTTCCGGAGGCTGAGGCCCTGGAACTGCCCTTCATGACCACCAAATCGGCCGAGGAAGCCTCTGCCGCTGCGTGGGAATTCACCCAAGACTACCTCATGGATGACTTCAAGGATGTGCATGTCATTGCGGCTCATATGCACGGGCCCGGCATCGTGCACAAACGCGGTGACGCGGTTGATACAGTGGATGATTTCGCCGGTCTGAAACTGCGTGGTCCATCGCGCCCGGCGACCCTGCTGCTAGAGGAATTGGGCGCCACGCCAATCGGAATGCCAGTGCCGCAATTCCCCGAAGCCTTGTCAAAAGGCGTGGTCGATGGCGGCGTCATCACGTGGGAGATGTCACCATCGCTGAAACTGAACGAGCTGACTGACAGCCACACGGATGTGGCAGGTGACCGGGCGCTTTATAACCTCTATTTCATCTGGGCGATGAACAAGGATGTATATGACGCCATGCCCGACGACCTGCGCGCTGTCATCGACGCCAATTCCGGCATGATGGCCAGCATGTGGGCAGGCCGGGCACATGACACCGGCGATATCGTGGGCCGTGACGTGATGGCCGCGGATGGCAACCAGATTGCGGAACTGTCAGAGGACGAAACCGCGCGCATCAAGGCGCTGGGCGAGGCCGTGACCGCCAACTGGATCGTCGAGATGGATGCCAAGGGCTATGACGGTGCCGCACTTGTTGATGCCGCACAGGCGGCGGTGCGGAACAATACTGGTGACTGAGGCGTTTACATAGCGTGAGTGGTTAACGATTATCGCGTCCGATCCTTTGGATCGGGCGTTTTTTCGTCGGTCCCGTCCAGCCTGCGCCAGATCAGACTGAGCAGTGTTTCCCCCGCCAATGGGCTGACGCAATCGGAAATCAGAACAGGCGCGCCAAATGGTACTGGCGCAGGCAGCGGCAGGCTTGCCGTCTTTTGCCTGCGCACCGTTGGTATAACGCTGAAATCGGTCGCGTCGGTCATAAGCTCAGACTAGCGGCGGCATGCGATCAGCGCAAATCAAGCGCCAGTGCGATCTGATCAAGTGTTGTCACGGGCACTGCTCCGGTCCCGTTCACTCGATCCGGATCGCCATCAGCCACGTAGCCGAAACAGCGAATGCCAGCGGCCTTGGCCGCGTTGAACCCGGCAGGCATGTCATCAATCATCACCGTTTCGTCGGGCGTCACACCGGCATCTGCCATGATCCGCAGCAGCATATCCGGTTTCGGCTTGGGGCCGTGATCATGCCCCGTATAAATCCGCCCGGCAAACCGGTCCCACAGCCCGCTGGGGGTCAGGCTGATCTTCATCTTGGCCACGGGGCCGTTGGATGCGATGGCCCGGCCAATCCCCGCCCCATCCAGCACGTCAATCAGATCGAATACGCCGTCGATCACCGGCACATCGTGGCGCAGCGCATCAAAGACGGCGGAGTAGAGATCATCCAGCCAGTTATCTGGCAGGGTTGCACCGCGCCTCATCGCCTCCTCACCCACCGCCTGGATCGTCCCACCACGAAACAGGCCGGGTATTTCACTCGGCGCCAAGGGCAGGCCGTATTCCGTCAGCTTTTTCGACAAAACCACATCCGTTAAAGGCTCGGTATCGACCAGCACGCCGTCGCAATCGAAAATCACCAGCTTAGTCGTCATGGCGCATCACCGTGATCCAAGTGTCACCATAGCGGCGCTGGTCCAGCTGCATAAAACCGGTTGGCGCAATCTGGGGCTGGCTTTCTTCCCAGACGACCAAGGCACCTTCGGCGACCCAGCCGCTATTCATTGCGGCGACCAGAGCCTTGCCGCCCAGATCCTGCCCATAAGGCGGATCAAGAAAGACCAAATCGCACGGTTCGCCCTTTGGCAGCTTTGTCGCCTGTGCTCCGATCAGTGTTGCATCCTCCTGCCTGCGCAGTTTGATGATATTATTGCGGATCAGCTTTTGCGCCACACGGCCACTATCGACAAAACTGGCATGAGCCGCACCGCGCGACAGCGCCTCCAACCCCAGCGCGCCGGTGCCTGCGAACAGATCAAGCACGCGGGCATCCGTGATTGGGTCACCAAAGCGCCCGCCTTGTAGCACATTGAACAGGCTTTCGCGCACGCGGTCGGATGTGGGGCGCAGATGCGCGCCGGCATCACCCTTGCCCACGGTCGCCAGCGCCGTGCCGCGATAGGTGCCGCCGATGATCCTCACGGGTTTAGCAGTGCTTTCATATCCGTCGCCGGATCTGTGATGACGGCAGGATCGGGGCTGCGCCCTGCTTCGATCAGGCGCTTACCGATCATGTAGTTGCGCGGGTCGTTCATGGCGTCCACCGCCAGCAGTTCAGGCCCTTTGTAGTACCAGTTGGACTGCACGCCGGGGGCATCGCCCTTGCGCACATAGACATCGGTGTAGCCCCTGTTCAGCCCGGCGATCTGCAGCTTGCAGTCATACTGATCCGACCAGAACCACGGTTTGGGCGTGTAAGGCACGTCGCGGCCCATGATATTCAGCGCCACCGCCTCTGCCTGATCAATAGCATTGCCGACACTTTCCAGCCGAATACGCTCATCATGAAACAGGCAAGAAGCGCAGTCACCGGCGGCCCAGATATGCGGATCAGAGGTGCGGCCATAGGCATCGGTGGTGATCCCGTTATCCGCCTCCAGCCCGGCACTGTCTGCAAGGATCGTCGCGGGTGTGATACCAACACCGACCACGGCGAAATCAAGCTGCAAGATGCTGCCATCGGTCAGCACGGCACCAGAGACATGATCATCGCCCAGCAACCGGTCCAGCCCCACACCTTCGCGAATGTCGACGTCATGGGATTGGTGTAGCGCCCGGAAATAGTCGGATGTTTCGGGGGCGGCCACGCGCTGCAGGATGCGGTCAGCTGCCTCGACCAGCGTGACCTCCAATCCCAGCTTGGATGCGACTGCGGCAGCCTCCAGTCCGATATAGCCGCCACCGATGATCAGCACGCGCCTGTCCGGTTGAAAGGCAGGCACCATGGCATCGGCATCCGCCAGATCACGGACCAGATACAGCCCATCCAGCATCCCCCCGACCTCGGCAGGCAAGGTGCGCGGATATGCGCCGACCGTCAGCACAAGTTCGTCATAATGCAAGCGCTCATCGCCCGTCAGGGTCACCACCTTTGCGGGGCGGTCGATGCCCACGACGCGCGTGTCCAGACGCAGTGTGATGTTGTTGTCGTCGTAGAATTCAACGGGACGCAAATACAGGCGCTCTTCGGCCATTTCCCCAAGTAAATAAGCCTTTGAGAGCGGCGGGCGCTGATAGGGCGGCACCGTTTCAGCGCCGATCAGGGTAATGTCACCATCAAATCCTTCGGCCCGCAATTTCGCAACGAGCGAGGCGCCAGCCTGACCGCCGCCAACCACAACCACATGTGTCACGGGAAATCGCCCCTCTTCGCTGGCCCCTTGTTCAGCAGGACTCTATATGGGAAGCGTCGGAAGACACAATTACGAACAGGGGCTAATGAGATGACAATCAAAGTGGGTGACACGCTGCCGGACGCGACATTGCTGGTGATGAGCGACGATGGACCAAAACAGGTGCCGCTGGCCGACAAGGTCAAGGATCGCAAGGTGGTGATTTTCGGGCTACCCGGGGCCTATACCGGCACATGTTCCACAGCCCATGTGCCCAGCTTCATGATCACGCATGACGATTTCAAGGCCAAGGGCGTGGACGAGATCATCTGCGTGGCCGTCAACGATCCGTTTGTGATGAAAGCCTGGGGCGACAGTACAAAAGCCAATGACGTCGGCATCACCATGCTGGCTGACGCCGAAAGTAGCTTCACCACCGCCATCGGCATGAACTTCAGCGCGCCGCCGGTCGGTTTTGTGAACAGGTCCAAGCGCTATTCGATGCTGGTCGAAAATGGTGAAGTCAAAATCCTGAACGCCGAAAGCAATCCCGGCGAATGCGAGATTTCGGCTGGCGAGACGCTTCTGGAACAGATGGACTAAGTGTGAAGCGGGCGGCCAACAGGCCGCCCTTTCTTCTTACTCCGAGACGTTGACAATGGTCCGTGTCGGGAAGGGGATGTTGATTTCGGCTGCATCCAACGCCTCTTTCACCTTCCGTTTCATATCCGCCTGATAAGCGAAGTAATCGCCACTGGCGCACCAGACACGCACCAGAAAATCGACCGAACTGCTGCCAAGGTTGTTGACCTGGATAAACGGCTCCGGATCGCTCATGGACCGGGGGTCGGCCATGATTGTCCCGCGGATCACGTCTTCGGCCTGTTTCAGGTTTACGCCATAACCGACGCCAAAGGTCCATTCGGCCCGGCGGGTCGGGTAGACGGAATAATTGGAAATCGTGTTCCCCCAGACTTCGGAATTGGGGATGATGATTTGCACATTCCCGATGGACGCCAGTTCAGTGTAGTTCAAGGTGATATCCTTGACCGTCCCCATCTGGCCGTTGACCTCCACAAAATCGCCGATCTTGATTGGGCGGAAGAACACGATCATCACGCCTGCTGCCACATTGGAAAGCGTGCCCTGCAAGGCCAGACCGATGGCCAAACCAGCCGCACCGATGACGGCAATGACAGATGTGGTTTGCACCCCGAATGTGTTCAGCACGAACAAGAACGCAAAGCCGACCACCACGTAACGGACGACATTGCCCAGGAAATTGAACAGCGTCACATCAAGATGGCTGTACTGTTCGCCTAGCCGGACCAATCGTTTGCGCACCCAGCCGCCAATGATAAAGCCGACGATCAAGATCAGGATCGCGGCAATTACACTGCCAAAGATCGACGCCAAAAACTCAAGCGTCAATAAATCCGCGATGGTCCGACCATCCCAGATTTCGGTATTCAGTAACTCTTCCAACTTATTCTCCTGCGAGCGCATCCAGTTTTGCGCCCAGTTTTGCATCCAGCGCCGACAGACCATCGGCGTCGTGGGTGGTCAAGGTCACCTCGACCGTCTTGTAAACATTCGACCACTCTGGATGATGGTTCCACTTTTCGGCCCAGATGGCGGCCTTTGTCATGAACCCGAATGCCTCGACAAAGTTCCGGAACACAAATGTCTTGTGGATCGCGTCGCGCCCGCTGACCAGTTCCCAGCCATTGTTAAGCAGGGGTTTGATCTGTTCGTCCCGTTCAGTCTCGGTCAGTTTGTCGGTCATTGGTGGTCCTCCTGATGGGATTTGCGGAAAGGTCCGTAACTGGTCAGCACCTCGATCTCGTGATCCACCGCATTGCGTTCGGCGTCAAGATAGCGGGCGACGGCATCGCGGAACCCTGGATCGCCAAACCAATGGAGTGAATGGGTGGGGGTGGGCAGGTAGCCACGGGCGAGCTTGTGTTCACCCTGGGCGCCCGCTTCCACCCCACCCAGCCGATGCCGGATGGCAAAGTCGATGGCCCGGTAGTAACACAGCTCAAAATGCAGGCAGGCGTGGTGTTCGGTGCAGCCCCAGTAGCGGCCGAACAGCGTGTCGCGCCCAATGAAATTCAGCGCCCCGGCCACGGGCCGCCCATCCCGGATCGCCAGCACCATCAGAATGTCGTTCCGCATGGTCTGGTGGGCAAAGTGAAAGAAGTTGCGGGTCAGATAGGGCGTACCCCATTTCCGGTTCCCGGTGTCCTGATAGAATTGCCAGAACGCATCCCAATGTTCCGGCTGGATCGCGTCACCGGTCAATTCCACAATCTCTCCGCCAAAGGCATTCGCCTGCTGGCGTTCCTTGCGGATGTTCTTGCGCTTGCGGCTGGAAAGCGAGGACAGAAAATCATCAAATGTCCCGTAGCCATCATTGACCCAGTGAAACTGCTGCCCGACCCGGTGCAGCAATCCCATTTCAGCGCCAGCAATCGCTTCAGCTTCGGTGCAGAAGGTGGCATGGACCGATGACAGCTCGTTATCCGCAGCGATTTGAATCGCCCCCTGGATGAGGGCGGACATGCCCGCCGCCTCGTATCCGGGGCGGGTCAGAAACCGGCGGCCCGTGGCAGGCGTAAATGGCACGGCTATTTGCAGCTTTGGATAATAACGACCACCCGCACTCTCATATGCATGGGCCCAATTGTGGTCGAAGATGTACTCGCCCTGGCTGTGCCCCTTTGCATAAAGCGGGGCGACGGCAGCGATCTGTCCGTCGATCCTGGCCGTCAGATAGCGGGGCTGCCAGCCGGTGCCAGGCCCGACTGATCCGCTGTCTTCCAAGGCTTTGAGGAAACGGTGGGTCGTGAACGGGTCATCGGGCCGTCCATCCGTCGCCTCCGGGCAGGCGCAGGCGTCCCAATCGGCGGGGTCGATCCCGCTGATGCTGCCGTGGGCTGCAATTTCGGTGGGTGTGTCATCCATGGGGGTTTACTTGGGGGGCTGTGGGCCGCCGTCAAGCCAGATAGCCCTCAAAGGTGACATTATCCACGATCCGCCGCGCTTCAGCCTCAGCGGCGGCGCTACGGATCGTCCAGCAAAGGATCGCGGCCCCCTGATGTTTGAGCTCCGCGACACGAGGCCGGTCCAGATCACCGGCCTCATGACTGATGAAACAGGTCCCGACACGGTCATAATCCGGGATGTCGCGCAACCTGTCCCGGATTTGATCCGGGACCTCTGGCCAGAACTGCGCCTGATAGCTTGAGGTGACAAGGCCGCGCGGAATATCCGGTGCCAGTTCGGCCAGCTTGGTGACACTGTGCGGATTGAACGACATCAGGGCGACATCGCCAGCATATGGCTTCAGCGCATCCGCCGTTGCCTGCTCCAGCGGCCCGATATCCGGCCCCATCCCGCCATCCTGATCCTTGATCTCGATCAGCAAGGGCACACGACCGTCGACCAGCGCCAGCACATCCTCCAATGAAGGGATCGTACCGCCATCATCGGTCAGCTCGATCGCCTCTAATCCGGCGCGGGTACGGGCGCGCACTGCGCCGTCCTGGGCAGTCAACCGATCCAGCACATCATCGTGAAAAACCATGGCGTGACCATCGGCGGTCAGTTGCACATCCATCTCGATGCCATAACCAGCCTCAATAGCCGCCTTGATCGATTTCATGCTGTTTTCGACCCGGCCCGCCTTGCGGTCATGCAAGGCGCGGTGGGCAATAGGGCGATCAAAGAATGCGGCAGGCAGGCTCATTTGATCTGAAAGATTGCTTCGATCTCGACCGCGACGCCCAGCGGCAGGCTGGCCGCGCTGACAGCGGCGCGGGCATGGCGGCCCTTGTCACCCAGCGCCGCCACAAAGAAATCCGACGCCCCGTTGATCACCTTGGGCTGATCAACGAAGTCAGGGGTGGAGTTCACGAAACCGGTCAACTTGACCACGCGCACCAGCCGATCAATGTCGCCATCGCAGGCCACTTTGAGCTGCGTCAACAGGGAAATGGCGCAGAGCCTTGCCGCCTCGGCCCCTTGTTCCAGCGTAAAATCAGCACCAACGACTCCTTTCACCGGGCCGTTTTCGTCCTGCGAAATCTGGCCTGAGACATAAACCATGTCGCTCACGGTGACGAAGGGCAGGTAGTTGCCAGCGGCCTTGGGTGCTGCACCCATATCCGGCAAGGTCACGCCAAGTTCCGCCAGTTTGCTTTCAATCGCGCTCATTGCATCCTCCATTGTTGCCCGGACGCTAGCGGGCAACGCAGACAGGTGCAATCAGGACTCGCGGAAGGCCTTGGCAAAATAATCGGCCAACGGTTTGAGGAGATACTGCATCGGGCTTCGTTCGGCGGTCCGCACAAAGGCCTCCACCGGCATACCGGGGATCAGGGTCATGTCGGACGGCAGTTTATCTATCTCGCCTTCGTTCAATTGCACCTCGGCCCGGTAGTAGGACAGACCAGAATTCTCGTTCTGAAAGGCGTCAGCCGAGATCAGGGTGACTTCGCCTTTCAGCTCGGGCGTGCGACGTTGATCAAATGCGGAAAAACGCAAGGTGACCTCCTGACCCAGATGGATCTGGTCGATATCGATAACCTGCACTTCTGTGGCAATCACTAGCGGACGGTCCTGCGGGATCAGGAACAGGACCGGGTCTGCAGGCCGGATCACCGATTGTTCGGCAAAGACCTGCAAGCCATAGACGATACCCGAAACGGGTGCGCGAATATCCAGACGATCCAACTGGCGACGCAGTGTGCGGCGGCGCTCCGACAGTTCCAGCTCGTTGAATTGCAGGTCGCGCAGACGGGTGATCGCCTCTTCCCTCCGGCTGGTGGATAGGCCGAGGATCTGGATCTCAATCTCGGTCATGCGTTCGGCGGCCTGGGCGGCTTGTGCTGTCAACTCGCCCACGCGGCCCAACAGATCGGCCTCTTCCCGTTGCAGGGCCAAAACCCGGCTGGCCTGGGCTAAACCCCGATCCAGAAGGCTTTGCTGGTCGGTCAGTTCCCGTGCAATCAAATCGCGCTGGGTCGATAGTGCGGTCTGTTGCGCCTCGATCCCATTCAGCTGGCTGGCGATCTGCGCCCGCTGCTGCGTCAACTGCTCGACCGCCCGTTTGCTCGACTCCAGCCGTGCCTCAAACAGACGGATCTGGCCATTGATCAGTGTTTCTGCATCGGCGTTGTCAGCCTCCAGCAGAACCGCATCAAAGACGGGGCGGTCCAGATTGTCACGCTCTGCCTCAAGACGGCCGCGGCGGGCCAGAATTTCAAACAACTGGCCTTCGACGACGGCCAGTTCCGATTGCAGGACTGACGGATCAAGCCGGATCAACAGAGTGCCGGCCTCGACGGTATCGCCCTCATCCACCAGAATTTCCTCGACCACACCGCCATCGGGGTGCTGGACAACCTGACGGTTGCGATCGACCTCGATCTGGCCCGATGTGATAACCGCCCCTGTAATCTGGGCCATGACCGACCATGTGCCAAACCCGCCGACAAGGATCACCAAAGCGATCAGGCCGACGGTCATATGACGCTTGGCCGACCAGCGGGTGCTTAGCGCATCGCGTTGCTGGTTCATGACACACCCCCGGTCTTGCCAACGCTTTTCTGGATTTCCTTATGGTTCTTGACCATTTCGGCCAGTACCTCGTCCTTGGGGCCAAAGGCACGGCGGGCACCGCCTTCGATCACCAGCAATGTGTCGCATTCCTGAATGGCCGCCGGGCGATGCGCCATGATGAACACAACCTTACCTTCGGATTTCAGTGTCTTGATCGCCTTGTTCAGCGCCGCCGATCCATCATTGTCGAGGTTCGAGTTCGGCTCATCCAGCACCAGCACAACAGGATCACCATACATGGCCCGCGCAAGACCGATGCGCTGGATCTGACCACCCGACAAACGGCCCGTATTACTGGTCACGCGTGTGTCATAGCCGTCGGGCAGTTTCAGGATCATCTCGTGCGCAGCGGCCTTTTTTGCGGCTTTCACCACGGCCGCATCGTCGGGCTGCATCGACATCCGGGCGATGTTTTCCTTGATCGTGCCGTCAAACAACTGCACGCGCTGCGGTAGATAGCCGATATGCTGGCCCAGCACGTCAGGGTCATATTGATCAAGCGCGGCCCCATCCAGACGGATCTTGCCGCCAGCAGGTTGCCATACGCCGGTCAGCACACGGGCGAGCGTCGATTTCCCGGCACCAGACGTACCGATAACACCGACAGCCATACCCGGTTTGATATCAAAGCTGATCAGACGCAGTGATGCCTGCTTTTCACCTGGTGGAACCACAGTCACCTGATCGGCGATCAGACGGGCCTTGGGTTTAGGCAATTGCGTACGCTGCTCTTCCTCGCCCACCGACCCCAACAGGATGCACAGTTTGCGCCAGCCTTCGCGGCCCTTTTGGAACACAGCCCACTGGCCCACGATCATCTCGATAGGAGCAAGTGCGCGGCCAAGCAGGATGGAACCGGCAATCATCGCACCGGGCGACAGTTCGTTCAGCAGCACCAGATAGGCACCCAGACCCAGCATCGCGGATTGCAGAAACAGGCGGAACGCCTTGGTCAGCGACGTGAATGTGCCAGAGGCATCAGCCGCCCCGATCGTGGCATCAAGCGATTTGCCACGGGCCAGTTGCCAGCGGTCAAACGCAGCCCCGCGCATCCCCAGCGAATGGACCATCTCGCTTTCGCCGCGTATCTGCGTGCCCAATTGTTCCGAGGCAAATGACGCCGCATTCGCTGCTTCAAGCGGTTTGCGGGTGGTCAACTGATTCAGGATCGCGACGGCAACCAGAATGGCACCGCCAACCAATGCCAGAACACCCATCGTAGGGTGAAAGATGAAAATGCCCCAGATGAAAAGGGGCGTCCAAGGCAAATCAAACAGGGCCATCAAGGCCGGCGATGTGATCAGGCGCTGGGTCGCTTCCAGATCGCGCAGGCCGGTTGCGGCCTCGCGCGGGGCGCGGTTCAGCGTCGTGGCTTTCAGGACGGCGCTGAAAACGCGTCGGTCCAGACGGGCCTGAAACCGAGCCCCGACCCGGCCCATCACGCGGCCACGGACAAAATCCAGAATACCCATCATGGTATAGAGAAACGCAACCAGCGCGGTCAGGAAAAACAGCGTCTCGAACGACCGCGAGCTAAGCACCCGGTCGTAAACGCTCAGCATATAAAGCGGACCGGTTAGCATCAGCAGGTTCACGAAAAAGCTGAAGATCGCAACCATCCAATATAAATGACGGCTTTCGCGGCGCGCCTCGATCAGTTCGGCCTCGCCCTTGGCTTTGACTTCGTCCAACATGTGCCCCAGTTCGCCTTTTCGTCGTATTCATGCCCTGCGGCGGCAGGTAGCAGAAATTCAGGACAGAGTTAATGCGATTCTATGCTCTGACCTTGCGTGACGCATCCTCTAGCATGAATCGTTGATCTGGCGACAAAAATGGCCCACACAATTGGGCGATGAACCGCAAACACTATCTGACTTTGGCAGTTTTCTGCCTGCTGACGCCGGGGCAAGGGCAAGCCGGGCCCTATGATGGCGTCTACAAACAGACGGCCAATGCTGAATGTTCTCTGGTTGGTGCCGATGGCGGATCGCTCAAGATCGCTGAAAGCATCTTTTACGGGGTCGAGGTTGAGTGCCGGATGACGAACCCCGTCGACATCAACGATATGGATGCCACGATCTATACCATGGAATGTTCCGGTGAAGGCCAGACCTGGACCGAACGGGCGATCATGATGATCGATGCGCAGGACCCAGGCATCTACATGATATGGGACGGCTACGCTTTCCGGTATGATCTTTGTGAAGAAGGTGAATACTGACGCCGGCGTCAGTTGTTCACGATCAGATCCAGCACATCCAGAATGTCATTATCCACGATCTGGCCACCTTCGCTTTGCAGCAGGCCCGTTGCAGCGGGTTCCGGCGGGGCGATCATGGGCAGCGGTGTGGGTGATCTGTCCGCAAGAACGCGCACCATCGTTTCATGCCAGATCGTGGCGGGCAGGCCGCCACCCGTTACACCTGACAAGGGGCGGTTGTCGTCATAGCCCATCCAGACCCCGGTGACATAATCGCCGGTGAAGCCGATGAACCAGGCATCGCGGGCGCCATTTGTGGTGCCGGACTTGCCTGCAACCTGCCAGCCATCAATGCGCGCCCGACGACCGGTGCCTTCTTCGACAACCTTGGTCATCATCCAGGTCAGTTGGCGGGCGGCATCCTCGCGGATGACCCGCTCACCAATGCCGGCGCCGGTGGCGTCCATCAGCGATGTGTCATCGCCCTGAATGCGCAGATCTGTCAGGCCGTAAGGTGTCACCGCCGATCCACCGTTCAAAATACCGGCAAAGGCACCTGTCATCTCGATCAAGGTGCTTTCGGATACACCCAGCGCCAGTGCCGGGCCAGCGGCCAGATCACCCTCGACCCCGAACCCGTTGGCGACATTGCGCACCAGTTCGCGGCCCACATCCTCGGACACAATGATGGCCGGAATGTTGCGGCTTTCGGCCAAGGCCTGAATCAGTGTCACCGGCCCCTTGAAGGTGCGGTCGTAATTCACGGGGCACCAGTCACGCGACCCGCGCCGTTGCCAGCAGGTTGGTGCATCATCAACCATCGCATAAGGCGACATGCCCAGATCAAGCGCGGCGGCGTAGATAAACGGCTTGAAGGCCGATCCGGTCTGGCGCAGCGCTTGCGTGGCGCGGTTGAACGCCCCGGTGGCCGAGATATTGCGCCCGCCGACCATGGCACGCACGGCCCCGTCTGCAGACATCACGACAATGGCAGCCTGTGCTTCGGACCCTTCACGCACTTCGTTCTCAAATACGGAAATCAGGGCATCCTCGGCGGCGGCCTGAATATCCTGATCCAGCGTCGTGCGAATGATGACATCTTCGGTGGTGTCACGGGTAAAGAACTCAGGCCCGCTTTCCATGACCCAATCCGCAAAGAAGCCACCTGAATCCTGCTGGGCGGATTCGGACAGGGTGGCGGGGTTGGCAATGGCGTTCATCGCCTCTTGCGTCGAAAGATAACCCTGTTCTTCCATCAGCCCGATCACAATCGCGGCCCGGTTCTGGGCGCGTTCGAGGTTGCGGGTAGGGGCGTTGGTGGATGGCGCAGTCAACAGCCCCGCCAGCATTGCCGCCTGTGCCGGGTCCACCTCGGCCGCCGATACGCCGAAATAGCGTTGCGCAGCCGCTTCAAAGCCTCGGCTGCCTGCGCCCAGATAGGACCGGTTCAGATAAATCGTCAGGATATCTTCCTTGGAATAGGCTAGTTCCATGCCCAGGGCAAAGACAGCCTCGCGGGCTTTGCGGCGCAGCGATGTGCGGCGGCAATCGGCCTCATAATCAGCCTCTGATTCCCATTTGGTCGGATCGAACGGCACGCCCAGACACAAAAGCTTGGCGGTCTGTTGGGTAATTGTGGATCCGCCATGGCCTGACAGCGGGCCGCGCCCTTCACGCAGGTTGATCCGGATGGCCGACGCAATGCCGCGCGGCGAAATGCCAAGATGGCGGTAGAACCGCTTATCCTCGGTCGCGACAACGGCGTTGTGCAAATGGGGTGAAACAGATTCAGCCCTGACCATCCCGCCAAACTGATCGCCGCGCCAGGCAAAGACCTCGCCCGTCAGATCCGTCATGGTGACGGAACCACGGGTGCGGCCATCAATCAACTCTTCCATCGCAGGCATCTGGCTTGCGAAATAAAGCGAAAAGCCACCGATGATCAGGGCCGTCACCAGTCCCAACCGCCAGCTGACGGCCCAGATGATCCGCAATGCCCAGCGGAAGGGCAGCAGTAGCCAGCCAATGGGACCCGTGGGTTTGCTCCGTTTGGGCGCTGCTTTGCGACGTGTCGTGCGGGACGACGCGGCCTTCTTCTTTGGCGCAGGCGTCTTGCCTGTGCTGCCCGCAGGATAGCGCCGTTCGGCCACCAAAGGTGTCCGTTTTTTGCCGTTTCCACTCATATTCCGCTCGACTGACTGTTCGGTCTGATTTTGCTGCACCATAGCGGGTCTTGCGACGCGCCACCACCCAGTAAGATTCCACCAGACGAGGCACAGACAGGCCGTTTTCGGACGCGGCGAAGGATCGCTGACTCGATCATCTATCTGCCCAATAAGTAGGCAGTCGACAGCTTTTGTGCAAAAAATGTGCAACAGTGGCCGGTTTAAGTGACGCTGCACCGCAGCATTGTCTTGTCCGGCGCCTTCGCGGGCGCTTTGTCTTGCCGGGCAAGCGGGCGCTGCCAAAACGGACCCGCCAAAGAATGCGCAAGGGGAAGAATGTGAAACTCATCATTGCAACAATCAAGCCGTTCAAGCTCGAAGAGGTGCGCGAGGCGCTGACCTCTGCGGGTGTGCGCGGCATGATGGTGTCCGAAATCAAAGGTTTCGGATCACAATCGGGTCATACGGAGATTTATCGCGGCGCGGAATATGCCGTGAATTTCGTGCCGAAAGTGAAGCTCGAAATCGTGGTTCAGGACAGCATGGCCGATCAGGTCGTCAACACCATCGCGACAACGGCCAAAACCGACAAGATCGGCGATGGCAAGATTTTCGTACTCGACGTGGAAAGCGCCCTGCGGGTGCGCACCGGCGAGACAAATGATGACGCGCTGTAATCGCGTAATGAGGGACAAATCAATGAAATTTTTCAAGTTTACAACGGTCAGCGCGGGCCTTGCGCTTTTGCCGACAGTCGCGCTGGCGCAGGACGCCCCGGCACCGACATTCGACGAAATCGGCCCTTATCTGATGACCACGCTGCTGTTCCTCGTGGGCGGCTTCCTCGTATTCTGGATGGCCGCTGGCTTTGCGATGCTAGAGGCAGGTCTGGTGCGGTCCAAAAACGTCACCATGCAGCTAACCAAGAACATCGCGCTGTTTTCGATCGCATCGATCATGTATTGGCTGATCGGCTTCAACCTGATGTATCCCGGTGACGGCTGGCTTGTCAGCGGCTGGCTTGGGCCGTTCTTCAACTGGACAGAGCTTGAGGCGGTCGGCCTGGCGGCAGAAGATGCAGCATTGGATTATGCCTCTGTCGGGTCCGACTTCTTCTTTCAGCTGATGTTCGTGGCAGCCACCGCATCCATTGTATCGGGTGCGCTGGCGGAACGGATCAAGCTGTGGCCCTTCCTGATTTTCGTCGTCGTTCTGACGGGCGTGCTGTATCCGATTTCCGGTTCATGGAAATGGGGCGCGGGCTGGCTGGACGCCGCTGGCTTCAATGACTTTGCGGGATCGACCATCGTGCACTCTGTTGGTGGCTGGGCGGCCTTGGCCGGTGCGCTGATCCTTGGTCCCCGTCTGGGCAAGTACAAGGATGGTCGCGTGCATCCAATGCCTGGCTCCAACCTCGCGTTGGCGACATTGGGGACGTTCATCCTGTGGCTTGGATGGTTTGGCTTTAACGGCGGCTCTCAGCTTGCCGCCGGGACAGTTGGCGACATCACCGACATCTCGCGCATCTTTGCCAACACCAATATGGCAGCGGCCTCTGGTGCTGTTGCCGCATTGATCCTGACGCAGGTGATGTACAAGAAGGTCGATCTGACCATGGTGCTGAACGGTGCGTTGGCCGGTCTGGTGTCGATCACCGCTGAACCGCTGGCACCCAGCTTGTTTGGGGCGCTGTGGATCGGTGCAATCGGTGGCGTGATCGTCGTATTCGCGGTTCCGATGCTGGACAAGCTGAAGATCGACGATGTGGTTGGTGCGATCCCTGTCCACCTGTTTGCCGGTATCTGGGGGACGATTGCGGTTGTCTTCTACAACGCCGAAGCGTCGTTGGTGATACAGTTGACGGGTATTCTCGCCTACGGTGTCTTCACTTTTGTGGCCAGCATCGTGCTGTGGATCGTCCTGAAAGGCATCATGGGCATCCGTGTCACCGAAGAGGCCGAAATCAACGGGCTCGATACCTCGGAACTGGGGATGGAAGCCTATCCTGATTTCTCGAAAGGCTGATCCCTTCCAAGCTGTCTTTCGAGTACTGGCCCGGGCGGAAACGCCCGGGTTTTTTACAGGCGGGGATGGGTCAAGACCCATCTTACTACCAAATGACACGATTTTCTTGCATCATACGTCGATATTGCGGGAGCTTCTGCTGTATTTGGTATGATCTGTAGGCGATTGCGCGATGACATTTCACGATATGCGCGCAATTTTCGCACCGAACGATTGACCAGCCAGACCGGAGCGTACCATGATCCAGACCCCTTACCTTCTGTTCCTTGGCGATGCGCCCGACGGGCTCGCGGCGAAAGTTGCGCAGGGGATCAAGGACTGGCGTCCCGAAAACGCCGTCGGTCAGTTTCGGATGAAAGGCTGTGGTGCTGATCTGGGCATCAATGACCTGACACTGGAAGAAGCGCGGGCCGCAGGTGCCCAGACCCTTGTGATCGGGGTGGCCAACCGGGGCGGCTATATCTCCAAGGCCTGGAAGGAGGTCTTGGTCAAGGCGCTGCAAATGGGGTTCGACATTGCATCGGGGCTGCACAATCTGTTGCGGGACGAGGATGAGCTGGTCGCCGCTGCGCGCGTAGCGGGCCGTTCGCTTTTTGATGTGCGCATCCCGTCGGTGGCCTATCCCATCGCAAACGGCAAGAAACGCACGGGCAAGCGGTGCCTGGCTATCGGGACTGATTGTTCGGTGGGCAAGATGTATACCGGCCTGGCCATGGACGCCGAAATGCAGCGGCGCGGGATGAAATCCACATTCCGGCCCACTGGGCAGACCGGCATTCTGATCACCGGGGGCGGCGTACCGCTGGATGCGGTGATTGCGGATTTCATGGCCGGTGCGGTGGAATACCTGACGCCCGACAATGACCCCGATCACTGGGATCACATTGAAGGGCAGGGAAGCCTGTTTCATGTCTCCTACTCCGGCGTGACGATGGCGCTAATCCATGGCGGGCAGCCCGACGCGCTGATCCTCGCCCACGAGCCGACGCGGACCCATATGCGCGGTTTGCCCGATTATGATCTGCCCAGCCTTGAGACCTTGCGCGATACCGCGCTGCCTCTGGCCCAGGTGGCCAATCCGGACTGCCGGATCACGGGCATTTCAGTGAATACCCAGCATTTGCAAGAGGATGAGGCATTGACCTATATGGCCGAGGTTGAGAAACGGATGGGGCTGCCAACGGTCGATACATTCCGTCAGGGTGCGGGGCGTCTGGTGGATGCGTTGGCAGAACTTTGATGCCTCCGGCGGGGATATTTATGCTCAGAAGAAGATGTGGATGCGAATTGACGTAAGCAGGGATGCCTTCCCGCTGGCACAGGTGTTTACCATCAGCCGGGGGTCGCGGACACAAGCCGATGTGCTGACCGTGACGCTGGACGGTGTCGCGCGCGGCGAATGTGTACCTTACGCACGCTACGGTGAAACGCTGGACAGTGTTGCGGCGCAGATCGAAAGTCTGTCCAGGACCTTAACCCGCGAAAGTTTACAAAACCTTTTGCCAGCGGGTGCCGCACGCAACGCCGTTGATTGTGCGTTCTGGGATCTGGCCGCAAAGCGGG
Source organism: uncultured Paracoccaceae bacterium (assembly GCA_947488175.1). GTDB lineage: Bacteria > Pseudomonadota > Alphaproteobacteria > Rhodobacterales > Rhodobacteraceae > Yoonia. The sequence continues at coordinate 302,995 of CANKYO010000002.1, forward strand.
CCGGTGTCCGTGTGTGGGACCTGATCGGGATGCCCGCACCGGAACCTGAAATCACCGCCTATACCTTATCGCTCGACACCCCCGAAGCGATGGAAAAACAGGCCGCGCAGCATGCCAAGCGCCCGTTGTTGAAGATAAAACTAGGTACGCCTGACGATATGGCGCGGTTGGAGGCTGTGCGGCGGGGTGCGCCGGATGCCCCAATTATCGTGGACGCCAACGAAGGTTGGACGGCAGAGGTATACGCTGATCTGGCCCCGCATCTGATCCGTCTTGGTGTGCAGATGGTCGAACAGCCATTGCCTGCTGGTGAGGATGACATGCTAGGCGAAATCGTGCGCCCGCTGCCGGTTTGCGCCGACGAAAGCTGCCATGACCGCGCCAGCCTGCCCGGGCTGAAGGGCAAATATGACATGGTCAATATCAAGCTGGACAAGGCCGGTGGGCTGACCGAGGCGTTGGCGCTGAAAGAGCAAGCAATTTCAGAAGGTTATGAAATCATGATCGGCTGCATGGTGGGGTCATCGCTGGCCATGGCACCCGCGACGATCCTCGCACAAGGGGCGGCGTTTACCGATCTCGATGGCCCACTTTTGCTGGCCGAGGACCGCGCGCATCCGCTGCTATTCGATGATGCGGGCGTGCATCCGCCAGATGCCGCGCTCTGGGGCTAGATCTGGATGCCCTTGGCGGCCATGGCGTCAGCCAGTTGTCCGTCAAAGGCCACGACATCAAGATAGGTGTGGTGCTGTTTGAGTTGGCCCTGCTCAATCGCTGCGACACGCGCCGCCGCTTCTGCCGCGCTGGCAAAGACGTTGGGTGCCGCAATCAGGGCCGGTGGCCCTGAGGTCGGGACGCGGATGACGGCATATCTGGTCATGCGCGTAAGCCTAGCACCAAACGACCTGCTTGACGCCACCGGCAAATCATTGGACGAACATCACAAGCGATCAGAGGGAGCCTAACCATGACCCGTATAGTTTATGTAAACGGCGCGTACCTGCCAGAGGCGGAGGCCAAAATCTCGATCTTTGATCGCGGGTTTCTGATGGCGGACGGGGTGTACGAGGTCACATCAGTGCTGGATGGCAAACTGATTGATTTTGACGGCCATGCCAAACGGTTGGAACGATCACTGGGCGAGCTGGATATGCCACATCCTGCGGTTCTACCTAACCTGTTGGAAATCCACAAGGAACTGGTGCGTCTGAACAAGATCGAGGAAGGGATGATCTATCTGCAGATCACCCGCGGTGCCCCGGATGACCGCGATTTTGTGTTTCCGGACCCGGAGACGACCGCGCCGACAGTGGTGCTGTTCACCCAGAACAAGCCGGGGCTGGCTGATAGCCCGGCGGCGAAGAAGGGGATCAAGGTCATCTCGATCGAGGATCAGCGCTGGTCGCGCCGTGATATCAAGACGGTTCAGCTGCTTTACCCGTCCATGGGCAAGATGATTGCTAAGGCGGCCGGTAAGGATGACGCCTGGATGGTCGAGGATGGGGCGGTGACCGAAGGGACATCGAACAACGCCTATATCATTAAAAACAATACGATTATTACCCGGCATCTGGGCAATGAAATCCTGCATGGAATCACCCGCGCCGCTGTGCTGCGGTTCGCCAAAGAGGCGCAGATGAAGGTGGAGGAACGCAGTTTCACCATTGCTGAGGCACAAGAGGCGGATGAGGCCTTTATCACTTCGGCCAGCACATTCGTGATGCCGGTCGTCGAGATTGATGACACGGCTATCGGGGCAGGTACGCCGGGGCCCGTCGCGACCCGCCTGCGCGAGATTTATCTGGACGAAAGCCGCAAGCGCGCCGTCTAATCGCGCAACGTTCGGTGGGTGGGGATCGGGGGCGCAACACCCCTGATCGGTCAAATCGACGAATCATTCGTAAATACTGGCGTTTTGCCGGATTTGGTCGGTTGGCATCGCGTCGGCAAAGCGTCGGCCTTGCGTCGGACCCTTTCGGGGCAAATAGCCCAATTAACGCAGCGTGCGGTCGAAAGTGTTAAGAAAGTGTGATTGGCCCGCTGTCCTGCGCATTGGGACTTTTTACTGTCCGAGAAAGTGCTGCTGATCCAATGGGGCGACCTGCTCCTGGTTCATATCCGCATAGATGTCTTTGCCCTTATGCGGTCCATCCGGTGTCCAGACGAGCTGTATCGTAATCTTGTCTGGTCTCTCGGTCTTGTCCAGTACGGCGTAGATCAGGTTTGGGTTGTGACGCGCCCGCACCAGTGTCCGTCCTGCAAATGCCGCCAGAAAGTCGTGGCGTCGCTGCATGTCGCTCGCGTTTTTGCGGTAGATATAGACGGCAATGGCCCCAAGGAGCGGCAGTGCCACCAGGATCAGATCGACCAGCCACGCCTCGGCATGGGTTGGTGGAAGCTGAAAAAGGCGCGATAGCGGTCTGGTGTCGGCGACCAGATAGAAGGCCGCCCCGAGGTACGCCAGAACCAAGGGCGCCAGAACAAAGTACCAGACGGTCGTCCGCCGCGATGCATTTGCAACCGCGCTGCCGATCAGTCCTTTATCCATTTTAGCCATGCGATGTCTTGAACGCTTCCTGCGCCTCTGCGCTGGCTTCGGTCTGGTATTTGGCTTTCCATTCCGCAAAGGGCATGCCGTAGAACGCTTCGCGTCCTTCGTCCTTGCTCATCTCGATGCCCCGTTTATTGGCGGCTTCCTGATACCAGCGGGACAGGCAGTTCCGGCAGAACCCGGAAAGGTTCATCATGTCGATATTCTGCACATCGGTCCGGTCCTGTAACAGGTGTTGCTGCAGGCGGCGAAAGGCGGCGGCTTCAAGTTCGATACGGGTCTGGTCGTCCATTTAGGCTCTCCTTCAAAGTCCGGATTGGGTCAGTACATCACTTAATATAGGGGCGAGCCGTTCGGCCCAAAGGGTCTGGCCCGCCGCATCGGCAATCAGGTCATGCCGCAATTCGATCAGCACGTTGGGCCGTCCGTGTTGCAGCGCGTGCCGGTCGACCGCATCGCCGGGCAGATGCCCTGCATAAGGTTCGTTGTCGCCCACGCACCAGCCTTGCGCCCGGCAGGCGGCCAGAAACGGTTGGGCCAGTCGGTCATCATCAGCGTAAAGGATGCCCACCTCCCACGGGCGGGGGTGACGCCCTTGCAGCCGGGGGGTGAAACTGTGCACCGCGCAGATCACCGGGTTTTGCATATGGGCGGCCAGATCGGCATAGGCCGCGTGGTAGGGGTGATAGAGCCGCCGGATACGCTCTGCCTTTTCCGCCTCGTCGGCATGCCTGTTGCCGGGGATGATCGTGCCGTCATAAAGGCGCATCATGATGGTCGGGTCATCTTCGCCCCGGTTGGGATCGACCACCAGCCGCGAAAAGCGCGACAGGATGGCGGGGCTGTCCAGCAGGGTGGCCAGATGGCGGGTTACGCCTGCGGCCCCGATATCATAGGCGATGTGCCGGTCCATATCTGCAGGGGTGAGCCCCAGATCGCCGCCATGGACCCAGTCGGGCACATGGTTGGTTGCGTGATCACAGGCCACCAGCCAGCGGCCCGGACGGTCGGCTCCAATAATCTCAAAAGCGTCGTCAGTCATCTTGCCTGTCATTCCTTTATCACCGCGTTTAGGCTAGTTGTCGCGGGAAGGGAATTGCGCAATAAGGGCGCAAATGGGATTGTTACCGCTAACGGTCCTGCAGCATGAAGGACAGACCATGAGACGCCACCGCAACGTGAAAATTGTCGCCACGCTTGGCCCCGCTTCAAATGATTACGAGATGATCCGGGCCTTGCATGAGGCGGGCGCGGATGTGTTCCGGTTGAACATGTCCCATGGCGATCATGCCGAGATCAGGGCCCGGCACGCGATCATCCGGCAGGTGGAAAAGGATCTGAACAGCCCGATAGCGATCCTGGCCGATTTGCAAGGGCCCAAGCTGCGGGTGGGCGTCTTCGCGAAGGGCGAGGAAGACCTGGTCGAGGGTGCGGCCTTTCGGCTGGACCTGAACGATGCAGAAGGTGACGCAACGCGGGTCAAGCTGCCCCATAAGGAGATTTTCGACGCGCTGGAACCTGGGGCCCATCTGCTGGTCAATGACGGCAAGATCAAGCTGCGGGTCAAAGACTGTGGTGCCGATTTTGCCGATTGCGAGGTCATCGTGGGTGGCACGATTTCGAACCGCAAGGGCGTGAACGTCCCTGACGTAACCCTGCCATTGGCTGCCCTGTCGGAGAAGGATCGCAAGGATCTGGAGTTCGTCTGCGAATTGGGGGTCGATTGGCTGGCCCTGTCATTTGTCCAGCGCGCCGCCGACGTGGAAGACGCGCGCGAACTGGCCAAGGGCCGTGCTGCCATTCTGTCGAAGATCGAAAAGCCCAATGCCGTGAAATCGTTTGACGATATTCTGGCGGCCAGTGACGGGATCATGGTGGCGCGCGGTGATCTGGGGGTCGAATTGCCGGTGCAGAATGTACCGCCGATCCAGAAACAACTGGTGCGCAAATGCCGGGCTGCAGCCAAGCCTGTCATTGTGGCCACCCAGATGCTGGAATCGATGATTGAGTCGCCAATGCCAACCCGGGCCGAAGTGTCCGACGTGGCCACGGCCATTTACGAAGGGGCGGATGCAATCATGCTGTCGGCGGAATCCGCGGCAGGCTCCTATCCCATCGAAGCGGTCACCACGATGAACAACGTCGCAGGCGAGGTTGAGTCCGATCCGAACTACACCGAGATCATCGAGGCGTCCCGCAAATCCGAAGGGATTACCGTCGCAGACGGGATCGTTTCGGCCGCACGCGAAATCGCTGAAACCACCGATGTCAGCGCGATCTGCTGTTTCTCGCAATCCGGGACAACCGCGCTGCTCGTGTCACGCGAACGCCCGCGCGTGCCGATCATTGCGCTGACCAGCTATGTCTCGACCGCCCGTCGCCTGTGCCTGTCCTGGGGGACGAACTGTGTCGTGACTGGTGAGGTCAACCGGTTTAAGGAGGCTGTGATCGCGGCTGTGCGTGCCGCCATAGAACAGAAGCTGGCAACCGAAGACGACATGATCGTCGTGACTGCCGGTGTGCCGTTCAACACGCCAGGGTCGACGAACATCTTGCGCGTGGCGCCCTGCGCGGAACGTTTGATCTACGCCGCCGATCAGGAGTAGCATGCGTCCAAGGAAAGGCGCTGGCTATGGATATGGATCTGATCTTTGTTGTTGGGCTTGTGATTGCGGCGTTTTCGCTGCCGGGCTTTGTCAGCGCGTTTTCTGACCGGCGGTTTCCCAAGATGCCGCTGGTCATGGCCCTGATGGGCGGCGGTATGGTCTATTTCGCCATACAGCAGAATGAAGGGGCCTATACGCTGGAAACGATTGACGATGTGTTTGTCAGCGTTGTGGCCCGTTATATCATCTGAATTGTCTTGCACCTGAACGGGATGCGGCCTATATGGCGGCCTTCACCCGCGCGTCCGGCCGATATGGCATGCCGAGTCGCGCGTTCGACCGACCTTTAGATGGAGACGGAAATGCCGAAGATGAAGACCAAATCGAGCTGCAAAAAGCGGTTCAAAGTGACGGCCTCTGGCCGTGTTGTGGCAGGCCAGGCCGGCAAGCGCCACGGCATGATCAAGCGCAGCACCAAATTCATCCGTAACGCGCGCGGTACGACAACGCTGTCAAAGGCTGATGAGCAGATCATCAAGCCAATGATGCCCTACGCACGCTGATAAGGAGAATTTGATATGCGCGTTAAAGGTGGAACCGTCACGCACCGTCGTCACAAGAAAGTGCTCGACGCTGCCAAAGGATATTACGATCGCCGCTCCAAGACCTTCAAGGTCGCCAAGCAGGCTGTCGACAAGGCCAACCAATATGCAACCCGCGACCGTCACAACCGCAAGCGCAACTTCCGCGCGCTGTGGATCCAGCGGATCAATGCAGGTGTCCGTTCGGTTGACGAAACGCTGAACTATTCGAAGTTCATCAACGGGCTGAACCTGGCCGGGATCGAAGTGGACCGCAAGGTTTTGGCCGATCTGGCCGTCAACGAACCTGACGCATTTGCGACAATCGTTGGCAAAGCCAAGGATGCGCTGGCCGCCTGAGCCGAGTACTTTTTCGTATTTCAGAAACCCTGGTGAGAATATCACCGGGGTTTTTTTGTAAGATCGAAGTCCTTTTTTTTCTGACCGTCAGAATAACTTATGGCGTTGTCGCCTAGGTGTTTTGCAGCACAGGACAAGAAAGGCGACGAACTGACGAAATATATCACATCGCCTGTCGCAGCGGCGGCTCTGACTGGGCGCTTGCCAAAGGGACGGTGGACGGCAGCTTTGCTGTGGGACGCGGCAAGGCGACGGGTTTGGATGAAAATGCGGCAACTATGAATTGGGTCTAGCTGGCTGTCACCTACGCAGCGCCCATCAACAACAATGATCTGGAATGGTCTGTTGGCTATAAAGGTGACTATATGGATGGTGTCGAAGTAAGCGGCGACTCGTTTGAATAAACCACGCTCAACAGCCTGCAAGCGGGCGTAACTGTCAAATTCGGTGATCGCCAGTCGCTCTCTAAAACACCCAACCTCCGTGCACTAATCAGTAACGCGGGCGAATTGAACTAAACTTTACCTCCATCCGGCTTGCGCAGCGCTGGCCGGTTGTCACGTTCTGAAATCAGAAGGCTGCGATGCCGCGCAATTGTCGAATAGGTAACGACCAGCGCGCCGATCATGCCGCAAGCTCCTGTTGTGACATCGAAATGACCTGATCGCGTCCGGATGCCTTTGCCTGATAAAGCGCCATATCCGCCCGCTTGAGCACGTCGTCAAAGCTTTGGTCGCAGGTCATGACCTCTGTCACGCCGAAACTGGCGGTAATCGCGAGCTCCATATCTGAGACGACAAACGACGTATCACCAACAGCATCGCACAAACGTTCCGCAGTTCGTCTGGCCAAAGTGATATCAACATCCGATACCAGCACACCAAACTCCTCGCCTCCCATGCGAAATACCTCGTCGGCGGTGCGCGATCGCGCCATCAGTCGTTGCACAAAGGCGCGCAGCACCTGGTCGCCAGCGTCATGTCCGTAGGTGTCATTGATCTGTTTGAAGTGATCCATATCGACTGAAATGAACGCAAAGGGCCTGTCGTGGTCTTTCCAATTGGCCCAGGCTGTATCGGATACCTCGTATAGATGATGCCGATTGCCCGCCCCGGTCAGCGCGTCGGTGCGCGCCATCGCCACCAGATGGTCCATCTGTTCGATCACAAGAAGCTGGGTGGCGATGCATTGCGCCAATGCTGTCAGGATTGCGGTTTCCGTGCACAGATCATCCTTGTCCTGCCGCAGCGCCACGGCAAGCGTGCCAAAGCAGCGATCCCCGGCCAGAAGCGGCACATCAATCAGGCATTTCATCCCCGCATCGGCCAGTTTGCGGCAGTCCATGAAGGGTTGTTCGGTCAGATCGCGTACAACCTCTGCCGTCCGGTTTGCAAAAACGCGGCCCAGGACCGACCCGTTTATCGGCACGGCTGTTCCTTGCGGGATGGCCTGATCGCCGTTCAACGCCTTCACGACGAGGTTATCGCCATCGGGCAGTGCGATACTGCACCGATCCGCTTTGATCGCGACTGACACCCATTTGGAAAAGGATTGCAGGATTTCGTCCCTGCTTCTGGCGGACGACAAATCAGCGACCAGCCCGATGGGGATGAACAATTGCTCTTTTGAGGTGGCATCGCATATCGCGCTGATGTCGCCGTCGCCCATGAATTGTGACCCTTTGCGGTCTGATCGCAGTTGCTTGTTCGATAGCGGCGACGCGTCAAGATATCGTAAATCGGCATGGGCCAACGGGGCTACGCGATGATGGTATGAAGCCCGGTCATGTTCTTGCACGCAGCGCGCTGGCGCGGTAGCAGGTCTGCACAGTCAAACGAGGCGCCGAAATGGACGATCTGAAACAGAAATACCTTGGCCTGATAGCGGGTGCCGCGGATGAAGCCGCGATCGAAGACCTGCGCGTGCAGGCTGTCGGCAAGAAGGGCGAGATCAGTCTGAAAATGCGTGAGCTGGGCAAGATGACGCCAGAGGAACGGCAGGTCGCAGGCCCCGCGCTGAATGCCTTGAAGGATGAGATCAATTCAGCCTTGTCCGCCAAGAAATCTGCCCTTGCGGACGCCGCCCTTGATGCCCGTCTGCGCGACGAATGGCTGGATGTGACCCTGCCGTCCCGTGGTCGCCGTCAGGGCACGATCCATCCGATTTCGCAGGTGACCGAAGAGGTGACAGCGATCTTTGCCGATATGGGGTTCAGCGTTGCCGAAGGCCCGCAGATCGAAAGTGACTGGTATAATTTCGACGCGCTGAACATCCCCGGCCATCACCCGGCCCGGGCGGAAATGGACACGTTCTATACCCACCGCCGCGAGGGCGATAACCGCCCGCCGCATGTGCTGCGCACCCATACCAGCCCGGTGCAGATCCGGTCGATGGAAAAAACGGGTGCGCCGACGCGCATCATCTGCCCCGGCCGTGTGTATCGTGCCGATTATGACCAGACCCATACGCCCATGTTCCATCAGATCGAGGGGCTGGCGATTGATCGCGATATCTCTATGGCGAACCTCAAATGGGTGCTGGAGGAATTCGTGAAGGCCTATTTCGAGGTCGATCACGTCGATATCCGCTTCCGCGCCTCGCATTTCCCGTTCACGGAGCCATCGGCCGAGGTCGATATCCGCTGTTCCTGGGAGGGCGGCACGCTGAAAGTGGGCGAGGGCGATGACTGGCTGGAAATTCTAGGCTCCGGCATGGTGCATCCCAAGGTGCTGGAAGCCGGCGGGATCGACCCGGCGGAATGGCAGGGCTTTGCCTTCGGCATGGGCATCGACCGGATTGCGATGCTGAAATACGGGATCCCGGATCTGCGGGCGTTCTTTGATTCAGATTTGCGGTGGTTGCGGCACTATGGATTTGCTGCGCTGGATCAGCCGACGTTGCATGGTGGGTTGTCGCGGTGATAGATGCGATAGTTGGCATCGACCCAATTGATTGGCTTCAATTGTTCTCACCCTTTGCTGCTGCATATCTAGCGTTGGCTATATACAGGCGTCAAAAGCGCGTAGATCGAGAAGAGGCCTTTCACCATGCAAAGCGCGAAAACTATCATCTGTTCCTAGGGGTCATGTCGGATGTGTCTAACTCGATCTATTTTGGTTCGGATGACCGCTACTTGCTTTTAAGCAAAGAAAAAAATGAGTCAGCACGGCGCGAGTTGGCTGTCTTGGGGTTATATGCTTCGAATGATGTTTTTGAACTAGCGACTAAGTTGCTGAGAGAGTTCGAAATGGCCAGTGGAGACAAGATTGACGATTTGGACCTCGTGACCGAAACTACCTTGAGAGATCTAAGCGATGCGGCAAGACCTCTTTCAGGGCGGAAAGGCAAGTTAAGGTTGTGGGGTGGGTGAAAGCTAGTCGTTCTGGTGTTGGGTCGCCTCATGCCGGAGTGTAACCGACCTACACAACTAACTACTCGCCCCGCATCGCCGCAACCCGCACTGCCGTCACGAATAGACGCCAAGCCCCGCCAAACAGACCCGGTTCAGCCCCCCGTCTCGGTCCGGGCGCTTGCCCTTGTGTCAGCCTTCTAACCGCCCCAACACATCCAACCCCTGCATGTTCAAAAAATGCAGGATGTCGATGAAAATCCAGTTCTCGGCCAGTTTGTCACCGTCTCGCCGATACATATCGACCACCCGCATATCGGCGGGGGTTCCAGCGGGCAGGCCCATATAGCCACCCGCATTCGTCACGGTCAGGTTGGCCCAGCCGAAAAAGCCGCCGAAATTACCCTCGGCCAGTCGGCAGATATGGCCGTTATAGACCCGATCCTTGATCTGGGTGCGAAACGGGCGCTGGTGTTGTGCGATGTAGCGGTCAATCGTGTAGGTCGCCCCGATCCCCTCCGGCCCCCACCAGATGAAATCATCGTGCCAGCTTTGGGCCAGTTCCTGTTGTGGGCTGTCAAAGCGCTGATGCGCGTTGATGTCACCGATCATGCGGTTGACCAGCGCGAGCGTCTGTTCGCCTTCGGCGGGGTCGGCGTCGTCGAACAGCAAACCATCATGTGTCGCCGGTCCCGGCTGGACCAGATGCATCCCCGTTTGCGGGGGCAGGGGGTATTGGCCCGCCTGCCGCATCAGATGTAGCAGGTCGCAGAACAGCGCCGTTTCAACGATCTTGCCGTCCACAACCTTGTTGAACTCGGCATAGCGCAGCATGGCGATGCGCCGGTTCGGCCTGATCCCGAGAAACGGGGCATCAAACAGGCCCATCAGATGGCCCATGGAAATGACCCAGACAGACTGGAACCCGTCAATCTCGTTCCGGCCCGCGATAAAGATATCTTGCCGTCGCTGGACCCGCGACATGGCGGCCAGAAACGGCGACCAAAACGCATCAGCCACCGCCTGCGCCCCGTGTTGTTCGTGAAACGGATGCATCCCGCGCCAGTGCCAGCCGGGGCTCGTGCGCTCTGCCAGAACCGCTGCCACGTTATCCGGCGTCGCCTTGGACAACGCATCATAATGGGCGCGGACCAGCGCCTTTTCTGCCTGAAAGCTCATCCCTTGACCGCACCCGCGGTCAGCCCCGACACAATCTGGCGCTGGAAGAACAGGATCATCACGAAGAGCGGTGCCGTGACCGACACAACCGCCGCCACCGCGAACATCACGTTGCCCTTGGTTTGGGTCGTGCCAAGAAAGCTCGCGATCTTGGGCACCATGGTGTGGTTTTCCTTGGCCAGCAGCATCGAGGTGACAGCGAAGTCATTATAAGCCAGCAGGAATGAAAACAGCCCTGTGGTGATCACACCCGGCCACATCACCGGGATAATCACATGGCGAAATGCCTGAAACCGGGTGCAGCCATCGACCATCGCGCTTTCATCCAGATCCTTGGGGATATTCTTGAAAAACGAATGCAGCATCCACAGGGTAAAGGGCTGATTGATCGCCACCAGCACGATGATCGTCGTCGATAAATGCCCCCAGAGATTCCATTCAAAAAACGGCAGCAGATAGCCCGACACCAGCGTGATCGGGGGCATCGCCCGAAAAATCAAAGCAAACAGCAGTAGCCAGAACGCATAGCGATAGGTGGATCGGGACAGGGCGTAACCTGCCAGTGTGCCGCAGGTCAGCGAGATCGTGACGACGCAAATGCAGACAATGGCAGTGTTAAAGGCGGCGCGCCAAAATTCTTCCTGCACCCAGGCCCCGTAATACCCATCATCGGTAAAACTACCCCCGGTTTCAACCTGGGTCAGCGTGCCAAAGATCGAATTGGCCCAATCTGCCTTGGAAAAGAAATCACCTTCAACCTTGAACGACCCCCACAGCGTCCAAAGAAACGGGAATGCGGCCATGATCAGCCAAAGCATCAGAAAGCTTGTGGCCAGAAACCGGATGCTCAGCGGGCGACGGGTGGCGACGGACATCAGGTGATCCCTTACTTTTGCGTGCCAAAGTCGCGCCAGGTGCGCACAAGGACGGGTGACAGAAGGATGGCAACGAAAATGATCGTCAGCACGGACGTGGCGGCGGCGGATGACAGCAACCGCGTCTCGCCCCCCAGATCGTTGAAGATCGCATAAGATAGCGATGTCGCATGGGCCGCTGCCGCAAAACTGACGATGGGTTCGAATACCCGGAAATTATCCATCAACTGGATCAGCGCAATAAACGTGGTCAGTGGCACCAGATGCGGGATCACGACATAACGGATCCTTTCCCACCGGCTGGCCCCGTCGATCATTGCGGCCTCTAGCGTGTCGGTATTTACCGTTTGCAGGCCCGCGTAGTAGACGATGAAGGCGAAAGGGGCCGAATGCCAGACGCCGTAGACCATCAGCATCGCCCACATCAGCGGCGTTGAGGCCTTGACCGACAGCGACGGATCATTGGTCAGCCATTGCAGACCAGTGCCCAGAATACCCCGCGCATCGACCATCCAGAACAGGATCAGTGACCCCACCAACGGGGTCACGATCATCGGCAGAAGCGAAAAGAAGATCGTGGGTCCGCGCAAGCGACGGGCGACCGAATTGACTGCGATGGCGATAAAGAACCCCAGTATTATGGTTAGCGGGGTCACGACGGCGGTGTAGGTCAGGGTAAAGGCCATCGCGCTGTAGAATGGCAGGTTCATCAGCGTCCGGCCAAAATCGGGCAACCCGTCTGAATTCACCCATGCGCTTGCGACCTCATTAACCGCAAGGTGATTGCGATCTTTATAGATATCCAGCCCAGCCCATTTCCCCAATGGCTCCTCGGCGCGCAGGGCCTCTGTCGCCGCCTGATCCACGGTGGTCGATTGCGTGCAGCCGAACGGGCCGCAGTTTTCAACAACGATGATGACCTGTTCGTGCTTGGAATAAAGCGATTGGGTGACGACCGACACAATGGGCAGGGCGATGAAGGCGATCATCAACAGCACGGACGGAAAAACGAACCAGAAGAACGTGCTGTGTTTCATGTCGCTTGCCCCGGGCTGTCTGGTCGTCGGTGATAAAGGGGGCCGCGGCCCCCTTTATCATGATCTTATTGCAAGAAGCCGTTTTCCCTGGCCGCAGCGGTATAAGCCGCCTCAATATCGGCCAGCGTCTGTTCGGCGCTTTCATTGCCCTGCAGATAATCGGCGATATTGTCACCCAATGCGGTGTGCAAAAGCCCCTGGAACGGGACCATCGGATAGGGGGCCGATCCGGCAGCAACCGAGGCAAGAACACCCTCGTTCACTTCCTGCGGCTGAAACCCTTCCATCAGCCAGACAGCCTGCGACATCGTCTCGTCATTCAGAATGTCTGGTGAGGATCCGGCCTTCATCGCCTTGAACGTCGCCACCGCGTCTTCATCGCTGATATTCTTGGCCACGGTCCAGCCATCCCACCACAGCGTTGTTGCGGGCACACCGCTATCGCCGACAGTCAGTGGACCGCTCACCTTGGTGTTTTCATAAACCTCGGGCGCTGACCCTTCGTCATCCATCAAGACACCGGTCCGGCTGCCCCACATGTTCATCAGGGCCACGTTGCCGGCTTCCCATTCGGCGGATGTCGCGTTGCTGTCATGTGTCAGGAAATCGGGGTTCATATATTCTGACAGGGCCTTCATCATTTCCAGCGCTTCAACGCCTTTTTCGTTGTTGATGCTGACCTCGGCCGTGCCAGGTTTGAAGAACTCACCCCCGGTCCCGATATACATGTTGGTAAATTCCTGGGCGAGGTTCCAGCCAGCGGCATAAGCGCCACCTACAGGGTGTTCCATGATCCCGGCCTCGCGAATTTGCTGAGCGGCGGCAAGTACGTCCTCATAGGACGTGGGCACATCGGCCCCAATCTGTTCCAGCACGTCCTCGCGGTACACAAGGTGCTGGGCATTGGCCATGAACGCCACCGCCATGACCTTGCCATCTACCGTGATCAGTTGCTGCTGCGGGATGTCGGCACCATGTTCGGCAACCAGATCATCCAACGAACGAATGACATCTTCATTGATCAGGGCAACGATGGATGAATTGGCAACGATAGCCGTTGTATATTCCGCCGGGTTGCCCGTCATGCCAGCCACGTTGATCTTCTGGTGATCGGCGGTCAGGTTCGCCTCTGCGGTATCGCCCGCACATTCCAATGCGGCGGCTGCCACCGACTGGATCGCCGGGAATTCGTTGCCGACGATGCTCACGCGGCCTTCGGCACAGGCATGTCCGCCAGCCAGCGCTGATGTTGCACCAAGCGCGGCGAACGCCGTGCCAAGAGTCAGATTTTTCATGATCGTCATATGCTGTTACTCTCCCAATTGTGCAGTCGTTCCGGTTGAAGGCCATGCTGCAATCATACCCGCCATACGACTTTCGGCCACGCGCGAATCGTGATCCGTTTTGCATACGTTTGCAATTAACCGGCAAATCGGGCGCTGACGCAAGAACTTTTGCGGGGTTTCAGAATGGGGCTTGCGCGAATGCCGGAATCGGGCAAGTATTTTTGCAAACGTATGCAAGGGGGGGCCGCATGGCCGAAATTCAGCTGCGCAATGTGACCAAACGCTGGGGGTCGTTTGTGGGGGTCAAGGAATTCGATCTGACCATCGCTGATCAGGAATTTCTGGTGCTTCTGGGCCCCTCCGGCTGCGGTAAAACCACAACCATGCGCATGATCGCAGGGCTGGAGGATGCATCAGGCGGCGATATCCTGGTCGATGGCAAGCGGATCAACGATCTGGACCCCAAGGACCGCGATGTGGCGATGGTGTTCCAGTCCTATGCGCTTTACCCCAATATGAACGTTTACGAAAACATCCGCTTTCCACTAAAGGTGCGGGGCATTCCCCAGTCGGAGCATGACGCCCGGGTCAAACGCGCCTCAGCCATGGTGGAACTGGACGACTTCCTGCATCGCAAACCGGCAGAACTGTCCGGCGGACAACGCCAGCGGGTGGCGCTCGCCCGCGCCGTGGTGCGCGAACCCAACGTGTTCCTGATGGATGAACCGCTGTCCAATCTTGACGCGAAATTGCGGGTCTCGACCCGTGCACAGATCAAGAACCTCAGCCATGAACTCAAGACGACGACGATCTATGTCACCCATGACCAGATCGAGGCGATGACACTGGCCGACCGGGTTGTGGTCATGAACCAGGGTGTGGTCCAGCAGGTGGGCACACCGACCGATATCTACGACCACCCGGCCAATACCTTTGTGGCGGGATTCATCGGATCGCCCGCCATGAACCTGATCGACGGGAAATTGGAAAATGGCACCTTCACCGCCAAAAACATGACAATCACTGGCCTGTCGCACACCCATACTGGCCCTGTCACGCTTGGCTTCCGGGCCGAGGATGCCAGCGTCGCCACCGGCGAGGCCGAGGTGAACTCCACCGTCTATTCGCTGGAACTTCTGGGCGAGGCGACGATGGTGACGATGCGGGCCGGGGGCACGATCATCTCGGTCAAATCCGGCAAAGAATATCGCACCGAAATCGGCGATCCCGTCAGCGCCCATATCCCCGCCGAGATCTGCCACTTGTTCGATGCGCAGTCGGGGGAACGGCTATGACCCATGACGCACAATCAGCTGCATCGCTCGCTGCCGTCAAACGGATGGAGGCCGGGCTGGCCGCCGGTGAAATGGACATGACCCCCTATTTCACGGAAAGCTTCGTTTGGCGGGGCAATCAAGGCTGCGGCACCAAACACGGCATCGCGGAATTCCAGCGCAACTGGCAGTTTCCATTGCGCGCGGCCTTTACGGACCGGGACTACAAAACCGAAAAATTCCTCGCCGATGGCGATTGGGCCGCCTGTTTTGGCCATATCGAGGCGACGCATTCCGGCACCTTCATGGGGATCGCCGCCACCGGCAAGCGGGTGAAAATCCCGTATATGGATTTCTGGCGGATCGAGGATGGGCGGATTGCCGACAACCCGGTCTCGGTCGATTTCGCATCCGTGATGCAGCAGCTTGGTGTCGATGTGTTTGGCGGCCATGGCTGGGAAAACTACGACAACGGGACCGCGACACCGGCCACACCCCAGGAAACATAATGCCACATCTGGCCAACAAACAACGTCTGAAAACCTATCTTGATGCCTTTGCGCATCCGGGCGGGCAGCATGACGCCGTGCGCGACTTCTTCGCGCTGGGCGCGGTGATCCATCACAGCCATCCGTTCAATGATCTGTCCGGGGCAGACGACTACATCACCCGGTTCCTGTCACCGCTCCAGACCGCGTTTCAGGGGCTTTTCCGGCGGGATTACATCCTGACCGGCGGTGCGTTTGAAGGAGCTGATTGGGTCACCGCGACCGGCTATTACGTGGGCCACTTCGCCAGCGACTGGCTGGGCATCAAGGCGACCCGCGCGCTGGCATATCTTCGCGTCGGCGAGTTTCACAGGATGGAAAACGGGCAGGCCGTCGAAAGCTGGATCTATCTGGACATACCCGAATTGATGATCGCCGCCGGGCAATGGCCGATCAGCGACAGCCCGGGGCGCGACCGGGGCTATACCGGCCCGCATCGGGGACCGGCGACACAGGACGGGGTGCAACTGCATGAAAACGACCCGGCGCATAGCGAAGTTTCCGCCACGCTCGTCACGGATATGCTGCGGCAACTGGCAACACCGGACGAAGCATGGCGCCCCTATTGGCACGATAACATGGTCTGGTACGGGCCTGCCGCCTTTGGTTCCTTTGTCGGCCTCGAAAATTTCGCTGGATTTCAGGTGCCCTTTGAGCAGGCCTTTTCGCATTGGTCCGGCGGCTCCGCCGGCAACGGCGTCACCCGCCATCTGACCCGGCAGGGCGACGGTGATTATGTCTGGAGCGCGGGCTGGCCCTCACTCATGGCTGTCCGAAAAGACGTGTTTCTGGGTCAGCCGCCAAGCACTGATACGCTTTTGATGCGGGTCTGTGACTGGTGGCGCCGCGAAGGTGATCTTTTGGTCGAAAACTGGGTTTTCGTCGATATTCCGGATGTTCTGTTGCAGATGGGCGTTGATCTGTTTTCCGGCCAGCATGATGTGGCGCCAGGCCCCCGTATGGCAGCTTGAAAGGTATCTCGCTATGGCAATCACCTATCTGAAATCCGGCAAGCCCGAGGCCGAACGGGCCGAGGATGACGCCAAGGTCCGCAAGATCGTCGAGGATACGTTGGCCGATATCGAAACTCGCGGCGATGCAGCGGTGCGCGACCTGTCCGAGAAATTCGACAAATATTCTCCCCCCAGTTTCCGCCTGTCTCCTTCAGAAATCGAGGCCGCGATGTCCAAGGTCTCGACCCGCGATATGGAAGACATCACATTCGCGCAGACCCAGATCCGCAACTTCGCGCAGGCGCAGCGCGCCTCGATGACAGATATCGAGGTTGAAACGCTGCCTGGTGTGATCCTGGGCCACAAGAATATCCCCGTCCAATCCGTCGGTTGCTATGTGCCCGGCGGCAAGTTTCCCATGGTCGCCTCCGCCCATATGTCGGTGCTGACAGCACAGGTGGCGGGCGTGCCCCGGATCGTCGCCTCCGCCCCACCGCAAAACGGCGAACCGCATCCGGCGATTGTCGCTGCCATGCATCTGGGTGGCGCGCATGAAATATACGTGCTGGGCGGGATGCAGGCCGTCGGTGCGATGGCACTCGGCACCGAAACCGTTGATCCTGTCCACATGATTGTCGGCCCCGGCAACGCCTTCGTGGCCGAAGCCAAGCGGCAGTTGTTTGGCCGTGTTGGGATCGACCTGTTCGCAGGACCGACCGAAACCATGGTCATCGCCGATGACACGGTTGATGCGGAACTCTGCGCGACCGATCTCTTGGGGCAGGCCGAACATGGCTACAACTCGCCTGCCGTGCTGGTCACCAATTCCGAAAAACTCGCGCGCGAGACGCTGGCTGAAATCGACCGCATCCTCGACATCCTTCCCACAGCCGAAACCGCCCGCACCTCTTGGAATGACTACGGCGAAGTCATCCTGTGTGACACCTACAACGAGATGCTGCAGGTCGCCGACGATATCGCCTCCGAACACGTGCAGGTCATGACCGACCGCGACGACTGGTTCCTTGAGAAGATGACCTGCTATGGCGCGCTTTTTCTCGGGCCGCGCACCAATGTAGCAAACGGCGATAAGGTGATCGGCACCAACCACACGCTGCCGACCAAAAAGGCAGGGCGCTATACTGGCGGGTTATGGGTGGGCAAGTTCCTCAAAACCCACAGCTACCAGAAGGTGCTGACCGACGAGGCGGCAACACTGGTGGGCGAATACGGCTCGCGGCTTTGCATGCTCGAAGGGTTTGTGGGCCACGCCGAACAATGCAATATCAGGGTACGTCGTTACGGAGGCAAGAACGTGGCTTATGGGACGGCGGCGGAATAAATGGGCCGGATCAAATTTCTAGAAATTTGATCCCCGCAAAAGGCAGATCCCTTATGAGTTTACCCCAAACCCCATCCTTCAACCTGACCGGCAAACGCGCGCTTGTCGCTGGGGCCTCATCGGGCATCGGGCTGGGCTGCGCTGTCGCTTTGGCGCAGGCAGGCGCGCAGGTCACACTGGCCGCGCGCAACGCCGACAAGTTACAAAACGCCGCGGCGCAGATGTCCGATGCCGGGATGCAGGTGGAAACGCTGCAATTGGATGTTTCGGACGTCGCCGGGACCGAGGCGGCAGTGGCCGAAGCGGGACCGTTTGACATCCTGGTCAACTCCGCGGGCCTTGCCATCCACAGCCCTGCCACCGAAACGACAGAGGCGGATTTCGACGCGGTTGCAAACCTCAACATCAAGGGCGCCTATTTCCTGACCCGGGCGGTGGCCAAGGGGCTGATCGCCGCAGGCAAACCCGGCAGCCTGATCAATATCTCCAGCCAGATGGCCTATGTGGGCGGCATCGACCGGGCGGTCTATTGCGCCACCAAACATGCTGTCGAAGGATTCACCAAGGCGATGGCGATCGAATGGGGCCACCACGGCATCAGGGTCAACACGATCTGCCCGACTTTCATCCGGACCCCGCTCACCGAACCGACCTTCAACAACCCCGACCGGGTCAAATGGATCACCGAAAAGATCAAACTGGGCCGGGTCGGTGAAGTGGCCGATATCATGGGGCCTGTCGTGTATCTTGCGTCAGACGCCTCCGCCCTTATGACCGGCACCCATATGCTGATTGATGGCGGATGGACGGCGGATTAATGGAAAAGGTAACATCATTGCAGGTGGCCGAACTGGCCGGGGTCAGCCAATCGGCGGTCAGCCGGGTTTTCACGCCGGGCGCATCGGCCAGTGCCAAGACCATTGAAAAAGTGCGCAAGGCGG
This sequence comes from uncultured Paracoccaceae bacterium, assembly GCA_947488175.1. Classification (GTDB taxonomy): domain Bacteria; phylum Pseudomonadota; class Alphaproteobacteria; order Rhodobacterales; family Rhodobacteraceae; genus Yoonia. The sequence goes on from CANKYO010000002.1 coordinate 321,877, forward strand.
CAGAGGAGCTCGGCTATCGCCCCAACATGATGGCGCGGGCGATGATCACCGGCAAAAGCCGGATCATCGGACTGGTCGTCGCCTATCTCGACAACCAGTTCTATCCGTTGGCAATGGAGCGGCTGTCGAACGCATTGCAGGAACAGGGCTATCACATCCTCGTCTTCACGGCCGACAACAGCCGCGACGACGTGGAAGAGGTGATGAAGGAATTGCTCGACTATCAGGTCGACGGGATCATCACCGCATCGGTCGGCATGACCAACGACCTGACCAACCGGTGCGCGGCGGCCGGTATTCCGGTGGTGATGTTCAACCGGGGGCAGGATGGGGATCATGTGTCATCAGTGACCTCGGCAAATGTGGATGGCGGGCGCAAGGTGGCCAAATTCCTGCTGGCCTGTGGGCATCGCAACATCGCCCATATCAGCGGCTGGCAGGGGTCATCAACCGGGCGAGACCGGCATGACGGGTTTTGCACAGCGCTGGCCGAGGCCGGGGTGAAACCGCAGGTAATTGACGGCAGATATGACCGTGACACCGCAGCTGCTGCCACCCGTAAACTGATGCTGCAGTCCGACCCGCCTGACGCGATTTTCGTGGGCAATGATCACATGGCCTTTGCCGTCATGGATACGCTGCGCAGCCATCTGGGCCTGCGCGTACCCGATGACGTCGCCGTCGTGGGCTATGATGACGTGCCGCTGGCGGCTTGGCCCGCCTATAACCTGACCACCATGCGCCAGCCGGTAAACCGGATGGTCGAGGCGACAATCACCACGCTTCTGACCCGTATCAATGACCCGGGCGTCCCCGCCCGCCGGATCGAAATTGAAAGCCCGCTAATCCTGCGCGGCTCAACCCGTATTCCCCAAGGATTGCCATCATGAAAGGTTTTTCCAGCCGCTGGAAAGATTTCCCTGACTACATCATCGGGATCACCAAAGAGATTTGGGAAGATCGCGGCGTCGGCACGCTGACCCACTATTACGCCCCTGATATCCCCGTGCGGTCACCCATGGGCATCCAGCGCGGCAATCAGGCGGTGATCGCGTCAACCATGGCCACGATCAACGAATTTCCGGATCGGGAACTGCTGGGCGAAGACGTGATCTGGTCGGGTGATGAAAACACCGGCTATCTGTCATCCCACCGGCTGCTAACCAAGGCGACCCATACGCGCGACGGGCAATTCGGACCGGCCACCGGCAAGCACTGGCAGGTCTATGTCATCGCCGATTGTGCGGCGAAAGAGGACACGATTTATGACGAATGGCTTGTGCGCGACTATGGCGGGATCGTGCGGCAACTGGGGATGGACCCGCGCGATTATGCAGCCTCGCTAATCGCACGCGAAGGCGGGTCAGAGACGGCCAGCAAGCCTTTCACCCCGGCCATCGACGTGGATGGCTGCTATCACGGCACCGGCAATGACAATGAATGGGGCCAGCGTTATGCCGAGACGCTGACCCGGATCATGAACCACGATTTCACCCATATCCGCGACAGCTATGACCGGGCGGTGATCGGCGAATATGCCGGGGCGAAACGCGCCGTGGGCTGGGATGACGTGCTGGAATTCTGGGTCGGGCTGCGGTCGTCTTTTCCCCAAGCGGAGTTCAAGATCCACCACCAGATCGGGATGGAGGGTAACATGCTGCCCCCGCGCGCTGCGATCCGCTGGTCGCTGGATGGTGCACATGACGGTTGGGGTAGTTTTGGCGAACCAACGGGCGCACATGTGCATGTAATGGGCATATGCCACGCCGAGTTCGGACCCTACGGGCCGGATGGTGTCGGGCTGAGGCGCGAATGGGCGCTTTACGATGAAATCGCGATCTGGAAACAGATTTTGATGCAGAGCAGTTAAGCCATGACACGCAGCATCGTCCCACTCGGCATGGAAGGCTATGTTTCTGACTGGAAAATGTCGCCAGCGATCTTTTCAGGGGATTTCCTGTTTTTGACCGGCATGACCGGCGCTGGCCCGGACGGCATCGTTGATCCGGACCCGGCAAAGCAAATCGAACTGGCGTTTCAGCGGGCAGATGACGTTCTGACACATGCGGGTCTCAGCTTTGGCGACGTGGTGGAGATGACCAGCTACCATGTTGGCCTCCAACGCCACATCAGCGATTTTCGGCAAATTCGCGACCGGTTTGTTCAGGCCCCTTATCCTGCCTGGACCGCAATCGAGGTGGCGGGTTTTGTTACGCCGGGAACCATCTGTGAACTGCGCATAATCGCCAAAAAAGGAACCGGATCATGACGCCCGCCGAAATGGAAACCCGCATCGTCCGCTATGGTGACCTCCAACCCTGCAAGACCGCGTTTATCGATGCGCATACGCCGGGCTCTGATCAAAAGGAAAACTTCACCATTATCGGCGGCGGCGTGTCCGAAAGCCCCGATCAACATGTTCATATCGCCATACCGCACGGCTTCAATATCGGCGCCGCAGGGCAACCGCCCAAATGCCGCAACTCGCTCCACAGTCACCGCACGGCCGAAGTGTTTTTCGTGCTCAAAGGCCGCTGGCGGTTCTTCTGGGGGCGTTATGGGAAGGCAGGCGAGGTCGTGCTGGAAGAAGGCGACATTTTCAACATCCCCACGGGGATCTTCCGCGGGTTTGAGAATATCGGCACCGATTACGGGATGATCATGGCGATCCTCGGCGGTGATGATGCGGGTGGCGGTGTGATCTGGGCGCCGCAGGTGATCGAAGATGCAAAAGACCACGGGCTGGTGCTGGGCGAGAACGGCAAGCTCTATGACAGCAAGAAGGGCCAAAACCTGCCAGATGGCGTCAAGCCGATGCCGTTGCTGACCGAGGAGGAATTGGCGGGATACCCGGAGCCAACCACAGCTGACGTGATCCCGCGCCACGTGGCCCGCTACTGGGACATGGTAGCGATGGCCGACCACAAACCGGCCCTCGTGATCGGCGAAAACGGGATGCTGCCAGACAAGCCGGGGTTCGAGGTCGGGTTCCTGACCCGCGCCTCATCCACCACGGACATGCATCAGCATGACCGTCCTTCGGTCTTGATGCCGATGCGCGGGCATTGGCGGCTGATCTGGGAAGACGGCGAGGCAACACTGAACCCCGGCGATACCGTATCCGTTCCCGAAAACCTGATGCACACCGCCGTGCCAGCCATGACCGGTGAGGCCAGCCTGTTCCATATCGTGGCTACCGATGATGCCGCCGGACCAACATGGACAGGTTAATGCTTAACGACCCCCACCGTACGTTGGGGTCCGACGTTTTGCCGACGCAAATCCGACGCGATGCCGACAGGAAGGAAATGCCAAAATGGCCAAAGTCTTAACAACCCACACAGGCTCTCTGCCGCGCACGCAAGAGGTGGTCGATTTCATATTCGCCCGCGAAAATGGCGAGGCTTATGATCAAGGCGCCTTTGATGCGGCGATGACGGCGGCAGTCTCGGAAACCGTGAAAAAACAAGTGGATGCAGGGATTGATATCGTCAGTGATGGCGAGACTTCCAAGATATCATACGCCACCTACGTCAAGGATCGTTACACCGGCTTCGACGGCGACAGCCCCCGCAACGCACCCGCTGATCTGAAACAATTCCCCAGCTTTCTCAAACGGTTAGCCGATGACGGCGGCACCCCGAAATACGCGCGGCCCATGTGCGTGGGCGAGGTGAAGTCAAAAGGGCAAGGCGAGTTGGAAAAAGACATCGCCAATCTCAAGGCCGCTATGGTCGAAAACGGGGCGAAACGCGGCTTCATGAATGCGGCATCTCCGGGCGTTATCTCATTGTTTTTGCAGAACGATTACTACAAAACCCGCGAGGCGTATCTGGCTGCCCTCGCCGATGCGATGAAGGCGGAGTATGAGACGATCGTGGCTTCGGGCCTCGATCTGCAACTCGACTGCCCCGACCTCGCACTGTCGCGTCATATGTTGTTTAACGATTTGTCGGATGATGAATTCCTTAAAATCGCCGCCAGCCATGTGGAGGCGCTGAACCACGCGCTGGCCGATGTGCCCGCCGAAAAGGTGCGCGTGCATATCTGCTGGGGCAATTACGAAGGGCCGCATGTCTGCGATATCCCGATGGCCAAGATGTTCGACACGCTGATGTCCACCAAATCGCGTTACGTGCTGTTCGAAACATCCAACCCGCGCCATGGCCATGAATGGACCGTTTTCCGCGACCGCGCGGGCGATATACCGGATGGTAAGGTTCTGGTGCCGGGGGTTGTGGACACGACCACGAATTTCGTCGAACATCCGGAACTGGTCGCGCAACGTATTGGAAGATTTGTGGAAATCGTTGGCGCGGATCGTGTGATTGCTGGCTCCGACTGCGGCTTTGGCACTTTTGCCGGCTTCGGCGCGGTCGATCCGGACATCGCTTATGCGAAGTTGGGCGCATTGGCCGAGGGTGCGGCACTGTCGCAGTAAAATCCGGTTGGACTGACCTGCCTTTTGGCCCATGTAATGGGCTGAAAGGACCCATGACATGCTCAACCCCGTCACCGAAGCCTTTGAAGCGCAATTGTGCGCGATGCTGCCCGCCGCCGCCTTCAAGGACGACAGCGCCCCCTACCTGACCGAACCGCGCGGACGCTGGGTGGGGCAGGGACTTGTGGTGGCGCCGGGATCGACCGATGAGGTCGCAGCGGTCGTCAAGGCCTGCGCCGAAGCCCGGATTGGCGTCGTCCCCTATAGCGGCGGCACCGGGCTTGTCGGCGGTCAACTTTTGCAGGATGGGCCTGCGCCGGTTGTGCTGTCACTGGAGCGGATGAACCGCATCCGCGATATCTATCCATCTGAAAACGTTCTGGTTTGTGACGCCGGTGTGATCCTGGCTGATGTGCAAAAGGCAGCGGAGGATGTGGGGCGTCTGTTCCCGCTGTCGCTGGCGTCTGAAGGCTCGGCACGGATCGGCGGGCTGTTGTCCACCAATGCGGGCGGAGTGAATGTGCTACGCTACGGTAATGCCCGCGCACAGTGTCTGGGGCTGGAGGTCGTGCGCCCTGATGGGACGATCTGGCACGGGCTGACGCGGCTTCGCAAGGACAACACCGGCTATGATCTGCGCAACCTGATGATCGGGGCGGAAGGGACGCTGGGCATCATCACCGGGGCCGCGCTGAAACTGGCCCCCCGCCCGGTTGGTGTGGGGGCCGCGATGATGGCGGTGCCTTCGCCTGCGGCTGCGCTGGACCTGCTGGCCCTGGCGGGTGAGCGGATCGGCGACGGGGTTTCGGCGTTTGAGATCATGCATCGGCAAGGCTTTGATTTTCTGGCAGAAGTGGGGCCAGAGGTGAAACAGCCCTTTAACAATATCCCCGAATGGTGTGTCTTGATCGACGTCGGTCTGCCAGCCGGCCTGCCGCCCGAAGCGGCGCTGGAAGGGCTTTACGAAGCGGCTTTTGAGGCTGATCTGGTCACAGATGGCGTCATCGCGCAAAGCCATGCGCAGCGCGATGCGTTCTGGCATATCCGCGAAAGCATTCCAGAGGCGAACCGTCGGATCGGGTCGGTCAGTTCACACGATATCTCCGTCCCGCTCAGCGCCGTACCGACATTCATCGAACGCGGCAAGCAGGCGTTGGCCGACGTGGGGGCATTCCGCATCAACTGCTTTGGCCATCTGGGCGACGGCAACCTGCATTACAACATCTTTCCCAAGGCTGGCCGGGCCCGCGCGGATTACGAGGCAGAACGCCCGCGCGTGAAGGAAGTGGTACATGATCTGGTCCATGCCATGGACGGATCGGTAAGCGCAGAACACGGGATCGGACGGTTGAAGGTGGATGACCTGGAACGTTATGGCGACCCCGTTAAGCTATCCATGCTGCGCGCCATCAAGGACGCGTTGGACCCGCTGGGCATCATGAACCCCGGTGCCGTTCTGCGCCAAGTTTGATCAAAATGAGCGCCTGCGGCGCACGACATTTTGGTGCGAGGAACAACCGTTGCGCGGTGTTGAAAGCACAGATGCCTCCGGCGGGAGTTATTGGGGAAGAAAGAAGATGTTAACCTTGTTCTGGGACGGTCTTGATGCGGCACAGGCTGGAGAGTTGATGACCGTGAAGGGAGAAGTCGCGCGGCGTTCGGACCTCAACCAGGTCAGTCTGGACCGGACAACGGGGTCGCGCGCATCTCCTGACTTCTTTCTTCCCCAATAACTCCCGCCGGAGGCTCAGTCGCCCTCAAATTCGCACAGTGCGTGGACATTCATGTCCAACGCTTCCAGCTTTTTACGCCCGCCAAGATCAGGCAGGTCGATGATGAAGGCGCAACCGACAACTTCGGCCCCCATCCGTTCGATCAGCTTGATCCCGGCCTCGGCCGTGCCGCCGGTGGCGAGTAGATCATCGACCAGCAGAACCTTTTCGCCCGCTTGCAGGGCGTCGTCATGGACCTCCATGATCGCCTCGCCGTATTCCAGCTTGTAGGCCTGTTCGATCGTTTTGCCGGGCAGTTTGCCCTTTTTGCGGATCGGTACAAAGCCGACCGAAAGCTGGTGGGCGATGGCCCCCCCAAGGATGAAACCACGTGCCTCCAGCCCGACCACCTTGTCAATCGGTTGGCCCGCGTAGGGGTGCAGCAGCTGATCAATGGCAATGCGAAAGCCGCGCGCGTCGCCGAACAACGTGGTGACATCACGAAACATGATCCCCTCATGCGGGAAATCGGGGATGGTGCGAATGTAGTCCTGGACAGTTTTCATGGATACTCTTTCAAAGAACGCGGCCAGCGATGGCGTCGAGTTTTGCGGTCAGGGCAGGGTCCCGCTTGTCGGGGGCGGTCATCAGGGCGTATTCCAGCGCGCGGTCGCACCCGTGCGGGCAGGGTGCGCGGTCCGGCCCGAGAAGTGCGGGCAGGCGGCTGACGAGGTCTTGCGCCCTGGTCCCGTTGCCCTGCAGTATTTTGATCACATCGCTGACATCGACAGCCCCATGATCGGGGTGCCAACTGTCGTAATCGGTGACCATCGCGATGGAGGCATAGCAAATCTCGGCTTCGCGGGCGAGTTTTGCCTCAGGCATATTCGTCATCCCGATCACATGACAGCCCCATTCGTGGTAGAGCTTGCTTTCGGCCTGGGATGAGAATTGGGGGCCTTCCATAGCCAGGTACGTGCCGCCCCGGTGGATCTTGATCCCAGCATCGCGTCCAGCGGTTTCGCAGGCGTCTGACAGCCGTTCGCAGGTCGGATGGGCCACGCTGACATGGGCCACACAGCCGGTGCCGAAGAATGATTTTTCGCGGGCGAAGGTCCGGTCGATGAACTGATCCACGATGACAAAATCACCCGGCGCCATGTCCTCGCGAAACGATCCGCAGGCGCTGACGCTGATGATATCAGTGACACCAAGGCGCTTCATCGCGTCGATATTGGCGCGGTAGGGGACCGTCGTCGGTGAATGCACATGCCCGCGCCCGTGCCGGGGCAGGAAGGCCATGGGAACACCATCCAGAACGCCCGTCAGGGTATTGTCAGATGGCTGGCCCCATGGACTGTCTTGACTGACCCATTCGGCGTCCTGCAGCCCATCCATATTGTAAATGCCGGAGCCACCGATGATTCCGATTTTGGTTTTCATGGGTTACCTCGTGTTAACCTGCCTGCAGGACACTGGATTGGAATGAATGAAAAGTGAACCCCGCGCGCCGTGCCGATGCAGCAACACTGCGTCACGGGGCCGATTGCAGGGGTGACAAGGGTCCTCGCGTCCTTTAGGGCGGCGCCAACACCCCCTTTATCGACAGGACATTCTATGGCCCGCGCATTATTGGCGAGTTTCGCCGACAGTCTTTCCCTTCGCGACCCTGACGCGCCGCTGACGCCGTCGCAGTTGAAGACGGAAATCCTGTCCGGCCTGACCGTCGCCTTGGCGCTGGTGCCAGAGGCCGTGGCCTTTGCCTTTGTCGCGGGGGTGGAGCCGCTTGTCGGACTTTATGCCGCCTTTATCGTAGGGCTGATCACCGCGCTGTTTGGTGGTCGTCCGGGGATGATTTCGGGGGCCACAGGTGCGCTGGCGGTGGTCATGGTCAGCCTCGTCGCCCAGCATGGGGTTGAATACCTGTTCGCGACCGTTGTCCTGATGGGACTGATCCAGATTTTTGTGGGCATCATGCGCTGGGGGAAGTTTATCCGGCTGGTGCCGCATCCGGTGATGCTGGGCTTTGTGAACGGTCTGGCGATTGTGATTTTCTTGGCCCAACTGGGCCAGTTTCAGGTGCCCGGCACGGCCCATGGCGGCGGCGGGCATGGGATGGCCAATGGCGATTGGCTGACGGGCATCTCACTTTACCTGATGCTGGGGCTGACCGGGCTGACCATGCTGATCATCTGGGTGATGCCCAAGATCACCAATGTCATCCCCGCCCCGCTTGCCGGGATCGGCATCGTGGCCGCCGTCGTGATCGGCTTTGGTCTGGATACGCCACTTGTGGCTGATCTGGCGAGCATCGAGGGCGGCTTGCCCCCCTTCCACGTCCCCATGGTCCCGCTGAATTGGGACACGTTTGAGATCATTCTGCCCTATGCTCTGATCCTTGCCGCTATTGGTCTGATCGAAAGCCTGCTGACCCTGAACCTTGTGGGTGAGATGACAGGCAAGCGTGGCGGGGCGAGCCAGGAATGCCTGGCCCAGGGCGCCGCCAATACGGTCACCGGGTTCTTTGGCGGCATGGGCGGTTGTGCCATGATCGGCCAGTCGATGATCAACGTGAAATCCGGCGGGCGGACCCGTGTGGCGGGCGTTGCGGCGGCGCTGTTTCTTTTGGCCTTCATTCTGTTTGCAAGCGGGTTGATCGGTCAGATCCCGCTGGCCGCACTTGTGGGTGTGATGTTCATGGTGGTGATCGGGACATTTGCATGGAACTCCCTACGTATATTGCGCAAGGTGCCGCGCACGGATGCATTCTTGACGATCCTTGTGACCATCGTGACAGTAGCGACTGACCTTGCAACGGCGGTGGTCGTTGGTGTGATCGTCTCGGCCCTCGCCTATGCGTGGAGCAACGCAACCCGCATCCACGCCATCAAGCGCGAAAGCCGGACAGAGGCGGGTGCCCAAGTTTATGAAATCCAGGGACCGCTGTTCTTTGGGTCTGCCGACGGGTTCATGGAAATCTTTGATGTGGAAAGCGATCCGGATGTAGTGATCGTCGACTTTGCGGCCAGCCGTGTCGCCGACCAATCCGCCCTGCAAGCGATCGAGGCGGTGGCCCAGCGATACGAAGACGCAGGCAAGGTGATCCAGTTGCGCCACCTCAGTCGTGACTGCCATCAGCTCTTGTCGAAGGCCGGGCATTTGATGGTCGATAGCGATGATGATCCGGACTATGCGCTGGCCGTGGACTATAGCGTAAAAACCGGGATTATTGGGGGCCATTGAGTCCTTGAAACGGTCTCTGTGACATCATAAATCCCGTGCGCGTCCGGCAGGCCAGCGGCGCGGCAGATCGTTGCAGTTTCTGGCCCCGGATGGATCACCCATGCTGGTTGATATCCTTTTCGTTCTGGGCGGCCTGACGGCCCTGGTCCTTGGTGGCGATGCGCTGGTGCGTGGCTCTGTGGCCGTGGCCACACGCGCCGGGCTTTCTCCGTTGGTGATTGGCCTGACGCTGGTTGGGTTCGGGACCTCGGTGCCGGAATTGATGACCAGCCTGATCGCTGCCTTTGATGGTTTGCCCGGCATCGCGCTGGGCAATGTGGTGGGCAGCAATATCGCCAATATCCTGCTGATCCTGGGTCTTTCTGCGGTGATCGCCCCTGTTGTAGCCGGTGCCGTCATTGGCCGGGATGGCTGGATCATGCTTGGCGTGACCGCTTTGTGCGCCGGTCTGATGCTGATGGGGCAGGTCGGTCGGGTCGCCGGGCTGGTCTGCGTGGTCCTGTTGGCGATCTATCTGTTTACGACCCTGCGGCAGGGACAGGTGGAGCCGGTCGCCGATATCCCGACCGAGAAGAAGCCGCTCTGGTATGGCTTTGGCTTCTTTCTTGCTGGTCTTGTCGGTGTGCTGATCGGGGCAAAGCTGCTGGTCGATGGGGCGAGTGCTATCGCGACGGCCTTCAATGTGTCGAACGCTGTCATCGGTCTGACAGTTGTGGCTGTCGGCACGTCGTTGCCTGAACTCGTCACCTCGGTCATTGCGGCGCGCAAGGGGCAGGGAGACATCGCCGTTGGCAACGTCGTCGGTTCCAACATCTTCAACGTGCTGGGCATTCTGGGGATCACGGCTGTGGTGCATCCGTTGGACGTGCCTGCAGATATGCAAGGGCTCAGCCTTTGGGTGCTTGTTGGTGCGGCATTGGCCCCGGCTGCGATCATGCTGGCCTTTGGACGGATATCACGTGCTATGGGCCTGATGATGGTGCTCGCCTATGCCGCATATACCACTGTACTTGTCATAGGGACGTAGGCGGGCACAAAGCTCAGTCGATTTACCGTTGTCGGTTTTTTTGCTAATATCGCGGCATTAGTAAAAAGGATCTTTATATGCCTATTCGTCTGTTTGCCGTGGGAAGCGGTGGTTTTGAGTATCGGCTCACAAGTATCAGCGTCGGCGAGGTTTTCGAGATGGCAAATATGGCCAGCGTCATGACAGCACCCAGTCGGGCGCACGCGGCAATTGCAGCCGCAGATGCCGAGGTGAATACATCCGGGCTCGAGCGCGCATTGACCGCGATGAGCGATATTCAACAGCTTCACCATTTCCGCGATGCCTGTACGACGATGCAGGCGGCGATATCATTCTGTCGTTTTCGTTTCGCAGTAGCAATTTGATGTGGGTGGACGATTCAGCACATCGCAGTTTTCGCTTGACCAACCGCATGGCAAACCCGGCTTGGCATATCCTCAATCGTATCCAGCCAGCTATGGAACGCACCGGCATGCAGGGTACTGGTGTGTTGATGAGTATTGCAATCGTCTTTAACAGCTTCCTGCAGCACGAGGCGTCGCCCGGCGGCAGCCCATTCCGCAACCCCGACCGGCCCATCAATTATCGCGGTGATGCACGGCTGAATTTTCAGTTCAGTGACTAGGGCCTGTCATCGGGGCGGTTTAGACTGAAAACTTCGCGGATGACCGAATAGTCGCGGTAACCAAGCCGGGTGAGCGGATTGTAGGTCGTCACGTCAAACTTGCCATCGACAATGCAATCATCGCGCAGATGCACGCCTGTGACCTCACCAAACACGGCAAAATTTGCCTCACCTGGCAGCTGCACGATCTGCGTCAGCTTGCATTCCAGCGTCGCGGGGGTGTTCGCGACGCGCGGGCAGTTGATCGTTTCACACTCCGCCTTTTCGACGCCGGCCAGCGCAAATTCATCCGTCTCACGCTCCCACGGGCCTGAGGTCTGGTTCATGATCTCGCGGGCGGCGTATTCGACGATGTTGACCGCAAACACACCCGTATCGCGGATGTTGGCCACACTATCCTTGGTATCACCCCTGTCAGGCTTGGCACTGGTCGATGCAAACATGACCTGCGGGGGAACGTAGGCTACCGCGTTGAAGAATGAATAGGGGGCCAGATTGTCCTGCCCGTCTGCGCCGCGCGTCGCAATCCAGCCAATCGGGCGGGGCGAGACGACGGCGTTGAACGGGTTATGCGGCAATCCGTGACCATTTTCGGGTTTGTAAAACATCAAGCAGCCTTTTCGTCAGGTTTGCCAAGGGGTAGCGTGGCGCCAAGCCCTTGGCCAGACGAAAGATAAATGCAGCGAATATCCATCCAATTGGCCAGGGAAACGTCAGATGACTGGTGGGAGGTCGAGGCGCTTTATGACCTGTGCTTTGCGCCGGGGCGGACCGCATTGTCATCCTATCGGCTGCGCGAGGACGTGCCGCCCATTGCCGAGCTTTGCTGGACGGCGCGTGATGCCGACAATGTGCTGGCCGGGGTGGTCCGCTGTTGGCCTGTGAAGGTGGCCAATCAGGCGACCATTCTGCTGGGTCCCATCGCCGTTCACCCGACGCGGCAAGGCGAAGGGGTCGCGGCCTTGCTGATATATAAGGTCATAGAAGCGGCCAGCGATCTGGGCTGGCCGCGCGTGTTGCTGGTGGGTGACGCGCCCTACTATCAGCGTTTCGGGTTTCAGCGGCTTGACGGTGTCGAAATGCCACCCCCCACCAACCCGGACAGGGTCCTGGGTCTGGCACTGAAAGACGCGGCGTGGGACGGGGTACACGGCCCGGTTTGCAAGTCCAATGATTGCAATTCGACAGGCTGACCCCATCTTAGGGAAATGAGCGAACCTGATATTATTGTCGAAAAAAACGATACACCCGAAGCATCACGCGCCCTGTCACCAGAGGCCCGCGAGCAGATTGCCGAAATTGCCCGTAGGCAGCGCAAGGCCAAGGGCGTCCTTATGCAGGCCGTCAACTTTGTTGGTGGTCAGGTCGAGGATGGCCTGAAACTGCTGCCTCAAAAGGTCCGGCTGCAATTGAACGAAGTGGCGCGCAAGGCCCTGCGTCAAAGCTATGACGTGGCCGCGAAGTCGCGCGATGGGATGGGCCAAAGGATCGCGTCGGACCGCGCGCACAAGGTCATGGGAACTGTGTCAGGTGCGGTCGGCGGCTTTGGCGGCCTGCCCACAGCGATTGCGGAACTGCCCGTGGCCACAACGCTGATTTTCCGCGCGGTTCAAAGCGTGGCTGCGGAATACGGCGAAGACCCACTGTCAGAAGAGACGCGCTTGGAATGCCTGGCAGTCTTTGGGGCCGGTGGCCCCGGGTCAGATGATGACGGGGTCGATACGTCTTTTGTCGGCGCGCGGCTGAGCCTTTCGGGCGTGGCAGTGAACAAGCTGATCAGCAAGGTTGCCCCGAAATTCGCGGCAGTGCTATCGCAAAAGCTCGCCACTCAGACGGTGCCGGTTCTGGGCGCCGCTGCGGGTGCTGGCACAAATTACGCCTTTCTCGATTACTATGTCTCGATTGCCCATGTGCATTTCGGCCTGCGCCAGATGGTGCGCAATCATGATGAGAAAGCGGTGATTGACGAATTTCACCGCGTCCTGGCCGCCGCTGATCTGCCTCAGACCTGATAGACCAGCCAATCGGCCACGGCCCGCCGCACGGATTGATCGCCATTGGCAATGGCGTCGTCCATCACGGCTTTGACCTCTGACAGATCGACCCGGCGCAACAGATGCTTCACCGGCCCGATGGAGGCAGGACGCATCGACAGGCTGCGCAGGCCAAGCGCGGCAAAGCACAGTGCCTCGACCGGGCGACCGGCATCCTCGCCGCAGAAGGAAAGCGGCGTGTTGTGGACCTCGCAGCGTTTGATCACCCGCTCGATGAAAGACAGGAAACTGACATCAAGCGTGTCATAACGCTTGCGCACCCGTTCATTTTCACGATCCGCAGCAAAGAAGAACTGTTTGAGGTCATTGCCACCGATCGAGACGAAATCCACCTCATCAAAGAAAGCATCGGGCGCAAAGGCCAGCGATGGCGTTTCCAGCATGGCCCCCACTTCCAGACTGGACGGCAGGGGGTGCCCCAGAATTTTTTCCCTTGCGATGGCTTTGTCCATCTCGGCCTTGGCATCGCGGAATTCCCGGATTTGGGTAATGAACGGGAACATCACAGCAAGTGGTCCGCCATTCGCGGCCCGCAGCAAGGCCTGCAATTGCATGCGCAAGACACCCGGTTTGTCGAGGCCCACCCGTATCGCACGCCAGCCCATGGCCGGGTTCGGTTCGTCATTGGGCTTCATATAGGGCAGGACCTTGTCGGACCCGATATCCAGGGTCCGGAACGCCACACGCTTGCCCGCGGCGGCATTCACGACACGCGAATAAAGCGCGGAAAGCTCGGCCCGTTTGGGCATCTGGTTGCGGATCAGGAATTGCAGTTCTGTGCGGAACAGGCCAACCCCTTCAGCACCCGACCCAGCCAGCGACGGCAGATCTGCAATCAGGCCAGCATTCATCTGCAGCGATATGACATTACCGCATTTGGTTTCCGCAGGCAGATCACGGATCGAGGCATAGCGTTCTTGCGCGCGGGTCTGCATCGCCAGTTTGTCACGAAACGCAGCATGAACGGTATCGTCAGGTCGCAAATGGGCGATGCCCTGTTCGCCGTCCACAAGGATCGGGTCACCGTTCAGCGCCTCGCGGACAACCCCCTTGGCATTGATGACCAGCGGGATGGCCCAGGCGCGGGCAACGATGGTCGCGTGGCTCCCGACAGAGCCTTCTTCAAGCACGATGCCTTTAAGCTTTTTGCCGTATTCCAGCAATTCGCCCGGGCCGATATTGCGGGCCACAAGGATCGGGTTGTCGGGCATATCAGCCTTGGCGTCGGCCCCCTGACCGGTGAGTATTCGCAACAGACGGTTGGACAGGTCATCAAGGTCATGCAGGCGCTCGCGCATGTAAGGGTCAGCGGATTTCGACAGCCGGGCGCGGGCCAGCGACTGTTCCTTTTCAACCGCAGCTTCGGCCGAAAGGCCGTTTTCGACATCGGCCTTCATACGGCGCAGCCAACCGTCTGAATTGGCAAACATGCGATACGCTTCAAGAACCTGAATCTGATCCGTATCCGCTGACCGGGCCCCGACCAGCATATTGTCGACCGCCTTGCGTAGTTCCTCAATCGCGGCATAAAGCCGGTCATTCTCCTTTTCAGGATCGTCCGAAATCGGGTTTGTGACCACGACGCGGGGTTCATGCAGGAACACCTTGCCCTCGCTGGCCCCTTCCTGCGCGACAGAGCCACGCAGCATCACGGGCTGCTGGTGACGGGCGGACAAGGCAGCCCCTTCACCAACAAACGCGCCAAGTTCGGTCATTTCAGCGATGACCATGGCGACGATTTCGAGGGCATAGACCTCATCAGGGGTAAACTTGCGCGCGGCCTTTGATTGGACCACCAGCACGCCAAGCACATCCCCAAGGCGCTGGATCGGTACGCCGCAGAACGACGAAAACCGTTCCTCGCCGGTTTCCGGCATGTAGCGGAACCCTTTTTCGGCGGGGGCGTCCGCAGTGTTGATCACACTGCGGCTTTTGGCTGTGCGGCCGACAAGACCCTCGCCCAATCGCATCCGTGTCTGGTGAACCGCCTCGCGCTCCAATCCTTTGGTGGCGCACAGCTCCAGCGTTTCGGTATCGCGAAACAGGTAGATCGAACAGACCTCGGTCTGCATCGAATTGGCGATCAGGTTCACAACCGAATCAAGCCGCGCCTGACCCTCGTTGTCCGCTGCCAACGCCTCGCGCAAGCGGCCAAGCAGCTTGCGGCTTTCCGTTTCCAACCGATGTGGCATAAGCCCCCTTTGAGCAGACCACCCTGTGAGACGGGTTAGCCTGCCTTTTCCAATTCGAAAGCATCATGAAGGGCTTGCACAGCAAGTTCCATGTATTTTCTGTCAATCAGGACGGAAATTTTTATCTCGGAGGTTGTAATCACCTTGATGTTGATACCCTCAGCCGAGAGTACCTTGAACATCTTGGCGGCAACACCCGTATGGCTGCGCATGCCGATGCCCACAACGGAAACCTTGGCGACGCCTTCATCGGCGACCAGATCGTGAAAGTTGATCTCGCCGCTTGCTTTCGCTTCCTGCATGGCTTTTTCAGCGCGCAGCACCTGATCGGTGGGGCAGGAAAACGTCATATCCGTGCGCCCTTCTTCCGAGATATTCTGCACGATCATGTCCACATTGACCCCCGCATCTGAAAGCGGGCCAAAGATCGCGGCGGCAATGCCTGGCCGGTCCGCGACCGAGATCAGGGTCATCTTGGCCTCATCACGGGAATAGGCGACACCGGCGACAACGTTGGATTCCATGATTTCCTCCTCATCGCAGACAAGCGTTCCAGCGCTGTCCGATGGTTCTTCGAATGATGACAGCACCCGCAGGCGCACCTTGTAGCGCATCGCCAGTTCAACCGAACGAGTCTGCAGGACCTTTGCGCCAAGGGACGCCAGTTCCAGCATTTCCTCAAACGCAATCCGGTCCAGCTTGCGCGCTTTGGATGTGATGCGCGGATCTGTGGTATAGACACCATCGACATCAGTGTAGATATCACAGCGTTCGGCACCAAAGGCGGCAGCAAAGGCCACCGCCGTCGTATCAGACCCACCGCGCCCCAGCGTTGTGATCCGGCCTTCGGGGCTGATCCCCTGAAAGCCCGCGACAACGGCGACCTTCATACCTTCACCGAATTTGGCGGTGATATTGTCCGTCGGGATATCCTCGATCCGGGCGCTGGAATGGGCGGATGTGGTCATGACCGGCACCTGCCAGCCCTGCCAACTCCGCGCCGGGATATCCATCTCCTGCAGCCGCAGCGCCATCAATCCGGCGGTCACGTTTTCGCCCGAAGACACGATCGCATCGTATTCGCGGGCGTCATATAGGGGCGATGTTTCCTCGACCCAGCCCACCAACTCGTTTGTCTTGCCCGACATGGCCGAGACGATGACGATCACGTCATACCCATTGGCCACTTCGAGGGCCACACGCTTTGCCGCGCGTGCGATCCGGTCGAGATTGGCAACAGATGTGCCCCCAAATTTCATCACAAGCGTCGGCATCAGTCTTCCTAAGGAAACGAGGTACTTGGTCGGCGTTCCCTTTAAAGAGGCCGGGGGCGAAGGGCAATCGGTTAGTAGGGGTGCTGCTGACCGTCCCAGGTTTCGAAACAGCCAGTCGTTTCGGGGCCAAGTGCGGCAAATCGGTCCATCAACCCGCACGCGCTTTGCTCTGTGCTGATCGCAGCGGCTGAACCGCCCATATCCGTGCGCACCCAACCGGGGTGATAGATGCCAACGCTAATACCCTCCGGCGCCAGATCAGCCGCAAGGTTCCGGCCAAGGTTCAGCGCCGCCGCCTTGCTGGCGCGATAGATATAGCTGCCACCCGGCGCGTGCGTGTCCGAGGCCATCTGCGAGGAAATAATGGCGATTTTGGCGCTACCCGCGCGACGCAGATGCGGCAACAGATGCTGGATGCTCATAAAGACACCGGTCACATTAGTGGCAAAACCCTGCGCCCACATGTCGGCAGGATAGCCGCTATCCAGCGATTGCCCCTTATCAGGATAGATCCCCGCATTGCAGATCAGAAGGTCAATTGCGGTGTCACCCAACGATGCGGCCAGCCGGGCATGCGACGCAGGGTCGGCCACATCCAGTTCACGCATTGCCCCTGCATCCGGCTGCCGGTGCGTGCCGATGACAGTTGCGCCCGCGTCAGCATAACCATCGAACAGGGCCTTGCCGATGCCACGACTGGCCCCTGTAATCAGGATCGTCATCTATGCTTCCCCTTGTCTGGGATCAGTTCGTTTTCTTGCGCGGCACGAATGGCAGTGGCATGACGGGAATACCGTCATCAACCAGTTTCTTGGCATCGTCCAGCTTGGCCTCACCATAGATGGGACGTTCCGGCACGATACCATCATGCATATCGCGCGCCTCTTTCGCAAAAGAGGTGCCGACATAGTCGGAATTCGCCTCGACCTGCTTGCGAAGCTCGGCCAATGCGGTCTCAGCTTTTTTGGGCACCGTGATGTCCGACGATGTGCTGACCGACGGTGCCATGACGGATTTCGTCACCGCCGTCGATCCGCAGGAGGTGCAATTGATCATACCTGCCGCCACCAGCTTGTCGAACGCGTCGCCGGACTGAAACCAGCTTTCAAAGGCGTGGTTCTGGTTGCATTTGAGGTGAAAACGGATCATGGCCTTAGTACCTGTACATCTGGACCGTTAAATAGGGGTTTTCGCGACCCATGCAAGTTTTGCCTACTTACGCAACTTATGCGGGGCAAAGGTGGCGACGATGTGTTTCAGCTGGGGTTCCGACAGCTTTTTTGCCGCCTTTTTCGCGCTGAACCACTTGCGCCGCCGCTGGTGTTTTTCCGGCCACTTGCTGTGAACATGAAGGACATGCACCGGATAAACCATCACGACAATCGGCGCCCCGTCAACCTTGAGCGGCTTGCTGTAGGTATAGACCCCGACGCAGTGATCAATGGCATCACCGCTGACGCCAGCCTCCTCCATCGCTTCGGTGGCGGCGGCTAGGGCTGGAGTCTGTTTGTGCATCGGCCAGCCTTTCGGCAGGATCCAGCGCTGGCTGTTGCGGCTGGTCACAAGGCAGATCTGCAACTGATCATTCTTGATCCGCCAGCAAAGTGCCGCAAACTGCGCCCGCACATCGGTTTTCCGCCCGGTCCGAAATCTAAGGGGAAGTTGTTGTGCAGGTGATTTCGCCATGGTTCCGATCGTAAATTGGGTTACATCCCTGACATGTCTGCAGTTATTCACGCGTCACGAGGCCCGGCAACCCCCTTGCCGCGATTTATCGGGTCCGAGATCTACCGCCATTCGAGCTATGGCGCGTGGCATCCATTGCGTGTCCCACGTGTGTCGACGGTCATGGATCTGGCCCGCGCCATGAACTGGTTGCCACCTGGGCAGTTCATCAACAGCCCCCGCGCCAAGCCCGCCGCGCTGCATGGGTTTCACACGCCGGAATATGTCGCCGCCTTGCAGGCCGCTGAAGACGCGCAAGCCGTGACCGATCATGTCCGCGAAAGGCACGGACTCGGCACACCATCCAACCCCATCTTTGCAGAGATGTATCGCCGTCCCGCCACCTCTGCCGGTGCGGCCATGCTGGCCGGTGAACTGCTCGCCAAGGGCGGTGTCATCTATACCCCGGCGGGCGGCACCCATCACGGGTTGCCCGACCGGGCCAACGGGTTTTGTTACCTGAACGATCCGGTGCTTGCGATTCAGTCCTTGCGCCGCAATGGCGCGCGCCGCATCGCCTATGTCGATATCGATGCCCATCACCCGGACGGGGTGGAACATGCCTTTGCGGATGATCCCGACACGCTGCTGATTTCCGTGCATGAGCAGAACCGGTGGCCGCGCACCGGCGCATTGACGGATCGGGGGGCGGGCCAAGTTTATAACCTGCCGGTCCCGCCGGGCCTGCACGATGATGATATGGCGCTGATCCGTGATCAGGTGATCCTGCCGCTGGTCGCGGGCTTTCGACCCGACGCCATCGTCCTGCAATGCGGGGCCGATGCGGTGGCCGAAGATCCACAATCGCGCCTGACCCTGTCCAACAACGCCCATTGGGCGATTGTCGCGGCGCTGGGCACGCTCACCTCGCGCTATCTGGTGCTGGGTGGCGGTGGCTATAACCCTTGGTCTGTCGGCAGGCTCTGGACCGGTGTTTGGGCCACCCTGACCGGAGCAGAGATCCCCGACACACTGCCAGACGCTGCACAGGACGTGTTGCGCGCCTTGCGTTGGGATGGCCCGAAGCGGGCGCGCCAGCCGCAGCCGCACTGGATCACGACCTTGCGCGATGTCCCACATAACGGGCTGATTGATGCGGATGTGCGGCAACGCGCCGATGCCCTGATCGCACGCGCAAGGGCATGGGTCTGACCCTTGCCATGCCCGCCTAACCGCCGGATAGTCGCCGCATGAAGGCGCGCATTTTCACTTTTGTTTACTTGCTGATATCAGCACCCGCCACCAACGCGGAGGTCGTGGTTTTTGCAGCCGCAAGCCTGAAAGAACCACTGGATGCGATGGCCGCAGATTTCGGTGACGTCACTCTGTCCTACGGCGGCAGCGGCACGCTGGCACGTCAACTAACGTTGGGTGCACCGGCGGATGTCGTTGTGCTGGCCAATGATGAATGGATGCAGGCACTTGTGACCTCCGGGCGGATCAAGGCTGACGGGATTGTCGATCTGGCAAGCAATCGTCTTGTGCTGATTGGGACAGATGACGCGCCTGACGTTTCCTTGACCGAGGACGGCATCGACAATGCGTTAGGCAACGCCCGCATCGCCGTTGGCCTGACAAACGCGGTCCCCGCGGGCATCTACGCCAAGGCTGCCCTGACCTCGCTCAACCTCTGGCCTGCCTTCGCAGACAGGCTGGCCGAAGTCGATAATGTCCGCGCCGCCCTGACGCTGGTGATCCGCGGGCAGACGCCGCTGGGCATCGTCTACGCCACCGACGCTAGGGTTAGCGAAGCGGTCCGCATCGTGGCGACCTTTCCCGCCGACAGCCATCCGCCCATCCGCTACCTCGGGGCCGTGACATCGGACAAGGCAGAGGCAGGCGCGTTTCTGGCCCATATGTCCTCGCCCGCCGGGCGCGCCCAATTTGCCGCCGCGGGATTTCTGCCGCCACAGGACCTGACGCAATGATGGAAAGCCTCGGCCCAGCCGAATGGACCGCGATCTGGCTGTCCCTGCGGGTGGCCGTGGTCGCCACGATCTGCGCGCTACCCGTGGCGGTTGCCGTGGCCTATTTGCTCGCGCGCAAGCAGTTTCCGGGTCGGCAATTACTGAACGGGCTGGTCCATATGCCGCTCGTATTGCCCCCCGTGGTGACCGGCTATCTGCTGTTGGTCCTGTTCGGTCAGACCGGCCCGATTGGCGAGTTTCTCAATGATACATTCGGGATCACGCTTGCCTTCCGCTGGACCGGGGCCGCGCTCGCCGCCGCGATCATGGCCTTCCCCCTGATGGTCCGCGCGATCCGGCTCGCGATCGAGGCTGTCGATCAAGGGCTGGAAGAAGCTGCATCAACCCTCGGTGCCTCACGCTGGCGGATTTTCAGCACGGTCACCTTGCCCCTGATCCTGCCGGGTGTTCTGGCCAGCGCCATCCTCGGTTTTGCCAAGGCGCTGGGCGAGTTTGGCGCGACGATCACCTTTGTCGCCGCGATCCCCGGTCAAACGCAAACAATTCCATCGGCCATCTACGGGCTGCTGCAGGTGCCAGGCGGTGAACCGGCCGTGGTCGGTCTCGTCATCGTCTCAGTCGTTCTGGCCATGGGCGCGCTGCTGATATCCGAATGGCTGGCGCGGCGCATGGCCCGGCAGGTGGGGCGCTGATGCTGCAAGTGAGGATCACAAAGCGGTTGGGCGATTTCACCCTTGATGTGGATGTCACAGCACCCGCAGGCGTGACCGCGATATTCGGGCGGTCAGGGTCGGGCAAGACATCTTTGGTCAACGCCGTGGCGGGCCTGTTGCGGCCCGATGCAGGGCGAATCGCCGTTGGCGATGACGTCCTGTTCGACAGCCAGACCCGGCAAAACCTGGCCCCGCAAAAGCGCCGTGTCGGCTATGTCTTCCAGGATGCGCGGCTGTTTCCCCACATGAACGTACAACGCAATCTGACCTATGGTGGCGACCACGACGCGGCCCGCGTGATCGAGGTGCTGGGGCTGGGTGATCTGTTGCAACGGCGCCCGGCGGGTCTGTCGGGCGGTGAACGCCAGCGGGTGGCGCTGGGTCGCGCCCTGATGTCTGATCCGCAGATCCTGCTGATGGACGAACCGCTTGCCGCACTCGACGCACCACGCAAGGCCGAAATCCTGCCCTATATCGAACGGCTGCGGGACGAGGTGCAGATACCGATCCTCTATGTCAGCCACGACATGTCAGAGGTCGCGCGCCTTGCCAGCACCCTTGTCGTGCTTGAGGGCGGAACTGTCGTCGCATCCGGCCCGGCAGGCGATGTTCTGGCGCGGCCCGACGCCGTGCCACTGCTGGGCGTTCGCGACGCCGGTTCGGTCATCATCGCCAAGGTGGCCGGGCGGCTGCTGGATGACGGCCTGACCGAGGTCGCCTTTTCCGGCGGGCGCATCGTCCTGCCCGGCAATCTGGGGCGGCTGGGCCAAAAGGTGCGGCTGCGCATCCCCGCGCAGGACGTGATCCTCGCGCGGGAGGCCCCGAAAGGCATCAGCGCACTGAACGTGCTGCCCGTGACGATCACGGCCATCGAACAGGGGCGCGGGCCGGGCGTGGCAGTCGGCCTTCGGGCGGGCAATGACCAGTTGCTGGCCCGCGTGACCCGCAGAAGCGCCAAACTGATGGAATTGGCCGAGGGCCAGCAAATCTTCGCGATCATCAAGGCAACAGCCGTCGGGCCGGAAGATATCGGCGGCTAACGCGGCAACGCCTGCGCGATGGCTTTCAGCGTACGCGCGACCCCGCCCGCATGATCATCATAAAACGCCGTGATCTGATCTTCGGTGACCGGAACCGGGTCGTTGACGGCCTGATGCAATTCCGCCGGTGTCTGCACATGCTGGCAGACCCCCGCCGCAATCGCCTCCGTCGCCGGATATTCAATGGTCCAGATATGCGGGCCGACGATCACAGGCTTTTTCAGCGCCAGCGGCTCGATCACATTATGCGCACCTTTGGTGACAAAACCGCCACCGACAATCGCCCGGTCGCACAGGCCCAGATAGAAATACATCTCGCCCATACTGTCGCCCAGCAAGACATCAACATCAGGCAGCGGATCGGCAGGTGACAGATCGGCACCCAGAATCTCTGACCTGCGGGCAAAGCGGATACCCGCATCGCGCAGCATCCTCGCCACCTCGTCAAACCGTTCCGGGGCGCGGGGGACATAGATGAAACAGGCATCGGGGCTCTGCCGGATCATATCAATATAGATCTGGTCCTCGCCCTCAACGACGCTGGTCAGGGTAACGGCCCGCCGCCCCTTGGTCAGGTCCGCATGAATACGCGTCGCAGCATCCAGATGCGCCTGCGGGATCGGCTGATCAAACCGCAACTCACCTGTAATATGGATGTTCGACATGCCAGCGGCAGCGAACCGGTTTTTCTGCGTCTGCGATTTCACGAAACCACCCGCAAAACCGGCCAGCAGTGCGGCGCGCAGACCGCCCTTGTCCTTGTTGTAGCTCTTCAGCGGATATTGCGCATTGCACATGAACAGCGGCACGCCAGTGGCGCGGCAGGCCATGATCATGCGCGGCCAGATCTCGATCTCCATCACCAGACCGTATTTCGGGGCAAAGCGGGCCAAAAACCGGCGATAGGCAAAGCCGTATTCCAACGGCACCCAGACGATGCGCACCGACCCCTCGGCTATTTCGCTGGCAAACTCGCGCTCCGCCTCGCGCCGCCCGGCGGGGGTGAAATGGGTCGTCACAACACGTTCGCCCCGGGCCAGCAGCGCCCGGATCAGCGGGGTGGCGGACCGCATTTCACCCAGTGACACCGCATGAACCCATATGGCACCCGGTCGTGGGTCCGGATAACGACCAAAGCGTTCGGCAATATGCTGGCTGTAAAGCGGGTCCTTTCGTCCGCGTTTCCAAAGATAGATCAGGATCACTGGCAACAGTATCCACCACAGGATGCCATAGACTACCAAGGCGATGCGCAGCTTCGGGGTCGGAAACCGGTCAGCCATCACTGTTCTCCAGCAACTGCAGCAGATCGTCGGCCAGTTGGTCCGTTTGACGACTCGCCTGCGCGATCACAGTTTTGGCGCTTTGCGTCATTTCTTCAATCCTGTCGGATTGCAGCAGGGTCAATAAATCGTCCGCATCACTGATTTCCGCAGCCGCTTCGGCTTTGTCCAGAGCGGCAAAATCATCTGCAAAATTGGCCACACGCGGCCCGTGAGCAATGGCGACACCAAGAATTGCTGCCTCCCACGGGTTATGCCCTTCAATCGCGCTGAACGTCCCGCCAATCAGCACCAGCTTGCACAACCGATAGACCAGCCCCAGATCGCCAAACGTATCACACACCCAAACCGCATCGCCCTGCGCAGGCACACCCCCGTCAGAGCGGAACGTCACCGCCGGATCACATCCCTTCGCGATGTCATCCCGCCTGCCAGGATAGCGTGGCGCAATGATCAGCAGCGCATCGGGGTCGGATTTGCAGAGGCTCTCATGCGCCGAGATGGCGATCGCTTCATCTGCGGGATGCGACGGGGCGACCGCCCAGACGGTCCGGCCCGCCAGCGCGGATGTCAGCGCCGCCAATTCATCTGCATCGCATTCCAGCGGCGGTGCCGCAGGCTTCAGCGACCCGGTGACCGCCACGGTGGCAGGACTGGCCAGCGCCGTCAGATGCTCCGCCGTCCGGGCATCCTGCGCGGTGATCATGTCCATGGCCCGATAGACATCCCCGTACAGCGATGCAGCCCGCCGATGCGACCTGAACGAAGCCGCATTCATCCGGGCCGCGACAATGGCCTGCGGGACACCGCGTGCGGCCAGATCGCTGACAAAACCCGGCCAGATATCCTGTTCGGCCCACACCACCAGATCAGGGCGAAAATGATCCAGAAAACGGCGGCGATAACCCGGTGCGTCAATCGGCAGAAACTGGTGGATCGTGCGGGGCGGCAGGTTTCTGGCGAAGACCTGCGCCGATGCGGCTGTGGTCGAGGTCACCAGAAACCACGCCGTTTCATGTTTGTCCGCCAGACGGGCAATTAGACCGCGCAGCGACAACACCTCACCCAGACCCACCGCGTGCAGCCAGATCAGCGGATGGCCCGGATGCCGCGCCAGCCCCTGTCCCAGCTTTTCGGGCCAGCGCGCCGGGTCCTCCTTCCCGCGCGCCAGGCGTTTGCGCAGCAGCCGAGGAGCGATCAGCGAAAAGCCATGGCTTGCCAGCAGATAAGCCCGCAACAACCAGCCACGCTGCATCTCAGCCTGCGGCATCGTGAAAGGTTTTCTGCATCGGCGCGTTCCAGAACGCCTCGGATTGCAGGATGCTCGCGAACCGTTCCGCGGCACTGCCCCCGCCAAAAGCATCATGGCGCGGATAGGATTTACCCCATTCGCTGGTCAGGAAATCACTGATCTTCTGCGTCTCTCCCGCATCGGCAAAGAAGACTGACGGGGCCTTTGCCCTGTTCGTCTGGCGGGTCCCGATATCAAGCGATGGAATCCCGATGAACGGGGCCTCGCGCACGCCCGCCGACGAGTTGCCGATCATGGCGGATGCGTTCTTCATCAGTTCCGAAAAATGCGCAAACCGCATAGAGGGCAGAACCCGAAACCGGTCCGCCGGAAGCTGGGCGATCCGATCAAAAATCGCAGCAGACCCCGGATCATTATTGGGGGCGATCAGCACAAAACGGCGGCCCGACACATCCAACGCATCGAACAAGGCCTTTGCCTGCGCACCCATCGTCGTCGCCTCGGAGGTGACCGGGTGGAACACGCAGATCCCGTAATCATCAAACGGGATCGCATAGCGTTCCTTGACCTCTGCCAGCGAAACACCGGTCGGACCGGCATGAAAATCCAGTTCTGGCGATCCGATTGCATGAATATGGCTCGCCGCTTCGCCCAGCGACATCACTCTGCGGGCCGCATCCTCGGACGATACAAAATGGTAGGTCGCCAGTTTGCTGTTACAATGGCGGTAAATCTCATCAATCGTGCCCGACACTTCACCCCCTTCGATATGGGCGCAGCGGACATAGTTGGTGGCGCAGACAAGAGCACAGGCCAGCGCCTCGACCCGGTCGCCATGGATGATGACCAGATCAGGGGCATGTTCCTGCACGAAATCCGAAAACCCCATGACGGTCTTGGCCAGGATCATATCCTGCGGATCACCCTCGCGCTGGTTGAGAAACTCATGCACCTGCACGCCGCTGGTGCGATGCACCTCCAGCTTGGTCAGTCCGTACCGGTCCAGCATATGCATGCCGGTGACAAAGAAACTGACCGCGAACCCCGCATCACGCGCCGCGATGGCAAGCGGCTCCAGCTTCCCGAAATCAGCGCGGGTTCCTGTCACGAAAAGAAGTTTGCGGGAAATCGCCACGACACCCTGTCCTTGTTTGTTTCATCCGGGTTAATGGCAATCGGGCCACGGTGCAACGCGCAGCGACGCTCAGTGCCGTCGAAGATACCACCACTTACCAACCAGATTGCGCAAACGCAGCAGGTAGTTGGGCAATCGCTTCCATTTCGGGAATTTGCTAACTTCGGAAAACCCGGTCCCTGTAATCGTGCTTTCATTGCCGTCATCGACATGGCTGGGAAATGGCTCCAACCCGTAGTGCCGGAACCGGTGAACAAAAATGCGATCAAGCTCGTGGTCGATGGGGCGGGTGATCGGAAGCATCCGGGGAAGCAGACGTTCGGCCAACGCACGCGTGATGAGATAAGCCCCAAGGCCAGTTGCTGACCCGACATAGGCGTTCAGCGTGTAAGAGCCGATCTCTCCGCGTTGTGTGGGATACTGCGCCCTTATCTTGTTGAGTTTGAGAAAGTCCCAGCGGTCCTTTTGCGCAAGTGCAGCGTTCACCGCATCAACAAAGTCATTATGAAAAACCACATCGTCTTCCAATATCAATGCCACATCCTGGTCCGTTTTCAGGAAGGCTTGCCAGACGCCCAAATGCGAATGGTATGTCCCGATTTCGGCTTTCATGACCTTGCGACCGGTATTGCGTTCAAAGGCCGGAATATCGACGGAGCCAGCAAGTTGCTCCCAATCCGTCCGCCCATCGCGTGCCCTGAACCAGTGGTGCTGAAGACCCAAGGCATCAAGGCGGTTTTGCATCGTGGCACGGCGCTTCTCGGAACGTTCGAGGTTAATCAGGTAGATCGGAATAGTATCAAGGCGCTCGCGCATCGCTTAGCGCCCTACGGCCTGTGCACCGATCCGGTGTCGTTCTTCAATCTCGGCCAAGACCAACGGGATTGGACCCGGAAGGTCAGCATTTTCAACCGCTTTAAGAAACTGATCGCGGGCCACATGGTGTGGCGAGTCCTTTGGTTCACCCGACGAGCGCTTGGTGTGATTAAGCCCAAGCAGATCCATGCAGTTGACCTGAAAAGACATATGAAACTCGCTTGTGGCTTCGACATGATTGATGAACTCAAACACATTTTCACGCCACACATCATCTTTTGTCGTCGCGGTTTGCAATGCGTGCGACTGCGCCGTTTGCGCTGCATTTTTGTAGGCAGCATAACCGAGTACCTTGTTCAGATAATCGCTGGGCTTTTGACGTAGGGCTTCAAAAAAATCGTCGAAACGGATCAGCGTTCCGATTGACAGTCCACCGGATTTCATCGCCTCGGTGAATTTCAACTCACCTCTACGGATGGCATTATACTTGAAACTGGACGGCAGATAATGATCCCAGAAATCTCGAAACGCTTTTGATGAAATGGCCTTTGCATTGAACCAATAGAAGTAGGATTGCAGGTGCTGGGGGCGTTCAGACATCGCCTTTCGCCGCTTGCCAAATGGCCGGATGATCATTCCCATTAGATCGTGCTGAGATCTTTCCATGCGGGCCAGCGTCGTGTCATTTTCAAATACAGGCCACCACATGCTATCGTTCAGAATTACCATCGCATCCAGCGACAGATCGCTGTCCTGAATGAATCTCACGCCGTCACGATAGCCCCCGAAATCATACCCGAAATTCGGCCTTTCCATGATCTTCCATGTCACGGGTTTGAGCCGTTGTTTGGATTCTTCGGAAAGCGCCGTGTTCGACACCAAAAGAACCGCATATCCGTGTCGTTGTAGATGTTTGCAGGTGACCAGGGTGGACTCGGCAAGCTTTTTTGGCTGATAAATCAGATAAATAGCCACCTTCCGGTCGACGGGCTGTTCTCCATTCGTCATCCTGATATTGGTGTGGAAGTCGCGATCGTGGGCGTATTTCCAGTAAATCTCGAACGGATAAAGCAGCGCGGCCCGAAGCTGATCGACCGGTCGCTTCAACTCACGTTTCAGCTTTCTTTTGTCAAAGCTCACGCGAGATCGCCCCACTTCAACTGCGTATTGTGCGTGACAGCGCGCGTCAGCGTCTTCCCCACCACCTTGTCAAAATCATACCCCGCAATTTCGCCCGATCCAGGGCGGCGGGCCCAGATGTCTGCTTCGCCAATGACATGACCCGCCGGCAAGTCCTTGTCAGCCACAACCGACGCGCGGGCGAAGCGATAGACATCTTCTTCGGCGGTTGTCCGTTGCTTGGGGTTCATCAGCGCCGTGTGAATTTCGCGCGACCGGTCGATGATGTGGCGCAGTTCTGACGGGTCCATGGAATTGATGATATCAGGACCCTTGCGATAGCGGGTATCGGTATAGTGCCGCTCGAGGATGCTTGCCCCCAGTGCGACCGACGCCAGCGCCATTTCAGGCCCAATGGAATGGTCCGAGAACCCGACCACAGCGTTTGGAAACGCCGCCTTCAGGTCAGTCACACCCTGAAGCGACACAATTTCAGGCGGCGACGGATAAAGGTTGGTACATTCCAGCAATGCATAATCAATCCCCGCCTGATCCAGAATATCGACTGACGCCCGGATCGTCTCGATACTCTGCATCCCCGTCGACATGATTACCGGTTTGCCCATCCGTGCGATATGGCGGATCAAGGGCAGGTTATCAGCCTCGCCCGATCCGATCTTGAAGGCAGGCACGTCCAGGTCATTCAGAAAATCGGCCGCCGCCCGCGAAAACGGGGTCGATATCCAGATCATGCCAAGGCCTTCGGTGTACCGCTTCAGCTCTGCCTCATCCTCCAGCGACAGCGCACAGGCGGCCATCACATCCCAGATCGACACATCGGCATTGGGCGGAAAGATCGATTTGGCCTCTTCGGTCATCTCGTCTTCGATGATGTGGGTCTGATGCTTGATCATTTCACAGCCTGCGCCGGCGGCCAGACGCACCATCTCCTTGGCCACATTCAGATCACCGCCATGGTTGATCCCGATCTCGGCAATAACCAGCGGGGGGTGTGTCGGCCCGATCTCGCGTCCTGCGATCTTCATCCTGCTACTCCTGCATCCAGTGTTGATGGATATCTATGTGGTTTGACGCGGCGGAGCAATTGGCCCCGTACCATTGCAATAAGGAGCACGATGGGCCAAGTGACAGGGAAACGTGTATGGTCAGGCCGCGATGATCCGAAGAGTGCTTCAAGTTCTGGAAGAAAAGGAACGCGCCTGGCGCAATTCCTTCGGCCATGACATCACGAACCCGGCAGAGCGCCGGAAATCCACATGGCACGTGAACTGGCTGGATCACGGGATCCTGCGCAAGAACTGGCACAATTTCGAAGAATTCGCGCCGGGCGCCTACAGGTCCAACCACCCCGATCACAAACGGTTCGAACGGTATGCCGCGATGGGGATCAAGACCGTGCTCAATCTGCGCGGCCCGGCCACGCAGCCGCATTACCTGTTCGAAGTTGAAAGCTGCGAGGCGTTGGGGCTGAAACTGGTGACAACCCAGATGGCCGCCCGGCGCGCGCCGACGGTTGATGAATTGACCCGGCTGCTTGATGCTTTTGAGACAATCGAACGGCCGTTTCTGATGCATTGTAAATCGGGCGCTGACCGTACTGGTTTGGCTGCAGCGATCTACCTGATGCTCTATGAAGGCACGCCGCTGGAGGTTGCCCAAAAGCAACTGAGTTTCCGCTACATTCATATCCGTCGCAGCGAAACCGGCATCCTCGATCATTTCCTCGATGTCTATGCCGCCCGCATCGCCCAATCACCCATCGCGATTGATGAGTGGATCAGGACGGAATACGATCCCGATGCACTGACCAAGAGCTTCAGAGCCAAGCAGAACGCCCTGTGGTTCTGGCAAGGCTGGCGCTAGGCCGGATCGCGCGGACCTTCGGCAATCTGTTTGCCCAGAAGGTACTCAATCACGTCCCAGTCGAACGGGCTGTCCACATCCAGCCCCCGTTCGTTCGGCACGACCAGCGGAATGACATGCCCTTCAAACAGGCTTTGCGCGCTGCGCAGGTAGTCCGGCCTGACCACGTAAACCAGGCCCACATGGTCATAAACCATCGGCGCCTGCTGCCGCGCGACAACCCCATGCGGCAACGGTTTTGACACATGCAGCGCACCATTCTCATCGGTTTCGAGCATGTTGAAATAGGGGTTCTTGCGGCTTTCACAGCAGGACATGACCATATCCGGCGCGGCGCTCGCGAACAGGTCCAACCCTGCCTCGATATCTTCAGGCAGGCGCAGCGGCGACGTGCAATCAAGGTCCAGAAATGCAGTCGCAGGGCCCGTCTGTTTTTCCACCTCGCCCAGGGCGTGCTGCCAGACATGCCACTTGGCCGCCGTATCCGTGGCCAGTTCCGCAGGACGCAGACCGATATCAAGACAACCGCGCTTGATCGCATGTTCATACATCTGCTCTGAATCCGTGGACACAACCACATGATCCACCCGTTCGGTCGCAAAAAGCTGATCCAGCGACCAGTCGATCAGATGCTTGCCATGCAGCATCCGAAAGTTCTTGTTGGGCACACCCTTACTGCCCGCACGTGCGCCGATATGGCCGATGATCATCGCTGGTTTTCCTTCTCTTCGTCCCACAATTGGCTGATGGGCGGGTCGGGGTCAATCCGGGGTCCTGACCCTAGGGCGCGATCAGCCGTGCCGCATCAAGGATGGAATAAACCCGCTTGCCTGTGGCAGCCGTGATGGCGTCCGCATAGGGCGGCAGGTTCCCGCATTCCAGCAGGATGGCCCCAAGATCGGGGGTTTCATCGCATAGCATCAAGGCATGGGCCACCACAGCATTCGCAATCGCCTGCCGGTCAATTCTGGCGGGCTGGTCCGGTTTTGGCACAAGGATCGCCTGCGCAAAGGCCGGGCAATCTTCCATCCCGGCAATCCTGACCTGATCCGGCACGATCCCGGCGGCACCCAATGCCTTTGGCCCAAGTTGCTGGCGCGATGCGGTCAAGATCCCCACGGGCCTGTTGCCATGGGCAGCACGGATCAGCGGGAACAGCGACAGGGCGGACACCATCACCGGGACAGTGACCGCCGCCGCAATCCTGTCCTGCCCGCTGATCAGAAACCCGCAGGTTGAGGTGATGGCGACAGCACCCGCCGCCTCCAGCTCCTGCGCGGCCAGACAGAACGCGTCGACCAGGTCCGGACTAGGCAACCCATCGCGCACAATCTCAGCGCTGCCCGCATTCTCCACAAAGCGCAGCCGGGCAGGGCGGTGGTAACTGTCGGGATTACCTGCATCCCACATCACCCGCTCGAACGCGGTGTCCAACATCAGCACCCCGATGAACCCGGTCATCGGGTCAACAACTGCTCTGGCAACCACGTGGCCAGACCCGGAAACACCACCAGAACGCCCACCATCAGCACCATGATCCCGAACATCGGCAAAGCTGCCTTGGCGATATAGGTGATGTCGTGTTTGGTCATGGATTGCAGGACAAACAGGTTGAATCCGATGGGCGGGGTGATCTGGGCCATTTCGACCACCACGACGATAAAGATGCCGAACCAGATCAGGTCGATGCCCGCAGCCCGTATCATCGGCTCGATAATTGCCATGGTCAGGACGACCGCCGATATCCCGTCCAGAAACATACCGATGATGATGTAGAACACGGTCAGGGCGGCGATCAGGGCCACCGGTGACAGATTGAACGTGGCAATCCAGGCGGCCAGCGCGCGCGGCAATCCGGTGAACCCCATGGACAGCGACAAAAACGCAGCTCCCATCAGGATCAACGCGATCATCGCACTGGTGCGCGTGGCGCCCAGCAGGCTGTCCATAAACGTATCCCAGTTCAGCGACCCTTGCAGCGCGGCGAGGATCAGCGCGCCGATCACACCAAACGCCGCCGCCTCGGTCGGGGTGGCATAGCCGGTATACATCGACCCGATCACAACAACGACCAGCGCAATCACCGGGATCAGCAATGTCGAATTCTTCAACGCCGCGGCAAAGCCAATACGCGGTTCCGGTTCGGGCCGTTCACCCGGACGCAGATAGTACCACGCCACGATATAGGCCATGAACATCGCTGCCAGCACCAGCCCCGGCAGCACGCCCGCCATGAACAGCTTGGTGATGCTTTCCTTGACCGTCACACCATAGACGATCAGCGTCAGCGATGGGGGTATCATCAGGCCCAGCGTCGCCGCCCCTGCCAGCGTGCCCACCGTCATGAACTCCGGATAGCCGCGTTTCTGCAATTCCGGGATCGACATTTTGCCTACTGTCGTCAGGGTCGCCGCCGACGATCCGGACACAGCGGCAAACACCGTGCAGCCGACGACATTTGTATGCAGCAACCCGCCCGGAATACGCGCCAGCCACGGGGCCAGCCCTTTGAACATATCCTCTGACAGGCGGGTCCGGTACAGCACCTCGCCCATCCAGATAAACAAGGGCAGGGCGGTCAGTGTCCAACTGCTCGCACTGGTCCAGACGGTGATGATCATCGCATTGCCGGGATTGCGCGTTGTGAACCCGACCATCCCGATATAGGCGACACCCATCAGGGCCAACCCGACCCAGATCCCGGTGCCCAGCAGAAAGAACATCACGAACAGGAAAATCCCGATCTTCAGCGCAACCGCATCGCGGTCAAACCCAGTCATCGCCTGCACCCCGGCATAGACCACCAGCAGGACGACCCCTACCATGATCGCGCGGCTGGTGCGGGACCCCAGCAAGGCGGCGGCCCAGTCAATCGGGTCCTCATGCGCGTCTACGCCCTGATAATTAGTCAAAACCAGGCGCAGCAGATTATCGACAACAGCAATGGCAAAGATAACTGCCCCAATCGCCATGAATGTCTGGGGAATCCATAGTGGTGTCGCGTCCTGCCCTTGCGAAATATCGTTGATCCGGGCCGACAGCAGGGTCGCCTTGACCGCGTACCATGCCAGAAACAGGGCCGACAGGCTGGCCAGTGTATAGCACCAGATCTCAACCGCACGGCGATAGCGCCCGGATTTGGACACGAACAGCGCGACGCGGATATGGGCATTATGATTGAAGGTATAGGCCATCGCCAGAAACGATGTTGCCGCCATCGCATAGCCTGCATATTGCGCGCCACCCGGGAAAATCTGCCCGGCCCAACGGGCAACCATTTGGGCCGTCACAAGGGCCAGAATGGCGATCAGGGCAATCGCCGCAGCCATGCCAGAGGTTTTATAAAGTCCGTCCAGCAGGCTGCGCACGGCTGGCTCCTTCTTGTCGTCTATGAAATGAAGAAGAGGCCCCCGCATCAGCAGGGGCCAACTGTCAACCTAGTTCGAATAGGCGTCGACGATGGAGTTGCCCGCCTCGCCTGCCTGTTCCAGCCATTCGGCCGTCATGGTCACGCCGATTTCAGCCAGATCATTGGCTAGTTCCTCGCCCGGCTCCGACACCGTCAACCCGTTGTCAGCCAGCGTTGCCAAGAACCCGCCAGCCAGTTCTGCCGCCTTGGCAGACCCGCGCGCCTCAGCCTCGGCAGCATGGGTCATCAGGCATTCCTGCGATGCGGCAGGAAGCGCATTGAACGCATCATTGTTCACAAAGATCGAATTGCGGGGCAGCCATGCCTTGGCATCGTAGAAATTGGTCAGGTCCTCCCAAACCTTTTCGTCAACGCCGGTCGAGCCGGAGGAGATAAACGCCTGCACAACTCCCGTGGCCAGCGCCTGCTTCAACTCCGCCGCCTCGATCTGGGTCGGCACCATGCCAGCCAGTTCGGCCACACGGGCCGTCGCGGCATTGTAAGCCCGGAACTTCAGACCTGCAGCATCAGCCAGGTTATTGACCTCTTGCGCAAAATACAGGCCCTGCGGTGGCCATGGCACGGAATAAAGCAGGGTCATATTCTGTTCGTTCAACAGCGCGTTCAACGTCGGGCGGGCAGCATCGCGCAGGGCATCGGACGCCTCGAACGATGTGGCAAGAAACGGCACGGAATCATATCCAAACACCGCGTTTTCGTTCGCATGGGCCGACAGCAGACGCTCCCCAATCTGGGCCTCGCCCACCTGCACGGCGCGTTTGATCTCGTCACCCTTGAACAGCGAACCACCGGCATGGATAGTGATATCCAGCTCTCCATTCGTGCACTCACGGACCGCGTCCACAAACATCTGGGCGTTTTCCGTGTGATAGTTGTTGGCCGGATAGGCCATCGGCATATCCCAGTTTTCAGCCGATGCAGTACCCGTCAGGGCAAGCGTTGCGACCGACGTCGCCAGCAATGTTCTTAACATCATTATTCGTCCTCTCCTTTGGTGTGTCATGCCCGGATTATTTCCGGGTCGTGCGATTGGGGGCATAGGCCCCAAGGTTCGTATTCGGGGGACGCCCGGCAGCCAGCGCGGCCAGCCAACGCCCCGTCTTGGGGCCACCCGTCAGGCCAACATGCTGATGGCCATAGCCCAGCAATACATTCTCTGCCTTTGGCGCGCGTCCGATCACGGGCAGCGAGTCTGCCGTGCTGGGCCTGTGCCCCATCCATTCGTCCACCCGATCATATGTCAGGTCAGGAAACAAGGCTGCCACTTGCCTGCGCAGCAACGCAAACGGCGCGGCAGAAGGTGGGGCATCCAGCCCGCCGAACTCCACCACACCGGCACAGCGCAATCTGCCATTCATCGTGTTCATGCCGAACTTGCCCGCTGCTACCATGATCGTGTTCCGGAAACTGATCGACGGGTTCACAAACTCAATGTGATAGCCCCGTTCAGATTCCAGCGGCACGGCAATCCCCAGCTTGCGCGCCAGCGGACCGGACCACGCGCCCAGCGTCAGCACATATTGATCCGCACGCAGCACACCCTGATCGGTCTGAAGCCCGGAACATTGCCCGTCCGACAGGATCATGTCGGTCACGGTGGCCTGCCGGATCGTGCCGCCCTCAGCGGCGAAACGGGCGGCAAGTGCAGTGATATAAGCACCCGGATCGCTGATCCGACCATGCTGCAACAAACGCACACCAAACCCGAACCGTCCGGCCAGCGCGGGGTCATGGGCGGCCAGCATATCCGCTGTCATCTCCTCGAACCGGACACCATGTTTGCGGCGGATATCCCAGCCATAGCTTTCGGCCTCATAGGCGGCGCGATCAGGATAGCCGTAAATCCAGTCGTCATCGCTCAGATAGGCGGCGGCATCCGTGCCACCCGCCAGCGCGTGATGCTGATCGACCGCATCTTGCAACAGCGTAAACAGCGCGGCAGCGATGTGATCGACATTGCGGGCCTGCGCCAGATACTGGCGCAAGAACGGTAGCAGGCGGGGCAGATAGCGCCATTTCAGAAACAGCGGCTGGTCGGGATCCAACAAAAGCCCCGGCGCCTTGCGCCAAAGGCCCGGCACACTGACCGGCACAATCGACCCCGCCGCAAGAATACCGGCATTGCCATAGGACGTGCCCGCAGCCGGTCCTTCGCGATCCACAAGGGTGACATCAAAGCCGTCGCGCTGCAGCCACAGCGCCGTCGACACGCCGACAATCCCGGCCCCCACAACGATAATTGTCTTATCTGTCAATCAGTTCGTCCCCCGCCGGGAACTAAATGACACGAAGGGATTCGTTACAAGAGATTTGATTTCGCGATCAGGTGCGCAGCCCCTCGGCATCAAAGAAATGCATATGCGGAACGCTGAATTGAAGGCTGACTTGGTTGCCGGGTTTTAGATCTGTATCTCCCATGATGCGCACCGTAATCTGTCCCGCTGCTCCGCAATCGGTCACCACAAATGTATCCGCACCCAGATATTCCAGCACATCCACAATACCATGCAGATGGCCATCACCGTCAGGGATCAGACTGATGTGTTCGGGGCGAATGCCAAGGTGGACCGTACCGGCAGGGACTTCTGTGCCACTGACCTGATCCGCAGGCATCACATTCATCCGGGGCGATCCGATGAATTGGGCCACGAACAGGTTTGCAGGCCGTTCATACAGCTCGCGCGGCGTGCCAACCTGCGCGATCTTGCCCGCATCCAGCACCACGATCCGGTCGGCCAATGTCATGGCCTCCACCTGATCATGGGTGACATAGATCATCGTCGATTTCAGCGCCTGATGCAGCTTGGCAATCTCATAGCGCATCTCGACCCGCAAGGCGGCGTCAAGGTTTGACAGGGGTTCATCAAACAGAAACGCCGTGGGGTC
The DNA here is from genome assembly GCA_947488175.1 of uncultured Paracoccaceae bacterium. Taxonomy (GTDB): domain Bacteria; phylum Pseudomonadota; class Alphaproteobacteria; order Rhodobacterales; family Rhodobacteraceae; genus Yoonia. The sequence continues at coordinate 357,656 of CANKYO010000002.1, forward strand.
GCGCACAATAGACCGGCCAATGGCCACCCGCTGGCGTTGACCGCCAGACAGGTCCTTGGGGCGCCTGTCCATATAGGCATCAAGTTTCAGGACCCGTGCGGCCTCGTCCACTTTTTCCTTGATTTCGTCCGTAGGTAGCCCTGCCGATTTCAGCGGAAACCCGACATTGTCGCGTACCGACATATGCGGGTAAAGCGCGTAGGATTGAAACACCATGGCAAGCCCGCGCTTACTGGGTGGTTCGGCGGTAGCGTCCCGGTCCCCGATCATGATCTGGCCGCGCGATGTCTCCTCTAGTCCCGCGATCATCCGCAACAAAGTGGATTTCCCGCAGCCCGACGGGCCGACAAAGATGATGAATTCACCCTCATTGACCTCAAGGTCGACGCCCTTGATGACCTGAACAGCGCCAAACCACTTTTCAACAGCTTTCAATGCAATTGACGCCATCAAGCAGCTCCCTTCAAAGCGGTGTCAGGGTGATGCCGCGCCCAAGTCAACCAGATGGCCGCGGTCCAACTGAAATCGGCCCCGCCACAGGGTGTCGCGTCGAGCGGATCAAAATATTCATAAAACCCATGCTGCCGGATCAGCGTTTCGGTCTCGCTCCGTAAGCGCTCGGCCAGATCGGTCCGGCCAGAGCCCTTGAAACCAAGGGCCAGCAGCGCGTTGACAACGGGCCATGTTGGACCGCGCCAGTACTTGCGCGGATTGAAACTGACCGATTCTGGATCAGCAGACGGAATCCCGTATGTCACGGCGTTCCAGACACGCATCAACTGGGTATCCAATGCCGGGTTTTCGGCATCTGCCAGATAGGCCAGAAACGCGCCGGACCCCAAAATACCGGCAAAGCGGTCCGTGCGCAGATCCTTAGCGTCATAGGCGCCGAGTTTGTCATTCCAAAGCGCCGGAAGTGCGGCGCGCAATGCGCCCGCCCAGCCCTCGATCTCGCTGACATCGTGGCCAAGGGCTCGGCCTATCGCGGCCAGATCATCATGGGCGCGCAAAAGGATGAACGTGATCCCCGGATCAGCCATCAGGAACGGCCCGTCGGCTACTATACGGTCCTGATCCCAATCAACGGATCGGCCATATTCCACCATAGTAATATAGCGGTCGTAATCCTCCTTGGTGGGTCGCATGTCGGGGTTCACATGGCCCGTGTCGCGGCGCGTATAGGGGCCAACACGGGTGCCATCGACGCCCGCCATTCCGATATCCCAGTCGGGGCAATTGTCGCGCCCACTTTCCCATGGGTGGATAATGGCGACTGGGCCATGGGTGCACCGCACCTTGTGCCACCACCGGTGCCATGCGACGAATTTTGGATAAAGGACCGCGATCCGGTCCCGCCCGGCCTGCGGGTCCATGTCCCAGATCAGTCGGGCGAGCGTGGCCGCCACGGGCGGTTGCGAGATGCCGGAGGTCGCCGGCGACTGACCGGTCCCCCACACGTCGGGTCCGGGAAAATAGCCAGGGTCGGGTTGGTGAAAGATGATATGCGGAACCATCCCGGTATCCCACTGGCTGGCCATCAGTGTATCCAGTTCGTCCCAGGCACGGGAATTGTCAAACGTTGCAAAACCCCAAGCGGCAAAGACGGAATCCCAGTTCCACTGATAAGGATAAAGCCCATGTGTGGGCAGCGTATAGCCACCCTTATCGTTTCCGCGCAGAATGGCCCGCGCCTGTGCGTCAAGATCAGTCATCAGCCCTTTACCGACCCGGCGGTCAGCCCTTTCGTCATAAAGCGTTCCAAGCCCAGAAACAGCGCCATGATCGGAACGGTCGCAATCACCGAACCGGCCATCAGATGCTGTCGCGGAATTTCAGATGAGTTGAGCGATGCAATGCCCCGCGTCAGCGTGAATTTGCTGGGGTCGTCCAGCAGCATGAACGCCAGCAGAAATTCGTTCCATGCGATCATGAAAACATAGAGCGATACCGACGCCATAGCAGGCAGCGACAGGGGCAAGGTGATCTTCCAGATCACCTGCAAGCGTGACAGACCATCCATCAGACCTGCCTCTTCTACCTCTGCCGGAAGACCGCGGAAGTAACCCTGCAACATATAAAGCGCGACTGGGATCGTGGTGACTGGATAGATCATGATGATCCCCGCTAGCGAATTGCGCAGGCCTGTCATGGAAAAAGCGATATAGATCGGCAAAGCCAGAACGATCATCGGCACCATGTAAATCAACAGGATAGACCGCGAAAACGCAGCGCGCCCCTTGAACCGCAGCCGTGCGACGGCATAGGCACCGGGAACCGCAAAAAGCAGCGTGATGATCACTGTAAGCACCGAAATCAGGAAGGAGTTTGTTAGGTAAGTGCCGAAATTGAACTGCGTAAACAGCTCTTCATAGGATCGGAACAGGCCCCAGCCTTGGCCTAGATCAATCGAGAAATCGAGCGGGTTCTGGATCAGCTCTGCCTGATTTTTCAGACTGGTCAGAACCATCACATAAAAGGGGATCAGCACAATCGCAGTGAAGAAGATATAGCCGAAACCAGTCAGGAACTTGATCACCGCCGCCTCGAAAATGTGACGACTGATCGCGCCAATTTCCACATCATCCAGCATGATGCGCAGACCGAGTGCGGCAAATCCCGCGGTGGCCACAGCACCCAGCGCCACCGACAGGGCCGAGACGCCATCACCAATCAGAATTGGCCCGAAGCCCCAGAAGCTGGCAAGTGCAGCGAAAACCGCAGCAAGGGCCGGTCGCCAGATCGGACCAGGCAGAGAGGCAAATCCGATAACTACCCCCCAGACAAGCGATCCGAGGCCAAAGGGACGGAATGCTGATCCGGTGGCAAAGCTCATCGCGACAGCGACAGTTGTCGCGATCACAAAAGTCCAGAAGATACCCAGCAATGGTGCGGTGACGTAGCCGAAACGCAGCGCCTTCATAGCCCTTCCTCCCGGCTGATGAACCGAAAGAAAAAGGCAGAAAACAGCAGCAAGCAGCCAAAGATCACCACAGCGACGGCGGCACCGGCCCCGATATTCGATACCGCAAAGGCCTGTTCATAGACATTCACTGTCAGTGTGCGCGTGCCTGCGTTCCCGCCCGTTAGCAGGAAGATGTCGTCGAACTTGTTAAAGGTCCAAATAAAGCGCAGCAAAAACAGAACCGACAATATACCCAGCAGCTGCGGAACGCTCAGCGCCCAGAATTGCTGAAATGGCGATGCGCCATCCATATCGGCGGCCTCATACATGTCGCTGTCGATGGACTGCATGCGAGCCAGAATGAACAGAAACGACAGTGGGAAATAGCGCCATATCTCAAACACCGTGACCATGATCAGCGCCAGCGGGCGTTGGCCGAAGAAATTGATGCTCTCTTCCGTCACCCCCATCTGGATCAGCAGCGCATTGGCCGAGCCCGAAAACGGATCGAACAGCAAGATCCACGCGAATGCGACGGCGATGATGGGCGAGACATAAGGAAACAGATAAAGGCCGCGCAGAATACCTTGCCCTTTGAAGGATTTGTTCAGCAGCAATGCAGCGAACAAGCCGAACACCAACGCGCCGATGGTGCCGAACACGGTGTAGAACAGCGTGATCCACAGGACCGACCAGAACTCCTGCCCGTCAAAAACGCGCCTGAAATTGTCCAGCGTGAAAGTATCGTTGGTTAGCACATTTGATGCCGTGCCAGTCACCGTCGCTTGGCTATCCTGCGGGCGCTGGGCGTTATCCAAATAGGCCTGACCGACGGTCACAGGAATCATCAGATTTTCACGAAATCCACCCTCCCAATCGCCCAGATCACAGCGCAATTGCCGGTCTGCCAACGTGCAGCGCGGGTCCAGATCAGTTATTGTCAGACCCTCAGGGATCGTATCGGCGAACGTGACGCCAAGGATCGGCTGATCCTGCGATGAGTTACGCAGACGATAGCGGATATTGGCCTCATCCCCCGCCGCTTCGGCATCGCCCCGGATATCTTCGCGCAGCACTACCTCCGGGGGACGCAGATCGGCCAGCGACACGGGCTTCACACTGATCCAGAAGATCGCCAGCAGCGGCAGGATCACGACCAGCGCCACAGCAATGATGGTGGGGGCCAGCAAACCCCAGGCCAGCCGAGCCTCCAATCGGGCCAGTGGACCGGTTGTTTTCGGTGGGATAGCGTCCGACATCGGCCAATACTCCGCAGCGAAAGTTGAACGGGCGGGGCAGCGCTATGACTGCCTCGCCGCAGCTTGCACTATTCGACGCCTGCGATGGCCGCGTTCAGCTCGGCTACCGTTGCGGATGCATCCCGCACCCCATCGATGTACTCGCGCACAAGGCGGTTGATCACCTGGCTGTTGATGACCTTTGACGCGGTCGCCAGCTGCCCGTCGGCTACACCCCAGCGCTGGGCCACATCCAGGCCGCCGACGATTTCATCGATCATCGCCTGGTCATACAGCTCACCAAGCGGCGCTTTGCGATCCACGCCCACATCAAGCGTGGCCCATAGTTCAGAAAATTGCGCAGGCGCGTCGGCTGTACCACGACGGACCGGGAATTTGCCTTCAGGCGCGATGGAAAGGGTCTGGCCATAGCCTTCGTTCATCGAATATTCGACAAACTCCATCGCAGCATCGGTGGACGCATCAGATGTGATTCCAAAGTAACGAATGTCGGCCCAGGCCGCGCCATCCGGGTTGGACGGTCCCGAAAAGTTCGTCACGATCCCGGTCGCCGCCGCCAGATCGCGGGTTGTCGGATCGTCGTTGATGGTGGGCGGCGCGCTGTCACGCAAGCCCGCCAATTCGTCCAGAATGAAGGGCGACCAGATGATCATTGCGGCATTGCCGGAAAAGTATAGCGACCGGGACTGATCCCAATACAGATCGCCGGGGGGCGATGCCTCTGCGATGGCCTTGTAGAATTCCAGCACCTCGACGGTTGCCGCCTCATCAAGCTCGATGATCCCGTCAGGGCCAACAGGCGACACACCATTTGCTAGGAATACATGCTCAAGCACCTGACTCATGAAGTTTTCGTCGATCTTGGTCGCCGCGACGAACCCATACATCTCAGGCGGATTGTGCAACGCCTCAACGGCGGCCAGCACATTGGCATAGGATGTGGGCGGCTCCAGCCCGGCCTCTTCAAACTTGTCGGCACGGTAGACAATCATCTGTGTCCAGCCGTCGACAGGAACCGAGGCATAACCGTCCGCCGTTGCGGCCATGGCAAGTGCGCCGGACGCAAACGTGTCTGCGCCCAGGTTTTCAACAACATCCGTCGCCGCATCCGTATCCAGAATGCCGGCCTCTGCCCAAGGCAGGGCGTATTGCAGGCTGTGATAAATCACATCGGGCAGATCACCAGCGGCAAAGGCCGCGGTGGCCCGCGTGCCCAGATCGTTTTCTGACACCGGAATCACCTCGACGGTATGTCCGGATGCAGCGGCAAAATCGGCCGCCATCTGTTCCTGGCGGGCCAGACGCTCTGGCTGTTCCTCTGTCGTCCAAAAGCGCAGGGTCTCCGCGCTGGCTGCCAGTGATGACAGAACCAGCGCCGTGGCCGCACCTATCATTAGCGTGTATTTGCGTTGGGTTTTCATAGTCTTCCTCCCTTTGAAGCACGTCACTTGGTGTGGCGGGCAATGGTTTGGGCCAATTGCCGTGAACTTTTCGCTGGCGGACCGGCAGACCCCCGGTTCAGGAACACGGGCCGAACCGTTTCGCGCAAATCTTCCGGGGCCTCGCCCCTAATCCGGCGGATCAGCAGCGTGCTCAGTCGCTTGCCGGATTCGGTGAAATCGACCGCGAACGTACTGAGCTGCGGTGTGGCATAGGCCCCTTCCGGAATACCGTCATAGGATATCACGGACAGGTCGGTGCCGATGGCCACGCCCAGGTCGGCTGCCGCGCGATATACACCCAGCGCGGCCATATCGACCGCGCAAATGATCGCCGTGGGTGGGGTTTTGGCCATCAGAATGCGGTGTCCGGCATCTTTGCCTGCTTGAATTGTCACTGCCTCGTCGCACATAAGCGAGGCATCAAAAGACAAACCGGCACCTTCCATCGCCGCCAAAAACCCCTCGTGGCGCAGGCGGCTATAAGTGTACCGCGCGCCGCCGTTGATGAACCCGATATGGCGGTGCCCCAGACCGGCCAGATGCGCGACCGCATCGCGCATCGCATCTTCACCCAGAACATCAAACCACGCGCACCCGGTCGGATCAGGACTGCGCCCAAACAGGACAAAGGGGACGCCTGCAGCGCGCAAGAACGCGACCCGTTCGTCATCGACCTGCGCCCGCGGCAATATGAAGCCGTCAACCTTGCGGTCGCCGATCATGGTCTGCATGGTTTCAATCGTATGCGCGGGGCTGTCAGAGGCGGCAATTGTCAGCGTCCAGCCTTGCGCGCTTGCACCTTGCGACAAACCGGCAAGAAACTCTGCCAGAAACGGGCGGTGTGAATCGTGGTCGGCCAGTTGGATGACAAGGCCAAGCGACTTGGTCAGCCCGGTCTTTATCGCCTGCGCGTGGCTCAGCGGGCGATAACCCATGTTTTCGGCCATCCGGCGGACACGTAATCGCGTGCTGTCAGAGATGTCGGGGTAATCATTCAGGGCGCGCGACACGGTGGACTTGGTCAGGCCAAGCGCGTCCGAAACATCTGAAATTGTGATGCGTTTTCGCGTATGTGTGCCGATAGGCCGCTCGGGCTCGCCGCGCATAATGATGTCTCCCCCGGGAATCAGTCTCAGCTCCGAAACCGGTTTCGGCAAGATGTAATTTCCGCTGGGTCAAATGGATGACACGCGCGCAGCGGTCATCGCGCCCAAAACAGGAGATCTAAATGATGATCGCACCGCTGCGCAAAAGCGCCGTAGCAGTCACACTATCCGGCCCTTGGCGTCAGCGTTTGCACCGCGCCAACGTCGGTCGCCGCAAGAAAGCCCAGCAGTTTTTCCTTATCGATGGGCTTCGCCAACAGGCGCAAGCCAAGCGCCCCGCAGTCTTGCTGCAACTCCATGCTCCGATCAGCCGAGATGATGGCAGTTGGAACAGGGCCATATGTCTTGCGGATATCATCATAAAGGGACAGCCCATGCGCCCCCGCCCCCAACTGATAATCAAGCAACAGGACATCGGGGACCAACTGGATTTCACCCAGCAAATCCTTCGCTTCCCGCGCGCTGTGGGCCAGCAGAACCTCTGCACCGTGGTTCTCGATCATCAGCGACAGGGCATGGGCCACTTGCATGTCATTCTCGACCAGAAGAACGATCATACCGTCCAGCGCATTGCTCCAATCGCTTTGCAACTGCGGGCTGGCCTTGGTGGCCGGGCGCATTTCCGGTGCGATACGCGTATTGAGCGAAAAGCAACTGCCCTGGCCCACGCTGGACCACAGGCTCAGATCGTGACCCAACCCTTTGGCCGCGCGTTCCACAATCGCAAGGCCCAGACCCAGCCCGTCACTATTCGTGTGGCGGTCCAGCCTGGCAAACTCCTGAAAAATCGTCTGCCGGTCGTCTTCGGCAATACCGGGGCCTGTATCCCACACCTCGATCCGGGCCGACCCGCCATTGCGGCGCGCCCCAACGATCACACGGCCAGTGGTCGTGTACTTGACCGCATTGGCGATCAGATTTTGCAAGATGCGCCGCAGATAACCGGGATCACTGATCACGCTCAGGCTGGAATCGATGATCTGCAGGTCCAGCCCCTTGGCCAGTGCCATCGGTGTCAATTCATCGCGCAGCGGTTTCAGCACCGCGGACAGGGGGACCGACTGAATATCAAATACCGCCTTGCCCGCATCCAGGCGCGAGATATCAAGCAGCGCCTCGATAATATGTTCGACCCCCATCAGCGCGGTCTCGGCCTTGCCCAAAACACCCAAGGCCTCCGGGTCGTCCATCCGATCCGCGAGTGAGGACATGAACAGCTTGGCCGCCGACAGAGGCTGCAACAGGTCATGACTGGCGGCTGCGACGAACCGCGACTTGGAGGCATTGGCACGTTCGGCTTCTTCCAGCGCCTCGCCTAATTCCTCGGTCCGTTCGATGACCCGGCGTTCCAGCGTTTCGTTCATCTCGAACAGGGCGCGTGCGGCCTCACGCTCTGCCGTGACATCGGTAAAGCTGATGACGAAACCTCGATCCGGCATCTCCTGCGCAAACACGCTCAGGATCTGTACGTCCTTGCGCGTGATTTCGAACGCGATGGGCTGGCGGCGCGATCTGCGATGGGCCCATGTCTCAAGCCGGTCATGATCGAAATCGCCATGAAACTTCAGATCATTGCGCAACAGATGCAAAAGGGCGGAAAACTCCAGCCCGTGAATCGTGCTTTGCGGGGGCAGGGCAAGAATGCGGTCGAATGTCTTGTTCCAGCCCACAAGCTTCTTGTCATGATCAAAGATACAGACGCCCTGGTTCAGATGGTCAAGCGTCGCCTGCAATATCTTGGCCTGCTGATCCAGCATCTTGTCGCGCTGCTGGCGTTCCAGCCGCATGATGTCGGTCACATCGGTCTGCAGGATCACGGTACCGCCACGGGGTGTGCGGTGTTCACTGATCTGCAGCCAGCGGTTCCAAGTCAGCCGGACGTTGAATACAACGTGATCGCGGTTGTGGCGTGAAAGGCGCTTGGCCGCCCAATCCGCAGGTGTCTCATTGTCAGGAATGGCCAGATGTTCACTGCGCGAAACCAGATTGACATAGTCATCAAAATGCAGCCCTTCGACCAGTCGGTCAGCCACATCCGCGATGTCACGACAAAAACGGCTGTTGAACAGGGCCAGCTTTTCATCAGGATCAAACAGGGCGAAACCTTCATTGATGGTTTCCAGCGCCTCTGTGATGTTGGACCGGGCGGCCTCGGTCTCGACATTTGCATGCTCAAGCTGGGTGTTGGACTCCTGCAGCAGGTCTAGCGTGCGCTCCAACTCCTTCGTGCGCTGCCTGACCTGCGTCTCCAACAGGGCCGCACGCTCGAACTGCTGATAGGCCAGACCTGACTGATCATTCTTCTGTTCCACCCGCCGCATCAGTGATTGCGCGATCACCAGCAGCTTCTGGTTCTGCTTCTCAATCGGATCATTGGGGTTCACGATAGACATCAGTTGGCCCCGTCCTTGCGATAGAATGCAACGCCGGTCATGGTCTGGTTGACGTGAAGCGGGCCAATCTGTTCGCCATAGGTCGAAAAGCCGGTCACGTTGTATTCCGACAGAACCTGCGACAACTCCCGCGTCATCTGCGTCTGTTCGGCCTCGATACGGCGCAGGATACAATCGCAGCCGATGATATCGGTGAACATCGTTTTTTCTGACAACATCGCCATCTTCGCGCGCAAATGGGCGGCCATATTCTGCGGCTCTGCCACGGTCAGCACCATGCCTTCATCAATAGCGGAAAAGAAAACCAGTTCGCCCGCCTCATTGACCTGTTGGATCGCGCGCACATGATGATCGCCGCCAATACGCACCACAACCGGGTGCGAGGCAAAGGTGAAACGATCCAGCTGATCGGGGTCTTTGCCGACAATGCGGGCATATTCGCGGGCCGCCGGTTCGGCATTGATCGACTTGACGATGCGGCGTTCCGGGTCCGCATCGGTCACAACCATCTGGGTCTCGGTCGGGATCAGATGGTTGAGGCTGAAAACCTCGGTCCGGTGACGGCTGCGGATCAGGTTCAGAACGGCGCCGTTTGTCAGGATCTGACCGTTCAAAGCGACCAGCGTGTTCTGAAATGCGGCCCCATCCCCGGCAGACGCACCAAAAAGCGGCATGTCACGCAAGGCCGGGGATATGCTGGCGGTCACCGTATCCTCGCGCAAGGACAGCCCGTCAATCATCAGAAAGGCAAAGCCGGCCTCCATATCAGCACTGCGTTCAAGCAGCGCCACACGCTCCTGCGCAATCCGATCCATCTCAAACGCCGCCTGAAACTGATCAAGATCCCGAATAGCCAAAGAGGTCGAGGCGAAATCGGACCGCGGAAACCCGACCGCGACAATCAACCCCTCATCATAGCCGTCCTGCCCGATCTCGCCGGCAGTGGTACATGCAACCACATCGGTGTCAGGATAAAGCCGCTCTGCCTCCTGCACGACGGCATCGAAACTGATCTGCGGTGTGACGAAAAGCGCCAGCAGCGACAGGGCTCTGTCACCCAGATCCTGACGCAACGCCTCAACCGGGTGCGTTGTCGAACACCGCACCTGCGCCCTGCAAAGCAAACTTTCGCGACACGAAAGGTCTGCGGTCATTTGATATCTTCCCCCCGGAAGGAGAGGATAGGATGACTATTTCGAACTTGGCAAGACGTTAAAAAAGCGCGCCTCTTGCGCGACCAGAACCGCTTGGGTCCGTCTTTGCACGCCCAGCTTGCGCATAATGGCGGTCACATGGGCTTTCACAGTGCCCTCGGCGATGGACAGATCATAAGCGATCTGCTTGTTCAGTTTGCCTTCGCAGATCAGTTCCAGAATGCGGCCCTGCTGATTGGTCAGCGACGACAGGCGCGACAAGGCCTGCGCCTGATTACTGGTCGCCGCAGGCTCGACGAACCCGGCAGGCTTGTAGACACCCTTGTTGGCGATCTCGGCCAGCGCTTCCTTGAACACGGCGCGGCCCGAATGCTTGGGCACAAAGCCCGATGCGCCCGCGGCAATCGCCCCGTTGATCGTGGCATTGTCGGTGACAGATGAGACAATGACGACAGGACATTCCTCGGCACAACGCTTGATGCGGATCAGGCCATCAAGGCCACTGACATCCGGAAGATTGAGGTCAAGCAGGATCAGCGCCGGCGCCTTCTTCTCCTCCAGAATACGCAGACCGTCCTCCATGCAGGGGGCGGTCACGACTTCCTTGAAGTTGTCCAGCGCGCGCAGCGTCAACTCAAGCGCGTCACAAAACAGCGGATGATCATCAATAATCAGCGCCCAACCCCGAGGTGTATCGGGAGCAAGCGGCGTTTGCGTGGTCTGTTCCAGAGTGGCCATAACCCTGTATAACAAGCCTTGGCAATTCAGGCCAATCCGCCAAAGGTCTTAGGCCGTGTATGCCATAAACCAAGTTTTTGGCTACTCCTTTATCTAGGTCATTTCCTTAGTATAATTGACATCAAATGCAAATTCCCATTACTTAGGGATATGTCTAAGTATTATTCAAACCTTGATCTTTGCTTCTCCGCCCTCGGTGATCCGACGCGGCGGATGATCCTCCAGCGGCTCGCACGGGGTGAGGCGTCAGTCAGTGAACTGGCCGAACCACACGACATGGCGCTGCCTTCGTTCATGGAACACCTGAAGAAGCTCGAAGCCGCCAACCTCATCACATCCAAGAAGGAAGGCCGCACGCGCATCTGCCAGCTCGCACCCGATGCATTTTCACCCGCAAGGGACTGGCTGAGCGAGCAGAGCGCGATCTGGGAAGGGCGGCTCGACCGCTTTGACGATTACATCAAAAACCTCATGCAGGAGCGGAACAAATGAAACTCGACCCCAAAACCGACCTGACCTTCACCCGCACGATAAATGCACCCCGCGCCCTTCTTTGGGAGTGCTGGACCACGCCCGAGCATATCAAGCACTTCTTCGTGCCCAAACCCCACGGAATCGACGCCTGCGAGATCGACCTGCGGGTTGGCGGCAAGTTCAACACCACGATGAATGTCGAAGGCAAAAAGATGGAAAACGAAGGTGTGTATCTCGAAATCGTGGACGGTGAACGCCTGGTCTTTACGGACACCTATAGCGAAGGCTGGAAACCCGCCGCCGATCCCTTCATGACCGCAATCATCGAATTCGCTGACGATGGGAAGGGTGGGACAACCTACACCGCAACAGCGCGTCATCGATCACCCGAAGCCCGCCAGACCCACGAAGATATGGGATTCTATGATGGGTGGGGCACGGTCGCCACGCAGCTTGAAGCCTACGCAAACAGCTTGCCATAGGCACGGCACAGACAACGGGCTTTGACATGGCACAGCTGATCTCAGAATTGATAATTTCAATTGATGGATATGCTAGGGGAAGGCAATCGCCCGCATATATGGCTATGGCGGCCCGGCATTCCTGGGGTGGCTGGCAGAGAAATCTGCACAACCTCATAGACAGGCCCTGGGTCGAAAGACCTACGACATGTTGAATGGGCTGCCGGAACAACACTGCGACGACGCGTATCGGCGTATGGCGGCGACACCGGGTTGGATCTTTTCAGGCAGCATGTCGGATGTGGATTAGCCGGGTCTCACGGTCATAGCAGAGGATGTCACGACATTTTGCGCCTAGCCAAGCAGACATCCGATGAAGAAATCAGGATCATCGGCAGTCTTTCCTTGGTGCGTGATCTTGTCAGGTCGGGTGACCTTCCCTGTTCTGATTGGCCGCCGTTTTCTCCACGGCCGCATATATGTTTGCCCAGCTATCACGACATCGGGGCAGATAATTCTCTTCGTACCATTCGGACGATCGCGCCTGCATATTTTGCAACGCGACCGGGTCGTTACAAAGATCGCGGGCGATTTTGGGCAGCTGCCGTAGCCCAGAAGTTTTCACCAGATCACTCGGGATCAATGTGTGCAGCCCGTAACTCAATTCGGTCACCACCGGTGTTCCGGCAGCGACAGCGCCGATGATCCGGGGGATTTCAAGGTGGTTTGACCTGTAAGCGTGGATATTGATGCAGCATCGCGATTGCGCGGCGATATCCTCGTAAACGACGCCAGAATGCGGTGAGATGGTCAAACCTGAGCCCTCCAATTCCGCGATAACCTGTTGTCGGCGTGGGGTCATGGCACCGACAAAGCAGATATCATAAGGCCGGTCGGCAGGTGGAACCGTCCGGTCGATCAGTGCGGGATCGACGCCAATATCGAACCCCAGAACCGGTATGTCCAATTGCCGCTGAAGCCGCCGGGTTTGCGGCGCGAAATAATCCAGCAACAGGTCGAAGCCGGATTGCTTTTCGGCCAGCATGCGGCGCTTGCGGCGGATCGCACTCCACCCAACCTTGCTGAGTTGCAGCGGGTTTCCCATGACCGACACAATCGAAAAGTTCAGATAGACGTAAAAACATCCCGGTCGCCGCCGATGCGGTTGGAAACCTTCTCCGATCACAAAGATGACGGCGTTGTCGGGATGTGCCGCGTTGTCGATCTCATCGCAAATGATCAATCCGGTATCGGGACCAAAATGCCTGGATAACTCCGCGTGAATAAAGCGGGCCACATGGCTGATGTGATCGAAACTCACCTTCTGGATGATCAAGGCGGCGGATGTCATGAATTCTCCCAACCCTTATATATTGCAAGTCTGACAGGTGTGATCACGCCGGACTACGCAAAATCATGCCCTTTTCAACAATGCTTCAGGGGGTGGCTTGCCCCCCGCTTCTTGATTGAAAACCAAGCCCTTTTGTCGGGCATATTGCACACAAACTGCTGAAATAACCGGCTGCATCCGATGGGGTGTCCAAAACCTGCCGGTTCACCGGCAATGATTGGCCGACCGGGTGCGGACTACCGTGTGCTTGTGAAAACGCCCCCGTATTCTGAACCCACTCTGTTGATTGTGATTTTCCGTGTGCGACTTCTGTTCCCCTGAACATCCACTCTCGCTGTACGAAAGCCCCTGATGCCGCAAGAAACTAAAGCCGAAATGCCGGTCGTGTTTGATCCGCTGGTTGTCATCCCCTGCTTGAATGAGGCCGACCATATCGGTCGCATTCTGCGTCAACTGGCGCCAGCCATGCAGCGCCTTGGTGGGCGCATCGTGGTTGTCGATGGTGGCAGCACCGATAGTACCTTGGATATCGTGAACGACTTCGCGGTGACGGATGATCGCATTTCCCTGCTGCACAATCCCGACCGCATTCAAAGTGCGGGGATCAACCTTGCCGTGGCGCAGGATCATAGTCAGGCCACGCATCTGATCCGGATCGATGCCCATTGCGCTTATCCGGATGATTATTGTGACGTGCTGATGCAGCAGGCCGGATCGGTCTATGCCGACAGTATCGTCGTCAGCATGATTGCCGAAGGACAGGCATCGCTGCAGCGGATCAATGCCGCAACACAGAATGCGCATCTGGGCAATGGCGGGTCAGCCCATCGCACCCTGCCAAGCGGGAGATATGTGGATCATGGGCATCACGCACTGATCAGGATGGCGGCCTTTCGATCGGTCGGCGGATACGATCCCGGGTTTGCCCATAATGAGGATGCCGAATTTGACTATCGGCTGCGGCAGGCCGGGCATCGGATTTGGCTGACCCCTGCAACGGTTGTCACCTATTTTCCGCGCCCCACCTTGCCAGCACTGGCCCGCCAGTACTTCAACTATGGGGCGGGACGTGCGCGCAACCTGCTCAAGCACCGTGTTCTGCCCAAAATCAGACAGGCCAAGGTGATGATAGTACTGCCTGCCGTGGTGTTGGCGCTCCTCGCCCCCCTGCATCTGCTTTTTGCACTGCCTGCCTTGCTTTGGTGCATCTATTGCCTGTGGACCGGCATTGGCATGGCTATTCGTGACCGCGACCCGGCACTGGCGCTTTGCGGGATCGCGGCCATGATCATGCATTTTTCGTGGTCACTGGGATTCTGGCAAAATGTCCTGCGCAGTGCGACGCGCCCTCTTGGAAAGGTGACGCCGTGAACCAACCGCTTGAGATATGCGTCTGCACCTATCGCCGCGCACAAGTCGTCGACACACTGGCATCCCTGCAGGCTTTGCGACAGCCGGACGGATACGCGGTATCGGTATTGGTCATCGACAATGACGACGTGCCCAGTGCACGCCGGACGGTCGAACAGATGGCCGAAACTGTCGATCTGCCGATCCGCTATGTGCATTGCCCGCAGGGTAATATCTCCATTGCGCGCAACGGGGCGCTTGCCCATTCGGATGCGCGGTTTCTGGCGTTTATCGATGATGATGAGGTGGCATCGCCTGACTGGCTGATACATCTTGTCGGGCAGATGAAAAAGGACGGGGCGGACGTCGTTCTTGGCCCGGTTGAGGCATCTTATCCGGACGGGGCACCGGCATGGATGCGACGCACGCGGATTCATGCGACAATGCCGGTATGGGTCGATGACAGGATCATCACCGGATACACCTGTAACGTACTGATCGACCGCAACAGCGCTGCCTTGCAGGGCCGCAGTTTTGATCTGTCGCTGGGGCAGACAGGCGGTGAAGACACCGCCTTTTTCGCCAAGATCGTGACTGATGGGGGCGTGATTTCCTTCGCGCCCGATGCGCTGGTCACCGAGGTGATCCCGAGCGACCGGGTCAGCTTTGGCTGGCTGTTGCGGCGTCGTTTTCGGATGGGGCAGACCCATGGTCAACTGGTCGCCAAGGATGGCCCCTCAGTCCGGCTTTGGGCGATTACCATGTGCAAGGTCGCCTATTGCGCGGGCGCGGCATTGCTTCAGGCGCCATTCACAGACCGCCGCAACATGGCGATTTTGCGGGGCACCTTGCATGTCGGTGCGCTCAACGGTCTTGCTGGTGGTCGGACATTGCGCCTCTACGGTCCCAATTTTCCACGCAAACAAAGGGAATGACCAAAATGGGTCCCAAGCGATGAAAAATATTGGCCTGCGCATTCACGACGCCGATTTTGAGGCGGGGCGACGCGCGACCGCTGAGGCGGCAACGCTTGGCGACCTGATCGCAGCTTTTCGGCGGCAATACATCCTGGTGCTGGTGTTTGCGGCGCTCGGCCTGCTGTTTGGCCTTGCGCATCACATAACGACGCCCAAGCAATACTATACTTCGGCCACGATCCTCGTGGATGAACGGCGCAGCGAACTGGACGACCAGATCATCGCCAGCATCCCTTTCGCCCGCAATGACACGTCGCTGTTGAACGAGATGCAGGTTCTCAAATCGCTTCAGCTGGCGTCCGACGTCGTGGATCGCATTGATCTGCATGAGAATGAGATTTTCCTTTACCCACCGTCCTCGCTGGCGCGTTCACTCCTGTCGGATCCCAAATCAATGGCTGCTGGGATGTTTGGCGCCGAAGAAGACGCAGCCGCGCCAACGGCGGCAGATTCTGGCGCGCAACTGCAAAGACGCAAGCTGCAGACCGCGGCGCGATTGCAGCGCGACATCCGGGTGGAGCGGATCGGGCTGAGTTTTTCAATCGAAATCAGCTATATCGGCCATGATCCCGACCTCGCTGCAATGATCGTGAATAGCTATGCCGATGCCTATCTCGACGACCGGATGAACGCCAACGCAGATGCGACAGAACGAACAGCGGCCTGGATGCGTAGTAGGCTGGACGCACTGGAACAGGACGCAGCCAATGTGCTGGCAGAGGCGGCAGCCTTACGCCAAAGCGATCCAACCCAGGTCACCCGGCTACGCGAGCTGGCGCAACGGGCTTCCACGCTGGATGAATTGCATCAGACAATTTCGGCTCGCTATGAACAGATTTCGGTGCAGGGAAGCTTCCCCGTCAGCAACGGCCGCGTGCTGACCCGATCCATGGTGCCAAAGGAACCGGCACTGCCAAAAATGTGGCGAACGGTGTCGATGACCATCATGCTGGGGCTGATGTTTGGCTTTCTGCTCGCCGTATTGCGCGAAGTCCGCGAACGCTTCTTCAGGGTCAGCACGGACGTTCATGATCACACGGGCCTCCCGTTTATGGGCCACTTGCCCAGGATCAACGACGCAGAGATGACAGGCCGGGCGGCACCCTCTGCGCCAGCAAAACCGGCTGAACCGGTTGCCAAGGGCAAACCACCATTCGCGTTGCCGCCACACATGGCGTTTTCCGGCGCGCGTCCGAACACGATGTTCAGCCAAACGATCCGCAATATCCATGCATCCATCGCCTTTGGCGCGCCGGAGGGTGGCAAGATTGTCGCCGTCACATCTATGTTGCCTGAAGAAGGCAAAACCACGCTTGCCGTCAACTATGCAAATCTAGTCGCGCAATCGGGGGCGCGGTGCCTGCTCATCGACATGGATTTGCAAGGTGCGGGTTTCGATTGGGCACCAGCTGGGCCGGGGATTATTGACGTACTTTCTGGTGACATCCCCCTGTCGGAATCCATCCACCGGCTGGACGATACCGGATTACACATCCTTCCGTCAGGTTCAGCGGCGGATCAGCCACGGTCAGGCGAAATCGGTATTCAACGAAAACTGAAGGCGCTGATGCCTGAGTTGCGCAAACATTATGATCACATCGTGCTGGATATGCCGCCACTCAGCAATGGGCCGGACGCCAAGGCGATGATCGGCTTGCTGGACAAGATCGTTCTGGTTTGCGAATGGGGTGCGACGCCGCGGTCGCTTGTGACGCGATATCTCGCTCATGAGCCGGAGGTTTTCCAGAAGGTGGCGGGCATCGCGCTGAACAAGGTCGATGTCCGGAAACTCCGGAGATACGCACGCCCGGGTTGGCCGGAAAGCTACCTTACGCTGACCCCGCGCATGGCCTGAGCGCCCGCAACAGTGGCGCCATGCCGCAAATTCCCGTATGCTCAGACCAGCATTGCGTACGGAGGACGTATTTTGCGGTTATTGGTATTTGTTGTGTTTGCTGCCGTGGCGGCTATCGCAATGGCAATCCATTCATATTTCGCGGGGGTGGGCGTCGCAGGCATCGCATTGCGTGTTTTCGCGGTTCTGGTTGTGCTGCAGATTGTCTATTTCCTGCTTTTGGTCGTAATGAGCCTGTTTTCACCGTCCAAAGACCAATCCACCGGGAAAGGCGACTTGGCAGGTACGCTTCCCGAAAGGGCCAAACGTAAAACTAACCCATCCGCGCGCTGACAAACGACAAGACTGCAGGATCCCGCTTTCCCAATAGCCTGATCAGCGCGCCCCTAAGGGTCAGCCTGATAATCTCTAATGGTGACAGGGATGAGCCGACACGCAGCTGTGTATGGGATTTCACCAGACCGGTTGCACGCTGCTGTGCGGAATAACGAAAGTCCGGATGCGACAGGAAACGATTGCGATCGGCCCGCCCGGCCAAAGCCCACGCCTTGCGCTGAAGGATGCCAACTGACCGTTTCAGCGCCAGTTCCCGCCTGAAATACCCCGCCCTGTCGCCAAAATCGCGGGTCGTGCCCTCTCCATTTTCGGCCCAAACGGCGAGCGGTTCCATCGCGACATAGATCGGCTCAGCAATGGCGAAGGTTCGCATATATTCCTGCAAGGTGGCACTGCAGTCGAAATGGATTTCAAGATCAGTCGCGGCATTGCGCGACCAGAACAATCCACCATTCGAAACGCCGATATCCGCCATCAGGCACAGGCGAAAAACATCCGGTTGGTAAAGCCCGCCCGCCAGTTTGTCATTCAGAATGCCGGTCTTGGACAAAGACGCATCGTTGGTTCCGCTCGCAAATTCAACCAACTGATTTCGAAAGACAATGTTGACCTTGTGCCGCTCGCAGGCGGCGATGTTGCAACTGATGAAATCAGGCAAAACGTAATTGTCGTCCTCAAGCACGAAAAAGTAATCCGCATCGTGTGGATTGTCCCGACGAAAGCATTGGTCGATGTTTTTTGATGCAAACCGCTGCGGCAGATTGTGATGATAGCGGATGCGCGGGTCATCCATCGCGGCGATAACGGCCCGACCGGATGCTGCGGGACAATCATCATATACATCGCAGAGCCATCGGGCGGCGGTCTGCGCCTGCAGGCTTTCCAGACAACGCCGCAGCGCCGTGGGCCGTTGATAGGTCGGCGTCCTGACATGAACGAGAGGTTGGGCTTCGTCCATCATGATATCTTCTGCCCCGATAATCTGGCCCAGTCCTGCGGTGACCAGTGGCTCGGATCACCGAAAATGGCACCGGGCTGGTCAGACGCATCGCTTTTGCGCCATGCACGCGAAAGGGCAACCCGCCCCAGCTTTTTCAGCAACCCGGGCCTGCGAGTGACATCATGCAAAGCATGGGCAAACCGTCGATTCTTGATATGCTGCACAAGAGTTTCGAAAGCCAGTGGCGCCTGAAGGGCCACCCGCCGCGCGGCAAACGCCGCCGTCAGGTCATCCGGCAAATCAGAATAATGGGCCAGCAAGTCATCCTGCACCGCAATCATCGCGCGCACATCGTCCGGATGCAGCCGGTGGGACAGCGAATGCGCATGCCTGCGATAAAGGTAGTAGGACTGCGGCAGCAAATGCATGCGCCCTCCGTTCAACAAAAAACGCATATAGAAGTCGTGATCTTCACCAATACGAATATCGTCGCGATAGCGTAGGCCTTTCAGCGCGTCCTGCCGGATCATCGGTTTGAGATAACCCAACTGTGGTGCGTCTGGTTCCGCTGAAACAAAGCTTGTCGCCGTCAGCCGTCGCGGGGTTTGAGGGCGGTCTGTCCCAAGCAATGTGCCCTTCGGACAAACGCCGCCCTCGGTCAGATAAGTCAGATCATCGCAGACGGCATCGGTTTGTAGGTATTCGGCTTCGTCCAGCATCAGCGCGAACCGCTCCGGGTGGATAATGTCGTCGCTATCCACAATCGCGACCCATTCGCCGGTTGCCATTTCCAAGGCGCGATTGCGGGCAGCGGCGGGGCCGGCATTGGTGAAAGCTTCGATTATCTTTAGACGTGGATCGCCTGATGCGGCCTCGCGGGCCACCGACAGGCTCGCATCGCGCGAGGCATCGTCGGCCAGCAGGATTTCGATCTCCGAAACGCTCTGCGTCCTCACGGAATTCAGCGCCGCGCCGAGGTAATCGGCGGCATTGTAGTTTGCCATAATGACCGAAACGCGCGGACGTGCCAAAGTAGCCCCTTTTTCGAGTGTTTTTGCAACTGCAGCATAGCATTTTCAGGACAAAATCTCATGCCATTGATGGCAGTCAGGTATGTTTCGGCGGCGATGCGCCGACATGGGCGCGGGTACTTTGTGTTTAGGGCTAAATATATGATAAGAAATATATAAAACAGGCCAGAGGGTGATGACCCAATGACGTTTTCGAGCCCGAATATCCACCAACTGAAAAAGACGCTGCGCGACATCATCATTGGCGTCGCTTGTCTGACGCCAATGCCTCTTGTCGCGCAGGATCTGCCCGCCGGATCCAGCTTTTTCGACGATTTTGATACACTGAATGAAGAGATCTGGGGTGTCTCAAGTGGCTGGGTCAATGGGGATTGGCAGAACTGTATGTGGTCTGCCGGTAATGTCGCGATCCGCCGCGGCGTTCTGACCCTGGGTTTCACGAAACAAGCTAATGCAAAGCGTGATTATACCTGTGGGGAAATCCAATCGCGGCATGTCTACGGGCATGGCACCTATGAGGCACGATTTCGCACCAGCACCGGCTCTGGTCTGAATGCAGCCTTCTTTACCTATATTGGTCCGCATCACGGCCAACCGCATGATGAGATTGATTTTGAGGTCCTGACCCGCGACACCTCAGCGGTCAGCCTGAACACCTACGTGAATGGCGAACCCAAAAACGGCAAACGGGTGCCGCTGCTGCAACCCGCTGATGACGGTTTTATCACCTACTCCTTTGTCTGGGATGCGACCGGCATTCGTTGGTATGTGAACGGAAAGATGCTGCATCAGACCCCGGCGGGTGCAGAACTGCCGGTAAACGATCAGAAAATATATGCGAGTTTCTGGGGCAGTGACAGCTTTCCCAACTGGATGGGCCGGTTTGTTGAGCCGGACGAAGATCTGCTGATGGAAGTAGACTGGATTGCCTATACCGCCCTGGGTGAGCCATGCCAGTTTCCGGCCTCGGTCGTCTGCCAGAATGAGTAGTGTCAGCCTCCATCCACCCCGACCCCAGCTTGATGTGATCACCATCAAACCCGACGTGATCCTCGCCGTTGTAGCACTCGGTGGGTTGCTGTTCGTCCCGGTCCTACGCTCCGCCGGGGCGCTGATCTTTCTGGCCTGCGGATCGGCGCTGGTGGCGCGGCGTCTGCAATTTCATATCCAGCTGAGCCTGAAATACTGGTACTTCCTCGCCCTACCGATCTTTTGCCTGTTATCGTCGGTCTGGTCGGAATATCCCGCATTGACGTTCCGGTTCAGCCTTCAATTGATTGCAACAGTTGGAATAGCGATATCAATCGCATCGGCGGTCTCGGCACGGGTGTTTTGCCAGACACTATTTGGCCTCTACTCACTGGCGATGCTGGCCAGCCTGTTATTCGGGGATGTCCGCAATGATACCGGCGCATGGCTTGGTATTTACGGCAGCAAAAATGCACTTGCGGGGGCTGCGGCAACCTATGTCATCATCTGTGCCGCGCAGATTCTGGATGGATCGGCATCCTCGCGATATCGGCTGCTGGCAGGCGTGGGGTTGATGGGTGGTTTAGTCCTTTTGCTTTCGGCCCAGTCGTTAAGCGCGCTGCTGATCGTGCCGCCATCCTTGCTGATCCTTTTCCTTCTTCTGGTGCTCTATCGTTTGTCGCCTCTCCAGCAGGTCACGGTGATGATCTTCGCGGCTTTGGCATCTATCTTCGTGATGTTGCTTGTCGTGATTTTTTCCGACGCCCTGTTTGCGATGATGCTGGAAACAACCGGCAAGGATGTCACCTTGACGGGTCGGACCGAACTCTGGCGGATTGCCGTTGATCTGATCGCCGAACGACCGTTTTTCGGCATGGGCTATCAAGCCTTTTGGGTCAAGGGGCACGGCGCTGCCGAGGTGTTGTGGTACACGTTCGGCATTGAAAGCCGCAGCGGGTTCAACTTTCACAACACATATCTGTCGAATGCCGTGGAAATCGGCCTGGCCGGTGTGGCACTACAGATTATCATTCTTTACGGAGCCGCGATTGCCGCTTTCATATGGGCGTTGCGGACAAGATCGGCAGAGGCATCATTGCTCTTCGTTCTGGTCATGATGGTCGTCATGGTCAGCTTTGTCGAAGTACCGATTTTCTTTCAGTTTTCACTCCGCAGCGTGATCGTCATCTGCGCCTTTGTCTTTGCTCTGCGCGGGCTCTCTAACGCACGCTAGGCTTAGGCAAACGCCTGTTTGCGTCCATATTTTGCAATCAACCCATCAATAGCCGTCATCGCCCGATCCGTCGCCCTTTCCATAGCGGCATCAGATGACAGGTTGGGCGCAGCGCGCGCGAGTTTCTGCAGGCTGCGGGCGGCCATATGCTGGCAGGCTGTGTTGAACGGTTGCGCCGGTCGACTTGTGCATACGGCCATCGCACGGGGGCCGGAACCGGCGCGCCCGGTGCCCAAGGCCCAGGCTTCGCGCAGGTTCGATGGAAACAGGAAGGCCGGGTCATAGTCGATCTCCAGCGCCTTGGCCCAATCATGCCATTTGAAACGATGCACATGATGCATGGTCCGCACCCCAATCCATGGGGTGCGCAACGCGTCGGACACGATGGCGCCATGCATGGCTTCAGCAATGACAAGGTCCGCGCCACGGATCTGCGCGATAACCTCAGCGGGTGGCTGTGACGGATCTACGAACGTGATCCCGGCCAGATCGCACACGACCTTCCAATTGCCCCGCTCGATGCTTTCGTAATGCGGGATGAACCCAACTTTGATGTTCGGCGCCGGGTCCGGCAGCGGCGTTTCACGCAACAGGATGGCAGCATCGGCCACCGCAAGATCGGGGTGCAACCCCAGCGCTTCGGTCGTTTGCGGACCGCGGACAAAATGAAACTCCCAGGTGCCATCATGCACGTCCGGTTTGCGCGTGTAGCCGCCATAACCTGACCCAACCACAATCTTTCTGGCGTCCTTGGGGTAGTTGTGCTGAATCACCGACCCGATCCCAACGAAAAGCTCGGAAGGATCATCGTCAAAGAAATCAACGGGCAGTAGGTCGGACCACATGGTCGCGTTCAGCTCATCGCCGAAATTGGGCGGATCGCCCTGAAAATATGTCAGTTTCATCAGATGGGCTTCTCTTTTCGGGGAAAATACTGGCAGATCTCAGCGATACGCTGACGCGACAAGAGCAGGATCGTTGGGACATAGATCAGGGTGGCCACCAGAAGTTGCAGCACCACCTGTGCCGTCTGGCCGGCTTCGGGTAACAGATATGGAACCGACAATACGCTGCCTGCCATAACCAGCGTCGCCGCAACCGGACGCAGAAAGCCCGACAGATAATCCAAAGGGCCGCATCCCAGCAGTCTGGTGGTCATGATGACAGATATGGGCCACAGCAACACACTCTTGCCGACCAACACCATCATCAGGGTCGGCAAGCCGTAGCGATATGTCAGCATGATGACCAGAACAGACGTACCTTGCTGAACCAGTTGGTAATAGAACCACCATTGCGCCTTGCCCTGGCTCTTGATCAGTGATGCCTGCACAACACCAACCCCCGCCAGAACCCCGGCAACACAGAATAGCTGAACCGGAAATGCGGCGTGCCCCCATCTGTCATCCAGCAGAACATCCAGCAGATCCGGTATTGCAATTGCGACAATGCAAAACATCGGCATACTGACCGCAGCGGCGACAAAGCTCGCCATGCCAAAGGCTCTGACCGCCTTGTCCTGATCATCCTGCAGGGTCGACAACAGCGATAGCGTGACCGATGACAGCGCCCCGCCGACAAGCTGGGTCAGCATGGCGTAGAACCGCTGCGCGAACATGAAAACGCCTAGCATCGCCGTGCCGCCCAAGATACCGAGCACAAGGTGATCTAGCTTGATCATCGACAACATGCGATCACCGGATGCAAACAGGCCATAGCCTGAGATATCTTTCAGCGCCGTCAAGCCAACGGAACGACCAGGGCGCCAACGTGACACCCAGAATGCCATGGCGCAGGACACTAGGCTTGCCGCGACCTGGCTTACGACAAGGGCCCAGTAACCATAGCCCGACAACAACATCGCAACACAGATGATCACGCTGACAAGTGTCGCGACCGCAGTGCGCACGGCGATCAGCTTGAACTTCATCGACCTGATGATCATCGCGTTGGGAACGGCCGCCGCCATCTCAAGCGGGATCTTGAACGCAAGAACAGGCAGGATCGCCGCGATATCCGCATGGCCCAGCGCCCCGGCAATCACCGGGGCGGCCACAACCAGGGGGGCAAAACAAAGCAGGCCGAATCCGATAGTCAGCCAAAACACCGTATCTGCATGGTTCTGTGTCAACACCTTGCGCTGTACCAGCGCCTCACCAAATGCCACAGGCGAAAAGGCGATGATGGAAATCACCAGACCGCTCGCCAATCCGACCAGGCCGAAATCGGCGGGTGACAGAAACAATGCGCTGACAAAGAACACGGCAGCAGCGCTGATTGTCGGGATCAGTGTCTGCAGCGACGACCACATCACGCCAAACACGGCAAGGGCGGACCGCCCTGATGTCAGATGAGGGTGATAGCCATTGAAATCTGACTTTGCGATGGCGCTGGGGGAACGCATCGGCGATGCGTCAGTTTGACGGCGCGTCGGTGGCGACGTCCGCAAACATCACCTCGACCACGTCGCCGGGCATCAGGATGGTCGCAACGTCACCTGCGAATGTACTGCCACCATCGCGGGCGCGGGTCACGGTATAACTGACCTCTGCCGTTGCGGGATCCATTTCTGGCATCAAGCTGGCATGCCGCCCCGCCGCAGCAGCAAGCAAGTCATACTGACCGGCAAGCTGCGCTTCGGTTTCGGCGATATTGGTGTTGACCTCTTGCAGCGTGGCCGCGTTCTCCTCGTTGCGCAGGGCAAGCAATAAGCCCTCGCTGCGTTCCAGCGCCTGCATTTCCTGCCGCGCCAGCAGGATGGATCGCTCGATGTCCAGCAGACGGCTTTCCAGATCGTTGACATAGCTCAACCGCTCGAACACCCGGATCGGTGTGGTCAGGCCACGTTCGACCAGGTCTTCGCTGCGCCCCAGTTCCGCCTTCCCGGCCCCAAGCTGGGCACGGTTTGTCGCCAACTTGTCTTCCAGCACACCCATCGCTTCATTGAGCGAGGCGCGGGCCCGCGCGAGCGAGGTCAGTTCGTGATCGTAGCGGGCATTGCGCGCAGTCAGAATAGCCTCCTCTGCCGCCCACGCGGCTGGATCTAGGGTTCCGTCTGGGTTTTCGACCGTCTCAGCGCCCCCAAGTTCAGCCGTCAGGCGGGCGCGTTTCGCTGTCAGATACATCAACTCATTTTGCAGAACGCTGATCGTGCCTCGGGCGCTGAGAAAGTTACGCTCCTCCCCGGCAACTGGTTTGATCCCCACAAGGCCACCGGCCAATGCCGTGGCCTGCAAGACTGTCAGGGCCGGTTTATAATCATAGGCGCCAGGGCTTTGCACCTGACCGGAGACATAGATCGGAGCATAACTTTCCACGCTGACCGCGACCCGGGCGCTCTGACCGATCCCAACATAAGGCGTCATGGCGGCCTCGACCGCGCTTGCAATTTCTGCCGTTGTCAGTTCCGCGGCGGTTAAGGCACCTGCCAAAGGCAACGCGATGTTGCCATCGGCGTCGACCGGGTAACTGCCTGACATGTTCGGAACATCTGCAACAACCGTATTGATCTCATCCCAGATCGCGACCTGCACATTCAGGTGGTCATTGACGCCCACGCGGTATCCATCGGCCACCGCAATCGTGGCCACTACCAAAGCATAAACACCCAAAAGGCATCCAATGAAGCGTCTTAACGGCATCATGCATCCAGAACTGGGATCAATACGATCCCTTAGAGAGCAACACGGCGGGAACCGTGCGGGCGATGATCAACAGGTCCTGCGAAAACGACCAACGCTGCACATAGCTGGTATCGAACGCGATCCGTTCGTCGTAGGTGGTATCGCTGCGGCCACTGATCTGCCAAAGGCCGGTTAGTCCGGGGCGACTGCGCAGATAGTGGGGCGCCGCGCTGCCATAGATATCAAGTTCGTCCTGCACGACCGGACGCGGCCCAACAAGGCTCATGTCGCCGCGTATCACGTTGATCAGTTGTGGCAACTCATCAACGCTATAGGCGCGCATTACGGAACCAATGCGGGTCACCCTGGGATCGTCGCGCAGTTTTCGGTTCTGCTCCCACTCCACCTTTTCATCGGGATGGTCAGCAAGATAGCTTTCAAGGACCGCGTCACCGTTGGTCACCATGGTCCGGAACTTCCAGCATCGGAAGCTTCTGCCACCATTGCCGACCCGGATATGACCATAAAGGACGGGGCCGGTGGACGACACTTTGACCGCCAACGCCACCAAAGCAAAAAGCGGCAACAACCCGATCAATCCACAGGTTGCCAAACACAGATCAAAGATACGTTTTGTCCAGCCACCTGTGACAGAGGCTTTTGAAATCGCAACTGTCGCAGTCCGCTTGGCCCCAAATTCCTGCAAGTGTTTTTCGTCGAGAGCGGTAAAACCCACACTTTCCAAAGTCGGCATCGGCACACTCCTGAGTTTCGCGATTACGATGATCTTACTCATTGTTATCGTCAAATGTGCAATTGCAGCATTTCATCCACACGTTGAAAGAAAACGGCGAGAAACCGCCATTGCATCTGCCGGCGCCATGCAGTGAATGCCTATTGTTTCTACATTGAGATCAATATGATGCATCTGTTTCCATTTTTTTGTTACATAATATCAGTGTGTTAAGTGGCATTGCCGGATTTCCGCGCGTTTGGTGTCAAAAATACGCCGATGGCAAAGGTGAGGCCCAGACAATCCACGCCAATTCGCGCTCGAATCTGCACTGCAGCATAAACGCCCTCATGACGTGCAGTTTGATCCGCTAGACTCGTCGGCGAATCCTGCGCGATTCCCGCCAGAGACGAGACCCAGACAAGGGGCCAGACCAATGTCAGATTTCACTCAAAAACCGGACATTCCGGATGGCTTGTGGCAGCGCCAGTTTGATCCGGCCCATGACTTTCCCAAAACCGACCCTGCGATAAAAGTGGCCCTTTGCACGACACCGCGATGTGGCAGCCATTTTCTGGGTCATCAGTTACACGCCACCCACGCGTTCGGCTATCCGCTGGAATATCTCAACCCCGGTAACTGGGATGTCTGGACACAGCGGGCGGGCAACATGAACACGCTTGATTTCATCAAGTCGGTGCGGACAGGTCCCAATGGCGTATTCGCCATTAAACTCCATCACGAACACCTGTCCGATTTTCTCAGAGAAGAGCCGGAGCCGCTGACATATAAGTTCATCCATCTTTGTCGGCGCGACCTGATCAAACAGGCGATTTCCTTTGCCCGCGCCCAACAGACCGGTGCCTGGATTTCAGATATGCCCGAAACAGCGCCGGCCCGGTATGACCGTAGGCTGATCGCAGCCAAGGTCGATGCAATTTCGCGTGGCAATGCGGATTGGCAAAGCTTCCTACGCAGCGTGGGGATCAACCCGCTGCAACTCTATTACGAGGATATCGTCGCAGACGCGCCAGCAGCCATTGCCCAAATCGCGGATTATCTGGATGTGGATATCAGCCAAGTAGACGCCGCCCCACCATCATTCTCTCCCCAAAAGCAAAAGAAGACCTATCAGGAAGACTGGGGTGCAAAGTTCGCCGCAGATAACAGGGCGGCACTGGCATCCGGGCGTGCAGTTCCTGGTGTTGTAGAGGGCGGTAGGCCAGCGTCTGTATCGCCGCGCCTCAAGAAGATGGCAAAACGCCTGATGAGAAAGGCTGCGACCTAATCCCCTGCCTGCATCACCGGGGTCAACGCATCCTGAATATCTGCGGGGCGCAGCATAAAACGGGCGTCATCCATCGCCAACAGACGTTGCGATATCTCCTCAATCCGATCCCGATCCAGATCTTCCAGCATATCAATCAAAGCGGCCGCTGTCGGCTGATCGATGGCAAAGCCAAGGCCATCCGCCGCGACCTTGCGCCCTGTTTCGGTGTCAGCAACCGCAATGGACGGGCAGCCAAACCAGCTTGCTTCATAGATCCGATTGGGCAGCAGCCAATCCGAATTTGCCCCCCGTTGCCAAAGATCTTGCGCCCAGACCAGATCACAACCGGCGTATACATCGGCCAGCCCGGTGGGATAGTCATAAGTGCCGAAATAGGTGACGTTATCACGCTTGGCGATTTCATCGTCGAAATCCGGCACGGCATGCCGATGCACATTCCCATGAATACGCAAGGTGATCCTGTCGCCAAAATGATCGGCCGCTTGCATCAATACTCTCAGGCTCGGCGCGCAGCGGATCGAACCGACCCAGCCAAGCGCAAGCACCGCGCCGGGCTTGCGTCTTTTCGGTCGGGCGACCGGGGGTCCCTCAAACCACAGCTTGTTTTCGACGATACTATGTGGTCCGCGATAGTTCTGGATGGCCGCGAAGTAGTGCGTGACAAACCCGGGCGAGGATACGATCAGCAACTGGGTACGCACCAATAACCGCCTTTCGCACCAGCGCATGACCGTGCCGACCGGACCAGATTTCGTGAACAACCCGTGGATATCAAGACACTCATAAACCAACGGGACATCGCGCATGCCGCACAGGCTTTTAGCCGCCCACGCGACCACCAGCAGATCAAAGTTGCGCGCGATAATCAGGTCAACACTCTTAAGCGCATCGCGCTTCCGTACGACAATTCGGATTGCGCGCAAAATGCCTATGATCCGTTTGCCATAGCTTTCATTCGCCACAAAGCCGAGATCGATATTGGCCCAGTCAGGGGTGAACTGCGCATTCATGTTGCCGCGCCGAAACGCAGCAGAGATAACATCATGCCCCAGCATCTTGAGGCTCCGGATACGCCGGATTTGCGATGCTTCGGTCAGATCAAATGCAAAAACAAGGATACGGGCCACGCGTGATATTCCCTGCTGGCCCGCTTCCGGGCGGTCTACGCCGTGTTCGTCAGACAGCAGCGTTGACCGACCCCCAACCTGATGTCAAACGCCCGCGGATGGGTGGCAATGGACCTCGGCGCAAGGTCGCCGACAACCGCATGTGGCATGGGCAACGGACAAACGATGGTTAACCCGTCCGGCGCCGGTGCCACAAATGAAGAGGCCCCCGAAGTAACATCCGGGGGCCTCCTCATTTGCAACTGGTTGATTCAGGTCATCGCTACACGGCAAATACCACCTGTCAGCTCAATTCGCCGCAAGCTGCTGCGGCAACCGGAATGTCCACAGTAGACCACCCTGATTGAGGTAGTTCACCTTCTGCGCGACCTCGCCACCCCAGAGCGGTACAGCACCGCCCCAGCCGGAAATGACCGTGACATATTGCTCACCATCCTGCTCCCAGGTGATCGGCTGGCCGACGATCCCGGAACCCGTCTGGAACGACCACAGCACCTCTCCGGTCTGGTCGTCAAACGCCATGAACTCACCCTCTGGTGTACCGGTAAAGACCAGACCGCCAGCCGTGGTCATCACACCACCCCAAAGCGGGGCAGGGTTCTGGTATTCCCAGACGATATCGCCGGTGTCAGGGTCAATCGCCTTCAGGCTACCGATATGATCCTCATAGTTCGGCTTGATCGTAAACCCGGACCCCAGATAGGCCGCACCCTGCTTGTAGGTGATCGGCTCGTTCCAGATATCCATGCCCCATTCATTGGACGGCACATAGAACAGACCGGTCACAGGCGAATGCGCCATCGGCATCCAGTTCTTGCCACCCAGGAACGATGGCGAGGCAAAGACCACCTCACCCTTGTTGCCATCCGTGGACTCAGATGGGTCACCCGGGCGGTTATCCTCGACAAAGATCGGACGCCCGGTCTCATCAATTCCTTCCGCCCAGCTGATATCCTTGACGAAAGGCACAGCGGAAACAAACGCACCATCCTCGCGGTTCAGCACGTAGAAGAACCCGTTGCGGTCAGCGGTGGCAAAGCGGTCATTGCCGTCGCGGTCGGTATAGGCCACGACCTCGTTCACACCATCATAATCCCAGCCTTCGCGTGGGGTGGTCTGGAAATGCCACTTGATCTCACCATTTGACGGATCGATGCCAAGGCGGGAGGCGGCATAAAGGTTATCACCGGCATTGCCGTCAGTGGGGGTGCCTGCATTGCGCAACCAGCTGTTCCACGGGGCAGGGTTACCCGTACCAAATACCAGTGTATCGGTGTCAGCGTCGTATGAGCCGCCGAGCCATGTGGCACCGCCACCGGTCTTCCACATATCGCCGGGCCACGTGGCGTTCAGCTCACCCGTCATGGTGCTTTCTTCGCCGTTCAGCTCGCCCATATGGCCTTCGATCACGGGGCGGCGCCAGACCAGATCACCGGTTTCAGCGTCGCGGGCTTCGACCGCGCCAACGATCCCGAACTCACCACCGGAATTGCCGGTAATGATCAGACCATTCACGATCAGCGGGGCGGCGGTATAGCTGTAACCGGCCTTATAATCAGCGATTTTCTTGTTCCAGACGACATCGCCAGTGTCCTTGTTCAGGGCCACAATCCGGGCATCCAATGTACCGAAATAGATGTTGTCGCCATAGATGGCAGCACCCCGGTTCACCACATCGCAGCAGGGCAGGATGCCTTCGGGCAGACGGGCATCATATTGCCAGATCTCGCGACCGGTTTTCACGTCAATGGCGTAAAGGCGGCTGTAGGACCCGGTGATATACATCACCCCGTCGTGCACGATGGGCTGCGTTTCCTGTCCGCGCTGCTTTTCGCCGCCCAGCGAAAACGCCCAGGCCGGCACCAGATTTTCCACATTGTCGCGGTTCAGAATATCAAGTGGAGAGTGGCGCTGCAGATGTCGCCCCATCCCGTTTGTCAGCACATCCCCGGTGGATGCGGTATCATTCAAGAGCATCTCTTCGGTCACTTCAGCCTGCGCCAGGCTCGCCGATATCAATGCAGCCGTTGCGGCCAATACGAAGCGTTTCATCATTGCTCCTCCCTCTCCCGTTCATAAGCGAAACAAGCCCGCCCCGCAGGACAGACTCTTGCCCGTTCAGTATTCTCCCAAAGCCCCCACCGGGATATAGAACCTTGGTCATACGACCATCCGGCGCTTGACCCCCGCCCGGGCACAATCCGCAAGAAACGGAATGCGGTTGCGATCACTGCCCCCTAAACCTGGCGAAAAAGGGGGTCCGGGATGGAACAATTTCTTCTGATCCATGGCAGTTGGCACGGCGCATGGTGCTGGCACAAGATTGCACCGCGCCTGATCGCGGCAGGGCATAGCGTCATCGTGCCCGATCTTCTCGGGCGCGGGGCAAACCGACGATGGTCTCACCTTGTCAGCCTCAACGCGATGGTGCGGCATATCGGCAGGACCCTGCGGCAGGATCGTCAGACAACAATTGTCGTGCACAGCCGATACGGCGTCCTTGCCTCCGCATTGTCGGAAGCCTACCCCGACCGGATCAAACGCGTCGTCTATCTGGCCGCTTTCATGATCCCCCACAATCGGATGGCAGCGCCCTACTTTGCAGCGGACAAAGGCTCGCTGTTGCAATCCCATATCACGGTCAGCAAGGCCGGTCTTTGGGACTGGCTCGATCCGGCGATTTATCGTGAAGGCCTCTATCACGATTGCACAGAGGATGACGTGACGCTCGCATCCAGCCTGCTTTGCCGCGAACCGCTGCGTCCGGCCCTGACCCGGCTGAAACTGTCGGCAGACAGATACGGGGTGGTCCCACGCGCCTATATCCGCCTGACCGAAGACCGCGCGGTGACGCCGCAGCTACAGGATAAATGCATCGAAAAGGTCGGGGCCGACAGGGTTGAGGACATCAAGGCAAGCCATTCAGCATATTTTTCCAGGCCTGACGTGCTTACACAGACCATTCTCTCGATCTGCCGATCGTGACCTGCATCTGCCCGTCAGACCCCCTGACCTTGGTCATGCAGCGCGCCGCGCCAAACATCGTTATCCTGTCTGCGCAACAGGGGGAGTTTTCATGCGCGTTATTGTTCTGGCGTTGGTGGCCAGCCTGGTTGGGTCCGTCGCAATGGCCGACACCCGCATTGTTTATGCCGAGGACGGGCAGGGCGACCGGATCGCGATTGCGACGGTCGACGTGACCGACGCCGGGACCTACCGCATCACCATGAACGGCGATGCCTTCACCGATCATTTCCTGTCCATGCGCCCGTTCAAATGCCTTGAGGGGCCGGGCAAACACTGGTGCCACGTCCCGTACCCATACGACATCAACCGCGATATCTCCGCCGACCTGACTGATCTGGAATATGACCTGATGTTCGTCTGGAAGGACGCAACCGATTACGGGATCAACATGTGGAACGGGGTCTATTACCGGCTGTCAGAAGATGACGGCATCCTGACAGGCGAACTGCTCGAAATGGATATGGACCTGCTGTCAGCGCCACCGCCGCAGGGCGAGTTGCGCCCACTGCGCCCGCAAGACCTGCATGAAAGCGACCCGGCCAGTCACTGGCTCCCCCGCATCGTGATTGAATAGGGCGCACCCGCCTTTGGTCGTATTCCGGTCGCCCGCGATACTGCTAGTCTGATCCCAAACAGGGAGGCACCAATGACATTCATGAAATCACTTGGCACTGCAATCGCGGCCATTTGCCTGTCGACAATGGCATTGGCCGATACGCCCACGCTGCGCGCGGCGGTTCTGGAATTCGGGACCGTCAACTGGGAACTGAACACGATCAAGCATCATGAGTTCGATACCGCGAACGGCTTTAACCTTGAGGTGCAAGGCATGGCTGGCGGAGCGGCGGCCAAGGTCGCCTTTCAGGGGGGTGAGGCGGATGTGATCGTCTCAGATTGGCTCTGGGTGGCGCGGCAACGGGCGGCAGGCAAGGATTTCGTCTTTATCCCCTATTCCAAGGCCGTGGGCGGGGTCATGGTGCCCGGCGACAGCCCGGCGCAGGATCTGACCGACCTTGCAGGCATGAAGATCGGCATTGCCGGCGGGCCGCTGGACAAAAGCTGGCTGATCCTGCGGGCCTATGCGGAAAAGAACCACGACATGGATCTCGTGGCCGAGACCGAGCAAGTCTTTGGCGCACCGCCCCTCATCTTCGGGGCCGCTACATCAGGCGAGGTTGGGGCCGCCATCAACTTCTGGCACTTCGCCGCCAAGATGGAAGCCGCAGGCATGCGCACCCTGCTTGACGTCTCTGACGCCTCCGCCGATCTGGGGCTCGATCCCGAAACGCCGCTGCTGGGCTACGTGGTGCGGGGCGAAATGGTGCGCGACAACCCCGACCTGATCAATGGTCTGGCCGCCGCCTCCCGCGCTGCCAAGGACCTGCTCGCCACCGATGATGCGGAATGGGCGCGTCTGCGACCAAACATGAATGCCAAGACGGATGCGCAATTCGCAGCCCTGGTCGCCGGTTTCCGCGCAGGGATCCCCGCGCCGGGACCCATTGACGAAGCCGCAGCCGGACGGATGCTGGAACTGATGTATGAACTGGGAGGCGAGGAATTGCTGGGTCAGGCGACCGCGTTGCCCGAGGGCACATTCCTGTCCAACGGCAGCTAGGTGCTGGCGACGGCGATGGGCAACGCACAGACTGCAGCACCCATCGTGGTGCTGCAGCATTTGTCAGTGGCCTTGGGCGGCAAGACCATCCTGACAGATATCAGTCTGACCGTGCCGCACGGCCAGACCCTTGCCTTGGTGGGACCTTCTGGCATCGGCAAATCCTCCCTTCTGCGCCTGCTGGCCGGATTGCAGCCCAGCCTTGACGGGACCTGCCAGATCAATGGCAAGGTCGCCATGGTCTTTCAGGAACCCACCCTGCTGCCATGGCGCAGCGTGCGCGACAACATCACCATCGCAACCGGCGTGTCAGCGGCACAGGCTGATGTGGCGCTGGCCGATGTCGGGCTGGCCGACCGGGCGGATGAGTACCCCAACAGGCTGTCACTCGGGCAGCAGCGGCGGCTGTCGCTGGCGCGGGCCTTTGCGGTCAAACCCGCCCTCCTGCTGCTCGATGAACCCTTCGTCTCGCTCGACCCCGAACTGGCCGACGAAATGATGAACCTCTTTGCACGGCTGCGGGACAGCCATCAGGTCACGACCGTGCTGGTAACCCACATCGCGGAAGAGGCCGAACGGCTCGCCGACCGCATCGTCACCCTCGCCGGTGATCCTGCCACAATCGCCAATGACCGGACCAACCCGTCGCGAACCTGATCCCACAAACCGTCAAATGGCCCGCTCGCTCAATTGACACAACCAACCGACTGAACAGATATACGGGTGCAATGCACTCGATTTTATTGCTCGACCTTAAAGAACTGCGCCGCGTCAAGTTCTGTCGGTCTTGAGATACAGCGGTCAATGCTTTGATCGCCAAACCGCAGACGCGAGCCACCCTGATCCACCAGGACCAGATCCAAGTCAGTGCAGTCGGTCACAAGGAACGGCGGGCCAGAGATACAGTCTCTGACATTTACTGCTTCATTGAGGATCAGATCACAGTCGCTCATGCCGACAGCCGCCATCAGATCCGGCACGTCCATATAAATCGTCACTTCCGATTTTTCGTTGATCAATTCGAGGTTCAATGCACCGGGGACAACATCGGACGCGCCTACAGGCGTGTAGGGACCAGAAGAGGCATACGTGAAGATCGGCATCTGACCGTCCGCGTCGGCAAAAATCTCGGCGCGGATGTCTTGCAGGGTATCCGTGAAGATCGTCGTCTGTCGCAGATATGCGCTTGGGCCGCCACCGGGCGCTTGTTCTTCGGTCAGGCCGGTTTGCCACACACCGATCAGATCGGATTGGGCTGTGTCCGCCACCAAGGGTGATCCTGCGGCAAGACACGTCAGGGCCCAGCTGACTTTCAGCGTAAACTTCATTGATCGACTCCTCTGATCTTTGCAGTGACAAGTTATGGCATCCGAAACGATCTTGTCAATGACAAGTCTGGTGGTAAGATAGGGCATGCCGATGTCTGAACCCTCTGATAAGCGTGCTCCGTATCATCATGGTGACCTTCGCAATGCGCTGATCGCGGCTGGCCGCGAAATGCTTGAATCTGATGGTTTGCGCGGATTTTCACTGCGGGCGTTGTCAAGAAAGGCGCAGGTGTCGCACGCTGCACCGGTCCATCACTTCAAGACGCTCGGCGCCTTCTTGGCAGAGTGCAGATCGGATGCGTTTCGAGAGCTTTCAGAAGCACTTGAGGCTGCAAAGGCTGGTGCATCGCATTCGCCAACAGATGTCCTTTGCAAAATGGCCGTTGCCTATCTGAGGTTTGGCATTGCCTATCCGGTCATGTTGCGCCTGATGTTTGACAAGGACACCGCACCGCCAAAGTCAAATGATCCAACTAGTCAATCGCGCCGGGCCTATCTTCTCCTCGATTCGGCCGTCCGCGCCACCTTGCCCGACATATCGCAGCGTGACCCGAGATTCGACATTCGGATCAATGCCGTCTGGAGCCTGATCCACGGATTTGTGATACTCCACAA
Source organism: uncultured Paracoccaceae bacterium (assembly GCA_947488175.1). Classification (GTDB taxonomy): domain Bacteria; phylum Pseudomonadota; class Alphaproteobacteria; order Rhodobacterales; family Rhodobacteraceae; genus Yoonia. The sequence goes on from CANKYO010000002.1 coordinate 392,990, forward strand.
CGAAGATCAGATTTGTACGCAGTCCGAGCCGCCAATGACGACAGACCACATGCTTGTCGAAGCGCTGTCTGCGATGTTGAAAAGACAATAATCGCCGTGCCCGGGAACACGCCTTACCCGCCGGTCATGGGTGGATTTGTTCATTGAGGCAGGGTTGGCTTCCGCTTTGCTCAACCTGTGCGTGGTCAAATATAGGCAGGCTTGTGAAGTCATTCTCCGACCGGCTCCTAGTTCCCGCGCCACAAGGCTTCAAGAAATCTTGCGACCACGCACGTCCGTGCGTCGTTCCACCCCAAAAGGTTAACCGCGCATTCACATTTATACCGCCCGCTGCATTAATCCGGCAAAACTGGTCCCAGGGGTCCGACGTTTTGCCGACGCAAGTCCGACGCGATGCCGACAGCACTATTTCCAGGATTTGCAGGCGTTAACCTACGATTCGCGGGTCACCGGGGTGTTGCGCAGCCCCGCACGGGCCACCGAACGTTGCGCGACCCCTCAGAACAGCGGCGCGTATTTCCAGTTATCCGCGTCCGGCGTCACCTCATCCAGATCATAATTAGCCGCCTGCAACCGCTGCGCAATCGGCAATCCGTCCTCAGCGGCCTCCGCCACCAACTGCCGCCCTAGCGCCTCATCCCGGGCAACACCGTGGCCGCGCATCAGGCTGATCCCATAGTTGAACTTGCCGACCGGATCGCCGGCTTCAGCTGCCCTGCGATCCCACTCCGCCGCCGCGTCGGGGTCGTATTCTGCACCTAACCCATTGTTATCCAACTGACTCATCCAGGTCATCGCACCGGTATAGCCGTCATCAGCACAGTTCTGAAACAAGGTTCGTGCGGATACATGATCGCCCGATTTGGTCAGCGCATAGCCCATTGAGCAAATGACCATCCCGGTCTCACCCTCATCAGCCTTCTGAACGTAGGATTGCCATGACATTTCATCAGGGTTCAGCGTGCCCAGCTCCTCGACATTTTCGGCAAAAGCTGGCGTGCACAGCAGGGCGGCAGATAAGGCAAAATGTTTCATATCCGTGACTTAGCATGTTTCGCCGCGCAAATCTGCGGGGCTATGGTCATAGAAATGGTCAGCCCTTGCGACGTATTCCCGACCCTTCCGGGCTGTACCCCCACAACGCCGCCGCAGTGAACACAACCGCCGCCAAAACCGTCCAACCCAGCGCCGCTCCGTTGAAGTCAACATAAAGCGCAAAGCGGATCAATTCGACCGCATGAGTGAATGGATTGACCGCGCAAATGTCGTGCAGCAACTCGGACGATTCCGCCATTTTCCAGAGCGGATAAAGCGCAGAAGACATGAAAAACATCGGGAAAATCACAAAATTCATGACTCCCGCAAAATTCTCCAACTGCTTGATAAAGCTGGATAAAAGCAGACCCAGCGCCCCCAGCATGATCCCCGCGACCACCAGCGCAGGCAGCACGGTCAGATAGCCCAGCATCGGCATCGTGATGCCAAACGCTGCAGCAATGGCGAGGAACGCATAGACCTGTAAAACCGAAATTGCCGTGGCACCAACCAGCTTGCACATCAACAGCCACCAGCGCGGAAAGGGGCTGGTCAGCAGCAGCTTCATCGACCCCATTTCGCGGTCATAGATCAGACTCAGCGACGACTGCATCCCGTTGAAAAGCAGGATCATCCCGCAAAGCCCCGGCACGATATAGGTCTCGTAAGTGATATAGGTCTGATAGGGCGGAATGATCGACAGCCCCAGTGCTGCGCGAAAGCCTGCAGCAAAAACCAGCAGCCAAACCAGCGGGCGCACAAGCGCGGCGACAAAGCGTTCGCGCTGATGAATAAACCGCAACGCCTCTCGTGTAACGATGGCGGCCAGCGCTGTCAGATATCCGGTCACGCGTCAGCGCCTGTCAGGTCCAGAAAGGCCTGTTGCAAAGGCTTCAAGCCGCTGATTTCCTTTGCATATCCATCCGCCAGCACCTTTGCCTGATGCAGCACGACAAGCCGGTCATCAGGTGCCACCTCATCCGCCAGATGCGTCGCCCACAGCACCGTCGTGCCATCACTGGCCAGACCATGCACATGATCCGTGATATCCCGTCGCGCCGCCGCATCCAGCCCCACCGTCGGCTCATCCAGCAGCAGCACAGCCGGATCATGCAGCAAGGCGCGGGCAATCTCCGTCCGACGCCTGTGACCGCCATTCAGCGTCCGCGCCTTTTCCCTGACGCGGTCCGCGATACCCAGCCGGTCAAGCACCGCGTCGATCCGGCGGTCGCGATCTCTGCCCGATAGCCCGTGCAAAGCCGCGAAATAGGACAGGTTCTGCCGCACCGTCAGGTCCAGATCCAGCGTCGTTTGCTGGAACACAGTCCCCATTTTCGCCAATGCTTCCCGTGGGTTAGCCTGCAGATCATGCCCTGCAATTTCGATCCGCCCCGTCGGGGCGACGAAAAGCCGGGTCAGCAGGTTGAAAAGCGTCGATTTGCCTGCCCCGTTCGGGCCAAGCAGGGCGCAGAACGCACCGCGCGCGATCTCGAAACTCACATCATTCAATGCTGTTTTCGCGCCGTAGCTGTAGGACAGGTGTGCGACGCGAATGCCGGTCATTCGATGGTGATCTCAATCCGTTGTGTTTCGCCGGTCGTGCCGGGGATCTTCATGTAATATGCGCCGGGTTTGATCGCGATGAAACCGATTTCCATCTCGCCCGCCTCATCGAATTCGACACTATCAAGGCCAAGCGGGCGGATTTCCAGCCCTTCGACGACAATCTCGTCAATCCAGATCGCGCGGAAAAATTCCGGTCCGACAAGGGCCAGTTCCTGACTGCCGTCACCCAGAATCTCAAACTCGTAATAGGTGCCGGATTTCAGGACCCATGGTGCCGAGGAAATTGGTTCACCCGCCGACAGGATAATCGGTGGCAGGTCTTCCTTGTTCTTGCCCGATAGCAGGCCCGCCGCACCAAAAGACATCGCATTTTGCGCCGAAGCGCCGCTGGCGATGCAAACCGTCGCCGCCAAAATGGTTGTAAGAATTCTCATATCGAACATTCCTAATCTGTCGGGCGGTACGCCGCACCCCACGGAAACCGGCCGACCTTGATTGATTTCAAAGCAGTACGCGAGGCCACGTCGATCACGGTTACATCGCCCGACACCCCATTTGTGGTAAATAACAAGCTCTTGTCGCCATTGAAGTCCATGTGCCAGACCCGACGGCCCACCAGGATATAGTCCTCAACCTCGAACGTATCGGCGTTCACTACGGCCACATGATTGGACGGGCCAAGTGCCACAAAGGCGGTTTTTTCATCCGCCGTAAACTCAAACCCCACCGGCTGCACCCGGTCCGGGTGGACCCCCTGCACCTCGAAGTCAATCTTGCCGATCTCGGACTGGTCGGCGACGTCAAAGATCGTGATCGTTCCCCCAATCTCGGCACTGACCCAAAGCTGCGTGCCGTCCTTGACGAATTCGGCGTGACGCGGGCGGCTGTCGACCAGTGTATTGGCGAACAATTCCTGCGTTTCGGTGTCGATCCAATGGGCCATGTTTGTCGTTTCAGACGTGGTGATGGCGATCTTGCCATCGGGCGACACGGCCATCCCCTCAGGTTCCACCCCCACATCGATCTGGGCGATGACGCGCCGCGTTTCGGTGTCCACCACGGTGGTGATCGCGTCATCCTCGTTAGCGATGTAAAGATGGCGGTCATTGGGATGCAGCACGAACTGCTCGGGGTCTTCGCCCGATGGCAGATCATGCAGGATTTCACCGGTGTTCGGGTCCATCACCTGCACCGCGTCGCTATCGGACGCGCAGATATAGACGCGGCTGAAGTCCTTGGAAAACGTGATACCGCGCGGCCGTTCGCCTGTCGGATAGGTCTGGATCACCTCAAGCGTCTCGGTCGAGATGATTGAGACAGTGTCGTCCTTTTCGTTGGTCACCCAGATTTCGCCAGCCCAAACCGGGGATACTAACAAACCACAGATCAGGGTTGCAGATCGGATCATTGAAAGGCCTCACATGTGCTTTCCGGGCGGTCGAGCCCAAGCGTGTCTAATTCGTTAGTCTGGTGTAGAAATCCGTCAAGCGGGGCTTGCGCGACCAGCGCGCGGGGATGGGCGATGGCAATCGGTTGGCGTAACTGCCCGTTCCAGTCGCGATAGGTTAGGGGGCGGCCCTTGAAGCCAGCCAGCTCAAATTCCTCTGACAGGATGTAATCGCGCAATGTGCCCGGATCGCTGCTGTTGGTGCGCGTCACAGCCTCGCCCAATGTGCGCATCGCGGCCCAGGCGGCGTAATCCTGGCTGGTCATGTCGCGCTGATGCGCCTCTTCAAACCGGCTTTGCAATTGGGCCGCCCCCCATTGTTCGATGACCGGGGACCATGTGACCGCGGTCAACCCTTCGGACCCTGCAACAGGGCGCGGCCGCCATGTGTTATAAAGAATATATCGCCCGAAATCCTGCAATTCGTCCGCCACGATCAGCACATCATAATCACCAAGCTCTTGCGTGAACAACGGCACCTCTTGTGCCGCAGCCCGGCGCATATCGGCGTCAAAGGCCCAGGTTTTCTCGCCTGACAGATCCAGCCCGAACTTTGTCAGACTGCGCCGCATACTGTCCGCAAAGGCCAGATCCTGCGGGTGGGTGCCCGCGATCATCACCAGATCGTTCCAGCGACGTTGGACAAAGATCTGCGCCAGCGCATCGGTCCGCATCGCGTCTGACGGAAGGCTGTGCAGCAGGTTGCCGCGGCAGGCCGCATCGCGCAGCGACAGATCGCCGGATGAGGTGTTGAACAGCATCGCATCTTTGGCTTCGGGCAAATCGGCAATGGCAAGTAGCTGCTCGGTTGGCGCATCAAGGATCAGATATGGCGTCTGCGCCAGCAATGCGGCAGCGGCTGGCAGCGGGTCTTCGTCTTCGCCGACGACAACCACGGTCAGTTCATAGGAATGGCCCAGAAACCGGCCCGTCGTCGCATTGTCATCTAGGCCGGTCTGCACCCCGGCAACCCCGATATCCTCTGGTTCAGGATCAAGGTTGGACAAGGTCGGCGGCTGCGGTTCATAGATCGAAAGATAGCCCACATTCAGGATCACCTCGGCATGCGCCATGGCCCCATACAACGTGCCGATCAGCGCGAATTGGATAATACGCCTCCCCATGGTTTCAGAGTTAACAAACCGGTCGGGTCGCCCGTATACGACCTTGGTCTTGGTCGGGCCCAAACACAACCAAGGTCCTATATCGCCCGGCCCTGCGGCCTGCCTAAGATCAGCCAAATCAGACATGACCCGCTGGGAGGCTAAGCAGATGCACAGACCGAATTTACGCGAAATCCTTGTGGCTGCGGCTGTCGTAGCAACGGCAACATTGGTCAGCGCACATGGCGATGTGAACCCCCAGCCTGTTGATACCGCCGGGTTGCCCGAAACCGGCGACGAATGGCTGACGGAAAATCCATACCGCGTCGAAGCCGTGGGTGAGGAGGTCTGGCTGAAGGCGGTGCAGGTGGGTGCCTCAGGCTACAACCAGAACTGCGCCCGCTGTCATGGCCTTGAAGTGATTTCCGGCGGTCTGGCCCCTGACCTGCGCTTCCTTGAAGCGGAGGAATATGGCGATGAATGGTATATGGAACGGTTCCGCACAGGCTATACCCAGAATGGCGTGACCAAGATGCCAGCATTTGGTGATCTGCTGGGCCAAGATGCCGCTTGGGCCATTCGCACCTATATCGAAACGCGGCCCGATGATCATGCAATGCAGGATTTCTCGGACGAGTTGAAGGCGATGCGCGATCAACTGGTCGTATATGGTGATGATACCACTGGTGCTGACCCTGATGCGCTCAAAGCGCGCCTGACCGAAATCGCTGTCGAGATTCCGACGCTATCCGGTGCGCCGGTAGCTGACAGCGTGGCGTTTCGGGCCGCCCGGCTGATAGATGGTACGCCCGATGCCTATGCCGCCGCTGCCGAAACGCTGACGATTGGATTGTCCGCAGCGCAGTAAGGGGTGCGCCAGTTGTTGCTACGTTCATTACTGATTGCGCTTGGTCTTGTTCTTGGCGGCGCGGCCCATGCTCAGGACCCTTGCGCCGATTACACGCCGCAGGCGCGGCCTCAGAATGTGGACCGCGATATCGTGGGTCAGGAACTGGATCAGATCCAGGACCAAGGCCACATGCTGTTCGCGGTTTACGAGGACTTCCCGCCCTATTCCTGGGAGGAGGGTGGCCAGCCGCGCGGCGTCGATATCGAGATTGCCCGTCTCATCGCCGAAGATCTGGGGGTCGAGGCGCGTTTCAACTTTGTCGATGCAGGTGAAAACCTGGAGGCTGATCTGCGCAACAATATCTGGCAGGGGCCTGTGATCGGCGGGCGCGTTTCAAATGTGATGATGCGCGTGCCCTATGACAGCGCGTTCAAATGCCGGGTCGAACAAGTGGTCTTTACCGGCCAATACGCCGCTGAGTCCATCGCCATTGCCTATGACAAGGCAAGCTATCCCGAGGAAAAACCGGTTCCCGCCTATTTCCGCTATGACACCGTTGGCGTGGAGAACGATTCCATCGCCGATTTCTACCTGACCTCTTTTGTCGGCGGCCAACTGGCGGGCAATATCCGCCACTTTCCAACCATGGCCGACGCCATGGATGCCCTGAACAATGGTGAGGTGATGGCCGCCGTGGGCCCGCTTTCGCAGTTGGAATTCGGCCTTTCGGACAGCAGCGGCGTGCATCAGCCGCCCCTTGCCGGCTTCGCGGTCAGCAAATGGACCTTGGGCGTCGCCGTCAACTTTCGCTATCGCCCGCTGTCCTATGCCGTCGACGATGCGATCAATTATGCTCTGCAGGACGGGCGCATTCCGGCGATCTACGAAAGCTATGGTCTGACCTTTCAGGCCCCGGAACGCTGATCGGTTACAGGGTCGTCAGGTCGCCATTGAAATCCACCAACGTGATGCGCCCGATCCCGTCCGCCGCGCGCATGGCGGCGATCTGATTCAGTGGCGCAAGGCACAGGGCGGTCGACACACAATCGGCCAGAGTCGCAGTTTCCGCCTCGACCGATACGGTCGACCACCGCGCCCGGTGCTGGGGGTGCAGGATGTGTGCCTGCGCGCCCAATGACATCGCCGTCGGGCTCGATGTCGCGATAGCACCCTGCGCAATCGTTCGCGTCCCCAATTCTCCATGAACAGGGTCGCTGATGGCCAGCCGCCATGGCCCGCCAATCGCCCGGTATTCACCGATATTCACCAGCGTTTCGGTCAGTCCCAGCCGCTGTAGCTGCGCGGTGATCAGATCGGTGGCAAAACCCTGCGCGATCCCGTTGAAGGTCAGCGCCTGACCCCGGTCCAATTGGATCGCCCCAGAATCAAAGCGCACCCGGTCCCAACCAATCGCGGCGCTGGCCGCCACCGCGTCCGATCCGTCCGCCAGGGCGCGCCATAAAGGCTGGATCGTGGGATCGAACAATCCGCCTGTCAGAAGATACCCATGCTCCGCCGCCTGCATCAGCGCCAGAAAATCAGGATCAGGCTGTGGCAGCGTGCCGTCTCGGTTCAGGTCCGACAGCGCCGAAGCCGGATCATATAGACTGAACAAACCTTCGACATGGGCAATGATCTGGCGGGTGGCATCAATCGCCGCCACCGCATCATCGCGCGGCCCCCGGATTGTCAGGCTGACATCCGCACCAAAGGCGCGGCCTTGCCAACGCTGCGGGGTCGCCCAGGCCGGACCAGCCGCCATGGCCGCACTGATGGTCAGAAATCTGCGGCGTGTCAGCATCATTCGGCGGCCACCTGTTGCAAAACCCGGCCGCGCTTGGCCGCAAGGATCAACGGAACGCATTGGTCGGCGCTGTCGTGGATCGCTACGCAATCCAGACATTGGAAGCATTCCGAATACTGGATCTCGCCGGTTTTCTTGATCGCTTTGTAATCGCATTTCACTTTGCAAAGCTGGCAGGGCGACCCGCATTCGACACGCCGCGCGATCCAGTCACGGCTCCGCACCAGCCCGCCAATCGCCATGACCGCCCCTAGCGGGCAGATGTAACGGCAGAACCCCTTGAACAGGACCATCGACAGCAGCAACAGGCCCACAGCATAGGCGACATAGTACCATTCACGAATAAAGAATGTGGTGATAGCGGTCTTAAACGGCTCCACCTCAATTGCCTTGTCCAGACGGGCGGGCGCGGTAAAGATCAGCGCCACCAGACCGGCGAGCACGATGTATTTCACCCATTTCAGGCGGTCATCCCATGCATCCGACGGTTCGATCTGCGGCAGACGCAAGGTACGGCCAATATGATGGGTAAATTCCTGCAACGCGCCAAACGGGCAAAGCCAGCCACAAAACAAACCCCGGCCCCAAAGGACAAACCCGAAAATGGTGACCGCCCAGATCAGCAGTGAAAATGGATCATAAAGCAGGAAGGCAAAGCTGCCGCCCTCAGCCGCCGTTCTGATGACTGCCAGCGGTGTGGCAATAGACAACTGGCCCTGGCCCCACCAGCCGATAAACCCGGTCATGAAGGCCAGTATACCAAGGCGGATGGGCGTGAAGTGCCTGTGCCCCGCCAACCGGTTCAGGCGCAGGCCCAGAACAGCGATCAGTGCCGCCAGAAAAACGCCCAGCACAATCAGATCGGTCGATCTGTTCGACAATGCATCCAGCCATGCTGGGCGGGGTTTGATCACCTCGGGGCGGGAGAAGAACCGTTCATCGGTCGATAGGGTCGTATCAATCGTGACCGACCCGATCTCGGGCTGGAACACACCATGTTCGCGGATCGCCTTCACCTTCAGCGTCCATTCTGCTGTCGGGTCAAAGCCAAGCCTGCGGTCAGTCCGCAGGATCAACGCGGTGCCATCATGCAACGCTTCGGGCAGGTCAGGATGCAACTGTATAAAGATATCGGCGTCCCGGAACGCGATGGGAAACCCACCCTGTTCGGCGCTGATCAGGTCGGGCGATGTGTTGCGGACGAAATCATCGGTGATTAACCCGTGACGCCCTGCCTCGATCAGCAAAACAGGCTCATCCGTGTCAGAGATTGCCATGAAATCCTGCAACTCTTCGTAACTGCCCGGCGACAGGACAGCCCGCGCGATGGATTGCGGGCCGACATCGACGACCCACAAGTCGAGATAGGTGCCATCTGGGTCTGCCTGCGCCTCGGGGTCGTCTTGCGCCCAAAGTGTTCCCGCGAATTCCTTGTTGATTGCGGCATTGCTGACTGTTGTCCGTGTCACCAGTCCCTGATCGACCAGATCCGTCCAGGTCAGATCCTCCACGTAGTCGGGGTTCGGATAAGCCGGGGGTCCCGACGCGATACCGCCCATCTTTTCGCGGGCGACCTTCAGCGCGGCTGCCAGAATACTTTCATGGGCAATGCGCACCGACGCGGTCGCCTTGGTCACCCCATCCAGATAGACCAGCGCGGACCCGTCGCTGCCGCTGCCATAGGGGCTGCCCACAACCAGACTGTCCGAGATCGAATGTCCGCGATACTGTTCAAAGAACTTGTGAAACGGGGCCTCGCCCAGCCCCGACACAAAGATCGGCTCGTTGTGAGAGATCAGTTTGACGTCCAGAAACCGGCCATCAAGGTCAAGCACAACAAGCATATTGATGGAGGCACCGGAAAAGCCGGGCAGGGGGGCCATCGGCTCTGTCTCGAACACATATCCCGCATGTGCGCCGCCTGAATTCAACAGCTCCCACACGCCCTGATCATTCAGTTGTTCGCCCAGCGACATCGGGGGGACGATATAGGGCTCCAGCACCTCTCGACCCAAGGGTTCAGCCGCTGCTGCGACAGCGCTGGCAATGAAAAGGGCGAGTGTCCACAGACAGCTGATCAGCAGATGGGCGAGACGCATAATCGTGATCCTACGCGGGCCGCGCGGCGCGTCCTATGCGACTTAGGTATGAAGCCCGTATTTTGCCATTGGGGCCCGCCGCTATTTCGTGACAGGGTGGCGGCATGACGGCGACGAAACCACAAATGAACTTCGTTATCGCGATCCTGTCGCTGATCGGTCTCGTGTGTTTCTGGGTGGTTCTGGCATGGCTCCGGGCGGATCCGACTGTGTTGCCCAATCCGTCGCAGGTCTGGAACATCATTCAGGCCGAGGCCGCATCAGGCGCATTGGCCCGCCACATGATCGCGACGATCCTGCGCGTCGCGGCAGCGTTCGGGCTGGCGATGGTGCTGGGCATGATCATCGGAATTGCGATGGGGCTGAATGACGGGCTGAACCGCTGGTTTGGGGCCTGGCTGGTCGTATTCCTGAACATCCCCGCGCTGGTGGTGATCGTCCTGTGCTACCTGTGGATCGGCCTGAACGAAGTGGCGGCGATCACGGCTGTCGCCTTGAACAAAACCGCCATGGTCGCGGTCACCATCCGCGAAGGGACCCACGCCCTTGACCCCAAGCTGAGCGAGATGGCGCGATCATTCCAGATGGGTTGGGGCGCCCGGTTCCGCCACGTTGTCCTGCCCCAACTCTGGCCCTTCATTGCCTCCAGCATGCGCAACGGTCTGGCGATCATCTGGAAAATCGTTCTGGTGGTCGAGTTTCTGGGGCGCAGCGACGGAGTGGGCTTTCAGATCCACCTTTACTTCCAACTGTTCGAGATCGGCTATGTGATGGCCTATGCGCTAAGTTTCGTCGTGTTCATCCTGCTTATCGAATGGACGCTGATCAACGCGGTGGAGCGGCGCGCGACGCAGTGGCGTTAGGCGGCGGATTATATTTTATACATAAAATATTTATGCTTGAAATTTTGAAAGTCCAGGCCTACCCTGCATGAAAATACCCGGCAAAAAGGGCAATCGAATGCGTGTTGCATGCCTTGGTGGCGGTCCTGCGGGGCTCTACTTTGCGATCTCGACAAAGCTGCGGATGCCCGACGCGGACGTGACGGTGTTCGAGCGGAATAAGCCAGATGACACGTTCGGCTGGGGTGTCGTCCTGTCGGATGAGACGCTGGAAAATCTTGCCGCCAACGATCCCGTCAGCGCTGCTGAGATCCGCACGCATTTTGCGTATTGGGATGACATCGCCCTGCATCATCAGGGGCAACGGCTGGTGTCCAGCGGTCATGGTTTTTGCGGAATCGGGCGCAAACGCCTGCTGCTGATCCTGCAGGCTAGGGCCGCAGAATTGGGCGTTGATCTGCGTTTTGAGACCGAGGTGGGTGCCGCTTCCGACTACATGAATGACTTTGACGTCGTCGTCGCCTGCGACGGGCTGAATTCGAAAACACGGATGGAGTTTGCGGAGGCCTTTGAACCGGATATCGATATCCGCAAATGCCAGTTTGTCTGGCTCGGCACGCATCAGAAATTTGACGATGCGTTCACCTTTATCTTCGAGAAAACCGACAAAGGCTGGATTTGGGTCCACGCCTATCAGTTCGATGACCAGACCGCGACATTCATCGTGGAATGCGGTCAGGACACGTTCGACGCCTACGGCTTTGGCGAGAAAAGCCAGCAGGAAACCATCGCGATATGCGAGGATATCTTCCGCGATTATCTGGACGGTCACGCGCTGATGACCAATGCCAATCACATTCGCGGCTCCGCCTGGATCAGGTTCCCCCGCGTTCTGTGCAAGACCTGGAGCCACAAGAACATCGTGCTTCTGGGCGATGCGGCGGCGACGGCCCATTTCTCCATAGGGTCCGGCACCAAGCTGGCGCTGGAAAGCGCGATTGCGCTGGCCGACAGCATGACAACCGCGACCTCCATCCCGCAGGCCTTTGCAGAGTACGAAGAAAAGCGTCGGCTTGAGGTGCTGCGCCTGCAATCGGCGGCCCGCAATTCGGTCGAATGGTTCGAGGATGTGGAGCGTTATCTGGACCTTGATCCGATCCAGCTGAATTATTCCATGTTGACCCGGTCACAGCGGATCAGCCACGAAAACCTGCGGGAACGGGACCCGGCATGGCTGGCCTCGGCCGAACGATGGTTCATGGAACAGGCCGGTGCCACGGTCGAGGGGCAGCCGCGTCCACCAATGTTTGCGCCGCTAAAACTGCGCGAAATGCAGTTGAAAAACCGGATCGTCGTGTCTCCAATGGCCCAGTACAAGGCCGTCGATGGCTGCCCGACCGACTGGCATCTGATCCATTATGGCGAACGGGCCAAGGGCGGCGCCGGCTTGGTATTTACCGAAATGACCTGCGTTTCGGCCACGGGGCGCATCACACCCGGATGCCCCGGGCTTTATGATCCTGCGCACGAGGCGGCATGGGCGCGCCTTAACCATTTCATCCACACCGAAACAGAGGCCAAAACCTGCTGCCAGATCGGCCATTCCGGGCGCAAGGGCTCCACGCGTATCGGCTGGGAAGGGATGGATCAACCTTTGGCCGATGGCAACTGGCCGTTGCTCTCGGCCTCTAACATTCCGTGGTCGGCAGATAATGCGGCGCCAAAGGCGATGGATCGCGCCGATATGGACGCGATCACTGCTCAGTTCGTGGCGTCCGCCCAAATGGCCGACCGGGCAGGCTTTGACATGATCGAACTGCACGCCGCACATGGCTATCTGATCTCGTCCTTCATCTCGCCGCTGTCCAACATTCGCACGGACGAATACGGCGGAAACCTTGAAAACCGGATGCGCTACCCGCTGGAGGTGTTTCAGGCGATGCGCGCAGTCTGGCCTGCGGCCAAACCGATGTCCGTGCGCATATCCGCCAACGATTGGTGCGGTGATGACGGTATTACCCCCGATGATGCCGTGATGATCGCCAAGATGTTTGCCGGGGCGGGGGCCGATATCATTGACGTGTCCGCCGGACAAACCTCAACCGATGCCGAACCGGTCTATGGCCGCATGTTCCAGATCCCGTTTTCCGACCGTATCCGGAACGAAGCGGGGATCAGGACAATGGCGGTCGGCAATATCTACGAGGCGGATCACGTCAACTCGATCCTGATGGCGGGTCGGGCCGATCTGGTGTGCCTCGCACGGCCCCATCTGGCCGATCCCTACTGGACACTGCATGCGGCGACGCAACTGGGCGACCGGCAGGAAAACTGGCCGCGCCCTTACGAGGCAGGCCGCGATCAGGCATGGCGGCTGGCCGACCGTGATGCAGAAATGGCGGACAAAGTATGACCCATGCGATTGTCACAGGCGGCGGAACGGGCGTGGGGTCAGATACGGCGCAGCGCTTGGCCAAGGCGGGCTACACTGTTACGATCATGGGCCGGTCCGAAGGATCGCTGCAATCGCAAGACTTGCCGTACCAGATTTGCGATGTGACGGACCGCGAAGCGGTCAAACGGGCATTTGATGCGGCAAGGGCCGATAATGGCCCTATCAACGTGGTCGTCGCCAATGCCGGTGCCGCACACAGCGTACCGTTTGCCAAGATGACGCCCGACGATCTGACCGCAATGCTGGACGTGAACCTGACCGGCGTCTTCAATGTCTGGCAAGAGGCACTGCCGGATATGAAAGCCGCAGGTGCCGGCCGGATGATCGCCATCGCCTCCACCGCCGGGCTCAAAGGCTATCCTTACGTATCCGGTTATTGCGCCGCCAAGCACGGCGTTGTGGGCCTGACACGCGCATTGGCCATCGAACTGGCTGCGACCGGGATCACCGTCAACGCGATCTGTCCGGGTTTCATCGAAACAACGATGCTCGACCGGTCCATCGCAAATATCGTCAGCAAGACTGGGATGACCAAAGAGGACGCCGCCAAATCCCTGACAAAGGGCAACCCGCAGCGCCGGTTCATCCAGACCGACGAAGTCGCCGAAACCGTACTTTGGCTCTGTTCTGATGCAGCGCGGTCGGTGAACGGTCATGCGCTCAGCATCTCTGGCGGGGAAATCTGATGGCCGAGCGCGCAACATCCGCCGACAGCACACCATCGAAAGAACGGCTGCGGCTGTGGCTACGCCTCCTCAAGGCCAGCCGCGGGATAGAGACGACATTGCGCGAGAATTTCCGCGCGGAGTTTGGCACGACCCTGCCGCGCTTCGACGTCATGGCGGCCCTGTCACGCTATGAGAACGGCCTGAAGATGAGCGAGCTTTCCAGCGTCCTGCGGGTATCGAACGGCAATGTCACTGGCATCGTGGACCGGTTGTCCGATGATGGCCTGCTGGTCCGCATCGCCGTTCCGGGCGACCGCCGTGCATCGCTCGTGCGGTTGACCCGGCGCGGGCAGGAGGAGTTCGCAAGGCAAGCCGCCGCGCACGAGGCTTGGGTGAATGCAATGTTCAGCGATTTCACCGCGCCCGAGGCGCAGGATATCGGCCAGCGGCTGGAACATCTGCAACACGGCCTGCAAACCGGAAGGGATTGACGATGCGTACCGACGTTCAGCACTTCAAATGTGACATCGCGGACGGGATCGCGACCGTCGCCCTTGACCGACCGGAACGCAAGAACCCCCTGACCTTCGAAAGCTATGCCGAACTGCGCGACTGGTTCCGCGATCTGCACTACGCCGATGACGTGCACGCGGTTATTTTTGCGTCAAACGGGGGCAACTTCAGCTCTGGCGGTGACGTGCATGATATCATCGGCCCGCTGACAAAGATGACCATGAAGGAGCTCCTCGCCTTCACCCGTATGACCGGCGATCTGGTCAAGGCCATGGTGAATTGCGGCAAGCCGGTGATCGCGGCCATTGACGGTGTCTGTGTCGGGGCCGGCGCGATTATCGCCATGGCGTCCGATCTGCGGATTGCGACGCCAGAGGCGAAGACCGCATTTCTGTTTACCCGTGTCGGGTTGGCTGGCTGTGACATGGGGGCCTGTGCGATCCTGCCGCGGATCATCGGGCAGGGGCGGGCAGCAGAATTGCTCTATACCGGGCGATCCATGACCGCCGAAGAAGGCCACGCATGGGGATTTTACAACAGGGTCGTGGCGGCTGATACGCTGGATCAGGAGGCCGCGGCACTGGCCGCCCGCCTTACCGCCGGGCCGAATTTCGGGCATATGATGACTAAGACCATGCTGGCGCAGGAATGGTCGATGTCCATCGAGCAGGCGATCGAGGCCGAAGCGCAGGCACAGGCGATCTGCATGCAAACGGCCGATTTCAAGCGCGCCTATGACGCATTCGTCGCCAAGGAAAAACCGGTGTTCGAGGGCGACTGATGGCAGATAGATCCTTTCTTGACTGGCCCTTTTTCGACGATCGGCACCGCGAACTCGCCAACCGACTGGACGTCTGGTGCGCGGACAACCTGAGCAGCATCGACCATGGCGACACCGACGCAGCCTGCCGGGCGCTGGTCGCGGCCCTAGGTTACGGCGGCTGGTTGCACCATGCCGCGAGTGACCCGGATGGGATCGGTACGCTCGATGTCAGAACGCTGTGCCTGATCCGCGAAACGCTCGCCCGGCACGATGGCCTGGCCGATTTCGCCTTTGCAATGCAGGGGCTTGGCACCGGGGCCATTTCGCTGTTCGGCAGCCCGGCGCAACAGCGCGAATGGCTCCCAAAGGTCCGCGCGGGCAAGGCGATTTCCGCCTTCGCCCTCACCGAACCGCAATCGGGATCGGACGTGGCCAATTCCGCCATGACCGCCACACCGGACGGCGACAGCTATGTGCTGAACGGTGAAAAGACATGGATCAGCAATGGCGGGATCGCAGATGCCTATACCGTCTTCGCACGGACAGGCGATGCACCGGGCGCGCGCGGGTTGTCGGCTTTCATCGTACCTGCCGGATTGCCCGGTTTCGACATCGTGGCCCGGATTGACACCATCGCGCCGCACCCGCTGGCCACGCTGCGTTTCACCGATTGCCGTGTGCCGCGCGATGCCATGATCGGGGCCAGCGGCGCGGGCTTCAAGATCGCCATGTCGGTGCTGGATGTGTTCCGGCCCAGCGTCGGGGCTGCGGCCCTTGGCTTTGCTCGGCGGGCGCTGGACGAGGCGTTGTCGCGGATCAAAACCAGACATATCGGCGGCGCACCCCTGTCTGATCTGCAAATGGTCCAAGGCCATATCGCCGACATGGCCGTCGATATCGACGCCAGTGCGCTGCTGGTCTACCGGGCGGCCTGGGCCAAGGATAGTGGTGCGCCAAGGATCACGCGCGAGGCGGCGATGGCGAAACTCTTTGCCACCGATCAGGCGCAAAAGGTGATCGACCGGGCCGTGCAATTGCATGGCGGCGATGGGGTGCGGTCGGGCGAGACTGTGGAAAGACTCTACCGTGAAATCAGGGCGCTACGGATTTACGAAGGCGCGTCAGACGTGCAACGGGTGATCATCGCCCGCCAGACCATGGGGCAATGACGGAGGTGCAGCGATGTTAACGGCCAGCATCCACACAGATACCTTTACACGCGACAACCTGCCGCCCCCGGATCAATGGCCGGACTTCCTGCTTGATGGGTTCGACTATCCCGAACAACTGAATGCGGCGGTCGAACTGACTGATGCGATGGTCGCCAAAGGGTTCGGTGACCATACCGCCCTGATCGGCAACGGCCGTAGACGCACCTACAAAGAGCTTGCCGACTGGACCAACCGGCTGGCCCATGTGCTGGTCGAGGATCTGGGCGTGCAGCCCGGCAACCGTGTGCTGATCCGGTCCGCCAACAACCCGGCCATGGTCGCCTGTTGGCTGGCCGCGACCAAGGCCGGTGCCGTCGTGGTGAACACCATGCCTATGCTGCGCGCCGCGGAACTGGGCCAGATCATCGACAAGGCCGAGATCAGCCATGCGCTCTGCGATACGCGGCTGATGGACGAAATGACCGCCTGTGCGGCGGACAGCCGATACCTCAGGCACGTCGTCGGCTTTGACGGCACATCCAATCACGATGCCGATCTTGACCGGCTCGCGCTGGAAAAACCGGTTAGGTTCGAGGCTGCGAAAACAGGGCGCGACGATGTGGCGCTTCTTGGCTTCACATCCGGCACGACGGGGTCACCCAAGGCCACGATGCATTTCCACCGCGACCTGATGATCATCGCCGACGGCTACGCCAGGGAAGTGCTGGGCGTCACGCCTGACGATGTCTTTGTGGGCTCGCCACCGCTGGCATTCACCTTCGGGCTGGGTGGTCTGGCGCTGTTCCCGTTGCGCTTCGGGGCGACGGCCACGCTTTTGGAAAACGCGTCACCGCCCAATATGATCGAGATCATCCAGAAATACAAAGCAACAATCTGCTTCACGGCGCCCACTGCCTACCGCGCCATGCTGGCGGCGATGGAAGAAGGCGCCGACCTCAGCAGTCTGCGTGCGGCAGTGTCCGCCGGTGAAACGCTGCCCGCGCCGGTCTATGCCGACTGGATCGCCAAGACAGGCAAGCCGCTGCTGGACGGGATCGGCGCGACAGAGATGCTGCATATCTTCATCTCCAACCGCTTCGATGATCACCGGCCCGCCTGTACGGGTCGCGTGGTGAAGGGATATGAGGCCAAGGTGATCGGCATAGATGGTGCGGAACTGCCCGCCGGGCAGGTGGGACGCCTCGCGGTGCGCGGCCCCACCGGCTGCCGTTATCTGAAGGACGCGCGCCAAACCGATTATGTGATCGACGGTTGGAACGTGACCGGCGATGCCTTTGTCATGGACGATGACGGCTATCTGCATTTTGCCGCGCGCAATGACGACATGATCGTCTCGTCCGGCTACAACATCGCCGGGCCAGAGGTCGAGGCGGCGCTGCTGTCCCACCCTGCGGTGGCGGAATGCGCGGTGATCGGCGTGCCGGATGAAGAGCGTGGGATGGTCGTGCAAGCCCATGTGGTTCTGGCTGACGGTGAAGCGAACGCAGACACAGCGAAGATGCTGCAGGACCATGTGAAGGCCACCATCGCGCCTTACAAATATCCGCGCGGCATCCGTTTCGTCGCAGCGCTGCCCAAGACGGCGACAGGCAAGATCCAACGCTATCTGCTGAAACCAAAGGGGTGACCGGTTGGATTTCACATTTCCCCAGAAGATTCTATTCAAACACTGCGACCCTGCCGGGATCGTGTTCTACCCGCGCTATTTCGAGATCATCAATGATTGTATCGAGGCGTTTTTCGACCGGCTCGGATTTCCCTTCGAACACCTCCATCCGCAGGCCGCCGTGCCCACTGCGCAGATCGAAACCCGCTTTACCGCGCCCAGCCGCCATGGCGACCACCTTGATCTGGCGCTGACCGTCACACGGATCGGTAAAACCAGTCTTGGCCTTGAATGTATCGGGCAGGCGGGCGATGAGCGGCGCTTCGTGTCGCGCTCGACCCTTGTGCTGACCAACAGCCAGGGCCGCCCGCAAAACTGGTCTGACGACATGCGCGCGGCCTTCACCCCCTATCTTCGGAGCACACCATGACAAACCAGATCATCCAGCCGGACGGATGGGCGCCTGCCAAGGGCTATGCCAACGGTGTCCTGGCGCCGGACGGAACGCTCTATATCGGCGGTCAGATCGGCTGGGACACAGATCAGGTGTTCCAATCACATGATTTCATCGGACAAATGGAACAGGCGCTGCGCAACATCGTGGCCGTTGTCGAAAAGGCTGGCGGCCGGATCGAGGATATCACGCGCCTGACCTGGTTCGTCATCGACAAGACAGAATACCTGCAGCGCCAGCGCGAAGTGGGCGAGGTGTATCGCCGGGTGCTGGGCCGCCATTTCCCGGCGATGTCGATGCTGGTCGTCGCCGGACTGGTCGAAGATGACGCCCTGCTGGAGATCGAGGCGACAGCCCACATCCCGCAGGACCGATAAGCCCGGCTGGGCTTAGTGATTGTCGCGCGGCATGTGCTTGCGGGCGATATCCTTGTAATCCGCCGCGTCGCGCAGGGTCATGCCCTCGCTCAGCGGCTGGACCATGCCCCGGAAATACTGCTGCCACGGTGATTGGCTGGCAGGGATTGGATATCCGCCAGCGGCCATCAATGCATCCTTGCGCGCCTGCAATTCGGTGTCGGATATCAGGATATTCGCGGTGCAGGCCTTCAGGTCGATGCGGATCATGTCGCCGGTCTGAAGCACCGCCAGCCCGCCATTATCCGCAGCCTCGGGTGATGCGTTCAGGATCGACGGTGACCCCGAGGTGCCCGATTGCCGTCCGTCACCGATACAAGGCAGCGCCTGAATACCCTGTTTCAGCAGGTATGACGGCGCACGCATATTCACGACCTCTGCCGCGCCGGGATACCCTTTGGGTCCGGCGCCGCGCATCACCAGAATACAGTTTTCGTCGATATTCTCAGCCGGGTCGTCAATGCGGTGGTGATAATCCTCTGGCCCGTCAAAGACGACCGCGCGGCCCTCGAATGCTTCCGGGTCATCGGGGTTGGACAGATAGGTCTGGCGAAAGGCGGGGCTGATCACGCTGGTTTTCATGATCGCACTGTCGAACAGATTGCCCTTGAGGTTGACGAAGCCAGCGGCAACCTTCAGCGGATCAGCAACGGATTTGATCACATCGTCGTTTGTCGAACCGGTGGTGGCGCAGTTCTCGCCCACGCCCTTCCCATTGGCCGTGATGGCATCCGGGTGCGGCAGCAGGTCCGCCTCCAGTAGCGCGTTCACCACGGCGGGAACCCCGCCTGCCCGGTGAAAATCCTCGCCCAGATATTTGCCCGCTGGCTGCAGATTGACCAAGAGCGGGATGTCATGCCCCAGCTTTTGCCAATCGTCATTGTCGAGCGGCACACCCAGATGGCGGGCAACCGCATTCAAATGGATCGGCGCATTGGTCGATCCGCCAAGGGCAGAGTTGATCACAATCGCATTTTCAAACGCGGCGCGGGTCATGATGTCGGATGGGCGTAGATCCTCCCACACCATATCGACGATGCGCTTGCCTGTTTCATAACTGATCTGCCCCCGTTCCCGGTAGGGGGCCGGAATGGCGGCAGCACCCGGCAATTGCATCCCCAACCCCTCGGCCAGCGAATTCATCGTCGTGGCGGTGCCCATCGTGTTGCAATAGCCGACGGATGGCGCCGACGCGGCTGCAATTTCCATGAACTGGGCATCGGTAATCTCGCCTGCTGCCAGTCTTTCGCGGGCCTTCCAGATCACGGTGCCCGACCCGGCTCGTTCACCTTCAAACCAGCCATTCAGCATGGGACCGACTGATAGGGCGATGGCAGGGATGTTGACCGTCGCTGCCGCCATCAAAAGGGCGGGTGTCGTCTTGTCACAACCAATCGTAAGGACTACGCCGTCAACCGGATAGCCAAACAGCGTTTCAACCAGCCCCAGGTAAGCCAGATTGCGATCCAGACTTGCGGTCGGGCGCTTGCCTGTCTCCTGAATAGGATGCACCGGCATTTCCAGCGGTACACCGCCTGCAGCAATAATCCCGTCGCGCACCCGCTTGGCCAGTTCAATGTGATGACGGTTGCAGGGACTCAGATCGCTCCCGGTCTGAGCAATGGCGATGATCGGCTTGCCGGACTGCAACTCTTCCCGGGTCAGGCCGTAATTCAGATACCGCTCCAGATACAGTGCGGTCATTTCCGGATTATCGGGATTATTAAACCACTGACGAGAACGCAGGTCTTCGGGGCGAATTCTGGACAATGGCGGATCCTCTCATGCAAGCGGTGACATTGCGTTGATCATACCAAAAGGCGCGCTTTGGCAAGGGATGATCTGTCTTTCAACATAAAGATACGCCAGCGGTGCGGTATACCCAACCGCTCCGAAGAGGAATATCAAGCCAACGTGTATTGCTCCGATACTGACCCTGTGATGAGAATGGCAGCACAGATGCGTCACCCCGATCAGGAGCGGACCCACCAATGCGCGTTTCGCGACGGATAATCATCGGCGGCGGCTTGGCCATAGGCGCCGTGACGGTTGCAGGTATCGCAAATCCAAATCTGTTTTACAGCCTGCTGGCACAACAGGTCCAAGGTGGCACACTGTCAGCGCCAGAGGCACACGCCGCCGTACTGACAGGCGACATCACCCTGATCGATATCCGGCGGCCCGACGAATGGTCCGCAACAGGAAGCGGAGAGGGCGCGCACCGGCTTGATCTGCGCCGCGCCGATTTTGTCGACGAATTGGCAAAGCTGACGGGCGGCGACAGGGATGCGCCGATTGCCCTGATCTGCGCGCGCGGCGTGCGGTCTTCGCGGCTTGCCAATCGGCTGACCGAAGCAGGGTTCACCCAAATCATCGACGTGCCGGAAGGGATGCTTGGGTCAGCCGCCGGTCCCGGATGGCTTGCCCGGGGCCTGCCGGTTGTGACGGACAACTAAGCCCAGTCCTACTCCGCAGCAATATGGCTTGAGGCTTCCAATGCCCGCGCGGCATGGCGACGCTCAACCATGGCGCGGCGAATGATCGGGGGCGCATTCAAGCCTTCTGGCGTGCCCATATGGCGGGCCGACCAGCGACGGGCCGACAGATCCACACCGCTGAGCGCTGACAGGGGGATCGCCCCGGCCAGGCTCAGCGCGATGGGCAAAAGCCACAAAGTCACCAACCCTTGTGACATCCCAAAAAGTGCGCCAAACCCCAGCACAGTCTCGAACCAATGAAACTTAGCCATTGTGGCCAAAGCGTAATGACCGCCACGCCGGTTCTGCGGCAGCCAGCTTTGACGCTGGCCGAGGAATTTCATCACCACGGCCTTGGTCTGCTGCACCATCAGAACCGGGGCGTAAGCGATGGACAGGACGATCTCCAGCGACAGCGATGTCAGAAACTGCCAGAACCCGCCAAGGTCGCTCAACCGCAACCCGGCCTTGTGAATGACGCCAGCACCAAGCACCTTGGGGGCCAACAGCATCGCATACATGAAAGCCAGGATCATCAGGCTGTTCCCGGTCGTCATTGACGGCCAGTTCACCTGCGCATCAAACCCGCTGAAATACTTGACCACATTGTCCTGTTCCCCGTTCCCGACAAGGGCCCAGATGATCAGTAGGGTGAACCACGCGGGGGACATCAGATATCCCATGGCCCCGCTGACCAGATGAAATCGCGACATGGCGTGAAACCCGCGGGAGGACAGCAGGCTCAGATGCTGCAGGTTGCCCTGACACCAGCGGC
Organism: uncultured Paracoccaceae bacterium; assembly: GCA_947488175.1. Lineage (GTDB taxonomy): Bacteria > Pseudomonadota > Alphaproteobacteria > Rhodobacterales > Rhodobacteraceae > Yoonia. The sequence goes on from CANKYO010000002.1 coordinate 415,035, forward strand.
GATCGCGCAGGATGTAATCAATCAGCGTGGCGGGCACCTCTTCATAGCTGCCCTGGACACGCGGCAGAAACCGCACCGCCCAACCGGCGCGGCGCAGCAGACCGGCCTCAACAAAATCATGGCTCAGGATCAACTCGCCCTCGCCACGCCTTGACCGCATCCGTGGCAGACCAGCACAGGATGCAAAGGCGCGGGTGCGAATAATCGCATTGTGTCCCCAGTAGTTGCCTTCCTGATCGGTCCATCGGCTCAGCCCCTCTGCCAGAGGCGCGCCATAGACCCGGTTTGAGAACTGCTGAACACGGGCAAAAACAGTGCGCGCACCAAAGATCGTGGGGAAAGACTGGATCAGACCGGCTGCCGGATCAGCCGCCAATGCGTCCGTCAGGGCGACGATGGCATCACCGCTCATCAGGCTGTCGGCATCCAACACCAGCATCGCCTGATAACCGCCACCCCAGCGTTCCACCCAATCCGCCAGATTGCCGACCTTGCGGTCGGTGTTCACGGCCCTGCGGCGGTAATAGACCTGCGTGCCAACCGGAAGGCGTGATCGCAGGTTGAAAAACGCACGTTCCTCTACCTCTGCCGCAGCGGCATTCTGGGTGTCCGACAGGATAAACAGCGCATAATCATGTGCACCGCCATTTTCGGCCAGCGCCAGCATCATGGCTGCGGCATTGCCAAATACATCGGCAGGAACTTCGTTATAGACAGGCACCAGCAACGCCACCTTCTGCGGTGGCAGTGGCGTTTGCGTGGTCTGCCGGGCATGCCCCAGAAACAGGCTGCTGATCCCCACAAGCGTTGTGGAAAGCGACAGGGCGATCCAGAAAAAGGTGACCGTGATCAGCCCGATGATAGCATATTCAAGCGGGTAAAGCCCCGCCATCGCAAACCAGTCCACGATCATCGACACGACGATGCCGGTGATCAGAACAGCCGGACCAAAGGCCAATACACGCCACCAGCGCGTGGCGCGGCGATCCATGGCTCCGGGTGCCGACAGATCACGATGCGGCCTGTCCAGCATCTGGATCGGGCGCGCCAGCGGAACCTCTGGCGGCATCATATGCGGGCGCGTCATGCCGTCCATCGATACAACCACACTTCTGTCAATCGCTGCCCGTCCTTGAGGATTTGTGCCCGTAGTTCAACCAGCTTCGCATCACCGGGCAGAATGCTGAAATTGACGCGTAAGCCACCCGTTCCCGGGTTATGCTGCAGGACCGGCGGCGACACCTCGCCTGCTGAACCACGCAAAATGACGGTCAAGTCATCGAATGGCCCCTCAAGGTCAGGATGGGGGGCAAAGTCGATGGCAAACACCGTCTTGATCTGGTCAAACCCCTTGCCCACGCGGGTGTTGATAACCCGGGCCACATCAGGGAGCCCATCCGGGTCACCGCCCCATTCCATCTGGTAGGCGAAATCCTGACGCTCGCCTGCAATCGTCGGGGTGCGGGGCCGCCAATACGCAACGATATTGTCATAAATCTCGCGATCAGCCGGGATCTCGATCAGCTCGACGGCGCCTTCCCCCCAGTTATCGCCCGGCGTGATCCAGAGTGAGGGGCGCGCCTCATAGTGCGCCTCAAGATCGGCAAAGCTTTCGGGGTCGCGGTCCCGCTGCATCAGGCCGAAACCCTGCGGATCCTTGTCGATAAACGCACTGATCTCCACGTTCTTAGGGTTGGCCAGCGGGCGCCAGATACGCTCTCCGTTACCATTGACGATCAGCAGGCCTTCGCTGTCATGAACCGCTGGGCGAAAGTCGTCAAAGCGATGACGGTTGGTTTCATCAAACAGGAACATCGAGGTCAGCGCACCAAGGCCCACATGGGTCAAATCAACGCGCGGAAAAAGCGTGGCGGCCACTTGCATCCGGGTCGTGTCACCATGGGTGATGATGAACTGATATGCCCCCGTCACCGATGGGCTGTCGAGCAGGGCATGAACCACGAATGACGTCGCAGCCGGTTCCGGTGCCTCCACCCAGAAATCGGTGAAATCGGGAAACTCCTCACCGGCCGGATCAGCCGTGCGCAAGGCGAGACCACGGGCCGAGATCCCATAGGTCTGGCCGTTTCCGATGGCGCGGAAATAGCTTGCCCCTTGAAAGACCACAAATTCCTCAAAAATGCCCGGCTGCTTGAGCTCCGCTCGCATCCGCAGGCCCGCGTAGCCCATCGTGTCATCAACCGGCAGATCGGGAAAATCGGCCGTCGTATCAAAAAGCGAAAGATCATAGGGCAGGGCACGCGCCTCACCATCCTCGACCAGATGTATGGTAGTGGGGCGCTCAACGTATAGCCCAGCCGTGAACAGGTCCAGCTTCAGCGGACGGTCCGTACCGTTCCAGATCGCTTTTTTCTCGTTGAACCAGATATGCTGGAACAGATCATAATCCAGCGTGCGCCAACCCTCCGGGATCAAGGGGCGGGCGACATAGTTTTCCTGCGATTTCTGGCGGGCATGCTGGATCAGCCAATCGCGCGAAAAGGCTTGCGTCTGCTGCGCGCGCGCGGGTCCTACAGGCAATGTCGCAGCGGCCATCAGGGCCAGAACTGTACGACGATCCATCATGCTTTGGCGGCTCCTCTCCAAGGCTGGCCCTTGAACCAGGCTGCGGCATAGGCTGTTGCAAGGATGATGGCAAAGCCCGCGACATTGACCATCGCAATCGGCAGCGGGTCACGGCCGGTCTGATCAATCACGAAACCCAGAAGGCGCGACAACACGACCGTGGTCAGGAAAACAGCCAGCGATTGCTGCCCAACCTTGGTGATCAAGGTCACGATCCCGCGCCACAACCGGGCCAGGATCGACTTGCCCGTTGCCACGATATGGCGGCCCTGCGGACCGGCAATCGCCCAGCCGAAATAGGCCACCGCCAGAAAGTGAATGTAGCGCAGCACACCTTCATCGGTCTTTGAAATCCACATCCGGTTTTCGGCCCGCCATGGGTTCACCCAATCAAAACCCAGTTCACGCACAGCCACGGTTGAGACCATGAAACCGCCGATCAGAACGGCAGCCACCAGAACAATCATCCACAGATTGATGGGCGGAGCCGGGATCCAGCCGCTCATCAACGCGAAACCGGTAAAAAAGACAAGCTGCCAGGTGAAGGGGTTGAAAAACCACTCACGATCCGACCAGGGTTCGGCAGGTAAACTGATCTGCAGCCAGCCAATGCCAAGCCAGTCCAGCAGTGCGCCCTGACCCAGAAACCATACGACGCCCACAAACGCGGCCACCAGCCACAGATTGATTTTGGCCAAAGCCATGACAATGGGAACCATCAGCAGGATCATCATATACATGGGCAGAATATCGAAGAAGTTCGGCACGTAAGTCAGCGTGAACAGACCCACCAATTGCTCGGGTGTCTCGTTGAAGAACCGCCCAAGGTTCAGCGAACCGACATAGGATTTGTCAAAATTGCCATAGGTATCGAATGCGGCCAGCGCCATGGCGGTCAGCAGGAACGTGGCAATATGGGCCCAGTAAATCTGCCAGACGCGGAACCCGATGCGCGCTGTGCCCAAAACCCAGCCGCGCCGCTGATATGTGCGACCAAAGGCAACGGCAGATGCCATGCCCGAACAGAAAACAAAGATTTCGGCGGCATCCGACAGGCCAAACCGGGCCGGGATCCACTGGTTCCACCAATTGCCAGGCGTATGCGCCATCAGGATGATGAACATCGCCAACCCGCGATAGAAATCAAGTCGCGGATCGCGGATGGTCTGTGTGGGAAGCGCGCCAGATGCAGTCATATGTGACGTCTTTTCAACTCTACCAACTGTTGGTCGCACCTTAGGATGCGGCAACCCGCGCTGCATCACCCGCCGCACGCCGCCCATCCGCGATCAGCTTCTGCCGCGCGGCGGCATAGCCGTCAATACGTCCATTGCGCAGCTTTGTGCGTTTGGCCAGCACGGCTTCGGCCTCATCAAGGAAACCGGCGCGAATACCGCTGTCGATGGTCAGACGTTCAAATACATCGCGCTGGGCATGGCTGCCGCCTGCGCCCTGCAGATCTGCATTGGCACGTGCGAGATTGATAAACGCGGTTTCGAACTTGGCCTCACCAAAGGCCTCCAGCCCGATCGCGGCGGCAAGCCCCGGGACGGCCATCGCCTTTTGCATGTCCGTCCGGCTTTCCTTGGCATCGCGGTGCAGACGGCCCATCATCGTGGTGATCGCGTCGTGCCGCTGATCACCCACAAGGGCCAGAAGATAGTGCAGGTCAGCAAAGATCAGGCACCCATCCTCCGTCCGGTTGGCAGACAGATCGGCCAGTTCTTCCCACCGGTCGCCCACATCAAAACCATCCAGCTCCAGTCGGCTCAGCAGGGATGTCGCGTTCGAGATGTCGCGATAATCATCCGTCTTGTCCTTGCGGATCTGCTGATCGTAAAGGTCCAGCACCACATCAACCTCACCCAGATCAAGATGCATCAGCGCCTTGTGCCACCACACATGGTAACGAAAATTGTTGCAATGCGCCCAGGCCTCTTCACGCCCGGACAACCACTTGATCCCACCGGCGGCATCGGCTGTCATGTCATGGACATGGGCCACCGCGTGCAGCCCCCAGGCATCATCCGGGGCCAGCAAAAGGCCCTCTCGCCCGGCGATCTGGGCGCGGTTGTATTCTCCGGTTTCTTCCAGTGTGAAGGCATGGCAGCCCAGCAGATATCCGTATCCGGGATGCGTATTGGAGTAAGCTGGCAGGACCTGTTCGACCATGCGCCGCATGCCTATATTGTCACCCAGAACAAAACGCAGGGCATGATCCAGTTTCATGGCCAGCGTATCGGTGGGGTTGTCGGCCAATGCGGCTTCAAAATGGCGCAGGGCAGCCTTTGGCTGGCCCATCATCCAGTCGCGCAAGGCGTTCAGGAAATAGGCCTCTCGCTTGCTGGCGGGCATGGCACTATGGGCTGCCTCTGCGGCCTCAAACGCCTCTTGCGCTGTCGCCAACAGCTCCTTGCGACCCAGCAGGACATAGAACATCGCCTTGACGGCATGACCAAGGGCAAACCGCGGCTCAGCCGTCAGCGTTTCACCTAGATGGGTCGGCGTCGTGGCGCCATGTGCAAGAAATGCAAGCTGCGTCCGATTCCAGCTTTCCAGGGCCTGCGCGTTCGAAATCGTCGTATCCTGCCCGAAAATATCCTGCATCATGTGTCAATCTCTCCTGTGTCCCAATGTCGGTAGCAGCCTCTCGTGAAAGACACACCACACAGACCCGTGATTGACGAACCTGTCATAAGTGTTTCAAAGAAGATTAACGTTTCTTATCAGGGCTTTATTTTCAGCCGCCGCAAAACCTCGGCAGTATCCTGCCCAAGGCCGGGCGGTGCCCGCCGATAAATGACCGGGGTTGCTGAAAATTTCAGCGGATTGCCGATCAAACGCACAGCCCCGGTATCGGCATCATCGCAAGAAACGGTCACGGCCATCTCCCTTGCCGCGACCTGATCAGAGGCAAAGACCTGATCAAGCGTTTGAACCGGCCCCACCGGCACGCCGCACCCTTCCAGGCCTTCAATCACATCAGCCATTTTCAATGCGGCCAATGGCGGCTCCAGCGCATCAATCAACGCCTCGCGGTTGTTCAGACGGGCGCTGTTTGTTGCAAATCGTGGATCATCCGGCAGCGTATCAAGCCCCAGAAATCCACAAAAGCGACGGAACTGGCTGTCATTGCCAACCGCCACAATGACATGGCCGTCAGCTGTAGCGAAAACCTGATAAGGCGCGATATTTGGGTGCCCGTTGCCGCGCCGGATCGGGCGCTTGCCGGTCGTCAGATGGCTGGTGCCCTCGTTGATCAGCCAGGCAATCTGGCTGTCGACCAGTGACAAGTCGATATGCTGTCCCTCACCAGTCTGATCGCGGTGTCGCAACGCCGCCAGAATGCCAACGCTCGCATACATCCCGCACATCACATCGGCGATGCCGACCCCCACTTTCATCGGCTGGCCATCCGGCTCACCCGTCAGCGACATGATCCCGCCATAGCCCTGCGCCATCAGATCATAGCCCGGCTTGTGGGCATTTGGCCCAGTCTGGCCATAGCCCGAGATCGAACAATAGATCAGTGCGGGATCAGCGGCGCAGAGCGTGGCGGCATCCAGCCCGTATTTCGCCAACCCGCCCGGCTTGAAATTCTCGATCACGATATCGGATTGCGCGGCCAGTTGGCGGATGGTTTCCTGCCCCTCATCTGTCGCAATATCAACGGCCACCGATAGTTTGTTGCGGTTGGCACAGAGGAAATAAGACGACAGATCAGTAGGCTGTCCATCCTTGCCGGTGACAAAGGGCGGACCCCATGTGCGCGTGTCATCCCCGCCATTGGGGTTCTCGATCTTGATGATCTCTGCTCCCAGATCGCCCAGCAACTGGGTGCAGGTCGGCCCTGCCAGAATGCGGCTCAGATCCAGTACACGAACACCATTCAGCGGTCCCATATCAAATCCGTCCGTCATAGGCTTGGCGGTCAATTTCGGCTGCAATCAGGGTGAAACTATCAGCCTGCAAGGCCTCTTCCAATGCGTTGGACAACGCTGCGCGGTCACGCACAGTCACACCATTGCCGCCAAACGCACGACCGATTGCGGCGTAGTCATGCGTGCCGAAATCGACGCCTGTATTGTCCATCTGCCTCTGGCGCTGCTTCAATTCGATCAAGGCAAGCGAGGCATCGACAAAGACAACAAATATCGTGTTCTGCCCCAGTTCGGCCGCCGTCGCCAATTCGCCTGCGACCATCAACAGGCCCGCATCACCCGAAAAACTGACGACCGGGCGGTCGGGTGCCGCGATCTTGGCCCCCATCGCCAGTGGCACGGCACATCCCATGGTGCATAGACCTGATGATTGCAGCAATGTGCGCGGGGCAGGGCAGGTCCACATCTGCGACAACAAAATACGATGCGCGCCGCTATCGACAGTCGCAATCGTTTCGGGCGGCAGGATGGTGCGGCAGGTATCAATGACAGCCCCCGGACCCCAGTCCTCATCCACCGGAAAGGCCTGCGCCAACTGGTTCTTCAACGCGGGAATCTGGCCGTCAGCCCATGTCTCGCGTGGGGCAACATCCGCACCCAATGCAACCAAGGCCGCACTGGTATCGGCAATAAAACTCAGCCCCGCCTGATGCATGTAGTGGTGGTTCGGGGCCGCATGGATATCGATCACCCGCTGCGCCGCTGGGTCCCAGGCATTCTGCCAGCCCGTGCGCATCTCAATCGGGTCATAACCTACCAACAGGATCAGGTCCGCCTGAGCCAGAAACGGCAATAGATGACGATCCGCCAGTGGCGACAGACCCGCACCACCAAGCGCGTGCGCATGATCCTCTGGCAGAACGCCCTTGGCTTTGTAGGTGGTGATGACCGGCACATGGAATGTATCGGCAAACTCGCGCAAGGCATCCTCTGCCCCGTCCTTTAGCACATCAAGACCGGCGACAATGATTGGACGCTGCGCCTCTGCCAGCCACGTGCGGGCGGTCACAAGGTCCGCACCGCTGGGGGCAACCGGGCTTGCCGTCACCCGGCCGACGTGCAGCGGGCGGGCAGGGGCGTCGGCTACGGAAATGGGGACATCAATATGCACCGGCCCGGCCCGGCCCTCGGTGGCGATACCCACGGCCTTGTCGGCGATCACGCCACAGGCCTCGGCATTCAGCGTGAATGTGGCCTTGGTGATCGGCTCAAAAACCTTGCGATGATCCAGCACCTGATGGGTATAGGTTTCTGCCTCTGCGGCATCAACACACCCGGTCAGCACGATCAGTGGCACACGATCCTGCTCGGCATTGGCGATCACATTGACGCCGTTCATGGCCCCTGGCCCGACCGTGGCGACCAGAATGGCCGGGGCACTATCGACGTGATGCACACCTTCGGCCATGAAACCGGCGGCATTTTCATGCTTGGTCAGTGCAAAGCGAATGCCCGCCTTTTCCAGCGCATCAATCAGGGTCAGCACTTCACCCCCCGGCATCCCAAAGGCAAACCGGCACCCGGCCGCATATAGACGGCGCGCCAGAATATCAGCTGCGCGAAGTGTTTCCTGCATATCGTGTCCCTGTCGGTGTCGTGTCAGCGGGTGGCAGCGGTGGCGATGGCGCCAAAGACGGCATCCAATTCTTCCGCAGCTACCATCAGGTCTGCGGTGGCGTCCAGCGCATAGGGCTGAAAGACAAAACTGGGCTGTTTGTATGATAGGGTCGCCGTGCCGTCGGGTTCTTCGGTCAGGTAGAAGCGCACAGGTGCCTCAATCATTGCAGGAACCGAAGCCTCCAGAATACGAACAGCGTAAAGGTTATTGAACACACCAACGACGCGATTTTCAGGGATCGTGATACCCCGGGCCCGGGCGGCACCGGTCGGACCCGCCTGTGTGACAACGGCCAGACCGTTTTCACGCACCGCTACTTTCAAATCGTCCAGCAGATCGTCAAAGCCTTTATCGGTCGCCATGACAACCCAGCCTTCGCGCGGTGTGACGGATTGCGCGGTTGCAGGCAACGCCGCCAGAATAGCCATGATCAAAATAAGAAATCGCAAGGGTCCACACCTGTCATCTTCACTTTGCTTGGCCATAGCGCAAAACAATGTTGCAGTGTTTCAATTAGATGTGTCGAAGACAAAAAAAGAGAGGCCGGATCGGCCTCTCTCATAATTTTCGTGATCTGGGCGCCCTAGTTCGTGGCCTTAGTCGTGTAGCAATCCGATCGGATCTGCACACAGATCTGCGTCGCACGGGAATCGCTCACCGGACCAACCGCCACACTGACAAGCGACCCGCTTGCTGAAAAGCGCGGCGTCAGACCGGCCAGGGCACTTGCATTGCCTTGCGATACACTCGCCCAGTGGCGACGGGCGGCCTCTTCTGACCCGAAGGCACCCAGATAGGCAAAATGCGTCCCGCCAGCCGGGGCCGGTTGGGTCGCAACCTCCAAGGCCGCACGCACATCCGCTTGTATTCCGCCACCTGCCGCAGGCGTGGCCGCCCGGGATGAGATACCGGCCGAATTCTGCGTCTGCAGCCGGGGCACGTTGACCGCGTTGCTCAGCGATGCATCGTCAAGGCGGATATTCTCCATCCGGTCACGCAGGCTGCGAGTGATGCGGCGGGTATCGACCGCGTTGTTGACGATGCGCGGCGTGATCAGGATCAGCAACTCGGTCTGGTCCCGTGTCCGCGATTGGCGACCGAAAAGGGCACCAATGATCGGCTGGCGCGCCAGCCCCGGAACACCGGCGCTGCCGCTGGTGCTGCGATCCTCGAACAAACCACCCAGGGCAATCGTCTCACCGCTATCCACGGCGACAGAGCTTGAGATCGTGCGCTGCGAAATGATCGGGTTGCCGGTCGAGGCATCGGTTTCACCGATTGTGCTGACCTCTTGCTGGATGTTCAGCACGACAGAGCCAGACGAGTTGATGCGCGGTGTGACCTCAAAGATCACGCCGGTGTCGCGGAACTCGACGGTAGAGACAAAGACCTCTGGATTGTTATTGGCATCCTGCGCGGTCTGCACAGAAATCGGCACCTGATCCCCAACCACAAGGCGGGCGGATTCATTGTTCAGGATCATCAGATTGGGGGATGAGACGACATTCACGGTCGTCACATCATCCAGCGCGTCGATAATCACCGATGGGCTGGCCACGTCAAAGACAGCGCTGAAACCGGGGACCTCAGCCGCGATCCCGGTGCTGGCATTCGAACGGGTCAAACCATAGGTATCCCCGCCATCCTCAAAGAAATACTGCACGCCATAGCGCAGCTCGTCGTTCAGGGACACTTCGACAATGGTTGCCTCGACCAATACCTGCCGGGGTGGCACGTCTAGCCGGTGCAACATACCCAGAACGCGCTGATATTCATCATGCGTACCATGGATCAGCAAAGTGTTGGTTGCTTCGCTCGCCACAATCCGGGTTGCGTTGGTGTTTTGATCAAAACCGCCCCCATCAAAGCTGGCATTCACCACCTCCGCATCAGCAGACGGGCCGGTTTCGACCTCGATCCCCAGAATTTGCGACAAGGTCGGGGCGATATCGGCCGCGCGTGCATATTTCATGTCATAGGAATAGACTTGTGCGTCGTTCAGACCCTCTTGGGTCAAACGGCGGATCCAGACGGCGACATTCTCCAGCGCGCTGGGCGTCTTGGCGACGGCAAGGATGGAGTTGTTTTCGGGGATCACCTCGAACACCACGATGGGTTCAAAGCTTTCATCGGTCTCAACGACCAGTTCAAGACCGTTCACAATAGATTGGGCCGAACGCCCCCGGATCGGGAACACACCAACAGACCGGTTGGCCAGCCAGTTCACGTCAAAGCTGGTGATTGTGTCCTGCCACGCGCGCTGATCTGCGGATGTGCCGGCCAGAACGATGATGTTGCGCTGGGCATCAATGCCTACGATGTTGGCCCCCGCAAAGGGTTGCAGGATTGTGGCCATTTCCTGCGCCCCGATATGGCGCAGCGGAATGACCCGCAGCGAATAACCCATGGGCACATCACGGCCAACAGATGCACCGATGCTCAGATCACCGGACAGGGGCACGATGGCAAAGGTATCGCCACGGCGGACTAGCGCGGCATTGTTCTGCTTCAGCGCCAGTTCAAAGACCTCGATGGCCGTGGTGCGGCTGATCGGCTGGCTGGAGCGGATGTTCACTGTGCCCTGCACATTCGGATCCAGCACATAGTTTTCGCGCAGAAGCTCACCCAGAATGGCGGCTGCGGCCTCGGCGATGGTGACATCGACCAGGTTCAGCGACACGGTGCGTTCGCCGGAACTGTTCACAAAATCGCTGTCGCGGAACAGTGGTTGGCGACCGGGATAGATCGTGCCATCGCCCGCCTGCACCAATTGGCCGTCTGTCACACGGCCTTCACGCCGTTGACCAGCCTGGCCATCGCCACCACCAAGAATGGTGCGGGCACGCCAACTTTCCAAGGCAGTGGGCGCATTTTCATCACGAGAGATCAGGTCATCACAACCCGTCAAAAGCGCAGCCGCAGCCACGCAAAGCATAAACTTGTTCATCATCTGCCTCAATCGTCTGCGCCCGGATGTACCCCCGGTGCGCCCTGCATTTTTGCATTATTGGCACAAGTTTGGCCCGTAAACGCCTAAAAAGGAAAGACAATAATATAGGCCGCGCACATATGTGCTCCATATGCAACGCCCATTCTGCGCCTGTCAGAGCCGGATCGCAGTATTTTTCCAAGGACCTCGGCAGTCAGACCGGTGATCGCCGCGATGCCCAAAATCAGCGAAATCTGCTGTGGTCCTGTCAGCGCACCAAGTCCCGCAGCCAGCCAGATGTCGCCCGTCCCGAGGGCTTCGACACCGCGCCAGAACCGGAAAAACAGTTGCAAGCCGAGCAGAATACCACCGCCAATCGCGGCACCTGATGCGGCGTGCGCCCAGGAATCCGTGGCCCATGCCACCACGACACCCAAAGCCAATAGCAGTATCGTCCAGACAAAAGGCAACCACCGCCACGCCAGATCAAGAACAGCCAGCAGCACAAGCAGGCCCACAACAGCGGCCAACACTGCGGCATCCGGTCCGCCAAGCAGTGCTGCAAAGACCACGGTCAGCACCAGCCCGGCCTGCAGGCCATGGGTCACGGGGTATTGCCAGCCGCGCATCGCATCGGGCGGCATGACCTTACGCAACACCGCGCGGCATGTCAGACGCACCGGCCCAAACGCGACTGCAAAGCACATGGCCAGCACAGCCGCCGCCGCTATCCATGCGCCGCCTTCCATCGCTATCGGATCTGCCGAACCGACAGGATTTCATAGCGCATCAGACCACCCCGAAATGACAGGCCGCGCTGGGCGACCTGCGCCTGCAACGTCGCGCGTGCGCCGGTTGTGAGTTCGGCTTCGGCTTCAATTGTATAAACCGGGCCGCTGCCCTCTACCAGCCAGGCGACGGCGCTGCCAAGCCGTGGCATCGGGCGTCCGGTCGACCGACGCACCAAGATTTCCTCCACATCGCTTGGGCCTAAACCGGGGATGGATTCCAATACCGTGCGCGATGCGGTGCGCGGGTTCACCTGCGCGGAAAAGTTCAGGGTCGTCAGATACCGGCTTGCGGCAGCCGCTGTGTCACCATTGAACCCCGCGCGGATCAGGGCTGTGTAGACCGACCCGATAGTGCCATCGGGTTGTTGCGCAAAACCGGCCAACGCGTCCGCAACGGTGACCGCGTCAAATGCATCGATCCCCTCAACCTCACCAATCCGGACAAGGGCCGGGGTCAGCACTTGCGACGGGGCCTGCAGGATGTCGATCTTGCCCGCCTCATCAATAATGCGATAGGTGACGCGCCCTTCGGCCATTTGCAGGGCGATCGGCGTGCCATCCACCGGGCTGCGAAGCTGATCGGGGTCGATACGACCCAGATCCGCCATGGCGACATTCACGCCGCTACGTGCCAATTCCAGCGCGCGGGCGGCACCGACCTCGGCCCTGACATTCAACGCCTCCTGTCGCGCGGTTGACAGAAAGGCCGAGACGGCCAGCAGAAGGGCCAGCCCGATCCACATAACCGTGATCAGCACATAACCGCGCTGCCCGTATGTTCTGCGGTTCATCTTCATCTCAGATCGCACCGGTCATCCTCCAGCCCGCCAGGTCCCAGTGCAGCCAGACAGGATGTGCTGACTGTTGCGAAAATCCGTGCCGTCAGCATGCGCGCGTCGCCAACCTCAATCGCGATGGCAGCGGGCAGGCCGTCATCACCACCGCTACCGGTCTCATAGCGCCAGGTGTCGCCAACACTCGCGCCATCGCGCGGTAGCAGATACAGGATGCGGATAGGTTCATTCGCACGGACGACTTCCGTTTCCTGTGGGTCGTCCGATGCGATGCGGGCGTCGATCTGCCCGAAATGGCGGGCGGCGATCAGGGCATATGTGCTGTCTGAAATCGCCTCGACGCGCAACTCACCGACAAATGCGGGCGTACGACCAGACCCAACCGGTTCGACCACCATGCGTGCGGTGGTACTCGTTCCGATAAAGCGGGCATCTGTCGCCTCGACGCTGGCAGCCGTCACGCCAGAGGCCCAGCCAACCAGCGCGCGACGGGCCGCCAGCCAGTCGGCGGCACTTGTTTCCATTGCGGCGGCACGGCGCTCTGACGCCAGCCGCAACCCCCAACTTGCCCCTGTCAGCAGGGCAAGTGTCATTGCGGCAATTGCCAGTGCCACCAGGGCCTCGGCCATGACAAAGCCAGCCGTTTTCTGACGGCGGCGCATCATAATGGCGACTGCGCATAACGGATGGATCGCAGGACAACCGGCGTTGTCGTCTCCGTCGGGTCAGTCACCGATACCGAGACAAAGATCAGCTCATTGGGATAAATCTCGCCCAATTGCATATCAGCCGTGGGGGTCGCCCCGATGATCAGTTCCCACTGCAACCCGTTCTGCGTGCCGGTTTCGACCGTACCAATACGCAAGGGCAGATCAATACCAACACGATCTATCACATTGGTAGCCAGCAAAACCTTTTCGGCCTGCGCGTTGGCCCGGCGGTCCAGCAAGCTGCCCGTGGACAGGGCACTGTAGAATCCATTGATGATCAGGGCCGCGATGGCCAGTGCGACAAGGCTTTCGATCAGGGTAAAGCCCCGCATGCGGCCACGGCGGATCATTGGACTTCCACCCGACCGGTCAGCCAATCCAACGTCACCGTCGCGAAATGATCATCCTTGCTCAGCGTGACAATCAACCCCTCCGATCCACCTGACGGCTCCAGGATCAGTCGGGCCTCATCAGGCTCAATAGTAATGCCTCGTGCGATGACATGCGTAGCACCGCCCGCCAGCAATGTGCGGTCACTGGCCGACAGGATCACCTCAACGGGGCGACCCAGTTCCAGCGCCCGCAATCGGGTCTGCTGCAAAAACAGCCCCATATCTGCGGCCTCGGTGCGAAGCTCGCCGCGCGCCGTGCCGCCAAAACTGACAATACCGATGGCACCCACCATCAGCACGATGGCGACAGCGACCAGCACTTCCACCGTGGCAAGGCCGCGCGCATTGCGGCGTCTAGCCGGAGATATCCGCATTGCGCCCCGTTCCGCCGGGTTGGCCATCCGCCCCCAGCGATATGATCTGCACCTGACCATCCTCGAATTTATAGATAAACGGATTGCCCCAGGCATCTGTGGGCAGCGCACCATCGCGGGTATAAGGGCCGTTCCATCCCGGAATGCTGCCTGTATCGCTGACAAGGGCGGTCAATCCCTCAGCCTCATTCGGGACACGGCCCGTATCAATGGAAAAGATATCGACCGCCGCGCGCAACTGATTGATCTGCGCCTCGGTTGTGTCAACCCGCGAGCCCTGCAAGGCACGCATCGCCGCAGGGCCAACCAACCCCACCAACAGGCCCACAATGGCAACAGCGACCAGCATCTCGACCAGCGAAAAGCCGACAGTGTGGCGTGTTCTGCGCCTAGAACGAGATCGAATTGACAGACACAATGGCCGAGAAAAGCGCATAAAGGCTGACCCCTACAAGTAGTCCCACAATGATGATCAATGCGGGTTGGAATAGCGCGAGGAAACGTTCCAGGTCACGGTCGGCAGCCTCGCGCATTTCTTCCGCCGCCCGTTCGATCATACCGGACAGATCGCCCGTCTCTTCACCAATCCGCACCATCTCCACGGCAGCGGACGGCATGATATTCGCCCCCGCAAAGGCCGTTGACAATGCTGCACCTGTTTCCACCTCGGATGACACCTTTTTCAAGGCACCTTTGACGCGGCCACCAGGTGCGGTTTCGGCCACAACGCGCATGGCTTCACTCAGGATCACCTCGCGGCGCAGCAGCGCACCCAGGATGTGCAGGACAATCATGACCTGATTGCGGCCAATGACATTCCGCACCAAGGGTAGGCGGGATGTCGCCGCTGACAGGATAGGCAGGGCCTTGCCACGACGATGCAGCAGCCACAGGGCGAAGCCACCAACCAGCAAAGCCGTCACGATAAGCGGCCAGATTGCTGTCAACGCGGCCGAAATGGCAAAGATCGCCCGCCCCAGCACAGGGATCATATCCATCCGATCCTCAACCAGCGGGCGGAACTGGGGGATGATAGCGATCATGATCAACCCCACCGAAATCAGGGCAACGACCAGCAACAGGCCGGGATAAAGCAGCCCGGTCATGATGCGGCGGACCAGCATCAGCCGCTGTTCCAGAATACCGGCGGCGGTCGCCAGCGCCTCTGACAGATCGCCCGAAATCTCGGCCCCGCGTACCAGCGCAAGGGTCGCCGCATCCTCCAAGCCCAGATGCGTGCGCAGCCCGTCCATAAACCCGCCGCCTTCGCGCATATGCATGCGCAGCGCTGCGGCAGATGCTGAAATGGCACCATCATCGCCTTCCGCCATGATCGACAAGGCACGGTCCAGGTTGATCTGACTGCCGGTCAGCTTGGCCAGCCGCGAAATCACTGCCACTTTTTGGCGTTGGGTCAGGTGGCCGACCTTGCCGCTCCGCTTGGCAGCAACCGGCTCCTTCGGCTTCGACGCCGCAATCTCAATCGGATATAGCCCCTCGGCACGCAGTTTCTGGGTCGCGTGCGCACTGTCTCGGGCCGCGATCTGACCTTTCTTGCGCTGCCCTTCGCCGTCACGCGCGGTATAATCAAACAGAACGGTCGCAGCCGTATCCGGCATGGTCAGACCCAGAATTCGCCGGCGCCGAACACACGGACCAACTCGTTCAATGTCGTCTGACCACGGGTGAACAGGCCAAGTCCTTCAAGGCCCATATTGCGATAGCGGGGCTTCTGGCCTGATGCAGCCGCCAGTGCTTCGCTTTCATTCATCATTTCAAACAATGCCATGCGGCCGGAATAGCCGGTGTTGTTACAATGCTTGCAGCCCTTGGCCACATGCGGGGCCCATTTGTCGGGATGACCCAGCGCAGGATCGGCCTGATAAAACGTCTCGGCCAGTGACGCGTAGCTTTCGTTGACGGTCAGATCGATCGGCTCAGAACAGTGTTCGCACAAGGTGCGCACCAGCCGCTGCGCCCCAACAAGCCGCAATACGGATTTCAGCAGATAATCCGGCACGCCCATATCAGCGAGGCGCAAAACAGCCTCGGACGCGCGATTTGTATGAAGGGTCGACAATACAAGGTGACCGGTCAGCGCCGCCCGCACAGCCAGTTCGGCGGTTTCTGCATCCCTGATCTCACCCACCATCAGCACATCCGGGTCATGGCGCAGAACCGACCGCAGCGCGCTGGCAAAGGTCCAGCCGAGGTCCGGTTTGATATCAATCTGGATCAGGCCCGGCGTCTGGATCTCAACGGGGTTTTCGATCGTAATGATTTTGCGGCCCGTTTCGTTCAACTCGGCCAGTGCCGCATGAAGTGTCGTGGTCTTGCCGCTACCGGTCGGGCCAGTCACCAGAATCAACCCATTGGGCTGATCCAGCGCGGTCATCAACCGATCACGGGCCAGGGCAGGCAGGGCCAGACGATCAAGCCGGGCCAGATGCTGGCTGTTATCCAGCAAACGCAGCACCAGCGTCTCTCCATGCACAGTGGGCGCGCTGGCCACACGGATATCAATCGACCGACCGGCGGATTTCTGACGGATGCGGCCATCCTGCGGCAGACGACGCTCACTGATATCCATACCGGCCAAAATTTTCAGGCGGGACACGACACCTTCATAAAGGTGGCGTTCAACAGCCGGGGACTCGACCAGAATACCGTCAACACGCAGGCGGACACGGGGGCCGCTTTCCAGATTTTCGATATGAATGTCCGTGGCTCCGCTCTCCACGGCTTTGGAAAACAGCGTATCCAGATATTTGACGGTCGGCGCATTATTAGCCAGTTCCATCAGCTTGTCGGTGTCCAGATCACCGTCCGACAGCATGATGACGTCAGCACTTGGGTGCTCAGCCGTCTCTGATTCGGCGGCGGCGGCCTCGCTCCGGGCCAGGGCCGCCTCGATATCGCGATCGGTCGATACTGCAAAATCAATGTCATCGCCAAAGATCATGCGCAGGGCCTGGCGGACCTGCTGGGCCATCGGATTGGCCATGGCAATCCGGGGGCGGCCAGCGTCCGAGATCGAAAGTAACGCCACACTGTTCCGTTTCATATAGTCCAGCGACAGGCGGTCATCGCTTGGCAGGCGCTCTGGGAAATCATCCAGCTTTATCAGGGGTAAATTGTTGGTTTCCGCAACCGTTTCAGCCCAGGCACTTTGGGACACGATACCAAGACGGTCCAGCACAACGCGCACTGGCTGGCCAGTGGACGAACTGATCTGGCGGGCCTTGATCACATCATTGGCCGCCAATGTGCCGTCCTGCAGAAAGCGGGCGGGGATCTCAATATCGTCCAGATGAACCGTTAATACGCGTGCCATGTGCCTGCCATCCTAAGTCGCCCACCCAGATAAGCATGTGCCGGAATAAACCGATCGGCCCTGACTCGCAATTGAATGTTCGGAAATCTGTCAGAACTGTGGCGCACTGTTCCCCAAACTAGCGGTAATGCGACGCATATCTGCTTGATTGTTCCAAGTGTTGTTTGAGGCATTGGCGGAAACAGGCTCAGAATGGCGCGCGGCATCACGGGCTTTTGACAGGTTAACGGTTGACCCATAGGCAATCTGTCAACGCAACGTTCCAACCGGGGGACAGTATGACGAATTACAAGGTAGCTTCTTGGCTAGTTTCGACTGCCGCAACAGTGGCGCTGATGTCGATGGCATCAGCCGAAACGCAGGCAAATGTTTCATCAGTGACCGTGACAGAGGTGACGAAAGTGGCGTCAGGCGCCACCGAAGCCAATAGTCTTCTGCGCAAATGGACACTCCCTGCCGCTGGAACATTTGCCTTCCATGCGCCTGCCAATTCCGGCGTGCAAATCAAGATTGACGGTCAGGTGATTGTCGATGCCACCGGCGAACGGCTGCAGGAAGTCGGGCAACCGATCACGGGTATTATCACCCTTCAAGCCGGTGATCACGCGATCGAACTGACGGGCGTCACCGCCGACCATCCGCTTCTGGGTCAGATCACGGTCAGCCCTGTCGGCAGTGAGCCGCAGTCGATCATTTCACAAACTGCCGCACTCGAGGCGACAGAGGCTGCGACCATCGCGGCATCCCGCGCGGCAGTTGATCCGACGGCGGCGCCGATCACCAACAGCACACCCGCCACAACAACGGCAACCGCGACAACCCCGTTCTCAATCGGGGGCGGATCTTCCAGAGTACAACAGGTCGCCTCGGCATCAGCCGCGGCTCAGGCACCGGCAACGGTCAGCACGCAAACTGCATCCGTCTTGGCGCCATCAGGCAATGGGCAGACAATGCAGCGGGGTGCATTGGCATCTTCTATCGGGCGTTTGGGGTCGATCGGATCAGTGCCGATGGTCCCGGCAGCATTGGGCAGTGGCAATGGCGGGGGCGGTTCGTCCGGCAACCCCGGCAACCCGAACCCACCGCCGCCTCCACCGCCACCTCCCCCACCGCCACCGCCACCAATGGACAGCGTCGTGATCTCGCCGCTGACCCCACCGGCCAATGTGACGCTGACCAGCGCGGTCGAACTGACAGCGGCAGGTAATGCGGCAGGGCAGGTCGCCAATACCGGTGGGACCCTGTTCGGGGCGGTGATGGATAGCTCTGTATATGACATAGTAAATGTGGTCGTTTCGCCCTCGGATCGCACCACAACTGTGGACGTCGGGCCGGAGACTGGTCAATTTGCAGTCCGGCTTTTTGAAGAAGACTTCGCACAAGGCGCAGAAGTAACTGTTACGCTGACGGGTGGATCCAGTTCAGTAGCCGAAGTCGCTTCAGCGCCTGTCAACTACACCGTAACCGGTGTGGCACCAACGGACGGAGCGACCCAAGCGCTCTCCCGTATGGCATTCGGTCCGACGCCCGCACTTTATGCCCGCATCCGCGGCATCGGGTTTGAGGCTTACGTCGAAGAACAGCTCAGCCCGGCCACGGTAGATGACCGGGGTTTTGAATCGACGCAACCCCAGCGTCTGCTCAAGCCGAACACCAGAAATGGCGGCGAAATGCTGCGGTCGATCATGGCCTACGAGATTTCTCGCGCCGCGTTCAGCCAGAAGCAGCTGCAAGAGGTCATGGGCCAGTTCTGGATGAACCATTTCCACGCGGTCACCAAAGACACCGACATGTTCCAGCAGAACATTGACGACCGGGAATTCTTCCGCCAGAACGCGCTTGGCAACTTTGAAGACATGCTGCTCTACAGCGCGCGCAGCCCGCTGATGTCGCAATATCTGGACAACGACCAGAACCGTCGTGGCCGGATTAACGAAAACTACGGTCGCGAGATCATGGAGCTGTCGACCGTTGGCGTCGATGCTGGTTACGGCCCCGAAGATGTGATCGCCGTATCGCGGATCTTCACCGGCTGGGCCTACCGCCGCACCAACCCCAATGCAGAAGGTGTCGCATCAGAATACGAGTTCGAGTTCTTCCCGGACCGGCATGATGTGGACGACAAGACCATTCCATTCCTTGGCATCACCATCGACGGACGCTCTGGTGAAGAAGGTGTCCAGGAAGGCGAAGAGCTGGTCTCGATCCTGGCCCAGCATCCGATGACACGCACCCGTATCTGCGGCAAGATCGTCCGACTGCTTGTAGCCGACAATCCACCTGCCAACCTCACACAGGCCTGTGCAGCGGCATGGGAAAGCACCGGGGGCGAAATTGCACCCATGCTGCGTGCGATCCTGCTTGATCCGACCTACCGCCAGAACGTCGAATATCAGCGCTCAAAGGGCAAAACCCCTGTCGAATACGCGATTTCGTCGATCCGGGCCTTTGGTGCCACGCCAAGCGGCAGCACCGAACAGGTGGAACGGTTCTATCGCGGGTTCAATCAAGTCTTCGAAGACGCGGGCATGGATCCGGTTCGCTTCCCGCTCCCAACTGGTCTGCCAGAGGTCGCGACAGCCTGGAACAACTCGGCCTCGATGATCGCGGCCTATCGCAAGATGACCGAGATCACCCGCGATCCTGACCGCTACGGGCTTGACCTGATGGACGGCATCAATGACGCAGGTCTCGAATCCGCCGAAGAGGTTGCCAGCTACATGCTGACCGTGGCCACAGCCGACCGGTTCTCGGAGGAAGAATTCGACGCCGTGCTTGAGGCACTCAAAGGGTCCGACGGCATCTTTGAACCCCGGACACCGGGCAATGATGAAACGCGGGCATTGCGCCGGGCCATGGGCATGATCGTGGTCACGCCAAGCTTCCAACTGCAGTAATTGCCAGTCCGACCAAAGGGTATGGAGTAAGACACTATGAAAACGCGCAGAGACTTTATTAAATCCCTCACGGCGGCTGCGGCCATGGCCGGGACGGCAGGTGCCCCCAAATTCACCTTCGCCCAAGAGGCTGGCGGCAAGACCTTCATCAAGGTCTTCATGCGGGGCGGCGCTGACGGGCTTCACCTGTTCCCGCTCTACGGCGACAACTTCTATTACAATTACCGCCCGCAGCTGGCGATCGCGCCACCCAATGGCGACAGCAGCAGCGCGATTGACCTCGGCCCGGCGGCAGGTGGTATGCGCGGCATGAACCCCAACCTGGCCTTGCTGCATTCGGAAATCTGGGAAACCGGGAACATGATGGTGGCACCCGCGACGTCCTTTGCCGGTGCAAACCGGTCTCATTTTGACTGTCAGCGCTGGATCGGCACCGGGGCACGCAACAATCTGATTGACGGTTACCTCAACCGCTACATGCAAAACGTGCCGGGCACAGACCACCCTCTGCGTGGGATGGTGGCAGGCAAGTCCTCGATCAGCACGGAAATTCGCGGCGAGATTAAGGTCGCAGCGGTCAATCGGGGCAGCGACTACAACCTGGTCAACCGGGATTTCTGCTCTGGCACCGATTGTGCCGACAACCGGCTGACCGAGATCATGCGCGAAATCTCCTCCCATGATGTGGACCTGACCGGGACAGAGATGGAAATCCGTGAAAACCAGCTTGTCATGCTCGACACGATTGCCGAGGTGCAGGAGGCAGGCGTCGATTACGTCCCCAATGCGGATGGGCTTCAATACAGCAACAGCGACCTCGGGCGCGGGCTGCAACTTTGCGCGCAACTGCTCAAGGCAGGCGTGCCACTCGAAGTGGCCGCGCTTGACTGGAACATCGGCTGGGATACGCATTCCAACCAGATTGCCGACAATGGCGATCCGTTCACCAATCAGGACAAGGGCTATCACAGCCGGATGGTGCGGGGCGCCAATGACTTTGTAACCTTCTACCGTGACATGGGCGCAGATATGCAGAACATCGTCGTGCTAACGGGCAGTGAATTTGGCCGGACCAAGAAACAGAATGGCAGCTTCGGCACCGACCACGGGCAGGGCGGAACATGGTTCGCCTTTGGCGGCCCGACCCAGCAGGCGGTTGCCGCGGATGTGTCGACCATCGACGATACCGTTGTTGATCGGAACTGGCTGCCCACGCTGACCAGCTACCGTAATATCGTGGGGGAAATCATGGTCCGGCATATGGGAATGGACCAACAACTGATCTCGACCATCTTCCCGAATCATACGTTTGAAGACTACTCTCTGTTCCGAGGAGCGTCTGCCTGATCAGTCCGACTGATCTGCCAAAATGGGGGCGATCATCGAGGAACGGATAGGAACAGCGTGGCGGACAAGACCAGTGGTCGCATGTTTGCCCGGGCGGGTGCGCCGCTTGGGCAAAGACTAAACAGATTTCGCAATCTCGCACTTCAAGGCGCGGCAGAACTTGCCGCGCCGCCTGCATTTGCGCAGCCCCGTTCCGAGTTCTATGTCGAAATCGGCGATGGTGTGCCGGTGTTTCGCCGCCCTGAAAAACCGGGTGAGGTCGAAATGACCACGGAAAACATCACCCATCTGGCACAGAAAACAGGGAATGCGCCAATTGATCTGGTGTTTGCCGATAACAGCTGCATCGACCTGAAATTCAAACTGCCCGACGGGCTGCTGCCGGAACTGCGGCAGATCATCGACAATGAAATCCAGTTCCGTTCGCCTTTCAACGAAGGCGCTTCGCTGTGGTTCTGGGTGGCAGAAGAGCTGCCTGACCATCGCTGGCAGGCGCGTGCGGCGGTCACCCTGAAAGAACCGGTGGAAAAGCTTCTCGCGCTTTTGTCCGAACATGATCTGCCAATCGGGGCCGTCCGGCGCGAGGCCAAGGACACGCATTTCGCAGCCTACCCGTCCTGGGCGGGCACAAAAGCGGCGAATACCGATCCGAAAGGGCTGCTGAAAAAACTGCCCGCCACGCTAAAGCTCAGCGTGCTGGGCGCGCTGGTCTTTTGCCTTTCGGCTCTCGCGCTGACGATACAAAACGGGCTCACGCAATCACGGCTCAGCGGGCAGGTGGATGCAGCGCGCGCAACCATCAGCGCGCAGGCCCAAGCCTCCGCCGGATTGCGCAGCCTTGACCGGGCCGTCACCCAATCCACCTACAAAACCGCATTGACCGGCATCCTCAGCCAGCTTATGCCTGATGGTGTCTGGCTTGATCAGTTGGTGATCGAGGATGACACAGTCACCCTGATCGGTTTTGGGCCATCTGCGGCGGAAATCACACGGCTTCTGGCGACTCTGCCAGAACTGACCGACATCCGCTTTGCCTCCCCTGTCACCCGCGACAATGCCCAGTCGCTTGAACGGTTTCGGATCGCGGCCACATTGGTTGAGGCCGGATCATGAGCGATTTTCGTTTCGCAAAACCGGCGGCGCCCCGCAGGATGGTCTATGTGGCCGGCTATGGGCTGGCGGCGATCATTGCGCTGGCAGGTGGGCTGTTTTGGTCCGGAACATCCGGCAGTCGGGCCGCGATCGGCGACATGAAAACCACCATCGCACGCGCACAGGCGTTGGCCGACAGCCCTGCCAGCGGCCTCGGCGCAGAGGCGTTCTATCAGGGTGACACGCCGCAACTGGCGCAAGCCGCACTGCAAACCACGCTACAGGAACTGGCAGAGAATTTCGGCATCCAGATCGAGGTCATCCGCACCGACGAAATCGAACAGATCGACAATCTCGTCAGGCTCAACCTCACCCTGAACGGCGTCGCGCCAGAGGCACGCTTGGGCGAATTCCTGCATGGATTGGTCGCGCTTGAACCGATGGTGATCGTTGAACAGCTCAACCTGCGCCGGGCGCGCACCTCTCGCAGCGATCCGGAACGGCGGGTCGCGTTTCAGGCCCAGCTTTACGGGATGACGGGCAGATGAGCGGCAGAAATCCGACATCACAGCTTGGCAACTTGCCCGGTATCCTGATCTTTGCGGGCTTCTGTGGTCTTGCGGCGTGGATCTGGGTACCCAATACGCCGCAGACCGTGACCCAGACGCGCGCGCCGACCGACACAGTTGGCAGCCGGGTCGCCGACGGGGTGCAGCAACTGTCCGAACTGATCCCCGTGACAACGGAACGCCCCCTTTTTCACGCAACGCGCCGCCCGGTGCAGGTTGCCGCACCCACCCCGGCCCCGGCAGCGCCTGAACGCACGCTGTCTCTGGTGGGGATCTTGGGTGAGGATGGAACCCAGATCGCGCTTGTCCGCATTTCCGGCAGTAGTGAACTTTACAGGGTTGATGCCGGGGGGCAGCTGGGGCCGTGGACGATATTAGCCATCGGCGACAGTTTTGTGCAGGTCAGCAAGGATGATGGTGATCCGATCCTGCTGACTATCGGCGAGTAAGGGAACAGCGACTCCTCAGCTATCGTAGTTGCAGGGTGACCTGACCGGATGTACCGCCGTTCGAACAGCAGGGGTGCGTTGGCGGATATGTTGCCAGAGAGCAACAGCAATGCGGGCCAGCGAGGCAAGGAGCCGACGCCAGGACGCCTGTATTTCCACCCGATTACGCTTTGGATCAACGATTTGGCAGTTCAGGCATAACCTTGGGTCAGGTGCAGGAAATGTTAATAAAATGCAGAATCGGCCATGTTGCTATAAACGCGCCATGTGGATATCCATTGAAAAACAACTAGGAGTTCAATTGCTTCGCGGCGGGAGACAATTTGCGGTTAACCTGTTAGCCACGCCAATCGTGCCGGCGCAACATGTTCCAACGAACGTGGCAACGGCGAACATCACCTTCCGCAAGCATTGACGACACTGGAGCGACGAAACCTGATGTTGAAGAAAATTGCCACGGCACTGCTCTGTACGGCGGCCCCTGTTGCGTTGATCGCCGAACCGGTTGAGTTGCGCTCGTCGGATGGGTTCATCAGCGTCGTGGGCGAAGTCGTGGGTTTCAACGGTGTCATGTTGTCCGTCGAAACTTCAGTGGGCGTGGTCAGCGTGCCCATTTCCGAAGTGGGATGTTACGGCAACGCCTGCCTCAGCCTGCTTGCCGAAAATGACTACGGGCTGACGGCCGATAACTTCACCGAAGTTGTCGTGGGCGGGGGCGCGCAAACCGCTGTGGCCACCCCTCCAGCCCAGCCGACAGTTGTCGATGAACCAGCCGCCACCCCGGTCGGACCGCGTGAAGACAACATGACTGTCAGCTTCGAAGATCCCGAATTCGAAGGACTGTTTCAGGCTCTGGCGCAGGCCTATGCCTCTGCCGGGAACGTGACATCTGATCTCGATCTCGCCACGCCTGATGAATTCACGCTGTCCAACCCGGCCAGCAACGCCACGGCGACGCTCAGCACGGCTTCGGGGCAGGATGACGGCGATATTGAACTGGTCATCGCGCCGCTGACCGGTACAGCAAGTCGGGAACATCAAAGCCCGGCGGACTGGTCGCTGACCGGACCGATTAACTACCAGCTTCTGGGGCTCAAGGCCTTTGCCGTGGTCATCGCACCCGACGTCGGAATTCCGTCCTTGTCCCTTGACGATCTGGCTGGCATCTACGCGTCCGAGATCACCAACTGGTCCGAGGTCGGCGGCCCTGATCAGCGCATCCTGCCGCTGCAAGCCCCTGTTAACACAACGATCCGCAACGAATTGATCCGCCTTGTCATGGACCCGGCAGACAAGGAAATCGCCAACAACGTTCTGACGATGGCGGATGAGGCGGCGATCACCGCATCAATCAACCAGTTCCCGGGCAGTATCAGTCTGGTGACGCTCGATGGCGCGATGGACAGCAACGTGCTGCCCGTTTCGGGTGAATGCGGGCAGGTGGTGACGCCTGAACCTTTCAACCTCATCTCGGGAGATTACCCGCTGATCCGGCCTGTCATGGCCCGGTTCGACACATCGCCCAACACGTCTCTGATGACCGAATTCTTTGATTTTGCATCGACATCTGCGGCACAAGCGCCGATTGCTGCCGAGGGCTTTATCAACCGGCAGCCAACAACGCAAAATCCACTGACCAACGACAATCGACTCCTGGCGATTCTCCAAAGCGAACTGACTGAAGTGCAGCGGCCAGCCGCAGCGCAGATGTTCGAAGTGCTCTTCGACGCCGATCGTCTGTCGCCCACAATGATCGGTGGTGCGGTCAGCGGCCCCGAGGGCGGCTGGAACCGGTCCATGTTCCGCGGGCTTGCCGAAACGCTGGCCGATGACGCCTATGCCGGTCGTGAAGTCTTCTTTGTTGGGCTGGCGGAAAGCGATAGTGGCGAACAAGCGGCCATTGATGCCTCTGCCCAGGCCGCAGCTGAAATGCAGGCCGCTTTTGGGGCATTCGCGTCAGATGTGATCTTTGCCAATGATCTGCAATTGTCCGCCTACGGGTTCGGCAATGTGGCACAGGCCACCTGCTACCGCGCGCAAGTGGCCAGTGACACACGAAGCCGGGTTGAAATCTGGGTCCGATAAAAAAATAGGGCGCTGCCCGGTGACACCCTGATCCGGGTGGCAGGCGCATCAGCGACGATACGATCATACACGCATCACCGCTGCGATCCGACCTTGCATCACCGTTTGCAATATCAGCCACCTTCGCTGACGTTATCGCTATTCAGCGGGCGTGATATCGCCTAACAGGGCGATCACATGCTGTTGTGATGCGGAACCAACGGGTGCAAACAAGCGCCAACAATCATAGGTAAGGTTTATGACCAGACGTATCATCGCATTCGCCCTGACGGCTCTCCTCGCGATTTATGCAGGGACCGTATCGGCACAACAGTTGAGCCTTGCGCAGGTATCGCAATATCTAAACCAGCTGCAGACGGCCCAAGGGGGCTTTACCCAGATCAACGCGGACGGAACCCTGTCCACCGGCACGATCTATATCAAGCGGCCCGGCCGGATCAGGTTCGAATACAACCCGCCCGAAAAATCGCTTGTGATCGGGCAGGGCGGGCAGTTGGCCATTTTTGACCCACGGTCGAATACCGGGCCAGAAACTTACCCTCTCAACCAGACCCCGCTGGGGATCATCCTGCAGCGCAATGTCGATCTGGGCCGGGCACGGATGGTGACCGGGCAGACCTCGGACGGAACAACAACGACGATTACGGCTCAGGACCCCGACAATCCGCAATATGGTAATATCCAGATGGTGTTTACCGCCAATCCGGTCGAACTGCGCCAGTGGATCGTCACAGATGATCTGGGCACCCAGACCACTGTCATCCTGAACGATCTGGTGTCAGGGGCCAGCATCAGTGATCGCAAATTCAACATCATTGCGGCCACACGGGACTGGAACCCTTAAGCCCAGCCGCAGCAATCTTTTTTCAGGCGGTCCTCCGGGGCCGCCTTTTGCGTAGTGGGCGGAGCGCAGCTCATCTCCTGCCTTGGCTTGCAGACAGCACCATCTTCAACCAGAACCACGCGCAGGGCATAGTGATCGGCCTGCAGCCCATCAATCAAATAGCGGCGCAGGCCCTGATTTTGCGGCGCGTATTCGACAGAAATCGGGACAGTGCCAAGACCATTAATTGCCGCCACGCTGCGGTGTGCAATGGATGCGAATTTGCCAACGCTCATATGCGTCCCGTGGCTGCCATCCAGCAGTTGCAACTGCGCTTCCTCCCAGTTTGACCGGCGACCGCCGCAGTCAATGCTGTTCACGCGCAGATGCTTCAACTCGGTCACATGATAGCCCGCACCGATATCGCCTGCGTCTGTTCGAAAAACCAGCGGCAGGTCTGCAGCGGTCCCTTCAAGCTCATCCACCAGTTGGTCAAGCGTCATGACTGTTGTCACCATTTGCTTTCTCCTATTTCAACAACTATTGAAATGTTGCACGTGTCGAAAAACATTTCAACAGGAATTGAAATATGACCGAACAACAGGTGATCGACGCTCTTGGCGCGCTGGCGCAGGAAACGCGACTCCGGATTCTGCGTTATCTTGTCAGCAAGGGGCAGGTCGGGGCGGCGGCGGGCGACATCAGCGCGCAGGTCAGCGCCTCCGCCTCCCGTACCTCGTTCCATCTCTCGGCACTGGCCGACGCGGGGCTGGTCACAGCAACACGGGTGTCCCGCAGCATCATCTACCGCGTCGATTTCAACGCCATGGGCAGCCTGATCGGCTATCTGGTCAAGGATTGCTGCAAAAGCGACCCACGGGTGATCCGCTGCTGTTAGCGCTTACCGCAGGACCGTAGCTGCGTATCATACAGAACCGCACGGGCCTCAACCTCGCCGGCAATCCGCACCAGCCAGCTTTTGGCCCGCCAGGTGCCGCGATTATAGCCCGACCGTCCATCATGATAGGCCAGATACTGATTGCGGGTGTCATAGATCGGCACACCGGTCTCCTCGACCGTTTTGGTCATGTACCAGCCCATGAAATCAGTGGCGGCAAAGATATCATCGCGGCGGGCACGGCGGCCGGCAACCTCATCCTGATATTCCTCCCAGGTGCCATCAAGCGCCTGGGAATATCCAAAGGCAGATGACTGGCGGCCCACCGGGATCACACCCAGCGCATATTGATGCGGGGTGCGGTTATCGCTGATGAATTTGCTTTCCTGATAGATCATCGCCATCAGCGACGGGGTCGGCACGCCATATTTGCGTTCCACCTGCTGGAAAGCTCTCAGGTATTCGGGGCGCTGCGATACGATACTACAGGCATCATCCAGCTCGCGCGGGGCCGAGCCATAGCCAGAACCACCACCGCTGCCACAACTGCCCAGGGCCAGCATCAATATCATCGCGCGAAAGAAACTGCTCATCTGCCTCTCGCTTTTCTTTGTTTTTTTGCACGATAACCGATCAGAACCCGCCTGTGAACGACAAAGACGGCTCGAACAGCTGGCAAAGTGCTAGGATCAGCGGCAAAGCGACCACCGACAGCAGGGTCGAGGCGACAACAAGCCCAGCCACCGGCTGCGCATCGTTGCCGTATTTCTCCGCCAGCAGATAGGATGTGACAGCCACGGGCGTGGCCACCTGCACGATCAGAACCGCGGCAGCAACCGGCTCAAGATCAAAAAGGACCGCGGCACCATAGGCCGCACCGACGCAAATCAGCACTTTCACCAGCGACAGGGCCAATGCCTGACCCATGGCCTTCGTCTCCAACCGGGCCACAGCCACGCCAAGCGTGATCAACATCAGCGGAATCGCCATCTGGCCGATCAATTCCAGTGCATTTGTCAGAAAAACAGGCGTCTGCCAGCCCTGCCACAGGAACAACGCGCCCAGTAACGTCGCGGCAACCAAAGGTTCCTGAACCACCCGTTTCAGCGACCCGCCACCTGACACCATCCAGATCCCGACCGTAAAGGACAGGATCGCCATCACCGCAAAAACCACGACCGCATATCCCAGCCCTTCAGCCCCGAAGGCGAACAGGGCCAGCGGCAGACCCAGATTGCCGGTATTGCCGAATGCCAGCGGCGCAACAAAGGTCGGCACATCGAGACCCAAAGCCTTTACCAGCAGAAAACTGGCAATCATCACAACAGCATAGGCCGCCAGTGAAGCAAGCGACAACGCGGCCAGTGCTTCCGGTGCAACCTCGGTGCGCATCAGTGCGACAAAGATCAGACAGGGCACCGCGAGGGTCATTGCAAGGCGGGTGACAAACTGCACCCGATACTCGAATCCCAGCTTGACCCAGACAAATCCAATCGCTGCCAGAAGAAAAACAGGGGCCGTGATGTTCAGTACTGTCAGGACGATGTTCACAGACTGTTTCCTTGATTTCTGAGCCCGAAACCTAGACTTTTCAGGGTTGGAGGGCCAATATAGAGCGGTGGGGAAATGTAATTATGTTTAAAACGCGTGCGAAATATCACTTAGGACAGGTTGTCCGGCATCGAAAGCACCCTTTCAGAGGGGTGGTCTTTGACGTGGACGCCATGTTTTCGAACACCGATGCCTGGTACAACGCGATCCCCGAAGACAGCAGGCCCAAAAAGGACCAGCCCTTCTATCACCTGTTGGCCGAGAACGAACAAAGTTTCTACGTGGCTTACGTGTCCGAACAGAACCTTGTTGCCGACTACTCGGGCGAACCGGTCGATCATCCCGACCTTGATGACCTCTTTGGACCGTTCGAAGATGGGCAATACCCGCTGCAGGTCCAACTGAATTAGGTTTCAACAGTACGATGGGACTGGTCATTGCCTGTCCCGATGTTAAATCTCCCTTAAGCTCGCAAGGAAGATGAAACATGCTCGTCGTCATATCCCCCGCCAAGTCGCTCGATATGGAACCGGTCAGCGTCACGCCGACGCAACCGACGTTCCAGAAAGAGGCGACGAGCCTGGCCCGGACGGCCCGCAATCTGACACTGACAGATCTGCGCAAGCTGATGGGCATCTCGGATGATCTGGCGCGCCTGAACCGGGACCGGTTCAAGGATTTCGCCGCAGAACCCAAACCCAAGGCCACGAAACCTGCCGCCCTTGCATTCAACGGCGACACCTATCAGGGGTTAGAGGCGAAAACCCTGACATCGGATGATCTGACATGGGCGCAGGACCATCTTGGCATCCTATCAGGGCTCTACGGCCTGCTTCGTCCGCTGGACGCGATCCAGCCCTACCGCCTTGAAATGGGCAGCAGGCTCAAGACACGACGGGGACGGTCGCTTTACGAATACTGGGGCGACACCATCGCCAAGGCCCTGAATGCACAGGCCGAAAACCTCGGAACCGACACGCTGGTCAACTGCGCCAGCCAGGAATATTTCGGGGCGGTCGACCGCAAAGCACTGAAACTGCGGGTGATCACCCCTGTGTTCATGGAACTCAAAGACGACAAACCCCGCATCGTCAGCTTCTTCGCCAAACGGGCACGCGGGGCCATGGCGCGGCATATCATCGAAAACCGACTGTTGTCGGCCGACGACATCAAAACCTTCAGCAGCGGCGGCTATGCCTATGACGACGATCTGTCAGAAGGCGACAAATGGGTGTTCCTGCGGGATTACCCGGAAACCGGGTAAACCGCGCTATTGCAGGCTCAAGAACAATTCTGCCACCTTCTCAACCTCATCGCCCGCGCTCACATCCTGACTGTAAAGCGCCTGCAACAGTCGGAAGTCCGGCTCCTTATTCTCGCGCACAATACCGGTGTTATCAAAGGTAAAGACCGACGATCCATTGGAATCGTTCAGTAACCCGAGGGTCTGCATGAATTCCTCATACAGGCATTCCGCAACCGGGGTCCGGGCGTCCTGATTATCAATAAAGATAAACCCGGCGCGCAACTCATCATTTTTGGACATCAGATGAAAGTAACATTTGGTGGCGCTGCCTTCAGCGAACTGACGGCCCAGGCTGGGGGTGCTCTGGGTCAGGGCACCAAATGTGATCCCGGCCTCCAACCCCGTCAGAAAGATGAAAATATTGCCGGTCACGATCCGGTTCTGCTCTTCCTCTTCACCCTGAAACAGGGCGCGGACAATCGACCCTTCGACACCGTTGAAATCAACTGTCGGCATCCGGAAATGGGTATTGCCAGCCAGCCGCCGATCATACTGGCTCAGATCAAAAAACTCGATGGCGCCCACGCCGGGAAAATTCGGGATTTGAGAGTTCACCATCTCGACCAGCGCGTTAATCTGATCCCGTTGCGGGTCGCCATCATGGATGACCGCAACCTTGGGCGCATAGGCCCATTTACGGACCGTGCCGCGCTCAGACCCCAGTATTTCAACGACCTGATCGAAAATAGGCTTTTCCTCGGCCAGCGCGGTCTGAGGGACCGAAAAGGCGGAAATGGCGGCCAGTGCCAGCATGCGGATCGTGGTTGGAATTGATCTGTTGTTCGTCAACTGTGTTACTCCAAACATGGTTAACCCCCACCATTGTCGCTAATCGGGAAACACGTCAGAAGTTGGGCACTTTCTGGGATTCAGGCCCCAAACACAGCACTGTGACCATTATGCATCGCGGTCAGAAATCTGCCGCGATCCGCATCTCGCGCAGCGGGCGGACCACGTCAATCGCCGCCTGATAAAGCGGGTGATCCTTGTATGCGGCCAGATCGGCAGCGCTGGCAAACTCCGCATAAACAACTACATCCACCTCGCCCGACAAGGCGTCATGCCGGGTGTTTTCACGCACCTCGAACAGTTCGGCATGCGGGATGCCTGCCAGCATCCGCAGCCCGGCCACAATGCGTGGCACATCGGCCTTGTCCTTGGCGCTGAAAAACACGACGTGGCGCAGGCCCGGTCTGTCGGTCACGGCTTTCCCCTTGGGTCAGTCATTCGCGGCCATCTGCCACCAATACAACCCCAAGTTCAAGCGGCCACAGATCAGATACGCTCAATCGCCAATGCGATGCCCTGACCGCCACCGATACACATGGTGATCAGCGCGCGTTTGCCTTTGATCCGCTCCAACTCATACATCGCCTTGACGGTGATGATGGCACCCGTGGCCCCCACCGGATGGCCCAGCGCAATCGCCCCGCCATTCGGATTTACCTTCGCCGGATCGAACCCCAGTTCCTTGGACACGGCCAGTGCCTGCGCGGCAAAGGCCTCGTTCGATTCGATGACGTCGAAATCGTCCACGGACATCTTGATCTTCACCAGCAGATTAGCCACCGCAGGGACGGGGCCAATGCCCATCACCTCTGGGCGCACACCCGCATGGGCATAGCCCAGAACGCGGAATTTCGGCGTTAGCCCGGCCTTTTCGGCAGCCTCTGCCGTCGCCAGCACAACCGCTGCCGCCCCGTCATTCAGGCCAGAGGCATTGCCAGCCGTCACTGTCCCGTCCTTCTGGAACACCGGGCGCAAGCCCGCCAGCGCCTCTGCCGTGGTCGTCTTGGGATGTTCATCGACGATGAAATCCACCATCTCCCGCTTGCGTTTGATCTGCACCGGCACGATCTGATCCTCGAAATACCCCGCAGCAATCGCCGCCGCCGCGCGTTCCTGGCTTTCCAGCGCAAATGCGTCCTGCTCTTCGCGACTGACCTGATGTTCAGCGGCGACATTTTCAGCCGTAACACCCATATGCCCAGTGCCAAACGGACAGTTCAACGCGCCCAGCATCATGTCCTGCGACCGAATATCGCCCATCTTGGCACCCCAGCGGGCATCCGGCAGGATAAAGGGCGACCGGCTCATATTCTCGGCCCCACCAGCCAGACCAAACTCCGCATCACCCAGCATCAGCGACTGCACGACAGACACAATCGCCTGCACACCAGAGCCACACAGCCGGTTCACATTCATGGCCGGGGTCGTATCGGGGACGCCTGCATTCATCGCCGCCACGCGCGACACATACATATCCTTCGGTTCGGTGTTGATGACGTGCCCAACGGCCACATGACCGATCTGCGCGCCTTCGACGCCCGACCGTTCAAGCGCAGCCTTTGCGGCCACCGTGCCCAGTTCAATCGGGGGCGTGCCAGCCAATGCGCCACCAAATGTGCCAATCGCCGTCCGTGCGCCACCCAAAATCACGATATCTGTCATCGAAGCCTCCCCATTGCGGTTTCCCCAACATTATCGCCCCCGGCGCGATGCAACAGCAAGACGTAACGGCACGACGCATATTGAAATTCCCGGATATGCACTTACATATGGTATACAATAGTATACAAAGGAGGTGACATGACCCAGGATATTCTTGATTTCAATTTCCTTGTTGTTCTGATCGTTTTTGTGGGTGTTGTGTGGGTACTGGTACGAGGGAACGACACAACCCGGCGCAAGGGCCGGAACAACACAAGCAGCCGCCATGATAGTTGGAGCGATTGGGGCGACGGTGGTGGTGATGGCGGCGGGGGCGGCGATTGACCTGGATCAAAGCACTTGATCACATCCAACTGGCGATGCCCGCCGGGGCAGATGACCAGATGCGCGCCTTCTACTGCGACCTTCTGGACATGCGCGAAATTCCCAAACCCGCGCCACTGCAGGGGCGCGGCGGCTTCTGGGCCAGTGCCGGACCGATCGAAGTGCATTTCGGCGTCGACCCAGATTTCAAACCAGCAACCAAGGCCCATCCGGCCTTTGTGATCAGCGATCTTGACGGGCTAGCCACGCGGCTCTCAGACGTTCCCCATCCAGTCACATGGGATCACAGCCTGCCATCAGTAAAACGTTTCTTCTCCGCCGACCCGGTCGGCAACCGGATCGAATTCATCGCGGCTTAATCGCCGCAGGGCGTTTCCTTTGCCCACCTGCATGTTAAGTCATGGCCCAACGCACGAGGGCCCATGTTACTAACCGTCCAAGACATCCACAAAACCTATACCACCGCCGATGGCCCGTTCGAGGTGCTGCGCGGCATCGACCTTAGCCTTGACGCGGGCGAAACCTTGGCGCTGACGGGTGAATCCGGCAGCGGCAAAAGCACATTGCTACACCTCATCGGCGGCCTCGATACGGCGGACCAAGGCCAGATCATCATCAGCGGCACCGATATCGCCACGCTTGACGACAACGGGCGCGCGGCCTTGCGGCGCGGCACCGTGGGCGTTGTGTTCCAGCAGTTCAACCTGATCCCCAGCCTGAAAGTGGCTGACAACATCGCCTTTCAGGCGCGTCTGGCGGGGCAGCATGACCCGGCATGGGCGGCGACACTGGCCGACCGCATGGGCCTCACCCCGCAACTTGGCAAATACCCCGAACAGCTGTCGGGCGGGCAGCAACAGCGCGTCGCCATCGCCCGCACGCTGGCCCCCAAGCCTCGCCTTGTGCTGGCCGACGAACCCACCGGCAACCTGGATGAGGCGACGGCCAGCATCGTGCTGGACCTGATGCTGGAACTGGTGTCGGAAACCGGCGCTGGCCTCTTGATGGTGACCCATTCCGAAGCACTTGCAGGCCGCATGTCCCGCCGCCTGCATTTGCGGGCCGGGCAGGTGGCATGACCGCCGCCACCCTTCAGGCGCTGCTTTCCCATTGGTGGCGCAACCCTTTGCAGCTTTTCACGCTGCTGGCCGGGCTGGCGCTCGCCACGGCACTCTGGTCCGGGGTGCAGGCCGTCAACGCCGAAGCACGCGCCAGCTACGATGCTGCCGCCGCGACACTGGGCGAAGGGCAATATGACAGGCTCGCCCGCCGGGACGGGCAGCCGATGGACCAGTCCACCTATATCACCCTGCGCCGCGCGGGCTGGCTGGTCAGCCCTGTTGTGCAGGGTCGGCTGAACGGGGTGCGGATCATCGGGGTTGACCCGCTCACCGCCCCCGGCGGGATCGGGCCGGTCAATATCAACGAAGACACCGACATCGGTGGTTTCTTCACCGGCCCCGGCCAGCTTTTCGCCAATGCCGAAACCGCCGGCCAGTTGCCCGACCTGAACGTCCAGATCACCCCAGAAACCGCGCCCGGCACGGCACTGACCGATATCGGCGTGGCGCAGCGGCTTTTGGGCAAGGACGGGCAGATCGACAGCCTGATCATCCTCCCCCGCCAGCCGTTGAACCGGCCTGACCTGGTCGAGATCGCCCCGCAACTGATCCGCCAACAGGCGCAAGGCGGCTCCGATATCGGACGGCTCACTGACAGTTTCCACCTCAACCTCACCGCGTTCGGCCTGCTGTCCTTCGCGGTCGGTATCTTCATCGTGCACGGCGCCATTGGTCTCGCCTTCGAACAGCGCCGCCCGGTCGTGCGCACCCTGCGCGCGCTGGGTCTGCCCTTGCGGCGGCTCATCCTGCTGATGGGCGCGGAACTGATGCTCTTTGCCCTGATCGCCGGGGCCATCGGTGTCGCCCTTGGCTACGTCATCGCCGCCCTTCTGCTACCTGACGTCGCCGCCACCCTGCGCGGGCTCTACGGCGCCGATGTCTCGGGCACCCTGCAACTGCGGCCCGTCTGGTGGCTCTCCGGCCTTGCCATCGCGCTCGGCGGCACGGCGCTCGCGGCCAGCGGCGCACTCTACAAACTCTCCCGCATGCCGCTTCTGGCCGCCGCACAACCACGCGCGCTGGCCATGGCTGCCGGACGCCGCGCGAAACTCCAGGGCATCGCCGCGGCCTTCCTCCTCAGCCTCTCCGCCATCCTGATGTTCACCGCCAACGGCCTGATCGGTGGCTTCTCCCTGCTTGGCTCGCTTCTTATCGGTGCCGCCCTCGCGCTTCCGCTGATCCTCGATCGCATCCTTGCCGGTACCAGTGCCGTGGCCAAATCGGTCACCGCCCAATGGTTCTGGGCCGACACCCGCCAGCAACTCCCCGGCCTCTCACTTGCCCTCATGGCGCTCTTGCTGGCCATGGCCGCCAATGTCGGCGTCTCCACGATGGTCAGCAGCTTCCGGCTGACCTTCACCGATTTCCTCGACCAGCGGCTCGCCTCCGAACTTTACATCAGCACCGAAGACGACGCCCAAACCGCCACCTTCCTCGCCTATGCCGCGCCAATCGTCGAGGCGATCCTGCCGATCCAGTCCGTCGACACCGACATCGCAGGCCAGCCCACACAGGTTTTCGGCGCCCGCGACAACCGGACCTACCGCGAAAACTGGACCTTCCTGCAAAGCTCGGACAACCCGTGGGACACGACATTCGCCGGAGACACGATCCTGATCAACGAACAGCTGTCGCGCCGGGCGGATCTGACCATCGGCGACACGATCCAACTGCAGGACCAATCCTTCACCGTCGCAGGCGTCTATGGCGACTACGGCAACCCCATCGGGCAGGCCCTGATCAACGAAGATCAGTTCGAGCGCCTCTACCCCGACATCACGCCAACCCGGTTCGGCCTGCGGATGGACCCGGCCACGGTCCCGGAATTTGTGGCAAGCCTCGAGGCCGATACCGGCATCCCTGCCAGCCAGACCATCAATCAGGCGGGGATCAAGGCGCTGTCACTCCAGATCTTCGAACGGACCTTCACCGTGACGACCGCACTCAACATCCTGACCCTCGCCGTCGCCGGTTTCGCCATCCTGATGAGCCTTCTGACCCTCGCCACCATGCGCGTCCCACAACTGGCCCCCGCATGGGCCATGGGCATGACGCGGGCACAACTGGGCAAGCTGGAACTCCTGCGTGCGGTGCTGCTGGCCGTGCTGACAGCAGTCATCGCGCTGCCCCTCGGCCTCGCACTGGCCTGGGCGTTACTGGCGGTGGTCAACGTCGCCGCATTCGGGTGGGAACTGCCGATGTACCTCTTTCCCTACGATTACGCCCGGCTCGGCCTCTTTGCGCTCCTTGCGGCAGCCCTCGCAGCGCTGTGGCCCGCAAGGCGGCTCGCGAGAACCCCACCCGCCGACCTACTCAAGGTGTTTTCCAATGAACGCTAAGGTGCTAATCCTCTGCCTATTGCCCCTGCAGGTCATGGCCCAGGGCTTCGCTGGCCTCGGCACCGATGCCGAAGGCTTCGCCGTCCCCCAACCCAACCCCACCTTCAACTTCCCCACCGACCACGGCCCGCACCCGGATTACCGGATCGAATGGTGGTACCTGACCGCCAATCTGACGGCAGAGGACGGCACCCCCTACGGCCTGCAATGGACGCTCTTCCGCTCCGCCCTTGCCCCCGAACAGGGCGACGGCTGGCAGGCCCCCCAGCTTTGGATGGGGCACGCCGCGGTCACCACACCTGACACGCATTATGTGACCGAACGGCTGGCGCGGGGAGGGATCGGGCAGGCCGGGGTCACCGCCGACCCGTTCGCGGCGTGGATCGACGAATGGACGCTGCAAGGCGACTGGAACACCCTGCAAATGACCGCCAGCGGGCCCGATTTCGCCTACGACATGACGCTCACTGCCCAAGGGCCGCTGATCTTTCACGGCGACGCAGGCTACTCCGTCAAATCCGCCGCCGGGCAGGCATCCTACTACTATTCGCAACCCTTCTTTACGATCAAAGGGACACTGCAGCTACCAAACGGAGACATCCCCGTCACAGGCAATGCATGGCTCGACCGGGAATGGTCCTCGCAACCGCTGTCCGACAACCAGACCGGCTGGGACTGGTTCTCGCTGTCCTTCGATGATGGCAACAAACTGATGGGGTTCCGGCTGCAGCAGACCGACGGGAACAACTATACCTCTGCCACATGGATCACACCTGACGGACAGACCACGGCCTATCCTGACGGGGCGTTCAGTGCGGCGCCGCTGGACACGCACAATACCGCCGGTCGGGATGTGCCGATCCGCTGGCAGGTGCAACTGCCCGCAAAAGATGTCAATGTGACCGTCGAGGCCATCAATCCCGACGCATGGATGGCCACATCAATCCCCTATTGGGAAGGGCCGGTCACGGTGACGGGCAGCCATGCGGGGCAGGGGTATTTGGAAATGACGGGTTATGAGTAACTGGTTCGAAACGCTTGAAGGCATCCACACCCAAATCTGGGACACTTTGGTGCAAGGGGTCGTTGATGCCGATCATCCGGCACGCCAGCCCACATTCGCGACCGTCTCTCCTGACAACTGGCCCGAGGCACGCACCGTTGTCCTTCGCGGATCGGATTCAGAGGCTGCAACGATCTGGGTCCATACCGACCTGCATTCCGACAAGATCCGCAGCCTGCAAACCACACCACGGGCGGCCCTGCATATCTGGGACGCTGATCAGGCACTCCAAATCCGGCTGCAGGCCGAGGTTCAGATCGAATCCGGCCCAACCTTGCGGCCCATCTGGGACAACATCCCCGATCACTCCAAACAAAGCTACGGCGTAACGCCGCCGCCCGGCACGCCGATCGACACAGGCCTCGACTACGTCAAGGACCCCAATCCGGACACCTTTGCCATGCTGCACTGCCTGATCACCCATATCGACGCGGTGCATCTGGGCGGACAGCACCGGCGCGCCAGCTTCTCACGTCATCGTCAGTGGACGGGACAGTGGCTTTCACCGTAATCCCGTCACCGCTACAACATCCTCATGAACAACCTGCCCTTCACCCGTGACCTCGTCCTGATCGGCGGCGGTCATACCCACGCGCTGGTGCTGCGCAAATGGGGAATGAACCCGCTGCCCGGCGTGCGGGTGACTGTGATCAACCCCGGACCGACCGCGCCCTATTCGGGGATGCTGCCGGGGTTCGTTGCCGGACACTACACGCGGGATGAACTGGATATCGATCTGGTGAAACTCGCCCGTTTCGCAGGGGCACGTCTGATCGACGGGGCGGCCACCGCTATCGACCGAACCGCGCAGACAGTCACCGTGCCGGGCCGACCTCCCATCGCCTATGACACGCTTGCAATTGACGTGGGTATCACCTCCGCCATGCCGCAAATGCCCGGCTTCAGCACCCATGCGATCCCAGCCAAGCCGCTTGGCACCTTCGCCACACGCTGGGACACCTTCCGCAACAGCACCACCGAACCGCAAATCGCCATCATCGGCGGCGGGGTCGCAGGGGCCGAACTCGCCATGGCCATGGCCCACGCCCTGCGCGACAAATCCCCCAAGGTCAGCCTGATCGAACGGGAACGTGTACTCACCACCCTTGGCTACAAGGCGCGGCAGATGATGCTGGCCGCCCTGACAGATGCCCAGATCGACATCATCGAAGACGCCCACGTGACCGAAGTGTTCGCCGAAGGCATCGTTCTGGGTGATGGCCGGACAATCCGCAGCGATTTCACCACCGGGGCAGCGGGCGCAAAACCGCATGACTGGATCGGGACAACCGGGCTGGACCTGAAGGACGGGTTCATCACCGTCGATGCCAACCTGCAAACCAGCGATCCCAATGTTTTCGCCGTCGGCGATTGCGCACATCTCTCCGCCAACCCCCGCCCCAAGGCCGGCGTCTACGCCGTGCGCGAGGCGCCCGTGCTTTACGACAACCTCCGCGCGGTGCTGTCCGGCGGCGATCTGCGGCCCTACAAGCCGCAGCGCGATTACCTCAAACTCATCTCGTTAGGGGACAAATCCGCGCTGGCCGAAAAATTCGGCACCGCGCGCAAGGGTTCACTGCTCTGGAAGCTCAAAGACTACATCGACCGCAAATTCATGAACCAGTTCGATGACTTGCCTGCGATGACCCCGCCCAAACCGCCCCGCACTGTGGCGCTCGGCGTGACCGAAGCGCTCGGCGACAAACCTATGTGCGGCGGCTGCGGGGCCAAGGTCGGGCGCGCGGCCCTGCAAACCGTCCTGACCGACACGTTCGGCGACGATGCGGCCCTGATCCAGCCCGGACAGGTCATCACCACCGACCACTTGCGCGCGCTGACCCATGATCCGGTCCTGATGACGCGCATCGCGGCCATCCACGCGCTGGGCGATATCTGGGCGATGGGGGCCACACCACAGGCCGCGACCGCCAGCATCATTCTGCCGCGCATGTCTGCCGCGCTCCAGCAACGAACCCTGGCCGAGATCATGACGACAGCCACCGAGGTGATGACCGGGGCCGGGGCGAAGATCGTCGGCGGGCACACATCGCTTGGCGACGAGCTGACCATCGGCTTCACCATCACCGGGCTGACGGATAATCCGATCACGCTGGCTGGGGCCAAACCCGGTGACGCCCTGATCCTGACCAAACCCATCGGCAGCGGCACGATCATGGCCGCCGAAATGGCCGGGCAGGCACGCGGGGCCGACGTGATCGCCTGTCTGCAGCAGATGACACAAAGCCAGGCCAAAGCCTCAAAAATCCTCGCAAAAGCGCACGCCATGACAGACATTACCGGCTTCGGCCTCGCCGGTCACCTGCGCGGCATCTGTGATGCCTCCGGGGTCGGGGCCACGCTGACCCTCGACGCCATCCCGATCATGAACGGGGCCAGAGCACTTTCCGACAAAGGCACCCGCTCAACCCTCTTCACCGACAACCGGGCCGGTGCCGGACCGATCATTGGCTCTATAGACGATCTGCTGTTTGACCCCCAAACCGCCGGCGGCCTGCTTGCTGCGGTCGATGGAAATCAGGCGGACGCGCTCGTTCAAAAACTGAAAAAGGCCGGCTACACGGCGGCTATCATCGGCACAATCACCGAAGGATCGCAAATCACGGCAAGCTAGGGACGATAGTCAATCTGCCGCTCAGGCCGCGCCGTTTGAAACGCCTCCAGCGCCTGACAACGTGCATCAATCCGGCACAACATCGGGTAAGCCGAAAGATCACAGTCAAAGCGCCGAGCGTTGGCCATCTGTGGCACCAGAACAATATCCGCAAACGTCGGAACATCGGCGAAGCAGAACGAGTAGGCGACAGCACGATCCGCCAGCATATGTTCCAATGCGGCAAAAGTCGTGGCGGTCCAGTGGCCATACCAGCCATCCACCTGACCGGCCGTCAAACGCCGTCGTACACGCTTGACTGTCACAGCATGCAACTCCGCACAAATCGCCATCGCAAAGGCGCGCGACTGCGCGCGGGCAATTGGATCAGCGGGTAGGATGGATGGCTCCGGATACGCCTCCTCCAGATACTCAAGGATCGCCAGTGACTGGGTCAGAACTCGCCCGTCCACCTCCATCGCTGGCATCAACTGCTGTGGGTTCAGCGCACGATATGCCTCATCCGCAAGCGCGGGGATCGGCACATACTCGTAAGCCACCACTTTCAGGTTCAACGCAATCCGCACCCGCTCCCCGGCAGAGTTCCGGGCCTGCGTATGCAGCCGCAACGTCACAAGCGACCCAACGCTGCCACAACCGCATCCGCCGCCCGTTCCTGCCCGGTCTCGTCCAGTGCGGCGGCCTCCACCACCGCCAGCACGGCGCGTTCATCGATCCGGCGGGACTTGGCATAGGCCGGATCGTAGTGATCCACCATCAGCGCCAGCGACAAATCCTCCAATGCCCCCGCCTGCGACAGCGCCACCCAGCGATCCACCACCGCATGACCGCGCACCCGGCGCAGCGGGGCCAGACGGGCCGCCACCATCTCCGGATCAGCAATCACCTCGCGGTAGGCGCGCGCCAGATACGCGGCCCGCGCCTGCAACGGCACATCCATCACGATACGCGGGGCGGACCACATGGCCGACAACAGCGTTGGGGGCAGGGTGATCCGCCCGATCTTGCTGCTCTCGGCTTCGACGACCACAGGACGATCCGGATCAAACCCTTGTAATGAAACTGCCAACGCAGTCTCAAACCGCTTCTGCGGGGGTTGCCCACCCGGCATTGCACCCAAAAGCGACCCCCGGTGGCAAGCCAGCCCCTCAAGATCGAGCACCTGAACACCACGCGCCGCCAACCGGGGCAGCAGCGCCGTCTTCGCTGTGCCGGTATTGCCGTCCAGCAGCACCACCCGATGGGGCAGGGGTACGTCATACAGATGGCGGTTCACCAACCGGCGAAAGCTCTGATAGCCGCCCTTGACCGTCTCCGCACGCCAACCGATCTCGGACAGGATCGTGCGAAACACACCCGACCGCTGACCACCCCGCCAGCAATAGATCAACGGACGCCAGGCGCCATCCTTGCCCTTCAGCGGACCATCCAGATGCGCGGCCACATTGCGAATGACCATGGCCGCCCCGATCTTGCGGGCATCAAACGGGCTGACCTGCTTATAC
Source organism: uncultured Paracoccaceae bacterium (assembly GCA_947488175.1). Classification (GTDB taxonomy): domain Bacteria; phylum Pseudomonadota; class Alphaproteobacteria; order Rhodobacterales; family Rhodobacteraceae; genus Yoonia. Next base: position 456,956 of record CANKYO010000002.1, read on the forward strand.
ATCGTGCCCACCTCGGCACGCTGGGCATTATCAAGGGCCGGCAGATTGATCGCACCGGGCACATGATCGTCAGCAAATTCAGCGGGCGAGCGGACATCAACCACAGTATCAAACCCGTGGTTCAAGATGGCGTCGAGACTGTCGAATTGAAGCGGCATGAAAGCGGGAATAGCGATGGCACCGGCGATGCACAAGCGCAGGCCATTGCGCCCCAACATTGCGCCAATCGATTTTCCCGCCTAGCGTGTGGTCAGCCATTTCACGAGTGACATTATGAACGAACCCTTTCCGCGCATCAACAAATGGGCCGACATTCAGAAACTGATTGACGCGGGCGGCCTAACCCGCGCCGAATATACTGTAATCGAAGCCGCGAAGGCTGGGCTTTTGGCAACGATCAGTACCACCCGGCCGACAGCCAAAACCGACGCAGTCCTGATCCACGCGCCGCTGCTGCGCTACCTCATTCTGGGCGGCTGCGAAGACTGCCAGACAGAAACGGCGGGGGTCCAGGTACAGGGGGCATGGATCGAAGGCACGCTCGATCTGGCCTTCGCCATGGCAGCCGGGCCAATTGGGTTGTTTGATTGCTACCTACTTGAACGATCGGAAATGCCGCAATTGATAGTGCCGGCATTGGCATTGAACGGCACCAAATTGGCCAAAGGCTTGAACGCACAGGGTGCCCGGATCGAGGGTGATGTCTTCCTGCGCGGGGTCGAGGCCGCGGGCGAGGTGCGCCTCCCCGGCGTCGATATCATTGGTCAGTTGAGTTGTGAGGGCGCGACCCTGCGCAATGCATTTGGCCGTGCGCTGAACGTGGAAGGCGCACAGATCGGTGGCCATATTCTCTTTAAAAATGTCAATACCAATGGAGAGTTGCGTATCGCCGGTGCCACGATCACCGGCCAGTTGGTTTGTAGTGGCGCGACTCTGAGCAACGCAGTTGGCCACGCGCTGAACGCGCAAGCTGCACAGATCGGCGGCGGTGTCTTTTTTGAGCGGCTGGAAAGCGAGGGAGAGGTGTCTCTCAGTGGTGCCGAGATATTCGGGCAATTGTCTTGTGTTGGGGCTAATTTTCGCAATTCGGCTGGCGATGCTTTGAACGCTCAGGGCGCACAGATCAGCGGCGATGTGGTTCTACGCGCAGCATCAAGTGACGGTGAGTTGAGCCTGTTGGGTGCTACGATCAAAGGTCAGTTGAACTGCACATATGCAACCCTGCGCAACCCGAACGGCAGAGCGCTGAATGCTCAGCGGGCGACGATCAAAGAAGGTTTCATTTGGCTCAATGTCGCCGCCGTGGCCGGAGCGTTAGACCTAAGTTCTGCGCATGTGTCTGACCTCGTCGATGATGCCGAAAGCTGGCGGAAATGCGAAAAACTGTATCTGACTGGTTTCACCTACGACGTGTTGCATGGGTCCGCAGATACAGCGACGCGTCTTGGCTGGCTGGCCAAGGGCGCGGCCTCGCGCGGTGAATTCCACCCGCAGCCCTACGAACAACTCGGCAAGGTCCTTCGCGACAGTGGTCACCGGGCCGAAGCGCGAGAGGTTATGGTGGCCAAGGAAAAGCGTCAGCGACAGCATGCCCGTGAAAGTCGTTACGCGTCCCACAGCGCCCGTTCGCGCAGCAGCAATTTCGGCAACCTGAACCGCGATCTGCGTCTGTGGCTTACACGATGCTGGGACAGCGTCTTCGGGCTTGTGGCTGGCTACGGTCATAAACCGCAAAAGGCCATCGGAACACTTGCCGTGCTCATTGCGCTCACTTCTATCATTGCGTTGACCACATGGCGCGCCGGGGATTTTGCACCCAATTCCGGCCCGATCCTGATCTCGGATGACTGGATCGGCTATGCGGCGGCCGAAGCCAACCCGGCCAAGGCATGGTCAGAAAATTCAGAGACTGGGAAGGATTACGAAACCTTCAACGCGCTGGCATATGGTGCCGATATTGTCATCCCCCTCATCAGCTTCGGGCAAGAGGCGGCATGGGCGCCCTCAACCTCGCGGAGTTGGTGGGGCTGGAACCTGCTCTGGATCGAATGGGTCATGACTCTGATCGGCTGGATTGTCACCGCCATTGGTGCTGCCGCGGTCACAGGTGTGATCCGGCGCGACTAAACCCCATTGCGACCCCGCCCCGGTCCCCCTAGCGTAACGATATGAATTACGATGACCTGCATTTGATCACCCAGTGGTCCCAGGTGGTGCAGCTGCGGGATGATAACCTTCTGACCCCGGCAGAACTGACGCTGATCGATGTCGCCAGCCGGGGCGAGACGGCGCGGATCGGCCTGACCCTCCCCAATCTCAAGACGCCCAATGTGCTGATCCGGGCCGCCCTTCTGCGGTATCTGATCGGCGGCGGGTGCAAGGACTTCGTCACGCAACCACAGGGCATCAACATCAACGGGGCATGGATCGCTGGCACGCTCGACCTCAGCTTTACCGCCGCGCGCGGGCCGATCAACCTGTTCAACTGCTACATCGCCGACCGGCCCGAAATGGTGCAATTGCGCGCCGACGGGCTGACACTGGTGGGCTGTGCGCTGCCTCAGGGACTCAACGCCGCCCGGATCCAGATCAGCGGCAACATCACACTCAACGGCAGCCGGATCGACGGCAAGGTGTCGCTATCCGGGGCCGAGGTGCAGGGGCATCTGTCCTGCGTGCGGGCGACCCTGCGCAACCCCGGCCAATCCGCGTTCAAGGCTCAGGGCGCCAGCATCTCAAGCAGCCTCCTGCTGGAAGGGACAACCGCCCAGGGGCTCGTCAGCATCCTTGGGGCGCAGATCGGGGGCCAACTGGTCTGCATCGGGGTCGATTTCAGCAACCCGGACGGCTACGCGTTCAACGCCCAAAGCACGCGGGTGCAGGGTGACGCGTTTCTGCGCTATGCCAGCACAGTGGGCGAGGTCAGCCTTGTCGGCTCCGAAATCGGGGGTGTCTTTGATTGCAGCCATGCGGACATGCGCAATCCGGACCGGGCAGTGCTGAACGCCCAGCGGCTGGTGGTCAAGGAAGGGTTCGTCTGGCTGAAGATCAAAGGGGTCACCGGGGCGGTCGATCTGACCTCGGCCCATGTGGGTGATCTGTGGGACGATGCGGATAGCTGGGCGAAATGCGATCAGCTGTTCCTCAGCGGCTTCCGATATGACGTGCTGCACGGGGGGATCGACATTGATGATCGGCTGGCCTGGCTCAAGAAAGGGGCGGTCTCGCGCCGCGAATTCTATCCGCAACCCTACGAACAACTGGCCAAACTGCTGCGCGACACCGGACATCGGTCCGACGCGCGGGCGATCATGGTCGCCAAGGAAAAGGAACAGCGCAAGGCGGCGCGGATGCGCCGGGTCCGCGAACAGGGCTGGCGGCAGGACCTGATCAGGGCCACAAGGCTGACCGGCACGGAAAGGGCGGAGGCCGTAGCGGCACTCACCAAACGCCGCCCGCATGATGAAAACCTTGCCCGGCTGACCATGCTCTATCCCGCCAATGGTGACGATGATTTCACCGACCCGCTGACGCTGACATATGCAAGGCGGCAATTCCGGGGCGAGCACTACTGGTTCAACATCCGCACATACGCCTATAACTGCGGCAGCTTCATCGCCGACCGGGTGCTGGGGCTGGTGGTGGGCTATGGGCACAAACCCGAACGCAGTTTCTACATGCTGGTGGTGCTGGTGCTGATCGGCTGGTTTCTGGCCGATCGGGCCTGGAACGCGGGCGATTTCGCCCCCACCGCAGGCCCCGTCCTGATGTCCGAAGGCTGGCAGACGCTTGCCACCGATGACCGCATCGCCAATCCCGCCCAGCTCTGGTCCGACAAATACATGGCCGCCCCTGATGGCACAGCAGTATTCACCCCAGGCCGGGATTACGAGACCTTCAATGCCGTGGCCTATGCGGTCGATCTGGTGGTGCCCATCGTGTCGCTGGGGCAAGAGGCCTCATGGGCGCCCTCCACCACACGCGGCCCCTGGGGCTGGTGGCTCTGGTGGACCCGCTGGTGGCTGATCGCCCTGGGCTGGATCGTGACAGCCATCGGGGCGGCCGCGGTGACAGGGGTGATCCGGCGGGATTGAGGGGTATGACCGGCTGCCTTGGGTGTTGCGGCGGGGGAGCGGTGGGCATTTAGGTCAGGTTGATGTGGGAAAAAGCCCAATGCTCCGAATGCTGCGCGGTGAATTAACTGCCGTAATCTGCGCAAAGCTGTCATTGCGTTAGTCGGGGTCGGCACATAAGTTGCTGCTGTGAGCTGTTGCCACTCTACGGCGAACGATTGCTGATTTGGCAAACACACTTAAAAACCACAGTGGTCCGAGGGGCGTCAGATGACTAAATTCTATTCACTCCTGAAGTATTTTCTATTTACTGTGACAAGTCTGCTGTTGACAGCCTGTAAAGAGGATATAGCGGAGGCCGTCGGTTTTTGGAAAGCTGACGACAAGAACTTCATAGAGATTGCTGAGAATGATGGAACCTATAGCGCAATAGTATATCGGCCGTCCTCATGGGATAGTACTTTTGAAAAGGCCGAGTATCCCGCCACATATGAAGAAGGAATAGTAAGCATTGGGTTGCCGAATGGTCCGCTTCCCATACTGCACCGTCCGGAAGACGATGTGATCGTTGTTTTTGGTGACGTCATCTATGCAAGGGTTGATGCCAATCAGACTCGGATTGAGGTCGAGACAATGCTTAAGCAGATTGAATTAAACAAATCTGACTGCGAGGCACTGCAAGAGCAGGTAAATAACGCACGCGGCACATTCGAGAATAACGACGCCTGCCAAGCCTTTATGACGCCCATCTTTGAGCAAAAACCAGCAAGTTGTCAGCTACTATTCACCAGTTGCAACTCATTTTGAAGTGCATAGTCTGACACGCCTATTGGATACTTGGCAACTCTACTCTGCAAAGGCGACCTGAAGGAAACGACATGATTTTTGGAATTTCGCTACCACTTTCAACGTGGCTGATATTGATTGTTGCGGCGGTCCTGGCACTGATCATACCTTTTGGTATCGTCGGCTCAATCACTTCATTCCTGCCGGAACCGATCGACCTGATTGCTAGCAATTTGCTGGCTGGGATCGGGTTTCCTATACTGCTTTGCTACCTGCATTCTCGCAAAATGTTCGGACGCGGATTGGGTTCCGTTTTCTTCAAAATCTACACCTGGTTCTACCTAATACTGGGGCTTTTCAGCATTAGCTTTGGTTTTCTTGCGTACGAGACACCGCAGCTCGCGGGTATATTGATCGGTGTAATCATGCTCGCGACTGGATTGGGCATGCTTTGGTGGTCTCGTCGAACGGCTGCCAGATTGCAGGCCGCATATGCAGATGAAGCTGAACGGCATGCGGCGGCCGAGCGTGAGGAGCAGATTCAGATTCAGTCCGAGGCGATTGCAAGAGCTGAGGCGATGAAGGGGAACTGATCTTCCCCTAGTCGCAATTATTGATGCTTTTGAAGCAAACGACCTTCGCCAAATAGCGTTCAATATAAGTTCTAGGATCTTCCATATTGATTGTTGCTGGGGGCAAAAAACGCTGAAGGCTGCCGTTGGAGCAGAGAATGCGAATTGGCGCTTTGTCCCGCCAACCAGTCACGCGGCCACCAGCGGCACCCCTCCACCTTCCGTCAGCAACCAGCAGCTGGCCTCAAACACCGCCGGGATCGGCGGTGCGCTGTAACCCGTTCCGCCAGCAAGCCTAGGCTGGGTGATTTCACCCACCAGCCCTCACGGTACCAGCCATCGCCCTTCCAGCGGATCAACCGATATCAGCTTCGCGATCAAACCCGCCCCCAATCCTTAACATCGCATTTACACATCCACCGCGCGCAGCCTTAACCCCACCAAATCGCCCAAAGGGGTCCGACGCAAGTCCGACGTTTTGCCGACGCGATGCCGACCGGCCATTTCGCCAAAAACCCTCGCGTTAACTGGCTTTGGCCTGATTCGCGGCAGCACGGGTGTTGCACGCCCTTGCACGACCCACCGAACGTTGCGGTCAGGCCACCAGCGGCACCCGTCCATTTTCCGTCAGCAACCAGCAATCGCGCCCCTCGAAAACCGCCGGGATCAGCGGGTTGCCGTAACCCGCCCCACCATCCAGATTGACGCGGTTGCCATGGTGCCGGGGATGGTCGAGCGCGGTGTGCCCATGCACCACTAGTCGGCCAAAATCGGCGTCGCTTTTGAGGAACGGATCGCGGATCCAGATCAGATCATCCTCAGCCTGATCTTCCAGCGGAATGCCGGGGCGCAGGCCTGCATGCACAAAAAGCAGATCATCGGCCTGATACCAAAACGGCAGGGTCTCGAGAAAATCCAGATGGGCCTGCGGCACCGCCTGCAGCGCCAGTTGCTGCAGGGAAGTGGTGTCGATCAGGCCTGTAGGACCCTCGAAATGGTCCAGATATTCCAATCGCTTACGCCCGTCCGACCGGAAATGCATAACGCCTTTCAGACCATAAGAGGCCAGCGTCGCCTCACCCCCCAAGCGCCGGTTCAGCCAGCTGATCCCGGATTTGACCCTGGCGTCGTGCTCAACCCCGTGGCGCACGAAGTTGCAGAACATCCGGTCGTGATTGCCGCGCAGGAAGACCCAGTCACGACCCGCATCACGGCCTGCAATCAGCGTTTCGATCACGCCTCGGCTATCCGGCCCGCGATCGGTGTAATCACCCAGAAAAACAACCCGCGCCTCGGCGCACCCATCCGCCGCGATCAGCGACAGGGCGTGGTGCAGCAGCGCGTTCTGCCCATGGATATCGCCGATGGCGTAAATCGGTGTCATACCCGCCTTCATGGCACATGGGACACCGCGACGTAAGATGGGTTTAAACCCATCTTACAGTGCCACCTCTGCCACGCTCACACCGCAAAGATCAGCGGCTTGACCTGCTTGAAAAGCCCCGTGTCCTCCAGCGCCCTGATCGCGGCGGATGGGACAGGTTCGTCCACATAAAGCAGGGCAATCGCCTCGCCTTTGGCCGTTGACCGGCCCAAGGTAAAGTTGGCGATATTCACATCATGAGAGCCCATCGTCGTGCCCAATGCACCGATAATCCCCGGCACATCTTCGTTTGTTGTATAAAGCATATGCGCCCCGATCTCGGCGTCGATATTGATGCCCTTGATCTGGATAAAGCGCGGTTTGCCATCGCTGAACACGGTGCCTGCAATCGACCGCTCGCGCTTTTCGGTGACCACCGTCACCTTGATATAGCCTTCAAACGCGCCGGACTGATCCTGCTTGGTCGTCGAAATCTTGATCCCGCGCTCTTTCGCGATCACCGGGGCGGATACCATATTCACATCCGGGTTCCCGCATTTCATGATCCCCGCCACTGTCGCCGCCGTCAGCGCCTTGAGGTTCATTTCACTCGCTTCCCCGTCGAACAGGATATTGATCGCCTTGATCGGTTCATCCGTCATCTGGCCGATGAAATTGCCCAGATGCCCGGAGAGCTTGATCCACGGCCCCATGACCTTGGCTTCCTCGGCCGTCACCGACGGCATGTTCAGCGCGTTCTGCACCGCCCCCGTCAGCAGGTAGTCCGACATCTGTTCAGCCACCTGCAAGGCCACGTTTTCCTGCGCCTCGGTCGTGGCGGCCCCCAGATGCGGGGTGACAACCACATTGGGCAGGTTGAAGAGCGGGCTTTCGGTCGCCGGTTCCACGGCAAACACGTCAAAGGCCGCACCTGCGACATGGCCTGATTTCAACGCCTCGGCCAGCGCGGCCTCATCAACCAGCCCGCCACGGGCGCAGTTCACAATCCGCACGCCTTTTTTCAGCTTGGTGATATTTTCAGCGGACAGGATGTTCTTGGTCTGATCGGTCAGTGGCACGTGCATCGTGATGAAATCCGCCCGCGTCAGCAGCTCATCCAACTCCACCTTCTCAACGCCGATATCCACCGCCCGATCCTCTGATAGGAACGGATCATAGGCCACAACTTTCATGCGCAACCCGTGCGCCCGGTCGATCACGATAGATCCGATATTGCCCGCGCCGATCACACCAAGTGTCTTGTTGGTCAGCTCTACCCCCATGAACCGCGATTTTTCCCATTTGCCCGCATGGGTCGACGCATTCGCCTCCGGAATTTGCCGGGCCACGGCCATCATCATCGAAATCGCGTGTTCAGCGGTCGTGATTGAATTGCCGAAGGGCGTGTTCATCACGATGATCCCCTTCTTCGATGCGGCGGGGATATCAACATTATCCACGCCGATGCCTGCACGCCCGATGACCTTCAGATTATCGGCTGCGGAAATGATTTTCTCGGTCGCCTTGGTCGCCGACCGGATCGCCAGACCGTCATATTGCCCGATGACTTCCAGCAGCTTGTCCTTGTCTTTGCCCAGATCAGGCTGGAAATCCACGTCAATACCGCGATCCTTGAAGATCTGCACGGCAGCAGGGGAAAGCTTGTCAGAGATGAGTACTTTGGGGGCCATGTTGCCGCTCCTTTGACGTCGTCAAATTTTGGGATGTAAGGTGGGGTTTCACCCCACCGATGCGATCTCGGCCTCAAAGGCCCATTCCAGCCAGGGCAGCATCGCCTCGATATCTGAGGTTTCAACGGTCGCCCCGCACCAGATACGCAAGCCCGCCGGAGCGTCGCGATAGGCGCCGATATCCAGTGCGATGCCTTCGGCCTCCAGCCGCTTGGCGACCGCCTTGGCAAAACCGGCGCCATCCGCAATCCGGTCGTCGGTGAATTTCAGACAGACGGACGTGTTGGACCGCGTCGCCTTATCCACCGCCAGATTGTCGATCCAGGGCTTGTCCGCACAGAAATTCCAGATCGCCCGCGCATTGGCATCCGCCCGGTGGATCAGCGCATCAAGTCCGCCAATCGACCGACCCCATTTCAGGGCAACCAGATAATCCTCGACCGCCAGCATCGACGGTGTGTTGATCGTCTCGCCCCGGAAGATCCCTTCAATCAGCTTGCCGCCTTTCGTCAGGCGGAAAATCTTAGGCAGGGGCCAGGCGGGGGTATAGCTTTCCAGCCGCTCCACCGCACGTGGGCTCAGGATCAGCATCCCGTGGGCAGCCTCCCCACCCATCACCTTCTGCCAGCTGAACGTGGTCACATCCAGCTTGTCCCATGGCAGATCCTGCGCAAACGCAGCCGACGTCGCATCACAGAGCGTCAGTCCGGCCCGATCTCCGGGGATCACATCACCCGAAGGGACGCGCACGCCGGATGTCGTGCCGTTCCAGGTAAAACAGACATCATTGTCGTAGTTCAGCGCGGCCATATCGACGATCTCGCCATATTCGGCGGTATGCACGGTGGCCTCGATCTTCAACTGCTTGACCACATCCGTGACCCAGCCCGCGCCAAAGCTTTCCCAGGCCACCATCTCGGCCGGGCGTTCACCCAACAGCGACCACATCGCCATTTCAAACGCGCCGGTGTCGGACGCAGGCACGATGCCAATGCGGTAATCGGCCGGCACACCCAACACTTCACGGGTCAGGTCAATCGCCTCGGCCAGCTTGGCCTTGCCCACGGCTGCCCGGTGCGACCGACCAAGGGCGGCGTCGCGCAAAGCATCCAGTTTCCAGACGGGGGGTTTGGCGCAGGGGCCAGAAGAAAAACGCGGATTAGCCGGCCGCGCAGCCGGTTTGGTCTTAACCATCGGTGGTATCCTCACAGATATGCGCCCTTCGTTGGGGAAGGGTGTCCCACTGGCCGCAATAGCCGCGGCTTTCGCCTTTCACAACCGGCAAAATGTCACTAGACCGGCACACGACACGATTTTTGCGACACCAGCGACGCCGATAGGAAACAGCGCATGTTCATCGTCACCCTGCTGACCACACCCACCGAAAGCACGCTGGACGCGGCCTTGGTGGACAGTTTGCGTAATGCGTGGGGCGGGGGCGACGCCACGTGGCTCGCCATTGACGAGGCAGCACAATTTGCAATCCCCACCATGCCGGACAACCAATGGGATGTCTGGGCCGACCTGCAGGATGCTTGTGTCGATCTGATCATCCAACCGGCTGAAAACAGACGTAAGAAAATGCTGCTTGCCGATATGGACAGCACCATCATCCGGCAGGAATGCATTGATGAACTGGCCGCCGAGGCCGGGGTAGGCCCGCGTGTGGCGGACATCACCGCACGGGCGATGAATGGTGAGTTGGATTTTGAAGCAGCGCTCAAGGAACGGGTTGGCCTGCTCAAGGGCCTTGATGAAAGCATCATTGAACATGTGCTGGACACGCGGATCACCCACATGCCGGGCGGTTATGAACTGGTCAACACGATGAAGGCGCACGGGGCCTATACCGTGCTGGTGTCCGGTGGGTTCACGGCCTTCACCTCACGTGTGGCGGCAGCACTCGGGTTCGATGAAAACCGGGCAAATACGCTGCTGGTGGAAGATGGCAAACTCACCGGCGCGCCGGGCCTGCCGATCCTTGGCAAACAAGCCAAGATCGACGCCTTGGTCGAAATCACGCAGGCGAAAGGTCTTACCGAGGCTGATGTGATCGCCGTCGGCGACGGGGCCAATGATCTGGGCATGCTGGGCCGGGCCGGAATGGGTGTGGCATTGCACGCCAAACCGATCGTGCAAGATGAATGCGATATCCGGATCAACCACGGAGACCTCACGGCGCTCCTGTTCCTGCAAGGCTATGGCCGAGATGAGTTTGTGACGTAGCGGACGTCGCATCGATCATCTGGCTGGCGGGACGCATTCGCTGAACCCAGCCAATGCCATCGTAGTATCGGCCATGCACATGCCGACCCAAATCCTTAACGCCGCCTTCACACTTTCACCGCACGCCACGTTAAACCGGCCATTCCGCGGCGAACTGTCCGACGCAAGTCCGACGCTTTGCCGACGTGATGCCGACCGGCCATTTGGGCGCAAAACAACGCATTAACACGTGATTCGCATCCAGCGCCCGAACCCGGTGTTGCACCCCCCACCGAACGTTGCATGCCCGGCTTGATCTTGATCAAGGCCGGGTTGGCCCATTGCGCGGATACTGCTTGCAGGCTCCGGCGCGCGCAGGATGTGCGTCCGGATATCGGTCGCCCGGAAAAGGACGCGCAAAATGACAGTCGCCATCATCTTTGAGACCATCGAAGGCCACACCGGCAAGATTGCCAAATTCGTCGCCGATCATGTCCGCAAATCCGGGCAGGAGGTGACGCTGATCGACACGTCCGACAGAACGGGGCAGGCCAGTTTCGACGGGGTGGACAAGGTCATCCTGGCAGCACCGGTTCATGAACGGCGCCATCCCAAAGCCTTCGAAGTGTTCGTCAATGCCAGCCATCAGGATCTGGCCGCGCGGCCGACCCTGATGATCTCTGTCAGCATGAGCGCGGCCTTTCCCGAAGGTCTGGACGAAGCGCAGGAATATCTGACCGAAATGGAAATGCGGACGCGGTTTTCGCCGACCTCGGAAGCGCTGGTTGCCGGTGCCGTCAAGCCCGGCGGTTACGATTACTTCCAGTCGCAGGTCGTGCGCCATGCCGTGCTGGGTGATCGGGATTATTCGCTGGATGAGGGCGAGCGCGAATTCACCGATTGGGATGCGCTCGCCAAGCAGATCGACGGTTTTCTAAACGCGGCCTAAACAGCCGCGTTACTGGGATGAAACGCCTCGCTCTGGCCAAGGTGGCAAGCGCAGGAGTTTGCCACCGCAGGCTCAAGCCAAATCACATCCATTAGTCTTCGACAGGACCACCCGCTTCTTTCCAGCCACCGATGCCGCCGACATTGATGACATTTGTATATCCCATTTCTTTCAGGGTCTTGCCGGCCAGCGCAGCCTGACCACCGGCACCGCAAACCAGACATAGTTCAGCGTCTTTCTGAAAGAACGGCTTGTGAAACTGGGTGTTGGGATCTGCGGCAAATTCAATAAACCCGCGTGGCACACGCATCGCGCCCGCAATTGTGCCTGACTTGGCAATGTCGGCACTGTCGCGCACGTCGATGAACGTCACACCGCCAGCGGCATGTTTGGCGACCGCGTCTTCACTGCTGATCCGGGGCACGTCTGAATTTGCGGCATCAAGGTAGTCTTTTGCGGATTTCATATCTGGGCCTTTCAAGTTGGCGCAATTGCAATAGAACATAACAAATGGGAACCATTTGCGTTCCCTTGGGATTGTAGCTTCAAATTGTTGTCTGGCCAGTGGCCGCTCTACAGGAACCGCCCATGTCCAAGCCCATCCTACAGACGATTGCCACCTTTCGCGCCAGCCTGCTGCGGATTGCTCCGGCCAAGATGCTTCTGCTGGGCTATCTCAGCTATATGCTGATCGGTTGGGCGCTGCTGTCGATGCCATTTGCGCAAAAGGTGGCGGTCAGCGCGCTTGATACGCTGTTCATCGCCACATCCGCCGTGTCGACGACGGGACTGGTCACGGTCGATCCCGGCGGCAGTTTCACCTTCGCAGGCGAGGTGATTATCCTGCTGTTGATCCAGATCGGCGGGCTGGGCTACATGACCATCGGGTCCTTCACCGTGCTTGCGGTGCAGCAGCGTATCTCGGGGCTTCGGACCCACGCGGTTAAACACGCCTTCAATCTGCCGGATGATATCAAGCCCGCGGTCTTCCTGCGCGCGGTCATCCTCTTCACCGTATTGTGCGAGGCGTTGGGCGCCACAGCGCTCTATTTTATATTTGTAAACAATGGGGTAGAGGATGCACTCTGGAGCGCGATCTTCCACGCCGTCTCTGCCTTCTGCACCGCCGGGTTCTCACTTTTCAGCACCTCGTTCGAGGCGTTTCGCGCCGACGCAGGGCTGAACATCGTCATCTCCGTGCTCAGCCTGCTAGGCGCCATGGGCTTTCTGATCGTGGTCGACAGCTGGCGGACCCTGACCGGCCAGACCAGCCATCTGGGTTTCACCTCAAAGGTGATCGTGCGGGTCACATTGTGGTTCCTGCTGATCGGCACGCTGATCGTGGGGCTGGCCGACAGCACTATCGCCGCCTTGCCCGCCTCCGAACGCTGGCTCGCCGCCTTTTTCCAAACCATGACAGCCTCGACCACGGTCGGATTTAACACCCACCCGTTCAGCAGCCTGACACCGGCGGTTCTGATGATCATCTTCTTTCTGATGATTTTCGGGGCCTCGCCCGCAGGCACAGGGGGCGGGCTGAAAACCACGGCCTTTGCTGCCCTTGTGGGTCTTGTCCGGTCCACCCTGAAAGGGCGCGAGCGGATCAGGTTCTTCAAACGCGAAGTACCCATCGTCAAACTGCAATCGGCCACCGCCGGCTTGGCTTTCTATTGCACGCTACTGCTGATCGCGATGTTCATCCTGTTGCTCACCGAAACCGGCGCCGCATTCGAGGTGGTGATGTTCGAAGTGATCTCGGCCATGGGCACGGTGGGTCTGTCGATGGGGATCACGGGCGATCTGTCGGATATCGGCAAGATCGTGATCATCGTGCTGATGACGGCGGGCCGGGTCGGTATTCTGACCTTCGGCATTGCCTTCGCTGCAGCGGATGAAACGCGCGAGGAAGAACAGGATAATGAGCTGATCCTGTGACGACGGGAACGTGCGTTTCGGGTTCACCCTGTTGCTCCCACCATGCCCTGAAATTCTGTTAGTGCGTTGGGGGCCGCTTGAAGTGGATGGCGGCTTGGAGCCCAAATTTACACCTAGTCGCAAGCGCAGAAGACACCCTTTGCGTACAGTTCACCATGCGTTGTTAGATGGTCGCCGTGGTCAGCTTTGTGAAACTTTGAAACTCTAAATCGCCATTGGCGTTTGCAAATGGAGATAGAAGTTCCCGAAGCTCTTGATCAAAGCTTTTGAGATCACTGCCCAGCTTTGAGATCGCAAAAGTATCGCGAGAGTGTTGGCATGAAATGAATTCTTCGATGCTCTGGTGGAATGGGTCGGAAACGACCTCATACGTTTCATTGACATCGACATAATCGAGGTACCTCTCCCAAAACGAACGATCTTTGTTCGGATGAAATGGCTTTCCAGTAAGCTTTGGTACCCACTTTTCATGGAAGGTTTGCCAATCGCTTTCCCACGGTGGTTTATGCGCGCCATCACCTTCTATGACTGCAAAGAGATGACGCTTTTTCAGATGCTTAGACAGTTTGGCAAAGAGAACCTCATGGTTCATCCAATGGATGCTAAGGGCGGCGACGACGGTGTCGTACCGACCTGTCAACGGCGCCGTTTCCGCATAGCTTTCGACCCATTCAAGGTTCGTCGCCGCTCCACATTCGAGGGATTTCCCAAGCGCGAGCATGTTTGCTGATGGGTCAACCGCCGTCACAGAGCTGAAGTGTTGTGACATCGGCCTCGCGATCTTGCCGTGCCCGCACCCCAGATCCAGAATGCGGCCTCGGCTAGGGGAATGACTGACAATCAGATCGTATATTTGTTTGGGGTATGGGGGGCGATAGAGATAGAGATCGACAACCTCTTCCGATTGAAAAGAAGTTCCGATTTCTTGTCTCATGCAATTATCCCTATCAACGTTCCCTATCGGTCGTATATATGGCGTAGGGAGTATTACCTCAACGACCGCATTGTCCCGCATTGCCACCTTGAACCAACGCCGCCAAACATGAGCTCTCTGACGGCTGGCATGGCTGCTCTCCGTCGCCGGGCGGGCGTCCTGCGATGCGATTTGATGTCAGTCGATATCCTGCGGGTCCGCGTATTTGCGCAGCACGTCGATCGGTACGATTTCCAGCGCCCGCACGTGGGTCGCATGCAGGTTGACCTGCGGTGCCGCCCCTTCGTCATGCGCCTGCAGGAACCGGCTGGCGCAGAGACACCAGCTGTCCCCGGCCTTGAGCCCGGCAAAATTGAACTCTGGCCGTGGGGTACTCAGATCATTGCCCAGATATTTCGACAGGGCCAGAAATTCATCCGTCATGACCGCGCAGACCGTGTGGCTGCCGTGATCGGCGGCACAGGTATCGCAGGCCCCGTTGCGGAAGAACCCGGTCATCGGGTCCGTCGAACAGGGTTGCAGCGCACTGCCAAGCACGTTGAAGGACGGGTCTTTTTCCATATCACTCAAAACTTTCTGCAATCAGGCGGAACATGTTTTCATTCTGGGCATGGGCACCGGGTGCGCGGAATTGCCGGTCTGCCGCGTGGACCGCGATCACCACATCATTGATACGGTCAATGTAGATGTATTGCCCGTAAATGCCACGGGCCATGAACTGCCCCGGTTCCGATCCGGCCGGAATCCACCATTGGTAGCCATAGCCGATGGCCCCCGGCGCTGTCTTTGCGCTGGCCACGGTCGATGCATCGATCCAATCGGCGGGCACGATCTGCTGTCCGTTCCAACGCCCAGCATTGGCGATCATCTGGCCAAATCGCGCATTGTCGCGCGTTGTCGTGTTCAGTCCGCCCAGTACAAAGGCAACACCATAGCCATCGGTCAGGTAGTAGGGGTCGGCCTCCAGCCCCAATGGCGTGATGATCTTTTCTGTCAGCAGATCAGGAATGTCCCGTCCGGTCGCCCCCCGGATCACCATCCCGATCACATGCGTATCGATTGAGACGTATTTCCAGCCATCGCCCGGTGCGGCAAAGCCTTCATCCTGTTGTAGCGCGAACCCGTCCATCGACCCGCCCAGCGCAAGCACGCGCCCCATCTGGTTGATGTCAGAAAAGAAGGCGAGGTAATCCTCGTCAAAGGTCACGCCGGACGACATCTGCAGCACGTCCTTGATGCTGGCCTGGGCATAGGCCGTGTCGGCCAGTTCTGGCGCATATTTCGTGACCGGATCGTCGATACTGTCGAACACCCCTTCGTCCAGCAGGACGCCGAACAGCGCCGACAGATAGCTTTTCGAGATCGACCAGTTGATGCGCAGATCGTCGGCATCGGTGCCTTTGTAGTATTCTTCGAACACCATCGCGCCGTCATGCAGGATGACCAGTGCCGTCACGTGGCGTTCGGTGATCCAGCCCATCACCTCTGGCGGCAAGGTGGCAGGCGCGCCCGCAGGCAGCGCGCTGGGTGTGCCACCGCTACCGGGCAAGGGCCGGTTAAGGAAAATCGTGTCCATGGATGAGAAGTTGTCGACGATCTTTTCTTCCGAAAACAGTGACAGCACGGCCATCAGCCGCCCGACCTCTTCGCGTTTCCACAGTGCCAGACCGCCGATCACGACCGCAAGGATCACGACAATCCACAACACCCATTTCAGAAATGATTTCATTGGCTTCCCCTTGTTGGGGCTAACATGGCGCGAGGCCGTGACAGGCGCAAGCGCCTGCGTTATCCGCCGGTCCAGTCGACCCAGCGCCCGTGGAAATCAGCGCGCCCCAGATCGATCACCAGATCGCCAGGCCAAAGCCGTAGCGTTAGTGCAGCACCCCGCTCCCCACCGTCATTTTCCATGCCGAACCAGGCAAGCGGGCTGTCATCTGTTGCTGCCGCGCCGGCCTTTTCGATCAGGCGTGTGCCTTCGGCCTGTTTTTCATCGGGAAAATACTGCCAGGCCACGGTGCTGTAGATCAGGTGCAATTGCCCAGGTTGATGGGCCAGACGTGGGGCGAGCCAGTCAATCGCGTCGCCCTTGTCGACCCTTGTGGTGGTGGCGGCGATGGCCGCGCGGGTCAGTTGCAGACGCTCTGGCTGGTCAGGCCACAGATAGGCTTGCAGGCGCAGCGCATCCGCCGGATCAGACGGATCAAGCGGGTTCAGGTCGACCCCGGCGCGCTGTGCGACATGGGGGCGCGTTGCTGGCGGCATGGGTCCTGCCCAGTCGGGGACCAGCACCATCGCGGGGCCGCGCGGGCCGAAAACGCTGTTGCCGATCTGCAGCGCGTAGCCGTCCCAATGCAGGTTCAGCCCGCCGCTGGCGCCCAGCTCCGATGTCCGCATCGGCAGGCCGAACCGGTCGGCGAGCCAATGCCCCACGGCGATCAGCGCCACGGACCGCCGCACCTCGTTGGTTTGTGGTGCGCTGTCGATCCAGTCGTCGATGAACGCTGCGTCGGATACCAGCGTATCGCTGACGGCCGCCCAAAGTGCTGCATCATCAACGGCTTGCGGCGGATAGACCTCGCCCAATGTTTTGTGCCCGCGCAGGTGTAGCGCGTGCAGCGCACCCGCCAACCGCAATGGCACCGATTGGCCGCGCGGGCTGATATCGCCGGTCCATCCGAAGATGCGGTCGGTGATCGGGCTGTCCGGCCATTTCTGTGTCGCGCAAAGCTGCATCAGCTGCCCCATGAAAGGCGAGCCGAGGCTGGCGCAGGCCTTTGACTGGAAAGCGAAGGCGTCGGCGATGGCAGCGGGCGTCAACGGAAACGGTCCACCAGTTTTTGCATGGCGGAGCGCGTGTCGGGTTCAGGTTCCGGCGGCGGCGATGGCTTTGCATTGGGTTTGGTGGTGGATGACCGCGGCGGGGCCGTGCGCAGTGCGATGGCGTTCAGAAACTTGTCTCCTTGCCCCGCGACAAGATGCGCGATGCCGTCGCTGATGCCGCGCAACTCATCGTCCAGCCATTCAGCATCGGCCTTGGGGAAATCGCGCAGCACATAGCCGGGCACCGCATCCTTGTGGCCAGGATGGCCGACGCCAAGGCGGACCCGATCATAGTCCGGCCCGATATGGCCGTGGATCGACCGCAAGCCGTTATGGCCGGCATGTCCGCCCCCGGTTTTCAGGCGTACTTTGCCGGGCGCAAGGTCGATTTCATCATGGAAAACAATGACATCATCGGGTGCGAGCTTCAAATAACGCATCGCCTCACCCACCGATTGGCCCGACAGGTTCATGAAGGTTTCAGGCTTGAGCAGGACCACCTTGTCCGACCCGAACCGGCCCTCGGCCATCTGGCCCTGAAATTTCGACCGCCATGCGCTGAACCCGTGATCGGACGCGATCCGGTCCATCGCCATAAAGCCGATATTATGACGGTTATGCGCGTATTTCGCGCCGGGATTACCAAGACCAACAAGCAATTTCATGGGCGTAACCTAACCTATGCCGCGGTGCAGCGCCAGTGTATGCGAAGCGCATGGCGACGCAACGTTCGGTGGGGGGACCGCGCGGACGCAACACCCCGGAAATGCATTTGCAGGCGAATCACCCTTAATGCTGAGGTTTTTCGCCGAAATGGCCGGTCGGCATCGCGTCGGCAAAACGTCGGACTTGCGTCGGACCCTTCTGGGCGATTTTGCCGGATGAACGCAGCGCACGGTGCAAGTGTGAATGCGGCGTTAAGGTTTCGACACCGGCCACATGACGGGATAGTTTCACCACATGACGGCGGATGAGATCATCAATTGGCTGGAACACACGGGCACGCCGGAACAGGTGGCCGATATGGCCCGCTACGGCATCCCTAACGACCGGGCTTTTGGTGTGCCGATGGGAGTGATGAAGAAACATGCCAAGCAGTTGGGCAAGGACCATGCGGTTGCCCGCGCGCTTTGGGCCGATGGCCGGTATGAGGCCCGGACCATGGCCGTGTTTATTGCCGAGGCTGACAGGATGCCGTCTGAAGAAGCGGATCAGTGGGCGGCGGATTTCGACAATTGGGCGATTTGCGACACCGCCTGTTTCAGCCTGCTGGATCAGACCCCCTATCGCTGGGACAAGGTGCATCTGTGGGCACCTGATGAGCGAGAGTTCATGCGCCGGGCCGGGTTTGCAATGATCTGGGCGCTGTCGGTGCATGACACGGCAACGGCTGATCAGGTGTTTATTGATACCTTCCCGTTGATGCGTGAGGCGGCGACGGACCCGCGCCCATTGGTCAAGAAGGCCGTGGATATGGCACTGCGCGCGACCGGCAAGCGGAATGCAGCGTTGAACCGGGCTACGCGCGATTTTGCCCAGGATTTGGTGGGCCATGATGACAAGACGGCCGGATGGATTGGTCGTCATGCGTTGAAAGAACTGGAAAGCCACAAGGTGCTGGCAAAACTGGGCTGACGCAAATTGCATCCCGCCTCCGCACCGGCTAGCCATAGCGCAAAGGAGCCTTGCTATGACCCCTGTTGATCCCGTTGCCCTGACCGCTGATCTGGTCCGCTGTCCCTCTGTCACGCCAGCCGAAGGCGGTGCGCTTGTGCTGCTGGAAAAGCTGCTGACGGCTGGCGGGTTTGAATGCACGCGGGTGGATCGTGGCGGCATTGCCAATCTTTATGCCCGCTGGGGGCGCAAGGGGGCCAATCGGACGTTTGGTTTTAACGGACATACGGATGTGGTGCCGCTGGGCAATGAGAACGACTGGTCAGTGCTGCCGTTCGGGGGCGAGATCAAGGATGGGTATCTTTATGGTCGCGGTGCGACTGATATGAAATCGGGGGTGGCCGCCTTTGCCGCTGCTGCGATTGATTTCGTCAATGAAACGCCCCCCGATGGCGCCGTTGTGCTGGCCATCACCGGGGATGAGGAGGCGGATGCGCTGCATGGCACCACCGCGCTGCTGGACTGGATGGCAGTGGAGGGTGAGGCGATGTCGGTCTGTCTGGTGGGTGAACCGACCTGTCCGGATGTGATGGGCGAGGCGATGAAGATCGGGCGGCGCGGGTCGCTGACCGCGTGGCTGACCGTGCGCGGTGTGCAGGGTCATGCCGCCTATCCGCACCGGGCCAAGAACCCCCTGCCCGCCATGGCGCGTCTGATGGATCGGTTGTCATCCCATGTGCTGGATGAGGGCACGGAGCATTTCGACCCGTCAACGCTGGCGGTTGTGACGATTGATACCGGCAACGCCGCGACCAACGTGATCCCGGCGGCGACGCGCGCGACGGTGAATGTGCGCTTCAACGATGCCCATTCCAGCCAGTCGATTGTGGATTGGATCGGCGAAGAGGCAGGCGACGTGACCGAAGAATTCGACGTGGATGTGGATATCAATGTGAAAGTGTCTGGCGAAAGCTTTCTGACGCCGCCCGGCGATCTGTCCGATCTGGTGGCGGCGGCGGTGGAGGCCGAGACCGGGGTGAAACCGGTCCTGTCCACCTCTGGCGGGACATCGGATGCCCGTTTCGTCAAGGATCATTGCCCGGTGGTGGAGTTCGGGCTGGTCGGCAAGACCATGCATCAGGTGGATGAGCGGGTCTCGGTTGAGCAGATCAGCCAGTTGAAGACGATCTACAACCGGATTTTGACGGATTATTTTGCCTGATCGCGCGGGACCAAGGCTTTTCGAAAAGCCTTGACAAAATCCTTTGAAGGATTTTGGGGCTCAATCGCGCCCCATGGTGAAAAGTGGGTCAAAGCTGCCGAAGATCAGGCGTTTGCGGTCAAAGGGAATATTATCCGGCACATCGAACCGCGGATCGTCGCGCATTGTGGCCTCTGCCGCGCCGACGGTCGCTTTGTCGGGCCAGATCTGCCAGCTGAACACGATTTTTTCGTCGGGCTGTGCGGCGACGGCCCGGCGGAAATCGGTCTGCTGGCCATCGGGGACGTTATCCTCCCAGGCTTCGACGACTTCCAGACAGCCAAGTTCTTTCATCAGGCTGGCGCTTTTTTCTGCCCAGCCCTGATAACGCACGCGATTTTCTGCCGGGACAGGGATAATGAAACCTGCAACATACATCGGCGTTCCTCCATGACGACTGTTGGAGTATAGCATGGTGCAGCCTATTGGGATGACGCCCGGCGCGCGCCATGTTAGGCGGTTCTCATGACACGTATTCCCTCCAAGTCCGAAATTCTGCAGTGGATTTCAGAGAACCCCACAAAGGCCGCCAAACGCGATATCGCCAAGGCGTTCGGGATCAAGGGCGCGGCCCGCATCGACCTTAAGCGGTTGCTGAAAGAGTTGCAGGACGAGGGCAAGCTTGCCAAGCGCCGGTCATCCTACCGCGATGCCGAAGATCTGCCCCCGGTCGCCGTGCTGGAGGTGCTGGCCCCCGATACCGATGGCGATCTGTTTGCCCGCCCGCTGGAATGGACGGGGCAAGGGCCAGAGCCGCGTGTGCTGATGATGCTGCGGTCGTCTGATCCCGCGCTGGGGGCCGGTGATCGTATTCTGGGTCGTCTGACTGTCGACAAGACCGAAGATCATACCCACACCGCCCGCATGATCCGCCGGATCGGTACTAACCCGCTGCGTATCCTGGGCGTGTTTCGTGCCGGGTCTGAAGGCGGCCGTGTCCTGCCCATCGACAAGGGGGCCGACAGGCAATGGGTGGTGGCCGCCGGTGCCACGGGTGGGGCCAAGGATGGTGAGCTGGTCGAAGCGGAACAGGCCGGGCCGAAAGGTCGTCTGGGTCTGCCCAAGGCGCGAATCGTGGCCCGGTTGGGCGACCCGACAGAACCGCGCGCGGTGTCTTTGATTGCGATCCATCAGCATGGTATCCCCGACCATTTCCCTGATGAGGTTGTGGCCGAGGCGGATGCCGCCAAACCTGCCGGTCTGAAAGGACGCAAGGATCTGCGCGACATGCCGTTGATCACGATTGATCCGTGGGATGCGCGCGATCATGATGATGCGTGCTTTGTCGAGGCGGACCCGGATCCGAAGAACGATGGCGGGTTCATCATCTGGGTCGCGATTGCCGATGTGGCCCATTATGTGACGCCGGGGTCTGAACTGGACCGCGAGGCGCGCAAGCGGGGCAATTCGACCTATTTTCCGGATCGCGTGGTGCCGATGTTGCCGGACCGTTTGTCGGGCGATCTGTGTTCGCTGCATGAAGGGGTGGAACGCGCCTGTCTGGCTGTCGCCATGCGCATCGACAGCAAGGGCCAGAAGATCGGGCATGAATTTCATCGGGGTCTGATGAAGTCTGTCGCCTCGCTGAATTATCAGGAGGTGCAGGCGGGGATGGATGGGCGCCCCAATGACAAGGTGGCACCCCTGATGGATGAGATCATCCGTCCGCTTTTTGCCGCCTATGACGCATTGACCAAGGCCCGCGCCGCGCGGCAGCCGCTTGATCTGGACCTGCCTGAGCGCGAGATTGTGCTGGATGATAAGGGCAAGGTGACCTCGGTTCAATACAAGGAACGGCTGGATGCGCATCGGCTGATCGAGGAATTCATGGTGCTGGCGAATGTGGCCGCAGCCGAGACGCTGATTGCCAAAAAATCGCCGCTGCTGTTCCGGGTGCATGAGGAACCGAGCCCCGAAAAGCTGGATGCATTGCGCGAGGTGGCGCAGGCCTCTGGCCTTGTGCTGGCGAAGGGGCAGGTTTTGAAGACCGCGCATCTGAACAGGCTTCTGGCCGGGGCAGAAGGCACTGATCATGATGAGCTGATCAATATGGCCACGCTGCGGTCGATGACGCAGGCCTATTACAACCCTGAAAACTTTGGCCATTTCGGGCTGGCGCTGCGGGCCTATGCGCATTTCACATCGCCCATTCGTCGTTATTCCGATCTGATCGCACATCGTGCGCTGATCGCCGCCCATGGCTGGGGCAAGGACGGGCTGAGCCCTTGGGATATCGAACATCTGGCCGATACCGCCAAGCAGATCAGCGATACCGAACGGCGCTCGATGACCGCCGAACGGGACACGACCGACCGCTATCTGGCAGCGTTTCTATCAGACCGAATAGGGGCGGAACTGACCGGCCGGATCAGCGGGATCGCGAAGTTTGGCGTCTTCGTGAAGCTGGACGAAACCGGTGCTGATGCGATGATCCCGATCCGCACGCTTGGGGCGGAATATTTTCACTATGATCCCGAGAACCAGACATTGATGGGGTCTGAGAGCGGGATGGTCATCGGGCTGGGACAGCGGGTGACGGTCAAGCTGATCGAAGCGGCACCCGTCACCGGCGGGCTGATCGTTGATCTGATCAAGCTGGACGAAAAGGTCATGCCGCGCGGCCCGTCCAAAGGACGCGGCAAGCCGCCCCGGCGCAAGGTGGGATCAGCGAAAAAGAAAGCCGCCAAGACCGCGCGAAAGGTCAAACGCACGCGCAAATAGGACTGACCCGGCTGAGGTCGCAACAATCATCACCCACAAAAGCCATTGTAATCGTTTCTTAACTTTGCGGCACCAAACCGATCCCAGCATCGCAATAAATGTCCAATTTCGCGCCATGTCTGACACGATCTGGCCGCAATGCAGGGGAAAACTGCCGATGACGACAGGATCGGAGTTGCTGCCATGAACGCCCATATCGGTTTCAAGACCCAAGACCAGGCCACCCAGCGCAAGATGGTGGTCCGCCATATGCTGAACCGGCAGGCTGATCTGTCCTGGATGGATGCGGTGGGCGGCTGTGACGATTGCAGCACCGTGCCCTTTGATGCCACCGCCGCCGGACGCACCCGTCGTCTGGAGTTGGAGGATGATCGTCTGGTGATGCGTGACACCAGCTATGGCTCCATCCTGGGCTGACTACCGGTTCAAGTGATAGGTCAGCCCGTGATAGATCAAAAGCCGTAGCCTGTCGGGCACGATATCGTCGGCTTGCTGAAAGACAACCGCCCGGTTCCCTTCGATCCGGTCACTGCCCGGAAAGGTTGCCGCATAGGTGCTGATTATATCAGTCGCGCAATGGGCGTAAAGCGCGCAGCCCCCTTGTTTGGGCATCCCGATCCGCAGGGTGGACCCTGATTGCGTCTCTGACGTCAGGTAGGATGGCTGCCCCCATTTCAGCGTTTCTTCGATCTGCCCGACCTGTGGCGTGTCCCAGGCCACGCTGAAAATCAGATCGCGCAGCTGCAGTGCTGTTTCCCGCGGCGCGGGCGGGAACGCGTCAAAGGCGGCCGCAACCGCTGGGTCATCGAAGGGACGTATCATGTCACGGCCATCTTTTCGCTAACACGGGTCGCATAATCGGCCAGAACCGGATCATTCACCACCCGTTGGTTCAGTTTGGTCGGAAGTGGTGTGGCCATGGCCGCACCCAGCATCGCTGCGACGGTATAATCCGGCAGGCTGATCTGATCGCCCATCAGGTAGGGGCGGCCATCGAGTTGGGCGGCGATTGCTGTCAGATCGCCCTCGATCCGGTCCAGCCGTTCATCCGGGCTGAACCGCCCCAGCCCTTGGGCATGCATCCCTTTCAGCGTCGCCTTGCGGATGCTGTTTGTGATCGGGCGGCGCAGTAACGCGGGAATATCGGCGAAATAGTTTTCGCGGATGATCGGCCAGACCTCTTCATTGCCCCAGCGGTCGAGGACGATGTGGAAATACATATGCTCCTCGGCCATGCGGATCAGGGCGTGGCCGGTGACCCGGTCAACGGCTTTGCCCCAGAAATCCGCCCCCTGTTTTTCCAGATAGGTCTGGATGTTGTGGCTGTCGGCGATCAGCCCGTGCGGTGTGCGGATGGCTGGCAGTTTGGCGTAGGGCATCTTGCGTGGGTCGTTGCTGTCTTCGCGCTGCCACTCGACGCCGGCGGCCTGCAAGAGCCACATCGCCTTGACGCAAAAGGGGCTGAAGCTGGGTTGGCCGAAGCCGGACCTGTAGGTGATGAGGGTGATCATTGTACTCTCCTGTGCGTTTGAGAGGTTTATGCCGGAAGGTGCTGACAGTTTCTGGCAGCAATGTTATGGTGGTTGCATGTCACGCACCGCCCGCCTGTTTCAGCTGATGCAATCCCTGCGCCGCCATGCCCCGCCGGTCACGGCAAGGCAGTTGGCGGATGATACGGGCGTGTCGCTGCGCACGCTGTACCGTGATATCGAGGCATTGCGCGGGCTAGGGGCGATCATCGATGGCACCGCCGGATATGGCTATGCCCTGACCGAAGATGCCGCCCTGCCCCCGATGATGTTCGATGATGAAGAGATCGAGGCGATTGTGCTGGGGTTGCGCGAGGTGCAGGCGGTGGCCGACCCTGATCTGGCGCAGGCTGCCCAGAATGCTGTGGCAAAGCTGCAGGCCCGTCTGCCCAGCGCGCAGGCGCATCGGCTGCAATATGCGGTATTGCACGCAGACCGGATTGTGCGCCCGCCCTTGCCGACCGTCGATGTGCGGGCCTTACGGCGAGCGACATGGGATGAGCGGACAATCGAGATTGATTATATTGACGCCATCGGTGCCGCGACCAAACGCCGGGTCGATCCGCTGAGCATCGTTTTCCTGAAAGAGACACATAACCTGATCGCCTGGTGTCATTTACGGCAGGCCTATCGCAATTTCAGGCTGGACCGGATGCAGAACCTGACCGTGACAGAGGCCAGTTTCCGGCCCCGCCGGGTGCCGATGCTGCGCGAGGCGATTGAGGTTTTGTCGAACTGCTGGCCCGAACCCAGCGTGATGGTTCCGAAAAAGCACGTGATGGCGGAGAGTTGATTTCGCTTGGTCCACCTTTGCGCTAAGTAAGTGCAAAAATAACAGGTGGAGGTTCGGACATGGATCGCAGGCAGTTCATCGCAACAGGTATTTCAGCGGCAGCACTGGGCAGCACGGCGCAGGCGCAGGCGAGCGGTTTTGGCAACTGGATCGCCGGGTTCCGGTCCCGCGCGCGGGCGGCGGGTATTTCGGACCGCACGTTCGATGCGGCCTTTGCCGGGGTGCAGTACCTGCCCGACAGTATCCGCCGCGACCGTAATCAGGCCGAATTTGTCAAACCGCTGGGTGAATACATGGCCACGGCCGCATCCGATGCGCGGGTGACGAACGGGCGTGCGATGGTGCGCCAATATGCCAATGTGCTGGCCCGGATCGAGGCGACCTATCAGGTTGAACCCCATGTCGTTGTCGCCGTCTGGGGGATGGAAACGAATTACGGCCAGCGGCGCGGTGATGTGCCCCTGATCTCGACCCTGGCGACGCTGGCTTATGACGGGCGGCGGGGCCGGTTTTTCGAAGAGCAGCTGATTGCGGCGCTACGCATCCTGCAGCGTGGTGATGTGGCCCCGCGCAACATGACCGGATCATGGGCGGGAGCGATGGGCCATACCCAGTTCATCCCGACATCCTATCAGGCTTATGCGGTCGATTTCACCGGTGATGGCCGCCGCGATATCTGGGCGGACGATCCCAGTGATGCGCTGGCCTCCACCGCCGCCTATTTCCGCCGCTTCAACTGGCGTCGTGGCCAGCCCTGGGGGGTTGAAGTGCTGTTGCCGCGCGGCTTTGACTTTGGCCAGACATCGCGCCGATCGCCCGCCGCCTGGGCGCAGCTTGGCGTGCGCGGTGTCGATGGCAACGCGGTGCCCAATTATGGTGAGGCGTCGCTGATCATGCCCACAGGCGCGGGTGGTCCTGCCTTTCTGATCTTCGCAAATTACACCACGATTTCCCGTTATAATAACGCGCAGGCCTATATCATTGGCGTCGGGCATCTGGGCGACCGTATTCGCGGTATGGGGCCGCTGCGTACCCAGTGGCCTGCGGGTGAGCGCGGATTGACCCGCGCCGAGCGGCGCGAGTTGCAGCAGCGGCTGACCAATGCGGGGTTTTCCACCGGGGGTGTCGATGGGCGGATCGGGCCAAATTCCATGGCCGCGATCCGGGCGTATCAGCGCAATCAGGGCCTGCCTGCGGATGGATATGCCTCGCTGCGCCTATTGCAACGGCTGCGGTGAACAGGCCCCCCCCTGCATGCAGGATGTGAGCATATCGAGCGTGGCCTGATCGGGTTCTTCAAAGATCATGCCGCCGCAGGGCCCGGCCTGCATGGTCACGGGCGGATCGTCGGCGCGCACAAAGTAGATGGCATCGACCCCGCTGCGGGCGGAGCCGCACCATGGCCCCGCACAGCCAACCTGAAGTGTCACGGGGCTGATATAGTCGGAGGTAAAGCCCTGCAGTGTCAGCCCCTTGCCGGTGAACTGGGCCGGGATCGGGTCAGGGTCGCGGATGTTATCGTTGGACACGCCGGCGGGCAGCGCGCTTTCGTCGAATGTCATCTGCCCATAAAGGACAAAATAGCCTTCGGGGGCTGCTGCGACACGCTGGAACGTCTCAATCGGGTCGGGGCGCAGGCAGCTGAGGGCGGTGGCTTGTGTGGCAAGCGCGGTCAGGCCGAGGGCCAGAAAGACGGATTTCATCGATATTGCTCCTGTCTGGTGCATTGGTTTGCATCTTATAGGGATAAGACGTTTCTGCAGCACCGAACCTTTGAATAGACCGTCATTTTTGTCGATTATTTCAACGGTTGGCAGGTTTGGCCCCGCGCGCAGGATCGGATGATGTCAAATGTGGCGGCGACGGATTGTGAAATGCGCCGCCATCACATCGGTAGGTATGGATCAGTGCTTAGGGCCGCAGGTCAGGGCCAGAGACACCTATCAGAGCTTATCGTCGAACTCTGCCAGTACCTGTTCATAGACAGCCCGCTTGAAGGGGACGATTGCGTCGGGCAGTTCGGTCTTGGGCAGCCATTTCCATGCCGAAAACTCCGGATGTTTGGTCTGCAGGTTGATCTGATCATCTGCCCCATGGAAGCGCATCAGGAACCATTTCTGTTCCTGCCCCCGATACCGCCCCTTCCAGATGTTCGGCACCAGCTCATGCGGGACATCATACCGGATCAGTCCTGCGGTTTCGCTTTCAATGGTAACAAGGTTGGGAGTGATGCCCGTTTCTTCTTCCAATTCGCGCAGTGCTGCATCAAGCGTCTTTTCCCCTTTGTCGACGCCGCCCTGCGGCATCTGCCAGGCCGCCTGTTCGCGGTCGATCCGCTGCCCGACAAAGACATGCCCGCGGGTATTGGCGAGCATGACGCCCACGCAGGGGCGATAGGGAAGCTGTTCGATTTCTTCGGGTGTCATAAATGGACCTTGGTGTTTCATCTTTGAATGCCTCTGCGTTGACTGAGGCAAGAATATCCGCGCGCGAATGGTTATCGGATAACAAGCCGCGTTTCGTATCTGATGCGGGCGGCGATCCACAAAAGATCGGTGCGCGACACGGCCACGCAGCCTGCGGTTGGCCGCCCCGGACCGCGCCATTGATGCATGAAAATCGCAGAGCCGCGCCCCTTGACCGCGTAAGGCCAGTTCCAGTCCGTCAGAATGATCACATCATACATCGGGTCGGCGCGCCGCAGCGTTTCCGCCCTGTATTTGTGGGGTTTTTTCACCATCAGGTTGTAGTCCGGGTCGCGGATATCGTCGGACCAAAGGTCGCCGGGGCGGATCGGCAAGGCCCAGTCGGCGGGTTTTTTCAGCCGGTCGGGCCGGTAGAGCATCCCCACGATCCGGTGGGTGCCGTGAGGGGTTGCACCATCCCCTTCGGCCTTGCGGGTGGTGACCCCACCCCGCCCGATGGTCCGGGCGAAGGTCCGGTTCAGGAACCGCAGGTGCGTTGGGGTGACGACAAGATCGGTGGATTTCATGGGGTCAAATAAACCATAGTTTATAACGTATACGCGAATCGTTTGTGGGTTTCCAAAGGGTTATCGCGGATGCCCCTTTGGTGACAGCAGCATTGTGAACATGTCTTTGTTCATGTTATGTTCCAGTAAATGAATGGAGGCGCGCATGGCGATTGGCAAGAAACTGAATGGCACACTGACAGACTTTATCAAGCGCCAGCATCTGTTCTTTGTGGCGACCGCTGCGGCTAGTGGCCGGGTGAATGTGTCACCCAAGGGTATGGATTCGCTGCGTGTGATGGATGACACCCGCATCGTCTGGCTGAACCTGACCGGCAGCGGCAATGAAACCGCCGCCCATCTGCGCGATATCAACCGGATGACCCTGATGTTTTGTGCGTTTGAGGGCGATGCGCTGATCCTGCGTGTTTATGGAACAGCCACGGTGTTGCATCCGCATGATACCGGCTGGGATGAGGCTGTCGCACAGTTCCCGCCCATGGCAGGCAGCCGCCAGATTTTCGATATGACGATTGATATGGTGCAGACATCCTGCGGTACAGGCGTGCCGCTGATGGTTTTTGAAAAACAACGCGGGCCCGAGGAATTGCTGCCCTATTACGCCGATATGGGCGAGGATGGCGTGCGTGATTACTGGCGGCGCAAGAATGTCGAGAGCATTGATGGTGCCGAAACCGGGATTTTTGGCGATCCCTGATGGGCTTTTGTCGCCCGCTATGACCCTTTATGTCATTGAAGAGGGGGCACCGGATGCGCACAGTGACATATCATGAATATGGCGGGCCAGAGCGGTTGAGCCTTGTGGACTTGCCGGTACCGGAACCACGAAAGGCCGAGATTCGGGTGAAGGTGCTGGCCTGTGGCATCAACCTGTCGGACTGGGAAAACCTGACCGGTTCACCGCTTTATGCCCGATTGGGCGGTTTGTTTCGCCCAGGTCGCCCGATTCTGGGGTCTGACATTGTGGGCGAGATTGTTGCGCTGGGCGAAGGGGTTACCGGTTGGGCCGTGGGCGACCGGGTCTGGGCCGAGGTGGTAATGCGCGGGGGTGGGTTTGCACAGGAATGTACGCTGCCCGTAAACCGTCTGGCCCGTGTGCCGGAGGATTTGGACAATGTGACTGCCGCCGCCCTGCCCCAGCCGGGCAGCATCGCTTTAGCTGGAACAAAAGGCGTGAAAGCAGGGCAGAAGGTGCTGATCAACGGGGCCGGTGGCGCATCCGGCCCACTGGCTATTCAACTGGCCAAGGAAGCTGGCGCCCATGTCACGGGTGTTGATCATGCGGGCAAGGCCGCGTTCATGCAGGCGCGCGGCGCGGACAGGGTGATTGACTATCGCAGCACCGATTTTGCGGATGAAGATGTGCAATACGACCTGATCCTTGATCTGGTCGGGACCCGCCCGATGCGTCGGATTGCCCCGGTACTGGCCCCCGGTGGCCGTTACCGGCTGATCGGCGGGACGATGCGGGCGCTGTTTTCGGCATTGTTCGTGGGCTTTGCGCGCGGAGTGATGAGCGGGAAAAAGATCGGTGTGGGCGCTGCCGAAGGCAACCCCGCAACATTGGATCGCATCGGTGCGCTGGCCATGGAAGGCAAGCTGACACCGGAGATTGCGGGAACGTTGGGATTGGACGGTGTGCCAGAGGCGCTGGCGCAGGTCGGCGCGGGTGCGGCGGCAGGCAAGCTGGTGGTCTTGCCGAACGGCTAAAGCAAATGTCCCGATTTGGTGGCTTTTGTCGCCAGATAGTGCGCGTTATGCCGGTTTTCCCCGACCTTGAGCGGCACCCGTTCGGTCACCGTGATCCCGCAATGTTCCATCCGCGCGACCTTGGCCGGGTTGTTGGTCAGCAGGCGGACGGACGAAAACCCCATGCGTTTGAGGATATCGGCCCCGATCCGGAAATCGCGTTCGTCGTCTTCAAACCCCAGCCGGTGGTTTGCCTCGACCGTGTCAAACCCCTGATCCTGCAGGGAATAGGCGCGCATTTTGTTGGCCAGCCCAATCCCTCGGCCCTCCTGATTGAGGTAGAGCAAAACGCCCGCCCCTTCCGCGCCCATCTGGGCCAGTGCGGCGTGCAGTTGCGGGCCGCAATCGCATTTCAGTGACCCCAGCAAGTCGCCGGTGAAACAGGCCGAATGCAGGCGCGACAGGACCGGTTTGGACCGATCCGGTTGGCCAATTTCGACGGCGTAATGTTCCTCTGCCCCGTCATCGGGGCGGAAAATGTGCAAGCGCCCGGCTTCTGAAACCGATAGCGGGACGCGGGCGCTGATGATCGGATGCAGCGGGCTGAGGGCGGTATCGACCACCGCGTCGGCGGGGATCAGTGTCAGATTATGGGTAGCGGCAAAGGTTTTGACGTTGTCCATCGGCAGAACCAGCGCGGCAGGCAGCAACCGGGCCGCCTTGCACAAGGCGATGGCCGCCCGGTGCAGATGGGCGGACCCGTCGCGCGCACTGCGCAGGGGTCCCTTCATCGGGACGCGCAGATCATCGGCAGGATCGGCAATGGACTGCACCCATGAGAGCGAGGCATCGCCGGGCAGTACGATCCGGGCGATATCGCCGTCATAGGCGCGGGCCTTGAGCGTTTCGGCCCGCCAGCTTGTCACCGCCAATACCGGATCACCGCCAAGAGCACGCAGATCCGCCAGCCGGGCGGCATTCAGCGTTTCGACCGCCAGCATCAGCGCGCCACCTTGCAGCACCACGGGCACGCCCATGCGCAGATCAGCCCGGGCGCGGGCCAGTCGTTCTGTAATATCGGGGGACAATCCCATCGCCTACCGCCTGTGTTTGTTTCATCAGATAGACCGTTTTACGGCAGAAGTGAAACATTTGCCCATGAACGGACACGACCCTGTGAGTGTTTGGAATAGCGGCTTGCCTGAAACGTAATCCAAACACATTTCTAGTAACGAACCGAAGGAGGCCATCATGGCACAAGCCAAGAGAATTTTGCTCGTCGATGACGATGACGATCTGCGCGAGGCGCTGGGTGAACAGCTGCTGATGACGGATGAATTTGATGTGTTTGAAGCCGATGATGGCGCGAGCGCATTGGTGAAATCAAAAGAGGGTCTTTATGATTTGATGATCCTTGATGTGGGCCTGCCCGATACCGATGGGCGCGAGTTGTGCCGCGTGATGCGCAAGCAGGGCATCAAATGCCCGATTGTCATGCTGACCGCACAGGACAGCGATGCAGACACCATCCTGGGTCTGGATGCCGGTGCGAACGATTATGTCAGCAAACCATTCAAGTTCCCGGTACTGCTGGCACGGATTCGCAGCCAGTTGCGCACGCATGAGCAGTCAGAGGATGCTGTGTTCCAATTGGGGCCGTATACGTTCAAGCCCGCCCAGAAAATGCTGGTCACCGAGGATGACAAGAAAGTTCGCCTGACCGAGAAAGAGACCAATATCCTCAAGTTTCTTTACCGTTCCAGCGAAGGTGTTGTGGCCCGCGACGTCCTGCTCCACGAAGTGTGGGGGTATAATGCGGGCGTGACGACGCACACATTGGAGACACATATTTACCGTCTTCGCCAAAAAATAGAACCAGATCCGTCCAATGCGCGCCTTCTTGTGACCGAATCTGGTGGTTATAGATTAGTGGCGTAGTGAGAGTATTGGCGGTCGGGGTCACCTCCCTATCCTGACCGTCAATCGCAAGAATCCCGCCGGAGATCGGGTTATATCTCCACCTCCCTGTTGGACTTGCCCGGGCCTTGTGCCCGGGTTTTTTTTGGCCAATCGCGCTTTCGGGTGAATGGATTTGTCATTGAAGGTTTATGATTTGTGAGACGGCGGTGTGGAGATAGTATTGAAAACTCTGCGTTCGAGCGGCTGCAGTCAATTTGGCAAAACTTTTTCCCGCCAACAGACGACTTGCCGAACTTGGTTTCTCACGAATTCCTTTGCGAGAATGATTTCCCATATATCTGCAGCAGTTTTCCGGTCCGAGAGTTTTTCAACACTATGCGGAACGAAGCGGCCGTACAATTTGCGCGTCTGTATGTCTCCTTTTGATTTGTACAAACAAACTTGGAGGCAGTTGATCTAAGTGTCAGTCGTGCTCCGAGACGACCTTTCCCATAAGAAGCATCGGTGTTCCGACACCCCAATAGTCCTCAAACTCAGCAAGTGCTGCCATCCCACAAGCGGAGTAGAATGCTCTCGTCTGCGCGTAGAATGGGTCAGGGTCCGATGGACCCACGGTTTGCACTGTCAGAAAGCGAGCACCGGATGCGTTGGCGTGCTTTTCGCTAGCTGAAAATAAAGCGCTGCCTCCGCCTTGACGATGGTACTGCCGGAGCACCCCCATGACGTGAATGTCGAATGTCTCGCTTGTTGGGCGGGATAGAGAGATGACACCGGCCATCCTATCATCAACTTCCCAAGCAAACGTGGTTTGGTCAGCAACAGCCTTGATGTACGACTTTGTTGCGTCAGGACGACCGAACCAATTTGGCAAGTCATCAAGAACTCTGCGGCAAAGTTCAGACCTTGCACTGGGCTCGACAATTTTCGTGATGCGACTCATTCGGAATTCATAGCCGACATTCCTGCAAGCTGCAGCATCGGTCCATTTGGGCTCAAACCGGACATTGTCTGCGGCGCTGCTTTCCAAATATAGAAGCCATCTCAGATTATTGACAAACTCGTGGCCCTGCGTCTCTAGGCGCTGCGCTCAAGCTGCATTCGCGTCCGTCCCAAGCAGTGCCTCACCCATCAGATCGTCGATAAACAGGCTCAGAAGCTGAGTGCGCCCGGCGACGCCTGCTTTGCGATAGATCGCGTTGGTCTGGGCCTTGATCGTGCCTTCGCTGACATCGCGCAGGGCGGCGATTTCCTGGGTCGACATGCCCTTGATTGCAAACAGGGCCACGTCACGTTCGGCGGGGGTCAGGGTCCAGGCAGAAAACCGTTCTTCGATCACTTCCATGAAGGCACCAGAGGCAAGGCGCAGCTGGTCTTCGACCAGCACATTCCGGGCCATGGTTTTGCGCAGCACCATTAGACCCAGGACAATCCCCAAAAGCAGTCCGAGGGCCGCACCGACCTCGATCAGTTCATAGATTTGCCAGTTGATTGGTGCGAAACCGAATATGGATGCGAGGATCTGCAAAACGAAAAAAAAGGCGCAAAGCACCTGAATAATCACGATGGCCAGAATGTACCAACGGCGTGTCACCGAATGAAATCCCCCCTAGGATGGCAAACAATTCTCAGTCGTCATCCTCGTCGTCGTCATCGTCGTCCTCATCGTCATCGTCCTCATCGTCGTCGTCGTCATCATCCTCGTCGTCATCTTCATCGTCTTCATCGTCGTCATCATCGTCGTCGTCATCATCGTCGTCGTCATCATCCTCGTCATCGTCATTCCCACCGGACCCGGAGTTCCCGGATCCGGCTTCGCTGTTTCCGGGAACGAAGACACGGGGTTCATCGTCTTCATCGTCGCCGTCCGCACGCCAATAGTCGCGCAGAATTTCCCCGGTCTGAGGATTGATGACCAACTCACGAAAAAGGGTATCGCGTTCGGCTACGAAACGCAGACGGCCCAACCATGTTCTGGTGACAGTAATCTCTGAAAAGCCTTGGGCGCGCAACTGGGTTACGACCTGGTCTTCCACCGATTGGGCCGCCGCCGATAACGGCGCCCCAACCAAAGCGAGACAAAGGATCAGTCTCTTCGGGTTCATAGTTCTACTCCACCGCGACAGGCGGTCAGGACAGTGACAAACGACTATTCGTCGTCGTCTTCATCATCGTCTTCGTCGTCATCCTCGTCGTCATCCTCATCATCATCCTCGTCATCGTCTTCATCATCGTCCTCGTCGTCATCCTCATCGTCATCTTCGTCGTCATCTTCGTCGTCGTCCTCATCATCCTCGTCATCCTCGTCGTCCTCATCATCATCTTCGTCATCGAGGAAATCTTCGTCTTCATTGTCGATCTCGACGCCGGGGGTCGTTTCATCATCCGCGTCGACCGGCTCAACCTCTTCTTTCAGGACCTCACCGGTTGCTGCATCATAAACGACCTCAAGCTTGCGTCCATCGCGGATCGCTTCGACTTTTACCTGGGTCGGTCCGTTCTTCACTTCGATGCGCTCATAGCCTTGGGCCTGCAGCTGCGTGACAACTTGTTCGGCGATAGATTGGGCGAAACCAGCACTGGCCGAGAGAGCAAGGGCAGCAGTGGTTGACAGCAAAAGGGTCTTCATGGGTCGGCTCCTTTCAAGCATTTTCGTTTTACAGGCCTGCATTGTGCAGACCAGCCAACGCTGTCATCGCAGCCCGAAGCTTAATCGAGAATTAATAATCGGTTGATTTCCAGCCCGGTAAACCGACGAAATAGGTGCCTAAACCAAAGTTTAGGCCTATTTTCACCCAGTTTGGATATCAAAGCCAAGATGTTTGGCCACCGTGAAGATATCTTTGTCCCCACGTCCACACATATTCATGACCAACAGGTGATCTGATGGCAGATCAGGTGCGATCTTCATGACATGGGCCAGTGCATGCGACGGCTCGAGGGCCGGAATGATCCCTTCCTGCGCGCAGCAAAGCTGGAATGCCTCAAGCGCCTCGACATCCGTGATCGCCACATATTGCGCGCGGCCGATCTCGTGTAGCCAGGCGTGTTCAGGACCGATCCCCGGATAATCCAGACCGGCTGAGATCGAAAACCCTTCCAGGATCTGCCCGTCATCGTCTTGCAGCAGATAGGTGCGGTTACCATGCAGCACGCCGGGGCGGCCGCCGGTCAGTGACGCGCAATGCTCCATCTTGGCATTGACGCCCTTGCCGCCGGCCTCGACACCGATGATGTTGACCTCCTTGTCGTCAAGGAAGGGGTAGAACAGACCCATCGCGTTGGAGCCGCCCCCAATCGCGGCGATCAGGGTATCGGGCAGACGACCCTCTGCGACCATCATCTGTTCCTTGGTTTCCTTGCCGATAATAGCCTGAAAATCGCGGACCATCGCAGGATAGGGGTGCGGCCCGGCCACCGTGCCGATGCAATAAAACGTATCACGCACATTGGTGACCCAGTCGCGCAGGGCATCGTTCATCGCATCCTTCAACGTGCCCCGACCACTTGTCACGGGCACCACCTCTGCGCCCAGCAGGCGCATGCGGAAGACGTTGGGGGCCTGCCGTTCGACGTCATGGGCACCCATATACACGACGCATTTCAACCCGAACTTGGCGCAGACCGTCGCCGTGGCGACGCCATGCTGACCGGCACCGGTTTCCGCGATGATGCGGGTTTTGCCCATGCGGCGGGCGAGGATAATCTGGCCCAGCACGTTGTTGATCTTATGCGCGCCGGTGTGATTCAACTCGTCCCGCTTGAGGTAAATCTTGGCCCCGCCCAGATGCTGCGTCAGACGCTCTGCATAATAAAGCGGGCTGGGGCGGCCGACATAGTGGGTCCACAGGTCATGCATCTCGGCCCAGAAACTGTCATCGGTCTTGGCATGTTCGTATTGCTCTTCCAGTTCCAGGATCAAGGGCATCAGCGTTTCGGACACGAAGCGACCGCCGAAATCGCCGAAACGCCCCTTTTCGTCGGGGCCGGTCATGAAACTGTTGAAAAGATCGTTGGGCATGGGACACCTGCTCTGTTGCGCCAGACAGCAGTATCGCCATGTGCGGTGATGGTAAAGCGTCAGGGGGTCGCATTAGCCGCTACAAGTTTTTTCGAAAAGCCTTGTCAAATTCCTTTGAAGGAATTTGCCTATTCCTCCAGCCGCAGAGGTTCAGAATTGCAGAAGATCACATATCGTCCGGCATTCTCCACAGCGCGGAAACCGCGCCTGCGCAACTCTGCCTCGAAAACGCTGCGACCAATCAAACGCTCAACATCGCGCACTTGACGGCGCACAACACCACCGTCGCTTGCCGCCTGCGATGAGAATATCTGCCGCATCCAACGATCAGAGTAGATGTATGGCGACAACGCATTCATCCAGCCTTTGTCATTTATCAAGGTAAAGGTCGGGTCAACCGCGGGCCGCTTCGACGAACCGGGCGATCATTCCGGCATCTTTCGTCCCTGGCTCTGTCTCCACACCCGATGCGGTATCGACCTGCCGCGCCCCGGTGCGCGTGATGGCGTCCTTCACATTCTCAGCTGTCAGTCCGCCTGCCAGCATCCATGGCAGCGGCCAGCGACGCCCGGCGAGCAAATCCCAGTCAAAGGTCACCCCGTTGCCGCCCGGCAGATTGGCACCTTTGGGTGGTTTGGCATCCACAAGGATCTGATCGGCCACCTTGATATAGCGATCAATCGCAACCAGGTCATCCGGACCCGCCACACCCACAACCTTCATGACCGGCAGACCATAACGCGCCTTGACCGCAGCCACACGTTCAGGGCTTTCCGCGCCGTGCAGTTGCAGCATATCCAATGGAACATCCGCCGTGATCGCATCCAGCATTGCATCATCGGCATTCACCACAAGGCCAACCTTGGCCAGATCTGCAGGCGCGTCAATCGCCAGTGCTGCTGCCTCGGCAATGGTCACAGATCGTGGTGATTTGGGGAAAAAGTTCAGCCCGATATAAACAGCGCGCGCATCCGCCGCAGCCTTGATCGTGGCCGCATCGCGCAGCCCGCAAATCTTGACCCGAATGTCAGACATGATCAGCCGGTTTTTTCCAGCAGCGCCAGAACGTCATCTTCGCTTTTGGCTCCGGCTGCCGCGCCACGCAACTGGTCGACTTCGCGGCGCAGTTTTTCCACCTCACGCGATTTGACCCGCGCCTCGGCGCGAATGCGGTATTCGCGCACCCATTCCCACAGAAATCCAATAAGCAAACCCGCAGCCACACCAAGAAATATCACAACGAACAGCGGTAGGGATATGTCAGGTGACATGCCCAGCAATTCTGCCATCGGTTCCGGCATCGCGCGCAACGTCACCATGCCGCGGTTGGCAAGACCCACGAGGATCAGACACAGGCCGACAACGGCCCAAAAGGCATAGCGAATGGTTTTCATGGCACCCTCTTAGTTGCCGTTCAGGCGGTCTCGCAGCAATTTGCCGGTCTTGAAGAACGGGACGTGTTTCTCTTCCACTTCAACGGATTCACCGGTCCTTGGGTTCCGTCCGATCCGCTGATCGCGCTTTTTGACCGAGAACGCGCCAAAACCGCGCAATTCAACCCGATCACCGCGCGACATCGCACCTGTGATCTCTTCGAACACTGTATTAACGATCTTTTCCACATCACGCTGATAAAGATGCGGATTTTCATCAGCGAGTTTCTGGATCAGTTCCGAACGGATCATGGCGGCGGCCTCCCAAGCAGCAGTCTATCAGATATGGCGAGTTTGTCCCCGCTTTTCAAATGACTATAGGCATTTTATAGCCGCCGCGAAATAGCAGCTGTGCTGCAATTCACATCAAAAACGCCATGATTTTCATACGAATGGTCGGGTTTGTCGCATAGGCCGGGGCATTGCCGCTCTGCCAGCCTCATATGTGCCGCCACCCGTGACCCACGATTCGGGTGCCGTCAAGCCGTTGAGGCAAATCAATCGCGAACCCCGTCGGACCGATATGCTGCCATCATGAACCCTCAATTTCTGACGGAGCCATTCATGACCAATGTCGAACAACTACTGAAAAACACGGTTGAAGAACTTGACCGGCTGCTGAATGCCAAAAATGTCCTTGGTGACCCGATCGAAAAGGACGGCTCGACCGTCATTCCTATCGTCAGCTACGGCTTTGGCTTTGGGGCCGGCGGCACCACAGGCAGCAAATCAGGCGATGGCGGTGGGACCGGTGGCGGCGGCGGTATTAAACCTATCGGCGCGATCATTCTGGATCAGAAAGGCGCCCGGGTTGAAGGCATCAAGGGCGTGATGTCCGGCCTGACCGAGGTGCTGGGTGATGCTGCGGCCCACGCACTTGATAAACCATCCAAGCGGGGCAACGGCTCGGAAAAATCCGACTGATCGTTCCATGGTTTTGGCGCTCCAGATCTTTCTGTGGCTGATTGGGCTGATCCTGCTGCTGCTCGTTCTGGCGCTGGTGCTGCCTTTGCGATTGCGCCTGTCATTCCGAAGTGACCCGCAATCGTGGTATCACGTGACGGTCTGCCCGTTTGGCATGCGCCTGACTGGCATCAGAGTGCATGACAGTCGGCGCAGGACGCCGGAGGAGGCGCAGAAGACGCCAAAAAGGAAAGCCAAGAAAAAGCGTAGCCGCCTCAAGGCGCGGACAGATGCCATTCTGACCTTGCCTGCCACATTGGGCCAGATGATCAGGGCCGTACATATCGAAGATCTGCAAATCGACGGCGAATTCGGTCTGGGTGATCCGGCGGATACCGGGCAGCTTTATGGCCAGTTGACGCCGCTGATCTATGGTAGTGGGGCGCAGGTCAATCTGCGGCCTAACTTTGATATGGCCTGCCTGCGTGGTGCCGCAGATATGCAGCTTCGGGTTATCCCCATCGTGTTTCTTTGGCCGATAGCGGGATTTCTCTGGCGCATGTTTGGGCCCTTCGAATGATCTACAGCCACAGCAAACCACAACAGATCGGCGATCATTGGATCGCGGTGGTGTCGCGCCATACTGCGCGGGCGCGGGATGCGGATGGCAATATCTTTGTTCTCTGTCAGAAACAGCCGCTTTT
Organism: uncultured Paracoccaceae bacterium; assembly: GCA_947488175.1. Taxonomy (GTDB): domain Bacteria; phylum Pseudomonadota; class Alphaproteobacteria; order Rhodobacterales; family Rhodobacteraceae; genus Yoonia. The sequence goes on from CANKYO010000002.1 coordinate 495,864, forward strand.
CGTGCTGTTGCGCCGGGGCGCAGACGTCGTCGCGCTTGACATGAGCGGCAGCAAGGTGCCCGCCGGCAAGATCACCAGTATCTGTCCGCAGGCCATCGACACCTTGCGCCGCGCCTAAGGGAACAAAGCATTGACAAGGCGTCGCCAAGCCATCGTTCCAGATCAGGCGGGTTTGTCGAAAAACGGGGTCATCTGCGCCACGATGACGCTGTTTTCATCCAGCGCACGCTGCATCAGCGCCTGTTCGTCGTCAGAGATATCATGCCCTTCCGCCAGTCGTTCCTCCAACGTACCGTAGCCCGATACATCCAGCGGGGCGAGGTCAGCCTGTTTCAGGATCGCCACCGTTTCGCGCACCGCCTCGGCCTCGTCCACGCCGCTGGCATAACACATCAGCGCGCCGCCGGTGGCACCTTCGGGCAGGCCATCATCCGTATTGCGCCCGACTTCCACCAGAAGGGTAAAAACCTTCTGCTTCGATGTTTTTTGTGCCAAAGCCATGCCCCCAATTGCGACGCCTTTGGATGGGATCAATGGTTTCGCGTGTCAATCCACTTTAGGCGTTAGGTGATCGCCATGGAACGGCATCCAATCTCTGTCGTTGTGTTCACGACGCCAAGCAAAACAAGGATCGAACCAATGACAGATACAACACAGCGATTTTGGGATATTCTCGAAAGCATGCGGGTTTGCATGGTCACCACGCAGGATGGCGAGGTGATGCGGTCCCGTCCGATGGCGCCCTATATCTCAAAACTGGACAGGACGATTCAGTTCGTCACCGACAGTGAAAGCGCCAAGATTTACGAGCTGCGTCAGGATCAGGATATCGCTCTCAGCTTTGTCGACGCTGACAGTATGGTATTTGTCTCTGTATCCGGCAAAGGCCGTGTGAACCGCGATCGCGCCCGTATCCGGGAAATGTGGGGCCCTTATTGTCAGGTCTTTTTTGGCGACGATCCCGACAGTGCTGACGTGGCCATCATCGAAGTGAATGCCACACAGGCCGAATATTGGGACAACGACAAAGGGAAACTGAGCACGGCGATTGAAATGACACGTGCCTACTTTTCAGATGACGGCCCAAATCTGGGCGAGAATGAAAAACTGAACCTGGCCGGATAATCCCGTTACTCTTTATCTTCCCACCGCGACCGCACCGCCCAGATCGTTGACACGATGATGACGATCTGGACGGGGGCATAAATCACCACGAACAGGAACATGATCGTGGTGACCAACGGAAACTGCATGACATAGATGAGGGTCAGCGCGGGCTGCCAGAGCAATGCCACCAGCAATGAGATGATGACGACATCCAACGCCACCGGCAACCACGCGGCCTTGAATGACGGGCGGTTCCCCGCTGCGATGCGCTTGCGCGCCAGCGTCCGACTGATCAGCACTTAGTCCCGCAGCAGTTCATTGATGCCGGTCTTGGACCGTGTCCGCTCGTCCACGCGCTTGACGATAACGGCGCAATACAAATTCACATTGTTCTTCGACGGCATAGACCCGGCGACGACAACGGAATAGGGCGGCACTTCTCCATACATGACCTCACCTGTTTCGCGATCCACGATCTTGGTGGACTGGCCGATGAACACACCCATGCCAAGTACAGAGCCTTCGCGCACGATGCACCCTTCGACAACTTCGGATCGCGCCCCGATAAAGCAGTTGTCTTCGATAATGGTTGGCCCGGCCTGCATCGGCTCCAGCACGCCGCCAATACCGACACCGCCGGACAGGTGCACGTTCTTGCCGATCTGGGCACAGGACCCGACAGTGGCCCAAGTATCGACCATTGTTCCCTCATCCACATATGCGCCAAGGTTCACAAATGACGGCATCAGCACTACGCCGGGGGCGATAAAGGCGGATTTGCGCACCACGCAGTTGGGAACCGCGCGGAAACCGGCAGCCTTCCACTGGTTGTCGCCCCAGCCTTTGAATTTGCTGTCGACCTTGTCCCACCAGCCACCGGCCTGCGGGCCGCCATCCTGTTTTTCCATATCCTTGATGCGAAAACCCAGCAAAACGGCCTTCTTGGCCCACTGGTTCACATGCCAGCTGCCATCGTCCTGCTTTTCGGCCACACGCAATTTGCCGCCATCAAGCGCATCCAGCGTATCCTCAATCGCTTCGCGGGTCTCGCCTGTCGTAGCTGGTGTAATCGTATCGCGAGCCTCCCACGCGGCTTCGATGGCGGTCTCAAGGGCAGCGTTCGACATGGGGGTCTCCGATCAGAATTGATGTTGGGGGCTTCTAGCCGGGCAGGCGCAATCAATCAACGCCGCTTGATCGAACAACCCATGGATGGAGCCTGCTCCTTTGGACCGTTTCCGGTTTCGGCGACCATGTGCATGGCGTTTAGCAAATCCGGCGCCCGGTGGCGGGGGTCTTCCAGCCAAAGTCACAGATCGAGGTGTCCAGCAGCATTTTTGCCTCCTGTCTTGGTTGCCCAGTTAATCACCAGCGTGGCGCGCAATAACTCGAAAAAACGCCTTGGAATTCACCAAGAATGACCCGGCAATGGTCCAGATCCGCCGCATCTTTGACATAGTTGGTTTGTCTAAGGGCGTAAACAATCAGGCGATATGGGGCTTACATGGACCAGATAAGAAACAAGTCGTTGGACGGGATACTCTCGGGTCGTTACATTCCCGTGCTGTTTACGCTGACGATTTTTCTCTCCGCGTCTCTTTTGTTTTTTGTCCAGCCGCTTTTTGCGAAAATCGCCTTGCCGCAGATTGGTGGTGCCCCGGCCGTCTGGACCACGGCGATGCTGTTTTTCCAGACCGTGCTGATCGCAGGCTATGCCTATGCGCATTTTTCGACCCGCTATCTTCCTGTGGTTGGCCAGATGGGGTTGCATATCGCATTGTGGGCGGTGGCGCTGTTCTTTCTGCCGCTGTCGATCCGGACCGGAGTATCATTTGACGCAGACACACCCGTGGCTTTGCAGACCCTGCTATTGTTTGCCGCCGGCGTCGGAGTGCCCTTCGCAGTGCTCTCGGCCAATGCGCCGCTGATCCAGTCGTGGTACTCCAAAACCGGCGGCCCATCCGCCCATGACCCCTATTTTCTTTATGGCGCATCCAACCTCGGCTCGCTTGGTGCGCTTCTGGCCTTTCCGCTGGTTGCAGAACCTTTGCTAGGCGTTAGCCAGATCGGTGTGGTTTGGGCAGTGGGATTTGTGCTGCTGGGCGGGTTCCTTTTTAGCAGCGGTATGGTGGCGCGACGAGGCGGTGCAAACCAACCGGCTGAAAGAGAACAGCGGGCCGCCCGACCAGGTCTGCGGACCACCGCATATTGGCTGTTTCTGGCGTTCATTCCGTCCTCGCTGATGCTTTCGGTGACGGCCAAGATCAGCCGCGATATCGGGTCGTTCCCTTTGATTTGGGTGGTGCCGCTTGCGATCTACCTGTTGACTTTCGTTCTGACCTTCACCAATCGCCCACTGTTCGGCAAGGATGCCTTGCGCTGGATGCTGGTCGGTGGGATGGCGTTTTTCTGCTATTTCCTGACGACAACGGTGAACACACTGACCTGGGTTTCGGTCGGTCTTCTGGTTGCATCATTCTTCGGGATTACCATGGTGGCGCATTCCGCACTTTACGCAGCCCGGCCGGACAAAAGCCAACTGACCTATTTTTACATGATGATGTCGATTGGTGGCGCGTTGGGTGGGTTGTTCAATTCTATCATTGCACCAACCATCTTTGATGATCTCTACGAGACGCGGATCATTGTTTTTCTGGCGCTCGCCCTGTTTTTGGTTGGCGGACGTAAATGGAGCGTTCGGGACATCGCTATTGATGGCATATTTGCTGTTGTAGTGGTCACCCCGTTCGTAGCGGTTGCGCTTGGCTTGTGGGGCGCAGATATCTCATTCGCTTATCGGATCAGCGCCGGGCTGATCGCATTTGCGATCTTGGTAACACACATGATCCGTTTGCCAGTGATCGGGGCCGCGATCGTCGCTCTGGTGCTTGGGGCGACTTACAACCATGGCGATGTCATTTTTAAAGATCGCAGCTTCTTTGGCACTCATCAGGTTATCGAAGTGGACGGAATGCGTCTCTATGTGAACGGCAGCACACTGCATGGCGCTCAGTCCATAGAAGATCTTGAAAAATCACGGCCCAGGCCAATGAACTATTATCACGCCGCTGCACCGATGGGGCAGGTGATGATGTCGGACTTTGCCCAAAACGCGAAAGATATCGGTATCGTCGGGCTTGGCGTCGGATCACTGGCTTGCTTCGCCCAACCGGGTCAGACTTGGCAATTCTATGAAATTGATGCGCTTGTCGATCAGGTCGCGCGCAACAGTTCGCTCTTTACCTTCGTCAACAACTGCACGCCGGATGCCCCCACCCACCTTGGCGACGCGCGGATCGTATTGGAACAACAGAAGGATGTCCGCTACGATATCATTGTCATTGATGCGTTTTCCTCCGATGCGATCCCGGTGCATCTCAGCACGAATGAGGCCATTGCGCTATTCCGGGACCGGCTGAAACCCGGAGGGCTGCTTCTGCTGCACATCTCGAACCGCTACTACAATATGTCAGTACCGATGGCGCGTGTGGCCGACGAAATCGGAATGCATATTCGGTTCCAGGAATTTGCAAATGCGGATAACTTACCTGGCGCGGCGTCCTCCAGAGTTGTACTGATGTCTGTTGATCCCCAAAGCCTGGCTGAATTCGATGCCGACGGTCGGTGGCGCGTCCTCGAAAGCGATGGCGAACCTGCATGGACAGACGAATACGCCAACATCCTGTCTGTGATGCGCTAGCCATTGCATCTTGCCCGCCCAGCGGCGACGGTAAGCCAAACAACGCCAGGGGCCGTATTTGATGCAAGACCACCGCAAACACCCGTTCCGCGACAGCTCGCAAGACCGAGAGGCGGCGACACACACGCCGGACACGCCGCAAACGCGCGCGCCCTCCTACAAGCTGGCCTTCGCTGACGAGGACTTCATGTGCCGTGAAGACCTGCGTCCTGTGCGGCTGCAATTGGAACTGCTCAAACCTGATCTTCTGATGAACGAGGCAGGGATCAATTCGACCATCGTTCTGTTCGGCGGCGCGCGCATTCCCGATCCGGTGAACAAGGACAAGGCGCGCACGCAAACGCTGGCGGAACTGACCAAATACTATGATGAGGCCCGCAAATTCGCCCAGATCATGACGGCCAAATCACTGGCAAAAGGTGGCAAAGATGATGTGATCGTCACCGGCGGTGGGCCAGGGGTGATGGAGGCTGGTAACCGCGGCGCGCTTGATGCCGGGGGCAAATCCATCGGGCTGAACATCGTTTTGCCGCACGAACAGGCGCCAAACGAATATGTCACGCCGGAACTCTGCTTCAACTTCCACTATTTCGGCATTCGCAAGATGCATTTCCTGATGCGGGCTTCGGCAATCTGCGTCTTCCCAGGCGGTTTCGGGACACTGGATGAATTGTTCGAGGCGCTCACCCTGATCCAGACCGGTCGCATGGCACGGGTGCCCTTCCTGCTGTTCGGGCAGGCGTTCTGGGAAAAGATCATCAACTGGGATGCGCTGGCCGATGCCGGCACGATTTCAACCGATGATCTGGAGCTTTTCCGCTTTGTCGAAACAGCGGACGAGGCTGTCGCCGCCTTGGACGACTGGGAAGGCAAAGGCGAAAAGCGTGGTGTGATCCCAGGGCGTTAGGTGTTGCGCGGGAGGTCCCGTGTCGACAAGGCTGCTTTTCAGCCGTCGGATGCCGGGGCGACCGGGACTTCCAGATGCTGCATTGGCGGCAGGTCGGGTTCCTTGATCGCCTGAATCGCAGCCTTGGCCAGAAAATCGCCTGCTGAACCCACAGATTCGGCCATCGTCAGGATGTCGGCGCGAACCATCTTCAGGAACGGAACCGCCTCCTTGGCGAACAGGTCTATCTGCTGGCCGACGGTGAGCCCGCGACCCTCAACCCCTGCCAGAACCGCCAGTGCCGCCGTGGTCGACGCCGTCACAAACGCATCCGTTTCCGGGTGTCGGGTCAGGTGGTCCGTGGTCGCCGCTATGATATCCTCGCTGGGATTGTCGCTGTTCACCTGATCAAGAATGAACAAGGTCTGACCGTTTGCCTTGGCGCGTGCCTGTAGTCCGGCAACCAAATGCAGCGCATAGGATTGACGCAAAGGCGGGGCGACGACGGCGACATGTTTGCGACCCCGCGCATGCAACAGGTCGATGGCATGACGGCCATAGGCCTCATTATCAAAATCGTAATAAGGATGCTGATCGAACCAATTGCTGCGGCCATGAGTAGCAAAGGGAAAACCGCGCTCCATCAGATAGGCGATGCGCGGGTCCTCGGGCTCGATCTGGTTGAGGATGATCGCATCAGCCGATTCCGTTTCGACGATATATCGGATCGGCTTCATGATATCATCAGCCGGGGCATAGGGGGTCACATTCAGATGAAAGCGTGTGCCCTGCAACCCGCCCGCCACCGATGAAATCAGCCGCGCGGTGTGGTTGTCATGTTCGGTCGACATCACCAGACTGATCACATTGGTACGGCCCGTGCGCAGGCGAACACCGGCGCGATTGGGGACATATCCGATCTCATCGGCGATCTTGCGAATCAGCTTTTTGGTTTCGCTGCCGATATCCGGGGCGTCATTCAGGGCGCGCGAGACCGTCGGCACCGCCAGCCCGCTGAGCTTGGCGATGGTCTTGAGTGTCGGCTTTGCCTTGCGTTCCGGTGGCGCGTTGCGATCCCCCGGAACTTTGTTCTCATGCATATGGCTAGTCCTCTGTTTCCGCATGACTTTCGGCTTGGTAGGGCCAAAATCTCAAAATCGCCAGTGCCTTGTGGCCTCTCTGGTCGCTGCCCGCACCTTGGCGGAATTTTCCTTGCGAGGTCAATCTAAATCGATATAGGCTCATCTACAACGATTTAGAACCAGGGAGAGAGAATCGTGAAACTGACAACAAAACTGCTCGCGGCCACCGCGATGATCAGCGCCACTGCGGCGTCTGCGGTCGAACTCGAAGTCACCCATTGGTGGACATCCGGTGGCGAAGCCGCTGCTGTTTCCAAATTCGCCGAGGCCTGGAATGCCACCGGCAATACTTGGGTCGACGGGGCCATTGCAGGGTCAGGCGGCACCGCCCGTCCGATCATTATTAGCCGCATCCTGGGCGGTGATCCGATGGGGGCGACGCAGTTGAACCATGGCCGCCAGGCGGAAGAACTGATTGAGGCAGGTATGCTTCTCGATCTCACAGATGTGGCAGCGGCAGAAGGGTGGAAGGATATCGTGAACCCGCCCACATTGTTGGATGCCTGTACACTGGATGGCCGCATTTACTGCGCCCCGGTGAACATTCATTCCTGGCAGTGGATGTGGCTTAGCCATCAGGCGTTTGAAGATGCCGGTGTCGATGTCCCGTCCAACTGGGATGAATTTGTCGCTGCCGCCCCAGCGCTTGAGGCTGCCGGGAAGGTTCCGCTGGCCATGGGGCAACAGCCCTGGCAGTCGTCTGGCGCGTTTGGCGTGATGACCATAGCGATTGCGGGTACCGAGGCCTGGTTGCAAGTAAACCGTGACAAGGATGCGGATGTCGCGGCGGGACCTGAATACACGAAAGTGTTTGAAGCTGCGGTAACCGCCCGCGAAATGGCGGCTGACTCAAATGTGCAGGACTGGAACCTTGCCACCAACCTCGTGATCACCGGCCAGGCCGGTGGACAGATCATGGGTGACTGGGCACAGGGCGAATTCCAGGTCGCTGAACAGGTCGCCGGTGAAGACTACACCTGTCTACCCGGTTTGGGGGTGAACGAAATCCTCGATACGGCGGGCGATGCCTTCTACTTCCCCAAGCAGGACGATCCTGAGATTGAGGCCGCACAGAAAGAGATGGCGGCGATGCTGCTCTCGCCCGACGTACAGGTTGCCTTCAATCTCGCCAAGGGGTCGTTGCCGATCCGGGGTGATGTGGACCTGAGTGCCGCCAATGACTGCATGAAAAAGGGTCTCGAAATCCTGGCGGGTGGCAATGTACTGCCCTCAGGCGACATCCTTCTTTCTCCCGATACTCAAGGCCAGGTCGAAGACCTGATGGTCGAGTTCTGGAACGATCCGTCGATCACCGCAGCTGACGCGCAGGCGCGTTACGCCGCGATCATCGCCGACGCCGACTAAGGCCACCACTCAGGGGCGCCGCATGAATGCGGGGCCCCACCGGTCACCAATCACCCGCAAGGGGGGGGAAGCCATGTCGGCCATCGACGCCGGACAGGGGCGGACGCGCGCAAAGCGCCCGAACCGCCTGTTTCGTAACAAGACCGCGAAAATCGCAGCAATCCCGATGGTAGCGACAGCCCTTGTCATCTTCATCGGCTGCACGCTGTGGACGGTGTACCATTCCTTCACCGGATCGCGGCTGCTGCCAGCGCCCCACAAATGGGTGGGTCTGGATCAGTATGAAAGACTTTGGTCCACGAACCGCTGGATCACCTCCATCGAAAATCTGGCCATCTATGGCGCCTGTTCGATGATCCTGTCGCTGGTGATCGGTTTCACCCTCGCAGCGCTGCTCGACCGGAAAATCCGGTTCGAAAACACGATCCGCACGATCATCCTCTACCCCTTCGCCCTCAGCTTCATCGTGACCGGGCTGGTCTGGCAGTGGATCCTCAATCCCAGCCTGGGGCTGCAAAACGTGGTGCGGGACTGGGGCTGGGAGAGCTTCACGTTCGACCCTCTCAACAACCCCGAGATCGTGATATTCGGCATCCTGATCGCGGGCATCTGGCAGGGGTCGGGATTCATCATGGTGGTGATGCTAGCCGGGCTGCGCGGGATTGACGAAGATATCTGGAAAGCGTCGCGCGTCGAAGGCATCCCCACATGGAAAACCTACATTTTCATCATCATCCCCATGATGCGGCCCGTTTTCGTGACTGCACTTGTGCTGATCGCCAGCGGGATCATCAAGGTTTATGACCTCGTGGTCGCTCAAACCTCCGGCGGGCCGGGGATCGCGTCCGAAGTTCCCGCCAAATACGTCATCGAAAAAATGTTCTCGTCCCAGAACCTCGGGCAGGGTTTTGCCGCTTCGACCATGATGCTGGTGTCGGTCCTGATCATCCTGATCCCGTGGGCCTATCTTGAATTCGGGGGGAAACGCCGTGTCTGATACCGCACTTGCATCGGGGGTGGCGCTCAAACCCGCACAGGACGCGCTGTCAGGCCCGCGCGGGCCAAAACCCAAACGGCGGATCACGCCGGCCAACATCATCCTTTACAGCACGCTATTCGTGGTCTGCATCTACTACCTTCTGCCGCTTTACGTGATGATCGTGACATCGCTCAAGGGGATGCCGGAAATCCGACTTGGCAATATCTTTTCGCCCCCTGTCGAGGTCACCTATGAACCTTGGATCAAGGCCTGGGCCGAGGCGTGCACCGGTGTGAACTGCGACGGGCTCAGCCGGGGGTTCTGGAATTCGGTCTGGATCCTGGTCCCGTCGGTTTTCCTGTCCATCGCCATCGCTTCGGTCAATGGCTACGCGCTGGCCAACTGGCGGTTCAAAGGGTCAGAGGTCTTTTTCACTATCCTGATCTTCGGGGCCTTCATCCCTTATCAGGTAATGATCTACCCCATCGTGATCATCCTGCGTGAAAGCGGCGAAGGAATCACCAGTTTCGTGCGGTTCTTCTATGAAGACGCACCGACCATCAGGCTGATGGGGTCCCTGTCCGGTCTAGTAATCGTCCACACGATCTTTGGCATGCCGATCCTGACGCTGCTATTCCGCAACTACTTCACGTCCGTCCCGGAAGAGTTGTTCAAAGCGGCCCGCGTGGACGGGGCCGGGTTCTGGGGCATTTATTTCCGGATCATGCTGCCCATGTCGCTGCCGATCTTTGTGGTCGCCATGATCCTGCAGGTGACCGGCATCTGGAACGATTTCCTGTTCGGGGTGATCTACACCAAACCCGACACCTATCCGATGACGGTGCAGCTGAATAACATCGTCAACTCAGTGCAGGGGATCAAGGAATACAACGTCAATATGGCCGCCACGCTCCTCACGGGGTTGGTGCCTCTCTTCATCTATTTCGCTTCCGGCAAACTCTTCGTCCGGGGCATTGCAGCAGGGGCCGTCAAGGGATGAGCTACTCCGTAGAAATCAAAGATCTCGACCTTGCGTTCGGCGCAGTCAAAGTTCTGAAAAACCTGAACCTCGATATCGAGGAGGGTGAATTTATCGTTCTTCTGGGGTCGTCCGGCTGCGGCAAATCCACCTTGCTGAACTGCATCGCCGGGCTGCTGGAGGTCACGGATGGGCAGATTTTCATCAAGGGTGAAAACGTGACCTGGGCCGAACCATCCGAACGGGGGATCGGGATGGTGTTCCAAAGCTATGCGCTCTATCCGCAGATGACTGTCCGGGGGAACCTGTCATTCGGTCTGAAAAATGCGCGGCTGCCCAAGGAGGAAATCGAACGGCGCGTCGCCCGCGCCGCCGAAATCCTCCAGATCGAACCGCTTCTGGGGCGCAAACCGGGCGCACTGTCCGGCGGCCAGCGACAGCGGGTTGCTATCGGGCGGGCGCTGGTGCGGGACGTTGACGTGTTCCTGTTCGACGAACCGCTATCCAACCTTGATGCCAAGTTGCGGGTCGATCTGCGGGTCGAGCTCAAGCGGCTGCACAACCAATTGCAGAACACGATGATCTACGTGACCCATGATCAGGTCGAGGCGATGACACTGGCCGACCGGATCGCCGTCATGAAAGGCGGCAACATCATGCAGCTCGGTTCGCCCGACGAAATCTATAACCGGCCCCGTAACCTCTATGTGGCGGATTTCATCGGCAGCCCGTCGATGAACTTCCTCGAAGGTCATCTGCAAGGCGACACGTTCAAGGTGGACGACATGGCGATGCCCATGACCGGCTATGACTTCATCACCCAGACCACGGACCGGCCTGCCACAATCGGCATCCGGCCCGAACATGTGATCACCGGCGAACTGGTTGCCAATGCGCCGCTGCAATATCAGGTCAACGTCGATCTGGTCGAACCCATGGGGTCCGACACGCTGGTCTACGCCAAACTGGGCCAGCATATTTTCCGTATCCGGATGGACGGACAGGCGCGGGTCAGGTCGGGCGATACGCTACCCATCGGCATCGATACCGCCCGTGCATCACTGTTCGACAAAGCGACCGAGGACCGTTTGTGACACCGCTTGATTTGGCAGGCGAATGGGCGCTGTCCGATGACAGCGGCGACCATACCTGCACCATGCATCTGCCCACCGACGGGATCACCGCGCTGCATGCGGCCGGGCTGATCCCCGATCCCTACTGGGGGCGCAACGAATATGATCTGCGCCGGATCTGCGAACGCGATTGGACCGCCACGCGCGATTTCGATCTGACGGAAACGGAGGTTGATCTGGTTCTGTCCGGTGTCGATACGGTTGTAACCGTGCGGGTCAATGACCGGATCGTCCTGACGGCCGAAAATGCGTTTCGTGAATACCGCGTCCCGCTGACCGACGCAGCGCGCCTGGGGCGCAATACGATCAGCGTGACCTTTCATTCGGTCGTTGCCGCCGGTGCCGCCAAACAGGCGGCGCACCCATTTCCACTGCCCAACAGCGCGAACTGTCCGATCCCCAACGGAAACTTCCTGCGCAAACCGGCCTGCGATTTCGGCTGGGACTGGAACATCGCGCTGGCCCCGTTCGGGATCTACGGCACCATGCGGATCGAGGACGCAAATGCGCCCCGGATCGACAGGATCATGATCGCGCAGGATCATTCCGGTGAAGGGGTGGAATTGCAGATCATCGCCCATGTTTCGGGTGGGGCAGGAGAGGTCGCAGCGACCATTGCCGGTCAGACAGCGACGGCGCCATGCATCGGGAATATGTGCACGTTGTCTTTGCGTATTCCTGACGCACAATTGTGGTGGCCCGCCGGGCAGGGGGATCAGCATCTCTACGATCTCGAAGTGACCTTCGCCAAGGCAAAGGCCACGCGGCGGGTCGGTCTGCGCTCTGCGGAACTGGTGACGGAAGAGGATGCCGCAGGCCTTGGTTTCAAGTTCCGCATCAATGGCCGTGATGTTTTTGCCAAAGGCGCGAACTGGATCCCCGCCGATGCGCTCGCCGGTCGGATCACCCCTGCCAGAACACGCGCCCTGCTGCAATCCGCCGTTGACGCCAACATGAACATGATCCGCGTCTGGGGTGGCGGCCGGTACGAAGACACATGGTTCTACGACATGTGTGATGAACTCGGGCTAATGGTCTGGCAGGATTTCATGTTCGCCTGCAACCTCTACCCTTCCGGCGATGCGTTCCTGGCTGAAGTGCGCGCCGAAGTCATTGATAACGTGTCCAGACTCCACCATCACGCCTGTATCGCGCTTTGGTGCGGTGACAACGAACTGATCGGCGCGCTGGACTGGTACGATTGTTCGCGCAACGATCGCGACCGCTATCTGGTCAACTATGACCGGCTGAACCGCTGCATCGAAACCGCCCTCAAGGAAACAGATCCGAAAGCCAACTGGTGGCCATCGTCACCATCGCCCGGGCCGCTGAATTTCGGGGATGCGTGGCACGATGACGGATCAGGCGATATGCATTTCTGGTCGGTCTGGCACGAAGGCCGGGACTTTGACCATTACCGCGATGTCAGCCCACGTTTCTGTTCAGAATTCGGGTTCCAAAGCTACCCGTCGATTCGCGCCATCAACCGCTTTGCCAGCCCAGCCGACCACAACATTGCCGCCCCGGTTCTGGAAAGCCACCAGAAGAACGATGGCGGCAACGCCCGCATCGCCGAAACCATGTTCCGTTATTTCCGCTGGCCCACGCAGTTCGATGATTTCGTCTATCTGTCTCAGGTTCAACAGGGGCTTGCGATCAAGACAGCCGTCAGCCATTGGCGCAGTCTGAAACCGCACTGCATGGGCACGTTGATCTGGCAGCTTAACGATACATGGCCGGTTTGTAGTTGGTCATCGCTCAACGATGATGGCGAGTGGAAGCTTTTGCACCACATGGCAAAGGCCTTTTACGCCCCCATCAACGTCACCGCCGTACCTGATGAAAAGAAAATCATATTGCGTGCCGTGAACGACGCCCCGGCGCCCGTCACACTACAGATTGCTGCGGCGGCGCTGGCGATGGACGGGACGACCCGACCTTTGGATGCGGTTGCGGTCACCGTGCAGGATCGGGCGATCGACGCCCTGCAGATTGATGCCGACGCATTGTCGGATCAGGAGATGCTGTATTTCACATGGACCGGTCCGGGTGGCGCAAAGGGCAGCGATCTTTATGCGCGGCATCCTTACAAACACTACAATCTGCTGCCGCCCAAGCTCAAGATGAACGCCGAGCCGGATGGCGCCGACTGGCTGATCACGGTCGATGCGGAAAGGCTCGCTTTGTTCGTTGCGCTTGAAGCTGACGTGCCCGGTCGGTTCAGCACAAACGCGTTCACTCAACTGCCGAACCAACCCAACACCCTGCACTTCACGCCAGCCTCGTCGAACGTCCAACCCAACTTCACGCTGCGCGATCTGCACAGCGCCACTCACGCCTGAATAAAGGACCGCGCCATGCCCCGCATTTCCTATCAACTCTACTGTTCCCGCAACTTCCCGCCATTGGGGGATACGCTGCAAATGCTCTCAAAGGCCGGCTATCAGGAGGTCGAAGGCTATGGCGGTCTGTTCAGCGATGTGAACGGGCTCAAGGTCGCGCTCGAGGCCCATGGTCTGGCGATGACCAGCAGCCATATCGCCCTTGACCAGATCGAAGGTGATGTCGCTGGCACACTTGCTCTGATCAAGGCGCTGGGTGTCCAAAAGCTCTTTGCCCCCTTCATCGCGCCAGAAGACCGACCCGCTGATGCCGCGGGCTGGGCATCTTTCGGGCAACGATTGGCCGAGGCGGGCAAACCGCTGCAGGATGCCGGTGTCACCTTTGGCTGGCACAACCATGCTTTTGAACTTGATCCGCTGGACAGCGGGGACATGCCGCTGGACCTGATCGCGCAAGCGTCGGACGATTTGATGCTGGAATTGGATCTGGGCTGGGTCCGTGTCGCAGGTCACGACCCGGTGGAGCGGATCAAAAAATATGCAGGCCGGATCAGCGCGGTACATATCAAGGATATCGCACCCGACGGCGACTGCACAGACGAAGATGGGTGGGCCGATGTGGGTCACGGCATCATGGACTGGCCCACGATCCATGCCGCCCTGCAGAGTGCCGGTGTCGATCACTACGTCGTCGAACATGACAATCCCAACGATCACGTCCGATTTGCAACACGCAGCCTGACTGCCATCAATAACTTCTGAGGACACATCATGACACAACTCGGCGTTGGCATCATCGGATGCGGCAATATCTCGACCGCCTACTGCAGGCTGGCCCCGATGTTCAGATCCCTGTCAGTTCGGGCCGTGGCGGACATTAATATGGACGCAGCGCGGGCGCGAGCGGCGGAGTTTGATTTGCGGGTCGATACGGTGGATGACCTGCTGAAAGCCTCGGATATCGACGTTGTGGTGAACCTCACGATCCCCGCCGTGCATTTCGAGGTCACAAGGCAGATTCTGGAAGCGGGCAAGCACGCCTATTCCGAAAAGCCACTGGTGCTGACGCTGGATCAGGCTGAAACCCTGCGCGAACTGGCTGCGTCAAAGAACCTGCGTGTGGGTTCGGCACCCGACACCTTTCTGGGCGGCGCGCATCAGCAGGCGCGCGCGGCCATTGACGCGGGCGATATGGGCAAGGTCATCGGGGGCACATGTCACGTGATGAGTCACGGTATGGAAAGCTGGCACCCCAATCCCGATTTCTTTTATCAGCCCGGCGCCGGTCCGGTTCTGGATATCGGACCCTATTATGTGACCAACCTGCTTCAACTGATCGGCCCGGTGAAATCGGTCGCCGCTATCGCCAATACCACTTTTGCCACTCGCACGATCGGCAATGGCGACCGGAAAGGCGAAACGATCCCTGTTGATACACCCACCAATATTCATGCGCTGCTGGAATTTGCGAACGGTGCAACCGTCACGCTTGGTGCCAGTTGGGATGTCTGGACCAATCGCCATCCCCCGATGGAGCTTTATGGCGAAGATGCATCGCTATTCGTGCCGGACCCCAATTTCTTTGGGGGAACCGTCGAAATCGGCGGTCAGGATCAGGACATCAATCCGCTGCCGACATGGGATCACCCTTTCGGTATCCCCAATGATGACCAAGGTCGCGCCAACTACCGTTGTGCCGGGTTGGCCGATATGGTGACGGCCATTGCCGAAGACCGCGCGCACCGCTGTAGTGTCGATCTGGCCGTACACGCCGTGGATGTCATGACCAGCGTTCTGAAGGCCGGTGAGAATCGGCAATTCATCAATCTGACAACGACATGTGATCGCCCCGCCGCCCTTTCACCGGACGAGGCACGCGCGCTGCTGGCCTAACTGGCCAGCGCAAAGGTGGACACGGTACGGGGGATCTGCCGCCCGAAGCGACGGGTCAATTGTGCGTGGCTGTAGCCCAGATCAGCCCCGTTGCAGATATGCTGATCCTCGGCATCTCTCAGGCTCAGGCCACCACCATGGCGAACAAACTGATAGCCTTTCTTGCGCAGGCGGCTTTGCAGATCATACCAATCAACAGCGTCTTCAAAATCTTCCGTCAGCCTTGCCCGCAAGGGGCCATGCTGGCGTGCTGCCCGATCCGCGCGTGCGCGGGTCCGGCGTTTCAAATCGTTCCGCAGCGCCTCACGCAGGATATCACCTATGGCTGCTTCATTGCGCCCGCAAAGATGGTCGAGGGCGTCGGCGAGTTCGGGGGGTAAACCAAGTACAATCTGTTTCATAGGCGAAATATCGCCGGTTCTTGGTGAAGATGTCGTTAACTACAAACCGGTTTCTGCAGCAATTTCTGCACGCGATTTTCGGGCCCGTTCGGTGGCCGATTTCAACTGTCCGCAGGCGGCCATGATATCCTCGCCCCGAGGGGTGCGGATGGGGGACGCATAACCTGCCTTGTAGATGATATCGGCAAAGGCGCGGATGCGGTTGTTTGACGACCGCTTATAGGGCGCGCCCGGCCATTCGTTGAACGGGATCAGGTTGATCTTGGCTGGAATTCCATCGATCAGCTTGATCAGACGACGGGCATCGGCGTCGCTGTCGTTCACCCCGTCCAGCATCACATATTCAAACGTGATCCGCTCTGAATTGGATACTTTTGGATAAGTCCGCAGCGCGTCCAGCAGATCGGCAATCGGCCAGCGTTTGTTGATCGGGACCAGCTTGTCGCGGACCTCATCGGTTGTTGCGTGAAATGACACGGCAAGCTGGCACCCAATCTCTTCCGCAGTGCGCGCGATTTCCGGCACGACACCCGATGTCGAAAGGGTGATCCGGCGCCGCGACAGCTGAATACCATGCGGGTCCATCGCGATCTTCATCGCATCGCGGACGTTCTCGAAATTGTAAAGCGGCTCACCCATGCCCATTAGCACGATGTTCGACAGCAGGCGGGTTTCGTCCTTGCGGGCGCCGGGCACAGGCCATTCGCCCAGATCGTCGCGAGCCAGCATGACCTGCCCGATAATCTCACCTGCGGTCAGGTTGCGGACCAGCTTTTGGGTGCCCGTGTGACAGAACGAACAGGTCAGCGTGCAGCCGACCTGGGATGAAATGCAGAGCGTGCCGCGATCCGTCTCAGGGATGTAAACCACCTCAACCTCGTGACCGCCAGCGATCCGCACCAGATACTTTCGCGTACCATCGTCGGACACCTGCCGGGTGACGACCTCCGGCAGGGAAACCACGAATTTCTCGGCCAGCATCGCGCGATAGTCTTTCGCCAGATTGGTCATATCGGCAAAATCGCGGACACCCCAGTGATAGATCCACTGCCAGATCTGGCCGACCCGCATCTTGGCCTGCTTTTCAGGCGTACCAGCCACCATCAGGGCATCGCGCATGGCATCGCGCGTCATGCCCACAAGGTTTACCGGCCCTTCCGGCAGCTTGCGCGGAATGGTCAGCACGTCCTGGGTAATCGGGGCCTTGGCGTTCATGGGAATGCTCCGGATCGGGGGTCAAGCCTGCCATATAAGAGAAAGGGCCGGTTTCCACAAGAAAACCGGCCCCGCATGATCAATGAAACCGGGCGTCAGCTGGAACAGCGGTTCTCGGCCTCTTCTACGGCGGCAGTAAAGCCCAGCAGGCTGAACGTGTCCGTGGTGGTCGTGCCACGGCTCGAACGGCCCACGACAACGGCATTGGCACCGCGCTTCATGGCGGCGACAAACCTGGCATCATCCTCGGGGGTGGCGGGCCATGCGGTTTCGTCATCAGTGAACATCTGGAATGTGGTGCCACCAACCTCAAGGCTGACGGTTGATCCGTCGGCAAAGGGGTAGCCGCCCGCAAACATAACCTGCCCATTCACGCTTTCGGACGGACGGTAGAACACGATCAGACGAATATCACCGCGGTTCACCGACACGGTATTGCCGTCGCGGGTGTTCACGGTTTCGGTCGGGGCTGACACAGCCCAGCATTCGGTGGGGTCACTCTCAACAAACACGCTCCAATCGGTGTTCGCGGCAATCCGGTTGTCACTGACCTCTTGTGCCAAACCGGCACCAGCCCAGAACACAGCCGCAGCCACGCCAATTGCGCGAGAAATTTTAAAAATCATGTCACAGCCTCCAAGCTGTCCTTGCCTCTGGATGCTCCTGTTTTCGTCGCGGTGCATCTGGCGTACACCTTTTCGACTGGCAGGAACTGTTTCAACTCGATAGCCATAAGCGTAGCAAAAAACCGCCCGCCGGGGAAAGCCCCAAACGCGACGGCGGCTATCTGAAAGACATATACAATCCAAAAAGGCAAAAAAATGGCACATTCGGTTGATTTGGTCGAAGTCTGGCGTGGTGATCTGCTGGAATGCGTCCATCAGGGGCATGCGGTGGTCTGCGACGATAACGGCCGAATTGTCGAGGCCTGGGGCGATCCCACCGCGCTGATCTATCCGCGGTCATCCTGCAAGATGGTGCAGGCCTTGCCGCTTCTTGAAAGCGGGGCAGGGGCGCATCTGAGCGATGAACAACTGGCACTGGCCTGTGCCTCGCATAACGGGGCAGCCATTCATACGGATCGGGTCAAGGCATGGCTTGGCGATCTGGGCCTGACCGATGATGATTTTCGCTGCGGTCCGCAAATGCCGAATGACAAGGATGCGCGCTATGGCCTGATCCGCGCGTTCGAGGAACCCTGCCAGGTCCACAATAACTGCTCCGGGAAACACGCAGGCTTTCTGACACTGAGCAAACATCTGGGGGCCGGTCCGGATTACGATCAGATCGATCATCCGGTGCAACAGACCTGCAAGGCCGCCTTTGAAGAGGTCACACAAGAAACCAGCCCAATGTTCGGCATTGATGGCTGTTCAGCCCCGAACCATGCCTGCACTCTCCACGGTCTGGCGCGGGCCATGGCGTTCTTTGCCAGCGCGCATGACAGGTCCGACGCGCGCAGTCAGGCGGCGGTCAGGCTTACCCGCGCAATGGGTGCCTTTCCTGAACTTGTCGCCGGCGAAACGCGGGCCTGTACCGAACTGATGCGGGCGATGGACGGCAAGGTGGCGATCAAGACCGGGGCCGAAGGTGTCTTTATCGCGATCATCCCGGAAAAGCGTCTGGGCGTCGCGCTGAAAATCGCGGACGGAGCAACCCGCGCCAGCGAATGCGCAATCGCCGCGATCCTGGTGCGGCTTGGTGTGCTTGACGCAGCACATCCGGCGACCTTGGCGCGCATGCAGCCGCCGATCCACAACAGGCGCGATATTGTCACCGGACAGATCCGCCCGGTCGCGGCACTGCGCTAAGATCAGGGCAACCCGTCAAGGTCAATGACCACGGCGGCATGATCGCTGGCATGCGGCCTGTGCCAGCCAACACCAGCAAGGCGCGGGCCGCGAAACCGGGAGGATTCCGCACCCAACCCCATGCGCATAACGCGCGGTACCGCGTCCGGCCACCTTGCGGCTAAGGTCGGTGAGGCCAAAAGCGCGTCCGGGCAATGATAAAGCCCCGAATGCGGATCAAAATAGGTCCAACGCCTGTCGACCGGTAGCCGCTGCATCAGATCAACACTGAAATCCCCTTCCAGCGGCGCGATGGCTCTGGGATGACCGGCATCGCCGTCATCCGCCTCGTTCAGATCACCTATAATTAGCCAAAGACCCTTCGCCGGGTTCGCAAAGCGGCGCTCGATAAGGCAGCGCGTGGCTCGCGCCTCCAGATTGCGGGTTATCCACGCCTTGTCGGGATCCGGATAGGGCGATTTGAAATGGCACACAAAGAGCGTCATCGGACCGATATCGACCATCAGGCAGTCGCGGCGAAAGACCGGAAATTCCGGATCTACCCCTGCAGGGGCGTCTATCCCTACATCCGCCAGTTTCAGCGATGCGTGGCTTTGCACCCGATCAAGCGGGCGGCGCGAAAGCACCGCCACATCCAGCCCGCGCCCATCGTTCCCGGGCAGACAAACCCGATGCGGATAAGGGCGGATACCAGTACGGACCAGATACACATCGTGGAAGTAATCAAGGGTCTCGCGGTCAAAAACCTCCTGCAACGCAATCACCTCCGCATCCACCTGCCGCAACAATTCGGCCGTCAGCTTGCGGTCGATCTGATCAAGACCAGCATCCTCAGACACATCCGAATCCCGCGCGCCGCGCAGCGGGTTACCGTCGACGTCAGGAAACAGCCTGAGGCTTTGAACGTTGAGTGTGGCAATACGCATGTCGCCGCAATGTTACATGGCGCCCGGATTTCGCAAAGGATCGCGATGAGAGTTGATACCGACATCCATGGGTCGAATCACTGCGACGCTTCGTCTGACACGCTTGCCATCGGGCTCAGCGGGTCTATCTGGCTCGCGATGCAACTTGACACGCAAACACCATTCGCCCGGCTGATGCAGTTAGCCTTCGGCACATTCCGCCCACCCCCTGGCCGGCGCCGCATCCTGATCGCGCTGATTTATGGGGTGATTTGCCACAGCATCTTCACCCTGTCCGTGCTCGCCATGATGATCGCCATGTTTTTCGGGATGAGCGAAAGTTTCGGCCGGGTTCCTGACCCATGGCTATGGCTTGCCAATACAGCACTGATCCTGCAATTCCCGTTTGTGCATTCGTTCTTGTTGTCGGGGCGGGGCGGCGCAATTCTGTCAAAGCTGGCGCCGGCACCTCATGGTAAAACGCTGGGCACCACGACCTATGCCATTATCGCATCAACGCAGTTGTTCCTGCTCTTCACCTTTTGGACGCCCAGCGGGATCATCTGGTGGCAGGCAGAGGGCGCGGTATTTGCCGCCATCTGTACGCTTTACGCCGCCTCGTGGCTCCTGCTGATCAAGGCCAGCTATGATGCGGGGGCCGAAGTGCAGTCTGGCGCGCTGGGCTGGATGTCACTGATGCAGAAGATTAAACCGGTCTTTCCCGACATGCCGACAACCGGCCTCTTCCGTTTCATTCGGCAACCGATCTATGTGGCTTTTGCACTCACCCTTTGGACCGTGCCAGTCTGGACGCCTGATCAACTGTTCCTGGCAATCAGCTACACAGCCTACTGCCTGCTGGCCCCGCGACTGAAAGAGCGGCGATTCACCAAGATATACGGCGACCGGTTTCGGGTCTATCAGGCGCGCGTGCCCTACATCATCCCCACCTTCAAAAGGAATGCCCCCGATGGCCAGCCCCGAACGGAATGATCTGACGATCTATGATCAATATGCTCAGAACTGGTGGTCTGATGATATCCGCTGGGTGCGCACGCTGAAAAACCTGGTCCCCGGGCGATTGAAATGGTTCGACAGGCATGTGGACTGGGCGGGCAAGGCGGTGCTGGATCTGGGCTGCGCGGGTGGGTTCATGGCAGAAGCCTTGGACGAAAAGGGCGCAGAGGTCACCGGTATTGATCCGGCGAAAGATGCCATAGCGGCGGCGCAGGCACATGCGGCGGAAGCGGGCCGCGACATCCGCTATGATGTGGGGCTTGGAGAGGATCTGCCTTACCCCGATGCACAGTTTGACTACGTGGTTTGCGTCGACGTGCTGGAGCATGTTGCGGATCTGCCAAAAGTCTTGTCAGAGGTGGCGCGTGTCCTCAAACCCGGCGGGATGTTCCTGTTCGACACCATCAACCGAAACATCATCGCGCGGCTTGCCGCGATCACAGTGGCAGAAGATATCCTGCGCATATTGCCAAAAGGCACCCATGATCCGGCAATGTTCATCAAGCCGGACGAATTGCAGGCGGCGCTTGAAACGGCGGGGTTGACCCTCGGTCCAACCACCGGTTTGGGTCCCAGAGGCATCAACCGGCGCGGTGACCTGACCTTCGGCCCCCTGCCACTGCGCACGGTCATCTATATCGGTCTGGCAACGAAACCCGCCCAAGGTTGAACAATCGGTCAGGGCGAGGCAAACAGGTTCAATAATGCAGCGCGGCGCCGCCGCCCCATTGAAAGCCCGAACCGCCATGCCCTTCACCCTTGCCACCTGGAACATCAACTCTGTCCGTCTGCGCGAGGATATCGTCGCCAAACTGATGCGCGAGGAAGCCCCGGACGTGCTTTGCCTGCAGGAATGCAAAAGCCCGGTAGACAAGATCCCGATGGAGCAGTTCACAGCACTTGGCTACACCCACATGGTCGCGCGCGGGCAGAAGGGATATAACGGCGTTGCAATCTTCTCCAAAATCCCGATGGAGGAAGCCGGGTCAGAGGATTACGCGAGCCTCGGCCATGCCCGCCACATCGCGGGCAAGCTGGAAAACGGCGTGACCATCCATAATTTCTACGTTCCTGCGGGGGGCGATGTGCCCGACCGTGAGGTGAACGAGAAATTCGGCCAGAAACTCGACTACCTGACCGAAATGCGCGACGCCTTTTATACGGACAAACCACAGAAATCCATCCTTGTCGGCGACCTGAACATCGCCCCCCGCGAAGATGACGTGTGGAGCCACAAGCAACTGCTCAAGGTCGTTAGCCACACGCCCATTGAAGTCGACCATTTCGGGCAGGTCATGGATGCAGGCGGCTGGTCCGATGTCACCCGCAACGACATCCCCGAAGGACAGCTTTACAGCTGGTGGTCCTACCGGGCGAAAGACTGGGACGCCGCCGACAAGGGGCGCAGGCTCGATCACATCTGGGCCACGCCCGACATCAAGAATGCCGCCCATTCCAGTCGGGTCCTGCGCGACGCGCGCGGCTGGGAAAAACCCAGCGATCATGCACCCGTTTTTGCAACATTCGATCTGTAAAATAGGAACCGGGAAATGGGACTTTTCTCACGGGCACCCAAGGGTGACCTGAACCTGAATTATGATGCCATCGCCGGGTACGCTGTTGGCTGGCTGCCTCACTCGGAAAAGGCCATTCAACTGGCATTTCCGCATCTCAAAGTCAGGCCTGCGACGATACCGGATTACAACAGGGGCACGATAGATGGTTTTGCACTCTTCGACGCCGATCAGGCTGAACCGGTGCTATGCATCGCCAAAGACGGCGACAGCGGTTATGCCTTTTCCGTCTTGGCGCATAATCGGCAGGCCCTTGTCCTGGGGAAATACCGCGTCGATGAAACTGTGTTGGGCGATTTCCGCGATGATCACATGGACTCTGCCGATTTCTGGGTGGATGGATCAAAGATCGTTGTGATGGGTGGGCTGCGCGAACATGGTGCTGCCTATACGGCGCGCCACATGTTTTTGCCGGCGGCGGATTGGACGGGCGATCTGCGCAAGGCAGGCGCGGATGTTTGGCGAACATGTGTCCTCTCCGAGACGCGGTTTTTCGTCTCGGGCCAGCGGATTCGACCGACAGATGACATTGATACCGCCGGCGGCGTGAAACTGGTCAAGAAGCATCGCGGGCAGGCCCGGCAGCCATTACAGCCCGGGCCAAATCGGGGTGGCGGCGACCCGATCAAGCTGTTGTTGCAGGGGCTGTATTCACCAAAAGAGGCGCAAAAAGCCTATCTGAAGCTGGTGGATATCATAATGCACAATGCGGATATCGCTGCGACAAAGGCCAGAATCAAAACCGTATTTGAAAATCACGAAGCACCCGACGACGTGGCCTTGCGTCTGTCCGAGATATATAATGAGGAACGTGAGACAGTTTTCATGATCCCGTTAGACTGGAAAGCGGAACCGTCTGATCTGGCAAATCGGATCACAAGCGCGCTGGGTAACGAGGCGGTACCATTGCCTGACGTTGAGAACAGGTCCGTAGCCGAAGATGGCGTTTTCGCTGTATACGCGAAAGGCCTGCAGGATGCCGGTTTTGATCTGTGGAGCCTTGATACGCAATCCGACACGCATTGCCTGTTTGTGGCACGCAAGAAGGATCGCAATCGGATCGCGAAACTGCTGATACCAACGCAGGCCGCGGCCTGCGTCTTTGCATAAAGGAAAGCCTGCCGATGAAAGCTCTGATCCAACTGCATGACGGTTATGCCGATACCCAAACCGGCCCGAATATCGACGACTTGTCACCCTTTCTGGCCCTACAGGATGTGCCGGTCCCCACGCCCGGCGACGGGCAGGCGCTGATCAAGGTGCATCTCGCCGCCGTGAACCCCTCTGACATCCATTTCATCAAGGGCGAATATGGCCAGCCGCGCGTCAAGGGGATGCCTGCGGGGTTTGAGGCGGTGGGCGAGGTTGTCGCGGGGGATACGCCGCTCAAGGGCCAGCGCGTCAGCTTCTTCGCCGATGCCTCCGGCACATGGGCCGAATACGCCATGACCGATGCCAGCCGCCTCGTGCCCTGTCGTCCTGATCTGGCGGAACCCGACGCGGCCGGTCAGTTGGTCAACCCGCTCACCGCCATCGCCATGTTCGATATCGTCAAGGAAAGTGGGGCGGACAGCTTCATCCTCAATGCCGCAGGCTCGCAACTCGGCAAACTGCTGATCGCGTTGGGTCGGGATCATGGGATCAAACCCATCGCTGTCATTCGGCGGACCGAACAGGCGCAGGCGCTAAAAGACCTCGGCGCGGCAGAGGTGATCGTGACTGGCGCCGATGATCCGCTGGGGCAAGCACAATCCATCTTCAAAACTCTGAAGCCACGCATCCTGCTTGACGCGGTTGGGGACCAATTCACGTCCGATCTGTTCTTCGCCATGCCATCCCATGCGCGCTGGGTGAACTACGGCAAACTTTCGACCGAGGCACCAAAACTGACCCAGCTTGGGCAGATGATTTTCATGGGCAAGCAGATCGAAGGTTTCTGGCTGACCCGCTGGATGAAACAGGTCGATCCGGCCCGCATCCCAGAGGCGTTCAGCGAAATCCAGAAACGGTTCGTGACAGGCAAATGGACCACCGATGTTGCCGGCATCGTGCCACTGTCCGAAGCGATGGAGAAACTGCCAGAGGCGTTGGCCAAGCCGGACGGGAAAGCGTTCATTGACCCCAGGGTTTAGGATGGGCGGCGGTCGTCGCGATGCGAAGCGGCGTCAGCTTGGTTCAAATAACTCCACCGCATTTCCAGAGGGATCATCGCAAAGGATTTGGCGTCCACCCGGCCCTTCGATAATTTGATTGCGGAAGCTGACACCGCTTTCGGTCATTGCGGCGACCGTTGCATCCAGATCGTCAACCAGAATCACAATGCGGCCCCAGCCGCCCGGTTCCGGTTTTCTGCCATCAGGCATCGGCTTGGAGGCCGAAGCCGTTGGCCCGGCTACCCAAAGCTGCAGATCATCCTTGCTCAGGATGGCCATTGCTGGCCCATATTGCTCTTCCAAGGTGAACCCAAGCTTGCCTTGATAAAACGCGATAGCTGCGTCGACGTCATCTACGATGTAGCGGAACTGTGCCATGGTGCTGACCCCCTTCCATGATCTTAGCCTCAGGCAGGATCACCGCAAAGCGCTCATGTCGCCCGCTGCTCCGCCTCCAGCAAATCGCCCGGCTGACACTCCAAAACTGCACAAATTTTGGCCAATGTCTCGAACCGGATCCCCTTGACCTTACCCGATTTCAGCAGGCTCAGGTTCTGTTCGGTGATGCCGATCGCCTGCGCAAGATCGCGGGACTTCATCTTGCGCAGGGCCAGCATCACGTCGAGGCGGACGATGATCTGCATGTCTTTCATACGAATGACCGGTTTTCGGACGCAACGTTAGACGCTTCGCGCATGGCCCAGCCGATCACGATGATCAGACCTCCTGACAATGCGAAAAAGATCATTTCGCTGTTCAGGCTAACAGCGATGCTGCGCTTGCCGGGTGGGTTATGCATGGTCAGCAGTGCCGTCATGACCGGCTGCAATATGAACTGCATCAACGCTAGGCCCAGAAATCCCTGGCCGATACGTTTGATCAGATTGGCGCATGCCTTGGTCAGGATGTCGCCCGTGCGATATGACGCGAACAGCCTGCGCATATCGTTGAGAACAAAAAGAAATATGATGGGGCTGATCACCGACAGGGCGATTGCGCCGTATAGCTGACCTGCTGTGACGTTTCGGGTGACGGTGATACCATGCACCAGACCGTCCACGATCGCCTGATCCAATGGTATGTTCAGGGCACCGATCCAGAAGGCGATGGGCGTCGCAATCATTGCAAAAATTGTCAGCCATTGGAGCGTTCGGCTCCATCTTTTTACTTTATCTATCGACGACATAGTTCGGCCTTTCCATTTATAAAAATTAATGTAAAACAATAAAAAATACCTGTCAAAGGAGATTCACATGCGATTTACACTTTTTTCTGCCCTGGCCTTGTCGGCCTGTACCAGCATCGTCCCGAGCACGGCGATGCAGTTGAGCGGCCTTTCACCCACGACTGCCGATCCGGCAGACCTCGCGGTTGACCTGACCCTGCCAGCAGGCATTGATGTCAGCCCCGGTTCGGCGTTGATGCTGTTCTCAACAACACGCAGTGACACGAATGAAACTGCGGAGGGTACTTTCGTGCTGCAACGCGACGGTTCTGTCTTTAAAGTGAACCCAGCCGACTACGCCGAACTGCGCAGCTTGCAGGCCACCGCGCGAGCCTGGAACGCGGAAAATGCCGACGCAACCAAGGGCTCTCTCTCGATCAGCCTTTCACCTTGCCGCTTGGATGCAGGCCCCGAAGATGATGCGCGCGTCAGTGTTGCGGTCCGCATGGCACCGGACGGTGCGTTCCTGCCACTCGTCCGCAATGGGCCGCTGTCTGCCGTCACGTCAGAGGAACAATTGCGCGATATGCCTGACTGTCCTTAAGCGAATTGTTGAAAAAGCGCCGGGGCATTGCTAATTTCAGATTATGCCCTGCGCCGGGGCCGTCACGGCGCGCTTTAAGGAGGACAATGCACTGTCTCTTTCCACCTCGGCCGCGTCGGCGGCCAACACCGGAGCCCCAGCAATGAGCGCTCCGAAAACTGCGACCAGCGAAAGCCTTTTGGCCGCTGTTCTCAAATCCCTCGATGATGACAAAGGCGAAGACATCGTGCAGATCAATCTGCGCGGGCGCTCTGAAATGGGTGATTACATGGTCATCGCTTCCGGCCGTTCGACCCGGCAGGTCACCGCCATGGCGGAAAAACTGACCGACCGGCTCAAGCAGGAATATGGCGTCATTTCCAAGATCGAGGGCAAGGATGCAGGCGACTGGGTCCTGATCGACACGGGCGATGTTATCGTCCACATCTTCCGCCCCGAAGTGCGCGAGTTCTACCAGCTCGAAAAGATGTGGCAGACCGGGGCGGCCTCGACCGCCTGATGCGCGTCCAGATCTGCGCTGTGGGCCGATTGCGCAAAGGGCCCGAGCGCGAGCTGTATGACGACTATCTCACCCGGTTCGACCGGACCGGGCGGGCCTTGGCCCTTGGCCCCGCGCAACTGATCGAAGTGGAAGATAAAAAGGGCGGCGGCATGGCCGCTGAAGCCATGCTTTTGCGTCGCGCTATTCCCGATGGCGCACTGGTGTGCACACTGGACGAGCGCGGTAAGCTGATGTCGTCGCCTGACTTTGCCACACAGATCGGAACATGGCGCGACCAGGGGCGCCAGGATCTGACCTTTGTGATCGGTGGGGCTGACGGGATTGACCCTGACCTGCAGGCGCAGGCCGATGCGTCGCTCAGCTTCGGCAAGATGGTGTGGCCGCATATGCTGGTGCGCGTCATGCTGGCCGAACAGCTGTATCGGGCCGCGTCCATTCTTGCCGGCGGACCCTACCACCGCGCTTAGCGGTTTGCGCGCCCCCTGCGATGCGCTAAACCTCTGATCAAATCAAAGGAGTTCCCCATGCCAGCCCCCAAACCCGTTGTTCTGTGTATCCTCGACGGCTGGGGCCTGCGCGATGACGGCACCGCAAACGCCCCCAAACTCGCCAATACCCCCAATTTCGATGCGATCATGCAGGGGCCACATGCCCAGCTGATCACGCACGGCAACGATGCGGGTCTGCCATCCGGCCAGATGGGCAATTCAGAGGTCGGGCACACCAATATCGGCGCAGGACGTGTCGTCGCCATGGATCTCGGCCAGATTGAGCTGGCGATTGAGGATGGATTGTTCTTCAAAGCTGACGCGCTACAGAATTTCATTGCAAAGATGAAGGACAGCAGCGGTGTGGCGCATCTGATGGGCGTCGTCTCTGACGGTGGGGTGCACGGGCATATCGACCACATTATTGCCGCCAGCAAGGTGATCACAGATGCAGGTGTGCCCGTTGCGATCCACGCCATCACCGACGGGCGTGACGTGGCCCCGAAATCAGCCGCCGATTTCGTCACAGAACTGCAGGACAAGCTGCCCGACAGCGCCAAAATCGCCACCGTCATCGGGCGCTACTATGCCATGGACCGGGATAACCGCTGGGAACGGGTTGAGACCGCCTATGACGCCATGATCAAAGGGCAGGGCAACACCGCAGACACGCCCAGCGCTGCGGTCAGGGCGGCCTACGACGCTGACAAGACCGATGAATTTATCCCGGCAACAGTCATCGGTGACTATTCAGGGCTGGCCAAGGGCGACGGTTTCTTCTGCCTCAACTTCCGCTCTGACCGGGCGCGCGAAATCCTGGCCGCCATCGCCGACCCGGATTTCGACGGGTTCGACCGGGACAAGCCCGACCTCGCCGCCCGCCTGGGCATGGTCAGCTATTCCGACAAGCATGACCAATGGTTCGACATCGTCTTCCCCAAACGAGACATTCAGAACACCCTTGGCGCCTGGGTCGCCAAACAAGGGCTGCGGCAGTTCCGGCTCGCCGAAACCGAAAAATATCCGCATGTGACCTTCTTCCTCAACGGGGGCATCGAAACGCCCGAAAAGGGCGAAGACCGGTATATGGCCCAATCCCCCAAGGTCGCTACCTACGACATGCAGCCCAAAATGTCGGCGGGTGAGGTGACCGAACACTTCGTCAAGGCGATCGAAGACGGCTACGACCTGATCGTCACCAACTACGCCAACCCTGATATGGTCGGGCATACCGGCGATCTGGACGCGGCGATCAAGGCTTGCGAAGCGGTCGATCAGGGGCTGGGCGAGGTGTTGACGGCGCTCAAAGCCGCAGATGGCGCGATGATCGTCACTGCCGATCACGGCAATTGCGAAACCATGGTCGATCCCGAAACCGGCGGGCCGCACACCGCACACACGACCAACCCGGTGCCGGTCATCCTTGTCGGCGGACCGGATGGGGCGACATTACGGGATGGACGGTTGGCCGATCTGGCGCCAACACTTCTTGATCTGATGGGGCTCGACCTGCCACCCGAAATGACAGGGCAAAGCCTGATCAAATGAGGCTCGCCGCATTTCTGATCTGTCTGGCACTGCCAGCAGTTGCCCAAAGTCCAGAGGCCGCGGCAAGCGCGGCCATGGACCGCCTGCTGGCCGCACGGACACAGCTGGAACAGGCGCAAACCAGACGCGACCGGGTCAAGGCGCTGACAGAAACGGTGCTGGCCTATGAAGACGGGCTGGCGGCGATGCGTGACGGGTTGCGGCAGGTTGCCACGCGTGAGGCGGTGCTGACGGCCGAACTCAGCGCCCGGCGCGATGAACTCAGCGATCTGATCGGCGCGTTGCAGGCCATCGGGCGGACACCGACCCCCGTTCTGCAAAGCCATCCGCAAGGCCCACTTGCCGCCGCGCGCGCGGGCGGAATCGTGGCCGATCTGACACCGGCTCTGGAAAACCAGGTGTCAGCCTTGCAAGAGCAATTGTCGGAACTGGACCGTTTGCGCGCCCTACGCATCAAAGCCGCCGCAACGCTGACAGAGGGGCGCGAGGCGGCACAAACCGCCCGCACGGCCCTGGGTATTGCGATCTCAGAACGGACCGACCTGCCGCAGCGCTTCAGCGAAGACCCGGTACAAACCGCTCTACTCCTGGCCAGCGCCGAAACGCTGGACGGGTTCGCGCGGGGGCTGGCTGGATCGCTGCCGTCATCCGACACCGGGCTGACGGCAGAGGGGAACCTGCCACTCCCCGTCGCAGGTTACGTTCTGCCGGACAACGGTCAGGGGCGCCCCGGCGTGCGGATCGCCGCCCAGCCGCAGGCGCTAGTCACCACACCGGTCGCCGCAACGCTGTTGTTTCACGGCGCGGTTCTGGATTACGGCAGCGTGGTCATCCTTGAACCCGCCGCAGACGTGCTATTTATTATCGCAGGCATGGAACAAACCTTTGGAACAGCAGGCCAGATCTTGCCCGCAGGCGAAGCCATCGGTCTGATGGGTGGCAACGGGCAGGCTGATGACGGTATTTTGAGCGAAAATGCTGTCTTTGAGGACGATCAGACGCAGCAAACCCTTTATCTTGAGGTCAGGTCCGGGCAAAGTCCCGTGAATCCGGACACCTGGTTCGCGCTCGAGTAGGATAGGATACGATAATGAAAAAGCTGATATTGGCCGCAATCGGCGGCGCTGCTCTGGGGCTTGTGGCCACCAGCCAGATTGCCGGGCCGCTACTGGCGCAGGAATCCAAAAACAATGCAAGCGTCTACGAACAGCTGGATCTTTTCGGCGACATCTTCGAACGGATCCGCGCCGGCTATGTCGAGGACGTTGATGACAAGGAACTGATCGAGGCGGCAATCAACGGCATGCTGACCTCGCTTGATCCACATTCCAGCTATCTGTCCGCTGACGATGCCGCCCGTATGCGGGTGCAAACCTCCGGTGAATTCGGCGGGCTGGGCATCGAAGTCACGCAGGAAGAAGGCTGGGTCAAGGTCGTCTCCCCGATGGATGGCACCCCCGCAGATGCGGCCGGGGTCATCGCAGGTGATTTCATTACAGCCGTGGATGGCGAAAGCGTGCTGGGGCTGACATTGGACGACGCGGTCAACATGATGCGTGGCCCTGTCGGGTCTGAAATCATCATCACCATCGTGCGCGAGGGCGAGGTTGAACCGTTCGACGTGTCCATCATCCGCGACACCATCAAACTGACCGCCGTGCGCAGCCGGACCGAAGGCAATGCCGTTGTCCTACGTGTGACCACCTTCAACGATCAGACCTTCCCCAATTTGCGCGAAGGCCTCGCCAAACAGGTTGAGGATGCCGGGGGCATCGAAAATGTCGATGGGTTCGTGCTCGATCTGCGCAACAACCCGGGCGGTCTGCTGAATCAGGCGATCTATGTGTCGGACGCATTCCTTGACGCCGGCGAAATCGTGTCGACCCGTGGACGCGATGCAGCGGATGGCGAGCGTTTCAATGCCGAACCGGGCGATCTGGCCCAAGGCAAACCCATCGTCGTGCTGATCAATGGCGGCTCCGCCTCAGCCTCTGAAATCGTGGCGGGGGCCTTGCAGGATCACCGCCGGGCGATTGTTGTAGGCACCAAGTCTTTCGGTAAGGGGTCTGTGCAAACAGTTGTTCCCCTACGCGGTGATGGGGCCATGCGTCTGACCACCGCGCGCTATTACACCCCGTCAGGCCGGTCGATCCAGGCGCTAGGCATTTCGCCTGACATCATCGTCGAACAGCCGCGGCCACGCCCATCCTCGGACGAGGATGATGAGGATCAGCCGCGTCAGCAGCGGTCAGAGGCGGACCTGCGCGGGTCGCTCGACAATGACAGCCTGACTGATGATGAAATCCGCCAGATCGAGGAAGACCGGGCACGTGCAGAGGCCGCAGCGCAACTGCGCGAGGATGATTATCAGCTGGCCTATGCGATCGACATCCTCAAGGGATTGAACGCGCTGGGGCCGACCGCGCTGCTTGATCCCTGAATCGTTTCGCGACAAGTCGTAAGCTCAAACAACAACGGTTGCCCGGATTCTGGGCAACCGTTTCTCTTTTCGAAGGATGTTCAACCATAGGTTGCATATGAGTTTTCACTCATGCTATTCTTGCGAAGTTATGGGTGGGGGCGATTGACGAGGACATCGTGACACGATCACTTCAAGGAATGGAAATTCTCCTGGTCGAGGACAATTTCCTGATCCTTTACGAAACAAAACTGATACTGGAAGAGGCGGGTGCGACTGTCACAACTGCCGGGTCAGTTAAAGAATGTTTGCCGCTGTGCGAAGCAGACTATCATGCGGCCATTCTCGACATTGATCTGCCGGACGGAACGGTTCAGCCCGTCGCCGAACGGCTGCACATGCGCCATACGCCGCTAATCTTCCACTCCGGCAGCACAGATAATCCTGCCATCTTCCCGCAGTTTCCCGATGCCGTCATCCTGATCAAACCAGCCAGTGAAAATCAGCTTGTGGCATCGGTTCACAAGCAGGCCCTGGCGTCAGGCAGACAACTTGGGGAAGAACCGGGGTCCGGCGCATCTCAGGCCTTGGCCCGTTCGCCCGCCGGGTCATAAAACGGCTTCAACTGTGCCTCTGCCCTGATACGGGTCCCCATCACGTCGATCTCATAAGTACTCGCCAGCATCTCTTCCGGTTTTTCACCCGGCTGGGCGCAAGGCACATATCCCATACCTACGGCCGCCCCCAGATGATGGCCATAACCTCCGGATGACAGGTAGCCCACAAACTCGCCATCCCGCAGGATCGGCTCGTTGTGATATAAAAGCGGCTCCGGGTCCGTGAGCTTGAACTGCACCAGACGGCGCGCCAGCCCTTCTTCACGCTTGCGCAGCACGGCATCGCGGCCAATGAAATCGGGTTTGTCCGTCTTGACGGCAAAGCCCAGTCCGGCCTCCAGCACATGGTCTTCAGACGTGATGTCATGGCCGAAATGGCGGAACCCTTTTTCCATCCGGCAGGTGTCCATCATATGCATGCCGCACAGGCGCATGCCAAAATCAAATCTCGCCGTCGCCAGCGTTTCAAACACATGGCCGCACATGTCGGAGGGGATATACACCTCCCACCCCAGCTCGCCCACATAAGTCACACGGTGAACACGGGCGAGCGCCATGCCGATCTCGATCTCCTGCGCGGTGCCAAACGGGTTGACCTCATTCGAAAAGTCATTGGGTGACACAGCCTGCAGCAATTCGCGTGACCGCGGCCCCATGATCGCCAGCACACCCTCGCCAGCAGTCACATCCGTAATCACAACGTTGAAATCACCCTTGTTGCGGCGCATCCAGGTCTGGTCCGCAAGCCGGGTAGCGGCAGGGGTGACCACCAGATAACATTCCTCCTCTATCCGCGTCACCGTCACATCCGCCTCAATCCCGGCGCGGTTGTTCAGAAACTGGGTATAGATGATCTTGCCCACAGGCACGTCATATTGCCCGCCGCCAATATGGTTCATGAATGCCATCGCATCCGGCCCTTCGACCCGTATCTTGCCGAATGAAGACATGTCATACATGCCCACATTCTGGCGCACGGCCATATGTTCTTCGCGGACATTGTCGAAAAAGTTCTGGCGTGACCAACTGTGTTCGTACTTGGCCTCCTGCGCCTCACGCGCAAACCAGTTGGCGCGCTCCCACCCTGCCAATTCACCCATCACGGCACCGCGGTCCAGCAGATGCTGGTGGAACGGCGTCCGCCTGATCCCCCGCGCGGTTGCCTTCTGCCGAA
This sequence comes from uncultured Paracoccaceae bacterium, assembly GCA_947488175.1. GTDB lineage: Bacteria > Pseudomonadota > Alphaproteobacteria > Rhodobacterales > Rhodobacteraceae > Yoonia. Next base: position 528,983 of record CANKYO010000002.1, read on the forward strand.
ACGGAAAATGATCGGCATAAAGCAGGCCCAGCGTTTCCTTTGACCGCTCAAACAGATAGGTCTTGTTGCCCTGAAACGGTTGCATGCGGGCAATATCCACATCGCCCAGATCAAACGGCTTTTCGCCGCTATCCATCCACTGACTAAGCGCCATGCCTGCACCACCGGCCGACTGAATCCCGATCGAGTTGAAACCGGCAGCCACCCAGACATTGTCCATCTCCGGTGCCAGCCCCAGATGGTAGGCATCGTCAGGGGTAAAACTCTCTGGCCCGTTAAAGAACGTATGGATGCCCGCGTCAGCCAGCATCGGCATGCGCTCCACAGCGGCCTCCAGAATAGGCTCGAAATGGTCGAAATCCTCGGGTAGCTGATCAAACTCGAAATCAGCCGGAATACCATCCATCGCCCAGGGCTTGGCATTGGGTTCAAACGCGCCCAACAACATCTTGCCCGCGTCTTCCTTGTAATAGGCGCATTCATCCGGCACCCGCAGCACCGGCATTTGGGTCAGGCCGGCAATCGCTTCGGTGACGATATAGAAATGTTCACAGGCGTGCAGGGGAACATTGACGCCCAGCATCCGGCCCACCTGATGCCCCCACATGCCCCCGCAATTGACCACCATATCGCAGGTGATATGGCCAGTCTCATCGCCTTGCGCCCAATCCACACCGGTGATCCGGCGACCTTCACGGCGGACACCGGTCACGAGCGTCCGCTCAATCACCTTTGCTCCATTCTGGCGGGCCCCTTTGGCCAGCGCCAGCGCGATATTCGCCGGATCACCCTGACCATCCAGCGGCAGATAGACGCCCGCAGTGACACCATGAATGTTCAGATGCTCATAACGCTCCTTGACCTCGGTGGGCGAGATTTCCTCCACATCCACACCAAACGCCCGGGCCATCGCGGCCTGGCGGTAAATCTCTTCCTTGCGCTCATCGGTCAGGGCAACCGTGATCGACCCGCAGCGCTTGAAACCCGTCGCCACCCCGGTTTCCGCTTCCAGATTGCCGTAAAGCTCCTGAGAATACTTGGCGAGCTTCGTCATGTTCGCTGTCGCCCGCAACTGGGCGATCAGCCCGGCTGCATGCCAGGTCGTCCCCGATGTCAGTTGCTTGCGCTCCAGCAGCACCACATCTGTCCAGCCCAGCTTGGCCAGATGATAGGCGACAGAACAGCCGATAACGCCACCGCCAATGATGACAACGCGCGCGGAAGAAGGAGGGGTAGCCATCGGTTCAGCAATCCTGAAATGAATATTTACCGGATAATTTCACGAAATATGTCACACGTCACGCGCAATCCGCTACACCATCGGCGTTTTTCGGCGAAAGCGCCTAAACAATCTCATGCCCGGCCTCACGAATGGCCTCTGCCAGCCGCCTGATATGGGCCGGCCCTACCTCGCAGCATCCCCCCACAATCGTGGCGCCTTGCGCGATCCAGCCCAGCGCGAAGTCCGCATAGGCCTCCGGTACCAGATCACGGCGGGCGGACAGACTATCAACGGTAGGCTTGTCTTTCAGGAAATCCTTGGTGATCTGCTGAAACCCATTGGCATAGGCCCCAAAGGGCAAATCACCTTCCGCCAGAACAGCGACAGCCGCATCCATCGCCTCGGGTGCGGCACAATTGGCCAAGAGCGCGGCGGCCCCTTCTACCACCGGCAAAACATCCGCCAGCTTCTCGCCGGACCGCAGGCGCGTGCCATCCTCATCATCCACAGTCATGGACAGCCAGACCGGTTTGCCAGCGGTCAACGCCCCTTGCAGCACCGCGCTGGCATGATCGACCGACGCAATCGTTTCGCAAATCAGCAAATCCACCTCAGGCCCAAGGATCTGCGCCACCTCCGCATAAAGCGGTACGGCCACATCATGTGCCGGATGAATATCCGGGCGATAGCTCGCGATCAGCGGCCCGATGGACCCGGCAATGCGGCCATGGCCGGCGCAGGCGGTCCGTGTTTCAGCAACCGCCGCCATATGCAACGCGGCGAACTGATCCTCCAGCCCGGTTCCGGCCAACCGATCACGATGAATGGCATAGGTATTCGTCACATGCACCGACGCACCGGCGGCCATATAATCGCGATGCACATCGGCCACCATGCCGGGGTGATCAACCATCACCTGCGTCGACCAAAGCGGGGTCGGCGCATCACCGGCGCGATGGATCAACTCCTGGCCCATCCCGCCATCCATCAACGTAATCCCGGTCATGGATAAATCTCCGCGAACTTCGCCTTGTAGAGGGCGATCATGTCATCTTCGGTCACCCCGTCATCATAGGGCGGGGTCCAGATCATACTGGCATGGGTCAGGCTGATCTCAACCAGACAGGTGATGCGCTGGGCAAGATCGCCAAATGTATCCAGCCACATCGGATGCCGTTCGGCAAACCAATCCGATCCCTTGCGGTGCAGTGCTGCCGTACCGCCCGCGCGAACGGCAATACGCCGAAACGGGTCGATGAAATTCACCTCGACGGCCGGGCGCTCCGTCAGGTTCCGCCGGGTTCCGGGGGAACGGATGTCACTATAGGCAATCGTCGCCTCATCCAGCACCAGAAACGTACCTTTGGGGGACACCGCCGGGGTGCCATTCGGGGTAACCGTCGCCACAAATCCCAAAGGGAAGGTGGCGATCAGATTCGTCATTTCTGTCGTCAGCATCAGGCCCGGATCCGGGCATTCTCAGGGTCCCAAAGTGGCTGATCAGGCTGGACCGTCGCCGCAAAACGCTCCCCGTAGATGTCGACCTCGACCTTGGTGCCCGGCTCAACCAGATCGGCGCGCAACATGCCTAGTGCCACAGATTTGCCAACGCGATAGCCCCACGCGCCTGAAGTCGTCTCACCAACCACCTCATCGCCTGCCCAGACCGGCGACATGTAAGGTGCATCACACTCCCCCGGCGCGTCGAGCGTCAGCGTGACAAAGCGTTTGGCCACACCTTGCTGTTTCTCGGACAGGATCGCGGCCTTGCCGGGGAAATCCTGTGGCTTGTCCAGTTTGACAAACCGGTCCAATCCACCCTGCAGCATCGAATAATCCGTCGAAAGGTCGCCCTTCCAGGCGCGATACCCTTTTTCGATGCGCAGTGAATTGAGGGCGTACATCCCAAACGGCTTCAGCCCATGCGGCGCGCCTGCCTTCAACACAGCATCAAAAACCTTCTTGGTGTCAGCGACCTGAGAATGAATCTCCCACCCCAACTCCCCGGCAAAAGAGACACGGACCAATTGGACCCATGTGCCGTCAATCTGTGCCGATTGATGGGTCAGCCAGCCTTGGGTCAGGTCCGCATCGGAACAATCGGCCAGAATAGCCCGCGACTTCGGCCCGGTCAGGATCTGGCAGGAAAACGCGGTTGTCACATCTTCCAATTCAAACGCAGCATTCTCGGGCAGATGATCATGCAGCCATTCGAAATCATGCCATTGGGCAGGGGCAGCGGTAATCAGGAAAAAGAAATCCTCATCCAGCCGCATCGCCGACATCTCGGTCACGATCCGGCCCCGGTCATCGGCAAAGTAAAGCAGACCGATCCGACCCACCTTTGGAATGCCACCGGTACAAAGGCCCCGCAGGAATTCCGCCGCACCCTCACCCTTCAACCGATAGCGCGAAAACCCGGGCAGATCGAGGATACCAGCCGCATCGCGCACCGCCTCGCATTCTTCGCGCACCCGCGGCTCCCACGGACCGGTCCGGGCCCATGTCTCGGTCGCCGCCAGAGAGGTATCGTCGCCATCCTTGGCGTACCAGTTCGCGCGCTCCCACCCATTATAGGCACCCATCTGGCCACCCATTTCACGCACCTTCGCATCCACCGGCGACAGCTTCTTGTCACGGCCCGCAGGCCATTCGTGATGCGGGAAGTGCATGGCGTATTCGTGGCCATAGACCTCCACCGCCTTGGCGTGGCAATAGTCGAAATCGGTATAGTCGGTGTAGCGGCGGGGATCGACAGCCCACATATCCCACTCGGTATGACCATCGACGATCCATTCTGCGGCGACCTTGCCTGCGCCACCACCCTGGGTGATGCCAAAGGTAAAGACACAAGCCTCATAGGCGTTCTTCACCCCTGGCATCGGGCCGATGAGAGGCAGACCATCTGGGGCATAGGGGATCGGGCCATTGATCACACGGCCCACGCCAGCGGTGCCAAGGATCGGAACCCGGGCCATCGCGTCCTCAATATACCACTCCAAACGCTCCAGATCGTCCGGGTACAGCTGAAACGAAAAATCATCCGGCTGCGGATCATCAGGCGTCACCCAATGGGCCTTGCAGTTACGCTCATAAGGGCCAAGGTTCAGACCGTTCTTATCCTGGCGCAGGTAATAGGAACTGTCGACGTCGCGCAGCAGCGGCACCTTGCGGCCATTCGCCTCAGTCCAGGCTTTCAACTCAGGGATTTCCTCGGTCAGGAAATACTGGTGCGACATGGTCACCATCGGAACCGTGCGGCCACCATAAGGCTTGAACCATTCGCCCACGCGCTGGGCATAATATCCAGCGGCGTTGACCACCTTCTCACAGGCGATATCGCCCTTGTCGGTATGCACGATCCAGCCGTCCTTCGTCTGGGTCACACCTGTGGCGGGGCAGAACCGCTCGATGCGTGCCCCCATCTGGCGGGCACCCTTGGCCAGCGCCTGCGTCAACTGGGCGGGGTCGATATCGCCATCATCTGGATCATAAAGCGTGCCTTCCAGATCATGGGTTTCCAGAAACGGATACATGTCCTGCGCTTCATCCGGCGTCATGATCTTCAGGTTCAACCCCTGATAATTCGCCATGCCCATGGCCCGGGCAAATTCCTGCATCCGCTCCTTACTATGCGCCAGCCGGATCGACCCGGTGACGTGATAGTTCATCGGATAATCCACCTCATCCGCCAGCCCTTTATAAAGGCTCAGCGAATAGCGCTGCATGTTCATCACCGCCCATGAGGTGCTGAAAGACGGGCAATTGCCAGCCGCATGCCAGGTCGACCCGGCGGTCAATTCGTTCTTTTCCAGCAACACACAATCGGTCCAGCCTTTTTTGGCAAGATGGTACAGTGTGGATACGCCAACCACGCCGCCGCCAATAATGACGACGCGGGCAGAGCTTGGAAAATCAGCCATGGATCACTCTTTCATTCAGTCTGGGATATGCGGCGCATCTGCCGGGATGGTGTAATAATCGCCCGCATCAGCGGTAAAGATATGCTTGCCCGGCGTCATGCCTGTTGGCAGGTCCAGGCAGCCAGCGGCGATGCCCAAATGATCGGCGCCATTTGGCTGGTAAAACAGGCTGGACCCGCAGAACTTGCAAAATCCCCGGCGGGCATGATCGGACGATTGATACCATGTCAGCCCTGCCTCCTTGCTGAACACGACATCGGCCGTCTCTGCCCGGGTGGAGGCCCAGTAATGGCCACTGGTGCGGCGGCACTGGCCGCAATGACAAAAGGTGATGGTATCGCGCGCGCCGGTGACCTCAAACGCCACCTCTCCGCATTCGCAACGCCCCTTTGTCATCGCCCTCTCCCTAATAGACCGGTGGAGAGATGACCCAGATCACATCGCAGGTCTCTTCATACGGGTTGGCCCAGCGAAACTGTTCACCGCGCAAACGGAAACTGTCACCAGCGTTCAGCTTGAACATTTTGTCATCCACCCAGATGTCGAAACGACCACGAACGATATAGCCGATTTCCTGGGTCGGGCGGGTCAACGGCACCACAAGCTCGGCACCCGGGGCAAAGGACGAATGGACCACCTCAAAACTGTCGGTCAGGTCCGGGGACAACAAGCCTTCGGTCAGTCCGGGGGTTCGGCACCCGATGGGGCGACGGGCCTGTGCACGCACGATGATGCCTTCCTCGCCCGGGGCCGTGCCGATCTGCAAAAGGCTGGAGACCGAAACATCCAGTATCTCGGCCATGCGGTTCAGATCGATAATGGCCGGGTTCGAGATATTGCGCTCAACCTGGCTCAACCAGCCCACCGACCGGTCCATCGCCTCGGCCAGTTCGGTCAGGGTCATACCCCGCGCCTTACGCAAGGCGCGCAGGTCCGCCCCCAGCGTCCGGAAGGGCTGACGATCATCCGCCATGACTGATCCGTGAAAAATGGACATTGAATTTCATGATGCATAATCTCCATTTGATAGCAACAATAGTTTGTCACGATCTGTGCATGAAAACCATGGGTTGGGTCAGGTGGAAAAGACATCCCTCAGTATAGTGGCCAACGCATCAGCGTCCGCCTGATCAAACGCATCTGGCTCATCGCTGTCGATATCAAACACGGCGATCACATCACCATTCCCGTCAAAAACCGGCAAGACCAGCTCTGACCGCGTGCTGCTGGCGCAAGCGATATGACCGGGAAATGCATCAACATCCGCAACCAACTGCACCTCACCCGTGCGGGCGGCAACACCACAGACGCCACTGGAAAACGGAATGACAAGGCAACCATGCCCGCCCTGATAAGGGCCGATCTTCAAAAGCTCCGGGGCCACAACCCGATAAAACCCGGTCCAGTCGAACCGGTCATCACTGTGATGGACCTCACATGCGACCGTGGCCATCAGGGCCACCTGATCATCTTCACCCTCGGTCAGGGATGCAATCGTCTTGGACAGGGTGGCATAGTCTACAGGCATTGGCGGGTTTTCCATTGATCAAACAAGGCCGGTTCTATCCGGTCCCCTTGCAACAAAAAAGGGGCCACGGATGCGGCCCCTTTTCCGTTCAGATCATCATTCGATCAGGCAATGAACACCAGGTCATCCATCGAAAAGACACCACCATTGGTGATGTCAGCCCCATCATAACCGCCGCCCGTGGCGCGGAATTCAATCTGGTCGATACCCGTCCAGTTCAACTCCTGCACAGTATGGGTATCAGTCAGGTCGACAGTCTGGGTAAACAGCGCGACACCATCATCAAACCCGGTAATCTCAACGGTATTGGCCAGGCCATCAGGGTTCGCATTCGTCTTGTCAGCGCGGGACCCATTGGCCAGCGAAACGCTCTTGAAATCAAACGTATCACCATCGGCACTGCGAAAACCCACCGTCGCGCCCCAGCTGTTGAACGCCTCAAGGTCGTCATCGACGTCACCAGCGTCATAATCCAGCGACCGCAACGAACCGGCAATATTGCTTTCGCCCCGGCTGACCTCCGCGATGAACTGACCATCCAGCACCTCCGTCCCGGTCACCAGCGTCACATCGTTATCGAAATCGACCACCTGTTCGGTTGGACCATCAGGTGTGTCAACCGGGGGCAGAGCGTCGGCCACAAAAACAAGATCGTCAAAGGAATAGACGCCGGTGCCGCCTTCCGATCCGCCGGACGCCACGAATTCCAGCCGGTCAATCGCCGTGAAATTCAGCTCGGTCACCGTCTGTCCGAATTCCAGCGTCACCGTCTGGGAAAGCGCAACCTCACCATCACGATACCCAATGATCTCGACCGTCTGGGCAAGGTTGGACGCATCCGGGTTGCCGCCGTCGCGCAGCCCCTTGCCCAATGACACGCTCTTGAAGTCGAAATCGCTGCCATCGGTCCGTTCAAATCCCATCGTCTTGGGCAAAAACGCGTTAAAGGCTTCTTGATCACTGTCGACCTCACCACGATCATAATCAATCGGGCGAATTTCGCCCTCACGATTGGAAAGCCCGGTGCTCAGATCGACGACAAACTGGTCCTGCAGGATCGTGTCACCATTGGAAATTGCTGCGCCGTCGTTGAAATCCAGCACATATTCGGCAGTTTCAACCGGCGGCGCGATCTCCTCGAAATTCTCGACACCGCGGAATTTGATGACATCGCCATTCGCGTAACGGATCGTGCCGTTGCCCTTGTCATTCACATCAACCACGGCGGTGCCGTCCTGCACAAATTGCAGCGTGTCGTCACCTTTGCCCATGTGCACGATGTCACCGGCATTGGCAAAAACCGTGTCATTGCCTGCCCCGGCGCGGATGAAATCGGCATCCTGCGTACCAATGATCGTCTCATCCCCGGCCGAACCGTAAATGGCCCAGCTGTCATTGCGCTCAAAATCGGACAGATCAACCGTAGCACCATCGGTAACCTTGACGGTATCGGCGGCCAGAACCTCCATATCGTTGAAGGTAACACCATCGCCCAGCTTCAGACGGCCCTGATGGGTCAGCGTGTCGGTACCATCGCCACCGTCGATCAAAATATCTTCAAAAGGGGTCCGCCCCGATGCAACCAGAACGTCATCACCATCCAAAGCAAAAATGCTCTGCGGGTTGCTCAGGAAACGGTATTCGTCGTTGTCGTTTGTAAGCGTTGTTGTGATTGTTTCAGTCATAAAGTCTCTCTGTCTTTGCAAAATCAGCTCAAAGCGAGACCACGTTCCTTATACCGGTTCATCCGATATGGAATCGCTTAGAACATAACAAGAACATCGCAGCTATTTGCCATATTTTAAAGGAATAAGTGCAGACGTGTTCTTATTTTGTTCTGATGTTGCAGATTGCCCTCACGCCGCATGATGCGGCCCTTTCCGGGCGCAGAACAACATCATGTTTAACGGACAAGATCTGGGGTATGCCGGCGCTGCTTGGGGCGCCATAAAAGAGAGGGAATCAGCCTTCGGCGAGAATCAGGAAATGCAACCTAAAGCCGTTCGATCGCAATCGCCGTCCCTTCACCGCCCCCGATGCAAATCGCCGCCACCCCACATTTCAGCCCGCGCGTTTCCAGCGCGTTCAGCAGCGTCACCATGATCCGCGTGCCCGATGCGCCAATCGGATGGCCCAGCGCGCAGGCTCCGCCATTCACGTTCACCTTGTCGCGCGCAATCCCCAATTCATGCATGAAGGCCATGGGCACCACAGCGAACGCCTCGTTCACCTCCCACAGATCCACGTCGTCCACCGACCAGCCGACCTTGGCCAGAAGTTTCTGGGCGGCAGGCACGGGTGCAGTGGTGAACCAACCCGGCGCCTGCGCATGGCTGGCATGGCCCAAAATCCGGGCCCGTGCATTCGGCGCACCCGCCTTGGCCAGAACCAATGCCGCGGCGCCATCCGAAATGCTCGATGCGTTTGCAGCCGTCACTGTCCCATCCTTGCGAAAGGCGGGCCTGAGCGTCGGGATTTTCTCGGGCCGCGCCTTGCCGGGTTGCTCATCACGTGTGATGACCTCTTCCCCGGTGCGGGCATGGACTGTCACAGGCGTGATCTCGGCATCGAACGCGCCGGACCGTTCCGCATCCAGCGCATTGGAAAGGGACGCAATCGCATATTGATCCTGTGCCTCACGGGTGAACCGGAACTTTTCGGCGCAATCCTCGGCAAAGGTACCCATCAGGCGACCCTTGTCATAGGCGTCTTCCAACCCATCCAGAAACATCGAATCCTGCACGGTCTGATGGCCAATCCGGGCACCACCACGCAGCTTGGGCATCAGATAGGGGGCATTCGTCATGCTCTCCATGCCCCCGGCCACCATCACATCCGCACCACCCCCGGCAATCTGATCAAAGGCCATCATCGCCGCCTTCATCCCCGACCCGCACATCTTGTTCAGGGTCGTGGCAGGAACTTCCTCGCCCAGCCCGGCCAGAAACGCGGCCTGCCGGGCCGGGGCCTGTCCTTGCCCCGCTGGCAGGACACAGCCCATCAGCACCTCGTCCACAGTCGACACACCGGCACCATGCAGCGCGGCCCGTATCGCGGCACCCCCCAACGCAGGGGCATCAACATCGGAAAACACACCCTGAAACCCGCCCATCGGCGTGCGCGCGGCACCTGTTATGACAACCTGTTCCATTCATCTCTCCTTTGGGCCAAGGCTACGCCCGCGACACAAAAACGAAAAGCCCTCAAACTGCCCCAATTCGATCATTCTGCGGCCTCGTTTAACCGGCAAAACCGACCCATAGCCAAATGGCTGATCCCGGTGCTGTCTGTTCATAGCCCCCACCCATGCGGGCGGCACCGGGGCAAATCTCCAATATTGTGATTGCACGCGCGGCCCATTGGCCTAACTTCAGGCCAATTCAAAAGGGGACCCTCCATGCGCGACTTCCATAAACCCGGCCGGTCGGCCGTCTACGCCACCAATGGTATCTGTGCCACATCGCACCCGCTTGCCGCCAAAGTGGCCGTGCAAATGCTCGAAGCCGGGGGAAACGCGGTGGATGCGGCCATCGCCGGGGCGGTCCTGCTGGGGATCTGCGAACCGCAAATGACCGGGATCGGCGGCGACTGTTTCGTGCTCTTCACGCCCCCCGGCTCGGATGAGGTCAAGGCGCTCAACGGCTCCGGCCACGCCCCCGCCGCAATCGACGCAGAAGCGCTGCGCGCCAAAGGTGACGTCATCGCCCCTTACTCCGCGGACGCCGTCAGCATCCCCGGCGCTATCGACGCCTTCTGCCGCCTGTCAAAGGATTGGGGCAAGATCGGGCTCAAGGCCACACTCGCCCCGGCCATCCACTATGCCGAAGCGGGCGTGCCTGTCGCCGAACGGGTCGCCTTCGACTGGGCTCAGGCGACCGACAACCTCTCTGGCCACGCCCGCGATCTGTTCCTGATGAACGGACAGGCCCCGCGCCCGGGGCAAATCTTCCGCGCCCCCGGTCAGGCCAAGGTGCTGCGCGAAATCGCCATGGAAGGGCGCGACGCGTTCTACGAAGGCGAGATTGCCGAGGACATGGTCAACGCCCTCCGCGCCCTCGGCGGCACCCATACGCTGGACGACTTTGCCAACACCACCTGCGACTACACCGACCCGATCACGGGCGGCTATGGCGGCCTCGACCTCTACGAGCATCCGCCAAACGGGCAGGGGGCCACCGCCATCCTGCTGCTGAATATCCTCAAGCATTTCGACATCGCGAGGATGGACCCATGGGGCGCCGAACGGGCCCATATCGAGGCCGAGGCGACAAAACTCGCCTACGACGCCCGCAACCGTTTCGTGGCCGATCCTGCGCATATGACGAAACTCGACCACATGACATCCCCCGAAACGGCCGAAAAACTCGCCGCCCTGATCGACCCGAAAAAGGCGATGCCGGGCAATGTGCCGGGGGCAGAGGCCGTCCACAAGGACACCATCTACATCACCGTGGTCGACAAGGACCGGATGTGCGTCTCGCTCATCTATTCGGTCTTCCATTCCTTCGGTGCTGGCATTGCGTCCGACAAATTCGGCATCCTGTTCCAGAACCGCGGTGCGGGCTTCACGCTGCAACAAGGGCACGCGAACGAGGTCGGGCCCGGCAAGCGCCCCATGCACACAATCATCCCCGCGATGCTGAAAAAGAACGGCAAGGTCCACATGCCATTCGGCGTGATGGGCGGGCAATACCAGTCAGCCGGGCACGCCCGTTTCGTCACCAACGTGACCGATTTCGGGCTCAGCCCGCAGGCGGGCATCGACGCCCCCCGCAGCTTTGCCGAAGGCGACGTGCTGAACGTCGAAACCAGCTACAGCGAAGCGGTACGCGTAGAACTGGCAGAGCGCGGACACACCATCCAAACCCCCGCCACAGCCATCGGCGGCGCGCAAGCCATCATGATCCACGACGACGGCGTGCTGGAAGCAGGCAGTGACCCAAGGAAAGACGGGTGTGCGGTGGGCTATTAATGCGGCGTGGAAGGAAATCCGGTAGGAAGCAATCGAACAGATATAGTGATGGAATTTTTCATTTAATCTGATATATTTGGTTAATTATTGTTTTTTGCAAACTCCTTAATCACCTTATTCGTTTATTGACGGTGACTCGTTATGCGACTTGTCTATTTGATTGTCGGATTCTTTACGACAATGACGATAAGAAAGTTTTTTGCAGTCCTATTTGCAGCGATTGGCTTGGTTAGCGGAACTCTTGGAATTTATCAGTTTGTATTCGATGGTTTTGAGCAGAGGATTGACCCAGCGATTAGTATCGCGAAGATAATACCGAACCCAACTGAACCTGACGTGGTCACACTTGAGAACACCGGAAGCGAGCGCCTAATAATTGGTGGATTTCAGATTTGCGAGCATGAATTTCGTGAAGACGAAAAGAACTGCTGCACGCTGCCGAGTCGTACGGAGATAGACGGTGGGGGAAAACTCAGCGTTACGTTCTACAATCCGAGCAAGCAAGACCACAGGGAGCAAGCAAGAGTCAGTCGCGAAAATGGCGGAATTACTTGCACTGGTTTCAGTGTATCTGTCGGGGAAATAGTGGAGGTTTTTGATACTCGTGGCGGAGAGCTAGACAGCAAAGTTGCAGAATAGTGCCACCAAGTAGTAGAGGTTGATCAAGCAATCACCCCGCCCTGAGCGACCTCAAAAACAACCCGATCCCACCCACAAGCAGCACAAGAATAACAATCAGATCAAACGCGCTCATCCGTGCCAGTTGCAACTCCATGTTGGCGATCACGCCAAACACAAGGGCGACCATTGATCCGCCCGCCAGCAGCCAGCCGATCCAGTTCTTCGAATTGTAGAAAATCATCCCCACGCCGAACATGAACGGGATCAGGATCATGCCGCTGGTGATGGGGATACCGCCCAGCCGGAATGCCACCGCCCCCAGCCCGAAATTCGGGCGGACCACGATACTGTTCAACAACAGATATCCGCCGCCGATCATCATGATGATGCCGATCAGGAAACTGCCCGTCCCGCCCTCGGTCCCGCCTGCGCCTCTGGCCATTCTTCGCTCCGTCTTTTTGCTCGCAAGGTGGGTGCAACCCACGCGCCTCAAACCTTAATATCACGGTAACAATCGCACCGCACGCATCATTCATCACGGGGTTTTGCAGGCAGGGGTCCGACGCTTTGCCGACGCTTGTCCGACGCAAATCCGACCGGCCATTTTGACCAAAACCCCAGCATTAACACATGATTCGCGGATTTCGCCCGCGCAACGTTCGGTGCCCATGTTGCGTCGGCCACCGAACGTTGCGCAGGCTATAGCGGCATATGCCGGTTCACATCCTTGTAAAGCAGGTATTTGAACGGCCCCGGCCCGCCCGCATAACAGGCCTGCGGGCAGAACGCGCGCAGCCACATGAAATCGCCTGCCTCGACCTCCACCCAATCCTGATTGAGCCGATAAACCGCTTTGCCTTCAAGCACATAAAGCCCGTGTTCCATCACATGCGTCTCGGCAAATGGGATCACCGCGCCGGGTTCAAACGTGACGATATTCACATGCATATCGTGGCGCATATCAGCAGGGTCCACAAACCGGGTCGTGGCCCATTTTCCTTCCGTCCCCGGCATCGCCACGGTGGTCGCACTGTCGGCATCGGTGACAAAGGCCTCCGGCATCTCGATCCCGCTAACCTCCTGATATCGCTTCCTGATCCAGTGAAACCGGGCAGGCGCATCACGATCATTCCGCAACTGCCAATCGCAAGCGGGCGGCAAGAAAGCATAGCCACCAACGGCCAACTGATGCACCACACCGTCAACGGTCAGCGTCACCTCGCCCTCCACCACGAACAAGACTGCCTCGGCGGTCGGGTCCGTTTCAGGCCGCGCGCTGCCGCCACCGGGCGAAACCTCCACAATGTACTGGCTGAATGTCTCGCCGAACCCTGACAGTGGTCGGGCCAGAACCCAGGCGCGGGTCGCATCCCAGAAGGGCAGGTTGCTGGTCACGATGTCAGTCATCGTGCCTTTGGGAATGACCGCGTAAGCCGTTGTAAACATGGCGCGATCTGTCAACAGTTGCGTCTGCGGCGGCAGCCCGCCCTTGGGCGCGTAGTAGGTCGGCTTGGTCATGAAAACTCCTCTGGGACTTGGTGCATTAGACCGCAGCGGGTCTCCCCTGCAAAGATGCAGCGCGCTGATAGGACCCTCCGGCTTTCTTTGACAATTCAGACCCTTGGTGCTGTGGCAAAGGGCAGATGACCGGTCTTGATCCAGAAGGCCGCGCCGTCATCGCCCGCCGTCAGTCGGAGCGGCGCAGCCTCGGGCAGGCGCAACCATGAACCGGCGCGCAGCTTGTCGCCATCTTCCAGCATGTCGCCGCTCAGCATCAGGATTTCTGCACCGCCCTGCGGGGTTTCGGCCAGCGTGGTGCCAGCCGCCATCTTGACGAACCGCACAACCTCGCGCGCATCTTTATGCAGTGTTTTCAGCATGATACCGTCTGGCCCCGGTTCAAGCTCACTCTCCAAGTCGATGCGGAATTGGGTCCGGTCGCCCGGGTCAAACTGCCAGAGTTTCACGAAGATGGTACACCCTTCTGCCGCGCCGGGTGTGTGCGATGTGGTCGGCGGATTGCGCACATAAGTCCCCGCAGGATAGTCGCCGTGCTCGTCCTGAAAAACGCCGTCGAGCACGATGAATTCTTCTCCACCGTCATGGGTATGTGCCGAGAATTTGCTGCCCGGCGCATAGCGCACGATGGATGTCGCGCGCGCGACCTCTTCCCCGATCCGGTCCAGCATCCGCCGGTCGACGCCGGGCATGGGCGAGGGTTTCCACGGGATATCGTTGGAATGGATCAGTATGCGCGTGGCGAAATCTGCATTCAATTCCATAGGCTTATCCTATAGCGGGGCGAGCGTGACGCCCGCCTGTTCCAAATGCTGCCGGATGCCACGCGCCATCGCCACAGCATCCGGCGTGTCGCCGTGCAGGCAGATGGTGTCAATGCGGCAGGGAATATGCTTGCCGCTTTCAGCAATAATCGCGCTCGCCTCAAGCATCTTCAGGATACGCGGAGCGGCGGTGGCAGCATCATGCAGCACCGCGCCCGGTTTGCTGCGATCCACCAGCGTAGCGTCATCCTCATAGGCGCGGTCGGCGAAGATCTCACCGACCGAGTGACAGCCCAAATCGCGCGCGGCCGTCTCCTGCGCCGTGGCCGCAAGGACCATGATCACGATGTCAGGATCAACAGCCAATGCGGCCTCGTAACAGACCCGCGCCAGCCCGGCATCTTCGGACGCCATGTTCGCCAGCGCACCGTGCAGTTTCAGGTGGCGCACCTGCCCACCGGCCCGCCGCGCCATCGCTTGCGCGGCCCCCAACTGATAGGCAACCGCATTGGCCAACTCATCCTGTCCCAGCGGCAACCGGCGGCGGCCAAACCCCTTCAGATCGGCAAAACCCGGATGCGCCCCGATCCCGACAGCCTTGCCCACGGCCAGCGCCATGGTTTGCGCCATCACATCCGGGTCACCCGCATGAAACCCGCAGGCGATATTGGCCGAGGTCACGATATCCAGCAGGGCCGCATCATCGCCCATTTTCCAAGGGCCGAAGCCTTCGCCCATATCGGAGTTCAGATCGACTTTGCGTGTCATCTCAGGGCCTTTCAAGGTCATCGCCACGGGTCGCCCCGCTGATCAACTGATAGCCAAGCAGGTCGGCAATGTCATGCGGATCACGGATCAATGGCTGGCAGTTCTGCTTCAGATCGCGCAACAGGGCGGCATCGGTTTGTGCTGTCGCGTCAGCCTCCTCAACCGTAAGCCATTGAAATTGCAGGATCGCGCCCGGCATCGCCTGCGCCACTTTGGGCAAGTCGGCAGGGATCACAGTGCCAATCCGGGGATAGCCCCCAATGGTCTGGCACTCCGCGAGCAGCACGTAAGGCACCCCATCACCGGCCATTTGCACATCGCCTGGCAGCACCAGATCGGACACGATGTTGGGCTGACCTTCCATCACAAAACCCGCCCCGTCATGGTCCAGCCTGACACCCTGCCTGTTGCCGCGCGGGCTGCGTTGAAAGGCGGTGCTGGCAAAGCGGTCGCGGGTTTCGCGGGCAAAAAAATCGGTCTGCGGCCCCGGCATCAGGCGGATAACACCACCGGCCAGACGGTCCAGCGGCGCAATCCGCCGTGGCCCCGTCAATGGGTCAGTGTCACGACCCAATGGCAGGCTGTCGCCGTCCTGCAGCCGCCCGCCAATACCTGCTGTCAGATGTGCGGCGCGGCTGTCCATCACGGGGGTGGTCTGAATGCCACCGGCAAAGGCCAGATAACCGAACACGCCCCGCCGGGCACCACCGATGGTCAGCCGCTGACCGGCGCGCAGCAAGTGGGTCGTATTGGGTGCAACGGGCGTACCGTCGATACTCGCCTGCATATCCGCCCCGGTCAGCGCAAACCGCGTGTCGTGGCTTGCACTGAAAACGCCGCCAAACCCCATCATCTCCAGCAGCGCATTTGTGGGGTCACTGCCCAGCAGGGCCGTCGCTTCGAACAGCGCCAACCGATCTGCTGCACCCCCGCTTGGCAATCCCCGCGCCGTCCAGCCGGGCCGCCCAAGGTCCTGAACCGTCACGCCGGGACCGGCGCTGTGTACCTGCAGCGATGGCATCAGCGCAGAACCTCGCATCTGGCACCGCCATTGCCGTCACCTTGATGCAAAGCACTGAATTCATGGTCAGAAACCCGGGCGAACCGCACCGCATCACCAGGGGCAAAGGCGAATGGTTCGGCAGCATCAGGGCGATAAACTTCAAACGCGGTCTGCCCGATATGCCGCCAGCCTGTCGGGGCATCCGCAGCCCATATGATCAACTGGCGCACCGCCGCGATCAGCGCGCCACGCGGCAGGCTTTCGGTCAGGCTGCCTTGTCGGGGGATGTTCCAATGAGGCGGTAGCATGCCCAGATAAGGCTGGCCCGGCGCGAACCCGATCGCAATGACCCGCAGATCCTGCCCGGTAATCTCGGCAACGGCCTGATCCTCGGTAACACCAGCCAGTGCTGCCGCTTCGGCCAGTTGCGGGGCGTGGTCTGGGCCAATGGCAACCGGGATATGCCACAGGCGTTTGGGGGTCAACGCCTGTGCGGAAAGGGTTTGTGTGACCTCTCGCAGCTGCTCCATCAAGCTTACGCGGCTGGTCACGGTCGGGTCGAACGACACCCGAACCGAGGTCAGGGAAGAGGCGATTTCGCCCACACCCGGCAACGCCGCCACAGCGACGGCGTCTCGAAACGCAAGCGCCTGCGCATTCGCCTCTTCGGTCAGAACCCGGGCAAAGCGGACTAGTATCCCGTCAATCCCCAACGGGCAAAATTCTGGCGCATCATCGGTCATAGCGATGGCTTGATCACCGTTTCATCCACCGGCCCGCCTGATTTAACCCAATCAGTAAAACCGTCCCGCAGATGGGCCGCGTCAAAGCCCATGTCGTTCAGTGTCGCCACGGTCAGGGCTGATCGCCAGCCAGACGCACAGTGAAAGATGAACCTTTTATCGTGCCCGAAAATTTCTTTGAAATAAGGGCTGTCCGGGTCCACCCAAAACTCTGCCATCCCACGCGGACAGTGAAAACTACCCGGTATGGCCCCGCTGCGCTGCCGTTCCCGCACATCGCGCAGATCGACGAAAAGCACGTCAGGATCATCCAACATCGCAATCGCGTCCGGCGTTGTGACCTCATCAATCCGGGCGCGGGCAGCGGCGACCATATCGGCGGCGGAATGTTTCAGCGGTGGCATCGGCATGGTTCCTGATCGGGGTGCGCCTGATTTTGAACACGGGGGTCACCCTATTGTCCAGACCAGCCGTCTGCGCGTGGCCTAGTACCCGTTACGCTGGTTCAGCCGTTCAAGGTTCACAATTGTCGACAGCATCAGCCGGTCCTGTGACCAGTCGCCGGACCGTTGGATCGCAATGGCGGACAGCGCCACAGACAGCGCCAGCGGCACTAGCAGTGCAGGCACAACCCAACGTCGGGTGGGCCCGCCGCCGCCTTCGATCATCTGCAGGACCCGGTGGCGCAGAAACTGCGCATTGCGTCTGCCCCTCGCCTGGACAAGGGCGACCGCAGGGATCGTTGCGTGGCTTTGACGGTGAACGGCATTGGTGCAAACCCGCAGCAGGCAGTTGGCGTAATCCTGTGCGCTCAAGCTCTTGCGTTGCATCACCTGTTGATCGCAGGCCAGTTCACGCTGCCGTTCCACCTGCAGTTTCCAATAACGCATCGCGGGATTGAACACGAAAAGCGGGCGCAGCAGTTCCAACATGGTTTCCCAACTCAGATCGCCCTGACGCAAATGCTGGAACTCATGGGATAGCGCGATGCGCAGATCGGCGGGCGTGGCCAGCATTTCCGAAGGGATCACGACGTAGTGCTGACGCAGCCCACGGGTTGAGAACGGGATGGAAGAGACATCGGTCAGCCGGATTTGCACCCGCCCGGATTGACGCCACAGGTAGCTTTGGGCGATGACACGCCGCACGCGGGTCAGGTTCACCAAAGTGCGCAACGCAGCAAACGTGATGCCGGTCGTCAGGATTGCGGCAATCATCGTGCCGGTTGTCGTGCCGAGCGTCGTGATCTCGAGGATCAGCGTGTCGCGGCTGGCCAGCAGCGCCTCGAACGTCGTGGGGGCCATGGCAAAGCGGCCGTCGAGATATTCGGCCACGATCATATCGGACAGGTTAAGGTTCAGCGCCTGCGCCTGCGGCCACAACGCCAATGCTGCGAACGGGGCCACCCCAACAATGATCAATACGCCATAAAGCAGATTTAATTGCGCCCCATGCGCGCGTTTCAGCGATGTGCGTCTGATGATCAGCTGTGCCGCGGCCCATATCACGGCCCCGAGTGCCAGAATGATATTGGCGTCGATATAGGCGTTCAGAAGGGCTTCAAGTGAAATCATCGTCTAACCTCCGCTGGAGTAGCGCCTGTATTTCCTTGAGGGCCTCCTCGGAGATGCCATCGTCATCGACCAGACGGGCGACCATGGACGCAGGTGTGCCATCAAACAGCTTGTTCGACAGATCACGCAGCGTCTTGGCCTGATAGGCATCTTTTTCCAACACGGGTGAATAGATGAATGTCTTGCCCTGCTTTTCGCTGGTCACGAAACCCTTTTGTTCCATGATCCGCAGGATCGTCGCGGCAGATGTATAGGCAAGGTTGCGGTCGGGATTCAGCCGGGCCAGCATATCGCGCACGCTGCCTTCACCCATTGCCCAAAGCTCTGTCATGAACTCCAGTTCGACTTCCGTCAAAAACTCGTTACGCTTTCTCTGCCGCATCTATTGTCCCGTCACGTGTTGGTCTGCTCGTCCCCCCACGGGGGCAGTAAATACGAAAGACGTCGCATCTCCAAGCATTTCAAACTTTCCAAAAGCAGAAGATCAGCCAAGCTATAGCGAGGCCGAGTGGCACCCAAAGCGGCGTGCCGAAGATCCCAAGCCACGCGAGAGAGATGTAAGCCGACCCAAGCAACCCCAGAAACAGCCGGTCACCGCGCGTCGTGGTCAGCCGCAGCACGCCCTTGCGTTCGCTTGTACCCGGCCAACGGATTTCGATGAAGGTGATCACCCCGATTGCCGCGAACAACGCGATGAAAAAGGCGGCGGTTTGCCATGTCCAGGCCATCCATGACAGCATCTCAGACCCTCCCCAGGGCAAAGCCCTTGGCGATATAGTTGCGCACGAAATAAATCACGATGGCCCCGGGAATGATGGTCAGTGTACCGGCGGCGGCCAGCAGGCCCAACTCATAGCCCGCACTTGATGCGGTCTTGGTCATCTCAGCCGCAATCGGTTTCGCATACACCGCCGTCAGGTTCTTGGCCAGCAGCAATTCGACCCACGAAAACATGAAGCAGAAGAAGGCCGCGACCCCGACGCCGGCCTTGATCGCGGGAAGAAAGATCGTGATGAAAAAGCGCGGAAAGGAATAGCCGTCGATGTAAGCAGTTTCGTCAAGTTCCTTGGGCACCCCGCTCATGAACCCTTCCAAAATCCAGACCGCCAGCGGGATGTTGAACAGGCAATGGGCCAGCGCCACCGCGATATGCGTATCGAACAGACCCACGGCAGAATAGAGTTGGAAGAACGGCAGGACAAAGACGGCGGCAGGGGCCATCCGGTTGGTCAGAAGCCAGAAGAACAGCGTCTTGTCGCCCAAGAACCGATAACGTGAAAAGGCATAAGCGGCGGGCAGGGCAACACAGATCGAAATCACGGTGTTTAGCGACACGTAGATGATCGAATTGACATAGGCCCAATACCAGGACGGATCGGTAAAGATGGTGATGTAATTGTCCCAGGTGAATGTCTGCGGAAACAGCGAAAAGCCCGACAGGATCTCGTTCGTTGTCTTAAAGCTCATCGCGATCAGCCAATAGATCGGCAGCATCAGGAACAGGATATAGAGAATGGGGATCAGGCTGCGTTTTCTCATTTCCCGTCATCCTTCGTCATCAATGTGTAGAACAGCCACGATACCAGCAGCGTGATCGCGAAATAGATCAGCGACATTGCCGCCGCAGGCCCAAGGTCGAACTGCCCCAGCGCGATCTTGACCAGATCAATCGACAGGAATGTCGTGGAATTGCCAGGGCCGCCGCCGGTCATCACGAACACTTCGGTGTAGATGTTGAAACTGTCCATGAACCGCAAAAGGATCGCGATGGTCAGCACCTGCTTCATCTTGGGCAACTGGATATAGCGGAACACCGACCAACTGGACGCGCCGTCGATCTTCGCCGCCTGATAGTATGCATCAGGGATCGACACGAGCCCGGCATAACACAGCAGCACCACGAGTGAGGTCCAGTGCCAGACATCCATCGTGACGATGGTGACCCATGCCGCGAACGGGTCCTGGGTCATGTCGTAATCAATGCCAAGGGTCGTGTTCATCAAATAGCCCAAAAGACCGATATCGGGCAGGGTAAAGATGTTCCACATCGCCCCAACGACATTCCAGGGGATCAGCATCGGCAGGGCCATCAGCACCAGACAGACAGGCACCCAGATACCTTTGCGCGGCATGGCGAGCGCGATGACGATGCCCAGCGGAATTTCGATCAGCAGGATGATGGTGGTAAACAGGATCTGGCGGCCGAGGGCGGCGTGGAACCGTTCGGAGTTCAAAAGATCCTCGAACCAACCAACGCCGTGCCAGAAGAACACGTTATTGCCGAATGTTTCCTGCACCGAATAATTGACCACCGTCATCATCGGGATCAGCGCATTGAAGGCGACCAGTAAGAGGACCGGCAAGACGAAAAACCACGCCTTTTGATTTTGTGTTTTCATGATGTCGTCTCCCGTAGGATGGGTGCTTGCACCCATGTTCCCTGCGCCGTGCCGGTCATTCCGCTGCCCTCGTCGCGATCCAGCCATCGCGGTAAAGCCGCGTCTTGCTGGGATCGAATGACAGATGTGTGGCGGCCCCCTGTAGCGGTGCTTCGCCCTCGATAATCGCTTTCACAGTTTCATGGCCGACCTTTGCCTCGACCACCGCGTGCCGGCCGACATCGGACACCTTGTGCACAAATGCAGGCAAGCCGTGATCGCCCAGTGTGACGAACTCCGGCCGCACGCCGATCTGCGCCGTGCCGGTCCCCTGTTCAATCTCGCCTTCCAGCGTGATCAGCGTGTTCTCAAAGAACGCCCCGCCATCGCGGACCTCGCAAGGCAGCACATTCATCCCCGGTGAGCCGATGAAATGGCCCACAAACGTGTGCGCCGGACGTTCAAAGAGCTCCACCGGCGTGCCAATCTGCACGATCTCACCGTCCTGCATGACGACGACCTGATCGGCGAATGTCAGAGCCTCGGTCTGGTCATGCGTGACGTAGATCATCGTCGCGCGCACCTTTTGGTGGAGCTCTTTCAGCTTGGACCGCAGCTTCCACTTCAGATGCGGGTCAATGACGGTGAGTGGTTCGTCAAACATGACGACATTCACGTCGTCACGGACCAGACCACGGCCCATACTGATCTTTTGCTTGTTATCGGGCGACAGGCCTGCGGCTTTTTTGCCCATCATGTCGGTAACTTCCAGCATCTCGGCAATCGCCATGACGCGGGTGTTCACTGTCGTCTCGTCCACCCCGCGATTCCGCAGAGGAAAGGCGAGGTTATCGAAAACCGTCATGGTGTCGTAGATCACGGGGAACTGGAACACCTGCGCGATGTTGCGCTGGTTGGGGGGCAGGTGGGTGACATCCTTGTCATCAAACAGGATCTTGCCGTTCGACGGCGTCAGCAGCCCCGAAATGATGTTCAACAGTGTGGATTTGCCGCAGCCGGACGGGCCTAGCAGGGCGTAGGCGCCGCCATCAGACCATTCCAGATCAATTTCCTTGAGCGCATAATCATCCGGTCCTTTGGGGTTGTCGTAATAGCTGTGCTTGAGGTCAGAGAGCGTGATCTTGGCCATCAGACGGCACCTCCGGCAACGACTTGGCCATCTTCAGCGAACAGCATGCATGCGGACGGGTCGAGGTAGAAAGGGTGATCCTCGCCCACCTGATATGGATGCACACCATGCGACAAGGATACCCAATCAGCATCCGGCATGGCGAAGTGGGCGCTGCTTTCCGACCCACTGAGCTCTGTGACCAGCACGCGACCGTTCAGTTTGACGGTGTTCGCGGGGCTGGGTTTGGGCGTCACATGATGCGGCCGGACCGCGATTTGATAGTCGCCGTCAGGCGCATCCTTCATCTTGGCGGAATCCCAGCGCGCGCTGTTGCCCATGATTAGCGTGCTACCCATTTTGGTGACCTTGGCGACGTTGATCGGCGGATCTGAAAACACCTTGGCCGCTGTCAGCGTCTGCGGCTTGCGATAAATCTCGGCGGTGGGGCCGAATTGTGCGACATTCCCGTCATCCATCAGCGCGGTGGACCCGCCTAGCAGCAGCGCCTCCTCCGGTTCCGACGTGGCATAAACCACCACGGCCCCACGCCCCGCGAAAAGTTCCGGCAGCTGTTCGCGCAATTCCTCGCGCAATTTATAATCAAGATTTGCCAGCGGCTCATCCAGAAACACCGCCCGGCTTTCCTTTGCAATCGCGCGGGCCAATGCAGTGCGCTGCTGCTGCCCGCCGGACAATTCATGCGGGCGGCGATGCAGCATGGGGCGCAGTTGCAGGATATCCGCAGCCTCTTCCACGCGGCCCTGAATTTCGGATTTCGCCATGCCTGCAACCTTCAGGGGGGAGGCAATGTTGTCGAAAACCGTCATATGGGGGTAGTTGACAAAAAACTGGTGGACCAGGCTGATATTCCGCTTCTGCGTGCTCAGCTTGGTGACGTCCTGACCATCCATCTCAATCGTGCCAGCGGCGATTGGATCCAAGCCTGCCATCAGCTTGATCAGGGATGTCTTTCCCGCGCCGGTTTCGCCCAAGAGCACGTTGAAATGCCCGGTCTGAAACGTCAGCGATGTGGGTTTGATATGGGTCTGCCCGGCGACCACTTTGGTGATTTTATTGAGTGTGATGGTCATGACATGCCCTTTGGTAATGGCCGGGGCGCGGACGCCCCGACCGGTGTCGGCGCCACCCGAAGGCGGCACCCGACAGGGAGCTTATTCAGAAGCCCAGCGGGCGACGAGTTCGTCATAGTTGACAGTCTCGCCCTGCGGCTTCTCGTTCTCCAGCGGTGGCTTGGCACCGCCATTGGCGAACCAGTATTCCGCGTCACGCTCTTCATTCAGGCGCGGGCCACAGCCGCCATAGACATTCGCTGCCTCATCGGCCTGCTGCATCCGGGCCATGGTGATGTCCATCTCTTCGGCCAGACGATCCATGGCTTCCTGCGGTGTGAACGCGCCAGAGTTCACGTCACCGATCTGCTGCCACCAGATTTGGGCCAGCTTCGGATAATCAGGCACGTTGATGCCCGTCGGTGACCAAGCAACCCGATCAGGTGAGCGGTAGAATTCTACCAGACCACCCAGTTGCGGTGCGCGTTCGGTGAAGGATTCATGATTGACCGAACTGTCGCGGATAAAGGTCAGACCCACATGGGACTTCTTCACATCAACAGTTTTGGACGTCACGAACTGGGCATAAAGCCAGGCGGCCTGCGCACGGTCAGCCGGTGTGGATGTCAGGAAGGTCCAGGACCCCACGTCCTGATACCCGACCTTCTGACCTTCTTCCCAGTACGGACCGTGCGGGGAAGGGGCCATGCGCCACAGCGGATTGCCATCGGCGTCCACCGTATTGTTACCCGCGGACTGCGGGGCAACCATGTCGGCGGTAAAGGCGGTGTACCAGAAAATCTGCTGGGCCACGTTGCCTTGCGCTAGCGCAGGCAGTGACTGGTAGAAGTCATAGCTTGCCGCGGCGGGAGGAGCATAGTTGCGCAACCATTCGTCCCATTTGCGGATCGCATAAACCGCCGCTGGGCCATTGGCCGCACCACCGCGCGACACTGATGCGCCGACAGGGTTACAGGTCCCAGCTTCCATCCGGATGCCCCATTCATCGATGGGTATGCCATTAGGCTCACCTACGGACCCAGCACCAGCCATGGACAGCCACGCATCGGTCATCCGCCAGCCCAGATCAGGCGCACGCTTGCCGTAATCCATGTGGCCATAGATGCGCACACCGTCGATCTCCTGCACGTCGTTGCTGAAGAACTCGGCGATGTCCTCGTAAGCGGACCAGTTGACCGGCACGCCCAGCTCATAGCCGTACTTTGCCTGGAACTGTTCCTTAAGGTCTTCGCGGTCGAACCAGTCCTTGCGGAACCAGTAAAGGTTGGCGAATTGCTGATCCGGCAACTGATAGAGGTTGCCATCCGGACCGGTGGTGAACTGGATGCCCATGAAGTCGTCAAGGTCCAGTGTTGGTGATGTGGTGTCGGCCCAGTCGCCGCCCATCATCTCGGTCAGGTTATAGGCCTGCTGCAGACGCGAATGGGTGCCGATCAGGTCACTGTCATTGACGTAACCATCATAAAGGTTCCGGTTGGTCTGCATCTGGGTCTGGACCGCCTGAACGACTTCACCTTCGCCCAGGATCTGGTGGTTGACCTTGATGCCCGTGATTTCCTCGAACGCGCGCGTCAGCACTTCGCTTTCGTAGGAATGGGTTGGAATGCCTTCCGACAGGACGTTGATTTCCATACCGGCATAGGGCTCGGCGGCCTGAATGAACCACTGCATTTCAGCCAGCTGTTCATCTTTCGATAATGTGGATGGCTGGAATTCCTGATCAATCCAACGCTGTGCTGCGGCTTCGTCGGCCACAGCGAAATTGGACCCCGCAAACACGGCAGAGACCGCGACTGCGGAGAGCAGATACTTACGCATCTTGTCTCCTCCCTTGAGATTATGTGAGCCGGTTTTTGCCGACTGCCTTACCTTGGGTCCGATTGAGCGGGTTTGTCAAACTAAAATCTTAGTATTAATGAAGGTAGAATTAAATCATTGAATATATTATTAAAAATGCGTGACCGAACTTGGCTTTGATGGTCCCGGCGACCCACTGTCAAGGGATCGCCGCCCCTTCAAATCACGGTTTCGTGAGAAGACTCACCCGAAACGGATGGGTTCAGGTCGCCGGTTTCGGCCCATGATCCAACCGGGTGATATGGTCTGCGATGTCTGACGGAAAATACCGCCGCACCAGCGGGTCATGCCCCGGAACAATCAGGGTCGGGGCAGAGGCGAGGCGGTGCAACGTGTCAAACCCGTCCAGCATGTCCTGCAGGTCCACGACAATCGGAAACGGTTTTCGCGCGACAAAGTTTTCATAGTAATGCGCGGCGTCAGACGCCAGCACCAGCCAGCCTGCGACTGTCCTGACCCGCACGCATTGCAGGCCGCGTGAATGACCGCCGATGCAATGCACCGTGACGCCATCAGCCACCTCAGCCTCGCCATCATGAAAGACCAGTTTGCCGGAATAAAGCCGTTTGACGGCCTCGCAGACATGGCCTGCGGTGAACGGCATCCGCAGCGTGTCGTGACACATGCAGGGGCCGGTGGCATAGGCCATTTCAGCGGCTTGCATATGCAGGGTTGCATTGGGAAACAGATGCAATCCGCCCGCATGATCATAATGCAAATGGGTCACGATCACGGTGGTGATATCGTCTGGTGTCAGGCCCAGCGGCGCCAGTGCGTCTGCCGGGTCCATGCGAATGGGGCGGTCACGATCAGCTGCCTCGGCATCGTCATAGCCGGTATCGACAAGAATCACCTGTTTGTCGCGCCGCAGCACCCACATGAAATAATCCATCGGATGGGGGGCATCGTGATTGTCGTCAAAGATAAAACTATCGGCCCGGGTTCGCGCATTTCGGTCGGCATATTTGACCGCGTGGACCTCCCAATCGCTCATGACATCACCGTATCAAAAGTCACCACAGTTTTATCGGCAAGTAGCGGCGCGCTGGCGGCGTCGAAGATTAGGAAATGTTCGCTGGCCAGATGGGCGTCAAACCCGGCCCGGTCGGTGTAAAGCTCGTAAAGAAAGACAGCATCGGGATCGGCGCTGTCGGTGGCGACATCGAAACGGTGACAATCCGGCTCTGTCCGCAAGGAGGTCTTCGCATTCTTCAGCATCATGGGCATGAACTCCTCTTGCTTGCCGGGTTTCAGCCGCAGCATCACACAGACAGCATACATTACGTCCCCCTTATTTTTGCAAATCCTCTTTTGACAACGGGTGCTTGGCTCAAAGTCAAAGCTATATTCAACGTCAGCAGGATCGCAGCACCTGGTCTGCTGACAAAAACCGAAAGATCACCATCTGACAAGAGCAACGACCGGCGGAAGGTTTCATCAAACAAACCGCCAAGAATGACGCCGATGACCAGCGGTGCAATCGGATATTTCATCAGGTTCATGAAATAGGCGACGGCCCCAACCCCCAGCATCAGATAAAGATCATTAATCCCGCCGCCCACGCTGAACGATCCGATTGTCGTCAGCACCATGACGACAGGCAAGAACACGGTTTGCGGGATGCGCAGGATCTGAATGAATATCCTGGCCGTAAACAGCCCCATCAGGAACATGGTGAAAGAGGCCAGAACCATGATTGCCACCACCCGCAGAATAATGGCCGGGTCAATGGTGGGCCCCGGGATGATGTTGTTAAGCTTGAACGCCCCCATCAGCGCCGCCGCGGGGGGTGAACCGGGGATGCCGAGAACCAAAAGCGGGATCAGTGCGCCGCCGATACAAGCGTTGTTGGCAGTCTCAGAGCTCAGTAGTCCTTCCATTGATCCTTTGCCGAAATTCTTGCCATCTGAACTGACGGATTTGCCGACCCCGTAACTGACCCAGCCTGCCACATCCTCGCCAACACCGGGCAAGGCGCCGACACCGGTGCCGATGACGCCTGAACGTGCGATTGTGGGCATATGTCGGCGTATCACCGGCAGGTTCGGCAGAATGCGCCCCTTCAGGCTGATGATCTGGCCCATATCCATGTGCCGCAAACCGTCGATGATCTGGGGCACCGCAAAGGCTCCCATCAGCACGGGCACCACCTGAAACCCCGAAAAAAGGTAAGACCAGCCAAAGGTATAACGCGGCTCTGACAATAGCGGATCAAGACCCACCATCGCCATGGCCAAACCCGCTAGCCCCGCGATCCAGCCTTTGACGACGATATCTTCGCTCATCAACGTCCCCGACAGCAGAATACCAAACAGCGCCAGCAACGCCTTTTCCGGGCTGGCGATGGACTGGCTGATCAGCAGCAAAAGCCAGACAAAGATCAGCAAAGCGAAGGTCCCGATCAGCGTCCCGATAAAGCTGGCGGTGGTGGTCAGACCCAACGCTTCGGCGCCGCGTCCAGCCTTGGCCAGTGGATGCCCGTCCATTGCGGTTGCAGCGCTGGCTGCCGTGCCCGGGATATTCAGCAGGATAGACGGATAAGACCCGCCATAAATCGCCCCGACATACGCCCCCAAAAGCGCGATCAGCGAATAATCCAGCGGGATCTTGTTGCCGAAAAACCCGGTCAGGATGGTAACAGCGAGCGTCGCCGTCAGGCCGGGCAAGGCACCAAAGACGATGCCCAGAAACACGGACACAACAATGTAGACATAGGCGACCGGGTCCGTGATCAGGTCCCAAAATGCACCGCCGAAACCGGCCAGTTGGGTCAGCGCGAACTCCATCAGTTGCGCCACAGTGGTCTGATATTGACGTAGTAGTGATATTCGATCTGGGAAAATATCAGCCCGCCGCGATTGGGTACGTTCTGACGAAACCCAAAGGCCATCGCGCAAACCAGCACAAGGGGCACGATCACGGCGATCCAGGGCATGGCGCGGGCTACGCGGCCCCGGCCCTTGATCAACGCCCAAAGCGTCAAAGCGACCCAGACGCCCAGCACGACCCAATCATCATCGTGCGGGCTGTTCCATTCCGATTGGGGGAAATGCATGATCAGCGGATAAAGCCCGCCGAGCACAAACGCCCCGGCTGCGGTCAGCATCCGGTCGACATGACCGCCGTGATAACCAAAGATCAGCGCCGTGATCAGGCAGCCGCTACAGATGATGAAATCGATACGCGGGACCATGGCAAAGATATAAAACACCAGAATGACAGCGATGGTCGCGATGCGGATCGCCTCAGTCCGGTCCCACCCGATACCTGCAGCGGTCATTGCCCGCCTCGCCCCGCCATCGCGGACGGCAATCGCCAACAGGATCAGCGACAGCACAAGCATGGCCGTCCAGATACCTAAGGGTACAATGGCGGCAGAGTTATACCAGTCCGCCCCTCTGACCCCGGCGCGGTTTTCGCCAAACAGTGGGATCGCACTGGTTTTCCACAAAAAGAAAAGGGAGGTCACCAGCAGGCAAAGCCCGCCCCAGAAGTCGCGTGCGCGCAAAACTGCCTTTTCGTCGTCGTTCATCGGCCTCTCCCCCAGACAGGTGAAGGGGCGCCTGCCTGACGCCCTCTTTGGTCTTGCTGAGTGGCCTCAGGGTTTTTCAATGCCAAGCGACATCGGATCGACCGAGGTCGCGCCAAGTTCCTGCAAGGTATAGGCGAATGTCGATTCCAGCTTGCTGAACAGGGCCTGCGCTTCTTCACCGGATTGCCCGCCCACATCGTAGTTGTTAGCGGCGGCCCATGCGGCAACGGTGTCAGATGCAATGGCCTTGTCGAAGGCGTCCGTCAGCGCTGCCTTCACCTCGTCACTGGCGGATTCATGCACGGCAAAGCCAATCGCCTGTTTCAGCGGCAGGTACTGGTCCAGACCGTCATAGATGTCGAAGGCTGATGGAATGGTGCTGCCGTTGAATTCAGCCGCATCGGGGGTCAGCATCGCCAATGGCTTCAACTTGCCCCCTTCGATCAGCGGGGCCTGTTCGGCAAGGGACGTCACCACCAATGCAACCTCACCAGCCATGGCAGCCTCCTGCCCGGCGGCGGAACCTTCGTAGGGGATGAATTTGAATGTGGCACCGGCCCCGTTTTCGATCGCCAGCAGGTTCAGATGGTGGATTGAGCCTGCCCCGGACGCGGCTGCCGGGATCGTCCCCGGCGCGGCCTTGGCGGCATCAACCAGTTCTTCCAATGTGTTGTAAGGGCTGTCAGCGGGAACCGAGATCAGGTCGGGCGAACCACCCACAATAAACGGATACCAGAAATCAAATTTCTGATCCCAGCCGCCCTGAACCGCGGCGGTCACATTGGATTCCGACAATCCCACAAGCGTATAGCCGTCATCGGGCTGATTTTGCACGTAAACCATGCCATTGGACCCGGCTACGCCGCCGGTTTGGTTGATCACATTGATGCTGACAGGTAGATGCTTTTCCATCTCGGCCATGATCATCCGGTTGATGCTGTCAGTCCCCCCGCCAGCGCCCCAGACCACGGCGGTCGTGATGTCCCGAAAAGGGTATTCCTGTGCTTGCGCTGTCGCTGACAGAAACGTCAACGCCGCAGCGGCGCTTGCAATAATCGCTTTCATTTTTATCCTCCCAATGGATAGGCTTTACTCGTTGCATATCTCTGCGTATTCACTAATGTATGCATTGTCAATATTTGAGTAACCAGCAGGGTGGATCATGACGCAGACATTTCGCATCGCAGTCTTTGATGGCGACGGGATCGGGCCCGAAATCATGAAGCCGACAGTCGGGATATTGCAGCATTTATCTGCCGCATCGCCTGACTATGATCTCCTGTTTGAAACGCTGCCTGCCGGGGCCGCCCACTATGCGCAAACCGGTGAAAGCCTGCCTATCAAATCGCTTGAGGCTGCCCGTGCGGCTGATGCGATCCTGCTGTCGGCCATGGGATTGCCGGATGTGCGATACCAAGACGGCACCGAGATTTCGCCGCAGATTGATTTGCGCAAGGCCTTTGACCTCTTTGCCGGGGTCCGCCCGGTTCGGGTCGTGCCTGGTCAGCATACGCCGTTGAAACTGCCGGAAGGGCGCGAGATTGATTTTGTACTGATCCGCGAAAGCACCGAAGGATTGTTCTACTCGCAAGGTACTGGCGAGGTGACAGAGGACGACGCGCGCGAGACATTGCGGATCACGCGCGCCACCTCGGAAAAGTTGTTTCGATTTGCATTTGAACTGGCCCAAGGGCGCAAGACACAAGGTCGCGGGCGGGGCCGCGTCACCTGTGTGGACAAGGCCAATGTGTTCCGTGCCTTCGCATTTTTTCGCGGCATCTTTGATGAAGAGGCCAAGGACTTTCCGGAACTCATTGCCGATCACGCCTATGTGGATGCGACCGCTCTCTGGATGGTGCAGAAACCCTGGGATTTCGATGTGCTCGTCACCGAAAACATGTTTGGGGATATCTTGTCCGATCTCGGGGCAGGCCTGATGGGTGGGCTGGGCATGGCACCCTCTGCCGATATCGGGTTGGACCACGCGGTGTTCCAGCCGTGCCACGGCTCTGCCCCGGATATCGCCGGTCAGGGCATGGCCAACCCGATGGCCATGATTCTGTCTGCCGGGATGATGCTGGAATGGCTGGGCGAGCGGCATGACGTGGCCGCGCTCACCCATGATGGTGTCAGGCTGCGCGACGCGGTTGAGTCTGTGATGCGAAAGGGCGAAAGCCTGACACCGGACTTTGGCGGGGCCGCCAGCACGGCCGATGCAGCAGATGCCGTGTGCGCGATGCTGGATACATGACCTTGCGGGTTGCCTGTGTCGGGGCGGGCTATTTCAGCCGGTTCCATATTGGCAGTTGGAAACGGATGCCGCGCGCGACCTTGGTCGGCGTCTGCGATCATGATCTGGCCAAGGCCGCGGCGACGGGCGCCCCAACCTTTGACGATCTGCAAACCATGCTGGCAGAGGTCAGACCGGACATTCTGGACATCATATTGCCGCCACAGGAGCATGTGGATACGATCCGCGCGGGGCTTGCGGCCGGGGCCCGGGCGATTATCTGCCAGAAACCTTTTTGTCGCGATCTGGACGAGGCGCGGACGATGACTAGTCTTGCGCGAGCGGCTGGCATTCCGTTGATTGTTCATGAAAATTTCCGGTTTCAACCGTGGTTTCGTTGTATCCGGCAGGCCCTGGAGGCCGGGACAATCGGCGATGTGTTGCAAGTGACCTTCCGCCTGCGCCCCGGCGATGGGCAGGGGGCCGATGCCTATCTGGATCGTCAGCCCTCCTTTCGTGACATGCAGCGGTTCCTGATCCACGAAACCGGCGTTCACTACATCGACACGTTCAG
The DNA here is from genome assembly GCA_947488175.1 of uncultured Paracoccaceae bacterium. Lineage (GTDB taxonomy): Bacteria > Pseudomonadota > Alphaproteobacteria > Rhodobacterales > Rhodobacteraceae > Yoonia. The sequence goes on from CANKYO010000002.1 coordinate 560,413, forward strand.
CTATCTGTTGGGCGAACCCAGCCACGTCTATGCCGACCTGCGCCGGATCAACCCGTCCATCGCCGGAGAGGACGCAGGCTATGTCATCTTCGATTTCCCCACGGGCGCGCGGGCCCTCTTGGATGGCAACCGCTGTCTGGACCACAGGGCTGACAACACGCGGCGCACAATGGGCGACGGCTTGTTTGAGGGGACAAAGGGCACATTGACCCTTGGGGGCGACGGTGCGGTCATCCTGCGCTGCTTCGGCACACAGGAGGAACAGATACTTCTGGCCCCCGACACACATGACGGATTTGGCGGAGACTGTACGCATGCCTTGCAATTACACGTGATTTCAGGCCTTCTGGACGGACAAGAGTTTGAGAATACCGCGTCCGAGTATCTGAGTGTCATCAAGATCGAGGAGGCAATTTATCGGTCAGACATGACACACAGGAAAGTGGAGCTCGACGATCATGGCCCCGAACCCGACTAAATCCAAAAGCAACTCTGCCATCGCCGTCGAAGAACTGCGAAAACTGATCTTTTCGGGAGAGTTGCCCGCCGGGTCCGACCATCTGGAAAGCGAACTGGCCACGCGACTGGGGATGTCGCGCACACCGGTACGAGAGGCGGCGCTGACGCTGGAAGGGCAGGGACTGTTAGAGGTGCGGGCGCGCAAGGGGGTGCGCATCCTGCCGATTTCCGTGCGCGATATGGAAGAAATCTATGACGTGCTGACCGAGCTGGAAAGCATGGCCGCCGCCGATGCGGCCGGGCAGGGCTATAGCGTCAAAGACTTGAAAACGATGGAAAAAACGATTGAAGATATGGAAACGGCCCTTGCCGCCGAAGACCGCGACGCCTGGGCCGAAGCGGATGACCGGTTCCATACCGAACTGGTCCGGCTGGGCGGCAATTCGCGGGTTATGGCGATTGTCGCGCGCATGGCCGATCAGGTCCGGCGGGCCAAATCGGTGACGCTGCATATGAGGCCCCTGCCATTGCAATCGAACAAGGATCACCGCGATGTGGTCGACGCGATCCGGGCAGGCGATGCGGCGCGGGCGCGCGAAATTCATGCCACACACCGGGCCGGCGCCAAGGATGTGTTGATCAATCTTCTGAAACAGAACCGGCTTCATATGCTGTGAAAAAGCGCGGTCGGCATCGCGTCGGATTTGCGTCGGCAAAACGTCGGACCCCAACGGACGGTCGCTTGGGACCCCCTTAACCCGCAGGATGCAGGATGGTGTCAAAAGGAGACGCCCATGCCCCGTATGTCCAAAGCCGACCGCATTGCCCGTCAGGGGATGATCCGATTCCTGCAGCAGGAAACACTGGAAAACAGCGATCTGTCGCTGGAGCTGCGCGACAAGGTGCCATTGGCCTGGCACACGCTGGAACATGATCTGGATGTGGAAGAACCCAAGACAAAGATCACGTTGCGGCTGGATGACAGCGTCGCGAAATTCTATCGCGCGATGGGGCCGGGATATCAGGCGCGGATCAGTCGGATATTGGCGCTATGGGCCAATATGAAAATCGGTGAGGCTTTGCGGGTGGAAGAGGCGGTCTATGCGCGGATGAAAATGCTCAATGACAAGGATGATGCACGGCGCGCGGAAGGCAAACCAGCGATTGGGTTCGGATCTGGGGTGGCGTAGCCGTCAGTCGGCGATGCGCGCAGGCTTGGCTGCGCTGAACGATATACGGGCCACGGCGATGGCAAGCGCGATGGTCATGAAGCCGGTGCCGAAATAGACGGTGACCGCCTGACCCAGGTTCAGGCCGATGAGCAGGTGAAAGATCAGCGTCGTCATCAGCGCCGCGATACTTCCCAACATCATTGCAACTACAGCCATTTGTCCGTCCTTCATCTTCGCTTGATTTCATCTAGCTGCCAGAAGGTGGCAAAAATGAGGGGAATTTGCGCAGATTTCGCGCAGATATGATGAACGGCTGTTCATCTGACGTAGGGTCATGCCACGAATCGCAGGATTGTCCTGTGCTGGTGAACAATTGCGATAGCAGGCATGCCCCGGTGTCCGGTTGACGGTGCCTTAACCATTTTCCGGCGCAATGGCCCCATGTCGTGTTATCGCAGACCCAAGTTGACGGGTGCCACCGTCTTTTTCACCGTCGCCCTGGCGCAAAGGGGCAGTACACTTCTGGTGGATGAGATGGGCCGTTTGCGTCAGTCGGTCAAACAGACGCTGCAGGACCACCCCGTGACCGTCGATGCCTGGGTGGTTTTGCCGGATCATATGCATGCGATCTGGACGCTGCCGGCAGGAGATCGTGCGTATGGCATGCGGTGGGGCGCGATAAAGTCCCGGTTTTCGCGATCGTTGAAGGCAAAGGTGGGGTGGAACCCCACCCTACGGTCGGCATCAAAGGTCAGGAAAGGTGATGTGGGGGTTTGGCAGCGTCGGTTTTGGGAACATCATATTCGTGATGAGGCGGATTATCGGGCGCATCTTGCCTATTGCATGCATGATCCGGTCAGGCATGGATTGGTGGCCAAGCCCGAGGATTGGCCGTTTTCATCCATCCATCGCGAGCGGCGGTTGGGTCGGCTTGCGGGGTAGGGTGGGGTTTCACCCCACCTTACTTTTAGGTTTCTACCGCACGAATTTCTTGTGCTTCATCCGTTTGGGTTCCAGCGCGTCGGCGCCGAGCCTGCGTTTCTTGTCTTCTTCGTAATCGGTGAACGCGCCCTGGAACCATTCCACATAGGCATCCCCTTCGAAGGCGAGGATATGGGTGCAGATCCGGTCGAGGAAGAACCGGTCGTGGCTGATGACCACGGCGCAGCCCGCAAAGCTGACCAGCGCGTCTTCGAGCGCGCGCAGCGTTTCGACGTCCAGATCGTTCGTCGGTTCGTCAAGGAGCAGGACGTTGCCGCCGGATTTCAGCAGCTTCGCCATGTGGACACGGTTACGTTCACCACCTGACAGCAGCCCGACTTTCTTCTGCTGGTCGCCGCCTTTGAAGTTGAAGGCGGAGCAGTAGGCGCGCGAGTTCATCTGCGCGTCGCCAAGCGGGATGATTTCCGCGCCACCGGTGATTTCTTCCCACACGGTGGCGTCCGGGTTCAGCGCATCGCGCGACTGATCCACATAGGACAATTTGACGGTATCGCCGTATTCTACGGTGCCCTCATCAGGTTCGGCCTGACCTGTGAGCATGGAAAAGAGCGTGGATTTACCTGCCCCGTTTGGCCCGATCACGCCGACGATGCCGCCGGGGGGCAGGTCGAAGGACAGGTCTTCGATCAGGAGCTTGTCGCCCATGTGTTTCTTCATCCCGTTGACTTCGATTACCTTGGAGCCGAGCCGGGGGCCGTTGGGGATGATGATCTGGGCGCGGCCCATTTTTTCCCGCTCGGACTGGTTGGCGAGCTCGTTGTAGGACGCGATCCGGGCCTTGGATTTGGCCTGCCGCGCCTTCGCGCCCTGCCGCATCCATTCCAGTTCGCGGGCGAGGGTGCGCTGTTTGGATTTGTCATCCTTCGCTTCGCGTTCCAGACGCTTTGCCTTGGCTTCGAGCCAGCTGGAATAGTTGCCTTCGTGGGGGATGCCCGACCCGCGGTCGAGTTCGAGGATCCAGCCGGTGATCGCATCTAGGAAATACCGGTCGTGGGTGACGATCAGGATCGTGCCCTTGTATTCGATCAGGTGTTGCTGCAGCCAGGCGATGGTTTCCGCGTCAAGGTGGTTGGTCGGTTCGTCGAGGAGCAGCATGTCGGGCGCATCGAGCAGCAGTTTGCAAAGCGCGACGCGGCGTTTTTCACCGCCTGACAGGGTGGTCACATCGGCGTCGTCGGGGGGGCAGCGCAGCGCCTCCATGCTGATATCGATCTGTGCGTCGAGGTCCCAGAGGTTCTGGCTGTCGATCTCATCCTGCAGCTGGGCCATTTCGTCGGCGGTTTCTTCGGAATAGTTCATGGCGACTTCGTTATAGCGATCCAGGATCGCCTTTTTGTCGGCCACACCCAGCATGACGTTTTCACGGACGGTCAGGTTCGGGTCGAGTTCGGGTTCCTGTGGCAGGTAGCCGACGCGCGCGCCTTCGGCCGCCCAAGCCTCGCCTTGGAATTCCTTATCTTGCCCCGCCATAATCCGCATCAGGGTGGATTTACCTGTGCCGTTCACGCCGACCACGCCGATCTTGACCCCGGGCAGAAAGTTCAGGCGGATGTTTTCGAACACCTTTTTGCCGCCGGGATAGGTTTTGGACACGCCATCCATGAAATAGACGAATTGATTGCTGGCCATTGGGGACGCTCCGCGAGTGGTTCAATTGGCCTTTAGATAGCGGGGGGCGTCGTCAGGGGCAATCGCAGAAGCGGTGTAGTGGTCAAGCCACCGCAGCATGGCGTCGGCGGGCAGGGGTTTGGCGACCAGAAAGCCCTGAATATTGGTGCAGCCCAGTTCGCGCAGGCGATCTGCCTGTGCTTCGGTTTCGACCCCTTCAGTGACCATGCGCAGGTCCAGTTCGTTGCACAGCCCGACCAGCGTTTTGTAGACCACTTCCATGGTCTGGTCCGTCAGGATGCTCATGCCGATGGATTTGTCGAACTTGACGCCCTTGATGGCCAGTTTGGCGAGTTGGGCAATCCCGGCATTGCCGCTGCCGAAATCATCCAGCACGGTGAAGATGCCGGCGTCATTCAGATCCGCCACGATCCGGGTGAATGGTGTGGCACCGCCCTGGTTTTCGAACACGACGGTTTCCAGCACTTCGACGATGACATCATCGGGGGTCAGGTCCCGAAAGGCGAGACCGGACAGCAGTTTCTGGCAGAAGTCCGGATGCGACAGGACCTCGGGCGAGGTGTTGAAGCTGACCAGCACGTCGGCATGACCGGCAGCATTCAGGCGCGTTTTCATATCGAGGGCGGCGTTCATGGCCAGAAAGTCGAGATCGGCCATCAGGCCAAGCGACTGCGCCAGCGGCAGCAATATGTCCGGCGGCATCAGCCCCTCGGTCGGATGCTCCCACCGGACCAGGGTTTCAAGCCCGCGCACAACACCCGGCTGCGGGGCCACAACAGGGTGAAAGTAGAATGTCAGCGCCCTGTCGCGGATCGCCTGAACCAGCGCGGTCTCGCGCGCTGCGGCTTGTGTATAGCGGCGGTGAAGGTCGGCATTATAGGTGGCCACACGCCCGCGCCCGGTTCGTTTGACGTCATAAAGCGCAAAGTCGGATTGGATCAGCATGTCATTGGCGGATTTGATCGTGTCGTTTGACAGGGCCGCGCCGATACTGGCACCGAAGTTCAGCGTGCTGTTCTGCCATGGGATTGGCTTGGTCACCGCTTTGATCAGGGCTTTCCCGACATTTCTAAGGTCAGTCAAGGTCTGCAGGCCGGTGCACACCACCACGAATTCATCCCCGCCCATGCGCGCAACCAGATCAGTGTCACGGATTTCCGCCCGCAGCCGTTCGGCCGTTGCGACAAGAACCGCATCGCCCGCAGGATGGCCGTAGGTGTCGTTGATTTGCTTGAATTTATCGAGGTCGATATGCAGCAACCCGATCTTGCTATCGGTGTCCTGCGCGGTGGTGAGAGCGGCCTCGACGAACCGGGACAGCTCTGCCCGGTTGGCAGCGCCCGTCAGATCATCATGTGCCGCGATATAGGCCAGTTCCCGGCTTGCCGCCTCAAGCGCCTGTTCCTTTTCGATATTGGTGGTGACATCCCGGCAGACCAGAACGGCATATTGCTGGTTCTGATCGGTCGTGTGAAAGGATACGCTGATCTGGTTCCAGAACAGCTCCCCATTTTTGCGAACATTGCGATAGAGTTGCAGTCCACTTTTTTCATATGCTTCCGGCACAAAGCGGAAGTTGCGCACGAATTCGGCGTCCGGGGTTTCTTCGGGCGGCAACGCAAAGCTGAGCGGGTTGCGCCCAAGCATCTCATGCGACTGGTATCCCATGATCCGGCAATAGGCAGGGTTCATCCAAAGGATGATCCCGTTCATGCTCATGATCAGGATGCCGTCGCTGGCATGGTCGATGGCGATGACCGGATAAAACCGTTCCAGATCAGTCGGGCCGCCGTCAGTCACCGGCGCTGTCACGGCAGGCCGTTTTACCCGTTTCCCGATCAGCCAAGCCAGACCGACGAAGCCAGTTGCCATACCAATGGCTGCAATGATGGACATCCAGGTGATCATTCGGGGTTTTCTGTCGTTCAGGCGGTCAATGGCTAGCATCCGGGGCATGTAAAAAGCGTTAAGCCGAGGCTGCTTTCGCCGCGCGACAGAAGCGCTAATCAGTCTCTGGAGCGCAACTTGGGATAGTCTTTCATGCAGCAAAACATGTCTAAAAGTTGCAAAAGTGGTGAATAACATCGCTGTTTCCGGTCTGGGAGTGTAAGATCAAACGACTGCCTGTGATGTAAATGCAGGCGTTTTGATCTGCAAAACCATAAATGATTTGTAATTTGGACTGGAATACTGCCGTTTTGAAAGTTTTTTCGCCATACCGGTTGCATTGGCGTATGATGACCCCAGACCGGTCGGCAGAAACCGGTGCTTTGGTCGGCTTTGTCCGACACACGACCCGAAACAGCAACAGGGACTAAACAATGTCAAAGACAACTTATGTCGTCGGGCTCGACGGCTCTGATGCGGGCGAAAGGGCGCTGGCCTTTGCCAAGGAACGGGCGAAAGCCGCAGGGGACTGCACAATCGTGCTGTGTTACGTGATCGAATGGTCGCCCTTCTCTTTCCAGACCCCGGAGGAAAACGAACAACGCCACAAGCGTCGTGAAGAAGAAATCAGCATGGCCCATAACAGGGTTTTGGACCCCGCTGTAAAGACCACAACCGACGAAGGGTTCACCGTGGTTGGCGTGGTCAAGCATGGTGACGTGGCTGAAATACTGGACAATCTGGCCAAAGAGCATGGTGCCGCACAGATCATCGTGGGTCGTGTCGGTGCACGTGGCCTGAAAGAACGGGTTTTTGGTGGTGTGACAGGCCGGTTGGTCGCTTCGGCGTCGATCCCTGTGACAATCATTCCGTGAGGGGAAAGACAATGAAAAGATTTACGCTTGCGGCCCTGATGGCCGCCTTGTCACCTGTCGCGGCTGCCGCGCAGGAGGCATCAATCGATGACCGCATCAACGAGGTGTTCGCCGGTTCGACCGGCTGGTTCGTCAATCTGATCTTCATGAACCTGCCGGGGACCGATTTCCCGTGGATCGTGATGTGGCTCGTGATTGGTGCATCGGTGTTCACCATCTATTTTGGCCTGATCCAGTTGCGTGCCTTTGGTCATGCCATATCGCTGGTGAAGGGTGACTATTCCGACCCGAACGATGCGGGTGAGGTCAGCCACTTTCAGGCGCTGGCGACGGCGCTGTCGGGAACGGTCGGTCTGGGGAATATCGCTGGTGTTGCCGTGGCTGTCGGGATCGGCGGGCCGGGTGCCACGTTCTGGATGATCCTTGCGGGTCTATTAGGGATGGCGTCGAAATTCACCGAATGTACGCTGGGCGTGAAATACCGCAACGAATACCCTGATGGCACCGTTTCGGGTGGCCCGATGTACTATATGACCAAGGGATTCAAGGAACGCGGCCTACCGGGTGGTGGTATCCTGGCCATCCTGTTTTCGATCTTCTGTATTCTTGGTGCGCTGGGCGGGGGCAATATGTTCCAGGCCAATCAGGCGCATGCGCAGATTTCGGGGATCACGGGTGATTATCCGGGATGGATCACTGGCCTTGTTTTTGCAGTGATTGTGTTTCTGGTGATCGTGGGCGGGATCAAATCCATTGCCCGCGTCACCGAAAAAGTCGTGCCGTTCATGGGCATTATGTATGTCATCGTGGCGCTGATCATCCTGTTGGTGAACTATGACAAGATCGGCTGGGCGTTCGGCCAGATCTTTGCCGGGGCCTTTACTGGGCTGGGTGTTGCTGGCGGCTTTGTCGGCGCATTGATCCAGGGCTTCAAGCGGGCGGCGTTTTCGAACGAGGCTGGCGTGGGTTCTGCGGCCATCGCACACTCTGCCGTGCGCACCAAAGAGCCGATCACCGAAGGCGTCGTTTCCCTGTTGGAGCCTTTCATCGATACTGTGGTGATCTGTACGATGACCGCGCTGGTCATCACCATCTCGGGTCAATTGGTAATTGATCCAGTAACAAGCAACTACTTGGTATACGCGATTTCCGACGTGCAAGCCGCAGCGGCAGCGGTTGAGGGGTTCCCGGTGGATGCGCTTGCGACAATCCAGGGCGCAACTGATCTAGATGCAATCAAGGCCGCACTCGAACCTTTGCCGGAAGAGTTTAGCAAACCTGTATCCGACATTGTTTCGCTCGTGGGCTATATTCGGACAGCAACAGACAGTTCGGGTGTGCAGTTGACGTCGGCGGCCTTTGCATCCGGGTTCAGCTGGTTCCCCTATGTTCTTGCAATTGCGGTGATCCTGTTTGCCTTCTCGACCATGATCAGTTGGTCCTATTACGGCCTGAAGGCCTGGACTTATCTGTTCGGCGAAGGGAAGACGAAGGAGCTGGTGTTCAAGCTGATCTTCTGCGTGTTCATCGTGATCGGTGCGGCGGCCAAGTTGGGCGCGGTCATCGACTTCTCTGACGCGATGATCTTTGCGATGGCTGTGGTGAACATTACCGCGCTCTACTTCCTGATGCCGATCGTGAAGCGCGAAATGAACAGCTATTTCGGTCGTCTGAAGTCAGGCGAGATCGTCAAGCACAAGCACTAGGCAAGCTGTCTGACAAGGAAGGCGCGCCCAGGATACGGCGCGCCTTTTTCAATCCCTATACATAAAAAGCCGCACGGGAATGGAGAACCCGCACGGCTTTCTCAGAGGCTGACGGCCTATAGGCCGAGCTTGGACGCCTCTGAATACATGCCGACCACCTTGTTCATATCCGCTGTCATGTGGTTGGCGCCGTTGAACATGATGCCGCGTGTTTCGTCGTCGAGCGTTTCGCCGGCGAGAACACGGGTGACGATGGGTTTCAGCCCGTTCCAGTCATCCATCACCACATCCAGCCCTTCCTGAATTTCGGCATTCGGCGGGGCCTTGACGCCCGCATCAGGCATGCCGTTCTGCAAGGCAATCAGCGCGTTTTCGAAAAGCTGTGCCGTGCTGGCCAGCTCTGACATGGCGGTGTCAACGTTCACGCCAGCAGCAATGAGGCAGACATTCTTGGACATGCGCTGCGACAGCATCCGTTGGCGGCCGGCGATGTCGATCACAAGCGCGTCGGCCTGCAAGAGGGCGACGGGGTTGGAGTATTCCTCCGATATCGTGCTGACCAGAAGCTTGGCGATGTCGAGCACCGGCACGCTTTGATCGGCGATCGTCGTCACGGCCTCTGTCGAGTTCTCGCCGTTGTGGATCGCATCAGCGGTCGCAAACATCGGGTCCCAGTTTTCGCGCAGTTTGCGCAGGCCAACAAGCGTCTTGCGCCGCTCTTCAGCGCCGACGATCCCGAGGCTTTCGTCACCGAATTCTAGGGCGTTCACGATCTGCTGGAATTCGGCGGAGGCCGTATCCAGCATGGCACCGCTACTGTCGGGGGTGATCCCTTCAGCGTAGTTGCAGGCGGCAGCCGGGATGCGCTGGCTGAGCATGCGCAGTTTGCCCGAAAAATCGATGCGTTGGCTGGCCCCGATATCTTCGAGGAATTGCGCCTGTTGGAGCTGTTCTGCGGTCAGCTCCTGAGCGGTGCCGGGGGTGATCACGGCGACGCCGATGGCCAGCGTAACGGCCATGGCCTTGCGGCCAACTGATCTTGCCCGTGCGGGTGTTTTTCTGTTTCGATGTTGTTTCATCTCAATGTCCTTGGTGCTTGCAATGCGAGGGCTGTGCGATGCGGCTGGTGCCGTCGCTGACCAAAACACTGCTGGGCGGAAAGTCCGGATGCGGTTCGCATCCTCTGCAATGAGGTCCGGGTGCCGCACGCGGCACCCGGTGCCTGGTCAGCCGTTGGCAGACTGGATCCAAACCTCAACCCGCCGGTTGATACGCTGTCCGGTTTCGGAGGTGTTGCAGGCGGATGGTGCAATTTCGCCATAACCTGTGGCTGCCATCTCGATGCCTGTCAGGCGATCACCGGCAAAATCCTGCATCGCCTCAAGCACCTGATTTGCCCGGCCAATGGACAGTTCGCGGTTGCTGTCGAAGGCACCGACACTGTCGGTAAAGCCCACGAACAATACCTTTGTCCCCTCGGGCTCGTCTTCAAGATAGTCGGCCAGACGTTCAAGGTTCAGCAAGCCACGTGGGTCAAGCTTGGACGACCCGGTGCGGAAACGGAAAGTGGACGTCAGGCGATCATAATTCACCATCTCGGACAGCATTCCGCGCATGATCCCGCCTTCATAATCGTCGACATTCGGATCAAGCAACTGGGCGGCCCGCTGGCCATCCAGCGGCTGTGCCTGACGGTCAATGCCCAGATCAATAAAGCCGGCCTTGGCGATGACCTCATCAGCCTCGTCCGAAATCACGTAGTCCAGAAAATCGGCGGTCGCCTGATCGGTCGTATCCTCGCGATTATAGAGATACAGGAAACGCTGCAGCGCGTATTCTTCCGTCCGTGCCGAGAAGGGCGTGGGTTCCATCGTCAAGCCGCATTCGTTGATCAGCGTCATGGCCTTTGCGCCACGCTGGAACGCATACCCGACATAGCCGATGGCATTTGGATCGGCGTTGACCTGTGCTGCCATCTCGTTGTTGTCAACGGCGACAGATTTGTTTGCTGGCGCCGCTGGGACATCATCGCCGAACAAACGATTTTCGAATACTCCGCGTGTACCAGAGCCTTCTGGACGGCCAATCAGCAAAATCGGCCCGTCATTGCCGCCAAGCTCTGACCAGTTGGTGATTTCACCGGCATAGATGCCGCGCAGTTGATCGGTGCTCAGCGTATCAACCGGGTTGTCAGGATGGGTGATAACGACAAGGCTGTCGACCGCGATGATATGTTCATTTGCGGGGCTGATCATGTTGCCAGCGCCATCATCGCGCAGGGCGCGTGCTTCGGCCGGGCGGATGCGGCGCGATGACATCCCAACCTGTGTTGAGCGTGCCAGCAGCTTGCGGAAACCGTCGCTGGATGTCGTGGAGTTGACAAGGTAGGAGCCAAGCGGGTCGCCAAAGCCTTCATCGCCGATCAGTTCGGCAATGATTTCACCCTGCGTTCCGGTTGATGTGACCGTCGCCTCGGCCTCAAGAAAGGCGGCATAGCCGGACATCAGAAGCGGCATCACACCCAAACCCACAGTGTCCGAACCGGCAATGATCACATCGGCTTCGACGGCGCTGAAATCAGGGCAGGCGTCGCCTTCGCAACGGACACGAGACGCCGAGATCCGCAGATCACCAAGGCCGGTGCGGATCACATAGTTGTTGTCTGTGAATTCGATGAACTCGCCCACAAGGTTCACCGTACCGTCGGCAGATTTCAACGTTACTTCTGCCGCGTTCACTGCTGCGGGGGCCATCATGGCCGCGCAGAGCGCGAACCCCGACACCATATTGCGTGTTTTTCCAGGGACTTTAAAAGTCATACTTTTCTCCATTTACTCACTCGTTCTGCATACAGGCCAGACACTTAACTACTCGTCACTGTAAGCACTTTTGGTTTTGTCTGCGCCAATACCGTGCGTGCTGCGTCACAATCTGTCGTTGATTTGTGCACAAAATGAGGCGCAGGGGTAGAAAATTGTATCTACTAAAGGACATGCTTAATAGGCATGCGTTAATTGCTTGATTTTCCGATTGAGCGTTGGTCACTTCCTTGTTTTCCGCAATCAGATTGACCTAACGGCAGATGGTCCGATAAAAATTACCTAGTGCCATGTTGTGTAAGCGTATGAAATAAATGCAAAAATGGAGCTCAAATTCGTTGATGGCGGGTTTTCGCGAATACCGGCGCGATGGGCTGAATTAGGATTGACAGGCTGACTGTCTGGTAAAAGTTACATCATTTTAATTGTGTCAAAATTGCATCCAAATGAACATAGGTCGCCCGGCGGCGCATTAGATTATTGGCATTGCGTCGAATCGAACATTCACGGGGCTGAAACACAAACAGGCCCCGCATATTGGGGGCCTGTCCGTTGGTTTTCGTCATGTTTTACTGCGGGATTTCGCCAGTCAGCCCTTCGACGTAGAAGCTCATGCCGGCCAAGGTGCCATCATCAGCAACCTCGCCTTCGGCCAGCCAGGCCGATCCGTCCTGCTTGTTCAGCGGGCCGGTGAACGGGTGATATTCGCCAGAGCGCATCGCCTCGATCATGGCCTCGGCGCTGGCTTTCACTTCGGCGGGCACGGCATCGGTGATTTCACCGATTTCGACCATGCCGGGGGCGATGCCATCCCATGTGTCCGTGCTTTCCCAGGTGCCATCAATCACGGCCTGGGTGCGAGCAATATAGTAAGGCGCCCAGTTGTCGATGATGGACGACACGCGGGGGAATGGCCCGAATTCAGCCATGTCGGAGGCCTGCCCGAAGGTGACAACATTGCCGGCTTGCTGTGCAGCCGCCTGCGGCGCTGTCGAATCCGTGTGCTGCAGGATCACGTCAGCGCCCTGTTCGATCAGCACGGTGGCGGCTTCAGCCTCTTTCGCGGGGTCGAACCATGTGTAGGCCCAGACGATCTTGAATTCGACGTCAGGGTTCACTTCTTTCGCGTGGATATAGGCTGCGTTGATGCCCCGGATGACCTCTGGAATGGGGAAGGACGCGATGTAGCCGATGATGTTGCTTTCGGTCATGTGACCGGCGATGTGGCCCTGTACCGCGCGCCCTTCATAGAACCGGGCGGAATAGGTCGATACGTTGTCGGCGCGTTTGTAGCCGGTCGCGTGTTCGAATTTCACATCAGGGAATTTTTCGGCGACGTTGATCGTCTGGTCCATATACCCAAAGGACGTGGTAAAGATCAGATCGGCCCCCTGCAGCGCCATCTGGGTCATGACCCGTTCCGCATCGGCCCCTTCTGGCACGCTTTCGACAAAGACGGTTTCAACCGCATCCCCAAAATGTTCTTCGACTGCAAGCCGCCCCTGATCGTGTTCATAGGTCCAGCCGCCGTCGCCCACTGGCCCGACATAAACGAACCCGACCGTGGTCGGTTCATGTCCGTCGGCCATGGCCCCGGAAGCAAGGCCAAGCGCCAATGTGGCCCCGGCCAGAAGTCTCGTGATTGTCATACTCATCCCCTTGTTGGTGGTTTGGCAGCGCCCCTAGCGTGAGGCATGGAAAGATTGGCCCAGTGACCCCGGCGCCCGTCCTGCGCGCATAATAACAAGAACGGCGATGGTGGCCAGATAGGGCGTCATGGAAAGATATTCGACCGGGACGGCGACACCGGCGGCTTGCAGATTAAGCTGCAACACCGTGACACCGCCGAACAAATAGGCACCGATCAAAAGGCGACCGGGCCGCCAGCTGGCAAAGACGACGATGGCAAGGGCGATCCAGCCTGCACCGGCCGTCATCCCTTCGGTCCATTGCGGCACGCGGACGAGGCTGAGGTAAGCGCCGCCCAGCCCCGCGCAGGCCCCGCCGAACATGATGGCAAGGAGGCGGACGCGGATCACGTGATAGCCAAGCGCGTGGGCGGCTTCGTGGTTTTCGCCCACCGCCCGCAGGATCAGCCCCGCCCGGGAATATTTAAGGAAGGCCCATGTGGCGGCCACGATGATCAGCCCGACATAGACCATCGGGTCATGTTGAAAGATGATCGGGCCGATGACGGGGATGTCGCCCAGCAGGGGAATGTGCCAGTCGGGGAAGGCGGGGGCTTTGATGCCGATATAGCCCTGACCCATCAGCGCACTGAGGCCAAGTCCAAAGAGAGTAAGGGCGAGGCCGGTGGCCACTTGATTCGAGAGCAGAAATTGAGTGAGGACGCCAAAGACAAGCGACAGGAGCGCGCCCCCAACAGCGGCGCCGATGAACCCAAGCCAGGGGGACGCTGTATTGACAGCCACGATAAACCCACAGACCGCCCCGGTGATCATCATCCCTTCGACGCCGAGGTTCAGGACGCCAGCGCGTTCAACGACAAGCTCCCCGATAGCGGCGAGCAGGATCGGGGTTGCGGCCACCATCAACGAGGCGAGCAGGAGGATGGGATTGATGGCGGAAAGGTCCATTCAGATCGGCCCATGTATCCAGAAGTGAACGAGGCCCGCAGAAAGGGTTGCACCCATCAGCATCAGTCCGAGATGCCGCGATGAGGGGCGATGCAAACGGTCGAGCCATGTCCGCACGCGCGGTGACAGGCGGGTCGCGAACAGCGCGCCTGCGATGAGTGCCGCGGCCAGTGCCGCATGCACGCCGATGAAAGCGGCCAATGCGGTCCCGGACAGGGAACTGTCCCCGGTCAACTGCCCGTGCAGCATCCAGAGCATCATCAGCCCCATCAGGGCACCCATTGCCAGTGGCTTTGTTGCCGTCATCATGCGCTTTGCCCTTTGCTGGTTGCACCGCATCCGGGCAACATGCCTGCGGCGAAAAACTGGTTTGGCTTGCTTGCGGAGAAGGTCATGAGAACACCATGTTCAGGACCGACTGCGGCAACAGAAGCTCGGCCAGACATCCCAGGACGAGCCCCGCGATCAGCCCATACCGCCCGACCAGTGCGGGCCAAGATCGGCCGGGCGACGTCTGGCGATTGGCGGCGGCGCGCACGCCCGACCCACCGAATAGCCAGTTGGTGAACGTCGTGTCCAGTTTGTCGAGTAAGAGGACCCCGAACCAGAAGATGACACCCAACACGACCATGATGACCGCGAGCCAGAGTGATCCACCGACAGCAAGCGTGATCAGACCGCCCAGAACGAGACCCAGCAACAGCCCGATCACCGGTTTGGTGACCGCATTCACCCAATCTTCAAAACTTGCGCGGTCGTTGGTCATGCCGGTTTTCCTCTTCTCAGCCGCACCCGGTAATTCGTCAGCACATCCACGGCGAGCAGGAAGAACAAGAGCATCCCCTGCATCAGTTGGATCGCGGCCAAGGGCAACCCGAGGTTTGATTGCGCGATTTCGCCGCCGATATAGGTCAGCGCCATCAGCCCGCCCGCCAGCAATATCCCCACCGGGTGCAGCCGCCCGAGGAAGGCCACGATGATCGCTGTGAACCCGTAACCCACGTTGAAATCAATGCTGATCTGGCCTGCGGGGCCCGCGACCTCAAACAGGCCCGCAAGCCCCGCCAGCGCACCCGATAGCCCCATGCAGATCAGGATCAGGGCCGCGGGGTTCACGCCAGCGAATTTGGCAGCGCGGGGGCTTTGGCCCGCGAGCCGGACATGAAAGCCAAAGACATGCCGCGATAGCGCGATATAGGCGAAGATGACCGCGATCAGGGCCGCAACAACACCCCAATGCATGCCCGACCCCTGGATGATTTCAAGGTTCGCAGCCGAAGGATATTGCGACAGGTTCCGGCTACCGGGAAAGCCCATGCCGTCGGGGTTGCGTAGCGTTCCCAGCGCCATGGAGGCGAGCAATTGTTCGGCCACATAGACCAGCATGAGGGAGACAAGAATTTCATTCGTCCCGAATTTCACCCGCAGAAACCCCGGAATGATCGCCCAGAGCATGCCACCCAAAGCGCCCGCGACGATCATCAGGGGGAAGATAATCAAGGACTCGGTGGGATAGAAGGCCAACCCCACCGCCGCCCCGCAAATTGCGCCGACGATATACTGCCCCTCTGCCCCGATATTCCAGATACCTGCGCGGAACCCGAATGACAGGCCGATGGCAATCAGCACCAATGGTGCGCCCTTGATCAGCAGTTGCGGGCGGTAAAACCACGCGAACTCCGAAAACAGAGGATCCAGGAAGATCGTGCGGATCGTCTCGAACGGGTTCTTGCCAAGGGCCGCAAACAGCAGGCCACCGCAGATCATCGTCAGAATGACGGCGAGGAGCGGGGTGGCGAAAGTCCAGAACCGCGACGGCTGGGCGCGTTTTTCTAGGGCGATCATGACCCGCCCCCCAACTTCTTTCTTCCCAAAACACTCCCGCCGGAGGCAGCACTACGCATCCACATGCGCCACCTCCATGTCATGCGCACCGCCCAGCATCAGGCCGATTTCCTCGACCGTCAGCCCCTTTGCGGGACGCGGCGCAGACAGCCGCCCTTCGTTCAGGGCGGCAAACCGGTCGGAGATTTCCATCAGTTCATCCAAGTCCTGACTGATGACTATCACCGCCGTTCCTTTGGCCGCCAGATCCAGCAGCGCCTGCCGGATCGCGGCGGCGGCGGATGCATCGACGCCCCACGTGGGTTGGTTCACCACCAGCACATCCGGGGCCTGCATAATCTCACGCCCGATGACGAATTTTTGCAGGTTGCCACCTGACAGTGACCGCGCCGCGTTGGCGGGGCCAGGGGTGCGCACATCGAAGGTCTTGATCACCCCTTCGGCAAAGCTGCGCGCCTTGCCCCAATGCACAAAGCCCCTGCTGGTCAGCCTCTGCCGGGTCATCGCGGTCATCACCGCGTTTTCGGTCAGCGACATGTCGGGGGCGGCGGCATGGCCCATCCGTTCTTCAGGGGCGGCGAGCAGGCCCAGTTTACGCCGCGCATTGGGGGGCATCTGGCCGATTGCGCGACCCTGATAGCTGATCATCGCAGGCGCAACGCGTATTTCGCCTGACAGGGCCGCGACCAGTTCATCCTGCCCGTTGCCAGCCACGCCACCGATGCCCAGCACCTCGCCCTTGCGGACCTCAAGCGTGATGTCCTTCAGCGCGGTGCCGAAGCGGTGCGGGGCTTTGGCGCTCAGGTTTTGCAGGGTCAGGACGTTATCGCCCGCCGGTTTATCCGCCTTTTCCGGCACATGCAGTTTGCTGCCGACCATCAGTTCGGCCATGTCGCGGGCCGACGTGGTTTTGGGATCGCATTCACCCACCACCTCGCCCAGCCGCAATACGGTGGCATTGTCGCAAAGGGTCCGGATTTCTTCCAGCTTGTGCGATATATAAAGGATCGCGGTCCCCTCGCTGCTAAGCTTGCGCAGCGTTTCGAACAGGATCGCCACCTCTTGCGGGGTCAGGACCGATGTGGGTTCGTCCATGATCAGCAGTTTGGGGTCTTGGAGCAGGCAGCGGATGATCTCGACCCGTTGCCGTTCGCCTGCAGAAAGCTCACCCACGATCCGGTCGGGGTCGAGCGGCAGGCCATATTGATCCGACACCTTGCGCACCTGTGCTGCAATTTCGCGCTGGGGCGGCGGGTTTTCCATGCCAAGGGCGATGTTTTCGGCGACGTTCATCGCGTCGAACAGCGAAAAATGCTGGAACACCATGGCGACACCGGCGGCACGGGCTGCACGCGGTTCGGGCGGCTGGAACGGTTGGCCTTGCAGCGTCATGGTTCCGCTGTCGGGTTTGACCAGCCCGTAGATAGTCTTGACCAGCGTCGATTTGCCGGCCCCGTTTTCGCCCAGCAGGGCATGCACCTCGCCCCGGGCGATGTCGAACGACACGTCCTTGTTGGCGACAACACCGGGATAGGCTTTGGTCAGGCCGGACAGGCGCAGTAGTGGGCTATTCATCCGGCGTGGTCCTTGATCGCGCGATTCTGCGGGCTGATCATGGCGGTTGCGACGCCAAGTGCAATGGCTGCGGGGTGTTTGCCTAACAAAGGGTCACCGATCGGGCAGGCGATGCGTGCGATTTGTTCAGATGTGTGCCCCAATGCCGCCAGCCTTTTCCTGAAGCGCGTCCATTTGGTGG
Source organism: uncultured Paracoccaceae bacterium (assembly GCA_947488175.1). Taxonomy (GTDB): domain Bacteria; phylum Pseudomonadota; class Alphaproteobacteria; order Rhodobacterales; family Rhodobacteraceae; genus Yoonia. Next base: position 578,160 of record CANKYO010000002.1, read on the forward strand.
CGGAGCCGATGAGGCCCGCCGTGTGGAAATCATGGCTCAGGATCGCATGGCAAAGGGCGAGGTCGATGTCATGGCTATAGGTCAGGATCAGGTGATCGGCGTCCGTGGGGGCATGTTTGACGATCTGGGCTGGGTCCTTGGCGACCAGTGTTGTGACCTCAGTTTCGGGGAAACGGTCTGCATGGGTATCGACCCAGGTGATATCGAAATCGGGCAGGGGGTCCATGACATGCACGATAGCGCGGCCCACATGGCCCGCGCCGTAAATCCAGAGGGGACGGACGGGCGATGCGGTCAGCATGTCGGCCCGGTCCCATGTCAGCGTGACAGACCCGCCGCAGCACTGCCCCAGCGCGGGACCAAGTGGGATCGTCCGCGTCAGTGTCTCGCGCCCGTCGGCCAGCATCTGGCGCGCCTCGGCCATCGCCTCCCATTCCAGGGTGCCGCCGCCGATGGTGCCTTCGATATGGTCTGCGTGGACCAGCATCTGTGTGCCCGCCTCACGCGGTACGGAACCGGCGGTTTTGGTGATGGTGATGCGGATACTGTCTGTCATCCGCGCGCCCTTTGCACAGCGTTGAGGACTTCTTCGGCGGAGGCGGGGGCCTGCAGGTCGGGGTAGTTGGGCCCGCAGGCGCTGACCGCGTCGGACAGGGCGAGGAAGGCGGAAATGCCCAGCATGAAGGGCGGTTCGCCTACCGCCTTGGACCGGTAGATGGTTTGTGCGGGGTTCGGCGCGTCCCACAAGGCCACGTTGAAAACGCGAGGACGGTCGGAACAGGCGGGGATCTTGTAGGTGGATGGCGCGTGCGTGCGCAGGCGACCGGTATCGTCCCAGACCAGTTCCTCGGTCGTCAGCCAGCCCGCGCCCTGCACATAACCGCCCTCGATCTGGCCGATATCCAGCGCTGGGTTCAGCGAGGCACCGGCATCATGCAGGATATCAGCGCGCAGGATACGGTTTTCGCCGGTCAGGGTGTCGATCACGACCTCGGTGATCGCTGCACCTTGGGCAAAGTAAAAGAACGGCGTGCCTTCACCCTTGATCCGGTCCCAGCTGAGGCCCGGGGTCTTGTAGAAACCTGTGGCCGACAGGCTGACTCGGTTCAGATAAGCGGTCTTCGCGGCCTCGGCGAAGGTGATCTGTTCGGTGCCGACATGGACATGACCATCCTCGAACCGGATGTTTTCGGTGCGGGTCTGGTGCAGTTCGGCCAGGCAGGCGGCGATCCGGTCGCGGATGATGTCGCAGGCGTTGGCGACGGCCATGCCGTTGAGGTCAGAGCCGGAGGAGGCTGCAGTGGCCGATGTATTGGGGACCTTGCCGGTGTCGGTGGCGGTGATCTTGATGTGGCTCACATCGATCCCGAACCGGTGGGCGGCGACCTGGGCCACCTTCTGGAACAGACCTTGCCCCATTTCGGTGCCGCCATGGTTCATGTGGACCGATCCGTCCTGATACACATGCACCAGCGCACCTGCCTGATTGAGATGGCTGAGGGTAAAGGAAATCCCGAACTTGACCGGGCTGAAGGCGATCCCTTTCTTCAGGATCGTCCGGCCTGCGTTCCAATCAGCGATCGCTGCGCGGCGGCGGTGGTAATCGGCGCGGGCCAGCAGATCGTCGGTCATGTCATGCAGGATGAAATCAGTGACCGGCATCCTGTAGGGGGTTGTCTGCACCGGGGATGGGTCAAGACCCATCTTACGATCCCGCGCTGTTTCGTCAGCCGCGCTGGATGTGGCGCCGCGGGATGCTGGGTTTGGCCCTTGCTTCTTTGGAGTGGAAATATCCTCGGGGGGGCGCGCAGCGCGGGGGGCAGACGGCCCCCCTCCCTCCATCGCGGCATAGTAATTCCGCTGGCGGACCGCGACAGGGTCCAGCCCCAGTTCTGCCGCGATATGATCGATCACCCGTTCGATCCCCAGCACGCCCTGTGGCCCGCCAAAACCGCGAAACGCAGTGGCGGACTGGCTGTTGGTTTTCAACCGGTGCGAGGTGATCCGGGCGGCGGGCAGGTGATAGGCGTTATCGGCATGCAGCATGGCCCGGTCGGCGACGGGCAGCGACAGATCCTGCGCCCAACCGCAGCGGGTAACTTGGGTGAAATCGACGCCAAGCAGCTTGCCCTTCTCATCGAACCCCGCATCATAATCGATCCGGAAGTCATGCCGCTTGCCGGTGATCATCATGTCATCGTCGCGGTCATAGCGCATCTTGCAGGGGCGGCCGGTTGTGCGTGCAGCCACGGCACAGGCGACGGCCAGCGCATTCCCTTGGCTTTCCTTGCCGCCGAAACCGCCGCCCATACGCCGGATTTCGCAGCGGACCGCGTGCATCGGCATCCCCAGCGCCTCGGCCACCTTGTGCTGGATTTCGGTGGGATGCTGGGTGGAGCTGTGGACCACCATGTCGCCGCCTTCCTGCGGCAGGGCGAGGGCAGCTTGCCCTTCGAGGTAGAAATGTTCCTGCCCGCCCATATTGATTGTGCCCCGCACCCGATGCGGGGCCTCTGCGAGGGCCTGATCCACGTCGCCATTGGTCCAGATGCGCGGTCCGTCCTCGAACCGGCTGTTGGCGGCCAGCGCCTCTTCGATGGTCAGGATCGGGGTGTCTTCGGCATAGTCGATTTCGGCCAGCCGGGCGGCCTTGCGGGCGCTCAAGTGGGTGTTAGCGATAACGATGAAAATCGGTTGACCAAGATAATGAACATCACCTGTGGCCAGCAGCGGTTCGTCATGGATCGAGGGCGAGACATCATTGGCAAAAGGCAAATCAGCGGCTGTGAGGACCGCGACAACACCAGCAGCCTTTCGAACCTTGTCCACGCTCATGTTTGTGATGCGGCCCTTGGCGATTTCGGAGGTGCCAAAAGCCAGATGCAGCGTATTGGCCGGAGTTGGCAGGTCGTCGACATAGCGCGCGCTGCCGGTCACATGCAGCCGGGCGGCATCATGGGGCAGGGGTTTGGTGACGCTCATGATGTCACCTCCAGCACGTTGATCCTGTCGCCGGAGAGATCGGCAAAATAGCGGTGCAGCAGGTTTTGCGCGGTGGTCAGCCGATAGGTGGCAGAGGCGCGCATGTCGGTCATTGGTGTGTAATCGTCGCCCAGCCGCGCGGCGGCGGTGGCGACAGTCTCGGGTGTCCAGGGTTGGCCGATCAGTGCCGCCTCGGTCTTGTGCGCCCGGTGCGGCGTGCCGGCCATGCCGCCAAATGCGATGCGGGCGGCGGTGATCTGACCATCAGTGATAGTAACGTTGAAACAGCCGCAAAGGGAGGAGATATCCTGATCGAACCGTTTTGAGATTTTGTAGCAGCGCAACGCAGGCGCGGTTTTCGGGATCGTCACACCGGTGACGAGTTCCCCCGGGGCCCGGTCCTGTTTGCCGTAGTCGAGAAAGAAATCCTCGATCGGCATGTCGCGTGTCGCATCCCCATGGCGCAGGTGGAGCGTGGCCCCAAGTGCGATCAGCGCTGGCGGGTTGTCCCCGATGGGGGAGCCGTTGGCGATGTTGCCCCCGATGGTCGCCGCATTGCGCACCTGTTCGGAGCCGTAGCGGCGGATCAATTCGGCGTAGGATGGGTGAAATTCACTCATCGCGGCCATGACGGCCGTCATGGTCGCCCCGGCCCCGATATGGATCGTATCATCGCTGAATGTGATCCGCTGCAAGTCAGCGCAGCGGTTCAGGAAGGCGACAGTGGGCAGATCGCGCAGTTGCTTGGTGACCCAAAGCCCCACATCGGTGGCCCCGGCGATCAGGGTCGCGTCCGGGTGGGCCGCGTACCACGTGGCAAGATCATCAAGGGTTTCAGGGGCGTAGGGTTGAGGTGCTGCGCTGGGCATATCGTCATCCAGCCAATCGGGCGAGGGCGCGGCTTCTGCCGCCTTTGCGGCGCGAATGATCGGGGCGTAACCGGTGCAACGGCACAGGTTGCCTGCGAGCACATCGTCGTGGTCGGTGCGCCCATTCATATGGCCAGCCGCCATCGAAGCGATAAAGCCGGGGGTGCAGAACCCGCATTGCGATCCGTGGTGGTCCACCATGGCCTGCTGCACGGGGTGCAATGCGCCATCTGGGCCGCTGATCCCCTCAACCGTGCGCACAGCCTTGCCATGCAGTTGCGGCAGAAACAGGATGCAGGCGTTCAGGGCTTTCGCCCCATCGTCATCGCTCACGATGACGGTGCAGGCGCCGCAATCGCCTTCGTTGCAGCCTTCCTTTGTGCCGCACAGCCCCTGATCCTCCCGCAGCCAGTCAAGCAGGGTCCGCGTCGGGGCGGTATCGACCTGCACAGTTTCCCCGTTCAGAAGAAACGTCACATTCATGATGTAAACCTGCCGCCTTACCGATTGCCCGAGGTGCGCGGCACGATGTCGATGCGGCGTAGACATCTGCCCCTCTGTTCGCCCAAGAAAAGCGGGACGGGGCCGGATTTGCAAGTGTTTTGCCGTTTTGGCACCGGATTTATGCAGGCCGCGCGGCTAGCGGTTGACGTCAGTGGCGGCAACATCGCCCTTGTGCAGCAGGATATCCATCCATGCCGCGTTGTCAGCAAAGCTGTCATAGATGGTGACGAAACTGGTCGTCCGTGCCAGCCGGTTGATTGACCTGCCGCAGGGTTCGGCGCGTCCAACCCGGCAGTACCCGGCCTTGATCACCTCGTAGGCTTCATCAGTTGTCGTATAGGGCTGGTCCAACCCGACATCGGCGTAGCGGACGATTTCATGTGTGCCGATATCGCCAAAAATTACCAATGCGCCGGTGAACTGCCGCGCGCAGCCATCACCAAAGCCGGTCAGGAAATGCGTTCTGGGTTGGATCGTGTCGGGGGCGGTGTCGTAAACGTCATAGCCGGATGCAGTACCCACGCGGGTGCCCATGTCGCGTTTCCGGATTGTGCAGTTGCGGGCCAGCTGACCAAAGGGCACCGCATCCGCAGCCACCGCAGTATCGGCAAAGCCAAGGCTGGTTTGACCGGCACCCATGCCATCGACCTCGGCAGGATCAATGCAGCCAGACAGCATCAATGCCGTGAAGGCGGCGAGGCTTGCGCGATACATTTGAATATCCCAATGTTTTCTATTGCATCGCGATAACGAAGACCGGGCCTCGCGTCCATAGTGGCGCGCGGCCTGCGACAACGCGCCGTACTCAGGCGTCTTCCACCTCGATCACGCCACTTAGGCTGCGCAAGGCCCCTTTGATCTGCGGGTTCACCGGAAAATCCTGCCCCAGATCAAGCTCTACTTCGCCGGGCAGGTCATCGCCCATCAGGCAGAAATAGACCGGCCCGCGCCCGGCACGGACCCCGTCGCGGGCGGCGTTTTCCAAAATGCTGGCGACCGACCCGATGGCGTCGGGCGCATCGATGAAGACACGCAAGCCCGCACCACCCGCATCCGCCACGATCGTGTCGATCGGAGAGACCGAGCGCCCGAGCAGCTTCAACTGATCGGCTTCCATAGTGGCCTCGCATTGCAGGACGATCTGCGCGCCGGTTTCAAGGAATTCGCGCGACGCCTCCAGCGTGTCGGAAAACATCGTGACCTCGTATTGGCCGGTCGGGTCGGACAGTTGCACAAAGGCAAAGCGGTTGCCGCGTGCCGATTTGCGTTCCTGCCGCCCGCTGACGGTGCCTGCCATCTTGACGATGGCTGCACCTTTCTCAGCGCGGGCTGTGACCTCGTCCAGTGTCATGATCTGTTTGCGCTTGAGCGCGCCCATGTAATCGTCGAGCGGGTGACCGGACAGGTAGAATCCGATGGCCTTGAATTCCTCGGCCAGTCGTTCGGCGGGCAGCCAGTCATCGCCGCCCATCAGGCGCGGTTCGGGCAGGTCTTCGCCAGCGTCACCGAACAGGGAAACCTGATCGGACGATTTCTGATCGTGGATCGCGGCCGAATAGGCTGTCAGCGCATCAAGGCTGTTGAACACACGGCGCCGGTTCGGGTCGAGCACGTCGAATGCCCCGGCGCGGGCGAGCATTTCCAGCGGGCGCTTGCCGATGCGTTTCAGATCAACCCGGCGGGCGAAATCAAAAAGGTTGACGAAGGGCTTGTGCGGTGCCGTCCCATCCCGCCCTTCGACGATCAGTTTCATCGCCTCGACCCCGACGTTTTTCAGCGCGCCAAGCGCATAGACCAGTTTGCCGTCATGCACATCGAACGTCGCCATCGACCGGTTGACGCAAGGCGGGATGTAATCCAGCCCCAGCCCTTTCTTGACCTCCTGAAAATAGACGCCCAGCTTGTCGGTCAGGTGGATATCGCAGTTCATGACCCCGGCCATGAATTCGACCGGGTGGTTCGCCTTGAGCCACGCGGTCTGGTAGCTGACGACCGCGTAGGCGGCGGCGTGGGATTTGTTGAAACCGTAATTGGCGAATTTCTCCAGGAGGTCGAAAACCTCGCGTGCCTTTTTCGGCTCGACCCCGTTGGCCTTGGCGCCTGCTTCGAATTTGGGGCGTTCTTTCGCCATCTCCTCGGCGATCTTTTTACCCATCGCGCGGCGCAGCAGGTCGGCTCCGCCAAGGCTGTAGCCTGCCATGACCTGCGCGATTTCCATCACCTGTTCCTGATAGACGATGATGCCCTGGGTTTCCTTCAGGATGTGATCAATCGACGGGTGGATCGATTCCAGTTCGCGCAAGCCGTTCTTGACCTCGCAATAGGTTGGGATGTTTTCCATCGGGCCGGGACGGTAGAGCGCGACAAGGGCCACGATGTCTTCGATACAAGTCGGCTTCATCCGCTTGAGCGCGTCCATCATACCGCTGGATTCCACCTGGAACACGGCGACCGTCTTGGCCGATGAATAAAGCGCGTAGGATTTATCGTCGTCCAGCGGGATCGCCCCGATATCGTATTCGAACCCTTCCGGCGCGTCGTAAAGCTGTGTGCCATCGGCTGCGATATTCAGCGGGCGCCCGGCCTTCTGGATCAGGTCCACCGCGTTCTGGATCACCGTCAGCGTCTTGAGCCCCAGAAAGTCGAACTTCACCAGCCCCGCCTGTTCGACCCATTTCATGTTGAACTGTGTGGCGGGCATGTCCGACCGTGGGTCCTGATAGAGCGGGACCAGTTCGTCCAGCGGGCGGTCACCGATCACCACACCGGCGGCGTGGGTAGAGGCGTTGCGCAACAGCCCCTCGACCTGTTGGGCGTAGGTCAGCAGGCGGTCCACGACCTCTTCATTCTTGGCCTCTTCGCGCAGGCGCGGTTCGTCGGCCAGTGCCTTTTCGATGCTGACGGGTTTGACACCCTCGACCGGGATCATTTTCGACAGCCGGTCCACCTGTCCGTAAGGCATCTGCAGCACCCGGCCCACATCGCGCACGGCGGCCTTGGAAAGAAGCGCGCCGAAGGTGATGATCTGGCCCACCTTGTCGCGCCCGTATTTTCCCTGGACGTAGCGGATGACCTCTTCACGCCGGTCCATGCAGAAATCGATATCGAAATCGGGCATCGACACACGTTCGGGGTTCAGGAACCGTTCGAACAGAAGGGAATAGCGCAGGGGGTCAAGGTCGGTGATCAGCAGGGCGTAGGCGACCAGCGATCCAGCACCGGAGCCACGACCGGGACCGACAGGGATGTCGTTATCCTTGGCCCATTTGATGAAGTCGGCAACGATCAGAAAGTAGCCGGGGAAGCCCATGCCCTCGATAATCCCCAGTTCGAATTCCAGCCGTTTTTCGTAGTCTTCGACCGGGGCGGCATGGGGGATGATGGCAAGGCGGCCCTTGAGACCCTCTTGCGCCTGACGCCGCAATTCCGCGACCTCATCATCTGCGAATTTCGGCAGGATCGGGTCGCGTTTATAGGCCTTGAACGCACAGCGGCGCGCGATTTCGACGGTGTTTTCGATGGCTTCGGGCAGATCGGCGAACAGGGTCGCCATTTCCTGCGGCGATTTGAAGTAATGCTGGGGGGTCAGCCTGCGGCGCGGTTCCTGCTGATCGACATAGGCGCCTTCGGCGATGCAGATCAGGGCGTCATGCGCTTCGTAGAGTTCGGTTTTGGGGAAGTAAGCGTCATTGGTGGCGACCAGCGGCAACCCCTTGGCATAGGCCATTTCGATATGGCCGCGTTCCGACAGACGCTCTGCCTCTGGCAGGCCGTCGCCGGGATGACGTTGCAGTTCCACATAAAGTCTGTCGGGATAGATCGCGGCGAGCCTGTCCATCAGCGCCTCCGCCTTGGGCCGCTGGCCCTGGCGCAGCAGCCGCCCGATGGGGCCGTCCGGGCCGCCGGACAGGCAGATCAGACCGGCGCTATACTGCTCCAACTCCTCAACCGTCACCTGCGGCAACTGGCCTTCGGCATCCAGATAGGCGCAGGAATTCAGCTTCATCAGGTTCATGTAACCCGCTTCGTTCTGCGCCAGCAGCACGATGGAGGCAGGGTTTTCGGGGCGTTTACCCGGTTCGGTGGTCGTGTAGCCGACATCGACCTGACAGCCGATGATCGGCTGGATGCCGGCCTTTGATGCGCCTTCGGAAAATTCCAGCGCGCAGAACATGTTGTTGCTGTCTGTCACAGCGACGGCGGGCATGCCCATTCCGGCGGCAAGGCCGGGCAGTTTCTTGACCGGGATCGCGCCCTCAAGCAGCGAATATTCGGTGTGGACGCGCAGGTGAATGAATCGGGGGGACGTGCTCATGCTTTTCAGGGTATCTGATGTGTGGCAGTCTACAAGATGGCAATGGGGGATTTGCGATGTGGCGCGCGTTGTTCTTGGCGCTTTGGGCGGCACCGGTGATGGCAGATGGCTTTCCGGTGGCGCGCTGTGTCAATCTGGATCAGGCGCTTGAGGCCCCGAACGAAGGCGACTGGGGCTATCGGATCACCCGCCCTGACATTGACTGGATCGCGGCACAGGGGTTCGACACGATCCGGCTGCCAGTACGCTTTGACACCCATTGGAACGGTCAGATCGCCCCCAGCTTTCTGGCGCGTGTCGATGCGGTGATCGGCTGGGCGCTGGCCGCCGATCTGAATATCATTCTGGATCTGCATCATTTCGATGACCTGATGGCGGACCCGTCCACGCATACGGCGGAATTTCAGGCAATCTGGATCGAATTGGCGATGCGCTATGCCGATTACGATGACCGGCTGATGTTTGAATTACTGAATGAACCGCATGATCAGCTATCGACGGATCGGGCGGTATCCCTGTTTCGCAGCCTGATGCCCGTGATCCGCGCCGAAAGCCCGGACCGCTGGGTTATCATCGAAGGCGGGTATTGGGCCAATATCACCGCCTTGCCGGAACTGCCCCGGTTCGATGACCGTACGGTGCTGTCGTTTCATTTCTACGGCCCGTGGGAATTCACGCATCAGCAGGCAAGCTGGCTGGCCGACCCGCCACCGGCCATGGGGTGGGGGACGGATGATGACCGCGCTGTGGTGCGGGGGTATATTGCGGAGGCCGCCCAATATGGCCTGCCGATGCTGCTGGGTGAATTCGGCGTGACGATTGAGACGGACGCCAGCGACCGGGCGGACTGGACCAAAACGGTCAGACAAGAGGCTGAGGCGCATGGCATCGGCTGGTGCCATTGGGGATTCGCCGGAAACTTCGCGATCTTTGATCAACAGACAAGTGATTGGCTGCCGGGGATGCAGGATGCCCTATTTTCAAAGCCATAGGCAGGCAGTTGCGGTTAAAACTTAGCATCTTTGCTAACTGTATTGACAACTGTCAGCTTTGCATCAATACTTAGCAACATGGCTAACCAACTTGATTCCTTTTTCGGCGCTATGGCCGACCCCACCCGCCGGGCTGTCATTGAACGGCTCGCCTCGGGTCCTGCCAGCGTCAGCGAATTGCACAAGCCGCACAAAATGGCGCTGCCCACCTTCATGCGCCACCTCAAGGTGCTGGAAGACACCGGCATCGTCCGGTCCGTCAAGAAAGGGCGCGTGCGCACCTGCCATATCGAGGCAGCCCCGCTGATCGAAGCGCAGGGTTGGCTCGCCTGGCAGCGCGAGATTTGGGAAAACCGGTTGGATGGTCTCGCGGCGCTTGCCCATGAAATCTCACAAAAGGACCAGAACGATGGCACTTGATACAACCACCTTTGATCTACATCGCACTTTGCCCCTGAAACCCCAAAAACTGTGGGAGGTCATGACCGACCCCAAGCACCGTGAAAAGTGGGGCGGGCCAGATGCCGAGACTGTGCTGGTAGTCGACACCGCCGATCTGCGCGTGGGCGGGCAGGACCGGCACCGCTGCGGGCCAGCCGACGCGCCGGAATTTGTGGTCGAAACCCGGTGGTATGACCTGACCGGGCCGGAAAGGGCCGTGTTCACCGAAACCCTGATCATCGGGGGTGAGCCGATTTGCACCAGCCTTGTGACCTACAGCCTGACAGCCGCCGGGCCGGCAACCGAACTTGGGGTCACGGTTGCAGTCTCCTCATTCTCAGGACCCGAAACGCTCGAAGACTTCAAACAGGGCTGGGGTGGTGGTCTGGACAATCTCGAACGCCATGTCGCCGCAATCACGGCAGACGCGTAAGCCAGGCTGAATATCGGGGGCTCAGGCGCGCAGCCTGCGCCCCTCGGGATCGAATGGCGGGGCGGCAAGGATCGTGGCCTTGTGGGGCTGACCCAGCACCATGACATCTACCACATCGCCCGGCCCGGCATCCCTGACAAAACCAAGTGCCAGGCTTTGATCGACCGTGTAGCCATAGGTGCCGGATGTCACCCGCCCGATGCCCTTGCCATCCTTGAAAATCGGTTCGCCCCCGGTGGCATCCGCGTTTGAGCGGTTCACGTCATCCGCGTCGAGATGCAGAATGACAAGACGCTCGCGGGCCGGGTTTTGCAGAACCTTGATTACGGCCTCCTTGTTCAGAAAATCCTTGTCCAGCTTGCAAAGCCGGTCCAGCCCGACCTCCTGCGGCCAGTATTCGGGGGAATATTCGCGGGACCATGATCCGTAGCCTTTTTCGATGCGCAGCGACATCAGGGCGCGGCTGCCCACTGGCCCGGCACCGTGGGCTTGGCCCGCATTCAGCAGGGCGGCGTAAAGAGTGGCCTGATCTTCGGCCTTGCAATGCAACTCCCAGCCCAGATCGCCGGTGAACGACACCCGCAGCGCCAGCACCTGCACGCCGGCCAGCGTGATGGTTTGCGAGCGCATGAACTGGAAATCTGCGGTCGCGAGCGATGTGTTTGTCAACGATTGCAGCAGGTCGCGTGCGGCGGGGCCAGCGACATTGAAGCCGCAGATCGCGCTGGTCTGGCTTTCGAATGTGGTCCCATCGGGCAGGGGCACCTGTTTGAAGAAGCGTTTGTGATAGCGTTCGGCCATGCCGGAGCCGATGATCCAGAACGTATCTTCTGCCGTCTTGGTCACGGTGAAATCGCCAGCGATCCCGCCGCGTTTGCTGATCAAGGGCGTCAAGCAGGACCGCCCGACTGCGCGGGGCATCGTGTTGGCGAAGACGGCGTTCAGCCAGTCTTCGGCGTCCGGCCCCTTGCAGATGTATTTGGCGAAATTCGAGATATCGATGATCCCCGCCTTGTCGCGCAGCATCCGGCATTCGGCACCCACCGGTTCCCACCAATTCTGCCGGGTGAAGCCGTTGGTTTCGGTCGCATCGGGCGTATCGGCGAACCACAGGGGGTGTTCCCAGCCAGCATTCAGGCCAAAGACCGCGCCCCTATCCCGCTGCATGTCATAGGCCGGGCGGGTGCGGGCAGGGCGGCCTGCGCTGCGTTCTTCGTTCGGGAAATGGATGGCAAAGCGGTGGGCATACTGATCGGCGACGCGGGCCTTGGTGAAGGCCTTGGTCGCCCATGTGTCGAACCGGGCCATGTCCCAGCCGAACATGTCATACTGCGTCTCGCCCTCGATGATCCATTGCGCGGCCAGCAAGCCCATACCGCCGGATTGGGAAAAGCCGGGGATGATGCCGTTGCAGCAGAAGTAATTGTGCAGTTCCGGGACGGGGCCGAACAGCACATTGGCGTCGGGCGACCAGATCATCGGGCCGTTGATGACCCGCTTGATCCCGACCTCACCCACCACCGGCACCCGCTCAATCGCGTTCATCATGTTTTCCTCGATCCGGTCCAGATCGTCGGGAAACAGATCATGGGCAAAATCGAGCGGTGTGCCGTCTTCGGCCCAGAACCGCATGTCGCGTTCATAGGCGCCGACGAGCAGGCCCTTGCCCTCTTGTCGGAGGTAATATTCGCCGTCCCGGTCGCTGACCGATGGCAGGCGGCGGTCTATGGCGGCGATTTCAGGGATGGATTCGGTGACGAAATACTGATGTTCTGTCGGTTGCAGGGGCAGTTGCAGATCGGCCAGAGCCGCCACCTCGCGCCCCCATAACCCTGCGGCATTGACCACCCATTCGGTGTGAATGTCACCCCGAGGGGTCTGGACGATCCAGCTGCCATCGGGTTGCGCCACGGTTCCGGTCACGGGCGTGAAGCGGTGGATCTGCGCACCGCGCTGTCGCGCGCCCGCGGCATAGGCGTGCGTAACGCCGGACGGGTCCACATTGCCGCCATCGGGTTCGTACATCACGCAGCGGATGCCATCGAAATTGACCAGCGGATGCAATTCCTGCGCCTCAGCAATGCTGATTTCGTGGAAATTCATGCCGTAAAGTTTCGCCTTGGCCGCCTGTAGGCGCAGTTGGTGTTCGCGTGCTTCGGTCTGGGCCAGATAGAGAGATCCGGGCTGGAACACGCCGCAGCCCTGGCCGGTTTCCTGCTCCAGTTCCTTGTAAAGGTTCATCGTATAGTGCTGGATCCGGCTGATATTGGTGCTGTCATGCAGCCCGTGGATATTGGCGGCGGCGTGCCATGTGGAGCCGGATGTCAGTTCATCGCGTTCCAGCAGCACCACATCGGACCAGCCGAGTTTGGCCAGATGGTAGAGGATGGAACAGCCGATGACCCCACCGCCGATGACGACGGCGCGGGCGGTGGTGGGCAGGGTGTCAGTCATGGCGGGGTCCTGTGATCGGGTGGGCGCGGCCATGGGTGACAAGCCGTTGGTTCAGGGGGATGGCCTCGGGCGCGCCATCCTCAAGCGCGAAAACGAAGGCCTGGGTCAGGAAAAAGCAGGCGGCGTCGATGTCGCCCGCAGCCTCGGCCTGATCGGCGGCTTGCGTGTAGAGGGTGATAAGCCCCGGCAAGTCATGGTCGGCATGGGCCTGTAGCAGACCGGCGTCCAGCGTGGCGCGATCCACGATTGTCAGCGTCCGGCTGTCATCTGGCTGGCCACCCAATGATGGAAGTTATGGGTTGGGCCATCCATCACCGGGGAAAACCGACCGCCATCGAAATGCAGGCCGTGCCGCCCCTTTTGCATGCCTTCGACGACGAACACATCTTCTTCGAAGACACCGCGCCATTGGGTTGCGTTCTTGGCGCGAAGGGCGTCAAGGTCCGGCGTGTCGGCGGGGGGCACGGCATAGAAGATCGCGATATGTTCGACCGTCTTTTCACAGCCCTGCGGTTCCAGCACGATGGCAAAGGTATGGTCGCGCTGCACGCCCAGCAGGACGTTGGGATAGATCGCGACATATTCCCCGCCCTCGTTCCATTTTTCGCTGAGGTCGGGGAAATCCGGCATCACCTCGCCCTTATCGCCTTTCAACTGGCGATAGACCAGCGTCCCTTGACCGGAATAAAGGCCGGGTTCTTCGATATTGTAATGATCCTCGAGCCGGGAATAGCTGTTCAGGCCGGGATGGACCCATGGCAGGTGATAGCTTTCGCAGTAATTCTCGACCGCGAGTTTCCAGTTGGTCTGCACATCCAGCGTGAAACAGGACACATCGCCGCCCAGATGCAGGGGCTGGTCGAATTCGCGCCAGCGATCCAGCAGATGGGCATGGGCGACCTCGAAATCCGGGGCGGTGCCGTCGATATTGGCGAATACGACGCCCTGCCAGATGTAGGACCGGATCGGGATCAGGCCCAGGGCGTTCATGTCGATATCATCATGCCGGTTCTGCCCCGGCCCGCCGACATGGGGTGTAGATTTCAGCGTGCCGTCGAGATCGTAACACCAGCTGTGATAGGGGCAGCGGATCGCACCTCTGATCTTGCCGGGTTTGTCGACAAGGATCATGCCCCGGTGCCGGCAGGTGTTCTGGAACACGCCAACCTTGCCGTTGCGATCACGCAGGATCAGCAGGGGCATACCGACAAAACTGACCGGCATTGCATCGCCCGGTTCCGGCACGTCCTTTTCAAACCCGATCCCGGCCCAGTTCCGGAACAGGACGGCGTGTTTTTCAGCCTCGAAAACGTCTGGGTCGATGTAATGCGCATTGGGCAGGCCGTTGGCGACATTGACGGGCGTCATGACCGACGCGAGCGGATCGTGTTTGTTCATGGGGCAACCTCCCGCACTGAAGGAACGCTGCTATTATGCGTGCAAGCGGGCGATTTCATTTGGCGCATAACGACGATTGGTAGCCCCGATTTGTCGCCTTTGGGCTAGGACAGGGCCGCCATGATCCCGCGCAGTTCGGCCAGCCCGCGCATCCGCCCGATCAGCGGATAGCCCGGCATCCCACCCCGGCGCAGAAAGTGATACCGTTTGCGGGGCTGTCAACGGCGTTCATTATGCGGTCCATATGTCGTCGGTCGGGATATGATGCAGCGCCGACACAACGCCCTGCAAACCGATCTGCAAAAGGTCCTGAATAGCGATGGGATCGGCTGGTCCGAACCAGCACCGGGTCTGATGCATGGTCCCGCCTCTGTCTTGGTCTGGCGATGACGGTCGCAACTGCCCTGACAAATTGCAATACAGTTATCTATAATATCATATATGATTTGCTTTTTCGTATCTAATAAATAATATCAAATACGAAAATAGGTGAATCGCCATGCCCACGACCCGTTCTAAATCAGATAGTCTTTATCAGACGGTCCGCCAGGATATTCTTTCGCTTGATCTCGAACCGGGGGCGCCGCTGCGTTTGCCAACCCTGTCAGAGCGGTATCGGATCGGGCTGACACCGCTGCGCGAATGCCTCAACCGGCTGACCACGGAAAAGCTGGTGGTGATCGAACATAACAAGGGGTTTCGCGTGGCCCCGCTGTCGCGCGCCGACCTGCTTGACCTCGAACAGGCGCGCAACGCTATCGAAGGCGCGCTTTTCGTCGACTCCATCAGACAAGGCAGCGACACATGGGAAGCGGCGGTTGTGGGATCCTACCACCATTTATCCAAAACACCGTTTCCTTCTGTCCTGCAGGCGCCCGAGGATCTGGCGCAATGGACCAAACGGCACGAGGCGTTTCACCGGGCGTTGATCAGTGGTGCGCCATCGGTCTGGATGCACCGTTTCTGCGACCAGTTGGGCGATCAGCTGGGGCGCTATCATCTGTTCATCCAGAATGGTCTGCGGGAGATGTCAGTCACGCAGCCGGCACAGGCGTCGACCGCAGCGGCAACATTTTCCAAGGCAATGGAACTGGCCCCGCACACCGCACTGCACGATGCGGCACTGGCGCGCGACACCGATGCCGCCGCAGAGCTGTTCCGCGCACATGCCAACCTGTCGATCCAGGCTTTTGAGGAACTGATACAATTGCTGCCCGCCGAGACGCCCGTCGGCACGCTCCTGCGGCACCCCGCAAACGAGGCCAGCGCGTGACCGACGCCTATGATCCGGCGGGGGACGGCGCGCAAATGTCCTTTGCCCGCGACATGAGCTACACCGACTACCTGTCGCTTGATCCAATCCTGGGCGCGCAGAACCGGCTGTCCGATGCCCATGACGAGATGCTGTTCATCATCCAGCACCAGACGTCCGAGCTGTGGATGCGGCTGGCCCTGCATGAATTGTCCAGCGCCCGCACCGCCCTGATCGCCGACGATTTTCAACCGGCCTTCAAGATGCTGACGCGGGTATCGCGCATCTTTGACCAGTTGAACAATGCCTGGGACGTGCTGCGCACCATGACCCCCAGCGAATACACCGCCTTTCGGGACAAGCTGGGCGCGTCATCAGGGTTTCAGTCGCATCAATACCGGCTGATCGAATTCATCCTGGGCAATCGCAATCGGGCGATGCTGAAGGTTCATGAACACCGGCCCGAACTGCATCACATGCTGGAACAGGAATTGCGGACCCGGTCGCTTTATCACGTGGTGCTGGACAAGCTCGCAGCGCGGCTTGACACCCGTTTTGACCCAAAAGTTTACCGCATGGATCAGCCGCATCAGCATGACGATGCGGTGATGGTCGCCTGGACCAAGATCTACCAGTCACCGCGCGATCACTGGACCCTGTATGAACTGGCCGAGAAGCTGGTCGATCTGGAGGATTACTTCAGACGCTGGCGCTTCAACCATGTCACCACGGTCGAACGGATCATCGGCTTCAAACGGGGCACCGGGGGGACATCCGGCGTGAAATACCTGCGAAAAATGCTCGAAGTCGAGCTCTTCCCAGAACTCTGGAACATGCGAGGCCAGTTATGATGAAAGATGTTGGTGTGACCCTGCCGATCAAGGAGAAATTCCTGCTGCCCGATGGCATGATCTATCTCGATGGCAATTCACTGGGGCCTTTGCCGCGGTGCGTGCATGACCGGCTGTCCGCCATGGTGAGTGATGAATGGGGCCAGCACCTGATCAAAGGCTGGAATGTTGATGACTGGATGGGCCAGCCGACGCGCGTAGGCAATATGGTGGCCCGTCTGATCGGCGCGCCTGACGGGTCGGTCACGATGGGCGATACTTTGTCGATCAAGGTCTATCAGGCGCTGTCGGCGGCGGTGCAGATGCGCCCGGACCGGCGGGTGATCCTGTCCGATAACGGCAATTTCCCCTCTGACCTTTACATGGCCGAAGGGCTGATCGCCCAACTGGATCGCGACTATGAATTGCGGATCGTGGCCCCCGAACAGGTCGCGGAAGCCATGACCGATGACGTCGCCGTCGCCATGATCACGCAGGTCGATTACCGCACCGGGCGGATGCATGACATGGCCGCGATCACTGCGGCGGCGCATGATGCGAGCGCCGTGATGCTGTGGGATCTGGCGCATAGTGCTGGCGCAGTGCCCGTCGACCTGACCGCCTGCGCCTGCGAACTCGCGGTCGGCTGCACCTATAAATACCTCAACGGCGGCCCCGGTGCGCCGGCGTTCATTTATGCCCGCTCCGACATCGTGGACGACATCAGACCGGCCCTGTCCGGCTGGCTGGGGCACGATGCGCCCTTTGCGTTTGAGACATCCTATCGCCCGGCCCGCGATATCGAACGGATGCGGGTCGGCACGCCGCCCGTGTTGCAGATGACCGCGCTCGAGGCCGCGTTGGAGGTCTGGGACGGCATCGACATGCAGCACCTGCGCGACCGCAGTATCGCCCTGTGCGAGCTGTTCATTGAAGAGGTCGAGGCCCGCTGCCCCGCCCTGACCCTGCACAGCCCGCGTGACGCGGCGATGCGCGGGTCGCAAGTGTCATTCGCGTTCGAACACGGCTATGCCGCCATGCAGGCGCTGATCGCACGGGACGTGATCGGCGATTTCCGGGCACCCAACGTGATGCGGTTCGGCTTCACCCCACTCTATATCGACGAAAGCGACGTGCGGCAGGCGGTGGATGTTCTGGCCGATGTACTGGACAACCGGCTCTGGGACGATCCGGCGTATCAACGGGCTGGTCGGGTGACGTGAGCGGGTCGTGTGGGGCAATACGGGTGTCCTGACCGGGCGCCCCAGAGCGACAACAAATCATGACGATCTGCGAAACGAATGACGGCTAGGAGCCCAAAGCCACAGCAATTACACCTAGATTCTTGTCTTGGAAAAAGGCGATATGTCAGGGTTAGATTTCCTTGAA
>CANKYO010000003.1 GCA_947488175.1 uncultured Paracoccaceae bacterium
ATCAAACCCCAACAACTCACCCTCAATCGACATCTCAGCATTCAACGCCGTCAACGTCACAGTCTGTGCAAAGGCCGGCAGCGTCGTTGCTGCTAAGACCAAAAATGTGGACGCGTATAGGCGCGTTTTCGTGCTTATGGTCATCATCTATGTCCTCGTTAACCAGTCTGAAAAAGCGCCCGGACAGTCGTCCGTATGCGACCGTGGCGGGCATTGCAGATGGATCATTGCGGTCCAAGTTGTCAAAGATGAGGCGCACTCATCGCAGTTTTTTATAAGTTAATTATTATTAATAATTTCGAAGTTACCCATTCTGCTTGAAAACACTGGCCTAAGTGCGGAATTCGGAGAATTAATCAACCCCTCTATATAAATAGGCTTTCCATGCTAAATTGCATGTATGAAACTCAAGCAATTCCGCATCTTTGTTGTGTTGGCCGACGAACTCCATTTCGGACGTGCGGCCGAACGTTTGCATCTTGCCCAGCCCGCCCTTTCTGCTCAGATCAAGATGCTGGAGTATGATTTGGGCGTTCCGCTCTTTATTCGCACGACGCGGCGTGTCCGCCTCACCTCTGCCGGAGAGGCATTTCTGCCAGAGGCATTGGCCACGATTGCCCAGTCTGAGGCCGCAGTGCGTGTAGCGCGATCCGCCGGAGAAGAAGGGGCACATATTCTAAAGATCGGGGGGGTGGATTCAGCGACGGCAGGGCTTTTGCCGCGCGTGGTCCGTCGTTTCAGAGAGATCAATCCGAACGTCAATCTGAAAGTGTTTGAAATGCTCTCGGCCCCCGCATTGAACATGTTGGAAAACCGCTCGCTCGACATTGCGTTCGTGCGCAAACCACCCAATGATGAACATTTGCAGTCACGGTTTATTCTATCCGAACCTATCGTCGCAGCGCTTCCGAAAAGTCACCCGCTTGCAAGTTCATCTGAAATAGCGATTTCCGATATTGCGCATGAACCGCTCGTCATTTCTGGGCGCAGCAGCCGCCCCATCATGTTTGATGTCGTTCTCGACTATCTGCGTTCAAACGGGATCGAACCCAATATCCTGCAAGAAGCAAATGAAAGGCACATGATTATCGCAATGGTCGCGTCAGGTCTTGGTGTCTCGTTGGTTCCGTCATGGGTCAGCGACTTCAGGCGGGATGATGTCGTTTTCCTGCCGCTGAAAGGCGGCGGTCCGACCGTTGACGTACATGCGGCGTGGCGAGAAAATGAGCAAATGTCGGTTGTCACCGATTTTTTAGAGCACTTGCCGAATGCATCAGTACCTCTCGGCCTTTGATGAAGACCACCCCTTGCCGCTATGCTTAAACATCAAGACTAAGCTCTGTTTATCAAAAGTGGCGAATGTCGAAACGCAAATTGGTATGAGGCGAAATACCTCTATCGAGTACCGTTTTCCGTATACCGCTATTTGAATTGTCCGGTAAGAACTACATTCGTTATGACGACTACTTCCGCTTAATCAAACATTGGCGCAAAAGCAGCGAAATGTTGCTTCTCGCGCATAGCGGTCATCCAGGTTGCTGAAATGCCGCACAATGCGCGCATGGCAGCTACGACGAGCCGCAGCGTAGCATCCAGTGACATTGCTCAAAGTCCGGTTAGGGCCGTCAGTATCTAAGATCGGCCGCGTATAGCGGTTATCGGAAACATGTAGGGCTATTCAGGGTAAGTACGACCGTCCGGCAGAGTTTGGTCAGGCGGAGTTTTGTACAGGTAGACAGAGGCCGTGAATGAATGAAAGGGTATAAACGTGTTGGGACTGCTCATCATATGCGCTGTCACGATAGTGTTTTGCATGACCGGCAAGCGCTTGGCATCGACCATTGTGACGGCGCCGATGGTCTTTTTGGCCCTTGGCGCTGTCATCGCTGTCACCGGACTGGTTCCACATGACAGCGCTGAGGTTCTGCTGCACCCTGTTTCGGAAATCGCGTTGGTCATCTTACTTTTTCTGGACGCGGCCCAGACAGATCTGCCTGCGCTCAGAATGCGACGCGTGTGGCCTGCACGCATGCTGCTATTTGGCCTGCCTCTGGCTATCGTCTTCGGCGCTCTGGCAGGTTGGCTATTTTTGCCAGAGTGGCCGCTGGCCGCTATCTTGCTGCTGGCCGCAATCATGGCACCAACCGATGCCGCCCTTGGACAGGCGGTTGTGTCAAATACGGATGTCCCGATCCGTCCGCGTCGCGCGCTTGTGGTTGAGAGCGGGCTGAATGATGGCCTTGCCCTGCCGATTGTCTTGTTTTTTGCCAGTCTGACCGCACAGACGATGACGCAAAACAATGATAATTGGATCGCCTTCGCATCCAAGCAACTGGTCCTTGGCCCATTGGCCGGTGTGGCGTTGGGGTGGATGGGCGGCCGGGTCCTCATCTATGCCAAAGATCACGCATTGACGTCAGAAGCATTTGAAGGGATCGCGGCGCTCGCCTTGGCCGGTGCATCCTATCTTCTTGCCACCCAAATCGGTGGGAACGGCTTTATTGCGGCCTTTTCTGCCGGGCTGGCCTTTGGCGCGGTCGTGCAGGGGCGTTGCAAATTCATCTATGAATTTGTTGAGGGCGATGGACGGCTCTTGGCGTGGTCGGCTTTCTTGTTGCTTGCCATTGCCCTTGTTCCAGACGCAATCACACATCTTACGTTGCCCATGTTTGGCTTGATCATGATCAGCTTGTTTATCGTACGGCCACTGGCGATCTGGCTTTCGTTGCTTGGCACGGACGCGTCATTCTTAACACGGCTGTTTTTTGGCTGGTTTGGACCTAGGGGCCTTGCTACGGCACTCTTTGCCCTGCTTGTTGTTGAGTTGATCCCGCATGAACTGGGTGTTCAAATCCTGCATATAGCCGTGAACACGGTTTGGATCAGTGCACTCCTCCATGGTGTTACTGCAGCACCTGGGGCAAAGTGGTACGGTCGGAAGGTCGCACACATGGGCAGCTGCCCCGAAACGCAGCCAATCGAAGACAGAGTAAGGCCGGTAACGATGCATAAAATCTGACGGTGAAAAACGGTGGGGACTGCCATGAATAAGACGACCATTTTTAAGTATAGTGAACTTGCCGATCGCAAGCCAGAATATGCCATTGTGGGCGAGGTAGATCTGGTTGTTGTGCGTTTTGATGACGAAGTCTCAGTCTTCTATGGCCGCTGCTTGCACCGTGGTGCGCTGATGTCTGATGGACATGTGCGGGGCGATGATCTGATTTGCGGCGTCCACAACTGGGACTACCGTCTAGACAGTGGTGTATCGGCATACGCCAACGATGAGAAGCTGCCGAAGTTCGTTTCATGGGTTGAAGGTGACGACATCTGTGTTGATGCAGATGAGATTAACGCATGGGGTCATGACAACCCACAGCCTTATAATCGTGATGCTTATCTGGGCCTTTATGCCGACCCCAGCCATGGTACAGACGCAGAACCCTATAATGGCATGATCCAGAATTATGCCAAGAGTGGACTAACGAAGACGGGTCATCACGGCATCGTTGAATCAATGGGTGTTCCTCGGGCCAAGCTGCCGGATTGGGACGATATTCAGCTATTGACGGCGCAATTGGCCAAGTCGCCGCTGCTTGATGATGACCCGGTGGGGACCGAAGTAATAATCGGACCAAATGCTCAGAAGCCGCTGAAACTGAAAATCCCGCTGTTCGTCTCTGACATGAGTTTTGGGGCACTATCGGAATCTGCCAAGGTGGCACTTGCAAGGGGCGCAGAGCTGGCGGGCACGGGCATCTGCTCGGGGGAGGGCGGCATGCTGCCTGAAGAGCAGGCAGAGAATTCGCGTTATTTTTACGAGCTGGCATCCGCCCGGTTTGGCTTTAGCTGGGACAAGCTCGACAAGGTGCAAGCCTTTCATTTCAAAGGTGGACAAGGTGCCAAGACCGGAACCGGTGGTCATCTGCCGGGCAACAAGGTGAAGGGCAAGATCGCCAAAGTGCGCGAGCTTGAGGAAGGGACCCCCGCCGTATCGCCCCCCCGGTTCCCTGAATGGACAGACGTGAGCCAGATCAAAGATTTCGCCGATGAGGTGCGCGACAGGACCGGCGGTATTCCCATCGGTTATAAACTCTCTGCCCAGCATATTGAAAAAGATATCGACGCGGCACTTGCTGTGGGCGTCGATTACATCATTCTGGACGGACGCGGCGGCGGAACTGGGGCGGCCCCAATCATTTTCCGCGACAATATCTCGGTCCCGACGATCCCGGCGCTCGCCCGTGCCCGCCGGCATCTTGATAAGTTGGGGCGCGGGGATATCTCGCTCGTGATCACAGGCGGTTTGCGAAAACCTGCGGACTTCATCAAGGCGATGGCGCTGGGGGCGGATGCGATTGCGGTGTCAAACGCGGCCATGCAGGCGATTGGTTGTTTGGCTATGCGCGCGTGCCACACCAACAATTGCCCTGTCGGGATCGCAACGCAAAAACCGCATCTGGTCAACCGCCTGATTGCTGACAAGTCTGCCCAGCAACTGGCCAATTTCTTTGACGCCTCAGTGGAGCTGATGCAGGTGATGGCCCGTGCCTGCGGCCATGACCATTTGTCCAAGTTCAACCATGAGGATCTGACGACCTGGAAGAAAGATATGTCCGACCTGTCGGGCGTTGCTTTTGGGGGCATGTGATGAATCAGGCCGAACTCATCCTGTTCATCGTCAAGCTATGGGGGGCAGCAGGTGCGCTGGTGGCCATTCCTTTTCTGATTTTTGGCATTGATCGTCTGGATGAGGATGCGCGTGGCGCCTACGTTTTTCGGCCGCTGCTGGTACCGGGCATCCTGTTGATCTGGCCGTTGATCCTATGGCGCTGGTATATCCTTGCTGATGGCAAGGATGAGTGGTCGCATCGCTATCGTCCCCGCAGGCATAACCACCAATGGTTTGCCATGATCATGCCGGTGGCGATTATTGTGATCATCGTAGCCGGGCTGTCCGTTCGGCAAAGCTGGCCCGCTGATATCCTGCCCGAGCGTCTGGCCCCACCGGCGGAGGTATCCGAATGAGTGTCAAATACATCCCCGTCCAGTGGAACCGGAATAAATGGCTTTATGATGCGGTGATGCTGGTCGGGGTTGTCCTGTTTTTGTGGCTGTTCATTTTTGTCAGCCCCGAACTGCTGAGCCATGAATTCCCCATCAATCCGCAGGTGCACAATGCCCGCGCGTTTGGGGCTTGCGCCTTTGTGATGCTGACGGTGATCTTGTGCATTGGGCCGCTTGCCCGGATCGACCGTCGTTTTCTGCCGCTATTGTACAATCGCAGACACTTTGGGGTGATGACGGTTTTTGTGGCGATCACGCACGCGAGTTACATCCTGAACTGGTATTTCGCCTTTTCCAGTTCCGACAAGTACGAGGCACTGCTGTTTGCCAATACCAGCTACGGCCAGCTGGCGGGCTTTCCGTTTGAAATATTTGGGGTTTTCGCGCTGCTGTGCCTGGCTGTTCTGGCCGCCACCAGTCACGATTTCTGGATGAAATTCCTGACCCCACCGGTCTGGAAACGGATTCATAGCCTGATCTATTTCGCCTATCTGGCGGTTGTTGCCCACGTCAGTCTGGGCATTTTACAAGATCAACAGAACCATACCTTTACGGTGATCTTTATCGGCGGAGCCTTGGCGGTTGCAGGCCTTCATGCCTATGCTGCAATGCTGGATTGGCGGGGTGGGGATGAGCGTGGCGCTGATATCGACGGTTGGATTGACATCTGTGATGCGGGCGATATTCGCGAAGGCTTTGCCAAGATCAAGATACTGCCCAGCGGTGACCGGGTCGCTGTGTTCCGACAAGATGGCAGGTTGAGCGCCATTTCAAATGCCTGCGCCCACCAAAACGGGCCATTGGGCGAAGGTCGCGTGATTGATTGTCTGGTGACATGTCCATGGCACGGCTTCCAATATGATGTGACCAATGGGCGGTCGCCCGCGCCCTTCACCGAAATGGTGCCCACCTACAACATCCGGCTGAACGGGGCCGGCGTGCAAGTTCACCGCGATGCCAACCCGCCCGGCACCTATGTCGAACCTGTCCAGATCGAGGTGACAGCATGAGCGATAAGAACAACCCGTTTTTTGTGGGCTACCTGCCCGTGCCTGGACCGCTGCGCCGATTTTTGCTGCTGGCGTCCGTGTTGGTGGTGGCGACGTTCCTGCTTACGGGACTGCTGATTGGCAGCACGCAAGATGAACCGCCTGCGTCTGGTTTCCGGTTCGACTACGGTCGTCAGACGGTCACTGGGGTGATCGAGCTAACACCCTACCCCCTGCTTCGCGTGACTCAAGGCAATGATCTGATCAAACCGGGCAAGACGCTCATGCTTACCAGTGGGGGAAAAGCTGGGGTCGATATGCGGGCGATGGGGTTAGAGGGGCAACTGGCGACCGTCTCGGGCATTATCCTGCAAAGGGGCACCATCGACATGATGCAGTTGCGCGGCGGCAGGCAAGGGCTGGCAGCCGCTGAAGGCGATCCGCCGGAAATGGTGACTGAACAGCTTGGCCGCTGGAAAGTCGCAGGCGAGATTTGTGATGGAAAATGCCTGAATGGGGCGATGCGCCCGGGCAGAGGACTGGCCCATAAGGCCTGCGCAAACCTGTGTTTGCTGGGTGATGTGCCCCCGGTATTTGTGTCGACCCAACCGATTGAAGGATCTGACTTCATGCTGATCACAGGGCCCGATGGCACCCGTTTGCCGGATGCCGCTTATAACTACATAGGGCAGTTTATCAGTTTGGAAGGTGATTTGGAACGCCGTGGCGATATCCTTGTATTGCGCATGGACACCACCACAATGGAACTGATCGACGGATGAAACGGATTGCCCTTCTCGTACTGATCCTTCTGGTTGGCACAATCATGCTTTACCTGTCCCGCTTCTGGTTTCTCGACCTCTGGCCGCGCAGTGGGTTGTTCGGGTGGGAGGCGCTGCGCCCCGGCGGCGGCCTGCTTGGCCGCTGGCTACGCGGCACACCCTTTGCCCCGTTTGAGCTGTTGATCTGGGCGATCGGCGTTTTCCTGATTTTGACCTACTTGCAAAAGTTCATCGATTTTCTCCTTCCCGCCGACCCATCCGAAAAGGATAATTATCATGAGCAATGAAAACCTGGATTGGATATCGGTTGGTCGGATCGAAGACCTTCCCGAAGGCCGCGTGAAAACTGTCACCGCGCGTACGACCTCCATTTGTCTGGTGCATTTTGATGGCCAATGGGCTGCAATGAACAACCATTGTCCGCACCAAAAAGGACCGCTTGGCGAAGGATCCATCGAGAAAGGGATCGACGACAAATGCTGGATCCGCTGTCCGTGGCATGGTTGGGACTTTGATCCGCTCACTGGTAAACCGCCCGGCGGGCACGAAGATTCTGGCCAAGAGTTGTATCCCATCGACATCCGCGAAGGCGAGATTTTCGTGGGGCTAGACCCCGAACCCCCACACGAACGAACCGTGACGGACGTGATGGTCGAGACAATGACCAACTGGGGCGTGCAATCGGTGTTTGGCATGGTGGGCCACTCGAACCTTGGGTTGGCCGACGCGATCCGCCGCGCGGTCATTGACAAGAAGCTGAAATACTACGGTATCCGGCATGAAGGTGTGGCGGCATTCGCGGCCTCTGCCTACGGCAAATTGACCGGACAGCCTGCGGCATGTTTGACCATCGCTGGCCCCGGGGCCACGAACCTGCTGACCGGCATGTGGGACGCCAAGGTTGACCGCGCGCCCGTGCTGGCCTTGACCGGTCAGGTTCAGACCCAAGTCTTTGGTCCCGGCGCGTTTCAGGACATCGATCTGAAATCGGCCTTTCAAGCCGTGTCCACCTTCTCGCAACCGGTCCTGAGCAGTTCCAATCATGCAGAGCTGATGTCGCTGGCATGCAAGAACGCCATTGTTGAACAAAACGTGGCGCATCTGATCTTTCCCGACGACGTACAGACCTTGCCATCCAACAAGCCAGCTGGCAACCCGACCGGTCGGATGGGCGGCACAAGGGTCACCCCTGCGCAGACCGATATTGATGCAGCCCTTGCCCTGCTGAATGGTGCAAAACGCCCCATGATTGTTGTCGGACACGGTGCCTACGCAGCCCGCGATCAGATCGTGGCCATAGCGGAAAAAATCGGAGCACCTGTGGTGACGACCTTCAAGGCCAAAGGTTTGGTCCCGGACAGCCATCCGCTTGGGGCCGGGGTGCTTGGCCGCTCTGGCACACCCATTGCAAGCTGGTTCATGAATGAGGCCGACGTGCTGGTGGCCTTTGGTGCAAGCTTTTCAAATCACACTGGCATCGCGCTGAAAGAAAACATTATTCAGGTCGATTATGACCGGATGCAGCTGGGCAAGTTTCATCCCGTAAAAGTCCCCGTCTGGGGCGAGATCGGAGCGTTTTGTGATGCGGCACTGCACGCATTAAAGCCCAATGCAGATGCTGTGGATCAGCGCCCGGAGCTGGCCGATCGCTGGCAGATATGGCGCAACGAGAAGCGGCGGCGCTTGGCGGAGGAACATGGTAGCGGCATCCATTCTTTCGCCATCTTCGACGCGCTTGGGCAGCTTGCCCCGGACGACGCCATCTTTGCCGTGGATGTGGGCAACAACACTTATTCCTTTGGACGCTATCTGGAAACCAAAGGGGATCAGCGCGTTTTGATGTCCGGTTATCTGGGGTCCATCGGTTACGGTTTTCCGGCCGGGATTGGCGCATGGGCCGCCACGCAGGATATCGACGCGCTGCGCGGGCGCAAAGTCATTTCGATCTCTGGCGACGGGGGCTTCGGGCAATACCCGATGGATTTCACTACAGCTGTTAAATACGGAATGGATATCACTCACATCCTTTTGCACAACGGTGAGCTCGGCAAAATCTCGAAGGAGCAGCGATCGGGCGAATGGCCTGTATGGGAGACCGATCTGCACAATCCATCATTCGCGGCCTTCACCAAGCTGTGCGGTGGGCACGGACAGAAGGTGACTAAGACCGAAGACATTGAAGGTGCAATTAGAAAGGCTCTTGGCGTCCGTGGTCCTGCATTGGTCGAGATCATGACTGATGCTGATCTCGTATAAATGACCGCTGCTTCTGACCGGTTGGCCCGATTTTTGCATTGCAGAGGATCAAAACCAGCAGAACGTTTTGTTGGGCTGATGCTGGTAATTCGAGATGGTGCTGCAAGATGCGCGAATGACCGTAATGCGAAAGCTGCGCCGCAGCACCCGACTGGTTGGTTAAGGTCTGAAATAGGCCGTGGATCCACCTTTCAAACACGGTCTTAACTTCAATTCGCGACACCCGCCTATACGTCATGGTCGTCATTTGAAATGAAGTTTCAGGGTCACGATCTCATGAGCGCGCAAAGTCAGTGAGACCTCACGACCGTCGAAATTCGCAAGCCCCACAAGTGTTTCATCGAATGACACTCGTTCCACCTTGGCAATTCTGCGCCCTACCGTAACCATCGTTTTCGTCGCAGTGCCGTAGGCTTCGTACAGGCGCAAGACGGCTCCGGTCCCGTCTTCGGCGGGCTTGATCGTTTCGATGATGACGTTGGACGGATTGGATACCGCGAACTGCATGGCAGTGGCGGCACCGCGGGGTGAAAGGTAACGAACCGGGGTATTGAGCGCATAGGCTTCGTGATCCAACATATCTCGATCAGCGGCGGGTTTCGGAAGGAGACTATAGGTGAACAGATGCCTGCCTTGGTCGGCTTGTGGATCAGGAGAGGTCGATGACTTGATCAAGGTGATCCGAATCGTATCGTCCTTGACGTCGTAGCCATACTTGCAGTCGTTCAACACGGCGACCGAGTATTCATCGTCACAAAGCCGCGCCCATTTCTGTGCCGGGACCTCGAAGCGGGCCGCGTCGAACGACGTCTCCCGCTTGGTCGAACGCCGGACGCTGCCCCACTGGATGTCGAATTCGGCGTGGGGAGCCGAAATGAACGTTGGGAAGGCGGCCTTCAGCAATGTATGTTGCTCGTGCCAATCGACTTCGGTGAAGAAATCGACGCGGCGCGACTGGGCGGTCAGTCTGATGGTTTGCGTCAGCGTGCTGTTCCGCCATCCTGTCGTCACACGCAGCGCCGCGCGGAGCGGACCAGTCTCGACGATCTCGCAAGTGCTTTTCCCGCTGACGATCTCCATTCGGTCTTCGAACGACGGGTCGATGTCCCACGCGTCCCAGCAGATCGGACGATCCTCAAAGGCTTGCAGGACGTTGCCGGACTGGCCGCGTTTCAGAACGTTCTTTCCCAATTCCTTATCGAAGACCTCTGTCAATGTACCGTCATTCCCGACGCTCACGCGAAGGTAAGCGTTTTCAAGGATAGCACCGTCCTCCAGAACCGAGATGCTGACCGGTGTCTCCGGCGTCGACGCATAGGCCACGGGTACGGTCGCATAGGCCGGAAGGTCCGCGAAGTAGAGAAGCTGGCCCGTTTCCGTAACTTGGCCTCCAACCTCGGCCTCAACGGCAATCACGCGCGGACCTGATGTTGGGGCGGTATTGGCCACCATCGGCGTGGGACCTTCAAGGGCCGCCGCGGCCTCTATCGCCACGGCCTCGACGATCTGTCTGATGCAAGCAAAATCCCTGCGCGAGTCCTCGAAAACGACCGGCACTGACGTTCCTGTCACAATGTCATGGAATTGTTGCAGGCAAAGGAGTTGCCATGCTTCGGTCAGGTCCGGCGCGAGGCCCGCCATCGCGGCGAGTGCCTCGGCCTCATGAAGCGCGCGTTCAGCCAGCCTATTAGCGCGCTTGATCCAGCCTTGTGACGTCAGCACACCACGATGGCCTTCCATATAATGCTCGCCCGTCCAGACCGCGAGACTTTCGGCGGTCTTCTCGATTGCGGCAAATGCCTCGCGCACCGTCGACATCCGCAGACGGGGCATGCCTGGCATCTCGGCGAAGGCATGTGCCTTGTAAAGCAGGTCGTCCGTAGGCCCGCCGCCACCATCCCCGTATCCATAGCAGATCGGCAGATCGTTTATACTCTCCGGAACGGTTTCGTCAGTAACTGTGCCAAGCACCTCCCCCGCGCTCAGGTCGCTTTTGTAGTTCGTCGGGAACGGCAGGTATTGCACCTCGCGCGGTGTGGTCAGGATATGCGCCAGAACACGGCTGCCGTCCAGCGCCTCCCAAAGATGGGTGGACCATGGTACCTTGTTCTTCTGGTTCCAGTTCAGCTTGTTCGTGACGAAGTATTTCAGCCCCGCGTGCCGCATCAGCTGCGGGATTTGCGCGGGGAACCCGAAGGTATCGGGCAGCCAAAGCACCGGCGTCTCCACATCGCCAAACCGATCCTTGAAGTAGGCCCGCCCCAGCATAAGCTGCCGCACCAGCGATTCAGGCCCCGGAATGTTCAGGTCCGGCTCCACCCACATGCCACCCATGACCTCCCAACGACCTTCCGCGATCCGGGCCTTCATTCTGGTGAAGATGTCGGGATAGTCCTTTTCGACCATTGCATAGAGTTGCGGCTGGGAATGAGAGAATTTGAAATCTGGATCCTGATCCATCAGGCGTAAGACATTCGAATAGGTTCGGGCGTTCTTCAGCCGGATCTGATCGACGGGCCACAGGTAGGCGATATCCATGTGCGCATGACCGATCCCGTGCAGAGTCTCGCCCCGGGCCTCACCCGCCTGCGGAACGCCTTCGTCCAGCACCCATTGTGCCTCCTCGACCGTTTCGCGCAGCCGATCCCCCAGCGGCGCGCGCGTGTCCAGAGCCTTGAACGCCTGATCCAGCGCGTGGATCAATCCCTCATGTTTGTTGTTGTCAGGGGCAAGCATCCGCGCGGCATCCAAAACGGCCGAGGCTTTGGCATGAAAGGCGCGCAACACGGGGTCAATCGCGACTAGCATCGGCTCTCCCATGAAGAGTTTGCTTCTGCTGTCGGGATCGGGCGGCCAACCTGCAAGCCCTGTCCAACCATGCAATGAGACAACATGCGTCTGTCCGTCGGCCACTGCAGGATCAAGCGGTATCGTGTGATGATATCGGTCCGCCGACCCGATGGGCTTGGAATCCACGTGAAGCAGGGCCTCTGGGTGGTTGAAGATATCGCCCATCAAGCCAAGCGGCAGGTGCAACGCAAGGTCGTGCGATCCCCAATCCTCCGGCACCATAAAGCGCGACTTTATGACGAAATTGAGATCGGCGCTGCCCCAGTAGGACCGATGCGGGATCTCATCCCATCCCGACGGGTCGGCACAGATGGGCGCATCAACCATCGCGGCCGGAAGCGGCAAAATCCGAAACGGCGGCAGGACCAGCGTTCGGCGGAATATATGCGGTGCGATCAGCGCCAGCCGCGACGCGATCTTTTCAGCTGTAAAAGGCCAGCGCCCAGCCATCGGCTCAGGCCCGGACCAGATCGAAACCGGGAACCTCTCCGCGGAATTCACTACCGGCACGCTGGGCTTCTGCCTCAAGGTGGGACGGGTTCCAATCATCGCGCCCGTCGCCCCACGACCGTTCCAGATCGGGCCAAGGGATTGATGAGATCAGAAGGCGAGTGTAGGGATGCTGCGGCGCACCGATGACCTCTTTGGGCGGTCCTGCTTCAACCACCTGCCCCTTATAGAGCACCATGACGAAATCGCTGACATGATAAGCCGTCGCAAGGTCGTGCGTGATGTAGAGGATGGAAATGCCGTATTTGTCCTTTAGGTCGTAGATGTTGGACAGGATGGTTGCCCTCAGCGACGCATCCACCATCGACACGGGCTCATCCGCGATCAGCAGTTTGGGCGACAGCATCAGTGCGCGCGCCACGATCAAACGCTGGCGTTGGCCGCCGGACAGCTGATGGGGATAGCGCGACAGCACCATATCGGGATCAAGCCCGACTGCTGCACAGGCCTCTTCCATCGCCTGCCGGGTATGGGCCTCTGATTTTGCCAGCCCGAAACGCCTGAACGGGAAACGCAGGGCGTGATCGACGCGGTAGAATGGATTGAAGCAGGCGTAAGGGTCCTGAAAGACAGCCTGCACGTTCTTCCGAAATTCGAGGGATTGTGTCGCCCCCATGCCGGCGATGTCCTGTCCTTCGTATAGAACGCGGCCCTGACTGGGCGGGTTGAAGCCGAGCATAATGGAACCCATCGTCGACTTGCCTGATCCCGATTGCCCGACGATTGAGATGATCTGCGGAGTGTCGCCCTGAAGGGTGAAAGACAGCGGGTGCAGGGCGGTCACCGCGCCATAATCCTTTCGCACCCCGTCGAACCGCAAAAGCGGCTCACGGCTGTCTCTCTTTGGTGCCGCCGCCCGTGTATCGGGGTTGAGAAAGCTCTCTCCGCCCACCAGCGGCACCGACGAAATTAGGTCTTTTGTGTAAGGGTGTTTCGGCGCTTCAAGTATCTGTTTGACGGTGCCGTGTTCGACCAGTTCCCCATCCTTCAGCACCGCAAGCTCATCCACCGTCTGGGCCATTAGCCCCATGTCGTGACCGATCATCATCAGGCCAGACCCAATCCTGCTCTGGATGTTCTTCAACGTCTGGATCACCTGCCGCTGTGTCACCACATCAAGCGCCGAGGTCGGCTCGTCGGCGATCATCAGATCAGGGTTCAGAATGATGCCTATCGCGATACAGACCCGCTGCTTCATCCCGCCTGACAATT
The DNA here is from genome assembly GCA_947488175.1 of uncultured Paracoccaceae bacterium. Classification (GTDB taxonomy): domain Bacteria; phylum Pseudomonadota; class Alphaproteobacteria; order Rhodobacterales; family Rhodobacteraceae; genus Yoonia. The sequence goes on from CANKYO010000003.1 coordinate 13,667, forward strand.
CGTGCGGGTAAAGCTTGCCCGCTCGCGCAGGCAGGCCAACGCTTTCCAGCGCCTCATCGGAGCGCCTTTGCAATTCTGCGCGATTGGTGTGGCCTTCGTGAGCGATGATCGCATCCCACATCTGCGGCTCCACACGCATGATCGGGTTGAGCGAATTCATCGCGCCTTGCGGAATATAGGCCACGCGGCTCAGCCGGGTGCGGCGCATCTGCTCTTCGCCCAGCGAAAGGATGTCCGTGTCGCCCAGCTGGATCGTCCCGCCAGAAACGCGCCCTGGTTCTGCCAGCATCTGCATAACAGCCAGCGCGGTCGTTGTCTTGCCGGACCCGCTTTCGCCGATGAACCCAACGCGCCGCCCCTTGTGGATGCCGAGGCTCAACGATTTGACCGCCTGTACCACGCCCTTGGGCGTCGGAAATTCAATGGACAGGTCCTTTAGGGTCAGAACAGGTTTGTCCGTCATGACAGCTTCCTCAGACGCGGGTTCGACACCTCATCAAGCCCCAGATTGATCAGCAACAATCCGATGAACATGACCCCCAAAAGCAACGTGGGAATGCCCCACCACCACCACAGGTTTTGGATCAGCGCACCGGCATTGATCGCCTCATAGATCGTGCGGCCCAATGTCGGGATGCGCTGTGGACCAAGGCCCAACACCTCAAGGCCTACGGCGGTGACGATTGACGTGGTGACAGACGCGATGAACGACCCGAAGAGATAAGGCACGAGATTGGGCAACATCTCGCGGAACATGATGTGGGTGGTCGATGCGCCCGACAGCTGCGCCATCTGCACGTAGCCCGATTGCTTCATCGACAGCACCTGCGCCCGGATCAGGCGCGTCGGCGATTGCCAGACAAACCCGGCGATCAGCAGGGCCATCATTGTCAACGTCACATCCCCGAAAGCGGACTGAAAGACGACCAGGATCAACAGCGGCGGAATGGTGATCATCACATCGGCCCCTACTCGGATCACGTCGTCGACCCGCCCCCCGATAAAGCCCGCCGAAAAGCCAAGGAATATCCCGATCGACATCCCTATGAGGGACGCCAGAAGCCCCACGAACAAGGTGTTCGGCGCACCAACAATGATGAGCGCCAGCATATCGCGTCCAGCACCGTCTGTCCCCAATGGGTACTCCATGACTCCCGGCTGCCCGCGCAGGTTCTCAGCCCCGAGAGGCGGCAGTTTCAGGGGGGCGGACCCCGTAAAGACCAGATCGAGGTTCCAGACAAATCGCCCGATGATACCGATAGCAACAATCCCCAGCAGGATTGCCACACCCCAGGTCAGCTTGGGATTCATCCACGGATTGTCGAACCGTCGAATACGGCGCGCCTGCCGCTTTTCGGCACGTGTCATCGGCATGTTGTCTTGCGAGGTCATATCACGCCACCTCATGCCGGATACGAGGATCGATGAATGGGTAGAGTAGATCGACAAGGAAAACTGAAAGCGCGGTGATCAGGATAATGACGAAAGACACACCCTGGATCACCGGGAAATCCTGATTGAGGATCGCGTCATACAAGAGCTTGCCCATACCGTTGTAGGCAAAGATGCGCTCCACCAGCACTTGCCCCGCGATCAACAGCCCGATCTTGAGCGCGAAGGCCGTGATCTGCGGCAAGATCGCGTTGCGGATCATGTAGCGATAAAGGATATAGCGCGGGAGTAGCCCCTTGGCCTCGGCCAGTTTGACATAGTCTTCGCCCTGCACACCGATCATCAACCCCCGCATGCCTAGGGCCCAGAACCCAAACGTCACCACGACAATCGAGAGGGCAGGGAGGAAGCCGTGGTGTAGTACGGATTTGACGAACTCCCACGTCCACCCCGGTTCGACGAAAATCGAATAGGCCCCGGTCAGCGGGAACCACTGTAGCTTGGCCGCGAAGATCCACATCAACAGCAGCCCCGACAAAATGGGCGGGATCGACGTAAAGACCATCGCCGCCGGGATCGCCACCTTCACCAGCTTTGGTGAGCGGTCCCACACCATCAATGCCCCCAAAAGGTTGCCGATGAAAAAGGTGATAAGCAGTGATAGGATCATCAGCCCAAGCGTCCACGGCAGAGCATTCAGGATCAAAGTCGAAACAGGCGTCGGAAAGGCCGCCGTGGACAGGCCAAAATCGAAGGTCAGCGCCCCAGTGATGAACTTGAAATACTGAACGATCAGCGGCTGATCGATGCCCATATTGGCCCGCAACTGGGCAAGGATTTCTTCGGAATTCGCGACCGACCCGGCGCCCGCGGCCATGCGACCCAGCGCGATCTCGGCCGGATCGACCGGCGAAAGACGCGGAATTATCCAGATGATCGTCGCTGCGATCAGAATGGTCAGCACAAGCGTCACCAACCGGTTGATCAGATAGTCGCGCGGGATGCGTCCCATGGTCAGTTCCTTCTTGCCAAAGGCGATGAAGGGAGGGCGCTGATTGTGCGCGGACGGCAATCGCGCACGGCGCGTGCCCCCTCTCCATACCGCCCTTTCAATACTTGAACAGTCAAGAGGGCTGGCGCAGCAGGTGCCACGCCAGCCCCCTTCGGGAGGTTAGTTTCCAGCTGGCTCCAGATTGTGGATGATCTGGTGGGTATGGTTCCACCAGAAGAACGGGTGGTTGTAGTAGTTTTCGGCCGTGGGCCAGCCTGTCCAATAGGTTTCGTTCATCGGCAGCAGTTTCGCCGCTTGAACCAGCGGAATGAACGGTGTGCCGGCGTCCAGATGGCCATAGGCTTCGGCCACCAGCGCAGGCACCTCTGGATCGCCCAGTGCCCGCGTCGCGATTTCATCGACTACGGCCGAATAGGCCTCTGCACGGTCGCCATCCCAACGGGCGGTGTTGTTAAAACCCGGGCTGCGTTCGCCGACCGGCACCAAGTCCTTGACTGTATAACGGCCCATGGACGCCCAAGGTTCATTCACCGATCCGCACGACAACCAGCTATAGGACATCTCGTAGGTACCGAACGGCAGAACCTCGCCCCAGAACACGCCGTTTTCGACCGGCACCGCCCTGGCATCGATGCCTGCGCGCTGAAGCTGTTCTACCACCACGTCAATCGTGCGCGTATATTCGGTGGAGGCGGAATTAACGTGAATATCTACAGAAAGCGTTTCGCCGTCCTTGGTGTAGTAATCACCGTCACGGGTCCAGCCCGTTGCTTCGATCAGGGTTTGTCCAGCGGCCACATCAGCGGACGCTGGCAGACCATAGCCCGCCTCGACCACAGCATCGATGAAAGGCGCCATGGAGCCGTAGTTCGCAAACATCGTCTCAGAGGCGGTTGTCGTGCCTTCGTAGGCCACATTCACGATCTGGTTGCGGTCGATGATATGAGCGACCGCCTTGCGCATGTTGGCATCATCCCATGGCGCGACCGTGGTATTGATTTCCAACTGACGCGCACAGGGGTCTGCGGCGGAATAGGGATAATCGGCATACCACGCGATGACATTGGGGTTCTGTGCGGCGATCGCCTCGAACGTGCCGATGGAGACGTTCTGTGCGGCATCCAACTGGTTCGATGCCATCAGCTGCGCGCGGCTTTCTTCGCCCCCGCTTTCAAGGAAGATCACACGCTGGGGCGCGGGCAGGCCTAGGAACCCAGTCTTTGCTCCCCACCAGTCGTCGTTGCGATCCCAGATCGCGCGGTTCGATGCGGCAGAGGTAAATGTATATGGCCCGGTCCCGATGGGCGGATTGAACGCGAAGGTGGCCGCGTCTTCACCGTTCCAGATGTGTTCCGGCATGATCAGGAACGACCCGAAGATCCGCACACCGAAGTTTTCGACGATAAAGCGGGGGTTTGGATTTTGCAGTGTGAAACGCACGGTCAGGTCATCGACCTTCTCGACGCTTGCAACCTGTGCCCGGATCGTCGCGGCCTCACGGCTGGAAATTTCCTCGTTGGTCATCGCCAGATTGACGGTAAAGATCACATCATCGGCGTTGAACGCCTCCCCATCGGACCATTCGACGCCTTCGCGCAAAGCGATCGTGAATTCCGTGCTGTCGTCGTTCTGGTCAAAACCGGTGGCTAACCACGGATCAAGATCGCCGGTGCCGTAGTTCAGAATGAAAAGCGGCTCCCACATAGTCTGGTGCGCGCCATGCATCCGCTTGGTGCCGGGGGTCATCCAGTTGAAGTTTTCGGGATCCTGGATCGTACGATCGAGGTCGAAGATAACCGTATTTTCGCGCGATACATCCTGCGCCCATGAGACCGACGCAACCACCGCAAGCGCCGAAGACGCCAAGAGTTTCCTGGTGAATTTCATTTTGTACCTCCCAATTGTGGGCTTTCCGCCCGTTCGGCGCCCGCGTTAGCGGACGTAGTCCATGACCAGAACGCGCGTGCGGTCCGGCAAATCCTCCTTCTTCAGCTCGTGGATCGCGCCAAAGGCGAAATCCACGTCTTCATCTTTGAAATGACTTAGAAAACTTTCGATCCACATGGTATTACGCGGTCGATAGGTCAGCGTGCGGAAATGCATCGGTATGACCAACTTGGGCCGAGTCCGATGGATCATTTCCATTAGGTCAGGCAGCTCCAGCGTCAGGTATCCGCCCGCCAGTGCAAACAGAACGTCGGTGTCTTCGAAAAATGACTGCTGTGCGTCGGTCAACGGATTGCCGACATCCCCCATATGGGCGCATCTCATCCCGTCGAGTGTGAACCGATACATGCCGTTTTGCCCCGGGACTTCGTGTTCGGGGTGGTGGTCCCATTCTGCCGCCTCGATCGCGGTGATCTCGATCCCGCAGGCGGTCGTGCGGCCCCCGTCCTGCGCCACGGCCAATGCGTTGACGACCTCCGGTTCGCCTCGGATCAGATCGGCCCGGCAATGAGCATCGTCGTCATCGGAAGAAATCAGAACCAAATCTGCACTATCCTTGATGGGGGCATATCCCACACCTTCGGGCGTGTAAGGATCGGTAATGATCCGCGGCCCCGTTTCGGAATCAAGCCCAAAGGCTGCATGCCCATACCAGGTGATTTTCATTCAGTTATTCCCGACGACATGCGGCGACGCCGTCTTAGTAATATCATCATTTTCAGGGCGCGGATGAGTGCGCCAGCTTCCAGCCTCGCCGCGGCACAGAATCGCCTCCACCCCGCGGGCCCACGCCTCATCGGTGATCTGGACCTCCGGCGGGCAATACCGGAGTGTCAGGCCGCAGCGGCGGCGATCGCTGGCATTGGCCATGGATCCGTGAACCAGCATGTCCGCATGCATCGACATCTGGCCGGCCCTCAGACTGTTGGTGAAGGGCGGGCCCAACGCGCCAGCATCCGCCGTGCCCTTGTGAAACACGTACCCGCTGCCTTCTGTCTTGGCCACGGGCAAAGCGCCCTTGTTGTGCGTGCCGGGGATGAACCGCATGGCGGAATTGCCCTCGTCCGCATCATCAATGGCAAGCCATACAGTCACCGTCCGCGCTGGGCTCAATGCCCAAAACGACGCATCCTGATGCCAAGGAACGGCCCGCAGATCGCGCGGGGCCTTCGACAGAACAGCCGTAGCCCAGCACAGGATATTCGGACCAATCAGATCCTCGACATGATCCAGAATGCGCGGGTCAGTCGCGATGTCCCAAAGGCGTGACAATCGGGCCTGATAGCAATTCACACCATAGGCACCATCGGGGCCAAGGTCAGCCATGTAGCGGTCAACGACCCAACGAATGTTGGCGATCTCGCGATCTGTGAAGGCATCAAGCGGCTGCACGAACCCCTGTTCATTGTACTGTGCGATCTGCGCCGTGGTCAGCCGCTTTGGGCGAACGTTGCGCACAGGTGCAAAGCTCAGATCAAGATCCGCATCCAACATCTGAAAAGGTCCTCCGTGCTCACTAGCATGCGCAATGCGGACGTAAGGTCAGTGGCGCAATTTGACTATTTATTGTACTATGTTGATTAACATATCCGAATAATCTCCATTTTATTGACGAATATTGCTGCATGTACAAAACAACCTTCCTGATCGAAAACTATATAACCGCGGCGGAAAGCTTCCATTTCGCCCGTAAGCAACTGGCGAAACGATTTCCGGACACCTCCCACGACCATGACTATTTCGAGGTCTTCCTGATCGAGACCGGCCGAACCCAGCACTGGATAAACGGCACAAACCAGACCCTAGAAGCCGGACAACTCGTCTTCATCCGGCCGGGCGACGTTCATGCCTTTCGCGCAGATCGCAAACTCGGCTGTCAGATCATCAATGTGATGTTCCGGACAGAAACCGCGAGGCATCTGGCGACGCGCTACGCCGATACGATCGCCGGTCGGTTCTTCGATGGAAGGGACCCGCTGCCCGATCTGCATACGCTCGGGCCCACCCGCTTCGCGAGGGCCGTGGCCGTGGCAGAGCAACTGCAGACAGCGGACCGCTCACTGGCACGAATAGAGGAATTTCTTTTGGTGCTGGTCAACCGGGTGGCCCACGCATCCAGCGGTGTAACGGGCACCACGCCCCGTTGGTTCGCCAAGGCTTGCAGTGCGGCCCTCTCGCCGGATCTGTTCCGCAAAGGCGGGGCAGGACTTGTTGCCGCCGCGGGCCGATCTCACGAACACGTCTGCCGGACCTGCAAAGGCATCACCGGCTATACGCCGTCGGAATACGTCAATCGCATCCGGATCGAGCACGCAGCCCACCTGTTGCGCAGCTCCGAACTGGCCGTCGACGACGTCATCGAAAGTTGCGGCTTCGAAAACGTAAGTTACTTCTACCGCCTCTTTCGAAAACAAATGGGCGCAACCCCAAAGGCGTACCGCCTCACAAATCAGCAAGACCCGTTCGAGCAAGGGCCCCTTAATTGACCGCTTTGCGCGGGGTAGCTTCTCAGACTTGCCTCTGGCCGCCCAGCACGGCGAAGAGAAGACCGTGATAATCGACGGAGTTATCTGAAGCCTACAGAACTGCGACCAGCATGGGCGTCAAAAAGTGGGATGAGCCATTGGAACGCCATTGGTCCGAGAGACAATGGCGAATGCCGACCACTCGACTTGTTTGTCACCGCCGGGCAGGTCAGCGACTACATCGGGACGAGGGCGCTTCTGAGTAGCCTGCCAAATGTCGACTGGCTGCTTGGGGATCGAGGGTTTGACGTCAACTGGTTCAGAGAAGCGTTGAAAGACAAAGTGATACGCGCCTGCACCCCAGGTCGTAAGTTGCGCAAGGTAGCCGTGAAATACGACAAGCGCCGTCACAAACGCCGCAATCGGGTTGAGATCAGGTTTGGCAGAGTCAAAGACTGGCGACTGGTTGCGACACGATACGACTGGTGCCCAAAGGTCTTCCTCTCCGCCATCGCACTCGCCGCAACCGTCATCTATTGGCTATGAGTCCCTACACTAAGCCTTGTTGATCGTTTCAAACGGAACGCGATTGCCAACAATCGACTTGCAGGACCAGCAAATTCGCCTACAAAAGGTGACCGCGCAGAGCTTACACAGTTCAAGACATATTAAGAAAACCTGCATGGAAGCAGTTTGACTTTGGAGTGCGTTTTCAGTTTGGAAAAGTCACCCGTGGCGACTTGGTCGGCGATTTTGAGAGGGAGGGACGCCAAAGCATGGACGTTGCATTCAGCATTGGTAACACGCGCATCTCTGTGACGATCAAGTCGATTGTCGTGGCCGGTTGGACGGGTCGAAATAGTGAGGCGGTTCGACATCATATCGACGAACTGGCAGCTTTGGGCATTGCCCCACCAAGTCAGGTTCCTCTTTACTACCGGGTCTCAAATGCGTTGTTGACTCAGTCCGAAACCATCGAGGTGTTGGGGGATGGCACATCGGGGGAAATTGAGCCAATGCTGATTCAGGCAGGGGGCAGGTTATATTTTGGCCTGGCGTCAGATCATACCGACCGAGATCTGGAACGACACTCGGTTGCGGCTTCCAAACAGGCCTGTGCCAAACCTGTCGCAACTCCGCTCTGGGATTTTGAGGAGATCAAAGATCACCTTGATGAGATCACTTTGAAATGCTGGATCGAGGAGAACGGCCGCGAAGTTCTTTATCAGGACGGCACTCTGGCCGGAATTCGCCCACTGACGGAACTTTGCGTTGGGGCCGATATGGCGGACGGGACGGTGATGTTGTGCGGCACATTGGCGGCCATTGGCGGCGTGCGCCCAGCCAAGAAATACCGGATGGAGGTTTCTGACCCGACGAACGGAAAGGCCATCACATTGTCTTACGACGTCAGGACGCTGCCAATCATATCTTAACGCTGCCATGTAAGCTATTCATAGACGCAGCCGTGGATCAGGTTCTCGCGCATCAGGCGTTGCTCGAGTGACCCGCGCGGAACAGAGATGTCTTTCAGGTATTCAACCTTTTGGCTTTGGAAGGCTCGGACCACTTCAATGGCCTGTGGGCTTGAGATGGACGCAAATCGCACGGCCTCGCCCGCGCGGAATTGGACCAACCTATCGGTATCACAGGAGATGACAGTGGCAATCTTCGGATAGCCACCCGTCGTCTGATGATCCGCAAGGAGCACCGTAGGAACACCATCCCCCGACACTTGAACCGATCCGCGCACGATGGGTTCAGACGGGATAGAGAGGGCAGCGTCAAGGTCCAGTGGTGGACCGCTCAACCGCATACCCATCCGGTCATAGGCCCCTGTAACCTTGAATGTCTCCGAGACAAAACGCGCGAAAGAATCGTCGGCGAAATGCTGATCCTGTGGCCCGGAGACAACGCGCATGGCCCCGTCGGGCATAAAGCCGGGCCGTGGCATGTCTCCCAGTCGATCATCGCAGATGGCGGCATCCAAAACCTTGATCGTCTGCCCTGCCTGCAAGACCCCACCACCAAACCCAGAGGTTGAATGCGTCGCATGACTGCCCAGCCATTCCGATGCGTCCAACCTGCCGGAAAAGGCCAGATAGGCCCAGCTTCCGGTCGTTCCGGCGCTGATCGACAACTGTTCGCCCGTGCGGATGGTCAGGACCGTCCAGGATGCGGTTTTCTGTCCGCCGTGTTTGACGACAAAATCCCCGCCGGTGATTGCAACCGTGGCGGCACCGGTCGTGCAATGCAGGATCAAACCGCCAAGCGAGATTTCGATTGCTGTCAAACCTGCCGCATTGCCAAGGGCCGCGTGGGCGGCGTCAAAGGCCAGACGGTCCATCGGACCAGACGTTGCCACGCCGTAGCGCATGTTGCCGGGCCGGCCTGCGTCCTGAAATGTGACAAGGGGGCCAGCAAATGAAACGTTGAAGTCAGCCTCACCCATGATTGCCGCCTTTACAAAGACGTTCGAATGCCGCGGTGTCGATTCGTTCGAACGCGAGGCAATCTCCGACGTCGAACAGAAAGGGGTGTTCAGGGTCACCGGTGAACACAGATGTGGGGGAGCGGCCGATGATCGACCAGCCGGTCGGCATGGTAAGTGTCGTGATCAGGCATTGCGCCCCCGCGATGATGACGCTACCTGCAGGCACATCGCGCACGGGCTTTGATTTGCGCGGCACCTGTATCTGCTCCCGCACTCCTGACAGATAAGCATAGCCGGGCGCGAACCCGTACATCAGAACCTGAAAGTTGCTGGCGAGATGGGCGTTGATCACCGCCTCGGTCGTCAGGCCGGTTGCTGACGCGACAGCGTCCAAATCGGGCGCAAAGGGAGCCTCATAGCAGACTTGCACGCTGCGTTGAACGCCTGCCACCTTGGTAACTTCCAACCTATCGAGGCAGTCACGGACGTGTCCTTCTACGGTGACATGGTCCGTTTGTGTTGGATCGAAAGAAACCAGAAGGTTTACCAAGGCAGGCACTGTCTCGATCACGCCGGGCGGCGTGTCAGCACAGATTGCCTTGTCCAATGCGACGACATAGGCGTGTGCGGTCTCAGAAATCTCCTGCGCGAAACTGACCAGCAAGGCGTGGTCGGCGATGGCTGTAAACGCGGCGCCCATTGGCATCTCAGGCCTCTATGAACCCGGTGATCTGAATACTGTGCGCCGTCAGCTGCCGGCGTATCTCGCGCGCCATGTCGACCGCCCCAGGGGAGTCCCCGTGCACACAAATCGATTGCGCGGCCAGCTTGATCGGCGGCCCGTCGATCACAGGCATCAGTCCGGTTTCAAGAAAGGACAAAAGTCGCGCCACCGCTTCAGCGGCATCGTGGATCATCGCGCCGTCCTGACCACGCGGGACAAGTTGACCGGATAATATATAGCCGCGGTCGGCGAAAATCTCGGAATAGACCGGAGCATTCGCCGCGCGGGCCGCCTGTTTTGTATGCGTGCCAGAAATCGCAAGGATCGCTAGTTCGGGATCGATCATCAGCGCTGCTTTGACGATGGCCGCCGCGACCTCTGCGTCACGGGCGGCAAGATTGCCAAGCGCCCCGTGCGGCTTGACGTAGGTGATGGGCACACCGACCTGCGCGGCAATACCCTTGAGCGCACCAATCTGGGCGGCACACAGGCGTCCGATCTCTGCGGGCGACATGGGTATGACGCGCCGCCCAAAGCCTTCGCGATCGTTATATCCGGGATGCGCTCCCACGTTGACGCCATTCTCTTTTGCCAGACTAAGCGTATGAAACATCGTTTCGAGATCACTCGCATGGCCGCCACAGGCGACGTTGGCAGAGCTGACGATGGACAACATCCCGGCATCGTCCCCCATGGACCAAGGTCCGAATCCTCCACCAAGATCAGAGTTCAGATCGATGCGCATTTGATTTGACACCTACTGCAGTGCGTTTGGCAGAAAGAGCGCGATGCTGGGGAAGGCGATTAGCAGGAACGCCATGGCCAACATTGTCAGACAATAGGGTAGCGCGCCTAGCATGACTTCGTTCAAGGTCCCTGACTTGCGCGCCCCTTGCACGACATAAAGGTTCAACCCGACAGGCGGGGTGATCAAAGCCATTTCAATCAATACGATCATCAGGATGCCAAACCAGATCACGTCGTAGCCCTGCACCAGAACCATCGGCACGATGATCGGGATCGTGACCACCATCAGCGACAGGGTTTCGATGAAGAACCCCAGCACGATATAAAGCACCACGACCACGAGGATGAAGCCCAAGGGCGACAGGCCCAGACCTTCCATGAAGGTCGTCAATTCGCGCCCCAGCCCCGCTGAGGCCAGTGTGAAGTTCAGAAAAGAGGCTCCGATCACAATCAGCATGATCATTGATGTGATTTTGACCGTCCCCGTCAGGCTTTGAGTCAACATGTCCCAAGTCACGCCACCAAAGGCAAGGGCGATGACAAATGCACCAGCGACACCAACCGCTGCGGCCTCTGTCGGTGTCGCCCAGCCACGGTAGATCGACCCAACGATCAGACCGAACAAGATCAGGATCGGGATCAAATCGATCAGGGCCCGCAACATCTGTGCGAAGGGAAATGTCCGGCGCACTCCCCCTAGTTCGGGGCGAATGACACAGATGACGGCTGTGACCACCATGAAGGCAATCGCCAATGCGATGCCGGGGACCAAACCCGCCAAAAACAACTGTGGGATCGAGGATTGGGTCAGGAAGCCATAAACGATCAGATTGATCGAGGGGGGGATCATGATGCCCAGGGTCCCGCCAGCAGCAATCGCACCCGAGAACAGTTTGGGATCATAGCCCAGCTTTTCCGCCTGTGGCATGGCGACGGTGGCAACCGTCGCCGCTGTCGCCACTGATGATCCGGAAGTTGCGGAAAACATTGTGGCCGTTGCGATATTGGCATGAACCAACCCGCCGGGCAGCCATGATACCCAACGGTCAAGGGCTGCATAGGTGCGTGTGGCCACGCCGCTGCGTACCAGTATTTCTCCCAGCAGGACAAAAAACGGGATTGCGATCAGCGTTGCCGAATTCGATGACGACCAAACCATATTCCCAAGCCCGCGGGTCAGCGGAAAGCTGGAAAAGAACGCATCAATCCCGAAGCCCAGAAGGAACAGAACGATGCCGACGGGGATGGACAGGGCCAGCAGTCCAAGAAGCCCGATTGAGACATACCCGATCACTGCAGCGTCTCCTGCTCGGCGAAGGCGCCAACAATGGCTTCGATCTCTTCATGGCGCCGTTTCAACAGAAGGCTGAGCGCCGCAAGTGTTGTGAGGGTCGACATCAAGGCAAACCAGACCCAGCCCGCAAACCACGGCAATTGCACCCAAGCCAGTGGTGTTTCAAGCGGTGTATTGGCGCGCGACCCGTTGGTCAGGGAACGTTCGAGTACCGGCCATGCCTTGATTGCGATTGTAATGACGACCCCCGACATCACGATCATGGAAAAGACATCGAACAGCGCCCGCCAAAAGCTTTGAAATTTGGATCTCAGCAGATCAATTCGGACGTGACCCAGTTCCAGTAAGGTGTATGACATGCCCCAAGAGGTGGCGAGCGCCATGGCATAGCCCGCGATCTCTTCGGTGCCGCCAAGGGACGTACCGACCTGGCGCATGATGATATCGGTCAGCACAAAGGCTGCACAGGACAGAAGGCCAAAACCAACGACCAGCGCCACCCCTCTGTTGATTGCCCTCAGGCTATCTATCATCTTGCGTTCCATGGTCGGTACGTTCCCCGAACTAGCTTCTTAGTTGATTGTGACGCCGACAACCTTGCCGACGCTTTCGTTCCAGCGAGCAGACCAGTCACCACCTGCGCGCTCTGCCCATTCAGGAAGCACTTCGGTGGTCAGGATGTCACGGGCACGGTCGAAATCTGCGTCACTGACCTCGACCAGCGTCATTGAACGTGCGTCGCCCGATGGGCAGTCGCCGTTGCCGGTCAGACAGGCGATATCATTGACCAGTGCGTCCTGGGCACTTGCCCAAGCGGGGTCTTCAAAGCCGCTCCTGATCTCGCTGGTGATCAGCGCCTGCGTCTCCGCATTCAGCCCATTCCATTTGTCCAGATTGATCGCGGTGACAACGGAATCCCAGCCGCCGAGCGGAATGGGCAGCAAATGTGTGGACACTTCCCACCAGCCCGCGCTGTAGCCCGAACCGGCTCCCGTCACGGCACAATCCACGACACCATTTTGCAGTGCGCCCGGCACTTCAGCGAAAGAGACATTGACCCCTTCTGCGCCCAAGGCCTCAAGCAGTTTTGCCGTCATGCGGCCAGAGGCTCGGACTTTGAGACCTTCAAGGTCGGCAAGGTTCGTGATCTCATGGTTACAAAAGACGACTTGGGGCGGATAGGGTGCGATGGCCAAAACGTGGGAATTGAAGCGGTCGCGATAGATATCTGCAACCATCGGGCGCGCCGCGTCGACCATTGCGCGGGCTTCGTCCGCCGACAGCGCCACCAGCGGCACATCCAATCCTTCAAGCTCGGGCGCGTCTGCGACCGCGTAATCTGCCACGGTCATCGCCACATCGTACACACCCTGTCCCAGCAGGGGATAGATGTCGCCCAGCCCGAGGCTCATCTGGTTGTGGGTGGTCAATTCAACGGTGACCTCGCCACCCGAGGCCTCTGGCAGGGTCTTACTCCAGAAAGGGGCTTCATATTGGTTGTGCAGCGGCAAGCTGGACCAGCTGCCCACGACAGACAGATTTTCCGCAACGGCCGGAGCGGCCAGCGCGGTGCTTGCGGCGAGGATGGCAAGTGTGCGTTTCATGATTTGATCTCCTTGTTGGTCGTTTCAGGTCTTTGTAAGAATTGTTGTTTCGGCGTCTTCCGCCACATCACTGATCAGCATGTGGCCGGGTGAATGGGTGATGCAAATCGGCAGCCCCGCATCCAGCAGAACGTTCTGGGGCGTTACGCCACAGGCCCAATAGACAGGCACTTCACCGGATTTGATCTCGACCGGATCGCCCCAGTCCGGGTGCGCAAGGTCCAGGATGCCGATGTCGGCAGGATCCCCTGCGGCAATCGGCGCGCCGTGCGCTTGGGGAAAGCGGCGGCTAATCTCGCGGGCCCGTTCGACCTGTGCTGAGGGGATCGGGCGCATGGTCACGACCATCTTACCCCCAAATCGCCCTGCAGGCACAAGATCGATGTTGGTCCGGAACATGGGCACGTTCAGCCCCGATTCCATATGGCGGACCGGAATGCCGTTGTGCAAGAGCGCATTCTCGAATGTGAAAGAACAGCCAAGTGCCACCGTCACAAGATCGTCGGTCCAGACATTGGTGATGTCAGTGACCTCTTCGCTAAGGCCGCCATTGCGAAAGATCCGATATTTGGGAGCATCTGTCCGGATGTCGATGTCATGCCCCAGCGTAGGCAAGGTCGGATCGCCGCTGTCGCCGACACCGACAATAGGACAGGGCTTGGGATTGCGCTGGCAAAAGCGCAGGAAATCCAGCGCGCATTCTTCAGGTAGGATCGCCAGATTGCACTGCAGCTTACCGGCTGCCAGGCCTGCAGTGTGACCAGCATAAGATGCACTCCGAATGGCCGCTCTGACCGCCGCCGCAGGCATGCCGACCAGATCGGAATGATGAATTGCTGTTGGCGTCATCTGGCCCCCCAAACTTCGGAGAAGCTTTGCACGGGGGTCGGCCTTCAATCAAATTATCAATTTATATCAATGGTGATAGATTTCTTGAATTCACATCGGATGCGTTCGGGTCCATACCTCAGCCACCTCGCGGGCGATATCCGCACTGTTCTCAACAAGAAAACTACGCGGTTCGGACAAGTAAGATGCCGTGAACGACAGAGGTTGCGGTCGAAAGCCCGGATCAAACTCCACAATTTGACCAGCCTCCAGGAAATTGTTGGCCAAAGCGCGGGGATAGGGGCCAACCGCGATTCCCGCAGCGATCATCTTAAGACTCGCCGACAACGATGCAGAAGAATAGACCCGCAGCTTTGGCCCGATCCTGCGCGACAATTCTGACATCAGCTCTCGGTAGGGTCGGGTTTTGCTGGAATAGGAAATGACCGGTATCTTGCTTAGATCCGTTTGCTGATTTTCCGTTGATCGATACCAATGCAGATCGAAAGACGGCAGAACGACGTTCTCGACCGTGAATTCCGAAACGGGGCCCATCAAGAGCGCCAGATCAAGCTTTCGTTCAAGCAGTTCCGCGCGCAGGTTCAGCGAGATATCGACCGTAAGATCAACATTCACGCGCGGATATTGCGCACTGAATGCCATAAGAAAGTCAGGTAACCACGCTTGCGCGATCGTCTCGGAGGCACCAATACGAAACAAACCTTCCGCTTCAGACGGATTTGCGACGCGCTGCTTGATCTCTTCCTCGACGAACAACATCTGCTCCGCATAAGACAGCAGAAGCGTACCGTGTTTGGTCAGGACAAGTTCTCCAGGCCCACGCTCAAACAAGGGTACGCGCAACTCTTGTTCCAAGTTGGCGATACGGGTCGAAACGGCCGGTTGGGAAAGATTGAGCCGGTCAGCCGCTTTGCGAAAACCCCCGAGCCGCGCCACCAACAGGAAGGTCTTGATTTGATCAAATGTCATGATCCATCCATAATCTGGATCTGTGATGGCGCAAATCCATAAACACAATTGCCGCGCCAGAAGCATCAAAGTCTGAATTCGAAGGCCCGCTCTTGATGGCCTGCCGGACCCTATTTCTGAAGTTCACGTCAAGGCGGACATTGGTCTAGCGTAGTTAGTGACTGGCTTGTCTCGCATTATGTATGCTCAACGACACTAGGATCGTGCGACCGCAGTCACCCCCAAAGCTTCTGTGCCACGACAGAAGAACGGCTTCATGGCAATAGCTAGAAGCTTGCACTATTAACCCTTCATGTGCTTGCGAAATTGCCCACGGCACCGCAACTGGACCAAACCCAAGAACTGGATGCAATTTCAGATACGTTATGGGCGAAAGAACCGCGACCATACTCATTGCAAATAACAAAGAAGCCGCGATGCACGCGCTCTATTTCAATACTTTCAAGATCAATCGAAGACCTCCGCTTTGGGTCAGGACTCATAACCAATAAATTGTGGTTACTGAGGTAAAACCAACCCCAGCCGATGACCTTGAGATAGGTGAAGTCGGCTGGCCACAACTGGTTCGAGCGCGAAGTCTTGTCCTTGAACTCAGCCCACTGGGGTCGACGACACCCCAACTTGCGCAGGTCTCAGCAGTCGGTCGTGCAGCATGAAACCTTCGGCGGCGACCTGGATGATATCGCCGGCTTTGGTGCCGGGCACGGGGGCTTCGAACATGGCTTGGTGCAATTGCGGGTCGAATTTGTCGCCGACTTCTGGCGTGATCGGGTCTATCCCGTGCTTTTTGAAGACGCTGATCAGTTCGCGCATGGTCAGTTCCACGCCTTCGAGCAGGGCCTTGTTCACCTCTTGCTCGGATTCGTCGGCTGAGTTCAGGGCGCGGCGCATGTTGTCGTACACCGGCAGCATGTCGCGGGCGAGTTTGGAGCCGCCGTAGTTTTCCGCCTCGCGCCGGTCGCGGTCGGCCCGTTTGCGGGTGTTTTCCGCATCCGCCAGTGCGCGCATGAATTTGTCGCGGAAATCATCGCGTTCAGCGCGCAGTGCCTCGATTTCATCAAAGCCTGCGGCGGCCTGATCGAAATCAGGTTCATCGCTTTCGGCGGCAAGTTCATCAAGGCTTTGCAGTTCTTCTTCTTTTTCGGACATCAAATGGTTCCTGTCATGAGCGGTCGGCGATGATTTTGCCCACCAGCTGGGCGGTGTAATTCACGATTGGCACGATCCGCCCATAATTGAGGCGGGTCGGGCCGATGACGCCCACGGCGCCGATGATCTTGCGGTCGGCGTTCATATAAGGGGAAACGACGAGAGAGGAACCCGAAAGTGAGAACAATTTGTTCTCTGAGCCGATAAAAATGCGCACACCGTCGCCTTCTTCGGCGAGATCGAGAAATTGGGCGATGTCGCGTTTACGTTCAAGGTCGTCAAAGAGGGTCCGGATCCGTTCCAGATCAGCCTCGTTGTCGCTGAGCAGGTTGCCGCGGCCGCGCACGATCAGCCGTTCGGTCGCTTCGCCTTCGTTTTCCCAGAGCGCGAAGCCGTTTTCGACGAGATCAGCGGCCACGCTGTCAATCTCCTGACGTCGCGCGGCGATTTCGCGGGCGATGACCTGCCCGAGTTCGGAAAGTGTGTGCCCCTCGGCGATGGCGTTGAGGAAATTTGCGGCCTCGCGCATGGATGATGGCGTTTGTCCGGGTGGTGGAGTGAAGATGCGGTTTTCGACATGCCCGTCGGCGAAGACCAGAACAACCAGTGCCCGGTCGCGCGAGAGCGACACGAATTCGATATGTTTGATTGCGGCCTCGTGTTTGGGGGTCAGCACGAGGCTGGCCCCTTGGGTGACGCCAGACAACGCCTCGCCCACGTGATCCAATACGGTTGTGACATCGTGGTCGTTGGCCCCGACCGTGTCGTCGATTTTTTGCCGGTCTTCGCCGTCCAGATCGCCAACCTCCAGCAGCCCATCGACGAACATCCGCAGGCCCAGCTGTGTGGGGATACGCCCGGCGCTGACATGGGGGCTGTCGAGAAGGCCCAGATATTCGAGGTCCTGCATGGTGTTTCGGATTGTCGCCGCGCTGACCTTTTCCGAGAAATCGCGGGTCAGCGTCCGTGAGCCGACCGGTGCCCCGCTGGCCAGGTAGCCTTCGACCACGCGCCGGAATACCTCGCGCGAGCGTTCATTCATCTCTTCGATGTTGGGCTGCTGGTCGGGCATATGATCCTCGGTTCAAGGCGATGCAATTAAAACGAAGTTGGATACCGCGTCAATCGGGGTTGGATTTCATATGTGGGCAGCGTATCCCCACGCTGCAACCAACAGGAGTGATCCCATGCGTCCATCCGGCCGTCAGACGAACGAAATGCGCGAAGTGTCGATTGAGACCGGTGTGACGATGCATGCCGAAGGGTCCTGTCTGATCAAATGCGGCAATACGCATGTGCTGTGTACCGCCAGTATTGATGAACGTGTGCCCCCGTTTTTGAAGAATACGGGTCTGGGCTGGGTGACGGCAGAATACGGTATGCTGCCCCGTGCGACGAATACGCGCATGCGCCGCGAGGCCAAGAATGGTCAGTCCGGCCGCACGCAGGAAATCCAGCGTCTGATTGGGCGGTCGTTGCGGGCCGGGGTGGATCGTGTCGCGCTGGGCGAACGGCAGATCGTCGTGGATTGCGATGTGATTCAGGCTGATGGCGGCACCCGCTGCGCGTCTATTACGGGCGGCTGGGTTGCGCTGAAGCTGGCGGTGCAGAAGCTGATGAAGGCAGGGGATGTGATTTCCGACCCGCTGTTGGACCCTGTTGCTGCGATTTCCTGTGGGATTTATGCCGGGCAAGAGGTGCTTGATCTGGACTATCCTGAGGATAGCGAGGCCGGTGTAGACGGCAATTTCGTCATGACCGGCGGTCGTTTGATCGAAGTGCAGATGTCTGCCGAAGGGTCGACCTATAGCCGGGCGCAGATGGATGCACTGCTGGATCTGGCTGAGAAGGGTGCGGCGGAGTTGACCGCGGCCCAAATGGCGGCTGTTGCCTGATGCGCAAGTTTTCTGGCGATCGTCTGGTTGTGGCGACCCATAATCAGGGCAAGCTGGAAGAGATTGCCGATCTGCTGGCGCCTTATGGTGTGAGCCTTTCGTCAAATGCGGAATTGGGGCTGCCAGAGCCGGACGAAACCGAGACAACATTTGTGGGTAATGCCCGAATCAAGGCGCATGCAGCGGCGCAGGCCACCGGGTTGCCTGCCTTGGCGGATGATAGCGGGATCGAGATTGACGGATTGGATGGTGCGCCCGGCGTGCATACGGCCGATTGGGCCGAAACGCCGGATGGCCGGGATTTTGCGATGGCGATAGAGCGCGCTTGGGCAGAGCTGGAGGCGGCAGACGCACCCTACCCCCGGACGGCCCGGTTTTGCTGTACGCTGGTGCTCGCTTGGCCGGATGGTCACGACGAGGT
This sequence comes from uncultured Paracoccaceae bacterium, assembly GCA_947488175.1. Taxonomy (GTDB): domain Bacteria; phylum Pseudomonadota; class Alphaproteobacteria; order Rhodobacterales; family Rhodobacteraceae; genus Yoonia. Next base: position 32,569 of record CANKYO010000003.1, read on the forward strand.
GTTTCCCGGTGTCATGCCTGGTCAGGTCGTGTGGCCGATGCGCGGCGATCAGGGCCACGGCTATGACCCGATATTCCAGCCTGATGGCTATGATGTGACATTTGGTGAAATGGATCGCTGGGAAAAAAACAGGATCAGCCACCGGGCAGATGCGTTTGCCAAGCTGAAGGCCTGCTTTGCCTGAGGATTGGGAGCATGGTGGCTTTGGCCTGTATATCCACTGGCCGTTTTGTCAGGCGAAATGCCCCTATTGCGATTTCAATTCTCATGTGGCCGCCCGGATTGATCAGACGGCGTGGCAGGCGGCCTATCTGAGCGAGATTGATCGGGTTGGTGCCGAAACGTCGGGCAGGATCTTACGGTCGGTGTTTTTTGGTGGTGGTACGCCGAGCATGATGGACCCGGACGTTGTTGATGCGATCTTAACCAAGGTGCGCGCAACCTGGAGCTGTGCAAACGATATTGAAGTGACGTTGGAGGCTAATCCGACATCAGTCGAGGCGGGTCGCTTTGCCGGGTATCGTGATGCCGGAGTGAACCGGGTTTCCATGGGTATTCAGGCCCTGAACGATCCTGATCTGAAGGCGCTGGGCCGGCTGCATACCGCAGCTGAGGCGATGGCGGCTTTTGATATGGCGCGGTCGGTGTTTGACCGGGTCAGTTTTGATCTGATCTATGCAAGGCAAGGGCAGTCATTGGATGCGTGGCAGGCAGAGTTGGGCCAGGCCCTGTCGATGGCGATTGATCATCTGTCGTTGTATCAGCTGACGATTGAGGACGGCACTGCCTTTGGCGATCGCTACGCGGCGGGTAAGCTGCGGGGGCTGCCTGATGATGATCTGGCGGCGGACATGTATGCAGTCACGCAGGAGCTGTGTGATGCGGCGGGATTACCGGGGTATGAAGTATCCAATCATGCGGCTGCGGGGTCGGAAAGCCGCCACAACCAGATTTATTGGCGCTATGGCGATTACGCCGGGATTGGCCCGGGGGCACATGGCCGTTTGACTTTGAGCGGGGTGCGATTGGCGACGGAGGCGCCGCTTGCCCCCGGAGCCTGGCTGGCGCAGGTGCGTGACGGCGGCAATGGCGATCTGCAGCGGGTGCCATTGACAATGGCCGAGCAACGGGCAGAGTTTCTGCTGATGGGTTTGCGGTTGTCGGAAGGGGTTTCGCTGGATCGGATTGGACTAAGTCAAGATCAGCATTTTATAAATAAAATCAAAGGTTTAGTTGAAATATCCATGCTTTCGATGGATGATGATCACCTGCGTTTGACGCCGCAGGGCCGACCTGTTCTGAATGCTGTGCTGCGTCAGCTTTTGGATGTTTAGTGGCCCGAGAGCGCCCGCAGCAGATCATCGAGTTGATCAAGTGATTTATAGCTGATCGACATCTTGCCCCCCTCTTCGCTGGGCTTGTGGTCAATGGTCACCTTCATGTCCAGTGTGGCAGATAACTCGTTTTCGATCTGCACGGTGTCGGCGTCCTTTGGAACAGGCGCGCCTGGGACCGCGCGTTTCTTGATGGCGGGTCCTTTCTTTGCCAGTTTTTCTGTTTCACGCACGGAGAGTTTGCGCTGGATGACTTCCCGCGCCAACTGCACCGCCTGATCATGACCGATCAGCGCACGGGCGTGCCCGGCGGAAAGGGCGCCACTGATCAGGTAGTTCCGGATCTCATCAGGCAGGGATAATAGCCGCATCAGATTGGCGATGTGGCTGCGGCTTTTGCCCAGCGCCGTGGCCAGTTGGTCCTGCGTGTGGCCAAACCTGTCCATCAGCTGGCGATAACCTGCGGCCTCATCAATGGGGTTGAGGTCGGCGCGCTGGATATTTTCGATGATCGCGATTTCGAGGACTTCAGTATCGCTATAGTCCCGCACAAGGATCGGCAATTCATGTTGCTTGGCGATCTGGGCGGCCCGCCAGCGCCGTTCGCCCGCGACAATTTCATAGGTGCCGGGTTTCTCTGAGGATTTACGTACAATCAGTGGTTGAATTATCCCCTTTTCCGCGATCGAAGCAGCGAGCTCATCAAGCGCGTCCTGGGCAAAGGTGCGGCGCGGCTGGTCTGGGTTGGGATGGACCTGTTCGATCGGGACCATCAGATCGGCGCGCGGAGGTGTGGCGGCCGGTGTTTCGTCCTGGGTCACATCCGACATGAGGGCGGACAGGCCGCGGCCGAGGCCTCGGGTTTTTTTTGTGCTACGCGCCATGGGAGCTGGCCCTTACTGGTTTTGATTTGTTGATGACTTCGCGCGCCAGCGACCGATAGGCAATGCTGCCTTTTGATGTCGGGTCGTATTCGAGGACAGGAATGGCGAAGGATGGTGCCTCGCTTAGCCGGACATTGCGGGGGATGACGGTTTTGAAGACCATGTCGCCCATGTTTTCGCGAGCGTCATCCTCCACCTGGAGCGACAGGTTGTTGCGCCGGTCATACATGGTGAGCGCGATGCCTTCGATCCGCAAGTTCGGGTTTGCGGTCTGGCGGACATCGCGGACCGACAGGATGAGCTGCGACAGACCTTCGAGTGCGAAGAATTCGCTTTGCAGCGGAACGATGAGAGAATGCGCCGCCACCATGGCATTGACCGTCAATATGTTGAGGGATGGCGGACAGTCAATCAATATGTAGTCAAATTTGGCCAGTGTTTTATCGTCGCTACGCAGGGCGTCCCGCAACAGGAAGCTGCGTTTCTGGTTCGCGATCAGGTCGATATCGGCTGAACTGAGGTCGGTCGTGGCGGGGATGATCGACAGGTTTTTGACAGTCGTGGCCATGATTGCGGTGCCAACGGCAGCGTCACCTGTCAGAAGATCATAGGTGGTCACCTTGCGATCCTTGGTGTCGATACCAAGACCGGTGGATGCGTTGCCTTGGGGGTCGAGATCGATGAGCAGGACATTCTTGTTTTTCTCGGCCAGGGCCGCGCCGAGGTTGATGGTTGTGGTCGTTTTGCCGACCCCACCCTTCTGGTTTGCGATCGCGATGATTTTTGGTGTTTTCACAGTACTCTTATCCAACGCGACGGATCCCTTTGATGACGAGGAGTCGGCCGTCAGGATCAGTCAAACTTTGATGGTCTTCAAGGTCAAAGAACCATGATTGGCGTGCTTCTGCAATTTCTTCGGCATGGCGTTTGCCTTTGTGCAGCAGAGCCTGGCCGGTGGGTGACAAATGTGTTTCCAGATATGGCATGAGCGCAGATAATGAGGTTAATGCGCGTGCCGACACAATATCGGCTAGTTGAGGGGGTGCGTCTTCAATCCTGGTGGCGATCACGGATGCATTCAGATCAAGTTCGCGGATGACTGTACGCAGAAATGTGCACTTTCTTTGGTCACTTTCCAGCAATACGAATGTCGCTTCCGGATTTTTCGCCTTTGCAAGAATGGCCACGACGAGGCCGGGGAAACCGCCCCCGCTGCCGATATCTACCCATTTTCTGAAGTTTTCCGGAGCAAACGGATAAATCTGCGCCGAATCGGTGATGTGCCGTGCCCAGATGTCGCTGATTGTCGCTGGCGAGATCAGGTTGATCTTCTTCGTCCATTTCTGAACGAGATCTGATAATTGCTTCAGTTGTTCATATGTTTCACGTGAAACATCCTGCCCGGCAATAGTCATGCCCACTGGTCAGGTTCCTGTCATCTTGCTGTCTTGCCGTTTGAGCGCACCGATGATCAACACCATCGCCGCAGGTGTCATGCCATCGATCCGGTTCGCCTGGGCGACTGTCGCTGGCCGCGCCAACTGGAGTTTGCCGGCGAGTTCGTTTGAAAGCCCATTGACGGTGGTGTAGTTGAAATCATCCGGAATCGCTTTTTGTTCGTCCCTCGCCATCGCAGCGATATCGCGTTCCTGGCGCGCGACGTAGTGAATATAGAGCGCATCCCTTTTGATCTGGTCCCTGATATCCGGAGCGATCTGTGCCGTATCCGGGGCAAGTTCAGCCAGATGCGCGAAATCGAAATCCGCCAGAGAAAGCGCGTCCAGTGCCGTTCTGCGTGGACCGTCAGCGTTCAGATTGACGCCCTTGGACGCAATATCGCGCGCTGACAGGTTGATCTGGCCGAGTTGAGCCTTGGCTTTCGCCATATCCTCCATCTTGGATGAAAAGACCGACCACCGGTTATCACTCACAATCCCGACTTGCCGCCCTGTTTCCGTTAGCCGCTGATCTGCATTATCAGCCCGCAGAGAAAGCCGGAATTCGGCACGCGATGTGAACATGCGATAGGGTTCAGACACCCCCCGCGTAATCAGATCATCAATCATCACACCGATGTAGGAGTCTCGCCTGCTGAAATGCACAGGTTCATTATCTTTTGTCTGTGCAGCCGCGTTCAGACCAGCGACGAGACCCTGCGCTGCCGCCTCTTCATAGCCTGTTGTCCCGTTGATCTGTCCTGCGAGGTAAAGGCCCGGAACATCGCGCAGCTCCAGCGTCTGACGCAGTGCGCGGGGGTCGACATAGTCGTATTCTATGGCATAGCCGGGCTGTAAAATGCTGGCGTTTTCAAGGCCATAGATCGAATGCACGTAGTCATGCTGCACATCCTCGGGCAATGATGTTGAGATCCCGTTGGGGTATACCGTGTGGTCGTTCACGCCCTCAGGTTCCAGGAAAATCTGGTGCGATGTCTTGTCTGCGAAACGCACAATTTTGTCTTCTATGGAGGGGCAGTACCGCGGCCCGATCCCCTCGATATGCCCACCATACATGGCCGATCGATCAAGGTTGGCGCGGATGATATCATGTGTCCGGGTATTGGTGTGCGTGATCCCGCAATCTACCTGCGGCGAAGAAACTCCCTTGGATAGAAAGGAAAACAGGCTTGGATCAGCATCCGTGGGTTGCGCTTCAAGCTTGTCCCAGGCGATGGTTCGTCCGTCCAATCGTGGCGGCGTACCGGTTTTCAACCGCCCAAGCGGAAGTGCGAAGCTGTCCAAACGCTCTGCCATGCGAACAGAAGGTTTATCGCCCATTCGTCCGCCAGGTCGCGATACATCCCCGATATGGATGACGCCGCGCAGGAACGTCCCCGTCGTCAATACAACATTGCGGGCATGGACAGCGGTATCATCGGCCAACATGACGCCAGCGACCCTGTCGCCTTTCATGATCAGATCAACGGCTTCCCCTTCGACGATAGTCAGATCTTGCAGGCCGGCCAGCTCTACCTGCATAGCGGTCTTATAGATCGCCCGATCCGCCTGGGCGCGCGGCCCTTGGACCGCCGGGCCCTTTTTTCGGTTCAACAGGCGAAATTGAATACCGGCCCGATCCGCCACGCGGCCCATGACCCCATCAAGCGCATCAATTTCGCGCACTAGATGTCCTTTTCCCAGGCCACCAATCGCAGGATTACAAGACATCACACCAATAGAGTCGCGCGTCAGGGTAATCAGCGCCGTACGCGCACCGTAGCGCGCAGACACATGCGCCGCTTCTGCACCCGCGTGGCCACCACCAATGACAATGACGTCAAAGTCGGAATGTTTCACGTGAAACACCTTTCATTTCCCGATGCAAAAACTGCGAAATATCTCATCAAGCACATCTTCTACATCAACCCGTCCAACAAGGCTATCCACTGCCCGAATGGCTGACCAAAGCTGTTCTGCTATCAATTCCACCATCTCGTGACCGTCGGCGATCATATCCTGCGCCTTGGTCAGATCGTCCACAGCCCTTATCAGCGCAAGCCTGTGTCGCTCCCGCATTGCGGTTCCTATGGAGGATACCTGTTCTTTCAATCTGGCAGCGATTTCGGCGATCAGTTCGTCAACGCCTTGGCCGGTCTTGCCAGAGACGGCGTTTGGCTGATTGTTCAGCAAATCCGCCTTGCTGTAGATATAAATATCTGAAGGGCCTACATCTGGTATATCGAATGCATCTACCGACATCATATGGACACGTATATCCGCTTGCTTGGCCCGCTCCCTAGCTCGTTCCACACCAATCCCTTCGACGACATCATCAGTATCCCGCAGCCCTGCGGTATCCAGAAGCGTCACCGGGATCCCATCGATATCCATCCGAACTTCGATCACATCGCGTGTCGTTCCTGCAACCTCGGACGTGATTGCCACGTCTCGCCCTGCCAGTCGGTTGAGCAATGTGGATTTTCCAACATTTGGTTCGCCGATGATCGCCACTTCGAACCCTTCACGAACCCGTTCTGCCGCACGCACCCCTGCTGATTCCCGGTTCATCTGGTCCAGTACCCCAACGATCAGCGCCGTGACCTCTGGCGTCACGTCAACCGGGACATCTTCATCCGCGAAATCAATCGTGGCTTCCAATAGCGCGACCGACCGGATCAGGTCAGTTCGCCATACTTCAACCATCTCTCCCAAGGCACCTGAAAAGACGCGCACCGCCTGTTTGCGCTGCTGTTCGGTTTCGGCGTCGATCAGATCGGCAAGTCCTTCGACCTGCGCCAAATCCAGCCTGCCGTTTTCCAATGCGCGTCGGGTGAATTCACCTGCTTCGGCCGGCCGCAGTCGCCGGTCTGTGCCCAACCGTCTGAGCACCGCCGCAACCACGGCTGGACTACCATGCAGATGCAGTTCGACCACCGTTTCCCCGGTGAAACTTCTGCCCCGCGGGAAATGCAGCACAAGTGCTTCGTCCAGAAGTGCCCCATCCGCATCGTGGAGCTGTCTAACGCCCCGGTTGTTGGGCAGCGATTCCATCATTTGCCCCGCAGCATCTGCCGCGTCAGGACCGGAAATACGGATCACCGCAACCCCGGCCCGCCCATGGGCTGTTGCCAGCGCAAATATCGTCTGCATTACATCAACCCATTGTTTATAAACAATAAGTTACGTGTTCATCGAATCGAAGAAGTCCGAGTTGGTCTTGGTCTGTTTCAGTTTTCCGATGAGGAATTCGATGGCATCCGTTGTTCCCATAGGGTTCAGGATACGCCGCAATACATAGGTTTTCGCCAGATCGCCCTTGTCGACCAGCAGCTCTTCCTTCCGCGTCCCGGACTTGAGGATATCCATCGCAGGGAAGACCCGTTTGTCGGCGACCTTCCGGTCCAGCACAATCTCGCTATTGCCGGTGCCTTTGAATTCTTCAAAGATCACTTCGTCCATCCGCGACCCGGTATCGATCAGCGCTGTAGCGATGATCGTCAGCGATCCGCCCTCTTCAATGTTCCGTGCCGCACCGAAAAACCGTTTGGGTCGCTGCAGCGCGTTGGCATCAACACCACCGGTCAACACCTTACCCGATGACGGCACGGTTGTATTGAACGCTCGCCCCAGTCGCGTGATCGAATCCAGCAGGATCACCACGTCGCGTTTGTGTTCCACAAGCCGCTTGGCCTTTTCGATGACCATCTCTGACACCGCCACGTGCCGTGTTGCCGGTTCATCAAATGTGGACGATACAACCTCACCCTTCACGGATCGCTGCATGTCGGTAACCTCTTCGGGCCGTTCATCAATCAGCAGCACAATCAGGTAACACTCCGGGTGGTTCTTTTCGATTGAGTTGGCGATGTTCTGCAGCAGAACGGTCTTACCTGTCCGCGGCGGTGCCACGATCAGTGATCGCTGGCCTTTGCCGATTGGTGCCACCAGATCGATGATCCGTGCTGACCTGTCCTTGATGGTCGGATCCTCGACCTCCATGTTCAGCCGCTCATCGGGGTAAAGCGGCGTCAGGTTGTCAAAGGCAACCTTGTGTTTGGCTTTTTCAGGTTCTTCGAAATTGATCCGCTCGACCGATGTCAGCGCGAAATACCGTTCGCTGTCATTGGGTTCCTTCATCACCCCTTCGACAGTATCCCCTGTCCGCAGCGAGTGGATCCGGATCATCTCGGGCGAGACATAGATGTCATCGGGGCCCGGCAGATAGTTGGCCTCTGGCGATCGCAGGAAACCGAAACCATCCTGCAAAACCTCGAGCACACCATCGCCACCGATGATCCATTCTTCATCCGCCCGTTCCTTGAGGATGGCGAACATCATGTCGCCTTTGCGCATGGTGGATGCGTTTTCGATCTCCAGCTCTTCGGCCAGGGACAACAGATCCTTTGGGCTTTGCGCCTTCAGATCAGCGAGGTTCAGACGGTGTTGGGACATGGTGAAATCCATCGCCGACGGGTTGGTCGACGCTTTCTCGAACAGGAATGGAAAATCGCTATCCCGGACGGGTAGCGACAGCACACATAGGCAAGAGCGTGGCGTGAGTCAACGTGTCGCTAGAATGGCCGTACCACAACAGCCACAACGATCAGGAACATCAAGACAGTGGGTACTTCGTTAAAGAGCCTGTAAGTCCGTCCTGATCGCGTGTTCCGTCCAGCCGCAAACTCCTTGCGCCGTGCCGCCATCCACATATGCGCGGCTGTCATCAGGATTACCGATACGATCTTGACCCAGGCCCAGACCGATCCGAAATCGAACGCCCCAAGCCCCAGCATGATCAATCCAGCCACCCAGGCCACGATCATGGATGGGTTCATGATCACTCGCAGCAGCTTTTCTTCCATGATCTGGAATGTCTTGTCGAGTTCTGAACCGATCGATGCCCTTTCTGCGTGATAAACAAACAGCCTTGGCAGATAGAACAACCCCGCCATCCATGCGATGACGGACATGATATGAACCGCCTTGATCCATGGGTAGATGCCTATCAGTAGGTCCGTCATACAATTCGCCTTCTTTGGTCCTCTCTTCCTAATAAATATTAAGAGAAAAGAAAGATGATGATGTTTCTTGTCAGCGCCATTTCTGTGGTTTTCTTTTTCATCCGCAGAGTTATCCCATGGTCTGACACGATAAGAAGCTTATGAGTCCAGTTAGACCTCTCACCTAAAACTATTGTAAATCAGCGTATTACTATCACCTGACCTCTACCACTGTTTCTGATGCCGCGCCTTGACCGCCGCAAGCACCCTGATTCTTCCACAAGGTCGACTTATGCTTTCCCACCGTGGATAAACCAGCCTGAATTTCATGAAACTGGCGGGTTCCCCACAGGTCCGGGCTGCGGCATAAGTATCAACGAAGTGACACTCAGACTGACACCGGATTTTTCCCTAAGGTTATCCACATGACCGACCAGATCATTCTTGCCTCCGGGTCTGATATCCGGGCCACATTGTTGCGCAACGCAGGTGTTGAATTTGCCGTACAGGTCGCCCGCGTCGATGAAGATACCGTGCGTCAGTCGCTATTGGCGGCAGATGCCTCGCCCCGCGATATTGCCGATGCTTTGGCTGAAATGAAAGCGCAACGCGTAGCTGCGAAAGATCCGGATGCGCTGGTGATCGGGTGTGATCAGGTATTGGCACAGGGTCGGACATTACTTTCCAAGCCCACATCCAAGGAGGAGGCCCTGGCGCAGTTGCGTACGATGCGAGGGCAATCCCATCAATTGCTCTCGGCCGCCGTGATCTATGATGACGGCGCACCTGTCTGGCGCCATGTCGGGATTGTCCGTCTTCATATGAGGGATGCGTCCGATGACTATCTAGAGGGCTACGTTGATCGAAATTGGGACAGCATCCGGCATTCGGTTGGCGCTTATAAGCTTGAAGAAGAAGGAGTGCGACTTTTTACACGCATAGAGGGAGATTATTTCAATGTGCTTGGCTTGCCGCTGCTTGAACTCTTGTCTTATCTGACCTTGCGCGGAACACTGCCAGCATGACCCAGATTCCGCATGCCGGTGTTATCGGAAACCCGATCAGCCACTCACTGTCCCCGAAGCTTCACGGTCATTGGCTTGAGCGCTATGGCCTTGCGGGTGATTACGCTGCTCTGCAGGTGGCTGAGGATGCGTTGGAACAAACCCTTCGGTCATTGCCCGCACAAGGTTTCGTTGGGGTAAATGTGACCTTGCCGCACAAGGTTGAGGTGTTGAAATATGCTGATCAGGTATCGGATCGTGCGACCCTGATCGGTGCTGCAAATACCCTGACTTTCCGAGAGGATGGCCGTATTTTCGCAGATAATACAGATGGTTATGGTTTCATGGCCAATCTGCGACAGGGTGCGCCGGATTGGGATCCAGAGGCAGGACCGGCGGCCATTTTTGGCGCTGGTGGTGCTGCGCGCGCGATTATTGTGGCACTGGCGGATGCCGGTGTGCCGGAGATTATCCTGTCCAACCGGACCCGCCCCAAGGCAGAGGCGCTGCGCGCCGATTTTGGCCCGCGCATCCGCGTTGTCGATTGGGTGCAAGCGGGATCCATGTTGGAGGATGCGACCACTGTCATCAACACCACATCATTAGGGATGAAAGGGGCGCAACCGTTCAAGGTGCCGCTTGATGCGCTGCGCCCTGATGCGGTGGTGACTGACATTGTTTACAATCCGCTGCGGACCCCGTTTCTGGATACTGCCGCCCGGATGGGTTGTGTCGCAGTTGATGGTCTGGGGATGCTGCTGCATCAGGGTGTGCCTGGTTTTGAGCGCTGGTTTGGTCATCGTCCTGAGGTTGATGATGAAACCCGTCGGGCCGTTCTGGCATGAGCCATTTTCTGGGGCTGACCGGGTCCATTGGCATGGGCAAATCGACAACAGCACAAATGTTCCGTGATGAGGGCGTTCCGGTTTGGGATGCGGATGCGGTTGTTCATGCGCTTTATGCAAAAGGCGGTGCGGCTGTTCCAGTGATTGCGGCCACATTTCCGGACGCTGTTGTTGATGAGGCGGTGTCGCGGCAGGTTCTGAAGACGATAATTGCCGCCGACCCGACCGCGTTGCAGACCATTGAGCGCATTGCGCATCCGCTTGTTGCCGCGCATCGTCAACGCTTTATTGATGATCACGATGACCCGCTTGTCCTGTTTGATATTCCGTTGTTGTTCGAGACCGGTGCAGAGGCATGGCTGGATTCGGTGCTGGTTGTGTCGGTTCCCGCCGATGTTCAGCGTGAACGCGTCTTGGCCCGTCCTGGTATGAGCACGGCGCAACTCGACACTATTCTGTCCCGCCAGATGCCGGATGCCGAGAAACGCGCCCGCGCGGATTATGTCATCGAAACGCTGACGCTGGACGATACCCGCAATGCCGTGCGAAAACTGATTGCGACGATCGAAGAGGCCGAAAATGCGTGAGATTGTTCTGGATACAGAGACGACCGGTTTTGAACCCGCCGAGGGCGATCGCATTGTCGAGATTGGCGCGGTTGAGCTGATGGGCCATGTGCCCACCGGACGCACCTATCATCAATATATCAACCCGCAGCGGTCGATGCCGGCCGAGGCATTTGGCGTGCATGGCATCGGTCCCGATCTGCTGGAACCGCCACAAGAGCCGAAACCGGGGCAGGAAACATTGCGCGACAAGCCGCTTTTCACGGATATCGCGCAGGATTTTGTGGATTTTGTGGGTGATGCAAAGCTTGTCATTCATAATGCTGCCTTTGACATGAAATTCCTGAATGCAGAGCTTGGCTGGCTGAACCGACCGCTTTTGCCGATGGATCAGGCTGTCGATACGCTGGCAATTGCCCGGCGGAAATTTCCAGGATCGCCAGCGTCGCTGGATGCGCTGTGCCGCCGGTTCGGGATCGACAACTCGTCGCGTACCCTGCATGGCGCGTTGCTGGATAGTGAGATTCTGGCAGAGGTGTATCTGGAACTAATCGGTGGTCGTCAGCCGGATTTTGCTTTGGCGGCAGATACCCGGACTGTGACGGCAGGTGGCGTTTCGGATGATTGGCGGCCTACGCCGCGCCCGCAACCGTTGCCCCCAAAACTGACCGAGGAAGAGGCCGCCGCCCATTCTGCGTTTGTGGAAAAGCTGGGCGACGACGCTGTCTGGAAAAAGCTGGCTTAGTTCGCCGCTGCTTTTTCTGCTTCTGCCCGGCGCGCCAGTTCGGACCGGTAAAGCGCCAAAAAATCAATGGTTTCGAGGTTCAGTGGCGGGAAGCCACCGTCGCGGGTGACGTCACTGACGATACGCCGCAGGAAGGGGAAGGTGATCCGCGGACATTCGATCAGCAGATAGGGGTGCATCTGTTCTTCTGGCACGCCTTCGACGTGGAACACGCCGGCATATTCGATTTCGAGGATAAAGAGCGGTTCGCCCTTTTCCTTGGTTTTGCTGTTGATGTTCAGCTTGGTGATGATTTCGTACTGGTTGTCCGCAGACCGTTTACGCGCGTCCAGGTTCACCTGCACCTGAATTTCCGGCTGTGCGTCACCTTGAACACCCTTCTGGGCCAAGATGTTTTCGAAGGACATGTCGCGGATATATTGGGCGAGGACCCGGCTGGTGACCTGAGGGGCCTGTGCGGGCGCTGCGCCATTTTCGGGGGTGTCGGACATTGGAAACTGCTCCAGTTAAATAAGGTTGGCGCGTTCCTAACAGCCTATTTCCTAAGGCTCAATGCTGTGTCCAACCGGATGGCCCGTGTGTCGGCTTTTTATTTGGTGTCAGATCTTCGAACTCCGCATCTATGACACGGTCATCGGGGTGGCTGCCGGGCGGGGGTGGTTGTTCACCCATGGTGAAGCTTTTCACCTTGATCCGGCTGCGCGCCCAAAGATATGCGGCTTTGCGCACACCGGGGACCAAAAGCGATAGCCCGACGATATCGGTAAAAAAGCCGGGCGTCAGCAGAAGTGCCCCGGCGAACAGGATCATTGCCCCGTTGGCGAGCGGTTCTGTTGGGTCCCCGAGTTCTGAGAAGGATCGCTGCAGGTTCGCGATTTCACGCAGTCCCTGGCTGCGGACCAGATAGGACCCGGCGATGGCAGTGGCCAGCACGATCAGTAACGTCCACCAGATTCCGATCACGCCGCCAACCTGAATAAACAGGGCGATTTCAATCATTGGAACGGCAATAAAGGCGATAAGCAGCCACATCTGGTAGGCCTTTCATAACATGTTCGGGGGCAAGGTGGACTCGGCCCTACCCCTGACCTACATAAGGAATGACTGGGCAATTACCATGCCTTCCCCTGAACGAGGTCACGATGAACTCTCCGATTATCCAGCTTTTGGTGCTTGCGGGCATTGCTGTTTTTCTGATCCTGCGCTTGCGCGGCGTTTTGGGGACTCGCGAGGGGTATGAAAAGCCTGCTGTAACACGGGCCGAGCCTGACCGGAGGCGCAAGCCTGAGTTCGATGTGATCGAGGGCGGTCCTGATCTGGATATTACCGACCACGTTGCCGAAGATTCCGATGCGGCCAAAGCGCTGGCGGCGATGAAGCGCGTTGACCCGAGTTTCAATGTTGGGGAGTTTCTGGGTGGCGCACGCGGTGCCTATGAGATGATCCTGATGGCCTTTGAAAAGGGCGAGCTGGATGGGATCGTGCCTTATATTTCAGAGGATGTGTACGAAGCCTTTGCCACGGTGGTTGACGAACGCCAGCGCCAGGGTCTGACCATCGAGGCGAATTTTATCGGTATCAGCGATATGGCGCTGGTTGAGGCCGAGATGGATGAAACCACCAAGGAGGCGGAGGTTTCTGTGCGCTTCAAAAGCGAGATGACATCGATAGTGCGAGACAAAGGTGGCGATGTCATTGAAGGCAGCGATACCGAGATCAAGCGCCAGAAAGATGTCTGGACCTTTGCCCGCAAGATGGATTCTGGTGATCCCAACTGGCGTCTTGTTGCCACGGGCGAATGATCCGTAGTTGGCTGGTCTGCTTTTTTCTGACACTGACGGGCAGCGCGATGGCCGAACCGACCTATAGCCAGCTTTTGTTTGATGACCTGAATGGATGGGCGGCTGATGATCATCAGGCCGCCCTTGATGTTTTCCTGAATACTTGTGGCGACATGCGTGACCCGCAATGGGAGGTCTTGTGCGATTTCGCCCGTACCGGGCCGGAACCGCGGGGGTTTTTCGAGAAGTTTTTTCGCCCGGTGCTGATCGAGGATGGTGAGCCGATGCTGTTCACCGGATATTTTGAACCTGAACTGCCGGGATCGCGCGTGCGCGGCGATGCCTATCAGCATCCGATTTATGCCGTGCCCGACGATCTTGTCCCCGGAAAGCCGTATTTCACCCGGCGCGAGATTGAAGAGGAACAGCCGCTGGCGGGCAAGGGCCTGGAGCTGGCATGGCTGACGGATCCGGTTGATCTGTTTTTTTTGCAGGTGCAAGGGTCAGGCCGTATCAGTCTGCCGGACGGTACCATGATACGTGTGGGGTATGGCGGCAAGAACGGCCGTAACTATTCGTCGGTGGGGATGGCGTTGGTGGATCGGGGTGAGTTTGAACCGCATCAGGTATCTGCCGCCGTGATCCGCAACTGGGTGCGCAAGAACCGGGCCGAGGGCCGTGCGTTGCTGTGGGAAAACGAGAGTTATGTGTTTTTCCGCGAGGTGAGCGAGGTTCCGGCGGAGCTAGGCCCGCTTGGTGCGATGAACCGGTCAATTACGCCGCACAGGTCCGTTGCGGTTGATCCGGCATTTGTGACCCTTGGTTCCCCAGTCTGGATCGAAAAGGAAGGGGCGGAACCGATCAATAGGTTGATGGTCGCACAGGATACCGGATCGGCGATCAAGGGTGCGCAGCGTGCTGATATCTTTTTCGGGACAGGTGATGATGCAGGCCGCGCAGCGGGCCGCATCAAGGATGGTGGTCGCATGATTGTACTGATGCCAGCGACCATGGCCCATCGTCTGGTTGTGGCGCAACGCTGATGCGCCGCCCCCGCCATCTGTCGACCGAGGAACGTGCCTTATGGGATCGTGTTGCGGAGCGAACCACCCCAATTGATCCCAAGCGGCCAGCGGTCACGCCGAACCGACCGGCACCCGCAAAAACAGTTGCTAAGCATGAGCCGTTGCCACGGTTCAGTGTTGGACAGTCGGCGAATGGGCATCGCCCGAATGATGTGTTGCCGGGGATTTCCGACCGTCTGTCTGCCGCGCCGGTCAATATGGACCATAAGTCATTCGGCAAGATGAAGCGCGGCAAGTTGAAGCCGGAGGCGCGGATTGATTTGCATGGGATGACCGTGGCGGAGGCGCATCCGGAGCTTGTTGCGTTTATCCTTGGCTCGCAATCGCTGGGCCGTCGTCTGGTTCTGGTGATTACCGGCAAGGGCAAGGACCGCGATGATGGTGGCCCTATCCCGACCCGGCATGGCGTGTTGCGTCATCAGGTGCCGCAATGGCTGGCGCTGCCGCCGTTGGCGCAGGCGATCCTGCAGGTCACGCCCGCCCATCTGAAGCATGGCGGTCATGGTGCGTATTACGTCTATCTACGCCGCCGCCGGTAGTTGCCGCGTGGCGTTGCGCAGAGGAATAACGCAGACCAGCGATGCGAAAGCGAAAGACAGGGCATAGCCGAGCAATTGCTGTTCGAACCCGATCCCGGCATCAATGAGCCAGCCTGATAGCCCCGGCCCGATGGCCGACCCAAGAACCATGCAGGCAGTCACCGCCGATTTGATCGAACCGAGGTTTTGTGTGCCATAGTAGCTGGCCCAGATCGCGGCAGGCAGTGTCGCGGCGCCGCCACCGGCCATGCCCATGAACACGACACCCGCTGCGGACCATGCAACGGTGGGGGCGTACCAATGCAGGGTGAACGCTATGCACAGGGGCAGCAGGTAGAAGGGGAACAGGCGCCCCGGCCCGAACCGGTCGATCCCCCAGCCGTAGACGAATGTGAATATCATGAAGGAAAACGTGCCGAGCGGGAATATAGCGACGAGGCTGAGGTGATCCCATCCTTTGATTTCGGCAAAATGGACCTGATGGAACCAGAAGGCGGTGCCGAAGGCCGGAAAAAGCGAGATGGCGGGTACCAGCGCCCAGAAAAGCGGATGCCGTAGTGCCTCGGCCCGGGTCCAGTGCCGGTTGTTCATGCCCCTGGCCTCGTTTTCGGTTGAGACGGATTGCGGGGTGCGTTCAAGGCGGAGCAGGCGGTAAAGGATCGGGGTCATCAGAATGGCGAAGATGGCGGTGCCGATCCAGAGCGTTTGCCAGGCGAACCAGGTTTTCAGCCAGACGAAGAAGAGCGGCATTGTTGCCTCTGCCAGCATGAAGCCGAGCGATGCGGTGGCAAGCGCGCGTCCGCGTGTGGCGATGAACCACCGGCTCATCGCGACGATGGCGACGTGGTGGGTCATGCCCTGACCGAGGAATCGCAGGGCGAAGATGACGATTGGAAGGGCGGCGGCGTAAGGATTGAAGGCCATGGCGAGGCAGGCCATGGCGAGGAGAAGGATGACCCCGATGCCGATGATCCGCACGCGAAACCGGTCGACCAGACCACCGGCTGCCAGCATTGCCGCGGCTGACGCCGCGGTCCCGATCATGTAGATCAGCCCCCAATCGCCGTTGGACAACCCGAATTCTGCGCGGATGTCACCGCCGAAGATGGCGATGAAGAAAGTCTGGCCAAAGCTGGAGAGGAACATCAGCAGGAAGCCCACCCCGAGGAAGGGTGCGTTTTGCCTTATGAATTGGACATAGGAGGTCAGACCCTGCATTCGCCCTTGATGATCTGCGGCGGACGGATGTGAAAGTGCAAAGTTACCGGTCTTGCCAGCGGCGGTAGCGTTGGACCAGCTCAGCCTCGCAAAGTTTGAAGCCGACATAACAGAGCAGGGCCGCGACGGCGCAGGCGATGATTTCGGCGAGTTGGATCAACCCACTTTCCATCACTGCGACCCAGCCGAATTGGCGCAGGAAACGCAGGTTTGCCATGCTCATTTCGAACAGGTTGAATGTGGCGAATGCGAAACCGATGATCAGCCCGCCCCCTATAAGAGGACTACGAACACGGAATATCGGTTCAGCTTGAGCGTGGCCTACAGCACGTAGCGGCTGAGGTCGGTGGACCGCGACAGTTCGCCCAGATGTTCCTCGACAAAGGCGGCGTCGATGGTGATTTCGTCACCGGACCGGTCAGGAGCGTTGAAGGACAGATCCTCGAACACCCGTTCGATCACGGTGTAGAGCCTGCGCGCCCCGATGTTTTCGACGCTTTCGTTTACTTCGGCTGCGATTTTGGCCAGGGCCTTGATCCCGTCTTCGGCGAAGGTCACGGTCACCTCTTCGGTTTTCATCAGGGCCGAGTATTGCAGGGTCAGGGCGTTGTCGGTTTCGGTCAGGATGCGTACGAAATCGTCTTCGGTCAGTGCCCGCAATTCGACCCGGATCGGTAGCCGCCCTTGCAGTTCCGGCAGCAGGTCGGATGGTTTTGCCACATGGAACGCGCCGGATGCGATGAACAGGATATAGTCGGTTTTGATCGGTCCGTGTTTGGTGGATACGGTAGTGCCTTCGATCAGGGGTAGCAGGTCGCGCTGCACGCCTTCGCGGCTAACATCGGCGCCACGGGCGTCGGCGCGGGCGCAGACCTTGTCGATTTCATCAAGGAAGACGATGCCGTTCTGTTCGACGGCCTCAAGTGCGGCCTTGGTCACTGTTTCGTCGTCGAGCAGTTTGTCCGCCTCGTCCGCTATGAGCGCATCATAGCTTTCGGCGACCGTCATGCGTTTCTTGACCATGCGCCCACCCATGGCTTTGGCGAAGAGATCGCCAAGGTTCATCATCCCGCCCATACCGCCGGGCTGGCCGGGGATTTCGAAACCGCCCATCGGGTTGGACGTTTCGGTCAGTTCCAGTTCGATGATGGTATTGTCGAGTTCACCGGATTTCAGTTTCTTGCGGAACATTTCGCGGGTGCCTTCGCGGGCATCGGTACCTGCGACGGCGGTGATCACCCGTTCTTCGGCGGCGTCATGTGCCTTGGCCTTGACGTCTTCGCGCATGTGTTCCCGGGTGTCGAGGATGGCTGTGTCGACCAGATCGCGCACAATTTGTTCCACGTCGCGGCCGACATAGCCGACTTCGGTGAATTTGGTGGCTTCGACCTTGATGAAAGGCGCGCGGGCGAGTTTGGCCAGGCGGCGGCTGATTTCGGTTTTACCGACGCCGGTGGGGCCGATCATCAGGATGTTCTTTGGATAGACCTCATCTCGCAGGTCGTCGCCCAGTTGCTTGCGCCGCCAGCGATTGCGCAGGGCCACGGCGACGGCCCGCTTGGCATCTTTCTGGCCGATGATGAACCGGTCGAGTTCCGATACGATTTCACGCGGGGTGAGGTCAGTCATGGTGGTCCTTATGCATGTGAAGGCGGCAGTTTGTCCAAAGGCAGGACGCCGCCAAGAAGGTGTAGGATGGTCGCGCGGATCTGTTCCCAGAGCGCGCCAAGAAGAAGCAGGCCGACCCCGAGGATCAGAACGGTCATGGCGATACCGCTGCCGTCAAAGACGGTGGCGGTGACGGCCACCACATAGCCGATGGCTGTGATCAGGAATGAGCGCCGGTCGATGATGATGGCGACGAGTGCAAAAAACCCGAGTATCCAGAGCAGAACCCCAAAGGCGTCCTGTTCCATGGCTGATAAGGCGATGGTGTTGATCAGCGCGGGTGCGGCCACGATATGAAGCCAGAACCCATTGGCGGATCGGCGGGTGACCCTGTGTGGATCGCTCATGTCGAAGATCATGGCGACGGCAAAGACAGCAAGGCCGAGCGCAAGTGTGATCCAGGCAAAGGGACCGTCGGCGGATAACAGGAACAGATCGCTTGGGTCGCGGATTTCGCCGCCCTGCGCTGCGGTGAAGACGATTGTTGTCACGAACAGCCCGATGGCGATCATGGCCATGGCGAAAGGTACCCGGAACCGCCACCAGTAGATGACCAGTGATCCGGTCGCGAGCAGGAGGGGTAGCGGCACGCTGGACAGATCACCCTGCCCGAGCATGAAGAGTTGCGCCATGCCAGCGACAAACCCGAAGGCTGCATTCCCCGCGAACATGATGGATAGCGCGATGGCCGGTGCGACCATGCGCCGGTGGCGGACAAAATACTCCGACAATAGCCACAGTACAACGGCACCAATGCCGGTAACCATCACGGCATAGGTCTGGAGATTGACGATTTCGGACCCCAAGGACAGGCCGGTCACCCCGTACCAGCCGGTGGCGAGAATGATCAGGCCAATGACGATGAAAATCTCGTTGAAGCCTTTGAACAGCTCGAACGGTTCGTCGCCGACAGCCAGATTTTCGCGTGCGCCGCGCCTGCTGTCGGCAAAGCTGATCAGGGTGGCGGCCTGTTTTTCGGTCAGAAGCCCGCTGCTTACTGCCGCCCGAAGGTCATCACGTTCGATCATCTGGTTCCTCTGGTTTGGCCAAACCTAGGGTGTGCCTTGCCCAAGTCCAAGGGCCTGTTCCGCCTTTTGCCTGAAATTGCAGTGCTTCACAAATGCGTGCAGCCGATTGCGTGGTGTCCGCTTGGGCGTAGTGTGGCCGCACCCAACCCGGAGGAGGTTCGATATGGACAGACGCGCATTCCTTGTTGCTGCTTTGGCAACCACTGCAACACCCTTGATCGCTGGTGGCCATGGTCGTCTTGGCACCTTTACCGGTGTGAATAATCATGTCGTGACCGGAACGGCAGAGATTGCCGGGACCGAGGTGAACCTGCTGGACGATTTCACCTTTGACGGTGCCCCTGATCCCAAGGTCGCGCTGGGCAAGGATGGCACATATGACCCTGCCACGATCATGGCCCCGCTTGCCAGTGATGCGGGTGCGTCCAGCTATGCCGTGCCGGAAGGTATCAACAGCGATGACTATAACGAGGTCTGGATTTGGTGTGAGCGGTTCAATGTGGGCCTTGGTGTGGCGCCTATTGGCTGATCGTTTCGACCGTCAGGTTGCCGTTGGTATAAACGCAGATATCGGCGGCGATCGCCATTGCCTGTCTGGCGATGGTTTCGGCGTCAAGATCGGTGTCCATCATGGCCCGTCCGGCGGCGAGCGCGTAGTTGCCCCCTGACCCGATGGCGGTGACATCATGTTCGGGTTCCAACACATCGCCTGCTCCGGTTATGACAAAGAGTTCCTTGCCATCGCTGACGATCAGCATGGCCTCCAGCTTTTGCAGGTATTTGTCGGTGCGCCAGTCCTTAGCCAACTCAACAGAGGCGCGGGCGAGTTGCCCTGGCGTCGCCTCCAGCTTTTTCTCCAACCGTTCAAGCAGGGTGAACGCGTCAGCGGTGGACCCGGCGAAACCGGCGATCACATCGGTGCCGCCGGGTGACAGCCGCCGGACCTTGCGTGCGGTGCCCTTAATCACGGTCTGACCGAGGCTGACCTGACCGTCACCGGCGATGACGACCTTCCCGCCTTTACGGACGCCAATGATGGTTGTGCCGTGCCATCCGGGGAATTCTTCTTTTGCCATCATCCGCTCCATCACTGTTCGGGCATATATGGCGGGTGGGTTGCGGGCAGACAACCCCGTGGCGTCTTGTTCGGGTATTGCTGAACCGCTAGCGTCCCGCCATGAGCGATGCGCAGACAGTCACGTTTTATTTGCACCCCAAGTTGCGCAAGCAGGCGAAGGCCGGGCATCATAATTTCATTGATAAGGTGAGCGCGGTGCTGGCTGAGGCAGGTTTGACCGTGGCCTATGATGGTGACGATGAGGTCGCCCGATTGCGGGCGATGTCCCGTCCGGGCCGGGGCATGTTTTTCATGGATGAGCCGGTAAATGCGCGTGATCTGACGTTTCGCAAGACGTATCTTTATCCGTTTTGGCACATCGAAAAGCATGGCAAGCGATGGGATTGGCCGGTTGCGCGTGCGTCTTTCGATTCGTCAAAGGTGGATGCCCGGAAGGCGGCCAATTTTCAGCGGTTCTGGCGCAATCGTTTATTGAATGATGTGTCCAAGGATATCCGACGGGACGGGTTCGTGTTAGTGCCGCTGCAGGGCCGTTTGACCGCACATCGTTCGTTTCAGTTTTGCAGCCCCATCGACATGATCAAGGCCGTACTGAAGCACGAGCCGAACAGGCACATCATCCTGACCCTGCATCCGACCGAGGTTTATACGTTGGAAGAGCAGAAGTCGCTGGAACAGTTGCTGGATCAGCATGAACGCCTTTATGCGCTGGAGGGCGGGTCAGAGCGATATTTGCAGAATTGCGATTACGTGGTGACGCAGAATTCGAGCATTGGGTTCAGGGGGTATTTTTTTGAAAAACCGCTGATCCTGTTTGGTCAGATTGATTTCCATCACATCGCGTTGAATGTGGGTCAGTTGGGCTTAGCAAAGGCATTTGCAGCAGTAGAGGATCATGCCCCGGACTATGCTGCATATTTGCACTGGTTTTTGCAGCACGAAGCGATCAACGCTGGCAGGCCCGAGGCGACGACACGGATCAGAGAGGTCTTAAAGGGTCATGGGTGGCCAGTTTGAAATGAAAAGGGCGCCCTGTTGGGCGCCCGATTTGGCTGGTGTTGCTAAATCTTAAGCGGATTCTTCGATCCAGCTTTGCAGCGCCGCTTTTGGTGCTGCGCCGGTTTTGTTGGAGACTACTTCGCCGCCTTTGAACATGAAGAGCGCTGGAATGCCGCGTACGCCCATCTGGGCCGGGGAATTCGGGTTTTCATCAACGTTCACTTTGACGATTTTGACCTTGCCTTCCATCTCGGCTGACAACTCTTCCAGGGCTGGGCCGATCTGTTTGCAGGGGCCGCACCATTCTGCCCAGAAGTCGACCACGACTGGGATATCGGACTGGCGCACTTCGGCGTCAAAGGTTGCGTCGGTTACGGCTACGGTTGCCATCAGGTCACTCCTTGGCGAAAAACATTGGACACTGAAGGTAGGCAGCCAGCGGTCCGGGGTCAAGCAACAGTAACAGAGTTCAGTGCTTCGTGAAGCAGGTCGGGTGGGAGCAGCATGAGTTTGGCGGTCTGGGTCCAGAGGATGGCCATTTCGATATGGCGGTTGGGGTAGGCTTGGGACAGCGCCGCGTGATAGGCCGCCATCTGCCGCAACAGGCCAAGCGGGGTTTGTGTGGGCTGATCCGGGACGAGCCGGTTTGATTTATAGTCGACAGCCAGGATGCTGTCCGGCCTGATAATCAGCCGGTCGATGGCACCGAGGATACGCCCGATTGGCGGGATATCGGCGGTGATATCAACTTCGGTCAGGGCGGCCTTGTCCCACAGATGTAAGAGCCCGGGCGTGGTGAGCAGAGTCATGACCTCTATGATCAGTTCATCGTCATTTGGTCCGATCAGACGCCGGCCAAGGGCCATGCGGTTTTCTGGCTCTGCGAGTGGCAGGTGTTCGAGCAGCGAATGGATGCGCGTCCCGCGTTCCTTAGCCGCGTCCTGATCATCACCGCCGGGATCACCCGGCATGATCTTCGGCCCCGGCAGGTCTGAGGGAGAGACGGGCTTTGTGGTGATAGCCTTTGGTGCTGGTGCAAAACCGGGAATGCTGACTTCTGACTTCTGGGTGGTTGTTTGGGTGATCAGATCGGGGGTGTCCCAGTCGAGATGCGCGACACGTTTGATTTCCAGATCACCGGAGTTGGCATCAATATCGCCGCGCTGCTGCATGCCGTCCGCGACGATGTTGTACCAGCTGGCGTCGCCTTCGCCCACGTCACCGGCGGCCCCGACGATCAGCCATTTTTCCGCGCGGGTCATGGCGACATAAAGCAGCCGCAGCCGTTCCTGTGCCTGACGCGCGATGACCTGATCGCGTAGGGTGTTGACCGCGGGCGCGGATTCCGGAGCAGGTGTTTTCCAGATGAGCTGATCGCCTGCTGGCAGCAGTTCGTCATTGATGCGGATGGGGCGCTTTGCGGTGTCTGGCAGGATCACAATGGGGGCTTCCAGCCCTTTGGCCCCATGCACGGTCATGACCCGGATGCGGTCACCCTGATTGTCCATCTGTCGTTTGATTTCCAGATCGTCTGTTTGCATCCAAGCCAGAAAGCCTGTCAGGCTGGGGACGCCGGTGCTTTCGTAGGCGAGCGCCTGCGTGAGGAGTGCGTCAATGCCGTCTTCGGCCTCTGGCCCGAGATGTGCCAGCAGTTTGCGCCGACCGTCGTGCCGGGTCAGGATGCGTGCGATCAGGTCGTAGGGGCGCAGGAAATCCGCGGCGCTGCGCAGGTCGTTCAGGATGTTCAGCGTTCTGGGATGGTCTGCATCGCGGAGTGCGGGCCAGAGAAAACCCTTTTCCGGGCGGTGATGGGCGAGCGTGAAGAGGTCCTGTTCTGACCATTCGAACAGCGGTGATCGCAAGGCGGCGGCCAGCGACAGGTCATCCTCTGGCAAGGCAAGGAAGTTAAGGAGTGCTGCCAGATCCTTGACTGCAAGTTCGGCACCGACGCGCAGCCTGTCGGCCCCGGCGATGCTGAGCCCGGCCTTTTTGCAGGCGCGAATGATTTCGGCAAACAGGTCTGACCGACGCTGAACGAGGATCAGAAAGTCACCTTCGGTAATAGGTCGCTTCTGATAGGTACCGCTGTCGCCGATCTCGACCGGGATCGTTTCACTGGCGATCATGTGCTTGATCTGGTCAGCCACGCGGTTGGCCATCAGGACGGTATGGTCGGTTTCGCTGGGTTCATCGACAGGGTCGTACCAGTTGCGCGTATCGGCTTTTTCCGACTTTTCGATCACCGGCCAAAGATCGACGCGGCCCGGCATGTTTTCCTTAAACGCGATATGGGTGAGCCGGTCATCCATGCCGGTCGCCCGGTCCCGCACGAAGGTTTCATCGACGACGGACAGAATGGCCTGTGATGAACGGAAAGAATGGTCGAGCGAGGTTTCTTCGAATGGTTTTGCCGCTGCCGCATGTGCGCCGGAAAACAGGGATTTCATTTTGTCGAAGGCTGCCGGATCAGCGCCTTGGAACGAGTAGATGGACTGTTTCTTGTCGCCGACGACAAAGATTGTGCGTTTGCGTTCGGGTTGCGCACCTTCGCCTGCTGCGAATTCCTGCGTTAGCCGCTCAATTACGGCCCATTGGGTCGGGCTTGTGTCTTGCGCTTCATCCACCAGAACGTGATCAATCCCGCCATCAAGCCGGAAGAGTACCCATTGCGCGACATCGCGTTCTGTCAGAAGCGCTTGTGTTTTGCGGATCAGGTCGTCGAAATCCAGCGCGCCCATTTTGAGTTTGCGCGCCTCGTAAGCGGGAACAAATGCTGCGCCGAAAGCGTGAATTGCCTTTGTGCGGGTCAGCGCGGCGAGAGCTAGCCTGTCGTTGCGTGCATCCTGCACGCGGATCATCAATGCCTCGATCTCTGTCATCAGATCGGGGTGGCTTTCCCGCAATGCCTTGGTAGGGAAAGAACCAACCTTGGCACCAAAAGGTGTCGCGGCCTTTTCACCGGTCAGGAACACGTTTTCCAGAAGTGCGAGGTCTGACGGTGTTGGCTGATCGCCGGTGGACAGACCATCGAGTTTGGTCGCGGCCTTTTGATCATTCGTGCTGCCGGTGTGACAAATGGCGCGTAGCGATTTGACCCGCGCCAGATCGGTGTCTGACAGGGTGTGTTCCATGAGTATGTCGTGTGTCAGCCCCGGGTGTAGATCAAGCGTTTCCCGCAGTGCAGCTTCGTCTAGATGCTTTTCAAAGAATGCGCGTTTTGATGTGATTTCGGCTGTCAGTTGGCCCAGATCATCGCCTGAGAAATGAGTCAGCAGATCGTGAAGTAGATGTGCATCGTCGCCGCTGACCATCTGATCCATCACATCGGCGCGCAGCAATTCAGCTGCGCGATCTTCCATTTCGCGGAATTGCGGGCTGACCCCGGACTCGAGCGGGAAGCGCCGCAGGACACCGGCGCAGAACGAATGGATCGTCTGGATTTTCAGGCCACCCGGCGTTTCGATGGCACGGGCGAAAAGCGTGCGTGCGTCGCGGAGTTGGGTCGCGTCGATTGTCCGATCAACGCCAAGGTCTTTGAGGTCGTTCCGAAGGGCGTCGTCTGCCATCATCGCCCATGCACCGAGCCGCTTGAAAAGCCGGTTTTGCATCTCTGCCGCCGCGGCCTTGGTATAGGTCAGGCAGAGGATGTTCTGGGGCGAGACACCGTCGAGCAGAAGACGCGCCACCCTGTCGGTCAGAACGCGGGTTTTGCCGGAGCCCGCATTGGCCGACAGCCAGGTTGAGTTATGTGGATCGGCGGCATCCACTTGCCGCTGTGATGCCGGATTGCGCATCACGTCAGGACCTCGGGATGTGGGGTATCGCTGGTGTCCCATTCGCCAAAGCGGGCGAGGTGATCATAGGGGCTGACATCGGTTTTGGAGAACAGGGCTAGGCGGGCGGTATAGCCACGCTGCGGGTTTTGCCAGTTGGTGAAAAGCGTTTCGAGCTCTGCCCAGACCTGATCCGGTGATTGTTTGTCGAATGGTGCCTTTGTGGTTTTCATGCTGGGGTTGATGCCGAGGAAGGCAGCTGATTTCACCGTTTTGCGCCCAAGCGCATTGAACGCGCCCCGTTCGAGCATCGCTGCCTCGAGCAGCAATTGCTTATCGAATTTTTCCTGCTGTGGCCCGGTTGGAACGACCCCGGTTTTATAGTCGTAGATCAGTGCCTGATCGTCATCGGTCAGGTCGATCCTGTCGGCTTTGCAGGTCAGGGATACCTGGACATTCGGGACGACGATTGTGCCCTTCAGTTCTGTCAATTGTCGAATTGCTTTGGCCTGTCTTTCGGCCTCATCGCTCAGGAACCTGTCGGCGATCCGGTCCATTCGTGCGATCCATTGCGCCCTGATCGTTGGCCAGGGGCAATGTTTTTCGAAATGAGCGCGCGTGATCTGCATCAGTGCCTCTCGATCCGTCGGGTCGTGCTGTTTGGCGATGAATTCCTCCAAAATCCCGTGAACGATGATCCCGCGGAGCGGCGCATCGGCTGTCGGGACAAGCGGATCCAGAGGATCAAGGCGCAAGGTTTTGCGGGCATAAATCGCAAACGGATCGCGGATCAGTGTCTTGATTTGGGTGACCGAAAGTTGCTTTGGTCTGGCCCTGACGGGGGGGCATGGTGATGGTCGTTTTGCGCCTGCCACGCTTTGGGTGGGTTCGGCGAGTTTGGCGGCCATGTCAGCCCATTGGTCGCCCCGCGCCCGCATCTCGTGCAAAGCCGCCGGCCCGTTCTGGTTTGTCAGTCCGCCCAAGAGGTTTGTCAGCCGGTTCACCCACCGCGAGGGCACGGTTTCAGAATCGGCAGATCGTTTCGCGCGGGTGATCCAGACTTCCTTTCCAGCGATGGCCTGCTGATAATCATGGGCCGACAGGCCGATCCGCCGTTCTGGCAGCAACAGACCCGCATCAGCCCGCATTTTGCGGTTCAGCCACGGGTCGGGAGGCGGCGCCTCTGGCCAGATGCCATCATTCATCCCGCCGAGTATTGTCAGGTCGACTCCTTGCACCCGTGCCTCGAGCGTGCCCCAGATCAGGATATTGGGATGACCTGCGTCACGGTCGCGAACCACGCCATCGGCAAGAATTGCGTTGAACAGGGTGGTGTAGTCGGCGGTGCGCATGGTGCCGCCGGCATCTGCATCCTGGATCAGCATGTCGCAGATGCGGCGTGCTTCGCGGCCGGCGGTCTCGTCCCAAAGCCCACCCGTGCCGGTATTGTTTGGACCAGCGCAGAGCTGTTCTGCCAGTTTCAAATGGGTTTCAATGTGTTTGCTCAGCGA
Source organism: uncultured Paracoccaceae bacterium (assembly GCA_947488175.1). Lineage (GTDB taxonomy): Bacteria > Pseudomonadota > Alphaproteobacteria > Rhodobacterales > Rhodobacteraceae > Yoonia. The sequence continues at coordinate 59,066 of CANKYO010000003.1, forward strand.
CTGAGATTTGTCGCTGCCATACGCGCCGAACAGGGTTGTGAGCCAGTCCGCCCATGGTTTCCTGTTCTCATCTTTTTTGGCCCAGTTCCGAAAGGTTTTGGCGTCTGGAAAAGGTGGACCGTATCGGCGCAGATGCAGTTCAAGTTCGCGCGTATGGCGCAGGTGGTCACCGCGATCATCCCGGTTTGAGTGACAAAGCGGGTGTTTGAGGATTGTGAGGAGTGTTTCGCCGGTCAGCGGCTCACCCAGTATGTCGGCGACATGGCGCAGAAAACGACCCGGCGGCGAAAGGGCCAGCGGTGTACCGGCGCTGTCGTCGGGTGTGATATTCCATCGGTCGAGCGCGGCTGCAACCTGTCGCGTCAGCATCCGGTCAGGCGAGATGAGCGCGGCAGTGATCCCTTCGTCCACGGCCTGTCGCAGGCGCAACGCGATTGTCTCGGCCTCGGCCCGGGGCGATGATGCTTCGACCAGTGTCAGATTGCGGGTCGGGGTGATCAAATCGCCGAGGCGTGGCCCTTCATCCAGCCACTGGTTGGTCACGGGTGCGGGACGCAAGGACAAGGACACAAGGCGATTGCGTTCGGGATGAACGGGGGTTTGGGAAGACCACGGCCTGACGTCGCTGTGCTGAAACCCGATCAGGTTCATGAGCTTGTAGAAACGGTATTGTGGATGATCTTCCGAGGTCATGGGGTCATCCATGCTTTCCCAGACCGCGCCGGGAAGATCAAAGTCATAACCGGGAAGGATTATTCCCCCTTGCGGGAGTTTGGATACGGCTCGCATGAAAAGTGCAGTTGACCCGCGCGAGCCTGTTGAGCCTGCAATGATGATAGGATGCTGGGGAGGCTGCATGTTCCAGCGAGCGGCCAATGCGGTGATGCCCGCCCGTTGTCGGGCCTCTTTGTCGGGCGCATCCGTTTTGTCACCAAAAAACGGGGTGATGATCCGCAGAAACCGCAACGCCCTGTCCCAATGGCCGGATTGATCAGACACATCCAGATTGGCGATGGTTTCGGGGTCAACGCCTTCACCATGCATTTCGTCCATCAAGTTGGCGAGGCTGTCCGACAGGTCGTAAAGTGCAGCGCGCGGGGCGAGGTCGGGTTGCTGTTCCAGCAGCTTGGCGACGAATTGCGACAGTTCCAGTCTGCGCCGCAAGGGCGATACCGGCGGCGGGATATCGACTGAAACGGGATCCTTGGCAAGGTCGGTGATTAGTCTGATCCGGGGCAGCAATTTTGCGGGGCCTGCGGCGAATACTTCTTTGATCCGGCGCTGCATTCGGTTGGTGTTGACGTAGATTTCGGTTCTTGCAAGGTCTTCGGGCGCAAAGTCGGCCGTTCGGCTTAGCAACCCATCCACCAGGCCTTGGGCGAAGTCCACGCCGGGGGGTGCGCCGAAGATTTGCGGTTTGGTAGAGGCGTCAAACATGCAGCATCGCCTCGGCCAGTGGTATGCTGGAGGGCTGGCCAACATCGCACCATTGTCCATCATAGTGGACACCGTAAAGACCACCGCGTGCTGCGATCTGATCCCAGACGATGTTCATTGAAAAAACCGTGTCAGTGATGTCTGCCAGGGCTTCGGTCCGGATGATCTGGACGCCGGTATAGATGTCACCGGGCCCTCGATAGAGCTGACCCTTTTCGTTATAGAAAAAATCCCCTTTGCCCAAGTGACCGGAGACCTGTGCGCGGGGCACTGTGAGCAAAAGCGCCTCCATATCGTCACGCCATGCCTTTGTGACGGCCTCAAGTGGGTTAGGCCCGTGCCAGACGGCGTCCGTGTTCATGGTGACCACTGGGCTGCTATCCAGAAGCGGCAGCGCATTTTGCAATCCCCCCCCGGTTTCCAGCAGTTGATCGGTTTCGTCTGAAAACAGGATATCGGTTCCCGCAAGGTGGTCCCGGATCATGTCGTCCTTGTAATGCAGGTTGACGACCCGCTGACCGATGGAAGTAATTTCGGTGAAGTCCAGTGCATGGTCGATGAGAGTCTTGCCAGCAACCTTGATCAGCGGTTTGGGCCTGTCCGCGACCATGTCGCCCATGCGGGTGCCTAAACCGGCTGCAAAAAGGAGAATTGGGAAGCTCATTGGCGTAGCTTTAAAATATGTGTGGCGTCGGGTTCCGGTAACGCGGTCAGCGCCGCCTGACGCAGGTCGGCAAGTGCCGGATGTCCAAGATCGCGCAGGAGGTTGTTCCAGACCCGCGGCAGCAGATCGATATAGCGTAGTTTATTCCGGGTCTTTGCCAGACGTGCGAAGACCCCAAGGATACGCAGATTACGCTGGGCACCAAGGCAGGAAAGCTGGGCGCGAAAATCGTGACCCAGGCCGGTCTTTTGCATGAAATAGGTCGTGATTTCGGTGTTGAGCGATTCTGGCACATCTCGACGCACGTCGCGCAGGAGCGACACAAGATCGTAACCCGCCGGTGCGATCAGTGCGTCCTGAAAGTCGAGCAGGCCGACCCGTGCGTCGCCCTTTTGGTCGCAGCGCCAGATCAGGTTCTCTGCATGGAAGTCCCGCAAGGCAATTGTGTCTGGTTCCGGTGCGAGTTCACGCATCGCCGCTGTCATCATGTTGACCAGTTCGGTGACGGGGTGGTCCGTGTAGTAGGGGTTCAGCAGCGCAATCATGTCTCCGCCGATTTCGGGTTTCAGGCGGTTGAGTGTAAAGTCCGGCTTTTGCCGGTGGAGTTTTGCCAGCACGTCTGCCGCAGCCGTATAAAGCACGGTTGTGTCGTGTGGGCTGGTTCTGAGCCAGTTTGCGAAGTCGTGCGGGCCCAGGTCCGATATGACCATCAGGCCGCGGTCGGGATCATGTTTGAGGATGTCCGGCGGGCAGAGCCCCTGATCTGTCAGGTAGCTGCCGATTTGAGCGAAGGCCCGGGTGTCTTCACCGTTCTCGGGCGGTGCATCCATGAGGATGACGCTTTGAGTCTTGTGGGTAAGTCGCGTATATTGACGTGCTGATGCGTCGCCAGCAAGCGGGTTTCGGCCCCAGTTCGCCCAGGTCGTTTCTGCCAGGAAACCGGTTATCAACTCGCCACGCTTAGACATGCAGGTTATTCAGTCGCTTTGCCCATTGCGGGGACATGTTGATTGTCAAATCGTGCCCATCTTTGCCAGCCTTGAATTCCATCTGCAATGCGTTGTCCGGGGCTTGTGGCCCCAGTCGATCAGGCCATTCAATGAGACAGATCGCCGTTTCAAAGGCGTCGTCGAGGCCAAGCTCAAAGACTTCATCAGGGTGGGTAAGCCGATAGAGGTCGCAATGCCAGATGTCGCCCTGCGGATGTTCATAGGTTTGGACCAGCGTGAAGGTTGGCGATGGCACATCCTCTGCCTGGCCGAGCCGCGCGCGGATCAGGGCACGTGCGAAGGCCGATTTGCCGGCACCAATCGGCCCGCTGAGCAGGAGCGTGTCACCGGGATAAAGTAGCGGCGCCATCTGCCCGGCAAGGGCGATGGTATCAGCCTCTTGCGGGAGGTGCAGATGAACGGAGTGCGCTGACATGCGCAAAGACTATGGTCTGACGTCGTACCTGCAAGCCAAATTAGCGTTTTGCCACCATCAAGGCCGGATCATGTTCGGTGAGTTTGCGGATAATCGGATGCGCCGGGGTGGCGATACTGAATTTGACCATCGTCATACCGCCTGCGATCGGGGTCGCATTGCAAAGGATCTGGCGCCCATCATCGAGGATTGCGGTATCAGACCACGCTTTGCGCGGTCCGATATTGCGGATGAAACCGCGCAAATCCGCCCACATCTGTGTCGGTGTGCAACGTGACTGCCAGGTCTGAATGGCGGTCTGTACCTCGTGTTGTTGTATCCGTTCGTCATTCACCGGCCCCCAGAGATCGGCATATGCCTTGTTGGACATGACCATGGTGCCAGCGCTGGAGAAGACGGCGATGGCATCAGAAAGCGTATCAAGGACGGCCTGACCAGTTTCGATGTCGGACCGAAAGCGCCTTGTCAGCGAAATCTCGGCGCTGATGTCTTCTAGCAAAAAGGCGATCGCTCCGTCAGGGTGTGGTCGGCCTGTGACACGGTAGGTCTGTCCGTCGGGCAGGTTCCATGTTTCCGAATAGCTGCCATCCTTGGCCGCCTGTTCCAGGGCCGTGAACTGTTCGCGCCAGGAGGCGTAATCCTTTGGTTCGGGTAGCATGCGAGATTCGCGTAACCGGTCCAGTACCGCATCTACCGTGGGCCGCGAGCTGAGAAACTGTATTGGCAGGTTCGTCATATCCAGCAAGGCCGGGTTGAACATGGCAAGCTGCCGCCGTTTGTCGAAAATGGCGAGCCCGATTGAGAGTTGTGCAAAGGTTTTGGTAAGGGTTTGTACAAAATTACGTCGATCCTGATCGGCCCGCACGATGGCATTTGCGTCATTGGCGAAGTGAAGCAGGCTGTCTTCGCGCCGGACGGTTGTTACATCGAACCATTGTTCGGCCTTTTGTTTGGGCAGGGTCACCGACATCCGCCGCAAGGATGGTGATCTGCCGACCGACGTTTCGAGAAGATCGGGCGTCAGCGGCCGGTTTGGCCATGTATCGGTATGCCTTTGATCATCCGGGCGCAGTTTATCGCAAAACGCCAGATAGGCATGATTGGCCCAAAGCAATCTGCCGGACAGGTCCTCTTGCCAGATAAGCTGCGGTGTGTGTTGCGTCAGGTCACGCAGCATCATGAGTTCTGACATGCGTACGTCACGTTCGATAACGTCGGAAGGTCCGTTCAGATCGCTGCGCTGACGTCCGTTGACCTTGAGCCGCAGCTGCGTTTCGGACCGATCAATTTCGACCCAAAGGTTATCATCGCTTTCATCATCGACGCGATGTCTGCCGCATTGTTCACTGGCAAGCACCTTACCAAGGTTCGGAAAATGCTGACCAAGGACATGCACCGCGGCGTCATATTCGCTCATATGGGTGATATGGGGTGATATCATGCCGAGCGCGTCGGGCGTGGCATCGACCAGTGTCTTGCCTTCAAACAGAAAAACAGGGCCTTTGCCGGGGTCGTTTTCCAGTCCATCGGCTGGCTGCATTGCGCGGTCATATCGCCAAAGCCCGAAGAACAGCACGCCAGCCCCTATTGTCGAGGCGATGGCAACCAACAGGAAGTCTACCCAACTCATCAACATGACAATCCATCCTTTTCACACCTTGCGGCACCATCTCGGAGGAAGGTTAATGTCGCGTTAAATGGGCATTAACTCTCTTGCCAGGGATCGTTGGGTACGTTTTCCCCAAGTGCCCCCGAACCTAAAAAGTCGTTTTGCGGCAGCGCAGACTGCGCCCAGCGCACATTGACGACTGCTCCGCCGGTGGCTTGCCCTGACCAGCTTGCGTGACCATGACGTCTGCTATTGCTGAATGTCAGCTTTGCCCCCGACCTTTCAAGAAGGGTCTTAGCGATGAATAACCCCAACCCCATCCCTTCGTAACCGGGTCTGTGCGACCGATCCTCGCTCACGCGCCTTCGCCGGACATAGGGATCGCCGATCCGGCCAATCACAGATGGCGGGAACCCGGCCCCGTCATCCGAGATCCTGACGCTGATTTCGCTGTCCGACCACCGCACATCGACCTGCACCCGGCTTTGCGAGAAATCCACCGCATTCTGGATCAGGTTCCGCAAGCCGTGGATGATTTCTGGCCTGCGTGCGATTGTGGGTTGGGTCAATTCGGCCCCGTCTTCGGGGGCGATGTCAAAGTCGACGGTTTTTCCCCGGTTCAGGTGTGGTTCGGCGGCCTCCCGAACGACCGTTTCAAGTGGAGCGTGCCGCAGATGGAGATCGTCTTTGCCCGCCCGACCCATTGAATGCAGGATATCGCGACATCTGTCAGCCTGATCCCTGATCAGGGCTGCGTCTTCGAGCAGTTCGGGGTGATTTTCCAGTTCTTCCATCAATTCGCTGCCCACCAGTTTGATGGTCGCCAGCGGTGTGCCAAGTTCATGTGCCGCTGCTGCGATGACGCCGCCAAGGTCTGTAAGTTTTTGTTCCCGGGCGAGCGCAAGTTGAGTGGCGACCAGTGCTTCGCCCATTGCATGCATTTCAGTGGTGACCTGTCTGGCGTAGATGGCCAGAAAGATGACGCCGATCACAAGTGCGACCCAGAAACCGAACTGAAACAGAACCGGCAGTGACAATACAAGCCCTTCTGCCGTTTCAATCGGCAGGCTGAAACGGCTGATCAGTGTGATCAGCGCGATTGCTGTCAGGCCAAGCAATATGGTGCTTTTGAGGTGCAGAACCGTTGCAGCGATTGTGACGGGGGCCAGGACCAGCAAAGCAAAAGGGTTGTTCAGTCCCCCTGTCAAAAAGAGCAGAAGGCTGAGCTGGACAATATCAAAAACCAGCCAGAGCGAGGCCTCGCGTTCTGAGAGTCTCTTGTTTTCGGGGTAGATGAAGATCGAGATCAGGTTGGCAACGACGGATGCCCCGATGGTCACCGCGGCATATCCAACCTCGAGCTGGAGCCCGTATATGCGCACGGCGACAAAGATCGCAACTGCCTGGCCTGCTGCCGCGAACCATCGTAGCGTGACAAGCGTGCGGAGCCGCACCCAGTTACTGCGCTGCTGGTCCTGGAACATCTCGAATTCAGATACGGACATGTGATCTCCGGGACCGGGCGGCAAGATAGACCATTGATAGGCCTGCAGGCATATAGGATCAATGCGACCGATCAGCGAGGGTATAGTCCTTTGTCCAAGACGATAGCGATAATGGCCGGTGTTGCGATGGTTGCCATGGTTGGCGGAACCATTGCTGCAATCCAGTGGCATGGTGGCAGTGGGCCCTGCGGGGTGGCCAGGGTCGATGCCGCAATCGGTGGACCGTTTGAGCTGATCAGTGAGACTGGCGAAACCGTGACCGATGCCGATGTGATTACCGAGCCTGCGCTGATTTACTTTGGCTACACCTTCTGCCCCGATGTCTGCCCGCTGGATTCAGCCCGCAACGCGGCGGCGGTGGATATTCTGGCCGAACAGGGGGTGAGCGTGACGCCTGTTTTCATCACCATCGATCCTGCCCGTGATACTGTTGATGTTGTGAAAGACTATACCGATAGTTTTCACCCAAGGATGATTGGGCTGACCGGATCAAGCGCGCAGGTCGCGGCGGCGGCTGGCGCCTATCAGGCTTATTATGATCGTGCCGATGACGATCCGGAATACTATCTGATGCACCATTCCACCCTGACCTATCTTGTCATGCCCCAAAACGGCGTTGTCGGGATTTTCAAACGACCCGCATCCGCAGATGAAGTGGCGCAGAGAACCGCCTGTATCGTCCAGACCTCTTGATTGGTTGACGCATGCGCGGTCAGTCCTAGTTCCTAAAGAGAAATTCTGTAGGGCTGAACATGAATACCGAGGCATTGGATCTGGGCGAAGACAAGAGCCTGTTGCTTGTCGATGATGACGAGGCGTTTCTTCGTCGTTTGGCGAAGGCGATGGAAAAACGTGGTTTTGAGGTTGAGATGGCCGGATCCGTCGCCGCCGGTCAGGCGATTGCGACGGCCCGCCCGCCTGCTTATGCCGTAGTCGATCTGCGTCTGGAGGATGGAAATGGTCTGGATGTGGTTGAGACGCTACGCGCGCGCCGCCCTGAAAGCCGTGTTGTCGTTTTGACCGGTTATGGTGCCATCGCCACCGCAGTTGCAGCGGTCAAGATCGGTGCCACCGATTATCTGGCCAAACCTGCAGATGCGACCGATGTCACGAATGCGCTGTTGGCGCGCACGGATGAGTTGCCGCCGCCACCTGAGAACCCGATGAGCGCTGATCGTGTGCGTTGGGAACATATTCAGCGTGTTTATGAGCTGTGTGATCGCAACGTGTCCGAGACGGCCCGCCGCCTGTCGATGCATCGCCGTACATTGCAGCGCATTCTGGCCAAGCGCAGCCCGCGTTAGACCCCAACATAACGATGGGTGATGTCGCTGCTGAGGTCGTTGATTGAGCCCGACCAAACGGTTTCGCCCCGCTGAATGATAGCGGCGTTGTCAGCGATCTGTCGCAGTTCCTTCAGTGATTTGTCGATGACCAGGATCGCCATGCCTGTCTCCTGCTTCAAGGTGGCGATAGCTGCCCAGATTTCTTGTCTCACCAACGGCGCGAGACCCTCTGTCGCTTCATCAAGGATCAGAAGGCGTGGGTTTGTCATCAGCGCCCTGCCGATGGCCAGCATCTGCTGTTCACCACCTGACAAAGAACCTGCGGATTGGTCACGGCGTTCGGCCAGTCCTGGGAAAAGGGCATTGACCCTGCCCTGATCCCAATGGCCTGGGCGCGCGGCGGCGATGAGGTTTTCGGTAACGGTAAGGTTGGTGAAGCATCTGCGCCCCTCGGGCACCAGACCAAGCCCAAGCTGTGCGGCCTTGTGTGCCGGCAGCCGTGCCAGATCCTGTCCGGCGAACTGGATTTTCCCCGATGTGACGTGAAGCAGGCGGCAGATGGTTTTGACCGTGGTTGTTTTGCCCATGCCGTTGCGGCCCATGAGGGCCAGCACTTGCCCTTCGTTGATGTGGAAAGAGATATCGAAAAGCGCTTGTGAGGCACCATAGCTGGCGGCGACGTTTTCGACGGAGAGAAGCATTAGTCTTCTTCCCCCAGATAGGCTTCGCGGACTTTCGGGTTGCGTCGAATGTCATCCACGCTACCGGTTGCGATGATCTCGCCGTAGACTAGTACGCTAATGCGGTCGGCGAGAGCAAAAACCGCGTCCATGTCGTGTTCTACAAGCAGGATTGGTGCCTCTTGCCGAAGTTCATGCAGGAGTTGGGTCATCTGTTGCGACCCTTCCGTCCCCAGCCCGGCCATGGGTTCATCCATGATGAAAGCCTTGGGTTTCAGCGTCAGCGCGACGGCGACTTCCAGTTGCCTGCGTTGGCCATGTGACAGTTCCGCCGTGCGGGTGGCGACATGGTCGGACAAGCCGACACGAGCCAGCGCAGTTTCGGCCGCCTGCCGCAGGTCTTGCCGTTTCAGCGCTGCACCAAAGAAGGCCCATGGTTTGCCACTGGCACCCAAAGCGCCGAGGATAGCGTTTTGAAGTACGGTGTCTTCCATTGCCAGGGCCGAAATCTGGAATGTGCGTGCCAAGCCGCGCCTTGCGCGCTGGGCAGTTGTCAGGCCGGTTACGTTTTCACCAGCCAGAATGACCTGACCATCATCAGGTCGCAGATTGCCCGCGATCTGCTGGATCAGGGTGGATTTGCCGGCTCCGTTCGGCCCGATGAGTGCGTGGATTTCGCCCGGTTGTAGATCTAGCGTCACATTCTTGCTGGCCTGTAATGCTCCAAATGCTTTGCTGATGCCGATTGTCTGTAGAACTGGATCAGTCATGCGCGACCTCGCGACCTGCGAGGATGCCGATAATGCCGCCGCGGGCGAACAGGACGATCAGCAAAAGCAGAAGGCCAAGGTAGATATGCCAGAAATCGGACAGCCCGCCGAGGATGTGTTCGAGCAGGATGAAGAGTGCCGCGCCGACCACAGGCCCGAACAACCGGGCCGTGCCGCCCAAAATGATGAACACGATGATTTCGCCACTTGTCTGCCAACTGAACATTGTTGGGCTGACGAAACGGTTCAGATCAGCAAAAAGCGCACCCGCCAGCCCGGTGATCATCCCTGACAGGGTGAACGCCAGAAGACGCAGCCCGTAGGTTGATAATCCGATGGTTTCGACCCGTGTTGCTGATTGTCGCGCGGCGTTGAGCGCAAGGCCGAAGGGTGATTTTGCGAGGCGCGCCGTCAGGAACAGCGCGAGCGCCATGATCACGAAGACGATGATGTAGAACTGAATCGGGTCGAGCGTGTTCAGGCCGGGAAAGTTGTTGCGGACGTAGATCGACAGCCCGTCCTCGCCCCCGTAGGCAGGCCAGCTGATGGAGAAGAAAAAGAACATCTGGCCGAATGCGAGGGTGATCATGATGAAATAGACGCCGGATGTCCGCAGGCTGAGCGCCCCGATGGCCAGTGCCGCGAGACCTGAGGTGATCATGGCGACCAGCCAAATAACGATCATGGATTTGGTACCCTCGATCAGAAATGGAGTCTCAAGGATAGGATCATAGCTTTGCGCGTGGCTGGCCAGAATGCCCATGGCATAGCCACCGATCCCGAAAAACGCGGCATGCCCAAGGCTGACAAGCCCACCCAGCCCAAGGGCGATGTTCAGGCCGATACCAGCCAGAGCCAGAATGGCAGCTTTGGTGGTAAGCGTGATGATGAAGGGTTCATCGGTCATCCATGCCCAAAGCGGGACAAGGATGAAACCAACCATGATCAGGCTGTTGATCTGGGTTTCGCGGCTCATGCGCGTGCCCCGAAAAGACCTGTCGGTTTCATGATCAGCACGACGGCCATGAGGATGTAGATCAGCATGGATGCCAGCGCCGATCCGGTTGATGCCGCGGCAGATGTCGACATGAATTGACTAAAGAGCAGTGGTAGTAGAACGCCCGCAAGCGTGTCCGTCAGCCCCACCAGAATGGACCCGATCAAGGCCCCCTTGATTGATCCGATCCCGCCGATGACGATGACGACAAAGGCGAGGATCAGTACGGGTTCGCCCATCCCGACCTGCACGGACTGGATCGCACCCACCAGTGCTCCGGCCAGCCCGGCGAGCGCTGCGCCCAGCGCGAACACGATTGTATAAAGCTTCGAGATATCCACACCGAGTGCTGCGATCATTTCACGATCATTTTCACCGGCGCGGATCTGAATGCCGAGCCGGGTTCGGCTGATCAAAAGAAACAGACCAACTGCAATGAGGAGGCCCACCGCAATAAGTGTCAACCGATAGAGCGGATATTGGATGCCACCGGGCAGCGTGATGGGACCTGACAGGTATTCAGGGATGCTGAGATAAAGCGGGAAGGAACCGAAAACCCAGCGGGTCCCTTCGGAGAAGATGAGGATGAGAGCGAAAGTTGCGAGCACCTGATCAAGGTGATCGCGATCATAGAGCCGCCTGATAATCAATAGTTCAACCAAAGCCCCTGCGGCGGCGGCAGCGGCCAGAGCAGCGGCAAGCGCCAGAAGAAAGGACCCAGTTGCCCCCGCCACAGCTGCGGCCGCAAAAGCCCCAACCATGAATAGCGATCCGTGTGCCAGATTGATCAGCCCCATGACCCCGAAGACAAGCGTAAGCCCGGCTGCCATAAGAAACAGCATCACGCCCAATTGCAGGCCGTTCAAGACCTGCTCGGCCAAGAGGATTAGCGACATGAATATCTCTCGTGACGGTGCGCTGGGCGGAACGTGGGTGGTCCGCCCAGCGGGGTCGTTTTGCTAGAACGAACACTCAGCGGCGTATGCGTCACCATGGCTTTCCAGCGCCGTGCCGATGATCTTGTTGGTGTAGATGTCACCTTCCTTGATCACCTCGCGCACATAGATGTTCTGGATTGGGTGATTGTTCGGCCCGAATGCAAAGTCGCCACGTGTGCTTTGGAAATTTGCGGCCTGAAGGGCGGCCCGGAACGCATCCTGATCGTTGATATCCGCAGTTTCCATCGCGCTGAGCAACAGGTTGGCGGTGTCGAAGCCCTGGCTGGCGTAAAGCGATGGAAGCCGTCCATATTCGGCCTGGAAGCTTTCCACAAATGCGACATTCGCGGGGTTGTCGAGGTCTTTGTTCCATTGCGATGTGTTCACGACGCCCACGGCGGCATCGCCCACAGCCTGTAGAATACCCTGGTCAAAGCTGAACGCTGGTCCGACAACGGGGATATCAACACCGCTATCCGCGTATTGCTTGAGGAACGAGATTCCCATGCCGCCAGGCAGGAAGAAGAACACGCTGTCTGCACCGGACGCCCGGATTTGTGCAATTTCAGAAGCGTAGTCGGTTTGGCCGAGTTCGGTGAAGAGCTCGCCTGCCAATTCACCTTCGTAGAGGCGTTTGTAACCGGTTAACGCGTCCTGACCTGCGGGATAATTGGGTGCGAGAATGAAGGAATTGCTGTAGCCGGCGGTATTGGCATAAGCGCCCGCAGCCTCGTGCAGGTTGTCGTTCTGCCAGGCAACGTTGAAGTAGTTTGGATGACATCCACGCCCGGCAAGAGCGGATGGACCTGCATTGGGTGACAAGTAGAATTTGTCTTGCGCGACGGCGCCCGGCACAACTGCCATGGCGAGGTTTGACCAGATGATCCCGGTCAAAACATCGACTTTTTCGGACTGGATCAGCTTGTCAGCCAATTGCACCGCGACGTCTGGTTTGCGCTGGTCGTCTTCGATGATGACTTCGATATTTTCATTGCCTGACTGGGCAATGGCCAGCATGAAGCCGTCACGGACATCGATGCCGAGGCCAGCGCCGCCGCCGGACAGCGTGGTGATCATCCCGACTTTGACGCCGCCATGCCCATCGGCAAGACTGATTGTCCCGATGGCGGACAACGCCACCGCAGCTACAAGTTTCCTAATCATTATTGTTCACTCCCCTAGGTATTCATTCTTTGCTGTATGGAACGCTTGCCGGATCGAAATGGTCAAGGGCAGAGCGGCTGTTTTTTGCAGTTTTTCGTTGTGGTTGGGTGAAGTAGCCGGTCACTATCGCCGCACCCGACGCTTGGCTTTGGCAGGCTGATTGGCTGGAAGCGGGCTGATGTCCCCGGTGGTTGCTGTCACCTCGTCCATAGGGTGTTTGCGTCGCTTTCTGACCTTCAGCGCCGGCGCGGCGGCCGGTATCGGATCGACGTCGGGTACGATGCTGACGGCGGGCTCTTCGGTGCGCCGCGACGCTTCGCTGGCCTCAATGTAGCGCCCCATCAAGGCTCCGGCGATCAGGAGCGTGATGGGTCGCAGTGATGAGTTCGGCAGAAGGTCAACAAGGTTGGCGGCAAGCACGATAGAAAGGCCAGCGGTCGCAATCGAGATATCCAGCCGTCGCCGGTTTAGTGCCAATAAGATGATTGGGATCGTGATCAGACCAAACCGGGCGATGTAGCCAAACCAACCGAATGTGCCGATGAAGATGATCCAGGCGCCATCCGTTACGCTGAGATTCCGGCCGGTATAGATATCGTAGACCATATTACGTCCCCAACTCCCCCAGCCGAAGAGCGGTTTTTCATTGGCTTTTTCGAGCAACCGATCTTCGTTATCGAGCCGGAACTTCAAAGATTGTGCGCGATCTTCGCTGTAACTGAGGGCGATTTCATGGATTTCCTCGGTCGGGACGTAACCGGCGCCACGCAGCATGGGATAAAGGATCACGACCCCTGCGAGTATCGCCGCAACCAACAGCTGCCCCCTTGTTTTTGTGAGGATTACAAAGGGCAGAAGGGCCAAGCTGATCAGCAATGCGCCAACGCTTTTGGCGAGAACCAAGGTAAACAACAACCAACCAAGTGAGAGCAACCAAACAGACGCGTTGGTGGCCGTCTTGCGAGAATGCCGCCAAAGCGCTCCGGCAGCCAGAACACACATCGACAGCAAAATGCCGAGCGACAGCCCGTGGTCGAGAAAGACCAGCGGACGAAAGCCCCCGGCCCGCATGTGCTGCAGAAACGAACTTGCAGTGAAGCCATAAAGTGTGCGGTTGAGTTGGGGACTCATCCGGACTTCCCACAAGGCCAGAAGGGAGTATCCGAGAAGAGCGATGCAGAGCACCTTCAGAATAACCACGTGGCTTTCCGGGCTGCTGAGATATCGTCGCCCCAACCAGAACGGGAGCAGGAAAAAGAGAGTGAACCCCAGCATCGAAAGGGTGTCGTAGGGTCGCAGGCCGGGCAGCACCAATGGACCGGCAAAGATCGGATCGCTGTTTGTCAGCACTGTCAACACTGGGGCCATCAGAATCATGGCGTAGACCAGCATCAGGATGATCCTGCCGCGTGATTTCCTGACCGGTTTGGCTTCGCTTGTTGACGTTGTGGCTGTGTCGTTCCACCGGTTGGCCTGTTTTTCCTGCCGCAACTTTAGCCAGCACATGATGGCGACTGACAGCGAGGTCAGTTCGAATTTGGTGATGGTCGGAATGGCGGGAAGGTCAAACCCCATACGTGCGGGCAGAAAGAGATAACCCAGCACCATTGACCACATCAACGCCGGCACCAGTGGTTGCTTGCGGAAGATGACAAAAACAACCAACGGCCAGGAATAAAAGACAATATGCGCAATAATGTTGGGCATGAGGGTTTAAACCATCTTTGTGATAGACGTGGCCAGTGAAAAGACTTCAACACTATGTTTGCCACGCATACCGCTGTCAGCCTGAAAACGAAACCGGCACAAATCTGTTGGCTTGATCGTGAATCATCGCTATGGACCCCGCGATGACAAAGACCTCTCAGATTACTGGCGTTGTGGCCATCGGGCGCAACGAAGGCGAACGCCTGAAGCGATGTCTGAGATCTGTCGTTGGTGAAGATGTCCCGGCCGTCTATGTCGATTCAGGGTCCAGTGATGACAGCGTCGCGTTTGCGGACAAGATGGGTGTTCCGATTGTCGATCTGGATATGTCTATTCCCTTTACCGCGGCTCGTGCGCGGAATGCTGGCTATGAGAAGCTTGTCAGCCTGCATCCGGAATTGGATTATGTTCAATTTGTTGACGGCGATTGCGAGGTTGTCCGTGGATGGCTGGCCGAGGCCGCGGCGACATTGCAAAGTGACGAAAAACTCGGTGTCGTCACCGGCTGGCGATCCGAGATCAAGCCGGATGAAACTGTCTATAACGCAATCTGTCACGATGAGTGGCGCGCGCCAGCAGGGCCCATCGAAGCATGTGGCGGTGATATGATGGTGCGTCGTGCCGCCTACGATCAAATAGGCGGGTTCAATGATACCGTGATTGCCGCAGAGGATGATGAGTTTTGCATTCGCATTGGTGCTGCGGGATGGAAGTTGCTTCGCCTGCCACGGGAAATGACCCGGCATGATGCAGCGATCTATCGCTTTGGCCAATGGTGGAAGCGCGCGGTAAGGGCCGGACACGGGTTTGCGCAGGTTGGCGATATGCATAACAGCTATTTTTCCGCCCCGCGGCGGCGTGTTTTGTTTTATGCCGTGGTACTTCCTTTATTCTCGATTGTGGGTCTATTGGTCTGGTGGCCGTTGGTAACGGTTGCCGCTTTGATCTATTTGGCGTCATTTGCAAAAACAACGATGAGCCTTATCAGAGCAGGAAAGACCGTCGGTCCGGCGATGCACCATGCTTTGTTCATGGTCTTGTCAAAATTTCCGAACCTGATCGGGTTCATACAGTATTACCAGCGCAAACGCCGCGGTTCAGAGATGCGGATTATTGAGTACAAGTAGCATTTTGAGGATGATTGATGACAGCCAAAGAATTACGTGTGGGCCTTGTTGGGGCCGGGTACATTGCGTCCCGTCATGCCACGGCCGTTGAGCTGAGCAAGCAAGGCCGCGTGACGGCTGTTTGTGATGTGTCCGATACCGCGGCTCGGGAGTTTGCGGATTCGATAGGTGCTGCGCCCTTTACCTCGGTTGACGCGATGATTGCGGCGCGGGTCTGCGACGTAGTTCACATTCTGACACCGCCCCAGACCCATGCAGATTTGGCGATCAAGTGCCTTGAGGCGGGTTTGAACGTCTTTGTGGAAAAGCCGTTTGCATTGTCTAGTGATCAGACGGATGCGGTTTTGAAGGCCGAGCAGACGTCAACAGGGCAGGTTGCTGTCTGTCATAACTTTCTGGGATTGTCGTCCTACACCAAGCTGAAGCGACTGATCGACGATGGGACTATTGGCCGAATTGATGCGCTGGAGGTGAATTGGCGGTTCCCGCTGACGCCGTTGCGGTCTGGTCCTTACAATCTGTGGATGTTGCGCGAACCGCAGAACCTGTTTTTCGAAATAGGGCCACATCTTTTTGCATTTGCTGCCGATCTTGCGGGCGAATTGACCGATGTGCAGGTTGCAGTCGGCAAGCCGATTGCATTGCCCGGAAACCTTGGCGTGCGTCATCAGACATGGCGTGTCTTGGCCAAGGCTGGATCGATTGATGTGACGATCAATATCTCGCTGGTGGAGGGCGTTGATGACAGGTCTGTCTTCGTCCGTGGAACCAATGCGATTGCTAGGTTGGACTATGCCCAGGATACGCTGAATTTGCGGTATGAGAATGCGGCGGAACTGGTGATTAGCCCATTGTCGCTGCAACTGGCGCAGGCGGGTCAGAGTATCAGGAATGGCGTTGTGAATGCTGCCAAGCAGTTGGTGTCGTTGAACCGCAAGAACCCCTATGACCTGAGTTTCACGAATACCGTTCAGAACGTTTACGATGCGTTCGTGGCGGGCAAGGCGATGGATCCACGATATTCTGGAGCGACCGCTGCGCTGGTCGTCAAGAACATCGAAGCTGTAACTCAAAGCGCGGGTGATGCGGTGGTTGCGCCGCAAGTGGCACCGGTGACTGGTCAACCAAACCCCACGGTTCTTGTCGTGGGCGGGACCGGGTTTATCGGCCGCCATTTGACCCGATCGCTTGTCTCTGCGGGTTATGATGTGCGGGTTTTGTCGCGCGGTTCTGGTGGTCCGTTTTCGGACATTCCTGACCGGGTGGAGATGTTTTCCGCGTCATTGAAGGACGCCGATAGCCTTGCCCGCGCTATGGAGGGCATCAAAGTTGTTTATCATCTGGCCAAGTCGGACAATGCCACCTGGGACGGTTATCTGGAAAATGATGTGGCTGTCACGGAACGGCTGGCCGAGGCCGCGCTGGCCGCTGGCGTGGATCGCTTCATCTACACCGGCACGATCGCGTCTTACGATATGTCCGATCCGTCAAAGACCATTACCGAGGCGTCCGGATTTGGCGACGATATTGAGGAGCGCAATCTTTACGCCCGCGCTAAGGCCCTGAGCGAAGACCGCTTACTGGAGATGCATCAATCGCGCGGTCTGCCGCTTGTCATTGCGCGGCCGGGCATTGTGATCGGTAAGGGCGGCCCGTTGCAGCATTGGGGCATTGGCAAATGGAATGGTGCCGGGGCCGTTCAGTTATGGGGTAGTGGCCGAAACATCCTGCCTTTCGTTCTGATCGACGATGTGTCTGATGGCCTGATCCGGATGATCGATAACGACAAGGCGCTGGGCCAGTCTTATAACCTGATCGGTGAGCCGATGCTGACCGGGCGCGGCTATTTCGATGCCATTCATCAGTCGATGAACGCGCGGCTGCGGGTGAAATCGTCGTCATTCATGATGCTGCATCTGACTGAAAAGCTGAAATATACTTTGAAGGACAAGGTGTTGCGTAAGCGGAACCTGTCGAAGATTTCACTGGCCGACTGGAAATCGCGTGGGCACCTTTCGCCGTTTGACAATGCGAAAGCCAAGGCCGATCTGGGCTGGCAGCCGGTGCAGGACAAGGATGAATTCGTGCGCCGCGCGATTGTTGAGGCGGATCTGTTCGGATTCTAGGGGCGCAACGCGCCCTGTTCGCTTTGGTCGCGCAGGATTTGCAGCAGCCAAGCGGCTTCTTTGTCGATGTCGAAATCGTCGGTGACCTTTTGGCGCCCTGCCTGCCCCATCTGTTTGCAACGCGCCGGGTCTGAAAGAAGTTGGTCGAGCCGGTCTGTGAGTGTTGCCACGTCCCCGGGTGGGGTCAGGAAGCCGGATACGCCTTCCTCGACAAGCTCGGAAATCCCGGCGACGCGGGATCCGATGACGGGAATGTGGCTGGCCATCGCTTCCATGAGCACGACCGGCACGCCTTCGGCGAAGCTGGGCAGGACCAGCATATCCGCGTCTTCCAGCATAGCGGCGACCTCGGCCTGGGTTTTGTAGCCGGCAAAGGTGGTATTGTCGGTTATGCCGAGGGTGTTTGCCTGCGCTTCGAGCGATTTTCGCGCGGCGCCGTCACCGATGATGGTGAGCGTGGCGTCGGGGTGTTTGGTTTTTATATTGGCGAAGGCTTCCAACAGAAACGGCCCGCCTTTGACGGCATCGAGCCGTCCGACGAACAGGATGCGTTTGCCGAAATCTGTGCGGGCTTTGCGACCATAATTGTCGGGTTGCACACCGCAATGCACGATTCTGACTTTGTGCCAGTGGCTTTGATCCGAAAACAGCATGAGCTGTGACCGGCAGAAGTGGCTGATGCTGATGACGTGTTTGGCGCGCGCGATCTTTTCGCCGATCCGCCAGTGCATGGGTTCGAAAAAAATTGCTGGCCCGTGTTCGGTGAAGCTGAAGGGGATGCCCGAGATTTCGCTGGTCAGCATGGCGACCGAGCAGCTTGAATTGCCGAAATGGTTGTGGAGATGTACCACACCTTCGCGCCGCAGGTGTTGGGCGAGAACGCCAGCCTCTGCGAAGTAGAAGAGTTGATAAAGAAGTGCCTTCACGCCGGGTTGGCGGGTGCGGAATGCCAGTCGCAGTGCGGAAAACCAGCGTCCGGGTGTGTGTTTGAGCGCCGCCAGATGCGCGCCGATCAGCCTGTGCGGGGCCTTGGCCGTTTCCAGAATGCAGAAGGTGGACGCCTGTTCTTCCAACTGGTCGTCCACGACATCTGCGGGTTTTGCGCGCCGTACCGTACAAGTGAGGATATCTGCACCGTGGGCCCGAAGTGCCGCAACCTCGCGCTGAATGAACGTGTGCGAAACCTTGGGGTATTCCCCTGTCAGATAGGCGATTTTGCCGGAGGTATTGGCGTTGGACATGCTAAAAATACTCGTTTTTCATAATACTTGCTAAATCAGGCAGCGTGCCTTTCATGTCAAAGAAATTCATCGACCACGGGTCCAGTCGGTCGATTTGCGGCCCATGCGCACCATGATGTGGACGGTAAGGTAAACCAGAAACCCGATGGGTGCGTGCGCAAAAAGGCGGATCATGTCCTGCGGTCGCAGTCGCGCCTTACCTTCGTTTGCCATCAGTTCGGGGTAGAGTCTGTTGACCTCGGCCACGCCGATATCCTGACGCCGCCGCACCTTGATCAGGTTTTGCAGCCCTTCGACCATAGGCCAGTGATATTGCGCCGGAACCTCGATCCGTTCCTGGGGTGCGAATTGCAGCCGGACATAGGTGTCATCGGAAATGATATCAGGGAATTTGCCCCAGCGTGCCCGCCCTGCGGTATTAACGGCAAAAAGACCCGCACCGACTGCGCCCGATTTGATGAACGGCAGTTGCGTCCAGATCTTTGCATAGCCGCGGGTGACCCAGCTGTTTGCCGGGGCGACGACCAGCGTGCCGGTCGCGTATCGCGCGTTGGGTTCAGCGAGTGCCGTGCGAAGCTGACCGATCAATGCAGGATCGCAGATGACATCGGCGTCAAGATAAATGCGGGCTTTGCCCTTGGCGCGGTCATCAGCGGTATTGAGCGCGCCGAGTTTGCCGCCATCGGCAAGGTCAAGAACAACCAGATCCCATCCGCGATCCGCGAAAGGCCCGGCTTGTGCCTGTGCCTTGTCAACCGTCTGATCCGTACAGGCATTCGCGGCGACGATCACCTCAACCGGGCCTGTTTCATCTTGTGCCAGTAGTGCGTTCAGGCAGCTTGTGATCAGCTTTTCCTCGTTCCGGGCGGCGATGATCACGGTGATGATGGTGTCAGTCATGCCAAGCTTTCAAACCGTATGCCCGGCCTGTTATGGACGGTATCGGATGTATTGGACAGACTGGTCGCGCTGTGCGATGAAAGATGCTGTTTGAAAAAGTCATAATGAACGTCAGGATTTGTTGTGCGTGAGAGTGTTGCGTCATCTGAACAGGTAATCAATGGCACAGGCCCGTTGGCGCTGGTGAATTTCCCTGACCGGCAAGCGTTTTTTGATGATGTCATCGCCCGGTTGCAGCAAAAGCAGGGATTTACGGTTGCGACCCTGAACCTTGATCACATCGTGAAGATGCGGCAGGACGCCCGATTTGCCGAGGCCTATGCCGGTCACAGTCATGTGGTCGCTGACGGCAACCCGATTGTCTGGTTGTCGCGTCTGGCTGGTCGCAAGGTTGATCTGATGCCGGGGTCGGAACTGATTGCGCCGCTGGTGGCAATCGCGGCCAAACAGGATGTTCCAATCGCGATGTTGGGGGCGACGCAGGAGACGCTGGACCTTGCTGCCGACCACCTGAAGGAAGACCATCCGGGGCTGCAGGTGGTGGCACGGATTGCGCCGGCCTTTGGTTTTGATCCTTTGGGGGATGCCGCTGCGGCAGCATTGCATGAGATCGACCAGTCTGGGGCCGGACTGTGTTTTCTGGCGCTGGGCGCGCCGAAACAAGAGATTTTGGCGGAGCGCGGCGCAAGTCTCGCGCCGGGTTGCGGTTTTGTGTCTATCGGCGCCGGTCTGGATTTTATCGCTGGTCACCAGACACGCGCGCCAGTGTGGGTGCGTCGGATCGCGATGGAGTGGCTTTGGCGTATTCTGACAAACCCACGACGTCTGGCGAAACGCTATGCGCTGTGCTTTGCCATTCTGCCCGGTCTTGTTGCGTCATCGCTTCGCCAGCGCCGGACGTGATTTTCGCACAGACTGGCGGATTTGTCTGGCATAGGTTGGTCGGGAAAACATGACTGTTTTGGCAGGGTTGCTGCGTTTAACACTTCAATAGCAGCTGTGGATTGGGTAGTTTTGTCCCGTTACGGGCAAGGAATTTGAAGAAACTGGCGAGAGTCGCGAAGTAGACCTTCTGTGTCTCAAATTTGCCAAAAGACTGATTTATGCCGGGATTGTTGGTCCCGAAGGGAAGTATAGACGTAATGAGTATGGACGGACGCGAAAACGACATTGCGATTGTCGGGATGGCTGCGCATTTGCCCGGTGCTGAGGCTGTGGCGACCTATTGGCAGAACCTCAAGGCTGGCAAATCGTCGATCCGCAAGCTGGATGAGGCTGCGTTGCTTGAGGCGGGCGAAAGTCCTGATCGGATGCGTCACCGCAACTATGTCCCTGCTGCCGCGACCCTTGACGGGTTCGAGATGTTCGATGCCGATTTCTTTGGCTTCAGCCCCAAGGAAGCGGCGATCATGGATCCCCAGCATCGCCAGTTTCTGGAAGTGTCTTGGGAAGCGTTTGAGGATGCTGGGCATCCGCCCGAGAAATTCAGTGGTCCGATTGGTGTTTTTGCAGGCTGCGGTATGGGCAGCTATTTCTATTTCAACATTTGTTCGAACCCGGATCTGGTGCAAAGCACCGGTATGTTCCTGTTGCGCCATACAGGCAATGACAAGGATTTCATGTCGACCCGGGTCAGTCATGTGTTCGACCTGCATGGTCCGTCGATCAACATGCAGACCGCCTGTTCGACATCGCTGGTGGCGGCCCATTACGCTTGCCAGTCACTGCTGAACGGTGAATGCGACATGGCGCTGGCCGGTGGCGTGACCATCGAGCTGCCGCATGGACGAGGGTATATCTTCGAGGATGGCGAGATCCTGTCGCCCGATGGTGAGTGTCATGCGTTCGATCATCGCGCCGAGGGTACGGTTTTCGGGTCGGGTGCGGGTGCAGTGGTGCTGCGCCGACTGGAGGATGCGATTGCCGATGGCGATCATATCTGGGCAGTGATCAAGGGGTCGGCTGTCAACAATGATGGGTCCGCCAAGGCTGGTTATCTGGCGCCGAGCGTTGAGGGTCAGGCTGCCGCAATTGCAGAGGCGCACGCGATGGCGGGCGTTTCCGCCGACACCATCGACTATGTCGAATGCCACGGCACTGGGACCTATCTGGGTGACCCAATCGAAGTTGCCGCCCTGACCAGCGCCTTTCGCGAAACCACAAACGAAAAGCATTTCTGCAAGATCGGGTCGGTCAAGACCAATATCGGTCATCTGGATACGGCTGCCGGTGTGGCGAGCCTCGTCAAAACGGCGATGTCGTTGCATCACAAGCAGATCCCGCCAAGCCTGGGGTATGAGGCGCCGAACCCGTCGATTGATTTCGAAAACAGCCCGTTCAGCGTAAATGCGACACTGGCCGATTGGACGTCGCACAAGGGTCCACGCCGGGCCGGGGTCAATTCGCTGGGGGTCGGGGGCACAAACGCCCATCTGATCCTTGAGGAGGCACCTGAACGCGTGGCGTCGGATGAATCCGACTGGCCTTTTCACATTCTGACGATTTCTGGCCGGTCAAAATCTGCGTTGGATGCCAATACCAGTGCGCTTGCCGCCTATCTGCGCGATAGCCCCGATCTGCCATTAGCCGATGTGGCGTTTACGCTAAAGGAAGGTCGCCGGACATTTGAGAAGCGGCGCGTTGTCGTCGCTGAAACGGCCATAGAGGCCGCCGCGCTTTTGGAAGAGGCCGATCCGCGTCGCGTCTTTACCCATTCGGAACTGACGAACCCCGATGTGGTTTTTATGTTCCCCGGCGGCGGTGCGCAATACGTAAATATGGCGCGCGATCTGTACGAGACGGAGCCCGTTTTTCAGGACTGGATGGATCGTGGTCTAGATATCCTGCAACCCAAGCTGGATTATGACATTCGCGCGCTTTGGCTACCGGAACCGGGGGATGAAGACGCCGCCGCACAGGCGCTGCAGAAGCCGTCGGTGCAGTTGCCGCTGATCATGATCACCGAATATGCGCTGGCGCAGTTGTGGATGTCATGGGGGGTGGAACCTGCCGCCCTCGTTGGTCATTCCATGGGTGAAAACACGGCGGCCTGTCTGGCGGGCGTCATGTCGTTCGAGGATTGCATCGGGCTGGTGTTGCTGCGCGGGCAGCTGTTCGACACCGTGCCTGCAGGTGGGATGCTGAGCGTGCCGCTGTCGCTGGATGATCTGCAGCCCTATATGGCGGATGATCTGGATATCGCCAGCGTCAATGCTCCGGGGCTGACGGTTGTATCCGGCCCGCAGGCGGCGCTGGACGCGCTGGCCGAACGGCTGACGCAGGCCGAGATTGAAAGTCAGCGTATCCAGATCGACATCGCCGCCCATTCGCGGATGCTGGAACCGATCCTTGGCCGCTTCCATGACTATCTGGCGTCGATCCCGCTGAACCCGCCGCAGATTCCGATCATCTCGAACCGCAGCGGTGTGACGCTGACCGATGCAGAGGCCACCGACCCCGCCTATTGGGTCGCCCATCTGCGCAATACCGTGAATTTTGCCGATTGCATCACTACGCTGAGTGAAAAGGCCGACCGGATTTATATTGAGGTTGGTCCCGGAAAGGCGCTGAGTTCGCTGACCCAGGCCCATGACGCGGTGCCGGGCCAGCAAGTGACCAGCAGCTTGCGCCATCCGCAGCAGGATGTCGCGGATGATGTTTATTTCATCAGTGTCTTCGGGCGGTTCTGGGCACTGGGATACGATCTGGACTGGTCGCAGATCTGGGGTGAGTCCAAGCGGCATCGCGTGCCGCTGCCGACTTACGCTTTCCAGCGCAGCCCCTATTTCATTGAGCCGGGCAAGGCTGAAACCGCTGCGCCCGCCACGTTGCCGATGCGGATCGAGGATGTTGAAAACTGGGGGTATCGCCCGGTCTGGCATCATCGTCTGCCCCATATCGATGTCGCAATCGATGGCGGCCTGAGCGTTGATGGCGCGGCGATCACCCCGCAAAGCTGGCTGATCTTCATGGATGATGCCGGTTTGGGTGCCAAGCTGTCCGCCCGGCTGCGTGATGCAGGACATGCAGTGACAGAGGTGCGGGCCGGCGACAGTTTCGGGCGCGATGCGGATGGGCACTATGTACTGGCACCTGAACGCGGCCGTGAAGGATACGATCAGCTGATCGCCGATTTGCTGGCGCGTGGTCAGGCACCATCGCGGATCGTGCATTTGTGGCTTGTGACCGCGACCGAGACGTTCCGCCCCGGCGGCAGTTTTTTCCACCGCAATCAGGAGCAGGGGTTCTATAGCCTGATGTTTCTGGCGCAGGCATTGTCCGATGAAAGCCTGCCCAAGCCGCTGCATATCACCGCGGTGACCAGCGGTGCGACCAGCGTGAATGGCGAACCGCTGCCTTATCCCGAGAAATCGACCATCCTTGGACCGGCCCGTGTGATGCCGCGTGAATTGCCGGGGGTGACCTGTGCGGTTCTTGACGTGGTTCTGCCGAAGGGCCGTAGAGCGAACCTTGACGGTTTGGCGGATAGTCTTTTGCAGGATGTATTGGCCAAGCCAGCGAATGGCGTAGCGGCGTATCGCGATAGTAAGCGGCTGGAGCTGTCGCATGAGGCCGCGACGCTTGAGGAACCTGAGGAACCCGCAATCCGCGATGGGGCGGTGTGCCTGATCACAGGCGGTTTCGGTGGCATTGGCCTGACGCTGGCCGAAGACCTGATTGTCAA
Source organism: uncultured Paracoccaceae bacterium (assembly GCA_947488175.1). Taxonomy (GTDB): domain Bacteria; phylum Pseudomonadota; class Alphaproteobacteria; order Rhodobacterales; family Rhodobacteraceae; genus Yoonia. The sequence goes on from CANKYO010000003.1 coordinate 83,326, forward strand.
ACACAAGGCAAAGATCGTTCTGTTATCGCGTAATCCATTGCCGGACCCTGCGGATCGTGACGCCTATATGCGCGATAACGGGCCTTTTGACAGTATCTCGCGTCGCATCGCCGCCGTTCAACGGCTGGAGGCGCTGGGTGCAGAGGTCATGATTGCCGCTGCCGATGTCTGCAATCTGGAAGACATGCGCGATATTGTCGATCAGGTCAAAGACCGCTTTGGCAGTCTGGATGTCGTGATCCACGGTGCGGGTGTGATCGCGGATGCGCCGCTTTTGACCAAGGACCAGTTCGAGGTTGAGGCGGTTTTCGCCCCCAAAATTCACGGTACGCAAGTTCTGAACACCCTGTTCCCCGATGGGTCTCTGGATTTGATGGTCGTCTTTGCATCATCCAGTACCGTTACTGCCCCCGCAGGACAGGTCGATTATGTGGCCGCAAACGCCTTTCTGAATGCTTTTGCCAATAGCCGTCAGGGTGGCAAGACCAAGGTCGTGGCGATCAACTGGGGTATCTGGTCAGAGGTCGGTATGGCAGCTGACGCTATGGCCGAACGGTTGGGCAATCAGGCCCCCGCACCCGCCCTGCCAGTTGACGCACCGTTGCTGGATGAGACGAGTTTTGATCGTGAGGGCAATCGGATTTTCACGGCGACTTATGACATCAGCCGCTGGATCATGGACCAACACCGCACCCGTGACGGGCAGGCGCTGCTGCCTGGTACAGGGTATCTGGAACTGATTGCTGAAGCGCTGAGAGCGCAGGGCGAGACGGGTCCGTTTGAGATCAGTGATCTGTATTTCTTCCGCCCGCTTGATGTGGCGGATACCGGAGACCGGCAGATGCGGTTGCGGCTGACCCGGACGGATGCGGGCTATACGGTGACTATTCAAAGCGATGTGCGCGTTGGCAGCCGAGAGGGCTTTGCATTAAATGCGCAGGCCAATGTGGCGCTTGGTAAACGGCCGGTTCCCGCGCCGTTGGAGATTGCGGCGATTGATGCGCGTTGTTCCAACAAGCACGGCGATGATCCCAATGGGCACCGATCACCGCAAGAAGAGCATCTGAATTTTGGTCCACGCTGGCGCGTTCTGCGGACCATGGCTTATGGCGACGGTGAAGGGTTGGCCAGACTGGCGTTGCCAGATGCGTTTCGCGGCGATCTAGCAGAGGGCTATCTGCTTCACCCCGCATTGCTGGATCTAGCGACCGGCTGGGCAATGCAGTTGATCAGAGGCTACGAAGCGAAGAACCTGTGGGTGCCCGTGTCCTATGGCAGTGTGCAGGTTTTTGCCCCGCTCCCGGCCGAAATCTACAGCCATGTGCGCAACGCCGGGGCGAACACGACGGCCAATCCATTTGCCAGCTTTGATATCTCGCTGGCGGATGCGGATGGCAATATCTGTATGGAGATCAAAGGATTCACTATTCACCGGCTTGAAGGTGGTTTCGCTGCCACAAAGGCCCCAAGTGCGAGTGAGATTGAGTTCACGGATGCTGATGCGGCCAATGACAAGCCGCTATCACCGGCAGAGGAGCGCTTGCAGCATAACATCTGCCAGGGCATCCAGCCCGCCGAAGGGGCACAAGCCTTTGAGCGGGCGCTGGCCAGCGGTCTGGGTCAAGTCGTGATATCCTCGCTTGATCTGCCGACGCTGATTGCACAGGCCAATGTTGTGGACAGTGCTGAGGCCGGTGATGGGCAGAAATTCCAGCGCCCAGAGTTGGACAGCGAATATGTTGCCCCATCCACAGATATCGAACGGACTCTTGTAGGGTTTTGGGAGGACCTTCTGGGTGTCGATCAGGTCGGCGTGGCCGACAGCTTCTTTGATCTGGGCGGTCATTCCCTGATCGCGGTGCGTCTTTTTGCCATGATCAAGAAGGCCTATCGGACCGAATTCCCGATTTCTGTCCTGTTTGAGGCGCCAACGATTGCGCAATGCGCTGCCCTGATCGCGGAACGCACCGGTGGTGACAGTGATACAGCGGTGGATGGTGGGGTTGCGGAGGCCCCGAAACGCCGCTTCACTCATCTGGTCGCGATGCACAAGGGCGAAGGCGGGCCGAAAACACCGTTCTTTCTTGTCGCTGGTATGTTTGGCAATGTCCTGAACCTGCGCCATCTTGCCCATCTGATCGGGCAGGACCGTCCGTTTTACGGTCTTCAGGCACGCGGCCTTTTGGGGGATCAGCCGCCGCATGAAACATTGGCCGATGCGGCCACGGATATGATCGCCGAGCTACGTCAGGTGCAACCGCAGGGGCCCTATATGCTGGGTGGTTTCTCTGGTGGTGGCCTGACTGCTTATGAAATGGCGCATCAGTTGGAGGCAGAGGGTGAGACTGTCAGCCTGCTGGTTATGCTGGATACACCTCTGCCGATGCGGCCTGTCCCGAGTAAAGCCGATAAGGCACTGATCAAACTGCATGAGATTAGGCGCAAGGGACCAAAATATCTGGTCGAATGGGCGCGTAACCGTATTGCTTGGGAATTGGGCAAGAAAGACCGTGCGCAGATTGCGCAGGCTGATGACAATCAGTTTCATGATGCTGCGATTGAAGCCGCGTTCTATGCAGCGCTGCCCAAGTTCGACCTGCGTCCGTGGGATGGCAATGTCACCTTGTTCCGGCCACCGTTGGATCGGTGTTACAAGGTGTCTGGCGGTCAATGGATCTCGGCAGCCAAGGAATATGTTTACCCTGATAATGATTGGGGTCGTTGGCTGTCAGGGCTCGAGGTGATCGAGGTGCCGGGCGACCATGACAGCATGGTGTTAGAGCCGAATGTGCGCGTGCTGGCGACCAAGATGAAGGCGGCCATCGTAGCGGCCGAAGACGCCGACCCGATCACCGATACCGCCGATCAGATCGCGGCGGAATGACGATGGCTGACCCGACACTCTGGACCATTATCCTGAATTACAAGACGCCCGATATGACCCTGCGGTCGGCTGAGGCCGCGCTGCGCGAAATGGAGGGAATCGACGGGCAGATCATCATCGTGGACAACGATTCACGGGACGGATCGTTTGATGCGCTAGAGGCTGGCGTGAAGGAACGTGGTTGGGACCGGGTCCGCGTTGTGCAGTCCGGTCACAATGGTGGTTTTGGTGCTGGCAACAATTATGGCATTCAGGCGGGGCTGCGTGATGGTCCGCCGCCTGACTATGTTTATATCCTGAATTCAGATGCCTTCCCGGATGACGGGGCGATCAGGATCCTGTTGGACTACCTTCAGGCCAATCCAAAGACCGGGTTTGCGGGCAGCAATATCCACGGCCCCGATGGCGACTGGCATTGCACGATCTTCCGCTTTCCATCGATCTGGAGCGAGTTGGAAGGTGCTGCCAAAACCGGCCCGATCACTAAGCTGCTGCGCCGCCATGTCATCCCGCAACCTTTGCCGGATGGCCCGACGGTTGTGGACTGGGCGGCTGGGGCCAGCATGATGATGCGGTATGAGACGTTGGCCGAGATCGGTTTGTTTGATGAGACGTTTTTTCTCTATTTCGAGGAGACCGATTTGTGCCGCCGCGCCAAGCTGGCCGGTTGGCCAATGGTCTATCTGCCCGACAGCAAGGTGACCCACATCGGGTCGGTCTCAACAGGTATGAAGACTTGGGCGCGCAAGCCCGGCTACTGGTTTGACTCGCGCCTGCATTACTTCGTCAAGAACCATGGTCGCGCCTATGCGGCAGCGGCAACTGTTGCGCATGTTGCCGGCGGCCTGGTCTGGCGTCTGCGATGCCTGATCCAGCGCAAGCAGGTTGGTGGAGAGGCACGGTTTCTTCGCGATCTGATGGTGCATGATATCCGCGCTGCGGCGCGGAGCGCAAAACTCAACGCAACTGACGCTGCGATCCAAAATACCCCCCTTGTCCACTCGGGGCAGTCATGAGTCTTAAGAGTATCTCCCGGCAAGGGACCACATGCATTGGAGCCACCCATGAGTAGCTTTTCCTGTATTCTGATCGGCAATGAATCCCTTTTGACCCATTGCGGCCAGATGTTGTTGGACAGGGGTCACCGGATTGAGACGGTTGTGACGCGGGATGACGACGTGCGTGGCTGGGCTGTCGAAAAAGGGATCAACACGACCCATCCCGGCGCTGGGTTGGCCGGGCGGTTGGCCCCGTGTGACTGGGTTTTGAGCATCGCGAACCTGTCGCTGGTCCCTGATGATGTTCTTGCGTTGGCTGGGAGAGGGGCCGTCAATTTCCACGATGGGCCGTTGCCTCGCTACGCTGGCTTGAACACGCCGGTCTGGGCGATTTTGAATGGTGAAACACAGCACGGTATCACCTGGCACATGATTGATGGCGGCGTTGATGAAGGCGCGATTATTGATCAACGTATGTTTGACCTTGCCCCCGACGAGACCGCACTGACCCTGAACGCAAAATGCTTTGCCGCCGCAATTGACGGATTTGATGCAGTCATTGCCCAGCTTGAAACGGGTCATCCCGAAGGGCGGCAGCAGGACCTGGCAGCGCGTCAACTGTTCGCTCGTGCGGATCGTCCTGCGGCGGCTGGGGTGCTTGATTTTGCCAAGGATGCGGACGCCCTGTTGCGGTTGATCCGCGGGCTGGATCATGGGCACTATTGGAATCCGCTGACGGCCCCGAAGTTACTGTTTGATGATCGGGTTATGCTGGTTGGCAGGGCAGAGATTACCGATTTGCCTGCTGCTGCACCCGGAACCGTTCTGGATGCCACAAAAGATGGCGTGGTGGTTGCGACCGCTTCTGAGCCAATTCGCCTGCTGGGGTTAAGGGATATTTACGGTCAGGATGTTACATCGGCGGACCTGCCCGGCAAAGGCGATAGGTTGCCGCCTCTTGATGCGGATAGGGCAGAGCGGCTGACCGCGGTGATGGCACAGATCGCCCCAGGCGAGTTACGGTGGCGTCGCGTTTTGAAATCTTCGGTGCCTGTGCCGCTGGCGGAGGTCACCGACAGTGCCTCGAGTGAAGTGAAACACCGCGCGTTGGATGTCTCACTGTCACAAGAGCAACTGATCGCTGCGTTCTATGGTCTTTTCGCGCGGATTAATCCCGAGGATAGAGTTTTTCTAGCGCTACATGCGGCAGATCTGGCGTCGGATACCGGAGTGTTCAGCCGCTGGGTGCCGCTGGCTTTGGACGTGCCGACTAGCGCGACATTCTCTGATATTGTTTCGAAGGTTGTGGCGGAAGTCTCGTTTGCACAAAAGCATCCGTCTTTCGCACTGGATCTTATTGCGCGTGATCCGGATCTTTCCGACCTCCCGCAGCCACAGGTCGGCGTGTCACTGGGATCAGCCGATCTGGTTGATGGCACTGCCATAACGCTGGCATTTGCCCAAGATGATCAGGCACCTGTGTTGGTTTATGACAGTGCGCGCCTGGCAGATGAGGCGATGGATCGTCTTGTTGACAGGCTGTCTTGCATCGCGTCGGCGTATTCCGATGACGCGGTTATCGCCGAGCTGACGATCATGCCAGACACTGAGCGCGATCTGGTTTTGTATGGCTGGAACCGGACGGAAACGGATTATGATCAGGCTGCGACGCTGCATGGTATGTTTGAGCAACAGGTAGCGCGCACGCCAGACGCCGTCGCGCTTGTCTTTGAAGATGAGACCTACACTTATGCTGCTTTGAATGCGGCTGCGAACCGTGTCGCTCATGTTCTGCGCGAGAGCTGCGTTAGCCCCGGCACGCTTGTCGGGCTTTATACGAACCGCTCTGCCGATATGTTGATTGGTGCCCTTGGAATTCTCAAGGCGGGCGGTGCTTATGTTCCAATGGATCCCGCCTTTCCGGCTGATCGGATTGCCTATTACATTGAGGACAGCGGTGCATCGGTCATCGTGACGCAATCGGAATTGGCTGCTGCGCTTCCCGCGCATAACGCACAGGTTTTAGCGCTGGATACCGATCCGCGCTTATCGGGCAGCCCCGATGCCAATCCCGATACGCCTATGGATTCGGCTGATCTGGCTAATGTGATCTACACCTCGGGTTCTACCGGCAAGCCGAAGGGCGTCATGGTGGAGCACCGCAATGTGGCCAATTTCTTTACCGGCATGGATGACCGGATCAACCACGACGCGGGCGGTGTCTGGCTGGCGGTGACCAGCCTGTCCTTCGATATCTCGGTGTTGGAGTTGTTCTATACTCTGGCGCGTGGTTTCAAGCTGGTCATCAGCGGTGATGAAAGCCGCGCGTTGGTGTCTGGCGGCGCCGGGCCAGTCGCGGTCAGCGCGCAGAATATGGATTTCAGCCTGTATTACTGGGGCAACAATGATGCGGTCAGCGCCGACCGGTATGAGCTGTTGCTGGAAGGTGCAAAATTCGCCGATGCAAACGGGTTTTGCGCCGTCTGGACGCCGGAGCGTCATTTTCACGCCTTTGGTGGTTCTTACCCCAATCCAGCGGTGACTGGTGCGGCGGTGGCCTCTGTCACAAAGAATCTGGCGGTCCGGGCTGGTAGTATCGTCGCACCGCTGCACCATCCGGCGCGAATTGCCGAAGAATGGGCGGTTATTGATAATCTGACGGGTGGTCGGGTTGGTTTGGCAATGGCGTCAGGCTGGCAGCCTGATGACTTTGTCCTGCGCCCTGAAAATACGCCGCCGGACAACAAGCCGGCATTGGCGGATTCTATCGACAAGGTTCGCAGGCTCTGGGCCGGTGAAGAGGTCGCGTTCCCGCGCAAAGACGGGAAAATGCACAGCGTCGTGACACAGCCGCGCCCGCTGTCCAAGAAAATCCCGATGTGGGTGACGACGGCAGGCAACCCTGCCACATGGGCGCAGGCCGGTGAAGTGGGCGCCAATGTGCTGACGCATCTTTTGGGTCAAAGCATTGACGAGGTAGCTGAGAAGATCACGGTTTATCATGATGCGCTGCGTAAGGCGGGTCATGATCCGAAAGACCACAAGGTCACGCTGATGCTGCATACGTTTTTGGCTGATGACCGTGAAAAGGCCCGTGAGATCGCGCGCGAACCGATGAAAGACTATCTGCGCGCGGCGGCGGGTTTGATCAAGCAATATGCCTGGGCTTTCCCCGCTTTCAAGAAACCGGAAGGTGCAGCCAACCCCATGGAGATCGACCTGGGGTCGCTGGAACCGGATGAATTGGAAGCGATCCTCGATTTTGCCTTCTTGCGGTATTTCGAGGATTCCGGCCTGTTTGGCACCGTTGAGGATGGCGTTGAGCGTGTTGAAGCCCTCAAAAAAGTCGGCGTTGATGAGGTGGCTTGCCTGATCGAGTATGGGATCGAAACGCAAACCGTTCTTGACGGCCTGCGGCCGCTGGCCGAGGTGCTGCGCCGTGTGAATGGCCCAGTTGCTGAGGTTGATCCGCAGGACTTTTCAATCGCGGCGCAGATCAGACGCCATGGCGTGACCCATCTGCAGTGCACACCCAGCATGGCCCGGATGATCTGCATGAATGAAGATGCCAGTCAGGCGTTGGGTACCGTCAAGCATCTGATGATCGGTGGTGAGGCACTGTCAGGTTCCTTAGTCGCGGATTTGGCGACGTTCACGGATGCCAGCATTGAGAACATGTATGGGCCAACCGAAACGACCATTTGGTCGACAACACAAACCGCCGGTCCTGATGAAGGGATCGTGAATATCGGCCGTCCCATTGCGAACACTCAGGTCTATGTCCTTGATGACGGGGGTCAGCCGGTGCCGGTCGGCGTGCCGGGTGAACTTTATGTCGGCGGCGCTGGTGTGACGCGCGGATATTGGCAGCGGCCCGAGTTGACCGCCGAGCGGTTTTTGCCCGACCCGTTTGTAAAGAACGATCAGACAGACCCACGGATGTACCGCACCGGAGATCTGGTGCGTTGGAGGCCCGACGGTCGGCTGGATTACATTGGTCGGACCGATCATCAGGTCAAACTTCGTGGTTATCGGATCGAACTGGGCGAGATTGAAGCAAAGCTGGAGGCGGCACCAAATGTGACCCAAGCGGTCGTGATGACCCGCGAAGACACCCCCGGAGACGTCAGACTGGTGGCGTATATGACCACATCAGGTAGTGTTGCCGATGCGGAACTGCGTGAAAGGCTGGCCGTGGATTTGCCGACTTACATGATCCCCGCTCATTTTGTTACGCTGCCCAGGTTTCCTCTGACACCAAATAAGAAGGTGGATCGAAAAGCGTTGCCGGCGCCGGCAAAACCTGCGGCCGCGCCAAGGCCATCGGCGGTCACCGCCAAGACCGTTGTTTCGTCTGATATGACCGGAGGCATCTCGGAAATCTGGTCACGGATCCTTGGGGTGCCGCAGATTGGGCCTGACGATAACTTCTTTGCGCTGGGGGGCCATTCCCTGCTCGCGGTACAGGCACATCGCGAAATGCGTGACCAGTTGGGCCTGACGAGCCTGTCTATCACGGACATCTTCCGGTTTCCGACCCTGTCGGGCCTGGGCAAGCATTTGGGCGTGACGTCGGAAAGCAAGCCCGCGGTCCAAGCATCAGTGGTTGCGGACCGTGCGCAGTCGCGCGCTGATGCCATGGCCCGCCGCCGCAACATGCGGGCCAACCGAACCAGATGAATGCCCGGTTAGGGTCTGACCCCGCGTTGTCCGATCTGCAGGTGGTGATGCGGGGTCTGTTCCCCGGGTCGATGGGCGTGGGCGTGACAGATCCTACCGCTGAACAACCAAATTTGATGCCCGCTGAGATGGCTGCAACAGAAGGTATGGTTCCGAGGCGATTGCGCGAGTTCAGCGCGGGGCGGTATGCGGCTCGGCTGGCAATGAAGGCAATAGGTCAGCCTGTGCGACCGATTCTTATGGGCGAAGATCGGGCCCCCATTTGGCCAGAAGGACTGCGCGGCAGCATTGCACATTGCGATTCCGCCTGTGTTGCGGTTGTGACTTCGGGTGACGAAACTGTTGGTGTTGATATCGAGCCTGATCTGCCGTTGGAGGCTGATCTGATCGAGGTGATAACGACTGTGGATGAACGGGAACGACTGCAAGCCCGCCCAATTGCTGAAAGAGGTTTATTGGCGCGCAAGCTATTTTGCGCCAAGGAGGCTGTCTACAAGGCGCAATACCCGATCAGCAAGGAAATGTTTGATTTTCATACATTAAATATCAGATTTTCGGCATCGATGGATGAATTTCAAGCCGCCTTTTCGCGCAATGTTGGTCCGTTCAGCGCGGGCCAGCGAGTACGTGGCCAATTTGGTGCTGCCGCTGGTTTTATGCTTGCCGGCGTTATCCTCGAGCCGGTGTGATCAACAATAATTCGGTTGTCTCGTCTGCATCTAATTAATTCCGTTTCGGCAACAATTTGCCATCAGGCAGGCCATTGGGCGCAAGATGATGGAAATTAACACTCTATTCATGGTTGATTATTACAAACCAATATTATCATCGATCCAAACAGCGCCGATGAAGGGATTGCGGAACAGCTGGCACTTTGAACTGGCGCTTGACACCTACGAAGAGAGAACACTGTCGCATGACACGATTGGACGACACGCAAGAACAGCAGATTGATGCGCCCTCGACAGGCGGGTCGATTTTGTTGCAGTCCGTGTTTGCTGGCGTGGTTACCGGAACGGTTACAAATGTGATTGCGTTGTATCTGGGTTATTCAATTTGGATCGCACTGCTTTGCCACAGCGTCTTTGGCGCCCTCGGGATGGGTCTTGTGTTGGTGCTGTTTGCCGGCAGGTCCGAACCGATTGAGCGAAAGGTGTCACCGAAGGCGATGCCCAGGGCGGTTAGCACCGCAAGACACTGACTCTACCTCAATCCTCATGCCGCTTGCTTCAGGGTAGTTCTGCGAGCAATTCACCTGCCCGTTTCATTTGCGGCAGGTCCTGACCTTCACCAAGTGTGATCGCCCTTTCCAGTGCGGTGCGCGCGTCGCCTGGCCGCTCTAGCGCAAGGTAGGTCAACCCGAGGTGATAGTGTGTGAGCGCATCATTTGGCAGGCCACGCGCGGCGGGTTCGAGATATGTCAGCGCTTCGTCGAAATTGCCCTGCCGATATGCAATCCAACCGAGCGTATCCTGAAACTGTGGCACATCCGTTCCCCGCATCCGGGCGGCAATGGCATAGGCCCGTTGGACGCTTTCGTCATCGTCACGTCGTGTCGTGATCATGCTGGCAAGGTTGTTTGCAACGACCAGATTACTGCTATCATTGGCATACAGATTTTCAAGAATCGCGATGGCACCGTCAAAGTCACCTGTTGCTTCCAGCCGCGATGCTTTGACCAGATTTGCCATCAAAGCGTCTGGTGCATCCGCCAATACGTCATCCAGAACCGCATCTGCATCTTCCTGGCGGTCCTGTGCGACCAGCAGACCAAAGAGCCGCCCCAACACCAGTTCATTTTCAGGAAAACTCGCCAATAATTCGCGGTATCCCGCTTCGCCAGCCTCCGGATCGTCCAAGAGAACATGAACATCCGCTTGTAGGAAGCGCAATGTCGGATCTTCGGGTGCTTTTTCCAGCTCTTCACTCAAGAATGCACGAGCATCATCCACACGACCCGCCCTGATTTGCGCTTCGATAAGTTGTGCCTTTGCGGCCATGCTGGTGCCGCCGTCGGCAATCATCTCTTCGAGGAAAACGCGGGTTTCATCGAACCGCCGCTGTCTGTTCAGGAGGGCCAGTTCTGTCCGATCTGCCACGTCTTTGGCAAGGCTGTTATCCATGGCGCGCAATTGCCAGATAATGCGCGTCACCTTGTTCCATTCGCCCTGCCGAAGCTGCAACTCTCCCATCTTTGCCAGAAGTTCGATGTTTTGCGGTGCGACAGAGAGGGCGCCCGATATGACGGCTTCGGCTGCTTCCAACCTGTTTCGGCCAAGTAAGAAATTGGCATGTCTCAGGGATGGTTCGACGCCCTGATTCGAGATTTCGACCGCCAGCGCATAGCGTTCGCCTGCGAGGTCATGATCGCCTGCCCGTTCGTGCGCGGTGCCAAGCAAAGTAATCAGGCTGACGTCACGCGGTGCCTCTGCGAGCGCCTGCCTTAGGACAATGATTGCCGCATTGGGATCATCATCCGCAATGGCCCAGCCAGCCTGCATCTTTAACGCATCGATATGCCCGGCATCCTCTGCCAGCACTTGAGTTACATAGGTTTGCGCCTGCGCCGTATTCCCCTGGCTTTCCAGCATCTGAGCGAGGAGGATCTTGAAATCGCGAACACTGTCTGATGCCTCATTCTCTGCAATAATGCCTTCCATTTCAGCGATTGCGGCGTCCTGATCACCTTGGGCAAACGCCAGCGTGGCATGTAGGGCGCGGTACGAACTGTTGTCATCTTCGGTCGTAATCAACCGATCCAGTTCCGCGCGTGCGGCTTCCATGCCTTGCGTCTGGCGCAGAAAATCGACCACTGTCAGCTTTTCGGTTTGGCTTGCATCGTCGGCAGCGGCAAGTGCGCGCAGATAGGTTTCTGCGGCGGACAGATCGTTCCGGGAAATGTACCACGCGATCAGTTCTTGCTGGACTTGTTCGTTTTCCGGGAATTGTGCCGCCATCTGCTCCAGCGCGGCTTGCGTTTTGGCGGGGTCGCCTGCTTCGCTCAGCAAACCGATACGGATGACATGCAATTCCGGCTGGTTGGGGTCGATGTCCAATCCGGCCTCAACAGTTTCCAATGCGCTGTCGATCTCTCCCTGCATGATCGCATGGTCGATGACGATCTTGCGTGCAATGGTGTTGTTCGGATCGCGCGCCAATACGTCGCCTGCTACCTTGGCAGGGACTGCGGCGGGTTCTTCGGTCATGACAGCGTCACGATAGTCAAGCATTGCGTTTACGGTGATGACGCGATCATCCTCGGGGGCGAGGGGGCCCACGGCGCGCCCGTAGGTTTCGGCATCTTCCCATCCGCTGCTAAGGATTGCGATTTCTGAGAGCGCCACAAGCGCCTCAACATTGTCCGGGTCTGTTTCGATAAGACGGACATATTGGCCATAAGCGTCAGCGATCAGGCCACGTTCGCGCTGCGCGTCGGCATAGGCCAGCCGCGCCTTTGCGTGTCGCGGATTTGCAGCAAACACGTTCCGAAACTCGACGAGCGCGCGATCAACATCACCTGCTTCGAGCAGCGCCAGACCTGACTGGTAATAGCGCTCTGCCCGTTCCTCAGCGCTTTCGCAGGCGGCGAGCGCGAAAAACAGCAACATAATCAGCTTGGGCAATATGCGGGTCATGGATCAGGGCCCATCCTTTGTTCACTCACGCGTCAAGGGCCCGAAATCAAGAATGGTCAGAAAACCAATGCACAAGGCGCCATCATTGGACAATGTCCGTTGATGGCGCCGATGTGTCAATTCAGAAGCCGATCAATAACCTGTGCCGCGAACGACAACGCCAGCGGTCGCAGCGATGATTTTGCAATCCGTCGCCAACGACATCTTCTGATAGTAGGCGGTGTCGAAGGACGCCCGTGCAGCAAAGGTGCAGCTGTTCCGGTCTGAAATCTGCCACAGGCCGGTCATTCCCGGACGCATGGCGAAGTAAGCCTTGCCAGGATATAGATTCTTTTGATCCGTCATCATCGGGCGTGGCCCCACCAGGCTCATGTCGCCTGTCAGCACGTTCCAAAGCTGCGGCAATTCGTCGATTGATGTCTTGCGGAGCAACTGACCGATCGCCGTAATCCGCGGATCGTTCTTCAGCTTTTGATGGGCGTGCCATTCTTTTGCCGCTTGAGGATCGGTGGCGAGCAGATCTTTCAACTTCCGCTCGGCGTTCGGCACCATGGTGCGGAACTTCCACATCTTGAATGCACGACCACCGCGGCCAATGCGTTCCTGACTATAAAGAGGCGAATGACCATCGCGGGCCACGATCAGAGCGATGACCAACAGGATAGGCAGCAGGAATGGAAGCGATAGCACGATAAACACCGTGTCCAACGCACGCTTCACGACGTCTTTGTAGATTGGCGACGGCTTTGTCCGAAAAATGCCATATTTCGCAACAAATGCTAGGTTGTCGCTCCCGCTTCGACGGGCAGTTGATTCATTAAACATCTAAAAATCTCTCATAAAAAAACAGAACGTCATGGCAAAATGGCCATTACTCACAGGTTACATCAGTTACTCAACACTTCAACTCAGGCTTTCCCTACTCAGCCTGGGAGCCTGTAATCGGCTCAATGCTTCATTAATGAAAAATTAACAGAGTTGGAATGGCCTCAGCAAGGAAATTTGTCACAATCGACAGAATTTCAACTGAGGCGTGAGTCATCTGCCCATCATTGGTTCAGTGGGGCGGCAAATGCTGTTGGTTTTCATACATTGGCTATATTTTAGCCACAATTCGAACTTGTTGGCCCGATTCGCCTTGCATTGCAGGTGCTTCGCGATGCCAAATCAGCGCCACAATCCTCTGCTTCATTCATATCCTGTACTTTTCGACATGTGGGACGGCGAAAGACCTGCCAATCTGCAGTAGTCGATGTAAGTGGCCAGATACCAATTACTTTGCCATGCATTGCGACATCCGTTAACAGCACATCGGATCAAAGAAACCTGAGCCTTTAGACTGCAACAGACATCATGAACAACGCCTTTGCACCATATACGGAGTTCTTTGGCCTGTCTGAGCGACCATTCTCGCTCTTGCCGGATCCAGACTTCATATACTGGACGGATGATCACAAGCGGGCTTACACCATGCTTGAATATGGTGTCATGACCCATGCCCCAATCACCCTGATCACAGGTGAGGTTGGCGCGGGCAAAACGACGCTGATGCAACACCTGCTGAATAATCTCGACGATGATCTGACAATCGGTCTGGTATCCAATGCTCATGGTGATCGTGGCGAGCTTTTGCGCTGGGTGCTGATGGCGCTGGCGCAACCGGCTGATCCAGAAGCCAACTATGTTGATCTGTTTACGCAATTCCAGAAGTACCTGATTGCTGAATATGCAGCCGGTCGACGGGTCATGTTGATCTTTGACGAAGCGCAAAACATGAGCCGCGAGTCGCTTGAAGAGTTGCGCATGTTCACGAACATCAACGCGAACAAGGACGAGTTACTGCAATTGATCTTGATCGGCCAGCCGGAACTACGCGATATCATCCGCCGCCCGGACATGAAGCAGTTCGCGCAGCGGGTCGCGGCCAGTTTTCATTTGAAGCATATGGATCAAAAGACCGTTTATTCTTATATTGTCCATCGTATTGAACGTGTGGGTGGTAAACAGCACATGTTCAACAAGGATGCGGCCAAGCTTGTCCACGAGGCGACCAATGGAATTCCGCGCCTGGTAAATCAGCTTTGCGATCTGTCGATGTTATATGCATGTATCGCACAGCGCGAGATCGTTGGCCCTGAACATGTAAAGGCCGTTCTGGCTGATGGTGCGTTCTTTGCGCCGGGGTCAGGCGATGAAAGGGGTGACGCAGAATTATGATTGCGGATATCAAGTTTTACATTTCGCTCTTCTTAAGGCGCTTTCATTATTTTTTGTTAGTTTTCATCATCTTCGCGACAACCGGTGCGGTGCTGGCCTATACTTTGCCGCCTGTTTATCGCGCGCAGGCCCGGCTGTTGGTCGAATCCCCGCAAATCCCCGATGACCTGGCACCGTCGACTGTGCGCGCCGGTGCCGCTGAACTGCTGCGTGTCATTGAGCAGCGCCTGCTGACCCGCGCCAACCTCTTGGATATCGCGCGTCGCTTCGATGTTTATCCTGATGCATCCACCATGAGCGCTGATGAAATTGTCAACGACATGCGGTCCCGTATCGGTTTCAGCCTGCCGCGTGACGGACAGACCACGGGATTGGTTTTTGTGTCATTCGAGGCGCCATCGGCAGAAACATCGTCAGAGGTTACAAATGATCTGCTGACCCAGATTCTGCAGCAAAATGTCGAATTGCGGACCACTGTGTCGGGTCAGACGCTGGATTTCTTCCAACAGGAAGTCAGCCGTCTGGATGCAGAGCTCGCGCAGCAGGATGCGCGCATTCTTCAGTTCAAGCTGGAGCACCGCGATGCGTTACCGGAAAGCCTGGACTATCGTCGCACCCGTCTATCGGCCTTGCAGGAACGGGTCTTGCAGATTGATCGCGAGTTCGCGGCCCTCTCGGACAGACGGACCCGGCTGGCAGAGCTATTCGAACAGACAGGACGGCTTGACCTTAATGAAGCCAGCTTGCCGCCTGAACAGCGCCAGTTGCGCGCCTTGCAGGATGAGCTGGCATCCGCGTTGGTCATCTATTCGCCGACCAATCCGCGTGTGCGGTCGTTGCAGGCCCGTGTCGCCGCGCTCGAAGAGATCGTGAAAGAGCAGATTGCCGGGACGACAGGTCGCCAGACTGAGCTGTTGACAGCCTATGATCTGCAGATTTCCGACATTGATGGGCAGATCAGCTTTCTGGCCGAACAAAAGACGTTGGTTGAGGCCGAGATGGAAGTGTTGATTGCCACCATCAACGCAACGCCAGAGAACGCCATCACATTGGGTACTTTGGAACGCAACTATGAAAACATCCAGATGCAGTTCAATCAGGCCACTGAGGCGTTGAGCGAAGCGCGCACCGGTGACCGGATTGAGGCGATGTCAAAAGGGCAACGCATTGTGGTGATTGAACAGGCTACAGTCCCAAGCGGACCGTTTAAGCCCAATAGAAAACTGATTCTGGCTGGTGGTGCCGCCGGTGGCATGGCGGCGGGTGTTGGTCTGATCTTTTTGCTAGAGCTTCTGAACCGCGCGATCCGCCGCCCCGTTGAATTGACAAATTCGCTGGGTATCAAGCCGTTTGCGACGTTGCCCTACATGATGACCGGCGGACAGAAAGCAACACGCACACTGATCATCGTGCTGATCTTGCTGGTTGTCGGTCTGGGTGTGCCCGCTGGCCTGTTCTTTGTGCATACGAATGTCATGCCGATCGATATCATTGTCGATAAAGTGCGCGGCGTAGTGGGAATTTAGTGATGGATCATATTCGTACCGCGATCGAACAGGCCCGTAAGGAGCGCGAACTTAACAAGCAGAAACGCGACAATCCGTTTACCGCCCCGCTACAGTTGTCACCTGATGAGGCGAAGCTCGCGCTGGAGCAGTTGTGGCAGAAGTTGCCGGACCACGACATCAATCCCAAGCGGCTGACCCGCAATCGTGTCATGACATATGCGGCTAATGCGGCGGCGACACCTTTTGACGTGATGCGCACCAACCTGCTGCATGAGATGCGCAGCAACAAATGGCGGCGGGTCGCCATCACATCGCCTGGCAGCAAATGCGGAAAGACAACGATTAGTCTGAATCTCGCTTTTAGCCTCGCCCGTCAGCGTGACATTCGTGTGATGGTGATCGAATTGGATATGCGTCGCCCGGCTATCGCTAGGATACTGGGCATGCGTCACAACACCAATTTTGCTTCGGTTCTTGCAGTGCAAACCAAGGTTGATGACAGCATTCAACGGGTCGGTGACAATCTGGCCTTTGCGGTGCCGCAAAGCTCGAACCAAAGCCCGGCGGAGTTGCTGCAGAGCGTTCATGCGGCCCATGTCATTGATGCGATCGAACAACGCTATCAGCCTGATATCATGATCTTTGATATGCCACCGATGCTGGTTGCCGACGATACGATTGCCTTTACCGATCAGATTGACTGCATGCTGCTTGTCGGCGCGGCAGAGACGACGACGATGGATGAAATCCACCGCTGCAAGCAAGATCTGGAGGCGCGGACCAATCTACTGGGCGTCGTGTTAAACAAGTGCCGCTATGTTGATACTGCGGAAAGCTATGGCACCTACTGATTCCGGTCGGCCCGCAAATTCAGTATGCAGGCAGTGAGGATCATCAATGGCCCGGCCATTTCCATGATCCAGTTCACCCTTATGTTCTGGAACCGCATGTTGATAAGCTGATCCATGTGGTGAAAGCCCACCGCTCTTACGGCCACAAATGCCAACACAACTGACAATCCAATCAGCGCCAGTCCGGTCCGACGCATGGTACCGCGAAGGATCGTCAAGGTTATGATTGCCAGCAGCGACATCAAAGCCAACAAAACGATGATAAAGCCCACCTGAACAATCCGTCGTGAGCCGTACCAACCTTGCAACTGGGCCATACAACGGGCGCTCGCGGTCAGTAATGACTGAAGGTCCAGCTGCTTGTTGATTGCCAACAAAATCATGATCAAGCCAAGCGCGCGCCAAAAGAACCGCTCGCGACCCGCCGACGTATAGGGGAAGCGGCCACTGCTCGCCGTTCGAAATGCTGCAAGTCCTGTCAGCACGTAAACTGCGACAATGACCCAACCCATGATGCCGGGGTCACCAATGCCGACCTGCCATGTGCGATGCGCGCAGTTCCAGATTGTCGTCAGCACCTTAATTCCCTCTGATGAATGGATCCTCGCAGCTTATCGAGCTAAGACCGTTGCGCAAACTGTGGTTGGCGATGGGGATGGCCTGTCATTGGCTCGAGAGACCGGGGCCAGATCAGCACATCACGACATTCTTTGTTGCAAATGGTAGCGTTTTTTGTGCCACTGCGGTATGACGGACGCCGTTATCTCATTTATGCAATTTCAGTAGTCCTTACCAAGTTTCATGTCGCAGACACCTACAATCTCGCAACCATTTGGACGGGTCGCCCCCCTGTTTACTTGGGGTATGTTCTGGCTTTTCGTCATGACGATCGGCGCCGGCATTTTTTTTGACGAGGGTATTCAAGAGCTGCTGACCGCGTGGCAGTTGCCGGAATATAGTCATGGCCCGCTGATCCCGATCTTGTCGGCGCTTTTGTTCCTGCGCCAGCTAAAGTCAGTACCTGTCGATATGTCTGTGCAACTGGATCGTCGACCGGGCATTGTTCTTTTGGTATTCGCGCTGCTCTTGGCGCTCGCGGGCAAGTTGATCGGTATTGGTGATTTTGTCACATACGGTCTTATCCTTTGGGTTGGCGCGCTTTTGCTGATCAGTTTTGGCTGGAAACAGGGCAAGCATTTCTGGCCACCCGTTCTGCATCTGGTGTATATGCTGCCTTTGCCTGGCGCGCTCTACTACGGCGTTTCGACGTATCTGCAGGGCGTTTCATCAGAGCTCGGCGTTTATTTTCTTAAGCTGCTGCAAGTGCCGGTTTTCCTTGAGGGTAACATCATCGACCTTGGGGTTTACAAACTTCACGTCGCGGAAGCCTGCTCTGGGTTACGTTACCTTTTCCCGATCCTGAGCTTTTCCTATATCTTCGCGGTCCTTTACCGGGGTCCCACATGGCATAAGGCGGTTCTGCTGATATCGGCGGCGCCGATCACGATCTTCATGAATGCGGTACGCATCGCGATTGCCGGCGTCATCGTCAACAGCTACGGCGTCGCGCATTTGGAGGGGTTTTCGCACTTCTTCGAAGGTTGGGTAATCTTCGTGGCCTGCATTCTGCTTCTGTTTCTTTTGGCTTGGGGCATGTTGTTTTTGCGTCGGGACAAGATGCGGCTGACCGATGCGCTTGATCTGGATACACGCGGCTTGGGTGAGCAGTTCATGCGTCTGCAGTATCTGCAGCCATCGCGGGCATTTGTCGGCAGTACAATTCTTGTCGTGTTGATGGCCGTCACCTGGCAGGCCTTGCCCAAGCGGGACATCGTAAATGTGTCCCGAACGCCATTTGCATTATTTCCAACCGAGATCGGGCCGTGGCAAGCCGGATCACAGCGTGCGTTGGCCCCAACTATCGAGCAGATCCTCGCAGCTGATGATTACTACTCGGCCACGTTGACCCATCCTGATCGGGCAGATCAGGTCGAGCTTTTCATCGCGTGGTACGCTAATCAGAACAAAGGTGGGGTTCATTCGCCAGAGGTTTGCCTGCCCGGCGCAGGCTGGGAGATTGCGGCACTTGGTCAGGTCGATGCGCCCTTCGCCAGCGATACGCCTTTCACCTTGAACCGGGCGATCATCCAAAAGGATGCGAGCCGGATGCTGGTCTACTACTGGTTTGAACAGCAAGGCCAGCGGACGGCCTCGACCTTGACCGCCAAGATGCAACTTTTGCAGGGCAAAATCACCAATGGTCGCAACGACAGTGCGATTGTGCGGCTGATCACGCCCATTGACGGCCCAAGCGGCATGCCAGCGGCGGAGGCACGGCTAAACGAAGCAAGCCAAAATCTACTTAGCCAATTGCCAAGGTTCATACCTGACGTGTAAAATTAGATATTGAAAGCCAGAAGCGGGCCTGACGGCTCGGAATCCGAGCCAAAAACCCTTTGAGTGGAAGTTACTATGACCAAACCTGTTTATGCCATTGATCCTGAAACCCTGCTGATTTCATCCGCAGCAGCGCGCGAAGCGGCCGCGCCGGCTGCCGAGGCCTATCAGTCACAAGAACCTTATGCGCATGGGTCGTTCGACAACTTTCTGCCTCCCGAGATTCTGGAGCGGGTCAAGGAAGAATTGAAAGAGCTTCCCGAAGCCGAAAGCAGCTTTAACCGTGCGCAGGAAAAGCTGAAAACCAGCTATATCCCTGAGCGTCTGCCGCCCTACACCCGCAGTCTGTTCTATGCGCTGAACTCCAGACCGTTCATCGCGTTTCTTGAGGAACTGACAGGCATTGATGGCCTGATCCCTGATCCCTATTTCATCGGAGCGGGTATTCATGTGGTCGCAAACGGTGGCCATCTGGATATCCACGCCGACTTTAATCACCACGGCAAGATGAACCTCGAACGCCGTTTGAACGTCCTCATCTACCTCAACAAAGACTGGAAGGAAGAATGGGGCGGTTCGTTTGAGGTTTGGGACAAGAATATGAACGGCAAAGTCAAAAGCTTTGTGCCGCTGTTCAACCGCATGGTGTGTTTCAACACTTCTTCAGATTCTTGGCATGGAAACCCCGAGACGGTGAACCATCCAGAAGGCGAGCCGCGCATGTCGATCGCGCTTTATTACTATACGGCGTCTTGGGACGAGACCCGCAAGTCACATAGCACTTTGTTCAAGCCTCGTCCGGGGACAGCCGACCAGCGCGACAAGCTGGAAGCGCGGCATGCGACGATGCGTAACCTGCTGCCACCTTTCCTCTACCGCCGCTTGGCGCCGCGGTTGCGCCGACTTGGTATCTGATCAGGTCTGGGGTAGTCCGGCCTTGGGATAGTTTTGCACGACCTCCCATACGACGGTTTGCATTAGCTGGGCGGCCTCTGCTGATGGAGCGGTCGCATCGCTGCCGTCCGCGCGCTTGAGGGCATAGGGGAGCCCGACAGGTGATGTTTGGTACAACACTGCGTAGTGGGTGAGCGCCACAAGATAGGACCCAAGATCGTTGAAGTGAATCTGATCGCTGAACAGGTCAGATCGACCGCCAATTCCGTCCACCCCGCCCCGTGCCTCAATCTCGCGCACGAATTTTGCCATGACCTGCCCGGCGGGGATCACCGTGATCGGTCGCGGATCATCCATGCGTGACACCGCCGGGCGCAGCACGCCATCCTCCCAATAACGGGTCAGATCCTGGTCCAGCCGTTCAAGCCAGCCATCCGGATCGTCAAGCGGGTGCCAGCTTTCGTACAGATAGACGCGGACCGATGGGTTGGCATCCCAACCGGCCTTTGCCCAAAGATGCAGGTATGTCGGCGCATCGTGGTATTTGATCGCGTCCCTGATCTCGACCATTTCGGTCAAGATGATCGCATCATAGTCGCCTGACGTGGCAGCCTGTTTTGCGTCGCGATATCTGGGATGATCATTTTCAGCATCAAAGCCGTTGATCTGTTCGTCCGGTTCCCAATGCGCCTTAAGCGGCGTACCCCAGCCAAGCTGGCTTTCGTATTGATGCCCGTCGCCAGCCAACTGCGCCAGCATGGCAGGCATGTCCCGCCCCACCAGGCTATGCCCCAAATGAAATACATGTTGGGGGCCATCGGGAACAGGTTGCGGCGATGCATAAAGCGCATCAAAGCTGGCCTGATCCATTGGGCGTGAGAAACCGAAACGGAATGCTGCCGCCAGAGCTGCGGCGGCCAAAAGAAAAATGACGAAAACTCTTCCACGTTGTAAGCGCAATGCGTCGCTCCTTCTCTTGAAATGCAGATAAACTCACTCGCCAACATCATATAGTATGCGGTTGCTGAAAGGCATCGTCATTGTTTCGCCGAGAGATACGTCAAAAGGGGTGCCTTAGCTTGTGTGTCATAGGACATTTGTTGCGATTGCGGCGACACTGTCTGCCCGACGCTGGATTCAGACGGCTTACAGCAGAAACAATATCGACCATCTGTCTCCATTGACTCCCCTCAGGCAAGAGATTTGACCTCATCTCAGACAACAAACCGCTGCAATTTGGATGCCCCGAATCGCCACCATTGCATTGCAAATGCAGAAATATGCTTTGTGTCATTGACCTTAGGGTAAAGTAATCGGCACGGGGCGCTTTGCCATATTTTCGCCACAAATGACCGCGCGCGCTTTAGTTCCATTGTACTAAAAATGGAAACAAAAATTATCCCTTGCCCCGAGGTCACGGGTGATTGTCGCTTACTCCGGTTTGACCGGTCGGCAAAATGTCGCCCGAAAGACTGCCCGCCATACACCGTTGTTGAACGCAAATGGGTCGACCCATATTACCCCTAGGCCGACAAGGATTCGGCCTGAATATAACGACCCTGAAGAAGACCAAAATGACCCGGAAAACATATAATTTTCAATGCTTTGTGCATAAATCGGCGCAAGGTAGTTGGCGCCGGTGGAGTCTGGGTCTGAGTGCCGCCGGGTCGTCAATGGCAGCGATTTTTCCAAGAACCGTTAGTCATTTTTTCAGAAACAGTAGGATATGCCGTCGGAAACAATCTGCCCGATTGTTTGGACACAGTTTTACCACAACAGGGCCTTTCGCAAGCCGCCGCGCATGCTGAGTATTGCGTGGTACCTAAACACTCACACCACACCGAGTTGCCTCTTTTCCTAGTGACCCCACCCAAAGGAAGAAAGAATGAGCAGAGTTTACGACCCCAGGTTTGATGTTCCGATTTTCGGAACCGGCTTCTACGCAGAGTATTACGCTTTGCCGAACACCGTCACAAACCTGAGCGCGATCGATTTCGACGCCCCCCCGGTCATGGTGGGCACTGTCAGCTCCCTGGACAACTACGCGTTGGAAAGCAGCTTTTGGGATGGTGGGCCCGAAGATCTGTTCGCCGCGCGTTACACAAGCGAGCTGAATGTTGAAACCGGCGGATCGCACACGTTTTACCTGAACTCCGATGATGGCTCAGCGCTCTATATCGACGGTGAACTGGTCATTGATAACGATGGATTGCATGCGGCCGAGCTGCAGCAGGTTACTGTTGATCTGACAACAGGTATTCATGATATCGAGGTGCGCTATTTCGAGGCGTTTGGCGCTCAGACGCTGCAGCTCTATTGGCAGACGCCCAACAATCCTTGGGACCCTGTTCCAGTCGATTCCAATGTGCTGACCTATCGCAACGAAGTTGCGGACGATGCCGGCGATAGCCCTGACACACCTTCGGGCGATACCGATCAGCCTGACGTCATGCCTTTGGACAACCCCGGGCTGCTGGTGGATTTCTTTGTTGTCAACAAGCGCGCCAAGGATCTGTCGCGGGTAGATTTTGACGGCACGCCGACTAAAACCGAAACGATTGATGCGGTTCAGTTTGGCGACGGCAATGGCCTGCTCTGGGATGATGGTTGGGCAAAATCGTTCGCCGCCCGGATGACCGGAAATCTGCATGTCGACAATGCGGGAAGTTACACGTTTTATCTGACCGCGGATGATAACGCCACGTTGTACATCGATGGCCAGCCGATCATCGGTATGGAGTGGCTGCACACGAAGACCTCTGAGGCGATTACCGTCAATCTGGATGCGGGTGTGCATGACATTGAGCTGCGCTACGTCGAAAAGCGCGGATCGCAAAACCTGGTGCTTGAATGGCGCGGGCCGGACAGCAATGGCATTCGGTCTGTTATTGATGGCGACAACCTGAGCCACGGCGAAGTTGTTGACGGCGGCGGTATGGACACTGGCGGCGACACCGGTGGAGACACTGGCGGCGATACCGGAGGTGACGCAGGTGGCGATACCGGCGGTGGCATGGACCACGGCGGCGACCACGGTGGAGATACTGGCGGCGACACCGGTGGAGACACTGGTAGTGATACCGGCGGTGACACAGGTGGCGATACCGGCGGTGGCATGGACCACGGCGGCGACCATGGTGGAGACACCGGCGGCGACACTAGCGGCGATACCGGTGGAGACACTGGCGGCGATACAGGCGGTGACACCGGTGGTGATACAGGCGGTGGCATGGACCACGGCGGCGATCATGGTGGAGATACTGGCGGCGATGCCGGTGGAGACACTGGCGGCGACACTGGCGGTGACACTGGTGGCGATACTGGCGGTGGCATGGACCACGGCGGCGATCATGGTGGAGACACCGGCGGTGATACCGGAGGTGACACTGGTGGCGATACCGGCGGTGGCATGGATCACGGTGGCGACCATGGCGGTGGTCACGGAGGCGATGTTGATCTGCCTACGACACCTGCAGAGATTGAAGCTTTTGTTGCGGCTGTTCGGGCCGAGCCAGATGGTCACGCCCATGGTGATGATGCTGGCATGGCGATGGAGCACTCTCAGCTTCTCGACCTCGTCCCGCGTTCGGAGGCCACACATATCGCTATTTCGAATGGTGATTGGTTTGATGCAAGCACATGGTACCAAGGCAACATACCTGATGCCGGTGCCCAGGTCCTGATCCCGAAGGGGGTTTCGGTCACCTATGACGGCGAGAGTGAGGAATCGCTCTTTACTGTCCGCGTCGACGGTGAGCTTGCCTTTGCGACCGATACCGACACCAAGATGGTTGTGGACACCTTTGTTGTCTCAACATCTGGCCGGCTTGAAATCGGCACAGCTGACAATCCGATTGATGCAAACGTCAATGCAGAGATTGTGATTGCCAATAACGGTGACATCGACGTCAGCTGGGATCCGTCATTGTTGTCGCGTGGTGTCATTTCGCATGGCGAAGTCGAAATCCACGGTGCGCAGAAGGACTCATTCCTCAAAGTCGATGATGCACCAATGGCGGGCGACACATCGCTGAGCCTTGCCGAGGTTCCTGACGGCTGGCAGGTGGGCGACACGATTGTGATCACCGGTACGCATAAGACCGGTTGGACCAATACGGCTGCCGGTCACATCGAAAGCCAGGATGAAGAGGTAACTATTACGGCGATCAACGGCACCGAAATCAGCTTTGATCGTGCGCTTCAGTACAACCACGACACCCCGCGCGATGACTTGTCGGCCTATGTGTCGAACATGAGCCGCAATATCACAGTGTCGAGTGAAGATGGCGATGCATCGGCCGTACATCATCGCGGTCACGTCATGTTCATGCACAGCGATGACGTCGATGTCCGTTATGCCGCGTTCGACGATCTGGGTCGGACCGACAAATCCATCGCCGCGTTTGATGGCAGCTCCGCGGGATCGCTTGATGCGGACAGTAATGTGAAAGGTCGGTATTCCTTCCACTTCCACAAGACCGGGACCGACGATCAGGACGATCCGGCGATGGCTGTTGGTAACGCTGTCAGCGGCGGCCCTGGCTGGGGTTTTGTACACCACTCCAGCAATGCCAACTTTACCGACAACGTTGCGTTTGACGTCTTTGGTGCTGGTTTTGCGGCAGAGAGCGGCGACGAAACCGGTGTTTGGGTTCGCAACATGGCGATCAAATCCGAAGGTATCGGTTTTGGTGATTGGACCGCGAAAAACCAGACAGATGTGGATCGGCTTGATACAGGCCGGACCGGCGATGGCTTCTTCTTTGCTGGCCGGCTTGTCGAAGCAGCCGAGAACGTGGCCGTCAACACAACGAACGGGTTTGTCTGGATGCACCGCAATGCACTGGATGCGCCAACGGCGGGTCTGGATCAGCCAGAAATCGGCTATGGCTTCGATACCATGCCAACCAACCTGACGCCCATCCAGGGTTTCCGCGACAACGAAGTATTTGGTGCCCACACTGGCTTGATGGTGATCAAGGACAACGCTGCACAGCAGCAGCATGAACTACGCTCAGTGTTTGATGGTTTCCTGGCATGGGAAACTGCCGAAGGTGTGAACATCAGTTACACAGCACACTACACGATGCTCGACTTTGACCTTTTGGCGCCACGTGTCGACCAGCCGGGCGTCGGGAGCATCGGTGTAAACTTCGGTGCGATGGCCTTTGACATGGTCTTTAACGGGATCAAGATGGAAGGCTTCGACTATGGCGCCTATCTCGATCAGGAATTCTTCCGTCCGGTGGCGGATGCTGACGTTGATCATATCTTCATCGATCTTGAGATGGACAACATCAATCAGGAGTTTGTTGGGTTCAACGCCAACAGGCATCACATCCTGACATCTTCTGATTTGGAGCCGGGTCGGATTGGCTTTACCCATAACGGTGATACCAGCCTGTCCGATGGCGAAGCCTTTGATCTGGGCGGCATCAAGACTGACTCGATCGGCACGCGCAATCGGGAGTATGATGGTGATCCGCTGGCGTTGGAGTTCTATGCGCAGATTGCACAGATCATCACGACCGAAGGGTACTATCGAACAGAAGATGGCCGAAACGTAGTAGTTGTCGAGGATTTCATTGCGGATCGCGCCACAGGTGAGATCACGAAGTTCGCTCACATCGTCACAATCGAAATGACCGAAGCGCAGTTGCAGAACAACTGGATGCTGAACAACTACTATACCGGTGCCAAGTTTGCCGGTACGATTTCGCTGGATGGGGTCGCACCGACTGCTGTGGATGACACTGCGTCCGGACGCAGCGGTGAAAGTGTGTATATTGACGCAATCGCCAATGACTTTGATCAGGACGGTGACGCATTGCGTGTCGATGGTTTCCTCGATGCGGAATACGGCGAGGTCTACATGCAGGAGGACGGCCGTCTGTTGTACCGATCAGACGTTGGTTTCACCGGGACGGACAGTTTCCGTTACTGGGCAACCGATGACGATGGCAACTTTACACCTGCAACTGTCACCATCGACGTGTGGTAAATGAAAGACTGCATGATACCCAGTGTCTTGGGTATCATGCAAACGCAGGTCCACTTTGGCCATAGGGCCAAGTGTTCTTTACGATCATAGTGTTGAGAGTTCTTGGTGGCGTTTTCGGTATCTCGTCATGGTCGGGGTGCAACGGAGAGTTCCGCGGCGCAATGATCAGATGTGCAGTGCTTTTCGAGTTTTTTAAGTCTTTGTTTTTAATACAGAAACCCCTCTCGCTCATGCTCGTGAAAGGGGTCAATCGGCCTGACCAAACCTCTGATTCAACCAAATAAGAACATATTCTCGCCAATATACGATTTCAGATTGCCGCGGAGTTCGATGAGTCTTGTTGATCGAGCTAGAGAGAAACACTTGGATAGCCACATATGTCACTATTACAGAATAAAATTGCGCTTTCACTATGCCTTGCGGTGCTACCATCTACTCTTTTGGCCGATCAGGTAACGGTGTCCAGCCCGGATGGATCAATCACCATCTCGGGCGAATTGCTTTCGTTCGATGACAACGTCCTGGTCCTGAATACAGAACTGGGTGAACTTCGCCTGGCACGACAGGCCACCATCTGTGAAGGTGCGGCCTGCCCGCAGTCGTCGGTCAACCTTGATATGCAGGTTCTGGTCAACGAACCTGACACTGCGATGCTGCTGCGTCGCCTGGTCGACGGTTTTGCGCAAGAGCAGAATCTTGTTGGTCTGGCCTTCCCGGATGCGCAAGGCAACATCGCGCGTGTCGAAATTCGAGACAATGCACGGTCGACAATCGAAGGGACTGTCAATGTCTCGATTCAGCCGGGCGTTTCTGCATTTCAGCAGTTGATCGCAGGCAATGTCGATATGGACATCACAACCAATGCCGTGCCCGCGAGTGTTGCGGAGCAGGCCATCGCGTCCGGACAGATTGATCCGCGTGATCCCAGCCGCGAGCGAGTTCTGGCCCTTGATGCGCTTGTTCCCGTTGTTCATCCAAGCAACCCGGTGCGATCTGTGTCGCTTGAGGAACTTGCCCAGATCGCGGCAGGCCGTATCACGAACTGGTCGGAAATTGGCGGCGAGAACGCCCCGATCCGGATGCTTCTGCCGGCGGTCGACTCTTCGTTGGATGCGGCATTCTCAGAACTGGTACTTGACCCCAACCGCGTTCGACTGCGCCGCAGTGCCGAACGGGCCGAAAGTGAAAGTCAGGCAGCAGCCACAGTGGCGTCGGACGTGAATGCGATCACCATCACCAGCCTTTCCGGCAATGGCGACGCGGAAATCCTGCCCATCCGTCTGTCGTGTGGTCCGTTGGCCTATGCAAGTGACTTCGCCATCAAGGCTGAGGAGTACCCATTGGGTCAGCGTGTCTATGCTTACACCGATGCAAATCTGCCATCGTCGCAAGCCAGCTTCCTTGATTTTGCGGCGTCTGACGACGCAAAATCATTGGTCAATGAGGCCGGTTATGTTGACCTGTCCATCGAACCGCAGCCAATCAGTTTGCAGGGTACCCGTATGACATCCGCGATCTTGTCTGCGGGGACGGGCGGCACGCTTGGTCTGGTGCAAAGCTTTGCACAGGATTTGGCAACTGCGGATCGTTTGTCGACAACTTTCCGTTTCACATCCGGGTCTGCGCGCCTTGACAACAAGTCGCAGGGCGATGTCGAGCGTATGGTGCAGTTCCTTAACAGCGACGAAGCGAGAAACCGGGATATCCTTGTTATCGGTTTCACCGATGATGTCGGTCGCTTTGACTTGAACGAGCGTCTGGCCTTGCTGCGGGCGACCAGTGTTCGCGACGCTCTGGTCGGCGCGCTGGGTGGTGATGCTCTTGCTGGACGTATGTCTGTA
The DNA here is from genome assembly GCA_947488175.1 of uncultured Paracoccaceae bacterium. GTDB lineage: Bacteria > Pseudomonadota > Alphaproteobacteria > Rhodobacterales > Rhodobacteraceae > Yoonia. Next base: position 111,232 of record CANKYO010000003.1, read on the forward strand.
TCGACGTATGGCCCGCTGGCACCTGTCGGCTGCAACGACACGGCAGACGGTCGCGAAAGTAACCGCCGTGTTGAGATTTGGCTGCGTTAATAGGTCGAAATCCACAGAGATGCAGCCAATTGATGAACAGAACAATGCGTTCGCGAAAGTCGGCGGAGAAACCCCGCCAAGAGTTAGGAAAAAGTTGAAATGAAACGCAGAACACTTTTGGGCGGAGGCGTAGCAGCTGCCACGGTTGTGGCGACGCCCGCAATTTCCCAAGACAGGGTGAGCTTGTCGCTACTGACCGACCGCGGTGATGCGGCGTCATCACTGTCTGATCGGATCGGCGCTGTTTCCGGTGGCCGCATCAGTGTCGACGTGTCGACAGCAACCGCATCGGACACAGCCGGCTTCCTTGACCAGGTATCAGGTGGCGGAGCGGATATGTATCTGACGTCACACGATGCATTTGTGTCGCGAAACCCAGCTTTTGGTTTGTTTGCCGCAATGCCCGGCGGCATGTCACCAAGTGAGCTGGAAAGCTGGGTCACCGTGGGTGACGGACGCTTCATGCTTGATTTGCTGGGAGAAGAGTTTGGTATCAAGGCCTTTATGGCCGGCGATGATGGGGCCATGCCGATGTGGGCGCGCCGTCCAATCGCAGGTCTTTCCGACCTTCAGTCCGGCGGCGTGGCCTCCTCCGGACTTGGCTTGCGGGTCCTAACTGACATGGGTGTTCAGAATGTTGTCGATATCCTGTCAGGGGGCGATCTTTCCTCAGTCGCGGCAATCGAAGGGCTCAGCGTTGCCCAAATGACCCGGTCGGGTCTTCTTGGTGCCTTCCCACACATGATGACACCAAATGCCGGGCGGCCATCTGCCACTTTGGGCGCAGGGGTGAACCTGTCCAGATGGTCTTCGCTTTCCGAGGCGGATCAGCTTTTGATCGAACGCTGCATTATGGCGGAACATGGCGTGCAGCGTAGCCTTGCGCTCCATAACAATGTCGTTGCCCTGTCAGAGGCCGGATCGGCTGTGACGTCACACGAGATGCCCCAAGATGTCTGGGATGCACAGATTGCGAGCGCCAACACGGTTCTGGCGCAGATGTTTGATGCCGGCGATATCGCAGCAGATTCAGCAGATGCCTACCTCTTTTTCATCGGTGACGTTGCCGGATGGAGCGAGATTGGCGAAACCGCCTATTTCCTGGGCCGCAAGCAGGCATTGACCCTATGACTTACCAATTTGACAAAAAGACAACGATGGCGGCCGAAGCTGATACCTCCAAATTATCACGCCGCCGTGCTCTTTTGGGGGCTGGTGCTGCAGTGACTGGTGCCGCTGCCCTTGCCACCCCGGCGATTTCTCAGGGTGCGCCGCAGATCATTCGTATGGCAACATCCTGGCCTTCCGGTCTTGGTGGTCTGGCCGATAGCGCCGCACGTGTTGCCGAAGGCATCACTGTTGGAAGCGAAGGACGTTTGAGTGTGGAGCTCTACCCGGCAGGGCAGCTTGTTCCGCCGCTCGGCGTACATGACGCGGCGAGCGCTGGCGAGATCGAGATGTACCACTCAGCCGAGTATTACTTTCAGGGTAAGCATCGCGGCATGAACTTCTTCACAACGGTTCCGTTGGGGCTGACATCGGTTGAGCATGCCGCGTGGTTGAAGAACGGTGGTGGTCAAGAACTCTGGGACGAGCTGAATGCTGGCTTTGGCGTCAAATCCTTGGCCGTCGGTGGAACAGGCGTTCAGATGGGCGGCTGGTTCAACAAGGAAATCACCAGCATGGCCGATTTCGAAGGCCTGACAATGCGTATGCCCGGTCTGGGGGGCCAGGTTATCACGCGTCTTGGTGCCAACGCTGTTGTCCTCCCTGGCGGCGGCATCGTCGAAGCCTTGTTTGAAGGTACAATCGATGCGACTGAGTGGGTTGGGCCTTATAACGATCTGCAGTTCGGTTTTCAGAAACTGCTGTCCACATATATCTATCCCGGCTTTCATGAACCCGGAACAACGGCAGCTGTCGGATTCAACATCGATTTCTGGAACAATCTGTCCGATGTTGATCGCGCCTTGATCGAGGCGGTGGCAGATGCCGAACTGACTTATCACACCGCCGACTACTATGGGAACAATGGTATTGCGCTGGTCCAGTTGCTTGCCGAAGCAGGGGTCAAGCCAACACGTCTTCCCGACGATGTATGGAATGAATTGGCTCGCGTGTCCTTTGAGGTGACAGCCAGTGTTGCGGATGACGACGAGATGGGCCGTAGGATCGTTGAAAGCTATGATGCCTACCGCGCATTGGTCGGCAATGCCGGACCGATGAGTCAGGCGGAATATCTGGCTAAGCGTGGCGCGACTGATCTGTTCGCCGACGTCTGAAGTCGGTGGGAGAGCCTTTGGGGGTGAGGGTTGCGCCCTCGCCCTTCAGGCCGTCCAAAACGATCCTGATCCTCTTTTCTGCCGAACACTGATTATATGTCGCCCAACCGATGTCATTGACGAATTTCTCGCCGTGGTTCCGTTTGATTCCGGGTTTCTGTCTCATCTTAACTCCCCGATGGTTACGATGAGCCAGAAACCATCTTATAAAATCACCCCAAACTGTCCCATTGGCGCTAACGTCGGAAACTTGGCATCACCTCAACACAGCATGAGATGTCCCGTTGTCTGTCTCCTTGTTACAGCAAATGCTATCGAGGGAGAGGTATCAAACCGGGACAGGTCCATTCGGCGTCTCCTAGAAGTGTGAGATGCCGCTGATACTAGATTGTCTCAAAGTGTGACGCCGAACTGAAAAACTAGGCTAAAGTTTTTTATCCGCCCCGACCAAACCTCGCAATTCATAAATCAACTCCAGCGCCTCCCGCGGCGTCAGCTCATCCGGAAACACATCTTTCAACCGATCCTCAACTGCTGACTCCTTCGCAGCAGCCACCACAGGCGCAGCGACCGCTGAAAACAGCGGCAAATCATCAATAATCGCCTTCTGCGCCCCGCCACCCTCGCGCTCACCCTTTTCCAACGCCTCCAGCACCACCTTCGCCCTTTCCACCACAACTGGCGGCAACCCGGCCAGCCGGGCGACCTGCACGCCATAGCTGCGGTCGGCCGTCCCGCGCTTCACCTCATGTAGGAAGATGACATCCCCGTCCCATTCCTTGACGGTGACGGTGGCATTTTCCACCCCATCCAGCTTGCCCGCCAGCGTGGCCATCTCGTGATAATGGGTGGCGAACAATGCCCGGCACCGGTTCACATCATGCAGATGTTCCAGCGTCGCCCAGGCAATCGACAACCCGTCATAGGTCGCCGTCCCCCGGCCAATTTCATCAAGAATAACAAGGGCTTTGTCATCCGCCTGGTTCAGGATTGCCGCTGTCTCAACCATCTCGACCATGAATGTCGACCGCCCCCGCGCCAGATCATCCGACGCCCCGACACGACTGAAGATCTGGCTGACGACCCCAATATGCGCTTCTGCTGCAGGCACGAAACTCCCCATCTGTGCAAGGATCGCGAGCAAGGCATTCTGCCGCAGAAACGTCGACTTACCCGCCATGTTCGGCCCGGTCAGCAGCCAGATGTGGGCATCCGTAAGCGTGCAATCATTGGCCACGAACGGCGCGCCGTCCTTCTGCAACGCCGCCTCCACCACCGGATGCCGCCCGCCCGAAATCTCGAACGCGCGGCTATCATCGACGCGCGGACGCACCCAGTTTTCCGCCGCCGCCAGCTCCGCCAGACCTGCCGCCAGATCAAACTCACTCAGCGCACGGGCAAGCGCCCCCAACGGCCCAGCCTGATCCACAATCGCCTGCCGCAAACCGTCATAGAGCCGCTTTTCAATCTCCAGCGCGCGACCCCCGGCATTCAGAATCCGCGCCTCGATCTCGCTCAACGCGACAGTCGTAAACCGCACCTGATTGGCCGTCGTTTGGCGATGAATGAACAGATCATGCGCCATCATCTTATCGGCATGGGTTGCCGTCGTTTCGATGAAATAGCCCAACACATTGTTATGCTTGATCTTTAACGACTGCACGCCGCTGGCGGTCACATATTCCGCCTGCATCCCGGCAATCACTGACCGGCCTTCGTCACGCAGTTTGCGGACCTCATCCAGCTCCCCATCATGGCCCGGCGCGATAAAACCACCATCACGCGCCAACAATGGCGGCTCGGCCACCAGCGCATCATCCAAAAGCGCCAGCAGTTCCTCATGCCCGGTCAAATCGCGCGCTGCACTTGCCAGCAATTCCGACAGATCACCCGGCAAAGCCCCGGCCAGTGCCGCCGCCTGTCCCAGCGTATTGCGAATGGCCGCCATATCCCGCGGCCCACCGCGATCCAGCGCCAAACGCGACAAGGCACGATCCACATCGTGGACACCGCGCAGAACATCGCGAGTATCCGCCCGCAGCCGCGATGCCTCTGCCAGATAGCCGACCGCATCCAGCCGCGCGGAAATCACCGACAGCGAACAGGACGGCGACGCCAACCGCCGCTCCAGCAATCGCGCGCCACCTGCTGTCACCGTCCGGTCAATGCAATGCAACAGCGACCCCTGCCGCCCACCCGCCATCGCATGGGTCAGCTCCAGCGACCGGCGCGTCGCCGCATCAATCTGCATTGCCGCCGACTGCCTTTCCAGCACCGGCGGGCGCAACAAGGGCAGGTTGCCCTTCTGCGTAATCTCCAGATACTCGGCCACTGCCGACATCGCCGCAATCTCGGCCCGCCCAAAGCTGCCAAAGGCATCCAGCGACCCGACCTTATAAAGCGAACACAAACGCTTCGCCCCTGCCGTGCTGTCAAACGCGGCCGCACCCAATGTGGTCAGAACAGCACCGGCATCGGACACCACGCCGGACCAATCCGCCTCTGACCCATCAACCACAATCACTTCGCGCGGCGCCAACCGGGCGAGTTCCGGCCCCAGCGCGGCGCCCGCGCAAGGCATCACATGAAACGCACCCGTCGAGATATCCACCCACGCCAATGCGCCCTGATCGCGCACCACGTGATAGGCCGCCAGAAAGTTATGGCGGCGCGCATCCAGCAGTGAATCCTCGGTCAGCGTTCCGGGTGTCACCAGCCGGACAACCTCGCGCTTGACCACCGCCTTATAGCCGCGCTTCTTTGCCTCGGCCGGGCTTTCCATCTGCTCGCAGACGGCCACGCGAAATCCCTTGCGGATCAGCGTCAGAAAATACCCCTCGGCCGCGTGATGCGGCACGCCGCACATCGGAATATCCTCATCCTCGTGCTTGCCGCGTTTGGTCAGGGCGATGTCCAGCGCCTCTGCTGCCGCCACCGCATCATCGAAAAACATCTCGTAAAAATCGCCCATGCGATAGAACAACAGCGCATCGGTATATTGCGCCTTGATCTCAAGATATTGCGCCATCATGGGCGTGGCAGTGGCTTTGGTAGTGGTCATGCATCCCCCGGGATCATCAGCGCCAACACTACCAGCCCCAGAATCCGGCGAAACCCCGAAATCACGTTGCGGGGGCAAACCGGAACCCGCTATGTCTTGGGGACAAAAACGGGGGACAGCATGCCAAAGAACAAACTCACGCGCGAAGACGCGCTGCAATTCCACATGCAGCCGACCCCCGGCAAATGGGAAATCCAGGCGACCGTTCCCATGACGACGCAGCGCGATTTGTCGCTGGCCTATTCCCCCGGCGTCGCCATCCCGTGCGAGGAGATCGCGGCAGACCCGTCCACCGCCTATGATTACACCAACAAGGGCAATCTGGTTGCCGTGATCTCCAACGGCACCGCCGTCCTCGGCCTCGGCAACCTCGGCGCGCTGGGTAGTAAACCGGTGATGGAGGGGAAGTCGGTTCTCTTCAAACGCTTCGCCGACGTCAACTCCATCGACATCGAACTCGACACTGAAGACCCCGACAAATTCATCGAAGCCGTGCGGCTCATGGGTCCGACATTCGGCGGCATCAACCTTGAGGACATCAAGGCGCCCGAATGTTTCATCATCGAACAGACACTCAAGGAACAGATGGACATCCCCGTGTTCCACGACGACCAGCATGGGACAGCGGTGATCTGCGCGGCGGGGCTGCTGAACGCGCTGCACCTGTCAGGCAAAAAAATAGAAGAGGTCAAAATCGTCCTCAACGGGGCCGGCGCGGCGGGCATCGCCTGTATTGAACTGCTGAAATTCATGGGCGCGCGGCACGACAATTGCATCGTCTGCGACACCAAGGGCGTGATCTATCAGGGCCGCACCGAAGGCATGAACCAATGGAAATCTGCCCACGCGGTCAAGACCGACCTGCGCAACCTCGAAGAGGCGATGAGGGATTGCGATGTCTTCCTCGGCGTGTCGGTCAAAGGCGCGGTGACGCAGGCCATGGTGGAATCCATGGCCGAAAACCCGGTCATCTTTGCCATGGCCAACCCTGACCCCGAAATCACACCAGAGGACGCGCACGCCGTCCGTCCCGATGCCATCGTTGCCACCGGGCGCAGCGATTACCCCAATCAGGTCAACAACGTGCTTGGCTTCCCCTACCTGTTCCGTGGCGCGCTTGATATCCACGCACGCGCCATCAACGAGGAAATGAAAATCGCCTGTGCCGAAGCGCTCGCTGCGCTGGCGCGCGAGGATGTCCCGGACGAGGTCGCCATGGCCTATGGCAAGAAACTCACCTTCGGGCGCGACTACATCATCCCAACGCCCTTCGACCCGCGCCTGATCCACCGTATCCCTACCGCCGTGGCACAGGCCGGCATGAAAACCGGCGTCGCCCGGCGGCCCATCGTGGACATGGACGCCTACGAACTCTCGCTCAAATCGCGGATGGACCCAACCCAATCCATCCTGCGCAGCCTGAACGCCCGGGCCCGGGCCAACCAATCCACCGTGGTCTTTGCCGAGGGCGACGATCCGCGCGTTCTGCGCGCCGCCGTCCTTTACCAGCGGTCCGGTATGGGTAAGGCGCTGGTTGTCGGACGCGAGGATGACGTGAACGAAAAACTCACCGCCGAAGGGCTGGGTGAAGCGGTTGATGAACTGCAGGTCGTCAACGCCGCCAACACAGATCACCTCGAAACCTATAAATCGTTCCTCTACCAGCGCCTGCAGCGCAAAGGTTTCGACATGGCCGATGTGCATCGGTTGGCAGCCCGCGATCGGCATGTGTTCGCAACCCTGATGCTGGCGCATGGGCACGCTGACGGGATGGTCACCGGGGCGACCCGCAAATCGGCGCATGTCCTTGAACTGATCAACCACGTCTTTGACGCGCAACCCCATGATGGGGCTGTCGGGGTTACGGCCGTCCTGCTCAAGGGTCGGATCGTGCTGATCACCGACACGCTGGTCCACGAATGGCCCGACGAAAACGACCTGGCCGATATCGCGGAACGGGGGGCATCCGTCGCCCGCGAATTGGGGTTAGAGCCGCGCGTGGCGTTCCTGTCCTTCTCGACCTTCGGTTACCCCGTCTCTGAACGGGCGGAAAAAATGCATCAGGCACCACGGGTTCTTGATGCGCGCCGGGTCGATTTTGAATACGAAGGCGAAATGACTGTTGATGTGGCGCTCAACCCGCAGGCGCAGGAAAACTATCCGTTCCAGCGGCTGACCGGCCCCGCGAACGTTCTGGTTGTTCCGGCCCGGCATTCTGCGTCGATTTCGGTCAAGCTGATGCAGGAAATGGCTGGGGCGACCGTCATCGGGCCAATCCTGTCAGGCATTGGCAAACCGATCCAGATTTGTTCAACCGTTTCAACGGTCAACGACATCCTTAACATGGCCGTCATCGCCGCCTGCAAGGTCGACTAGGCGAAACGTGCCGCCGGGCGATAAAACGGTTGTGATCCAATTCGGTCAAGTTTCCCCTTAATTTTCGCCCCATTCGGCGACCATAGTGAAGGTGTTAATGAGTACTGGATTTAGAAATGACCGATTCCGAGATAAGCGATATCCTCGCGCAGTTGACCGGCCCGCGCGATAAACATGTTTTCGCGCATGCCTATAACTGCCAATGCCTCTACCCCGCGCACCGACCGCCGACGATCAGGGCGGGCATCCGCAAGCTGCAGCTTTATCGACGGTTGGGGCTTGTCACCAAACGGCCAGGGCAGGAAAATCTGATCGTCGAAGAGGCAGAACATATCTTGTCAGAGCGTGGCCTGAAGGTCGGCAGGGCGATTAACGAACGCTTCAAACTCGCCCTTGCTGTCCCACCATTGTAGGCCTGCGCTTGGGCATTGATCCTCTGCGTGTTCTGTAAGACTGTAACCAGACGAACAGACAGGGCGGGGGATACAGCAAAATGGCCATCTGGAACCTCGGCTCGATCAATGCCGATTTCGTCTATGCCGTGCCTCACATCCCCGCACCCGGCGAAACGCTGTCATCGACCAACAGGCAAACCTTTCTGGGGGGAAAGGGGGCGAATATGTCCGTCGCCGCCGCGCGCGCCGCAGCCCATGTGAACCATATCGGCGCTGTGGGTCAGGATGGGCGCTGGGCCGTAGAGCGCCTGCTTGAATACGGCGTCGACACACGCAACATCACCGAAATCGAAACCGAGACCGCGCAGGCCATTATCATGGTGACCCCCGCTGGTGAAAACGCCATCATCCTGCACCCCGGGGCGAATGCCGAAATCCCGCAGGCCACGCTGCAGACGGCCATGGCCGAGGCGCAGACAGGCGACTGGTTGGTCATCCAGAACGAAACCAACCTGCAACGAACCGCCGCCACTTTGGGTAAGAAAATGGGGTTGAAGGTCGCCTATGCCGCCGCCCCCTTTGACGCCGACCGGGTGCAGGCCGTTCTACCCCATCTCGATTTTCTGATCCTGAACGCGATTGAGGCCGAACAACTGGCAAACGCCACCGGAAAATCCCCCGCCGAACTGCCCGTCAGGGATGTGATCGTAACGCTCGGCAGTGATGGCGCTGATTGGTACGGGGGTCATGGCAAACAGCATTTCGACGCGATCAAGGTTGATCCTGTGGACACCACCGGCGCAGGCGACACTTTCACCGGCTATGTTCTGGCGGGGCTGGACCGGGGGATGCCCATGGGGCAAGCCATCCAGCAAGCGACAAAGGCCGGCGCACTGATGGTCACCCGCCACGGCACGGCGGATGTGATCCCCGATCTGTCAGAAGTGCAGGCGTTTCAGCTATGACCACCCGCAAACGGTGCCGCATCACCCCATAGCTGACGCACCCGCTCATCGCGACCGCAGCCTTCGCGGTAGAACTTGTACGCCTCGCTCTGCACCTTCGGTCCGCGACGGGTCAGGATCGTATCGGTCCCGCGATAGTAATCCTGATGATAGGCCTCAGCCTCGTAGAACCGCGCGGCGTCAAGGATCGGGGTCACAATATTCAGGCCCAAGGCACGTTCAGCAGACAACTTTGCCCGTTCCGCCGCTGCCCGCTCTTCAGCGTTCGCCACAAAAACGGCAGTGCGATAACTCGGGCCTCGATCACAAAACTGGCCACCACCATCGGTCGGATCAACCGACCGGAAAAACGCATGCAGCAGCTGGTTGTAACTCACCACCTCGGCGTCATAGACAATCTGCACCGCCTCATAATGACCGGACCCTTTCAGCGTGCGATAGGTCGGGTTTTCGGTCGTCCCTCCGGTATATCCCGATATCACCTCGCGGACACCCTGCACGCTTTCGAAATCGCTCTCGACGCACCAGAAACATCCGCCCGCAACAACAGCGGTCCGTATATCCTCGGCCATCGCGGCACCCGGCAGCAGGGCAAGGGCAATCATTTTTATCATCTTCAGCATCGGCGTCTCCTTCACACACCACCCTTCACGGCTTTGGGTGGATGGCGCAACTCTATGCCCAGCACCTCACGCGCAGTTTACCTCTTGGAACCGCGGCAAACCCGCCCTAGCGTCGCAAATCAGGAGGATCCAATGACCAAAGTCACAACCCACCAGGCCGAAGAAGACGCGCGCAACGACCAAATCCTGATCTATGTCGACGGGCGGATCGTGCCCAAGGCCCAGGCCATGGTCAGCGTCTATGACAGCGGCTTCATGCTGGGCGACGGGGTCTGGGAAGGGTTGCGGCTTTATGATGGGAACTGGGCGTTTGCCGATGAACATCTCGACCGGCTGTTCGAAGCCGCCAAAGCCATCGATCTCGATATCGGCAAGACGCGCGATCAGGTCATGACGGCGCTTCTGGACACCCAAAAGGCCAACAACATGACGACAGACGCCCACGCACGGCTGATGGTGACACGCGGGATCAAACACCGGCCGTTCCAGCACCCCGGCCTGTCACGGTCCGGGCCGACCTTCGTGATCATCATGGAACACTCCAAACCCAAAATCCCGCGCCCGATCACGCTGGCCACCGTGCCGCATCTGCGCGGGCTGCCGATGACGCAGGACCCAAAGCTCAACAGCCATTCCAAACTCAACTGCATCCTCGCCTGCATCGCCGCCGAAAAGGCCGGCGCGGACGAGGCGCTGATGCTCGATGTGCATGGTTTCGTGAACACCACCAATGCTTGCAACTTCTTCATCGTCAAAAAGGGGCAGGTCTGGACCAGCACCGGCGACTACTGCATGAACGGGATCACCCGGCAAAAGGTCATCGATCTATGCCGCACAAATGACATCCCTGTCTTCGAACGCAACTTCAGCCTGGTCGATACCTATTCCGCGGATGAGGCTTTCCTGACCGGCACATTCGGCGCCCAGACCCCCGTGGGCCGCATCGACGGGCGGACCATCGGCACCGGCGAACTGGGACCGATGACAGAGCGGCTGCGCGGTCTCTACAAACAACTGGTGGCAAACGCATGAAAATTGCCATGTGGTCCGGCCCGCGTAACCTGTCGACGGCGATGATGTACGCCTTCGGCAACCGCCCCGATTTCGCGGTCTGGGACGAACCGTTTTATGCACCCTACATCGCCGCCACCGGCGCGGATCACCCCATGCGGGCCGAGGTGCTGGCCGCCCACGAAACCGATCCGCAACTGGTCGCAGACCGCTGCGCCGGACCGATCCCCGACGGAAAACCGCATTTCTACATGAAACACATGCCGCACCACATGATCGATGGCTTCCCTATTGACTGGACGCAGGATTGCGTGAACATCCACCTGATCCGGCACCCCGCACGTGTGATCGCCAGCTACGGTGCCAAACGGGACAGCATGACGATGGACGATATCGGCTTCGCCGCGCAAACCCGGCTCTATGACCGGATCGGCGGGCTTGTCATCGACAGCGCCGACATCCGCGAAAACCCCGAGCGGATGCTCAAGAAACTCTGCGACGCGATCGGCCTGCCATTCGATACCGCGATGCTGTCATGGCCCGCCGGACCCCGCGCCGCAGACGGGGCCTGGGCCTCACACTGGTACGGCGCTGTCCACCAAAGCACCGGTTTCGCCGGGGCAGAGGGGCCGCTACCTGATGTCGATCCGCAAAACAGCGACATGCTTGCGCAAGCCATGCCTCATTACGAAGCGATGGCAGAACGCCGATTGCGCTGACCTCAGGCCTTCAGCAACTCGCCCAGCTTCATCGCGGTCGCAACATCGCCCGACACTTTGAGCTTGCCCATCATGACACCGGTCATCGGGTTCAGCTTCCCTGTGATCAGCTTCGCCAGATTGTCGGCGGTGATGCGGATTGTGCAGGCGGTATCGCGGTCATCAAGGCTGACGGCGTTATCGGCCAGAACAATCACGCCATCCGACCCGCAATCAAACTTCAGACTGCCATCAAAGTCACGGCGCGACAGGCCCTGCTGCATCCTGCCTGCGATTTCTGCAATATCCAACGCATCCTCCCTCGTGGTCCCGCCAATCGGTAGGCGCAGCCAGCAAAACCCGCAACTGTGACGCTGGGTGAGAATTGCGGGATGGCCAAAGGCACGCCAAGAATACTGGCACACCGTCATCAAGACGCAGGAGCATGCAATGCCTGATCAGACTGGTCCATCTGCAACCGATACACCTCTCGAAAAGACCCTTCAGGCCCTGATCCCGGATCTGAAGGCCAAGCGCCGTTTGGGTTGGGCTGTCGCCGCTATCGTCTCCGTCACCACGTTCGGTTTAACCGCGCTTCTGCTCTTGGGTGTGTTCAAGGGCGATCTGCCTTGGATTATTGTCCTGCCCACGATCGGCGTCTTCAGCGTGATCGAGATTAACCGGAGGGTTGCTCGCAGCCAGCAGGCATTGATCCTGCCGCATTTGGTGAAAACGGTCGATCTGACATACTTCCCCGACGCCAAGGCATTTTTCGATACGCGCCAGAACGGTTGCTGCCGCGCGCCCGCAGCAGAAAGGCCGAGGATTGGATCAGCGGTACCGTGGGCGGCAGACCGATGGACATGGCAGAGGTCAAGATCGAAACTGGCGGAAAGAACTCACGCACATTGTTTCGGGGCCTCGTTTTGCATTTCCAGAACGCCGTGCCCATGCCTGCTTTCTTTCTGGCCGTTGAGCGGCAGACAAAGGGATGGCTGATGTTTTCCGGCTGGATCAAGGTTAATGATCTGGTCCGCGTCGATACGATCACCGGCCGGTCGGGCGAAACCTACGGCATCTGGTTGTCTCGCGCTGGAGCATCACAGCAGCAGCACCCCGCGCTACAGGCCGTTCTGGATGTGCTGACAAACCTGGAAACCCGGATCGGCAGCGACGCAAGATTGTTCTCGGCCACCAGTACCGGGGAAGAAATGCACATCGCGCTCGCCCACAAACGGGATCTGTTTCACTTTGGCGGGCTATTTGCCAGCCAGGACAAGATCACGAGCGGCATCAGGGACGCGTTTGATGACCTGAACGTGCCACTTCGGATTGTCTCGGCCCTGCTCGACGCCGAAGCCCAGGCAGACAAGGTCGTGGCCGGTCAGCAGGCCTAGGCGTCAAAGCGCCTTTTCCAACTGTACTTCCTTGCCTGACCGCTTGCCCGTCAGCGCATACCCAAGCGACTGATACATCCCGATCGCCGCAGCATTGTCCTCGACCGCTTGAATCTGCACGCAGCGCCGCCGGCGCTCTCGCGCCCAGTCTTCGGCAAAGGCCATCGCCGCCTTGCCATAGCCTTGCCGCTGGAAATTCTTGCCAATCGACAATCGCCAGACATAGACCGCGTCAGGCGCGTCAATCTCTTCGCGATCTTCATGTTCGGCCATATCGATCAACGCGATAAGCCCGACCCGTGTGTCCCCATCCCAAAGGCAAAAATCATAAGCCCCGGTTTCGAATCGCGCCTGTGCGATGGTCACAATGTTAGGCGCGATAAAGCGGTCCTGATCAGCATGGACGGTGATCTTTTCTAACGGAGAAACATCCTTGCCAGTGATCGGGCGCGCCTCAAGCACAATGACTATCCTTCCGTGCGCCTGTTCCGCGCCGCCAACAGCTTCAACCGCAGCGCATTCAACTGAATGAACCCTTGCGCGTCCGATTGATCGTAAGCGCCCATATCTTCCTCAAACGTCACATGCGCCTCGGAATAAAGGGTGCTGTCGGACCAGCGCGCCACCGTATTGCAGGACCCTTTATACAGTTTCACCCTTACGGTCCCGGACACATGCTCCTGTGATTTATCGATCAAAGCCTGCAGCATCTCGCGCTCGGGCGAGAACCAGAACCCGTTATAGATCAACTCCGCATAGCGCGGCATGATGCTGTCCTTCAGATGGCCCGCCCCGCTATCAAGCGTGATCTGTTCAATGCCGCGATGGGCTTCCAGCAACACGGTGCCGCCCGGGGTCTCGTAAATCCCCCGCGATTTCATCCCGACAAACCGGTTTTCCACCAGATCAAGACGACCCACACCATGCTTGCCGCCCAGCTCATTCAGCTTGGTCAGGATCGTGGCAGGTGACATCGCCTCGCCATTGATCGCCACCGCGTCACCCTTTTCAAAGGTGATCTCGACCATCTCGGGTTGATCCGGGGCATCTTCCGGGGCGACGGTGCGCTGATAAACGTAATCCGGCGCTTCTACGGCCGGGTCCTCCAGCACCTTCCCCTCGGACGAGGTATGCAGCAGGTTCGCATCCACACTGAACGGGGCCTCGCCGCGTTTGTCCTTGGCAATCGGGATCTGATGCTTCTCGGCAAAATCAATCAGTTTGGTCCGACTGCCAAGGTCCCATGTCCGCCACGGGGCCACAACCTTGATCTCGGGGTTAAGGGCATAGGCTGCCAGCTCAAAGCGGACCTGATCGTTGCCCTTGCCTGTCGCGCCATGGGACACAGCATCGGCACCTTCAGCCGCCGCAATCTCAACCAGCCGCTTTGAAATCAAAGGCCGCGCAATGGACGTCCCCAGCAGATACAGACCCTCATAAAGCGCATTCGCCCGGAACATCGGGAACACGAAGTCACGGACAAACTCTTCACGCAGATCCTCGATATAGATGGCGCTCGCGCCCATCATCTCGGCCTTCTTGCGGGCGGGCTCAAGCTCCTCGCCCTGACCCAGATCGGCGGTAAAGGTGACGACCTCACAGCCATACTCCGTCTGCAGCCATTTCAGAATGATCGAGGTATCAAGTCCGCCGGAATAGGCGAGAACGACTTTCTTCGGAGCAGTCATGCGCAGAACCCTTGCGTCAGATGTATCTGAGCCCGCGCGATATCGGTTTTCCGGACAAGGGGCAAGACGGCCCCTCAGGCGAGGGCCTTCAGCGATTGATCCACGACATCCTTTCCGAAAGCCGGATCAAAAACCTTGTCCCAAACGTCACTCGAGCCTTTGGCGTTATAGTCATATACCTGCCCGGATTGTGATGCCTCATCCATCAAAACACGGCACCCCGCAGCGGCGGAATTGGCCGGAGTGCTTGCGCCGGGAATGACACGGGTAAAGATAGGAAGCACGCGCCGCCAGACCCATTGCACAGGTGCGGGGGCTGTACGCACCAGTCCCGTGCCCGGCATCAGCCCCGGATCAAGCGTCAGAAAACGGGTTTCAGGATGGCGTCGGGCCATTTCAGCGGCGGTCGCCATGAACAGAAGCTTGCTGGTGGCATATCGGTCCATCCCGGCCTTCTGGTCATTGGCGGCATCCATATCGCCACGGGCCAGCGCCGCGATCGACGAAAACCGGCCGCCGCGAAAGCCAAATATCTTGGCAATGCGATCATCCGGGTTATGTGTCCCGCTCCCGACACCTAGCACGACGCCATCCTTCAGCCATGGCAGCAATCCCATGGTCAGTTGCAAAGGGCCAAGATGGTTAACCGCCAGCGTCATCTCGACATCGTCCGGTGAAAACTGGATCGGACCGCTAAACTGCAATCCCGCATTGTTGATCAGCGCAAACAAGGGCTCTGACCATCCCTCGACAAAGGCCTGGATCGACGCGCGCGACGCCAGATCAAGCTGCATCGCCTGCACATGCGGACCCAATGACGCCGCAACCGACTGACCCGCCTTCAGATCGCGCACGGCCAGAACAATTTTTGCATCCTGCAGCTTGCACAGCTCTCTGGCAAAGGCAAGGCCCAGACCCCTTGTCGCGCCAGTGATCAGGATTGTCTTCATGGTTGGCTCCGTTTGATTTTGTGTTCCATATCTGTCAAACAAAGAATATGAATGATCCTTCAGTTTTGGAATTCGCATTTCAGGAACCGCCCATGCAAGCCACGAAAACTCAACGAAAACAACCGGTTCAGAAGAGGTCGCAGATCACCTGCGACGCTATTGTCCAAGCAACTATTCAGGTTCTGCTACGCGATGGGGCGGCCCGGCTGACGACAACGCGGGTGGCAGAGCGTGCGGGCGTATCGGTCGGAACGCTGTACCAATATTACCCCAACAAATCCGCGCTGATCGAAGCGGTTCGCGCACGCTATTTCGGCTTGATGTCAGCGGTGGTGCAGAAAATTGTCGGACAGGGCGCCGATGGCAGTCTGGAGCAGGTGATGGATCAGGCGCTGACCGCCGTCATCGAAATGAAGCAGCAGAACCTCCCCCTCAGCCGGGCACTGGCAGAGCTGCCGGGCGACCCGGATCAACCCGACTTCGCGGCAGAGGTTGTGGGCCATTTTGCAGAATTCATCCTGCCATTAATCTCGCCTGACGCACCTCCAACCGCTGCGCAGCGATCTCATGCGCTTGCCACAATGGCGGCACTGGAAGGGCTGCTGTCCTACGCGGTCAAAAACGCACCCGATTGGCTGGGACAGCCATGGTTCCTGGCGCGATCCAAAGCATTGGCGCATTCGGGTCTGTCCGACCCTCCGACCAACTATTGATATCGCTCAACTCGGCCCCGCCATGCCGGTGTATGCCAGCCCACGTCAATCAGGTGCAGATCCAGGGGGCGGCGATGATTTCACGACGGGGATTGATCATGACCACAGTGTCGGCAGCAGCCATAGGTGGCATCGGTTACGGGCTCTGGCCGCGGCTCGACGGGTATCAGGAATTGTTGGAACAGCAGCGACGGCTGTTGTCGGCTGACCCAGATCTGACTGAACTTGTGCGGCTCTCGAGCCTCGCCGCGAATGGCCACAACACGCAACCATGGGTGTTTCAACTGCGCGAGAACGGCCTGAGCATCCACCCCGACCTCACGCGCCGGACGGCAGTAGTCGATCCTGATGATCACCACCTTTATGTCAGCGTTGGCTGTGCCGCTGAAAATCTGGTCATCGCGGCGGCTGCTACAGGTCGGTCGGCAGATGTCGGTATTGCAGGCGGTGCTGAAACGTCCATCGACGTCGCCTTTGAAAGCGGCCCAGTAAACGAGGGACCCCTTTATCAGGCCATCCCCCAGCGCCAATCAACACGTTCGGCGTATGACGGGCAGCCGATATCAGCCAGCGATATCGGCTTGTTGGAAGCAGCAGCGCAGGAAGAGGGTGTTTCTGTTCAGTTCTTCACAGAGGCGTCCGACCGCGATGCAATCCTTGAAATGGTAATCGAAGGCAATAGCGCGCAGATCGATGATCCGGCCTTCGTGGCAGAGCTGCGTGACTGGATCAGGTTCAGCTCCGGGCGCGCGGTAGCAACCGGCGACGGGCTTTTCAGCGCGTGTTCCGGCAACCCGGTGACGCCGGAATGGTTGGGCGGCTTTTTATTCAACGCGGTCTTCACGAAGGATGCCGAAAATGACAAGTATCGCGATCATATTCGGTCCTCTGCAGGGGTCGCGGTCTTTATTGGTGACCGCGCTGACCCGGACCATTGGATCAAGGTTGGCCGCAGCTTCGAGCGCTTTGCCCTGCAGGCTACGGCGCTGGGCATCCGTAGCGCCCATATCAACCAACCCATCGAAGTACCGTCACTGCGTCAGGAACTCGCGGGGTGGCTGGGGATGCCGGATGTGCGACCGGACCTTGTCGTCAGATTTGGTCGTGCGTCGGCTTTGCCAATGTCACTGCGACGCCCGGTCGAGGCTGTAATTGTCTGAGCCTGCAGGCTGCTAATTCCTTAACACCACATTAGGATTCCGACCGCGCGCTGCCTTAACCCACCAAAATGCCACAAAAGGGTCCGACGCAAGTCCGACGCTTGGCCGACGCGATGCCGACCGGCAAGTTTAGCCAAAACCCCAGTGTTAACTGATGATTCGCAAAAACGCCGATCCCGGGGTGTTGCGTCACCCCGCCCGACCCACCGAACGTTGCGCGGTCCCGTTCAACCTTTCCAGAAATGCGGCGTCGCCCCGGTTGAACAAAAGCGGTACTGCTGCCGCCAGATCCATCCAGATCGCCGTATGTTCAGGCTCGGTCGGGTCGCTCAGCCGACGTACGGGAAAGGCCTGATAGATATGGCAGATTTTCTCGGCCCATTTGTCATATTCGGGCATATAGGCAAACCGCCGAAACGCCCCCAATCTCCGCGGCCGGGCGATGGTCCAGCCGGTTTCCTCGAACACCTCCCGATGCAACGCACGGACCATGCTTTCGCCCGGATCAACCCCGCCGCCGGGCAGTTGCAGCTCGTTATGGATACCGCCCTGCCAGGTCAGCAACACCTGACCCTCGCGCAACAAGACCCCATAAGCCCCGTGCCTTACCTGATACCGCTGCCCGTTTTTTGGCACCTCGCCATACCGCCTGATCATAGCTCACCCCTTGGACGCTGGCTTGCTCCGCCTATATAGGCGCGGTATGCCAACTCCTGATAAGTTAGGAAAGCCCATGAGCCTCAGTGCGCAAATCGCCTGGGACGATACCGTCCTGCCGTTCCAACTGGACGCCTCCGACATCCGTGGCCGGGTGGCGCGTCTGGATGGCGTGCTGGAACAGGTCCTGTCGCAGCACAACTATCCGCCCATGATCGAAGGGCTTGTGGCCGAGATGGCCTTACTGACCGCGTTGATCGGGCAGACGGTGAAACTGCGCTGGAAACTGTCCTTGCAAGTGCGCGGGTCAGGGGCGGTGCGCCTCATCGCCACCGACTATTACGGCCCCACCGAAGACGGTGAACCGGCCCGCATCCGTGCCTATGCATCCTATGATGCAGACCGGCTTGATCTTGATGGTGATCCGTTCCCCCAGATCGGGCAGGGGTACTTTGCCATCCTGATTGATCAGGGCGAAGGAATGACGCCTTATCAAGGGATTACGCCCATCGCAGGTGGGTCGCTGTCGGCCTGTGCAGAAACCTATTTTGCCCAGTCCGAACAGCTGCCGACCCGGTTTTCGCTGACCTATGGGCAGTCGCAAATGCCCGGCGAAGGCACCCATTGGCGCGCCGGCGGCGTGATGCTGCAGCACATGCCAAAGGCGTCACCATTCGCCAAGGGCGAAGGGGGTTCCGGCGAAGACGGGCTCTTGGATGCGACTGACATCCTGACCGAAGACGAAGGCGAAAACTGGACCCGCGCCAACGCCCTGCTCGACACGGTCGATGACATCGAACTGATAGGTCCGTCAGTGACGCCGACCGACCTGCTGGTGCGCCTTTTCCACGAAGAAAAGCCGCGTGTGTACGATGCCCAGCCGGTGAAGTTTGGATGCAGTTGCTCCGAAGACAAGGTGCGCCAAAGCTTGTCGATCTACTCGGCCAAGGACATCAGCACCATGGTCACCGACGAAGGCACGGTGACAGCAGACTGCCAGTTCTGCGGGTCCCATTACGTTTTTGAGCCCGAAACACTGGGGTTCGAGGCAAAGAACGCCAGTGCCTGACCTGAAAACACGCCTGACTGATGCGCTGTCCCGACCGGGCAGCGCATCATCGGATTTCGATCTGAACAAGGATGTGCAGGTTCCCGATTGTAGGCTGACGCCTGCTGCGGTGCTGGTTGGTGTCAGGGCCGAAACGGAATCCGTGATCCTGACCAAACGGTCGGCCCGGTTGAAACACCATCCGGGCCAGATCGCCTTTCCGGGCGGCAAACAAGACGACACCGATGCAACGATCATCAACGCCGCCCTGCGCGAGGCGGAAGAGGAAATCGGCCTGCCCGCTCAACTGGTCGAAACCCTTGGCACCTTGCCGCCCCATCAGACCGTCACCGGATATCAGGTGACGCCGGTGCTGGCGCTGGTGTCAGGTCATTATGATCCGGTCCCCGAAGCCGGTGAAGTCAGCGAAGTCTTTGAAGTCCCGCTATCCCATCTGGCGGACCCATCCATGTTCCGCATCGAAGGGCGGATCTGGCAGGGCCGCAAGCGCCTCTACTACACCGTGCCCTACGGCCCCTATTACGTCTGGGGCGCCACCGCGCGTATCCTGCGCGCCCTGGCGGACCGGATGTCGTGACCCGATTGACCGACCCATGGCTGACGCAGCCAGCATCGCAGACCGTTTGTCGAATGCTGACCGATGCAGGGTATCAGGCGTGGTTCGTGGGTGGCTGTGTGCGCAATTCCCTGCTGGGCGAACCTGTCGCCGATCTTGATCTGACGACCGATGCGCATCCTGACAAGGTGACGGAACTGGCCGAAGCCGCGAACCTCAGGGTCGTGCCGACAGGGATCGACCATGGGACCGTCACCGTGATCGTCGACGATGTACCCTTTGAAATCACAACCTTCCGCCATGACGTCGCAACCGACGGGCGGCGCGCAACGGTCGCATTTGCCGACAACATGACCGACGACGCCCGTCGGCGCGATTTTACCATGAACGCGCTTTATGCAGCCCCCGATGGCACCATCGCCGACCCTCTTGGCGGGTTGCCGGACCTGCACGCCCGGCGGATCCGGTTTATCGAAGATGCGGATCAGCGGATCAAAGAGGACTACCTGCGCATCCTCCGGTTCTTCCGTTTTCACGCATGGTACGGTGACGCTAACGAAGGGCCAGACGCTGACGCGCTCGCAGCCTGTGCCGCCAATATCGAAGGCTTGCAGGGTCTGTCGGTCGAACGTGTGACCAGCGAAATGCTGAAATTGCTCGCCTCACCTGACCCCGCCCCAGCCGTCGCCTCCATGGCGTCCACTGGCGGGCTGGCGCAAATCCTGCCCGGTGCCGCAACCACCGCGCTTGCCGTGCTTGTGCATCTTGAGCAGCAGGCGGGACACACGCCGGACCCGATCCGGCGCCTCGTCGCGCTTGGCGGTGATCCCGTAACCGCACTGCGCCTGTCGAAAGATCAGACAAGGCAGATCGAACGGATCGGGTCAGACATGACCCATGCCGAAGCCGCCTATCGGTTCGGGGTCGGGATCGGGATGGATCGGCTATTGATCGAAGCGGCATCGCTGGGCGCCCCGATTGACCCTGCACAGATCGAAACGGTTGAACACGCGGCCAAACAGACCTTTCCCCTCAAAGCCGCCGATCTGATGCCTGATCTGCAAGGGGCGGCGCTGGGCGCTGCGCTGAAACAGGCTGAACAACGCTGGATCGCATCGGGCTTTACCCTCACAAAGGCCGATCTGCTTGGCTGACCTGCTGCCCCTGTTCGGTTTCGTCTTCTTTGGCCTGTTCTCGCCCGGACCCAATGTCATCCTGCTCACCGCATCCGGGGCGCGCTTTGGCTTCCGGCGGACTGTGCCGCATATCCTTGGTGTGGCCTTCGGCGTCGGGATCACGTCGGGGATCACCGGATTGGGCATCGGCGCGCTACTCGCGGCACAGCCCATGCTGACATTAGTGCTGAAAATCGGGGCCAGCTTTTGGATATTGTGGATGGCATGGACCCTCTGGCACGCCGACCCGGCCAAGACCCGTGACCGCGACCGTCCTTTCACCTTTGTCGAGGCGGTCCTGTTCCAATGGATCAACCCCAAGGTCTGGGCAGTTGCCTTCAGCGCCACCGCCTATGTCGCCACATTGCCCCCAACGAAACAGGCCATCACCCTGGCCACCACTTTTTCGGGCCTCAACCTGGGTGTCTGCCTGTTCTGGGCCATGGCAGGAACCCTGCTGTCCTACTTGCTGAAAAACCCACCGGCCTGGCGTATCTTCATGCGCATTATGGCGCTCGCCCTTGGCGTGTTCTCTCTTCTGGTTTTCCTCTGATCGAAATCTTGTTATGTCACCGGCATTAACCCGGAAGGCAGACCCATGTTTCGTTGGTTCGAAGGTCTTGTCGATCCCTATACCAAGTATCAGGAGACCGACACGCCGCCCAAGCGGCTCTATCCGTTTCTGCGTATCTACGCGGAACCGTTCAAATGGGTATTGCTGGTCACCGCCATCGGGTCTGTGGTTATCGCAGGCGTGGAAATCTGGCTTTTGGGCTATGTCGGGCGGCTGGTGGACACGCTTTCGAGCGGTGCACCGGCAGAGGTTTGGGCGCGGCATGGCCTCGAATTCATCCTTGTGGCATTGTTCATCCTGACCGTGCGCCCGATCCTGCATATCGCGCAGGTCATGTTGCTGCACCAGACGATCCTGCCAAACTTCACGACACTCGTGCGCTGGCGGGCGCACCGCCACGTGCTGCGCCAGTCGGTCGGCTGGTTTGAGGATGATTTTGCGGGCCGGATCGCCAACCGGATCATGCAGACGCCATCGTCAGCGGGCGAGGTGGTGTTTCAGCTCTTCGATGCGCTGACCTATGCGGCGGCTTATGTCATCGCTGCCGCCATCCTGTTGGGCCAGGCCGACATTCGGCTGGTTATTCCGCTGCTTATGTGGCTGATCCCCTACCTCGTGCTGTTGCGCTGGGTCGTCAGACGCATCGGGCCTGCATCAGAGGCCGCATCAAATGCGCGCAGCAAGGTCACCGGCCGGATTGTGGACAGCTACACCAATATTCATTCGGTCAAGATGTTCGCCCATCACGACCGCGAAATCGCCTATGCCAAGGACGCGATGGAACAAAGCCGCCAGACCTTCCAGGCGGAAATGCGGCTTTACACGATCATGGATGTGGGGCTCATGATCCTGAACGGTCTGTTGATCGTCGGCGTTGTCGGCTGGGCCATGTGGCTCTGGGGTCTGGGCACAGCGACAGTCGGCGTGGTTGCCGTGGCAACGACTCTGGCCTTGCGCCTGAACGCCATGTCCGGCTGGATCATGTGGGCGACCAGCAACTTCTTCCGGGAACTGGGGGTCGTGTCAGAAGGCATGCAAACCATCGCCCAGCCGATCAAGCTGCTCGACCAGACGGTCAAGCCGCTGGAGGTCACCCACGGCAAGGTCGAGATCACCAACCTGTCGCATCACTACGGCAAAGAAGCGGGCGGTCTTGACCGGATCAACCTGACCATCGCACCGGGTGAAAAGATCGGGCTGGTCGGGCAATCCGGTGCAGGTAAATCGACGCTGGTGAAGCTGCTGTTGCGCTTCTACGATGCGGAGAAAGGAACAATCTCTATCGACGGCCAAAGCATCATGGATGTGACGCAGGACAGCCTGCGCCGCAACATCGGCATGGTCCAGCAGGACAGCGCGCTGTTGCACCGGTCGGTGCGCGACAATATCGTCTATGGCAACCCGGACGCAACCGACGATGACATGATCGCGGCCGCGCAAAAGGCCGAGGCGCATGATTTTATCCTCGGGCTGGAAGACAGCGAAGGCAACAAAGGCTACGACGCCAAGGTCGGCGAACGGGGTGTGAAACTGTCGGGCGGGCAACGCCAGCGGATCGCCCTTGCGCGAGTCATTCTGAAAGATGCCCCCATCCTGCTCTTGGATGAGGCAACCAGCGCCCTAGATAGTGAGGTCGAAGCCGCCATTCAGCGCACGCTTTACGGCATGATGGAGGGCAAGACGGTGATCGCCATCGCCCACCGCCTGTCTACCATCGCGCGCATGGACCGGATCATTGTCATGGATCAGGGCCGGATCATCGAAGATGGCACACATGACGCGCTGCTGGCGGAAAACGGACAATATGCACGGTTCTGGGCGCGGCAATCTGGCGGCTTTCTGGGGCAGGATACACAGGTAGCGGAATGAAACCGGAACGCTGGATCGACCCTTTTGAGCGGGCCGAAGGGCCACCGCCCCAGACGCTGATCGCGTTTTTGGGCTGGTGCCTGCGTGGCAGCACGAAAGTTACCATTCTGGCCGGATTGGTCTCGGCGCTGGCCGGTACGCTTGAGGTGCTGACAGCGCTGATGCTGGGCTGGGTGATCGATGCGGCACTGACATCCGAAAGTGGCAGCTACTTCTCTGACAACATGATCCTGCTGCTTGGGGTCACGGTGTTCTTTGTGGTCCTGCGCCCGATCATCCTCGGCGTCTCGGGCGTCATGCAGGCCGTTGTCGTCGGCCCGTCGCTCAGCAACCTGATCCTGTCACGGCTGCATCGGCATTCGCTGGGTCAGTCCGTTACCTTCTTTGACGATGATTTTGCAGGTCGCATAGCGCAAAAACAGATGCAGGCGGCACGGGCAACAACAGACCTGATCGTGGACATGATCCACACCGTCGCCTTCGCGCTCGCTTCTCTTGTCGGTTCGGTGATCCTGCTTCTGACTATCGATATGCGCACGGCGGCCCTGCTGGCGCTGTGGGTTGTGGCCTATATCTGGATGATCCGCTTTTTCATGCCTCGGATCCGTAAACGGTCCAAGGCGCGGGCGGCAACGCGCGCTATGGTCACCGGGCAGGTTGTCGACACGATAACCAATATCAAGACGGTCAAGCTGTTCGCCCATGACGATCACGAGGACCGGGCAGCCATCGACGCCATGGCGAACTACTGGGGTACTGCAGTCAACTATGGCTGGTTGTCTGCGTCTTTCCGGTTCTGGCTGATGGCGCTGGGCGGGCTGCTGCCCATCCTGCTGGTCGGTGCCACACTCTATTTCTGGACAGCCGGTGCCGCGACTGCGGGTGATATTGCCGCGGCCGGGGCGATTGCCCTGCGCCTGTCGCAGATGACGGGTTGGGTCAGTTTCACGCTGATGGGCATGTACGCCAATGTGGGTGAGATCGAGGACGCCATGCTCACGCTCAGCCCGCCGCACAAGCTGACCGATGCCGATGACGCGGATCAGCTAACGGCCCATAAAGGCGCGATTGATCTAAGCCATGTCAGTTTCAGCTACGGCGGCGGACCGGGCGGTTTGAATGATGTCAGCCTAATGGTGGCACCGGGCGAAAAACTGGGGCTGGTTGGCGCATCTGGTGCAGGGAAATCCACGCTCGTCGCGTTGCTGTTGCGGCTTTATGATACCGAAGAGGGCAGCGTGCTGATCGACGGGCAGGATGTGCGCGAGGTGACGCAGGAAAGTCTGCGCCGCCAGATCGCCATGGTCACGCAGGAAACGGCGATGTTCAATCGGTCCGCCCGTGACAATATCCGCTACGGGAAACCCGACGCCACGCAGGATGAGATTGAGGCGGCGGCCAGACAGGCCGAAGCGCATGATTTCATCCTCGACCTTCAGGATCACAAGGGGCGCACCGGCTATGACGCGCATCTGGGCGAGCGCGGTGTCAAACTATCCGGCGGCCAGCGCCAGCGCATTGCGATAGCGCGCGCCATCCTGAAAGACGCGCCTATCCTCGTGCTAGACGAAGCCACCAGCGCGCTTGACTCCGAGGTTGAGGCGTCGATCCAGCACGCGCTGGAAACCATCATGCACGGCAAGACCGTCATCGCAATCGCCCACCGTCTTTCGACCCTCGCCCAGATGGACCGGATCATCGTGCTTGACGCCGGGCGCGTGGTCGAGGAAGGGACTCACGCCGATCTGCTGGCCAAGGGCGGGCTTTACGCGCGCTACTGGAACCGGCAGTCGGGCGGGTTCATCAATGCGCAGGAAGCGGCGGAATAAATGCTGA
Organism: uncultured Paracoccaceae bacterium; assembly: GCA_947488175.1. GTDB lineage: Bacteria > Pseudomonadota > Alphaproteobacteria > Rhodobacterales > Rhodobacteraceae > Yoonia. Next base: position 136,377 of record CANKYO010000003.1, read on the forward strand.
CCATCGAAAGCCTGACACATCTCGGCCTTGGCCGGGCCTCTGACGGTCAGTCACTGCTGCCGCGTGTGCTACCGGGGGAAGAGGTCGACGTGGCACAGGACGGAAAGGTCCGGATCGTGACGCCCTCGACCGACCGTGTCGCCCCGCCTTGCCGACATTTCAAATCCTGCGGCGGCTGCGCGATGCAGCATGCCCACGACATGTTCGTGGCCGAATGGAAGCTGTCCATCGTGGCCAAAGCGTTAGAAGCGCGAGGGTTGCAGCCGCGCCTCCGGGATATCGTTACATCCCCGTGGCGTTCGCGCCGCCGCGCCAAATTCTCGGGGCGCCGCACAAAAAAGGGCGCACTGGTCGGGTTTCACGCCAAAGGCTCTGACACGCTGGTTGCCATCCCGGATTGTATGCTGATCACACCGGCATTGGTCGCCTGCCTGCCAGCGCTTGAGGCGCTGACCGTTATGGCGTGTTCACGCAAGGGCGAGATTGATCTGACGGTCACTGACACAATTAGCGGCCCCGATATTCTTGTTGAAACTGACAAAGATCTGACACCGCAGCTGCGGCTGGAACTGGCGGCCTATGCGCAGACCCACAATGTGGCCCGACTTGTCTGGAATGATGGACCCGTTGTCACCCTGAGCGCCCCGGTTCAGAATTTTGCGGGCACGCAGGTCACACCGCCGCCCGGCGCGTTCCTGCAGGCGACCAAAGATGGGGAGCTGGCCCTGCTTGCCGCGGTGAACGACATCACCCAGGGTGCTGCACGCATCGTCGACTTGTTCGCCGGATGCGGAACCTTCGCGCTGCCCTTTGCAAAACGTGCCGAGGTTCACGCGGTGGAAGGCGAGGCCGAAATGCTGGCGGCACTGGATCGCGGCTGGCGCGCGGGCCGCAACCTGCGCCGTGTCACCACTGAGGCACGTGATCTGTTCCGACGTCCGCTCGAACCGGATGAATTGCGTTCTTACGATGCTGCCGTCATCGACCCGCCCCGTGCGGGTGCCGAAGCGCAAATCGAAACGCTCGCATCATCGGACATCAAAACGGTCGCAATGGTGTCCTGTAACCCCGTGACATTCGCCCGGGACGCCAAGACGCTGGTTCATGCCGGGTTCACTATGCCCTGGGTGCAGGTGGTCGATCAGTTCCGTTGGTCACCGCATGTGGAAATTGTGGCACCATTCACACGGAAATGAGCGCTTGCCCCATGTTTTTCTACCGTTAACCGTAAATTTGGTGTAGCACATCATAAACGGCGCAGACCGGTGAACGAGGCACAGTATTATGATTTCAAGACGATCCATGATGGTGGGGGCCGCACTTGGCGTTGCGGGCTGCAGCGCGAAGGTGCCGCAGTATAAAGGCCCCGAAGTCACGCGCATTCAGGTATTCAAAGGCAAGCGGCACATGCAGCTGCTGCATAACAACAATCTGTTGAAAGCCTATAACTTCCAGCTTGGATTTGCGCCCACCGGTCACAAGGTTCGCGAAGGGGACGGGCGCACACCCGAAGGCGCCTATCTGATCGACCGGCGCAATCCCTACAGCCGGTTTCACCTGTCGCTTGGCATTTCATATCCAAACGCGAATGATATCGCCTATGCCCGTGCGAATGGGCTTGATCCGGGCGGCGACATCTTCATCCATGGTACGCCAAGCCGCGCCGTTGGCATCCCCGATTGGACATGGGGCTGCATCGCCGTTCAGAATAACGAAATGGATGAAATCTATGCGATGGTAAAAAACGGCACAAAGATTTTTATCTACGCCTAGAACGCTGCACTCGGGATGGGGCGGCTGACCGCAGGGTCGCTGCCCATGTTCAGTGTCCACCACAATTTGCCGGCGGGTTCCTGGAACCAGGCAAACCCCATCTGTCGCGCGTTGGGGTCCAGAATGACCGCTCGTGTGTCGGGTTGTTCCATCCACGCCGCCAGTGTCGGCAACTCACCCTCATAGGATTCAGAAATGTTTTCGCCCAACAAGCGGCCAGGGAAGCCCACGCGCCGCGCCCGGTCCAGCGGGCTCGATCCGTCAGAACCAAAGAGCCACGGGCGGTTCTGGATCGACATATCGCGTGAATGCGTTGCGGCAGCCGCATTGAGCTGCGCGTTCAGTTCGACCGGCGCCAGGCTACGTGCCGTGCGCAGGGCGTTGACGCTATCCAGCATCCGGAACTGGATTTCAGCCTCCTGCCCCGGCCTGATCCGATAAATTGTGGGCAAGGGCAGGCCGTCCGGCCCGATCCGGCCTTCGGGTACTTGCGAACAGGCAGCTATGCCCGCTGCGGCCAGTCCCAGAATCAAATTGCGTCGGTACATCGTTGCTTCACCTTGATAAGTCATCGTTCCTTAGCGGGAATGGTGTGACAGTTCAAACCCGGTTGCACGGAACCTTCTTTGCCTGACGTTTGTGTGAATTGCGAATGGGGGCGGGACACTTTAGATTGCAGCTTTGAAAGAGTGTTTGCCCCGAACGGAGTAACTGATGTCAAAAGACACGATGAATGGCCTGTCACGCCGTGGTTTTCTGGCGGCCACCGCTGCCACAATCGGGACGGGTGCAATGGCGCAGACTGCCAACACGACCGAAATCGAAAGCGACATAAGCGCGGGCGTCAAAAGGAACATCTCCAGTTTCCGGTCGCTGGACTGGCAGCCCTATTTCAGCAACCTGAACAACGGGGCCATTCTGGTCGATATCCAGTCGCGGGCGCTGCATTACTGGTCCGAAGACCAGTCGATCTACAAGCTGTACCCGACCAGCGTCCCCCTGACCGAGGATCTGACCCGCAAAGGCCGGACGGAGATTACCCGCAAGGTCGAAGGCCCGAGCTGGGCACCCACACCGGCGATGAAGCTGCGCAACCCCGAATGGCCCGATTTCATCGGCCCAGGCCCGGATAATCCGCTGGGAACACACGCGCTTCACCTGTCATGGCAGTATTACCGGATTCACGGTACACATGACACACGCAAGATCGGTCGCCGGTCGTCGAATGGATGCATTGGGCTTTACAATGAACAGATTGCAGAGCTTTACGGCTACTCCAAGGTCGGCACGCAGGTTCTGTTGATCTAAGCTTGGACTGAAACAAGCATTGATAATGGGCGCATCCGATGGATGCGCTCTTTCCCGTTCAAGGGTCTGTTGTCAAAGGGCTCGGTAGTGATGACATCTACCAGTCGACCACCACGCTGGGTGAGGCGATACGCTGACAGATTAGCGACCTGAAGGAACATACCGCAACCGCCGCTGCCAAGACTGTAGCCGTATTAGATCAGTGGAGCAGCGTTTTCGCGATACTCGCAACACTCTGGGGGTCTTGCTGGACAATGACGATCGCCAGCAGGATAACCATCCAGCTGGCGCGGATCTTGTTCATGCGCCGCCAGAATTTGGACCGTAGGCCCGATGGCATGGACAAGCGGCGACCTGATGGTGCGTCATCGGCTTCCAGATATTCATCCTCATCCAGATCATGGCTGATTTCGTCCGAACTACTTGGCGCAGGCGCCCGATCTCTGGCGGCCGGCGCTTTTTGATCAGTGGGTGGCAGCGTTTGTGAAGTTTCTTCATTGAACTCGCGCACCCAGTCCGGGATTGATACCACAGGTTCTGCCTTTGGGGGTTTTTGCGGCTCTGCTTTGCGCGGTTCGGATTTCAGCACGTATTCATTGGTTTCCGAAACAAGGCGGGTCAGTGTCTTGCTCAGGTCATTCTTCTGCGACAGGACCAGTGGCGAGGGCCGCTTCTTGTTAGGGTCCAGCATATCCATCCAGTCGCGGGCGGATTGCAGGCGTTCCTTGGGCAGAACGCGCATGGCCCGGTCGATGGCTTGCAGGAATTCCGGGGCGTAGTCGTCAAACCGGCCGTCCAGCGGTTCACACGGGTCTTCGCCGCCACCGGCAACCTCGGCCATACGGGTCTGGCTGTTGGGTGGGACGGTGCCCGAGATCAGGTGATAAAATGTGGCTGCGAGTGCATAAAGATCACTGCTTGGGGTCTGCTTTCCGCCCGAGAAATAGAACTCCTGCGGTGAATACCCATCCTTGACGATCAGCACAGCAGATAGCGCACGGGTTTCGCGGCTCGCCTCTTCGCGGGCGGCGCCAAAATCGATCAAGACAGGGTTGCCCCATTTGTCGATCAGGATGTTGTCAGGCGAAATGTCACGATGCAGCAGGTCTTGCTGGTGCACCACATCAACCGCATCCAGCAGCTTATGCAGCATGTTCCTGATCTGGTCAGGCGTCAGTGTCTGGCTGTCATTCTTGATAATGTCGAGGAGGTCCCGGCCTTCGATCAGATCAAGCGCCATGTAGGCCGTATCGTTATCCTCGAATACCCGGTGGACCCCGATGATATTGGGGTGGCGCAGCTTGGCTATGCTGCGCGCCTCGCGCATGAACATATCGACGATGGACCGGTATTTGTCATGGTTCGCGGTGGATCGCACGAGGACCGATTTTCCAGCCCGGTGACAGAACACTTCGGGAAAGCATTCCTTGATGACAACAGTGCGATCAAGAAAACTATCCTCGGCCAGATAGGTGATGCCGAAACCACCCTTGCCGATCTGCTTTTTGATTGTGAACTGGTCGCCCAGAAGCCGCGTTCCCTCGGGAAGCGCCTCACTCCGTTCTTCCGGAGGTCCTTCGAGCTCTGTGCTCTGTGCCGAAGTCATCTGCCACCATGTCCTGTGCCTGAAAAAAGCACGTCCCGTTCCAACCAAACGAGTCCTTCCTGCAGCGCAAATATGTTTGCTTTGCGGCCAACATGGGAAAAGTTATGGGTATTTGGCTGATCATTGCCGATGTGTTGCTGCCGCGCAAATCTTATTTGACATTGATTCTGTCAGCGGCATCAAGTCTGCCTTTCGTACAAAAAAGTCATTATATCATATTGGAGTCAATGGTTTACCCCATTTTGTAACCTAAGAGTCACCCCCGGTAGCCTGAAATCCAAAGCGCTTTGGATGCATGATCCTTTCAGCGAGCGTGGGGCCGCGTTTTGAATGAACGGTTTTCCGGGTCTCATCGCTCTTTTTGAAGTCATTAGGAGGGATGCAATGCGTAATACACAACACACCATGACCACTGCCCCAAAGGGCGCTGCCGTTTTCGAAGCAGTCGAGGAACTGGCGGCAATGCTGTTTGTGCGTCCTCGCCTGGACAACGTAAAGCGGGAGGTGGCCCAATGACATCCGATCTGATGACCATCCGTGCCATTTGCGATGCATTCGATGTCACCGCTCGCACCCTGCGGTTTTACGAAGCGAAAGAGTTGTTGTTCCCGATCCGCGAGGGGCAGAAGCGGTTGTTTACACCCCGTGATCGTGCCCGGCTCAAGCTGATCCTGCGCGGCAAGCGTTTTGGCTTTACCCTGGAAGAAATGCGCCAGCTTCTGAACCTCTATGATGGTGAGGATGGCGAACGGGCCCAATTGCGCGAGTGCCAGAAGATTGCAGCACTTCGTCTCGAAGATATGGTGCAGCGGCATGCCGAACTGGAAGCGACGATCGCGGAACTGCGTGACCATATGGATCGCGGTGCGGCGATGCTGGCGCAGTTGCGGACAAAGCTGCACGTTGTCAGATCCCAAGAGCGTCCAAGTCCTGCCGCACATGTTATCGACATTCAGCCTTCGGACAGATCAGCGGTTCGTAAGTTTGCTCGTCTGTAGGTCAGGTATGGCTTTCAGGCTGGATCAGCCGCGTCGGGCTTAATCGAATGTCAACGCATGGGGTTTAGCACTCCTCTCGGGCAGGAAATTCCTGCCCGCGTGCGTTATTGGCATTGGAGACGGCGATATGACAAAGCCTTGGAACGGCAAGAACCGGCGCAATAGATGGCGGCGTCTGAAGTTGAAATACAAAATGCCGATCCTGATCGGTGTGCCAACACTGGTCTTGATGATTGCCGTGTCGGCCCTATCGATCGTGACCGCTCAGTCGGCCCTGACCACGCAGCGGAATGTCGCCTTCGAACAGTTACTTGAAGACAAGACAATCGGCCTGCAAAAATGGCTTTCGGCGGTCGAGCAGGATATTCGGATCCTGGCCGATGACACGACCACGCAGCAAGCGATTATGGCGTTCCGCGATGGATGGGCGCAGCTCGGCGATCAGCCAAAACAGCGTCTCCAGCGTCTTTACATCACTGATAATCCCAATCCGGTAGGTCAGAAGGACAAATTGATTGATGCTGATGATGGTTCCGCCTGGTCGGAGGCGCACGCCACGTTTCACGACAGCTTCCTGAGCCTTCAATCGGTCCGGTCCTACTACGACATCTTCCTGTTCGATCTGGAGGGAAACCTGATCTATTCGGTTTTCAAGGAGCTTGATTTTGCGACAAATTTCCGGGCCGGCACATATGCCAACAGTGATCTTGGCGTTGCCTATCGCACCGCCGCGACACTGGGCCGCGGCGACATCCATGTGACCGATTTTGCCTCTTACGCCCCCAGCAATGGTGCTGCCGCCAAATTCGTGGCGATGCCGGTTTTTGATAATGCTGGCGAACGGATCGGCGTTGTGGCGCTCCAATTGCCGATAGATGAAATTGGCGTGATCCTGTCGCAATCACCCCTTCTGGGTGAAACGGGTCGGGTCTACGCGATTGGTTCCGATGGAACCGCCCGGTCAGGCTCTTCCGGGAACGGTGGCTTTGACATTCTTGATCGTCTGCCGGACCTGCCACAGACTTTGGCAGCCCGGGATGGCGTAGAAACGACCTTTTCCCATGCGCCCGGATTATCCGGCAACCCGGTGATCGCCTACACCAAAGTGTTCGATTTCTTCGGGACAGAATGGCGAATGGTCCTAGAACAGGACCTGAGCGAGGCAAACGCAGCCGCCAATCGACTGTTGTCGTTTGCAACGCTGCAGACTGCAGTTGTGATACTTATCCTCGTGGCCCTGGCCTTTTGGATCGCCAGCACCCTGACGAGCCGCATCATCGCGCTGGCCAATAGCGTGAACGGCATCGCAGAGGGAGATTTCGAAAGCATCGTCGCCCAGACAAAGACAGGTGACGAGCTGGGCGATATCGCCCGCGCGCTGGAGCGGTTCAAGGCCGAGCTTGCAGAGGGCAAGGCGGCGATAGCTGATCGTGTCGAAAGCGCCGAGGTGCAGGCAAAAGTCATGAAAAAGGTAGAGACATCACTGGAAAGCCTGGCCGACGGATCGTTGGACTGCGTGATTTCGGAAGAGTTTCCCGAAGCTTATGAACCGCTTCGCCGCAATTTCAACCAGACTGTCATCGCTCTGTCAGAGATTGTGAGCAGCCTGCAAGCCAATGCTAACTTGATCAATACCGACGCAACCAAGCTGAGCGACGCGACCGGCAACTTGTCCCGCCGCACCGAAAACCAGGCTGCAACGCTTGAACAGACAGCTGCCGCCATGGACGAGATCAGCGCGAGCGTGAATTCAACGGCCAGCGGTGCGCGCGGTATTGTGCAAGCTATTGATGTGGCTCGCGATCAGGCCAAACATGGTGAAGACGTGCGATCACACGCCGTTGTGGCCATGAAAACAATCGAGGAGTCATCCGATCAGATCGGTCAGATTGTTCAGTTGATGGATGATATCGCGTTTCAGACTAACCTTTTGGCTCTGAATGCCGGGGTCGAGGCTGCCCGAGCGGGCGAGGCCGGGCGTGGCTTTGCCGTTGTTGCATCGGAAGTGCGGGCACTGGCGCAGCGATCATCAGAAAGTGCGGCACAAATCCGCGACTTGATTGTTAACTCGAATGAAAACATCACACATGGCGTCAAGCTTGTCGCGGATATGGGCACGGCCATCGAACAAGTTCTGAACAGTGTGAGCGAAGTATCAGAACATATTCGTGACATTGCCAGCGGGGCTGAAGAACAGGCCACCGGCCTGTCTGAAATCAACACTGGCATCCTGATGTTGGACAAGGTGACTCAGGAAAACGCCGCTATGGTTGACGAAAGCGCCAATTCATCACGGGTGCTGCAGCAAAAGGCAGACGAAATGCAACATCTGGTCGCCCGGTTCCGGCATAGCCAGCGCCATTCAGAGCCCATGGCCATCGCACTACCGGAGCCGGATTTTCACCTGGCCCGATCAGCATAAGCGCACTGCCAAGCCTGCATCGAGAAAACCAACGGCACGGTTCGAATGCCAGGGTGTTTTCAGGGCTGCGCCATTTGGCTTTGTTGCGATGGCCCGAAAACTTGGGTCATCGCAACACTATTCACACCCTTCGGTGTCCCCTGCGACTTTTGTGATCTGAAACATGTCGTTTGCTGGGAAAAATGTGTTCACGCCACTGCAAATACCTGCCGCGCGGCGGGCGGGTATCCGAAGGTCAGCCCCAGATCTCGGCTGGTTTACCCTAGCCACCCCTTGAGGTTCCTTTCGACAATGCCAGACAAGGCATCAATATGTGCCGCGTCATCGTTGAGGCAGGGGATATAGGTGAAATGCTCGCCGCCCGCCTCTTCAAAGCTTTCCTTGATCTCTTCGTTGATCTCTTCCAGCGTTTCGATGCAATCGGCGGAAAAGGCCGGTGCGCAGACGGCGATGTTTTTGATCCCGTCTTCCTCTGCCAGCCGGGCGACCTCTTCCACGGTGTATGGCTTCAGCCATTCCTCTGGCCCGAACCGCGACTGGAAGGTGGTTATGATCTGAGTATCGTCCCAACCCAGCCGTTCCTTCAGTAGTCGCGTCGTTTTCTGGCATTGGCAATGATAAGGGTCGCCTTCGCGCAGATACCGTTCGGGGACGCCGTGGTAAGAGCAGACGAGCTTTTGCGGTTTTACCTCGGCCGCGGCATAAGCTCGCTCGATGGATTGGGCCAAAGCCTCGATATAGGCCGGGTCCGCGTAATAGGGTTCGACGACCCGGGCAATCGGTTGCCATTTTTCCTCCATCAAGGCGCGGAAAAACTGATCATTTGCCGTCGCTGACGTGGCCCCGGCATAATGCGGATAAAGCGGGAAGAACAGGATCCTGGTGCATCCGGCCTCGACCATTTCGCGCACCTTGGATTTGGTCGATGGGTTGCCGTATCGCATGCAGAAATCGACGCGCACATCGTCGCCGTAGCGGTCGATCATACGCTGTTTGATCGCTGCGGTCTGCGCCTTGGTAATGGTCATTAGCGGGCTTTCGTCCGCGTCTTCGTTCCAGATGGATTTATAGGCAGCACCCGATGAAAAGGGCCGCTTGCTGAGGATCACAAGTTGCAAAAGCGGCTGCCAGATCCAGGCGGAATAGTCGATAACCCGCTTGTCAGATAGAAATTCGTTCAGATAGCGGCGCATTGACCAGTAATCTGTTCCGTCCGGCGTGCCCAGATTGGCAATCAGAATACCGACGCGGGCCGGTTTGATCTTGGGGTGATCGGCTGGCGCATGCGCGGGGCATGTTGCTGGGCGCTCTGCGGCCTGGCTTTGTGCGTCGAACATTTTCATGACCCTCTACGTAGCGTGATTAGTGATGCAGTTAAATGGAATACGGCTCGCGTCAATCTTTGGACCTGTCTAAAGGCGTTTCAGTCGTGCCCAATGCGTCGGCAAGTCGCGCCGTGGCACTGCCTGGGCGTAAAGGTTGTTGTTGCGTGTCGGAGGGCGCCCACCCGGTCAAGGTGATAATCTCAAAGGTCGCATTCACCCGACCGTCTTCGTTGCCAAAACTGGCGGCATAGATACTGTCCGCTTCGGTCAGCACATTGCGCCGTGTCGGATGTTTGATCCGGTCGGTCAGCGCATTATTTTCCCCCATTTTGCGCAGATCGTGCATCACGTGAAAGGCATTGGTATAGCTGGCGGTCAGCGGCGCGCTGTCGGCCACGGGCAAGGCAAAACCGGCGCGCTGCAACAGCCCGCCCAGATCGCGGATTTCCCCCATTGGCGCAATGCGCGGGGACAAACCACCGGTGATCGCGGCCTCGGCCTCGGCCAGAGACGCGCGCAATTCATTCAGAGTCTGGCCACCAAGAAAGGCGCAAAGCAGCAGCCCGTCAGACTTGAGCGCATGCCGGCATTGGACCAGTTGCCCGACAGGATCGTTGGCCCAATGCAGACACATGCAGTGTAAAATCAGATCATGCGCGGCAGGCTCAAGCGCGAGCGTGTCATCGTCAGCGACGATAGTCGCGTCTGGGTAATGCGGCGCCCAGAAATCCGGAAAACCCGTCACGATCGCGATTGATTTAAAGGTTCTGTTAACCTCGATCAGTCTTTCTTGCAGCTCATCGGCCACGGCTTCTTGCAAGAACAGCGCGTCGGGTTCGGCGCGCGCGCGATTTCGGGCGAGTGCTGTGCGGTCAACAAGGTCGGGCATTTTGTCCATGGACCACCATTTAGGGTGCTGGCATGCGGTTGCAAAGCGTCATTCGTGCGATCTACCCGGCCCAATGTGTGGCCTGTGATGCGCAAACCGAGGCAGAGTTCGGGCTTTGCGGGCCATGCTGGCGCAACACGCAGTTCATTGGCGGGTTGGTTTGTGACACTTGTGGAACACCATTGCCAGGCGAAGATCAGGGCGAGGCAATACAATGCGACGACTGCATGACCATCGCCCGACCTTGGGATAGGGGCCGCGCGGCGCTGGTCTATACGGGCATCGGGCGCCGACTGGTGCTGCGGTTGAAACATGGGGATCGGACAGATCTGGCACGCCCTGCATCACTATGGATGGCACGGATCGCGCGCCCGCTGTTGCGGGATGATACGGTTCTGGTGCCTGTGCCATTGCATTGGGTACGGCTGGCGCGGCGACGCTATAATCAGGCGGCATTGCTGGTGAACGGATTGGGGCGGGTTCTGGAGCGTCCTGTTTGTGCCGACGCCCTGCTTCGGCCCAAAAAAACAAAACCGCTGGAGGGGCATAGCCGCGACGCCCGGTTTGCAGCACTTGCGGATGCGATTGTGCCAAATCCCAGGCGTGTTCCGATCATCAAGGGTAAATCGGTCCTGCTGGTTGATGATGTCATGACGTCGGGGGCGACACTGGCCGCAAGCGCGGAGGCCGTGAAAGCGGCCGGTGCCGCGAATGTGTCGATTGTTACACTGGCAAGGGTGGTCAAAGACGCCTAAATGATTGGGAAACCGATCCAAGGACCCGATCAATGTCGACTGTTGAGATTTATACCAAGCCCACATGTGGCTTTTGCTTTATGGCCAAACGACTGCTTAAGTCGAAAGGTGTAAGCTTTGCCGAGGTCAATATTTCCGCCCAGCCGGAACGCCGGGCCGAAATGATCCAGCGCGCCAATGGTGGCAGCACCGTGCCGCAGATTTTCATCGACGGCAAACATGTGGGCGGCTGCGACGACCTGATGGCGCTTGAGCGTGGCGGCAAACTGGATGCTATGCTGGCCGCATGAAGGCGGCGCTGATCCAACTCAACTCAGGCGATGACCCGGTAGCAAACCTGCCCCGGACATGTGACTTGATTGCCGAGGCGGTAGGTCAAGGGGCCGGTTTTGTGCTGACGCCAGAGGTGACGAACTGCGTGTCACAGGACCGGGCGCATCAGAACCGGGTGCTGCAGCATGAGGCGGATGATCTGACGCTGAAGGGTCTGCGCGAAACGGCGATCCGGCATGGCATCTGGCTATCTATCGGCTCCCTGGCGCTAAAAACTGATGACCCGGATGGCAGGTTTGCCAATCGGTCCTTCCTCATCGATCCGGCAGGTCAGATTCTAGCGCGCTACGACAAGATCCACATGTTTGATGTCACCGTGTCTGAAACCGAAACCTATCGCGAATCCGCCGGTTATCGACCAGGAAAACAGGCCGTCATCGCGAACACGCCTGTTGCCAAAATCGGCCTGAGCATCTGTTACGATATCCGGTTTGCCTATCTTTACAGGGCCTTGGCGCAAGCGGGGGCTGAGGTTCTGCCAATCCCGTCCGCCTTTTCACCCGTCACCGGTGCTGCCCATTGGCAACCGCTGTTGCGGGCGCGGGCGATTGAAACCGGGTCCTATGTGCTGGCCGCCGCCCAAACCGGCACCCATGCCGCGACCGCAGGCAAACCGCGCCAAACCTATGGGCATTCCATGGCGATTTCGCCCTGGGGCGAGGTGTTGGCGGATTTGGGCACAGATACCGGTATCGCATTGGTTGATCTTGACCTAAGGGAAGTGTCACAAAGCCGCAAACGTATCGCGGCCTTATCCCATGACCGCCCTTTCGAAGGACCCTGATGTCTGAAACGTCCTCCAATCTCGCCGTATCGCTCTTCAGCGAGATTTTGGCAGTGGATCAGCTGGCGCGCGCAAGCGTAGCGCGGGTCCTGCCCAAAGGGATGGAGCTGTCGCATTTCTCCGTTCTCAACCATCTCGCCCATGCGGGGGCGGAACGCTCACCCGCCCAATTGGCCAAGACATTCCACCTGACCCGCGGGGCGATGACAAATACCCTTCACAAGCTGGAATGGGCGGGCTGGGTGCATATCCGCCCCGACTGGGACGATGCACGGCGCAAGATGGTCGCGATCAGCCCGTCGGGCCACGCCGCCCGCGAGGCCGCATTGGCCGCCATCGCACCCGTGATCGCCGAGGTCGTGGGCAAAGTCGGCGAAGACAAGGTACGGATCGCCTTGCCAGTCCTGCGGGAAATGCGGCTGAAACTCAGCCAGATCGAATGATGTTTCGGGCATTGGCGCTGGCAAGCGATGCGCTGGTCATGCAGGGCCAATCGGTGTTCGAGGCATATGAAGACCGCGTTGTTATGCGCACGCCGGACGAACCTGATTACTGGCATGGCAATCTGATCATCATGAAACATCCGCCAGGGGATGCGCTAGCGCAGGTGTCGCAGTTCCAGACCGATTTCCCCGATGCGACGCATCGAACCATCATATGGGACGTGCCCGACCTTGATCCCGCACCGTTGGCCGCCACCCTGACACCCCACGGTTACGAGGTAGGAACGTCGGATACGCTAGCCCTCGGTGATAAAATACAAGATGTGCGGAGGCCGGAGGGCATCATCTTGCGGACGCTCAACAGTGACGCCGACTGGACCGCTTTGACAGATCTTCAGGCCGAAGTAGCGCTTGAGGAAGGTTATGATCCAAAGCTTCATACCCCTTTCCTGCAACGCCGGAATACCGCGCGCCGTAAACAGATTGCCGATTGGATGGGCGCATGGTTTGGCGCCTTTGACGGCAGTATTCTCGTGGGGTCGATGGGCATGTTTCACGACGACCGGATCGCCCGATATCAGGCAGTTGAAACACGCGCCTCGCACCGGCGGCGCGGGATCTGTGCCGCACTTCTGGTGCAGGCAGCGAAATGGGCGCTCGGCCGGGCACCAAAGGCGCGCCCCGTCATCGTGGCAGAGGCGAAAAGCGATGCCGGCCGCCTTTACCGGCGAATGGGCTTTCGCCTTGCAGAGACGTTGGTCGAAGCAACAAAACCCGGCTACTAGCCAATTTTTGACCCAAAAATTGTAACCAAATCCTCTTGCAGGATTTGCAAACAGACTTTCGGCGAAAGTCTGTACCCCGTCACGCCGGTTTTGTCGCCGCAGTCACATAATTCACCGAAAGGTCCCGGTCAGAGATCGACCATGTGAAACGGGCAAAGTTGAAAACAAACCCCTTGCGGTCCACCGGTGTCATGCCCGCCTTTTCCAGCAGGGCGAACAATTCATCCGGCGTGATGAACTTGTTCCACTCATGGGTCCCCTTGGGCAGCCAGCGCATCACCCATTCGGCCCCGACAATCGCCATGGCAAAGCTTTTGGGATTGCGGTTGATCGTCGAACAGATGTGAATGCCGCCCGGTTTCATCAATTGCTGGCAGGCGGTCAGGTATCCTTGGGGGTCGGCCACATGTTCGACCACTTCCATATTCAACACGGCGTCGAACTGTTCGCCGCTTTCGGCCAATGCCTCTGCCGTGGTGTGGCGATAATCAATCTCCAGCCCTGATTGTTCGGCGTGAATGCGGGCGACCGGAATGTTGCGTTCGGCCGCATCAGCCCCAACGACCTTTGCCCCCAACCGGGCCATCGGTTCGCACAGCAAACCGCCACCGCAGCCGATATCAAGAATGCGCAGGTCTTTGAACGGTTCCGGTCCGTTCAGGTCGCGCCCGAACTCTGCCGCGATCTGGCGGGTGATGTAGTCCAACCGTACCGGGTTCATCATATGCAGCGGCTTGAACTTGCCGTCGAGATCCCACCATTCCGCCGCCATCGCCTCGAATTTCGCGATCTCGGACGGGTCGACAGTGTTGGTGGCGGTTGCTGACATTTTGCGGCTCCGAATGATGGTCAGTCGTGTCGATAGGGGATATAGATCGGTTATGGACAAAGTCGTAGGACAAAAGCGCCCAGGTGCACATCTTTACCAGCCCATTGATCCCTTCGATCAACGGATGCTGGATGTGGGTGATGGGCACCGGATCTATGTCGAACAATGTGGTAATCCCGATGGGGTGCCCGTTGTTGTCCTGCACGGGGGTCCTGGTGGCGGGTGCAGCCCCGCGATGCGCCGGTATTTCGACCCGAATATCTTTCGGGTGATCCTGTTCGATCAGCGTGGCTGTGGCCGATCACGGCCCCATGCCAGCGTTCAGGCCAATACCACATGGCATCTGGTGGCGGATATCGAACTGATCCGCAAAACGCTGGGCATTGATCGCTGGATCGTGTTTGGCGGGTCATGGGGGGCGACGCTGGCCCTGATCTATGCCCAAGCCCACCCCGACCGGGCCGCGGCGCTGACCCTGCGCGGCGTATTCCTGATGACCCAGCCGGAACTGGACTGGTTCTATGGTGGCGGCGCGGGCAAATTCTGGCCGGAATTGTGGGAAAGCTTTGCCAGTCTCATCCCGAAAGACGAGCAGGATAACTTTATCGCGGCCTATCACAGGCGGCTGTTCTCTGGCGATCTACCGCAAGAGACGCGCTATGCACGCGCCTGGGCATCATGGGAAAACGCGCTGGCCTCCATCGACAGTGACGGGATCACAGGAGAAAGCCCTGCCGACTACGCCCGCGCCTTTGCACGGCTGGAAAACCACTACTTCTACAATGCCGGGTTCCTGTCAGAGGATCAGCAAATCCTGAACCCGGCCCAGATGAACAAGATTGCCGATATTCCGGGTGTGATCGTGCAAGGGCGGTACGATATGATCTGCCCACCGATTTCGGCACACCGGCTGGCGCAGATGTGGCCCAAGTCGCGGTTGACCTTGATCGGTCGGGCAGGCCATGCTTTGTCCGAACCGGGGATCAGCGCGGAACTGGTGCGCACGATGGATATGATGGGTGCCCAGCGCGGAACGCTCGGGCTTTAGGGTTTACAGGTGAAAACCAGCCGCTAAAGTTCATCAAGACTAACGGGGAACAAAAGCTTTTGGGCAATGTCCTGACGATTATCCTGCAACGCCTGCTATTGGGCGTGCTGACCTTGCTCATTGTCTCGGTTGTGATCTTTACGGCAGTAAACCTGCTGCCTGGCGATTTCGCACAGAATATCCTTGGCCAGGGGGCTACCCCAGATGCGGTGGCGTCAATCCGGCGTGATCTGGGGCTCGATCAGCCGCCGATCACGCGGTATTTCGACTGGCTGGGTGGCGTGCTGCGCGGCGATCTCGGCACCAGCTTTGCACAGGCCAATTTCGCAAGCTTTACCGGCACGGACTCGGGCGCAACGACTGTCGCCGCTCAAATCGCACCCCGCTTTGCCAACACAATGTTTCTGGCCATGGTGACGGCGGCGATTGCGGTGCCTTTTTCGATCATCCTTGGTATTTTGGCAGCGCTGTATCGCAATACTGTCTTTGACCGCGCAACCAACATCTTCACGCTGTCGTCGATTTCCAGCCCGGAGTTCTTCCTCGCGTATATCCTGATCCTGTTTCTTGCGGTTCTGAACCCAATTTTCCCATCGCTTTCGAATATATTTGAGGGGATGGCCTTCAGTGAACGACTAGAAAAGTCGATGCTGCCGGCATTAACCCTGACCCTGGTGGTCACCGCCCACATGATGCGGATGACCCGCGCGGCCATCATCAACCTGTTAGCCTCACCCTACATTGAAATGGCGCGGCTCAAGGGCCTGTCGCCGATGCGGGTGATTGTAAAGCACGCCCTGCCCAACGCGCTGGCGCCGATTATCAACGTGATTGCGCTGAACCTTGCCTATCTGATCACCGGTGTTGTGGTGGTCGAAGTGGTGTTCGTCTACCCGGGCATTGGCCAGCTCTTCGTCGATAGCGTGAAAATCCGCGATATCCCGGTCGTTCAGGCCTGCTGCTTGATCTTCGCCGCGGCCTATATCCTCTTGAACCTGACGGCCGATATCCTGTCGATCCTGTCCAATCCGCGTTTGAGGCATCCGAAATGATTATCTGGATCCTAGCCACTTTGGTCGGCATGGGGGCACTGGCCTGGGGTTTCCGCTTTGCCGGGCAGGCCGCTACGGGCAATGCGCCGAAATTCCGTGATATGCCTTTTGGCGTCGCCTATGGCTATGTTCTTGGTGCCGTTGTCCTGCTGTGGCTGGGTTGGGCCTATCTGCAGGGACGCAGCGCGGATCCGCTGGTCGCCAACAAGTTCTTTTTCCTTCGCATCGCAATCGAAGGTTTCATTATCTTCGCCATCGCCGCATGGCTCTTCCGCATCCTTGGCCGGTCGGTCGGCACTGCTTGGACCAAGAAGATGTTCCGCTCCATGCCGCTGACCGCCTCTTTTGGCATCCTGACGATCCTGATCTACGCCATTCTGGCGATTTTTGCGCCCGCCATCGCCCCCTATGGACAGGAACAGATCATCCCCGGCGTTGCTGCCAACATCACCCCCGGCGGTGATCCTGCGCTGGGCGGCAGCCCCGATTTCCCGCTTGGCACCGACCAGATTGGCCGCGATATCCTCAGCCGCCTGATCTATGGGGCCCAGAACACCGTTGGCATCGCCTTTGCCACCACATTGCTGGCATTCCTGCTGGGCGGCACATTCGGGTTTCTGGCGGCCACATTGGGCGGCTGGCTTGATCAGGTCCTGTCGCGCCTTGTCGACGTGCTGATGGCTATCCCCTCGCTGATCTTTGCGCTTCTCCTGATGACCATCGCCAGCGTCTGGGCGCCTGAACTTGGCATACCTCTTACGGTCTTCATGGTTCTGATCATCGCCGTCATCGACAGCACGCGCGTCTACCGGCTGGCGCGGGCCGTCGGGCAGAACATCGTGGTGATGGACTATATCGAGGCGGCCAAGCTGCGGGGCGAAGGCCTGGGTTATCTGGTCTTCAAGGAAATCCTACCCAACGCCACAGCCCCTCTGCTGGCCGAATTCGGGCTGCGCTTCTGTTTTGTCTTCCTGACCATCGCAGCGCTGTCCTTCCTCGGGGTCGGCATCCAGCCACCGCTCGCGGACTGGGGCACCATGGTGCGCGATCTGGGCGGTTTCGTAAACTACGCGCAGTTCGCACCGATGGCCGCCACTGCACCACTGCTCGCGGCCGGGGCGATCGCTTTGCTGACCGTTGCGGTCAATTTTGTGGTTGACTGGATGCTGCACAAATCATCGGGGCTAAAAGAATGAGCGACGAAACCCCCCTCGTCAAAATGCGCGGCGTCAAGCTTGAAGGTCGTAGCGATGAAACTTGGAACCTGATCATCAATGGGGTCGACCTGACCCTTGCTCGGGGTGAGGTGCTGGGTCTGATCGGTGAATCAGGGGCTGGCAAATCTACCCTTGGGCTGGCCGCCATGGGCTATACGCGTGACGGCGTGAGGATCAGCGAAGGCACCGTAGAGTTTGACGGGATCGACCTGTTGACCGCCTCGGCTGCGACCAAGCGGGAACTGCTTGGCAAACGCATCGCCTATGTGGCGCAATCCGCTGCCGCCAGCTTCAACCCAGCCCACAAGTTGATGGACCAGCATGTGGAAGGACCCGTGCAGCACGGCGTCATGGGTCGGGGTGAAAGTGAGGCGGACGGGATCGAGCTCTATCGCAAGCTGCGCCTGCCTAACCCCGAGGAGATTGGTTTTCGCTATCCGCATCAGGTGTCCGGCGGGCAATTGCAGCGGGCGATGACGGCAATGGCCATGTCCTGCCGCCCCGATCTGATTATCTTTGACGAACCGACAACCGCGCTCGACGTGACCACCCAGATCGAGGTTCTCGCCTCCATCCGGGATATCGTCGAACAGTTCAATACTGCCGCAATCTACATCACTCACGATCTTGCGGTCGTGGCGCAGATGGCCGACCGCATCAAGGTACTGCTGAAAGGTGATGAGGTCGAAACCGCAGACACCCGCACCATGCTGGCCGCCCCGACGCAGGACTACACCAAATCGCTCTGGGCCGTGCGCAGTTTTGAACGACCACGCAAACCCGATGTCATCACCGGATCAACCCCGGTGGTGAGCGTGCAGAATGTGGATGCGGCCTATGGCAAGGTTCCCGTATTGTACGACGTTAGCTTTGACATGCATGCAGGCCGAACGGTGGCGGTCGTCGGCGAAAGCGGATCGGGCAAATCGACCACCGCCCGTTGTATCACAGGGCTGTTGCCACCGACGGCGGGACAGATCATGCTCGATGGCGAGGTGCTGCCACCAGACTATCGCAAACGGTCCAAGGATCAGTTGCGGCAGGTCCAGATGATTTACCAAATGGCCGATACGGCCCTGAACCCGCGCATGTCCATCGGCCAGATCATCGCGCGGCCCGTGCAGTTCTATCTGGGCCTGACGGGCGGCGCAAAACGTAAACGGGTCGATGCGCTGCTGGAACAGATCGAACTGGAACCGACAGAATACTACAACCGGCTGCCGTCCGAACTTTCTGGCGGGCAGAAACAGCGGATCGGCATCGCACGGGCGCTTGCAGCCGAACCCAAATTCATCATCTGTGATGAGGTCACATCGGCCTTGGACCAACTGGTCGCCGAAGGTATCCTGCGACTCCTCGCCAAATTGCAGGATGACCTGTCGCTGACCTATATGTTCATCACCCACGACCTTGCCACCGTGAAAGCGATTTCGGATGAGGTGGTGGTGATGAAGGATGGCCGCGTGGTCGAACAGGGGCCAAAAGATGACATGTTCAAACCGCCTCACCACGCCTATACCGACCTTTTGCTGTCGTCGGTCCCAGAAATGGACCCCGACTGGCTGACCAATCTGCTGGCGGAACGCGGAGTTGATAACATCGGCGATGCCGCAGTTGATAAGATGTAATGCGAATCAGGCGCCCTGACGGGTGCGGATAAAACGAACCAGGGAGAACGATCATGAATGGAATTAGTAGACGCGGGCTGCTCAAGACAGGGGCCGCCGCCGGTGTTCTAAGCCTTTCGGGCATGCCGCTGCGCGCGCAGACCCGTGGCGGTAAACTGACCGCGGGCCTCAGCGGCGCAAACACGACAGACAGTTGGGATGGCCGGACCCATTCCGATCTTTTCATGATCGCGTCTGCACAAGGTACCGTGTTCGACAGCCTGACCGAAATTGCCGCTGACGGATCGCTCAAGGGCGAATTGGCCGAAAGCTGGGAGGCATCCGCCGACGCCAAAACCTGGACATTCAACCTGCGCCAGGGCGTGACCTTCCACAATGGCAAAGCCTTTGGTGCGGATGACGTGATTGAATCACTCCAGATGCACCTTGGTGAAGAATCCAAATCAGCGGCCAAGCCAATCGTCGAAGCCATCACCGAGATGACGAAGATCACCGATCATCAGGTCCAGTTCACCTTGGCTGCCGGCAACGCGGATTTCCCCTATCTGATGTCGGACTATCACATCCTGATTTTCCCCGCCGGACAG
This sequence comes from uncultured Paracoccaceae bacterium, assembly GCA_947488175.1. Classification (GTDB taxonomy): domain Bacteria; phylum Pseudomonadota; class Alphaproteobacteria; order Rhodobacterales; family Rhodobacteraceae; genus Yoonia. Next base: position 156,159 of record CANKYO010000003.1, read on the forward strand.
ATCGAGGAAGGCATCGCCAAAGGGATCGGTACAGGCCTCTATCAGGTCCAGGCATTCGACCCCGGTGTGCGCATGGTCGCTACCCGCTATGCCGACCACTACAAGGGCGACAGCGCCGGCTTCTTTGATGAGATCGAATATATCGCCATCAACGACAACACCGCCCGGATGAATGCGCTGATGACCGGACAGGTCGACGCGATCAACCGGATCGACTTCAAGACCGAGGCCTTGCTGCGGGCGAACCCCGCCCTGCGCATTCAGGAAGTGACCGGCAACCAGCATTACAGCTTCCCGATGCTGACCAAGACGGCGCCGTTTGACGATGTGAACGTCAGGCAGGCCCTGAAATACGGCATCAACCGGCAGGAAATGGTCGACAAGATCCTGCTGGGCCATGGCCAGGTCGGGAACGACACGCCCATCGGCCCCGCAAACCAGTATTATGCCGGTGATATGGAACAACTGGCCTACGATCCCGACAAGGCCAAATTCCACCTACAACAGGCCGGGCTGGACAGCATCAATATCGACCTGTCCGCCTCGAACGCCGCCTTTGAAGGGGCCGTTGATGCGGCTCAGCTGTTCCAAGCCTCTGCAGCGGCCGGTGGTATCAACATCAATGTCGTGCAGGAACCGTCAGACGGCTACTGGTCCAATGTCTGGCTGAAAAAACCATTCTGCGCCTGCTACTGGTCCGGTCGCGCGACCGAAGACTGGATGTTCTCGACCGCCTACGAGGCTGGCGTGCCATGGAACGACAGCCAGTGGGATCACCCACGGTTCCAGGAATTGCTGCTGACCGCCCGCGCCGAACTCGACAGCGACAAGCGCCGCGAACAGTACGGGGAAATGCAACAGATCCTGCGTGACGAAGGTGGTGTGCTGATCCCGATGTTCGCCAACTATGTGCAAGCGGTGAACAACCGGATTGCAACGCCGGACACGGTGGGCAACCTCTGGCAGATGGACAACGGCCGCATGGCCGAACGGTGGTCTATCGCCTGATCCTCTGACAGGGTCTGATTTTTCGAAACGCCCCGCCAATCCGTGGGGCGTTTGTCATTTTACCGATCTCAAATGAAAGTTTTTTGAATGAAATTTTGGCCATTTATTTATCTTAACGTGCTAAACCTTTGGAAAATAATCGTTTCCTCACTATTTTCCGACAAAACCTAACATCTCCAGATAACGAATTGTTCAACAGTGGTTCACGCAGAATGCTGTAAGTATTCTGATATTGTGATGTTTTGGATGTCAGGGCGACAATCTGCCTTCCACAGATGGCAGGACCGAGCTCTATCAAACAGCCCTGGGTTTCCGACTCCTCTTTTTGTGTCTTAGTGAACGAGTGGACTGAGGTATCAGTAGTGGTTACGCAAACACCCCGCCAAACGGCGGGGTGTTTCGTTTTCAGGGTTTCAGGCGCGTAAACCTAAAAGTCTCAAAAATTTAACAGCAGATTTCCGCCGGTCGCGGTACGGCTGTTCATCTTCGCGCATTAACACCCATCCAGAAAATCTCATGCTTTACAAACTGTTATGAAGATTTGACGCGGAACTCCAACATAACAAGCAGTTCATGCGTCATTCACAGCACCGCTGATACGCCTGAATGGTCGAATTAACGGGAAAGGTACAAACATGACCTCGATTCTCAACACGCTTCTCAAGACCAGCGCTGTTGCGCTCATTCTTTCTACGACCGCTGCAACGGTGACACTCATGTCGACCACTGAGGCTTACGCCGAACGCGGCAAAGGGAATGGCAATGGTAACGGGCGCGGCAATGGTGGCCGGGATCGCGCTGAAAGCCGCGGAAATCAGCATGCCAGCGCGAACGGCAACGGGCGCGGTAACGGCAACAGCAACGGGCGCGGCGCGCTCGCTCGCGAACTTGGCGGCCTGAACGCGGCACACGCCAACCCCAACGCGCTGCGCAACGCCTCGCCCAACAGCATGCCAGGCAAACTTTACGCCTATCAACAGGCGCGGGGCGACTTTGCGGATGTCGTTGCCGTTCAGGATGAAGCCTACGCCGAATACCAGCGCCTCATCGGCCTAAGCGAAGAAGAAATCACCGCAGAATTCCCCGAAGGCGGATATGAAGATGCAGTGACAACCGCCGCCGATGAATATCAGGCGGCACGGGACGATGCGTTGGACGCGCAGGCGGAAACCCAAGAAGTCCTCGCCGCTCTGACTGGCGGGTCAGATCTGTCGCCCGCTGCGCTGGCCGAACTCAACCGTTTACTTGGGCTTTAAAGCAGCGATCCTGACCAGAGGATCATGGTCGTAGTCCACTGACGACCGTGATCCAGGACCGGCCCTTTGCGGGGCCGGTCCTGATGTTATCTACATCCCCGATGGCCCCCTGCGCAGGCGTCATGAAATCATGCCCCTTGCAGACTCAGTCCACTCTGCGTATATCACCATCAATAGCGGCGTTTTGGCTTCCACCCCCAAGGCTCCACCGGGAAATATCGACGGGCCGCGCGCCCGTTTTTTTGTGCCGCAATGGCGGATTTGACCATGACGAATGACCTGATTGCAAAGGCGGCGATTGACCGCCGTGTCGCGGAAATCGTGACCCCTGTCGTCGAAGACATGGGATTCGAAGTCGTGCGCGTCCGCCTGATGAGCGGCAAGGAAACGATCCTGCAAATCATGGTGCAGCGCCCCGATGGCCAGATTGAGGTTGATGAATGCGGCCAGATATCGACCGCTCTCAGCGCTGTGCTGGACGTGGAAGACCCGATTGTCGATGTCTACAACCTCGAGGTCTCAAGCCCGGGCATCGACCGGCCATTGACCCGGCTCAAGGATTTCGATCAGTGGGAGGGGTTCGAGGCCAAGATCGAAACCGAACAGTTGATCGACGGTCGCCGCCGGTTCAAGGGGCCGCTGGCGGGCACCGAAGGCGACGAGGTGTTGATCACGATCGAGGAAGGCACCATCGGGCTGAAATTCGACTGGCTGTCCGACGCCAAGCTGGTCCTGACAGATGAACTGATCCGCGACGTACTGCGCGGACGCAAGGATGCGGGTCAGATAGACGAGACCCAATTTGATGAAATCGAAACGATAATTGAAGGTGAGGAGAACACCTGATGGCAATCACATCAGCCAACCAGCTCGAGCTTCTGCAAACAGCAGAGGCCGTGGCCCGCGAAAAGATGATCGACCCCAATCTGGTGGTCGAAGCGATGGAAGAATCGCTCGCCCGTGCGGCGAAATCCCGTTACGGGGCCGAAATGGACATTCGCGTGTCCATCGACCGCAAGACCGGCAAGGCGACATTCACCCGCGTCCGCACCGTGGTCGAGGATGAAGAGCTGGAAAACTATCAGGCTGAATTCACCGTCGAACAAGCCAAGCAATACATGGAAAACCCCGAGGTCGGCCAACAGCTGATCGAAGAGGTGCCACCGGTCGAACTGGGTCGGATCGCGGCGCAATCGGCAAAGCAGGTGATCCTGCAAAAGGTCCGCGAAGCCGAGCGTGACAAACAATACGAAGAATTCAAGGATCGCGCCGGCACGATCATCAATGCGCTGGTCAAGCGCGAGGAATACGGCAACGTCATCGTCGATGTGGGCGCGGGTGAGGCGATCCTGCGCCGCAATGAAAAGATCGGTCGCGAGGCTTACCGCCCCAACGACCGCATCCGCTGCTACATCAAGGAAGTGCGCCGCGAACAGCGCGGCCCGCAGATTTTCCTGTCGCGCACCGCGCCGGAATTCATGGCGGAGCTCTTCAAGATGGAAGTGCCTGAGATTTACGAAGGCATCATCGAAATCAAGGCGGTCGCCCGTGATCCCGGTTCGCGCGCCAAGATCGCGGTTATCAGCTACGACAACTCCATCGATCCTGTCGGTGCCTGTGTCGGTATGCGCGGTTCGCGCGTGCAGGCCGTCGTGAACGAACTGCAGGGCGAAAAGATCGACATCATCCCTTGGAACGAAGACATGCCGACCTTCCTCGTCAACGCATTGCAGCCCGCCGAGGTCAGCAAGGTGGTCCTGGACGAGGAAGCCGGCAAGATCGAAGTCGTGGTGCCAGAAGAACAACTGTCACTCGCCATCGGTCGCCGCGGTCAGAACGTGCGTCTGGCCAGCCAGCTCACCGGCCTCGACATCGACATCATGACCGAAGAAGAAGAATCCAAGCGGCGTCAGGCTGAATTCGAGCAGCGGACAAAATTGTTCATGGACACCCTTGATCTGGACGAATTCTTTGCCCAACTACTGGTGTCCGAAGGCTTCACAAATCTAGAAGAAGTCGCCTATGTCGAAATTGACGAACTTCTGGTGATCGAAGGCGTCGATGAAGACACTGCCGGTGAATTGCAGGCACGTGCTCGTGATTACCTTGAAGAACAGGCCAAAAAGGCGATGGAAGCCGCTCGTGCACTGGGTGTCGAAGACAGCCTTGCCAATTTTGAAGGGCTGACACCGCAAATGCTCGAGGCGCTGGGCAAGGATGGCGTGAAAACGCTGGAAGACTTTGCCACCTGTGCTGACTGGGAACTGGCTGGCGGCTGGACGACGGTGGATGGCGAACGGGTCAAGGACGATGGCGTGCTGGAACCGTTTGATGTGTCGCTTGAAGAAGCGCAGAACATGGTCATGACCGCGCGCGTCATGCTGGGCTGGGTCGACCCGGCCGAGCTTGAGGCAGCAGCCGAAGAAGAAGAGACAGAAGAGGAGGCGGAGGCCTGATTTCAGGTCTCCGGTGGGGCAACAGATGGCGCGGGGCGGCCATAACAAGGATCGGGACGATGCTGAACGCAAATGCATCGTCACCGGTGAGGTGCAGCCAAAGGCTGGACTGATCCGCTTTGTTGTGGGCCCCGACAATCAGGTTGTACCTGATATTTTGGGTAAGTTGCCGGGACGTGGTATATATGTAACCGCCGACCGCAAGGCACTGGAAGACGCCCGCAAAGGCCAGTTTTCCAGATCAGCCAAGCAAGCGGTCACCGTGCCCGATGGTCTGGTTGATGAGGTGGAACGCCAATTGGCGCGCCGGGTCGTGGATCTGATCGCGTTGGCCCGCAAGGCCGGCCTTGCCGTCTGCGGGTTTGAAAAGGTAAAGGGCTGGCTTGCCGGTGGTGAACGGGTCCGCGTTCTTGTTCAGGCCTCTGATGGGTCCGAACGCGGGAAAACGAAATTATGGACGCCCGAAGGGGCCCGCTATTTCGGGTGCCTCACGTCAACCGAATTGGGTTTGGCATTTGGGCGGCAAACTGTGATACATGGCGCGCTTGCCACTGGTGGACTCAGCAATCGTGTTGTAGAGGAAGCCACAAAGCTACGTGGTCTGCGCGAAGTGAACGGTGGTGATACGGCCGCCGGGAAGGATAAAGAAGCTAGATGAGCGATAACGACGGTAAAAAGACACTCGGCCTGGGTGGTTCGCGTCCAAGCAACGTGAAGCAAAGCTTTAGCCATGGGCGGACCAAGAATGTGGTGGTGGAAACCAAGCGCAAGCGCGTTGTGGTGCCCAAGCCTGGTGCGGCCAAGCCGACAGCAAAACCCACAGGTCCGATTGGCGGTGATCCGTCCAAACGTCCGGCAGGCATTTCGGATGTCGAACTCGAACGCCGGATGAAGGCGCTTGCCAACGCCAAGGCACGCGAGGCTGAAGAAGCAGCCAAACGCGAAGCCGAGGAAAAGGAACGCGCCGCCGAACGCGAGGCACGCCGTGCTGAGATTGAGGCCAAGGAAGCCGAAGACAAGGCACGTGAAGAACGTGCCAAGGCCAAGGCTGACGAAGAAGAACGCAAGCGTGAAGAGGCCGCAAAGGCCAAGGCCGTTGCCGATGCTCCACCCGCCGCTGCTGCCGTGCCTGGCGAGACTGCGGTCTCGCGTCCAACAGCCGCGCCGCGCAAGACGGACCGTGGCGGGGACGACCGCGACAAGGGTGGCAAGTCCAAGCCGGGTCGCGGTGGCGACGATGGCCGCCGGTCCGGCAAGCTGACACTGAACGATGCGCTGACCGGTCGCGAAGGCGGACGCCAGCGATCCATGGCCGCAATGAAACGCAAGCAGGACCGTGCCCGCGCCAAGGCGATGGGCGGATCTGTCGAGCGTGAAAAGATCTTCCGCGATGTGGCCCTGCCAGAGGCGATTACCGTCTCGGAACTGGCCAACCGGATGACCGAGCGTGTGGCTGATGTGGTCAAGGCCCTTATGAATAACGGGATCATGGCGACCCAGAACCAGACGATCGACGCGGACACCGCCGAACTGATCATCGAAGAATTCGGGCACAAGGTCGTGCGCGTCTCTGACGCCGACGTCGAAGACGTCATTCAAGCCGTCGAAGACAAACCCGAAGACCTCAAATCACGCCCACCGATCATCACGATCATGGGCCATGTCGACCACGGCAAGACATCGCTGCTTGACGCGATCCGCAACGCCAAGGTTGTCGCGGGCGAGGCTGGCGGGATCACCCAGCATATCGGTGCCTATCAGGTGACAACCGATAGCGGTGCGGTGCTGTCATTCCTCGACACACCCGGCCACGCCGCGTTTACATCCATGCGGTCGCGCGGGGCGCAGGTGACGGATATCGTCGTGCTTGTGGTCGCTGCAGATGACGCCGTGATGCCCCAGACGATCGAGGCGATCAACCACGCCAAGGCCGCCAACGTGCCGATGATCGTGGCGATCAACAAGATCGACAAACCATCTGCGAACCCTGACAAGGTGCGTACCGATCTGCTCCAGCACGAGGTCATCGTCGAAAAGATGTCCGGCGAAGTGCAGGATGTCGAAGTATCGGCAATCACCGGTCAGGGCCTCGACAATCTGCTCGAAGCCATTGCGCTGCAGGCCGAAATCCTCGAATTGAAAGCCAACCCAGACCGCGCCGCCGAAGGTGCCGTGATCGAGGCGCAGCTTGACGTGGGTCGCGGCCCCGTGGCCACCGTTCTGATCCAGAACGGTACGCTGCATCAGGGTGACATCTTCGTTGTCGGCGAACAGTACGGCAAGGTCCGGGCGCTGATCAACGACAAGGGTGAGCGGGTCCAGGAAGCAGGCCCTGCCGTTCCGGTCGAGGTGCTTGGTCTGAATGGCACGCCAGAAGCGGGTGACGTTCTCAACGTCGTCGAAACCGATGCGCAGGCGCGTGAAATCGCTGAATATCGTGAAAAAGCGGCCAAGGAAAAACGTGCGGCTGCCGGTGCGGCAACCACGCTTGAACAGCTGATGGCCAACGCCAAGGAAAACGAAAACGTCAGCGAACTGCCCATCGTGGTCAAGGCCGACGTGCAGGGTTCCGCCGAAGCAATCGTGCAGGCGATGGAAAAAATCGGCAACGAAGAGGTGCGCGTGCGCGTCCTGCATTCCGGCGTCGGTGCCATCACCGAAACCGATATCGGCCTGGCCGAAGCATCCGGCGCGCCGGTCTTTGGCTTTAACGTGCGTGCCAACGCGACCGCACGGAACACCGCCAACCAGAAGGGCGTCGAAATCCGGTACTATTCGGTGATCTACGACCTAGTGGACGACGTCAAAAAAGCGGCCTCCGGCCTGCTCTCGGCTGAGATCAAGGAAAAGTTCATCGGCTACGCCTCCATCAAAGAGGTCTTCAAGGTCTCCAATGTGGGCAAGGTCGCCGGCTGTATCGTCACCGAAGGTGTGGCGCGCCGCTCTGCCGGTGTGCGTCTACTGCGCGACAACGTCGTGATCCACGAAGGTACGCTGAAAACCCTGAAACGCTTCAAGGACGAAGTGCCAGAGGTCCAGTCCGGTCAGGAATGTGGCATGGCCTTCGAAAACTACGAAGATATCCGGCCCGATGATGTGATCGAAATCTTCGAGCGGGAAGAGGTCGAACGCAACCTTTGATCCGGTCAAACAGACATCGAAAAAGGGGCGGTCCTGCAGGGCCGCCCTTTTCGTTTGTGGTTGAAATCCGCAAAATACATATGGATATCCATCGTGATCGCGTGATGAACCGGCAAAGATCGGTTAACGTGATGATCATGGCACCCGTCAAACCACAAGTGAGAGCATTATGAGATTTTCCGCCGTCCTGCCCGTCGCGCTGTCATTGGCTGCAATGCCAGCTTTGGCTCCCGCGCAAGACGCTGACTATTCAGGGCTAGGGCAGACCTACGAGCTTGCCCAGAACCGCGACTATACCGACGTCGTACGCGGGTTAGAGGCGGTGGATTATCAGATCGAAGGGGTCACCACGACCACGCTCGGGCGTACCCGTATCACGGCCAATAATGGGGAACACCGGCGCGAGGTAATTGTCAGCCAGACCACGGGCGGGGTGCTGTCGGACATGATCACGGACACCCAACCCGACGCGGACGCCATCGCGCTGCAATCAGCACTGGATGCCGCCAGTGATCCGCGCCCGGATAACGGTGAGTCCGGGATCGAATTCAGTGGCTCCCTGACATTCGGCTTCAATAACAAATCCGGCCGTTCTGCCAGCGGCAGTGTCACGGCGCGACGGGAAAACATAGGCGGGTCCGGCATCACCGGATCAATCACCTATGGCAGAAGCAACTAAGCAGATTTGAGTTTGTGCGCCTGCAGCTCAACTCGACCGCAAAACCTTAACGCCGCATTTACGTTTACACCGCACGCGGCGTTAATCCCGCAGAACCGCTGATAGGGGTCCGACGCAAGTCCGACGTTTTGCCGACGCGATGCCGACCGCCCAAATTGGCGAAAACACCAGTATTAACGAATGATTCGTGGATTCCGGCTAAATCACCGCGCGGTACCCCCTACGCAACACCACCGAACGTTGCGCGGCGGCCTATAACCAGTCGCGCAAAATCGGGATCAGCGGGATGTCCGCCGCAGGCATCGGATAATCCCGCAGCTCATTTGCGCGCACCCATTTCAGCGCCTGTCCTTCCCGCGATTGCGGCGCGCCTTCCCACTTGCGGCAGGCGAAAAGCGGCATCAGCAGATGAAAATCATCATATGAATGGCTCGCAAATGTCAGCGGGGCCAAACAGGATGCCCAGGTGTCGATCCCCAGTTCTTCATGCAATTCGCGGATCAAAGCCGCCTCCGGCGTCTCTCCCGCTTCGACCTTGCCGCCAGGAAACTCCCACAGGCCCGCCATGGATTTGCCTTTCGGGCGTTGGCCCAGCAGCACACGACCATCCACGTCAATCAGCGCGACCGCCGAAACAAGAACTGTCTTCACGACCGATAATCCGCGTTAATGCTGATATATCCGTGGGTTAGATCACAGGTCCAGACGGTGCTGGCGCCATCGCCAATACCCATATCAACGCCGATGACCAGTTCATCGTTCTTCATATAAGCCGCTGCGGCCTCTTCAGAATAATCCGGTGCGCGCCAACCATTTTCGGCGACAGTGATATCGCCAAAGCGGATCGACAGCGTATCCCGATCCGCCGCCGCGCCTGACTTACCGACCGCCATGACCACGCGACCCCAATTGGCGTCCTCGCCCGCGATGGCGGTTTTGACCAGTGGCGAATTTGCGACTGAAAGCGCGACCTTACGGGCATCATCATCATTTGCAGCACCCGTGACGCCGACGGTCACGAACTTACTGGCCCCTTCACCATCGCTGACAACCTGATGCGCCAAGTCCAGCATGACCCGATGCAGGGCTTCGGAAAATGCAGCGTTTCCAGTAACATCGACCCCAGACGCCCCGGTTGCGCCCATGATCAGCGTATCGGATGTCGAAGTATCACTATCGACCGTGATGCAGTTGAAGGTCTTGTCATTCCACTCCGAAACCAGCGCTTGCAGATCATCCTGCGCGATCAGCGCATCGGTAAAGATATAGACCAGCATCGTCGCCATGTCGGGTGCGATCATGCCCGAACCCTTTGCAATTCCTGCAATTTTTACCGACTTGCCGCTGATATCGACCGTCGCGGTCGCACCCTTTGGAAAGGTATCGGTGGTCATGATCGCACGCGCGGCATCAGTGATCGACGTCGCCGATTGCGCGTCATAAAGGTCTGACAGCTTTGCGGTAATCCGTTCAAAAGGCAGCGGTTCGCCGATCACGCCAGTCGATGCCGTGAAAACCCGTTTGGCGTCTATGCCAGTAACCTCAGCAACGGCAGAGGTCAGCGCGGCAACCGCGTCAATCCCGTTCTTGCCGGTGAAGGCATTTGAATTACCAGAATTCACCAGAACAGCCGCAGGTCCCGACGGATCACCGCCCAGTTTCGCCTGGCAATCCAGCACCGGCGCTGATCGCGTCGCCGACCGTGTGAATACCCCCGCAACGGCGCTGCCAGGCGCAAGAAGCGCCAGCATGACATCCGCGCGACCCTTGTATTTTACGCCAGCAGAGGCTGCAGCGAAGGTAACCCCATCAATAACCGGCAGGTCAGGGAACGCGGCCGGGGCAAGTGGTGATATCGCCATTGGCGCTTACTCGATCAGCTCAAGACGGTCGATGATATTGGGGTCGAAATCGCCTGCCGCTGGTTTGACAACTTCTTGCGCTGCCGCCAGTTCATCCAGACGGGCGGTGATGGCAGCCTCCTGAATGTCATTGGCCAGCTGATTGCGCATCTGTTCCAATGTCGGTTGCGGCTGAACCCGTGTTTCGTTCAGCGTTGCCACATGCCATCCGAATTGCGTTTCAAACGGATCCGAAACAGCGCCGACTTCAAGATTTGAGATCACTTCCTCAAATTCCGGCACCATCGCGCCCGGCGCAAACCAACCCAGATTTCCGCCATTTGGCCCCGTCGGTCCGGTCGACACATCCCGCGCCACATCGGCAAAGGCGGCACCCTCATCCACCCGCGCCTTGGCAGCCAGCGCCTCTTCCTCGGTTGCGACCAGAAGGTGAGAGGCATTGAATTCATTGACCTCTTCCACATCCGCGAATGCGGCGTCATAGGCGGCCTGGATCGCCTCGTCGGTCACGGCTTCGGCTGAGATGACATTGACCAATTCACCGGCCATCAACGACCGGCGTTCGTTCTGCAACGTGTATTCGATCCCTGACGGGACCTCCTCCAGCGCGTCCGCCAAAAGCTGTTGTTGGATCAGCTGCTCAATCAGCCCGTCGAACAGCGCTTCGTTGGGGAACTGGCTGTATTGTTGGGGCAATTGGGCGCGCGCGATGATCAACTGGCCCACGGTAATTTCTGTATCGCCCACCTTGGCCACAACGGTGTCGCCCGTGATCTCGTCCTGCGCGGCAGTCTGTGTCGCAACGGACAGGGCCAGCACGGCTGAGCCCAAAAGTGTAACATGTTTCAGCATTATACGATCCCTTGATAGCCCACGCGGGCGCGCGGCGTTGACACTGCATATCCGGCCCCTTACATCCCATGAATGCCTCGAGGGGGCTGGTCTTGGCCCTTTGTATGTGGCCCGCAACGGGCCTACAAGCGACCTCCTCTCAAATAGATGTCAGACAGGCGCCGTCGCGCCGCCGGAGTGAATATGCTGGGTATCGGAACGATCGCCAAAAAGGTGTTTGGCACACCCAATGACCGCAAAGTCAAATCTGTGCGTTCGCTGGTCGACAAGATCAACGCGCTGGAGCCGGAATACGAAAAACTGACCGACGAGCAGATCAAGGAAAAAACTGAAAGCCTGGCGCAACGGGCCATGGGAGGCGAAAGCCTGGATGCGCTGCTTCCAGAAGCCTTCGCCAATTGCCGTGAGGCGGCCAAGCGCGCATTGGGCCTGCGTGCTTTTGATGTTCAATTGATCGGCGGCATTTTCCTGCATCAGGGCAATATATCTGAGATGAAAACCGGTGAGGGGAAAACCCTTGTCGCAACTTTCCCCGCCTATCTGAATGCCCTGACCGGCAAGGGTGTGCATATCGTCACCGTGAACGATTACCTTGCCCGGCGCGACGCGGAATGGATGAGCAAGGTTTACGGCGCGCTTGGCCTGACCACCGGTGTGGTTGTACCGCAGCAGCCCGAAGACGAAAAAAAAGAGGCCTACGCCTGCGACGTCACCTACGCCACGAACAACGAGCTTGGGTTCGACTACCTGCGCGACAACATGAAATCTGACCTGGCCCAGATCTATCAACGGCACCATAACTTTGCGATTGTGGATGAAGTTGACAGTATTCTGATTGATGAGGCGCGGACGCCCTTGATCATTTCCGGCCCCGCGCAGGATCGCAGCGAAATGTATGCCACGATTGATGAAATCGTGCCTAATATCGACGAAGCGCATTTTACGCTGGATGAAAAGACACGTCAGGCGACCTTTACAGACGAAGGCAACGATTGGCTGGAAGAAAAGCTGTCCGCGCGAGGTTTGCTGCCGGAAGGTCAGACGCTCTATGATCCGGAAAGTGCGACGCTGGTCCATCATGTCAATCAGGCCCTGCGTGCGCACAAGCTGTTCACCAAGGACAAGGATTATATCGTTCGTGATGACGAGGTCGTCCTGATTGATGAATTTACAGGGCGCATGATGGTTGGCCGCCGTCTGTCTGACGGGTTGCATCAGGCGATTGAGGCCAAGGAAAACGTGTCGATCAAGCCAGAGAACGTCACGCTGGCCTCCGTCACGTTCCAGAATTACTTCCGTCTTTACGACAAGCTGGCCGGTATGACCGGTACGGCCCTTACCGAGGCCGAGGAATTTCAACAGATTTACGGGCTTGGTGTGGTTGAGGTCCCGACGAACCGACCCATCGCACGTGTAGATGAAAATGATCAGGTTTACCGCACCGCACGTGAAAAATTCGAAGGCGTTGTTGCAGCAATCAAGGATGCACATGGCAATGGTCAGCCAATCCTTGTCGGGACCACCTCGATCGAGAAATCAGAACATCTGGCAAACCTGCTGAAGTCGGAAGGCATCTCATATAACGTCCTCAACGCGCGGTTGCACGAACAAGAGGCCCAGATCATTGCCGATGCCGGCAAACTGGATGCCGTGACCATTGCTACCAACATGGCCGGTCGCGGGACCGATATTCAGTTGGGCGGGAACGTGGAAATGCGCGTACTGCAGGCGATGGACGAAAATCCGGACGCTGATCCGGAAGAGCTGCGCAGCACCATCGAGGCTGAAGTCGCCGACGAAAAGGAAAAGGTCAAGGCCGCCGGAGGTCTGTTTGTTCTGGCGACTGAACGCCATGAAAGTCGGCGAATTGACAACCAGCTGCGCGGCCGTTCGGGCCGTCAGGGTGACCCGGGTCGGTCGTCATTCTTCCTGTCATTGGAAGATGACCTGATGCGTATCTTTGGATCAGAACGGCTGGACAAGGTTCTGTCGGGCCTTGGCATGAAAGAGGGCGAGGCGATCGAACACCCATGGGTGAACAAATCGCTGGAACGTGCGCAGTCCAAGGTTGAAGGCCGCAACTTTGACATCCGCAAGCAGCTTCTGAAATTTGATGACGTGATGAATGATCAGCGGAAAGTGATCTTTTCGCAGCGGCGCGAGATTATGGAAGCGTCTGATCTGTCCGAGATTGTGCAGGACATGCGCCATCAGGTGATCGATGACCTTGTAGCGGAGTATATGCCGCCGAAAAGCTATGCTGATCAATGGGATACCGAAGGACTCTATGCTACCGTAATCCGCGATGTTGGTGTCGATGCGCCGGTCATGGAATGGGCCGAGGAAGAAGGCGTTGATGACGATGTGATGCGTGAGCGGCTTGAAGAAGCCTCTGACAAGTTCATGGAAGAAAAAACCGCAGCCTTTGGTCCGGATGCCATGCGCAGCATTGAAAAGCAGCTGCTTTTGCAAACCATTGACGCGAAATGGCGCGAACATCTTCTGACGCTGGAGCATCTGCGCTCTGTTGTTGGTTTCCGCGGCTATGCCCAGCGTGATCCGCTGAACGAGTACAAGACCGAAGGGTTCCAACTGTTTGAACGGCTTTTGGACGGGTTGCGCGTGGATGTGACACAAAAGCTGGGTCAGATCCGCCCGATGTCAGAAGAAGAGCAGGCAAAACTGATTGCGCAGTTCCGCGAACAGCAACAACGCGCTGCCGCGCAGGCAGCACCCAGTTTGGAAAAGCCGGAATCCGCCGCCGACGGGTTTGACGAAAACAACCCTGAGACGTGGGGGAATCCGGGCCGGAACGACAGCTGCCCGTGCGGCTCTGGCAAGAAATTCAAGCATTGCCATGGGCGTCTTGCCTGAAACCTGACATAATTGCGTCGTGCTAGGGCCACCGTTTGCTGCGATGAGCCGCAGGAGAGGGTACACGTGGGAGTTGGGTATGTCCCTTATGCGCTATGGCGTAACAGCAATCGCAACGGCGACAATTGTTCTGGGGCTCGGCTACATCGTCCAGAGTGACGGGACGTCGGACACGCGTTCCGTGCGCAAGGCCAGCCAGCCGACGGCTAGCGCGGTGTACAGTGTCACAAGTTCCACCAATACCGTCGGCGCTGCTATTTTTGGAATGCCTCGCGCCATTGACGCCCCAGCCATCCACCAATTTGAAGGTGAAGCAGCGCTTATTGCGGTCGATGCTCGATTTTCTGAAATGGAGACGCCGCAGGCCAGTTTTATGCCTGCTTCGCCGCTGGATAGTTGTGAAACCGATCTGATCGCTGAACCGCGTTTTGCGGCGATGGTCGGTCTGACGCTTCAATCGCCCTGCCATCCTAATGCCGAACTTGTGGTCTGGCACGAGCAGATGATGTTTTCGGCCCGGACCGATGACGTGGGTGGTCTGGCACTGGATGTTCCGGCGCTAAGCAGTTCAGCTACGTTTGTCGTCACCGTTGACAACATCGAAGAGGCGCGCACAACCGTTCATGTGCCGGACGCCGATATGTTTGATCGCGCAATCCTGCAATGGCGCGGTACTGGCAACTTGCAGCTTCATGCGATGGAATTCGGCGCGACAATTGGCGATCCCGGTCATATCTGGTCCGCATCGACCCATAGTCCGGAACTTGCGCATGATGGCGAACGCGGGTTCATGACGCGGCTTGGCACATCGAACGCGACGATTCCGTATTGGGCAGAGGTCTATACCTATCCCACTGGCCTGGTCAGCCGCGATGGTCAGATCAAGCTTCAGGTCGGGGCGGCAGTAACCGAGGAAAACTGCGGTCGAGAGCTGGATGTGAAAGGGATCCGTACCAATGCGGGCGGATATCTGGCCTCCAGCGCGTTCGAGATCCAGATGCCGGGCTGCGACACGGTTGGCCAGTCATTCATGCGGCCGGATTTGTTTGACACGCTGACGCTGGCCGCCCGTTAAGACAACAACCCTTGTGCCCGAAAACTGAGTTCACAGGATTTTCCGACAATCAGGTGATCGTGAACCGTAATTCCCAGCGCTTTGGCCGCACTGTCGATCTGCGCAGTCATCTGGATGTCAGCCTGGGATGGTGTAGGATCGCCCGATGGATGATTGTGAACCAGAATGATGGATGCCGCGTTCAATTCAAGGGCGCGTTTGACCACCTCCCGCGGGTAGACGGGCACATGATCCAGCGTGCCTTTCGCCTGTTCCTCATCCGCGATCAACACGTTCTTTGTATCCAGATAAAGGATGCGAAACTGCTCGATGTCGCGATGTGCCATCACCGTATGGCAATAATCCAGCAGGGCATCCCAGCTTGAAACCACATGCCGCTTCATCACCCTGGCGCGCGCCAGCCGGTGTGCTGCAGCTTCAACCACTTTCAATTCGACAACGACCGAGTCGCCGACGCCCTTGATCTGTTTCAGTTGGGCGATAGGGGCCGATAAAACACGATTGAAGTCGCCGAACCGCTCAATCAGTGCGCGGGCAAGGGGTTTGACATCCTGCCGGGGGATTGCGCGGAACAGGACCAGTTCCAGAAGCTCGTAGTCGAGTACAGCCGTCGCGCCACCGGCCATGAACCGTTCACGCAGGCGTTTTCTGTGATCGCGCATATAGGACGGCGTGCGGCCCGTTGGTATCGGCGTGACAATGGCGACGTCATCATGATCAGCAAACAAGGATCGGGATTCGGCAAAGTGAGACATGGCCCCACTTTGCCGAGGGTTTGGTTACCGGCGCGTTAATGTCAGCTTTTCATCGAATCCCAGAAGCTTTTCACTGACTTGAAGAAGCTGGACCCTTGCGGGTTGTTTTCTTCGCTCAACTTGTCGAACTCCTTGAGCAATTCGCGCTGGCGTGAGGTCAGTTTTACAGGTGTTTCTACCGCCAGTTCGATGAACATATCGCCGGAACCGCCACCGCGCAGCGCTGGCATTCCTTTGCTACGCAAGCGCATTTGTCGCCCGGATTGCGATCCTTCGGGCACCTTCACCCGGCTACGTCCACCGTCGATGGTTGGCACTTCGATTTCGCCGCCCAACGCCGCCGTCGCCATGGAAACTGGCACCCGGCAGAACAGGTTTGTACTTTCCCGTTCAAACAGCGCGTGGCTATTCACCTCGATAAAGATGTAGAGATCGCCGGTTGGCCCGCCGCGCATCCCTGCCTCGCCTTCGCCAGCCAGCCGGATCCGTGTGCCGGTTTCAACGCCAGCCGGGATGTTGACGGACAACGACCGTTCTTTTTCGACACGGCCAGCGCCATGGCAGGTTTTGCACGGGTTCTTGATGGTCTGTCCCATGCCGGAACATGTCGGACAGGTACGTTCGACGGTGAAGAAACCTTGTTGCGCGCGCACTTTGCCCATGCCGTTACATGTGGGGCAGGTTTGTGGTTCTGATCCACCTTCGGCACCTGTACCATTGCAGGCGTCACAGCCAACAGATGTCGGCACTGTGATGGTCTTTTGCATGCCTGAATAAGCATCTTCAAGATTGATACGCAGGTTGTAGCGTAGGTCATTGCCGCGTTGAGCCCCGCTGCGGCGGCCACCGCGTTGGCCACCCATGAAATCGCCGAACAGGTCGTCGAACACATCCGAGAACGCGCTGGCAAAATCGCCTTGCTGCCCGCGCGGCCCGCCACCGCCGCCCATGCCGTTTTCAAACGCGGCGTGACCATACCGGTCATACGCGGCTTTCTTGTTCTCGTCTTTCAGGACTTCGTAAGCTTCATTCGCCTCTTTGAACTGCGCTTCTGCATTTGGATTGTCGGAGTTGCGGTCCGGATGAAGTTCTTTCGCCTTTGCCCGATAGGCTTTTTTGATCGTTGCGGCATCAGCACCTTTGGCGACACCCAGCACATCATAATAGTCACGTTTTGCCATGATACTCTTCCCCTTTGGGAACGGAAAAGACCGGCCCGGTATGTGGGCCGGTCATATCCCTTGCGGTTTACCGCCTTAGTTGCCGCGCTTTTCGTCGTCCAGATCTTCGAAGTCGGCATCAAGGATGTCGTCTTCGGCTTCATCTGCGGCACGCGCCTGCGGCTCTGCGTCGCCTTCCTCTTCCTGAGAGGCCTTGTAGATCGCTTCGCCGAGCTTCATGGCAGCTTCGGTCACGTTCTGGATGCCCGATTTGATCTTGTCGGCCTTCGCATCGTCGGCTTCCAGATCGTCCTTGAGCGCGGCAATAGCCAACTCGATCGCTTCGATCGTAGTCGGGTCCACCTTGTCCGAATGCTCTTCCATCGACTTCTCTGTCGAGTGGATCAGACTTTCGGCCTGGTTTTTCGCATCGACCAGTTCACGGCGTTCCTTGTCGGCCTCGGCGTTTGCCTCGGCGTCCTTGACCATGGCTTCGATATCCTCGTCGGACAGACCGCCCGAGGCCTGGATGGTGATCTTCTGTTCCTTGCCGGTGCCTTTGTCCTTGGCGCCGACCTCAACGATGCCGTTAGCGTCGATGTCGAAAGTCACCTCGATTTGCGGCATGCCGCGTGGGGCTGGTGGGATATCTTCGAGGTTGAACTGACCGAGCATCTTGTTGTCGGCTGCCATCTCCCGCTCACCCTGGAACACGCGCAGTGTTACGGCGTTCTGGTTGTCCTCGGCAGTCGAGAAGACTTGCGACTTCTTGGTCGGGATTGTCGTATTGCGGTCGATCAAGCGGGTAAAGACACCACCCAGCGTTTCGATGCCCAGCGACAATGGCGTCACGTCCAGAAGAACAACGTCTTTCACGTCACCCTGCAGAACACCGGCCTGAATGGCAGCACCCATAGCGACCACTTCATCGGGGTTCACACCCTGGTGGGCTTCCTTGCCAAAGAATTTGGCAACTTCTTCCTTCACCTTCGGCATCCGGGTCATACCACCGACCAGAACCACCTCATCAATGTCGCTGACAGACAGGCCTGCGTCTTTGATGGCATCCTTACACGGCTTGATCGACTGCTTGATCAAATCGGATACAAGGCTTTCCAGCTTGGCGCGGGTCAGCTTCATGACCATGTGCAGCGGCTGCCCGTTTGAGCCCATCGAGATAAACGGCTGGTTGATTTCGGTGCTGGAGGACGAGGACAGTTCGATCTTCGCCTTTTCAGCCGCTTCCTTCAGGCGCTGCAGCGCCATCTTGTCCTTGGTCAGATCGACCGAGTTTTCCTTTTTGAACTCGTCAGCCAGATAGTTGACGATGCGCATGTCGAAATCTTCACCACCCAGGAACGTGTCCCCGTTGGTAGATTTCACTTCGAACAGGCCGTCATCAATTTCCAGGATGGTCACGTCGAACGTACCACCACCAAGGTCATAAACGGCGATGGTTTTGCTGTCTTTCTTGTCGAGGCCGTAAGCCAGCGCGGCAGCAGTCGGCTCGTTGATGATACGCAGTACCTCAAGGCCCGCGATCTTACCGGCGTCTTTGGTCGCCTGACGCTGAGCGTCATTGAAATAGGCAGGTACGGTGATGACGGCTTGCGTCACATCTTCGCCAAGATATGTCTCGGCGGTTTCTTTCATCTTGCCAAGAATGAATGCAGAGATCTGGCTGGGGGAGTATTTCTCACCCTTGGCCTCGACCCATGCGTCGCCATTGCCGCCATCGATGACAGCAAACGGCATGTTTTTCTTGTCTTTGGCGAGGTCTTTGTCGTCGAACCGACGACCGATCAGACGCTTTACCGCAAAGATGGTGTTTTCGGGGTTGGTGACGGCCTGACGTTTGGCAGGCTGACCGACGAGACGTTCATCGTCAGTGAAAGCTACGATAGATGGTGTCGTCCGCGCACCTTCGGCGTTTTCGATGACACGAGGTTTGGAGCCATCCATGATGGCGATACAGGAGTTGGTCGTTCCCAGGTCGATACCAATAACTTTGGCCATTTTTCAAATCCCTCTAGTTCAGGCGGTTTGAGCAGCGCGAACCCGTTTCGGCACCCGCGCCTATTACATGAATCTGATCAGGAGCTTATCCCCGATCTTCGATCTTGGCGTATATAGGGACGGGAAATGGGGCCTGCAACCGCCGCTTCCACATGAACGTAAGGAAAATATCGGATTTTTGCAGGTGCCGATTACCGTTTGTTAACGAAGTCGCGTCTAGCGCCCTGCCGTCCAACTGGCTGACACGTGACGCCGCGTATAGAATTCGCCCATGAAGCCGATCAGCAGCAGGATGATGGCAACTTTCAACGCGTATTCCCATGATGAAAAATGCGGGTTGTAGTGCAGGAACACATATCCCCGTAGCTGGTCAATGATGTGAAAAAGCGGATTCCAGTCAAACAGCACCAGTTTCGACGAAGGAAGCGTGTTAGCCACAAACATTTTTCCCGACGCGATCATGTTCACCCGAATGTAAATGGTCGAGATGATACTGACGAGTCCCGGTGCCCAAGGCTTGAGACCAAGGAAAACCATGCCAACAGCGCAGCCTGAAAACCACGCCAACAGAAACATCCCCATCGCACTGATTGGATCCAGTATATAAACAGGCGTGAATGTTATG
This sequence comes from uncultured Paracoccaceae bacterium, assembly GCA_947488175.1. GTDB lineage: Bacteria > Pseudomonadota > Alphaproteobacteria > Rhodobacterales > Rhodobacteraceae > Yoonia. The sequence continues at coordinate 175,918 of CANKYO010000003.1, forward strand.
TGATAGATCGTCAAAATGATGAAAAGAGACAACAGTTGGATATAGAGTGACGAAATCGATGATGCGCATATCGCCACAAATGTGTTCATGGGCGCATGTTGCATCATCGGCGATGCGGGCCCTTCGGAGTTCATCACCGCATTCACAGCTTTGATATGCGTCAAGTACACAAAGATGCCAGACATGATGTAAAGCAGGAAATCGCCCCGTAACGCGGCGCCGCGCAAGCCGAGCAACTGAAACATCACGAAGAAGGCGCCAACCATAATAACCGCCTGCATCATGTTGATCAGCAGGCCGATGACAGCGTTCCGATGCGACTGCCGAAGCGACCGCACAATGCTGAAATAGATCAGTTCCAGTAAACTGACCGCCCCCCGCATCTTGTTCGTTCGTGTTGCCGCCTGAAACATCTGTGCTTTCTTACTGGATTGCCGAAGCCTGCGCTGACCGCTTGCCGTTTACCTGACGCCCGACCATAAGGGGAAAAGCGCTTATTTTCAATGAACATGGGGCCTTGGAGATGGAAAAGTTGGATTTTGACCACATGGGTCAGGTTATGCGCGATCTGGCTCTCAAGGCTGGCGATGCAATCATGGATGTTTATCAGTCGCCCGACTTTGATGTGCGATCAAAAAGTGACAACAGCCCCGTTACCGCAGCCGATGAAGCGGCTGATCAGATCATCAGCGAGGGTCTGCGCACGGCTTTTCCCGGCATCCCGCTTGTGACCGAAGAACAGGCAGCGACCCACGCTCAGAATGTCAGCGCATTCCTGATCGTTGATCCGCTGGACGGCACCAAGGAATTCATCAAGCGGCGCGGCGATTTTACCGTCAATATCGCCTATGTTACTGACGGCGTTCCGATCCGTGGCATTGTTTATGCCCCTGCGAAATCTCGTATGTTCTACACGTTGTCCGAAGGCAAGGCGGTCGAGGAGGCTGGCCCATTTGATCAGCGATCCGTTGGTTCACTGACCGAATTGCAGGTTTCCAGACCCGATAACGATGCGCTGTTGGTTGTGGCGTCGAAATCGCATCGCGATCAGGCCACTGATGATTACATCAGCCGATACAAGGTTGCTGATATGAAAAGCGCCGGGTCTTCGTTGAAGTTCTGTCTGGTCGCGACGGGCGAGGCGGATTTGTACCCACGTCTTGGCCGCACGATGGAGTGGGACACCGCTGCAGGTCATGCGGTGTTAAGAGGTGCAGGTGGTGATGTCGTGCGCTTCGATGATCATGCGCCCCTGATGTACGGCAAGCCGGGTTTTGAGAACCCGTTCTTCATTGCCACATCGCCGGGTGTCACATTGGAGAAACCGTGATGGCTGTTCTGATCGTTATCCCGGCACGGTACGCATCGACACGCTATCCCGGTAAGCCACTGGTCAACCTGCGCGGGACCACCGGTCAGGACAAGAGCTTGATCCATCGGTCATGGGACGCGGCAATGGCTGTGGACGGTATTGATCGGGTTGTCGTTGCAACCGATGATGATCGGATCAGAGATGCGGCAGAGGCGTTCGGGGCGGAGGTTGTCATGACCTCAGATGCTTGTCAGAACGGGACGGAGCGCTGCGCGGAGGCGTTGAGCCATCTTGGCGATGCCTATGATATCGTCGTGAATCTACAAGGTGACGCGCCGTTGACCCCGGCGTGGTTCATCGAGGATCTGGTTGCAGGGTTGCGGGCCAACCCGCAGGCAGCGGTCGCCACACCCGTGCTGCGCGCCGACGGACGCGCCCTGAATGGTTTCCTTGAAGATCGTCGTGCGGGTAGGGTCGGTGGGACGACCGCCGTGTTTGGTACTGATCGAACCGCACTTTACTTTTCGAAGGAGGTCATCCCGTTCACCACCAGAAAGTATGATGATGACGAGCAAACGCCAGTTTTCCACCATGTGGGTGTCTATGCTTATCGTCCGGCTGCCCTGATGGATTATCCCACATGGGCCTCCGGCCCGCTTGAGCAACTGGAAGGCCTAGAACAATTGCGATTCCTCGAACGGGGGACGCCTGTGCTTTGCGTTGAGGTGTCGGCCCAGGGGCGGCAGTTCTGGGAGCTCAACAATCCTGAAGATGTGCCCCGGATCGAAGGTATGATGCAGCAGATGGGCATCGCATGATCACCGTCAGGCCAGTTTTGGCCATAATCCCGCATTTTGTCGGTGTTTTTGTGCTTACGATGCCTTAAAGTATTGATCATTGTTAATGAAATTCTGCAAAGAGCATTTGTATTTCACCGGGGTCTCATTCGCCGGGCCCCTTGGTAAGAGAGATTAGAGATGAAGAAAAAAGTTACGAAAGCAATCTTTCCCGTCGCCGGTTTGGGAACGCGGTTTCTGCCGGCAACCAAGTCCGTTCCGAAAGAGATCATGACTCTGGTGGACCGCCCATTGATCCAATACGCGATTGATGAGGCGCGGGCGGCGGGTATCGAGGATTTCATTTTCGTGACATCGCGCGGCAAGACTGCGCTTGAGGACTATTTCGACCTTGCCCCTGATCTGGAGGCTGCGCTGGAAGGCGCGGGCAAAACCGAACTTCTGGATATTCTGCGCACCACCAACATGGATAGCGGTGCCATCGCCTATATCCGCCAGCACAAGCCGCTTGGGCTTGGCCACGCGGTGTCCTGCGCAAGCAAGCTGATCGGAAACGAACCCTTTGCCGTAATTCTGCCCGATGACGTGATTGCCGCCGACAAACCTTGCCTCCAGCAGATGGTAGAGGCGTATGAGGAAACAGGCGGTGCCATGGTGGCTGCGATGGAAGTGGCACCTGAAAAGACGTCGTCTTACGGTATTCTTGATGTGAAAGGCGGCGATGGACCAGTGGTGTCCGTAAACCGCATGGTTGAAAAGCCCAAACAGGGAACAGCACCGTCGAACCTTGCGGTGATCGGTCGCTATATTCTGACACCCCATGTCATGCAGAACTTTGCCCATATCACCAAGGGTGCAGGCGGGGAGGTCCAATTGACCGATGCCATCGCGGCTGAGATCAGCCAGGGACGTGATGTGTTTGGGTTCCGGTTTGACGGGCAACGTTTTGACTGCGGGTCCAAGGCTGGTTTCCTGCAGGCGACGGTGGCCTTTGCCCTCGCGCGGGACGAATTGCGCGACGACTTGTATGGTTACCTGACTGAAATGGTATCGGTCGACAAGGCCGCACAATAACCCTTGTTCGCATCTGGTCCCAAACCGCGCAGGGGGGCCCTTGCTGAATTTAAGCTCGCCTATCGCCTGCGTTGGAAACGCAGGCGATTGCTGTTTCGCATTCTGCGCAAACGCAGGCAGCTTGCTGTGCAGATGGACCGGACGGGCGAAATAGCGGCAGGCGACATTCTAGCCTTTTGTTGCGTCCGAAACGAAATGCTGCGGCTACCCTATTTCCTACAGCACTATCGCGACCTTGGCGTTGGTCACTTCCTGTTTGTGGACAATGGCAGTGACGATGGCACTGCTGAACACCTGACGGCGCAACCCGATGTATCGCTTTGGGTTACCGATGATAGCTACCGCCTGGCCCGCTTTGGGATGGACTGGTTGGGGTGGCTGCAGTTTCGGTTTGGCCACGGGCATTGGTGTCTGACGGTCGATGCTGATGAGTTGCTGATCTATCCACACCATACGGATAGGAAACTGCCGGAGTTAGTCGGATGGCTGGATGAACGGAAACGGGTGTCATTCGGTGCCCTGATGATTGATCTCTATCCAAAGGGACCAGTCGCTGACCACGCCTATGCACCGGGCGACAATCCGGTGCAGGCCCTTCCCTATTTCGACCATGACAATCATCGATCGCAGTGGCATCCGGTTTACGACAATCTTTGGATACAAGGTGGGGTTCGGGATCGTGTGTTTTTTAAGGATGAACCGACGCGCGCGCCTACCCTCAATAAGACCCCATTGGTCAAGTGGCATCGGCGTTATGCTTATGTCAGTTCCACTCACCAACTGCTACCGCGCAGGTTGCATGATGTGTTCGGGTGCAGTGAGGATGATCGCGTCACTGGCGCCCTGCTTCATACGAAGTTTCTCAACAGCATAACTGCAAAGTCCGAAGAAGAACTTTTGCGTCGACAACACTTTGAAAACAGCGCGCTTTATGTACAATACCACGAAGCCCTGGCGCAGAACCCCGATCTTTGGCACCCGGGCGCTTGCCGCTACGAGGGCTGGCAACGGCTTGTAGACCTCAGGTTGATGTCAAAGGGACACTGGGTCTGATAGGATGTCGATAGCCACAGGGCGAAACGGGACGATTTTTTGACAGTCTTTACGTCATACATGCTGCGACTGCAGCGCAAACGGTGGAAGTTTCGTGCCTTTCGTAAGCGCCGCGAGTTGTCGGTTGTGCAGAACCGGACAACAACTATCAAACCCGGTGATATCCTGCTGTTTTGCACCTTTCGAAACGAAGATATCCGTCTACCCTACTTCTTCGAGTATTACCGCAATCTGGGTGTCGATCACTTTCTGATGGTCGATAACGGTGGCAGCGATGGCGGTTCTGCATTCGCCGCAGAACAACCTGACGTATCGCTTTGGTCAACCGAGGCCGGCTATGGCAATTCCCGCTTTGGGATGGATTGGCTGACATATCTGCAATGGCGCTATGCCCATGGGCATTGGGCGCTGACCGTCGATGTGGACGAGTTTTTTGTCTATCCGTTCTGCGACACCCGCCCGCTGGCGGCGCTGGGCGACTGGCTGGATGCGTCTGATGTCCGATCATTCGGCACCATTATGCTGGATATGTACCCGAAAGGACCCGTCAGTCAGGCGGTGTATGAGCGCGGTATGGACCCATTGCAGATTGCCGATTGGTTCGACACAGGCAACTATACGATCAGCCGCAACAAACGGATGCGGAACCTTTGGATACAGGGTGGACCGCGCGCGCGTGCCTTTTTCGCGGATAATCCTGAGAAAGCACCCGCTTTGAATAAAGTACCATTCGTGAAGTGGAGCCGTCGTTATACCTATGTCAGCTCCACCCATATGATCCTGCCGCGCGGTCTGAACTTGGTCTACGATCAGCAAGGCGGAGAGAAGACATCGGGCGTTCTGCTGCACGCCAAGTTCCTGAACACATTCGGTGACCGGGCCAAAGAAGAGGCATCGCGCGGTGAACATTACGGCGGAGCTGACGAATACCGACGCTACGCCGATATACCCGAACAAGAGGCCGACCTCTGGTCAAAGTGGAGCGCGCAGTATCTGAACTGGCGGCAGCTTGAGGGCCTTGGCCTGATGTCAAAGGGAAACTGGGCATGAGCGTCGGGGTGATCATGCTGGTGCATACGGCGCTGGACCGGGCCGAACAGGCAATCCGGCATTGGGTCGATGGCGGTTGCCCGGTCGTCGTGCATGTGGATCGCAAGGTGGGGCCAAAGCAGTATGCCAGCTTTGTTGATGCGCTATCAGATCTTGAAACCGTGCAGTTTTCGCGCCGTCACACATGTGATTGGGGTACATGGGCGCTGGTGGCCGCCACGCAGGACGCCGCAACACAGTTGTTGGACAGTTTCCCGAAGGTACGTCATGTCTATCTGGCCTCAGGGGCCTGTTTGCCGCTGCGTCCAGTGTCAGAGCTTTGCGCATATCTTGATGCGCGGCCCGAGACAGATTTCATCGAAAGTTCCACCACCGCTGATGTCCCTTGGACAGTTGGTGGGCTTGACAAAGAGCGGTTTACGCTGCGGTTTCCGTTTTCCTGGCGGCGGCATCGCAAGATTTTTGACCTCTATGTCAAACTGCAGCAGCTGATCAGGTTCAGGCGCAGGATTCCCGATGGCGTGATCCCTCACATGGGATCACAATGGTGGTGCCTGACACGCCAGACGCTCAGCGCGATTCTGAAAGATCCCAAACGTCCCGCCCATGATCGCTATTTCCGCAAGGTCTGGATTCCCGACGAAAGCTATTTCCAGACAATGGCGCGACTGCACTCCACCAAGATCGAAAGCCGTTCACTTACCCTGTCGAAGTTCGACTATCAGGGCAAACCACATATCTTTTATGATGATCATCTGGCGATGCTTCAGCGCTCTGGCTGCTTTGTGGCACGTAAAATCTGGCACCGTGCCTCGAAACTTTATGACGCTTTTCCAGAACCTCTGAACAGCGTGAAAGGTTTGGTAGAACCTAACCCAAGCTCGGTGGACCGCGTTTTTTCCAATGCGGTTGATCGGAGAACCAGGGGACGGCCCGGTTTGTATATGCAAAGCCGTTTCCCGACGATTGATCGTGAGAACGCCGTGACGGTTGGGCCCTATTCGGTACTGCAAGGCTTGGCGGAAACGTTTGAGGGGTTTGAGGCCTGGCTCGCCAATCAGACCGGCGCGGACGTACATGGACATCTTTACGCGCCTGACCGCGCTCACTTTGCCGACCAAAGCAGCGTGTATATCGGCGGGTTGTCTGATGACCCGACCTTGCGCGACTACAATGCAAAGATGTTTCTGACCAATCTATTGTGGAACACGCGAGGGACGCATCAGGCCTTTCAGTTTGGGCCGACAGACACACAAACCATCAACTGGATGATCGCCAAAGATACCAATGCACGCATTACGGTTGTGGCCGGGGCATGGATCATCCCGCTGTTTCGTGCGCGTCAGACCTTTTCCGATATCCGTCGGGAGGCCGCACGGCTGCAACGCATCGAGCACAAACAGCTCAAGATCCTGCGGTCACCATTCGCTAAGGCACGGGTGAGGGTCCAGACGCTCGCTGAATTTGTACGATCACCCATGGATACGCTGCAAACCATTGTCGATGAGATGAGCGGCCAACCCCGCCCACGCCTGACCGAAGTACCCAATATGGTTGATCTGTCTGGCTTCGGGGCGTTTCTGCAAGAGTTGCGTAATCAAGGCATGCATCCTTTCCTGACGGGCGAATTTCCTACGGATTTCGATGTGCGCCCGGATGATCACCCTCATCGCAAACCCTATCTGGTTCGCTAGCCATGTCGAAATTTGACTACTTTGTCATCTTCGCAGAGATGCGGACGGGGTCCAACTATCTGGAAGCAAATATCAACCATTTTGACGGGCTGACCTGTCACGGTGAGGCGTTCAACCCCAGCTTTATCGGTTACCCGCAAGTTGACAATATTCTGGGCATTACGCTGGAGCGGCGCGAAGGCGATCCCGGTGCCCTGATCAATGCGATCAAGGCCGCCGATGGTCTGGCAGGATTTCGGTTCTTTGGTGATCACGATCCACGCGCGCTTGAAATCTGTCTTGCTGACCCACGATGCGCCAAAGTCATCCTGACTCGAAATCCGATCGACAGTTTCGTCAGTTGGAAAATCGCCAAGGCGACGGGGCAATGGAAACTGACCAACGCGACCCACGCCAAGTCAGAGCATGTGCATTTCGACGCTGATGAGTTCGAGACATTTCTGGCTCGGGTGCAGCTGTTTCAGACGCAGTTGCTAAATCACCTGCAGAGGACAGGCCAAACGGCATTCTATCTGGCCTATGACGACCTGTCTGATGTGGAGGTGATGAATGGTCTGGCGTCATTTCTGGGTTGTCACGACCGTCTCACATCTCTCGACCGGAAACTGAAAAAGCAAAACCCCGAAGCGTCGATCGATAAGGTGGTGAACCCGGCAGATATGGAGGCTGCCCTGGCGCGGCTGGATCGTTTCAACCTGAACCGAACACCAAATTTCGAGCCGCGTCGCGGGCCCATGATCCCCGCCTATATGGCTGCACCGGAAAGTGGACTTTTGTATCTGCCCTTGCGCGGCGGGCTGGATCACCGGGTGGGTGACTGGCTGGCAGCAGTCGACGGCAAATCGCGTTCGGCACTGAAAACCAAGTTCACACAGAAGACATTACGCCAATGGAAACGTGATCATGCCGGCCACCGCAGTTTTGCCGTTTTGCGGCACCCGGTTGTTCGAGCGCATCATGCGTTTTGCACCCATGTGCTGTTTGACGGGCCCCGCAACTTTCCAAAAATTCGCGAGACGCTACGCAAGGTCCATAAGCTGCCCATACCGCAAGAGCCGCTGTTGAAGCGAAACCTGAAAGGGTACGATATCAACGCGCACCACAATGCCTTTCTGGCCTTTCTGGTCTTCTTGAAGCACAACTTATCTGCGCAAACAGCGGTCCGCATTGATCCGGCATGGGCCAGCCAGCTTTCGGTACTACAGGGTATGGCGCAGTTTGGTTTGCCTGATGTGATCCTGCGCGAGGAGCGCCTGGTTAATGATCTGGATTTTCTAGGATCGCAGGTCGGCCTCAACAACCTTCCAGTGATGCCACCAGACGAGGATGTCGAGACAACATTGCTTGCGGAGGTTTATGATGCAGCCATAGAAAAGGCTGCACAAGAAGCATATGCCCGGGACTACCTGGCGTTCGGGTTTGCCGGTTGGGTCTAACTCAGGCGGCTTGCGTTGCGTGAACTTCTGTCAGGATCGTATGCAGCGTTGCCGCATCGCTATTTGCGCGCAACTTCGCACACACGGCCTGATCACGCAGGGTTCGTGATACAAGCGCAAGCGCCTTGAGATGTTCAACGCCAGCATTTTGCGGGGCGAGCAGCGCGAAAACCAGATCAACGGGCTGCCGATCAACGGCGTCAAAGCTCAAGGGTTTTTCAAGGCGCAGAAAAATACCTTTGACACTGTCGATATCGGAAAGCCGGGCATGGGGCAGCGCAACGCCATGTCCGACACCCGTTGGGCCCAGTCCTTCGCGCTCGATCAATGCATCAATGACTGATGTCGGGTTTAGATCATAGCAGCTTTCGGCCAGCTCACCCAGATCGTGAAAGAGGCGCTTCTTGCTCGTGCACGAGGCGATTGTCTTAACCGCGCCGGCCCCAAGAATATCAACAAGTTGCATAAGTCACTTCTCTCACAGTCATCTATGGATCAACCCGTCGCCCGGGGATCGATCCAGCCAATGTTTCCGTCGTCCCTTCTGTAGACGACATTGATTCCGCTATGTTTTTCGTTCCGGAATACAAGCACTGGCGCACTTGCGATTTCCATTTGCATGACAGCCTCACCAACAGAAAGCGATGGGATTTTCGTCTCCATCTCGGCCACGATCATGGCGTTCACACTATCTTCGGCGGCCTCTTCCGACTCATCCCTTGATTCGAGGATATAAGAACCTGCGTCGGAAAGTGCAACGGGTTGCGAGCGTTCCCTGTGGTGGTCTTTCAGGCGGCGTTTATACCGGCGCAACTGCTTGTCCATCTTTTCGCCGCAGCTGTCGAACGCCGCATAAATTTCGGCCGCGCGGCCGGTCGCCTGCGCTGTCAAACCCGTGGAAAGATGAACGACCGCTTCACAGTTGAATTCATGGCCCGACTTCGAAAACACGACGTAGGCCTCGGTTGGACGCCCGGCATACTTGCTCAGGATTTCGTCCATTTCCGATTTGACATGTGTCTGCAATGCTTCGCCGATGTCGATTTGCTTACCACTGATTTGATACCGCATCGTTTCTCCTATGTGTTGTCTGACGACGTAGCGAATAGCCCGCAATTGCGGACGATACGTCATACTATTGGAAAACGATAACGTCCCGTGTCGCTGATGTTCCCTCGGTATGCAGGCATTTCTGCGGCACGATTGGGGAAAAGTTGAGCGGGCCAGTCATCCTCTTCATTTGGCGACAGAACGGGGCTGTTTGTCAATGATGCAGTCAGCATCATTCTGGCCTGATTCAATTTACGCGGAAGTTGTCGCCCAGATATACACGCCGAACATTTTCGTTTTGCACGACTTCGTCGGTTGTCCCACTCATAAGGACTTTGCCATCATGCAGGATGTAGGCGCGATCAACGATTTGCAGTGTTTCCTGCACGTTGTGGTCGGTGATCAGCACGCCGATGCCGCGGTTCTTGAGGTCTGCAACCAGATGCCGGATTTCGCCGACCGCGATGGGGTCAACCCCTGCGAACGGTTCGTCCAAAAGCACATATTTCGGACCCGCCGCCAAGCAACGGGCAATCTCGACCCGCCGCCTTTCGCCGCCGGACAGGGCCATCGCGGATGCCCGGCGCAGGTGTTCGATAGAAAACTCCGACAACAGTTCTTCCAGCCGTTCGCGGCGTTTGTGGCGGTCATCCACCGCAATTTCGAGAATTGCCATGATGTTGTCTTCAACATTCATACCGCGGAAAATCGACATTTCCTGCGGAAGATATCCGATCCCCAGCTTTGCCCGGCGGTACATGGGCAATGTCGTCACATCGCGACCATCAATGATCACCTTGCCACCCTCTGGCGTGATCAGCCCGGCAATCGCATAAAAGCAGGTCGTCTTACCAGATCCGTTCGGGCCAAGGAGGGCAACAACTTCGCCCCGGCCAAGGTCGATACTTACATCGCGAATGACCGGGCGCTTACGATAGCTTTTGCGCAGGTTGACGATATTCAGGCCAACCTCGCCATCTTGCACAGTAAGTGTTGGCGCATCCGTCATCAGTTCTCGCCTTGCTGTAAAACCGTGCGCACACGGCCTTCCATCACGGCAGAACCATCCGTGACATTTACCACCATCTTTTCGGCCGAGATTGCGCTGGCCCCTTGGGTCAGCAGGACATCACCGGTCAGGGTCAAAGTGCCATCTGCCAGATTATAGTCCGCATCTTGCGCCTCTGCGGCATCTGTCGCAGTCACAAAGGTCACGCCGCCGGACGCGATCAGTCGCTCAATTTGTCCACTCGCTTCGGCATAAATCACCTCAACACTGCTGGCTGACAGCTTCAGCTCACCTTGTCCCACAATAACATTGCCGGAAAAAACAGCCGTTCCGGTCTCCTGATCCACAGCAAGACTGTCCGCTGTCACCTCGACCGCGTCGGTACTATCTGTCGTGACACCGCCCAGATTGATATTGGTCTGGGCCTGCGCCGCGGCAATGCCACAAACAAACACGATAGCGGCAAGCGCAAAATTCTTGAACACGGCGAGGGTTTCCTTTGATGACATCATCTGGTCAGTCTTGCGGTCTGTATATCAGCCGGACCCCTTCGGTGAAAAGCATCTGCTGACCGGTATCTTCCGCAGATACTTGAAAAGTAACCTGCCCAGCCGTCAATTCGCCAAATGGCGCCCGGATTTCCAACAAACCGTTTGAAGTGACAACACCTGTATCAAGCTTGGCGGTCAGACCGTTCGTCTCCATCTCGTACCCGGTGGATGTGACAAGGCGAGCAAGGCCCAGAAAATGCGCGATCTCGGCGCGCCCATCAACCTCACCACTTGTTGCTGTCACATTGATGTGGCTTCCATCAGGATTATCCATGCGCATAGCCATGCGGTCGATACTGACGGTGTCGGGCCGGGTAAGATCAGGCTTGGCGCTATGTGCGGATATCGCGATGATTGCGCCGTCATCTGTCACGCCGGAAAAGCGCGGCGCGCTGATGCGCTGATCACGGGCGATCGCTTCGATCTCCGCAAATGGAATGTCGGGTTGTTGACCGGGGTTGCGAGAGAACAGAAATAATGTCGACAACAGCCCAAGCGCAAAAAGCGGCAGAAGTATTTTGGACCAGCCCACCAATTGCGAGTGAAAATTGTCGCGGCTGCTCATCTTTCAGATCACCCCTGCACGCAAGCAATCATGAATGTGCAAGATACCCGCGACTTGCCGCTTTGCGTCCTTTTTCAGCACGAAAAGGCAGGTAATCTGACGCTCGTTCATGATCGAAACGGCCTTTTCGGCCAGCGCATCGGGTTCGATCGTTGTAGGGTTTTCAGTCATGACTTCACTGGCATTGCGATCCAGCAACCCGGTCATGTGACGCCGCAGGTCACCATCGGTGATAATGCCGATCAGGGCGCCATCATCACCCGTCACACCCACAACCCCAAATCCCTTTTGGCTGATCGTGAGAAGCGTGTCGCCCATCGGTGTGTCGCGCGCGACCAGCGGCACGTTATCGCCCTTGTGCATTAGATCACCAACTTTGGACAGCCGCGCGCCCAGTTTGCCGCCGGGGTGGAATTCGCGAAAATTTTCGGGGGTAAATGCCCGATGCTCCATTAACGCCACCGCCAACGCATCGCCCAGCGCCAGCGTCATGGTGGTTGATGTTGTGGGCACAACGCCGGTGTTACACGCTTCCCCCAGTTGCGGCAGTTCCAGCAATATGTCGGATTGGGTGGCAAGGCTGCTTTCCTTGCGGCTGGAGATACCAATCAGCGGGATATCAAAGCGCCGGGTATACGCGACCAGATTTGCCAGTTCGGGAACTTCACCGGAATTCGAGATGGCCACAACCACATCGGCGCTGGTGATCATGCCAAGGTCGCCATGGCTCGCTTCGGCCGGATGTACGAAATGGGCCGGTGTTCCGGTACTGGCAAATGTGGCTGCGATCTTGCGGGCGATGTGGCCGGATTTGCCCATACCAGAAACAATCACCCGACCCTTGGCATTGATCAGCAGATCAATAGCGGAGCCGAAGCCTTCGCCAAGCCCTTCAGCTAAGGTTGAAAGTGCCTGGGCTTCGGCTGTGATGACCCGCTGCCCGGCTGCTAGAAATGTCGCATGGTCGGCCATCAGTGCGAAAAGATGTCGATCTCTGGCCAACCAGCCAGATCGAGTTTCGCCCGCGTCGGCAGGAAATCAAAACAGGCCTGTGCCATCTCGGTGCGTCCTTCGCGGGTCAGCAGCGCATCAAAGGCGTCTTTCAATTGGTGAAGGTAAAGGACATCGGATGCGGCATAGTCCAGCTGCGCGTCGGTTAGCGTCTCGGCTCCCCAGTCACTTTGCTGCTGGTGTTTGGAGATATCCACACCAACCATGTCCTGCAATAGCACCTTTAGCCCATGCCGGTCTGTGAATGTACGCACCAGTTTTGAGGCGATTTTTGTGCAGTAGACGGGTGCAGTCAGAACGCCAAATGCATTCAGCAGGGCAGCGATATCGAATCTGCCAAAATGAAACAGCTTCAAGACGTTCGGGTCTTCCAACATGGCGCACAGATTGGGCGCAGCGGTTTGACCGGGGCTGACCTGGACCAGATGACAGTTGCCGTCGCCACCGGACATCTGGATCAGGCAGAGTCTGTCGCGATGGGGGTTCAGACCCATCGTTTCGCAGTCGATGGCAACGATCGGCCCGAGCGTCAGCCCATCTGGCAGATCGTTTTGATAAAGATGATTTGCCACGGAAGGCCCCTTTCTGGGATATTCTGTGTCGGGAATACGGTTTGCGGCTTCATTGCTCAACCCCGCATCGGCGGCGATCAGGCGGCACGGCCCGCCACTAGCTGCTCATTTGCGTGTTTTCCTAGCCAGTTGGTAAACTCATTTGGCGGCATGGGCCTGCCAAATCCATATCCTTGACCGATTGCGCAGCCGCGCACATTCAGATGCTCGGCCTGCTCGGCTTCTTCAATTCCCTCGGCTACAACCGAAAGGCCCAATTCGGCCGCCAGGGCAAGAATGGCCCGCACTACGCTGTCAGCACCGGCATCAGGCAGCGGCGCTATCAGGGACCGGTCTAGCTTGATGCCCGCCAGCGGAAGCTGTGTCAGCTTGGACAAGGACGCATACCCGGTTCCGAAATCATCCAGCTCAAGCGAGATACCGCATTCGGCAAGCGTATCAATATTGATCGCTGCCATATCGTCCGCACTTTCGATCAGCGTCGTCTCCAGCACTTCGATAATGACCTGATCGGACTCGAGCGATGCCTCCTGAATTCGTTTCAGAAGCTTTTCAATCAGATGCGGGTCAGCAATTGTGTCAGGAGCGGCGTTCAATGAAATCTTGGGGCGCCATAAAGCATCTGCTTGCCACCGTTCGGCCCGACGGATCGCCGTCTGCCAGATGGCGTGGTCCAGTTCAACAATCAGGCCCGCACGTTCCGCGGCGGGCAAAAATCGGTCGGGGGTCAGCAAGCCACGTGTCGGATGCCGCCAGCGGGCCAGCACTTCTGCACCATGCAATGTGCCATCGACCAGATTGACCTGCGGCTGAAACCAGGGTTCGATCTGACCATCCCGTATTGCATCGCGCAGCTCGATTTGTAGCTGTCGCATAAGCGCAGAATCCTCGCCCAGACGCGGACAATAGGCGACCGCCCGTCGACCACCCCCGGACTTGGCCGCGTGCAGTGCAATCGCGGCATTCCCCAAAATCTGATCCGGCTGGCGGTTTTCAAAACATGTCGTCAGATATCCGATACTTGTGGTGAGCGTGATGTTACGTCCGTCGATCCCGAATGGATCCTCGAAGGTCGTCAGAATACGCTTTGCGACATCATCGGGCGGTTCCGTGGTGGTGAGCAGAAATTCGTCACCGCCGACCCTTGCCACGAGGTCGTCATGGTCAACGCAACGCTGTAATCGACCCGCCACAGAGGTCAGCAACAGATCGCCGCTTTCGTGTCCAATCGTGTCATTGATCGCCTTGAAACCATCGAGACCAATAAACAGCACACCATATTTTCTGACCTTGCCCGCGTCCATCAGGTTGTTCATGAACTCTGACATATGTGCCCTGTTGGGCAGGCCCGTCAGTGCATCATGGCTGACCAGATGGTTCAACTGATCATTCATGTCCCGCAGCTGTTTTTGAGAACTGCAAAGAACGGCGGTCTTGTTCCGCAGTTCCTTGATGACCGATTTCACCATCAGTTGGGCGGGCAGAAAAATGAAAAGGGCAACGACAACCAATGCCACGCCAGAGATGATCAGGATCGTGTCGAGCATATATTGCAGGCGCAGCGCTTCGGAGCGTGACTGGGCCGTGAACAGGCTGGCCGATGTTTGAAGGGCCTCGAACATTCCTAGCGGGCCGTGCAACTCCTGCAGACGCGCAACGATGGCGGGACTTTCTTCGGCTGGACGAATGGCCATCTGGTTTGCCAGACCTGCAAACTCGGTGATCAGCGAGTTTAGTGGGGCGGGGCCACCATAGTAGTGATCTTGCAACTGGCTCGACCAGATTTCACAATGAAGAATGACCTGATACGTCGTCTCGAAGTCTTGGGTCAGCTGCGCCATTGCATCGCGCCCCGCGCCATCAAGGCCTGGCGCATTCTTAGCAAGCAGCAGAATCTGCTGGCTTTGCACCGCGAGGCGCCCGCTGGCGTCGATCGTTTCGGTGGCAGAGTCACTATGTCGCCCGATTGCATCGCTGACAAAATGAACGGCCGTCAGCAGGCAAAGCGTCAGCAGCAAGGCAAAGCCATATTGGATCCAGAGCCGTTCTGGATCGATATGGCGTGTCCCCCATCTAAATATGGCGCGCAGCCGGTGCATTGACGAATCCCACTTTCCTTCGCCACGGACCATGAAAGACAGAGATTAAGTTTAAGTTGCAGTGCATTTGACGGGAATGTCCGTGACATGATCCAGCCGCCTCGGGTGAGGGCGCACATATGCTCTGGGCAAAACGGTCCATAAGCCCAAGCAGCGGGCACATTCTTCGCCACAGCCTAGATATGGGTGCTCAGCATATGAGCGCCGCAACTTCTGGGGATTGCTAAAATCCGGCTAAGGGACAAAGATATTTGCATTCCATTCAATGGGGGCATCTTTCATGTGTCAGGTTTTTGCAGGTCAGGATCCGGAAGGGTACACCCCGGTCACGCGCCGTTTGCGGCTGAACGGTCAAAGCACGAGTATTCGGTTGGAACGAAATTTCTGGTGCATTGTCGATGGTATCGCCCAACACGAAGGCATGACGACGCCTGCTTTCATCTCCAAACTTCATGCAGAAGTGCTGGAACTGCGGGGCGAAGCGCCCAATTTTACCTCGCTTCTGCGCTGCGCTTGTCTGATCCAGCAGGAACAGATCCTTGCAGCGGGCAAAACGATCGCGGCTGAATAATTCAGCGCATGTAGTACCACGATACTACCCGTCGCCAGCCGTGGTTCGGCAGACTGTTCACACAAGCAGTCAGCGATTGGAGGACCAGATGGCCAAGGCTATCCATTCAATGATCCGCGTTCTGGATGAAGAACGCTCCGTTCGGTTTTACGAAGATGCTTTCGGGCTAACGGCAGCCGAGCGGCTGGATTTTGACAGCTTCACGCTTGTTTACCTGAGCAATCACGAAAACAGCTTTGAGCTGGAACTGACCATCAATAAGGGCCGCACTGATCCTTACGATCTGGGCGATGGGTACGGGCATCTGGCGTTTTGCGTCGATGACTTGGAATCCGAGCACAAGCGCCTGGCGGATGCGGGGTATGAGCCGCGCAAGATTGTCGATTTCGCCCCAGGCGGCGAACCGCTGGCCCGGTTTTTCTTCATTCAGGATCCGGACGGATACCAGATTGAGGTCCTGCAAAGGGCGGGCCGCTACCACTAACGGAATTGAACTTTGGGAGGAGATCAGATCCATGAAAGACCAAACATCACATATAACACGGCGCGACCTGCTATCGCGCAGCGCGGCCTTGGGAACCGCATTCGTCGTGGGCACCAGCTATGTTGCCAGCAGCACGGCGGCCTGGGCCATGGAAGTGGCGCACTTGCAACCAGCCACAATGGCCACGCTGATCCAGATGGCACGCGACATCTATCCGCATGACCATGTGGCTGATGAGCACTATGCCACAGCGGTCAAAGGCTACGACAGCGAAGATGCCAAAGACATGGTCGAGGCAGGCATCGCCGCCCTGAATGCGGCAGCAGTCGGCCAAGGCTTCCCCTCTTACGTCGATACAGGCTGGGAACGCGACCGCGTCGATATTCTGCGGGGCATGGAAAACAGCGCCTTTTTCCAGATGGTGCGCGGCGGGCTGGTGACCGGCCTTTATAACCAGAAAGCGGTCTGGCCGCTTTTTGGCTATGAGGGCGAAAGCTACAGCCAAGGCGGTTACATCGACCGCGGCTTTGACGACATCAACTGGATCTGAGGGAGGGCGGAACAATGGCTGCACCATTTGAACTAAGCGACGACAGCGTTGTCGTCATCATCGGAACCGGCGCGGGCGGCGGGGTTTTGGCAAACGAACTGGCTCAGAAAGGCGTGAGTGTTGTCGCGCTTGAGGCAGGCGGGCGGTATCTACCGCAAGATTACATCAATGATGAATGGGAAAGTTTCGGGCAACTGGCTTGGCTTGATGCGCGCACCACGTCAGGTGACTGGCGGGTCGCCAATGACTTTTCCGGCCTGCCAGCCTGGATCGTGAAAGCTGTAGGGGGGACCACGACCCACTGGGCCGGCGCATCCTTACGCTTTCAAGATCACGAGTGGAAGGCAAAGACCAATTACGGTAATGTGCAGGGCGCAAACCTGCTGGATTGGCCCATCGATCCGCGCGAGATGGACGACTACTACACCAAGGCCGAGGACAAGCTTGGTGTCACCCGCACTGGCGGGCGCGCAGGTCTGCCCGGCAGCAACAATTACAAGGTGTTCGAAGCGGGCGCAAAGGCGCTGGGCTATAAAGAGGTCCACACCGGGCGCATGGCGATCAATTCCGCCGAAAATGACGGGCGCATGGCCTGTCAGCAGACGGGCTTCTGCTTTCAGGGCTGCAAATGGGGCGCCAAGTGGTCATCGGCCTATACTGATATCCCCGCAGGCGAAGAGACTGGCAATCTGGAGGTGCGCGAGCGCGCCCATGTGCTGCGCATTGAACATGACGACAGTGGCAAGGCCACCGGTGTTGTGTACGCCGACGCGGATGGTAACGAACAGCGACAAAGCGCACGGATCGTCTGCGTCGCGGGCAACTCCATCGAAAGCCCGAGGCTGCTCCTTAACTCCGCCTCCAACCTGTTCCCCGACGGCCTTGCCAATTCCTCTGGACAGGTAGGGCGGAACTATATGCGACACATGACCGGGTCGGTTTATGCGACCTTCGACAAGCCGGTGAAGATGTGGCGCGGCACCACCATGGCCGGGATCATTCAGGATGAAGCGCGGCACGATCCGTCGCGTGGTTTTGTCGGCGGGTATGAACTTGAAACACTGGCGCTGGGCCTGCCGTTTATGGCGGCATTCCTTGACCCCGGCGGATGGGGGCGTGAATTCACAACAGCGCTAGACAGCTACGAAAACATGGCCGGCATGTGGATTGTGGGCGAGGACATGCCACAGGAAACCAACCGTATTACCCTGAACTATGATGTAACGGACCAATACGGGCTACCAGCACCCAACGTGCATTTCGATGATCACCCCAACGACATCGCCATGCGCAACCACGCCTACAAACAGGGCATGGCGGTTTACGAGGCCGTGGGCGCCACACGGGTCTTCCCGACGCCGCCCTATCCATCGACCCATAACCTTGGGACGAACCGGATGTCCGAAAACCCGCGTGACGGGGTTGTCAACAAATGGGGACAGACGCATGACGTGGCGAACCTGTTTGTCTCCGACGGTAGCCAGTTCACCACCGGGGCTGCTGAAAACCCGACCCTGACGATTGTGGCGCTTGCGATCCGGCAGGCGGATCACATCGCCGCAGAGATGAACGCCGGAAACATCTGAGGCGGTAATTTGCAAAACAGCGACCGGCTTGGGGTAGCCCCAAGCCGGTTTTCCTTTCCCTCGTTCCAATCGCTATTGCGGAGTTGTCAAACCTCACATTGGCTGATTAACTCCATTTGGTGAGTGGGGTGTGCTTTGGCGACGCTCAAACAGGGCGGCCAAAGGGACGGGATGATTTCCGATGACAGACATTAAGTCTGATGTTTTTCTGAAATTCGATGATGTCAAAAAGAGCTATGACCAGAAAACGCTGGTGGTCAAAGGCTTCAATATTGATGTCCAGCAGGGCGAATTCATCACCCTTCTGGGCCCATCCGGATCAGGCAAGACGACTGTTCTGATGATGCTGGCCGGGTTCGAAAGCGTCACATCTGGTGTGATCGCCATCGAAGGCAAATCGATCAACAAAACCGCGCCCTACCTGCGTAACATCGGCATGGTGTTCCAGAACTACGCGCTGTTTCCACATATGACAGTGGCCCAGAATCTGGCCTATCCGCTGACCGTCAGAAACATGTCCAAGGCGGATATCAAGGCACGGGTGGCCGAATACCTGGCTCTGGTAGAGCTTGAGGATTTCGGCAGCCGATTCCCGGCGCAACTGTCGGGCGGACAACGTCAGCGGGTCGCGCTTGCCCGGGCGATGATCTTTGAGCCGACGCTGATCCTGATGGATGAACCGCTGGGTGCGCTTGATAAGAACCTGCGCGAACAGATGCAGTATGAAATCACGCGGCTGCACAAGAAACTGGGCTTTACCGTGATCTACGTGACCCATGATCAGGCCGAGGCACTTTCAATGTCGAGCCGGATTGCCGTGTTCAATGACGGCATTGTTCAGCAATGCGCGGCACCTGCTGAATTGTACGAACGACCTTCGAATGCCTTTGTCGCTGATTTTATTGGTGAAAATAACTTCATCAAAGGACAGGTCGAAAGGATCAGTGATGGTTTGGCGCATGTGACTGTGCCGGGTGGGGCAACGGTGATTGCGCAAACCTCTGACGGGTTGGTCGTAGGTGCGTCCTGTCAGGTCTCTGTCAGACCGGAAAAGCTGTTTATCCATCCGACAACCCACGCGCATGACAATGAAATGACCGCGCGGTTCATTTCGCGCATCTATGTGGGTGACTTCATCCGTTACTATTTCCGTCTGCCTGATGGCACGGATATCGTCATCAAGATGCTCAACGACCTGTCTGCGCCTGAATTCAGCGATGGGCAGGATGGCAAACTGCTGTGGTTGACATCAGACTGTATTGCATTTCCGGCTGCCACCTGAGGGTGCGGTCGAACGGGGAAAACCGGGGCCCTGATAAACACCCGGAACGAACAAGGAGAGAATGATGAAGCGACATCTGAAATTGATGGCTGGTGCTGCGGCCCTCGCGCTTTGCGCGAGTTCGGTATCGGCCCAGGACCTGACGGTGACGTCCTTTGGCGGGGCCTACGGTGCTGCCCAGAAGGAACACATGATTGACCCGTTCGTGGCCGAGACCGGCACGAACATCCTGTTTGAGGATTACGGCGGCGGCGTGGCTGAGATGAAAGCACAGGTCGAGGCTGGCAATATTCAATGGGACGTCGTCGATATCGAGGTGATCGACCTCGAACGCGCCTGCGCTGAGGGCTATCTGGAAGTCATCGACCAGTCTGTCCTGCCAGCTGGCGATGACGGGGCGGCTGCCGCCGATGATTTCATCCCCGAGGCGCTGGCAAACGAATGCGGTGTGGGCAACATCGTCTGGTCCATCGTCTTTGCCTATAACAACGCCAATGGTGAAGGCCCGCAGACAATCGCGGACTTCTTTGACACCGAAAACTTCCCTGGCAAGCGCGGGTTGCGCAAGCGGCCCCAGGTGAACATGGAATGGGCATTGATCGCCGATGGTGTTCCGATGGAAGAAGTGTACGAGGTTCTGTCGACCGAAGAAGGTCAGGCGCGTGCTTTCGCCAAGCTGGACACGATCAAGGACGACATCGTCTGGTATGACAGCTGGAGCCAGGCACCCGTTCTACTGAATGACGGTGGCGCACAGATGGTGCAGTCCGCCAACGGCCGGATCTTTGCGGCCATTCAGGATGAAGGCGCGCCCTTCACCATCGTCTGGGACAGCCATGTTTATGACCTTGATGTTTGGGCGATCATGAAGGGCACACCCAACATGGAAAAGGCAATGGAATTCATTTCCTTCGCCACGCGGACGGTGCCGCTGTCTGGCATGCAGGACGTGGCCTATGGCCCTACTCGCCGCTCGGCCCAGGCATTGCTGCCCGAAGCCATCAAGCAGGATCTGCCGACCGCGCATCTTGACGTGGGCCTGAAGGCCGACGGCATCTTCTGGGCGGATTACGGCGAAACGCTGGGCGAAAAGTTCAACGAATGGCTGCTGCAATAAGGCGCTGAAAACGACATCGCGCGGCGACCAGCCGCGCGATGCCCCTGACCAAAAGATATCCGACGGCAATGACCGACACAGCAACACTTGCACAAAAGCCCTTAGCACCGGGCCTGAACCGCGATGACGCGCGCAGTGCCGCGCGCGAGGTCCGCAAGCGGCGGCTGCAGGCGTTTTTGTTTGTAACCCCGCTGCTGATATTCATCCTGTTCTCATTCGTGGCCCCAATCACCACGATGCTGTACCGCAGTGTCTACAATCCGACGGTTGCCGATCTTTTGCCGGATACGCTGGTGGCATTGCAGGAATGGGAACAAAGTGACGAAAGCCCCTCCGACGCGGTGCTGACCCAATTTGCCATTGATCTGAAGCGCCTAGCAAATGACCGCACATCCGGCAGGCTCGCGGATGAAATCAACCGGGCATTGCCGGGCATGTCGAGCGTCGTAAAATCCACCGCCCGCGCAGTGCGTCGCGTCGATGATGCCGAACTCGCCGCGAACGGTCCGGCCCTGCTGATCGACGCCAATGACCGCTGGGCGGAACCCGAAACATGGCGCGCGATCAAGGATGCGGGGCGCGCCTATTCGCTGGATTACTACCTGACCTCTCTTGACCTTGAACGCGGAAGCGCGGGCGAAATTCAGGCGCGCGACACGCAGATCTACGTCAAACTTTATACCAAGACCCTGTGGATGGCGCTGATCATCACGGTGGCGACTGTGCTTTTGGGATATCCGCTGGCTTACTTCATGGCCAACACGTCCACCAGCCTCAGCAATGCGCTGATGGTGTTCGTGCTGTTACCCTTCTGGACTTCACTTCTGGTACGCACAACGGCATGGATCGCATTGTTGCAGACCAATGGGGTCGTCAATTCGACCTTGCAGGCCTTCGGGCTGCGGGATGATCCGCTGGAACTACTTTACACCCAGTTTTCGACCATCATCGCCATGACGCATATTCTGCTGCCCTTCATGGTCCTGCCGCTTTATTCAGTGATGCGGGGTATCGACAGCAGCTACATGCGCGCAGCCATGTCGATGGGCAGTAGGCCTTTGGCGGCATGGTTCCGCATCTACCTGCCGATGAGCTTGCCGGGCTTGTCCGCCGGGGCATTGCTGGTGTTCATCATCTCGGTCGGTTATTACATCACCCCCGCCCTTGTGGGTGGTACGGATGGCCAGATGATTTCCAACATCATCGCCTTCCACATGCAGCAATCCAATAACTGGGAACTGGCGGCGGCGCTGGGCGCTTTGCTTCT
Organism: uncultured Paracoccaceae bacterium; assembly: GCA_947488175.1. Lineage (GTDB taxonomy): Bacteria > Pseudomonadota > Alphaproteobacteria > Rhodobacterales > Rhodobacteraceae > Yoonia. The sequence continues at coordinate 198,048 of CANKYO010000003.1, forward strand.
GCTCCTGATCCTTGTTCTTTACTGGCTCTTCGACCGTTTTGTCGGCGCGGCCAATATCAAGTTGGGCTAGGGCATGGGCCGGTTTCCAGAATACTACAATCTGTGGCACATCGCCGGGCACTACGCCCTGCGCGGGTTTGCAGCGCTTGTGCTGATCTTCCTGATGCTACCGATCCTTGTGATCATCCCGCTATCTTTCAATGCGGAACCCTTTTTCACCTTCACCGAAGGCATGCTGGCACTTGACCCCGACGCCTATTCGCTGCGCTGGTACAAGGAAATCTTCGATGACGAGAAATGGACGCTCGCCATCAAGAACAGCTTTATCGTGGGCTTCGCCGCGGCCATTCTGGCAACGCTGCTGGGGACTGTTGCAGCGGTCGGGCTGGCCTCGCCCTGGATGCCTTACAAGCGACTGATCACGGCGCTGCTGCTCTCCCCGATGATCGTGCCTTTGATCATCATCGCCGCTGGCATGTTCTTTTTCTACACGCAATTCAATCTGGTTGGCACCTACACCGGCCTGATCATCGCACATGCGGCGCTGGGTGTGCCGTTTGTCATCATCACCGTCACAGCCACGCTCAGCGGGTTTGACCGGTCGCTTTTCATTGCCGGCCTCAGCCTCGGGGCGTCCCCGGTCAAGGTGTTCTGGGACGTCGTCATCCCCCTGATCCGCCCCGGCGTGATCTCTGGAGGGTTGTTTGCCTTTGTCACCTCGTTTGACGAGGTCGTGTTGGTATTGTTCCTAGCTGGACCAGAGCAGCGAACCATCCCGCGCCAGATGTTCTCGGGACTGCGCGAGCAGATCAACCCGACGATTCTGGCAGTGGCCACCCTGCTTGTCGTCCTGTCGGCCGCCATGCTGTTCACGCTCGAAGCGTTGCGGCGGCGGTCAGAGCGGATGCGGGGGGAAGGGCTATAGCGTCTTCATCACGGCCATGACCGGCAGCTACTCCGGCCGCGTGATCGGCATGGTCGTGCTGGCGATGTTCCTGATCGTGGGCGGCGACGCGGCGGCCACCGTGCTGACCGGCGCCGGTTTTCCACAGACTTTCGTGGCTTGGACGCGTTTTGCCCTTGCGGCGGTGCTGCTGGCACCGTTTTGCGGGCTGCAACGGCAAGAACTACGGCTCATCCTCGACTGGCGGCTGGCTCTGCGTGCGGGGCTGATCGTGGGCGGGATCGTGTGCATCCTGACCGCGCTGAAAACCGAACCGATGGCCAATGTCTTTGGTGGATTCTTTGTCGGACCAATCGTGTCCTATTTCCTGTCCGCCATTCTGCTGCGGGAAAAGATCAGCGTGCCGCGTACATTGCTGTTGATGGTCAGCTTTCTGGGGGTTCTTCTGGTGGTCCGGCCCGGTTTCGGGATGACCGTCGGCATGGGCTTTGCGATTCTGGCAGGCTGTTTTCACGGGACCTACCTTGTGGCCACGCGCTGGCTGGCCGGTGATTTTCGACCGCGCTTTCTGTTGCTGTCGCAACTGGTGATCGGGGCCATCATGCTGATGCCATTCGCCTTTCAATCGCTCCCTAATCTTTCCCTGCCCTTTATCGGCCTGATCACGATCTCTGCGCTGGGGTCGGCAGCCGGCAATATGCTGTTGGTGCTTGTGAACCGGACAACACCCGCCGGTGTCATCGCGCCGCTGATCTATAGCCAATTGCTGGCGGCGATGATCATCGGGCTGGTTGTCTTTGGGCAATGGCCCGATCCGCTCAGCCTTGCCGGGCTGACCATCATCATGGTCGCAGGAATCTCATCCGTCTGGTTTGCCGGGCGCGGGCGCTAGGCCAGGGTCACACCCGCCTCCGCCATCCCCGCTTTTGCGGCCGCCAGCGAGCCGTCAAAATCAATGGCCCGGCACAGATCGGTCTGTACGGTCACCTTGAACCCCAGCCGCGCGGCATCCACCGCCGAATAATTCACGCAAAAATCCGTAGCGAGACCAACAAGCGTCAGCGTGTCGATACCACGGGTGCGCAGATATCCCTCCAACCCTGTCGGCGTCGTCTTGTCGTTCTCGAAAAAGGCTGAATAGCTGTCGATCGCCGGATTGTACCCTTTGCGGATAATCAAATCTGCCCGGTCGACATGCAAATTCGGATGAAACTGCGCGCCCGTTGATCCCTGAATGCAGTGGTCGGGCCACAGGACCTGCGGGCCATAGGGCATTTCAGTCACGCTCATCGGCGCGGCGTCATGGGTCGATGCGAACGAAGAATGCCCCGCCGGGTGCCAGTCCTGCGTCAGGATCACGGCAGTGAAATCATTCATGGCAGCGTTGATGTCGGGAACAATCTCATCGCCCCCCGCAACCGCCAGCGCGCCACCGGGGCAGAAATCGTTTTGCACGTCGATGACGATCAGGGCGTGGGTCATGCGGAAGTCTCCTGTTTCGCCGGCAGGTTAGCAATGAACGCAGCAACCTGCGAGCGGGTTTGCAAATGATGGACGATAAGGTGGGGATGGTCGGTGATCAGGCGGTTCAAGCGGTGGCGGTTTGTGTTGCGGGTTGTCCAGATCCACCACCAGAACTCCAGCGTCTGATGTCCGAATGTTTCGGGGCAACCCTCGGCCATGTCCGGCCGCACCTTGCCAAGATCGCGCAACGTCCGCCAGAAAACCCGCGCAAAGCGGAGCGATACCGGCAAGTCCAACCAAATGAACATTTCAGATCGGGCAGCACGCGCATCGTAGGTCTTGGAATGACCGCCCTCGAACACCCAGCTGTCCCGCGCAATGATATCCAGAACCAGCGGTGTTTTTTCGGCCTTGTCCCGCTCCACCCAACCGGGTGTCCAGTGAATATGATCCATATGATACACAGGCAAACCCGTCCGCTCGCCCGTGATCCGGGCAAGCGTGCTTTTGCCGGACCCCGGCCCACCACAGATCATGACGCGTTGCATGTCGGCTTCGTAGCCGCGCAACTGTCGGATGAAAAGCGCTAGCTTTCGATGCCAACGTCGTAGGCGCAGAATTGGGTATGTTGCAGAGTTGTGTTGCCGTTTTTGACGTAAAGGACGCCGTAGTGCGGGGCCTCATGAGCGGGCACGAAACTGTCCCAATCCCATGCCGGTCTTGGTGCCGGGGCCTGGAATGACAACGCGCCGAGCGTGGCGAAGGGGATGCCATTGATAGTGCCGCAGGTGGGTCGGTGGACATGTCCGATGAACAGGTGTTGGACATTGCCATGCTCACGGATGATGTCGAGGAAGGCGTCGCCGTCTTGCAGCTTGATGGTGTCTTGGGGTGGCAGATTCAGGTCCATCGGCGGGTGGTGCATAAAGATGTAGGTGGGTTCGTTGGAACTGAGCTTGTCGGTCAGCCATGCCTGCCGGGCCGCGCAGAATTGACCAGTGTGAGAGCCGATCATGTGCGTGTCGAGGCAGAGGAATTTTGCCTCGCCTGTGTCGATGCTGTATTGGATGAAGTCATCCATGGTCCCGTCCGGCAGCGACAGATGCGCCCTGAACCCGGTGCGGTCGTCGTTATTGCCGACCAGCGGATAGACAGGGATCGTCGACTGCCCCAGATAAGTGGCGAGCAGCGCGTAATCGCCGTCAATATCGTCGCCGACAAGATCGCCGGTCAGCACCATGAAATCCGCATCGGCATGATGCGTGTTCATGTGGTCGATGGCCACTTTCAGCCGCGTGCGCGGGTTGAGGTCGCCGATCAGTCCTTCGTTCTGGAAATGCGGATCGGTCATCCAGATGATTTTGGTCATGTCTGCCTCCTGTGTCTACGCTGACCTGTTGGAGGTCCCGGATCAAGTCCGGGACGGGGTTGCATCTTGCCGCTGGTCTGCATAGAACGCGCGCCTTTCACCATTCGGACAGGAGGCAATGATGGCGACATTGGGTATCGACTTTGGAACCTCCAACACCGCAGCGGGGGTGATGGTCGCGGGGCGTCCGCATCTGATTTCGGTAGAGCCCGGGCAAACGACGCTGCCGACATCGGTTTTCTTTGATTATGACCGCAAGGTCACGACCTATGGATCGGTTGCCAATGCGGCTTTGATCGACGGGCGCGAAGGGCGGTTCATGCGCGCGCTCAAATCTGTACTGGGCACGCCGCTGATGCGGGAAAAACGGCAGATTGCCTATGAAAGGCTGACCTTGATCGAGGTGGTCGCGCGTTTCCTGCAGATGATCCGCGAACGGGCGGAGGCCGAGACAGGGGAAACTTATAGCCGTGCAATCTCTGGCCGTCCGGTGCGGTTCTATTCATCCGATGATGCACGCAATGCCCAGGCCGAGGTTGATCTGAGCGAGGCTTACATGGTTGCCGGTTTCGACGCCGTCGATTTCATGTTCGAACCCGAGGCAGCAGCGCTGGCCAGCGGGCCACTGGGCGGCGGTCAGTTGGGGCTGATTGTGGATATTGGGGGTGGTACATCCGATTTCTCGATCTTTGCACGAGAGGGCGAGACGACGCGGATCATTGCCAGCCATGGTGTGCGGGTGGGCGGCACGGATTTCGATCGAGCCATCAGCATCGCCCATGTCATGCCGCTGCTGGGACGCGGGGCAGAGGTCCGGAATACACTTGGCAACGGGCGGCATGTGGCGCCCAACGCGATCTTTAACGATCTGGCGACATGGCAGAAAATCCCATTTCTTTACACGGCTGAGAACCGGCGCATGGCCGCGGATTTCGCCAAATTGGGTGCCGAGCCTGAGCTGTTTCATCGGCTGAAAACCGTGCTAGAAATGGAACTGGGCCACGACATTGCTTTTTCTGTCGAGGCCGGGAAGATCCAGATCAACAAGCCGGATGTGACGGATGCGGGGATTGATCTGCGTGTCGTGAAACCAGAGCTTTGGGCGCGCCTGACACAGGATGAACTGGATGCCGTGTTGGCCGAGCACGCAGCCGCTATAAGTGCTTGCGCAGCAGAGACGCTGACTATGGCGGGGGTAGATCCCGGGCGGATTAGCAAAATCGTCTTCGTCGGCGGCTCCAGCCTGATGCAGGTGGTGGAAGGGGCAATGGTCGCCATGTTTCCGCAAGCGGAGCTGGAGCGGACAGAGGCATTTACGGCGGTGGCTGACGGGCTGGCGATTGCGGCATCCCGCGCCTTGCCCCTTTGATTGCGGAGGCGTATTTGAAGCCCATGTTTACAGTTGTCGCTCTCTATCACTTTACCCGATTTGACGATCCCGCCGCCTTGCGTGATCCGCTTCTAGATATTTGTAAATCAAAGGGAATTCACGGGACACTGCTGTTGGCGCAGGAAGGTATCAACGGCACGATTGCAGGTGATCGCGCCGGGATCGATGCGGTGATCGCCCATATCCGCGCCTTGCCCGGCTGCGCCGATCTGGAGTGGAAGGAAAGCACGGCGGCGACGCCCCCGTTTCACCGCATGAAGGTCCGGCTGAAAAAGGAAATCGTGACGATGGGCCAGCCGAATGTGGACCCGGTGGCGCGAGTGGGAAATTATGTTGATCCGGCGGATTGGAACGACCTGATCAGCGCGCCGGATGTGGCTGTGATCGACACGCGCAACGATTACGAGGTGGCGATTGGCACTTTTGACGAGGCGATTGATCCGCAGACCAAAAGCTTTGGGGAATTCCCGGCGTGGTGGGAAGAAAACAAGCACCGATTCCATAACAAGCGCATCGCGATGTTCTGCACTGGCGGGATTCGATGCGAGAAATCAACAAATTACCTGATGGGGCAAGGGGTTGAGGATGTGTATCACCTTAAAGGCGGTATCCTGAAATACCTCGAAGAAGTGCCACAAGAGCAAAGCAAATGGGACGGTGAATGCTTTGTGTTCGATGCCCGGGTCAGCGTCGGCCACGGTTTGCAAGAGGGGCCGCATATCCTGTGCCACGCCTGCCGCAGACCATTGCTGCCGGAAGATCGGGCGCGCCCCGAATACGAAGAAGGCGTGGCCTGCCATCGCTGCGTGGACGAAACGACAGAGGCCGACAAGGACCGGTTCCGCGAACGCCAGAAACAGATCGCCTTGGCCAGAGCACGTGGGACGCATCATATCGGCGGGCTTTGAAGCTGGCTGCTGCACAAAAACATTGCGGCAGGCGGGCGTGCCGCTCTAAACGGTGTCTCAACTCTTGTCTCCGAGGGTAAGAAATGTAGCAGGGATCCCGTGTTTTGACCGAAGAATTCACAGCCGTCGACAAACGCAGACTTGAAAAGGCGATGCGCGCGCAGCGCGTCGTGGCCGACAAGGGTGTGCTGTTCGATCGGCCCATTCCGGCAGAGCTGTTGACGCCCTATGTCCTCAAGGACGGGGACAAGACCGCGAGGCGCGAGATTCAGCGTAAGTATATGCAGCGCCCGCAGAATATTCACCGGTGCTGGAACCGTTTCGCGCTTTATCTGCCGGAATTGATGTTTCACGACGCGCCCAAAAGGGTGTTCGAGATGTCGACCGGTCATGGCGGTATGCTGGAGGTCGCGCGCTATTTCGGGCACGAGGTTCTGGGCAATGATTTCGCCAATATGGTCAGCGATAATCCGGCCGACGTTTCCGCCACCCATCGCCGTGCGAATGATGAGAATTTCAGCCGTTCCGTTGATGATTACGGTATTCCCATACCGCAAGATGGTGCAGCAAAAGACTGGCCTTATCGGCGTATTATCGAAGCGATTGACATGCCTATCACGCTGTTCGATGCAGGTAAAATCCCTTATCCACTTGATGATAAGTCGCAGGATGTGGTCATTTGCATGCAGGCGATTGAGCATTACTGCCATCCCGATGATTGGATGCTGATTGTCGATGAGTTTTGCCGGATTGCGACAAAAACAATTGTCATCCTGCTTAACCCGCTGTTCCCGCGTTTCAAGACGGACCCGGACTATGTCGCGTCCTTTCATGCGTTTCGGGCGGGGATGCAGAATTATCGTAAGAACGGTTTCACAACGACATCCTGTCACATCCATTGGGCCGAGCCGCTGGGCTTCAAGCTGACCGCCAACTGATTAACGGCGCGGGCGGTGTTGGATGGACTATGGCCGCGGGTTTTCGACGAATCATGTGTTAACGCTGCTACTGCAGGCCAAATCGCCCGGTCGGCATCGCGTCGGACTTGCGCCGGCAATACGTCGGACCCCAACGCGCGGTGGGGGTGGGTTAAGGGTGCGTGCGCAGGTGGCTGTTAACGATTGATCAAGATACTATCCGACCTGCGTGATCAGACAGGTTTCTCATAGACGGAGATATGGAAAGTGCTGTCGGCGGTGAATGCTGATCTGTCCCAGTTGCCCCACCGATGCTTCAGACGCAAACCGGCCAAGCGCGCCATCAGGTCAATCTCTGCCGGGTAGGCGTATCGCAACGGTAACGGCACGAGTTTGGTACCGGCTTCCGTGATCCGGATGCGTTGAAAGTCAAAGATTTGGTTGACCGGGTCATGTTGCACGGCCTCGAGCCAGACAGATTGCGCATCGACCCGTTTGGTTTTCACGCGCTGGTTTTCGGTGAAACTGGTAAAACTCGGCACAAATACTTCGATCAGAAAGGTGCAACCGGGGTTGAGCCGTTTGGCCGCGTTGGCAAAACAGCGGACCTGATCGTCCTGGGTTTGCAGGTTAAACAACGTGTTGAAGACCAGAAAGACATGATCGAACATCCCTGAGATATCGACATCGGCAAAGTCACCGATCTTAACCGGTATTTTGTCGCCTCCTGGTTTGGCGCGTAGTTTGGCGACCATGTCGGGTGACCCGTCGATGCCGGAGATGTCGCACCCGCGCTTTGCAAGCGGCAGCGCGATCCGGCCGGTTCCGATGGCCAGTTCCAGCACCCGGCCATTGCCAACCATACTGGAGATCAAAGCGACGGTCTTGTCTGTTGTTCCCGGATCATGGAGTTCGTCGTAATCATCGGCGTTCAGTTCGCCAAATGTTGCCGGTCCGAATTTATCCATCTTCCATGCTCCTGCATCTCCCGACTGGCGCAGCATTCCAGATTTGGGGCTGCAATTGACCGTCTCACGTACCATCGCCATAGAGGTTTGCATGTTCCCGCGAGAAGATCCAAGACCGCTGACTGGAGGCAACGTAACTAGTGGCGTTGTCCGGATAGGTGATACCGTTCGTCGTCCTGTTGGCCCGCATGCATCTGCGGTTCACGACCTGATGAGTCATTTGGATCGTAACGGCTTCACCCAAGCGCCGAAATACCTCGGGCTGGATGATCAAGGCCGCGAGGTGTTGTCCTATATTCCGGGCGCTGCAACTTTTCCGAATGATATGTGGTCAGGTGATGGTGCCTTGATTGCTGCCGCGACTATGTTGCGTCGGATGCATGATGCGACCGATGGTTTTGGCGGCGAAGGTCGGTCATGGGCGTTTTGCCATCCCGACGCCGACCAGCACCAAGTGATCTGCCATAATGATTTTGCGCCTTACAACCTGATCTGGCGGGGCGGGATGCCAGTGGGTGTGATTGACTTTGATCTTGCAGGTCCCGGCCCGCGGCTGCGTGATCTGGCATATCTAGCTTATTGGATGGTGCCGCTTTCATTTGCGGCGCCTGATATGGACCATTGGTACCGTGCGGATGCGGCGGTGGACCATCGCAGGTTAAGGCTGATTTGCGACAGCTACGGCGTGTCCTGTGATCCAGCGCTGCTGGACATGGTGTCGGAGGTGCTGCATCACATGGCTAGCCCAGATGCGGCGGCTGACATGATTGGCCCGGAGGCGGCGAAGAGGTTGGCGGATGACGGGCATTTCAGACATTGGCAGCGCGAAGCGACGGCATTTGATGCGCACCGGCCTACGCTGCTTTGACGAGGCGCTTTATGGGTGAGGCCAAACCGCAGATTTTCGCGCTGATCCTTGGGTTGATCTGCGGAATTGCAGCCTATTTTGCGGGCTTGCCGCTGCCATGGATGTTGGGCCCGATGATCGGAAACACCGTCGCGGCGATGATGAAGGCGCCGATTGTGGCCCCGGCCCGGCTGCGCCCTTTTGTGATCCCGGTGATCGGGGTGATGCTGGGCTCTGCCATCACGGCAGAACTGTTGGGTCAGTTGGGATCATGGCTTTTGACGCTGGTTTTGCTGCCTATCTTTCTGGCCTGCGCGGCTGCGTTTTCTTATTTTATCTATCGCCGCGTGGGTGGTTATGACCCGGTGACCGCCTATTTTGCGGCCATGCCGGGCGGGCTGAATGAAATGCTGATCGTGGGTGGTGAGGCCGGTGGTGATGAGCGCCGGATTGCGCTGGCCCATGCCGCGCGCATCCTGGTTGTGATCGTGTTTGTGGCGTTGTTCTTTGGGTTGGTTCTGGGTGTGTCCGGCGGCAGTACGGCTGCGTCGAACTGGGTGGACCTGACGGCGCTGAGTGTCAGCGATTATGTGATCCTTGCCGCCTGCGCGGTTGCAGGCACGTGGCTGGGCCGCATGGCCCATTTGCCTGCTGCCCCGGTCTTTGGTCCGATGATCCTGAGCGGTGTGGCCCATGTGGCTGGCTGGGTTACCGTGCCACCGCCGAGCCTGTTCGTCATTGCCGCACAGGTCACGATGGGTACGATCATCGGCACACGGTTTGCGGGGGCGACCATCGCAGAGGTGCGCCGTGATCTGAGCCTTGCTGCGGTGGCATCAGTGGGGATGCTGGTGATCACGCTCGCCTTTGCCGAAGTACTGGTATGGATCAGCGGTCTGCCATTGGCGCAGGCGTTTCTGGCCTACTCCCCCGGTGGTCTGACGGAAATGTCGCTGCTGACGCTCGCGATGGATCAGGATGTGGCCTATGTGTCGGTCATGCACGTGATCCGGATCACCATGGTGATAGGAATGGCGCCGCTGGTGTTCAGGTGGCTGCGGCGTTGATCAGAAATCCAGATTTTCGACGTTGAGCGCATTGGTCTGGATGAATTCCCGCCGGGGTTCGACCACATCGCCCATCAGTTTGGTGAACAGGTCATCGGCTTCGGCCAGATCTTCGACCTTGACCTGCAAGAGCGTGCGCGCATCGGGGTCCAGCGTGGTTTCCCATAGCTGATCGGGGTTCATTTCGCCCAGACCCTTGTAGCGTTGCAGGGACAGCCCCTTTTCGCCCTCTTCCAGGATGGCTTTGAACAGGTCGAGCGGCCCATGGATGACCTGGCTGCGGTCTTTGCGGACCAGTGTTGCGGGCAGGTTATAGACGTCCTGCAGGCTTTGCGTGAACGTGCCTGTGCGCCGTGCCTCGCCTGACCGCAGCATTGGGCCGTCGAGCGTGCGCACCTCTTCCACGCCGCGCAGCATCCGTGCCAGCCGCATGCCCTTGTCCTGCGTGATCCGGCCCTGCCAGCCGCGTTCCCATTCGAGCGCGATCAGGTTGAGCCGTTCGGCCACCCGGTCTGCCGTGCCTTGCAGATCGCTTTCCACGACGCCGGGCACGAAGGCCCCCGCGATGGCCGCCTGTTCGAGGATGTGCCGGGGGTAGTGGGTTGGGAAAGCCTCCAACACTCGCTTGAGCTGCCGCGCCTCATCCACCACGCGGCGCAGGTCCGCGCCGGTGATTTCCTCACCATTGCCCTGGCGTAAGAGCGCGCCTTCGATCCCCTGTTCGATCAGGTATTCGTCCATGGCGGCCTGATCCTTGAGGTAAACCTCGGACTTGCCGCGTGCGACTTTGTAAAGCGGGGGTTGCGCGATGTAGAGATAGCCGCCTTCGATCAGTTCAGGCATCTGCCGGAAGAAGAACGTGAGCAGCAGGGTCCGGATGTGGGCGCCATCGACATCGGCGTCGGTCATGATGATGACCTTGTGATAGCGCAGTTTGTCGATGTTGAATTCGTCGCGGCCGATGCCGGTGCCGAGTGCCATCACGAGATTGCCGATTTCCTGGCTCGACAGCATCCGGTCGAAACGCGCGCGTTCGACGTTGAGGATTTTCCCCTTGAGCGGCAGGATGGCCTGGGTTTGCCGGTCGCGGCCAGTTTGGGCAGAGCCGCCAGCGCTGTCACCCTCGACAAGGAAAACCTCGGTCTTGGAGGGGTCTTTTTCGGAGCAATCTTTCAGTTTTGAGGCATTGAAGTTGACATCCATCGCCGATTTGCGCCGGATTTCGCGGGCCTTGCGCGCGGCTTCGCGGGCGGCGGCGGCTTCGACGATTTTGGTGATGATCGCCCGTGCCTCGGCTGGGTTTTCCTCGAACCACTCGCTCAGTTTTTCGTTCATCAGGCTTTCGACGGCGGGCCGTACTTCTGAGCTGACAAGTTTGTCCTTGGTCTGGCTGGAGAATTTGGGATCAGGGACCTTGACCGACAGCACGCATGTCAGACCCTCGCGGGCGTCATCGCCTGTCAGCGATACCTTTTCCTTTTTGGTGATCCCGGTTTCGGTTGCATATTTGGCGATGGCACGGGTCAGCGCACCGCGGAAGCCCGCCATATGCGTACCACCGTCCCGCTGGGGGATGTTGTTGGTGAAGGGCAGCACCATTTCGTTGTAGCTGTCATTCCACCACATCGCGACCTCGACCCCGATGTCATCACGCTCGCCAGCCACATAGATCGGGGCGTCCATCAGAGGGGTCTTGGACCGGTCGAGATATTTGACGAATTCCTTGACCCCGCCTTCGTAGAACAGTTCGGTCTTGAGCGGTTCAGCAGGCCGCAGGTCTTCGAGGATGATCCGCACGCCGGAGTTCAGAAAGGCCAGTTCGCGCAGCCGCTTTTCCAGTATGTGGAAGTCATAGTCGCGGTTGCTGAACGTGTCGGTGGAGGCGAGGAATGTAACCTCGGTTCCCTTGCGCCCGTTGGCGGGGCCTTCGACGCGCAGGTGTTCGGTTGTGAACCCGCCTTCGAACCGGGCGTAGTGTTCTTTGCCGTCGCGCCAGATGCGCAGTTCGAGGAAATCTGACAGGGCGTTGACCACGGACACACCCACCCCGTGCAGACCGCCGGAGACCTTGTAGGAATTGCTGTCGAATTTACCGCCAGCATGGAGTTGGGTCATGATGACTTCGGCTGCCGACACGCCCTCTTCTTCGTGGATGCCGACCGGGATACCGCGCCCGTTATCGCCCACGGTGACAGACCCGTCGGTGTTGATTTTGACGTAAACATGGTCCGCGTGGCCGGCCAAAGCCTCATCAATTCCGTTATCCACGACCTCGTACACCATGTGGTGCAGGCCAGAGCCATCATCGGTGTCTCCGATATACATGCCGGGGCGTTTGCGAACTGCCTCTAACCCTTTGAGAACTTTGATGGAATCTGCGCCGTATTCTTCTGGATTATTATTCTCGTCGGCCATGTCACTTGTCCCATGTCTTTACCCGCAAAATATATGCGTTTTGGACGGTATTGTCACGCAATTGGCACAATATTTTGTGGTTTCAGGTCAATGACTTGGTCAGGTCAATATGCAGCTGATTTGCCTGCGTTTCCAGTACGGCAAGCGGTGGCTTGTCGGGGCTGTCTGCAAGGGCTTCGCGGGTCTGTTTGAGTGCGGTGTTGATGATCTGGAAAATGATTGGATCAGGGGCTTCTCCGACCGCTTTTTCGGCCCGCGCGATCTTGAGCGTGATCAGCGATTGGATGGCGGCTGCCTCTGCCGCGCTGAGGCCTGCGCCGTCGCAGAGGCGGGTCATGTCCATCGGTGGCATTTGGTGGTCGTTCAGGTGCATCCAGCGCAAGGCAAGTGCGGGTCGGAGGGCATAGAGCAGCCGTTTGAGCCGCACCCGCCCGTCTTCGAGATGCGTGCGTTTTTCGTGCTGTTCGGCCAGCGACAGGTAATGCCACATCATCGGGCGTGGCTGCATGGCCTGTTTGCAGAAATCGGTGATCCGCGCATGGGCGTCCGGAAGGGATTGATAGATGATCGGTGACTGCAGCCATTCGCCCAGCACGGCGTTGCCTTTCAGCGCGAGGCCAAGCGCCTTGTCCAACTGCCAGCCGGAGATGTCGAGCAGGTCGTCAATCGGCTGTTCAACGACATCCCGTTTCTTTCCAAGGGTGAGGAACCAATCCACGGGGCGGGCATAGATGAAGCGCACGTCATAGTCGCTGTCGGGCGAATGAAACCCCCAGGCCCGTGAACCGGATTCGATGGCGAGGAGGATGGTGATGCCTTCCTCCGCCGCGATTTGATCAAGGCGCGCCAGAATGGTTTGACGCATTTTGGTGGAGACAGCTTCGGTCATGTGCCCGCCTTAGCAGTTCTTCTTTCAGGCGGCCATTGCGCCGATGGATGTAACCTGTTGTGCCCATTTCTGCACCATGTCGTCAGTGGCGTCGCTGGCACCTGAAAAATAGGTGTAGCGCGTTGGTTTGATGCCGACGAAGCCGAGGATTTGTTTGTTGAGCTGATGCAGGATGGCGCGCTTGTAGATCAGTCTTTCGAACCAGAGCGGCGTATCGGATGTCAGGATCACACGCGCTGTTTTCCCCGTCAGCATCGGGGTGGGCATGCCCATGCGGGTCTTGATCTTTGTGTTGAAGGCCCGGCCCGGCACGAAGGCCCGGTCGAAGAGGCCTTTCAGTTTTGCCGGCAGGCCACCCCACCACATCGGCGTGGTCAGCACAAAGTGGTTTGCCCAATCAAGATCTTCCATGAACATCTCAAGCGGGAGTTCCAGCGGTTTGAATTTGGAGTAGTTTCCCTGCCCGAAATCCACGTCGAATTGCATGTCTGGCAGGTGATGGATGCGGATTTCCGCCCCGGCCTGTTCGGCAGCCTGCGCATAATGATCCGCGAATTGCCGCGAGAGCGAGGTTTCACCGGGGTGTCCGTTGAGGATGAGGATGCGTTTCTGTGTCATATCGATTCCCTTAAATTGACCATGGTCACTTTAGTAATGCCTAAAAATGACCGCGGTCAATTACTAAATTTGACCGCGGTCAAAAAAACTGCGAAATTGCAGCTCATGGAAACACGTGCCCCCCAGAAACGCCGCCTTGAGACGCGGCAAAAGCTGATTGATGCTGCGACAGAGATTATCGCAGACCGTGGATATGCGGGGCTGCGGGTCGAGGACGTCGTGGCGCGCGCGCGTGTCGCGAAGGGTACGTTTTTTTCCCATTTCGACGACAAGGATCGCCTGATGGCTCTGCTGATCGGGCAAGAGCTGGAACGTATCCTGGCCGACATTGCGGCTGGCCCACCCCCGCCCACGATCGGCGATTTTGCCACCCGGCTGGCGCCGCTGATGGAGTATATGGCCCAGGATCGGGTAGTTTTTGACGTCGTTCTGCGGTTTTCCGGGGCCGCCGCGATTGAGACGACTGAGTTGATATCACTGAATTTTTTGCATCAGGTTGAGCTGTTTACAGCATGGATCAGGGCGTTGCAGGGGACGGTCGTACGCACGGATGTCGATGCGATGCTATTGGCCGAAGGTGTGCATGCTTTCGTCATTCAGGCGATGGCGCTGAAATTCTGTGCCCTGCACAACACCAACCAGTCCCATGAAAGATTGGCCCCTTATCTGGAGCCGTGGCTTGCGCCGCCTAAATCTGCAGATGAATCGTGATGGTCATTCGGGCGGCAATGTCAGGCTGCCATCTTCGTTCAATGGCCAGAACGGGTTATGGGCGACCTCCCAGACATGGCCATCCGGATCGGCATAGTAGCCGGAATAGCCGCCCCAGAAGACCTTTTCCGGTGCTTTGAGTGGAGTGGCTCCGGCTGCAATAGCGGCTGTATAGGCTGCGTCCACTTCGTTTTCGGTGTTGGAGTTCTGAGCCAGTGTCATGGCGCCGGTGCCCAGTTTCGCGTCAGGGCGGCCCTGATCCTTGGCCAGTGGTCCAAGGCCGAAGAAGCCAAGAGCCATGCCGTTGATCTGGTAAAAGACGACCTCACCCGGTATTTCGCGCGTTGGTGTCCAGCCAAGGGCGCCGTAGAACGCCTTGGACCGGGCCAGATCGGCCACACCTAAGGTGATGAGCGTCAAGCGTTGTGGGGTCATGGGCTGTCCTTTCGTGTGACGGTTGATGCGCCGTTCGTGTCGGTGACTTCTGCATATTGCGCCCGGTCGCCGAGTTCATCGAACAATTCTGGCCCCGTGCCGGTCATGAAGGCCTGCGCGCCGAGGCTGCAGATTTCGTCATAAAGGGCGGCGCGGCGGGTCGCGTCAAGGTGGGCGGCAACCTCGTCCAGCAGCAGGATTGGCGGTGCCCCGAAATCGCGGGCCAGGGCGCGCCCGTTGGCAAGGATCAGGCTGATCAGCAGTGCCTTTTGTTCGCCGGTGGAGCAGTCTTTGGCGGCGACACCCTTGTCCGCGAACACGGTGTGCAGGTCGGCCCGGTGTGGCCCGATCAGCGTGCGCCCTGCGGCCATGTCGCGTGTGCGATTTTCCGCAAAGGCTGTTGTCAGGGCGTCCGCGTTGTCGGACGCGTCGCAAGCGGGATCGGGGTGGATTAGGTCGAGCAGTCCGGTGGGGAATGCGGTTTGCGCCTCGCTTTGGGCCTGGGTCAGAAGCAGGATGGCGTCGCTGCGATTGCGGTGGATGGTGGCACCTGCCTCTGCCATCTGCGCCTCTAACGCCGTGTACCAATGCGGATCGCGCACCATGTCCTTGAGCAGGCGGTTGCGTTCACGCATGGCTTTTTCGTAGGTCAGAACAGCCTCGGCATGGGTGGGTTCAAAGCTGAGCGTGGCGCGGTCGAGGAAACGCCTGCGCCCATCCGCCCCTTCGATCCAGAGCCGGTCCATCGACGGTACAAGCCACAGGATGCGGGCGATGCGCCCGAGTGCCACCTGAGGCGCGGCTTTGCCATCAATGCGGAGCTGGCGCGGGCTGCTGGCCTCGGCCCATGTCTCGATCTCGTGGGTTTGATGCAGGGATTGCAGGTGGGCTGTAACCTTCCAACCCAGCGCCTCGGGCCTGCGCGTCAGGTCATCGGCGGCGGCGCGGCGCAGGCCGCGACCGGGTGACAGGAGCGAAATCGCTTCGAGGAGGTTCGTTTTGCCAGCGCCATTGGGGCCGTAGATCGCCATCGGACGCGGGTCGAGATCCAGCACTGCCCGCTTATGAGATCGGAAATGCGAGAGCGTCAGTTGCGACAGGGCGAGACCGGTCACGAGGCGGTGAAAGGATTTTCCAGAAAATCCTTGTCCCAAAATTTTTCGAGAAAAATTTTACGCCTCGTCACACGCGCATCGGCATTACGACATAGACGGCGCTGGTATCATTGCCTTCGCGCATCAGGGTCGGGTCGCCGGAGGAGTTGAACATGAATACCGCGTTTTCACGATCTACCTGGCTTGCAATCTCAAGCAGGTATTTGGCATTAAAGCCGATTTCCAGCCGCTCGTCGCTATAGGCCACGGCCAGTTCTTCCTCTGCCGCGCCGCTATCGGGTGCGTTGACGGACAGGACCAGCCGGTCCTCATCCAGTGCCAGTTTCACGGCGCGCGACCGTTCGGAGGATACAGTTGCCACCCGATCCACGGCCTTGGCGAATTCGCTGGCGTCCACCTCAAGCTTGCGGGTGTTACCCTGGGGGATCACGCGGGTGTAGTCGGGGAATGTGCCGTCGATCACCTTGGAGGTCAGGGTGATATCGGGTGTCGCAAAGCGGACTTTCGTTTCAGACACCGATACGGCGATTTGCATGTCGTCATCGTCGAGCAGTTTGCGCAGCTCGCCCACCGTTTTGCGGGGGACAATCACGCCAGCCATATCCGCGGCCCCTTGGGGCAGATCGGCGTCGATCCGGGCGAGCCGGTGCCCGTCGGTCGCCACACAGCGCAGAACCTTGCCACCGTCGCTGTCGGCCACATGCATGTAGACGCCGTTAAGATAGTACCGGGTTTCCTCAGTTGAGATGGCGAATTTGGATTTGTCGAACAGGCGGCGCAGGGTCGGCGCGGGGGCCGAGAAATTGGCGGCGTATTCTGAGGACGCCATGACCGGAAAATCCTCTTTCGGGAGCGTCGCCAGCGAGAAGTTCGAACGGCCTGCTTCGATCGTCAGCCGACCAGATGCGCTGTCTTCGGTCAGGGTTACAAGCGCCCCGTCGGGAAGCTTGCGCACGATCTCGTTCAGGGTGACGGCTGCGACGGTTGTGGCACCGGCGCGTTCGACCTTGGCGGGTGCCTTGTCTACCACTTCGATGTCCAGATCGGTGGCGCGGAAATGGACATCATCACCTTCGGCTTCGATCAGCACATTGGCCAGGATCGGGATGGTGTTGCGGCGTTCGACAACGGATTGTGCCTGCGCGACTGCCTTTAGCAAGACCCCGCGTTCAATGCTGAATTTCATGTCCCATGCTCCGCATATCTTGGTGGCCGGGGCCGCCGGGACGCAAAATGTACTGCAATTCTCCGGTGGCTCAAGCGGTTTTTTCGACTGTCCGTTACTGTTGCGACAGGGTCAAGCCCTGTGCGCCCGCAAAGGATGTCAGGCGGTGCCTTTGAGACTCACTCAGCGGAATGGACGGGTCAGGAAAAGCCGGATGACGACCCAGGGATATGCCATGCGGCTGTACCCCAGAAAGAACCGTACCATTTCGCGGGACGCGCTGGGGCCGCGCGGGTCAGTGTAGCTGCCAAGGGAACGACCCCCTGACCAGGCATGCCCTAACCCCCTTACAAGCCAGTATTCGGCTTGGGCGTGTTCGTCGACCGGCGCAATCAGGTAACGGTGGCACCACCGCCATCCCGACAGCAGCCTGCGGCGTCTGACAGGCGCGCCGGGGGCAAAGGCGATCCTGTCGCCATTGGCTGGCGCCACGGTGCTGTCCGCGTCACCCTGAAAGATAATCGCAGGTGTAGGACCCGGCCCGATTTCACCTTCGTCGCCATTTTCCATTGCCCGGAACGCGCCCTGCACCGTCTGGGCTGCGCCTGCGGGCACGCCCGCATGGATGCCGATACCGGCAATCCGGTCTGGATAGGCCCGCCCCATAATCGCCGCCAGCGCACCACCCGCCGACAGCCCGGCAACAAAGACAGTTTCAGGGGTAATGTCCTGCGCTTCGGCGACATCATCAACCATGCGCATGATCGCGGCTGGTTCGCCGGATTGGTCCTGATTGCGCCTGTCAAACCAGTTCCAACATCGGTTCATGTTCGCCGATAGATTTTGCTGTGGATAAATGACGATGAAACCGTGACGGTCGGCCAGCCGGTTCATGTCTGTTCCCGTGGCGAAATCCTGTGCCGTTTGCGTGCAGCCATGCAGCATGACAATGATCGCCGGTTTGCGGGCCAGACGCCGCGGCAGGTAAAGTTTATAGGACAGATGGCTGAAAGCTGTTGAGACTGTCCCTTCTTGCAAGGGGTGTTCGACGGCGGATTGCCGTGTTGCCGACCCGCCCCACAGGCGCCGTATCGCTATTCGTCCTGGCATGGCCATTTGCCGCTCCGGTTATTGGCCCTCCCGGATGAAAGCTGTTCATGAGCCGGGATCGAGGTCCAGTGGAAACCGGGGGCGTTTCGCCACCCTTGCCGAAATTCGCCGATCTCGTTGATCTGGTCGGCAGGATTGCCGCTTTTTGAGGCGGCGCGCTATTCTTCTAGCGCGCGCCGCAGCAGTTCCAGATCATCGGCAATCTGGCTGTCGGTCGCCTTGAGCTCTTCAATCCGGCGCACCCCATGCATGACGGTGGTGTGATCGCGGCCGCCGAAGCGACGCCCGATTTCCGGCAAGGACCGGCTGGTCATATGCTTGGCCAGATACATCGCCATCTGCCGGGGCCGCGCATAGTTGCGTACGCGCTTGGGGCCGATCATGTCGGACAGGCGGATATTGTAGTGTTCGGATACCTTGCGCTGGATTTCCTCGACCGTGACCTTGCGGTCGGAGGCCTTGAGAACATCAGACAGGCAATCCTGGGTTAGCTCCAGCGTGATTTCGCGGCCCACAAGGGACGCGAATGCAAACAGACGTGTCAGCGCACCTTCGAGCACGCGGACATTGGTGGAAATGCGATGGGCGAGGAATTCAAGCACGCCGGGCGCGATCACCAGATCGGGGTATTGCGCGGCATAGACCTCGACCTTGGACTGCAGAACGCCAAGGCGCAGTTCATAGTCGGTGGGATGCAGGTCAACCACCAGACCGCATTGCAGGCGGGATTTGATCCGCTCTTCGAGGTCCTTGATTTCGCCCGGGGCGCGGTCGGCGGAAATGATGATTTGTTTCTGGCCATCCACGAGGGCGTTGAACGTGTGAAAGAATTCTTCCTGTGTGCTGTCCTTGCCGCCGATGAATTGCACATCGTCCACCATCAGCACATCGACCGAGCGGAACAGTTGTTTGAAATCCATCATCTTGCGTTCGCGCAGGGCGGTGATGAAGCGGTACATGAACTGTTCGGCAGACAGATACAGCACGTTCAGCTCTGGTGAACGCTGTTTGAGTTCGTGAGCGATGGCGTGCATCAGGTGGGTTTTCCCCAGGCCGACGCCGCCATAAAGGAAAAGCGGGTTAAATGTGACAGGACCCCCTTCGGCGACGCGGCGGGCGGCAGCATGGGCCAGTTCGTTCGGTTTGCCGACAACGAAGGTTTCAAAGGTGAAGCGGGCATCAAGCGGCGAGCCGGACACCTCGTCGGATGAGGCGACTTTGCGAATCGCGGGTTTGTTGGCTGGTTTGGCACGGGACTGTGACGGGACGCTGAACTGCAGGCGCTGCACGTCTTCGCCGTGCTTGTTCAACTGATAGATGATCTGATCACCGAAATTCTGCGACACGTAATTGCCGATGAAATTGGTTGGGACATTGAAGGTCGCCACCCCACCAGTCAGTTGTGCAAATTCCAACGGCTCTATCCAGTTAGAGTAGTTGTTTGCCCCCAAGGCACCTTCCAATGCGTTCAGTACCTTTGCCCAGATATCGTTGGTCATCTTGTCCCTTTGTTCTACTTGTACACGCCGTTTCACCAAAAACAGGGTCTGCGCCCTTTACATGCACGATACAAAGCGCCGGGCAAAAACAACTGCGCGCCCGGGCCATGCTCGGGCGGGTTGCCTTTCACCAAATCCATAGGCCTTGGCACCGAAATGCGTGAAGCCGACCACGCAAATTGGTGCCTTGCGGCAGAATCAGGTACATGAACAGCAGCCATCACCAGAGAGCAGACCCCGGCAACCGCGCAGACACAAACTGGTTTGGTTTCACAGCTACGCTATGATGACCGCCACCATTTTTGCATGAAGTTCGACAAGCTAAACAACATCATTCCAGACACGAAACGCGTGTCGGATGTCTGTTGTTCGGTGCCGATCTTCTTCATGTCCCCCCGGAACGATGTGAATCGCAGCGCCAAGCTAGCAAGGGGTTTGGTACCGCTTCAACAGAACATCGTACTTGACTCTGCGATTGATCAAAAAGAATCTCTGACCTCTTTAAAATGCCGCCAAATCACGGCACGCGGGCAACAGAAAAATAAAAAGCGCGCCCGGTCTGGACGCGCTTTGAATCAGTTCATTTTGTGTGTTTCGGCCAGATTCTGCCGAATTATCCCAGCGCTTTGACCCGCGATGACAGGCGCGACATCTTCCGCGCTGCGGTGTTTTTGTGAAAGACGCCCTTGGTGACGCCGCGCATCAGTTCGGGCTGTGCAGCGCGCAGCGCATCTGTCGCAGCTTTCTGATCACCAGAGGCAATCGCCTCTTCCACGGCGCGCAGATAGGTGCGGATCCGCGAGCGGCGCATTTTGTTGACTTGAAAGCGGGCTTCGTTCTGGCGCGCGCGCTTTTTGGACTGAGGCGAATTTGCCATGTGTCGGTTCCTTTGCTTCGACCCATCCGTCGGGTCAATATCATTCCAATAGCGCAATAAGCCCGACCGGGTTCAGAACCGGTGATTCTGGCCAAAGCGGGCCTCTCGCGCATGTATGTCGCGGCTCTTAGGTCAAATGGCGCTGCAATGCAACGCCAGTTTGATCCGCCTCAGTATCCGCGTTTCGAAAACGCGGCGTAAAGTTCTGCGATTTCTTCCATCTTGTGCATCTTGGCATTCAGCCGCTGGAACAGATCGGTGCGCAGCTCAGTATCGGCTTCGCCGGCTTTCACTGTCTCAAGATAGTCCGTGATCATTTCCCAATCCCCACCGACGACGGCCAGATGTGCGGCGATCTCGGGTGTGGGGGGCGGGTTGATCCCGACCTCTGGCATCCCGTTCGACATGGCATTCATGGCAAAGGCGAACTGTTGCACTGTCTTGTCGAGATCGGCGACCAGCGCCTCATTGCCGTCACCTGACCAGATACGGCAGGCCTCATAGGAAATGCGTTGGGTCATCATCGCCTGACGCCCGGCCACTTCGAGCAGCATCACGTCGGACTGCATCAGTTCGACCGGATTGGCATATTCGCCCTCAAGTTCACTGAGCAGATGGGATGTCTTTTCGAGCATGACATCGGTGGA
This sequence comes from uncultured Paracoccaceae bacterium, assembly GCA_947488175.1. Lineage (GTDB taxonomy): Bacteria > Pseudomonadota > Alphaproteobacteria > Rhodobacterales > Rhodobacteraceae > Yoonia. Next base: position 219,363 of record CANKYO010000003.1, read on the forward strand.
GTCATAAACTGTCATGGCAGAGGCCGCATCGGATGGATCGTTGAGAACCGCGATAGCGGCATCGCGAATGGGATCCCAAGATGCAATCAGTGCTTCGATTTCGACAGCTGTCCGGCGCCGTTCTTCGCCACCGACGATTCCCATTTCGGCGTTTCCGTTCAGCAATGCGTCGGCCACGGCGTCAAACTTTGCCGTTCCGCTGGTCAACAATGCGATGCTGCCTTCGACATCAATTCCGTTGTGCAGGTGGCAGACCGAAGACGGGATTTCCTGCGACAGCGTGCGCAAAAGATCACCGGCTACGATCCGATTTGCGGCGCCGGTGTCTTCCAGGAATTGGATCTGTTCCAGCAGCACGGGCCGACCGTCTGCGTCGATCATCGCTTTTTGGGTTTGGATCGTTGCTTCTGCGGCGACATGCATTGGCAGGGCAGCGGCCAAGGCAAAGGTGACGGTCGTCAAGGACAGGTCGGTGAACGGCAAAGAAATCATTAACACTAGTCTCCGGTTTGCGAACATCCGGGTCCCGCCACCACCCCGATGCAACATAAAAAGAGGGCCCAAGGGGCCCGGTTCATCCTTAAGAAATAGCTTGACGCCCGATTGGGGCAAGATCATGAAAAAACTGAGCCAAATCGTCGGGAAACGAGTGAATTGCCCGAATTGCTTAACGGTCGCGGAATTGCGCCTCGCGTTTTTCGACGAAGGCGGCCATGCCTTCAGACTGATCTTCTGTCGCAAAGAGAGACTGGAAAAGGCGACGTTCGTAGTTCAACCCCTCGGCCAGCGTCGTCTCGTAGGCGCGGTCGACGGCGTCCTTGGCGGCCATCACCGCGATCTGGGATTTCTCGGCAATTTTTTCGGCGGTGGCCTTGGCCTCGCCCAAAAGCTTCTTGGCGGGGACGACCCGGCTGACCAGCCCGCTGCGCTCTGCCTCTTCGGCGTCCATGAAGCGGCCCGTGAGATGCATGTCCATTGATTTTGATTTGCCCACATAGCGGGTCAGGCGCTGGGTGCCGCCAATACCGGCGATGACGCCCAGATTAATTTCGGGTTGCCCGAATTTGGCGTTGTCGGCTGCGATGATAAAATCGCACATCATCGCCAGTTCGCAGCCACCACCCAAGGCATAGCCTGCCACGGCGGCGATGATTGGTTTGCGGGTCCTGTTGAATCGGTCGGTTTCGTTTTCGAAGAACCGGCTGGTATACATCTCGACAAAGGATTTGTCGGACATTTCGCTGATGTCGGCCCCGGCCGCGAACGCCTTTTCCGACCCGGTGATCACGATGCAGCGGACCTTGTCGCTGGCGTCGGCCTCTTCCAATGCGGTGCAGAGTTCTTTGAGCAGTGCGGAGTTCAGCGCATTTCTGACATCCGGCCTGTTGAGAGTGATGGTCGCGACATAATCGCTGATATCCACGATGATATTCTCAAATGCCATGCTGCTGTCCTTGTTGCCGCTGGTCAGACCTTAGTGCTTATCAAAGCGTGGACGCGGATCAAGCTATCTTTGGCATTGCGGACAGAAGAAAGATGAGCGTCCAGATTGGACGATTCGGCTGATTTTCTTTCCGCATCCGGGGGTTATGCATGGTTCGCCTTCGCGGTCATAAACCTGAAATCCGTGTTGAAAATAGCCCAGTTCGCCATCGGCTTGCCGGTAGTCGCGCAATGACGACCCGCCTGCGGCGATCGCTTCGGACAGAACATCGCGGATCAGTGGCACCAGCGTGGCGACCCGTTTTGCGCTGATTTGTCCCGCCTTGCGTTTGGGGTGGATGCCGGCCCGGAACAGCACCTCGCACACATAAATATTGCCGAGGCCAGCCACAATGCGCTGATCCAGAAGGGCGGATTTGATCGGGGTGTTTCGCCCGTGCAGGCGCGCGATCAGGTATGTTTCATTGAAAGCGTTTCCGAGCGGTTCAGGACCCAGATCGCGGATCAACCAGTGATCTTCCTGTGTGGCGGTTGGCATCAGGTCCATTGCGCCGAACCGGCGTGCATCGTTGAAGGTGATCCGTGTGCCGGTATCCATATGAAAGACGACATGATCATGTTTGGCGGGCGCGGGGTGTTCGTGGTGAAAATCGCCCAGCATGTGCCCAGAAATCAGCATGCGTCCCGACATGCCCAGATGGATCAACAGCGTTTCCCCGCTATCCAGATCGGCCAGAATATATTTTGACCGCCGCCGCAGACCTGTGACCCGCTTGCCGCTCAACCGATCGGCCATGTGATCCGGAAAGGGCCAGCGCAGATCGGGGCGGTTGATATCAGCGCGTGCGATGACCTGCCCTTCCATGACGGGGGCGAGGCCTGCCTTGACGGTTTCGACTTCGGGGAGTTCGGGCATCTGGTTTTGTCTGTGCTGTGGTCTGCCCTTGCATATGCGACATTGGTGTGAAGACCCACAAGGTTTTTCCGGGGCATCACCCCGTGGCAGATTGACAGTTTGTCTATCTGCCTAACTGCGTATAACTGCTTGTGAAACTGATGCGCGCGGAAGGCGGATATGACCGAGAAGCCAAAAAATACGACCCATTTCGGGTTCGAAACCGTTCAGGAGGATGAAAAGGCGGGGCGCGTGCAGGGTGTCTTTTCTTCCGTGGCCAGCAAATACGACATCATGAATGACGTAATGTCGGGGGGCATTCATCGTATCTGGAAGGATGCGATGATGGATTGGCTGGCGCCGCGTCCGGGCCAGAAGCTGCTGGACGTGGCGGGCGGCACCGGCGATATCGCGTTCAGGTTTCTGAAACGGGCCGGCCGCGGCCATGCGACCGTGCTGGATCTGACCGAACCGATGCTGGTCGAAGGGCGCAAGCGGGCCGAGGCCGCACGCATGTCCGACAGTCTGGACTGGGTAGTGGGCGATGCGATGGCGCTGCCTTTTGAGGCGAACAGTTTTGACGTCTACACGATCAGCTTTGGTATTCGGAATGTCACCCGGCCGCAGGATGCTCTGGCCGAGGCATACCGCGTGCTGAAACCCGGTGGCCGCCTGATGGTTTTGGAGTTTTCGCAATTGCCCAACCCGATGATGCAGGCAGCCTATGACGCCTATTCATTCAACGTGATTCCCCGGATGGGGCAGGTGATTGCAGGTGATCGCGACAGTTATCAGTATCTGGTCGAATCGATCCGCAAATTCCCCGATCAGGAGACGTTTTTGGGAATGGTTCGGAATGCCGGTTTCGAGAATGCAAAGTACCGCAATCTGACCATGGGCGTTGCCGCGTTGCATTCGGGTTGGAAACTGTAACTTGCGCGGTCCCCACAACATTATTCGCCTGATCCGGACAGGCGCCACGCTGGAACGCACGGGCGCTATGAAAGTCGTTCTTGATGCGTTTGATGCCGGGCCGCTTTTGCGGATCACGTTCCGCGCGCTTGTCTGGCCGTTCCGTTGGTTGGGATATCAGGGTGATATATCTATGCCACCTGCGCCGCGTGCGCTGACGGCCCTTGGGCCGGCCTATATCAAGTTTGGTCAGCTTCTTTCGACCCGGCCCGATGTGGTGGGTGATGAACTGGCGGTTCAGTTGCGGGTGCTGCAGGACAAGCTGCCGCCATTTTCAATGAAAGAGGCAAAGATCCAGATCCAGCGCGAGCTGGGGTTGTCGTTTGATCAGCTGTTCACATCATTTTCCGAACCTGTCGCCGCCGCATCGCTGGCGCAAGTTCACAAGGCGCATCTGGCTGACACGGGCGAAGCGGTCGCTGTCAAGATCCTGCGCCCGGGCATCGAAAGGGCGTTTCGTAAGGATATTGATGCCTTTTACTTTGCGGCCCGCGCCATCGAGGTGTTGTCACCCGCGTCGCGCCGGTTGCGCCCGATGGAGGTGATCACTCATTTCGAAGGGGTGGTCATGGGTGAGCTGGATTTGCGCCTGGAAAGTGCAGCCGCCGCCGAATTTGCCGCCAATACCGAGGGCGATGCGGGTTTTCAGGTGCCGCAAATCCGGTGGCATCTGTCCAGTCGGCGGGTCATGACGCTGGACTGGGCCGAAGGTACGAATATCGGGATCAACGATGCGCTGGATGCGGCTGGACATGACCGGCGCGCGCTGGCCACCCGCGTGCTGCAGCTGTTTTTGAACCACGCCCTGCGGGACGGTTATTTTCATGGCGATATGCATCAGGGCAACCTGAAGGTCGCGGCGAACGGAGATATCATCGCCTATGATTTCGGGATTATGGGCCGGATTGATGAATACACCCGCCGCGTCTACGCCGAAATCCTGTTCGGGTTCATCCGCAAGGATTACAACCGCGTCGCAGAGGTGCATTTTGAGGCTGGCTATGTGCCCGCGGACCGTGACGTTGATGAATTTGCGCGAGCCTTGCGGGCGGTGGGCGAACCGATTTTCGGAATGGATGCCAGTCGCATTTCGATGGCCCGCTTGCTGACCTATCTGTTCGAGGTGACAGAACGGTTCGGGATGGAAACCCGCACGGAATTGATCCTGCTTCAGCGCACTATGGTTGTTGTTGAAGGGGTCGCGCGATCGCTGGACCCGCATATGAATATCTGGCAGGTCGCGAAGCCTGTTGTCGAAAACTACATCAAGGAAAGTATCGGACCCAAGGCGCTGCTGCGTGATCTGGCGAAAACCGCCCAAGTTCTGGCCCGGTTTGGCCCGCGCCTGCCACGCCTTGCCGAAGATGCGTTGATCCGCCTGAACAACCCGCCGCCAGAGCCGAAACCGCAGCGTCGGATTGCACGCTTGTCCTGGATGGCGCTGGGGGGTGTGCTCGTGGGCGGTGCCTGGATCATCACCTTGCTTTAGACGCGCCTATGCTGAAGGGTCACGCAGTGCCGTGACATCGCCACTCGCCACTTCTGCGCCGCCTTCAAGGATCAGCATGGTCTGCCCATCCTGATTGCGCACTTCGGTCACACGACTGTAAATCTCAACTGGGGTTTGAGCGATAACCTCGTTGTTCGAGATGCTTGCGACCTCGAATGAATACAGGCCGAGCGGATAGGGGAAACCACCCGGTGCAACACCGGCCCACTGAACAGGATCGGAAGTGACAGGGATGTCGAAGCGCTGAACCTCCGTTCCGGTTTCGTTGCGCACGATCACCTCGGCCCGGTCTGCGATGGCGGACGGGTTGGGCGTGATCGTTATGGGATCCCCATCGAAGTAGGCTGGTGCTGGCGCCCGCGCCTCTTTCCCGACCCAGTTTGCCATGCCTGCAAGGCTGCTGGTGTTCATTTGTGCGGTCAGGGATTTGAGCAGGTCATTGGTAAGAACCGCCTGTTCAACGCCCGAGAATGTTGCGAGTTGGACCGCATAGTCCGACGAATCGACCGGGTTCAGCGGGTCCTGATTTTGCATCTGAACGGTCAGCATCCGCAGAAAAGTATCAAAATCAGAGCTGATTTGCCCACTCGATTCCGAGGCGGGTGGAATGGTCGCGGTCGTATTCGGGTTGGTGATCTGTCCAATTTCCATGAGTAATCCTTAGAGGCGCAGGTCAAGCCCGCTTTGAAGTTTGTGCTTAGCGTGAGATGGCGGTTCTTCTACGGTGTTGCTGTCAACGGATGCTGATTTCGCGCTGGGCTTTTCCGATTTGTCCTCAGGCTCTGCCTGGTTGTCATCCGCGAATGAGAAGGCAATGTCGTCATATCCCAGCGATTTGAATTCTTGGGCCAACACATCGATATGGCGACGCATCAGGTCAGCGGTTTCCGGTCGTTCGGCCAGGACGGCCAGTGTGATCGCGCCGTCAACGGCCATGATGCTAAGCCGGACACGCCCGAGTTCTTTCGGGCTTAACGCGATCTCTGTTGTTTGTCCTGGCTTAGCGCTGATCGCGACGGCCATCTGATGCACCACATGGCGCGCGGTATCAGCACCGGCCGTGATTGGGCTGGCGGTAGGGGTCTGCAGTATGGATGCCCCGCGTTTGGTCAGTGGCAGCAATGATGCGGTTTCTGTTGGTATTTCAGCCTGCCCCCGGCTTTGCAGGTCAAATAGCGGGGCCGCGATGGCCGGGGTCGTATTGCCTCCGATCCAATAGCTGATGTTGGATGCCGGTCCTGTGGTGGTTGCGTTGCGTATCTCTGCTGGTGGCGGTTCGATGCGACGCCGGGGGACTTCAACATCTTTCTGGATGGGCAGACGCAGAACAGGCGCTTGATCAATTGGCAGAGCCGCAGCTTGAGCTTTCTTGTCGGCCGTTGGACCGGGCTGTGCGACCGGTGTCACTGCGGGGGTCGGCACAGGTGCTGCGAGAGTGGCCAGTCGGCTATTTGGTATCTTTTCAGCCGGGAATACTTGTTTTGTGGCGTTTTCTTGCGGCAGCCGACCCTCCAGCACCGTTTGAGAGACCGTGACCTGACGCGGCTCTGCCCGGTCGGGTGTTGGCGGTTTTGTCTCAGCCGGTGGTTCGATGTCAGTTGATGGCGCAAGGCCGGTTGGCGCCGGTGCAGGTGTGCGGGTCATCATAATGATGTCGCCCTTATCTGCCGGTTTACTTGGCGGTGTTGTCGACCCTGATCCGGAGGCAACAAGGATCGGATCAATCGGAATGTCACGCTCCTCAACCGTTGGATCAGGTGCTGGCGCGTCTGTGTCTGTGGGCGCGGGAGTTACCAGATCATCCAGTGGGATGAGCAATTCCTGATCCTCGGGCGCTGTAATCGGCAGCTTGATGTCCACGGTTTTTGCCGGGTTGGTTGCAGCCAGCAGGGAAAAAATATCCGCAAATGCAGTGCCTTCGGCAGTTGTAGCTGCATCTGGCGTGATAGCGACACCATTTTGCGGCGCGGGGCCCGTATCGGTTGGCAAGAAAGGTATCATCGGTTCTCCGACAGAATCTGGTTGGGTTTTCTTTTCGCCGAAAAAACTTACTGATTCTTTACGGCTGGTTGGCAAAAGGATCTGCGATCAAGACACGGAGAATCCGAATGACAACGATCCCTGTATTGCCGGCCCCGCGCGGCGCGGCACAATTGCCGGACTATATTCAATCAGATGTGAAGCTGCGCGAAGCGGCCCAAAAGCTTGAGGCGACATTCCTTGCTGAAATGCTGAAATCGGCCGGTGTCGGTACCCCGCGCGACACCTTTGGTGGTGGCGCGGGCGAGGATCAGTTCGCGTCCTTTTTGCGCGAGGCGCAGGCCGAAGAAATGGTTGCCGCCGGTGGCATTGGACTTGCCGAAGCGCTTTTCAACGCGATGAAAGTGCGGTTGGATGCGTGATCAGGTCGTCAATCAGGTGTTGGACCTGCTGGATACGGAACGACAGGCGCTGCGGACCGGCGATTTTGATGCCCTGAGCCCACTTCTTGAGGCCAAAACGCAGCTGTTCAAACGGTTGCAGGTTGCGGCGCCGGGGCGGCGCGACCTTGAGATCATTCAGCAGAAACTGTCTGAAAACCAATCGCTGCTATCGGCGGCCATGCAAGGGGTTGGTGCTGCGCGCACCCGTTTGTCGGCGCTTCAAAATGTACGCGAAAACCTGAGCACTTATGATCACAACGGGCAAATGGCAAAGCTGCCCACCGCACGCCCCGCCATGACGAAGAAGGCGTAATTTGGATCAAATTGACGCTATTTGTCTGGTGGGCCTTAAGAACTTGTTCAGGCAGAAATGATCAGTCTGCATGCATCGCCACAAAGGCTGAACCGCTCTGAAATATCGGCGGTGACCCGTCAGAATGACGTTTCAACCCACGACAAAGTGCGTGGATTTCCGAACCAACCCGGCGCAAAGCGCCTTCTTCAAAGGACCAATGAATATGTCCAGTATTCTGACCAATAACAGCGCCATGGTCGCGCTGCAGACCCTGAAATCCATCAACATGGACCTGGCAAAGACCCAGTCCATGATCTCGACCGGTAAAGAGGTGGCATCTGCCAAAGACAACTCCGCCGTTTGGGCCATTTCCAAGGTGATGGAATCCGATGTGAAGGGTTTCAAGGCCATTTCCGATTCGCTCGCCCTGGGTGAATCGAGCATTGCGGTTGCCACAAGCGCATCCGAACGGATCACCGACCTTCTGACAGACATGAAGACCCAGATTGTTGCATCGCAGGGTCAGAACGTTGACCGGACCAAGCTGCAGACGGATATCGAGTCGATCACAGGACAGATCGAATCCATCGGCAACGCGGCCCAGTTCAACGGCCTGAACATGTTGCAGGCCGGCGACGATGTTGAAATCCTGTCATCGCTGGACCGCAGCGGCTCGGCAGCGCCGACCGCATCCTACATCACTGTAACGCGCCAGGATCTGTCGTTGTCCTCGTCCGGCGGTACTGCGGCGACCTTTGGTGGCACGGCTGTTACCGATACGAGCTTGATCGACAATGGCGGTTCCAACGCTGGTACTGAACTTGCCCTGGCTGATACCGGTACACGTGACATCCAGATCACAAGCGTAGCCGATGGTAACAGCTATCGCATCGTTCTTGACGATGCTGGAGCCGGTGAAGCCAACAGCATTGGTCAGCGTACGTTTGAATATGTGGCGAACGCAGATGACAGTGCCGCGTCAATTGCTGCACAGTTGAACAACCAGATCGCAAACTTCCTGACAGTCACCGCGAACAACGACTACTCGGTCACGCGGGACGGTGACACGATCACGCTGACCAACTCCAGCGGCGGCGCGGTTGGTGTGCTGGCAGAAAGCGCGACCGGCGGTACGGCAGGTGTGTCGGCCGGTGGTCTGGGTGAGCTGAACAACATCGATGTTACAACCGATGAAGGTGCCGCATCCGCATTGGCAACGCTTGAGACGTTGATTGATCGATCAATTGATGCGGCAGCGTCGTTTGGTTCCGTTCAGGGCCGGATTGAAACACAGTCAGCCTTTGTCAGCTCGCTTACTGACAACCTGAAATCCGGTATCGGTTCGCTTGTTGATGCCAACATGGAAGAGGCGTCCGCCCGCTTGCAGGCCCTGCAGGTGCAGCAGCAGCTGGGCGTACAGTCACTGTCGATTGCCAACCAGGCGCCGCAGACGATCCTGTCGCTGTTCCGGTAAGTTGAAAACCCAGTGGCGCCCGCTGACGGGCGCCACTGACCCATTCGCCGCGGAAAAACCGCGTCTCGTTCAATTTCGTGCCGGAAGGACATCACGTGAACGTCATAGAACAAGCCCGGCAAGCCTATGCCCCGACCCAGGTTTCGATCCGCACCGAACGTTCGGTCGAAGCCCAGCTGATCAGCCAGATTACTTCGCGGATGCGCAAAGCGGCCTTTACCACGCCATCGGATTTTCCCGCCCTCGTTGCCGCACTTCACGACAATCGTCGCATGTGGACAACAATGGCCGCAGGTGTCGCAGACAATGACAATGCTTTGCCAAAGGAGTTGCGTGCACAGATTTTCTATCTGGCCGAGTTCACAGAATTGCACAGTCAGAAGGTGCTGCGCGGCAAGGCTGACGCAACAGCGCTGATTGATATCAACACCGCCGTCTTGCGCGGTCTCAACGGACAGGGGGCGGCATAATGTCTGGCCTTGTCCTGAAGCTGAATCCGAAGGAACGTGTCCTCGTCAACGGTGCGGTCATCGAAAATGGTGACAGGCGAAGCCGCCTGTCGATCCTGACCCCGAATGCCAATATCCTACGTCTGCGCGATGCGATCCGGCCGGATGAGGTGAATACACCCGTGCGGCGGACCTGCTATATCGCCCAACTGGTCCTGTCGGGTGATGTGGAGCAGGATGATGCCCGGTTGCAGATCCTGCGCGGTATCGAGCAGCTGAGCCAGGCATTGCGCGATGACGACAGCCGCACCCATTTGGATGCGGCAACAGAGGCAGTGGGCCGAAAGGATTTCTATCGTGCCTTGAAATCGTTGCGCAATCTTCTGCCCCGCGAAGCGCGTTTGCTGGCGGTGCATCCACAATGAGCTTTCAGCCGGTTGTCCCGCTGACCGGTTATGTCGGCTGGCGTTTTCTCGAACGCACGCTGGAGAACCAGCAGACTGCGTTCTCGGAAAGCCAGCCGATTTCGCGCGCGACCGAATATTTTCGTGAAAACATCGCCAATGTGCGCACGGCCGAGGATCTGGTGAGCGACCGCAGGTTGTTGTCGGTTGCTTTGGGGGCGTTCGGGCTTGATGAAGATATCAACAATACGTTCTTCATCCGCAAAATTCTGGAAGATGGGACGATCTCTGATGATGCGTTGGCCAACCGGCTTGCCGACAATCGTTATGCCGATTTCAGCCGCGCCTTTGCATTCGGTGACAGACCAGCGCCACGCACCGGTCTGATCGGGTTCGCGGATGAGATTGTTGACAGGTACGAGGTCCGCCAATTCGAACGTGCTGTTGGAGACCAGAACAATGATTTGCGCCTGGCAATGAATGTCAGCAGTGGCGCGTCGGACATCGTCGACCGGACGCAGAACGAAAATGCCCAATGGTTTTCGATCATGGGTAATGCGCCGCTGCGCAATGTATTTCAAACCGCACTTGGCTTGCCGGCAAGTGTCAGCAGCATCGATCTGGATAAGCAGCTTGAGCTGTTTCAGGAACGGTCGCAATCCGTTTTTGGCACAGACAAGGTTAGTGATTTTACCGCGCCTGACATGCAGGACAAACTGATCCGCCTGTTCCTCGTCCGGTCGGAGGCGGCGGCCATCGCGACATCCTCTGGTGGGTCGACCGCCCTCACACTGTTGCAGTCTGTACCGCCCCTATTTGGCTGATGCTGGCCGCAACTCTTCTGTTTTCATCGGAGTGGAAGAGCCTGCCACCGCCTGCCGCAGCTTTGCAAAATGGGCGAGCGTGCCGCGGGTGTCTTTGATAGTCAGGAAAGAATCCAGACTGGGCGCGCATGCGATGGCGGCATCAATTGCCGGGTCCGACCCTGAGGAGTAGAGCCCCGACTGGATCATCAGTTCGGCCCGATCATAGGCCCCCAGATGCGCTCTTGCCTGCGCAATCATTGCGTTTTCCTGCGGCGTCGCCGCATCTGGCAAGGACCGAGAGACTGACCTGAGCACGTTGATTGCGGGGAACCGGCCCCGCTCGGCGATCTCACGGTCGAGCACAACGTGTCCGTCCAGCACGCCGCGCAGCATATCCGCAACCGGTTCGTCCATATCGGACCCTGCAACAAGAACAGAGAACACTGCCGTGATGTCCCCCGCCGTTGCAGTACCCGGCCCGGCCCGTTCGCAAAGCGAAGCGATGGCCAGGCTGGTTGATGCAGGGTAGCCGCGCAGATTGGCGTTTTCGCCAGCTGCGACAGCGACCTCGCGATGGGCCTCGCAGAACCGGGTGACGGAGTCGACCAGCAGCAGAACCTGCTGTCCCTTGTCGCGAAAATGCTCGGCCACTGACATGGCCGCCCAAGCGCAGTTGCGGCGCATCTGCGGTGCGCGATCTGATGTCGCGGCGACCACTACAGACCTCTGCATCCCCTCTGGTCCCAGCACGTCCTCTACGAAGTGGCGCAATTCGCGCCCCCGTTCACCCACAAGGGCAATGACGATCATATCGGCGACCACACCGCGGGCCAGATCAGCCAGCAGGCTGGATTTGCCCACGCCTGATCCGGCAAATAGGCCGATCCGCTGGCCCTGGACCAGCGGCAGAAGCGTATTGAAGACAGCCAGCCCGGTTTCCAGCCGCGCACCCATTGCGCGCCGCTGATGTGGAGCTGGCGGCGTGGCGCGCAACGCACGCGGAGCGACACCGGGCAGCAGCGGGCGACCGTCCAGCGGCTTGCCATCAGGATCGATCACCCGACCGATCCAACTGTCATCAGGCGCAAATTTCGGCGGCGGCGCAAAAACGACACGATCCCCGATGGATATACCTTCGGCGGCTCCTTCGATCAGTAGATGCGCGCCCCTCGCGTCGAGCCGCACAACCTCAGCCGTCATACGCTCTGACCCTGCGTGGATTTCCGCGCGATCCCCGAGCCGCACGACCGCGCTGACCCCGCCAACCTGCACCGTGCCCGTGGCCACACCAAGAACCCGGCCGACGTGGTGGATATGTGACAGCCCCGAAATCGCTTTTGTCATCTGTGCAAACAAGTTTTCGGTCATGTTTTGTTCCGTCCGGTTAACCACAAACCTCTTCTTAAGGAATCAGGCTTAATGCTTCGTTGAAACCAGACGAGGGAGAATCCCCGATGTACAATTCACTGGAGCTGTTCCAGACCGCTACTGCGATGGCCCGCCATGCCGGGTCACGACAGGCCGTTGTGGCCCGCAACATCGCAAATGCCGATACGCCGGGATATCAGGCCCGGCATATCGCGCCATTCCAGGAAACCTATGGCGCGACCGGATCGGTCCAGATGCGGACCACACGGGTCGGTCACATGTCAGGGGCAGCATATGGTGTCCCTGCTGCGGTCGTCACCGCCCGTGATGCTGAACCCTCACCGAATGGCAACACCGTTTCCCTTGAAGAAGAGCTGTTGAATTCGGTTGCCGTCAGTCGAGAGCATAATCGTGCCCTGACGGTCTATCGGCACGCGATGACGGTTCTGCGCACGACGCTTGGCCGATCATAGGAGGTGACGCATGACAGATTTCAGCGAAGCCATGTCAGTTGCTGCAAGCGGGATGAAGGCGCAGGCCAACCGCCTGCGGCATGTGTCAGAGAATATCGCAAACACCGATACCCCCGGTTATCAGCGCAAGACCGTTTCGTTCGAACAGATGGTCGCGGACGGGCGTGCGACAGGGGCAGTGACAACCGGCAAGATGCAGCTGGATAACAGCGAGTTGACCCGCATTTACGACCCGGCCAATCCGCTTGCTGACGACACGGGCCATTATGATGGATCCAACGTCAATCTGCTGGTCGAGATTGCGGACGCCCGCGAGGCGCAGCGCAGCTATGAGGCCAATCTCAAAATGTTCGATCAGGTGCGGCAGATGTCGTCGGCACTGATGGATCTTCTTCGGAATTAAAGGAGCAACCCCATGGATATCAATGCACTTGTCGCCCAGAACTATGCTGCCGGTAAGGCAGCCACCGCACCGGGCGGTGATGGCGGAAACGCCCTTTTGGGGGCCGCGCAGGACTTCATGCAGACCATGCGAGCCAGTGAAAACACGGCGATGCAGGCCATGACTGCTGGTGCGGATCCGCATGCGCTGGTGCAGGCCCTCGCCCAGACTGAACTGGCGGTACAGACCGCAGTGACGGTGCGGGACAAGGTGGTCGAGGCTTATCAGGAAATCCTGCGGATGCCTGTCTGATGGATGAAGCGCTGTTTTACGACACGCTGCGGCAGGGATTGTGGACCGCATTTGTGATCTCGATCCCCATTCTGACCGTCGCCCTTGCGGCCGGTCTGGTCGTTGGCCTGTTTCAGGCGCTGACATCTATTCAGGAAATGACACTGACTTTCGTACCCAAACTGGCCGCGATCATCGGCACCTTCTGGATCACTATGGCGTTTATGTCCGAAGCATTGGTGAGCCTGTTCAAGGGCACCCTGATCCCGATCATCGCAGGAGGATAGACATGGACAATGCCTCATACACCGCGTTGACGCGGCAATCAGGCCTGATGCAGGAAATGCGCGCGCTGGCCAATAACATTGCCAACAGTTCAACCACCGGTTTCCGGGCCGAGGGGGTGATGTTTTCTGAACATATCAAGGCGCTGGGCCCCGGCGCCGATTCGCTTTCGATGGCGACTGCGGCCGTGCGCGACACCGTCATGACCCAAGGCAGCCTGTCCCAGACCGGGGGTACGTTTGATCTGGCCATCGAAGGCGACGGTTTCTTTCTGATCGAAACGCCGAACGGGCAGCGCCTGACCCGCGCCGGGGCGTTTCGCCCCAATGAAAACGGCGATCTGGTTACGCCTGATGGGTATCAGGTGCTGGATGCGGGCGGTGCGCCGGTTTTTGTGCCGCAGGGTGTCGGCCGCATCGGTATCAGCCCGGATGGGACGATCAGCGCAGGTGGGCAACCGATTGGCCAGATCGGTCTGGTGATCCCGACAGACCCAAACCAGATGTTTCGCGAGGGCGGCGTGATGTTCGAGGCGCGGGGCGGCTTTGAACCGGCACCGGATGGCCGCATGTTGCAGGGCTTTCTGGAGGATTCGAACGTCAATCCGATCCTGCAGGTCAGCCGCATGATCGAAGTCCAGCGCGCCTATGAACTGGGCCAGAATTTTCTGGACAAAGAAGATGAACGCATTCGCGGCGTTATCGAAGCTATACGGCGGTAGAGGAGCAGGGATATGAGGGCACTTAAGATTGCGGCGGCAGGTATGTCTGCCCAGCAAATGCGGGTTGAAGTGATTTCCAACAACCTCGCAAATATGAACACCACCGGCTATAACGCGCGGCGCGCCGAATTTGCTGACCTGCATTATCAGCAATTGGCCAGGCCGGGCACGATCAATGCATCTGATGGCACGGTGCTGCCGACAGGGGTGCAACTGGGCCTTGGGGTGCGGGCCAATGCCGTATCCGTGATGCTGAGCCAGGGGTCACTTGCGGCCACCGGTGGCGATCTTGATGTCGCGATCGAGGGCGATGGATATCTAGAGGTGACGCTGCCGTCGGGTGTTTCAGCCTATACCCGCGATGGCGGGCTAAAACTGACGGGTGATGGTCAGGTGGTCACGTCTGATGGGTACCCGGTTGTGCCGGATGTCACGATCCCGCGCGATACGCGTTCAATCTCGATCAATGCTGAGGGCGAGATTTACGGTTATTTCAATGATCAAGTGCAGCCACAGTTGCTGGGCCAGTTTACGCTGGCGGGTTTCACAAACCCCAAGGGGCTTGAAGCGATAGGATCGAACCTGTTTCTGGAAACCCCGGCCTCTGGCCCGTCCGTGGTTACCACGCCCGGCGAAGACGGGTTGGGTGTGTTGCGGCAAGGATATCTGGAGGATAGTTCGGTTGATCCGGTCCGCGAGGTGACCGATCTGATCGAGGCGCAGCGCGGGTATGAGCTGAACTCCAAAGTGATCACCGCCGCCGACCAAATGCTGAGCGCGATGGTACAGTTGAGATGATTTGCAGGCTCGCATTTTGTGCTTTGCTGGCGGGGCCAGTGGTGGCGGATACCGTTGTGGCCGCCCGCACGATCCCCGCGCAAACGATGATCATGCCCGAAGACATCCTGACCCGCGACCGCGATGTGCCCGGCAGTGTTGAAAACCCAAATGATATCATTGGGATGGAGGCGCGGGTTGCCCTTTATGCCGGGCGCCCGATCCGGCCGGGCGATGTGGGGTTTCCGGCGGTGGTCGAACGTAACCAGATCATCCCGCTGCATTATCAAAGCAATGGTCTGGTGATTTCGACCGAAGGGCGCGCCTTGGGGCGTGCCGGGCCCGGTGACATCATCCGCGTGATGAATATCAGCTCTCGTAGCACCGTGACTGCCCGGATTGGTGCAGACGGTGCTGGCTATGTGGCCCGGTAAGGAATGAACATGCGTATAACCGTTGCATTAATAGCCGTATTGGCGGGTTGTAGCACCACACCCATCGGCCAGCCGCCCCCCTTTACCCCGCCAGACCGCACGGTCGAACGGAATGCGATGCTGAACCCCGGTACGGCAGCGGCGATCCAGACGACAGCGCTTGCGCCATCGTCCCGGGCATCGCTTTGGACAGGTGAGCGCGGATCGCTTCTGGGTGATCGCCGGGCAATGCAGCGTGGCGATATCATGACGGTGGTGATCGAGATTGATGACAGTGCCGAGATATCGAATTCCTCCGACAGGTCCCGTTCGGCTTCGCAGCAGGCAGCGATCCCGCAGCTTCTGGGTATTCCGCAACGGCTGGATCCACGTTTGCCGGAAGGCGCGTCATCGGCAGCGCTGGTTGATCTGAATTCACAAAGCTCATCATCCGGTGACGGCACCGTGCGGCGTAACGAAAAGCTGACCTTGCGGGTTGCGGTGACAGTCACGGATGTGCTGCCCAACGGGGTTCTTT
The DNA here is from genome assembly GCA_947488175.1 of uncultured Paracoccaceae bacterium. Classification (GTDB taxonomy): domain Bacteria; phylum Pseudomonadota; class Alphaproteobacteria; order Rhodobacterales; family Rhodobacteraceae; genus Yoonia. Next base: position 235,282 of record CANKYO010000003.1, read on the forward strand.
CCATTGTCGGACAGCAAGAGGTGCGGGTGAATTTCGAACTGCGAGAGTTGCTCGTGACCGGCTATGTCCGGCCAGAGGACATCACCCGGCAAAATGAAATCACCTATGACAAGATCGCGTCGGCGCGCATCTCTTACGGCGGCCGCGGCCAGATCACAGATATGCAACAACCTCGCTATGGCCAGCAGGTGCTGGAGTCCGCCCTGCCGTTCTGATCCCCTTCAGGAGTGACAAGATGAAAAAACTGCTTCTGCCTTTGCTGCTGGCCCTGATTGGTGTCGGCGGCGGCGTGGGCGCTGGTCTGTATCTGAAACCCGAACCGGTCGAAGACCCGCTTGCCGAAGGGCACCCCTGTGGTGATGCAGGAGAGACCGAGAAAGCGGCGGAAGAACCTGCCGTTGCTCCGGCGACCGAAGAGCGGGATTACGTCAAGCTTAACAACCAGTTTGTCATCCCTGTGGTCGAAGACGGGTCTGTCACGGCGCTGGTTGTGATGTCATTGAATGTTGAGGTCACAGCCGGTTCAGGCCCAGCTGTTTTTGCGGCAGAACCCAAGCTGCGGGACGGTTTCCTGCAGGATATGTTCGATCACGCCAATATCGGCGGGTTTTCGGGGAATTTCACCAGCGGGACAAACATGCGCGCCTTGCGGAGCGAGCTTTTGCGGACCGCGCGCGAGGTGGTGGGTGATCCTGTCACCGATGTCCTGATCATCGATATCGTTCGTCAGGATTCGTAGTCTTGCTTGCGCTGCAATGTGCGTTTCTGCGATTGGACAGTTTGGTCATGCAAGGTTTGCGTGACCTGATCACGCCCAAATGCGCGCTTTAGCTTGACCCGGCAGCTTGCCTTGAGTGCCAGGACCTGTGCCAATTCGGCATTGATCGTCGCGCGGCGCTGATCCACCCATTGGTGCCACCGAATATCGGCCCCGGCGATCAGGGCGGCGTCATCCGACTGGCGGCTGGCCTGCGCTTGCCTCGATTTGCTCTGGATTAACTGTTCAAGGTTCTGGCGCAGCGCGGATTCCCTGCGCAGCAGTTCCGCCATCTCGGCTTGGGCTGCCCGAAACTGCAACCCGGAGAGTTGTTTCAGCCCGTCAAGCTGGTGCTTTCGGGTCATCGGTTCTGGACTTTCTGGCGGATGCTTTCGGCAAAGCGAATGGCCGCTGCGACTGCACGATAGTGGTCGGGCGCGATTTCAGCCCCGATTTCGACACTGGCATGCAGCGCGCGCGCCGTCGGCGGATCGGAATGGAGTGGTACGGCGTGTTCGCTGGCCAGTTCCCGGATACGCGCCGCGATTTCATCCACCCCTTTGGCCACACAAACCGGCGCGCTGCCCGCCATGCGATCCCATTTGAGGGCGACGGCGAAATGGGTCGGGTTCACGATTACGACATCCGCTGTCGGCACATCGGCCAACATCTTGTTCATCGCGATTTCCTGGCCTTTTTGCCGTCTTTGCTGCTTCATGGTTGGGTCGCCTTCGGATTGCTTGAGCTCCTCCATCATTTCCTTACGGCTCATCCGGTTTTTGCGGATGTGTTCGGCCCGCTGCCATAGGAAATCAATGCCGCCCAGCACAAGCGCCACCAGCAGGACAATCATCATCAGTCCAACGATCATCCGCCCCAGCTCTGCCACGATCAGGCCCGGGGGCAACTGCATGCTGCCGACAATCCGGTCGATCTGGGACATCAGAAAGAACGCCATGATGACGCTGTAAATGATCAGCTTGGTCATGCTTTTGACGAATTCAAACAGGCCCTGCCGGCCGAATTTGTTCTTGAAGCCGGCGATAGGTGAAATCCGGTTCAGCTTTGGCGCAACCTTGCTGGGTGCGACGACGAATGCGCGCTGTGCCACGACGGATAGAATGGCAAGAATGGTGGGCATGGCAAACCAGGGTGTGGTGTTCCAGACGGCCTCTTGCAGGATGCCGCCCATGGCGGGGTTTGGTGACCCTGCAAAAAGATCGGCGGAGATATCGGCGGATTGGCCTAACAGCACGCCCAAGACCGTGCCGAGCCCGATGAGTGCCGCAGGACCGATGGTGACCAGTACCAGCAGGAAACCGCCATAGGCCGCCGCTGTGGTCAGATCTGTTGACCTGGCGATTTCGCCCTTTTTGCGAGCATCGTCGAGCTTTTTCTGGCTTGGTTCGAATTGCTTGTCGTTGTCTTCGTCCTGGTCGCTCATGGCCAGGCACCAAAGGGGGCGGCCATGAAAGTACTAAACGTCGCCATCCAGATCGCCAGCATGATAGGCGCCGTGATCAGCAACAACAGCAGCCCGCCCGCAGTGATTGCCGGGGCACCCACGAAAGACACCATAAGCTGTGGCATGGCCCGGTTGATCACCCCAAGGACGACGTTGTAGATCAGTGAGGCGATCAGGAACGGCGCGGCCAGAGTAAAGCCCAGACCGAATGCTCTGCTGACCTCGGCGGTTCCGATGTGGCTGACCGCCTCGCCATCTATCCGGACGCCGAAAGGCAGCAGATCATAGCTTTGGATCATGTAAGCGGCGGCCTGAACGTGAAGTCCCGACAGGGCGGCCAGAGCGGTACCGGCCACAACCAGAAGATGGCCGATGGCTGGCTGAGGGTCCACCCCGGCGGTCCCTCCGAATATCTGCGAGAGCGATGTGGATTGTGCCGCGATAGATCCGGCAATTTGCAAGGCGAGGATGAAAAACCTTAAGAATAGACCGAAAAGGAGGCCTGCAATCACCTCTGGCCCGAGTAAGATTGCGGCGTCCAAGGGTGATCCGGGCAGCGTGGCCAGGCCAGGCGCAACCGCCGGAGCCACGACAAGCGTGAACATCAGCGACAGCATCAGCCGGACACGTATGGGCACGGGCTGATCGCCAAAGGCAGGCAGTACTGCCATCATGGCGCTGATACGCACAAAAACTGCAAACCCAGTCCACAACACCGTTTGCGAGATCGGCAGCAGCGGCATCAGGTCGTCCATCATCCGGGAACAAGCCCGACCAGCGCGGGGCGGGCATCGATCCCGATTTCCTCAAATGACAGCACAGGGTTCATGATCCCCTTGGCGGCCATGACCGTGCGCAGAAAACGCCGCCTGCGCATTGATGTGACAACGGCTGCATAGGCCCCAGTCGCGGCGGCTTGTCCAAGTTTTTCGGCAATGCCGTCGGCCAGTTGGTTGAAACTTTCGGGGGGCAAGGCAACGTCACCAGTGCCCCGATCACTGCGGATTTCATAGGTCGCAAAGGTATCTTCCCATTCCGGAGCAAGCTGCACCAGTGGGATCGTGCCATCAGACCTGCGCATTTCAGCAACCAGTTGGAAGCCAAGCCGTTGGCGTACATGTTCGGTAATACCATCGGCGGTTTGAAACAACTGACGCCCCTCGGCGGTTGCTTCGAGGATCAGTGGCATGTTCCGGATGGATACGCGTTCTTCCAGCAATAGCCGTAGCACCGACAGCAGCACATCAATCGGCACCTTGTCCGGGATCAATTCGTCCAGCAGTTTACGGTTGGCTTCGGCCCGCCCCGGATCGCTCAGATTGACCATTTCGTCCAGGCGTCTGCGCAAGGCCTTAAGCGTTAGTAGTCGTGGAAAGTTCCGCTTGACGATTTCGAGCAGATGGGTTGCCAGCACTTCGGTCGGTTGCACGGTCGTCAACCCCGCCAGGGCCGCGGCTTCCTGATGTACAGGATCAATCCATCGGGCCGGGGCGCCATAAACTGGCTCTTTGACCGCCTCACCCGGAAGGTCGGACGCTTCGCCATCATTCATCAGCGCCAACACCTGATTGGCCTTCAGCGTATCGCGCACCTGTTCGACCCCCTGCACATGGACGGCATAGCAGCCCGCCGGCAATGCAGCATTATCGGTCAGCCGGATTTCGGGCAGCAGAACGCCAAAGGCTGTGGCGACATGGCTGCGCATGTTGGCAATACGCGCATCAAGACCGGTGCCCGGGTCCAGCACCATATCAACAAGGTCCGGGGCGAACTCCACATGGATGTCATCCAGATCGAGTACATCGCCGAGCGATTCCTTTGCTGGTGCCGTCTCGGTCTTTTCGGGGGTTTGCGCTGCCTTTTCGGCCGCCTTTTGTGCGGATGCCGACATCAGATAGGCACAAACCCCAAGGGTGATCGCCCCCAGCACGAACGGCAGGAACGGCAGCCCCGGAACTAAGGCAAACAACCCCATCAAAAGTGCGACTGTCGCCAGCGCTGCCGGGTGCCGCCCCAACTGAGCGACCAAGGCCAGATCCGTGGCACCGGTGGCCCCGCCCCGGGCGAGCAAAAGTGCGGACGCAATTGAGATGATGACAGCGGGTATCTGCGAGACCAGCCCATCACCAACTGTCAGAATGGCATATGTTTCAAAGGCTTGACCAATCGGCATGCCGTGGACCGAGATACCGATGACCAGCCCCATGATCAGGTTGAGCGCTGTAATCAGAAGTCCGGCAATTGCATCGCCCTTGACGAATTTGGATGCCCCATCAAGTGAGCCAAAGAATGTCGTTTCCGCCTGTTCGCGTTCGCGCCTTTGCTTGGCCTCCTGATGGTCGATGGCGCCTGCCGACATGTCGCTGTCGATGGCCAACTGCTTGCCCGGCATGGCATCCAGCGCAAACCGTGCGCCGACTTCGGCCATGCGGGTGGCGCCCTTGTTGATGACCACAAAATTCACGATCAACAAGACGCAGAACACCACAAGGCCGAGCAGGACGTTGCCTCCCATCACGAACATGGCAAAGCCTTCGATCACGTCGCCTGCCGCATCCGTTCCGGTATGTCCTTCGCCAATGATCAGTTTGGTTGATGACACATTGAGCGACAGCCGCAGCATCAGCGACGCCAAAAGCACCGTCGGAAAGGCGGAGAAATCGAGCGGCCTGTCGATGAATAACGTGACGGTAAAGATCAGAATGGCCAGAGCGAATGACGCGGCCAAACCGATGTCCAGCACCCAGGCCGGCATGGGCAGGATCATCATCACGATGATCGCCATCAACGCCAGTGCCAGCAGGATCGTTGGCTGAAAAATGTCTTTCAGGGCGAGTCCGGTCATGCTTTAGCGCCCATCAAATACCGGCACCAGCGATCCCTTCGCGGTGCGGCCTGATCCGGGTTGCAACAGCGGGAATGTGTTTTCCCTGCTGGCCAGGATTGACGGCAGTATATTCGTATCAGCCGCTGCGGCATAAAACCGATCAAAGCGCTGGCGATATTGCGTAGCGAGTATCGGTGTGCGGGAATGATAGGCGCCTGCTGCCTCTGACCAACTGCCGGTTTCATCAAAAAGCTGTTGTAAGAACCGCGCCGCGTAGGACGCACTGGCGTCGGGATCAAGCATCTGATCAACTGACGCGAAGTGCTGACCATGCCATCGATAACTGATCTGAAAACAGCCTAAGTCAAAGCTGTGAACGTCTCCGGCAACACTTTGTTGCGCCCGCGCGAGCGCTGCAGCGCGTGTGTCCAGCCAGTAACCTTGACCGTCGACTTTGATGGTCCACGGCCAGGGTGTGACATGGCCATCTTTGTTGCGTCCTGTTTCGGTCTGAGCAATGGCCCAAAGCACAGCGAACGGCACGCTCGTTTGTGCCGCGGCGCGCTGTGCAGCGTCTCTGCAGATGTTGGATGTGCGCGGCTCTGCCGGACTTCCCATGTGCACGATTATAAGTAGGACCGCGAAGCCCAGCGCATTGGGAAGCGTCGTTCGCCTTGGCATTCTGCCAATCATTCCTTCACACACCTTCTGATGTCGACTTTGATCAACGCTAGTGGCGAGAGGTTGACAATTCGTAAGCTTTAAGGAGCCGTCAAAAATCAGACGGCCCGGCGAAGCGCTCAAGAAGGTCCTGGACGACGTCGCGCGACTGAGCAGATTGTTCAAGCATCGTCCGGCCACTGGCCAAGGGCATTTCCGGGTCGAGCGTTGCGCGGTCCTGATCCAGAAACGCGGTAGATGCGGCTTGTAACAGCGCGTCCTCCGAGCTGACCAGATCCCCCCAATCGCCGCGCTGCCACTGCGACCGCGCGTCGCCGCCACGGCGGAAATCGCGTGCGATGAGGCTGTCTGTGGCGCGCATGTCATCGACGATCTGCCGCAGCGTGTCCGCCCGTTCGGTATTCCAATTCGTCAGAAGCGAATCCGCTCTGTCCAGATCGCCGAGCGCTATGGCCGCTTCGGCGCGGAGGTAATCGCGCTCTTCTGCCGTAGTGTCGCTGGATTTATTGGTCAGAAACTGTTGCGCGCGGTCAGCAAAGCCCAGGTCCAGCGACCGCCGCGCCAACGCGTGTTCCGTTTCCGGAGAAATCGACGGCTGATCGTCTTCAAAGGCGAAAGAAAGAAAGTCACTATCTGACATACCAGCAGTTGCTGATCTCGCAAATTCATCCGCCAACATAGCGCCGCGTGTATCGCCGATTTGCTCCGCCTCGTCGCGCATCAGTTGTCTTGCTGCATCAAAGTTTGCGCTGTGAAGATAGGCCCGGATCTGTGCGACGGCCAGGTCAGCCGCCACTGGCAGCTGTGCATTTTCAAAACGAAGAGCGTCGGCGAGCACCAGATTATTTTCGTCGATGGGGCGGTTGTTCCGGACGGCCTGTTCAAGCAGGGTGATCATCACCTCGGGCGTGATACGCACTTCGGTCTCGACAATGTCCTCCAATTGCGCTGCGGCTACCTCATCTTTACCGAGCGCTCTGTTCAACGATACCTCCGCAAGCGCGGCGTCGAGCGGCGCATCGGATACGTCCCGGACGACATCAAGCGCCTGATACGCGGCGTCGTTATCTCCGATCGCCACGAACCGTTCCGTCAGGCGCGGTGCAAGATGGCTTTGCAGTGCTGGTGGAAGGGATTTAAAGGTGCGCAAAACAGACGGGCGGTCCAATTGTGAATCGAGCGCGCCATCGGAAAACGCCAGAGCGGCCCAGAGCGCGACTTCAGATTGGCAACTGACCTGTTGTGCGAATAAATCTGTATCGACCGTTTCGCCATCGATGATGTTCGCGATTGCCGCGAGATACAGCCGTTCCTGCGATGTAACCGCATCCAGTTTCAAAACCTGCTGCGCCTCACGCCCGAAGCCGAAATAGATATATCTGCGGGCGAGCGTTGTGACGGCTTCTTCTTCAAGCCGGTCGAATTCTCCTGTCAGTTGCGCACGCGCTTCACCAATCTGGGCTGCATAGGGTCGTTCATCCCCCCAGCTTGCCACGTCAAAATACTGGCCTGGAAGGCAGGTTTTCCCTTGTTGGGTAATGGGTACAAATGGATCATCGGGAATGGCGGCCCGGTCAATGCTGGTCGCAACGCGGAGTCCGGGGGCGGGCCTGTCTTCGAGGTTATTGATCGTCGGTGCCCCCGCATCCCCTGTGCTATTACCCAGATCGGTCTCCAGCAGTCCCTGGCTTAGCGCACGCCCAAGACTTTCCGTTACAGATTGTTCCAGTGCAGCGAGATCAGATATGACGCTGCCCTCAACGGGTAAGTCGGGTTCCTGAACAGGCACGTTTATCACAGCAGCCGGCTGAACTGCTTCAACCACTTCCGACACGGTTTCTGATCGTTGTTGTGGGAAAAGTGGCAAAATCGGCTCGCGTTGGATCAGGTATGTGGTGTTGGGCACCGGCCCGCGAGCCGCTGAATCGGCAGGCGGCGCGTCCAGAACCGTCTCGAAGGGAGACCCGGGTGAGGCGGTGCCGTCCCTGACGTCGATGACCAGAATGCCCGGACGATCAAGGAAAGCTTCTGCATAGCACGAGCATCCCAGCTCCAAACGCAATTCTCCTGCGTCCGGGTCTTGCGACACCGCCGTGATCCGGTCTTGTGGAATGAGATCGAAAAATCCGCTTGTCTCGTAACCGTCCGTTCCCGCAAGCCGCACCACATAGCTGTTGTCGCGTCGCCCAAGCAGCCATTCAGCACCGGTCGGAATAATCAGAACGACCCGTGTGAATTCAGCGTGCTCTCCTGTTTGTACCCGCACGGGTTCAGCGGTTGCTACGCCCAGCCAGAAGACCGACAGCAGAAATACTAGCATATGTCTCATGCTGCATCCTGTTTTGCAGCCTTCAGCGCATCCTCCATCTCAGCAAAGGTGGGGCGATGATGGCCCGGCATATTCTGACGACCGACTTCAATACAGATGTTGGGGGCATGTGCGTGCAGATTGGCGACCAGCACCTCGCGGATCAGCTGATGGAAATGGGCATCTTCTTCGATCACGGCTTTCACTTTCGCCGAGAATGGGCCGACGAGACCATAGGCCAGAAACACACCCAGAAAAGTGCCGACCAATGCGCCGCCAATCAGCTTGCCCAGCACTTCGGGCGGCTGGTCGATCGACGCCATGGTTTTGATGACCCCCAGAACGGCCGCCACAATGCCAAGGGCAGGCAGACCGTCGGCCACAGTTTGCAGCGCGTGGGTCGAATGCATTTTGTGATGTAAAGTCGCCTCAATCCTTTTCTCCAGGATCTCCTCAACTTGGTGAGGATCATCATAATTCATTGATGCGGATCGCAAGGTATCGCAGATCAGGGCAACCGCCTCCTTGTCGTCGAGAATTTTTGGATACTTTCCGAAAATCGTCGATGAATCCGGTGCCTCGATATGGCTTTCCAATGAGACGGGGTTCGTGCGCGCCACCCGGATCAGTTCAAACAGCATGCACAACAGATCGCGATAATCCTGCGCCTGCCATTTCGGGCCCTTAAAGACCTTCCCCAGATCCTTCATCGTGTGTTTGATAGCGGCAGTGTCGTTGCTGATCACAAATGCGCCGATTGCGGCGCCACCAATCATGATCATCTCGAAAGGCAACGACTTCAAAATGATACCCATCTTGCCGCCAGCCAGCAGATAGCCACCAAAGACCATCACAAAGATGATCACAATACCGATCAGACCAACCATTCTAGTACGGTTCCCTTTGCAACCCAACAAGGCCTGACGGCCCCGTCCTTACCTCTACAGCGAAGGTGTTAACTTTCTCTCAGCGGCTATTCGGTTGGCACATTTGCGTTGCGCCCGGCCAGAACGACGCTGAAGGAATACGCTGTTTCCGGTGCGAGCTGTGTCATGATCAATGCGGCGGCGTCAGGGCGCATCATCCCCAGAAAACCGGCAGCGAACTGGGGTGGCATTTCCTCGAACAAGGCGGCGGCCTCTTTCGGTTTCATGTTTTCATAGACCGTGGTCAATTGCTCAAGATCGGTGAGAGAGGCGCTATCTGCAGCAGCAATTGTGGCGGCGAGCGCCTGTTCTGCCGCAACAAGCTCTTCCAGTCGTTCGGCAATCTCGACCTCGGCGACGCGCAGGGCCTGCATGCGGTCCTGCAACTGCGCTTCGCGCTCTGCGAGCCGTGCTTCCCGATCCCGAAATGCGGCGAGCAGCGCATCTGTGCTGGTTTCTTCGGGCGCAGTGGCGGCCACCGCCGGTTCAACCTCAGTATCATTTGCCAGGGCAGGACCGGCCTGCGCGCTGAGGCGGACCACCGCAGAGGCGATCAGAAGGCCAGAAATGATATGCAGCGTGCCGCGCCTGCCGCGGCGTCTTACCTTTGACATCATTGATGCCCCTTCGGGCCTGCGGGCCTGCGCACGAAAAAGGGGCTATCGCTGGTTTGGGTTGTCACCGGGTCGGGCAAATCATGCAGCGACGCGACAAGTAGTTCCAAGCGCTGGCCAGCCGCCTCTGCCCGGGTGCTGACCTCATCAAGGGTGCCGACGGATGTTTTTGCTGTCATTTGTGCCTGATTCAGCGTCTTGATCAGGTCGTCGACCTGAGCCGATAAGACAGCCACCGCGCCGCCGACACCTTTCTCGAGGTCGGTGAACCGGCGCAAACGGCGCGATAAAACAAAACAGTAAAAGCCCGCGCCAAGCGCACCTGCCACCAACAGAATATCAGCGATCATCATCATTCTCTTATCCCTCAGCTCAGCACGAATTCCATAATCAGCAGATCCTTGATTCGACCCTCACCGGCGACGACCTGAACCCGTCGCAACATCTGCCCCCGCAGGCGAACCAGCGCTGTCGGGTCTTCCAGTTCGCGTAGTTCCACCGCCCGGAGATAGCCGTTCAGAACATCGATAATTCGGGGTTTGATTGCTTCCACCTCGGCCACGTCGTCAGGCGCAACCTCAAGCTGCGCGGAAAACCGGAGGTGATCACGGCCACCGTTACCTGGCAAAGAAATGACCAGCGGGTCGATTGCGACAAAGGATACGTTCAGTTCCTTCGGTTCCGACTTCTCGTCAGCGCTGGCGTCTTGTGCATTTTCAGCAGAACCCCCGATCATACCGGATTGAACAGCAAAGAATCCGCCGCCACCGCCCAGAAGCGCCAACACCAGTCCGATAATCAACGGCAGCTTGGACCCCTTCTTGGGGGCCTCTTCGGGCACGTCAGCATCGGCAGTCATGGCAATCAACCCTCTTAGAACTTTTCCGGAACATAAACTGATAAGCCCTAACCGATTGTTAAGGCTCATGGCCCTAAACAGGGGATACTCGGCAGAACGCCAATGTGATGGAGAACCAGATTGCAAAACATCAGCACCGCGTGGTCCGCCCTCGATTCGCGTCGGCGTGTCTTTGTTGTTTTCGCCACGGTGGCGGTTTTTGCGGCCGTGCTTTTGCTGGCACGGGGGGCGGGCACGCGTGATATGTCGCTCCTTTTTGGCGGGCTGGAGCCGCGGGCGGCAGGCGATGTGATTACCGCGCTGGATCAACGCGGCGTGATGTATGACGTGCGCGGCAGTGCTATTTATGTCCCCACAGGTCAGCGCGACAGCTTGCGCTTGACCCTCGCCGGGGATGGTTTGCCTGCTACAGGTAGCCAGGGGTATGAGTTGCTGGACGGTCTGTCAGGGTTCAGCACGACCTCTCAAATGTTTGATGCCGCCTATTGGCGCGCGAAAGAAGGGGAACTGGCGCGCACCATTCTGGCCAGCCAGCATATCAGATCGGCGCGTGTTCACATCTCGACCCCGTCGAACCGTCCGTTTCAACGGGACCAGGCACCGACAGCCGCCGTGACGGTCACGACGACAGGCGGTTCGCTTTCGGCACCACATATCAAGGCGCTGCAATACCTCGTCGGCGCCGCCGTTCCGGGCCTTTCGCCCGACGCAGTGGCGGTCATCGACGGAAATGGTGGCCTCATGTCAGATGCGGACGGCGGCGCGATACTGCCGAATGGTGATGAAAGGGCTGATGCCCTGCGCCAGCGCGCCGAACGCTTGCTGGCGGCGCGCGTCGGTGTTGGAAACGCGGTTGTCGAAGTGTCAGTGGACACCATTACCGAAACCGAATCGATCACGGAGCGGCGGGTGGATCCGGACAGCCGTGTCGCGATCAGTACCGATGTTACGGAAAGCGCCGGGACATCGACTGATAGCAGGGGTGGCGATGTCACCGTCGCATCCAACCTGCCTGACGGGGATGCCGGAGGGGCCAACGGCGCGTCCAGCAACGAAAATTCGGAAAGCCGTTCTTTGACGAACTACGAAGTGTCCGAGACTGAGCGGCAGTTACTGCGTGCGCCCGGTGCGGTGCGACGGTTGACGGTGGCCGTGCTGATCAATGATGTCAGTACGATTGCGGATGACGGGACTGTCACAACCACCCCTCGCAGCGAAGAGGAACTGCAGTCGCTTCAGGACCTTGTGGCCTCTGCCGTCGGGATTGATCCGGATCGTGGCGATGTGATCACGCTGAAAGCAATGCCATTTGAACCGATTGCGAAGCTTGGCACGGAAGTTGCGGCACCCAATGCCGGACTGCCACTTGATACGATGCAACTGATCCAGATCGCCGTTCTGGCCATCGTTTCACTGATCCTCGGGCTTTTCGTTGTGCGGCCCATCCTGACCCAGGCCAGGCAGTTGCCGGCACCGGCGGACACAATGGCGCTGCCGGAACCGGAAGCATCTGACCCCCCGATGGCCATGGCGATTGGTGATGACACGATGGGTGATTTCATGGGGGGCGACATGGGCATGATAGGCGGCGGCATGGATGAAGATCCGGTTTCCCGGCTGCGCCAGATGATTTCAGAACGCGAAACCGAGACGATACAGATTCTGCAGGACTGGATCGAAGATCCAGCGGCGAAGGAGCGCGCATAGATGTCCCAGATATTGTCGCTTGAATCCTTTGAAGTCGCGCTTGGCAACGATGATGTCGCTAGGGCTGATTACAATCAGGGATACCAGGATGGTTTGGCGGCAGGTGCCGCAGCCGCGCAGGCCGAGGCCGCCGTACTTGACGAGGCCTTTGTTCACGCGCTTTCGGATATTGATTTCACCTATGCAGAGGCAAGACGACAGATCCTGCAATCGCTCGGGCCGCTTTTTGCGACCCTTGTCGATCATGTTCTGCCGCACTGTATCGAAACAGGGTTCGCCAGTCAGATTTCGGATGTTTTACAAAAGGCAGCAACAGCCGACGCGACTGCACCGATCACCCTCCATGTTCACCCTGATACTTATGATGCAGTGGCCGCGCGATTGGCCGACATGAACGTTCAGTTGAACCTTAAGACGGACCCGTCCCTCAGCCCGCATGCGACATGGGTGCAGCATGGCGACGGTGAAACGCTCTTGGACGCTGACAAACTTCTGGTCGAGATCAGTGATCTGTTCGGCATTGTCCTCAACGAAGATGACAGGATTAAACCTCATGGATGACATCGACAATCAGAACGCAGCCTCGGACGATCACCCTTTGCGGCGAATCCCGATTGAGATTTCGGTCACCGTGGGCAAGGCACGCCCGCTGGTCCGCGACCTTCTCAGCCTAGGCGAAAATGCGGTCCTGCCACTGGACAAGCGGATCGAGGACCCGGTGGAGCTTTATGTCGGCGGTCGGCTGATCGCGCGCGGAGAGCTGCAGGAAATGGAGGGCGGCGAACCTGGCCAACTGGCCGTAAGGCTCACCGAAGTGGCTTCTGACAAAGGCGATCTGACCTGAATGTTGCGGAGCTCGCACTGCGTATTCATCGGGCTTTTGCTGCTCAGCGGTCCGGCATTCGCACAGGATGTATCAATTACCCTTGGTGATGACGGATCACTGGCGACACGATCAGTGCAACTGCTGGTCCTGATCACTGTTCTCAGCCTTGTGCCCGGCATCGCGATCATGGTGACGTGCTTTCCGTTTATCGTGACCGTCTTCGCGATTCTCCGGCAAGCCATCGGGCTGCAGCAGTCCCCGCCAAATATGCTCATCGTGAGCCTGGCGTTGTTCCTTACCTATTTTGTGATGGAACCGGTCTTCGTTGATGCCTGGAATAGCGGCATTGAACCCCTGCTGAACGGCACGATGGAGCTTGAGGAGGCATTTGTGCAGACAATGGATCCTCTTCGCGCATTCATGTCGGCACGGATCGCGCCAGACACTTTCGCTGCACTGGCCGAGCTGCGGCCAGATGTGGGTACCAACACCACCGTGGACGAGGCGCCGCTCTCGGTAGTCGTACCGTCCTTCCTGCTGAGTGAGATGGAGCGGGCATTTCAGGTGGGATTCCTGATCTTCATACCTTTCCTGATCATTGATCTGGTTGTCGCGGCGGTACTTATGTCGATGGGGATGATGATGGTCCCACCTGCAATCGTCTCGCTGCCGTTCAAACTGGCCTTCTTCGTTGTCGCCGACGGCTGGGGCCTGATCGCATCGAGTCTTGTTCGTAGCTATAGTTGAGTTGTTGGGTGGTCGCCTTGTTCCGGACAACTGCGCGCAAGATATGCCAGGGTAAATGAATGCTGATTGGTCCGTGTTCCGGCATTGGCGACCGCCTTCTTTCGCGTTCTGCTAGATACACCTATTACGGGATTTGCAGAGTATATTCGTGATTTGAAAGCTTACACGCGACGACCGTTATGCCCACTTCGTCTGATTTTCATGTGGCTCAGCAGCGTTTAGCGAACGCGTTCTGTGTCGTCGCACAGGGCGGCGACGTTTTTGGTGTACCACATCAGGTCGGTGCATTTCGAAGCAGTCTGAGGAATGGCATGCGTTTCTGACGTAGTTTGCGCACTTTTTTAATGTGACGCAGTAGAGGTGCCGAAAATGCCCCAAAGTGCTTCGGAGGAACGGATTTCCGCATTGCGCTTCCAATGATTGAGTTTGAAAATTGCTGGTTCGATAGCGCCTGTGGGGGCCGTGATGCCGCAAAAATATGAGTTGGACCTAGTTCGCGCGGTTACCTGTGTTGTCGCTTAGGTGTGGTTTCTCCGCAGGTTGTTCATGAAGGTCATCGGAGCTGCTGTAGGTCGCGCCGTAGGCCCATTCTCGCAGAAGCGTCTGGATGAAGTGCTCGGCTTTGCCATTGGGTTTTGGCGTGTAGGCCCGTGTGTATATGTGGCGGATGGCGTTTGTGCAAAGTCTGTCCGCGAAGATGCGCGATCTGTAGCACGACCCATTACCGGTCATCACCCGCTCGACTGTGATGCGGCGTGCGTCTAACCAGGCGAGCCTCTGGCTCAGGAAAGCTGTGTCGTTCTCCATTTCCTTGTCAGGCAGAACCTCGACGTATGCCAAGCGGGTCGTGTCATCGACGGCAATATGGGCGAAGTCCCACCCTGCGCCGTGGCTGCACCACGTCAAGCGCGCGCCGGTGTGCCTATTCCTAGGCGGGTCAAAACCCCGAGTTTCCTGATGTTGAGGTGTATTAGTTCGCTTGCGCGATTGACGGGCGCTGCGGAACTGTGCTCTCGATGGCGGCGCAGCCACCTGCGGATCGCGCGCATTGACACGTCCAAATCGTCAGCGATCTGCGCGACAGCTCGTCCTGCCGCGTGGCGAGCGACAATCAACTTTCGACTGCAAAGCATTAGGCGTGCAATTGATGCGGGTTGTTCATCCTTTGGGGTCCTTGGCTGGAGTTTGGCGATTGCGGCCTTACTCCGAACCAGATGAACAACCTTCTGAGAGTTCACACCTAGCTCTTTTGGCATAGGGGTGGCTCGCCACGACGGCGTCGTCCGGGATCGGGTTTGCAGGCGACATCCGTTCAAAATAGTTTCGAGAAATGCGCTTCTGGGCGTGCCTTCTAACATCCGCAATGCGTTAATCGCTTTCTGGTGCAAGGCAGCGAAGAAGGCCTATAGTTTCCAATGATCAAGGCGAGCGTGTCCAGAAGGCGTCTGCACTTTGTCGCCAACTCCCCAAGTGGCGCCATATTGAGCGACACCCCAACCCCGCCTTCCACCTGGCAGGCGATCAAATAAAAATCCTTCCAGCGAAGATGCAAAAAGGCTACGTCGGATCAATACCCCCTCAATGCGGCCGGGTCGATGCCCGGCATTGTTTCATGTACCGCCGACCACGTCACGAATTCGTACCTAGGTGCTTCCTTCCATTTCAACGAGAGCTTCATGCTTCTGAGTCCTAGGACCAAACACCTCGTCTCCAGCCACGACTATGGAGAGGCCCCACCCCAAGATCCGGTGACTTGGCGTTCAGGTCGCCGCTGGTTGCATTATCTTTTCTGAAGACCGCGTATAGTTTGTCATCTTCAATGCCGGCTTTTGGCCTAACTTTCGAATTGAACCGTTTGATGGTCTATCAGACTTTCCAGCTACCTCACGATAAACTCCGCATGCAGTGCGCCGCTGGCTTTGATGCTTTTTAGAATATCAATCATATCGCGTGGTGCGACACCAAGCGCGTTTAGACCGGCCACAACCTCGCTCAGCGATGTACCTTCGCGGACTTCGGCAAGGCCAATGCCCGGTTCGTCCACGATGGCCGCGTTCGTGCGGGGGACGATCACGGTTTCACCGGGTGAGAACGGATTGGGTTGCGCGACCAAAGGTGTCTCCTGAATGCGTAATGTCAGGTTGCCCTGACTGACCGCCACGCGGCTGATCCTTACGTCCTCGCCCATGACGATGGTGCCGGACCGCTGGTCCACCACGACCCGCGCGCGTCGTTCTGGTTCAACCAGAATGTTCTCGATTCGGCCCAATGCGTGGGCGGGCGACCGCATGCGCGTCGCGGGTATGTTCAGTTCGACGGTCCCCGCATCAAGCATGATAGCGACAGGACGGCTGAAATTCTGATTGATTGCCTGCTCAATACGGCCGGCAGTCGTGAAATCCGGTGTTCGTAACGCTAGTCGCAACGTCGTCATGCCCGAGAAGTCAAAGGCCACTTCCCGTTCGATCGTGGCGCCGGAGGGAATGACGCCGGCCGTGGGAACGCCCTGAATCACCGTTGCACCTTCACCTGTCGCCGATGCCCCACCCGCGATGATGGTTCCCTGGGCAACGGCATAGATGTCGCCATCTGCTGCGTTGAGCGGTGTCATGATCAGTGTGCCGCCAAGAAGACTGTTGGCATCGCCAATGGCGGAAACGGTGACATCCAGCGGGCTGCCCGCCCGCGCAAAGGGGGGTAAGCTTGCCGTGACCAGAACCGCTGCCACGTTTTTGGGTCTGAATTGCTCGCCCGTTACATTGACACCCAGCCGTTCAAGGATGTTGCTGAGCATCTCTTCGGTGAAAGGTGAATTGCGCAGCCCGTCGCCGGTTCCGTTCAAACCGACAACGAGACCATAACCAACAAGATCATTTGACCTGACGCCGTCAAACTCTACCAGATCCTTGATCCGAATGGGTGTTGCCTGCGCGGCAAGTGGAAAAATCAGAAAAACAAGCGCGAAGATTAACCGAAAAACAGCCATCAGATGTAATCCAGCAGGCTCAGCTGCGATAGACGGGCCGTGACGCTATAATGCGTCTCAAGCTGCAGCTGCACACTTTGCAATTTTGATGCCGTGTCAAAAGGATCGGCCGAGATTAGGTCATTCTTGGACATCTCCAACGCAGTCCTTTGCGCAGCGGTTTCAACAAGAGCTTGTTCCACACCGGTCTCTACAAAACCGATGCGCGATTGTGCGGCTACAATCCCGCTGGCGGAGCTGAACATGCGCAGGCCGGACTCTTGCAGAAGGTCGGATTTCATGCGGTCGTCGAGGCCCGGCAGCTCGCTGGCGACAGCGGCAAGGGCTGCAGCCTTGAGCACATCCTTGATCGCCGGATCGTCGGCCCGGACATCGATATCAAAGCGCTTGTTTTCGGAGACCTGTTTCTGTTGCGCGGGTCCCGTGTCACCCAGATATCCCATCGTGGCAAAGCCGCCCATCGGATCATCAAACCAAGCATCAAGACCTGTCGTAATGTCAGCCACCGTTGTGCTGCCAGCCAAGGCCGTTTGAATATCTGCGAGCATATCGTCAGCCGCTGCCAGTGCTGGCGCGTCAACCTCGTTTCCGCCCATCAGAGTCCGGTCGGCAAGACGGGTGTTCAAGGTATTGACAATGGTTTCAAAAGCGCTGCCTGCGGCGCGCGCCGCCTCGTTGATCTGATCGCCGGTACTGCTGTCGCTCAGCAGCAGGAGCCGCGCGCCGGTTTCGCCGCGGGTGGCGTCGACCTTGTTCAGCAGCGTTTGCATATTTGCGAGCATCAAACCGGTTTCGCGTCCAGCCTGTTCGTAACCATCCAGTTGCGCCAGGCTATAGTTTATGCCTGACAGGCGCGTTGTTTCGCCGCCAAGCTCTGCGGTGATATCCGTGACGCGTCCCGTGGAAAGGCTCTCGGCCAGTCGGGCCAGGTCGGTTTTGATCGTGCCACCATTACGCATTGATATGAATTGTTGGGCCATATCGCCCACCGAAACGACTGGCATCCTAAATCTCCATCAGGCGTTGCATCATGAAATCAACGGTTTGAATGACCCTGGCATTGGCGGCATAGGCCTGTTCGACCCGCAGCAGGTTTTGCAATTCAAGGTCGGTATCGACACCAGTGGTGAGTTCCGCCTCGCGCAGCGTGTCCCAGCGCGCCGCAGTAAAGCTGAGCTTTTCTTCGGCCTTCAGCCGACTCGAGCCAACCTGCGCGGTAAAATCAGCGATCCGTCCGGCAGCTGATCGGCTGGCCGCCCCGGGTAAATCCGCGCGCGCGGCGCCGAGTGCATCGATCCAGCGCTCAAGTTGTGCCGCGTTTCCTGTTGGGCCGGGGGCTGCCGCATTCAAGCCATCGCGCAGCAGGCTGAGCGTGCCACCTACCGCGGGATCGGCTGCTGCGTTTATGCTGATCCGGCCTGCAAGTCCCGGAACATCGGCGGTATTCAATGGGCTGCCTTGATCTGTCAGCAGGCCCACATCGCCTGCTGTCAATGTTGGGTCATTCGTTGGATCCTGAAAACGGGCGATCAGATCGGCGGCAATTTCATCTAGTGATGCCTGCGCTTCGACGAGGGTCGCGTCACGCATGGCAAAGGACGCGCCAAGCGATCCACCATCCAGACGCCCGATACCTGTCGTCGGATCGAGGGGCACCCCATCCAGCGTGATCCCTGAAAGGGCACCGGATGCCAGCGTCATGTCTGCCGTGATGGTTGGTGTGCGTTCAAAGCTGAATTGCACGGCCCGCCCGTCAAGCAGGGTTGTGCCTGTTGTAGTCATCAACCCGATGGTGTCGTTGTCCCGTGGCAATTCGCGGATGGGGACGATTTCGGCGATCTGGTCCACTACGTTTTGACGTGCATCAAGCAGCGCTGAGACATCGTTGCCGGTGGATTTCAATCGCAGAATATCACCGTTCAGATTTTCGACTTGGATCAAGGCGTTATTCAAGACATCGATATCACGCGCGATCGCGCCATCGGCCTCTTGTCTGAGGGATTGGATACTGCGGGTGTTGGCCTGAAGCGTGTCTGTGACATCTCCAAGGCGCGAAACAACCGTGGCAAGACGCGTCTCTGATGCGGGGTCGCTGGCGGCGCTGATCAGGGCTCGTTCGAACTGGGCCAGTCGGCCACCCAGCCCGGCAGGGTCGTCCGGCCCGCCAAGTGTCTGTTCTAGCCGGTTCAGGGTCTGGGCACCTTGTTGCTGACCGCTGAGTGCGGCATCAGCCAGCCGCCGATCGGCCAGGATACCCGCATCAACGAAGCGATTGATCGCCTCGATCTTGACGCCACCGCCAACGCCGCCGATTTGTCCCGAGGACAGTTCGAGGGACCGGCGTCCGTAACCATCTGTCAGGGCGTTTGACAGGTTGGATGATACAGTTTCGGCCATCCGCGATGTCACCGACAAACCGGACAGGGCGTTGTTGAGGGCGCTGGAGATACTCATCGGTTATCCAATCGTGGTCAGATTAACGCTTGATATTGGTGGTTTCCTGCAGCATCTCATCCACGGTCTGGATGACCTTGGCGTTGGATGAATAGGCGCGCTGGGTCTGGATCAGCTCGGTCAGTTCGCCAGCCACATCAGTGGCAGATTCTTCGCGGGCAAAGCTGACGATATCGCCAGTTGGCCCATCGCCGGCATCCCACAAAAAGAATGTGCCGCTGTCGGGGGTCACCCGATAGCTTTGCTGGTCAAGTGTTTCCAGACCGTTGACATTCGGCACATCAACCAGCGGAATCTGATACAGAACCCGGTTGATCCCAATATCAAAGGACGCCCTGACAAACCCGTTCTGATCAACCTCGATCGATGTCAGGCTGCCGACTGGCGTGCCATTCTTTGAAATTGAAACCGGCGCGAAGGCATCCGATAGCTGTGTCAGCCCGATCGAACTACCCACCTCACCAATGTTGATTTCCATCGGACCACCATCGACAGCGATGGTGAAGATGCCCGTTGCCGGGTCATAAGGCCCGCCAGAGGTTGTCGCCACGCTTAGCAATGTGCCACCACCACCACGGGACGCGTCAAATTGCAGGGTGTATTCGCCCACGACATCGGGAATCCCATTGGCATCCACATCAGTTTCGCTGTCGGTGATTACCATGGTCCATTCATTGGAGGCGCCATTGGCAGGCACAGTCGGTGTGAATGTGAAGGACAGATTGGAAGATGCGCCCAGGTTGTCGAAATACTCGACCGACAGCGATTCGGAATCCCCCGGGGACCCTTCCCTTGTCGAAGTCGCCGGTAGATTAACGGAAAGATCCACACGCGTTGTCGCCTCACCAGCGAATTGGTTGGCATTGATCTGGACCGGCACCAGCCCATCAACGGAGTCGCGCGGATAGTTGGGGATGGTGCCATCCGGCAGGGCAGGCACGCCCAGCAAGACCAGACCCCCCGGGCTACGCAGATACCCTTGCGCATCCGGGCGGAAGGAACCTGTTGTTGTCAGGAAGAGCGGGTTTTCACCGTTGTTCACAGCGACAGATGTTTCCGAGGTTACGGGCAGCATGCCCCGCCCCCTGACGGCCAGATCGGTGGGGTTTGATGTAGATACCAATGCCCCCCGTTCGTCGATCAGACGGGCGGTTGTAGTGCGCACACCACCTGCTGAATATGTGCCCTGACCGCTTTCAATGACCATCGACTGAAAATCGGTGATTGCCCGTTTATAGCCATATGTCGAAGAGTTCGAGATGTTGTCCGAAATCGTTGCCAGACGGGACGCATTCGCCGCCAAGCCAGCAACACTTGCATTCAGGGAAGAAGAAATCGTCATTATGAGCCTTTCTGCATCGGGATGACATCAAAGTTTTCCAATGCCTAACCCTCCGAGCTTAACGTCCCCCTAACGTGTAAAATGCAATCCAAGTTTTCTCAGCGGTCGCTGCGGATAAGGACGATCTCGACCCGATTGTTGCGCGGGGCGGTTGCGTCGGCCACGGCAGGGCGCCTGTCACCCTCGCCGGTGATGCGCGCAATGCGCTGCGGGTTCAGGCCGCCATCCTCCAGCATGATCCGCATCTGCTGGGCTCTGCTGGTAGAAAGTTCCCAGACCGGGTTGTCGACCTTCAGAACCGACCTGGCCTGCAAGTGCCCTTTGACAGCGACCGGATTGCTGACGCTTTGGAAAAGACGGGCAAGGATTGCGCCGATCTCGCGCATGACGGGGTTCGGAGTTGCGGTATCGGCATCAAACAGGGTCGCGCCAGGCAGATCAAAGATTTCGATGACCAACCCCTCATCCGTGAGGCGGGTCACGATATGGCGTAGCGCCTGTTCGGATACCATGCTTTCGCCGCCCTGACCGAACAGCACAGCCTCAATATCGCGCAGGGCCGCGACCTGTGCCGCCTCTGCCGCATCGCCTTCGGCGTCGCTTTCCGACCGGATCGGGTTCAAACCGATGGTCGGTTGGTTGATGCCAGTTCCGCTCTGGGCCAGTGTTTCCTCGGTAAAGATATTGTCGCCGCCAAAGGCGCCGGACCCACCGCCAGATACCCGGTTGATCGGGATGGTAGGGGAGAAATAATCGGCAATCCCCTTGCGCTGTTGTTCTGTTGTTGCGTTCAGAAGCCACATCAGCATGAAAAAGGCCATCATCGCGGTCACGAAGTCGGCATAGGCAACCTTCCAAGCCCCGCCGTGATGCCCGTCGCCACCCACAACCTTTTTGCGTTTTATTATGACCGGCGCATTTGATCCTGCACTCATTTTCACCACCTCAGTTTTCACCCAGAACAGGTGGTAACCGGGCGGAAGTGAAGGCAGGCTTAAGGTAACAATTTGACGCAAATCACTCTTTTTCGGGAGATACGGAGCTTGTGCTATCTCCCTGTATTTGCCGCAGGCGCGCAGCGATATCGGATTTGATCTGATCGCGCTGATCGAGAATTTCGAGGTAGGATCGCGTCAAGGCCACAAAGCCTGGGCCAAAGTCCGAAAGATCCTCGCAACGACGCAGATCGCCTCGCAAGGTTTCCATATCTGCATAAGCCTCGTAAAGGCCTGTGCACAAGGCGCATAGTTCGTCATCGGCGGGCAGTACGCGATCAATCGTGCGCCGCAGGATGTCGCGCTGCTGCAAGACCGATCCATCGCCGCCGTTTTCTGACGCAATTGTCAGAACAGCAAGACGGTCAATCAGGTCTACAGCGGCCAGCGGCACAAGGATTTCATTCATTTAGGATCTTTCTTTTCGGGCGCTGTCACCGAATGTGACGAACCCGCACATAACAAAACACTCACCAAACCGGACCACGGCCATAGCATTGCATCCTTTCCAGAAGGTATCCGATCGCCGCACCAGATCTGGCAACCGGTGTGCACACGGCACTATCAACGCGCCGGTTCGATCTGGAGGGTAACTGGGCGGAATGTGTCGCTGGGGCATGCGCAATGGCGGTCATGGGGCTCCTTTGTCATGCAACGTGCGTGACATTCGGGAACTCAACCTCAAACAGGCTGCAAAGTCAAAAACGGGGACCGTACGGTGGTCTGATTATACGACTTGATCACAGGCGCCATTTGTGTCCGACAGCACCGCTAGATCCAGCACTCGTTGCAGGCCTGCGCCATGTGCGAAGCTGGGCTGGACCGGATCACCGGTGCGGATAGCAGAGATGAAGCGCTGAAAATTTGTCTCAACCGCTGGCGTTTCGATGTCGATCCACTGACCGCTCTGCAGGTTGTCACCCAGACAGGCGCGCAGCCTGCTGTCACGTCCTTCAAACCGCACATCCAGACCACCCTTTGTGCCGAACAGGCGCAGGCTGAGGTCATTGAGATGTCCGCTGGCAAAACGGCTGGCATGGATAACACCTATCGCCCCATTTTGCAGTGCCAAATGCATGGTCATGCTGTCGTTGGCATCCAGCGTATAATCCCCGATCCGGTTATCCGGGGCTTTGTCATAGGTCGCCAGACGGCAGGAGACACGGGCGGCATCTGATCCGGCGGCAAATGTTGCGTAATCCAGAATATGTACACCCACATCCCCCAACACACCCATGGATCCATGTGCAGCTGACAAACGCCAGAGCCACTGGTCCTCGGTTCGCCAGTCGCCCCATGCGGGCTGTGTCAGCCAGCTTTGCAGATATGCGGCTTCGAAATGGCGGACGGCGCCAATATCACCGCAGGACACCATTGCGGCGGCATGCATCAGGGCAGGCACATTGCGATAGGTCAGGTTAACCATATTCACCACACCTGCCGCCTGTGCGGCCTCTGCCATCGCGGCGGCATCAGCCTGATTGGTTGCCAGAGGTTTCTCGCAAAGCACATGTTTTTTGGCTGCTAGTAGTGGCAAGGTGGTGCGATGATGGACGGCATCGGGTGTGACGTTGGATGCCGCATCAAAACCGCCCCACTGCAAGGCCTCGGCCACGCTGGTAAAGCCCTCTGGAACGCCGTGTTTGGCTTGAAACGCAGTCAGGTTGTCAGCATTGGTGTCCACGCCGCCGACGACCTCAACCCCATCCATTTCAGCATATGCCTCCGCATGGGCGCTGGCCATGGTTCCGGTGCCTACAATCAGAACGCGGATCATCTAAACCCTTCCTCACCATCGCGGTGTAACCTTGGGCCCCGCGCCTCTAATGGCTCTAGCGCCTGATCGACCGGCACGTTGGGGGCATCATTCACACCGATCACCCGAGGGGCAGGGTTGTGCGCCCAGCGCACGGCATTGCGCAGAACGGTCTGCACATTGGGATCGTGATAGGTCGGGTAGGTCTCATGCCCCGGACGGAAGTAAAACACGTTCCCGGCGCCGCGCTTATAGGTCAGGCCTGACCGGAACACCTCGCCACCCTGAAACCAACTGATAAAGACGGTCTCCAGCGGTTCGGGCACACCAAAG
Source organism: uncultured Paracoccaceae bacterium (assembly GCA_947488175.1). Taxonomy (GTDB): domain Bacteria; phylum Pseudomonadota; class Alphaproteobacteria; order Rhodobacterales; family Rhodobacteraceae; genus Yoonia. The sequence continues at coordinate 258,865 of CANKYO010000003.1, forward strand.
GGTTCACCATACATTTCTTCCTGTTCAAGTTCGAAGTGATCGGGGAGGCCCGCGGCAATCGGATGATTGCGAGAGGTCACCCACAGCCGCTCTCTCTCGCCGGCTTCACGCCAGGTCAGGTTGCATGGCGTACCCATCAGGCGCTTGAAAATCTTGGCGAAATGGGCCGAATGCAGTAGGATCAGGCCCATGCCCGCGTGCACATGCGTTGCCACACGTTCGACCACCTCATCAGCCACATCGCCATGGGCCGCATGGCCCCACCAGATCAGCACATCGGTCTGCTCCAAACGGTCTTCTGGCAGACCGTGTTCCGGTTCCTGCAACGTGGCGGTGGTGGCCGAGATATCGTCACCCTGCAACGTATCGGCAATCGCCGCATGCATCCCGCGCGGATAGATATCGGCGACGATTTGACTGGTCTGCTCATGAACATTCTCACCCCAGACGACCGTGCGGATTGTCATTGGCCACCCTCCTCTCAAAGCGCTTTGAGGCGACGTTGCGACGAAAGAGGAAGAAATACAAGCGCGATAAAACAGACTTGATATTGATACGATGTCGCACTAAGTAATACGATATCGTATCAAATGAGGATAACATTATGGCTCTCACCAGACGTAAGGCACTGGCACTTATCGGGGGTGGCACGATTGTGGCCGCCGGCACATTCCTGGGAACGCGGACACCCTATGCGGCAATCGCACCTTGGGACGCAGCAGGCGGTTACGATGACCCGCGCAAATGGGCGCTGTCCTATGCGCTGCTGGCACCCAATGCCCATAACATTCAACCGTGGCTGGTTGGTTTGGAAGGTGATGACACTGTAACCCTCTGGCGGGACAAAACCCGCGAGTTACCTGAAACCGACCCTTTCCACAGGCAGCTGGTGGTCAGCCTCGGTTGTTTTCTGGAACAGATGAAAATCGCCGCCGCCCAACAGGGAAACGAGGTCAGCTTTGACATCTACCCCGACGGAGAAGACGGGCCAGCGGCCGTCGCCACATTCGCCAATGGCGGCACGCCCGACCCGCTGTTCAACGCCATTCTCGACCGCCGTTCCTGCAAGGAACCGTTCGAGGATCGGCCAGTCCCGCCTGAACTGGCGGAAAGTCTGGGCAGCTATGCGACCATTGTCACTGATCAGGCCGAGGTCGCGGCGATCAAGGACCTGACCTGGCAGGCCTGGCTGGCCGAGCTTGCCTATCCCCCGACCCATAAGGAAAGTGTCGATCTGATGCGTTTTGGCAAGGCCGAGATCAACGCCAATCCCGACGGGATCGACCTAGGTGGGCCATTCTTGGAAAGCCTGATGCTGGTGGGGGTGCTGAACCGCGAGCAGCAGCTGGATCGGGAAAGCACCGGCTTTCAGCAGGGCGTGGCAATATATAACGAAATGCTGCACGCAACGCCGGCCTATGCGGTCCTGACCTCGCCCACGAATACCCGCGCGGACCAGATCATGGCCGGGCGGCAATGGCTGCGGCTTAACCTGGCGACGACACAAGCTGGGCTTGCTTTGCATCCCGTCTCGCAGGCGTTGCAGGAATATCCGCAAATGGCAGAACACTACGCCGCCGCTCACGAATTGTTGGCAAAGGATGGCGAGACTGTTCAGTTACTCGGGCGCTTGGGCTACGGTCCGCAAATCCCCCGCACGCCACGCTGGCCACTGGAGACGCGATTGATTTGACCCAAACCATCCAAATCGGAAGGTACTTCACCTTCTTCAACGAAATCGGGATCATCGAACAGCTCAGCCGCGCCTTTCTTGAGGCGCAGCTGCCCGATGGGATCATCGCCCCACATTTCTCTGTGCTGAACCACTTGATCCGCGTCCGGGATGGGCAAACGCCGCTGGTTTTGGCGCGGGCATTCCAGGTACCCAAGACAACGATGACCCATACACTGGGCGGTCTGCAAAAGCATGGGTTGGTGGACATCCGGCCCAACCCGAAAGACGCCAGATCGAAATGCGTCTGGATCACCGATGCGGGCCGTATCTTGCGCGAAGAAACCATTACCGCCCTCGCGCCGGATTTACGTGCAGTCGCAGAGGTGGTCTCTCCCACGGATCTGGATCGCGTACTCCCTATCCTTGAAAAGCTGCGGCAATACCTGGATCAAGCGCGCGACGAATAACGTCGTTTGAAGCTGACTAACGCTTCGGGTAGTGGTCGCCTGACCACGCGCAATCAAAAAGACCGGACCATGACTTCAATTTATAAAGCCGCTTTCGTCCTCGTTGGCATGGCCAGCCTGTTCTGGCTAGTTCTGGTCGGGCTGTTTTACTTCGCGCCGGTCTATGGCATCACATTCTATCCCAGCACGACTGTTCCCATATTTGCACTCGCGCCTCTTTTCATATCTTCCTTTGCGGCCCAGTGGATGACGGGACAGCGATCAACCGCCGAATGGTGGATTTTTCGGGCTCTGGTGATCGTCGGGTTTGGGATTGCCGCCTTCCTGACAGAGGCGGCGATCATCCATGCGGCCCTCAGTCAGGTGGAATCGATCACGTATACCGAGATACTGCAGGCGCCTGTGTCGGAGCGTTACAACGTCAGCGTGCTGTTTGGGTTCAGTTTCCTGACCAGCGCGCTTCTGGTTGCCGCCATGATCGTCTTTGTGTCTGTCCCGGCGCGCGTCGCTATCCGGCAGCGCAAGGCTTCAGCGCAGGAACCGCCCGCAACCTGAAAATCCCATCAACGGCCCATTTCGACGTTGTGCTGCCGCCGCTCTGCCACCATGGCATTCGCGCGCATCGCGCAGTGACACGATAGCGCAGTGTCAACCCGCCTTTACACTTGCGAGCAGGGCCGTTGTCACACTAAACTGACAATATGAGTGTCACGTCGGATTTACAGATCAGCACGACCTCGCGCCGCTGGCCAGAACCCCGCGCGGCATTGCGGCTGATCAAGCCGGTGACGTGGTTTCCCCCTATGTGGGCCTATCTTTGCGGCGTTGTATCCTCAGGCGTAAGCCCTTCTGGCCAATGGTTTTTTGTCATCCTTGGCGTCATCCTGGCAGGGCCTATCGTTTGCGGGATGTCGCAGGCGGCAAACGATTGGTGTGATCGCCACGTGGACGCCATCAACGAACCCGACCGCCCGATTCCGTCGGGACGGATTCCCGGGCGCTGGGGCCTCTATATCGCGCTGGCGATGACGGCTCTGGGCCTGATCGTCGGCTACCAGCTTGGGCCATGGGGCTTTGGCGCGACGATCCTCGCCGTACTGGCCGCCTGGGCCTATTCTGCCGAACCGATCCGGGCCAAGCGGTCTGGCTGGTGGGGGCCGGGGTTATGTGGCCTTGCCTATGAAACCCTGCCCTGGATCACGGGCGCCGCGGTCGTCAGTGCTGGCGCGCCAAGCCTGCAGGTGATTGTGATTGCGGTGCTTTACGGCCTCGGTGCGCATGGCATCATGACGCTGAATGATTTCAAAGCCATCGAAGGCGACCGCGCAACCGGCCTGAAATCACTTCCCGTTACGCTTGGCCCTGATCGCGCCGCCCGCGTTGCCTGCTGGATCATGGCTGTACCGCAGGTCATTGTGGTTGGTCTTTTGACCTATTGGGGGCATGGGTTTCATGCACTCGGCGTCATGGCGATGCTGGCCGTCCAGCTGGGCGCGATGCGCGTGCTGCTGCGTGAGCCCGAAGGCAAGACCCCCTGGTATCAGGGCATGGGCATTCTCTTTTACATCAGCGGCATGATGATCGCCGCCACCGCAATCGGAGGATAGAATGACACTGTCCTGGTTCCAGATTTTTCGGCTTGGCCTTGTACAGATGGCATTGGGCGCCATCGTTGTCCTGACGACATCAACCCTGAACAGGTTGATGGTAGTGGAGTTGTCGCTGCCAGCCGTCCTCCCCGGTCTGTTAGTGGCGCTCCACTACGGTATTCAAATGACCCGTCCGCATTGGGGGTTTGCGTCTGACGCGGGCGGGCACCGGACACGCTGGATCATCGGCGGTATGGCCATGCTGGCGTTTGGTGCGTTTCTTGCCGCTATTGGTGTGCTTGTTTTGGAAAGCTCTTTTGCGGCGGGCATGGTCATCTCGGTCATTGCCTATGCGCTCATCGGGTTGGGGGTCGGGGCATCCGGTACGTCACTGCTGGCCTTGCTGGCGACCACAACCGCACCGCACCGCCGCGCCGCTGCAGCGACAATTACATGGCTAATGATGATCTTCGGCATCGCTGTGACCGCAGGAGTCGTGGGCAAGCTGATCGATCCATATACACCGCAATTACTGATCAAGATCGTGGGCATTGTCGTGCTCACCGCCACGGGTCTGACCTGCCTTGCCGTCTGGGGTGTCGAGCGGAAATTGATCGCTGTGCGCCAATCGGATCCGACGCCGTTCCGCCAAGGGCTGGCCGAGGTCTGGCAGGAACGTAAGGCACGCAACTTTACCCTCTTCGTCTTTCTTTCAATGACCGCCTATTTCATGCAGGAACTGATCCTGGAACCCTATGCAGGTCTGGTCTTTGCCTTCACGCCTGGCCAATCCACATCGCTTTCGGGCGCCCAAAATGGCGGCGTTTTCATCGGGATGCTGACCGTCGGTATCCTTGCAACCGGCCTGAAAATAGGTGCGTTGCGTCATTGGGTCATGGCCGGATGTCTTGGCTCTGCGGCCGCGCTGGCCGTGATCGCCATGCTGGGACCGCTGGGGCCCGGTGCGCCGCTCATCCCTGCTGTTGTGGGTCTTGGGTTCTTTAACGGGATGTTCGCCGTTGCAGCGATTGGATCAATGATGGCGCTGGCCGGGCAAGGCCGTGAACAACGCGAAGGGACGCGCATGGGCCTTTGGGGCGCGGCCCAGGCTGTTGCCGCCGGCTTTGGCGGATTGGTCGGGGCCGGGATGGTTGACGTGCTGCGTGCGCTCTTCACCGACACGCAAGCCTTTGGATCGGTGTTCCTTTTCGAAGCCACACTCTTTGTTGCGGCTGCCACGATGGCCGCGAACATCATGGATCGGCGCATGCCGTCCGTAACCCTCGTTCCGGGAGAATAGCCAATGCAATATGATGTTGTCATCGTGGGCGCTGGCCCATCCGGGGCCACCGCTGCCGAAGACCTCGCCCGGTCAGGGCACAAGGTTGCGTTCATCGACCGCGACGGGCGGATCAAGCCGTGCGGCGGCGCGATTCCACCGCGTCTGATCGAGGATTTCCTCATTCCCGATGATCAACTGGTCGCCAAGGTGAATACGGCGCGCATGATCTCGCCCACAGGGCGGCACGTGGATATTCCAATCGAAAACGGCTTTGTCGGCATGGTCGACCGGGAACATTTCGACGAATTCCTGCGCAATCGGGCCAAGGATGCAGGCGCACACCGCTATACCGGCACCTTTCAAGGGATCGAGCGGGAAGGCGACACCACGAAAGTCGTCTTTCGGGACAAGATCAGCGGGAATGTCATCAAGCTTGAAACCAAGCTGATCGTCGGCGCTGACGGCGCGCGATCCAATGTGGCTCGGTTAGAGGTCCCCGGGGGCGACAAAACGCCCTACGTGATCGCTTACCACGAAATCATCGAAGCACCGGACCAGACCGACACCTATGATCCCCTGCGCTGCGATGTGGTGTATGACGGGCGTATCTCCCCCGATTTCTACGGCTGGGTCTTTCCCCACGGCGGACAGGCCAGCGTCGGTATGGGATCGATGCAAAAGTCGGTCGACCTGAAGCAGGCTACAGCCGACCTGCGCGCGGCATCAGGGCTCACCGACTGCAAGACCATCCGCAAGGAAGGCGCACCCATTCCGCTGAAGCCGATGGACCGATGGGACAACGGCAAGGATGTCGTGCTGGCAGGTGATGCCGCTGGTGTCGTCGCCCCTTCATCCGGCGAAGGGATCTATTATGCGATGGTGGGCGGGCGCGTGGCAGCAACCGCTGCCGCGGCTACTTTGGCATCAGGGCGCGCAAAAGATTTGCAACTGGCCCGCAAGCTTTTCATGCGCGAACACAAACAGGTGTTCAGGGTTTTGGGCGCGATGCAAAACGCCTATTACCGCAGCGACGAACGGCGTGAACGGTTTGTCTCACTCTGCCACGATGTGGACGTACAAAAGCTGACTTTTGAGGCTTATATGAACAAGAAACTGGTTAAGGCACGTCCAATGGCCCATCTGAAAATCGGCATCAAGAACCTCGCGCATCTGACGCGGCTGGTGTCGCCGTTGCGCACATGACGATCATGATCCCGGCCTGGGTCAATGGTGAACTGGTACCAGTGGAAAAGCTCGACGCGCACAAACGCGGCCTGAAGCACAAGGCGGTCAGCGTTTTTGTGATGAACCGGGGGCGCGTGCTGATCCAGCAGCGCGCCATGGGAAAATACCATACACCCGGGCTTTGGGCGAACACATGCTGCACCCATCCCGCATGGGATGAAGACCCGGCAGATTGTGCCATGCGGCGGCTGGACGAGGAACTCGGGATCAAGGGGCTTTATCCCTGCTATCGTGATCAGATTGAATACAGGGCCGATGTGGGCAATGGATTGATCGAACACGAGGTGGTCGAGGTTTACGTCGCTGATGCGCCGGACAGCCTGAAGATCGCGCCCAATCCGGACGAAGTGATGGCCACCCGGTGGGTTGATTTCTATGATCTTTCTGCCGATGTAGCCCGCCACCCGGCACAATATACCCCGTGGCTGCGCATCTATCTGCAGGATCACACCACCGCCATCTTTGGCGATCTGATGCGGGCTGTCTGACCACCCTTTTCGTCCCGATGGTTCCAATGATATGGGGCCATAAAAGGGGACGTGATCATGGCGCTTTGGGTTTTCGGATATGGGTCACTGCTATGGAACCCGGGCTTTACGCCTGTCCGCAAGGTCAAGGCGCGGTTGCACGACTATCACCGCAGTTTCTGCATGCTGTCGATCCACCATCGTGGTTCGGAAGAAGACCCTGGGCTTGTGCTTGCCCTAGATATCTTTCCTGGCGGGCGATGTACCGGCGTCGCGTTTCAGGTGGCCGAACCGGAAGAGGACGCAGTGCTGGCCATGCTGCGGGAACGCGAATTGATATCGTCCGCTTACTATGAAGACACGGTCGATCTGATCACGGATGATGGCGAAACCATTCCCGCGCTGGCCTACATCATCAACCGTGATCATGTGCAGTATTGTCAGTTCGATCTCGAAAAACAGGCACAGATCATCGCGCGGGCAGTGGGAGGGCGCGGCCCGAACACCGAGTACCTTTTCAACACGGCCGACCACCTGCAGGAACTGGGCATTCGCGACCAGGATATGGAATGGCTGGTCACCCGCGTGCGTGCCCTAACAGCAACATGACCCCCGCCGCGATTTCGTTTGGGTTTTTCGGGCGCTGCACCTATGGTCCAATCGGGGCGAAGCAGTAACAAAGATAAGGCGACCCGTGTCCGAAAAAAGGGAACCCAAGGCGCAGCCACAGTTTTCGCAGCCGATCCGACAGATCCTGTTCATGTTCGTTGTGATCGGGCTGATCGGGGCTGGCTTCTATCTGGGGCAGGCCCAGATCATTGCGATCTACAACTCCAACCCCTACCTCAACGGGGTCATTCTGGCCGTATTTGTGCTAGGGGTTTTGTCCTGTTTCAATCAGGTGTTCCTGCTGATCAAATCGGTACGCTGGATTGAACGGTTTGCACGAGATGCGGGCGGGCATTCCTACAGCACCGCACCATCCCTGCTGGCACCCCTGGCCACGCTGCTGCGGTCGCGTGGCGCGCGCACGCAGATTTCATCCTCGTCCAGCCGATCCATCCTCGATTCAGTAGCCCAGCGGATCGACGAAGACCGCGAGATCACGCGCTATATCGGCAACGTGTTGATTTTCCTGGGCCTTCTGGGGACATTCTATGGCCTTGCCACCACTGTCCCAGCGCTGGTTGAAACCATCCGGTCGCTCAATCCCGGTGAAGGCGAAGACGGGGCCGATATCTTTGCCCGCCTGCAATCTGGCTTGGAAAGTCAGTTGGGCGGGATGGGTACGGCCTTCTCCAGTTCTCTTTTGGGCCTCGCTGGTTCGCTGGTTGTCGGCCTGCTGGAACTGTTCGCAGGCCACGGCCAGAACCGGTTCTACCGCGAGTTGGAAGAATGGATGTCCACCATCACCCGTGTCGGTCTTGAGGGCGATGAGAGCGGCAGCGGTGCCGATCACGGCGTCATGGCCGCCTTTGTCGATCAGTTGGGCGAGTTGATGGATACCATCCAGATGAGCATGGGCCAGATTGACGAGGATCGCGAGGAGAACGACAAACGCTTTGCCAGCCTCGCCGCGACGGTTGAGCAACTGACTCAGACATCGCGCAATGACGGGACGCATGAATTGCTGACACGTGTTGCTGACGGGCAGGAACGCCTGATCAAGAAGCTGGACGACAGCGGCATGGAAGGCATCGACGCGGAAAGCCGGATGCGTCTGCGGTCCATCGATGTGCAGCTCCTACGCATCCTTGAAGAGATGTCGGCGGGCCGTCAGGAAAGCGTCGGGGATTTGCGCAAGGACCTGTTGACGCTCGCCAATGCGATCAAAGACAGGGGCTGATCCATGGCGCTAAGCCGCAGGTCTTCCAACCGCTTTCAGAACGCCATCTGGCCGGGTTTCGTGGATGCCATGACCGGGCTTTTGCTGGTGCTGATGTTCGTTTTGACGATTTTCATGGTGATCCAGTTTGTCCTGCGCGAAACGATCACCGGGCAGGAAAGTGAACTTGATTTACTGAGTGGTGAGATCGCAGCGCTTACCGACACGCTGGGTGTCGAACGGGCGCGGAGTGCTGCGCTCAGCAGTGATCTGGATGCCGCCAATACCCAAGCACAGGCGCAGGCGGGCCGCATTGCCGCGCTGATCGCTGAGCGGGATGAACAGGACCGCGCGCTGACCGAGGCCCAGACGCAGATCACCGGCTTCGAAGCGCAGGTCGCAGGATTACTGGCAGAGCGCGAAACGGCCAATGCCAATATTGCGGGGCTGGAGGAAGAACAGGCGCGCTTGCTGGCTGAACAGGCCGAGTTAATATCCGAGCAGGACGCGCTCAACCTCGCCCTTGCCCAAGCGCGGACCGAGATCAACGCCGAACAGGAGGCCGCCCGCCTGGCTGCTGCCAGACGTGAGGCGCTGGAGGCGTTAGTTGCTGATCTGGAAGCAGAAAACACGCAAAATGCCGAACGGATCACCGCGCTTGAGGCCGAAGGTCTGGCTGACGCTGCTGCGGCAGAGGCATTGCGCGAACGGCTCGCCAATGCCGATACCGAACTGACGGCGATGACCCTAAACCTTGAACAGCAACGGCGCGAGGCGGAGCAGACGTTGACCTTGCTTGCCGCCGCGCGCGCCGCCCGGGCGCAGCTGGATCAGGAGCTCGCGGCGATCCTTGCCAGCCAGTCCCAACTGGGCCAGAACTTGTCTGAGGCCGAAGCCGCCCGTGCTGCCGCAGAGGCCGAGGCAGCGGCGCGCCGGACTGAGAATGATGCGTTGCTTTCGCGGCTATCAGATGCGCTTGCGGCCCTGTCACAGGCCGAGGGTGCCCAGAATGTCCGCAGCACCGAAGCCGAACGTCAGGCCGCCCTATTAGCGCAGGCAAATCAAGCACTTGCCGAGGAAGAGGCGCTATCAGCAGAGAGCCAAAGACAGGTCGCATTGCTCAACGAACAGGTGACCGCGTTGCGCACGCAGGTGGGCAATCTGCAGTCGCTTCTGAACCTTGCGGAAGAGTCGGATCGCGAGGCGCAGGTCCAGATCGAAACCCTCGGCGCGCAGTTGAACACGGCCCTCGCGCGGGTCGCGTCAGAGGAGCGTCAGCGCCGGGCGCTGGAAGAGGCGGAGCGGATCAGGCTGGAGGCCGAGGCCGCCCGACTTGCCGAAGAGGCTGAACGGCTGGCGGCGGAGGCACAGGACCTTGCCCGGTTCAAATCGGATTTCTTTGGGCAGCTGCGTGAGGTGCTGGAAGGTCAGGACCGGGTGCGGATCGAAGGGGATCGATTCATCTTTGCATCGGAGGTGCTTTTCGAGCCGGGGCGTGCAACCCTGTCGGCGGATGGTCAGGCCGAAATTGCGAATATTGCCGGTATCTTACGGTCGATCGCCGATGACATTCCGCCGAATATCGATTGGGTGATCCGTGTCGATGGCCATACGGATAACATCCCTGTCGGCAACACCAGCCGCTATCGCGATAACTGGGAACTCAGCCAGGCGCGGGCGTTATCGGTGGTGCGGTTTATGTCCGAGGATCTGGATATTCCGCCGGAACGGCTGGCGGCCAATGGCTTTGGCGAGTTCCAGCCGCTGAACCCGGACGACACGCCAGAGGCGCGCGCGCAGAACCGACGGATCGAGCTGAAACTGACCGAACGGTAGCAACGTTGGGTGGGGGCGGTGGGGTGACGCAACACCCCAGTACGCCGAATTTTGCGAATCATCAGTTAATACTGGGGTTTTGGCGATTTTGCCGTGTCGGCATCGCGTCGGCAAAACGTCGGACTTGCGTCGGACCCAAAGGGCCGATTTGGGCGGATTAAGGCGGCGCGCGGTCCGATTATGAACGCGCTGTTAAGAATTACCCCAGTCAAATGCCGCCCAACCTTCAACGATTTGGCTCCTCTGCCGCAATCTGCGACAAATTGAGAAGGAAACATCATGAAGAAACTGATCTTGGGTCTGGTCACAACACTGGCCTGCACAAACCCGCTCGCCGCCGATGAATTCGAGGCGGCGATGCAGCAATTCTTAAACGAGCATACTGCCGGCTGGGCGTCTGACCCGGTTCGTGCCGCTGTCATGGGGTCTGGGGAGCAGCCGGTCTGAAGGAGTGATGGCCAGAAAAGTGCAGGCGAGGGCTCCGCATTGTCGTTGACCTTAAGTGCTTCGCAAAAATTCTGACTCGCGGGTTTTCGGTAAACGCCTCGGGACGTTCCTATGTCGCAGTCGTTTAACCTCTGTCTTATGCCTGATGGCAAAAAAGCAATGCTTCAGAACCGGATCAGGTGCTTTGAACCGAGTTTCCTTTGCCAGCTTGCTGCCACGGCCTCATCCTTGGGGTATCCGTGCTGCCCAAGCGCGTAGGCGTTGGCCATGAATTGAATAGCACCTTCGAAATGAAGGTTGGCGGCCTCTTCGATCAATTTGAGGCCAGCGCGTTCGTCCTGGGTCACACCTGTTCCCGAGAGCAGGTCGAGCCCGTGGCACCATTTGGCGTAAGCGTGGCCCGTATCTGCTGCCTTGCGATAGAGGATGGCGGCCGGTTCATATTCGCCTTTTTCATAGTGGTCGTGCGCGAGGTAGAACATGGCGTCTGGGATTTCGGCTGCAGCACCGGTTTGAAGTCTTTCAAGGTGGCGTTGATCGCACTCCTTGTCGCTCAAGTCGCGCCAGTCTTCTGCGGCGCCGGAAAGCCATATGGCCTCGGCGTTGTCTTGCCTGACCAAAGGTGCAAGCAGTTCCTTGATCCAGCTTCTTATTGCCTCGTTGAGCGTGTCGTTCGAGCAGTGGCATTGCGCATCAAGCAGCGTGCGGGCCTCGTTCAAGATGGATGAAACGTCTTTGGTCACTTGCGGGTCCTTTACGCGATCAATGCGGATTTCACCCACCCTATAATTCGCTTTCGACCTGGGCGAGGTTATTGCGGATTTCGGGGATGTCAGGGGCGATGCGTCGGGCCTGACGGAGTGCTTGTCGCGCGCCGCGCAGGTCGCCTTGGGCGTAGCGTGCATTGCCAAGCCCGAATTGCCACAACCAGTTGCCCGGCCAGCGGGCCGCGCCCGTTTCATAGAGCGTTTCGGCGGACCGGTATTGTTCAACCCGTTCCAGTGCGGCGGCGGCTTGCAGGACCTTGGTTTCGCTGACGCTGACCGGCAGGTCATCGGGCGGCAGCACAACCAGCCCCCAGAAATCACCGCGCCGCCATGTTCGTTCGAACAGGGCGAAGGGCATGACCATCTGTTCGAGTTGACCGGAGTTCAGGTAAACCTCGTCCTTTTGCAGGTCGTAGCCGGTGACCACCCCGTAATGCCAGACCGGGGCGACCCCCAAACCGAGGTTCTGGAAGACAATGACCGGATGGCCTGCGCCAATCTCGCTCAACAGGGCGTCGAAATTGTTGATCTCGACCGCCAGTTGGCCTTTGCGCCGCGCACTGCCGATCATGTCGGCAAGGTATGTGCCCCCAGCACCAGGGCTGAAGGCGAGTGAGGCGATATCGTCTTGCGTCACATCGTGCCCCGACCACTGCATCACCATGGCGATGGAGGTGGGGCCGCAATAGAACGCCTCTTGTTGGATCAGCGGTACGCCTGCCACGGTCGCGCGCGGTGGTACATCGACCGTGAGCCGTTCGTCCGGATTGAAGGGTGCCGCACAGCCTGCCAGCCAGCTGAAGGCCAGCAGGCAGAAGAGCCTTAGCGCACGCAACGGGTGAAGTTGAAGATCCGTGTCAGACACAGGATGTCAGTCACCAGCAGGATGATGAAGATGGTGAAGAGCGTGCCGATGATGTCGGCGCCGGCGCTGTCATTTTCCATCTGGGTGACGATGGATGCGACCTCGGCGTCGGAGAGGGCGGCCAGTCGCGCCTCGGCCTCGGCGGGGTCAACACCGAGGGCCACGATCTGCGCCCGGACCTCCTCACGCTGGAGTTCGCCCATCAGGAAGCTGCGGTCGCTGTGCTGGGCATATTTTGAGATCGCCGCATCGGTCCCGAGCATTTCGGCCTGCACCATGGTCACGGCGGTGGTGGAGAGCATCAGTTGCGCCGAAAGTGCGATGGCGATGCCGGTTTTGGTGAGTTTGAAAAAGCCCATGGGTAAATTCCTTTGTCTTCGGTCCGCTGGCGCGGACCGGTTGCCCCTTGGTCAGGCAGTTTCGGGGAATTTGCGGGATCGTGCAACCGCTTGATTGCCGCCCGTTTTCCGATAGGCGGAAAGTGGATGGGCCGGATCAGCTCAGCCCGATGGCCATGCGTGTCAGAATGATCCGCAGGATTTCCAGCCCGATCAGCACGACCACCGGCGACAGGTCGATCCCGCCCAGATCGGGCATGAACCGCCGCACCCGGCTGTAGATCGGTTCCAGCAGCCGTTGCAGGGTGTACCAGATCTGCCCGACGATTTCCTGCCGCACATTCAGCACCTCGAACCGGATCAGCCAGCTCATGATGAAGTGGGCGATGACCACGAACCAGGCGATGCTGATCAGGTAAAGCAGGATAACGATAAGTGTGCCGATCATGCGGGCCGTCCTTTTACGATGCTCGCAAGGACCTAAGCGTTTCGCCCTTGTCAGACAAGACCTGTCGTGACCCAAGGTTAAGGTTGACGTTTGCGTCAACTTTACACATCTGACGGCAGAGTTGAGCAAAAGGCCCCGCGATGTATCCCCTTGTCAGATTGGCGAAAGAATATGTGACAGCGCGCAGCGCCGCACCGCTGCCGGCGTTGGGCACACATGTGTCCTATCATCGCTGCTGGCCGCAGGACCTTGATCTGTTCATGGAGATGAACAACGGGCGCATCCTGACGATGCTTGATCTGGGTCGCACGACACTGGCCTATCGCGCCGGTTTGTTGGGGGCTTTGCGTCAGAAACGCTGGGGTCTGACGATGGCAGGTGTGTCCGTGCGGTATCGCAAGCGTATCCGACCGTTCGTGAAATTTCGCACTGTCAGCAAGGCGGTTGGTTGGGATCATCGGTTCATGTATCTGGATCAGTCGATCTGGATTGGTGACGAATGTGCGGTGCAGGCGCTGTATCGGTCTGCGGTGACCGACAAGAATGGGCTGATCCCACCGGAACGCGTGTTCGAAGTCATGGGCTTTGACGAGCCGCAACCGCAACTGCCCGATTGGGTGCAGGCGTGGATTGATGCTGATGCAACCCGGCCATGGCCGCCGGTTGATAACGGCCTGACGTAAACCTGTGCTTGCCACTGCCCCGATTAACGGTGTTTGATCGTCGGAAAGAAAAACAGGGGCAGGTGACATGGCGGCGAGTAAGAAACGTATCTGGGGCTGGATGGCCTTTGATTGGGCGTCGCAACCGTTTTACACGCTGGGTCTGACCTTTATTTTCGGTCCATATTTCGCAGCGGTCGCGGCGGAATATTTTTTGAATACCGGGATGGAGGATGGAGCCGCCAAGGCGCAGGCCCAATCCATCTGGTCGGCAGGCCAGACGGTGGCGGGTCTTTTCATCGCCTTTACCGCCCCGTTTCTGGGGGCTTTTGCTGACAACTCAGGCCGCAAGGTTCCCTGGATCGCCTTTTTCTCGGTCATCTATGTCGTCGCTGCCTGCATGTTATGGGGGCTGACGCCGGACGGCGCCCGCCTGTTTTTGATCCTGATCCTGTTTTATGTCGGCTTTTTTGCCGCCGAAAGCGCATTGAATTTCGTCAATGCGATCCTGCCATCACTGGGCGACGAACATGAGGTCGGGCGCATTTCGGGTTCGGGTGCTGCCTTTGGCTATTGGGGCGGGGTGACGGCGCTGTTCATCATGCTGCTGTTGCTGGCCGAAAATGATGAAGGCGTCACGATGCTGGGAATTGCGCCGCTGTTCGGGCTGGACCCGGAACTGCGTGAAGGCACCCGGTCTGTGGGGCCGTTTATCGGTATCTGGTATGCGATTTTCATCATTCCGTTTTTCCTGTGGGTGCGGGACGATCCAAATGCGCCAACGAAATCAACGAAAATCGGGGCTGTTGCAGGCGATTTGATGAGCACGCTGAAGTCGGTTTTGCATCGTAAAAGCCTGCTGAATTTTCTGGTCGGGTCGATGTTTTACCGTGATGCGCTGAACGCGCTTTATGCGTTTGGCGGGGTCTATGCGGCACTTGTTCTGGATTGGCAGACAATTCAGATCGGCAAATTCGGGATTATTGCTGCCATTGCCGCCGCAATCACGACGTGGCTGTCGGGCCTGGCCGACCAGCGCTATGGTCCGAAACCGGTGATCCGGATCACTGTCTGGGTGTTGATTGTGGTGTCGGCGATTATCGTGGGCATGTCGCGCGAGCAGATCTTTGGCATCCCGCTGGCCGAAGGGTCGCAGGTTCCTGATATAATCTTCTATATCTGCGGGATGTGCATCGGTGGCGCCGGTGGTGCGGTCTATACCGCGTCCCGTTCGATGATGGTGCGTCATACCCACCCCGACCGCCCGGCAGAGGCGTTTGGTCTGTTCGCGCTGTCAGGCAAAGCGACCGCGTTTCTGGCGCCCGCGTCGATCAGCCTGTTCACTTACATGACCGGCAATGTGCAATTGGGTTTTTTGCCTGTGATCATCCTTTTCTTGTTGGGTCTTTTGTTGTTACGATGGGTCAATAAGGACGGAGATCGTGCAGAATGGTCCGCATCGTAGCAGTTGTATTTGTCATCCTCGGGTTGGTCGCGTGCCGGGATAATGCCGCACCGCCGCCTGCGCCCACGCCAGAGTTGAGTTTTGCCACGCAGAACGTGAATGACACACGTATTGCCAAGACGCTGTTCGGGGCGATGCCGCGGGGATCGAACCAGTCGCCGCAATCGATCGGCGGCTATGCCCGTGGTTGTCAGGCCGGGGCAGTTCAACTGCCTGAAACCGGTCCCACATGGCAGGCGATGCGCCTGTCCCGCAATCGCAACTGGGCACAGCCAGAGACCGTTGATTTCGTGCAGGATCTGAGCCGCTTTGCCGCGACCCAACCGGGCTGGGCGGGGCTATATGTTGGCGATATGAGCCAGCCGCGCGGTGGCCCGATGCTGACCGGTCATCGCAGTCATCAGACTGGTCTGGACGCCGATATCTGGATGCTGCCGCCGCAGCAGCTGAACCTGTCGGTGGCCGAGCGTGAAAACATTTCGTCTATTTCGATGCGTCGGAATAATGGTGCCTATACCAACAGCAGCTGGACCCCGCAGCATGAGGCGATTTTGAAGGCTGCCGCCTCTGACCCGCGTGTCGCCCGGATTTTCGTGTTTCCGGGGGCGAAGGTGGCGATGTGTAATTCAGCGACCGGTGATCGCAGTTGGCTGAACAAGATCCGCCCCTGGTGGGGCCATCATTATCATTTCCATGTCCGTCTGAACTGCCCTGCCGGGGCGACGGGCTGTGCCGATCAGGCCCCGCCCCCTGCGGGCGACGGTTGTGCGGACGCCCAACAATGGGTGAATAATATCCTGAACCCGCCACCCCCGGACCCCAATGCCCCCCCGCCAGCCCCACGGCGCGAGCTGACGATGGCGAGCCTGCCCGGGCAATGCCTTGCCGTTTTGAACGCAGAGTAACGATTTCCTGACTAAGAACTGCACGTATGTCGTGTAGAACGGGGTAGCTTACCCTGGTTTTGACAAAGGCGATTTGCGTGCTGCGTTTCTTTTTTCTGTTTGTCCTGCTGGGGGCCGTGCCCGCCTGCGCCCAGACTGCGTTGATCGGGACCTATGAATGGACCCGCGATGATCCGCAATTTGGCGGGTTTTCGGCCATTGAGGTGACCGATGACGGGTTGGGTTTTGTCGCGATCAGCGATCGTGGCGCGTTGGTTATCGGGGACATTGCCCGCGCTAACGGTGTGATTACGGGTGTTTCTGCGGGTCAGGTGCAGCCGCTTCTGGATGTTGATGATCTGCCGCTTGCCGGTGAAAAGACCGATAGTGAAGGGTTGGCGATTGGCCCTGATACGCCGCTTTATGTATCTTTTGAGGGGAAATATGACGGTGTGCGCGTGTTTGAGCCGTCTGGTGCCGCGATCACCGACCTGATCACCGATGCACGGTTTGGTGTGTTGCAGGCCAATTCATCGCTGGAGGCGCTGGCGCTGGGCCCTGATGGCGCGCTTTATGCCTTGCCGGAACGGTCGGGGCGCGCGGAGCGTCCGTTTCCGGTTTATCGTTTGCTGGACGGCAAATGGGACCAGCCCTTTGATATTCCGCGGCGTGGTGCGTTCCTGGTTTCCGGGGCCGATATCGGCCCGGATGGCCGGCTCTATGTGCTGGAGCGTGATTTTGTCGGGATCGGTTTTCGCAGCCGTGTGCGCCGGTTTGATCTGGGCGGTGGGAATGAGGAAGTGCTGTTGCAGACGGGGATCGGCACCCATGACAATCTGGAGGGGATCAGTGTCTGGGCGGATGACGAAGGGCTGCGGATGACGCTGATTTCGGACGATAACTTTCGCCGTTTTCAACGCACCGAGATTGTGGAATATCGCATCAGCGATTGACAGGCAGGGGCTGGCGGCGCTATTGCGCGCCGTCCCCGGATGATCCGCGGGGCCAAGTGCCGCACCCTTGCCAAAACGGAAACCAAAGACATGACACGTATCCTTCCCGGCGTTCTCGCCATGGCCACTATTGTTGTGGCGTCCAACATCCTTGTGCAGTTCCTGATCCTTGACGGGTTGCTGACCTGGGGCGCGTTCACCTATCCGCTGGCGTTTCTGGTCACCGATGTGATGAACCGGGTTTATGGATCTGCTGCCGCGCGCAAGGTGGTTTTTGCGGGGCTGGTCGTCGGGATTATCTGCAGCCTGATCGGGTCGCAGATAATGTTGCAGGGGGACGAGTCTGAATATCCGGCGGTCGCGTTGCGTATCGCCATCGCGTCGGCCACGGCGTTTCTGGTGGCGCAACTGCTTGATATCGCTGTGTTCAACCGCCTGCGCCAGGGGTCCTGGTGGAAGGCCCCGCTGGGCAGCACTTTGATCAGTTCGACAGTTGATACGCTGATTTTCTTTTCGATTGCCTTTGCGGCTGTTTTCAACGGTTTCAGTGCTGTCGCGGCTGACGAAGTGGTCTGGGCGCAGGAGGCTGTGCCGTTTTTGATGACCGGTCCGATGGCGCCGCTTTGGGTCTCGCTGGCGGTTGCCGACTGGGGTGTGAAGCTGGCTGTCGCGCTGATTGCGCTGGTGCCGTTTCGCATCATTGTTGGGCGGATGCAGCGGACGGTCACTTAAACGCGACCACTGGTATATTTTTACTTGAAATATACCAAATCTGTGCGAACTTGCGTTCAGGCGAAACATTTTGAAAGGAGGTGATCCAGTGCATCATGAGGTATTGGAGAAGTGTGTCGGGACAACTTGGGGGGTACGCAGCTAGGGCAGCCCTTGGCTGAAGTAGATCCAAGGTGGGCAACCTAACCGACCCGCCTCCGTAATTCAGGAAAGGGCCATCCCATCGCCGGGGTGGCCCTTTTTCGTTGGGATTTTGACGGTCGGCGTTGCGTCGGATATGCGTCGGCAAAACGTCGGACCCCAAAGCCTGGTGCATCAATTGAAAATTAACGATCAGATCGAGATTGCCGATTGGGAACTGACGGAGAGTTTTGCCCGGTCGTCCGGTCCCGGCGGGCAGAACGTGAACAAGGTGTCGACGGCGGTTGAACTGCGGTTCGAGGCGGAGCGGTCGCCCAATCTGCCCGATCCGGTCAAGCGTCGCCTGCGCCGGCTGGCGGGTCGCCGCTGGACGCAGGATGGGGCGATTGTGATTTTTGTGCAGGAAACCCGCAGTCAGGCCCGCAATCGCGAGATTGCCAGGGATAGGTTGGCGGAGCTGATCCAGAAGGCCTGTGAAAAGCCCAAGCGCCGGGTGCCGACCAAGCCAACCTATGGTTCGGTCAAGCGGCGGTTGAAGGCAAAGAAGGTACGTGGCGAAGTAAAGGCATTGCGCGGGCGGGTGGACGAGTGACAGCGCGGCGCGACGCCTGACCAATTGTCGAGCCTGTCATGACGTCCAGAATCCCGAACTAAAACGCAACCAAGCCCATCAGCATAAATGAAGCGTGTTGATCAGTGTCAATGCAGCCTTGTGCTGAGGCCCTAGATTGACGGTGGAATCGCGCTGCTGAGAGGTCGTTATGTCGCAAACACCGGAAGATGTTGTTGCTCGGTTGGGGCTGGATCGCAAAGGCGGCCTGATACCGACATGGGTCAAGTATCTGATTGGCATTGTCGTGATTGCCGGCGGTGTCTTTTACTGGACGTCAGCGGCGGGCCCGGAAAATGATGTGTCTTATGTGACGGCCCCCGCCGCCACGGGCGATCTGCGGGTTACGGTGACGGCGACCGGCACGGTTGAGCCGACCAATCTGGTTGATATCTCAAGCGAGTTGTCGGGCATTCTGGCCAGCGTCAATGTCGATTTCAACGACACGGTCACCAAGGGGACCGTGCTTGCAGAACTGGATACCACCAAGCTGGATGCCTTGCTGGCTGTCAGCAAGGCGTCGTTGGACAGTGCCATCGCCCGTGTTGCGATGGCCGAGGCCACGCTGGACGAAGCGCGGGCGAAATATGAAAACGCCTTGCGGCTGGAAGAGCGCGGTTTCACGCCCCAGCAGGAGTTTATCTCTCACCGTGCCGCTTACGTGCGGGCCCAGTCTGCGTTGCAATCAGCGCTGGCAGATCGGGCATTGGCCGAGGCTGATCTGGATCTGCATCATGCGGAACTGGAGAAGGCCTGCATCTGTTCGCCCATTGATGGGGTCGTGCTGGATCGGGCTGTTGATGAAGGCCAGATCGTGGCCGCCGCGCTGTCCGCTCCGGTGCTGTTTACAGTGGCTGAGGACCTGTCCCAGATGGAGCTGCAGGTTGATATTGACGAGGCGGATATTGGGCGCACGGCGGTGGGGAACAGCGCGACGTTTACCGTTGATGCCTATGATGAACGGGTTTTCCCGGCAGAGATTTCCGAAATCCGCTTTGCCCCGCGCACGGTTGATGGGGTGGTCACCTATAAGGCCATTCTGAGCGTGGACAATTCCGACTTGTCATTGCGTCCAGGTATGACCGCCACGGCGGATATCACGGTTGCTGAAATAAAGGACGCTTTGGTCGTGCCGAACGCTGCCCTGCGCTATGCCCCGCCGGCTGCGCCGACGGAGGAAGAAGACCGCAGTGGTCTGCTGGGCATGTTGATCCCGGATGGCGATGGCGGTCGCAACCTTGGCGATGACAAAACCCTGTGGGTGATGCGGGGTGATGTGCCGCAGGAAATCAGCGTGCGGTCGGGCCAGAGCGACGGTCGCATGACCGAGATACTGGAAGCGGATCTTGCCCCCGGTGATCTGGTGATCGTGGACCGGATCGATGGCTGATCCCGCAAGCACAGATCTACCGCTGATCCGGCTGCGCGATATCAGCCGCGTCTATGGCATGGGCGAGGCCGAGGTACGGGCCCTTGATGGCATCAACCTTGATATCGAAAAGGGTGAGTTCGTGGCCATTATGGGCCCCAGCGGGTCCGGCAAATCGACGGCGATGAATGTGCTTGGATGCCTCGATGTGCCCACAAGCGGGCAGTATCACTTCAACGGGGTTGAGGTTGCCCATCTGACGCAGGATCAGCGTGCCTTGCTGCGTCGTCATTATCTGGGCTTCATCTTTCAGGGGTATAATCTGCTGCCACGCACCAGTGCCTTGCAGAATGTGGAACTGCCGCTGATTTACAAGGGGCTGGGCCGGGCGGAGCGTCATGCGGCGGCGACCGAGGCGCTGGCCAAGGTCGGTTTGGCCCATCGCGCTAGCCATGATCCTTCGGAATTGTCCGGGGGGCAGCAACAGCGGGTGGCCATTGCCCGCGCCCTGGCGGGTAATCCGCAGGTGATCCTGGCAGATGAGCCGACCGGCAATCTGGATACCAAGTTGTCGGCAGAGATCATGGAGGTTCTGCAGAAGCTGAATGAAGAGGACGGGCTGACCATCATCATGGTCACGCATGAGGCCGATATGGCCGAATTTGCCCATCGTTTGATTTGGATGGTGGATGGCCGGATCGAACGCGACGGCCGGACATCGAGGGCTGCCTGAAATGTTGTGGGAAACCGTCAAACTTGCCGTGCAGGCCATTTTTCGCAACGCTTTGCGGTCGTTTCTAACAGTTTTGGGCATCGTTATTGGTGTCGGGGCGGTCATTGCCATGGTCACGGTTGGTCAAGGGTCCACCGAACAGGTCACGGCGGATGTCGAGAAGCTGGGCACCAACATGCTGATGGTGATGCCGGGTCAGGACGCGATGGAGGGTGGGCCGGTTGGGACGGCGGTGCAGCTGTTTTCGATCCGCATGAATGACCTTTTGGAAGAAGAGCTGGGTGTCATAGAGGTATCGGCCCCGCTGAGCATGGGTCGCGCGCGCGTCGTCTTTGGCAACGAAAATCGCCGCACCGATATGGTCGGCACCGATAATCGGTACTTTAGCGCAGCCCAGTGGGAGGTGGAGCGCGGCCGTCTGTTTGATGTTACCGAGCTTCAATCCGGAAAGCCGGTCTGTGTGATCGGTGAAACCGTGCGCAAGGATCTATTTGGAACGTCTGATCCGATTGGCGAAGAGATCCGGATACAAACGCTATCTTGCGAGGTGATTGGGCTGCTGAAATCCAAAGGTGCGTCCACGTTTGGCAGTGATCAGGATGATTTTGTCATCATGCCGATCCGGACGTTTCAAAGGCGGATCGCCGGAAACACGGATGTGTCCCTGTTTATTGTGTCGGTCCGCGATGGTGTTGATACCGAACGCGCCAAGACAGAGATTGAAGCGGTCATGCGCGACCTTCGCAGGATCGGGCGCGGCGAAGAAGACGATTTCACCGTCATGGACATGAAGCAACTGGCGACGATGTTGTCGGGGATTACCGGCATTCTGACCGGGCTATTGTCGGCTGTGGCTGCTGTCAGCCTGCTGGTTGGTGGTATCGGGATCATGAATATCATGCTGGTGTCGGTCACCGAACGCACTCGCGAGATTGGCATCCGTCTGGCCATTGGTGCGCAGGCCTGGCAGGTGCTGCTGCAGTTTCTGGTCGAGGCGATCATTCTGTCGCTTTTTGGCGGCCTGATCGGGATCGTTGTGGGGCTGGGTATGGGGCTGCTGGGGGCGAATATGCTGTCGATCCCGTTCCGGCCTGATCCGCAGATTGTGCTGCTGGCCTTTGCCTTTTCCGCCGCTGTTGGCGTGGTTTTCGGGTTCTTTCCGGCCCGCCGCGCGGCCCGTTTGAACCCGATTGACGCCTTGCGGCGCGAGTGATGACGGGTTGATTTAGATCAGTTGTCGTCCTGTGGAAATGCCGCAGGCTGTCGGAGATATCCCAGAAAAGGACGACACCATGGCCTCATCCACACCTCTTGTTTTGAATTTCACCGAAGTCCGGCGTGGCGATGTCGAAACCGTTGGCGGCAAGAACGCGTCGCTGGGCGAGATGATCAGTGAATTGGGCGAGAAGGGTATCCTTGTCCCGCCCGGATTTGCCACGACGGCGGATGCGTTTCGCGCCTATCTGACGGCGAATGGTCTGGATGCCAAGATTGGCGTGGCACTTGAGGCGTTGGCGAGTGGCAAGAAGACGTTGCATCAGACAGGGCTGGCTGTCCGCGAGTTGATCCTGAGCGGAGATTTTCCGGAGGATACGGCGAACGCAATTTCCGAGCATTACGGGATGTTGTGCGATCTGGCGGGCGAAAAGGATGTGCCGGTCGCCGTCCGATCCAGTGCCACTGCAGAGGATTTGCCCGATGCCAGCTTTGCCGGTCAGCAGGAGACGTTTTTGAACGTGATTGGTGAGGCTGCGCTGATGGAGGCGTGCCGCAAATGCTATGCTTCGTTGTTCACGGACCGTGCGATTTCCTATCGCCAGATGCAGGGGTTTTCCCATAGTCAGGTTGCCCTGTCAGTGGGTGTGCAGCAGATGGTGCGCGCCGATACGGGCGGGTCGGGTGTGATGTTTTCGATTGATACGGAGTCCGGGTTTCCCGATGCGGTCCTGATCAATGCCGCCTGGGGTCTGGGTGAGAATGTGGTGCAGGGCGCGGTTGATCCTGATGAGTACGAGGTGTTCAAGCCGTTTCTGGAGAATGAGGCACTGACTCCTATTCTGGAGAAGCGGCTGGGGGCGAAAGAGATCAAGATGATCCATGATCGCGACGGTACGCCGCGCAATGTGCCGACCTCCAAGGCGGAGCGGGCGCGGTTTGTGCTGAGCGATGCGGAGATCCTGACGCTGGCCCGGCAGGCCAAGATCATCGAGGCGCATTATGGTCAGCCGATGGATATGGAATGGGCGCGGGATGGCAAGACCGGCACGTTATATATCGTGCAGGCGCGGCCTGAGACGGTGCAATCGCGGGCCGATGTGGGGTCACTGAAGTCCTATGCGGTTGAGGATCCGGGTGAGGTGATCCTGACAGGGCTGAGCGTGGGGAGTGCTGCTGTGGCCGGGCGGGTCTGTCTGATCGAGAAGGCGACGGATATTGACCGGTTTGTTGATGGATCGGTTCTGGTGACGTCGATCACGGACCCGGATTGGGTGCCGATCATGAAGCGTGCTGCAGCGATTGTGACGGACCATGGCGGACGCACATCGCACGCCGCGATTGTCAGCCGTGAATTGGGTTTGCCGGCCATCGTGGGCTGCGGGAACGCGACCCATATACTGCATGACGGGCAGGATGTGACCGTGTCCTGTGCGGGTGGCGAGGATGGCGTGGTGACCGAGGGGATTTCGACGATCAAGGTGGTCGAGGAGTCGCTGGATCGGTTGCCGGAGGTGACGACGAAGGTGATGCTGAATCTGGCCAATCCCACCGCCGCATTGCGTTGGTGGCGGTTGCCAGTGGATGGGGTGGGGCTGGCCCGGATGGAATTTGTGGTGAATTCCGCCGTGCAGGTGCATCCCATGGCGCTGGCACATTTTGAGCAGGTCACGGACGCGGCGGCGCGCGAGGCGATTGAGGTCCTGACCACAGGTTATGACACCAAGTCAGAATATTTTGTGGACCAGTTGTCGCGTGGATTGTCGCGGATCGCGGCGTTTTGCTATCCCAAGCCGGTCATCGTGCGGATGAGCGATTTCAAGACCAACGAATACGCCGAACTGCTGGGCGGGCGTGATTTCGAACCCCATGAGGAAAACCCGATGATCGGGTTCCGGGGCGCGTCGCGCTATTATTCGCCGCGCTATCGCGATGGCTTTGCGCTGGAATGTCAGGCGATTGCGCGACTGCGTAATCAGATGGGCTTTGACAATGTGATCATGATGATCCCGTTTTGCCGGACCCCGGAAGAGGCGGATCAGGTGTTGGCTGTGATGGCTGAAAACGGGCTGGAGCGCGGCAAGGACGGGCTGCAGGTCTATGTGATGTGCGAGATTCCGGCGAATGTTGTTCGGGCCGCCGAATTTGCCGAGCGCTTTGACGGGTTTTCGATCGGGTCGAATGATTTGACCCAGCTGACACTTGGCATCGACCGCGATTCCGACGAATTGGCGGGGTTGTTCCGTGAAGATGACCCGTCGGTTTTGTGGATGATCGAGAATGTCATCAAGGCCGCGCACAAGGCCGGATCGAAAGTCGGTTTTTGCGGTCAGGCGCCCAGCAATGATCCGACCTATGCCAAGCGTCTGGTCGGATTCGGGATCGACAGTATCTCGGTCACGCCGGACAGTTTTGTCAGTGTGTTGCGCAACGTGGCGGCGGCGGAAAGCGGCTAGACATCGGTCACAGTGCAAAGCGGCAGCAGCGCAGTGACGCTTTGCAGGTCGCAAAGTGCGGTGCCTTCGGTGCCGACTGTTGCGCTGGCGGCGGCGACGCCCCATTGCAGCGCCTGATCAAGCGGTTCGTCACGGGCCAGTGCCAATGTCATGGCCCCGACAAAGGCATCGCCCGCCCCAATGGCGCTGCGCACCGGCACATGGGCCGCCTTGCAAAACAGCCGTTGGTTAGCTGACACCAGCATGGACCCTTCGGCGCCGCGGCCGCTGATCACGATCTCGGCCACGCCGCGTGCGATCAGCCCCGCGGCGAATGAAATCGTGTCGGCCACGGTGATCAGGGGGTGCCCTGCGGCTTCGTTCGCTTCCTTCTGGTCGACGCGCAGCAGGTGGACCGGCTGTGTCGGTGCCGCGATCAGTTGGGCCAGACCCGGACCTGCAGTGTCGATGATCAGTTTGCTGCCGATTGGCGTCAGGGACGCGATGACCTGTTGCAGGAAATCTGGCGGTAGACCTGGCGCCACGCTGCCGCTAATGACGGTCAGCCCGTCGGGCGGGGCCGCTGCGTGGATCATGCTGAGCAGATGTGTGGCATCGGTGCTGGTCAGTTCCTCCCCCGGTAATCCGAACCGATATTGCGCGCCGCTGGTTTCGTCGGTGACCGCGAAGCTTTGCCGTGTTTCGCCACTGACGGGGACCGGGATGAAGGGGATGTTTTCAGCGGACAGGAGGTTACATAATTGCGCGCCTGTTGCCCCACCGATGGCAACCAGTGCGGTGACATGGCCGCCAAGTTTGCCGATTGTGCGCGCTACGTTGACCCCGCCGCCGCCCGGGTCAATCCGGGGTGATTTGCATCGTAGCTTTGGTCCGGCGATGACCTGATCGACAGATGTCGCAAGATCAAGGGCGGGGTTGAGCGTGATTGTCAGGATGTCGCGCATGGGCTGGCCTTTTTATTGACCAGTCCAGCATATACCCTTTCCGCGCGGCGCGCGTTTGATGTCAATCAAGGTGTATCAATCCTTTTTCCGGACCATTGCCAACCGCATCACCGCTGCCAGCACTGCTTGCCCCAGGATCGGTGACCGCCCTGTTCCGATGAATGCATCGCTGTCGCGGCTGTCGTTTTCGCGCAATGTGCAGCGCCAGTGCCCGTCCTTGTCATTGGCACGCCCCCGGATATGGACCGCCCAGTTGGGAAAGGCATCATCGGCGATATGCATGGCGGCGTCTGTGGTGTTCAGCCGGTCCGCCGGGACCTTGGCCGGGTCGACTGTGTCGGGCAGCAGGAATGCCAGCGCATGGATGATCCCGTCGAAATCGGCGACGGTCAGGTCGGTTTGCCGTTCCAATTCGGCGATCAGGATGTCGATCTCTGGGTCTTTCATGCGATGTCCCGCCTTTTGCGTGGTTTCGGAATGTCGTGCCGATGATGCCCAAGTGCGCGGCAAATGTATTGACCTGCATCAATGTCGGGTTGCCGCCGTTTGGGTAGGTGTCATGCAACAACGCAGGGATGCGATAACGATATGGCACAGGGAAAAACGGCGGATCAGGATCAGGTTGCCCTGATATGTGAGCGCTATCAGAACGATCCGCACCGGATGCTGGATATCCTGCGCGATGTGCAGGATCAGTTCCGCTGGATTTCGCGTGAGACGATGGCGACCGTGGCCGCGAAGACCGGGCTGACGCAGGTCGCTGTCGAAGGCGTTGCCAGTTTTTACGCGTTTTTGTCGTTGACGCCGAGCGGGCGTGTTACGATCCGTTTGTGTGATGATATCGTGGATCGCTTTGCCGGTTTGCCTGCGGTTGTTGAGGCGTTTGAGACCGCGCTGGGCTTCGCCGTTGGCCAGACATCGGCGGATGGTGCGTTTTCGCTGGAATACACCCCCTGCATCGGCCTGTGCGATCAGGCCCCGGCGGCGATGATCAATGATGTGGTTGTGACCGGTCTGACACCGGAGAAGGTGCGCGAGATGGTGGCTGCCTTGAAAGGCGGCAAGCGGCCCGAGGACCTGATTTCGCATCGGTTTGATGCATTGTCACCGTATGAGCGCGCCAAGAGGATGGTGAAGAACAACGTCAGACATGCGGGTGCGGTGCTGCTTGGGCCGGTGCCGGAGGATGCCGGGTTGATGAAAGCGCTGGCGCAGACGCCTGCCGGGATCATTGATCAGATCGCGGCGAGTGGCTTGCGGGGGTGCGGGGGTGCCGGTTTCACGACGGGTATGAAATGGCGGTTTGCGGCGCAGGCTGAGGCCGACCGCAAGTTCATCATTTGCAACGCTGATGAGGGTGAGCCGGGGACGTTCAAGGACCGTGTTCTGCTGACAGAACGCCCGCATTTGCTGATCGAGGGGATGACGATTGCGGCGCGGGCGGTTGGGGCGAATGAGGGTATTTTGTATCTGCGTGGCGAGTATGTGTATTTGCGCCCGCTGATCGAGGAGGTTCTGGCGGAACGGCGTGCGAAAGGTCTGTTGGGTAAGGCCATTGTGGGGGTTGAGGGGTTTGATTTTGACATCCGCCTGCAGATGGGCGCGGGTGCCTATATTTGCGGGGAAGAGGGTGCGCTGATCAGTTCCTGCGAGGGGTTACCGGGTGAGCCCAAGACGCGGCCGCCGTTTCCCGTGACTTGCGGCTATCTGGGATTTCCGACCGTTGTGAACAATGTCGAGACCTTTTGCCATGCGGCGCGTATTCTGGATTGCGGTGCGCAGTGGTTTTTCGACATGGGGACGGAGGGCAGCCACGGCACCAAGCTGTTCAGCGTGTCGGGCGATTGCATCAACCCGGGGATCTACGAACTGCCCTATGGTCTGTCGGTGCGCGCGTTACTGGAGATGGCGGGGGGTGAGGATGCCGCTGCCGTGCTGGTCGGTGGCCCGAGCGGGACGATGATTGCCCGTGATACGTTCGACCGGAAGCTGACCTTTGACGATCTGGCGACTGGCGGTGCGATTGTTGTTTTCTCTGCCGAGCGGAACATTCTGGAGATCGTCGAATATTACATGTCGTTCTTCGTGCATGAAAGCTGCGGCTATTGCACGCCGTGCCGGGTGGGCAATGTGTTTCTGCAAAAGGCGGTGGCGAAGTTTCGTCAGGGCCTCGCCAACCCTGCCGACATTGCCTACCTCAAGGACCTGTCGGCGACGATCATCGAGACCAGCCGCTGTGGGCTGGGCATGACATCGCCCAATCCGATCCTGTCGACCTTGGAAAACTTTCCACTGGTCTATTCGGCGATGGTCAAGCCGCCCAAGGACCGTATCCGCGCGACCTTTGACATTCAGTCCGCCATCAGCGACGCGCGTGTTCTCGCGAAACGCCGCTCTTCGATCTATGACAAGGATTTCACCAAATGAGCGGGTTCAGCTTTCAGATCGACGGCGTCGAGGTCACCGCCAAGAACGGTCAGACGATCATGGAGGCGGCGGATGAGGCGGGTATCTATATTCCGCGTCTCTGCGATCATGAGGGGCTGCGCCACCAGGGCGGTTGCCGGGTCTGTACGGTCAAAGCGGGGGGGCGTAGCGTGGCGGCCTGCACCCAGCCAGCTGCGCTTGATCTGGTGGTCGAGAACGAGACGCCCCACATCAACAAGCTGCGCCGCGATCTGGTGGGGATGCTGTTTAATGAGGGCAACCATCTGTGCCCCATTTGCGAGGCCAGCGGGAATTGCGAATTGCAGGCGATGGCGTATCGGCTAGGGATGACGGAGCCGACCAAGTTTCCCTATCTGGAGCCGTGCCGCCCGGTCGATGCGTCGCACCCGGATATCGCGCTGGACAACAACCGCTGCATTTCCTGTGGGCGTTGTGTGCGGGCGTCGCAGGATGTCGATGGCAAGGGGATCTTTGGCTATGTCGGGCGCGGTATTCACCGCCATATCGCAGCGAATGGCCCGGATTTGCAGCATACGGATGCAGAGGTGACGGATTTTGCCATATCAGCCGAGGTGTGCCCGGTGGGTTGCATCATCCGCAAACGCGAAGGCTTCGCCCGGCCCATCGGCGAACGGGATTATGACGACCACCTGATCGGCTATGACATCGAGAAGAAGCGCGATGAGTGATCTGCCCAAAGCCCGTATTGCCACCGCATCGCTTGCCGGCTGTTTCGGTTGCCATATGGCGCTGTTGGACATTGATGAGCGGCTGATCGAGTTGATGAAGCTGGTGGAGTTTGACCGTTCGCCGCTGACGGATATCAAACGGTTTACCCGCCGCTGCGATATCGGGATTATTGAGGGCGGCTGCTGCAACGAGGAAAACGTGCATGTGCTGCAGGATTTCCGGCGCAACTGTGATATCCTTGTGGGCATCGGGCAATGCGCGATCATGGGCGGGCTGCCCGCGATGCGTAATGCGATCATGCATTCGGACGAACCCCTGCGCGAGTGTCTGGAAGAGGCGTATATCAAGGGCCCGTTCACGCAGAACAAGACCCAGATCATTCCGAATGATCCGGCCCTGCCGCTGCTGCTGGACAAGGTTTACCCGTGTTCCGAGGTGGTCGAGATTGATTACCAGATCCCCGGCTGCGCACCCACGGGTGACGTGATTTATGAGGCGCTGGCCGGGTTGCTGAGTGGCCGGTTTCAGGGGTTCGAACGCGCACATATCCGCTTTGACTAGGGGGCCGATGGATGGCTGAACCACGACTGATCGAAATCTCTCCTGTTACCCGGGTCGAAGGGCATGGCAAGGTGACGATCCACCTCGATAAGGATGGCATGGTCGATGAAGCCCGGTTGCACATCGTGGAGTTTCGCGGATTTGAGCGTTTCATTCATGGTCGTTTGCTGTGGGAGGTGCCGGTGATCGTGCAGCGACTGTGTGGCATCTGCCCGGTCAGTCACCATCTGGCCGCCGCCAAGGCGATGGATGTGATTTGCGGGGTCGATGAGTTGCCGCCCACGGCCGAAAAGATGCGCCGCCTGATGCACTACGGGCAGGTGATGCAAAGCCACGTACTTCATTTCTTTCATCTGGCCGCCCCCGATCTGCTGTTCGGCTTTGATGCCCCGGCTGACCGGCGCAATATCTTTGAGGTGTTGCGCGAAAAGCCGGAGCTGGGCCGCCGCGCGATCATGATGCGCAAGTTCGGGCAGGACATTATCCAGGCGACGGCGGGCAAGAAGATCCACGGCACTGCCGCGATCCCTGGCGGGATCAATCGCAACCTGCCGATTGAGACGCGCGATGGATTTCTGAAAACCGTGGCAGAGATGCAGGACTGGGCGATGGATGCCCTGGCGCTTGCGCGGGATTATACGCTGGACCATGCCGAAATGGTGGGTGGCTTTGCCGCGTTCCCGTCGAAATACATGTCGCTGGTCCGCGAAGGTGATGGTGCGCTGGACCTATACCACGGCAATCTGCGGATGATTGATGCCGAGGGCGGCACGATTTTTGATCAGTTGCCCTATGACAGGTATCATGAGGTGCTGGTCGAGGATGTGCGGTCATGGTCCTACATGAAATTCCCGTTCATCAAGGAGATCGGGCCGGATACGGGTTGGTACCGCGTTGGCCCGCTGGCCCGGATGAACACCGTCAGCCTGATTGATACCCCGCTGGCGAATGCCGCCCGCGATGAGCTGATGGCGGCGCATGGTACGGTGAAGGTTCATGCGGTTCTTGCCAACCACTGGGCGCGCATGATCGAAGTGCTGCATTGTGTGGAGAAGATTACCGAACTGCTGCATGACCCTGATCTGCAGGGGACCGACCTGAAGGCGACCGGTGAGAGGCGCGAGGAAGGGATTGGCGTGATCGAGGCGCCACGTGGTAACCTGATCCATCATTACAAGGTCGATGAGAATGATCAGGTGACCTATTGCAACCTGATCGTGTCGACGACGCATAACAATGAGGGCATGAACCGTGCGGTCAAGGATGTGGCGGTCAAGCATATCTCTGGCCAGCCGGAGATCACCGAAGGCATGCTGAACCATGTGGAGGTGGCGATCCGCGCTTATGATCCGTGCCTGTCCTGCGCCACCCATGCGCTGGGGCAGATGCCGCTGGAGGTGGAGTTGCTGGATGCTGCGGGTCAGACGCTGGATAAGCGGGCGCGGGCGACATGATCCGGCTGATTGGATATGGCAACCCGGGGCGGGGGGATGACGGGTTGGGCCCGGCCTTTGCCGCGCGTATGGGCGATGTGCCGGGGCTGGTGGTGACGACCGATTATCAGCTGACCGTCGATCATGCGCTTTGGATAGCTGATGCTGAGCGGGTTGTGTTTGTCGATGCGCTGATCCGGTCGGAGCGGCCGTTTGAATTCGCGCCGGTTGGGCCGTCTGACAGGCATGATGTGACTAGTCACAGCCTCAGCCCGGCCGCTGTTCTGGCCTTGTCGGGAACGTTGTTCGGGGCCACGCCGGAGGCGTTTGTGCTGGGGATCACGGGGTATGAGTTTGGTGAGGTGAAGGAAGGTTTGAGCGCGAGGGCTGAGGAAAACCTGCGTCTGGCGCTGGCGTTTTTTGACGATTGGCTGGTGCGGTCTGACGGGGGATTTGCCCATGCATGAAATGTCCCTGTGCGAGAATATCCGCGATATCATTCAGGCGCAGGCCGCTGAGAGCGGGTTTGTTCGGGTGAACCGGGTCTGGCTGGAGGTTGGGCCTTTGTCCTGTGTTGAGCCGGAGGCGCTGCGCTTTGGCTTTGATGTCGTCATGCGTGGGTCGGTGGCCGAGGGTGCTGCGCTGGAGATTGCGACGCCGGCGGCGAAGGCGCAGTGTCTGGCGTGTGGGCAGGTGGCTGTCGTGCAGCATCGCTATGATCCGTGCCCCGATTGCGGCGCGGTGGAGATGCAGGTGACCGAGGGCGATGCGTTGAAGATCAGCAAATTGGAGGTCGTGTGATGTGCGGGACATGCGGATGTGGTGAAGGGCAGGTGCAGATCGACGGCAAGCACCACCATGGTGATGCGCGCGAGATCGTGCTGGAACGCGATATCATGGCCAAGAATGATGGCTATGCGACCGCCAATCGCCAGCGGTTTCGTGACGGTGGTATTCTGGCGCTGAACCTTGTTTCCAGTCCGGGGTCTGGCAAGACATTCCTGCTTGTGAAGACGATTGAGATGCTGGGCGATATGGCCTGTTCCGTGATCGAAGGCGATCAGCAGACATCGCATGATGCGGACCGTATACGCGCGACGGGCGCGCCTGCGGTGCAGATCAATACCGGCAAGGGCTGCCATCTGGACGCGCATATGGTGGGGCATGCGGTGGATGATTTGGCGCCCAGGTCCGGGTCGATCCTGTTCATTGAGAATGTTGGCAATCTGGTCTGTCCAGCGGGTTTTGATCTGGGCGAGGCGCATAAGGTGGTTGTGCTGTCCGTAACCGAAGGCGAGGACAAACCGCTGAAATATCCTGACATGTTTGCGGCTGCCGATCTGGCGTTGATCAACAAGGCTGATCTGTTGCCGCATCTGGATGTGGATATGGACCGGATTGTCGCCAATGCGCGCCGGATCAATCCAAAGCTGGATCTCATCCGGATTTCTGCACGAACGGGCGAAGGCATGCAAGATTGGCTCGACTGGATCCGCGCGGCGCAGTCGGCCATGCGCCCTGCCACGGCGGCGGAATAATGTGCCTCGCAATCCCTGCCCGCGTTTTGAGCATTGAGCCGGATGACATGGCTGTCGTCGCGGTTGAGAATGTGAAGAAGCGCATTTCGACCGCCTTGCTGGAGCAGGTGGCAGAGGGCGATTACGTGCTGGTGCATGTGGGCTATGCCCTGCATCTGCTGAGCGAGGAGGAGGCGGCGCATACGCTCGCGTTGATGGCCGAAGCGGGTGTTCTGCAGGAAGAACTGGCAGATATCAGAGGGGAGACCTGATGCGCTATATCAGTGAATTCAGGGATCGGGCGCTGGCTGAGAAACTGGCCAAAGGCATCGCGCAGGAGGCTGATGCGGCGCGCGATTATCACTTCATGGAGTTTTGCGGCGGGCATACCCATGCGATTTTTCGTTATGGTGTGCAGGATCTGATGCCAGAGAATGTGCATTTTGTGCATGGCCCCGGTTGCCCGGTTTGCGTGCTTCCGGTGCGCCGGTTGGATGATGCGGTGGAATTGGCAGAGGCGCATGGCGTGATCCTGTGTACCTACGGCGACATGATGCGTGTGCCCGGCACCGGGCGGCGGTCGCTGATCCGGGCCAAGGCGGATGGGGCCGATATCCGTATGGTCTATTCCACGCTGGATGCCTTGAAGGTTGCGCGAGACAACCCGGACCGGCAGGTTGTGTTCTTTGCCATCGGGTTTGAGACGACGACACCGCCAACGGCGGTGGCGATCAAGATGGCAAAGGCGGAGGGGCTGACCAATTTTACGGTGTTTTGCAACCATGTCCTGACGCCGGCGGCGATTGGGCATATCCTCGATTCCCCGGATTTTGCGCCGGGTGGGCCTGCGCGGATCGACGGGTTTCTGGGGCCTTCCCATGTCAGCGCGGTGATTGGCTCGCGGCCTTATGAAGCGGCGGCGCAGAAATACCGGAAACCGGTGGTGATCGCAGGATTTGAGCCGCTGGATGTCATGCAATCGGTGCTGATGCTGATCCGTCAGGTAAATGAAGGCCGCGCGGAGGTGGAGAATGAGTATACCCGCGTGGTGACCCGTAATGGTAACCAAAAGGCGCAAGGGTTGGTGGCCGAGGTGCTGGAATTGCGCGACAGTTTCGAATGGCGGGGGCTGGGGGCTGTGCCGGATAGCGCGTTGCGGATCAGGGAGGCCTATGCGGAGTTTGATGCCGAAAAACGCTTTGCCGTGTCGGACAAACAATCGCGCGAGGTGAAATCCTGCGAATGTCCCGCCGTCCTGCGCGGCGTCAAGAAACCGACCGATTGCAAGCTGTTTGGCACGGTCTGCACACCGGACAATCCGATGGGGGCCTGCATGGTGTCGTCCGAAGGGGCCTGCGCCGCCTATTGGAGCTATGGCCGCCAGCGCCAACCGGAAACCGCCGCATGATCACCGGTACGGTCGACATGACCCATGGTGGCGGTGGGCGGGCCACGGCCGATCTGATCCGCGATGTGTTTCAGCGGCACCTGACCAATCCGATCCTTGATCGCGGCGATGATGCGGGGCTGGTGAGTGTGCCGGGGCAGCGGCTGGTCATGTCCACCGATGGCCATGTGATTTCGCCCCTGTTCTTTCCCGGTGGCGATATTGGTGCGCTGTCGGTGCATGGCACGATCAATGATCTGGCGATGATGGGGGCGCGGCCGCTTTATCTGACGGCCGGGTTCATTCTGGAGGAAGGGTTTCCGTTGGACGATCTGGACCGCATCGTCGGGTCCATGGCGGGTGCTGCAAATGCGGCGGGTGTGCAGGTGATCAGCGGTGACACCAAGGTGGTCGAGCGGGGCAAGGGTGACGGTGTGTTTATCACGACCACCGGGCTTGGCGTGGTGCCTGACGGTCTGGACCTGTCCGCGCGCCATGTCCGGGCCGGTCAGGCGGTGTTGGTGTCAGGCACGATGGGCGATCATGGGGTCGCTGTTTTGTCGAAACGGGAAAATCTGGAGTTTGAGACCGAGATATTGTCGGATTCGGCTGCGCTGCATGGGTTGGTGGCAGATATGGTGGCTGCCGTTCCCCGTATTGTGATGCTGCGCGATCCCACGCGCGGCGGGCTGGCTGCGACGCTGAATGAAATTGCGACGACGGCGGGCGTTGGGATGATACTGGATGAGGCGCAGATTCCTGTCGCACCCGATGTGGCGGCGGCATGTGAATTGCTGGGCCTTGATCCTTTGAATACGGCCAATGAGGGCAAGCTGATCGCGATTTGTCCTGCTGGGGATGCTGAAGCGTTGTTGGCTACGATGCGTGCGCATCCTCTTGGGCGTGATGCGTCGATCATCGGTGAGGTGACGGAGGATCTGGCGCATCTGGTGCAGATGCGGACCGCGTTCGGTGGCACCCGCATTGTGGATTGGCTGGCGGGCGAGCAATTGCCGCGCATCTGTTGACCACGGTGGGTGTGGTCGGTCGGCAGATCACCGTGCGGGGTCGCGTGCAGGGTGTTGGGTTTCGCCCGTTTGTTTGGCGACTGGCGCATGAGGCGGCGTTGACGGGTCATGTGCTGAATGATGGTGTGGGTGTCCGTATTGAGGTTTGGGGGGAAAGCGCTGATCTGGATCGGTTCCTGCATGAGCTGGAGCGCGATCCGCCCCCGCTAGCGCGGATCGAGGCGGTTGTCTGGACGGTGCTTGAAGGGTTGCCCCCTGACCAGTTTCAGATTGTCCAAAGCGATGATGGAGATATCAACACGGAAATTACGCCGGATGCTGCAACATGCCCGGATTGCCTGAGAGAAATCTGCGATCCCGATGACAGGCGCTATCGCTATGCCTTTACCAATTGCACCCATTGCGGTCCGCGTTTGTCGATCGTGGGGGGTATTCCATATGATCGTGCGCGCACGTCCATGCGGACGTTTGACATGTGCGATGACTGCCGCCGGGAGTACGGGGACCCGGCTGACCGCCGGTTTCATGCGCAGCCGAATGCGTGTCCGATCTGCGGGCCAAGGCCTTGGATCGAGGATGTGCGAGGGGAAGTCGCAAGGGGTGATCCCATTGATGAGGCCGTTCGCCGTCTGAAGGGAGGCCAGATCATTGCGGTCAAGGGCGTGGGCGGCTTTCATCTGGCCTGCGATGCGACGAATGCGGATGCGGTGGCGGAATTGCGGCGGCGCAAACGCCGGGTCGCCAAACCGTTGGCGCTGATGGCCAAGGATCTGGATCAGATCAGGGGGTTTTGTGATGTGACTGAGCCGGAGGCGGATTTGCTGAGTTCGTCCATTGCCCCCATTGTTTTGTTGCGAAACCGGGACCATGTGGGCTTGGTCGGCGTTGCGCCGGGGCTGAATTGTGTGGGCGTCATGCTGCCCCAGTCGCCGCTGCATCATTTGCTGTTGACTGAATTTGGCGGGCCGCTGGTCATGACATCCGGTAATGTCGCCGATACGCCGCAAGTCACCGATAATGCGCAGGCGCGCGCTGACTTGGCGGGCATCGCCGATGCGTGGCTGCTGCATGACCGCGATATCGTGAACAGGCTGGATGACAGCATCATGCGGGTTGATCTGGCGGCCCCTATTGTCTTGCGGCGCGGCCGGGGTATGGCACCTGCGGCGATCCGGCTGCACGAGCGTTTCGCAGAGGCGCCGCCGACACTGGCCATGGGGGCGGAATTGAAATCGACATTCTGTCTGATCAAGGGCGGTCAGGCGGTCCCTTCTCAGCACATCGGTGATCTGAAGAACGCGGAAACCTATGCCGATTATCGCGAGAAGGTCACGCTGTTTCGCGACCTTTATCAGTTTGACCCAGCAGTCATCGCTGTTGATCTGCATCCTGATTACCTGTCGACGAAATGGGGTGAGCGGCTGGCGCAGGATACTGGCGCGACGCTGATCCGGGTACAGCACCACCATGCCCATCTGGTCAGCTGTCTGGCTGAACATCGGATTGACCCGGATGACGCCAAGACTGTTGGTGTGATCCTGGATGGTACGGGTCTTGGGACGGACGGAACCATCTGGGGTGGCGAGATCCTGTTGGGTGATTATGCTGGTTTCGAGCGTAAGGCCCATTTTGCGCCCGTCGCCCTGCCAGGTGGCGAACGGGCCGTTCTGGAACCGTGGCGCAATCTTGTCGCGCATCTGGTTGCCGCTTTTGGCATTGATTGGCGGGTCCATCTTGTCGGGACCGGTTTGGCGAATCCTACGGATGAAAAGCCCGTCGATCTAATTGAAAGAATGATCGCCCAGCGCCTGAATGCGCCACTTGCGTCGTCGGCGGGCCGGTTGTTTGATGCGGTCGCCGCAGCGCTGGGCATTGTGTTTGATCGTCAGCATTATGAAGGACAGGCGGCGATGGAGCTTGAGGCGCTGGTGACCGGTTCAGTGCCAGCAACGGGTTATCCGATGCGTGTTGCGGATAACGTCCTATCGTGGCGGCCCATGTGGATGGCATTGCTGGATGATCTGCGGTCCGGGGTTGATCACTGCGTGATCGCGGCCCGCTTCCATGGCGGTCTGGTGGCGGCGTTGGCTGATGTTGCAACGCAGGTTGCCACTGAGGCGGGGACGGATCGTATCGTTTTATCGGGTGGCGTGATGCAGAACAGTTTGCTGGCGGAGGGTTTGTATGCCCGCCTGCGATCAAACGGTTTCAATGTGTTGATCCACCGCCAAGTATCGGCAAACGACGGTGGCATATCGTTGGGTCAGGCCGCGATTGCGGCGCTGTCCTGAGTCATTCGGCGGCGACTTCGCGGTCGGCCTCGGGCACGTTGAGCGTTGACCATGTATCGTCACGCGGTGGCGAAGGTGGTGTGTCGCAGGACCGTTTGTGGATGTTCACCTTGGCGATGAAGTTTGCTGAAATCGGGGCGGTTACAAAGAGAAACGCCATGATCAGCAGTTCATGCATCGAACCTTCCGCATAGACATAGGAATGGATCATGGAGGCGAGCAGCAGTGACCCGATACCTACTGTCCCCACCTTGGTCGGCGCGTGAAGCCGGGTCATGGAGTCGTTGAATTTCATCAAGCCAATGGCCCCGACCAGCGCAAAGCCTGCCCCGATCAAAAGCGCCAGACCCACAGCATACATACCGATAATTTGCCAGATCATTCGATGATGTCCCCCCGCAATACGAACCGCGCATAGGCCACTGTTGAGACAAAGCCGAGCATGGCGATGATCAGCGATGCCTCGAAATAAATGCGTATCCCTTGGGCGATGCCCAAAAGCACGATCAGCCCGATAGCATTGATCACCATCGTGTCCAGCGCCAGTATGCGGTCGCCGGTTGTTGGCCCCATCACCAGCCGGACCATCGACATGACCTGCGCAATCGCCACCGCACAAAAGGCGATGATCAGGGCGATATTCATGAAATCCTCGGCAAAGCTCATGCGAAAATCTCCTTCAGGCGCCGTTCATAGCGGTCCTTGATCTCGTCCCTTACCGCGTCAGGATCATCGGTATGCAGGACATGCACCAAAAGGCTGTGACCGGCGTCGGACAGGTCCGCCGATACGGTGCCAGGTGTCAGGGTGATGGTCCCGGCGAGCATCGTGATCGCCTCGGGCTGTTTGAGTTCCAGCGGTACGACGATCCATGCGGGTCTGAGTTTTGCATTCGGCACCGTCAGCACGATCCATGCGACCTGCACATTGGCGACCATGATGTCCCAGATGACGACAACCGCATATTTCATCATTTTGGTCAGGTGGAAGCTGCGCGGTGTGTCCGGCCACCAGACTGCCGTGGCCCAAGGGATCAGGATGCCAAGGATGATCCCAAACACGACCATGCCCGCCGAGACGCTGTTTTGCAGCAATGTCCAGACGACTGCCAGCAAGAGGGTCAGAAAGGGGTGCGGCATCAGCCAGCGAAGCGATTTGATCATCTCAATACCCTTCCTTTGGTTCGCTGAGCTTGCCCGGTGTGTCCAGCACGGTGCTGATATAGGGTTCCGGCGCAAAGAGCTGGGCGGATGTCGCGGTCATGTAGCTGTAGGCGGGTCCGGCAAAGACCGTGTGCGCCACCAGAAGGGTCAACAGGCCGCCGACCGCGACGTATGACAGGGTGGCGGGTGCCGTTTGCGGTGGTGTGTCGTCGGTTGGCGCTATGCTGTGTGCCTTCCAGAATACCACGCTGCCTGCCCGGGCAAAGCCGATCACGCTGATCAGGCTGGCCGACAGGATCACCGCCCAGGCCCAGACCGCCAGCGGTGAGTTGAACGTCGCATCGAGGATCAGCAGCTTGCCAAGGAACCCTGACAGTGGCGGCAGACCGGTCATGGCGATGGCGGCCACGAAGAATAGCCCGGCGGTCAGGGCCGCGCCTGCAACCGGAGGGGCCGTTGTCAACGCCAGATTGGCCCGGCCTGTGCGCACCAGATCGGCGATGAGGAAAAGCGCCCCGGCGGCTAGCGTGGAATGCACGATGTAATAAAGCGCTGCCGCGATCCCGTCGGGGGTGAAGAGTGCTATGGCCGTCATCACCATTCCCATCGACCCGATGACGGAGAAGGCCACGAGCCGGTCGAGTTTCTTGGCGGCGAGGACCCCGACCATGCCGATGGCAAGCGATAGAAGTGCCACCGGCAGAAGCCAGAGCCCGTGCAGGCCTGCTGTTGCCTCAAGATCAGGGGGGAAGACGATGGTATAGACCCGGATGATGGCGTAGGCGCCGACCTTGGTCATGATTGCGAAGAGTGCGGCGACGGGGCCGGGGGCCTCTGCATAGCTGGAGGGCAGCCAGAAATGCAGCGGGACGACGGCGGCCTTGATCGCGAAGACCAGCAGCAGCAGGACGGCGGCGATGCGGATGCCGACCGTGGCCTCCGGGTCGATCAATTGCACCCTCATGGCAAGGTCGGCCATGTTCAGCGTGCCGGTTTCCGCGTAGATCGACCCCAGCGCGAACAGGAAGAGGGTCGAGCCGAGCAGGTTGAACAGCACATATTGCACGCCTGCCCGGAGCCGCACATTGCCGCCGGAGTGGATCATCAGGCCGTAGGAGGCGATCAGCAGGACCTCGAAGAAGACGAAGAGGTTGAAAAGGTCGCCGGTCAGGAACGCCCCCATGATCCCCATCAGCTGGAACTGATAGAGCGCGTGGAAATGCCGCCCGCGTTCGTCCCATTTTGATCCGATGGCGTAGAGCAGCACAAACAGCGCCAGAACCGAGGTAAGCAGGACCATCAGCGTGGACAGTCGGTCGGCGACCAGTACGATCCCGAAAGGTGCCGCCCAATCGCCCAGTTGATACAGTGTGACAGTGCCGTCAGAGGCCTGCCAGGCCAGACCGGCGGAGATGCAAACCAGCGCGATCACGCCTGCGACCGACAGCACCCGCTGGATGCCGATGTGATAGCGCGCTGCAAGAACGATGAATGGTGCCACGAAGGCAGGCAGCAAAACGGGAAGAATGATCCAGTGGCTCATGCTGCGTCCTCTGGCTTGGTCGTGTCGTCGACCGGGTCGTCAACATGATCGTCGTCGGATCCCAGATAAGCTCCCAGCGCGACCATCACGACCACCGCGGTCATCCCGAAGGAAATCACGATGGCGGTCAGGACCAGCGCCTGCGGCAGCGGATCGGTATAGTTGGTGGCATCCGTCAGGATGGGCGGTGCCCCGACCTTGAGCCTGCCGGAGGCGAAGAGGAATACGTTCACCGCGTAGGTCAGCAGCGATATGCCCATGATCACCGGGAAGGTGCGCAGGCGCATGACCAGATAGAGACCCGCAGCCGTCAGAATGCCGATGGCGGAAGCAACGAGGAGTTCCATATTATGCCTCCGCCTTTTCGTCGCGGGATGGATCGATATCCATCGGGTAATCGCTGTCGGCGACATGGGCGCGCCGCGCCAGTCGTGAGAAGCTTTCCAGTGACAGCATCACCGCGCCGACAACGGCAAGGAATACGCCAAGGTCGAAGGCCGCCGCGGTTGCCAGTTCGAATTCCTGGAAGGGCGGGATACGCACATATTCGAAGTCGGAGGTCAGGAACGGCTTGCCCACGAACCATGACCCGATCCCGGTGAGGCCTGCGACCAGCACGCCCGCCCCGATGATCCCGTGATAGGGATAGCGCAGCCGCGCCGATGCCCAGCTGAACCCGCTGGCCATGTATTGCATCACGACCCCGATTGACACGACAAGCCCCGCGATGAAACCGCCGCCCGGTTCGTTGTGGCCACGCAGGAAGATGTAGAAGCCGACCATCAGGACAACCGGCATGATCACCCGTGTCAGCACGACCATCATCATCGGATGCATATCGCCTGCCCGCGGCTGATCGGGTTTGCGGTTCAGCAGACGCGCGCGGACCGGGCCTGACAGCAGCGTTTCGGTCAGGGCATAGATCAGCAGCGCCGCAATCCCGAGCACGATGATTTCGCCGTAGGTGTCAAAGCCCCGGAAATCGACAAGGATCACGTTCACCACGTTGGTGCCGCCGCCACCCTTGTAGGAATTGGCGAGGTGGAAATCGGATATCGTCGGCGCGACCGTATCCCGCAGCAGATAGTGGTAGGATATTGCCATTGTTGCCAGACCACCTGCCACGGCAACGATGATATCGCGCATGCGCCGGAAAGCAGTGCTTTCCACCGGGGTTTGGTTGGGCAGAAAGTTCAGCGCCAGCAGCAACAGGATGATTGTCACCACCTCGACCGTGATCTGGGTCATCGCCAGATCCGGTGCGCTGAAGAAGACAAAGCCGATGGATACCATTAGTCCCACAATCCCGATCAGGATCAATGACATCAGGCGGTTGCGATGCATGAACACCATGCCAATGGTGGCCGCAGCCAGCATCAACCAGCCGGCTATCGGCACAATGCCTACTGGCTGCATCTCGCGCGTGGCGGGGCCGACCGTGCCAGTGGCCCAAGCGTGATAGCCGACACCGATCACCGTGACTGCAAAGATCGCCGCATAGCGTGTGAAGGCGCCGTTGTGCAGAGTGTGGGTGACGCCACGCGCTAGCGTGACCGCAGCGGCGATGATGGCGTCGAATATGGTTTTCGCCTCGGGCCGCGGGGTTGCGTCCCATGCTTTCAGCAGCGGCTTGAAGATCGCCAATACGATCAGACCGCCGACGACCGCGATAATCGACATGTAGAGCGCAGGCACCAGACCGTGCCAGATTTTCAGATAGTTCGATGGCACCTCTGCCGTTGATCCCAGAACGGACGCCGTGACCATCTTGACAAAAGGTTCGGCCAGGAACGGGGCGGAGCCGATGACGACAACTAGAATGACCAGCAGCGATGGCGGCCCCCACATCCCGAAACCGGGGTCATGCGGTTTGGCCGGGTAATCATCGCGGACCGGGCCAAGGAAGACATGCCCGATCAGACGGAAACAGTAGGCGGCGGAAAAGAGCGACCCGATGGTGGCCAGGACCGGCACCAGCATGGGCGAGTTGAAGAGGACGGTGTGGTTCGCCTCTTCCAGCATCATCTCTTTCGACAGGAAGCCGTTGAGGAAGGGGATGCCTGCCATCGAAAGGGCCGCCAGCGTCGCGATGATGAACGTGATCGGCATCAGGTGTCGCAAACCGCCCAGACGCCTGATGTCGCGTGTATGCGCCTCGTGATCGATGATCCCGGCGGACAAAAAGAGGGCGGCCTTGAACGTGGCGTGGTTGAGGATGTGGAATACCGCTGCCATGGCGCCGAAGGCCGTGCCGGTGCCAAGAAGCATGGTGATCAGCCCCAGATGGCTGACTGTTGAGAAGGCCAGCAGCGCCTTGAGGTCATGTTTGAAGAGCGCGATGACGGCCCCCAGAACCATCGTGATCAGGCCTGCGGTGGTGACGATGACAAACCATTCGGTGGTTCCGGACAATACCGGCCACATCCGCGCCATCAGGAAAATCCCGGCCTTTACCATTGTGGCCGAGTGCAGGTAGGCCGACACGGGCGTTGGTGCGGCCATTGCGTGCGGCAACCAGAAATGAAACGGGAATTGGGCCGATTTGGTGAAACAACCCAGCAGGATCAGGATCAGCGCGGGCAGATAAAGCGGCGATGCCTGGATCAGATCGCGGTTTTCCAGAATGACGGTTAAGTCGTAGCTGCCCACGATATTGCCGAGGATCAGCATGCCACCGACCATGGCAAGGCCACCCATACCGGTGACGGCCAGTGCCATCCGCGCGCCTTGCCGCCCTTCGGGCAGGTGTTTCCAGTA
This sequence comes from uncultured Paracoccaceae bacterium, assembly GCA_947488175.1. Classification (GTDB taxonomy): domain Bacteria; phylum Pseudomonadota; class Alphaproteobacteria; order Rhodobacterales; family Rhodobacteraceae; genus Yoonia. Next base: position 301,098 of record CANKYO010000003.1, read on the forward strand.
GCCGATCAGCAGGAAGGACGACAGCGATGTCAGCTCCCAGAAGATCAGCAAAAGCAGGATGTTGTTGCTGAGAACGATCCCCACCATCGCGCCCTGGAACAGCAGCAGGTAGGTGAAAAACTCGCCCATATTGTCGTCGCGCGACAGGTAGTAGCGGGCATATGTGATGATCAGAAGGCCGATGCCAAGGATCAGTGACGCAAAGAAAAAGCCCAAGCCGTCCAGCATGAATGTGACGTTCAAGCCCAGCGACGGGAGCCAATCGACCCCGACGGTCACAACCTCGCCCGCGATCACGGCTGGCAGATTGGTCAGAAGCCCCACAAATGCGACCAGCGTGACGGTAAAGGTCACACCAGCGCAGGCGGCACGGCCTGCTGAATACATCAAACCGGGAAGAAGCGCCCCGAGAAAAGGTACAGCGACGACAAGAAAGAGAGACACGCGCACTCCATATCTAAGGGTCTTCGACCTTGACCTGTTTGTGCTAAATCGACGCTATCCTCAAGGGGACGCGACGTAATTTGTTTCCAAATGGTCAAAGATGTTTGATGTTAAATTAGGTGTTCCGGCCAAATTTCAACTGCAAATCGACAGGTATGGCGCGCTTTTGTATGCGGAAAATCCAGCGGACCGCCTATTGCTGGCATTGCGCCCAGTCTAAATCAAAGCGGTCGAGGTATTTGCGCAGGCGGTCGGCATCGTTTCGGCTGGATTTGGCGGCGCGCGACGCGGCAAAGAGCCTGCGACCCGCCGCGCTGATACTGGCGGATTGCTGGCAGACCCGGATCACGGCGGCCAGTTGCACGCGGTCAAATTCATCGATGTTTTGTGCGGCCTCGCCCAGATGTTCGGTCAGCAGTTGCATGTCCGGGTCGCGGCTGGCCTGCGTCCAGATGGATTGCAGCGTGGTGATTTCATCCTCGACCATGGCCAGCGTGATCCGCCCGCGCGGGGCGAGGGTACACATGCGTTGGACTGAGGCAGACAAATCGCGGAAATTGCCCGGCCAGAGCGTGCCGGGGTCGGTGGCAAACCTTTGATAGCGGGTAAAAGCGTCGGCGTTGAAGCTGACCTGCGTGCCCAGCAGCTTTTCGACGCGGGCCAGTTCGTATTCGAGGTTCGGGGCGATATCCTCGGGCCGGTCGCGCAGGGCGGGCAAGGCAAAGGTCCAGAGGTTGAGGCGCGCAAAAAGATCGGCGCGGAACCGGCCTTTGGCGACCTGGGCCGCCAGATCGCGCCCGGCCCCGGCGATCAGGTGGAACCGGCTGGTGACCTCGTAATCCGATCCAAGGGGGAAGTATTTGCCGGTCTCGATCGCGTGCAGGATCATCGCCTGTTCGTCGAGGCCGAGTTCGTCGATTTCATCGAGAAACAGGACACCCCCATCCGCCTCTTGCAGCAGCCCGCGCCGGTCGGCGCCTGCGCCGGGGAGGGCTTGCCTGCGATGACCGAACAGGGTCGACATGGCCCGTTCGCCCTTGAGCGTCGAACAATTCACGTGCACCAGTCGCCCCTTGATCCGGCGGCGTTGCAGTTTGAGCTCGTACAGGCGCGCGGCCAGATCGGATTTGCCGGTGCCGGTCGGCCCCATCAGCAAAAGCGGAGCGTCGGAGTTGGAGGTCACCACCTCCATCCGGTCGATCATCGCGTTGAAGGCTGCGTTGCGCGTTTCGATTCCGCCTTTCAGCAGGGTGTTGTATTCGCGGGTGACCAGATCGAACCGTTGCTGGATGGCGTTGTATTTCGACAGGTCCAGATCGACGACCTGCAGGGTGCCGGGGCCGATATCGTCGCCCCGTGGTGGCCCGGTCTGGACCAGCCTGGCCGGGATGTGCCGGGATTCGGTCAGGAGGAACCAGCAGATCTGGGCGACATGCGTGCCGGTCGTCAGATGGACGTGATAGTCTTCGCGTTCGTCGTCGAACCCGTAATCACGTGCGAAATCATAGAGCGCGCCGTACATTTCCTCGAAATCCCAGGGGTCGACGATGTCGATCCGCTGCAGCAGGACCTCGGTCTGCGGGTTCTTGCGCGTCACCTCGCCCTTGATCATTTCGGCCAGACCACGCCAACGGCCGGAATAGATCAGCTCCAGCCGGTCAATGGGGAAATCGGGATGTTCGGCGATCTGGACCGACGGGCGCCAGCGCCGGCGTTTGCCCGCATCCAGATTCGTACCGAGAAAGCCGATGACCACGTTATTCTTCATAATCTTATCCATACAGATAAGATACGATACATATCAATCGCTTTTCTGGCCGACTATTTCGTTCTTCCAGAAATACTCAAATAAAAACAGCGTGTTACAGGATTTTCGTTTTTTCTTCGTCCGGCCGCGCAAATCAGCGAAAACAGCCTCACTGAAAGAGAGAAGGACAAGAGAGAAATGGCAAACAAATCCGTGTTTGCATCGTTGAAGGGCCGGTTGCTTCCGGCGGCTTCTGCCAGGAACCTGGCGGGGGCACCGGCCTACACCTATTCCGATGCGCATGCCTTGGCGCAGCTGGCGATGACCGGCACGTTCGGGCAGACATTCTACCGGGACCCGATGCAGGAGTTGTCCCGCACGCTGGAACTGGCGCAAAAGGTTGATCCGTCCTTCCTTGCAAAGGCGGCGGTCTACACCCGGGCTGAAGGGCATATGAAGGATATGCCTGCGGTCCTGTTGGCGGTGCTTTCGGGCCGCGACCCGATCCTGTTCCAGCGCGTTTTCGGGCGTGTTGTGGATAGCGGGAAGATGCTGCGCACATTTGTGCAGATCATGCGGTCCGGGCAGACCGGGCGGAAATCGCTGGGATCTGCGCCAAAGCGGATGGTTGCGAATTGGCTGATCAATGCGTCCGACCGGGCGCTGTTACAGGCCAATGTGGGTAACGACCCGTCGCTGGCGGATGTGATCAGGATGGTCCACCCGAAGCCTGCGTCAAAGGCGCGTGAAGCGTTGTTTGCGTGGATCATCGGGAAACCGTGTGACGTGGCCTTGCTGCCGAAAAATGTGCAGGATTTCCTGCGGTTCAAGAAGACGGGCCGTGGCCGTGTGCCGGATGTGCCGTTCCAGATGCTGACGCAGCTTGAGCTGTCTACCAAGCAGTGGGCGGGGATCGCTGAAAACGCATCCTGGCAGATGACCCGTATGAACCTCAACACGTTCCTGCGGCACGGTGTTCTGGCCCTGCCGAAGATGCGGCGCATGATCGCGGATCGTTTGCGTGATCCGGATCTGATCGCCAAGGCACGGGTGTTCCCGTACCAGCTGATGACGGCCTACCAGGCCCTGTCAGCCGAGATGCCCGAGGAGATCCGGGAGGCGTTGCATGACGCGATGGAGCTTTCGGTGCAAAACGTGCCAAAGCTGCGCGGTCAGGTGGTTGTCGCTCCGGATGTGTCCGGGTCCATGTCCGGCGCTGTGACCGGTTTCCGTAAGGGTGCCACAACAGCGACCCGGTTCGTGGATGTGGCCGGTCTGGTGTCTGCGGCTGTGCTGCGACGTAACCCGTCCGCGACGGTGCTGCCGTTCGAGGTGAAGGTGCGCGAGACGCGGCTGGAACCACGCGATACGATCCTGACAAACGCGGCGCGTTTGGCGGATCAGTGGGGCGGCGGGACCAACTGTGCGGCACCGCTGCAATGGTTGCTGAAGAAGGGGCGTGCCCCGGATCTGGTGATCATCGTCTCGGACAACCAGTCCTGGGCGCATAACCAGTACGGCAATGCCGGGACGGTGATGATGCAAGCGTGGGAGAAGCTGAAACAGCGGAACCCGCAGGCCAAGCTGGTCTGTATCGACATCGCCCCGTACGGAACAACCCAGGCGAAAGAGCGTGCCGATGTGCTTAACATCGGCGGGTTCTCGGACAGTGTCTTTGACCAGATCGCCGCTTTTGCGAGTGGCGAGATGGGTCCGGACCACTGGGTTGGCCAGATCGAGGCCGTGGATGTTTAAGAACGGGTCAGGCGTGTGCGCCTGACCCAACCGAAGGAACAAGAGAATGACTGATTTTGTAACGGGCTGCACCCATTTCGGGCATGCCAATATCATCAAGTTGGCAAGCCGCCCGTTTGCGGATGTGGATGAGATGGACCGGACCCTGATCGCCAACTGGAATGCGGTCGTGGGACCCCGGGACACGGTGTATCATCTGGGCGATTTCGCCTTTCGAGGCGGGCCGGGTGAGGAATATTTGAAACGCCTGAACGGTCGGATCATCCGCCTGCAGGGCAATCATGACCCCAATGGCTGGGGCGCGGATTACATGCGGGTCAAATGCAACAAGACCCGCGCGGTGCTGTTCCACTACCCGATTGAGGAGTGGGACGGCTGGTACAGAGGGGCGGTGCATCTGCACTGCCATACGCACAAACCTGATTTTGTTTCGGGGGAACGGCGTGGAAATGTGGGGGTTGATGCTACTGGTTTCGCCCCGATGAAATTGGAAGAGGCGGTCGCGAGACTGCTGGAATAGAAAGGAATGACTGACCCGGCGAATGCCGGTGGAACTACAGGGATAGAGCGCCGGTCCGCACGGGCCGGAGGTCGCGGGTTCAACTCTCGCCATCATGCAGATGATGTAGCTCAGTTAACGTTTCACCCCCGCTTGTCGCCGGGACCGACATACAAACACCTTGGCAAATGCCGATGGAACTACATCCAGGACGCGATGACGGTTCTGCTTGTAGATCACGGGCGCGTAAGCTGTTTCATCAAACCCTTGTTGCTAAGACCCGAAATCACTGGCGAATGCCAAAGGAACTACATCGCACCAAAGCGGGATCACCCGAGGGTTCAACTCCCCTCTTGCGACACGCCCAGACGGAAAACCATTTCTGCGGAAATGGGGGCGGGGCCCTGAAACTGTTTCTTTACTCTTGTCGCCAGACCCGAAAATTCCGGCAAATGCTGGTGGAACTACATTCTTAATGTCGTGGTCGCGGGTTCGAGTCCCGCCCTGAAAGGGTAGCTCAGTTGGTAGAGCGCGAATGTTTCACTGTACCCTTGTTGCCGGACCCGAAACCAAACCCTGGCGAATGCTGGTTGGAACTACATTACGAATGTCGAGGTCGTGGGTTCGAATCCCACCCCTGCTTCCATGGCAGGGTAGCTCAGCGGAGAGAGCGCGTAACGTTTCACCTTTTCTTGTCGCCGGGGTATCGGATCATCCCCTTGCGGGGCCAAATCGAGTGGTGCTAAAAATGTACCGCCCATGACGGCCCCGTTTGGGATCAAAACGGCCAGGGATTAGCTCAGTCTGGTAGAGTGCTGCATTCGGATTGCAGAGGCCGGAGGTTTAAATCCTCTATCCCTGACCACCCAAACCGGAGGAATGCTTGTGGGACTACATCTAGCCAAAATGTCAGCGTCTCACTGAACTCTTGTCCTCCCCCATTCGGCTGTAGCTCAGCGGCAGAGCGCCTGACTGTTAATCAGGATGTCGTAGGTTCGACCCCTACCAGCCGAGCCAATATTGGAAGGTAGCTCAGTTGGTAGAGCAACGGTTTTTGGTACCGCAGGTCGTAGGTTCGAACCCTGCCCTTCCAGCCAAAGTTGAAGGGAAAACATCCGGGGGAATGCCCGTGGGATTACATCGCACAAAATCGGTCGCCGAAAGGCATCTCACGATATCCTTGTCCCCCGGACCTACGATTTGGAAATGCCTGCAGGATTACAGGTAGACGCAAGGCCCAAACGGGCTTGGGCCATCAGGCCCATGCTGGTTCAACCCCAGCCCGGAGCAATCCGGTGGCGGAAAATCATCCTGCAAACGCCTTGTTCCGGTCGTGGTTTGATTTGAGAGTGAATGAGATGAGACAGATTTTGGCATGCGCGACCTGTAAGACGGAGCTGACCTTTCCGATTTCCCCGATCGAGACAGCGGCGGAAATGCGAGCGATCTGCACCTTCGCACTTGAAAAGCCGGTCACACCGCGAGGCCGGTACTTGCTGATCGAAGGCGAGGTGCGAAAGATCCGCATGGCTTTCGCTAAAGGCTGGCAACCGCGCAGCAATGCGTGGATCAACTTGGACGATCTGCGCGATTGGATCGGCTATTCACCCCATCAGAAGCGGCTGAGTGGATGTTGCGATATTTCTGGCAGTGGCGAACCCAATCGTATCTGCCATTGCGGCAAACATATCGGTTGGCACCACGCAGATTGCCACGAATGGCACCTTTTCGAGCCCGTAATGGATGCGACGTTCTGGAAAAAGACGAAAGACGAGTAAAATGACTGACGTAGAAATCACAGGTGAAACCCTGAAGGAATGGGGACACACCCCCGGCAAGGAGTTTGGCCGTGCGCTTGAAATCGCGCAGGCGGCTGCGGCTGCTGGGTATGAGTTGGACCAGATCAGGGCGAAGCTTGATACGATGAAGCCGCCGCCTCCTCCGCCCACGCTGCCGTTGCAGAAGGCGGGTGATGTGCCGTTTCATTTCAATATCGAAGCGTCAGATGATGCCGACGAGGTCAAGAACCTGGAGCAGGTGCGCGAAACGATGACGGCTGTCATCCGCACCCCCACTGTTGCGGCCGCCGCGGTGATGCCTGATGCCTGCCCTGCCGGCCCTGTCGGGACGATCCCGGTGGGCGCTGTTGTGGCGGCCCGCAATGCGATCCATCCGGGGATGCATTCGGCGGATATCTGTTGTTCCGTCATGATGACCGATATGGGCGAAGTTGACCCCAAAGCGGTGCTGGACGCCGCCGAAAAGGTCACGCATTTCGGGCCCGGCGGGCGGCCCAATGGCAAGCGGTTCACCATGTCGCAAAATCTGATGGATGAGTTCAGGGAAAACAGGTTTCTGAACAATCCCAAGGTTTTGCGCATGGCGGTTGAGCATCTGGGCACCCAAGGCGACGGCAACCACTTCCTGTTTGTGGGCCGGTCCCGCAAGACCGGGCGCACGGCGATTGTGACCCACCACGGCTCTCGCGGGCCGGGGGCGGTGTTGTACAAGCTGGGGATGGAGGTGGCGGAGAAATACCGCAGGCGGCTGTCGCCCGTGACGCTGAAGCAGAATGCCTGGATCCCGGCGGATAGCGAGGATGGCCGCGAATACTGGGCCGCCCTGCAACTGATCCGTAAATGGACAAAGGCGAACCATAACGCGATCCATCAGGCAACTGTCGAAGGGGCCAAGGGCCAGCCGGGCGACCGGTTCTGGAACGAGCACAATTTCGTCTTCAGGCGGGGTGATCTCTATTACCACGGCAAGGGTGCGACCCCGGCCTGGGGCGACTATGCCCATGATGCGACCGGGCTGACGCTGATCCCGCTGAACATGGCGGAGCCTGTGCTGGTCGTGAAAGGCAAGGATGCGGATCATGCGCTGGGCTTTTCGCCGCACGGGGCGGGGCGCAATTTCTCGCGCTCTGAACACAAGCGGCGGCTGGGCGAGGTGACACCGGAACAGGCGCTTGCCGCGGAAACGGCGGGCCTTGATATCCGCTTTCCCGCCGGTGCGGTGGATGCGTCTGAACTGCCGTCGTCCTACAAGAACGCGGCGTCGGTCGTGCGCCAGATCGACCAGTTCGGTCTGGCCGAGATCGACGATTACATCGATCCTTATGGCTGCATGATGGCCGGGGATATCCCGCCGTTCTGGATGGACAAGAAGAAAAGGAAGGGGCGGCGTTGAGCCGCCCCCATGAATGATGAAACAGGCAAGTAAATTTCTGAGCCTTGTGCTCCGCCATGACCCGGGAAAGATCGGGTTGGTTCTTGATCCCCAGGGATGGGTGGATGTTGACGATCTGCTGGCGGCCCTGGCACGCGCGAACAACGCCATGACGCGCGATACATTGTTTGAAATCGTCGCCACATCCGACAAGAAGCGGTTCAGCCTGTCTGATGACGGAAAGCGCATTCGTGCAGCGCAGGGTCATTCCGTGCAGGTGGATTTGGGGCTAACCCCCGTGACGCCGCCTGCGGTTCTGTTCCATGGGACGGCCAGTACATCCGTGGCGTCCATCATGAAGGACGGGCTGTTGCCCCGGGGCAGGCAGCAGGTACATCTGTCGGCGGATACCGACACTGCGAAGAAGGTTGGTATGCGCCATGGTAAGCCTGTGATCCTGCAGATCAAAGCAGGCCAGATGTCAAAGGATGGTCATTTATTCTTTCAGGCGGACAATGGTGTCTGGCTGACTGATCAGGTTCCAGCTACTTATCTGTCCTTCGATTGAAACGAAACGGGCCGCCATCCAGTAGAGGATGGCGGCCCGAATTCAACTATCTAAAGCTGCTGATCAATCGAAGACTGCTGCCAGTTTGTCGATTCCGATGCCTTCCTTGATCTCGCGCAAGCGGGCATAGATCAGGGCCGAACCGATGCCGGACAGACCGTAGATGAACGCATTCAGGGCTGCAAAAAGCAGAATGCCAATGGCAATGCCAACGGTACCTGTGCCGAAAATCGGAACGATGATACCAACGACAAATCCGACAATCATGCCGATTATGATTGTGCAGATGCCCAAAAGGACCAGCGCACCGATGATTGGCCAGCGGTATTCTTTGGTCAGTTGTGCCGAACGGCTCATGCCACCAAAGCCGACCCCTTCGATCATGATGGCAGGGGTAGTGACCGAATACATCGCATAGATGATCAAGCCTGGGATGATCAGCAGCAGAAAGCCGATACCGGCGAGGATACCGATAACCAGCGACAATACGGCGATGGGAACCACAGCCTTGATCGCAGGCGAGATGTACTTGCCTGGCGTAACCGGGTTACCCAGCTTGGCGTCATAGGCCATCTGCACCAGAAGGGCGATTGTGATCCCCTGAATGGCCAACTGCAGCACAGTTGAGATGACGATGCCGGATATTGATGGACCTGCAAACGGGTCACCCCCCGCAGCAAAGGGGTCTGCGGATCCGATGCCGAGCGTCAATTCGGCCCCATTCATAAAGACCGAGATCAGAAGCCCGATCAGAGACGGGATAAAGCCAAGGATCATGACCGCCAAGATGTTGCGGAACAGGATCGAAAAGCTTTCCGATACAATGCGACCGACACCAAGTGCGGCATTTGCGGAAAGGGAAGGGTTGCTTGTCATAAAGGGTCCTTTTTCGTTGATAGGTCCGCCCGGATCAGGGACATTTGGACGGCGTTTGAATATTTCCGTTGCTACATCGGCGAATAATCATGCCGAAAAAAGGCATGAAAATGACGATGGATCAGGGTTGCAGCAAAACTGCATCACTTCTCGTCGCCTTGTTCTGCGTGAAATTTGTTTTTGCGCCGTTCGCCGAACAGTTGCTTCTGTTCCAGATGCGCGCGCTGGGCGTTGTAGAAGGCCCGAAGGAAGGCGACCCTGTCGGGCGCGCTGACCGGATCGGCATAGCTGATCTTGCGCCTGATCTTTTCAATGACGGATTCAATCGTGGCGTTCTGGTGGGCGTTCATCTGGGCACTGGTCCGGTTTTCCTGCGCGCGCAGCAAATCCTCAAGCGTTTGCAGTTCGAATGCGCCGTAGTGGTCCAACTGGTGTGACAGGAAGTTGAATTTGCCCTTTTTCAACTGCGGCTGCGGTACGGATTGCGCCAGATCCTTGAGCAGGACTGGCATCGGCAGGTGGATGACATAGGTGCCCGCGATCATATCGCCCAACCGCTGCCGACGCTTGTTCAGGATCGGTACCAGCAGGGTGCCGATGATCCAGGCAAATGCGATCAAAGATGAGATCGGAGAAGCCGCATCAAGCGTCAGGACAAGGGTGCCGGGTAAAAAGATCTCGGCTTCTTTCATGAGGTTGCGCACGACAAGGGAATGCGCGCTGAGTGACAGACCGTCATGTGACACGACCTTGATTTTCATGAGCTTCTTGCCGAGCGTCTGCCCGTTCCATGCCAGTTCGGTCAGCACGTAGTAGGGGATGCGGATGATGAAAAAGAGCATCATGCCCACCGCGCCCAATGTCTGTGGTGAGGTCAGATTGATCATCGCCAAAAGAATAATGATGGCGATGGCGCCGATCCCCGTGATCAGGATGTCGGTGATCTGGGCCGCCATGCGAGCGCCGACGCCCGCGACTTCAAGGTGCAGCGGCACGCCTTCGGGCGGCATCAGCTCGTCCCTGTTGTAAAGCGCTGGTTTCTTCTTTTCCCGACGCCGCCACTTCATGACCGCGCCCTCCCGCCCAGCGCGAACCAGAGCAGCCAAAGCAGCCCGATCCCCCAGCCGATGGCAAGACGGGTGTTCATGTCCTGGATCAATTGCCGCCCGAACCCTTCCAGTAGTGCTGCGGCGACCAGCATGACGGCGGCCACGATGGCCAGTTTTGCGGCGTCTCGCCCGGCCTGCCTGAGCGATTCAATCCGGCTGAGTTGGCCAGGAAACAGGATTGCGGCCCCCAATTGCAGCCCGCCGCCGCAGGCGATGCAAATGGCGGATAGTTCCGTGACCCCATGAATGGATAGCCAACCGGCAATGTCCCAGCCCAGCCCCCGATCGACGTGAAGGGCGATGAAAGACCCGAAGATCAGCCCGTTGTAGAATGTCAGCGCGATGGCTGGCGCACAAAGGAAGACACCTAGCCCAAAGACAAAAATCGCGATCCGGGTGTTGTGCGAGAACAGAAAGGTCGCAAAGGCCCCAAGCCCGGAGGCATCAGGATCCTCGTCATAGATGACCGACCGCAGGTAGGATGTTGATGCGTCCGGTCCCCGTCCGCCCGCCAGTTCAGGCGGCATCATGACATAGTACCAGGCCGGATCGTCGAAATAGAGCAGATAGCCCGCCAGCGCACCCAACCCCATGCAAAGGAACCCAAGGGCGATGAATAGCCATGACCGTCGCATCGCTTGCGGTGCGCCGCGGCGCAGGAACCGGCTAAAGACTCCATGCACGCTTTCCTGTGGGGCGTAGACGCTCAGATACGCGCGCGCTGTCAGCGCCTCGAGGTAATGCAGCAGCGCCTTGTCGAGCGAGATTTCGCGTGCGATGGCGAGCGATGTTGTCCCCTCGCGGTAGAGGGCGGCCAGATCGCGCGCCTCGTCAAAGCTCATCCGGTGCAGCCCTTGGCTTTCGGCTTTGGCCACAAGTTTTTCCAGCCGCGCCCAATCCTCTTCGCGTTCTTTGCGAAACCGGGCCGAGCGGATGAGATCAGGTTGTTCCATCAGATCAACTCTTTGGCTTTGATTTCGAGGTAGTGCGAGATCAGTTGCGCGGTGACCTTGCCCGGTTCGGTGTCAATCACGGTCACCCCAAGCCGCGTCAAGCGTTCCAGCACGATGCGGCGTTCGTTGATCGATTGATCGGCGGAGACCAATTGTGCGACCCCGGCCATGTCAGCGGGTGGTTCGCCGGTGAGCGCCTCAAGCTGGGGGTCGCGCATGGTGACGAAAATCACCAGATGCCTGCGGGCCAGGATGCCGATATTTTCGATGAGCAGTTCGGCCGAGGTCGTATCGACGAAATCCGTGAAGACGATAATCAGGCTGCGCTTGGGTGTTCGCGCGTTCAGCTCTGTCATGGCCAGTGTGTGGTTTGTTTCACGGCTGACATAGGACAAATCGGCGGTGCGCGTGCGCATCTGCGCAAAGGCCAGCCGTCCGGGTGCCGGGGCGGAAAAGACCCGTGGGCGCACATCATAGGAATAGAAGCCCACCAGATCACCGCCAATGGTTGCGGCCCATGCCGTCGCCAAGGCGGCGGTGATCGCATGGTCGATCTTGGGCATGCCGCCGATTTCTTCGCGCATCAGATACCCGTTATCGAGCGCGATGATCACATGGTGATTGCGTTCGGCCCTGAGCTCCTTGGCCACCAGTGACCGGCGGCGGGCGGACCGTTTCCAGTCGATGGATTTGACGTCCATGCCATGCACGAAATCCTGCAACTGGTGAAATTCCGACCCTTCGCCGATGGCGCGGTTTTCCTTGATCCCGAACAGCGCTGAGTTGACCGACGTGGTGATCTGACCTGATTCGATCAGCCGAATGTTCGGTACGACCTTCAGTTCCAGTCCAAGAGGGACCTTTGGCACAAACTCGAACAGGCCAAAGCGGGACGACCAGAGGAGCCAAAGCTGTTCGCAGCGCCATGTCCCTCGCCGCACGGCACGGCAGGTGATCTTTGCCTTAGCGGTGCCTTTGGCGGCCGGGGCGAATGTGATGTCCAGTTCGCCTGACAGGCCATCGGGCCACTTGATCTGCCCTTTCAAGCCTTTGGGCGCATTCTGGGCCGTCAGGGTCAGATCGACATTTTCACCCACGAAGACTTCTGGTGGATAGTCAACCGCGACGGCCTTTCCCCGCGACAGGGACAGAGCGAGATCGATGATGACTGCGGCCCCAAGGATGATCCACAGCCCAATTGCCGCGCTCATGGGCGCGTCGCCGACGAAGGTCGCCAGCAGCGACATCAGCAGGGCACCCCCGCCGAAGATCAGCAATCTGCGGGATGGACGGATCAGCGGGGGGCCTCGATCTGGTCAAGAATGTTTTCAAGGACCTGCACGGCGTTACGACCTTCGATTTCGGCTGTCGGGCCAAGCACGATCCGATGGCGCAGCGCAGGCACGAACAGGCGTTTCACGTCGTCAGGGATGGCAAAGTCACGACCGGCCAGTGCGGCAGCGGCGCGGGCAGCGGTGGCGATGGCATCTGCCGCACGGGTGGAGGCACCGTAGGAGATTTCAGCATTCTCGCGCGTTGCCCGAACCAGCCGCAGGATGTAGGCCAGAATGTCGTCCTTCAGGATGATGCTGTCGATGACCGCACGGCTTTCCGCCAATGTTTCGGCACCCATGACCTTGTTTTTGCCGTCCATCGAGGCGCGGGATTCGATCGGTTCAGCGGCATGCGCCTGCAGAATTTCCATCTCAACCGCTTCGGGCGGGAAATCGACAACCAGCTTGAACAGGAAACGATCCAACTGCGCCTCGGGCAAAGGATAGGTGCCCTGCTGTTCAATCGGGTTCTGGGTTGCGACGACGATGAATTCGTCGCCCAGCGAATGGTCGGTGCCGTCGATGCTGACCATGCGTTCGTTCATCGCCTGCAGCAGGGCCGCCTGGGTTTTGGGCGGGGCGCGGTTGATTTCGTCGGCCAGCAAGACTTGGCTAAACACCGGCCCTTTGGTCAGGGTGAAATCATTGGTCTGGAAGTTGAAGATTGAGGTGCCGAGTACGTCGCCGGGCATCAGGTCGGGCGTGAACTGGATGCGCCCAAACTCCAGATCAAAGGCGGCGGCAAAGCTGCGCGCCAGCAGGGTCTTGGCAGTGCCGGGCGGCCCTTCGAGCAGGACGTGACCGCGCGCGAAAAGCGCGACCAAAAGCATATCGACGATCTCTTCCTGACCGCGGACGGTTTTGGCGATCTCGTCCCGCAGGGCATCGGCGCGGGTGCTGAGTGTTTCAAGTGTCATGGGCGAGTTGCTCCAATGTTCGTTCAAAGGCGTTGACGTAGGTGATGGCTTGTGTGGATGAAATCTGTGGTGGCAGAGATCGTATTTCGGCCAGAAGGTTGCTCAGGTGTTCGGCTTGCGCCGGGTCAGAGCGGGCGATGTATTTGAGATATGCCGCTTCCTTTGCGGCAGCCCCCGGATAGGCTGCACCAAAGATGGCTGAACTGACGGCTGTGATCCTTGCCGTCACATAGTCAGACAGCAGTGCCCCATCCTGACCGGTCAGCCGCATCAGGCGGGCGCGGGCCGCAATCGCCTGCAGCTTGCTGGCGCCCAGTTTCGATTGTGGCATACCGATGGGGCCATAACGCAACCCGGCCCGCCACAGCACAATCAGCATGAGGATCGCGCCGCCCAACCAAAGGACCGAGAACGGAAATTCGAAAAACCGCTTCAGATCGGCCCATGTCCGGTCACGGGCGACAACCTGGCTGTCTTCGGTGATCCAGACGCTACGGCTGTAATCGATCAGGATCTTGCCGTCTTGCGCCAGGCTGGGCAGCAGGTCTGCGGCGATCAGGGCATTGTCGCCAAGACGCAGGCCGTGATTACTGAAAAGATCCGGATCGGACAGGACGAGGATATCGGCGCCACCGCCGCTGGTGCACCAGCCCAGAACCATTTCACCGACATCGCCGATGATCGGAGCGCAACCGTTGCCATCAAAGACCTGTGCCACATAAAGCCGTGCCGTCAGGCGGGTTCCATCGATTGCGGTATAGGCGAAGTCATTGAAGGGGCGCGGTATGTGCCGCAGTTTGCCGACCGATACGCCGGCCACATCCTGTAGCGTGTTTTGTGCGGCGGTTCTGTCAACCAAAAGCGCGGGATGGCCCAGCCCGGTCAGGCGCAAACCGGTCCGCCACTTGGGCAGAACCACCATGGTTTGCACAAGATCTGCCCTGCGTCCGATGCCGAACCGGTCCAGATCATATTCGTCTTGCTGGAAAATCAGCTCTTCCTTGGTCTGCGGGGCAACCCGATCTTCGCCAAGATCCGTATCGTAAAGCGGCATCACCAGAAGGCCGATCGTATCCGCATCAATCGTCCAGCCACCGGCGAAGCTGTTGGCGTCGTGGCCCTCGCTCGATAGCCATACCTGCAATCCGTCAAACCCGGTGGCCGACCCGCGCAATTGCTGCTGTTGCTGGCTTGAGAAAAACCACAGTACGGCAAGGCAAAGCACAGCAAAAACGCCGATGAACAGCATTTCGGGGCGCATTGGCGTGGCCCTGGGCTGGTTTGTGCTGTCACTCATCGCGACAACTCCCGAAACAGCGGGCTGATCTGTTCGACGTGACCCTTGAACTCGGGTTCTGTCACATCGCGTCCGCCAAATTGGACCCGTTCACTGGCGCGAACCAGATTGCGCAGGGCCGCCAAATGGCTTTGGTCGGCGGGAAGACGGCGCAGGGCATCACGGCTTGTCCAGCTTTGCTGCAGCAAAAGCCCGTTGGCGGTGACAGCGACACGCAGTGCATTCTGTGCCAATGCAACCAGCGCATCGCGCCGGTCTGCCATGCTGAGAATTTCCTTAAGGCTGCGCGGTGGCGCATCTGACGGTTTTTTGGCGTTTCTTCGGCCCTGACGGATGTTTAGGTGTGGATTGTCGGCATCGGGGTTCAATGCCACCAGGAAACCGCCGCCAAAGCGCGCGAAAAGATAGATGATGCCAGCGATGATAAGCGCAGCGACAATAGCCGACGGCCATCTGATGTTGTTGCCATTGATACCGCTTGGGTCCGAGCGATCAGGTTCCGGTTCGGGTTGTTGTGCCGTTTCCAGCGGTGGGACGGCCGCGGTGGGATCGTAGTAGGCGACATTGGGATCAATGCCGCTCCGATTGATGGCGTTCAGATAGGCGTCGCCTGACGGTCCGATTTCAGCGGGGGATTGAACCGCCTCCTGCGGCGTTGCGGGGAAACCGCCCAGCAATAGAAAACAGGTAAGGATCAAACAACCGAAACGATGCATTTGGCGGTGATACCCTTGATGGAAACTGCGCCGCAAACGTGATGTTGGATCATGTGCTGACAATGGCGCGGATGTGACATCAATACGTCAGTTCAGTCCAATGGACATCTAGCGGGTGACGGCCACATGATCATCGTCGCCCTGCAACTGACGCTCGAAGACCAGAAAATCGTAATACCCGCAATTCGGTGCATGGGGGTAATTGCGGCAAGTATCCGGGCGGCCCTCATACACTGTGCATCGCCGCTGTTCTTCGTCAAAGAATGTGCAGATTGTCCCAAAATGCCGGTCTGGTTTGTGTTTGAGAAGAAGGGGATACCGGCTTTTGCCGTGAAACTGACCATATTTTGTGTACCGGGTGATGACATCGTCCGGCGCAGCGCCAAGGTGATCGGACAGCCGGACCAGATCCGCGTCGGCCAACGGGATTTCGTCATAGGTGCAGCAATAGCCGGGGCAATTCGTGCAATCAAAGCCGTCAGGTCGCAAGCGGATCTCCATCTATGGTGCAGACGATGCCCAGCTGCACCTCTCGTCGCTGAAGTTAAAGTATTTTGCTGGCCGATCCAGCAAATGATCGTTGTTCTATTCACTTGACCGGGCGTCACGAGCGAAGCATGCTCTGAGACAGTTAAAAGGAGAATGGCTTTGAGCGATCTTACATTATTTGTACTTGAAACAGACCTGAGCGAATTGTCACCGGAGCATCTTGGAAAAATCGAAGAAATTTTGCTGCGATCCCAGAACTCTGCAGTTGCCCAGATCGAGGATATCACAGCGGCATTGAAATGCCTGCATGACCTGCGTGCGGGCGGCGGCGGCACCAAGAAGACGCCGACGAAGAAGAAAAAGAACCCTACCAAGAAAACACCCGGTAAGGAGACGCCGGAAGAGGCACCGCCACAGCCGGATGAAGAAGCGCCAACGCGGAAGAACCCTCATAAGTAAGAGGATGATTTTGGGGCCGACAGCGATGCTGGCCCCAAACGCTTTTTTCACGACCGTTGTGCGGCGTCCTTCATGGCGCCGACAAATGCCTTCATTGATGCGCGCCCCGTAATGCGCGGCGCGTAGGCGTTTTCCCAATGCCGGATCGCATCGGGTATGGCATCGCAGCCCCAGGCCTGTCGCAGCTCTGGATCGGCATCATCAAGTGCGGCAAGGCATTCTGTCGCGATCATGAACAGGTCATCGACAAGCTGGCCCTTCTGGTCGCTGGTGTCTTTGTCCCAAAGCGAACCGTTGATGTGCCAGCGTGATGCGGTGTGAAGCACATTCAGCAAGCTGACATAAAAGCTGCCAACGCCAATGTAGTCTTCCAGCGTATAGACGCGATGCGTGTACTTGCCTGGCAGAAAGATCGTTTCGCCCGGTTCGACAAAGAACCAGAATGCTTCATCCAGGGTCAAAAACTGTTCAAGTGAGAACGCCGCCCGGCCCTGCACCTCGACGCGCTCCACATCCTCGATCCCGGCTTCCAGACCTTCATATGTGTCCCACGCAAACCAAAGCTTTTTGCCGACAAAGCAGTGGTTGCAAACTGCCATGTCGTCGGAATGTGAATCGGTCAGTTTACCGGCCGTACTGATCACCGAGGTCAGCATCTCCAATTCTTTGATCGCAGCGCTCGCCAGTGGCATCATGTTCCAAGGGGCCAAGAAATCCTGATCAAAGATGTCGCCCAGATCGCTGGTCCTGACCGGCAGATCGGTAATCCCGAGTACCGTGCCAGACGCACGCCAGCGGCGCATGATCTGCGAGATTGTGAGGTGTTGCTGACTGTCGCCGCGCCCGAACTGGACCGGATAGCTGTCGGTGCTTTCGCTGCGCAAAAGCCGTTTGACCACCCCGTCGGCACCGTTCTGAAATACGCCCATGGTGGTGGGTTGTAGCGGGTCAGGGAAATCGTCGAAAAGCGCAGGTTCCTGGCGCGCCATTTTATGAAACAAGGTCTGGCGATCATACGATGTTGGCGTCAGCTGCTTTGCGAAAAGCTGATCGGCGGATACGTTGTGCATCCGAAGCGTCTGGTCGTTACGGGCCAATTTTGTAAATGTCTGCAATGCCTCAGCTTCGGCAGCGAAGCGGTCATCGACTTCAGCATTATGCATCCGTGGAAATCCTTTTCATGCGTGCGTTCAATAATTCATTCGCCTGTAATAGGTCACGAGTAACCAAATTGTCCTTCACAGCCGTCAATGACTGCCTGAGCGTATCGGTCGTCTCGTCTGACATTCCCACTATTGTCTCTGATCTGGCAAGACTAATCGCGGCCCTCAATGCCAATGATGCAGCGCCTTGGCCTTTGGCAATACGCAGAGCGTCCAGAAAACACTGCCGTGCCCGTTGACGGTCTTCATCCGACCCCAGCAGCAGTAACTCGCCCTTGACCCGCTGCGCCTCGGGGGCATAGCAGGGCTGGCTTGCGATCAATCTGTCGATCCCATCCAGCCCTTCGTCAATCTGTCTGGTGCGCAGGCAGACCTTGGACAACAGCAGTTTTGAAAATCCCTGATCCCACTTGTTGGCCATCAGGGCCGCGCCTTCATCATGCTGGCCGTTTTCAACCAGTGCCCAGCCCTTCAGGTTCTGCGCCCATTCGACAAAGAACGGATAATCCTGCTTCTTGGCGAGGCTGATGATCTCATCGGCCCTGCGGATCAGGTCATCGGGCATGGAGACAAAGTGCAGCAACGCACCCGTCATCGACAGCGCGTAGATCAGCGAATGCTGATAGGCCAGTTCCCGGGCCATTGTGATTGAGCGGTCTGCATAACCAAGGGCCGCCTTTGCATCGCCGACGAACCAACGGTTCAATGCCAGGTAAGACATGCTTTCCACGCCCGGATCTTCGCCGGTGCTGAGCGCCAGAGACTGGAAGCGGACGGGATCATAAATCTCGACAGATTTTTCCAGATACTTGCCTGCACTTTCATGCTGTCCGCGCAGAACTGCGGTCACACCGCAAAGGTTATAGGCCACAAGGCAGGACACATCATCGCCGTTTTTGTTGGCGTATTTCAGACACATGTCTGCCAGCGACTGCGCATAGTCATAATCGGACCCGACCTGCGCGGAATTCCACATCCCATAGATGATTTCGTGGAAATATGATGGATCATCGAATGCTTCTGAAAGCGCCCAGGCCCGCTGGTAGGCGTCTACCGTTTCGGACGCGGTGTAACCTTTCACACTGGTCAGGGCGGCCCCGTAGGCCGTCAGCAAAGACATCTTGCGACGGATGCGAGCCGGTTCGTCGGGTTGTGTGTCAAGGATATCGATCGCCCGCTTGAGATGTGCGGTTGCTTCCTTGGTGGCCGAATGCTCCATCGCAAAACGGCCGGCCTTTTCCCAATAGGTGGCCGCGTTTTCAGCGTCGCCAGCCCGGTCGTAGTGCTGTGCCAGAATTTCGGGCGCCTGTTCGACCACGTTGGGAAATGCACTTTGCAAACTGGCGGCGATTTTGCCGTGTAATGCCTTGCGGTCGCTGCGCGTCATGCTTTCGTAGACGGCATCCTGCACCAGCGCATGCTTGAAGATATAGCTCGCCTCTGACCGGCGCCTGTGCTGAAAGACAAGGCCGGCCTCGATCAGGATGGTACATCTGCGTTGGGCCTCTTGCTGTCCAATCTTCAGGACATCGGCCAGAAGGGCGCCGGAAAACTCCCGACCGATGGTCGCAGCACAACCAACCGTGTTCCGCATTTCGGGAAAGCTGTCCAAACGCGACATCAGGGAATCATACAAGCTCGCCGGGATGGACATCTGTCCGAACGTGTCCGCCGGGTCGGCATTGTCGTCGGTACTGACATTGGCGCAGACGGTTTTCGTGATTTCCTCGAGGAACAACGGAATACCGTCGGACTTTTCGAGGATCTGATCGACAAGCATGTCGGCCAACGGCACCTGAGGAGAGATATTGCGGATGATTTCACTGGCCTGTGACCGGGTCAGACGGCTGAGTTGCAGGCTGGTGACGTTGGGCAGTTTTTTGAAAGGCATTGCCTGATCATCCCGGGTGGTGACGATCAGCAATGCGCTGCGGGACTGGACCTGCACCGACAGGGCCTCAAGCAGTTCGAGCGATGTGGGATCGGCCCAATGGGCGTCTTCAAAGATGATCACAGTCGGGCGAATGTCAGCCGCGTGCAGTAAAAGCTTTGCAATGCTTTTGAAGGTTTCCTTTTTCTGCCGCTCTGACGACATGGTGGGCAGGCGTTCGATTTCACCCGGGATCGACAGAAGGTCGGCGAACAGCAAATGATCCTGCTCATCAGAGATGTTGCGCGTCAGAAGAAAGCTGTTCAGCTTCTTTGACTTTTCGGTCGGCGGATCGTTATCGGCGATGGAGGCGCGGGTCAGAACATAGTCGACGATCGGGTGCAGCGAACTGTTGGAATAGTACGACGAACAGTTCAGTCGGATGCGGATGGTTCCAAACCCGTTCACCTTCTCGAACAGGGTGTCAGCGGTGCGCGATTTGCCAATGCCAGCCTCACCAGACAGGATCACGACCTGTCCTTCGCCCTGCTGCGATGCATGCCAGCGATCTTCCAGCAGCCCGATCTCGTGCATCCGCCCGACGACCGGCAAATGCAGGCTGTCAACATAGCTGGCGAGCACCTCATCACTGCGGACCCGGCGGATCACCTCGAAGATGCTGACCTTGCCTTCAACCCCTTTGATTTCCACATCGGCGCGTTCGGCAAAGTGAAAGCGGTGCCGGGCGAGCGATGCTGTTGTTGCGCTGACCAGGACGGAGTTTGCGCTGGCAAGCGCCTGCAGGCGGGCGGCGAAATTGGGCGTATAGCCCAGAACGTCTACTTCTTTCAGGGCGCCGGTGGTGGTTTTGTTAACCAGCACCTTGCCGGTGGCGATGCCGACCCGGATGGCAAGGCTCTGGTTGATTGAGCGTGCCTTTGACTGCTGCAGTTGCTCCATCGCGGCAACGATATCAAGGCCGGCAAGAATGGCGCGTTCCGCGTCGTCCTCATGGGCCTGCGGATGGCCGAAATAAGCCATCAAACCATCACCAAGGTGTTGTGCGACAAAGCCATCGTAACGCTCGATCGCTGCAGTCCAAAGCGCGCGGCACTCATTCAAGGCATCGCTCAGATCCTCAGGATTATGTCGTCTGGACAGGGCGGTCCAACCGACGAGATCGCAAAACAGCACGGTGATCTGACGATGTTCAGCGGTCATTGTTGCTATGTCGGTGGCAGTTGTGTTGCCGGTGCCGACGCCTGCCGGAGGACGCATTTTCAGCAATCGGCGCAAACGACGCCGGTCGCCCAGCGGCAGACCCAGTTCAATTAGGTCCGCCTCGCTCAACTCTCCGACCACATCCATCTCAATGGCGGCGGCGCGAAACGTCTCGGCGTATTTTTCCAGATTGGCCTCACTGAGCCATTTTGCGATTTCCGACATTTATCGTTTTTTGAGGCTCTCTTGATCCGAACTCCGGCTCAAGCGAGCCACCCCTGACCCCCTGCAAAACAGCTGACTTATTCTTGCTGCCACGTTCGCGGATCACCTGACGGCGTCCCGCGATTAAAACAGCAATCCGCCAGATATGAATCCAGCAGCCACTGATCCGATTAAGCGCCGTCCGGCCTTGTTTGACAAGTCAGCTTCTCCTTACCTTTCAATAAGACGGAGCCGTTAGGTTGATGAGTTCGGTGTGATGGAAATCTTGTATGGGGGCATCAATGAATAAGGAGTACGGTGGGGATACCTTTGGTCATCGCACCCGTTCCGCGATTTTTGATCACCGCAAGGATTTGACAGCCGTGCGGGCATTTGATGATTAACTTCTATTCTTGAATTGATCGTAAACATCAATGTGCACAATTTCACTCGGACAAGACTATGTCCGCTCCAATCCGTTGCGCAGTGTAATGCAGAGCATCATTCTGATTAGCTGGTGACTTGCAAGGTTGGCGTTTTTGAACAGTATGGCATTGAATGAAAGGAATGCAGCCGTGGCTGACGTTTTTACACACCCATGGCTTGGCGGCCTTTTTGGCGATGCTGCGACCAGCGCGGCGCTGGCGGCGCCGCAGCAATTGCAGAA
Source organism: uncultured Paracoccaceae bacterium (assembly GCA_947488175.1). Taxonomy (GTDB): domain Bacteria; phylum Pseudomonadota; class Alphaproteobacteria; order Rhodobacterales; family Rhodobacteraceae; genus Yoonia. The sequence goes on from CANKYO010000003.1 coordinate 322,557, forward strand.
CATGTTGCGGGTTGAACGGGCCTATACTGCCGCTTTGCATGCCACTGGTCAGATCTCGGCAGAGGCCGCGGCGGTGGTGGATGAGCTGCTTGCCAATCCAAATCTCGATATGGACATGCTGCGGCAGGGCACTGGGCAGGACGGTATCGTGGTGCCTGCATTGATCCGCCAACTCAAGGCGCAACTGCCAGAGGAATTCCATGATGCGCTTCATACCGGGCTGACGTCGCAGGACGTGATCGACACCGCGTTTGCGCTGAGTATCAAGGCGATCGTCGAGGATTTTCTGGGCAGGTTGCACCGATTGGTCAGTGATCTGCAGCAAATCGGTCAGACCCACGGTGACCGCATTTTGATGGGGCGCACCCGGATGCAGGCCGCTCTGCCCGTCAGTGTCGCCGATAGGCTGGATATATGGCGCATGCCGCTCGCGGCCCATGTGGATCGTTTGACGACGTCACGCCGACAGATCGAAATCCTGTCCATGGGTGGACCTGTCGGCACGCGCGACAGCGATGACGTCGCCCGGCATATGGCTGCCGCGTTGCAGCTGGAACTGCCGGGAAAGGCCCCCCATGCCATGCGCGCGCATGTTGCCGATTTCGCCAATGTCCTTTCACTGATCACCGGATCGCTTGGCAAGATGGGGCAAGATATCGCTTTGATGGCGCAGCAGGGTATTGATGACATTCAGTTGTCCTCCGGTGGCCAATCATCGGCGATGGTACACAAGAACAACCCTATTCACGCCGAGCTTTTGATAACCTTGGCACGCTTCAACGCAACGCAACTATCCGGGATGCATCAGGCGATGGTGCATGAACAGGAACGGTCTGGCGCGGCGTGGACCCTCGAATGGATGCTTCTGCCACAGATGCTGCAGGCCACCGGGGCCGCGCTGAACAGCGCTAACGCCCTGTTGGGCGGTATTGAGCGTTTGGGCCATACATCTGACGGAAATTAACCTTTCTAAGGCAAAGTTAACGAATATTTCACCAATCTGGATTGGGTTATGCCCATAACCGGAATAGGGATTTCGTCTTGCGCCTTTTATCACTCATCCTTGCCATGGCCCTGTCGGGCGGGTGCGGCGCGGTATATCAAAGCCCGCAAGTGACCGCCGGATCGCGGGTTGAGGTTGTCGATATCACGGAAGAGGTCGTCGCCAAGGCCAACAGTTCGATCTATCGGCCCCGCGCCCTGCCATCCGTTTTCGATGTCACAGCAGGTACCGGGACAGCCCCCCGCGGCAGTGGGCCAGCGCCAGAGGGCGCCTTGCCACTTCCCGCAGCAAAGCCAAGTTTCCCCACCCGTATCCCCGAAGACGTGGACCCGGGTCCTTACCTGATCGGCGTCAGCGACGTTCTGCAACTGACCATGCTCGCGGCAGGGTCGGCCAATGACGACGTGTCAGGTCGTTTTGCTGCTCAAAGCGCTGGCCAAGGCTACGCGGTGCAGGATGACGGGGCGATCAACATCCCCACTGTCGGGCGTGTTCAATTGGCTGGCATGACCCTGCAGCAGGCCGAGGCGCTGCTGTTCCAGCGCTTTGCGGAAAGCCAGGTTGACCCTGTCTTCGGGCTCGAGATTTCTGCGTTCAACGCGCGCAAGGTGTCCGTTGGTGGCGCTGTGGCTGAACCGGCCGTCATCCCCGTCACCCTTACGCCGCTTTACCTCAACGAAGCCGTCGCGCGGGCGGGGGGCATGGCCCTGTCCGGCCAGCAGGACGGCGTGATGCGGCTATACCGTGATGGCACGCTCTATCAGATCCCGTTGGGCCAGTACCGCGCCCGGGCTGACCTGCAACGGTTGCGACTGAAGGATGGTGACAGCCTTCATATCGATGCGGACACCGATCTGACTCGGGCGCAAGCCTATTTCGAACAGCAGATCGCATTGGCGCAGCTTCGGGCAGAGGCCCGCGAAACCGCTCTGCTGGAACTTTCGACAGAGGTCGCCCTGCGCCGCAACGAACTGAATGAGGCGCGAGAGACATTTCGCACCCGCGCCGATCTTGGGGCCATAGCGCGCGATTACGTCTATCTGATGGGAGAGGTCGCAACGCAATCCCGCTATCCGCTCCCGTTTGAACAGCAGGCCAGCCTTGCCGATGCGTTGGTTGGTGCAGGCGACGGGGTGCCGATTATCACAGGTGACGTTTCGCAGATCTATGTGCTGCGCAGGCATGCAGGTGGCGTGACCGCGTGGCGTCTGGACGGGCGCAATGCAGCCAACTTCACGCTCGCCCCCCGGTTTGAAATGCGCCCCGATGACATCATCTTTGTCGCCGAACAGCCCATCACACGGTGGAGCCGGGTGCTGAGCCAATTGACATCGGGGTCTGCAAATACCAGCTTCACGCGGTCGCTTGACTGATTAGCGCAGCGTCACCTGCGCCCGGGCCGACTGCCCATCGGCATCAATCACCGTCAGTGACGAAAAACCGATGCCGGGGGCGTCGATATCAACCTGAGTGCGGTGCGTGCGCGCCACTGGTTGTCCGTTCGCCAGCCAGACATAGGGCGCGCGGCCATCGCGCACTTTCAACGTCAAAAGCCCGCCTTCCAGCACCGCGCCATTCGGCGGAAAGGCGATGCGGGGTGCATTGGTTGCCACCTCTGCCGCCCCGAACTGCTGCAAATGCCGGGGCAACTGCGCGGTGGGCAGCAACAGCGTTTCGTGCGGTGGCGGGCTGATCGGGTCGATCTGCGGTTTCAGGCGGGCAAAGGCCGCGAACATGACCGGCGCCGCGAGATCACCACCAAAGGCGCCGGGAACCGGCGTGCCGTCTGGTCGCCCCATCCAGACACCAACCACATGCCGCCCGTCAAAGCCGACGGCCCAGGCATCGCGGTGGCCATAGGACGTGCCGGTTTTGAAGGCGATCCCTGTCCCCTGCACATTCGGTGGGCGAGGCGCATCCAGCAGGATATCGGCGATCTGCCAGGCGGCAGACAGGTTCATCACCGTATGCGGCACGAACCCCGGCGTCGCCTCGTCATGCCAGCGCAGGTCCACCGCCGCGCCCTCATTCCCAATGGCTGCATAAAGACGAACGAGATCCTCCAACGTTAAGCCAACGCCGCCAAGTGCGACCGCCAGCCCAGGCGCACCGCCCGGCACGTGTGGTTCCGCCCCGGCCCGGCGCAATCCGGCCAACAGATGGTGCGGCCCCAACTCTTGCGTGACGGCAACCGCGGGGATGTTCAGCGAATGTTGCAGGGCGGTCCGCACCCGCAACTCCCCGCGATACAGCCCGTCGAAATTCTGTGGTGCATAGCCGTCGAAGTCCGTTGGGCGGTCGCTGATCATGGTCTCGGGGTGGATCAGGCCGCGATCAAATCCCAGACCGTAGATCAGCGGCTTTAATGTCGACCCGGGCGAGCGGACGGCTTGCGTCAAATCAATAAACCCACCTCCAGCATCGGCACTATAGGCGGCAGAACCCACACTTGCCAGAATATGCCCGGTCTGATGATCAGCGGCGATCATTGCGATCTGGACCCCATCAGATCGGCCCGTCACCGCATCACGGGCCAACCGTTCCAGCGCGCCTTGCAAAGGCAGGCTCAACGTCAGGTCATGCTGATGGCGTTCCGGCTGCGCTGTCGTCACCCGATCCGCCAGATGTGGCGCAAAGGCGGGGAGAAGGTGCCGGGTCGGCCGCACAGGATCGCGCATAGCGGCTGTTACCGTGGCATCATCGAGGACCCCGTTGATTTGCAGCCTTCGCAAAACCTTGTCTCTCGCCGCCGTCGCCGCCTCTGGCGCCCGGTCCGGCCTGCGCGTTTCGGGTGATTGTGGCAGCGCGACCAGAAGCGCCGCCTGAGCTGGCGTCAATCTGCGCGGCGGTCTGTCAAAATACGCGTAAGATGCGGCGCGCACCCCCTCAATATTGCCGCCAAAGGGTGCGCGGTTCAGGTAGAGCGCAAGTATCTCATCCTTGCTCAGGTGGCGTTCGAGTGCCAGCGCGACCCTGATCTGGCGTAGTTTGCCGGACCATCGACCTGTGCTGCCATCTTCCAGAAGGCGGGCAACCTGCATTGTCAGGGTCGATCCGCCCGACAACACCTCGCCATGCCAAACGGCCTGACCAGCGGCGCGGATCATAGCTCGCAGATCAACCCCATTATGGTACCCAAACCGCTTATCTTCATAGCGGATGAGCATGCGCAGATAGGTGGGGTCAACGTCACTGACAGTGACGGGTAAACGCCAGCGCCCATCGGCGACCGTATAGGCACGCAGCAGATGCCCGTCGCGATCACGCAACTCGGTACTGATAGCCACCTGCAACGGCGGCAGAACGGTTGCGTCAACCCATCGGTCCACCCCATCGCGGGCCACAGCACCGGCCCACAGGGCCAGCGCAAGGGTGAAGACCCAGCGTGTCACTGGGAAATCGTAACCTGACCGGTATCGGTGCGCGCCCGCATCTGCGGGCGGTACATATCCTCAACCGAGGCGGCGGGATGATGGAACTGCCCGGGCGACACGGCCCGTACGATATAGGCCAGTTGAAACGCCTTGTTTGATCGCCAGTCGACGGCGGCCAAGAAGCGATCCGTCCGGAACTCCGCATTTTGCGCGCGCGTTAGCTCCAGCCCTTCCAGCACGGGCACCTCGCCGCCGGATAACAGGTTCGGGTTGTCGATCTCGAACCCCGCAGGTAGCGGATCATCGACCATCAGCCGCGCCTCCTGCCGGCCAAAGGGCCGGACGCTGAGCACCGCCACCAGACGTGTGCCGACAGGCACATTGCCCAGACTGACCTGCTCACCCTCCATAGTGAAATAGGTCCGACCGATAGCATACCCGTTGCCGCCCGCCGGTTCGGGTTGGTCAGGCACACCAAATGTCGTCACCGTAATTTCGGTCGGGCGGTCGCCGGTATTTGTGATCGCCACCGGGGCGGCGTTTGCTTGCGCATCGCGCAGTTGCACCACAGGTCCATCAGGGGCCAGCCCGTCAATCGTCAGACCGGTCTCGCGCAGATCATCGACCAGCGCATTGGCGGCAAGCAGCGTCCATGCAGCCTCTTGCGTTGATGCACGGGCCGCGTTGTTGCCGATCCGCGTCAGCAGAATGTCGCGGTCAACCGCGTTGCTGCCCGCCTCAACGGCAAGTGCGAGAACGGCCGCCGTATCACGCCGATACGACCCGTAGTCAGAACGCCAATTCAGTTGCTCTTCGCGGGCAAACCGGGCCTGCAAGCTGCGCCCGGCGCGGGCAAACATGGCATCTGCGCGTGGCTGGTCGCCATATTGGGCCAGCGCCGCGCCAAGCTGTGCCTGCGCGAGCGGCGATGTAAAAGCTCCGCCTTTCTGATCGGCATAGTAGCGCAGATCACCAACCGCAGCCTCACCTTCGCGTGCAAGGACATAAAGCGCATAAGCCAGATCATATCCGCCGCTGTCGAAATCAGGATAGTAGTTCACCGCATTGCGCAGATTGGCGACCGCATTGTCATAGGCCACATCCGGCACCGCGTATCCGGCTGCGCGGGCGCGTGTCAGAAAATCGGTGACATAGGCGTCCAGCCACAAATCGCCCGAGCTGGGGCGCCAGAGGCCAAAGGCCCCATTGGCGGCCTGATTGGCCGTGATCTCGCCAATGGCCTGATCAATCCGCTCGGCGATCTTGTCACGGGTCGCAAGACCCATCGCCGCCGCGACACCATCGAGATAGAGCAAGGGCAGCGCGCGCGAGGTGATCTGTTCCGTGCAGCCGTAAGGATAGCGATCCAGCGCGTTCAGCAGGCCGGGCGCATCAAAGCGCGCCAAAGGCCCGGCGGACAGGGTGGCCCTGCCGGTGCCGGTGGCCAGACCGTCAAAGACATCGTCATCAAAGGTAAACGTGCTGCCTGCGGCCAGGGTGAAGCGGCTGATCCGGCTGACCTCTGGGTCGTTGACCACAACCGGGACGTTGAGCGATTTGGTCAGGCTGCGGCCGTCCGGCGTGGTCAGGACCACGTCAATGGAGTGATTGCCCGGGTCAAAGGCGGCAAAGGGGATTTCGAACACCTGTTTGCCACCATCGGCCAGCGTGAAAGTTGCGGGTATCTGCGACACCATGCCCAAGCCGTTGGCAGTGATGTTCAGACCCATCTCACCCGCAGGGCCGTCGGCATGAATGATCTCCAGGAGCAACCGGCTTTGGTCGCCGGGGGCGAGGAAACGTGGCACGCTGGCGGTCACAACCACCGGGTCGCGCACGATCACATCCTGTTCCGCCTGTCCGACACCAGTGTCCGACCACGCGATGGCCATCAGCCGGATGGTGCCGTTGAAGGCTGGCACATTAAAACTGACCTGCCCCCGCCCGTCAGCATCAACCGTGACGGGACCGGTGAAGAAGGTCACCAGTTCTTCGGTTGGGGGCGGGCTTTGCATCCCGTCCTTTGACATCGCGTCGCCGCCGGACCGGATCGTACCCATCGCCCCGTTCAGCCCGTCGATCAGGCGCCCATAGACATCGCGCAATTCGACACCCAGCTTGCGCTGACCAAAGTAATGGTCCTGTGGCGCGGGTGACTGAAACCCTGTCAGGTTCAGAATGCCCAGATCGACGGCAGCGAGTGTGACATAAGCCGTTTCGCCCGCTTTTATCCCGTCAACCTGAATGCCGATATCCAGCGCGCCGCGCGGCTGCACGACATAGGGTGCTGTCATGGACACGTCCAGTGCGTTTTCACCGGGAGCCACCCCGGCATAGCCCAGACCCAGCGCGCGGGCCGGATTGCGCCCGGCGGACACATCCATCGGGCGGATCACCGACGCGCTGACATAGGCGCCGGCCCCCCATTCATCTGTTACGGGCAGGGTGATCAGGTTTTCACCTTCGGACACCGGCACTGCCTGCATGGAAATCACACGGTCGGACATGACGGTCACGACGGCGGTGCCCGCATAGCGGGGCACGATCCGGAAGGTAGCCGTATCGCCGACCACATAGTTTTCGGCGTCCAGCGATGCCTCCAACAGATCGGGCGTGTCGTCAGCTGTCGCCGCAGCATACCAACCGGCATAGAATTGGGTCGATGCCGCACTGTAGTCTTCACCAATCGCCTCAACGACTATCTCGTGACTGCCCCAATCCACATCGGCCCCGACACGCACAGGTGTCGCACCAAGGGTCACCTTGCCCGTTGCGACACGGGTGCGGGTGGTGACCGGTTCCCAATCCCAGCGGCCGCCCAGCGAATACCACTGATAGCGGGTGCGGACCTTGTTGATGGTCCATTGGACCTCCATGTCGGCAGGCGACAGGTCGGGGTTCAGCGCGATCAGTTCAAACGGCGCTTCGGTGTTTTCCGCGATCACGCCGTCAAAGAGCGGTTTGATCCCGATCATCACCTTGTCGGGCAGGACAGCCGCGGTCAGTTGACGCTCAACCGGCCTGCCGGACCCTTCCTTGACACGCGCGGTGACCCGCAGTTCCAGCGGTTGTGACGCGCTGATATCGGGCAGGTTTACGGCAAGATTGGCGACACCATCGGCATCGGTTTTTGCGCCATCCAGATAGGTTTGCCGGGCGTCAAAGGCGGCATCATATTCGCCAAAGCGATAACCCGGATAGCCATCCACATTGCTGGCCCCACGCAAAAGCGCCTCACCTTCCACGCTCAGATCGGCACCGATGGCACCAAAAAGATAGCGGGCATCAATCCGCAGATTTGGCACATCGCCAAGCCGGATTTCATCCGGTAACTCCATATCGAAATCAATGCGTTCCGGCAAAAAATCTTCGACCAGAACCGATGTGCGAGCCAGGGGTGGCGCATCGACATCGGCCAATAGCGCAATGCGCCAGGTCCCGCGCGGGGCCGTGCTGGCTACCGGCAGCGCAAACACATGACCACCGGACAGATCATCGGTTGAAGTCACACGGCGATATTCCACCCCGTCCGGGCGGGTCAGGACCGCCGTCAGCGGAATACCCGACAGGCCATAAGCCCCCTGATCGCGCATCAATGCGGTCACATGAATGGTGTCGCCCGCACGATAAGCCCCGCGATCCGTGGCGACAAAGACATCCATTGGCGGGCTGGGCTCACGCCCTTCGACGCCCCGGTCTGACAGATCAAAGGCCGGATCGGTCAGGGACAGGAACGTCATGTCGCCATTCTTTTCGACCGTGACCAGCGCCGGGGCGTTGCCGCCCGTCCCACGGGTCAGGCCATCGGGAAAACGGGCCACGCCGTCTGCATCTGTTTCGACATTACCCAACACCGCGTTGCTGCGCGAAATCAGGGTCACGGACGCCTCGGGCAGTGCGTCGGCACTCCCCAACGATCTGACGGCAACGGTCAGTCCATCATTGCCCAGATATGTGGCCACACCCAGGTCGGACAGCACAAACCACTGCGTTGCCGCAGGGCTGTCACGATCCGCGTCCTTGGCCGCAGCTGTCAGAACATAAAGCCCCGCAGGCTCACCCGCCAAAGCCTCGTTGAGCGGTACGCGGGTCAGGATATCGCGGTTCAACTCGCGCCCGACCTCTGCCGTGCCGGACCAGACATCGACCCCGATCTGGGTGGACACATAGTCCTCTTCATATTGGGAAATCGGGCTGCCCAGCAGACCTTCCTGAATGCTTCGCATGATGTTGCGGTCATCGACGCGGCGCAGCTGCAATTCGACTTCGGTCAGGTTCACGGTCTCAACCGGGACGGCGATATCGCCCAGCCGGGGCAGCACATATGCGCGGCTGACAAATCGCACGGCAGGGGAACGGTCGCGCACATAAAGGGTCAGTTCGACAGGGCGCACCAGGGTTTCACCGCTTGCCGCGGGCAAACCCTCGCGCAGGACGATGCGGTGGCGGCTGCCATGCTCCACCCCTTCAATGCACAACTGGGCATCACTGACACTGACCACCAATTGCGGATCGGCGAGTTGGACAAACGGGGCATAATCGGTGCCGACCTTGATCAGGTCTTCGTTGAAGATCGCACAGATACGGGGCGTCGCGCTGTCGCTTTCCACCCGCGTATCGGCAACGCGGAAACCGTATTTGCCAATTGCATCGTCCAGCGCGATCTCGGTCTGGCGATTATAGCGGATGTCCTGCGCCAGACGCAGGGCGGGGATCATGGTGCGCCCACGCCCCTGATCTTCCAGAACTTCGGCCATGTATACCGCCGCGGCCCGCCGCGCCGCGTCGTCCTTTGCCCGCAGATAAGACATGATGGTCGCGGTCAGCGCACCGGAATGCGGGCGGTTGTTCGACCCAACCCGGATGCGACCGTAGGCCAGCCAATCTGCGGCCAGGTCAGTTTCGCGGGCCTTCACAGCCGCACGACGCAGCTGGAAATTGTTGCTATGTTCCGGCCAGTTCGACAGCTCCATGAACGTCGCAGCACGGATAAATTCGCGTGCATTCAGAAACGATAGATCAGCGGCACGAGACTGGGCGTTGGCCAGAACTTCCGGGTCGGTGGCGTAGACCCGCCCCGATACGGCACCATCGAAGGGAATCACATCTGTGATGTCTGTCTTGGGAAAACACGCGTTCGAACGTTGGTTGAACGTAAACGCCTCGCAACGATCAGTATTCAGGCAGGCTGCCTCACAGGCGCGCAAGGTGGTGTCAAAGATATTCGCCAGATCGGTACCAACCAGATCAATCCCCGGTTCATAAATCGTGCGGGTGTCGGGGACAGGCCCGTCTGCTGCAGCCGGATTACCGAGAAAACCAACGAAAATCGCGCAAAAAACGGAGACCAGATAGCGAGTCATGGTGAAACCTCTTCGTCAAATATGACCGAAGGCTGGCATGGTATCGGATCGCAGACAAGTCAGGGTTTCAGTGGTCAGGATGTCAGGCTTTCATCTGATGTTCATCTAACCGTCCCGCCCAGTTCATCAAAGCAGGTGAACTTGCTTCATCAAGATGGCCCAAAAGTCAGAGCATACACAGTTTCTGACAAGGAAGATGACAATGACCTTTATGACCTCTTTCGACACAACTCTACTCGATGCCGCCAAATGGGCGTTTACAACGCGGCGGGTCAATCGTGTTGATGTTCAAAGTTTCAGCACCGATCTGGGTGCTGCCAGCGCCGGTGATCTGTTGCTTTGCCGGATCGTTGAGATCGGCCAGCACAAGAAAATTCAATTGGCTGACCGGCGCAACTCAACCAGTTACCCAGGCGATCTGGTGGTTCTGTGTCTGGCGGACCGCTATGCACCAGACCAGTTTCAGGCCCGGGCCAAGATCGGCAGCGATTTCATTCACCTTGCCGCCGGCGGTGGTGTGGCCGGCACAGTTGAGGCGGCGCATGCCCGCATGGATGAACCAACCCTGCTGAAACCCCTTGCATTGCTGATCAATGGTGATGGCAGGATCATGAATGTCGGTGACTACGCGCTGGACAGCCGGCCGCGCAATGAAACGGCCACCGTCATTGGTGTCTTTGGTGCGTCGATGAATTCCGGCAAGACCACGGCGGCATCCAGCCTCGCTCACGGCTTGAAATCTGCAGGTTACAAGGTGGCAGGCGTCAAGGCGACCGGTACGGGTGCATTTGGTGACTTCAACTCCTTTGAGGATGCTGGTGTGCCGGTATCGGACTTCACCGATGTGGGGATGGCGACGACCTATCGCCAACCGATGGAACGGATCGAGGAAGGGTTTCATACATTGGTGGCCGCGGCAGCAGAACAAGGGGCCGAGGTTATCGTGGTCGAGATCGCTGATGGTGTGTTTCAGCAGGAAACGCGGGCGGTACTGCAGGGCAAGGCGATCCGGGACCGGCTTGACGGGATCTTGTTCGCGGCCCCCGATGCGCTTAGCGCGCTGGGTTCGGTCGTGGTGCTGGATCGTCACGGGCTCAGCCCCTTTGCGATCTCGGGGATGGTCAGTTGCTCTCCGCTTGCGGCGACCGAGGCCGAGGAAGTCACCGGCCTGCCCATCCTGTCCCGCGAAGACCTGTGGGACCCCGCCGTAATCGCCGAACATGTGGAACCCCTGATGCGGAACAGACAGATGCAAGAGGTGGCATGACAAAACTTCCCAGATTGATGACAAAGGACCGCATCTGCGATGCGGTCCTTATTCCCGTATTCAGCATTCTGCAGGCGGTCGCGATGGGGTTGGGTGCCTTTGCCACCCGCGATGCATTCGCTGCATTGCATGCCGGGCATCCGCCTGATTTGCGCGTATTGATCCAGCTTTTGGGTGCGGGTTTGGCAGTTGCCCTGTTTGGTTGGTGCATCAAACAGCGGGCCGAGGCGCTGGGCCAAAGCTATGCCAACGATCTGCGGATCACCATCTACCGGCATATTGCCGGAATGGACCTTACGGCAGTCGAACAGCGCCGGGTCGGTGCGCTGTCGCTTCGCTTTGTTGGCGATCTGAGTGCGGCGCGCAACTGGTTCGGTCGCGGCCTGCCGCTGGCTATTTCGGCGATATTTGTGTTGCCTGGCGCAGGGGCGGTGCTTTGGCTTCTTAATCCGCACCTCGCTTTGGCCGCATTCCTGCCTTTGGCGGTAACGGCGGGCCTGACCATCGCCATTGCTGTCGGACTGGAAGCGCGCCATCGGACGCTCCGCAACAAACGGGCCACAATATCAATCGCAATGATCGAACGGATTGCCGTAGCACCAATGCTTGATCTGTTGGGGCGAACCGAAAAGGAAATTGAAACACTTGCAGAGAATGGGCAGCGGTTGCGCCGCAACAGCCTGAGCCGGGCCGGGCTGCGCAATGGGCTGTCGGGCATGATCGAAGCTGGTGCCGCCATCGCTGGCGTGTGCGTTCTGATCACAGCAGGCATAATTGGCGCGATGACCGGGGCAGTGGCAGCCGCATTGGCGATGATCGCCATTCTCGTGGCACCTTTGCGGGAACTTGCGCTGGTCTGGGACCGGTATTGCGCCTGGCGGGTGGCCGGTGAAAAGGCGCAGAACCTGTTGCGTCAGGACAGCGCCAACCGCGAAGCGTCCGGTCATGGACGGGCCGTGGCCATTTCGGTCGACGGGCCGGTGAGGTTATCAGTTGCAGCTGCGGCGCGAATAACACTCTGCCCTCATCAGATACCGAAAGACGCAAATATTCTGCGCATCATGGCCGGTCTTGACCGGAACAGCGATTTCAAGGTCCGGTTTCAAGCCGAAGGGCAAGCCGTTACACCGCGCTGCGCGTATATCGGTAATCAACCGGCTATCCTGCAGGGCAGTCTGCGGCGGGCGCTGACCCTTGGTCTGCATCCCCGACCCAAGGACCGCCGCATCCACAGGGTTCTTGCCGATTTTGATCTGCGGCATCTTGCAGATGGCCCCAAAGGGCTGGACCGGCGCGTCGCCGAGGCGGGGCGCGATCTGTCAGCACCTGAACAGGTCCGCGTTGAATTGGCGCGGGCTGCGCTTGCCCAGGCTGAGGTTGTCCTGATCGAGGGCAGCCGCGCCGTTTTGGAGCCCCAAACAGAAAGATATCTGAATATCATGCAGCAAGGGACGACATGCACCATCGTCCTGCAGCCGATGGCAGGCCCGCACCGGCTTGATTGCGGCTGCGTGATGGGACACGCTTCCCCTACATTTTGAAGCGCAAAGATTCCTTAAGGAGACGACCGTGCGCCTGACGACACTCTTTGTATTTTATGCGGGTATCTTTGTTATTTTGATCGCTGGCCTGACCGCCGTGACACTCAGCAACCTCAAGCAAAGTCAACGGTGGGACGAACGAACCGAACTGGCGTATGCGTCGCTTGAAGAACATTTGCTGCTTCAATCCAAGGTGTTTCAGCTGCTCAAGCAGCATGGGGATGCGCTCATTATCGGCAACCTCGACGGGGGGGCATTGGAAGCGGAGTTGAACGAAAAGATCAAAGGCTCAATCTCGCGGATCAGGACTATCATCGCCAGTGAGATCGAACTTGTGGGTGAAGAAGAATACGAAGAACTGGAACTTCTTGCCCAGATCGAAAGCAAGATCGCCGAAGTGGACAGGGTACTGGCTCGCCTGACCCCCGAGGACGCCGATGCAGCCGATGGGGATGCTCTGGTGGATCTGCTGGACCAGACAATAGATGTCGAACTGGCCACGCTCATTCAGGCGGCGGTCGAAGAGGAACGGGAAGAAGTGAGAGAGACCCGCGCAGCCGCAATTGCCTTTCGCAATGAAATGACAATCGTCACGTGGGCCACCATCGCCGCAGCAGTTGTCGCATTGATCGGCGCACTCTGGTCCTACGCAAGATTGCTGCACCTCCCCTTCCGCAACTTGATCGGCGCCGTAAAGACCTATGGCACCGGCGATTTCGCTAAAGACGTGCCCAAACTCGGCGGGCAGGAATTGCGTGAAATGTCCGGCGTGCTTAGTAATATGGCCGCTCTTTTACGTCAGCGTGAACTGGACCAGAAGCAACAGAACGAATTGCTGGAACGCAAGGTTGCCGAGCGGACACATGAGCTGGAGAATCTTTTACAACAGATCGAGATGTCCGAGGCAAACCGGCGCAGGATGATGGCCGACATCAGCCACGAATTGCGAACGCCGCTGACGATCATCCGAGGCGAGGCAGACGTCGCGCTACGCGGTACGCTTCAAGACCCGGATGCGGTGTCAGATACGCTGGCACGCATTCGCGATTCCGCACGCCACACTTCGCAGATCGTTGATGACATGCTGCTGGTCGCCCGTCACGAAGCAGGCGAACTGCGCCTTGATCCGAAGGATATCGATATCCGCCAGGTCATCACTGATGCGCAGGATATGTTCGAAGCTCCGATCAAGGTCATGATCGAGGCCAAGAATACCCGGGCGCGCGTGGACCGGTTGCGCATGCGTCAATGTCTGCTGTCCGTGCTGCACAACGCCTTGCGATATGGTGGCCCCAACATTGTGATTGCTGTGCGGGACAACAGCGAATCGCTCGAAATTGCAGTGTCCGATAATGGCCCAGGGATGAGCGATGAAGACAAGGCGCAGGCCTTTGAACGCTTTTATCGCGGCACGAATGCATCCCGAACACCAACCGAAGGCACCGGGTTGGGTTTGCCGATCGTTCGCGCGATCATGGAGGCACATGGCGGCACAGCATCGCTTGCTGATGCAGATGGCGGCGGCCTATGCGTCGTGCTGTCCTTGTCGCGCAAAAAATCACTGTCGCTGGTTGACCTAAAACAGACTGGCTAGGGTTCTGAAGTCAGCCATTTTCTGGCATCGTCGCGCTGGCTCGGCTTATTCATTCAGCTCTGTTCCGACCATCGATACCAATTCGTCTTCTGATGGCGGCTGACGATAACGGATCATGGTACCTCTGACTTTGACAACATCGGCGGGCGGCAAAGCGCCGATCTTCGTCATAAACAAAGGTTTATTCCCGCTGAGTGCACCCAAAGTTGATTTACGTGAGACACCAAAACCTGATTTACGAAGCTCAACGAAAGTATGTTGTTTGATGAGAGTCGCGAAAGACTCTGAAGATGCACGGCAAACTGGTTGGGGGGTGACATGAATATTCTGTTGATCGAAGATGAGACACGTGTCGCAGATTTCTTGCGCCGCGGACTCTCCGGCGAAGGCTGGAATGTGCAGCATGCGCCTGACGGGGAAACCGGCATTGAGATGCTGTCGCAGGACAAGTTCGATGTTGTGCTGCTGGACCTTATGTTGCCAGGCATCAGTGGGCAGGATGTCTGCCGCAAACTGCGAGCGCGTCAGATCAAGACCCCCATCCTGATGCTGAGTGCACTGGACGCAACCGAAGAGCGGGTCGAAGGGCTTCGGATCGGGGCCGACGACTACCTGCCGAAACCGTTCGACTTTGATGAGCTGGTGGCACGCATCGAAAGTCTGCACCGGCGGGCAAATGGCTATGCCCAATCTGCCGAGGAAACGACATTGCAGTTCGGCGACATCATTTTTGACCGGTTGTCTTATCGGGTCGAGGTGAGCGGCGAACAGGTCGAACTGTCGGCCAAGGAACGCGATATTCTGGTCCTGTTCCTGTCAAACCCCGGGCGGGTGCTGACACGCGAACGGATCTTGAACGCGGTCTGGGGCATGAACTCGGACCCACTGACGAATGTTGTTGACGTCTATATCGGACGGCTGCGCCGCAAGTTGAGACAATGCGGCGATGTGATCACGACCTTGCGCAACGTGGGCTATCGCATCGGCTAGAAAATACCCGGCCACTCACGGCTGAACGGCGGCACCTATGGTGTCGCCGTTTCTATGTGCACGGCCTGCCAAAACGTCATTTTGCGGCGTTATGACAAAACCTTCATGCACCTGTCATAAAACTGTCATCTTGGCGAAAGGCGCATGCCATTCGGCCCGATTATCTCTTCATCAAAACAAACGCGGCTGGTCGGGCGGTTCCCGGCGCACCGCAAGACATGAAGAGTGGAATGATGACTGATTTTCTGGACCTTGGCGTCGTGATCCGCTTTGCGATCAATCTCTCCGCAATGACGGTGCTTATCTATGCGCTGTTCTACCCGCGCTACCGGGACAAGGAACTGGCAACCGCCGCATCGCTGTTTAACATCTTCGCGTTTGGGGTGCTTTCAATCCTCGGCTCCGTAGAATTCTCACTGGCTGCCGGTTTTGGCCTCTTCGCTATTCTGGCTCTGTTCACACTGCGCTCCGAACAGATCAGCAAGATCGAGATTACCTATTTCTTCGGGTCGGTCGCCCTCGCTGTGATTTGTTCGATCCAAGGCACGACACTGCCATTTGTGATCGTCGTGGTCGGGCTGGTGCTGTTGGGGGCCTTTGTCTTTGACCACCCTCGCATCCTCAAATCCGTCGACGGAATCAAAATCACGCTGGACAAGATCGAACATGACGCCCTGTCGGACCCGCAGAAAATGCGTACCGACCTGTCGGCAAGGCTGGGGGTCGAGGTCATGAGCTATCAGATTACCGCGCTCAACTACATCACCGATATGGCCCAGATCAACGTCTACTACCGCAAATAAACAAGGGAAAAATGACCATGGACACGCGAATTGCAGAATGTCTGTCGACCTTCGATACAATCTCTCTTGATGGGCTGAATGGCAAAGCCGCCATGCTGGAACGGCTGGACAACAAATACATCGTCCCCGCAGCACGGCTGCTGCCGGTCTTCACGCAGTTTAGTGAGTTGTTTGATGTGCTTGAAATCGAGGGCAAGCGGGCATTCACCTATGCCACCAACTATTTCGACAATGAAGCCGCGCAATCCTACACCGACCACCATCAGGGGCGGCGCAAACGCTGTAAGGTCCGGATCCGGCACTATGTCGACGCCGGGTTCAGCTATCTGGAGGTCAAGCTTAAGGACACCCGCAATGTCACCGTCAAAAAGCGGCTCAAACTGCCGCCATTCGCTAATGGGCTCTGCGAGGATGGCCGCGCATTCATCGATACCTGCCATACCGATCTTTACGGCGTACCGCTGGGGCGTGACCTGCAACCGGTCATCGGGATGGAATACGAACGGATCACTCTTGTCGCCAAAGAAGGGGGCGAACGGATGACAATCGACACAAGGTTGCAGTTTCGCGCGGCCAATGTGGAACGGGATGCATCCGCCGATATGTTCATTCTCGAAACCAAATCCGCGCGTGGCAACGGGATCGCCGACAAGATCCTGCGCAGCCATCACCTGCACCCCACGCGCAAATGCTCGAAATACTGCATCGGCATGGCCGCACTTGGTCAGGTGCAGCGGCACAACCTGTTTTTGCCCGCAATCCGGAAACTTGCGCTGATGGAGCAGCCCTTACGTTTCGCAAAAAAAACTGGGCTCGCAGCATAGAACGGTTCAAATACTATTGCAGTCGCAGGAACTGCGGATCGACGCGCCGCCAGAAATGCAGCAGATCCTCGGCGACAGATGGTGTCTGGCCCATAGATTGGACGGCATGCACATCTGCCGAAATCAGAGCCGACAGCCTGTAGCCAAGCGGGATGACCGGATCCTCGGTCGCGGCTTCACGAAAGCTGTCTTCGATCGCTTCTGTCGCGGAGGTAACCGCGTAGACCAGCGCCAAAGCGGGCTGGTCGGGCCAGCGTTCTGCCAGATTGCGCACCATTGCCTGTTTGCGTTGGGTGTTGCCGGACAACATCTCTTCCATCACAAACTCGATCATCTGATCCAAAGGGGCCGTACGTTCGGTCGCCATCTTTCACCCGTCTACTCAATCAACACACAGGAGGTGTGTTCTACCAGATTTTGCGGCCAAGTCCCGCGTTTCGTAAAATCTTAATCAATATGGAAAGGATGACGTTAAACATATGTTTTGTATAGCGAATTGCGACCGCCCTATGCAAGCTTCGCAGAGTCCGGCCCGCATCTGATTGAATGTTGCAAAGGCGTGACGCGCCCTAGTTGCAGCGCAGCGTATCGCCCGGCTGCAGCTTTGGCTCCAGCTTGACGATCGGGTTATCTGACATCGTTTCACCTGCGTTTCGCGCAGCAATGATCCGGGCTGCCTTGACGCCAATCTCCCGCCGACAGGCATCCATGGTGGCCAGTCGTTTCGGCAGGCCGTCCAACAGCTCGACCCCGTTGAACCCGGCCAACCCGATCTGACCGGGCACATCAACACCCTTTTCCAGAAGGTAGAGCAACCCGCCCGCCCCGATCATGTCGTTCGAGTAGTAAAGAAAGTCGAGGTCCGGGGTCCGTTCGATCATCTTGGCTGTCATCTCCCGGCCCTTGGCAAGGGCCGATCCGCCGGAATAGAACTCCTGATCGGCAATCTCGATCCCGGCCTTGGCCAGTGTCCGGGTGAACCCTTCGAACCGTTTACGTGCCCGGTGATCCAGCGGCATCTTGGTGCCCATGAAACCGATGCGCTTGTACCCGGCGGTGATGATTTCCTCGGCCATGATCCGGCCCGCCCGCCGGTGTGAAATACCCACGCAGGCGTCAATAGGTTCACCGTCGATATCCATGATCTCGACCACCGGAATGCCCGACTGACGCAGCATCGCCTGCGAGGCATCGGAATGTTCCAGCCCGGCAATGATCACGCCTGACGGCCGCCAGGACAGCATCTCGAACAGGACCTTTTCTTCTTTCTCGGGCATATAGTCAGTCACACCGACGACCGGCTGCAGTTCGGTATCCTCCAGCGTTTCCGATATGCCTGACAAGACCTCTGGGAATACCATGTTGCCGAGCGACGGGATGATCACAGCGACCAGATTGACCCGTTGGGACGCGAGCGCACCAGCGATTTTGTTGGGTACATAGCCCAGCCGCTTGGCCGCATCCTGGACCTTCTGGCGCGTCGCCTCGCTCACATCGCCCTTGTTGCGCAATACCCGGCTGACCGTCATTTCACTGACCCCCGAGGCTTCGGAAACATCGCGGAGCGTGAGCGGGCGTTTGATCTGTCGGGTCAAGGGGCGATCCTGCTGTTCGTCCCGTCATTGTTAACGGCCCTTTGGCCCGTTGACCAGATGCCCAAAGGTGGGCATTGAATGGTCTGGCGTGGCCCCGTGGCTCAACTGGATAGAGCAGCCCCCTCCTAAGGGGCAGGTTGCAGGTTCGAATCCTGCCGGGGCCGCCAGAACTCCGGCGTGTCAACAGGCAAGTATATTAGTGGCGTTTTCATATATGGAATGATTGCGGCGCTACAGTATTTGTCCTATGTTCGGCTGATTGACCATATACCCTGGCTTGGAAGGGCATCCTCCTTGTCTGACCTCAACTCTGACTGTCAAGCATTCCATTTGTTGTAAAACAGACGACCGAAGTCGCGTCTCGATGGTTCATCTTGTTGGAATAAGGTAGGAATTCGGATGCACCCTGGCAGGACTGTGCTGCTATTAGTTCATCAGTGCGCCAGATTACTATTTGTGAACCATGTGGAAACGTCTGGTATCGTGTCCAGTGGTTGGCTGTTTTCGTCGCGCAGGATATTTGCATCGAACAGGAATCGGTTGATGCTCTCCATCTTCTCGTCGTCGATGAGACCAACGGGTTCCCCCGACTCCTGAAGATATCCGCCCGCGACCAGTGCCTCCATTGAGGCATGAACGAGCGCCGGGTTTGGCAGCATACCGGCAGTTTCAGCGATCAGGATATCGGCGGCCAGCGCCGGGTTGTTTTGGGCAAATTCATATCCACGCTGCGTTGCCTGAACAAAAACGCGCGCGGCATCCGGGTTTGCGGCCAGCCACGCGCTGTTGCCACCCAGCAGCGTTGTGTGCTGATCGGGCACACCGTAATCAGCATAGCGAAAGGCGCGTTGCGGCCGGTCCAGCAGGACCGAGTTCACGCCTTCCCAGGTGCTGATCTCAAGCGTGAAATCGACACGGCCATTGGCCAGCGCTTCATAGGCCGAGGTTCCCAGCGTTACCGTATCAAATACGCCTTCGCCTCCGTCATTGCGGATAATGGTTGAAATCAGCGCTTCCTCCCACGCGCTGCCGAAGCCTGCGTAGATCATGCCGTCCAGATCAGCCGGGCGCTGAATATCGTCACGCTCGCCATTGAAGACCAATTGCCCGGTTTCATGCTGCACAATCGCCATCACGGCGGTCATATCCGCCCCGGTGGCGCGCTGGGTGTGAAAACCAACAGCGCTCAGAATGCCGAATTCCGCGATGCCGGTCGCAACCAGTGCCCCGGATGAGGTATCGGTATAGGGCAGGATATCGACATCAAGACCGGCGTCGTCGAACCAGCCTTTCGCCTGTGCCACATACAGGCCCACATGGTTTGTATTGGGTGTCCAGTCGAGCGCGACGCTGAGCTTTTCCTGCGCCATGGCGGGAAGGGCGGCACAGGAAAATGCGGCTGTGATCAGGTGTTTCATCAGGTTTCTCCGGTTTGGTTGAGTAATATGTCCAGCAGATGCGCCTCGAGCGCATGTGCCTCTGTCGTGATCGGCTGCCCAAGGCGTGGGCGCTGTGCGGGGACCGCGATTTCGGCGCGGATGCAGGCAGGCCGGGGTGACAGGACGTAGATCCTGTCAGACAGGGCCACGGCCTCGCGCACGTCATGGGTAATCAGCAGCGTCGTCCAGCGTGCAGTACGCCAGCGTTCTTCGAACCATGTCTGCATCTGGGTCCGGGTCAGCGCATCAAGCGCGCCAAAGGGTTCATCAAGAAGCTGCACGGGCTGGCCTTGCACCACGGTGCGCAAGAGTGCTGCGCGCTGACGCATGCCACCTGACAGCTGGGCCGGGTAGTGCCGTTCGAAACCCGCCAACCCGAAATCATCCAAGAGCGGCAAAACCCGTTCGCGCGCTGCCCTGCGGGTAAAGCCCCGCACCTCTAACCCCAAGGTCAGATTATCCAGAACCCGGCACCATGGCAGCAGGGCGTCGCGCTGGGGCATGAAGGCAAAGCGCTGCGGGTTTTCGGCAAGGGGATTGCCGTCATATGTCACGTGACCCGCATCCTGGGTCAGGACCCCGGTGAGCAGCCGAAAGATCGTCGATTTGCCTGCACCTGATGGCCCCAGAAGCGTAACAAACTCGCCGTTGTTCAGGTGCAGGCTGATATCGTCCAGCACCGGGGTCTCACCCAGCGACAGGCGAATATTCTGCATGCTCAGCACCGTCATGCGCCGTCCCCGTGGTCGCGCCAGCGCAGGACCGCGCGCTGTATCAGCGCGGTGCAGGTAAACAAAATCAGGGTGAGTAAGGAGCTGATCACAACGGCTGCCAGTACAAGATCGGGCCGAAAACTGTTTTTCGCGTTCAGGATGACGATCCCCAGACCGGCACGCGCCCCCACATATTCCGCAAAGATCGCGGCCACGACCGCGTAGGTGATCGAGATCCGCAGCCCGGCAAAGAAATAGGGCATCGCCGAAGGCAATCGCGCACGTCGGAAAATGACGCGGCGTGTGGCCCCCATGGACCGCAGCAGGTTTTCAATCTCCGGATCGGTTGCGGCATAACCGTCCACCAGGGCGACCAGCATCGGAAAGAATGTCACCAGCGCGACCAGCAGGACCTTCGGTGTCAGATCGAAGCCGAACCAGAGCACCACCAAAGGTGCGATGGCGACGAGGGGCAATGTCTGACTGACAACAAAGATCGGGAACAAGGCCCGCCGCACCCGTGGCATGAAATCCAGCATGATCGACAGCCCGAAGGCTACGGTGAGGGACAGCGCGAACCCCGCAAAAGTCGCCCGCAGGGTGGGGATCGTGTTGTCCCACAGCATCGTCCGGTTCAGCACGATCTGGCTCAACACCCGCGACGGTGCAGGCAGCATCAGGGGCGAAATCCCCGACAGGCGGACATAAACTTCCCAGATCAGAAAGGCGCTAAGCAGGCTGAGTGCGGCAGGAATGCCGCGGGCCAGCCCTCCGCCG
Organism: uncultured Paracoccaceae bacterium; assembly: GCA_947488175.1. Taxonomy (GTDB): domain Bacteria; phylum Pseudomonadota; class Alphaproteobacteria; order Rhodobacterales; family Rhodobacteraceae; genus Yoonia. Next base: position 343,840 of record CANKYO010000003.1, read on the forward strand.
GGATGGCGGGGCAGGGGTTGTACCATGGGATCAGTGCTTGCTTGGGCTGTTTGCGGATACCGTCAGGTCAATCGTGGTATGTCCATTCGGTGGCCCGAACTGGCAGAATGCCTGCTCAAGCGTGGCAAAGACCTGGCCTGCATCCCCGGTCAGCCGGGTGCAGAAATTCTTGGACCGGTCAAACGTGCCGCTTTGTTTGAGGAAATCAATGCAGCCCATGATTTCCTCCATGTGATCACCCGCGCCCATGACATAAAGCGAAAACTGCGCATCGGCAGACTGATCCGTTTTGACGGCGCCAGGCAGTGCAGAAAGGGCGGTCTTCTGGCGTGATGCCAAGGGTTCTGATGGATTGGCCATCGCGTCGGTCCGGCAGATCGGATCATCGGGTTCGCCGGGACACCCGCGCGACAGGGTCGCCCGCAACACGATATGATGGCCGGACCGGGCAGCAGCGACATAAAGATCGCGCAGGGCGGGAAACAGGACCTCGGGCGGGCCGACTATCAGGGTCGAGATATCATCAGTTTCGATGCGCAGCCTGTCGCGCCAGGGTTCAAGTGCATTGAGTGAAGAGAGAATGGTGTCGATGAACCCATCGGTCATCGGGTAAAGAGAGACTTGCGCGCCTGCAAACATTTCTGTCCTCCTTGCTACGCTGGCATTATCCAGATCAGCTTTGAGGGTCCGCAGGCTTTGCACCCGCATCTCAGCCACGGCAATACGCGGCACCCCTGAGTAACCCAAGCTTGAGTCGATTAGCGCCGGAACGCAAGCGGAAAGCGCTGCGTCTTGTCAAAACCCGGTATTCTTTGCCAACGCTTCAATCGACGAATGTGCTAGGAGTACGAGCAAACCCAAGCGTTCGCCAAGTCGGTATCAAATACTGTGCTGAAGGAAAAATGGTGCCCAGGAGAGGACTCGAACCTCCACGTCCATACAGACACCAGCACCTGAAGCTGGCGCGTCTACCAATTCCGCCACCTGGGCAGGTCACGTGGCGCGGGATGTAAGGGGGGTTTGAGCCTCTGTCAACGGGATTCGTCCTCAAAAACGTGCTGTGTCCGCAGGTCGTTTCGGATTGCGCCTTGTCTGGCCAATGGTGGCCGGGTAAACCCGGTCCGAACCTGTAATGAGGCCTGCCCATGTCCAAGCTTGTCACCATCTTTGGCGGATCCGGTTTTGTCGGTCGGTATGTCGCGCGCCGTTTGGCCAAGGAAGGCTGGCGGGTGCGTGTGGCGGTGCGCAATACCAATGAAGCGATGTTTGTTCGCCCTTATGGTGTCGTTGGTCAGGTCGAACCTGTTTTCTGCAATATCCGCGATGATGCGAGCGTTGCTGCGGTGACCGAAGGTGCGGATGCGGTTGTGAACTGTGTTGGCGTCTTGGATGAGCGCGGCAAGAACACGTTTGCCGCAGTTCAGGCCGAAGGCGCCGAGCGGATTTCGCGGATTGCGGCATCGCTCGGCGTGGGCCGGATGGTGCATGTCTCGGCCATTGGCGCGGATGCAGCGGCAGCCAGCCAATACGCCAAGACCAAGGCGGCGGGTGAGGATGGCGTGAAGGCACATCTGCCGGATGCCGTGATCCTGCGACCATCGATTGTTTTCGGCCCGGAAGATCAGTTCTTTAACCGTTTTGCTAGCATGAGCCGCTTTGGCCCCATCTTGCCAGTTGTCGGCGCCAATACCCGGTTTCAGCCGGTTTATGTCGATGATGTTGCGGCGGCGGCTGTCAAAGGCGTTTTGGGTCAGGCCGCACCAGGCATTTATGAGCTAGGCGGACCGGATGTGCACAGCTTCCGCGAATTGATGCAGATGATGCTGCAAATCGTGCATCGGCGCCGTCTAATTTTGAACATTCCCTTCTGGGCTGCGCGTGTCATGGCCTTTGGTTTTGGCATCGTCCGGGTTTTGTCGCTGGGGATTATCAAGCCGCCGATCACGAAGGATCAGGTGTTGAACCTGGCGGTGGATAATGTGGTTGCCGATGATGCCCGTGGTTTTGATGCGCTGGGGATCAAGCCGACGGCGATGGAGGCGATTTTGCCGGATTATCTGTGGCGTTTCCGTCCGTCCGGACAGTTCGACGCGATCAAGGATTCTGCCAAGAATCTCAAGGCCTAAGTATAGGCGATCCACAGAAGAATGCTGCCCAACGCCAGCCGGTAAATCACGTAGGGGGTATAGCTGACGCTGCGCAGAAGGCGCATCATCAGACTGAGTGCGAGCAGTGCTGCGGCGAATGACATGCCGACGACGATGAGGATGTCCCGCCAGGCGGATGTGTCGCCGCTGCTCACGACATCGAGGCTCAGGATCGCGGCGGAGGCGATGATTGTGGGGATCGACATCAGCATCGACAGCCGTGCCGCGTCGGTACGCGTATAGCCCAGCATCCGCCCGGCAGTGATCGTGATGCCAGACCGGGATGTGCCGGGGATCAGGGCGATGGCCTGCCACAGCCCCATCTGGAATGCGTCTTTGAGGGTCCATTTTTCGGCGGTTTTGGTCATTGGTCCCTTTTGATCGGCCCAATAGAGGACGATCCCGAAAATGATCATCGCCCAGCCGATCACGGCGATGCCGCGCATCGCCTCTGACAGGCCGGTGAGCTTGAGAAAAAGGCCAAGGAGAATGACGGGGATTGTTGCGATCAGGAGGCAGAGCGCGAGGAAGGCGCCCTGCGTGTCGATCTTGCCTTGCAGCAGGCGGAGCGTCCCGAAAAGGGCCGATCTGACATCGCGCCAGAAGTAGAGAATAACGGCGATCAGGGTGCCGACATGGGCAGCGACATCGATGATCTGTCCCTGATCATCAAGACCGGTGAGAGAGGGCAGAAGGATCAGGTGACCGGAGGATGAGATGGGCAGGAATTCTGTCACGCCTTGGATCAGGGCGATCAGAAGCAGGTTAAATGTCGTCATTCCAAGTGCCCAATTGATTCGGTCCGGCTAACCTAAAGCGTTAAGATATTGGGGAAAGAGGATATATAGGTCAGTTTACGGACCTATTTTGTGCAGTTTTTTTGCAGAGTCACCTACGGGGCGACTAAATTTCTGCTATATAGGTCAGTAATACTGCCTTTTCATTTCGATTTCGGCATTTTAAAAGGCATTTCGCTTTCTAGTTTGGGAGGACGGCGCATGGCTGGCCAGAAGATGCTCAAGTTTACCACGGTCGCGCGTGACATGCCGGAAAAACGTCCACCGAATTTACGCAAACAGGATTTTGGTGAGATTTACGCCGAGTACGCCCGCGAAAAAGCGGCCGAGCAGGCGGCGCGCTGCAGCCAGTGCGGTGTGCCATATTGCCAGACCCATTGTCCGCTGCACAACAATATCCCTGACTGGTTGCGCCTGACGGCTGAGGGCCGTCTGGAGGAAGCCTATGAGATCAGCCAGGCGACCAACACATTCCCGGAAATCTGTGGCCGCATCTGCCCGCAGGATCGCCTGTGCGAGGGCAATTGTGTGATCGAACAGTCCGGCCATGGTACAGTGACCATTGGGTCGGTTGAAAAATACATCACCGATACCGCGTTCGAGGAAGGCTGGGTCAAACCCATCCGCCCGCATGCAGAACGGCCCGAAAGTGTGGGCATCATCGGTGCTGGTCCGGGTGGTCTGGCCGCTGCTGATATGTTGCGCCGTCAGGGTGTGCAGGTCACCGTCTATGACCGCTATGATCGCGGTGGTGGTTTGCTGACCTATGGTATCCCCGGTTTCAAGCTGGAGAAGGATATCGTCATGCAGCGCATGGCGCAACTTGAGGATGGTGGCGTGCAGTTCGTGTTGAATTGTGACGTGGGTGAAGACCTGTCGTTTGATGCGATCCGGGGAAAGCATGATGCCATCCTGATTGCCACGGGCGTCTATAAAACAAGGGATCTGCCGGATTCCAACGCTGATGGGATTGTCAGTGCGATCGACTATCTGACGGCAAGCAATCGCAAGAGCTTTGGCGATGATGTGCCGGAGTTTGACAATGGTGAGCTGGATGCGAAGGGCAAGCGCGTCGTCGTGATCGGTGGCGGTGATACGGCCATGGATTGTGTTCGTACGGCTGTGCGGCAAGGCGCCGAAAGCGTCAAATGCCTGTATCGCCGTGACCGGGCCAACATGCCCGGATCGCAGCGCGAGGTGCAGAATGCCGAGGAAGAAGGCGTCGAGTTTGTCTGGCTGTCTGCGCCCAACGGGTTTGAAGGTGATCCGGTCAGCGGCGTGAAAGTGCAGAAGATGCGCCTGGGCGCCCCCGATGCGACGGGTCGTCAGATGCCGGAGCTGATTGAAGGATCTGATTATGTCGAGACGGCTGATCTGGTGATAAAGGCGCTGGGATTTGAGCCCGAGGAACTGCCAAAGCTGTGGGGTGTCGACGGGTTGGAAGTGACCCGCTGGGGCACTGTGAAGGCCGATTTTGGCACCGGTGCCACGAGTCTTGAAGGTGTCTATGCCGCCGGTGATATCGTGCGCGGTGCATCGCTGGTTGTCTGGGCAATCCGGGACGGACGGGATGCGGCAACAGCCATCTTGGAGTATCTGGGACAGGCGGCTACGGTGGCCGCAGAATAGTCGAAATAGCCTGTCGGCATCACGTCGGACATTCGTCGGACTTGTGTCGGGCAAAATGTCGGACCCCGAGATGTTGATAGGTCACCGATACTGACCTGGAAGGTAAAGAAATGATGAAGTCGTTGGTTTTCTCTGCATTGGCCTTGATGGCGACCCCGGTGGTTGCCCAGCAAAGCTTTGCCGCACCGGAAGGCTGCACTGCCAAGCTGACTGTCCAGCAAAAGGGCTGTGTGCTGATCAATGTCTGGACGTGTGAGGCTGACGACCCCGGTGACCAGTGGATCGCCCTGATCGGTCAGGGTGGCGTGTTCAGCATCCAGAAGGTTGATGACGAGTTCCAGTGGATCGAAAGCTACAAGATCGACGGGGAAGAGCGGTTGCAGCTGCCTGCCGATGATCCTGCATCCCTGACGGAGCTGTTCGCAACGCAGGTCGATACCTGGGATTTTGTCATCGAGACCGAAGAGGGCACCGAGCGCAATGTCGGCTTTGACATGTTGACGGGCGAGACGACGGTGATTGATGGCGAGACGCTGCTCAATACCGAATTTCAGGGCCGCACCCTGGATGGCGACGGCAATGAGATCGAGGCGGGTGCCGGTCGCCAGTTCGTCAGCGAAGAACATCGCCTGTTTTTCTTTGGTGAGGCGTGGGACGCCGCCACCCCTGACGATGTCATTGATATGTCACCGCTGGAGTTCATCTATCCCGGTGAATCAGGGTTCTTTTCCTCCCAACCCAAATACGAATGCAACGTGAACGAGGCGGGGTATCGTCCGTGAGATACGCGATTGCCTTTATCTGTCTGGCTGCCCCCGCAACTGCGCAGGACGGCCCTGCGACGTTTCAGTTACCGCAGGGCTGCGATGCTTATCTGACGGTGCAGGGCGCCAGTTGCCGGGTAGATCACCATTTCACCTGCGCGGACGATCCTGAGGGCATGCAACGCCGTGTGAGCATCGACGAACGCGGTCTGACCTATGCGGGTCAGATCGACAGCGAAACACAGTGGATCGAAAGCTTTCATATTCTGACCGGTCATTCAGAGCGGTTGGAATCGAACCCGGTCGAACCTGCATCCCTGTCTGATCTGATCCAGAAGGGGGTGGATGATTATGATTTTCGGACCTTGTCTGACCAGATCGGCACCACCCGCTATGTCGGGCAGGACACCCTGACCGGCCGTCAGGTGACCATTGATGGTGTGACGCTGGATGAAACCACCTATGACATCACCGCATATGATCCGGCGGGCAATGTGATCTGGCAGTCGCAAGGCAATGAATTCATCAGCCGCAACTGGCGCATGTTCCTGTCAGGCACCGGGACCACGACCATTGGCGGTGAGACGTTTGAAAAGGATGATCGCCCGGTCGAGTTTATTTATCCCAGTGAGCCTGGTTTTCTGAGCTCGCGTCCGAAACATGGGTGCGGGGTGGCGATTTCATGATCCGTGCTGTCGCCCTGTTTCTTTGCCTTGCTGGCCCTGTCGCCGCGCAGGGGACCCCGTTTCGCTTTAACCTGCCTGCGGGTTGCGAGGCTTACGTGACCATGCAGGCCGCCAACTGCAAGGTGACCCACTATTTCACCTGCGAGGCCGATCCCGAGGGCCACCAGCGCGCCGTCGTTCTTGATGAGCAGGGGATCACCCATGTCGCCCGGATTGACAGCGAAGCCCAATGGATTGAGCTGTTTCATCCGCTTGCCGGGACGTCGGAGCGACTGGAGTCGCAGCCGGTGGAGCCGGCATCGTTTTCGGATCTGCTCGCCAATCAGGTGGATGAGTATGATTTTCAGACCTTGTCGGATCAGACCGGCCGGACCCGTTATGTTGGCCAGGATCGCCTGACGGGCCGTCAGGTGGTTATCGACGGGGTGACCCTGGATGAGACCGCTTATGAGATCACCGCCTATACCCCCGCGGGTGATGAGATCTGGCACATCAAGGGCAACGAGTTCATTAACCGTGACTGGCGTCGGTTCTTTCCGGGCACCAGTGTCGTTACCACCCCGAATGGTCGGGTCGAGCGCAATGGTTCCCCGGTTGAATTCATGTTTCCCGATGAGTCGGGGTTCCTGAGCACGCGACCCAAGCATGGCTGTGGGCTGGCGATATCATGAGGTATTCGGCTGTCATTTTGGCGTTGCTCGTCCCGTCCTTGTCTGTGGCACAGGATTGGTCGGTGGAAACCCGTGTTTCGACCGGCAACGTTGTGACCTATTCGCATAGTGGCACGCATGTCGGCCTGACCACGCGCGATCCGGAGGGCGAATGGCTGGGCACGGATGTGTTTTTGGTTGAAGACGCTGACCTGTCGGAGTGTACCAAGCAGGACGCCCTGTCGCTGGATCACTATTACGGCCTTGATGGCAGCTACAGTGTGAATGTTTTTGCCGAGCTTTTCCGCGATGCGGGCGGTGAATGGGAGGTCGTCGATCCTGCCATTTTCTTTGACAGCTTGTCAGAGGATGAGGACACGATTGCCGCCTATGAAGGCTATGAAACCGCGACCATCAAGGTGACATCGCTTCGCTGTGTCGATGACATGGTGGCGATGACGCTGACCTATTACGGTGTGCTTGATCGATATGAAGGCCGCGGCCCCGACAGCATGAAGATTGCCGGCAATGCCGCGTTTCAGGTGCCGCTGAAGCCCTACGAAGACTACTAGAACAACCAACAAGCCCGCCCCCCGTGGCGGCCCCGCCCCGAAAGGATATGACATGACCGCATATGATGAGACCTGGGTCGCTGCCGAAGAGGCGAAGCGCGAGTGGATGGCTGAGAACAGCCTGTATCGCGATGCGGACGAACATGCATCCTGCGGGGTTGGTCTGGTCGTGGCGATTGATGGGTCGCCGTCCCGCGATGTGGTGGAAAAGGGGATCAACGCGCTCAAGGCCGTGTGGCACCGGGGTGCTGTGGATGCTGATGGGAAGACGGGCGATGGCGCGGGTATCCATGTGCAAATCCCGGTCCCGTTCTTTTACGATCAGGTCCGCCGCACCGGGCATGAACCCAATGACGAACGGCTGATCGCCGTTGGTCAGGTGTTTCTGCCGCGTACCGATTTTGGCGCGCAGGAAAGCTGCCGCACGATTGTCGAGACCGAAGTGCTGCGTATGGGCCATTACATTTATGGCTGGCGGCATGTCCCGGTGAATACAGAAGTGCTGGGTGACAAGGCCAACGCCACCCGCCCCGAGATCGAGCAGATCCTGATCCGCTGTGAAAAGGATATTGATGACGAGCAGTTCGAGCGTGAGCTGTACATCATCCGCCGCCGGATCGAAAAGGCCGCCGCTGCCGCGCAGATTGCGGGTATGTATATCTGTTCGCTATCCTGCCGGTCCGTCATCTACAAGGGCATGATGCTGGCCGAGCAGGTGGCCGAATTTTACCCCGACCTGATGGATGCCCGGTTCGAGAGCGCCTTTGCGATCTATCACCAGCGCTATTCGACCAACACGTTCCCGCAATGGTCGCTGGCCCAGCCGTTCCGCATGTTGGCCCATAATGGTGAGATCAACACCCTGAAGGGCAACGTCAACTGGATGAAAAGCCATGAGATTCGCATGGCGTCCTCTACGTTTGGCGAAAAGGCCGAGGATATCAAACCGATCATCCCGTCCGGCGCGTCCGATTCCAGCGCCCTTGATTCCGTGTTCGAGGTGCTGGTGCGCGCAGGCCGCAATGCGCCCATGGCCAAGACCATGATGGTTCCCGAGGCGTGGTCGCAGCAGGCGGTGGAAATGCCGCAGGCTTGGCAAGACATGTATTCCTACTGCAACGCGGTGATGGAACCCTGGGATGGCCCCGCCGCCTTGGCGATGACCGATGGCCGCTGGGTCTGTGGTGGTCTGGACCGGAACGGGCTGCGTCCGCTGCGCTATGTTGTGACCGGTGACGGGTTGCTGGTCGCCGGGTCCGAGGTTGGCATGGTGCCGGTGGACGAGGCAACCGTGGTTGAAAAGGGTGCCCTTGGCCCCGGTCAGATGATTGCCGTGGATATGCAGGAGGGTAAGCTGTTCCACGATACCGAAATCAAGGATCAGTTAGCCGCTGCCCAGCCCTTTGGTGAATGGGTTGGTAAGGTTGTAAACCTCAATGACGCACTGATCGATATCCCAGAAGTGCCCCTGTTCGAAGGTGAGGCATTGCGCAAGCGGCAGGTGGCCGCCGGTTACAGCATCGAAGAGCTGGAACAGGTGCTGGCGCCGATGGCCGAGGACGGTAAGGAAATGATCGCATCAATGGGTGATGACACCCCATCTGCGGTGCTGTCAAAGACCTATCGCCCGTTGTCGCATTTCTTCCGCCAGAATTTCAGCCAGGTGACGAACCCGCCGATTGACTCACTTCGTGAAAGCCGGGTGATGTCGCTGAAGACCCGATTTGGGAACCTCAAGAACGTGCTGGACGAGGATTCATCCCAGACCGAGATTCTGGTGCTGCAAAGCCCGTTTATCGGTAATGCCGAATATGACGAGATGGTGCGCCAGTTTGGTGATGGTGCGGCATTCATCGATTGTACGTTTGAGGCGGGGCCCGGTGCCCTGCGCAAGGGCTTGGATCGTATCAGGGCCGAGGCCGAAGATGCGGTGCGGTCCGGCGCCAGCCATCTGCTGCTGACGGATGAGCATCAGTCCGAAGATAAGGTGCCGATGCCGATGATTTTGGCTACGAGTGCGGTGCATTCGTGGCTGACCGCGAAGGGGCTACGCACATTCTGTTCGATGAATGTGCGGTCGGCGGAATGTATTGATCCGCATTATTTTGCGGTGCTGATTGGCTGTGGTGCGACTACGGTGAACGCTTATCTGGCGCAGGATTCCGTGGCGGATCGCGTGCGCCGCGGCCTGATCGACGGGAACCTGACCGATGCGATGCGTCGCTATCGTGCCGCTATTGATGCGGGCCTGCTAAAGATCATGTCGAAGATGGGGATTTCGGTTCTTTCATCTTATCGCGGTGGTCTGAATTTTGAGGCTGTGGGCTTGTCGCGCGCGATGGTTGCCGAATATTTCCCAGGCATGCATTCCCGGATTTCCGGGATCGGTGTCAGCGGTATTCAGGCCAAGCTGGAAGAGGTCCACGCGAAGGGTTGGAAAGGTGGCACGGATGTGTTGCCGATTGGCGGTTTCTACAAGGCGCGTCGGTCTGGTGAGAAACACGCCTGGGAAGCACAGACCATGCATATGCTGCAGGCCGCCTGCAACAATGCGTCTTATGCGCTATGGCAGCAGTTTTCGAAATCCATGCAGTCGAACCCGCCGATCCATCTGCGCGATCTGCTGGCGATCAAGCCGCTGGGCAAGCCGGTTCCGATTGAGGAAGTCGAGTCTATCACCGCTATTCGCAAGCGGTTCGTGACGCCGGGCATGTCGCTGGGTGCATTGTCGCCAGAGGCGCACAAGACGCTGAACGTCGCGATGAACCGGATCGGCGCAAAGTCCGATAGCGGCGAAGGTGGCGAGGACCCGGCGCATTTTGTGCCGGAACCGAATGGTGACAATCCGTCTGCGAAGATCAAGCAAGTTGCGTCCGGTCGTTTTGGTGTCACCGCGGAATATCTGAATGCCTGCGAGGAGTTGGAGATCAAGGTCGCCCAAGGGGCCAAGCCCGGTGAGGGTGGGCAGTTGCCGGGGATGAAGGTCACCGATCTGATCGCCCGTCTGCGTCATTCGACCAAAGGTGTGACGTTGATTTCGCCACCGCCACATCACGATATCTATTCGATCGAGGATCTGGCGCAGCTGATCTATGACCTCAAACAGATCAATCCGCGCTGCAAGGTGACTGTCAAGCTGGTCAGCAGTTCAGGTGTTGGAACGATCGCTGCGGGGGTCGCGAAGGCGAAAGCAGATGTTATTTTGATCTCCGGTCACAATGGCGGGACTGGTGCATCGCCTGCCACGTCGATCAAATATGCCGGTCTGCCGTGGGAAATGGGCCTGACAGAGGCGCATCAGGTTCTGGCAATGAACAACCTGCGCGAACGGATCACGCTGCGCACGGATGGTGGTTTGCGCACGGGCCGCGACATTGTCATGGCCGCGATGATGGGGGCCGAGGAATATGGCATCGGCACTGCCGCCCTGATCGCCATGGGCTGCATCATGGTGCGCCAGTGCCAGTCGAACACCTGCCCTGTGGGTGTGTGTACGCAGGACCCTGCGCTGCGCGAGAAGTTCACCGGCAATGCCGAGAAGGTCGTCAACCTGATCACCTTCTATGCGACCGAAGTGCGTGAAATTCTGGCCAGCATCGGCGCCCGGTCGCTGGACGACGTGATTGGCCGTGCTGATCTGCTGACGCAGGTGTCGCGTGGGTCGGCCCATCTGGATGATCTGGATCTGAACCCGCTGCTGATCACCGTCGATGGGGCGCACAAGATCACCTATGATCGTGACCGGCCACGCAACCCGGTGGATGATACGCTGGATGCGCAGATCGTGAAGGATGCCGCACGGTTCCTGAACGATGGTGAGAAGATGCAGCTGGATTATGCGGTCCAGAACACGCTGCGCACGATCGGGACGCGCACATCGAGCCATATCGTGCAGAAACACGGGATGCGGAATGATCTGCAGCCGGACCACCTGACGGTGAAGTTGCGCGGCAGCGCGGGGCAATCGCTGGGTGCGTTTGCCGCCCCGGGGCTGAAGCTGGAAGTGTCGGGTGATGCCAATGACTATGTCGGCAAGGGTTTGTCGGGGGGCACGATTGTCGTGCGTCCGCCAATGGTCAGCCCGCTGGTGGCGTCTGAGAATACGATCATTGGCAACACGGTGCTTTATGGTGCGACGGACGGTTATCTTTTCGCCGCTGGCCGGGCCGGTGAGCGGTTTGCTGTGCGGAATTCCGGGGCCAAGGTCGTGATTGAAGGCTGCGGCACCAACGGCTGTGAATACATGACCGGTGGTGTCGCCGTGATCCTTGGGTCAGTCGGGGCCAATTTCGGGGCCGGTATGACGGGGGGGATGGCGTATCTGTATGATCCTGACGGGACATCGGCCCCGCTGATCAACATGGAAACGCTGGTGACCAATCCTGTGACGGTGAATTACTGGCATGATCAGTTGAAAGAACTGATTGAGCGTCATCTGGAAGAGACCGGCAGCCGCAAGGCCGCGGATATCCTGCAGCATTGGGAAGCCGAGAGGGGTCATTTCCTTCAGATCTGCCCGAAGGAAATGCTGGTCCACCTGCCGCATCCGCTGAGTATCGAAGAAGCGGCTATTCCGGCGGAGTAACAGCAAAGCGAAAATCGCCCGGCCCTTTGCTGGTCGGGCGATCCGGACTTGACCCGCGCCTTTGTGCCATGGCTTATGCATTAGATGGCAGTGGCAAAGAAGCAGAGCAGGACACCGGCGAAAAAGCCGGCTCGCAAAAAACGCGCCCCGCAGAAAAAGCAAGGTCTGGTTGAACGGTCCTGGCTGTTTCTGCGTCGTTTGATGTGGCGGACCGCTTTCGTTGTGCTGGGTGCGGTGTTGATTGCCACCCTGATCTATGCGGTCATCGCCCCCCCAACCACGCCCTATATGTTTGCCGAGGCGCGCCGCCATGGTCCTGTCAAATACGATTGGGTGTCGATGGATGAGATCGCGCCGGTCATGGCGCGCTCTGCCGTGGCGGCCGAGGATGCCAATTTCTGCCTGCATTGGGGACTGGATGTGAATGCCATCCGGTCTGCGCTGGATCGCGGTCGCGGTGGCGCGTCGACCATATCGCAGCAGGTGATCAAGAACGTGTATCTGTGGCATGGCCGCAGTTGGACCCGTAAAGCGATTGAGGCCTTGTGGACCCCGCTGGCAGAGGCTGTCTGGTCAAAACGCCGGATATTGGAGCTGTATCTGAACGTGGCCGAGTTCGACGAGAGCGTGTTTGGTGTGCAAGCCGCGAGCCGCCACTATTTTGGTGTTGATGCCGCTGATCTGAGCCCGTTGCAGGCGGCAAGGCTGGCCGCGATCCTGCCTGACCCGAAAAACAGGTCCGCATCGAACCCCGGTAGCTTTACCCGCGCCCGCACCAGTCAGATCATGTCAGGGGCCGCCACGATCAAGGCGGATGGTCGCGCGGACTGCTTTGAACGCTAACGCCCCCATTGATCCGCGGCGCCCCTTGCTGCATTGAAGAGAAAACCCTTTCGCGAGTGCATCATGAACACCCTGTATCATTATCCACTGTCCCCCTTTTCCCGCAAAGTCCGGCTGTGCCTTGCGGAAAAGAAGATCGAGGTTGTGCTGGTCGAAGAGCGGTATTGGGAGCAGGACGCGGATTTTCTGCGCCGCAACCCTGCTGGCAAAGTACCGGTGCTGAAGATGGATGGCCGCACGATGGCCGATAGCACGGCCATTTGCGAATATATCGAAGAGAAGGTGCCGACACCCGCCCTGTTGCCCCGCGATGCAGATGGCCGGTATGAGGCACGCCGTCTGGTGGGTTGGTTTGACGACAAGTTCTATCATGAGGTGACCAGCAAGCTGATTGGTGAGCGGGTTTATCGCAAGGTGATGGGCACCGGCTATCCCGATAGTGCCAATGTCAAGGCGGGTGCGAAGGCGATCAAATATCATCTGGATTACATGGCCTATCTGCTGGACGAACGCCGCTGGCTGGCGGGCAATGCGATGACCATGGCGGATTTTGCCGCTGCCGCGCATCTGTCCTGTCTGGATTACACCAGCGATGTGGACTGGAACCGCCATGAGGTGGTCAAGGACTGGTATGCCAAGATCAAATCACGCCCGGCTTTCCGGTCATTGCTGGCAGATGAAGTCCCAGGTTTCCAGCCATCGGCGCAATATGCTGATCTGGATTTTTAGGGGGCGCTGCCCCCGGTCCTGCGAACCTCCCCCGAGGTATTTATGAACAAAAGAAGGGATGGGCTGAAGGCGGCGTTGATCACCGAGGCGCGTGAAGCGGGCTTTGCCAAGCTTGGGATTTGCCGCCCTGATGCTGTCCCCCGGATTGCTGCACGGCTGGCTGCCTTTGTGGATGCGGGGATGCATGGCCAGATGGGCTGGATGGCGGAGCGGATGCACTGGCGCGGTGATCCGACCGCCCTGTGGCCCGAAGCCCGATCAGTCATCATGCTGGCTGAACCCTATACGCCGGACCATGATCCGCTGGATGTGCTGGAACAGCCAGATGTGGCCGCCATCAGCGTTTATGCCCAAGGCCGCGATTATCATGATGTGGTCAAGAAGCGCCTGAAGCGCGTCGGTCGCTGGCTGATTGATCAGGTCCCGGAGGCGCAGATCAAAGTGTTCGTCGATACCGCCCCGGTGATGGAAAAGCCGCTGGCAGAGGCCGCCGGGCTGGGCTGGCAGGGTAAGCACACGAACCTGCTGGGGCGCGATCTGGGATCATGGTTCTTTCTTGGGGCGATTTTTACAACGGTGGAGTTGGAGCCGGACGCGCCGGAGATCAGCCATTGTGGCTCCTGCACGGCCTGTCTGGAGATTTGCCCGACCGATGCCTTTCCTGCGCCCTATCAGTTGGATGCCCGCCGCTGCATTTCCTATCTGACGATTGAGCATAAGGGGCCAGTCGATGAGGAGTTCCGCGGCTTGATGGGGAACCGGATTTACGGTTGCGATGATTGTCTGGCGGTTTGTCCCTGGAACAAGTTTGCCGCAACCGCTCGGGACCAGCGGTATGCCACCCGCGAAGATTTGATGGCCCCGCCACTTGCAGAATTGGCGGCACTGGACGACGCTGGGTTTCGGGCCCGGTTTTCCGGATCGCCCATCAAACGTATTGGCCGGGATCGGTTTGTGCGCAATGTGGCCTATGCTATCGGGAACTCTGGCAATCCTGCATTGATGGCGGCAGTGAAGCCGTTGGCAAATGATCCCGACCCGGCAGTGGCCGATGCGGCGCATTGGGCTATCTTGCGCCTGAAGGAGGTATTTCAATGATCCGTTTTCTTGCTTTGATGCTGTTGCCCGTTGCGGCCTGCGCAGAAGTGCCGCAAGGCGCACCTAACGCCGGTTTTTCGCCCGCGTTTGCGGAACAAACCCGCGCCCCGGCCTTGCCTACCACCAATGTGCAAGTGGATGTGCTGACGGACAAGCTCGACCGCCCTTGGGGGATTGCGCCCATCTCGGCCCGGCAATTCATTGTCACCGAAAGGGGTGGCACCATGCGCATCATCAATGGTGACGGCTCTGTTTCCGCCCCGATCCGGGGTCTGCCAGAGATCGAGAGTCGCCAGCAGGGTGGGTTGCTGGATGTGGCCGTCAGCCCCGATTTTGCCAATGACCGGGTGGTGTTCTGGACCTATTCGAAGCCCGTGAATGGCGGAACGGTCACTGCGGCTGCCCGCGGTGTGCTGTCTGGTGGGGAAATGACCAAGGTGCGCGATATCTTTGTCCAGAACCCGCCCTCGCGCGCTCCGTTTCATTATGGCAGCCGGATCATTCCGATGCCGGATGGCACCGTCTGGATCACGACCGGTGAGCGGAACGAAGAACGCCATCTGGCGCAGGATAACAGCACCACCTATGGCAAGGTGATCCGCATCAATGCCGATGGCAGCATCCCTGCCGATAATCCGTTTGTCGGGGGCGGCGGGGATGATGCGATCTGGTCTTACGGCCACCGTAACCCGCAAGGCGCGGCGATTGGGCCGGATGGTGCCCTATGGACGATTGAACACGGTCCCGCCGGTGGTGATGAGTTGAACCGCCCTGAAGCGGGCCGGAATTATGGCTGGCCGATCATTTCCTATGGTGTGAACTACAATGGATCAGATGTCGGCAGCGGCGTGGCTGTGCAGGAGGGCATGGAGCAGCCGGTCTATTATTGGGACCCTGTGATCGCCCCGTCCGGCATGGCGTTTTACGATGGACCTTATGCCCCCTGGCAGGGTGATCTGTTGATCGGATCGCTAAATCCCGGCGAATTGGTACGGCTGAAACTGGAAAACGGCCGGGTCGTGGGGGAAGAGCGGTTGTTGCAGGATATGGGCCGGATGCGCGATGTTGAGGTGCTGCCGGACGGCACGGTGCTGGTTCTGATGGACAACAGCTATGGTGTGGTGTTGCGGGTCCGTCCACGGTGAAGTTGTGGCTGGCGCGTGTCGCAACCAGGGTTGAGGCGGTCATTGGCCGTGGCCGGGCGGTACGAGAGGCCGGTGCCATTGCCCCCTATATCGGCTACGCAACGCCCGAACATCTGATCGTGCGTGGGCGCGTGCTGGCTGATCAGCGCGATAGGAATTTGCGGGAAGGTCAGGGGCTTTGGCGCAATCTGCGGCAGATGGTGGGGCTGTTCATCACCAGTGAGGTGGCCAATGTCACCGTGTCTGCGGATGGTGTGACGGCTGTCACCGATGATGAAGGGTATTTCACGCTGTTGCTGCCCCGCGATGATGTGACGGGCTGGCGCAATGTGACGGTCACTGCTGGGCAGGCCAGCGTGGATTGTCCGGTTATGGTGGCTGATCGGTCTGCCAATTTTGGTGTGATCTCGGACATTGATGATACGATGATGCAGACTGGGGCCTATTCGCTCTGGCGGAACCTGTGGACCTCGCTTACAGGCAATGCGGCGACCCGCGTTGTATTTGCCGATGCTGTCGCCCTGATGGCGCGGCTTTCGGATGAGGTCCGCAATCCGGTGCATTATGTCAGTTCATCCCCGTGGAATTTTCACGGGTTTCTGACAGAAGTACTGGAACGGAATGGATTGCCGCGCGGTCCGATGTTTTTGCGCGATTACGGGATCAGCGAGACGCAGTTCATCACCGGCACGCATGGGGATCATAAGGGGTCGGCCATTGATGTGGTGCTTGCCGCCTTGCCTGATCTGCCATTTGTGCTGATCGGTGACACGGGGCAGCATGATGCAGAGGTTTATCTGGCAGCGGCCAAGCGCCATGCGGGGCGGATCCAACAGGTCATCCTGCGTGTGCCGGCGCAGGGCACGGATACAGACGATCAGCAATACATTGACGCATTGCGTGCGATGGGCGTGACAGTGGATTTCGGTCCGGATTACAGCGGCGCGTTAGCGCGTGGCGAGACGGCGGGCGGTGGCGAATGACACCAGGCGCCTGCTTTTTTCGTCCCACAGATCAAGGCTGGCGCATTTGAGGCTTTGCAGCATTGTCATGCGGCTGACTTCGACCAGTTCGTTGTGGTCGCGCAGAACCTCGGTCAGTCGATAAAACGGGATCCTGCTGTAGAGGTGATGGACGTGATGAATGCCGATATTGGCGGTGAACCACCGCAGGATCGGGGGCAGATCGTAATGGGAACTGCCATGCAGCGCCGCATCGTGTAGCTGCCAATCTTCTTTTGGGTCCCACTGGGTCGTTTCGAACTGATGCTGGACGTAGAACAGCCACACCCCGATCGAGGCGGCGATCAGCGTGGTGGGCAGAAAGACCAGAAACAGCGCCTGCAGCCCGCCGAACCAGATGATAGTGCCGAGGATACTGGCAGCGGCCAGATTGGTGCCCATCGCGCTGATCCAGTATTTCCGCCCCTGATTCATCAGGCCAAACGGCAGCCGGTTCTGCAGGAAAAAGAGGTATGTGGGCCCAAAGCCAAACATGACGATTGGGTGCCGATATGCGCGGTACAAAAGCCGCCCGAAAGCCGTGCGCTGGTGATACTCCTCAACAGTCAGGGTCATGACATCGCCGATGCCGCGCTGATCCAGGTCGCCGGCATGACTGTGGTGGATCGAATGGGTGCGCCGCCAGACATCATAGGGGGTCAAGGTCACGACGCCCAGCGCGCGTCCGATCCAGTCGCTGACATTGCGGTTGCCAAAGAACGACCCGTGCCCGCAATCGTGCTGGATGCAAAACAGCCGCAGCAGGAACAGCCCGTTCAGAGCCGAGAGCGCGAACGCCCCCAGATAGCTATATTTGGCGACCCAGCAGGCCAGAACCCACAGCACGACAAAAGGGATCAGGCTGATGGCAAGTTCAAAGCTGCTACGCAGGCTGCTGGGATCCCGGTATCTGGCAAGTATCTGGACCCAGTCGCGAGGGGCCATGTTCGGCGGGCTGGGATTTTCACTGCTCATATACTGCTTCTTATTCTGCATTGGTGATCGATAACTTAACACGGCCACTAAACAAGCGAAAAAGGGCTTCAATGTGTTCGGGGGGCGACCTAGGGTGCCGAAAAGGGGATTAACATGCAGCCGCTGCGCGGAATTCTGTTCAAAGTGCTGTCGGTTTGCATGTTCATGGCCATGGCCAGCCTGATCAAGGCCGCGTCAGCCGACGTACCGCCGGGACAGGCGGTTTTCTTTCGTTCCTTCTTTGCGCTCCCGATTATCTTTGGTTGGTTGGCGATCCGCGGCGAGTTGCGCCATGGCTGGAAAACCAGCAACCCGATGGGGCATTTCTGGCGCGGTTTGGTGGGCACTTCGGCCATGGGTCTGGGCTTTACCGGCCTGGGGCTGTTGCCGCTGCCAGAGGTCACGGCAATCGGCTATGCCGCCCCCCTGCTGGTGGTCGTTTTTGCCGCGATGTTTCTGAATGAAGAGGTACGCGCCTTTCGGCTGTCCGCCGTTGCCTTGGGGATGATTGGCGTGCTGATCGTTCTTTCGCCACGTCTTTCGGTGGGCGCCGCATTGAATGTGTCTGAAACACTGGGTGCCGTCGTTGTGTTGATGGGGGCCGTTCTGGCAGCACTCGCTCAGGTGTTCGTGCGCAAACTGGTCGCGACCGAAAGTACGGCGGCCATCGTGTTCTGGTTCACCATCACATCGTCGTTCTTGTCGCTATTCACCTTGCCATGGGGCTGGGTGGTTCCGGGATGGTCGGTTGCTGTCATGCTGATCATGGCGGGGCTATTGGGTGGCGTCGGGCAGATATTCCTGACCTCAAGTTATCGCTTTGCCGATGCGTCGCTGGTGGCGCCGTTTGATTACACATCAATGATCCTGGCACTGACCATTGGTTATCTGGTGTTCGACGAGGTCCCGACCGGTACCATGATGGTCGGGGCGGGCATTGTGATCTTTGCGGGTGTGTTGATCATCTGGCGGGAACGTCATCTTGGTCTGCAACGCGCCCAACAGCGCAAGGCGACCGGCAATGTCGGGAGTTAGGGTCTGGCGCTGCGAAAGGTGACGCGGTTTAGGAGGCCGGTGGCTTTGGCTACGCGCCGCCGCAATACCGACCGTTGCGGTCGGACGCGCAGGCCCAGCGCCTGATAGAGCGGCCAGAGATGTGATGCATGGTCGGGCGATAGGTGTTGCGGCAGGTCGAGTGGTTGGCCGCCTTCTGTATCAAGTAACCGGGTCGGTATGTTGAAAGGCAGTGCTCCTTTCGGCCAGGCCAGCAGTTTCTGGTTCAGCCGCCTGATCTGACGTCTGTCGATATCATTATCGTCCAAGCACAGTCTGTGGGTCCGGTAAAAGCCCATGTCCCAATTCAACAGCACTTGCGCGAACGTTTGCGAGGCCTTCGGACGCGGCGGCAGCGGCTGCGGATCGGTAAGATGACTGGCCGGGTCGCTATTGTAAAACGCATAAGCCGCCACCGCAAAATCGCATTCGGGCTGCCCCAGCATCCAATGCACCAGATCATCATGCGTGCTGCCTTTGGTGCGCCGGATTGTGTCCAGCCACAGATCTTGCGGCGCAGACTTCAGAATGCGCCTGAGCGTTGTCGCGCTGGTGTCTGTGGTCGTGGCGTGTGGCGAAGCATTCATTTGTTGTCAGTTCAGATGGTCGTTCATAGTGCCCTAGCTTGCCTCCGGATACTGACAGAACTGGGGCCGCCGTTGGGCAAACATCGGACGTTTTCAAAAATGACCTGTTCTTTAGGAAAGGCTTTGCCTGGCGTTACAAGGGTTTGTGCGTGGCGCGCGGGCCGGATTTCCAGAAGCTCCGCTTTCCGTGACGAATCCATTTCAATTGTGTTAAGATAGATCACTCAACACGGAGGACGACATGAGCAAACATGTTCTGGACAGACCAAAGGTTGTTACGAATGAGATGTTGCGCCGCGCCGTGGCGATACAACGCAAGGCGCTTCCCCGTAAGGCGAGCCTGACACTGCAACGCCGCCGCCGGTTGGGCATAACACCGCAGAAGCTATCGTATTTTCTGCGGTTTGACCGGGCCAAGACCCGGTAGCGATCCGAGGGGGATTAGTTGGGGGCATTTGGGTGCCCCCATCTGGCAGGGTGCGCTTATATGTCTCAGACCCTTTCCGAATATTACGTTTCTTTTGTCTAATCTTTGCCATTATTTCTTGGTTGACGTAAGGTCGTGGCTTGGTCATCGGCTCGCTGAAAACTTCTTTAGAGGAGACTGAGCAGCGGTGGGTGAGCCGGTCGGAGTGCTATGAGGCGTTCTGAATCATTGTTTTAGTAACGAGTGGAGGATCAGTATCTTGCAGTTAACTAGACGTTCTCATTTTCAAACCACCATGCTGTCGTTGGGCATGACGCTGGCCGTTGGCGGCACCGCAATGGCAGAGCAGGTCAGCCTGACAGTCGATAATTCAAATATGCAGGTGGAAGGTGATCTGGTGTCGTTCGACGGCACAAGATACGTTGTTTCCATCCCCAATGTCGGTGAGGTTCAGATCGCGGCTGACGGCGCGGAGTGTTCCGGACCCGGATGCCCCGAATTGGTTTTCGAAGAAGGCGCTGAAGTTACGCTGGATGCACTCAGCGGCAATTCCACTGTGACCGGAACGATGATCGATTTCGCGGATGGTGTGTTTTTGATCCAGACGGTGGCTGCTGTCATGCGGGTTCCGGCGGACTCCGTTACCTGTACCGGACCGGGATGTCCCACGCTTGAGGTCATCATGCCGGCAAGCGAGAGCCAGCCCGAGGCCGTCGTTGCGGAAGAGACCCCACCGGTGCGCCTTCTCGCTGATCTGGTGATGGTCGGGTCAGACAATGTCGGCGAAGATCTGATGCCGTTGGTCATGGAGCCACTTGCAGAGTTATGGGGCGCGAACGTCTCTGATCCGATTGAGTTGCCCGATGATATCGCGCAATACATTTTCACGCCCATTGGGGGCGGTGATCCGTTTGTGATGGAGGTCGAATCGAACGACTCTGAGATCGGGTTTGACCGACTGGTCGAAGGCACCGCCGATATCGCCATGGCATCTGGGCCGCCGACACAAACGCAGATCAACGCGCTAGCGGCTCAAGGGCGGGGTAACCTGCTTGATCCATCGCAGGAATACATCATCGGCGTCGATTCCGTTCTGATGACTGTCCATAACACTAATCCGGTTGATGCGTTGTCGCGGCAGCAACTGGTCAGCATCTATACGGATCAAACAAGAAACTGGTCGCAGGTTGGTGGACCAAACCTGACGATCATGCCGGGTGCCCGCGATGGTGGATCTGCCCGCCGGAACTTTGAAAACTGGGCGTTTGGGCAGGAGCGTGATCTGTCGCCGGGGACGTTTGAACTGGACCGTGGTCGCGACATGCGGAACTTTGTGCAGGATAACCAAGGGGCTATCGGCTATTCGATCAGCGATAATATCGGCGATACGAAACCGATTGACTTGATCTTGGATTGCGGTGTGGTGACCGAGGCGACACCGTTCAAAAGCAAGGCAGAGGAATACCTGCTGGGACGGCGCATTCGCCTGTATGTCGACAACCAGAACCCGAAGCCCGAAGTGCGTCAGTTGGTCAATTTCATGATATCGCCAGCGGCGGATGAATATGTGGACGAGTCCGGTTACTTCAGCCTTGGTATCATCGAGGACGACCGGGCGCTGGCCCGCCTGACTGATGCTGCGTTGATCGGACAGCCAGCGGATATTGGTCGTTCCGTCCAGAGAGAGGTGGCGACGCAGTTGCGCGGAGCCAGCCGGTTGTCGCTGACATTCCGTTTTCCCACTGACGAGTTTGCGCTGGATAGCAAGGCCCTGCGCGATCTGGATCGTCTGGTGAACTACATGGCCCGTCCGGAAAATGCGCGGCGCGAGTTCATCTTTGTCGGGTTTGCGGACAGTGTCGGGCCCTATGTCTACAATATTCAACTGTCCAGAAATCGCGCGGAACAGGTTTTGCAACGGGCGCGTATCCATCCAAATGCTGGCCCGTTGCGCGTCGTGAACCTGTCAGCGGTCGGGTTGAGCGAAGCCGCCCCTGTGAGCTGCAATGACAACGCCTATGGCCGGTCCCGCAACCGCCGGGTTGAGGTTTGGGTGCGGTAAAAGCCAAACAACATAAATGAAAAGGGCAGCTTTCGCTGCCCTTTTTTATTCGTCTATTGGTCCGGCTTTTTAACTGCGCACCAGCTTCTCATATTCTTCAGCGATGTCGCGTGTCATCGCGCCGACTTCGAAGTTATAGTCGCCGATCTGCCCAACGGGCGTGACTTCGGCGGCGGTGCCGGTCAGCCAGCATTGCTCGAACCCTTCGACCTCTTCCGGCATGATGACCCGTTCGTGGACCTTGACCTGGTGCTTTTCCAGCATTCCGATGACGGTTTGCCGGGTCAGGCCGTTCAGGAAGGCGTCTGGCGTTGGGGTGTGCACCTCACCATCTTTGACGAAGAAGATGTTGGCGCCGGTCGCTTCGGCCACGTAGCCGCGATAGTCGAACATCATCGCGTCGCTGCACCCTTTCGCCTCGGCTGCGTGTTTGGACATGGTGGCGATCATGTAAAGACCGGCCGCCTTGGCCTGTGACGGGGCGGTTTCGGGGCTGGGCCGTTTCCATTTCGCGATGTCGAGCTTGGCGCCCTTCATCTTGGCGTCGCCATAGTAGTTGCCCCACTCCCAGACCGCGACGGCCAGATGGACGGGGTTGCGCGCGGCGGCGACGCCCATATCCTCGCCCGAGCCGCGCCATGCGACAGCGCGCACATAGGCGTCTTTGAGGCCATTCGCCTCAAGTGCCGCGACTTTGGCGGCTTCGATTTCGTCAACCGTGTAGGGGATCTCAAAGTCGATCAGGCGACCGGACCGGATCAGCCTTTCGGAATGTTCGCGCGATTTGAAGATCTTGCCGTTGTAGCACCGCTCGCCCTCGAATACGCTGGAGGCGTAGTGCATGGCATGGGTAAGGATATGGACGTTCGCGCTGCGCCAGTCGACCAACTGGCCGTCCATCCAGATTTTGCCGTCTCTGTCATCATAAGCGCCCGCCATCGGATCCTCCACTTGATTTGCAATAATTACGCAGATAGGTCCGTTTCGGACATAAAGTTGCGTAGTTTCTGCATTTCGCTAGCAGTTGATTCTTGGAATGTCAACAAAGCTGACGTATTGTGATCCATAGTATCGAGGGAGGGCCGTATGGCGGAAGGGTTGCAGCCACAGATGGGGCAAAGCCTGCTGTTCCTGACGGACGAGCAGTTGCGCAAGGGGATCGAGGCGATGTTTTTCGCCTATCGCGGGTTCACGGCTGACCCGGATCGCATTTTGGCGCAAAAGGGCTATGGCCGCGCCCATCATCGGGCCATTCATTTCATTCACCGCAGCCCCGGCACGACGGTCAATAACCTGTTGTCGATCCTTGGTGTGACAAAACAATCGCTTAATCGTGTATTGCGTACATTGATCGAAGACGGTTTGGTTGCCAGCACCGTGGGCACAAGGGACAAGCGAGAGCGTCATTTGCACCTGACGGCTGCGGGTGCTGCGCTGGAACGGGAGCTATCGGATGCCCAGCGCGACAGGATGCGTGCAGCCTATCGCGCCGCCGGGCCAGCCGCCGTGGCTGGATTTCGACAGGTGCTTGAGGCAATGATGGATGAGGAAAGCCGCCACCATTACGAGGCGATGAAGGATAAGACCGAATGAATGACGACGCGCACCTGCTGATTGTTGATGATGATGAACGTATTCGTGGCCTTTTGCAGAAGTTTCTTATGCGCTCTGGTTTTCTGGTCAGTACCGCCCGGGATGCCGCCCATGCCCGCCGCGTGTTGTCTGGGCTTGAATTTGACCTGATCGTTCTGGATGTGATGATGCCGGGTGAGGATGGCATGGCGCTGTGCCGTGATCTGCGCAAAACCATTTCCACCCCGATCATGCTGCTGACTGCCAAGGGCGAAACGGATGATCGCATTTCGGGACTTGAGGCCGGGGCGGATGATTATCTGGCCAAGCCGTTCGAGCCCAAGGAACTGCTTTTGCGCATCAACGCCATTCTGCGCCGCGTCCCTACGGCGGAGCCGACGGTGGTATTGCCCAAGGTCCTGAATATGGGGCCGGTCCGCTATGACATCGAACGGGGCGAGATGTGGCAGGGCGAAAAGCTGGTGCGCCTGACCGCCACCGAAAGTCAATTGATGCGCATCTTTTCAGGCTGTCCCGGTGAGGCGGTGACCCGCGCCCGGTTGGTCGAGGAGTTGAGCCGGTCCGGCGGGCAGACCCAGGAACGCGCGGTTGATGTGCAGATCACCCGCCTGCGCCGCAAGATCGAGGTTGATCCCAAACAGCCCCGCTATCTGCAGACGGTGCGCGGCGCGGGATATATGCTGGCGCCGGAGTAATCCGCAAGTGATCCCATGGCGCGCCCTTCGGGCGCATTACATTTTTGGTTTGCCTCCGGCGGGGATATTTCCGCTCGGAAGAAGGTGGTTGTGGTTTCGCCCTGAATTGGGTTCTTTGGTCCCATGACGACAGCCCTGATTACACATGAAGATTGCTTTGATCACGTGACCCCGCCGGGCCATCCAGAGCAAGTCGCGCGGCTTGATGCTGTTCTGGGGGCGCTGGAAGGGTACGATCTGATCCGGGTGAAGGCCCCGCTGGCCGCTGAGGATGACTTGCTGCGCGCCCATCCAAAGGCCCATGTCGATGCCATTCGCGCCGCTGCCCCGTCCGAAGGCTGGCGGTCGCTGGATGCCGACACGCATATGTCTGTCGGGACCTTGCAGGCGGCCTATCGTGCCGCCGGCGGTGTTGTCCGCGCGGTAGATATGGTGATGGGCGGCGAGGTGGCTAATGCTTTTGCCGCTGTGCGTCCGCCTGGCCACCACGCAGAGCGTGAAACGGCGATGGGGTTCTGTTTCTTTGGCAATGTCGCCATCGGGGCGAAACATGCGCTGGATCATCACGGGCTGGACCGTGTGGCGGTTGTCGATTTCGACGTGCATCATGGCAACGGCACACAGGATCTGGTGGAGGATGATGCGCGCATCCTGTTCTGTTCGACCCATCAGTCCCCGCTTTACCCCGGCACGGGTGCGGCCCATGAAACCGGCGTCGGCAATGTGCTGAATGTTCCTTTGCCGGGGGGCACGGGCTCGAAGGCGTTTCGCGATGTGATGGAGCGGGTGGTGCTGCCGCGGGTTGATGAATTCGCTCCCCAACTTCTGCTGATTTCGGCCGGGTTTGATGCACATACGGCTGATCCATTGGCGGGGATGAATTTGACGACCGAGGATTTTGGCTGGGTGACCGAAAAACTCTGCGATTTGGCGGCGCGTCATTGCGATGGCCGGGTGGTATCGAGCCTTGAAGGTGGCTATGACCTTGAGGCGCTGGGCGCCTCTGTGGCGGCCCATGTGAAGGTTTTGGAGGAACGCGGGCGATGAGCGACGTGGACAAGATGAGCTTTGAAGATGCGATCAAGGAACTGGAGACGGTCGTTGGTCAGTTGGAGCGTGGCGATGTGGCGCTGGATGAAAGCATCGCGCTATATGAACGGGGTGCGGCCCTGAAGGCCCGCTGCGAGGCCAAGCTGAAAGAGGCCGAGGAGAAGGTCGCCAAGATCACGCTAGGTGAAGGTGGTGAGCCGAAGGGGACGGCTCCGCTGGACCAGAGCTGATGAAACAAATCGAAAGGCTGCCCTTTGATCGCGCGATGATCCGTGCGCAAGAGGTGGTGCAGGCCGAACTCGGCGCGGCCATTCCACCGACCAAGGGAAACGATCTGACCGCCGCCATGCGCTATGCGATTGTTGGCGGTAAGGCCTTGCGCGCGTTTCTGGTGCTGGAAGGGGCGCGCCTGCATCATGTTCCCGTCGGTCCGGCAAGCCTTGCTGCGCTCGCCATTGAATGCATCCATGCCTATTC
The DNA here is from genome assembly GCA_947488175.1 of uncultured Paracoccaceae bacterium. Lineage (GTDB taxonomy): Bacteria > Pseudomonadota > Alphaproteobacteria > Rhodobacterales > Rhodobacteraceae > Yoonia. The sequence continues at coordinate 369,405 of CANKYO010000003.1, forward strand.
GCTGGTCCATGACGACCTGCCATGCATGGACGATGATGACATGCGACGCGGGCGGCCGACCGTGCACAAGAAATGGAATGAATACACGGCAGTCCTCGCTGGCGATGCGTTACAGGCCCTGGCATTTGATTTGATCTCGCACCCGGGCATCGGAACGGCCAAGGTGGCTCAAACCCTGGTCCGCAAGATGGCCTATGCGGCGGGTCATCACGGTATGGTCGGTGGGCAAATGCTGGACATCATGGCCGAAACAAAGACGCGCGATCATACACTGGCCCACATCATCGCCATTCAGACGGGCAAGACGGGTGCGTTGATCCGTTGGTCCGCAATGGCCGGAGCAGATCTTGCCGATGAGGATGCCGAGGCGCTCGATAAGTATGGCGACAAACTCGGCCTCGCCTTTCAGATTGCCGATGACATCCTTGATGTGGAAGGCGACGCCGCCGCGGTGGGCAAGGCCGTGGGCAAGGATGCGGCGGCTGGTAAGGTCACTTTTGTGTCCCATCTGGGCGTCGATGGGGCGAAAAGCCGCGCTGCGGAACTGGTACAAGAGGCCTGTGATGCGTTATCTCCTTACGGGGATGAGGCCGAGACATTGAAAGAAGCCGCGCGGTTTGTCATCGCGCGGACGCATTAGAAAGGGTCATGCATGACCGACCACCCCCTTACCCCCGTTTTGGATCGCGTGAACACGCCTGACGACATGAAAACCATGTCAGACAAGGAGTTGTGCGAACTGGCTGATGAGTTGCGGGCCGAAACGATCGCTGCCGTATCGGTTACTGGCGGTCATTTGGGGGCCGGTCTGGGCGTTGTCGAGATGACCGTCGCCCTACACGCCGTGTTCGATGCACCAAAGGACAAGATCATCTGGGATGTGTCGCACCAGTGTTATCCGCATAAGATCCTGACCGGTCGCCGCGACCGGATCCGCACCCTGCGCATGGAAGGGGGGTTGAGCGGGTTCACTAAACGCTCTGAAAGCCCCTATGACCCGTTCGGGGCGGCGCATTCAAGCACGTCGATTTCGGCGGCATTGGGTTTTGCTGTCGCCCGCGATCTGGGCTGCGAAGGGGGCGATGCGATTGCTGTCATCGGTGACGGAGCGATGTCGGCTGGCATGGCCTATGAAGCGATGAACAATGCGGGCCATCTGGGCAAACGCCTGATCGTGATCCTGAACGACAATGAAATGTCGATTGCGCCGCCGACCGGAGCGATGTCGTCCTATCTTTCGCGCCTTTATGCTGGCGAGCCATTTCAGGAGTTCAAGGCGGCCGCCAAGGGGGCGGTATCGTTGCTGCCCGAACCCTTCCGTGAGGGGGCGAAGCGGGCCAAGGATATGCTCAAACATATGACCGTGGGTGGGACCTTGTTCGAGGAATTGGGATTTTCCTATCTGGGGCCGATTGATGGGCACGATATGGAGCAGCTTTTGTCTGTATTGCGGACGGTCAAGGCCCGCGCCGATGGTCCGATTCTGATCCACGCGATCACCAAGAAGGGCAAGGGTTATGCGCCGGCCGAGGCGGCCAGTGACAAGGGCCATGCGACCGCCAAGTTCGATGTGGTGACTGGCAAGCAGAAGAAAGCGCCAAGTAACGCGCCATCCTATACCTCTGTCTTTGCCGAAAGCCTGATCAAGCTGGCCGCCGATGATCCCAAGATCGTTGCCGTCACGGCGGCGATGCCTGATGGAACGGGCCTGTCGAAGTTCATGGAGCGCTATACGAGCCGGTGTTTTGACGTGGGCATTGCCGAACAGCATGCGGTAACGTTCAGCGCTGGTATGGCGGCAGGGGGGCTGCGCCCGTTCTGTGCCCTTTATTCAACCTTCCTGCAGCGTGGCTATGATCAGGTGGTGCATGATGTAGCCATTCAACGTCTGCCGGTCCGCTTTGCCATTGATCGCGCCGGGCTGGTCGGGGCCGATGGGGCGACCCATGCGGGGTCATATGACGTGGCCTATCTGGCGAACCTGCCCGGATTTGTTGTTATGGCCGCAGCGGATGAGGCCGAATTGGTGCGCATGGTCGCCACGGCTGCGGCCCATGATGACGGCCCGATCGCGTTCCGCTTTCCACGCGGTGAGGGTGTGGGTGTCGAGATGCCGGAGAATCCAGAGGTTCTTGAGATTGGCAAGGGCCGGATGATCCGTGAAGGCGCGCGCATTGCGATCCTGTCGTTTGGCACGCGGTTACAGGAGGTGATGGTGGCCTGCGAGGCGCTGGAAGCGAAGGGGATCAAACCGACGGTGGCTGATGCCCGGTTTGCCAAACCGCTGGACCGGGATTTGATCCTGAAACTTGCCGCTGAGCATGAGGCGCTGGTCTGTGTAGAAGAGGGGGCTGTTGGCGGTTTTGGATCACATGTTGCACAACTTCTGGCTGAAGAGGGCGTTTTCGACAACGGTTTGAAATACCGGTCGATGGTCCTTCCTGACATCTTTATTGATCAGGCCGGTCCCAAGGCCATGTATGATGTGGCAGGGCTGAATGCTGAACACATCGAGGCGAAAGTACTGGACGTCCTTGGAGTCACACAGATTGGCAGTAAATCTGCGTGACAGCAGTGCTGAAAGAATCGGGTGTCAGCTTCAAACGATCAGACGAAGATTAATTGTATATTAATGGTCAACGGTTCGCCTTATTTCGCTATTATTGTGGCGGCCTAGTATTATAATATCTTGATTTTAAAGGCAAATCACGAAACGGAAAAATGTGGCATTTCCGTGACCTATCGCCTCAGAATGCTCTGGAGAGGGTTGCCGCGGACGTGACTAGCTGTAACAATTTGGGCGAGTGTTTGCTGGGAAATTTTTGAAATGCATTTTGATGACAACGTGTCGCCCACGGGTAGTTTTCGTTCCGTACTGCTGGGGTCAACCGCAATCGCCCTAGGTATGGTTTTTGTATTTGGGGCGGGGCTGTACAGTCCAGTCGCAGCGGAAACGCTTAGGTGGAACGATGCCGATACCAGAAACGACTGGGACCAGGATGATGGTACTTCTGAAGAAGGTCTGGACAATTGGCTTCGCGGTGCTGGCGCGGGAAGCGCCGAAGACTTTAATCCCGGCGATGATGCTGTTTTTGAAGGCACGCCTGCTGAGACCATCACTGTCATTGAGGATGTGTCACCGGATTCCATGACATTCGACACGTCAGGCTATGTGATCAACGGTACAAACGACAATACAAACATTATCTTTGAAGAGCATTCCGGTGGGCCGGACGAGAACCGGATTGATGTTGTCAGCGGCACGGCCGAGATCGGCGCGGTCATCCGCTTTTTCAATGACGTCACGGTCAACGAAGCAGGCGGCGGAAGCACGGGAACACTGATTTTGTCCGGTGCAAACCAAGATGCTGGTGCTGGGCGGTCTTCTGCAACCATCACGCTCGAAGGTGGCGGTCTGACCATCTCTGGCTCCGGTCAGATTGGTTTCGAGGATTCACTTGCAGTCACCGATGGTGACTTGACGGTGCAAGGCCAAGTGAATGTTGGAAGTGCTGTTGACGGATTTACTAGAGGAAATGTGACGGTTTCCGGCGCTGGCTCGCTCAGTCTGGAAGGCGGCACAATCTTTGGTCAGACACTGATCCAGGGCGGCAATGCCGTTGGTCTTGGCGGCAACTTCGACGATGGTGTTTTGATGACGGGCGGTGCCCTTGATTTCGAGGCAACCACATCGGGCGATGTTGTTAATGGAGAAGTTGGCGGAACCGGAGGCACACTTACCATCAATCAGTTTGCGGCGGATGGTTCAACACCGGTCGCCCTGAATGGCAATGTGACGAACAATGTCGGCGCTACGGTCAACAACGGTACCATCAATGGTAATGTCATCCAGAATGGTGGGACTGTTGCCAATAATGCGAGTCCCCTTGTCGGTGACCCGGATGCACGGATCACCGGAACCGTCACCGTGAACGATGGCGGTTTCACCAACGCTGGTGAAATTGGCGGTACAGTAACTGTATCAGGCTCCGGGGCGGATTTTGACAATACGGGTTCGCTGGAAAGCATACTGATTGTCACAGATGGGTCTTTTGACAATCAGGCTGGCGGCAGTGTCACGGGGTTGGCGACTGTTAGTGGTGACAGCGATACTGGTGCTGCGGGTGTGTTGACCGCGTCCGGCGGCAGTTTTGATGGTGGCATTCAAGTCGACGCAGATGGCGAGTTGATTATCACTGCCGACACAGGCACAGCCCTGGACCCCGTCAGCGTGACCAATAATGGCGGCACGATCAATATCAACGCGGGCACCCTGACAACCGATCTTCTGGATCATCAGGACGGCATTACGAACAATGCCAGCAACATTGTTGGCGACGTGGATGTCGCCGGGGGCACCTTTAACAACCAGTCCGGGGCCGACATCGATGGAAGCGTCGATATCACCGGAACTGGTGTTGTGAACGCTGATGGCGGAACCTTTCAGCAGGATATCCAGATCAATGGCGGTACGCTGAACATCAATACGGATTTTGACGAGACAGCACTTGGTGCCGTACAGACAATTCTGAACAGCGGAAACATCAATGTGGGGGCCGGTGCAGCAGCACCTGTGACCTTTACGACCGATTTTGATACAGCAGGCGGCACGACGACGATCAGTGCCAATGGTATTCTCGACAATGTCGATGCGGTCGACGACACGATCATCCTTGACGCTGGCGAATTGGTGAATTCTGGTATCGTGCGTGATGAAGTCCGGGTTGTTACCGGCGGCACGCTGGGCATTGCAGGTGGCACATTTGATGAGGGCGTTGATGCACAGGGCGGCAATATCAACATTACCGCCGATTCCGATGTGGGTGCCGGGCTGGAAAACAATGGCTCGACCATCACATTGAACGCCGGGATTACCCTGACCGGCCCGGTTACCAATACAACCGGCCTTTTCAACTCAACCGGTGATATTGACGGCACGCTGAATATCACTGGCGGCACCTTCACCCAGACGGACGCAACCGCCGCGACCGACGGTGTGACCGGACAGGTCACGGTCTCTGGCGCTGACGGGGCGCCTGGCACGTTGCTGGCCCGAGGTGGCGATTTCGAAACCGGGATCAATGTGCAGGCCTTTGGTATTCTGAGTATCGGGGACGACACAATTGATGACCCGGACGCGACCGGTGATGTGATCAATAACGGTGGTACGGTCACAATCGCCACGAATGGCCAGTTGACCGGCAGCCTGACCAACAATTCGGGCACGTCAACGATTGAAACCGGCGGTACACTGATCGGGCCACTGACGATTGCCGGAACCGAGGCCGACAGCATCGTCAATGTGGAAGGCGTGGTGCGTCAAGACAACCCCGGCGATCAGATTACCCTCACTGACGGGACGTTGAACCTAAATGATGGTGCTGATGTGCAGGTTGGCATTATTCAGAACGGTGCAGATGTTGACGGTGTCGATGTCGCCGGAGCCAACGGTGGTGTGATCAACGCAACGGGCGGCTTCTTTTCGCAGGGTCTTCGCGGTCGCGAAGGTGTCATCAACATCGACGGTGCCGTTGGTGGCACAATCATTATCGAAAGTTCCCCTTCATACGCAGGCTCTGAACTGAATATCGGCATAGATGGTATTCTGACCGGCCGCGTTATCATGCGTGATGGGGTCACCACTGACGCAACCAATGATGGTCGTTTGATTGGCCTGCTAACGTCTGAAGGCGGCGTTTTTGAGAATAACGGGGTAATTCAAGGTCCAGGCAATCCAGAAGGTGACGCGATTGTTGTGGCTGGCGGCACAGTGAACAACAACACCGGTGGCGATGTCACGACAACAGCCCGCGTACAAAGCGGTACGCTGATCGCCAATGGTGGTAACTTCACCGGCGGCGTTATTGTTGAAGAAACGGCACCCGATACCAGCACATTTGATGTTGTTGCAGACATGTCAGGCGATATCACGAACAACAGCATGATGCCGGTGACCGGCGACGGTGCGGTCACGATCAACGCAGGAACTGTTGTGACCGGCAGCGTGACTAACAATTCCGGTCGTGCGACCGTCAATGGCCAAATCAGCGGGATGACGGGCGATGACGGCACTTTGGTTGTCGCCGGAGGCGAGGTCGTGACGAGCAGCGACACGATAGTGGATAACGGCACGACAGTTTCTGGCGGTACGCTTACTGCAAACGGTGGCACCTTTACCGGCGGCATTCTTGCAACCGGCGGACAGACTGATGTCAACGGCTTGATCACGATAGGTGGGGGCCAAGCGCTTGTCAGCGACGATGGCGCAGTCAATATCGCCGGGTCCGGCATCGTGACGGGCGATGTTCAGGCCAACAACAGCGATGGCAGCGCCGACGGTGTTGTCGAAAACCTCGGTCAGATCACAGGTTCTGTCACTGTCGGGGCGGCGGCGGAAACCGGCGATGGTGCGGTCTTTGACAACTCTGGTGCGATAGATGGCGGCGTGACTGTCAATAACGGCACCTTCAACATGGATGCGGGTGTGATCACCACGGCGTCGTCCGTCAACGAAGGCGGCACGGTCGTTATCACCGATAATGCCGCAATCGCCGGTGTTGCTGTTTTTGATGATGGCTTTACCAATGAAGGTGGTGAAATCCGCATTGAAGGAAATGCCCAAGGCGATATTCGTAACGATGCTGGCGATGCGACGATTGACGCGCCCTTTACGCTGACTGGAGATGTCACCAACGGGGATGGCGGCACGCTGAATCTTGACGGTAACGTTACCGGTACACTGGACAATAACGGTGGTGTGGTGAATGCCGCAGGCACGGTTGGCGGTGCTGCGACGAACCAGAATACCGGCGACACTGGTGCGGATGGCGGGATATTCGTCGCCGACACCAGCACGGCCACATTCACATCAGGTTTGCGCAACTTTGGAAACGGCCTGGTTGAGGTCGCGGGTACGCTGAATGGTGCGATCACAAATGAGACAACTGGTGATGTCCGGGTTCTGGGCGGTGCACTGGGCAGCACGCTGACCAACGATTTGGGTGGCGATGCGACGTTTAATGGCGTCAGCACTGCGACCGTTATCAACAACAGTGGTGCGATGTCGGTGGGTGATGCCATCGACGCCGCCGACAGTCTGGCGGTGTCTGGCGCATTGACCAACCTGTCCGGCGGCGTGCTGGACATTGCCAGTGACGGGTCGTTGGGTACCGCTGGCGCAGGGAGCATCACCAATGCAAGCGGCGGTGATATCAACCTGAATGGGCGGTTCACCAGTGCTTTCACCAATGCCGGGGATGTATTTTTCAACGGTGATGGTACCGCCGCTGATGACGGTCGCTTTGGTGGTCTGGTGACCAATGCCGACGGCGGAGCGATCCTTTTGCAGTCTGGCAATCTCAGCTTTGCAAATGGTCTGGTCAATAACGGCGTGGTAAGTACATCGCCCAACGCGACGCCAACCACCGCGGACGCAACCGATACGATCTCAATCTCGGGCGGGTTGAGCGGTAGCGGTACCTTTGTGCTGGATGTCGATCTGTCCGATACTGACTCCGATCCACTGACCGAAACCCCGTTGTCGGATACAGTCGTGGTCACGGGGGGTGCCGTGACCGGCAATGTCATTCTCGATTTCAACATCATCAATACCGGTGCTGATTTCGCCGATCCGCTCCTGGTTTTTGATGCTGATGCCACGCAAGCCAACAACTATCAGCTAGAGATGAGGGGCCTGCCCGGTCTGAGTGAGGCCGTTCTTTATATCCCGACCCAAAACGGCGAAGATTACTTCATTAGCAATCTGCTGAATCCGGGCATCGGTGCGCTGGCTGGTACGGTTGTGTTAACCCAATCATTGATAGGATCCGTGATCAATCGGCCCTCCAGCCCGTTTGTCAGCGGTCTGGCCTATGATGACCCAGATCCGTGCGGCGCTGGCGCATGGGCGCGCGCGATTGGTGGTCAGGCCGATTCAAACGGTGACATCACCACGCTAAGGGGTGACAACCTTAGCTTTGAAAGCGATATCAGCGCGGACTATTCTGGTTTTCAGGCAGGCGGTGATCTGGCTTGCTTCAACGGATACTTCGACGGCTGGGATATCTCTGTAGGGGGTATCGCCGGTGTGAACCAGGGGACCACAGAGCAACCTGTTCGGGCGCTCACGGGCGACGGTTCAGGTGGTCTGATCGCGACAGACGTCGTAACCAGCATCACCGATGTGGACTTCGACCAGGCCTATGCCGGTGTCTATATCACGGGTGCCTACAACCGGTTCTCGGTGGATCTGCAATACCGTTTGGAACAAACGAATTTCACAGCCACAAACACCGGTGTCGGCGGTCTTGGAGGGCTTGGGCTGACGGACAGCGAGTTCGGAAGTGATGCGGCCACCTTTAGCGGGTCCGCCAGCTATGCGATCCCGTTCGGCGAAAGCAATGTCTCATTTATTCCGACCGCCGGTTTTGCCTACACCAACCTGTCCACTGACCCCATCGTCTTTGATGAGGGCGATATTGTTCAGATCAACGATTTCTCGACAGAAACGGTTTTCGTTGGCGGTACTCTGTCCCGCAGCGTGTTCGGGCAGGACGGGACATCGGCGATCAACCAGTTCGGTACCGTGACCTACTACACCGACATGGCGGATGAGCCTATTTCGGAATACGTCCCAATTTCTGGTGTTGGTGCACGGACGGTGAGCACTGAAAATCTTGGCGCTTATACCGAGATCAGCGCGGGTCTGAATTATCTGCGGATCCTGCCGTTGGATGCACCATTGGGTGCCAAACAGCTTAGCGCGAGTGTGCGCGGTGATTTGCGGGGAAGCGAGCGACTGGACAGCTGGGGGATCACAGGCCAATTCCGCATTCAGTTCTAAGCGGTACCTGAAACGCCCCTATGCTGGTGTTCCTGCCTTGACCCTGCCGGGTCAAGGTTTCAGACTTGTGTTTCGGGGGACAACCCCAGCTTGCGTATCTGATTGATTGGATTGTCATGTCTTGGTTTAGCAAAGTTGCCTGGAAAGAAGGTCTTTTCCTGCAACCGCAGCATTTGCAGCAAAGTGACCGTTATCTGGAAAAGCTGATCCAGAGCCGGACCGATGTGATGACACCCTATCCCTGGGGCCTGTCCGAGATGACGATAGACAGGGACATGGCGCAGCAGGGTCGTATCGGCCTGCGCAGCATCGTCGGGATCATGCCGGATGGCACGCCGTTTGATGCACCGAATGCCGGCGCACTGCCGACACCGGTTGAGGTGCCCGAGGATGCCAAGGGTCTTTACGTCTGGCTGACCCTGCCGGACCTGAGCCAGAACGGGCAGGATGTGGGCCTTGGCCCCGATGCCGCGACGACCCGTTATGTCCTCTCATCCGATACCGTGGCCGATAATGCCTCCGCTTCGCGCGTTGAGCACCAGATCGAAACCGCCGTGCCGCGTCTGGAACTGGACATTCGCAAATCCACCAAACCCGGCTATCAATGCCTACGCATTGCGCGCATCAACGAGGTGCGTGATGGCGTCATTTCGCTAGACGAAACCGTACCGCCGCCCGCGCTGGTATTGGCTGTGCACCCGGTCGTCGAAGGGTATCTGAGCCGGGTGATCGGCTGGATCGAGGCAAAGCTGGGCAGCCTGGCCCGCTATGCCTCTGATCCTTCATCAGGTGGCGGGATGCAGGCCACGGATTACCTTATGCTGATGACGCTTAACCGCGAAATCGGTGTGTTGCGGCATATGAGTCACGGGCGCGCCGTTCACCCAGAGCGGCTTTACGAGAAGCTGGTCGGATTTGCCGGTGAGCTGGCCACTTTTGACAACGCCGAACGGATGGCGCGCGAATACAAACCCTATGACCATGGCGATCTGAAGGAAACCTTCACGCCCGTCGTACAGGATATTCAACGTCTGCTGAGCCGCGATGTTGGCCGTGCGGTGCGTCTGGACCTGCGTCAGGTCCGTCAGAATTCGTTCCTGGCCGAAGTGGCCGACCGCAACCTGTTCCGCGACGCAACTTTCGTGATCGAGGTCGAAACCGGCAAGCCGCTGACTCAGGTGCAGCAGCAATTTCCGGAATTGTGCAAGGTTGGCCCGAACACCCGGATGTCCGAGATCGTCAAGAACAACCTGCCGGGCATCAGCCTGATGCATTTGCCTAATCCACCCCGACAGATCAGAGTGGTATCGAGCAACGTCTACTTCCTGCTGGACAAGAAAACCCCGCTTTGGCAGGAGTTTTCGATGGCTCCGGCCATTGGGATGCATTTCGCGGGTGATTGGCCCGAGCTGAAACTGGAGCTTTGGGCGATACCGGAGAAAGCGTGATGTCTGACGACGACGACAAGACGGTATTTGGTGGCCCACTTCCCGGGCCGCGGCCCAAACCGCCCAGCGGTGACCGGACCGTCATCGGCGGTGCAGTGCCGCCTCCGTCAAATCCCAATCCGTTTGGCCGCCCCGCGCCGCAAGGTGGCGATACATGGCTTGGCGGGGCGGTTCCACAGCCGGGCGGCGATATGGGCCGCAAGAGCGCGCCCAGCGACGGTTTCTTTCCCGACATTCCCAGCGATACACCACAATCCGCCCCGATCCAGACGCCACGCATTTCCCTGCAAGAGGCATTGCGCGCCAAGGGACTGGGCAAGGGCGGGCCGAGCAACCCGTTGCTGGCCGCTGCCGCCAATCTGCTGATCCTGTTTGGCCGCCTGCGCACTGGCATGGTCGAAATGCAGGCCCAGCCCCTGATGGAGCATGTCACCCGCGAATTGAACGATTACGAGGGTAATGCCATCGCCGGGGGGGCCGATCCGCATGAAGCGCAGGTCGCAAAATACGCATTGTGCGGCACCGCCGACGACATCGTGCAAAACCTGCCGGGGGCCGACCGAGGTGTCTGGATTCAGTATTCCATGGTGGCCCGCTTCTTTCAGCGCCGCGATTCCGGGGTCGGATTTTTTCAGGAGGCCGAGAAGGCGATGCAGGCCCCCGGCCAGCGCTTTGACCTGCTGGAACTGATGTTGACCTGTCTGTCTCTGGGGTTTGAGGGCCAGTATCGCACCGCCCCCAATGGCGCGGTCGAGCTTTCCCGCATCCGGTCCGCGATTTACGAAACCCTGCGCCGGGTCAAGCCGCGCCCGGACGAAGATATTTCGGTCCATTGGACCGGTGTGCCGCTGACGGGCCGCCGCAACTTTGGCGGACTGCCTATGTGGATTTACGCCAGTATAGCGGCGGTATTGCTGGTCGGCACGTTTGCGACGCTGTCAACACTGATCAACCGCGATGGTTATGCGGTCGCGACCCAGCTGAATACCATGCACCCCAATGTGGGATCCATCAATCTGGTGCGGAGTTTCGAGATCGAACCTTTCGTGCCGCCACCGCCGGATGAAACGCAGTTGGAACGTATTTCGACTGCGTTGTCAGATTTGATCGCAGACGGATCGGTCGAAGTTGGCATTCAGGGTGATTTTATCTTTGTTCGTGTCGGGAACGCTTTGTTATTCAACCGTGGCAGCACAGAGCTATCACCGGCCTTTCGTGATGTCGCCCCCGACATCATCGACGTTTTGAATAGTGAAGCCGGACCAATCCGGGTTGTCGGCCACACCGACAGCGATCCCTTATCCGGTCGCGGCCGATACAAGACCAACACCGAACTGTCGGTGGCGCGGGCCGAGTCGGTGGCGACGATCCTGCGCGAAGGTCTTGTGGATCAGCCGTGTGATGGCGGTACTTTCGCGATGACCGGGGCGGATGGACAAACCGTCCAGGTTCCCATCGACGAAGTCACACCCGGATGTGGCGCTGCATCTGGCCGTCTGTCGGTTGAAGGCAAAGGCGAAACGCAACCCATTGCCGGCAATGATACCAACGAAGGCAAGGCGCTGAACCGCCGTGTTGAAATCCTGCTTGCCCGGGAGGGTACGTTTTGAACATCTTTCGCATCGTGTTCCGTTTCCTGCGCTGGCGTCCCTGGATGCGCATTCCCGCCATTATTCTGGGGATCATCTGTGTCATAGTCGCGATCTGGTTCGGGCTGCCGATGATTGGCGTGCCCTTCCTGGCGACGGTCTGGCTGCGAGCGACGTTGATCGGGTTGATCGTCGGCACCATCCTTTTGTTCCAGATACTGGGCTGGCGCAAACGGCGGGCCGCCGCACGTGAGATTGAGGATGCGCTGACACCGGCAGAGCCGGAAGGCGATGGCGCGGTTCTGGCTGAACGGATGAATGATGCCCTGGCCACGCTGAAGAAATCGGGTGGCGCGTCTTACCTCTATGATCTGCCTTGGTACGTAATCATCGGCCCGCCGGGCGCGGGCAAAACGACCGCACTACGTAATTCGGGTATCGAATTCCCCTTGTCGAATGCAGATGACGCAGGTGTTGTGTCCGGCTTTGGCGGCACCCGTTATTGCGATTGGTGGTTTGCCGAGGATGCGATCCTGATTGATACCGCTGGCCGCTATACCACGCAGGACAGCGACAAGACGGCGGATGAAAGCAGTTGGCAGTCATTCCTGGATCTGTTGAAGAAATCCCGACCCAATCAGCCGATCAACGGCGTGATCCTCGCCTTTTCGGTCGAGGATATGATGAATGCGACGCCTGAAGAACTGGCCAAGCATTCGGAGATCGTGCGCGCCCGTCTGGGCGAGGTGCATGAAAAGCTGCGCATCGACTTTCCCGTCTATGTGCTGTTCACCAAATGCGACCTGATTTCAGGGTTCCGCGAGTACTTCAGCAGTTTCAGTCTGAACCGGCGCAAGGCCGTGTGGGGCGTGACGTTCCAGACGAAGGATCGCAAGGCGCTGACCCATGAACAGGTCCCGGCGGAGTTTGATCTGCTGGTGTCGCGCTTGTCGGACGAATTGATGGACCGGCTGACCGAAGAACCTGACGGCATCAGCCGCGTCGCAATCTTTGGTCTGCCGGGGCAGATGGCGCTCTTGCGCGACAATGTCACCGATTTCCTGCGCCGGGTGTTTGAGCCGACGCGCTACAAGACCAGTGCCATATTGCGGGGGTTCTATTTCACATCCGGCACACAAGAAGGCACGCCTATTGATCAGGTGCTGGGGGCGATGTCACGCAATGAACAGGCGCCGGGGGCCTTTGCGCCATCGTTCATGTCGGGGCAGGGGAAAAGCTTTTTCCTGCATGACCTGCTACGCCGCGTGATTTTTGAGGAACGCGACTGGGTCGGGCATGATGCGCGCGCGGTGCGGCGCGCCAAGATCCTGCGCATTCTGGGGCTTTCAACGATTGGATTGACGACAGCCGGGCTTTTGGCTGCCTTTGGTTTCAGCTTTTGGCAGAACAAGACGCTTGTCGACAATGTCGACGCGCAGGCCGCGCGCTATGCCAATGAAGCCCAGCAGGAACTGGCCCGATCAGAGATCGAGGATTGGGATCCGCTGCCCGTCTTGCCCTATCTGGAACGGATGCGGCTGATGCCTGCAGGTTATGGCAATCAGGCCGAACCAACATTGTGGAACGGATTTGGGTTGCGTCAGATCGGGCGCATCCAGAACTCTGCCCAGAAATCCTATGGTGACGCGCTGGAACAGATGCTGCGCCCGCGTCTGGTGCTGGATGTCGAACGGCGGCTGCCCGAACTACGCGCGGCTGGTGACCCTGCCGAAATCTTCCGTGCGCTGAAAGTCTACATGCTGCTTGCCGGGCAAGGGCCACGCCCGGATGATGATGCCATCAAGTCGTGGTTCGAGGCGGTCTGGGACGAAAACTATGGCAGCATCGGCCTCGCCGGTGAACGCGGACAATTGAGCACCCATCTGGCAAACATGCTGGAGCTTGACGATACACGAGAGGTTTCCATCCCGATTGACGATGCCGCTGTGACGCTGGCACGCAGTGCCATCGTGCAGATGTCGCTTGCCGATCAGGCCTATGCCACCATTCTGGATCGGGCACGGTTTTCATCCTATACGGAATTCAGCTTGGTGGAAGAGACACGGCCGGAAACATCGGTCATCTTTTCGACCAATGACGGCAGCGATCTGGCAGAGTTGACGGTACCGGGGCTTTATACGTTCGATGGCTACTGGTTCTTCTTTCTCGATCAGCTGATCGACGTCAAAAACATCCTTGAGAATGATAAATGGGTTCTGGGTGAGCAGGCCAATGCCGTCAGCTTTGATGCGCAGCTTGCAGGCCTCGATCAGGCGCTGCAGCGCCGCTATGCCAACGATTTCGAGGCAGCCTGGAATGCCATGCTGGGCCGTATCCAGCTCAACAACATGGCCGGCGATCCGCCGCAATACAACGCGCTTGCAACGGCGTCTTCGCCTGCATCGCCCATTCTGCGGCTGGCGAACGCCGTGAGCCGGGAAACCAAATTGACCACATTTCTGGACGAATTGGAGAGCATTGACCCCACCGCCATCGCCAGCGGCGATGTTGGGGCCGACGTGGGTGGCCAGTTGTTCCAGCGGTTCAAGCAAACCTCTGGCGGGTTGCAGCGCATCCTGCTTGAGGCGGCCAGCAACAGTGCGAAAAACCAGCAGCAGGTCGGCGGCAGCGGTCCGCAGGGTCCTCGGCGCGAGGCGGAGCGGATCGAGGACCGGTTCGCCATGTGGCACCAACTGGTAGAGGATGGGCCCAGCGGCCGCGCCATTGATGTGATCATGACCGCACTTTCAAATGTGCGCGATAACCGCCGGGCGGCGGCGCAAACAGGAAGCAGTGTCGAGGATCAGTTGTTGCCCGGTCTGCTGAGCGATCTGACGCGATACAACTCGAGCATTCCACCGACAGTTGCCCGTTTTCTGGAAGACGCGAAGCGGGATTTCGAGAGCGAAGCGACCGAGTCGAGCATAACCGAGATGAATAACGAGCTGTCAAATACCGTCCGCTACGAATGTCAGCAGTTCATTGAGGGTTACTTTCCTTTCAATCCAAACAGTTCCACCCACGTGTCGATACAGAATTTCGCCGGTTTCTTTGGCCCAAACGGGACGATGCAAAGATATTATGACAAATATCTGGATCGGCATGTGAACCGGACCAGCGACGGGTATGAGGTGCGCCCCGAAAGCCCGTTGGCCGGACGCCTGTCAGCGAATATGCTGCTGCAGTTTGAGCGAGCCAATGCAATCCAGCGCGCATTCTTTCCGGCCGGTGGGTCGCAGCCCGAGGTGATCATTGATGTCAATCCGCAAGAGATCGATCAGGGAACAAAGCAGATCAAAACACTTATTCTGGAAATCAACAATGCCAGAGTGGAGCTGCAGCAAGACGGCTCTGCGCAGTCGGTAAGATGGCCGGGCTCGGGCATCACGACACGGCTGGATTCAGACGCGGATTTTGGTGATGCCGCTTCACAGGTGAAGCTGTGGTCGGGTGGGCCTTGGACTATTATCAACTTTATCAGTGATGCTAGATCACGCCAGCCTTTAGGCAATGGTGTCCAGCTGACGCACACCTACTCCGGCAGGACCTTCATCTTTGACCTGACCTTTGCCGCCGGCTTTAACCCGTTCACTATGACCGATCTGACCCGTTTCACCTGCCCGCAGACCGTGGATTGATTGGTGAGCCAGGCTGCCCCTCATATGCAGGATGCACCGGCTGTTTTAGCCGGGTTCTACGGCAAGCATCCGGCGTTTGGTGACTTTGTGACAGCAGGGCTGTCGCAGCCGCTGGCCGATTACCTGGAGTACTGGCTGAACGCCATGCTGCCTGACCTGCGCGACGGTGTGGCTGATGCGTGGGAGGCCCATTATGACGCCGCCCCGCAAATGCGCATCTGGATTGGTCCTGGACTGACGCCAGACGGGCGCGGATTTTGTGGAACAATGACCGCCACCCGTGACAAGGTCGGACGCCGGTTCCCCCTGCTGGCGGGGGTCGAGGGAGCAGCGATTGCTGCCCCCTCCATCGATCCTGATCAGGCCTATTATGATCGCATCGACAACTTCCTCGCCACCTATGAGCGCGGTGGTGAAGATGCCCGTGGCATGGCGGCCGTGTTTGCGGCCGAAATGCTGCCGAACGTAGACAGTGCGGAACCATTGCCAGCCACGGATTTTTGGGCCGCCAGACAGGATGGTGATGTCACCCGGCTGTGGTCCGATGTGGCCGAGGCAGATCGCGCGCGGGCCTGCGCGATGCGCACCTATCTTTGGCGCGCCTCGTCCGAGGCGGCAGCACTTTATGTGACGGATGGGTTGCCCGGTGCGGCAGTCTTTGCCTGGATGATGGGTGCGGAATATACGCCACCCGTTCGTCCGAAAGGGGGGCAGCCATGACCGTCCAGACCGATTACTTTGTCATCGAAACCGGTGCGGCGACCGATACAGGTCGCGTGCGCGACCACAACGAAGACAGCTATCTGACCAAGCCCGAATTCGGTGTCTGGGTGGTCGCCGATGGTATGGGCGGCCATGATGCCGGCGATTTCGCGAGCCAAACTATCGTGGCCGAGCTGTCATCGGTCGGGTATGGCAGTTCAACTGAGGATCTGCAGGCCAGGTTCATGGAGCGGTTGCGCCGCGCCCATGGCCGGATTTTGGATCATGCCAATGCGCTGGGCGGTGTGACTGTCGGGGCCACGCTTGTCGGTTTGCTGACCTATGACAATGAATATGTCTGTGTCTGGTCGGGTGACAGCCGCATCTATCTGATGCGCGATGGTGCTCTGACCCAGCAGACAAAGGATCATACAGAAGTGCGCGAATTGCTGGAGGCCGGGCTGATCTCTGCCGAGGAAGCTGAACACTGGCCGCGCAAGAACGTGATCACCCGCGCTATCGGGGTCAGTGAGGAACCGAATTGCGACGCTACTTTTGGCGATTTGCAGGATGGCGATATGTTCCTGCTGTGCTCTGACGGGCTGACGGAACATAATAGCGACGACGATTTGGCGCGGGCTTTGGCCTCAGGTATGGCTTCGCAGGCGATTTGCAACGGGTTGATCACGCAGACATTGGATCGGGGTGCCAAGGACAATGTCACCGCCGTGGTCCTGCGTTTCAGCGCGGCAGAGCTTGTCGCCCCGGCGGTTGATTACTAGGGGGTGGCATGGCAGACGAACCGACCAATCCCCCAAATGACGACGACCGGACACAGATCGCGCAACCGCGGCCCGTAGCGGATGACAAGACCGAAATTGCGCCCGTTGATGATCGGACGGAAATAGCGACCGGTCCCCCGGCCCTGCCCGACCCGACAGCACCACCAGCAGCTTCGGTCCCGCCCGCGGCCCCGATGCCGAAACCATCGACTCCGGTACCCGAGGCGCAGCAGGTTCCGGTGCCCATCGGGACGCTGATCAACAACAATTATGAGATCAAGCAACTGATCAACGCCGGTGGCATGGGCGAGGTGTTTCGGGGCGAGAACGTGTTCACCGGCGATGCCGTGGCGATCAAGATTGTCCTGCAATCACTCGCCCATGACGAAAAGGTCGCGGCCCTGTTCATGCGCGAGGCCAAGGTGCTGTGCCAGTTATCGGATCAGGCGATCGTGCGTTACTACAACTTTGTCCGCGATGCCGATCTGGACCGGTTCTGCCTGATCATGGAGTTCATTGAAGGCATCGCGCTGTCCGATCATATCCGCGATGTTGCCCCCCTGACGCTGCAACAGGCGGTGGGGCTGATGCGCCGCGTGGCCGCAGGCCTTGACCGGGCGCACCAGATGGAGGTGATCCATCGCGATCTGTCCCCTGACAATGTCATGCTGCGCGACGGATCAGTTGAAGACGCCGTACTGATCGATTTTGGCATCGCGAAGTCGGCCGAAATGGCGGAAAGCACGCTGCACGGCCAGCTTGCGGGCAAATTCAAATACATCTCGCCCGAACAACTCGGCCATTTCGGGGGCGAGATTGGCCCGCGCACGGACATATATGGCCTTGGCCTGATGATGGCTGCGGCGCTGCGGGGCAAGGCGCTGGAGATGGGCAATTCCATTGTCGAGGCGGTGAATGCCCGGCGTGAAATTCCGGATCTCAGCGATATCGACCCCGCCTTGCGACCGCTTCTGGCCCATATGCTGGAGCCTGACCCGGCGCACCGGCCCGCGCGGATGTCGGATGTGATTGCGCTGCTGGATAATCCCGCAGCGATCCCGGCGAAATACGGCAAGGCCCAGCCGGTCGCGACCAGTGATGCGTCTCCCGCTCCGGCACCTGTTGCCGTGCCAGGTCTGCGGCAGCCGCCCGGACGATCACAGACAACCGGCGGCTTTGGCGCGACGACGGGCGGTTTCGGCGGGATCGCGGCCGATACGGAGTCATCCAGCCCCTTTGGGCACAACTCAGGCCTTGAAGTCACACCGCAGACGGAACCGGAACCTGAAAACAATAGCGCCATTCTGCGCTGGCTTCTGGTCTTGTTGGTCTTTGCCGGGATTGGCGGATTTCTTGCCTGGCAGCAGGGGTTGTTTGGATCACCGGATGATATTGTGACGATACCCGAACCGGACGGTATTGATCCTGTAACGGCTGGTCTGGGTCCTGACACGCGCGAAGGGTTTCTGGCCGCCTGGTCAGACGATCCTTGCGTCTTTGCAACCCGGCTGACCGCCGGATCCAACAGCGGAACAATTGCCGCGTTCTCATCAACCGCCGGGGCGTTTGAAGGTCTGGCAGATGCCTATGATCGGATTTTCGGGGCGCGGCCCACAATTTCAGAGCATCTGGTCAGTCAGGCCCAATGCCCCGCGCTTGAGCTTGCAAATGCGATGCGCACGGTAGACACCGCCCCTCCTGCGCTGGTGCTGGATTCCGGCGTGATGCGTAGCGGCGGGTCAATTGTGGGCAAGGTCAGCAACCGTAGCGGACGGCCGGTCTGGTTGGCCTGGGTGTCAACCGAGGGTGGCGTCCACAATCTGACGGACCGGCTGGAGGAACAGGCCGATGGCAGTGCCACTTTCAGCTTTGGCCTGAATGCAGAGGAAGGCGATGTGGAAACCCCGCAGCTGGTGATCGCGCTGGTATCAGACAGCCCACTGATCGCGGCCGCAGCTGCAGGGCCAGCAATGAGTGCTGCGGCCCTTCTGCCATTGATCGAAACCGAATTGAAAGGGCGCGGCGATACCAACGCCGGTATTGCGCTTGCTGGTTTTGACTTGAGACCCTAGCGCACGTCGAAGGACAGCAGGACCATCGGGGTGTCCGGCCCCAGTTCTTCGCGCAGAGCTGCGAAATAGATATCGGCACTTTGTCCGTTTTGTTCGTTCAACGTTGTCGGGCGTGTGTTTGTGGCCAGCGCAACCAGCGTCTGGCTGGTGTCACGTGGATTTCCATCACGGGTGAGGATCACGTCAAATCGCGCTTCTCCACTCGTAAAAGTCAGCTCATCGCCAAGGTCTTGCACGACGCCATTGTCATCTACCAGCAGCAGCGAAACATAACGCCCCGCCGCATTTCCGATCGTGCCGGACAATTCCGTGCCGCTTTCGATTGAAGTCTCATCAAGACTGATCGACAGTCTGAATGTGGGGTAGTTCCGGTTTTCCCGTGCGAAATTGAGCGCCGCGCATTGGCGATTGTCGATCAATACCCGCCGCTGCGTCGGTTGTGGGGTCAGATCGGCGAGCACCGCATCGGCCAAGGCCCGCATGCTATTTTCATTCGATCCCATCAGCACCAGTTCCGGGATGTCATTGCTGCCTTGCTGCGGAATAGCCAGCAAGCATGTATCGGCAAGCCGCGCCCGGATGCGCGTGATCAATTCGTTGACAACGCCGCTGGCCGTGTCGCCCTGCGGTGTTGGTGCCTGTTGCGTTGCAGGTGTGGGGACGGTCGAAATCGTCTGGCGTGGCTGCAGCGTGTTTGTGTTGCCTGTATCAGGGCGCGTCGCAGGGACAGCCGCAATCACCGTGCCGGATTGGGGCGTCAGTACGGTGGTTGCCCGGGGGGCGATTGGGACCGCTGATCCGTCTTCGGGCCGCAGCTGGTTTTCAGGCTGCAAGGCCGTCATCGTCTGCGTGTCTACCGGTGCCAGTGTTTCGGGTACCATATTGGCGATATCCGCCGGGTCCGGGTCCGGGTCAGGCTCTGTCGGCTGTTCAACGGGTTCGTCGGGCGCCGGATCGGATTCGTCGGGCGGTGTTTCGGGCACATCCGGCTCGGTCGGCGTTTCGCTGAGCGGGTCGTTTGTCAGCGGTTGTTCGGGCGCTGGTGCCAGTTCACCTTCAAGGATGATGCTGGTGATGATAATCTCTGGCTCGGGCTCTTCACGAGGATCGAACACGCTGAACCCGTCCAGCAGATCAAACACGAGGATTGCTGCCCCCAGATGCACGACCGCTGATGCGCCAAATGCTTCGGCCCAGTGTAATGTCCGCCTTGTCTTGTTTGCAAAGATCATGGACGAGCCGTTCTGCGCAGGGTGACCAGTTTGATCTCGACCTCTTCCAGCTCCGGCCGGTTAAGAATATCCAGTAGGCTGGTTGCCGGGGCATCGCGCCCGATCAGCACATGCAGGGTAAAGGGCGCTTCGAGTTCGGCGATCGCTGCCCCCAGAATATCCGGATTGACGTCGCTGTCATTCAGTTCCCAATTGCCGTTGTCACGCACGATCAGGATTGGGGCGGGCAACTGATCCAGCGGCAATTCAGTCGTTTCTGAAATCTCGACCCCCTGGGTTGGGGGGTTCAGCAATTGCCCGGTCGCCAGAAAGAAAAAGATCAGCAGCAAGACGATATTCACAATGGCTAGCGACACGTCCATGCCCCGGCTTGCGTGGCGTTTGGGCAGGGCGCGGATCATGGCTGCCCCCCGGTTTCTGCGATCTGTACGGATGTCACACCGGCGCTGGTCAGTGCCTCCAGCACCGATGTCAGGTCCTGCACCTGTGCAGAGCTTTCCATGATCAGGATCACCTCTGCCTGATCGTTCTGACCCAGGGCGGCGGCCAAGGCGGGCAGCTGATCAAGGGGAAAGCGCGTGCCGTTTGCGGTGACCTCGCCTTGGCTGATTGTCCAGAACTGGGCGTTTTCGCCGGGCAGTGCCGGTTCATCTGCGGGTTCTGCAGATGGATCGCTGGCCACTGTCCCGGCCTCCGGGCCGCTACGTATTGTCAGCAAGGAATAAGGCGTCAGGCTGGATGTCAGCATGAAAAAGATCAAAAGCTGAAACATCGCATCGGCCAGCGGGGTCAGGGCAAAGCGATAACGCGATGCCGATCGCGGTTGCATCACCGGATGCTCGCGCGATGTATATGCCCTCGCGACCTCGGACATCAGGGGGTTTTGGCGTCCACGCGGCCATTGATTGCCGCTGATATCAGGGCCTCAATGGATTGGCGTTCGGTTTCGATCCGCCCTTCCAGCCAGGTGGCCACGAAGAAAGTGACCAACGCAATGGCCAGCCCGGCGGCGGTTGTTGTCAACGCGGTCCAGATGCCGCCGGCAAGCAGGGCGGGATCAACCGCACCTTCGGCGGTGGACAAGGTACTGAACGCATCAATCATCCCAATCACCGTTCCCAGAAGGCCCAGCATCGGCGCGGCCTGCACAACCGTTTCCAGCAGGCGCATCCGGCTGGTCATGGCTGACAGTTCGACAATTGCGGTTTGGCGACCCAGTTCTTCTGCAAAGCTCTGGTCATCGGGGCGTGCGCGCAGGCCGGTGAAAACCGCCTGCAAAACACGGGCCAGCACGGATTTGCGGCCGGATGCCAGTTGCATCGCCTTGTCCGACCGGCCGCCAAGCCAATCGTTCAAGATCGCCTCAGCACTGCTGTTCTGGCCGACGCCCAGACGGGCGAACTGGAAGGTTTTGAAAAAGCCGACGGTGACGGCCATGACCGACATGATGGCAAGGGCCGCGAAGACAACGATGGTCGGCGCGTTCAGGGCGGAAAGATCCGGGGCGTTCATGAAAGTTACCTTGTTAAACGGACATCAGGACGCGGCGGTTCAGATGCCAAACTGGATGGCCCCGCGCGAGGCCGTTTCTAGGCCGGTCATGCAGAAATCGCCAGTTGTTCCGTCAGCAAGGCTACATTCCGCGACTTCGTTGACGGTAATGCGCGAAATATCAGCACAGCCACGCCCGGCAAGATCGAATTGCACCACCTTGGTTTTACCTTCGATCAGAGACCCGAACTCAAGGACCAGCAGGTCAGTCACAATCCCCTGCGCGTCGAAAACTGCCACCTGATAAGATACCGAGTTCAATGCCTGACCAGTCCGATTGGCGGCGACATAAGTCAGCCGACAACCACCCTGTTCGGTGTCGGCCACTGTGTTCAGGTCAAGCGAAAAACTGGGCGCGGCGTCCTGTGCGATGGCGGGCGCCACGGTCAGAATAGCTGCGGTCAGGCAGGAAATGGCGTTTTTGAAAGTCATCTGGTCCCTCAACTCGGATCATTGGGTGTGAATATGCATGCATATTCACGCAGAAAGCGATGCGAGGGATTGGGCCGTATCAGCCCAACGCTGTCAATACGCCTTTAGCGAAAGACGCCGATTGACCAGGTGTTTTGGATGCGACGTGGCTGTACGCGGACGGACTGAACATCGGCCAGGACAGGTGCAGGTGTCGTGCCCAGCTCCGTCACCGTCGTCGATAGCGGAGGCAGTGTCGGCGTCGAATCCTCGGAAATCTCGAGCGGGAGGTCATCAACCTGCGCCGCGCCAAAGCTGCCGAATGTAAAGGATCCCGAAGGTGCCGTATCAAAGCCTTGCGCAAATGCTGCAGCGGGAATCGCACTGGTCACGCAGGCAAATACCACACCCGCAATTTTCGCGTTCCAAGGATGTGCCATGGCTGACAATCCTCCTTTTCCTTAGGCCCCTGCCACCAGTCTATAACAGAAAGACTTGGGAAGAGCAGTAAATTTCGATAACGGGGTTATCAGATTATGATGCTACGCGAAGCAATTGGCGGTAATAAGGCAAAGTGAAGGCGACATATTTATCATCTGCCCGGTGTTATTTCTTTGCAGGATTCGTCGCGCTGCTCATCTGGCCACGTCCGGCGTCAGCCGCATTTGCCGTTTGCAATCAGTCGTTTGACGTCGTGAATGTTGCTGTGGGCCAGTACGAAGACACTGATTTTGTCACCCGTGGGTGGTGGACGGTCGGCCCCAATCAATGTGCCAATGTTGTCCGCGAGGCGCTGCAGGCCCGCTATATCTATGTCTTTGCGCAGGATGTTTTTGGCAACGAAATCCTGCAGGGGACCAAATCCATGTGCATCGCGCCCAAGCGGTTCGTCATTCGCGGCGAACGCGATTGTCTGGTGCGCGGCTATCTGGATGCGGACTATCTTGAGGTCGACACACAGGAAACCGAACGCTGGACCCTCTTTCTGGCCGCTCCGCCATAGCCTGATGTGATCGGATCGGTTAGTATCATGGACAGAGTTTACACTGATTTCAGACAGATGATGCCAACAGCACGTGACATAGCATTGAAACTTGGGGTTGTTTTGGGCCTGGCCATGCCGGGTACCGGTGCGATGGCCGAGCAGGCGTTGATCATCGTCAACCACGCCTATCAGGGCGCAGAGGCACGGCGCGACGTCCGCACCCGGGCCGAGGACGTGTCGGAAGCACTGTTCGGGCTGGGCTATGCCGTCAATCGGCTGGAAAACCCTGATGCGACCGATATCAGAACCGCGCTTGACCGGCTGCAGGCACAGGCCGGGCCTGTCGTGATCTATTTCGCGGGACGGTCGATTGTCGAAAATGGCCAGACCCGCCTGATGACGACCAATGGTCGTGATGCGGTTGAACTGGATGATGCCATGGCGCGCGCAGGGGCTGGGACCCGCGATGCCACCCTGGTGTTTCTGGACGTCTGCCTAGATCCCGTCGTGCCCGAAACCCCGGTCGAGCCTTCGGCGATACCGGTGGATGACGAAGAAGCGCCTGCGGCCAACGATGCCACGGCAACATATGTTGGCATCGGACCGGTGCCCGCCACTGATGGACTGTTCGTGGCCTCATCCATGCCGGTGGGCGTGGCGTGTACCAATCTGGATCAATCCTTGACCGAGGTGATGCTGGAACGGCTTTTGATCCCCGGCCTTGATCTGGCGACTTCGTTCGAGGGCACCAATGTGGCCACCATGTCGACGCTGTCGGCGCCGTTTATATTTCGCAATGTGGAATCGGGAATTCGCCTGACAGCGGATGATTATCGCATGCTCGACAGCCTCAGCCCGCAGGCGCAGGCCCAGATGCTTGCCAGTTGGGAAGCGGCGGGGATTGCCGTTGACCGAGAAGGGAGCGGTCAGCAGGCAACCATACCGCAGATCGTGACGACCGAGACTGTGGTGCTGACCTCCCCGGTTAGACCGGTCGCAACCGGCGGGGCAACCCTCGCCCCGGTGACAAACGCAGTATCGCGGGTCCAGCAAAGCGCCTCGCTTGCACCGCGAAACCCAACGCCGGTGCAGGTTTCGACCAACACCACCCGCGCTGTTCCCGGTGCCGGTGGCCTGCCGCGCCCGTCAATCATCGTCGGGTTGATCGAACCGACCGAGGTTGCCTTTCCCACAGTGACAGAACCCACAGGGCCGGTGTCCGGGTCTACCATAGAATATACGGATATCGCTGGGCGTCGGGCCTTGCGCGACGACAATCCCGAACTGTTTGCCACACTGGTTGACGGTGGTGCCTTTGATCCGCCCGCGGCAGAGCTTGTGGTGGCCCTGCAGACAGAGCTGCAACGGATGAACTGCTACAATTCAGGGATCGATGGCGCATGGGGCCCAGGCTCCCGGGCGGCTGTTGGACGGTATTATGAGCAACTGGAGGCGGCCTCACCATCGCAGGACGCTGATGTGTCGATCTTTCGCCAGATCATGATAAGGGATGATGTGAGCTGTCCTGCGCAGGCTGTGGCACGCCCGACCGCGACGCAGACAACCCGAACAACGCAGCCGCGCACGCAGCAACGGACCCAGCCTGCGCAAACGCAACAACAGCCGACGCAGCAGCAACAACCGTCGCGCACGATCAACCGCAGCACCGGCACCGGCATCTTCCGGTAGGGCTGTTTACGGATGCAGGTTGACCCGCAGTTCCGCCAATCCCGTGCCGCCGCCAAACGGCGCAAGACCCAGCGGCAGATCAGGTTGGCCGCCATCGTCGTGGGCGGATTTTGCGGTGTTGCAGTTGTTACCGCTCTCGTCGTCTGGCTTTTCAGCGGGCCTGCCATTGATCCGGACCTGTCCATCGCTGAAGCAAGCGACAGTGATGATCAGCAGATTTCCCAAATCGAAGATGTGACAACCGGTCAGGGTGTCCGGCTCGCGACACCCTTTGTTGATATTGCCGGCGATCCAATGATCTTGCGCTTTGAAACCAGCGATGCGGTGGCCCGGCGCCAGGTCGCCGGGCCGCCCGCATTGGATCCGGCACGGTTCGGCCAGCCCCGCTCGGGACGTTTTGCCCTGATTACCGAGGATCTGGTGGTGCGCGAAAGCCGGTTGATGACCGCGCTGCCGTCAAGCCGAGAAGATTTCGCCTTTTTTCAGGCCCAGCGCAGCAGATCGCTGGACAGTCAGCCGAATCTGGCTGAGCTAATCCCGAGAGTACCGGAAGAAAGCGCCGAAGAAACGGTCATCGTCACGGATGACGATAACAGTTGGGGCGACGCGGTCGGGGGGGCTGACGATGCGATGCCGACGACCTATGTGACCACGCGGGTCCAGAACACGACATCCATCGCCTTTGTGCGTCCAGAGGCCGAGCGCGAGCGGGTCTCTCGCGATCTGGTCGTGCGGCTGGAGTATCCCCGGTCGTTGGAGGATCTGCTGACGGCAAATGAATTTGACGAAGGGATTGCCGCCAAGGTGGCGCGCGATGCCATGGCGACATTCCCCGCACTTGCTGGCATCACGACCGAGGATGGGCTGGCCGCGGGTAGTATCGTGGCGGTGCGTCATCGCCGGATTGATAACCAGCAAACCCCTGTTCACGTAGCCATCTTTGGCCCGGATGGGTATATCGGCGCGCTCTCCCGTTATGGGCTGGTCGGCTATATCGAAGCCAGCAACCCCTGGATAAAGGATGACCTACCGGCCCTGGCCTCCCCCAATCGGGACAGCTTTGACGATGCGGTGCAGGACTATCGCCTGCTTGATGCCGTCTATAGCGCGGTGATCCGCAGTGAGGTCCCGACCGCGCTTGTGGGAGAGTTGATCGTGATGCTGTCCCAAGCCTACGATCTCGAGGCTGTCGCGGCCCCCGGTGATATGGTGACCCTGCTATATGCCCCCGGTTTGGGCGATGGACCGGCGCAGATTGCCTATGCGGCCATCAACGGGCCATCTGGCAATATGCCCTGTTACGTGGCGCGAAAATCCGGTGGAGCCGGTCTTGACGAATACGCCTGCTATACCCCGCGCGGGCTGCGTGGCGGTGGCGCCGACTTTGTGACCCCCGTCAAAGGCGGCACCTTGTCATCGCCTTTCGGACCACGGTTTCACCCAATCCTGAAAGAGGTGCGGTTGCATGGTGGTGTGGACTGGGCGGCGCCGACGGGCACACCGATTGTTGCGGCGCGTGATGGCAAATTCGCTTTTGTGGGTAATGGTGGCGGCTATGGGAATGTCATCTATATCGACCACGCCGAGGGGCTGCAGTCGCGCTACGCCCATATGGATCGGTTCGACCCGGCAGCCGTCGAGGGCAGGCCAGTGCGCGCGGGCGACGTGATTGGATATGTGGGTACGACAGGTCGGTCTACCGGGCCGCACTTGCATTTCGAATTCCGATTGAATGGAGCGCCTGTTGATCCGTTTTCGCTTGGGGGTGGGGGCGGCACGCTGGTGGCGTCAGATGCTGTGGAGGCGCTGACCGAGCAGATCATTCGCGTGGAAAGCGCCGGTAACGCCAATGCCAAGAACCCGCTGTCAACGGCGACGGGTCTGGGGCAGTTTATTGAAAGCACGTGGTTACGGATGATGCGCGATTATCGCCCTGATCTGACGCGTACCATGTCACGCGCTGATCTGCTGGATCTGCGCAAGGACCCGACATTGTCGCGCGAGATGGTTCAGAACCTGGCCCGTGAAAACGAAACCTTTCTGCGTGCGCGAGGGCATCGTATCGATGCGGGGCGACTATATCTATCACATTTTCTGGGACCGGGCGGGGCGCATAAGGTGCTGTCATCGCGGGATGATCAGACCATTCTTGAGGTAATGGGCGCGGGCGTAGTCCGGGCCAATCCATTCCTTGCCAATTACACCGTCGCGGATCTGGAGAACTGGGCGCAGCGCAAGATGCGCGGCGTCTCTGGCGGCCCCCGGCGGCAGCCGGTGCCGCCGGAGGTTCTTGCCTATATTACGGAAATCGACGCGCTGCTGGCGCAGGAGAGCTGAGCCGTTCAGGGAGAAAACGGGCGGTCGGCAACGCGTCGGACTTGCGTCGGCAAAACGTCGGACCCCGACGGGCGGTCCGTTTACCACATCCAAGCATCCCGATAGAGCCGCTGACGGCGCAATTCAGCCTCACGTTCCATCTGCGCGCGCGTGCGCCGGGCGTGATGTTGGTTCCAGTGATCGGGCGCGTTCCAGTCATTGTTACGGGGCACAGAGCGGAACAGTTTTGAAAGTCCTGTTAGCATGGCTTTTCCTTTCGTGATCTGATGAAAGGAAATTACGCCTCTTGCATGGTCAAAGCGACTCTGTATGATTTTTCATATGTTAGCTGGACTTTCATATGGATTGGCGTGATATCCCCTCGCTCGCGGCCTTGCGCGCGTTCGAGGCGGCAGCGCGAGCAGGCACATTCAGCGAGGCGGCGCGCGAATTGAACGTCACACATGCCGCGGTGGCGCAGCATGTGCGGGCGATCGAGGCGCAGTTGGGCACGTCACTATTGGTGCGCGCCGGTCGTGGTCTGGCCCTGACCGATGCAGGTCACAGGCTGGCCGCATCGCTAAGCGACGGGTTCGGGATGATCACCAGCGGCGTGCGGGCCATCGCGGCAGACGCCGCGGACAGGCCAGTCGCGATTACGGTCACCCCCAGCTTTGCCGAAAACTGGCTGATGCCGCGTCTGGCGGGGTTCTGGGCGGCGTATCCGGGGCTTGGCCTCTCGCTTAATCCCGACATGGATGTAGTGGACCTGCGCCGCGACGGGTTCGATATGGCGATCCGCTATGGCATGGGCGACTGGCCGGGGCTGGAGGCGGAGTTGCTGATCGAGGCGGACTACACCGTAGTGGCCGCGCCTTCGCTATTGCTGGGCCGCCCTGCGCAGACACTTGCGGATGTGCAGAACTTGCCATGGTTGTTCGAGGTCGTGCATCGCGAGGCTCGGCGCTGGGTCACGGCATCGGGGCTGGACATGGCGTGCTGTCAGGCGAACGAGGTCGCAACGCTGAGCATGCTGCTATCCGCCGTTCGCGCCGGCGGTGGCGTTTCAGTCGTGTCGAGCGCGCTGGTGGCCGATGACATCGCCAGCGGCAAACTGATCGCGGTGATGTCCGAACGGCGCGAGGGGCTGGGATATTACATCGTGCACCCGCCCGGCACCCTGTCGGCGCGGGCGAAGACGTTCAAGAAATGGCTGTTGGGGCAGACGGCCTGAAGATCTTTCTCGGGCATTACTTGCGGGTTTTCCCATCAATACCAAACGTTCCGATACCTTCGGCTTCTTTCGATGCACGGGCGATTGTCAGGTTCTTGCTCATCCATTCCCAAGACGCTTTGCTACCCTGTTCATCCTGCGCCACTGTGACATTGGTAAAGTCGTGTTCATCCGCCATCTTCTTGCCTGCATAACCGCCCAAAACGGTGGCCACGACCTTGTCGGATGTATCCAGCTCCTCGATCTTTCCGGATTTCCCGTTTTTCTTCCACGGGGTGCCGCCGACCCCGCCATGGGTGCAGAAGAACGTCTTTTCCGTATAAGCAACCGACGCCTTGGGCTTGCGCCCGCAATTGCCAAAGGACTCCCTTGATCCCGCCCGCGGATCGCGCAGCGCGTGGTAACAGGCGGATACGTTGCCTGGGATCGTGTCAGTGAACAGCAATGGCGACCGGTCGACCGCATCAAACAAAAACAGGGCGTGGACCGGAATGTTTGCCTTTTCCAGATGATAGGCAAGTGCGACGGAGGCTGCCCCGCCCCGGCTGTATCCAGCCAGAAAGACACGCGTCGGTTTTGCAGGCGTGGCCAGTTTGGATTGTACTTCCCACTTTTCCTTGACCCATCTCAGCCCATTCCACATCCGGTCAGCCGTTTCCGTACCCGCCAATGATGGCCCCCGGATGTAGCCGGCAATCGGCGTGTGCCACTTTCTCCACATGGTGCGCACATGGCTGTTTTCGAAGTCTTTGGCATATTGATCGTTATTGTCCTCACCAGTCCCGTCGATGCCGTAGAAAATGTCCATAAATTGTTGCTCCTGATGTGCGCGGGCTAAGTAAAGTTGTAGTCGATTTTGCCGTCGTTCATGACGATGGTGACTTCTTTCATGTCCTCACCCGAAACCATCCGGCTTAGCACCTGACGCGACAGATCGGGCAGGATGGAGTTGGTGATGATGTTGTCGATCATCCGACCGCCGCTGTCGGGGTCGCGGCATTGGTCGACGATATGATCCAGCACATCGTCGCCATAGACCATCTTCGCCCCGTGCGATTCCCGCAGCCGTTTGGCGACTGACCCCAGTTTCAGCTTGGTGATGCCACCCAGCACATCCTTGCCCAGCGGGAAATAGGGGATCGTGACGATCCGGCCCAGTAGCGCGGGCGGGAAGACCTCCAAAAGGAATGGTTTCATCGCTGCGTCAAGCTCGTCCATATCGGGAACCGTCTCGCCGCCTTCGCCCATTTCCATGATCACGTCAGTGCCTACGTTCGAGGTCAGTAGGATCAGGCAGTTCTTGAAGTTGATGGGGCGGCCGTTCCCGTCTTCCATGATCCCCTTGTCGAAGACCTGAAAGAACAGTTCGTGGATGTCGGGATGCGCCTTTTCGACCTCGTCCAGCAGGACGACCGAATAAGGCTTGCGCCGCACCGCTTCGGTCAGTCGCCCGCCCTCGCCATAGCCGACATAGCCGGGGGGCGCGCCTTTCAGCAGGGACACGCTATGCGCCTCCTGAAACTCGGACATATTGATGGTGATGATGTTCTGTTCGCCACCATAGAGGCTTTCGGCCAGTGCCAATGCAGTTTCGGTCTTACCGACACCGGAGGGGCCGCAGAGCATGAAAACACCAATCGGCTTGTTCGGGTTCGAAAGGCCCGCGCGGCTGGTCTCGATCCGCTTGGCGATCATGCGCAGCCCGTGATCCTGCCCGATCACCCGCTCACTCAGGTGGTCAGAGAGATTCAGGATCTGTTCAAGTTCGTCCACAACCATGCGGCCCGCCGGAATGCCGGTCCAATCGGAAATCACGGAGGCGACCGCCTGCTCATCCACATGGGCGTAGACCATCCGGTCATCGGCATCGGTGGCGTCCAGTTTCGCCATCAATTCCAGCATTTCACCCCGAATCGTGTCGGGGTCGCGGGGGGCTTCGCCTTCGTGCTCGGCTTCGGCTTCCTTGATTTCCTCGTCATTGCGGGCGTCGCCGATATCTTCGGGCTCTGGCGCTTCGTCTTCGCCGGTTTCGGCTTTGGCGAGTTCGGCGCGCAGGGCAAGGATGTCATCGACGATCTTCTTTTCGTCAGTGTATTTGACCTCAAACGCGGCAAGTTCTTCGCGTTTCGCTTTCAGTTCTTCCTCAGCCTCTTCGAGCCGTTCCTCGTTCTCTTCGCCCAGATCGCGTTGGGCTGTCTTGCTGGCGATTTCAGTTTCCAGCGCGCTGATGGCCGCCTGCAGGTCGCCGATGCGGGCCGGGATGCTGGCCTGGCTGACGGCTACGCGGGCGCAGGCAGTATCCAGCAGCGACACCGCCTTGTCCGGCAATTGCCGGGCAGGGATGTAGCGAGCGGACAGGTTGACGGCGGCGACGATGGCTTCGTCAGAGATACGCACGCCGTGATGCGCCTCCATCGGGCCAAGGATGCCGCGGAGCATATAGGCGCAGCGGTCATTGTCGGGCTCGTCGACGTTCACGGGCTGGAAACGGCGGGTCAGGGCCGGGTCCTTTTCGAAATAGTTGCGGTATTCGGCAAAGGTCGTAGCGCCAATGGTGCGCAGGGTGCCGCGCGCGAGTGCGGGTTTCAGCAGGTTGGCGGCGTCGCCGGTGCCTTGTGACCCGCCTGCGCCGATCAGCGTGTGCGCCTCATCAATGAACAGGATGATCGGGGTGGGCGATGCCTGCACCTCGTCAATCAGGGATTTCAGGCGCTGTTCGAATTCGCCTTTCATCGACGCGCCCGCCTGCATGGCCTGAATATCCAGCATATGCAGGCGCGTGCCTTGCAGTTTATGCGGCACATCGCCATCGGCGAGGCGCTGGGCGAACCCTTCGACCACGGCGGTTTTGCCAACCCCGGCCTCACCCGTCAGGATCGGGTTGTTCTGGCGGCGGCGCAGCAGGATATCGATGATCTGGCGGATTTCATCGTCACGGCCGACCACGCGGTCCATCTTGCCGCTGGCGGCATCGGCGGTCATGTCGACGCTGAACCGACCAAGTGCTGTCGAGGCGCTGGGGCCTTCGTCACCATCGGCTGCGGTACCGCCAGATTGCAGGCCGGACCCGTCCATCGGGCGCATCTCTTCCTCGTCACTCTCTTTCCAAAGCGTGCGGGATTCCTTGCCCAGTTGATCGGCAGAGATATCGTTGAAAATGGACGAAGCGCGGGTGATTTCGCGGTGCAGATTGCGGTCGTTCAGCATTGCCAGCAAGGCGTGGCCTGATCTGATCTGCACCTCGCCAAAGAACAGTGTGGCATAGGTCCATGCGTGGTTGAGCGTGTCGGAAAGGCCTTCGGCGATGCCGGGCGTTTCGGTCACGTTTTTGTCCAGCTTGTCGATGGCCGCAATCAGATCTTTCAGGACTGTTCCGCGATCCAGCCCCAATTCGCGCAATGTGCAGGAGATATCGGATTTCTGGTCGGACACGATATGGAACAGCCAATGGGCGGTGCCGACATTGCGGTTCTTTTCGCTGCGCGCCTGCCGCATCGCCTTGAGAAACGCATCATAGCCAAGGCGGTTCATCTTGCCGGCGTATTTTTCGATATTGATTTCAGCCATGCGCGGGCTCCTTCAAATGTGGTCTGGCTTATGCAGCGGTGTTTAATGCGAATGTGGCGCCGGACAGGTAGGTCCCGGGCGGTGGTGCCGGTTCAGGGGCCAGCGAGGCCATCCAACCGACCTCGGCGGATTTGCCGATCACTGCCGGTTCAAACTCCTCGGCGGGCAGGGTCAGGGCCACGCCAACTTCGAATGTGCGGCCCAGATAGCCGTTGACGATATCGAGCATGCGGGTGTGCGATGCCCCGCCGGGCAGAAACGCGCGATATTCGGCAAGTGTTCTGGCTCGGATCTGGATCATGATCTTTTCATTGACCGATTGCGCGCGTGATCCCAGAAAACAGTCGCGCCCCAAGGTGCTGCCCTGCTGGCCCAGCCGGTTCAGGCTGTCGCCCTCGAACGCGATCCATGTGGGCACGTGTTCTTCGATATCGATGGCGGCACCCAGATCATAGCGCAGCATCTGCTGCAGCTTGACCGGGCTTTTGACGCGCCCAATGCCAAGCGACGCCATGCCAAGCCGGTTTGTATCGGGGATATGACCACGATCCGCCCAGGCTGGTGTCCCGATCCCGATCAGCGCGCCGACATAATGGGAAAACCTGTCGTCGTCTTCGTGGTCGAACTGGGTGATCGCGCGGGCATCTGACCACGCCCGGAAAAACATCTGCTGAAACCGGGTGGCAAAGATATCGGTGAATTTGACAAAGGCCAGATCGCCGCTTTGCGCCCAGCGCAGCACCTCTTCGGTGGTGTTCAGGGGTAGCGCGCCATGCGGGCCGAAAAAGCCGATGATCTGGTTGCGCAGATCGGGGCGACCGGCCTTGTCCTTCCGGATATCCGATAGATCGGTTTCGGGAAAGGCAAGGAAAGGGTCCTGACCGATGGTCGCCAGTTCCTCGGCCATCGTGGTGTTGCGCCCGATGCGTGGTTTGCCTGCGCTTTCGCGTTCCAGTTTGCGCAGCAGGGCCAGATAGCCGACCGGCCGATGATCCTGCGTATCTGTCATATCAGGGGTCCGGTGCCGGTGCGCGGTGGGAATTTGGCAATTTCGCCCCGGTCGGTTGAGGTGATGATGGTCTGGGTAAAGCTGTTGACGGCCGCGTATTCGGACAGAAACCGGTCCAGCGTGGCCCCCAGCAGGATGATGCCCGATCCTTCGAACGCGGCCTCGTCCATTGTGATCGTGATTTCAAGCCCACGGGCAGGATGGTACCCATCGCCGCGCTGCACTGACCGCACGATGGGCCGGGTGGTGACGGTCTTGATGCCCTGTAACTGCGCCTCTGTCACGACATTGGACAGATCGGCAAAGAGTGACAGAAGCTCGCGCAGGGATTCCGCCGCGCGGATCCCATCATCGTCGCCATCAAGGCTGAAATGGCTGAGCGACAGATAGCTGATTAGCCGCCAGTAGTTGTCACCTGCTGTGGTGCGATGGGCGGCGTTCGCCTCAAGCTCTGTCATGGCGGGGCGGGGTGGTGTCGGTCCGCCGACGCAGGCAAGGCTAACGCTGACATCATCGCACATGTGGAAATCATCGCGGGATTCCGCGATCGGCAGATATTCGGGCAGATGCCGGTTGGAACAGCGGGTGCGCACCTGCAGCCGCTGCGCGCGCGCGTCGCTTTCCAGATCGGGGGGTTCGTAGATCGAAATGAACGTTTCGGTCCCCGCATAGCGTTGTTGCGCCCCGAAACGTCGCTCTTTCTGGGTCAGGCGGCGGGGTTTCTGGCGGCTGGTGTAGTAAAGCGACTGGCGTGGCTTGGCTCCACCTTTGGGCACGGCGTAAAGCGGATTGACCTTCACCTTGTCCTGCAGCCCGGGATAATGGGCGTGCACGTCAATGATGTTGTAAACCTCGTAATGGGTCAGTGGGCTGCTGTCGGGGGTCACCACAAATTCGGTGCGTTTGTCATCCAGCCTGATCTGGCTTGCACTTTCCTCGAACAGGTTGACGGCTGGCACGCAATTCAGCGCAAAGCCCTTTTCGCTGGTCCGGGCGGCCAGGTTTTTGTTGGCGGTGCCGAATTCCAGCAGCAGCTGCACCTCGGATTGACTGATACGTTTGAGATGCTGTTGCAGCCCGGTCAGGCGGAAGCCCAGCAGCTTGCGCGGAAACACGAAAATCTCGCGTAGTTGCGCGAACCCTTCGAACAGGCGGCCATCATGGGGAAACAGATTTGCCCCTTCGTCGAACCCGACCTGTTCGATGGATTGCTTATCAAGCCGTATGAAAACCGGATCGCCATTCTTGTCGAGATAGCGAAGTGAGGCGCGTTTCAGATCGCAAAAAATCTGCTCATAAAGTGCGACCGCATCAGGCATATCCCCGATCAGATAAATGGGCAGGCTGTCGACCGCGACCTCTGCCAGTGGTCCGCCGCCCTTGTTGCTGCTGGCAGATAGCGGCCTTTGAATAGTCAGTTGCAGGCCACCCTTGGTGCCTTGCGCGACCTCTGCCTCTCCGGCTGCCAGAAAGGGGGCGGGGCTGCCGTGATAGACGGCCTTGGGGATTTTTAGCGGCCAGACCGATAAGGGGCCGCACAGGCTGAACCGGCATGACACCCGCTGGTCGGCATCGACAAAACGGGCATCAAGATACTCACCACTGTCGAAATGCAGCCCCTTGATCAGGTCTTTGTTTTCGTAAGGTGGATTGGCCTGAGCCAGCATGACGCTGGGGGTGGGTGTCAGGGCTTCAGGAAAGATTTGGTTCAGCAGTTCGGTCGAAAATGTCCGAAACTCTTCTTCCATCTTCAACTGGACACGGGCGGCCATGAAAGCCGTGCCTTCCAACAGACCCGCCACCGCCGGGTCGAGGTTTTCCTTGATCAGCCCGCCAAGGCGGTCGGCGATCCCAGGATAATCGGCGGCAAATTCGCGCGAACGCTCGTAAAGCAGCGCCAGTTCCTTGTTATAGGCCTCGCGGAATGCCTTTTTCATGTCTGCACCCGCAGTCGCGTCATCTGGATTTTGCCCGCGCCCATGTCGACTTCGGCCACGAAATCAAGCGGGACATCGACCGGGGTCGCCACCATTTCGGCTGATACATCAAAACTGAGCCGCTGGGTGGTTTCCTGTTCATCCCGGTTAAGCTGGATTTCGATTGTATCGGCGATCAGGCGCGGTTCGTGTTCGATCAGTGTGTCGCGGATCAGTTGCGCAATCTGCTGGCCCGCATGGATCGAATTGCTCATCTCGCTCATATCGCCAAAGCCGTAGTTGATGACCGACTTGGCGACATAGGGTGTGTCATCCAGATCAACCACAGCATCGAGATTAATCGTGTTCATCAGGCTGGCCAGATCGGCGGTCAGATGCTGGCGCAACGTCGCCTCATCCGTGCCGATACGGCGTTCCTGGCTGCGGGATGTGACCTCGCGGGCGCCGTCCTGATAGTTGGCTTCGTCTTTGCTGGCGTCGCGCTGGGCGCGCGCTGATCGGAACACATGCATCAATGACACCTGCCGCCGATCCTTTGGATCGCCGCGGGTTTTATCATTTCCACGTTTGCTCCGGTCGGTGCTCATCAGGTCAGCTCACGAAAATCGGGCGGCTTAAGGTAATTCGGGGCCGCGAAGGGCCCCGAACGTGTTCGTTTCGCGATGTGATCGGCTAATGGCCGATTAAGCGCTCCACTCCTGGTTCGCAGCGACATCCCAGCCGGCCAGCGATTCAGCGCCAGCAGCACCGGAGGCTTCCTGCAGAGTGTAGGCGATTTCGAACTTGCGGAAGTTCAGGGTCAGGTTTTCCTGGATCCGGTCAAGACCATCCTTGGAGCCACCAGTGGCATAGGATGAGATCATGATGTTCTCCAGCTTCATGCGGAAATATTCCACAGGGGCCGCACCACCGGATTTACGCACGATCAACTCACCGTTTTCGATGTGTTCGCCGGTTGCGCAGCGCTTGATCAGGTCGTTGGATGCCAGGTCGACATATTTGGTCAGGGAAATATCCTGCACGTTGACCTTGCCGCCGCCGCCGCCAGCACCGACATGTGTCGTGCCGGACTGGGACATGCCCCAGTTCCACGCCAGGACGTCGATTTTGTCCATATGCGTGGCATCCTGGCTTTCGCCTTTGATGTTGTTCGAGAGATGAAGAAAAATATCAACAGCCATTATATTACTCCGTTTTGGCCGCCAGCGTACTCAAATGCGCTAACGATAAGGGTTGGTTGGGAGGGGTCTTCATTTGCCGCTAGGCAGCTTGGACACCAGACTCATGCCGATATCCATGCCTTCCATTTGGAAGTGGGGTTTGAGGAAGAATTTGCCCATGTAGTAGCCGGGGTTCTCCTCGTCTTCGATGACCTGCACGGTTGCACCAGCCAAAGGCTTTTTTGCCTTCTCTTTCTCGGTGGCGCTTTCGGGGTTTGCAGAGACATATTTGTTGATCCACGTCTGCAGATCTTTCTCAAGCTGGATCCGATCCGGGCTTTGCCCGATCTTATCCCGCACCATGCACTTCAGATAGTGGCTGAAGCGTGAGACCGCGAAGATGTATGGGAGGCGCGATGACATGTTGTCAGAGGCCGTGGCCAGATCATCCACATATTTCTTGGGGCGATACAGCGATTGGGCACCGATAAAGGCCGCCTTGTCGGTGTGCTTGCGGTGGATCAGACCGATCAGGCCTGCCTTGCTCAACTCGCCCTCGCGACGGTCGGTGATCGACACCTCGGTCGGGATTTTCATGTCCTTGGACCCGTCGCCGGTATCAAAGGTGTGGGTGGGCAGGTTGATCACCTCGCCGCCTGACTGCACACCACGGATTTTGACCGTCCAGCCATATTCCTTGTGGGCGCGGTTGATGTTGGCGGCCATGGCGTGGGCTGCGTTCATCCAGGCATATTGATTACCGTCGTGACCGTCGGTTTCTTCGATAAAGTTGAATTCCTCAACCACCGATGTGCCGTCTTCGGTATAGGGTTCACGCGACAATGCGCGCGGAAGGGTCAGCGCCAGATAGCGCGAGTTTTCGCTATCGCGCAGGCTGTTCCAGGCGGCATAGTCTGGCGTGTCAAAAATCTCGGACAGATCAGCCGGGTTCGGCATTTCTGTCCAGTTATCCATGCCAAGCAGCGTTGGTGCTGCAGCCGAGATAAACGGCGCATGTGCGGTCGCCGCAATCTTGGATAGATCACGCAAAAGGCCGACATCACCACTGGACTGGTCGAAATAATAGTCGCCAATGATTGTGCCAAAGGGCTTGCCACCCATGGTGCCAAATTCCTGTTCATAAATCTTGGTGAACAGTGGGCTCTTGTCCCATTTGGCGCCGGGATAGCGGCGCAGTTCGCTTTTCAGCTCGTTCTTGGACACGTTCATGACATTGACGCGCAATGAACTGTCGGTTTCCGAGTTGTTGACCGTATAGGCCAGACCGCGCCAACTGCTTTCCAGCTCCTGGAATTCCTTGGCGTGAATGATCTGGTTGACCTGATCGGTCAGCTTCTTGTCGATCTTGGCCAGCATCGCGCCAATTGTATCAATGATATCATCGGAAATGACCGTCTGGTCATTCATCGCCTCGCGCACCAGCGTCACAACGGCATTATCGACCTCCTTGGCGGCCTCATCCGTGCGTGGCTTGATCGTCTGCTTGAGGATATCAGAGAATTCATCAAGCTCGTTCAGGCCTTCCTTGACCTGGGCGTCCTGCTGTTGCGCTTCTTCTGCCATTTCACATCTTCCCTATTACACCGCTGCTTGCGCCAACCCGACGCAATGCGTGTTTTTATTCAGCGTCGTCTTCGTCGCTTTTGTTGGCTTCGGCGAGTGCGGCCATCAACTCTGGGTCTTCCAAAAGCGCCTTGAGGTGATCCTGCGCCTTGGATTTCCCGTTCATATACCGTGACAGGTTGGCCAATTGTTCGCGGGCTTCCAGCAGTTTGGCCAGCGCGGGCACCTGACGGGCCACCTGTGCCGGGCCAAAATCATCTATCGAATTGAATTCGAGGTTCACGCCAAGCTTTGTGTCGCTATCCGGTTCCAGCTTGTTTTCAACAGCGAAGGACAGGCCGGGCGATACGCTGGCCATGTAGTCATCCAGCGTCGATGCCGTCACATCGGTAAAGTTGCGTTCGGCCACCGGTGGTTTTTCCACCTTTGACGCGTTGCCGGACAGATCAGACAACACACCCATGACAAACGGCAGCTCGACCATTTTCTCGCTATCATAAGGATCGGCATAGGAAATGTTCACGCGCGGAGGGCGGTTACGCTTGATAAAACCCGTGGCGGAATCTGATGGCATCTAAACTCTCCTCAACATCGGCGTTATGAAACTTTGAATATCACTTGAAGTCAACGCTATTACCACGTTTTCAAACGGTTTGACGGTGATTTTGGACACAAATATCGGTTGCATTCTTTTTACTGACTTTCACCTTTTGGCGGTAACAAATCTGCGACAATCGCGGTGAAATCCTTGTCCAGATATGTGCGCGCCTTGAACAGCAGTACCGGGATCGGGCTGGCGGGTTCGCGGACCCGAAAATACTCTTCCACTGCGCTGATCAGCGGGGCCACCGCTGACCGGTCTGCAATCTCTGGCCGTGGGCCGGGATCGGCGTCAGTCGTCGTCTCGGCCTGACCAGCCCCTTCGCCTGCCAGCATCTTCAGCCGGTCCATGTATAACACGAAACCGGTGTCGGACCCGAATGTAATCTTGGTCTGGTTGGCCTGTTCCGGCATCAGCGTTTCGATCGCTTCGACCAGCGGGCGACCAACCAGCAGACGGGCCTGTGTGATCAGCAAAAGCGCCGGGGCTGCTGGTTCATGCGTTGCAAGGTAACCCTCGACCGTGTTCAGGATTTGCAGGGCGGCTGCCCGGCTTGGTACGCTGGTTTTGACGGCAGGCGCTGCGGGTGCTGGCTGGGCGGGCGTGGCTGCTGCATCTGGCGCAGGCTCGGCGGTATCTTCAACCGGCTGTGTAGGCGCTTCAACTGGCGCTTCGCCTTCCGCCGACCATGGTTTCAGATCGCTGCGTCCATTGTGGATCAGATCCTGAATATCCGCGATCACCTTGAGCGTATCACCCAATGATGGCGTAAATGGATTGTCGAGGCGCAGGCAGGCTGATTTGATCCGGGTCAGCGCGTCAGCGGCTTTGGATAGGGCGGCATGCGATGTCTCTACCGCGTCCCGGTTTCCCGGGGCCGCAATCTCGGACAGCATCGCGCCGCTATTCAACCCAACCTCGCCTTTGCGCGGCTCTGCCCCGCCCGTGGCCACGGTATAGCGGCGCAGGCTGACCTCGCCTGCGCCGGCCAGATTGGCGTGCTGCAGCGGCAAAATCACCATGCTGGAATTGCCTAATTCATCAATGCTGCCGCGCCGATCAGATGCGTCCTGCGGGTGGGCATCGTCGGGCCGGGTCTCAAGCAGAATGGCCAGCCCTTCGACCGCATCGGCAAAATCAGGTAGCCGACCAGCCAGGATCATCATCCGCGCCAGCAGCGACAACAGGCGCGCATCGCGGCTGCGTTTCAGCAGGGCAGTGATCGTCTTTTTCTCTTCCGCATGAGCGATGGATTTGGGATCGAACAAGGTTCCCGGTGTGTAGTCGTCATCCGGGTCCTTGATGCCGGGCACGAAATAGCGTTCGGGCATCCGGCTTTCGGCCTCAAAATAGTAGTCGACAAAGGCCGCGTCGTCGGTCGCTTCCAGATTTGGCCCGCAGGGTGCATCATCCGACACCGGTTCACTGAGCCAGTCGAAACTCATGACTTATCCTTTTGGAGTGACAGCATTTTCAAAGCGCAGCGTACCCGATTAAATCTGCCATCAAGCGTGCCGCGACAGCGGGGAAGGGTCAAGCAGGGGATTCCAGACCTTTCACGTCTGTGGCCTATTTGCGCGCTGCCGCAACGGCGGCGGCATAGCTTTCGGCAAAGTGCTGCAGGAACACATCCAGCATCCCGTTTTCATGATTGGCAACCTTGGCGTCCCAGCGTTTGACGTATTCTTCCCAGGCCTTGCGCCGTCCGCCTGCCAGCAAGCCGCCACCGGTCGATTCTTCAATCGCCTCCGGGGCGAGATCGGCGAGCAGTTTGATCAACGCAGGCTGGATCGCGGCAAAGACTGCCATCTGGTGCGTCTTCACGTCGTTCAATGCCGATGTCATCCCTTCGCCGCCGGTCATGAAACCTTCGCGCGGTTGCACAAACATAACCTCGAGCGCCTGGGTCGGGTCGGGCAGGAATTTCAGCGGGTTGTTATTGGCGGCCCCCATCATGGTCCGGTCGCCGCCACGGGTGAATTTCTTTGCCGCTGCCCTGTCCTGCAGCAGGGCCATCAACTCGGCGGCAGCGGTTCGCATCGTCTGCCCAAGTTCGCGGGCAAGTGCCTCACCATCTGCGGTGCCGCCGGGTGGGGGCGGTGGCAGACCTGCCCCTTCACAGAACGCTTTCAGGATCGCAGCGCCGCTATCGGGTGGTGGTGCTGGCGTGGGCGATGGTGTGGCCGCCTGCGGCTGCTGCGGCGCGGGGCTGAGCATGGGTGATGGGGCTGCAGGGATCGGGCTGTCACCAAAGGGTGAATCCGATGCGCCAAAGGGCGACGGGGCTGCAGCGGGCACCGGCGCAGATGGCGATGGTTCGGGTGCCGGTGCAGGCTGCGGCGCGACGGGGTTCACGATAAAGTCGCTGGCAAAATCTTCGAACGCGCGTGGGTCGGGGCGCGGGCTGACATCAACTGGAGCGGCGGGGGTGGATGACACGGCCCAGGGATCGCTGTCTTCGAATTGCGGTGCCGGGGTCATCGCCTGGGGCGGCTGCGGTGCTGCCGCGACACCTGCGCCAAGATCAACAACGATAAAGTAATTGCCGACCTGAAACCGGTCGCCCTGTTTCAGCTGATAGGCCCCTTCGATCCGGTGGCGCTGGCCATCCAGAAACACGCCGTTGGTGGATACATCGGTCAGCCAATAGGCCCCGTCACGATAGCTGATGTCGAAATGATGGCCCGAGATATGCTTTTGCGGATCAGGCAATGTCCAGTCCATCGCGGCAGAACGCCCGGCGCTCATGCCCGCACCCGTCACCGTAGCCGAGGTCGGCCCGCCGTCAGGCAAGCTGTCATAATTCTCGATCCGCAGTGTCAGGGTCATGCCACGCCGTACCAGTCAAATGGGGTCAGGGACCGCTAATAAACCTTGAAGAGAGATTCTGCCATGTCGATAAACCGGGCAAGGAAAATGGGGCGGCGTGATAGATCGGCGCGGGCCAGACAGGACAGGATTGCCGTGTTGATCGCGCGCGGCGCGCGGCTGTGATGCACGGGGGCCGGATCATTGGGGGCGATGGACCCGCCAGACCATCCCACGGCCAATGCCAGATGCACACCGGGCGATTTGGCGGGGGCCCACAGCGCCTCTCGCATTACGTGATGGCGCATGGCGTCGTCGGGGCGCCCGATCCAGCCCGCCACAAGTTCCATCATCTGCCGGTCCAGCGGGGTCAGCGCATCTGGCATGTTGCGCAGGCATTCGTGCCCCCACCAGATCGCGAGCTTGGGCTGGATGGCAAAGGCAGTGAATGTAATCGCCTCTTCCGGGGTCGTCGACTGGCGCAGACGCATCAGATAATCCAGCGCCTCTTCCTCGGGGCGCGGGCGCTGCTGGGTCACTTCGGCCAGTTGCGGGATGGCCACGTAAAGATCAGCCAGTGTTTCATACCGTGTGGCTACCGCAGGCGGTCGTGTCTTTTCTTCGTCAAGCGGTGGCGCATCATCGGGTGACATGAACGGGCGGATCCAATCACATGAGGCGGCAGAAGGCGCCGCGAGGAATACGCACAAGTTTCCGCAGTTGACCCGCGGGCGTCAAGGACGGTTTTGGATTTACAGGTAGCGAAGGATCGGAAATGGCGTGCCAGCGCGGGAGTTCCGACAGGTGGTCACTGCAATACTGGCAGTGAACAGCAAACGGCAGCCAATGGTTTGACCGCCGTTTTTCGGGTTAATCAAATGGTTCAGCTGTCTTGCCCCACCGGTCCGGAAAAGTGCCGTGCCATTGTGTCTGCCGCGCGCGTCACATCCTCGGGGTTGTCGTAGAAGTCAAACTGCGTGACGTCTTCCAGCATCTGCAATGTTGCATCACCACTGAACCCTTCGAGGAAGCTGCGAACACCCTGCGGAATTGCGGCCGCTTCGGAATGCACAATGGCGAGCGGTTGGGTCAGCCGGTTTGGGTTATCCGCCGGATGGTATGTCAGCCAGCCTTCCCAGCCTGCGTTGTTCCACTGGTTGTCATATTCCGGGATCGCGCCGCGATCAGCCTCGTAATAATAACCACCGATGGGCATCAATACACCTTCGGCACCTTCGGGGCCAGCGGCGGGGATGATCTGGCCACCCGCCGCTTCGGCGGCACGGCTCGCTGCGATGAGGCCCTGCACGCTTTCTTCGCCACCATAGACGGCATTCACGATCTCTTCGTTTTGCAGCCACGGCGCCACAAGTCCGATCCGTTGGACAAGGTCATTCCCGGCGACAGCATCGATCATATAGCCAGCCGAGGCGCAGATGCCCAATCCGTTGATCTGTGTCGGGTCGACCTCTGGCAGGGTCGCCACGAAGTCGAACGCAGCGCGGATGTCGGATGTCTTTGCCTCCGGGCTTTCGACGAAGCGCACGTTCTGCGGCAGGTCACCGGATTTGCCCCAGCCGCGGAAGTCGAATGTGAAGGCGGCAAAACCACGTTCGACCATTTCCTCGGCATAGATACGGGGCATCTGTTCTTCGACGCTGGTCCATGCGCCGGTGACGACAACTGTGGGCAGGGCGCTGCCATCGTGCCCTTCGGGCAGATAAAGCGTGCCGGACAGCGTGGCCCCTTCGTTTTCAAAGGTCAGCGTGCGGGTTTCGACCTGCGCGATGGCCGCAGTTGAGGCCATGAGGAATGCAGCGGTGGTCAGTGAGAAGGTTTTCATTTGGGATCTCCTTGAGTTGCGTTGTTGAGAGGGATTCAGGAACCGGGCGTATTGCGCACGAATGGGTTTCCACGTTCGGCTGTGGGGGTGAATGTCATCGCGTTGACCTTCCAGCCATCCTGGGTGCGTTCGAAGCCATGCTCGTAGGTGCCCCAAACCTCCCAAAGGGCCTCGCCGCCGTTTTCGGGCAAGGCGCCGCTTTCCATACGGTTCCAGGCATAGCCGTGCGAAACCATCGTGGCCGCGTCATCGCTGTGGAATGTCACGCGATGATTACCGCGCAGGTGGAATGACGTCTTTTCTGCGGTCAGATTTGCGGACCATCCGGCGATCAGACCATCAGCCGGGATCGTTGCAGGCTCTCCTCCGACGAGTGACGTGAAATCGACAGTGATTTCGTCGGTGAAAAAGCTGCGGGTCAGCTCCCAGTCCTTGGTGTCGACACCGGCGTCGATGGCATCTGCGATGCGCACCATCTCGGCCTGAACGGTCAGATTTTCTGCGGTGATGGGATCACCTGCCAATGTTGGTGTATCGGCCATGGCGAAGTTTGCTGCAGCGATCAGCGCTGTTGCGGCGGTAAGGGCTTTCATTGTTTGTCTCCTTGGTCTTGGATGTCTTGTTGCGATGACCAAAGAGATACGGGAGCGCCGGTTGAATTAATTGAACCGGCCTGCGCGGTTTTTGTAGGATTCCGCTTTTTGAAGATATCCGCTCAGGCAGCACGCGCCGATCTGAACTGTCGCGGCGTTTGCCCGGTGACCTGTTTGAAGCTGCGCGAAAAATGCGCCTGGTCGGCAAAACCACAGGCCAGCGCCACATCCCCCAGGGGGCGGGTGGCATCTTCCATCATCTTCATGGCCTGCTCGATCCTGTAGGCCAATACATATTGCATTGGGGTCGACCCAAGCGTTTCCTTGAACACCCGAGAGAAATGCGACGGGCTCATCCCGGCTTCGCCTGCCAGTTCATCAACCGTGATGGTTTGATCCAGCCGGACACGGATAAAGGCAAGGACCCGGTTGTAGTGGCTGGAGGTGAAGCGCGCACTTAGCGCAATGTCCTCGGCGCGGCGTTTGCCATATCGCTGCAAGAGCTTGACCAGCAACACCCGGCTCATGGCTTCGAACATCACGCCGGATGAGATGTCATCGCTTTCAAGCGCGTCGCGCAACATCACACCGGCAGCGCACAGGTCCGGGTCGGAAAACTGTGGTTCGTCGTTGAACTGCTGCGGATCGAGGAGCAGGCCCAATTCGGTTTGCGCGAACTTCGCGACTTTCGCCGGGTCCAGCGTGACAATGATGACATCGCTTTTGGCGAACCACCGCCAGCCAGAACGCATGCCTGCAGGTGTCACGATAATATCGTCTTTTTGAAGCGTGAAATCGCGCATCTTGCCATCGCGGGTATTCTGCACGCGGTGCGCATTTTCCTGCAAGTTCAGCAGGATATGGTGTTCGGCAAAAACATCCTCTGGCATGGTATCGGGTTCGGCCTGAAAATACCGCACCGACATCAATGCGGCGGCAGAGCTCTGTTCATGCGTATCGCTGTTCAGAAGCGGGAGCGA
The DNA here is from genome assembly GCA_947488175.1 of uncultured Paracoccaceae bacterium. Taxonomy (GTDB): domain Bacteria; phylum Pseudomonadota; class Alphaproteobacteria; order Rhodobacterales; family Rhodobacteraceae; genus Yoonia. The sequence continues at coordinate 413,978 of CANKYO010000003.1, forward strand.
TGGAAAGATATCGGCGTAGCGGCGCGGCATGGGTCATCCTTTGACGGTGAAAATAGGACATAACGGTCAATAATCGAGATGGGCCTGCACAATTGGTAGTTGCAGTCTTGCCGCGCGGGATGAGATCGGCAAGAAGTCAATGACGCAAGGTCATGATGGACCGGATCGACTGTCGCCATGCATGTTTCGGCAAAACGAAGGAGACGTGAGACATATGCGCCCTGTGCTGGTTTATCGGTGGATCGTGTTTCTGCTGGCGGGTGGCTACTGCATCCGCACCCTGATTTTTTCCGACTTCACCGGCAATTTTGGTGGGCCGTTCCGGTATCTGACAATCTGGGCGCTGTTCTTTTCATTCTTTGCCGCCAGCCGGATGATGGCGATCGAAGAGGGGCGCAGCACCCGCCGCTGGGATGGTCTGGTTTGCATGACTGCTGTCATCAACACGATGGTCGTGTTTCTTTACTGGCGGCTTTACTTTGCCGATCCCAATTCCGTCACCGATGATGGCCAGTTACGTGCATGGTATCTGGAGATGTATTTGCACCTTTTGGGCCCATTGCTGCAGGTGATCGACGCCATTTTCATTCATCGCAGTTTTCACCGGCTCAGGGGCGCAGTCGTATGGCTGGTTGGTGTCATCGGGGTTTATGTACTGTGGGCGGAATTGATTGTGCAGGGGTTCAACCAAAGACCCGAAGGCACGGTGACATCGGGCCTGCCCTATCCGTTTCTGAACAATCTGGAAATGGCGGAACGCGCGGTTTTCTATGGTAGCAATCTGGCGACTGGCGTTGTCCTGTTGCTAATCTATGCCGGGATCGCATGGATTTTCAGGCGCCGATTTCCTGTGCCAGCAACGCCTTGAGCCCGGATTTGTAGTCGGGGTAAAGCAACTCTACCCCCAGTTCATCCTTGATCCGGTCGTTCCGCACCTTCTTGCTTTCGGCATAAAAGCTGCGGGCCATGGGCGACATCTCGGCGGTCTCGAAATCTTCGGCTGGCGGGACCGGCAGGTTCAGCAATTCGGCAGCATAGGCGATCACGTCCTCTGGCGGGGCCGGGTCGTTGTCGCAGACATTATAGGCGGCACCAGGATTGGGTCGCGCGATAGAGGCCGCAAGGACCCGCGCAATATCGGCCACATGGGTCCGGCTGAACACCTGCCCTGGCTTGATGATCCGGCGTGCCGTGCCATTGCGGACCTTGGAAAACGGCCCGCGTCCGGGGCCGTAGATACCGGCCAGCCGAAAGATATGCAGGGGTAGGCCGGGGATGGTGGCCCATGCTGCCTCGGCCTCGACCCGTGCAATCCCGCGTTTGGTGGCGGGGTTCAGGGCGGTGCTTTCGTCCACCCAATCGCCATCGTGATCGCCGTAGACGCCAGTGGTGGAGAGATACCCCACCCATGCAAACTGGCCCGCGCGCTGGGCAATCGCGTCCTGCAATTCCGCCAGCACCGGATCGCCATCGTCCCCCGGTGCTGCGGAAATCAACAGATGGGTCGAGGCATCCAGCGCAGGTTCCATATCCGCCCCCGGCCAGATGCGCGGCTCAATCCCTTCATTCATCAGACGGGCGGCCTTATCTTCTGACCTTGTGGTGCCGATAATCCGCCAATCCTGCGGCAACAGGATGCGGGACAGGGCACGGGCGCTATAGCCATGGCCAAAGGAAAGCAGCGTTTTGGTCATAGGTCCTGTCCTGCCTTAGCTGTTGGGAATGCGCAAGCCTGTGATAATATGCGGACCATGGCTGAAGATCCTGATGTAAACGATGCATATGCGCTGAAATCCCCCGAGGATGTCAAAGCGCTCTATCAGACATGGGCGCACAGCTATGACACCGCCTTTCACGATGGGCAGGGCTATCAGTTGCCGCGCGAGGTTGCGGCCGGTTTTCTGGCCGGCAACGGGCGCGGCCCGGTCTTGGATGTGGGGGCCGGCACGGGGCTGGTGGGGCAACATCTGAGGGCGGCTGGCATCGATCTGGTCGACGGGGTCGATCTGTCGGATGACATGCTGCGCGTCGCCGACATGAAGGGGCATTACCGGCATCTGATGGCGGGCGACATCACCAGGCCGCTGTCGCTCAAAGGCGAGCCCTATGCGGGGGTAGTCAGCGCGGGCACCTTCACGTTCGGCCATGTCGGGCCGGGTGCGTTGCAGCACTTGCTTGATGTCGCCGACACTGGCGCTGTCTTTGCGATCTCGGTCAACGCGGCCCATTTCGATGCGGATGGGTTTGGCCCGGCGTTGGAGGCTCTGTCCGACCAAATCACCGACCTGAATTTCCGGCAGGTCCGTATTTATGACGACCGGGCAGATGAGGCGCACCGCAATGACATGGCGCGACTGGTCTTGTTTCGAAAAGCCTAGGCGGCGTAATCCGCCCCCTCATCATCCAAAATCGCCTTCAGTTCTGCCAAATGCCGCACATCCTGTTCTGGATAGCTCTCCAGTTCTTGCGCCGTCTTTTCGGCCACGTCATCCGGCAACACGCGCAGCGGCTGACCGGTTTGCAGGGCGCGGATATAGGTTTCGCAGGCGCGCTCGAAATAGAACATCCGGTTGAAGGTCTCGGCCACGCTATTGCCGATGATCAGCACACCGTGATTGCCCATGATCATCACCTTCTTCTTCGGGTCAGTGAACAGGGCAGCACAGCGTTCGCCTTCGCTTTCAAATGCCAGCCCGCCATAACCATCATCAATCACATAGCGATTGAAGAAGGTGCAGCAGTTCTGGTCAATCGGGGGCAGGCGGCTGTCGGCCAGTGAGGCAAGAACCGTGGCAAAGATCGAATGCACATGCATCGCACAACGGGCATGGGGCACCAGCCGGTGAATGCCGCCATGCAGGCCCCAGGCAGTCGGGTCTGGCGCATTTGGACCCTTCAGCGTTTCGGGATCATTGGCATCCACCACGATCATGTCACTGGCCTTGATCCGCGAAAAATGCATCTGGTTGGGGTTCATCAGAAACCGGGTGCCGTCATCGTTTATTGCCAGACTGAAATGATTGGCCACGGCCTCGTGCATGTTCAGACGGGCGGTCCAGCGAAAGGCGGCGGCCAGATCAACACGCTCGGCCCAGTGGGTCAGGTTTTCTGTGGGCTTGTTCATCACCGCTCCCTTGGATTTGGCTGGCACGCGCGCTAAGGATGCCGCAAACGCCCACTGAAAGAAAGCCGCGCTGATGAGCATGAATATCGCCCTTGTGGGTATTGGTAAGATCGCGGTCGATCAGCATGTCCCGTCGATCAGTGCCAGCGGCGACTGGACCCTGGCCGCCACGGTCAGCCGGTCGGGAACCGTCGATGGTGTGCCCGCCTTCACCGATTTCGACCAGATGCTGACAGAGCGGTCGGACATCCCTGTTGTCTCACTCTGCCTGCCGCCCGTCCCGCGCTATGATTACGCGGCCAAGGCGATTGCGGCGGGTCGCCACGTGATGCTGGAAAAACCACCCGGTGCGACACTGGCCGAGGTGCAGGCGCTGGACGCTATGGCGCGCGACGCGGGTGTAACCCTGTATGCCACATGGCACAGCCGCATGGCCAAAGGGGTCGCCCCGGCCAAGGCATGGCTGGCCGATAGACAGATCACTGCGACCCATATCAGCTGGAAAGAGGATGTGCGCCGCTGGCATCCCGGCCAACAATGGGTGTTTGAACCGGGTGGCATGGGTGTCTTTGATCCGGGCAGCAACGCCTTGTCGATCATGACCGAGATTTTGCCGATGCCGGTGCATCTGCGGCAAGCGGAACTCCAGTTCCCATCCAACTGTGACACCCCGATTGCGGCCCAACTGACATGGACCGGCAACGTCACCGCTGATTTTGACTGGCGACAGGAAGGCCCGCAAAGCTGGGATATCACGGTCGAAACCGACGCGGGCACGCTGGCCCTGCATGATGGCGGCGCGCGGCTGCTGATCAACGGGGAAGAGGTCGAAGCCGGAGCCGACCGGGAGTACCCCGCGCTTTACGACCGGATGGCGCAATTGGTCGAAACCGGAGAATCTGACGTGGACCTATCCCCGATGATCCACGTGGCCGACGCGCTGACGCTGGGCAAACGGATCACCATTGAGGCGTTTCATTTCTAGCAGGGCCTGCCAAACGTTCCGCTATTTGTTTGGGTTTGCTCTCGACCTTTTGTCGCATTCATAGTGCCGGTAGGGGACATCGTAATCGGCCAGAACGCGAAATACCCGATGGGGATTGATCCCGGCATTATCCTGCGCAATCACCCGCACCGACCCATCGCGCTGCCGGATTTCAAATGTCGTCTCAATCGTCGTTTCCTTATCGGAACCCTCGGTTATGGTTTCGATCCGTGCAACCTCTGCAATCTCTGCGAGCGGGATGTCCAACGGGAACTGCGGATGCGAGATTGCCGTTTCCCAAACCAGCCTGTCGCGACTGACCGATACCTTCCATGATCCCTGCGTCGACAGAATGCGCAGAATTCTGAAACCGGCTGACAGAAAAAGTACCAGCCCAACACATGCCGCAGCCAGAAATACCGCCTTGGCCCAGACAGGGATATGTGTTGCTGGTTGGATGCCCCAAACATAAAGGACCGGAAACGCGGCACCCAACCCCAGCCCGGTAAGATGGTAGGCGGCGACGCGGCCGCGTGATGCTGTGACAATCGTGGTCATGTGTTCACCGACCGGCAGCAATACCCAACATAATGACAGGATTATGACGCTGGGCAGTGTCTGGATGTGGGACTGTGCTGGGCTGATTTGTGTTAACGCATCATTTACGGCTGCAGCGTGCGGTTCGTTTACCGGCCGGATTATGGCACAGGGGTCCGACGCAAGTCCGACGTTTTGCCGACGCGATGCCGATCGCTGTTTTTTCAATAAATGCAGGCCTTAATACTTGATTCGCCACTATGTTGATTGATCCATGCTGCACCACCCATCGAACGTTGCGCCAATTATTCATAAACTGCCAAAAATTTACCATTTGATAAAAAATGAAACTGTGGCAGGCTATGGATGACAAGCCACGACAGGAAGCAGCCATGTCCGACCGCCAGAACAGCCAGATGACCCCCGGTATCGCCGCTGCGCGTCTGCCAGCAGATACAATTGCTGAAAACTTCGCGGATCTGCACGCGCCCTACGCCCCGCATGAGGCCGCAGTGGCCGCGGATCGCTGTTATTTCTGCCATGATGCGCCTTGTGTAACTGCCTGCCCAACCGGGATCGACATCCCCTTATTCATCCGCCAGATCAGTACCGGCACGCCAGAGGCTGCGGCGAAAACAATCTTTGACAGCAACATCTTAGGCGGTATGTGTGCTCGCGTCTGTCCCACCGAGGATTTATGCGAACAGGCCTGCGTGCGTGAACTGGCCGAAGGCAAACCGGTTGAGATCGGTCGCCTGCAACGCCACGCGACCGATGCCCTGATGGCCAAACAAAGCCATCCCTATGAACGTGCGCCGTCTACCGGAAAATGCGTGGCCGTTGTTGGTGCGGGCCCTGCCGGTCTGGCCTGCGCGCACCGTCTGGCGATGCATGGGCATGACGTGAATATCTATGATGCTGCCGACAAACCGGGCGGCCTGAATGAATTTGGCATCGCCGCCTATAAAACAACGGACAGTTTCGCCGCCCGCGAGGTGGACTGGCTTTTGGGCATTGGCGGAATTGACATCAAATATGGTCAGCGACTTGGCGAAAACCTGTCGCTCGATTCATTGGCCGAAGCCTATGACGCCGTGTTTCTTGGCCTTGGCCTGGGCGGGGTGAATGCCTTGCGTGCCGATGGCGAAGACAAGGATGGCGTGCGCGATGCCGTTGATTTTATTGCGGATTTGCGACAGTCCAGCGACCTGACAACCCTCCCTGTTGGGCGCGACGTGGTGGTGATCGGTGGCGGGATGACCGCCGTCGACGCCGCTGTGCAATCCAAACTGCTTGGCGCCCAGAATGTCACCATTGCCTATCGGCGCGGGCGCGACGCGATGAGCGCGAGCCGTTACGAACAGGACCTCGCCGCCTCCAAAGGGGTGCATCTGATGTTCAATGTGCAGCCCGTGGCGGTACATGGCAACGGGGCCGTACGCGAGATTGAACTGGAATATACGACCGATGATGGATCGGGCCTGAAAGGCACGGGTGAGACGGTGCGGCTGAGGGCGGATCAGGTGTTCAAGGCCATTGGCCAGTCCCTGGAAACCGATGCCGAACTGGCACTGAACGGGCGCAAAATCGCGGTGACGGGTGCGGGCCGCACCAGCCGCGATGGCGTCTGGGCCGGGGGTGATTGTGCCAGCGGTGGCGACGATCTGACAGTGACCGCCGTGGCCGAAGGGCGCGATGCGGCTGAGGATATCCACGCCGCGCTTTCCGCCTGATCTGTGCTATGCTGGATGCGGGACGAATAGCGCTGGAGGAAGAGATGGAGACGCTCGAAACGCGCGTGGCCGCACATTACACCACGCAAGACCTGCTTGATCGCATTGAAAAAGCCTTGAAAGAACAGGGTGTTGATGTAGCAACGGTGGATAACCTCAAACCGGTGGACGAATTCCACACCGGCGGTCTTGAGGCGACGGACGCGCTGTTATCGCAGCTGGATATCACCCCGGACATGCGCGTTCTGGATGTCGGCTGCGGGCTGGGCGGCACTGCCCGACATATCGTGCACCGCTATGGCGCGCATGTGACGGGCATTGATCTGACCCCGCTTTATGTTGAGGTCGGGCAGGCCCTGAACGCCCGCGTGCATCTGGACGAGGCCATTGACCTGCATGTTGCGTCTGCCACTGACCTGCCGATGGAAGATGCCAGTTTCGATCTGGCAACGATGTTTCATGTTGGGATGAACATCGCCGACAAGGAACATATGTTCGCAGAAATTGCCCGCGTCCTGAAACCCGGCGGACGTTTTGCCCTGTTCGATGTGATGCGCGACGACAGCCCCGATGATCTGTTGTTCCCCGTACCGTGGTCCGAGAAATCCGAGACCTCGTTTGTTGATCCCGCATCGGTCTATCATGGTGCAGCTGAAGCAGCAGGCTTGACCCTGCACGGGCAACGGTATCGCCGCGATTTCACGCTGAGTTTCTTTGCGCATGTTTTTGAACGCATGGCAGAGGCTGGCGGCCCACCGCCCTTGGGCATTCATCTGCTGATGGGCAATACCGCTGGCGTAAAGCTGAAAAACTACGTCGCGAATGTAGAGGCGCGCAGGCTGGCGCCGGTTGAGATGATATTTGACAAGCCCTGAGACGGGCGCGAAAGGAACACGTGATGGCCGATCTCACCACTGATTTTCTGGGGATCAAATCCCCCAACCCGTTCTGGCTGGCCTCTGCGCCGCCAACGGACAAGGAATACAACGTGCGCCGCGCGTTTGAGGCCGGGTGGGGCGGTGTCGTCTGGAAAACCCTGGGATCAGAAGGGCCGCCTGTTGTTAACGTCAATGGCCCGCGATACGGCGCGATCTATGGTGCAGACCGGCGTTTGCTGGGTCTCAACAACATCGAGTTGATCACGGACCGCCCGCTTGAGGTCAATCTGGAAGAAATCGCGCGGGTCAAGGCCGACTACCCCGACCGCGCCATGATTGTCAGCATCATGGTCCCTTGCGAAGAACAGGCGTGGAAAGATATCCTGCCCCGCGTGACTGAGACGGGTGCTGATGGGATCGAACTGAACTTTGGCTGCCCGCACGGCATGTCTGAACGGGGCATGGGCAGCGCCGTGGGGCAGGTACCCGAATACATCGAAATGGTCACCCGCTGGTGCAAGCAATATTACGACAAGCCGGTGATCGTGAAACTGACCCCCAACATCACCGATATCCGCAAACCGGCCGCAGCGGCCAAACGCGGTGGGGCGGATGCGGTCAGCCTGATCAACACGATCAACTCGATTACTTCTGTAAATCTCGACACCATGTCGCCCGAACCGTCGATCGACGGCAAGGGCAGCCATGGCGGCTATTGCGGTCCGGCGGTCAAACCGATTGCGATGTCGATGGTGTCAGAAATCGCGCGGCACGAGGAAACCCGCGGCATGCCGATCAGTGGGATTGGTGGGATTACCACATGGCGCGACGCGGCGGAGTTCATCAGCTTGGGCTGCGGCAACGTGCAGGTCTGCACTGCTGCAATGACCTATGGTTTCAAGGTCGTGCAGGAGATGATCAGCGGGCTGTCACAGTGGATGGATGAAAAGGGCTATACCAGTGTTGAAGAGGTCGTCGGCCGTGCGGTGCCGAATGTGACCGACTGGCAGTACCTCAACCTCAACTACGTGGCCAAGGCGAAGATCAGTCAGGATGATTGCATCAAATGCGGGCGCTGTTACGCGGCTTGCGAGGATACCAGCCATCAGGCGATCGCGATGTCCGAGGATCGCACCTTTACGGTGATTGATGAAGAATGCGTCGCCTGTAATCTTTGCGTCGATGTTTGCCCTGTCGAAAACTGCATCACAATGGAGCCGATGAAGCCCGGTGAAGTCGATCCGCGCACCGGTAAGGTGGTCCAGAAGGAATACGCCAACTGGACAACGCACCCCAACAACCCGGGTGCTGTTGCAGCGGAATAGACGGGAACCACGGAGCCCTTTCCTCTGTTGTGCAATGGAAAGGAGTTCCAGTATGACCAAAGACCACGGCCCGTCGATCAAAGATGATGAGACCTACGAGGCGCTGCGCGAAGATGGTGCGTCGAAGGAGAAAGCGGCGCGCATCGCAAATGCAAAGGCGAGCGATGATCAGTCACCATCCGAAAAAGGTGGCAAGGCAAAGCCGTATGAAGAATGGACCCGCGATGAGCTTTACGAGCGCGCGCAGGAGCTTGATATCGAGGGTCGGTCAGACATGAACAAGGATGAGCTGATCAGCGCGCTGCGTGATCATTGAGACGCAGACTTTTCGTGACGAAAAGTCTGACACGGAACAAAGTCTTCGTAACGAAGACTTTGTTGGTTCAACGATGCACGGTCAGGTGATCCGGAGCACAGATAATAATGAACTGGCCCGCGCATTCGAGCAGATGAAACCCACGTTTTTCCACTTCAGCAATCATCGCGTCGCGCCCGACTTCGCGTTCGACATCGCGAACAGCGCGCCTGACGATACCGCCAGTGCGCGCAGCCTTCGCGCTGAACAGATGATGAAAGAAAGCGGAATTTCCGCCTGCAAAGCGGGTTGTACGAAGCAGTAACTGTCTCATCCCGCAACGTTAAACGCGATACGATTTATAGACCCTTACCAGCCATCTTCGGTGTGAATTCGTCCTTCCGCCACACCAATCTCCTTCAGCGCGGTGCGGACATCGTCGACCATCCCGCCGGGGCCACAAATGTAGAAAGGCTGTCCGGTATCCCCGATCAGATTCCGCAGCATCTCCTTGTCCAGCCTGCCTTTGACATGGGCCGTGTCCTTTTGATCGGACACGACAAATGTCGTTTCGACACCTGGCATCGACTGCCACATGTCCTGCAGGATGATGTCCTTGTCAGTCTTGTTGGAAAAGATCAGGTGCGATCCTGATGTCCCGTCTTCCTGTTGTTTGCGCAGAATGGAAATGAACGGTGTGATACCGGCGCCACCAGCAATAAACACACCCGGCCCACGGTCCGCGATCGCCCCAAAAGGATCAGCCGCTGTCACCTGATCTGTCATCCCAAGCGTCGGGATCTGTTCGGTCACCCCGTCATGGTCGGGATAGGACTTGATCACGAATTCCAGATGTTTGTCATTAGGCCGCGATGTCATGGTGAACGGGCGGCTTTCATCCGTCCACCCTTCCTTTTGCAGGGTCAGTTCAGTCGCCTGCCCTGCCTGAAACTCAAAACCCTCGGGGCGGTTGAAGGTCAATTGATAGGTGTCGTGCGTCACCGGGGCGATGTCTTGCAGGGTCAGTGTGTAGGTCATGCTATCGGTCCTCTTGCTGAATAGGTAACGCCCGAACCATCCGGTGGTTCCGTTGACGATTGCGTGTGTGATCTGGTTTGTGACGGTCACTGGGCGCATAGTGCCGGCATGCGTTCCTGAAAGAAAACCACAATGACCCTCGCGCCCAACCGCCGTTTTATCCTGAAAGCGCTGGGGGCCGCCGGGCTGATTAGCCTCAGCCCCTCGGGCCCGCTGCGCGCCGATGGCATGATGCCGATGCGGGCGATCCGCCAGTTTCCGTTGGGTGCAATGACCGTCACCATCATTGATGATGGCAGTTTTTCCATGGGGGTCGGCATGTTTGCGGCCAATGCGGGCAAGACGGCGGCAGGCGACCTTTTGGCCAGCTATGGGCTGTCGCCCACCGTGGCGGAAATGCCGTTGCAGGTGATGCTGGTCGAAACCCAAGGGGTACGGGTGCTGATCGATACGGGCATGGGCGACATCACCTTTCATGGCAATGCCCCCGATAACGGGCGGTTGGTCCGCTCTTTACAGACGCTGGACCTGGCTCCGTCGGATATTGATATCGTTCTGCTGACCCATGGCCATCCAGACCATGTGGGCGGGCTGACCGCCCAAGGCGAACAGGTCTTTGCAAATGCCGACCATCACTTGCCGGAAATCGAACTGGCATTCTGGACCCAGTCGCCCGACCGGGCACCGGTAGCTCTGCGCGAGATGATCATCGAATGTCGGCGGCATTTGCTACCGGTGGCGCATCGCCTGCGATCCTACGATGATGGGACCGAAATTGCCCCCGGGATCACAGCAATCGCAGCAACCGGTCACACCCATGGCCACCATGCGATCATGCTGGAAAGCGATGGTCGGCAATTGCTGCATCTTGTCGATACGGCGGTGCATTACATCACCGGGCTGGAGCGGCCGGACTGGACGGTCGGCGCGGACATCGACAAACCGAAAGCCATCGAAACACGCAGACGGCTGCTGGCGCGGGCCGCGGATGAGCAGATACTGATCGCCGGTTATCATTTCCCTTTTCCCGGCGTGGGACGGATCATGCGGATGGGTGACGCATATCGATACGTCCCCGTACCGCTGGTCTAAACCCGCAGGATGCTGCGCATGACATGGTCAAGGAACTGACCGGCCCCCGAAAACGGGTCATCGGTACCCAGAACCGCCCGCACCTGCACATCGAAATCGGCGTAGTGCTGGGTCAGCGCCCAGATGGAAAAGATCAGATGGTGCGGATCGACATCCGCGATCAGGCCTGCATCCGCCCACCCTTTGATAATCACCGCTTTTTCATCGACCATATCCTTCAGGTCGGTATGCAGGATGGCCTTGATCCGCGGCGCGCCTTGCAGGATTTCATTGGCAAAGAGGCGGCTTTCGCGGGGGTAATCCCGGCTCATCGCCAGTTTGCGCCTGGCATAGCCCATGATCTCTTCCACCGGATCGCCATTGCCGTCCAGCGCCTTGAGCGGATCAAGCCAGTTTTCCAGCAACCGCTCCAGCAGGGCAGTGTGGATCGCCTCTTTGGATGGGAAGTAATAGAGGAGGTTGGGTTTGGACAGCCCCGCCGCCTCTGCAATCTGATCCAGCGTCGATCCCCGAAACCCGAACTGCGAAAAAATCATCAGCCCTGCATCGAGAATGGCCATCCGATTGCGCTGCTGAATACGGGTTGGTGTTTTGGTCATGCAAATCTCTGCTCAAAATGTGGGCGACGTGACTGACGGCGGAGTGTTTCTGCTTTCTTTGGTTGCATCTGCCTATAAGTCGTGCGGAGAACTTGACTGATGCCCCCCCTCTGTTAGCGTTGTTTTGACCGTTTGGTCAAACCCAGACTGCCCCAGCCACGAGGAGAGAGCCATGGCCGCCCCCGGAGAGAACCTGCGCATCAATGGTGAACGCCTGTGGGACAGCCTGATGGAGATGGCCAAGATCGGCCCCGGCGTAGCGGGCGGCAACAACCGCCAGACCCTGACGGATGAAGACAGCGAAGGCCGCCATCTGTTCCAGAAATGGTGCGAAGATGCCGGCTGCACCATGGGCGTCGATGAGATCGGCAATATGTTCGCCCGGCGCGAAGGGACCGATCCGGATGCGCTGCCTGTCTATGTTGGCTCGCATCTGGATACCCAGCCGACGGGTGGGAAGTATGATGGGGTGCTTGGGGTGCTGGGTGGATTGGAGATTATCCGCACGCTGAACGATCTTGATATCAAGACCAAACACCCGATTGTCGTGACCAACTGGACCAATGAGGAGGGCACGCGGTATGCCCCCGCCATGCTCGCCTCGGGTGTTTTTGCAGGCAAGCATGAACTCGACTGGGCGTATGACCGCGTTGATGCCGATGGCAAACGGTTCGGGGATGAGTTGGAGCGCATCGGCTGGAAAGGCCCTGAAAAGGTCGGCGACCGCAAGATGCACGCCTTTTTCGAATTGCATATCGAACAGGGTCCGATCCTGGAGGCCGAAGGCAAAGATATCGGTGTCGTCACCCACGGGCAGGGCCTGCGTTGGATCGAATGCACGGTGACGGGCAAGGAAAGCCACACCGGATCAACCCCCATGCATATGCGCAAGAATGCGGGGCGCGGTTTGGCGCTAATCACCGAACTGGTGCACGAGGTCGCGATGAAGAACCAGCCGAACGCGGTTGGCGCCATCGGCCATATCGACGTCTACCCCAACAGCCGCAACATCATCCCCGGCAAGGTGGTCTTCACCGTCGACATGCGCACGCATCTGCTGGACAAGCTGAACGCGATGGTGGCCGAACTGATGGAGCGCGCACCGAAGCTGTGCGAAGATATCGGCGTGTCGTTTGAGGCCGAAATCGTCGGCCAATTCGATCCACCAGCCTTTGATGAAGGCTGCGTGAAGGCCGTGCGCAACGCGGCAGAGCGGCTGGGTTACAGCCACATGGATATCGTCTCGGGCGCGGGGCATGATGCCTGCTGGATCAACGACCTGTATCCAACATCTATGGTCATGTGTCCTTGTGTCGACGGGCTGAGCCACAACGAAGCGGAAGAAATCAGCCCCGAATGGGCGCGGGCGGGGACAGATGTGCTGTTCCACGCGGTCGTCGAGACGGCGGAGATTGTGGGGTGAAGGTCGCAACAAAAACCGACGCAGTCCCGGACTTGATCCGGGACCTCATGGGCAACTTCGCAAGAAGTCCCGGATCAAGTCCGGGACTGCGTTACATCTTTGTTAACCGCGATTGCGTCAATTCGAGGCATGGCTTTCTACACATACATTGCGGCATGCAAATCCAATACGGCGATCTACATCGGCGTGACTGGCGATCTCCTCAAACGCATGTCCGAACACAAGTCCGGGCTAGGCAGCACGCACACAGCAAAGTATCGCATTCGCAAATTGGTATATTTCGAGACGCACGAAGCATTGCCCGATGCGATCTCGCGCGAAAAGAAACTCAAACGCTGGCGGCGCAACTGGAAAGACGCGCTGATCAACGAACAAAATCCGAACTGGTCCGACCTGATCATGGAGGTCTCGTTTCTCTGAGGTCCCGGATCACGTCCGGGACTACGTTGCACTAGGGAGAAACCAATGACCAAAGTCATCAAAAACGGCACCATCGTCACGCATGATCTGACCTATAAGGCTGACGTGCTGATCGACGGCGGTAAGATCACCGAGATCGGTCCAGATCTGAAAGGCGACGAGCAGCTCGACGCGACCGGCTGTTATGTCATGCCGGGTGGGATCGACCCGCATACCCATCTGGAAATGCCTTTCATGGGCACCTATTCCAGCGATGATTTCGAAAGCGGCACCCGCGCCGCCCTGTCCGGCGGCACCACGATGGTCGTCGATTTCGCCCTGCCCAGCCCCGGTCAGGGTCTGCATGACGCGCTGCAGATGTGGGACAACAAATCGGGCCGCGCGAATTGCGATTACTCCTTCCACATGGCCGTCACTTGGTGGGGTGAGCAGGTCTTCAACGAGATGGAAAGCGTGATCAAGGATCGCGGCATCAACACCTTCAAGCATTTCATGGCCTATAAAGGCGCGCTGATGGTGAACGATGACGAGATGTATGCGTCCTTTTCGCGCCTTGCCTCGCTTGGGGGGATTGCGCTGGTCCATGCGGAAAATGGCGATGTGGTCGCCGAACTCTCTGCCAAGCTGCTGGCTGAGGGCAATACCGGCCCGGAGGCTCACGCCTATTCCCGCCCGCCCCAGGTCGAGGGCGAGGCGGCCAACCGCGCCATCATGATTGCCGACATGACCGGCGTGCCGCTTTATATCGTGCATGTGTCCTGTGAAGAGGCGCATGAGGCGATCCGGCGCGCCCGTCAGCAAGGCAAGCGTGTCTGGGGCGAGCCGCTGATCCAGCATCTGACGCTGGATGAATCTGAGTATTTCAACAAAGACTGGGACCACGCCGCGCGCCGCGTCATGTCGCCCCCGTTCCGCAACAAGCAGCATCAGGATAGCCTCTGGGCCGGTTTGCAGGCCGGGTCATTGTCGGTTGTGGCGACGGACCATTGTGCCTTTACGACCGAGCAGAAACGGTTCGGCGTGGGCGATTTCACGAAGATTCCGAACGGGACGGGGGGGCTTGAGGACCGGATGCCGATGCTCTGGACCCACGGTGTGAAGACGGGACGGCTGACGATGAATGAGTTTGTCGCCGTGACCTCAACCAATATCGCCAAAGTGCTGAATTGCTACCCCAGGAAGGGGGCGGTTCTGGTGGGGGCCGACGCCGATCTGGTAGTCTGGGATCCGGAGAAGTCAAAGACGATCACGGCAGGCAGCCAGCAATCGGCCATCGACTACAACGTGTTCGAAGGCAAAGAGGTAACAGGCCTGCCCCGGTTCACCTTGACGCGCGGCCATGTGGCCATCCATGACGGCGAAGTGCGCACGCAGGAAGGCCACGGCGAGTTCGTGAAACGCGAGGCGAATACGCCGACGAACAAGGCGCTGAGCACGTGGAAAGAACTGACCGCGCCACGGCCTGTGGAACGGACGGGTATTCCGGCGACGGGGGTGTGACGGATTGGGACCACTTGGGATAATTATAATCCTTGCCGCCGTCATATTGGTATTTGTCGGATTGGTATTGGGGATTGCCCATCTTACAGCGCGACTGGGTTACCCAAAGATTGGCTTGGCCTTGGTGATGCTCGGGGGGGCTTACCTCGTTTATTCTGCCGCGATGACGCTGATCGACTGCGCGGCAGTGCCCACTGTAGTTCCGCTGACAGGTGAGCTTTCTGGTGAGCTGTATGTGAGACACGCATGCGACGGGCAAGGTGGCTTTGCAAGCTATGTGTACGGGTTTGTCGCCGCGCCAAGTGGCGCGGTCATTCTGGCATTACTTGCATGGCGCCGTTGGAAAATGCTGCCCGTGTTCCCATCAATATGATGAAACCATGTCTGCCCCTACCCTTTTTGCAACTTCCGAGGATTTGATTGCCTATGCCAACTGTTGCTGAACTTGCCGTACAATCACTTGGTGCAGAGACACCCGACGCAGCACATGGTGGTCAAGTGATTGCCGCGCGTGCTCTCAATCTCACCTTCCAGACCAACGATGGCCCGGTTCATGCCCTCAAGGATGTGAACCTAACGATCAACAAGGGCGATTTCGTCAGCTTTATCGGCCCTTCTGGCTGCGGCAAGACTACTTTCCTTCGGTGCATCGCGGGGCTCGAAGCCCCCACCGGGGGCGAGATCACCGTCAACGGCATGACCCCGGACGAGGCGCGGCGGGCGCGGGCCTATGGCTATGTGTTTCAGGCGGCGGGTCTTTATCCGTGGCGCACGATCGGCGGGAATATCAAGCTGCCATTGGAGATCATGGGGTTTTCCAAGTCCGAGCAGGCGGATCGGGTCAAACGAGTGCTGGACCTTGTTGATCTGGCGGGGTTCGAGAAGAAGTTTCCGTGGCAACTCTCCGGCGGGATGCAACAACGCGCCAGCATCGCCCGCGCGCTGGCTTTTGACGCGGATATCCTGCTGATGGACGAACCCTTTGGCGCGCTGGACGAGATTGTGCGGGACCATCTGAATGAACAACTGCTCCAGTTGTGGGCGCGGACCGAAAAGACGATTGGGTTTGTGACCCACTCGATCCCCGAGGCGGTGTATCTGTCCACCAAGATCGTCGTCATGTCCCCCCGTCCGGGCCGGATCACCGACGTGATCGACAGCCCACTGCCGAAAGAGCGGCCTTTGGACATTCGGGACACGCCGGAATTTATCGAGATCGCGCATCGGGTGCGTGATGGTTTGCGGGCGGGGCATGTGGATGACTAGGGTTTGCCTCCGGCGAGGATATTTGCGCTCGGAAGAAGCCGGGGGTCCTGCGTGAAATCGTTGCTGCCGATCCTGACCGTCATTGGTGCGATCCTGCTGGTTTGGTTCGTTGCCGTGGTGCCCATGAACATGCATCTGACAGCTGATCAAGCGCAACGGGACGGGTTGGTTGTGTCGCCAGAAACCCCGGCGGAACGGCAAACCTATTCGGGGCTTGGTCTGACCTTGAAGAATCCGTCGCTGATTGGTTTGACCTATGGTCTGGAACGTCCGCGCCTGCCGTCACCGCATCAGGTTGGTGCCGAGATGTGGGATACGATCTTTGAGAAACGGGTCACATCGCGCCGGTCGCTGGTCTATCACGGCTGGGTGACCCTATCCGCCACGTTGCTGGGTTTCGCCATTGGCACGACGCTGGGCATCCTGCTGGCCGTCGGGATCGTCTATAACAAGGCCATGGACATGAGCGTCATGCCTTGGGCGATTGCCAGCCAGACCATTCCCATTCTAGCACTCGCCCCGATGATCATCGTGATGCTGGGGGCGATTGGCATTCAGGGGTTGTTCCCGAAATCAGTGATCAGCGCCTATTTGAGTTTCTTTCCCGTCGTGGTCGGCATGGTCAAAGGGCTGCGCAGCCCCGATGCGATGCAGATGGATCTGCTGCGGACATACAATGCCAGCTCCGCCCAGGGGTTCTGGAAACTGCGCCTGCCGGCCTCGGTGCCGTATCTCTTTGCATCGCTCAAGATCGGGATATCGGCGTCACTGGTGGGCGCCATTGTGGCTGAACTGCCTACCGGCGCGCGGGCCGGGTTTGGTGCGCGGATGCTGGTGGGGGACCAATACGGGCAGCCGCTGGTCACATGGGCGGCGCTTTTTGCGGCCGCAATCACGGCGGCGGCCCTTGTGGGCCTCTTCAGCGCGATTGAGCGGATGACCCTGCGCCGCATGGGGATGCAGGCAACATGACCGGCACAGCGATCATCGGGGCGCTGGCCGTCTGGGGCGCTGGCTGGTTCATCAACAGTCGTCTGGCCAACTCTGCCGCGGCCCAGACCCGTTTGGTCAAACTGCTTGTCCCCGCCATTTTCGGCCTGACGATCCTGATCATGTGGGAAATGCTGGTGCGGCTGCTCGAGGTCAGCCCGGTCATTCTGCCCCCGCCCACGGCCATCGCGGAACGGTTCGGGCAGGAACTGCCCCTGCTTTGGGCCGACTTCGAGCAGACCGTGATCAAGGGCGCGATGACCGGTTATGTCCTTGGCGCGCTTGCGGCGCTTGGTATCGCCATTCTTGCGGACAGGTCGGAATTCTGGATCAGGGGTGTTTTGCCGGTCGGCGGCTTCATGGCCGCCCTGCCGATTGTAGGCACGGCCCCGATTTTCGTAAAGTGGCTGGGCAGCGACTGGGAATCGAAGGCCGCCGTTGTTGGCGTCATGGTATTCTTCCCCATCTTCGTGAACGTTATCGCCGGCCTGCGCGACACATCGGCGATGCAGCGCGACCTGATGCGCACCTATGGGGCCGGATACTGGCCGACCCTGGTCAAGCTGCGCCTGCCCGCAGCCATGCCCTTCATCTTCAACGGGCTGAAGATCGCGACCACGCTTGCCCTGATCGGGGCTATTGTTGCTGAATTCTTTGGCTCACCCACCGTCGGTATGGGCTTTCGGATATCGACCTCGGTCGGTCAGCTTGCGCTAGATCTGGTCTGGGCCGAAATTGTGGTGGCGGCGATCGCCGGAAGCGCGTTCTATGGGGCCATGGCATGGATCGAAAGCCGGGTGACATTCTGGCACCCGTCACAACGGAAATAACCAAGCCCCGTAAAGTGGGCGCATAACTGACTTGGAGGTCAATATGAAAAGACTACTGATTGCCGCAGCACTTGCCGCAGGTCTGGGCGGGACAGCCCATGCGGACGGGCACGCCAATGACGTGACGCTGCAACTGCAATGGGTGACCCAATCCCAATTCGCGGGCTATTACGTGGCCCAGGATCAGGGGTTTTACGAAGAGGAAGGGCTGAACGTGACCATCCTGTCCGGTGGTCCCGATATCGCCCCACCTCAGGTGCTGGCCGGTGGGGGCGCTGATGTGATGCTGAACTGGATGCCCTCGGCGCTCGCCGCCCGTGAAAAGGGCCTGCCGGTGGTCAATATCGCCCAGCCATTCAAGACATCTGGCCTGATGCTGACATGCTGGAAGGACACGGGCATCGAAACGGTCGAGGATTTTCGGGGCAAAACCATCGGCGTTTGGTTCTTCGGCAACGAATATCCGTTCCTGAGCTGGATGAGCCAGGTCGGCATCCCGACCGACGGGGGCGAGGAAGGTGTGACCGTGCTTAAGCAAGGCTTCAACGTCGATCCGCTGCTCCAGCGCCAGGCAGATTGCATTTCGACCATGACTTATAATGAATATGGTCAGGTGTTGGATGCGGGCGTGTCCGAGGATGAACTGATCACCTTCAAATACGAGGATCAGGGCGTGGCCACCCTTGAGGACGGGATTTATGTGCTCGAGGAGAACCTCGAAGATCCCGTGTTCGTGGACAAGATGGTCCGCTTTGTGCGCGCATCGATGAAAGGCTGGAAATGGGCCGAGGAAAACCCCGAAGAAGCCGCGGGCATCGTTCTGGACAATGACGAAACCGGGGCGCAGTCAGAGGCCGCGCAGATCCGCATGATGGGCGAGATTGCCAAGCTGACGGCGGGGTCCAACGGGTCGCTTGATCCGGCGGATTTCCAGCGGACCGTCGACACATTGCTGGCCGGCGGGTCAGACCCTGTGATCACGGCCCAGCCCGAAGGGGCGTGGACCAGCATGATCACCGATCAGGCGCTGAACTAATCGGACCAGATACGGTTTGGGCGGGCGCTGCGATACGCGGCGCCCGTCTGTCATTTGCGCAGCTTGTGTTTTCAATGACTTAGGGCCAATATCTTGAAAAAAATGGCAGCATTACTTACCTAATTACTATGCCCATTTTCATACAATCGCTTCCGCTCTCACTTTCCGCTTTCTGGCGCTATCTGATCCTGATGCCGTTCCTGGCGATCGGTTCGATCATTTTCCATTTCGCCAGCATAATCCCTTTTGTCGGTTGGCTGGTACCGGGGATGATCAGCGTCTGGTTGACGGTGATGGGTCTGCGCTGTGCCCTCGCGGCCCGCGGCTATACCCAAGGCATCGACGGCGGAACGCTGTTGACGGTCTGTCTTTACTTCAGCGTTATTTTCCTCGGTGTCGGGATCATCCTTAATCTCTTCATGTCGGCGGTATTCTGGCTGGTACAGCAGGCGGGGCTGACGATTGACCCGCTCGGTCTGTTTGCCGGGCTATTCGGCGCGTCACCCTATTGGAGCGCGGCGCTCCTTGCGGTCCTTGCGCCGCTCGCATTCACCACCGCCGCCTTTGCTGTCCCCCTGACGGCTGCCGCTGCATCGACAGGCCCGCGCGGCTGGAATTACAAGGCATTTGCTGGTTTTGGCCAAGGCGTGATCGGGCTGATGATCGTCATGGCGGTTTGGCTGTTCAGTGGCCATATCTTCTCGATCTTTGGCGAAATCTGGACCGGCTTTGGCCTGATCGTCACCATGATATGGGCCATTGTCGAAGGTGAAAGCCTGCAATGGGACACGGACTTTGCCCCGTTCACAGCCTTGCGCGGCGCGCTCATCATGGCCTGGGCATCCAGCTGGTATTTCGCGACCGCCGTGCTGACATGGGAACGTTACGCGCAGGTGCCGCAAGGCAAACCCGGCCATCAAGGGGAACAGAGCAGTCTCACCACAAAGGATATCCGGGACCTGCGCCGTGCCCGCATGCGCGGGAACAAATCAACGAGGTGATCACGGGTTATAAGTTGAGCGAAGCGTGAACCCCGTCCGGGGCTTGTCCCGATAACTCATACAGATAAGGCTTCGAGCCTTCTTCCTGTTCAAAGAAGCGCGACCAAAGCCGCCGTTGCGATGACAATATTCGCGAGCAGGCACACCACGAATGACAGGGTGCGCGGACCACCGGCGATCTTGCCTACACCGGCGTAGTAGAATGCCCAGAATGCGATCCGGGCCGCCAGATAAACGCCTGCTGCAATGTTAATCACCACCGCTGCACTGCCCGCAATGATCGCCACCAGCAGAGCCGCCACAAAGGCTGGCAGGCTTTCGGCAGAGTTCTGATATGTGCGCAACGCCCGGAAGCTCAGTTTGGTATGATCGAACCGCAATGGCATCCCCGGCACCTGTTCTTCCTTCACAAAGGCGAGCGGTGCGGTCAGGAAGTTCTGGATCAATGTCATCAGTGAGAGGATGGCAAGCACCATCAGAGCGGGACGATATGCCTCCAGATAAGGCAATGTGTCAAAGAGTGTGGTCATGTCAGGGCCTTTCGCGGTGAATTATTTGATCATCACCATGTCAGCATTCAAAATATGTTAAAGAACATATTTTAAACTGTGATATGCCCTTTTTTCCGAATGCCAAAGGAACCGCGATCATGCCCTACACCGCCGCTCACAAGGCCGAAACCCGCAGGCGAATCGTCGAAACCGCCCGCATCCTGTTTAATCGCGAAGGCTTTTCGGAAGTGTCGATTGACCGGATCATGGACGAGGCCGGACTGACTCGTGGTGGCTTTTATAACCACTTTCGCAACAAGGATCAGCTTTATGCTGAAGCCGTTGCAAGCTTTCTGAACGGGCGCGGCAAGGCGTGGCGGGATGAAGCCGGAGTTGATCCGCAGAATGCCGATGCAGGCAGCGTCCGGGACATGATCGAAAGCTACCTGTCCTCCGCGCATCTGGGTGATCTTGATGGTCAATGCCCGATGATCGCATTGCCATCCGATACGGCCCGCGCATCAGACAAGGTGCGGGATGCCTATACCGAGTTGTTGCGCGCGATGGTCTGGCTCTTTGAACATAATGGTTCGGACAAAGGCTCGCAGCGGCAAAAAGCCTTGTCGCTGGCGGCCACATGCGTTGGCGGCATGGTCTTGGCTCGCACGGTCGGGGACCCGGAATTGTCGGAAGAAGTCAGGACTGCCGCCCGCGCCTCTGCCTTGGAAACTCTTGGTATGGCCTCATAGCATCTCGCGATAGGTCGGGATGATATCCCCATCCGCCGCAGTCGCCTCATGCACCCCCCTGCAGATCGCCCGGCTCAGACAGATCGCCGCAGCGGCCCCGATATCGCGCATGGCCTGGTGGTCAACGATGTCGCCCGTTCCTGTCGATGCGGCAAACACAAGGTCCCCGTCCAATGGGGTGTGCGCCGGTACAATCGCCCGCGCCAGCCCGTCATGGGCCGCCACCGCCATGCGGTGGCACTGTGATTTGCTCAACGGGGCATCGGTGGCGACAATCGCGATTGTTGTATTCGCAAACTGCCCGGTCGCGTGCATGAACATCGCCTTTTCCTTGCGGCTGGGTTGGGGTGTGACCAGCCCTGCGGCCGGGTCGGGGCCGATGCCGCCGAACTCGCCCTCCATCTCGAAAGCAGCTGCCCAGAAATGCCGGTCGCCGGGCGTTGTCACGCTGCCCAGTGAATTCACGGCCACCAGCGCGCCGACCGTGGTTCCGTCCGCCAAAACCATCGAGGCTGACCCCAATCCGCCCTTCTGCATCGCGGCCATGGCCCCGGTGCCTGCTCCGACGGAGCCCAAGGCAAATGCATCTTCCGCCGCGTCCAATGCGGCACGGCCCAAGGCCCGATAGGGGTTCTCATCCCAATCCTTGTCACCGCCATTGATCAGATCAAAGATAATGGCCCCCGGCACGATGGGGATATGCATCGCCCCCACGGCATAGCCCCGCCCCATCGCGCGCAGCCCATCCATCACACCGGAGCAGGCGTCCAACCCAAAGGCTGACCCGCCCGACAGAACCAGCGCATCCACCGCCGCCACGGTCTTGTCCGGGGCCAGCAAATCGGTCTCGCGCGTGCCCGGCGCGCCGCCCATCACATGCACGCTGGCCACAAACGGCTTGTCGCCCATCAGCACCGTGCTGCCGGATTTCAACCCATCGTCCTGCGCATTGCCGACGCGGAGCCCGGCCACATCGGTGATCAGGTTTCGCGGTCCTTTAGATACAGCGCCCACCGTCCACCTCCATTGCCACGCCGGTGATCATGCTGGCCTCGTCCGAGCACAGGAAACAGGCCGCGTTCCCCATATCCTCCGGCGTCGAAAACCGGCCCAACGGAATGGTCGCCAGAAACTTCGCCCGCATCTCGGGCGTGTCCTCGCCCATGAACGACGCAAGCAGCGGCGTCTCCCCCGCTACCGGGTTCAGCGCGTTGACGCGGACGCCATGCGGGGCCAGCTCCACCGCCATCGCCTTGGTCGCCGTGATCATCCATCCCTTGGAGGCATTGTACCAGTTCAGTCGAGGGCGCGGCGACACTCCGGCGGTGGACGCAATGTTCAGGATCGCCCCCGCCTCGCGTTCTTTGAAATGAGGCACAAAGGCGCGCGCCATCAGGTAGACCGATTTCATGTTCACATTGAACACCCGGTCAAAATCCGCCTCACTGACATCCTCCATCGGGCTGGGCAGATGCGTGACACCAGCGTTGTTCACCAGAATATCCAGCGGCCCGGAACCCAGCACCGTCTTGGCCAGATAGTTGACCGAGGCACCGTCGGACACATCGCAGGTCAGGGCGCGCCCGCCGATTTCATCCGCCACATGCTGCGCCCCATCGGCGTTGATATCAGCGATAATCACCTGTGCCCCTTCGGCAGCGAATTTGCGGGCGATGCCCGCGCCAAAGCCTGATCCGCCCCCTGTGACGATTGCCGTTTTCCCATTCAACCTCATTGTCCCATCCCCGCTTTCCGTCCGACCCGGTAAGTGTAGAACAACGCCGCCAAAAGGCCCAGCAGACCACCGGCATAGCTGCCCTCATGCATCGCCCCCGCCCGCAGGAATGCAACCCGGTCGGTCACACTGGGCGGCAGATTGAATTGCGCGGCAAGCTCCGGCGTTGCGATCAGGGTCAGCAGGCCAAGCGTTGTGATCGCGCAAATGGCCGAGATCCCGATGACCAGCCCGATTGCGCGCATCCCGGTCCGAAAGTACCGGGCATTGCCCTGAATGCGCAGCCCAAGCGCCATCACCGGCACACCGATCACCAAGCCCATCCACCAACTGGCTGCCACGCCGACCACGGCTGCACCTAGCCGGTTGTGCAAATCCGCAGGGATGCCGAATTGCGGGAATTTCAGCACGTGAAAATATTCCAGCGCAACCGTATAGCTGATCTGATTGTGCAACGCCCCGTAAAGCCCCGCCACCAGACAGGCGATGGCGATCAGGAGGGGAAATAAAAGCCATTTCAACGCAGCTCACCCATGCCACGCGGCCACGGTTTTCAGAGTCGAGAAGCCATAAAGCGCCTCGAACCCCTTTTCCCGCCCATGCCCCGATTTGCCGACCCCGCCAAAAGGCAGTTCCACACCACCCCCGGCCCCGTAATTATTGATGAACACCTGCCCCGACCGTAGCGCCTTCGCCAGTCGCATCTGGCGTCCGCCATCACGGGTCCAGATGGATGCAACCAGCCCGTAGTCGGTGCCATTCGCAATGCGCAGCGCCTCAGCCTCATCCTCGAACGGAATGATGACCTGCACGGGGCCAAAGATTTCATCGCGCGCCAGCACATGGTCCGGCGAGACATCCACAAACAGGGTTGGACGCACATAATGCCCCGGTGCATCCGTCACGATCTGTCCTTCTGCGGCAATGGTCAGATCAGCGCCCCGCGCCAGAAACCCCTCCACAATCTCCTTTTGCCGAGCCGAGATCAGTGGGCCGACATTGAGATCCTCCATCGCCGGGCCAACCTTCAGCCCCCGATAAGCCGCCGCCATCCGATCCCGCACCTGATCATACACACCGCGCTGCACCAGTATCCGGCTCGACGCGGAACAGGTCTGCCCCGCATTCTGTATCCCGGCATTGATCAGAAACGGCAGCGCGCGATCCAGATCGGCATCGTGGAACACCAGTTGCGGGGACTTGCCGCCCAGCTCCAGCGTGACCGGGATCACATTGCGCGCCGCCGCCGCCTGTATCGCCTCCCCCGTCCGGACCGACCCTGTAAACGACATATGCTGCACACCGGGATGCGCGGCCAGCGCGGCGCCGGCCTCGGCCCCCAGCCCGGTCACCACGTTCAACGCACCGGCAGGCAGCCCCGCCTGCATTGCCAGCGCGGCAAAGGCGAGCGCCGTCAGACAGGCATCCTCTGCCGGTTTCAGCACGCAGGCATTGCCCATCGCCAGCGCGGCACCGACGGACCGGCCAATGATCTGCATCGGATAATTCCACGGGATGATATGGCCGGTCACCCCATGCGGTTCGCGCAGCGTATAGACGGTGTAGCCATCCAGATACGGGATCGTCTCGCCCGTGATCTTGTCCGCCGCACCGCCGTAAAATTCCATATACCGGGCCAGCGCCACCACATCCGCCCGGGCCTGCGTCAGCGGCTTGCCCACATCCATCGCCTCCAGCTTCGCCAGCGCCTCGCGATGGTGCAGCACCAGAATACCCAGCCGGGTCAGGATGCGGCCACGCTCCAACGCGGTCATCCGGCCCCAATCCCCATCGCGGGACTTCTGGGCCGCTGCAACAGCCGCATCAACGTCATCAGCGGTGCCGCGCGCGATGGTGGTGAGCAATTCACCATCAGACGGGTTCGTGACTTGGATCGGGGCATGTCCCTGAATCCAAGCCCCCGCGATCAGATGTGCGGCTTCGGGAATATCAAACAGTTTCAACGGCATGGGACAACTCCGGCAGTTTCGGTGCAGCGGCAATCAGGGTCTTCGTGTAGGGGTGCTGGGGATTGGTGAACACCTGTTCCGTCTCACCCTGTTCCACGATCTTGCCTGCCTGCATCACCATCACCCGGTCGGTGACGGTGCGCACGACAGACAGATCATGGCTGATAAACAGATACGCCAGCGGGCGCTTGCGGCAAAGATCGGCAATCAGGTCCAGCACCTGCGCCCGGACAGAGACATCCAAAGCCGACACCGCCTCATCAAAGATGATCAGTTCCGGCTCAATAATCAGGGCGCGCGCAATCGCGATGCGCTGGCGCTGCCCGCCAGAGAATTCGTGGATGTATTTGCCCGCATCACCCGGTGACAACCCGACATCGCCAAGCGCCTTTCCAATCGCCGCCGCGCGCGCCTTGCCTTGGGGCGGATCGTCCAGCAGATGAAACGGCTCGGTGATCAGCCGGTCCACCCGGTGACGCGGGTTGAAGCTGCTGTAGGGGTCCTGAAACACCACCTGCATGCGCCGCCGCACGGCAAGGTTCGGGCGATGATGGGTAAAGACCGGTTCGCCATCCAGCCGGATTTCCCCGCGCTGCACCTCCTCAAGCCCCAGAATCGCGCGGGTCAGGGTGGATTTCCCGCAACCGCTTTCGCCCACCAGCCCGACGCGCTCGCCATGGTCCATCTGAAAACTGACATCGTCCAGCGCCCTGACCATCGGGCGCGGACCAAACAGGACCTTGCGGCGTGCGGGATAGTCGCGGACCACGTTGCGCACCGACAATAGCTGCCCGACACCCCCGCGTTCCGGCAGTTGGACAACATGGCCCGACGCCTCAAACAAGGCTCGCGTATAGGGGTGCTGCATATTGGTCAGCAACTCCGCCGTCGGCGCGGCCTCGACCACGCGGCCCTTCTGCATGACAACAATATGATCGGCGACATCGGCCACCACGGCCAGATCATGGGTGATCAGCAAAAGCCCCATATCGAATTCACGCACGAGGTCTTGCAGCAGGTCCAGAATGCGCGCCTGTGTGGTCACATCCAGCGCCGTTGTCGGTTCATCCGCGATCAGCAGTTTGGGCCGCAAGGCAATCGCCATCGCGATCACGACGCGCTGGCGTTGCCCGCCTGACAACTCATGCGGATACCGCGTCGGGGCGACCTTCAGCCCGACCCGTTCCAGCATCGCAGCTGCGCGCTGATGCGCTTCGGCTTTCGTGGTCTTTTCATGGATCAGGATCGTCTCCGCCACCTGCGCGCCAATCGTCTGCACCGGGTTCAGTGCCGTCATCGGCTCCTGAAACACCATCCCCATTGCATTGCCGCGCATCTGGCACAGATCCGGCTCCGCCGTTTGCAGAATATCGACACCATCAAGAAGGATTTGCCCTTGCGCCCCCGCCCCGCGCGGCAACAACCCCATGACAGACAGTGCCGTCATGGATTTGCCCGATCCGCTCTCGCCCGTGATCGCGACAATCTCGCCATGCTGCATCGACAGGCTCACATCATGCAGGATCTCCGTCTCACCAATCCGCAGGGACAGGCCATTGATCGCCAGAATACTCATACCCGCGCCACCCTGATCCGCGGGTCCAGCCAGTCGCGCAAGCCGTCCCCCAGCAGGTTCAGCCCCAGCACCATCAACAGGATCGCGAAACCCGGCACCAGCGCGGTATGCGGCGCGATGCTGACCAGCGTCTGCGCATCCGCCAGCATCCGGCCCCAACTCGCCGTTGGCGGCTGCGCACCCAGCCCGATATAGGACAGCGCCGCCTCGGCCAATATCCCCAGCGAAAACTGGATCGTTCCCTGCACGATCATCAGGTTGGTAATGTTGGGCAAGATATGTTCGACCGAAATCCGCGCCGCCGACTTGCCGCAGACACGGGCGGCCAGGATGAAATCCCGCTCCCAGAGCGGCAGGGCCGCGCCCCGCGTCAGCCGGGCAAAAACCGGAATGTTAAAGATGCCAATGGCGATAATCGCATTCACCGCCGATGCCCCGAAAACCGCCGTGATCAGGATCGCAATCACCAGCGACGGAAACGCAAACACCAGATCATTGCCGCGCATGATCAGCTCATCCAGCAACGACCCGCGCCTTGCAGCGGCCAGCAACCCCAGCGGAATACCAATCGCCATCCCGATGCCCACGGCAACCAGCGCCACCGCAATCGAAGTGCGCGCACCCATCATGATCATCGACAGAATATCGCGCCCGAAATGATCGGTCCCCAGCAGGTTTGCCCCACCCGGCCCCTGCAGCTTGTTCGGAATGTCCAGGGCCTCGATATCGTAGGGCGTCCACAGAAACGACACCGCAGCCAGCGCCAGAAAAACCACCGTCAGCGCGATACCGATGATCAGGTTCCGACTCATGCCCGCGCCCTCAGTCGAGGGTCAACAGCGGCATAGGCCAGATCGACCGCGAAATTGACCACGATCACGGTAAAGACCAGCAGCATCACCACGCTTTCCACCACGATCAGGTCACGGGCGCTGATGGATTGGAAAATCAGCCGGCCCAGACCGGGCAGGAAAAACACCTGCTCAATGATGATCCCGCCGGCCAGCAGGAACGAAAACTGCAAACCGATGATCGTCAGCACGGGGATCAGCGCGTTGCGCACCGCATGGCGCCACAGGGCCTGCCTCCGGGTCAGCCCCTTGGCGCGGGCGGTGCGGATAAAATCCTCACCCAGCATGTCCAAGAGGGACGACCGCATGACACGCGCCAGGATCGCCGCCTGCGGCAAGGCCAGCGCAATGGCAGGCAGCGTCAGCGCCTTGATCGCCTGCAACGGATCACCCCACCCCGGAAAGCCCCCTGCGCTGAACCAGCGCAGGTTGATCGCAAAGATCAGCACAAGGATCATCGCGAACCAGAAATTGGGGATGGCGACACCCAGTTGTGTCGCCCCCATGATCGTGATGTCACCGGGGCCGCCGCGCCTGCTGGCGGCATAGATACCGGCGGGAAAGGCGATGAGGGTCGACAGGATCAGCGCATAGATCGCCAGCGGCAGCGACACCCAGATACGATCCGCGATCAGGTCGACAACCGGGGTTTTGTAGGTCCAGCTTTGGCCGAAATCCCCGCGCAACAGCCCCGTCACCCAGTCGAAATACCGGGTGACCACCGACTGATCGAGGCCCATTTCCGCCCGCAAAGCCGCAATCGTATCGGGCCTTGCATTCACCCCCAGCATGAAGGCGGCGGGATCGCCGGGGATCACCTCGATCACCGCAAAGATCACCAGAGACGCCACGAAGAGGCTGATAACCAGCGATGTCAGACGGCCAAGGGCATAGCGGATCATTGTGATGAAATGCAGAGCATCTAAGACGTCACGCCCGGTCGATAGACCGGGCATCGCCCGACCTCCCCCCGGAGGGCGATTTTGCAACGTATCACCAGACACATCGTTTCGCCTGTTGCGATGCCGTGCGAATTCAACATGTTACAAACGCCCTCCAGGTCGGGCAATGCCCTCGTTTCTTTATTGGAAGGTTGCTATTCAGACCAACTCACCCCGGTCAGATCAACCGCCGCCGTCGGCTGGTTCACCCACAGGCCCTGCACACCCGCCTTGGCCACTGTCGCCACTGCAAGCTCGAACAGATATCCGTTCACGTAATCCTCCGAAATGATCGTTTGCGCGCGGGCCAGCAACGCACTCCGCCCCGCCGGATCGGTGGTCGCGTTCAACTCCTCCATCAGCGCCTGAAACTCCGGATTGTCATACTGGAAATAGTACTCCGGATTGGCATAGATCCCGATATCCATCGGCTCGGTATGGCTGACGATGCTCAAGCCGAAATCCTTGTTTGTGAACACCTCCTCGATCCACTGCGCCCATTCGAGGTTCGTGATCTCTGTCTCGATCCCAACCTCGCGCAGCTGGGCGGCGATAATCTCGCCCCCGCGGCGGGCATAGGACGGCGGCGGCAGCTTCAGCGTGGTGGTGAAGCCATCCGCAAACCCCGCCTCGGCCAGCAATGCCCGCGCACGGTCGGGATCATGCGGCGAATTGGCCAGCAGATCGACATAATCGGGATGATGTGGCGCGAAATGGGTGCCAATCGGCGTACCAAGACCAAACATCGCCCCGTCAATAATCGCCTGCCGGTCAATGGCATGTGCGACAGCCTGCCGGACCAGCACATTATCAAACGGCGGCATCTTGTTGTTGGTCGACAGGATCGTCTCGCCTTCAGTATTGCCCACCAACACCTGGAACCTTGGATCAGCCTCGAACTGCGGCAGGTTCTCGGGCGCGGGGAAACCGATGAAGGCATCCACATCCTCGGCCATCACGGCAGCAAAGGCAGCGGTCGGATCGCTGATAAACCGGAAGGTTGCGCTTTCCAGCGCCGGGGCAGGACCCCAGTAATCGGCATTGCGCGTCAGCTCGATCCGGTCGCCCTGCACCCAATCGGTGAATGTGAAGGGACCCGTGCCAATCGGATTGCTCGCGATGTTCTCAATGCTTTCGGGTGCGACAATCACCGCATCCCCCCAGGCCATATTGAACAGAAAATTCCCGTTCGGCTGGTCCAGCGTCACCTGTACGGTCAGCGGGTCCACTACGGTCACATCCGCGATCCCCGCAAACAGACCCTTCTGCGCATTGGTGCTGTCCTCGGCCCTTGCGCGATCAAGGCTGAACTTCACATCCTCCGCATCCATCGCCGTGCCGTCATGAAACGTCACCCCGGCAGCCAGGTTGAAGGTATAAACCAGCCCGTCATCCGAGATATCCCAGCTTTGCGCCAGCCCCCGGATAATCGCGCCATCGGCATCAAACCGGGTCAGCCCTTCAAACACATTGGCATAAAGCACACTATCAATCGCCTGCGCGGCCCCGCCCGTGGGGTCAAGGTTCGGCGGCTCCAACTGAATGGCCACGGTGATGCTGTCCTGCGCCAGCGCGGTCGTGGCCCAAAGACCGATAACAGCCGAAGCGGCAAAGCGTTTGAAATGATACATGATATCCCCCTGTTGTCGGGAGGAGTGTTGACCTAACGTCTGGGCAAATCAAGTCCCCTGCAAATGACCGTAGGATGGGTGATTTCACCCATCATGTCCCAAACCTTAACGCCCCTTAACAAACCCCACCGCACGCCCCCTTAATCTCCCATAATGCCGAACTGGGGTCCGACGCATTGCCGACGCAAATCCGACGCGATGCCGACCGGACATTTCCCAATAAAATATGGCGTTAACCTACGATTCGCCGCAAATGGCGAAAACCACCGTGCGGTAGGGGCAACGCAACGCCCGCAGCCTGCATATCTGACGCTCCGTTCCGGCGACGCATTTGCGCTAGAAACACACCCCGCCGACTGGTAATTCCCGCCCAACACGAAAGGGAAAGATCATGAGTGCCACCGCCAAGAAACGTGCCCCCCTCCCCGATGATATTCGCTCCGCCAAGGGCGGCACGCCGCTGGTCAGCCTGACCGCCTACACCACGCCTATGGCGCAGATGATGGATGAAAATTGCGACTTTGTGCTGGTCGGTGACAGCGTGGGCATGGTGCTGCACGGGTTGCCATCCACCCTTGGGGTGACGATAGAGATGATGATCCTGCACGGGCAGGCTGTCGCGCGCGGGCTGACCTCGGCCATGATGGTGATCGACATGCCCTTCGGGTCGTACGAGGAAAGCAAGGAGCAGGCGTTTCGCAATGCCGCTCGGCTGATGGCCGAGACAGGGGCGGGGGCCGTGAAACTGGAAGGCGGCACCCAAATAGCTGAAACCATTGCCTTTCTTGTTGGGCGTGGCATTCCGGTGATGGCCCATATCGGGCTGACGCCGCAATCCATCAACACGCTTGGCGGCTACAAGGTGCAGGGGCGCGGCGATGCGCGCGATGCGGCCCTCGCCGATGCGGATGCGGTGACGGCAGCGGGGGCCTTTGCCGTGGTGCTGGAGAAAGTGCCAGAGAGTTTGGCCGACGAAATCACGGCCCGCGTGCCGATCCCCACCATTGGCATCGGCGCGAGTGCAGGATGCGACGGGCAAATCCTCGTGGTCGATGACATGCTGGGCCTGTTCACCGCCTTCAAGGCGAAATTTGTCAAGCGTTACGCACATTTAGGTGATGACGGGGCGGCGGCGATTGCGGCCTATGCGGCCGATGTGCGGGCGCGGGATTTTCCAGGGCCAGAGCATGTGTTTGCAGACGAGGCCCCCAAGTGATCGCGCCCATCAAGCGGACTTTGGCGGACCTGCGCGCGCAGACCGCCATCTGGCGCAAGGCAGACGAAACCATCGGCGTTGTCCCCACTATGGGCGCGCTGCATCAGGGGCATTTGTCACTGGCCCGCGCCGCCCGCGAACGCTGCGACCGGGTGATCGTGACGATCTTCGTGAACCCCAAGCAGTTCAACAACCCCGATGATCTCGACAGCTACCCGCGGACCGAGGAAGACGACGCGCGCAAGCTGGAGTCGATTGGTGTTGATCTGATCTATGTCCCTGACCCGGAACAGATTTATCCTGATGGTTTTGCGACAAACGTTAGTGTCGCGGGGCTGACGGATATGCTCTGCGGTGCTGCCCGCCCCGGCCATTTTGACGGTGTTGCGACCGTGGTATCGAAGCTGTTCCTGCAAACCTCCGCCGACTTCGCGTTCTTTGGCGAGAAAGACTATCAGCAGCTACAGGTGGTCCGCCGCCTCGCCGCCGATCTGGACATGCCGATCGAGGTTGTCGGCTGCCCCACCATTCGGGAAGAGGACGGACTCGCCATGTCATCACGAAACTTGCTGCTGTCGGACCGGTCGCGGATCAAGGCACCTGTGTTGGCCGAAGTGATGGAGGATATGCGCGCGCAACTTCTGGACGGGGCGGCGATGCGCGATATTGTCGGGGATGCCAAGGCGCGCATTCTGGCGGCAGGGTTTAACGATATCGACTATCTGGAACTGCGCGACGGCGCCGATTTGTCCCCTCTTGATCAGACAGTTCCCGGTGCAAGGCTCTTCGCAGCAGCTTGGCTGGCTGGCGTCAGGTTGATCGACAACATTGCGGTGGATTAAAGCAAGAGGCAGTAGCTAATGGGCTCATCACACATGCCGAAGATGACAGCTGAACTATTGCGTTCCTATAGTGAAGCCGCGCTCCGTAACGCCGACGAACTGTTCGTTGAAGCGTCGCTGTTGCACGACAATGAGCACAACGCGCGGGCCTACTTTTTGGCAATCGCGTGCATTGAAGAAGCGGGCAAAGCGCTGCTCTGTTTCGACGCGCAGAAACGCAACCTGTCTGATCCGGCAGTTTGCACCAAACTGAAAGCGAAAACGGAAAACCACGAAATGAAGATCACTTGTGCTCTGAGCATGTGGGCTTTGAGTAGCTCCGGTTCGCGCGAAACGGCATTGGAAGCTGCGCTTGATTTGATCTTTCACCTGAAGCAAGGACGAGAGCCGTCGATGTACAGCGATTTACGAACCGATCCAGATCGAGTGCAGACGCCACGCGATGTTGTGCGCTCCAAAGCTGCATTCGATTGTCTACGACTGGCCGAAAACTGCCTTGCCTATGCACATCGCCACGTGAGCGAAAAAATACCGGTCAAGACCACATCGGCTCATGACAGAGTGTTCTCGATGAAATCTAAGAACTTTCAGGAAATGATGAGCGACGAAGACTTTTGGTGGTATTACATTTCGGGTTTGGAAACAGGCCGCGAAGATTTTGCGGAGGCTGTTCTTGGATATGAGCGGGACCATGTTAAGACAGGCAAGCCGTTCTACTCTAAACAGTAAATGGGTTTTTGTGCACCTTACGGCAGCAGAATATCCACCAAAGCCCCTGCCATCACCTTGGCGCTGTCGAGCATATCCTCAACCCTAACATATTCATCCGGCTTATGCGCCAGTTCCAGAATCCCCGGCCCATAGGCGATGCAGTTTTTCAGTTTGCCGATCCGGTCGATATGTTTCTGGTCGTAGGTCCCGGGCGAGGCCACAAATTCCGCTGGTTTACCGAGTACTTGCTCGATCTGCGCGGCCACGATCTGCACCACCGGCGCGTCCCGGTCGGTCATGCTGGGCAGGACCACGTTGATCTCGCGCAGGTCATAGTCGAACTTGTCGCGGCGGGCCTTGAGGTCTTCGAGCAGCTTTGTCACTTCGCCGCGCACATCGTCGATGTTTTCCTCTGCCAGAAACCGCCGGTCGATGACGATCCGGCAACTATCCGGAACGCAATGGGCGGGCAAGCCGGTGTAGTCCGCATCCTGTTCCGGCTGGCCGCCATGGATGGAGTTGATGTTCATCGTCGATGATCGCGCCCCTTCCGGCACCACGGGCATGTCGGTCGTGCGGGTGGCCATGGCGGGGTAGAGCTTGTCTTCGAATTCGGTCAGCACAGCACCCATATGGCGCACCGCGCAATCGCCCAGGAACGGCATGGAGCCATGGGCGATTTCGCCGAATGTCTCAATCTCTGCCCACCAGCCGCCGCGATGGCCAAGGCACACGCGATCCTTGTTCAGCGGTTCCGGGATGATCACATGCTGCACGCGCTTAGGATCGAAATAGCCTTGTTCGGCCAGATAGGCGACGCCGCCATAGCCGCCGGATTCCTCGTCTGCGGTGCCGGAGATTTCGATGGCGCCCGCAAAATCAGGATGCGTTGCGACAAAGGCCTCGACGGCGATAATCGAGGCGGCAAGCCCACCCTTCATATCGCAGGCGCCGCGCCCGTAGATTTTCCCGTCGATCAGGTCACCGCCAAACGGGTCCGTCGTCCAGCCGGACCCGACCTCGACCACGTCGATATGGCTATTGAAATGCACGCAATCGCCTTTTGCGGTGCCTTCCCGTCGCGCCACGATATTCCAGCGCGGATATTTGTCGCTGTCGCCGGGGGTGCCGTGGGCGCGGATCAGCTCGGTCTGAAATCCACTGCCTTGCAGGCGTTTGTCCAGAAACTCGCAAATCTCGCGGTAGTTGTCGCCGGGCGGGTTCAGCGTTGGGATGCGGATCAGGTCCTGTGTCAGCGCGATCAGATCGTCGCGCCGGTCGGTAATGGCTTGGCTCAAGTCAGTCATGGCCTGACTATTGGCCAAGGAACGCATCGACACAATCGCCAAATCATGCATATCAGGGCGGGCAGGCAGCAGGGTTTTGGCGATGGCGTTTCTTTTGGGTGTGGACACAGGCGGGACCTATACGGATGCCGTCGTGCTGGACGAAGCTGCGGACTGGGTTGTCGCATCGGCAAAGGCGCTGACATCGCGGCCTGATCTGGCAAATGGCGTTGGTGCGGCGATTGATGCAGCACTTGGCCAGGCAGAGGTGTCGCCCGACCAGATTGCGATGGTGTCATTGTCGACCACATTGGCCACCAATGCGCTGGTCGAGGGACAGGGGGGCAAGGTCGCCCTGGTCGCCATCGGGTTCGATACGGCTGAGTTGGGGCGTGCCGGGCTGGCCGAGGCGCTGGGCAGTGATCCCGTGATCACAATTGCGGGCGGGCATCATCATAGCGGAGATGAAAAGGCCCCGTTTGATCGGGCCGCTTTGACCACAGCGTTAGAGGCGTTGGAGGATGGTGTCACAGGCTTTGCCGTTGCAGGCAGCTTTGCTGCGCGCAACCCGGCGCATGAACTGGCGGCGCGTGATCTGATCCGCGAGTTTACAGGCAAACCGGTGACCTGCGGCCATGAGTTGTCGCAGGCTTTGGGTGGCCCCAAACGGGCGCTGACGGCGGTGTTGAATGCGCGCCTGATTGGCATGATTGATCACCTGATTACAGCCTGCGAGGGGCATCTGGCCTATCTGGGCATCACCGCCCCACTGATGGTGGTGCGAGGGGATGGGGCGCTGGTGTCTTCTGCCGTGGCCCGGGCAAAGCCGATTGAAACGATCCTGAGTGGCCCTGCCGCCTCGGTCGCCGGGGCCAACTGGCTGACCGGCATGAAAAACGCCATGGTCAGCGATATCGGTGGCACCACGACCGATATCTGCCTGCTGCGTGATGGCAAACCGCTGATCGACCCGCAAGGCGCCCGTGTCGGACCCTACCGCACGATGGTCGAGGCTGTCGCGATGCGCACAACCGGGCTGGGCGGTGATAGCGAGGTGCATCTGACGGACGGTCTGGCAGGCGGACTGACATTGGGGCCACGTCGCGTCATGCCGATGTCGCTGGCGGCGACGGCGTATCCCGACCTTGTCCATGATGCGTTGGACCGCGCCTTGGCGCAGGATGTGCCGCCGGTGGATGATGGGCAATTCGTGATCCCAGTCTGGGGGGATGCACCAACCGGGCTGGACCAGCGCGAGGCGCTGATCGTGGATCGGCTGCGCACCGGGCCGATGCGGTTGGGAGAAGCCGCGCAGAAGCGGTTCGAGATGGCGGCGCTGCGCCGATTGGTCAGCCGTGGTCTGATCATGCTGGCAGGGATCACCCCGTCGGATGCGGCCCATGTACTCGGTCGTCTTGATACATGGGATGCTGCAGCGGCGCGTAAGGCCTTGAGGCTGGCCGCCCGTCGCAGGACGGGTGCAGGTCAGCGTCTTGCTGCGGGGCCCGACATGATGGCCCAGATGATCGTTGATCAATTGACCGCACAGACCGTCGATTGCGTGATGCAGGCGGCCTTTGCCGAGGATGGTTGGGATGATCCGGCCACCCTTGCCCGGCATCCCTTGACCCATGCGGGGCTGGATCGGGGGCAAGGTTTGGTGAATGTGCAGATGTCGCTGGGCCTGCCGCTGATCGGGCTGGGGGCATCGGCCCATAGCTATTACGGGCCGGTGGGCGACAGGCTGGGAACGCAGACAATCCTGCCCGACCATGCAGGTGTGGCCAATGCGATAGGGGCTGTTGTGGGACAAGTGGCGATGCATGTCAGCGGTTCGGTGACCAGCACGGGACCTGGGGCTTTCGTGGCGCATCTGCCGGACGGGCCCGCCCGATATGACACCTCCGGCGCGGCCATGACAGCGCTGGAGGCAGCATTGCATCGGGAGGCCGGACGCAAGGCGCAGGCGTCGGGCGTTGATGAACCCCATTTTCGCGTTGAACGTGACGTGGCCGAGGCTGAAGTTGAAGGGCAGCAGATGTTCGTGTCAGCCCAGATCAAGGTGACAGCGGGTGGTCGCCCGCGCATCGCCCGCACATAGCGATTCGGCGATCCACAGCCTGCGCAACCCTCTCAATTCACTAGATTTATCGTTATTGTTTACGTATAGTAAACACAGCCATATTTTTGTGCTACACTCCGCGCAGCAATTTAAGCGAAGTCATTTTTAACGAGGAAATTAGTCATGACATTACGTGACGCGTATCAGGTATTGACGGCAAATGAGGCTGCGGCAGGCAGCGAGCCTATCATTATTGAGCTGGTCTTTACCGAACCTCAAAACCCCGCAGAGGTCGAAGCGCAGATAACAGAGCGGCTGCCCAATGCGCCCGTATCTGTCACGACAGCCTTTGGCGGCGATACCGATCAGTTTCTGTTTGCGGCCTTTGAGGGCATTCGCGAGCGCGGGCAAGAGCCTGAGATCTTCGCGCTTGCCCGCCAATTGCGCGCGGCACTCGACGCGCTGGAGGCGAACCCGGTTCTGACCGATAGTATCTATGGTGCGGCGGCTGTGGATGCGGCCACAGATGCCGAAAGCTTTGGCAATCTGTGTTCAACCGATCGGACGAACCTGCAGCCCTTTGGCTGGCCGCACAAGATCATCCATACCCCTCAGGCCTGGCGCAAAAGCCGGGGCCAAGGGGCGACCGTCGCCGTGATCGACACTGGTTATTCCACCCATCAGGAGCTGAATGGCGCGATCCGGCAGACCGATCAACTCAATCTGGTTGAAGGCGGTACGGATGCCCATGACAAGTTCAGCAGCGGTTTTCTGAAAAATCCTGGACATGGGACGTTGGTCTGCTCAGTCGTCGCTAGTCGCGGCGATGTGGATGAAGATGGCAATGTGGCCAATAACGGTGCTGTTGTCGGCTCTGCGCCAGAGGCCGAGATCCTGCCCATTCGCGCCATCAAGTCCGTTGTCAATTTCCGCCAGTCCACCCTGCCAAAGGCGATTGCCCATGCGATCAATCACGGGGCGGATGTGATTGCGATGGCGCTGGGCGGCCCCACCCGCGTCGCCTCAACCGAGCGGGCGCTGCGGATGGCCGCGGATGCCGGGCTTGTGGTTGTGTGCGCGGCTGGCAACTGCTGGCCAAAGGTGGTGTTTCCCGCCGCCTATGCCGCCAACGATATATGCACCGCGGTTGCCGCATTGACCCAGTCTTTGCAACCATGGGCCAAGTCAGGCCAGGGGCTGCAGGTGACCATCGCCGCCCCGGGTGAAAATGTCTGGGGGGCCGCCAAGAATGCGGCGACCGACCCTGACAATGGGGTGAAGGCGTCGCAAGGGACAACCCTTGCCACGTCGCTGACGGCGGGCGTGGCCGCCTGTTGGGTCGCCCGTCATGGGGGCCGTGCAGCACTGCGCGCCAAGGCGCAGGCGTCGGGAACAACAGTGCAGGCTTTGTTCAACAGCAGCGTGACCCATAACATTCAGAAACCTGCCGTCTGGAATGGATCAAACACGTTGGGGGCGGGCGTTGTGGATGCGGAAAAGGCGTTGAATGCCCCGCTGGCACCGGGAACCGAGGCAGTGGCGGGCACGGTACCGGGCCCTGCCGGCGTGACATCGACGCTGGGTGTGCTGCAGACCCATCTGGCCAGTCATGATCCCGATGCGCTGGAGGATTTCGGCGCCGAACTGGCGGAATTTGCCGGCGAAATCCTATGGCTGTCACATCGTGCAGGCGCCAAGGCGCGGGCAGCCGAAAGTCTGGATAATGAGGCCGCCGTGGGTGCAAATCGCGCCAGTGATGAACTTGCTGCCGCACTGGCCGATAAACCGGTCCTGAAATCGGTACTTCGGACCCTTTAGGGTGTACCATGACCAACGCGCTGACAGCTGATGCATTGCGTCCTCACTTGGCGACCAGGCCCGGCCTGATCAAAGAGGCCTTGGCCGTGATCTATGCCGGTGACGCGCGCAATCTGAGCATGGACGCCATTGCCGTGCAGGCCGATCTGACCGGTCAGGATCAGGCCACACTGCTGGTGACCAGTCTGGAAAAGCACGGGACAGATGGTGAATTCGCCGCTTTCCTGCAGGGCCGTGGCGTGGCGTTGACATCGTTTGACGATCTGCTGAACGGGCTGGCGCAGGGCCCTGATGAGGGTGCGGTGGATCATGCTGATCTGGCCGATTTCGCCACCCGCAGCCACGCATTTCGGTGCCGGATCAAGGTGGGTGGGCAGGTGATGGGGAGTGGCGCGCTTGTCTCGCCCCGGCTGGTCCTGACGGCGGCCCACGTGATTGAGGCGGCGCTGGACCCGGCGAATGCCATCAAGGTTGAGGTGATTGCCTCTGATGCGCATAGCTATCCTGCACGCAAAGTCTTTGCACTGCCGTGTCATCCGGACGAACATGGCGGCGCCCTGCCCCCGGCCGATCAGGCCGCGGATCATCTGGATGTGGCTTTGCTGCGGGTCGA
Organism: uncultured Paracoccaceae bacterium; assembly: GCA_947488175.1. Lineage (GTDB taxonomy): Bacteria > Pseudomonadota > Alphaproteobacteria > Rhodobacterales > Rhodobacteraceae > Yoonia. Next base: position 452,542 of record CANKYO010000003.1, read on the forward strand.
TCCGCCCCTTGGCCGCTGGTACAGCCATGTGAAGCTGCCCAACCCGGTGAGCCATTGGAATGGTCATGAACGGTTTTTTCTTGTGCATTTTCCCAATGGGATCGAAAATGGATTGGCCATTGGCGATATCACCCGCAACGACCTGGCCGAGATCCGGGTGCCCCATAATGCCCAGGCTGATGAAGGATCGTCGGGCGGGCCGGGATTTAGCGGGAATTTTGAGTTTCTGGGCATTCATCAAGGCCGCCTTGGCCCGTTCCGCCGGATCGTCCCCTATGATCTGATTGCCGCAAACGATGCGTTTCAAGAAGCGCTGAAATCCGACCAGCCACCGCAATATCTGTGGTCGTTGGATGGGACACTGGACAGCCATGTGGTGATCGGGCGCGGCAAGTTCTTTGATGCCATCACCGCCATGGTCGAAAACGACCCGCCCAGCCTGCGCGGTATCTGGGTCCGTCGGATGGATCCGGAGGTGACGACCGGACTAAGTTTCAGCCACGATCTGCTTGACCAGTTTTTACGCGCCAGCAGCGCCGACTACAGCATTCTGCGTATTCCGATGGATCTGGGGGTCACCGATCTGGTGAAACATATCAACCAGATCGCGGCTGCGGGCGACGCCCCGGTTGCGGCACAGGGTGTGGCCGATGGCCAGACCACCGATGTGGCCCATGACGATGACCGGGTGCGCCGTTTGGTCGACCGGCTGGATGCAGTAGCGGATGCGGCAGGTGAAACCACCTGGGTTTATATCGACAATCCGCCCACCGGATTGCTGGCCGAGACCCAGGTGCAGCTTGAACATTTCGTGCAGGCGGCCATGACCCGCCCGCATCTGCGGCTGGTGATCGCGGGGTATGAAACCTTTGGTCTCGTCAACGCGCTGAGCACCGAAGTTGCCGATGCCCGCCGCATGACACGACCCAATCTGATTGTGGAGGAGTTGAAGAATGTCACAATAGACGACGTCAAGCTGAGCATCGCCGAAATGGCGCGCGCGCTGGGTCTGGCGTGGTCGCCGGACGTCGTTACCTTTATTGCCAAACGTGCGGTCCAAGGTGTGGAGACGACATTGGGTCATTTCTTTGACCCCAAGCATTTCAGGAAAATCTCGGACGTGATCCGGGACGAAGCGCGGCGGAGTATCGGCCAATGATGCAGGAATTGTCCCTTCAGGTGCAGGCCATGCTGGATATCGCCCGTCTGTCGGCAGCGCTTCAGAAGCGGTTTCGCCCGGCCGATCTGATGGCCGAGGTGACGCAAGGGGCTGATCTGTCTGATCCTGTTTTGATGATCGACGTTCTGTCCTTGTTGCGCGAGGATTGTGTTGTTGACGGCGATCACTGGATCATGCGCCCCAGCCCCCGGCGCAAGGTTCTCGCGGCTGAAAAGGGCCGTACAGGGCTTGGCGTTGGCACGACGCTCACACCGGTGCAACAGGCGCTTGAGGGGGCGGGTGACTTTGAACCCGCCAGACTGGATGCCCTGATGGCTGAACCGGGTGATACCGATCTTGCAGCACTGGCGGCAACGCTGGATCAGGCGGGACCCAATGCGCCTGCCTATGAACAGCTTGTCGCCCTGCGCGCTGCATTGAACGGCCAGAAACAATCGCGTCGCAATGATGAGATATTGGAAAAAGGCTTCTTTGGCCGCGAAGAAGCCTTGCGCGATCTGGCGGATTGGTTGGCCCATCCGCAACAGAAACAACCCTTGCGCAGTTGGCACATCTCGGGTCTGCCGGGGATCGGCAAATCCTATCTGTTGGAAAAGGTGATCCAGTCTGCCCGACTGGCCCATAAACCGATCCTGATCCGGCTGGATTTTGATCGCGCAGCACTGGATGTCCTGAACCCATACGCGCTTTTTGAAGAGATATCGCGCCAGATAGCCGATGCCGTGCCTGCCGCTGCACCGGAACTACGCCAGCTTCGCCAGCAGAGCGCGGCAGAGCGTCTGGAGTCCCGCCCGGCCACCAAGATGCGCCAACTGCCCCGCAAACTGTTGCGCGGATTGGCGGCGGTCGCCAATGACAGCGCCCGCACGGTTCTGTTTGTCCTTGATACGCTTGAAGTGCTGCGCAGCCGGGGTGAGACCCACATCATTACCCTGTTCGAACATCTTGATCTGCTATTGGACTACGGGATGCAGCGGGTCACGGTGATTTCGGCTGGCCGCGGTGACGCACTGGCCCCGGCCCCGCGGCGTATGAAAGAACACACGGCGCTCAGCGGGCTGGAAGATTGGGCAGCAGAGGCATTGCTGAAAAGACGGGGGGTCAAGCCAGCTCTTTGGCCGCGCATCCTGCCGCTGGCCAAGGGCAACCCGCTACTGCTGACGCTTGCCGGACGCGCGTTATCAGAAGAAGGTATCAGCACCGACGATCTGCCGGATGAAGCGGATGTCACGACCGTTGGTGGATATCTCTACCGGGCAATCCTGTCGCGGGTGCCCAAAGATCTGCGGGCCGTTGCCAATCAGGGTTTGACATTGCGGGCCATCAATCTCGAAACCCTGCAAAACGTTGTTGCACCGCCCTTGGGTCTTGAGATGACCGATGCCGTCGCCGCCGACATGCTGGAGACGCTGGCAACCCATCATTGGCTGGTCGAACGGGACAACGCGGGCTGGATCTGCCACCGCAGCGATGTGCGGGCGGCCTTCCTGCCGTTGATCTATGCCGATGATCCGCAAACCATGGCCGCGATCAACCGGGCCGCAGTGACATGGTTTGAGAGCCGCGATCCGGTGCAGGCCCTTTATCACCGGCTGCAATTGATGCGCGCGGGCGATCCGGCACCCGAAGTCAATCCGACGGATGCCGCGGCATTCACTCAGCCAATGCTAGATGATCTGCCAGATCTGGCGCGTGATCTGGTGTTGCAGGCGCAAGGCAACCGCTCCGATTTCGGGCGGGCAGAGGCGCCGCTTGATTTGGCGCAATTTGATGATGCATTGTTTGAGGATCTGGGTGTGCGGTCCCCTGCGCAAGATGCCCGGTCGACCTTTGATGCGCCAGATCCGTTTGCACCTGTCGCGCCAGAGTCACAAGCGCCAGTCCCGTCGAGCGGCACCATTGCCTGGTCGTCAAAGTTCGACCGACTGATCTTTAACGCACCCGGGACTGTCCGAACGCCAGATAAACGTGCCCAGACCGACTTGCACATGATGCTGGAACGCGGCGATGTGCGCGAGGCGCAGTATATCGTTGAGGAAAGCTTTGGCGCGCCGTTCCCTATTACGTCCGACGCCGCCATCCTTGTGATCTGTCAGCAATGGCTGGCTGGCCGGTGGAGCGCGGTTGAGCGTCTGTGGCCCACAATGGGGTTCGATGTCTTGGCCCGCGTCCTTGGTGATAAGGATCATGTGCGTGGCCGTCTGATGCTTGAAATCGCAGCAGAGTTCGATTTTGACGCTTTGGTCGATGCGATCCGCGATCAGGCGCTTTCGGATTTCGGCATCGATCTGATCCAGAACCCGCCCGGCTTTGGGATGGCAAGGGGTGCGCTGGATTTTGCGCTGCTGGTCGCCCGTGGTCGCTTTGTACCCATCGACCGCACCATTGGCCACGTGGCACATCTGATGGAACCATCAGAGCCTGAGGCGGGGCGCGCCGCCGTCTATGACGCCGACAGATTGCGAAGCCGGACGGGCGTCGACATCGATGAAAGCGCATATTCCCGGATCTATGCCGTCATGCCGCTGAACCCCTATGGCAGTTTTCTGGCCGCCCGCGCCCCGTTGTTCGGGGTGCTGCAGGAGGCGGAGGATAGGCCCGACATCGCACAGGTTGCGCGCTTGTTTGCACCGGGTCTGACACGGTGGGAGTTTCTGTCGGACACGATCCTGCCGGGCATCGCCGACAAGATCGACGTGGCCGAAGGGTTGGGGTTAACTGCCGAATTTGCCGGAGGGCTGACAGCCTATCACCGGTTGCCCGATCTGCCGCTGATCGCCGCCGCGGCGGAGCGTTGGCGGCGGACAGTTGCCGGGGTTTGGTCCTACGGGTCCGCTGCGCCAGAGGGTTGGACAGGTCAGGTGGCGGGTACGGATGACGGTGCGGTGGCCCTCATGGATCACCTTCTGGCAGATGCCAATCCGGTCGAACAGGCGCGCGCCGCCTTCACCGCCTGGATGCCCGATGACGGCGATGCAGCCCGCCTCGTCCGCAGATATGGCAGGCGATACAATACAGTGATGAGCGCAGATTTGCCGGAGGCTGCGGACAGCCCGCGCGCCGCAGTGCTGGAGGCGTATAAACACCTGACCAAGGCCGATTTGCCCATGGTCGTCGCAGCCCCGCTCGCCATTCTTGCCGCGCACCAATTCAATCTCGACCGTATTTGAACACAAAGGAGATTTCAGATGACCGATGACCGCGCCATTTCCCGGCTGGAACGTCTTGGCACAACAGGTGCGCTGGACAAGGTAAAGGCCGCACTGGACAAGGCCCCGCCCATTCTGGACGAATTTGGGTTCAGTGCAGATGCCGTGCGCGCCGCCCTTGGTACTCGTTTCGATCAGTTGGAAAGCGTAGGCATGCGCGCATCGCAACTTGAGGCAATTGTGCGGGCTGTAGGGCGCCCGCCGCTGATCGTGCGCAACGGCAAGATCGAAGGCACGATGGCGCTGGCCGACGATTTTGATGCTGGCATTAGCGGAAGGATCGCGGCGGTTGAACCCTTTGTCGGATCGGTCGGGCGGATCGAATTCATCAACCACGACATGGCCTGGGGCGGGACCGGCTGGGTGATCGAGGATGACGGTACTACGATGCTGATCGCCACCAACCGGCATGTGGCCAAGCTGGTGGCGCGGCGCACGGCCAATGGCGATGGGACTTATATGTTCAGCCCGGCCTCTGTCCGATATGGCGCGCGGATTGATTTCGGGGAAGAGGCTGACGTGCCCCCTGATCCTACACGCGTGCTGAAGATCGAGAAATTCACCTATCTAGCCGATGACGCCGCCGCCGATGTGGCCATTGCCCGCGTCACCCGGCCCGATGCGGGTGTGCCGATCGGCGCGCTGCCGCTGGCCGCCAATGATGGCGATGATCAGGAAACAGTGGCCGTTGTGGGTTATCCAGCTTCTGACCCGTTCCGCAACGATCCGACCGAGATGCAGACTTATTTCAAAGATATCTACGATGTGAAACGCTTTGCCCCCGGTTTCCTGCGGGTGCAGGACACGCTGGGCATTCTGGGCCATGACTGCACGACGCTGGGCGGCAATTCCGGATCGCCGGTGATCAGCCTTGAGCAAAAAGGCGTTGTTGGGCTGCATTTTGCTGGCACCTATGGGGTGGGCAATAGTGCTGTGCGGGTCAGCACGCTGAAGGGTTTGCTGGATCAGACAACAACTGTTGTGCCCGTTCCCGATGAGGTGGCGGCGGTTTTCGAGGATCCGACCCATGACGCTTCCCATTTCGCGGGTCGCGAAGGGTATGACCCGAACTTCCTGCGCGTCGTGAGCGTGCCGTTACCAACCATTCCGGATGCGCTGGATCTGGCGAAACCCAGCGACGCGACGGCAGAGCGCCCGCACGAGCTGCGCTATCAGCATTTTGGCGTGCTTTATAGTCTGGCCAAGAAAGGCCCGGTGATTGCTGCACTCAATATCGACGGCGACCAGACAAGGCGGATCAAGCGCAGCAATTCGCGCTGGTGGAAGGATCTGCGCATTCCGGCGGACAAACAGCTGGGCCGTGACGATTATGATGATCCTGTGATTGATCGCGGGCATATGGTGCGCCGGGCCGCCACGAATTGGGGGCCGGATGTCGAGACGGCCAAGAGAGCCAATCTGGACAGTTTTCATTATACGGCGGCCAGTCCGCAGCATGAGGGGCTGAACCAGAATACAGCGACCTGGCTGGGTCTGGAAGATCACATCATGGATAATGTGCGCACCTTCGGGTTCCGGGCCAATGTGTTTACCGGACCCGTCTTTTCGGATGATGATCCGCCACTGGGTGACAGCGGCGCACCCATCCCGCTGCATTACTTCAAGGTGGTAACGATGCTGGCGGAAGATGAAAACGCCACTCTTCGCCTGCACGCAACGGCCTATGTCCTGAGCCAGGGGCAGTTGATCCAACAACTCTTGCTGGATCAGGGTCTGGCAGCAGCGGTTGAGGGGTTCACCTTCGGCGCATTCCGCACCTTTCAGGTGCGTATCGACGATCTGGAAGCCATGACCGGGTATGATTTTGGCCCACTGCGCGATGCCGATCCATTGGCAAAACCGGACGAGGCGCCCGTGCGGGTGCAACCGCTGGACCGTTTGGAACAGATCAGACTGTAATATGTCAAAATCCCCTGTGACGCTCACTTTCGTGTCACCGGAATTGCTTCGTTACCGCGCATGGGCCACAAGGCTTGAAACCTTGGATACCGCCCCATGCTCGACCGCCATGCCCGCCAGTTGATTGATCCACCGCTGAACCAGATCGGTAGCGGTCTGGCGGCGCGGGGGTTCACGGCCAATGGGGTGACGCTGATTGGCTTGGGGCTGGGCCTGCTCGCTGCTGCGTTCATCGCGCTGGGCTGGCCACTGCTCGCCCTAGTGCCGCTGCTCGCCAGCCGCATTGCCGATGGACTGGACGGGGCGGTGGCGCGCGCCACCCGCAAGACCGACTTTGGCGGCTATCTGGATATCGCCGCTGATTTCCTGTTCTATGGGGCCATCCCGCTGGCCTTTGTGCTGAACGATCCGGTGACCAACGGGGCAGCGGGGGCGTTTCTGCTGGCCTCATTCTATTTCAACGGCACCAGCTTTCTGGGCTACGCCATTCTGGCGGAAAAGCATGGGTTGAAGACGGACGCGCAAGGGCAAAAATCGCTCTATTACTCCAACGGCATTCTAGAGGGGACAGAGACCATCGTGTTCTTTGTCATCCTCTGCCTGTTCCCCGCATATTTCGCAGTTCTATCGTGGATCTTTGGCATCTTGTGCTTTGCCACGGCGACACTGCGGATATATGCCGCAAAACAAATCTATACCGAGTAAAGGAAAGCTCACATGAAACATCTTGCCGTTCTGGCCGCCCTGTTGGCTCCGGTGCCTGCGCTGGCCGATATTGACGTGACCAATTGGGATGCCGTCGTGGCCGAAGCCGATGGACAGACCGTCTATTGGAACGCCTGGGGCGGATCGACGACCACCAATGATTTCATCGCCTGGGTCGGTGACCGGGTGGCCGAGGAGTACGGCGTGACCCTGGAACATGTGAAGCTGACCGATACCGCCGATGCTGTCACCCGCGTCCTGTCCGAAAAGCAGGCGGGCGAGGATGAAGACGGCGCCATCGACATGATCTGGATCAACGGTGCCAACTTTGCGGCGATGAAAGAGGCTGATCTGCTGTTTGGCCCTTATGCCGAGCAGCTGCCGAACTGGGCGCTTGTCGATACTGAAGGTAAATCCGTACAAACCGATTTCACCGTGCCGACCGAAGGCTTTGAAAGCCCATGGGCCATGGCGCAGGTTGTGTTTGATTATGACACCGCCGATCTATCAGAGCCGCTTGCTTCCATGCAGGAAATACTAGACTGGACCGCCGCCAACCCCGGCCGCTTTACCTATCCACAGCCGCCGGATTTTCTGGGTACCACGTTTCTGAAACAGGTTCTGGTGGATATTCTGCCTGATCCGTCCGTTCTGTCCGAACCGGCTACCGATGAGAACTATGACGAGGTGACCGCCCCGCTTTGGGCCTATCTGGACGAGCTGACGCCAAACCTCTGGCGCGCGGGACAGGCCTATCCCCCCACCGGAACAGCCATGTTCCCGCTGATCGCTGACGGGGAACTGGACCTGTCAATTTCGTTCAGCCCCGGCGCGGCGTCGACGGCGATTGCCAATAACGAACTGCCGGACACCGTGCGCACCTTTGTGTTGGACAAGGGCACCATCGGGAATGCGTCCTTCGTTGCGGTGCCTTACAATTCCGGGTCCAAGGCGGGTGCCATGGTCGTTGCCAACTTCCTGATGTCGCCAGAGGCACAGGCCCGTGCGCAGGATCCGGCCATTCTGGGCTATGGCACCGTGCTGAACATGGACGCGTTGACGCCAGAGGACCGGGCGCTGTTTAACGCGCTGGATCTGGGCATCGCCACGTTGACGCCCGCTGAGTTGGGCACCGTTCAGGCAGAACCGCACCCAAGCTGGATGACGCGCATCGCCGATGACTGGATGACGCGCTATGGCGTCGCGCAGTAATCCGTCCGATGCTGGCGAAACGCGGTCCCGGGTCTGACCCGGGACCGCGACCTTCATGAAAACCCGCCGGTTTCCACCCGCCCTGCCGATCCTCACGCTTTTGGCGATGTTGGGTCCGGTCGCAGCGGGCTTGTGGGGGACGTTCTTGCCCGCCTTTGGGCATCTGCCTGCGGCCGGGCTCAGCGGTCCGTCGCTTGCGCCATTTCGCGACCTTTTCGACTGGGCCGGGTTGCCCCGTGCGATGCTTTTATCCATCAGCACAGGGATCATCGCGACTTCGGTCTCCTTGGCCATCGTCATGCTGGTTACCGCAGGGTGGTCAGGCACGCGACCCTTTCGGGTGCTGGAGCGGCTGCTGTCGCCCTTGCTGTCCGTGCCGCATGCCGCCGCTGCCTTTGGCCTTGCCTTCCTGATTGCCCCATCCGGCTGGATCGCCCGCCTGCTGTCACCGGGTTTAACAGGGTGGGAGCGCCCACCGGACCTGCTGATCGTGCAGGACAGTTGGGGTCTGACCATGACAGTTGGCCTGATCGTGAAAGAGGTGCCGTTTCTGTTGCTGATCACGCTCGCCGCCTTGGGGCAGGCTGATGCGCAGCGCAGCGTGACGATCTCGCAGGCCCTTGGATATGGCCGTTTGACGGGATGGCTGAAAACCGTGTTCCCGCGGGTCTATGCGCAGATCCGACCGCCGATCTATGTGGTGCTGGCCTATTCGATGTCCGTGGTGGATGTGGCCGTGATCCTTGGCCCGAACACGCCGCCGACGCTTTCTGTCCAGATCGTCAAATGGATGTCCGATCCTGATTTGGCCATGCGCCTGACCGGGGCTGCCGGTGCCTTGCTGCAGCTGGCACTGGTCATCGGGGCACTGGCGTTCTGGCGATTGGGTGAAATCGTGGCGGCACATGTCGGGCGTCGATGGATTGCGGCGGGCCGCCGTGGCAGGCTGGATGTCGTCACGGCGCATGTGGCATTGGGCCTTGGTGCGGCTTCGGCGCTGGCTGTGCTGCTGGGACTGGTGGTGCTGGCCATCTGGTCCCTTGCCGGGTTCTGGGGTTTCCCCGATGCGTTCCCCGACCAATTCACATTCCGCAACTGGATGCGCTTTGGGCCCGGTACGCTTGAGGCACTGGGGGAGACCGCTTTGATCGCCATTGTCGTCGCCGGTGTCGCCCTGATCCTGACCATTGGCTGTCTTGAGGCCGAGTATCGCCACGGCCTGCAATTCAGCCAACGAGGCGTGTGGTTGTTGTATCTGCCCTTGCTGATCCCGCAGACGGCATTCCTGCCGGGCCTGCAAACCCTGATGCTGAATATCGGGGCGGATGTCGGACGGTTGCCCGTGATGCTGGCCCATCTGGTCTTTGTGCTGCCTTACGTATTCCTGTCGCTGGCCGATCCGTTCCGGGCCTGGGATACCCGGATGGGCACCATTGCCGCAGCCTTGCGGGCCAGCCCGAATGGGGTCTTGTGGCGGGTACGCCTGCCGATGCTGCTGCGTCCGATCCTGACAGCGCTGGCGGTCGGGCTGGCGGTATCTGTGGGCCAGTATCTGGCGACGTTGTTGATTGGCGGTGGCCGGGTTGCCACGCTGACTACAGAGGCTGTGGCGCTGGCGTCGGGCGGTGATCGCCGGGCCATCGGAGTTTACGGTTTGATGCAGACAGGGGCAGCGCTGGTGCCCTTTGCCCTGGCGCTGCTGATCCCGGCGGTTGTGTGGCGTAACAGAAAGGGGCTTCGCCATGGATAAAGGTCTGTCGCTGCGCAATGTGACGATTTCAAAGGGTGACGTGCCGCTCCTTTCGGTCAATCACGACATCGGACCGGGCGAGGTGCTGACAGTGATGGGGCCATCGGGCGTAGGCAAATCCACATTACTTGCTTTCATCACCGGCACGCTGGCCCAGGATTTTGAGGCGACAGGCGAGGTCTGGCTGGATGGGCACGAGATCACCCATGCCCCGCCGCATCAGCGCCGCGTGGGCATCTTGTTTCAGGATGATCTGCTGTTCCCGCATCTGTCCGTCGGGGCCAATCTGGCCTTTGGTCTGGCCCAAGGCGGGTCGAGCCGTGACCGGTTGGCCAAGGTCGATGAGGCGCTGGACGAGGTAGGACTGAAAGGTTTTGCCGATCGCGATCCGGCAACACTGTCCGGCGGACAAAAGGCACGGGTCGCCCTGATGCGGATGCTATTATCCGAACCCTGCGGTCTGTTGCTGGACGAACCCTTTTCGCGGCTCGATGCGGCGCTGCGGGCGCAGGTGCGCGAGATGGTGTTCGACCGGGCAAGAGCACGGGAATTGCCGGTGCTTATGGTGACGCACGATGCTGAGGATGCAAGGGCCGCAGGTGGGGTGATTGTGACGTTGGGAAGGTGAGTTGGGGTGTCCGCTATGCGGGACAAAGCAGACATGGTGTTTGTGTCAAGCCAGTGGAAATTCCATATCTGCCAACATGTTTAGGAAACTTTCTTTTTCCAACTCGGATCCAACTTCAGTCTCAAACAAGAACCAATTTGCCCAAGCCCGTTTATCAGTACGATGTGACTGCCCCGATCGTTCCGTCAGCTCATTAATGATGTCTTTTTCTGGTATTGGCTCAATTTCTGGCAAAATACCTAAATCGCCATCACTGAAAAGTTCGACCAACAAAACGTAGATTGAAACCGATTTCAGCTCACGCATGTATCACATCCTGAATTGTTGACTAGACTTAGACCTAATCAGACTTTCTCCACTCTGCAGAGAGAGGTCAATAAGGGCTCAAAGCCGACCTTATCACACCCAGCCTTCCCGTCTTGGCACCCGAACGGCCAGCATCGGTTTGATCAGCGGCGATGCAAAACGGTTGAGGTCCAGCGCCTCGTGGACCCCGGTCACCACTTCGCCGTTGAGTGTTGTTTGCACGGCAGAGCGTGAATAGAACGGCGCATCCAGCATATTCAGCACTTGTCTAGGCATTGTGCCGGGATCAGCCCGGGTTTCACGCCTCACCTGCCATAGCGATCGTTTAAAGCGTGTGCGTGGGGGTGCTTCTACCTCTTGCGCGTTGCCGCCCTTGTCAAAGGCGATGGCGGTGTCGAGCGTTGTGCCATCCCGACGCACGGCATCATAGATGCAAGTCGCCCCCGCCTTGGTCGGATAACGGCCCCAGGTCCAGAAGCTGAAATCCTGCTCCAGCGCGCGGGTCCCGAAATTGGCATCGAAATAGCCATGACCAGACCATTGCCAGCCCTTTGCCTCGAGATCGACGGTGATGGCCGAGGATGGCGCGAAGGGCCGCCAGATATGGGTGCCGTCCGGGGTGAGTGGCAATTCGATCGATGTCATCGCATCGGGGGTGATCGTGATCCGGCCACGCACCCGGCTGATGATTGGCGGGCTTGAAATTTCATTGATGTCGATGATCAATTCGCGGCCTGTCCAATGCATCGATGACGGGCCAACCTGCAGCGTGTCCCGTGATGTCACCAGCGCATCGCGCCCCCGATCCGTCATGGTGAACCGCCCGCCGGGCCCATAGGTGGCCACATTGATACAGCAGTGATTGGCGGGGTCACGGCGCCCTGACCACGCATACCAAGGCGAAAAAACCGATCCTATGAACCCGATGACAGAGACCGCTTTGGTCCCGCAATCGCTGATCCCGTCAACATACCACCACGCGTAGCCGTTTGGGGGGACGTCAAGTGCGAAGCAAGGTCCGTCATGATCGCCGCGGCCGCGTGCCGGGCGGAGAGCACAGCCATCGGCACCCCCGCCCCCGGATGCGCCCCGCCCCCGCAAAGGTAAAGGCCCGGCATCTGCGTCCGTGCCGTCGGGCGTTTGAACGCCGCCGTCAGCCCATGCGGGCTCCGCCCGTAAAGGGAACCGCTGCTGCCCGGAAACATCGCGTCGAACCCGTGTGGTGTTGTCAGCGCCTCTGACCCCGGTTGCGGATCGAAGGTCAGCCCGAATTGCTTGAGCCGGGCGAAAATCAGTGTCTGACATGGGCCTTTTTCCTTTTCCGGGTCGCGGGGGATGGGGGGGGCGTTCATGATGATCTCGAACCGCTGCACGGCGTCCGGGGCAACAGCCCCGTGATCCTGCGCACAAAGATAGAGCGTGGCATCGGTGGGCATGTCACCTTTGGCAAGGCTGGCGAACTCTGCCTTTCGGGTATGTCCGAAAAACACCGTGTGATGCGCCAGATCGATGCCTTCCGGTGCCGCAGCAAAGGCGTGGACGTAAGCCGACAGGCTGCGCGGTTCGGTGGCGGTTTGCGGCACCGCCTCTTTCGGGCCGACGCCTAGCAGGCCGGTGGTCAGCGCGCGTGGATCGCCGTTGAACAGGACGACATCGGCTGGGATATGGCCGCCAGCGGTTTCGACACCGGTGACTTTGCCGCCTTGGCGCGTGATCCGCGTTGTCTTGGTGTTGTAGTGAAATTGCGCGCCGCGCGCTGTGGCCAGTGCGGCGATTGTTGTGGCGACGCGATGCATCCCGCCTTTGACGGTCCAAACACCCTGCGCCTCGGCCTGCCAGATCAACGACAGAATCGCAGGGGTGGCATAAGGTGATCCGCCAACATAGGTCGCGTAGCGCCCGAAGAGCTGCGCCAGTCGCGGGTCGCTGAAAGATTGGCGTAGCAGCCCGGCGAGGGTCCGATGCGGGGCCATGTCACGGATCAGGCCGGGCTTGCGCAGTACGGTGCGGGTCATTGCCCGCTGATTGGGCTCTGCTGTCTGCATCATGGGCACGTCGAAATTGTCAAACAGACGCTTGGCGCGGGCAGAAAACTTGGTGAATTGCGCGGCGGCCTTGGCCCCGAATGCATCTGCGATGTTGGCATGGCTGGCTTCGGCATCCGCCATCAGGTCCAGTCGTGTGCCGTCGTCCCAGTAGTGCCGCGCCAATGTTTGAAGGGGGGTGAGCGTGAGATGATCATCCATATCTTCGCCCACATCACTGAACAGCGCAGCAAAGACGTGGCGCATCGTCAAGACGGTCGGACCCGCATCAACCGGGCCTGCCATGGATGGAACAATGCGCATTTTGCCACCCGGCTGGTCATGCATATCCAGCACGGTCACGTCACAGCCCTGATGACTAAGCCGCAGTGCCGCGGCCAGCCCGCCGATGCCTGCACCGACGATGACGACTTTTTGGGCGCTGCCCTTCATCCGATCCTCAGACTCGTCTGTCCTATTTGATTTACATTGACACATGTAAACTAAAATGGACACTATGAACTGCAAAGGGGACACGCACATGAAAATCTCGGATCGGATTGAAGCGACCATCAATGCAGCGATCAGGCAGGGACAAGGCGGCATTGCACCAGCCAAGCTGGCTGCTGCCCTTGACTATGCTGTGACCCCCGGCGGCGCACGGATCCGGCCCACGATTCTGACATCAGTGGCCATGGCCTGCGGTGACGACAGGCCGGATGTGACGGATGCAGCCGCTGCCGCGCTTGAGCTGATCCATTGTGCGAGCCTTGTCCACGACGATTTACCCTGTTTTGATGACGCCGATCTTCGTCGTGGCAAACCGTCGTTGCACCGTGCTTTTTCAGAACCGCTGGCCGTTTTGACCGGTGACAGCCTGATTATCATGGCGTTTCAGGTACTGGCGCGCACGGCTGCAGATGCGCCAACCCGTGCGCTGGACCTGATTGAGATTTTGGGCACCCGCACTGGCATGCCCTTTGGCATTTGCGCGGGCCAGGGTTGGGAAAGTGAAGATCAGATTGATCTCTCTGCCTATCATCAGGCCAAGACAGGTGCGCTGTTCATTGCGGCCACCCAGATGGGGGCCGTTGCCGCCGGGCAAGAGGCAGAGCCATGGGGAGAACTGGGGTCGCGCATCGGCGAGGCGTTTCAGGTCGCCGATGATCTGCGCGACGCGTTGTGTGATGAACAAACGCTTGGCAAACCCGCCGGTCAGGACGATCTGCACGGCCGGCCAAATGCGGTCGCATCGCTCGGGGTGCGCGGCGCAATCCAGCGGTTCGACGATATCCTTGGCGGGGCCATTTCATCGATCCCGGCCTGCCCGGGTGAGGCCGCTTTGGCCCAGATGGTGCGCGCCTATGCCGACAAACTGGTGCCCGCCGGTGCCCGCAACCGGCCGACCGTTCCAGGTGAGTAGTGGCAGATGTCGATCTGCCCAGATCCGGGTTTGCCCCTGATCCCCAAGCGGCGCGGCCCGCGTCGCGGCTCACCCGACTGATCGCATCGCGCCGGTTTCAGAAATGGGCCGCCCGTTTCCCGCTGACCCGTCGATTGGTGCGTCACGAAGGCGAGGCGATGTTCGATCTTGTCGCCGGATTTTGCCATTCACAGATTTTGCAGACGCTGGTCAAACTGGACATCCCAAAGACGCTGTTAGAGGCCGAACGCCCCCTTGATGCCTTGGCCAAAGATGCCGCCGTGCCAAAGGACCGGATGCAGGTTCTGCTGTCCGCAGGTATCGCGATTGGCCTGCTGAAACAGCGGCGCAGTGGCCATTATGCGCTGACGACGCGCGGCGCCGCGCTCGCAGGTGTGCCCGGACTGGATGGCATGATCCGTCATCACGACGTGCTTTATCGCGATCTGGCAGACCCGGTGGCGTTTTTCAGGGGTGAGGTTCAGACCGAACTGGCAGAATTCTGGCCTTACGTGTTTGGCGCCGGTGGCGCGACTGACCCGGAGGTCACTGCGACCTATTCGCAATTGATGGCGGATAGCCAGCTGCTTGTGGCAGAAGACACGCTTGCTCTGGCTGATCTGGCTGGCGTCTCCCGACTAATGGATGTGGGGGGCGGCACGGGCACGTTTCTGGCCGCCACTGGGGCGGCATATCCTGAACTGGCCGTTACGCTATTTGACCTGCCCACAGTTGTCCCGGCAGCGCAGACGCGCTTTGCCGATGCCGGGATGTCGGGGCGGGCAACGGTTATTCCTGGATCATTCCGCGACGACCCGCTGCCGCAGGGGGCCGACATGATCAGCCTTGTCCGCGTGCTTTATGATCATGGCGACGCGACTGTGGCTGATCTTCTGCGATCAGTCTGGGATGCCCTGCCGCCGGGCGGATCGGTTCTGATTTCCGAACCGATGACGGGCGGGCAAACGCCCGAGCGGGCAGGTGACGCCTATTTTGCGCTTTATTGCATGGCGATGCGGACCGGGCGGGCACGCTCGGCGGAACAAATCGGCGATCTGCTGCACCACGCCGGTTTCGCCAACATCACGGGGCCGAAGTCACGACGCCCTTTCATCACCACTGTTTTGCAGGGTGTAAAGCC
The DNA here is from genome assembly GCA_947488175.1 of uncultured Paracoccaceae bacterium. Classification (GTDB taxonomy): domain Bacteria; phylum Pseudomonadota; class Alphaproteobacteria; order Rhodobacterales; family Rhodobacteraceae; genus Yoonia. The sequence continues at coordinate 468,040 of CANKYO010000003.1, forward strand.
AAGTTGACACTTTTACTGTCCAAAGTAATTGACACAACGTCACGTCAAGTTAGACTGACACCAAGGACAAAGTGCCGCGGCTGAGTCCTTTCGGGTCTATCGCGGCAGGTGGGAGACGTTTTGGAAAGCAAGGCTGTCATACTCTCAGCACCCGGGAAACTGGCGCTCGATACGGTGGGAATCACATCGCCAGAGGCCGATGATATCGTTGTGGCGATCCGGCATTCCGGCATCTCCACTGGTACGGAAAAGCTGTTCTGGTCGGGTGAAATGCCGCCATTTCCCGGTATGGGCTACCCCCTGATCCCCGGATACGAGGCCGCTGGTGAAGTTGTCGAAGCAGGCGCTGACAGTGGGTACCGCGTGGGCGAACATGTCTTTGTGCCCGGCGCCACTTGCTACGAAGGGGCGCATGGACTGTTCGGGGCCGCCGCCGCAACGCTTGTGACCAAAGCGGCCCGTGTCACCCGGATTGACGCAGGTTGGGGCGCCGCTGGCGCCCTGCTGGCTCTGGCCGCAACCGCCCGGCACGCAATGGCCGGGCCGGGCAAGGCTGTTCCCGATCTGATCGTTGGTCATGGCGTGCTTGGCCGCCTTCTGGCCCGCCTGACCATTGCCGCCGGTGCGCCTGCACCCACGGTCTGGGAAATCGACCCGATCCGGATGGGCGGTGCCGACGGGTACGAGGTAATGACCCCCGAAACCGACACCCGCCGCGATTATACGTCCGTCTATGATGCATCCGGACGTGGCGATCTTTTGAATGACCTGATCGGACGTATCGCCAAAGGCGGCGAGATTGTTCTGGCCGGTTTTTATACCGCACCGCTGCAATTCGCCTTTCCACCCGCGTTCATGAAGGAGGCCCGCTTTCGCATCAGCGCAGAGTGGACGCCTGACGACATGACGGCAACCAAAGCATTGGTCGAGGCCGGCGCGCTGGAGCTGGCCGACCTGATCACCCACCAACAACCGGCTGCCGAGGCGGCCAAGGCCTACCAGACCGCCTTTACCGATCCGGCCTGTCTGAAAATGATCCTGAATTGGGGAACTGCGTGAAAGATGAGATTCCAAACCTGAAGGATTTTGATCAGCGCCTGCGGGATGAAGCGGCTGAAGAACCTTCGCTTGAAGTGCCACAGGGCGAACCCACGTCGAAAACCCAGATCATTGCGATCTATGGCAAGGGTGGGATCGGCAAGTCATTCACTTTGGCAAACCTGTCACACATGATGGCCGAGATGGGCAAACGCGTGCTGCTGATCGGCTGTGATCCAAAATCCGACACCACCAGCCTATTGTTTGGCGGCAAGGCCTGCCCGACAATCATCGAAACCAGCGCCAAAAAGAAGCTGGCCGGTGAAGAGGTTGCTATTGGCGACGTTTGCTTTAAACGGGGCGGTGTTTTTGCCATGGAACTTGGCGGCCCTGAAGTGGGTCGCGGCTGTGGTGGCCGTGGGATCATTCACGGTTTTGAACTTCTCGAAAAGTTGGGGTTCCACGACTGGGACTTTGATTATGTGCTCCTCGACTTTCTCGGGGATGTTGTCTGCGGTGGCTTCGGCCTGCCCATCGCGCGCGATATGGCGCAGAAGGTAATACTTGTCGGATCGAACGATCTCCAATCGCTTTATGTTGCTAACAATGTCTGCTCCGCGGTCGAATACTTCCGCAAGCTTGGTGGCAATGTTGGGGTCGCCGGACTTGTCATTAACAAAGATGACGGGACAGGAGAGGCCCAGGCCTTCGCCGAGGCAGTTAGTATTCCTGTCCTTGCTGCAATCCCACAAGACGACGACCTAAGGAAGAAATCCGCGAATTATCAGATCGTCGGCACCCACCAAAGCAAGTGGGGCCCGATGTTCGAAGGTTTGGCAGAGGCCGTTGGCCTTGCGCCACCGGTCCGTCCGGCACCGCTGGATCAGGACGGTCTGTTGGGCCTGTTCGACGCCAAGGACACTGGCGGTGATTATCAGTTGGTTCCGGCCACGGATACCGACATGCGCGGCAAAAATGCCAAGCCCAAGGAAAGCCTGGAGGTCATCTATGATGACGCCTGATGCTGATAAAACCCAATGGGCGCAAGTGTATCAGATAATGGCCAAGGCCTGCCCCGAGCAGACCAAACACCTGCTGGACGATATCCGCCGCAGCGCCCCGATCATCGTCAAGGAACGCCAACACCATGACGCATGAGTCCGGAAAAAAAGGCTATGAGGTCGGCTATGATGAGGCTGGCAAAGTCCAGATCATCGAAGGCGTTGCCCGTGCCGCGGTGGAGGTCCCGGATCAGGTCCGGGACGCTGTCGCGCTTGAGGGCGGCTGTACTGCCGGGGCAGCCACGATGGAGGCTGCAGCGCGGGCCGCAGGCAAATCCGACATCCTGGATCAATACGCCAAGGACTATCCGCAAGGACCCCACGACCAGCCGCAAAGCATGTGCCCGGCTTTCGGGTCTTTACGTGTGGGCCTTCGGATGAAGCGGGTTGCGACGGTGCTGTCCGGCTCTGCCTGCTGTGTTTATGGCCTGACCTTCGTGTCCCATTTCTATGGTGCGCGCCGGTCGGTGGGTTATGTGCCGTTCAATTCAGAGACATTGGTGACCGGCAAGCTATTCGAGGATATCCGCGAAAGCGTCCACGATATGGCCGATCCTGATCGCTATGACGCGATTGTGGTGACAAACCTGTGCGTGCCGACCGCCTCTGGCGTGCCGCTGCGTTTGCTGCCGAAGGAAATCAACGGCGTGCGCATCGTCGGGATTGACGTGCCCGGTTTCGGGATCCCGACCCATGCCGAGGCCAAGGATGTGCTGGCCGGTGCGATGCTGAACTATGCCCGCGAAGAGGTTGCGGCAGGTCCGGTGCAAGCGCCCGTAGGCGTCAAGTCAGACCGTCCCACCGTTGCGCTATTGGGTGAGATGTTCCCCGCCGATCCAATGATGATCGGCGCCATGCTGGGCCCGATGGGGTTGGCTGCTGGTCCTGTTGTTCCGACACGCGAATGGCGCGAACTTTATGCGGCCCTTGATTGCGGTGCAGTTGCAGCGATCCACCCGTTTTATACCGCGTCCATCCGAGAGTTCGAGGCAGCCGGTCGTCCAATCGTAGGTTCCGCCCCGGTGGGCTACAACGGCACTGCGGCTTGGCTGATGAATATCGGCGAGGCATTCAACGTGCCGCCAGCACAGATTGCGGCGGCCCAGAATGCGTTTCTGCCTGCAATCAGCGAGGCGCTAAAAGGCGCTCAGATCAACGGCACCGTGACCCTGTCGGGTTATGAAGGGTCCGAGTTGCTGGTCGCTCGCCTGCTGATCGAAAGCGGCGCGGATGTCCCTTACGTTGGTACCGCCTGCCCAAAGACGCCGTGGTTGGCAGCGGATGCCGAATGGCTTGCCTCGCGCGGGGTGAAAGTGACTTATCGCGCTTCGCTCGAGGATGATCTGGCCGCTGTTGACGCGATCAAACCAGACCTTGCCATTGGCACAACACCCGTTGTGCAGCACGCCAAGGAACACGGCATTCCGGCGCTTTACTTCACCAACCTGATTTCTGCACGGCCACTCATGGGGCCAGCGGGTGCGGGCTCGCTGGCTCAGGTCGTGAATGCGGCAATTGCCGGGAAAGAGAAGATGGACACCATGCGCGCGTTCTTCGAGGGCGTGGGCAACGGGGACACGGCAGGTGTCTGGGAGGGGTCGCCGAACCTGCGGCCGGACTTCCGTGCGCAGCATCAAAAGAAGCTCGACAAGATGGCGCGGGCCGCGAAAGCGGAGCAAATGATATGAAGAATTTTGGCCAAAATTCTTCCGTCGGGCAAAATCTTCGTCACGAAGATTTTGCAGCCCCGAAAGGAGGCGCGCCATGCTAGTCACCGATCATGATCGCGCTGGCGGCTACTGGGGTGCAGTCTATGCATTCTGCGCCGTCAAGGGCCTGCAAGTTGTGATTGACGGCCCTGTGGGTTGCGAAAACCTGCCCGTGACATCCGTCCTGCACTACACCGATGGCCTGCCCCCGCATGAACTGCCCATCGTCGTCACCGGCCTTGGCGAAAGCGAAATGGGTGAAGGCACCGAAGAAGCGATGAAGCGGGCCTGGGACACGCTAGATCCTGCGCTGCCTGCGGTCGTTGTAACTGGATCAATTGCCGAGATGATTGGCGGCGGTGTCACCCCGCAAGGCACCAATATCCAGCGTTTCCTGCCCCGCACCATTGATGAAGATCAGTGGGAATGCGCGGACCGGGCCATGACCTGGATTTTTACCGAATTCGGCATGACCAAAGGCCGCATGCCGCCTGAGAAGAAGCGCGAAGAAGACGCCAAGCCGCGCGTGAACATTCTTGGGCCGATGTATGGCGCTTTCAACATGCCGTCCGATCTGGCCGAAATCCGGCGTCTGGTCGAAGGGATCGGGGCCGAGGTCAACATGGTGATGCCGCTGGGCGCCCATGTGGCCGAGATGCGCAATCTGGTGAACGCCGATGTGAACATCACCATGTATCGCGAGTTCGGGCGCGGGCTTTGCGAGGTCCTGGGCAAGCCATACCTGCAGGCACCATTCGGAATCGACAGCACCACGAAATTCCTGCGTAAACTGGGTGAGTTGACGGGTCTCGACCCGGAGCCGTTCATTGAGCGCGAAAAACATTCGACGATCAAACCAGTCTGGGACCTATGGCGTTCGGTCACGCAGGACTTCTTTGCGACTGCCGAGTTTGGGATCGTCGCCAATGAGACCTATGCAAGAGGTGTGCGTCATTTCCTCGAAGGTGACCTGGGTTTCCCCTGTGCTTTCGCCGTTGCCCGCTGCCGTGGCAAGAAGACCAACAATGACGAAGTGCGCAGCCTGATCCACACCAAACGACCGCTGATCGTACTCGGGTCGATCAACGAAAAAATGTATATGGCCGAGATGGAGGCAGGGCATGGCCCATCGCCTGTATTCATCCCCGCCAGCTTCCCCGGTGCTGCCATCCGGCGCGCTACGGGCACGCCGTTCATGGGCTATGCAGGGGCGACTTACCTGCTGCAAGAGGTCTGCAATGGCCTGTTCGATGCGCTGTTCCATATCCTGCCGCTGGCCACCGATATGGATGCAACCGACGCCACCCTGACACCGCTGCGCCGCGATTTCCCTTGGGATGCCGACGCGCAGGCCAAGCTGGATGAGATCGTGGCGACCCATCCGATCCTGACACGTATTTCTGCCGCCAAAACGCTGCGGGACGCAGCCGAACGCGCGGCCCTCGACGCCGGAGCCGACCGGGTTGTTCTGGAAACCGTCGAGACCCTGCAATCATCCTCGGGAGGACGCAAATGACTGATTTCACAACAGATGCACCGGTGCTTCGGAGCCGAACCGCACCCCCGAAACGTGAATACTATGCCTATTTCACGCTGATCTTTCTGGCGACCCTGCCCTTGGCATTTCTGACCTGGGGGCTGTCGGCAGCCCGCCGGATGGAACTGCCTGAAAAGGGACCGCTGGCCAAGGCCTGGACACAGGCCCGGATCATTACGCCGCATATCTTCAACGCATGAAGATACGGCAAGACATTTGCCCAGCGATGGGCATCCACAGGTTCATCATTCCCCCCCGGGATGGTGGATTGGGGCAGAGGAAGAGCTTCTGTCGTAACCCGGCCGCGGGGGGTGCGCGGCGTCAGACCCCAATTTTGGAGACAAAACATGGCTGACAAATCAGACCTGTCTTTCACAGGTCTTACTGACGAGCAGGCCCAGGAGCTGCACTCAGTTTATATGAGCGGGTTTGCGATCTTCACGATCGTCGCCCTGATTGCTCATTTTCTGACGTACATCAAGCTTCCTTGGTTCAGCTGGTAGGAAAGGAATAGCACATGGCACAGTTCTACAAGATCTGGCTGGTATTCGACCCGCGCCGCGTCTTCGTGGCTCAGGGCGTATTCCTGTTCCTGCTCGCAGCGATGATTCACCTCGTCCTGCTGAGCAACCCAGCGACAAACTGGTTCCAGCTCGCCTTTGGCGCGCAGTAACCGGCTTCGCCGCACAAGATAGCTACGGGCAGGGCTCCGTGTTCTGCCCGTAGCAAACACCGACATTGACGATGACAGGGCGCGCCCGAACGGGGACGCAGGGCCTGTCCATGAATGGAGTAGGAAGATGGCGCAGCTCAGCTTCGAAAGAAAATACCGGGTCCGTGGCGGGACATTGGTAGGCGGTGATCTGTTCGACTTTTGGGTGGGGCCATTTTACGTTGGCTTCTTCGGGGTCACGACGTTCTTTTTTGCCGTCCTAGGCACGATCTTGATCTTTTACGGGGCCAGCCAAGGCCCCACATGGAACCCCTGGCTGATCTCGATTGATCCGCCGCCTTTGGAATACGGTCTGGGTGCAGCGCCGTTACTGGAAGGCGGGCTGTGGCAGATTATCACGATCTGCGCCATCGGTGCCTTCGTCAGCTGGATGATGCGCGAGGTCGAGATTTGCCGCAAACTCGGCATCGGCTACCATGTGCCGTTCGCGTTTGGGGTTGCCATCTTTGCTTATGTGACGCTGGTGGTGATCCGCCCGGTCCTGCTGGGCGCGTGGGGGCACGGCTTCCCTTATGGTATCTTCAGCCACCTAGATTGGGTGAACAATGTGGGCTACGCCTATGGCAATTTCCACTACAATCCTGCCCATATGGTGGCGATCACCTTCTTCTTTACCACCTGTCTGGCGCTGGCGCTGCACGGCTCACTTGTGCTGTCCGCGGTCAACCCTGGCAAGGGCAAGGAAATCGCTTCGCCTGACCACGAAGACACCTATTTCCGCGATCTGATCGGCTATTCCATCGGGCCACTGGGCATCCACCGGCTGGGCCTGTTCCTGGCGCTGAATGCCGGCTTCTGGAGTGCGATCTGCATCGTGATCTCGGGCACCATCTGGTTCGAGGAATGGATCGTCTGGTGGGATTGGTATTACGAACTGCCTTGGTGGCGGGATCTGTAGGAGGACATGAACAATGGCTGAATATCAAAACATCTTCACCCAGGTTCAGGTCCAGGGACCGCCCGAACTGGGGATCAACCCTACCGACACCAACCCCGCGTCAGAGCGGATCGGCAAAGGCCGGTTCTCCAAGCTGGCTGGCTGGTTCGGCAACGCCCAGCTTGGACCGCTCTACCTTGGGTCATTCGGCGTCATCTCGCTGGCGACCGGTCTGATCTGGTTTGTCATGGTTGGCATGTCATTTTGGGCGCAGGCTGATTACAACCCGGCGATTTTCCTGCGGGATCTGTTCTGGCTGTCGCTGGATCCGCCATCGCCCGGCTATGGTCTGGGCATGCCGCCCATGGATGACGGCGGCTATTTCATGATCGCCTCGTTCTTCCTGTTGGTCTCAGTGCTGACATGGTGGGTGCGGACTTATCTGCGGGCCGAAGCGCTGGGGATGGGCAAACATGTGGCCTGGGCATTCGCGTCGGCCATCTGGCTGTTCCTGGTGCTGGGCCTGTTCCGGCCGATCCTGATGGGCGACTGGTCTGAAATGGTGCCTTACGGCGTCTTCAGCCATCTGGACTGGACCAACCTGTTCTCGATCACCTATGGCAACCTGTTCTACAACCCGTTCCACGCGCTGAGCATCGTGTTCCTGTATGGATCCGCGCTGCTGTTCGCGATGCATGGGGCCACAATCCTTGCCGTCAGCCGCTTTGGTGGCGAACGTGAGATCGAACAGATCGTGGATCGGGGCACGGCAACCGAACGGGCCGCCCTGTTCTGGCGCTGGACCATGGGCTTTAACGCCACGATGGAAGGTATCCACCGTTGGGCCTGGTGGTTTGCGGTTCTGACGACCCTGACAGGCGGTATCGGCATCCTGCTGACCGGAACAGTTGTCGATAACTGGTTCGTCTGGGCGCAAGACCACGGCTACGCCCCGCTGGATTAAGGAGAGAGATGATGAAAAACGATAACATCCTTAACCTGAACGAAAAGAGCAGGCTGACCGCCGATATCACGCTCTTGATGCTCAAGGGGGCAGGTTATGCCGCGGCCTTCATCCTGGCGGTATGGCTGATCATCGCGGTCATCGCGCTCATTGGTCGGGCCCTTCCCGCCGAAAGCCGGGACACACCTGATCCGATTATCCGGTCGTCACTCACGGTTGATGCACCTCTGGTGCAGACACTCTGACCACCTTGGGGCGGGCGGCGCGCGACGCTGCCGCCCGCCCCTTCGCCGTCGAACCTCCCTCCCTGGCTGGTTCGTCTTGGGGCATTGCGCCCCGTTCCCTTCCTGTTGGCTACAGGAGACTGGCGTCGCAAGCGGGGCAAACCCCTTGCGGCGCCTTTTTATACCTCAAGAGGTAACGCTATGACCGATCGCCCCGATACCCCGTTTCTTGACAGTGCTGCCGGTCCTGCCGATCTGCGACGGCTGAATGACACGGCGCTGGCGAACCTCGCCGATGACCTGCGGGCCGAGGTGATTTCGGCCGTGTCCCAGACCGGCGGGCATCTGGGGTCCTCGCTGGGTGTGGTGGAACTGACCGTCGCCATTCATGCGGTTTTCGACACGCCCCGGGACAAGCTGATCTGGGATGTCAGCCACCAATGCTATCCGCACAAGGTACTGACCGGGCGGCGCGACCGGATCCGCACGTTGCGGCAGGAAGGTGGGCTGTCGGGCTTTACCAAGCGTGCAGAAAGCGAATACGACCCGTTTGGCGCGGCCCATTCCAGCACGTCGATTTCCGCCGCGCTTGGCTTTACGGTCGGTCGCGATATGGGTCAGCCGACGGGTGACGCGATTGCCGTGATTGGCGACGGGTCGATCAGTGCTGGCATGGCCTATGAGGCGATGAACAATGCCGGGCACGAGGGGCGGCGCCTGTTCGTGATCCTGAACGATAATGAGATGTCGATTGCACCGCCCGTGGGGGCGATGTCCAAATATTTATCGAGCCTTTATGCCTCGCCCATGGGCGAGCTGCACAAGATGGCCGAGGGGTTCGAGGCGGCCTTGCCCGGCCCCTTGCGCGACCACGCCCGTCGCGCACGGCAGTTGGTGACAGGGGTGCAGACAGGCGGGTCCGGCACGCTGTTCGAGGAGCTGGGGTTCAGCTATATCGGCCCGATTGACGGACATGATATGTCACAGCTTTTGCCAGTCTTGCGGGCGGCAAAAACACGGGCGACAGGCCCCGTGCTGATCCATGTTTGTACAACAAAAGGAAAGGGTTACGCCCCTGCAGAGGGGAGTGCCGATTGCGGGCACGGTGTGTCAAAATTCGATGTGGCCACCGGCGCGCAAGCCAAGGGAAAGTCCAACGCGCCCGCCTATACCAAGGTGTTCGGATCGGCGCTGACGAAAGAGGCCGAGCTTGACCCGAAAGTCGTCGCCGTCACGGCGGCGATGCCGTCAGGAACCGGGGTCAACATTATGGGTGAGCGGTTTCCGAACCGTGTGTTTGATGTGGGCATCGCCGAACAGCACGGTGTGACATTCAGCGCAGGTATGGCCGCATCAGGGTTGAAACCGTTTTGCGCCATTTACTCAACCTTCCTGCAGCGCGGCTATGATCAGGTTGTGCATGATGTTGCCTTGCAAAACTTACCGGTTCGTTTCGCAATCGACCGTGCGGGCCTTGTGGGCGCCGATGGTCCGACCCATGCAGGCGCGTTCGACATCGGCTATATGGCGGCGCTGCCCAATATGGTGGTGATGGCCGCCGGGGACGAATTGGAACTGATGCATATGGTGCGCACGGCTGCGGCCCATGATGCGGGGCCGATTGCGTTCCGCTATCCGCGGGGCGAAGGGGTCGGTGTAGACCTGCCCGAACGGGGTGAGATTATCGCTATCGGCAAGGGCCGCGTGGTCCGTGAAGGCACTGATATCGCTTTGCTTTCCTTTGGTGCACATCTGGCCGAATGCCACAAGGCGGCTGACGCGATGGCGGCACAGGGCGTGTCTGTGACGATTGCCGATGCACGCTTTGCCAAGCCGCTGGACCGCGATCTGATCCGGCAGTTGTTACGTAATCACAAGGCGCTGGTGACAGTTGAACAAGGCGCGCGTGGCGGGTTCGGCGCCATGGTTCTGCATGATCTGGCCAATGATGGCTTGCTGGACGGACGCTGCCAAATCAGAACGATGACACTGCCGGACCGGTACATCGATCAAGCCTCACCGGCAGCGATGTATGCCGATGCCGGACTGACGGCGGTGGACATCGCCGCGACCGCCATGCAGGCCGCCGGGGTCAGGCTGAAACGGTCGCCCCAGGGTGTTGCGTGACCCCCCACCGTACGGTGGTTTTCGCGATTTAGCGCGAAGCATAGGTTAACGCCTTATTTTGCTGGGAAATGGCCGGTCGGCATCGCGTCGGATTTACGTCGGCAAAACGTCGGACCTTTTTGCAGCGTTTGGTGGGGTTAAGGGTGCGCGCGGTGGGGTTTGTTAACGGGTGTTAGAGATTCGATATGGGTGAGATCATCAATCCTGATGTTTGTTGGAAACGTTCTAATGCAGCCGATTGGCCGTGAATGATGGAAATGTGCGATAGTGGCCGACATTGCGTTTTTGAATTTGCTCCAGAAAGGCATCCGAACAGTACAGGCTGCCTTTGAAATACTTGTCCATCCAAAGATGGCGTCCCGCGATGGCGTCCTCGGCCCAGGTGATCTTTGGATGGGTTGTTGTTCGAAGATAAAACCGAAACGTCCCATCGATATACTCCGGTACGACCTCCGATTTTTCGGGGATGATTCCATCAATCAACTGACCCGCGCGGAACAGGAAATGCTTGGTGTCAAACAACTCTTCCGACTGCGAATACAGCGAGACCGGATGAAAGAAATGTACGCCAGGCTCCATTTCTTCAATCAGCGCCTTCATGCCCTCATCAAAGAAAATATCATAGGCGAAGCGCCCGCTGCAAATTGCGGGAACAGTTGTGTGTCTTTTTCTGTTGTTTATCGTCAGGCCATAGGGAATTGGCGGAAGATCTGGATGGAAGGGAACACCATGCTCCATTCCCAAATGACTATATTTTTCAGGAAGCTGATTCTGTTCTTCTTCCGTCAGCATGTCCCCCCAGTGCAGTTCGCGACTATCAGTGATCTCTGCCGTCAGTTGCCAAGGCATTTATGATTTCCCTTTTTTTGGGCCATGCATGGTTTGCGGCTCCGTTGTTCCTAACGATTCCATGTGCGTCAGCATGATCATGATCTACGACGTCAGCGGATCGCCGTCATTTCCTGGTTGTTCTAGGTCGGATGTAGTCGAACAAGTGCATCACAATGGCCTGGTCTTGGACAACCACACCTTCAGCCCTCCGTGGGGGATGGCTGGCCCTTTGGGGCCGAAGGGGAGGCCGGTGGCTTTGGCCAGCCCGGCGTCGTTGGTGACGATCCCGACCCGCCAGCCTGTGAACCGTGATTTGAGCGTTTCCCCCAGCCCCGCATAGACCCTGTAGAGCATTTTCGGATTGCCGATCCGTCCGCCGTAGGGTGGGTTGCAGATGATCAGGCCAGGTGGGCCTTCGGGTGGCTGGATGTCGCTGGCGTTGAGGTTCTGGAAGGTGATCAGGTGGCCGACGCCTGCCCGTTCGGCGTTGGCGGTCGCCATGCGCACGGCGCCTGCGTCGCGGTCGGAGCCGTGGAAGTGGCTCGTCGGATGGGTGGTTTCACCCTTCTTGCGCATCTCGGCCCATGTGTCGGGTTTGAAGCTGGCGAGCTGTTCGAAGGCGAAGGACCGGGTGCGGCCGGGGTGCAGCCCGGCGGCGATCTCTGCCGCTTCGATCAAGAAGGTGCCGGAGCCGCACATGGGGTCGAGCACGGGTTCGCGCCCGGTATAGCCGCATTCGCGCAGCATCAGTGCTGCCAGCGTTTCGCGCATGGGGGCCTTGCCCACGGCCTCTTTGTGCCCGCGCTTGTGGAGGCTTTCGCCGGATGTGTCGACGCTGAGTGTGACCCGGTTGTCGTCGATCCGCGCCTTGATGGCGATGGGGGCGTCGGCGCTGATCTGGTATCCTTGCGCCTTGATCGCATTTTCGATCCGCTGGGTGGCGGCGCCAGCGTGGTAGATCTTGGATTTGCGGGATGTCGCGACCTCGACCCGCACGGGCACGTCCGTCCGCAGCACGTCGCCCCAGGGAAATTTACGCGCCCGTTTATCGAGTTGGGCGAGGTGGAAGGCCATGAAGGACCCGATCCGCGCCAGTACCCGTGTGGCCCCGCGCATGGTCAGGTTGGCCCGCCAGACATCCGCCCATGTGCCGGTGATCGTGACCCCGCCGGGCGTGACTTTCGCATCGGCAAAGCCGTTTTCATGTGCCTCGGCCAGCAGGGCCTGTTCCAGCCCCGGGGTCGCGGTCATGAAAATCTCGAACCTGTCTGTCATTGGAGGTGCATAGTGGTAAGCCTGTGGCGCGCGCAAGGGTGGGTGGCCGATGATGGATGACGGGTCTCTGGGGGCTATCCCAGTGGGTTTGCCGAACACGCGTTCATTGTGACCGGCTGATCCTTTGGGTTGTAGCAATTTTTTGCCTGCCAATCAGGCAGCGATCAGCGCCTTATTGCCCTGAAACAGGGTCTTCGCCTGTCTCCTTTGCCCGCGTTGCATGGGCTGCTTACAACCAACGGCGGGGCGCTTGGAGAGACACAATGAAATATCATCTTTCGGTCCTGGCGGTCTGCGCCCTCGCAGCCTGTGGCAGCAGCAGCGGTGGATCCAGCACGTCAACGATGGGTGCATCGAATTTGCAGGCCACGCCGTCGGTACCCAGCGCGCCCACCAATCAGAGCTTTGCGGGTCTGCTGAACAATGCCCGGGCCGGCAGTGGCGCCGGTGCTGTCAGCTATGACGCCCGTCTGGGTGCGGCTGCCCAGGGCCATGCCAATGACATGTTGGCCAATAACTACTTCAGTCATACCGGGCGCAACGGGTCGAGCGCTGGTGATCGCATCAGGGCGCAGGGCTATAACTGGCGGACCTATGGCGAGAATATCGCCCGTGGTCAGCAGACCGAGGCGGATGTGTTCCAGGCCTGGCAGAATTCCAGCGGCCACAGGCGCAACAACCTGAACCCGAATTTCGAGGATTTTGGTCTGGCGAAGGCCGGGTCGGGGTCAAACAAGTATTGGGTTCTGGTGCTGGCGACCGAGCGTTAGAAGTTTGATGAAATCCCGACACGCGCCTGCAGTTGTGAACTGGTGAACTGATCCACATTGGATTTGGTTCGCCGTGCGGAGACCGACACGCTGGGCGAAAAGCCGAAGTAGCTGATATCCTCAAAGACAACCGTGCCGCCGATGCTGGCATAATCGTCCCGGCGACCATCGAGTGAGAGCGAGAATTCCTTGTATTCGGTGTGCCCCACGCCGACGGAGAAAGACCATTTAGTGCCCAATATTGCCTGATCGAAACCGTAGCCCAGCGTCAATTGGGTGTCGGTGAAGTTTTCTTCGATATCGTTGGCATCGTTGAACAGCCCGGTCACGGACACATCCAGCCGATCATTGTTGGGAAGTGTCTGGGTGTATAGCAGCCCGAGCGTATAGATGAACCGGTCAGGAAATCTGTCGTCGATCAGTTTGCGTTCTTCCAGTTGCCCGATGACACCGAAGACGGCTGACGGCCCCATCTTCATATCCTGCCGCAGTGACACTCGCCAGTTGTTCCACAACAGGTCCCCGCTATACCACACCCGGCCCAGCCCAAATGACAGGCTTGTCGGTCCTTCGGGCGAGACCAGCCATTCCTGATTGATCGAGATATCGGCCAGCGCCAAGGCATAGTCACTGCCTGATAGGTCAGGCACCCGATCTTGCGTATCTTCCGACAGGGTGTAAGTCCGCCCAAACACGTAGAGGCCCAGAGACGTGCGTTGCCGGTCGGAACTGGCAATCCTGTACGAGAGTTGCGCATCGCCTGAATACTCGATCCCCGACAGCGCCACGCTGCTGGGGGGCAGTCCGAATTCGATGTCCAGCCCTTCGAGCCTGAACGTGTCGCTGTCCGCCCCGTTATTAATGTTATCGGATGGTGCTGCGTTGAAATTGAACTGTGCGGAAAGCGGGTTTTCTTCGCGGATTCGGCTGAATTCGGTGACGATGGTCGCCGCGTCCTCGCTTGAGCCGATGTGGTTGGCCGCCTGCCGCAGCCACCATTCGGCCCGCACATATTGCCGTGCCGCAAACCGTGCCCCGCCAGCCAGACGGGCCGATTGCAGCTTTTCCTCCCGGGTTTGCGCGATGCGGTAAGCCTGGCCAGCAGTTCGGGCGGCCTCTGGATGCTGTCCCAGCTCCGATAGGGCTAAAGCCCGCAAGAAGAGTGCGGCGAAATTGTTGGGGGATTGTTCCAGGGCGGCATCGCTCAGCGTCAGCGCGGTTGCCGGATCACCCCCGGTTAAGGCCGTTTCCGCGTCCAGCACGATCTGGTCGGTCGCGGTCTGCGCAAACGCCGTCGTGGCACACAGCGCGATGACACCGCTGAGACGACAAAGAAAGTTCATAATCGCAAGGCCTTTTACATCATAACGCCGCTGGAATGCGCGAAACTACCGACAATTGTGACATGGGCAAGGCATCCCGCAATTGTGGCCAAAACATGGCCGCGAAACGCGTGATGTGAGCGAAATATCGCCGTAAAATCAATGCGTAACGCTGACCGCTTACGAGATGATGATGTTGTGTCTACCACTTCTGTCTGGGGGCCCAGGAGATGATAGATGAAGTACGCAATTTCTTTGGTGGCCCTTTGCCTGCTGCCAGCATGTATGGGTGGCGGGTCGGACGGACCATCGGCGCCCACAACACAGCTCAACACTGACTTTGGCACCCTGCTGAACGGGGTTCGTATGGGCAATGGCGCTGCCGCCGTTGCATTTGACCAGCGGGTGGCGAATGCTGCACAGTCTCATGCGACCGATATGGTGGTCGACAATTACTTTGCACACGACACCCAGAACCCAACCCCGGAATGTGGAAATCCGTGTGATGCGGGTGAACGCCTGCTGGCTGAAGGTTACACCTGGAAAGTGTTTTACGAGGGCATTGGTCGCGGTAACAACCTGACACTTCAGCAACTGCTGGATGCATGGGAGGCCGGTGGTGCCGGCGGAGACTTCAGCGTTGACGGCGACAATGGTGCGTCGAACAATATCAACCTCGCGGATTTTGAGCATTTTGGCATCGCCAAAGCTGGACCCGATGGGAACCAACGCTGGGTTCTTCTGATGGCTGACCCAACTGACCCCTAAGACTTCTGCGCTGTCCTCGCCGTTTCCGGTTTCGGTTTCGGCTTGGTGATCTCTTCCAAGGCCCTGAGTGGCCGCTTGACCGCCTCGCCCAGTCCCGGGCGGGTCGGCGCGGCCATTTGTTTGCTGACTTCGACGATCAGAACCCCACCGGCCACAACGAAAGGCATGTTGTGGCCGACCTTTTCCAGCAGCCCTGCCGATTTGCGCCAGAGCTTGGCAGATGACGGCGGCTGGTAGAGCGCCGATAAGGTGTGTTCGGTGACAAAGCGGTGCTTGCGCAGTTGCGCTTCAAGCTGGCCCAGCGAATAGGGTCGCCCGTAGCCGAACGGTGTGGCGTCTGACCGTGACCAAAGCCCGCCCCGGTTGGGCACGATGAACACCGCCCGTCCGCCGGGGCCGAGGACCCGCCAAGCCTCGTCCAGGAGCGACGATGGCGTTTCGGATGTTTCCAGCCCGTGCATCAGCACCAGTTTGTCCACATGCCCTGTTTCCAGCGGCCAGAGCGTGTCTTCGCACAACACGCTGACATTCTGCGCATCGGGCGGCCATGGCATGACCCCTTGCGGCCCCGGCATCAGCCCGATCACCCGCCGCGCGTCTTTCAGATAGGGCCGCAGCAGGGGGACCGCAAAGCCGAAGCCCACGACCATCTGTCCCTTGGCCTCTGGCCAGAGGTTCACCAGTTCATCCCGGATCACCTTTTGCGCAGCCCGCCCCAACGCGCTGCGGTAGTAGAAATTTCGCAGATCAAGCACGTCGAGATGCATTGCGGTTTGGGTCCCCTTGGGCGAAGCTAGGGCAAGAATACCAACAGGAGGCCGATTTACCATGCCAAACGATTTTGCCCCGATTGATATGGTGGTTGTGCCGTGCCTGTCCGACAACTATGCGTTTCTGGTCCATAACCGTGATACTGGCGAAACCGCGCTGGTCGACGCCCCCGAGGCGAAGCCCATTCAGGCCGCGTTGAAGGCCAAGGGCTGGACCCTGACCGATATTCTGATCACCCATCACCATGGCGATCATATCGATGGTGTGTCAGAACTGCGTGAAGGCGCGCGCGTTATCGGGGCGGCGCGCGATGCGCACCGGTTGCCCCCCTTAGACGTGCAGGTCGCAGATGGAGATATGATCGAGATTTGTGGCGTTGATACGCATGTGCTGGATGTATCCGGGCACACGATTGGCCATATCGCCTATCATATGCCCGAGCCGGAACTGGCCTTTACCGCCGACAGCCTGATGGCGCTGGGCTGTGGTCGCCTGTTCGAAGGGACGGCGGCCCAGATGTGGGAAAGCCTGCAAAAACTGCGTTCATTACCGGAAGACACGATCATTTGTTCGGGTCATGAATATACCGAAACCAATGCCCGTTTTGCCCTGTCCCTTGACGCTGACAATAACGACCTTATCTCTCGTGTCGAAGGGATTGCGGCCGCGCGCGCTGCCGGACGCCCGACTGTGCCTTCCGCACTTGATGAAGAAATGCGCACGAACCCGTTTTTGCGGGCCGATGACCCTGCGTTCAAGGCTGTGCTGGGCATGGCCGATTCAACCGATGTGGATGTTTTTGCCGAGATCAGGGCACGCAAAGACAAATTTTAACCACGATGATGTGACATCGTGACCCAAAGCAGATGAATTTCTGGACTTCACGTTATTTGTGAAGCCGAATGATAAAAAAGTCCTTGAAGGTTCGCGGATAAAACCAAACCTTAAGGATAAGAGGCCACGGTTGGCGTGTGCAGTATATGCCGACCCCCGATGTGAAGGAGCACAGATCGTGCCATCATTTTCGACAACACTTGAGCAGTCCATTCATGGGGCCCTTGCCCTGGCAAATGCACGCAAGCACGAACTCGCCACGCTGGAGCATTTGCTGCTGGCGCTGATTGATGAACCTGACGCGGCCCGTGTGATGCGTGCCTGTTCGGTCAATCTGGATGAGTTGCGCAAGGATCTTGAACAGTTCATCGAGGATGATCTGTCGACCCTGATCACCGATGTCGAAGGGTCAGAGGCCGTACCGACCGCCGCCTTCCAGCGGGTCATTCAGCGTGCCGCCATTCATGTGCAATCCTCCGGCCGGAACGAGGTGACAGGCGCCAATGTACTGGTCGCCATCTTTGCCGAGCGCGAAAGCAATGCTGCCTATTTCCTGCAGGAGCAGGACATGACCCGCTATGACGCGGTGAATTTCATCGCCCATGGTGTGGCCAAGGACCCTGCATTCGGGGAATCGCGCCCTGTGACGGGTTCAGCTGAAGAAGGTGAGACAGTATCGGTTGGTGCCGATGGCGATGAAAAGGAAAGCGCATTGGCGAAGTACTGCGTTGACCTGAACGCCAAGGCCACAAAAGGCGATGTTGATCCGTTGATCGGCCGAGCGCATGAGGTAGAGCGCTGCATTCAGGTGCTGTGTCGTCGTCGCAAGAACAACCCGCTATTGGTGGGTGACCCTGGCGTCGGAAAGACTGCGATTGCGGAAGGTTTGGCCTTCAAGATCGTGAATGGCGAAACGCCGGAGGTGTTGGCCTCTGCCACGATCTATAGCCTTGATATGGGCGCGCTGCTGGCCGGAACCCGCTATCGCGGTGATTTCGAGGAACGGTTGAAGGCCGTGATGTCCGAGATGGAAAATCACCCGGATGCGGTGCTGTTCATTGATGAAATCCATACTGTCATCGGTGCTGGTGCGACTTCTGGTGGGGCGATGGATGCATCGAACCTGCTGAAACCTGCGTTGCAGGGCGGCAAGCTGCGCTGCATGGGGTCGACCACCTACAAGGAATTCCGCCAGCATTTCGAAAAGGATCGCGCATTGTCCCGCCGGTTCCAGAAGATTGATGTGACCGAACCTTCGGTGCCGGACTCGATCAAGATCCTGCAGGGGTTGAAGCCCTACTTCGAAGAGCATCACAGCATCAAATACACCGCTGATGCGATCAAGACGGCTGTGGAGTTGTCGGCGCGCTATATCAACGACCGCAAATTGCCCGACAAGGCGATTGACGTGATTGATGAGGCGGGTGCGGCCCAGCATCTGGTTGCGGAATCGAAGCGTCGCAAGACGATTGGCACCAAAGAGATCGAGAATGTGGTCGCCAAGATCGCCCGCATTCCGCCCAAGAACGTGTCGAAAGATGATGCCGAGGTGCTGAAAGATCTGGAGAAGACACTGAAGCGCGTGGTCTTTGGTCAGGATACGGCTATCGAGGCGCTGTCATCTGCCATCAAACTGGCGCGGGCTGGTCTGCGTGAGCCTGAAAAGCCTATCGGCAACTACCTGTTCGCGGGTCCGACCGGTGTGGGTAAAACCGAGGTGGCCAAGCAGTTGGCCAGCACACTGGGCGTAGAGCTGCTGCGCTTTGACATGTCGGAATATATGGAAAAGCACGCGGTTTCGCGTCTGATTGGTGCGCCTCCGGGCTATGTCGGTTTTGATCAGGGTGGCATGCTGACCGATGGGGTCGATCAGAACCCGCATTGCGTGCTGCTGCTGGATGAGATGGAAAAGGCGCACCCAGATGTCTACAACATCCTGCTGCAGGTGATGGATCACGGGAAGCTGACCGACCATAACGGCCGGACGACAGATTTCCGCAATGTGATCCTCATCATGACGTCGAACGCGGGTGCGGCTGAAATGTCAAAGAACGCCATGGGCTTTGGCCGTGAGGCACGGACAGGTGAAGATACGGCGGCGATCGAACGCACATTCACACCGGAATTCCGGAACCGTCTCGATGCGATCATCAGCTTTGGTGCTTTGCCGAAACCGGTGATCATGCAGGTGGTCGAGAAGTTTGTGCTGCAGCTTGAAGCGCAGTTGATCGACCGCAATGTGCATATCGAACTGACACCTGCTGCTGCCGAATGGCTGGCCGACAAGGGCTATGATGAGAAGATGGGCGCGCGGCCGCTGGGCCGTGTCATCCAAGAGCACATCAAGAAGCCGCTGGCCGAAGAACTGCTGTTCGGCAAGCTTGTCAAAGGCGGAATCGTCAAGGTTGGCGTCAAGAAGGGCGCGCTTGAGCTGAAATATCTGGAGCCCGAGCAAGGCAAGATCACCGACAAGGGTGACAAGCCGCCGTTGCTGACCGCCGATTGACGCAAGGGTGCGACACAAGAAACAACAACGGCCCGGCGGCATCCCCGCCGGGCTTCTTTCATGAACCGCGTTGAAGCCTACGACATTTTGCGAAAGCATATCGATTTGTTCGTCACGTATTGTGCCGACAGGTCGCTCGAAGAAGACGTGCAGGGCGCAAGCGGAATCTGGTACCGGGTCGAAATCAAGGTCGTATCTGGCGCTGATGGTGAAGAGGTGCATGCCCTGATCCATGACCACAATTCCCACTGGTTCACGATGATCGAGGAACGGGTGCGTTATCAGCGCAGGACGCTTCACTCCGACTAGGGAGAATAATCAAAGTCGGGTGGAACGCTACGACAGGTTTGCAGGGTCGATGCGGCGACCGGACGAGCCCAAATAGATCGCACCATCTACATGCAACGTGACACAGTGCGGACTTTCCCTGAAAGCCTGTCTTCATGTGGGACGTCTCGCGCCTTTGACGCGATGCAACGGATTTGCTGAATCGTATCAACGCGCCGCTTGACGCAATATTGGTCCAAACGTCTTGCATTTCTGACTCAGAACGGACCTACGCCGCAGGATGTGATGGGGTCGGCAAAGCGGGACAATCCCGACTTTCATTGCGAGAACCGCAACGACCGCTTGCGAACATTGACCGATATCCGACATTCCGTTGCCGGCAATAAAACCGTGCTAGTTTTGACAGACTTTGTGCCACAAACGATGCTCGGAGCGAACCGGATCTGCTGAGTGCAGCGGGTGTCCCGAAGGTCAGTTATTCTAAAGCATCTGCTTTTTGCGCACTCAAATTGGTGTTGCCTTCGGATTTGCCAATCCTGCCAAGCAGCGGCACGACCAACGGCAGATTGCTGTCGGGGCGGGTCATCACCGCACAGGGAATGTCGAACACTGTCTCGATGTTCTGAGAGGTCAGAACCTCTTTGACCGGACCTTCCGCCGCGACTTGGCCTGATTTGAACAGCACAATCCGATCCGCAACGGTGGCCGCCATGTTTAGATCATGAAGCACGATCACCACCGTCTTGCCGCCGTTCCGCGCCATCTGGCGCACCAGTGACAGCGTCGACAGCGCATGAGAGATATCGAGGTGGTTGGTCGGCTCGTCCAAAAAAATAACCGGCGATTGCTGGGCCAGCACCATGGCCAGCCATGCCCGCTGTGCTTGGCCGCCGGACAGGTTTGCCAGCGGCGTTTCAGCCAGCGCCACCATGGTGGTCGCGCGCAAGGCGGTGTCGATCGCGGTGTGATCACCGATGTCGAGCCCGGCGAAGGGTTTGCGGTGGGCATAGCGGCCAAGTGCCACCAGATCGCGCACGCGCATCTCCTCGGGCGCCGTGGGCGTCTGCCCCAGCATCGCGACCGTGCGGGCCAAGCCCTTGGCGCTCCATTGTCCGAGCGGCATGGCGTCGAGGATCACCTCGCCTGCCGACAGTGGCTGGATGCCCCGCATCGCCTTAAGCACCGTCGACTTGCCGCAGCCGTTGGGCCCGCACAGCGCTGTGACCTCGCCCTTGGGGATTGACAGCGTGAGACCGTTGAAAACCGTCATATCACGGTAGCCCATGATGCCCGCGTCGATGGTGATAAGAGGCTCAGGCATGGGCACGTCCGTGGCGGAGGAGGAGGAACAGGAAGTACGGCGCGCCAATCAGAGCGGTGACAGCGCCTGCCGGGACTTCGAGAGGCTGGAACAGCACGCGGACCAGAAGATCTGCCATCAACACCATGCCCGCCCCGATCAATGCCGCCCCGGTCAGTTGCCATGCCGCGCCGGTTCCGAACAACAGCCGGGCGGCATGGGGCGCGATGAGACCGACGAACCCGATGCCGCCGACGATTGAGACCATTGCCGCCGTCAGCAGGACCGACAGGGCCAGCGTCGCCACACGTGTGCGTGTGACCGAGAGTCCTGTGGTTCGAGCGCTAAGGTCATCAAGGTGCAACTGGTCGAGGGGGCGGATCAGCGCGACCAGCGCTGGCAAGGCGACAAGAAGCGCCATGGCCAGCATCCAGACCTCGCGCCATTCGGCGCTTTGCACCGAGCCCGCCAGCCAGATCAACCCTTGCGAGGCGCGGTAGACCGGACCCGCAATTATCAGGAGGACGACAATGGCATTGGCAAGTGCGGCCAGCGAGATCCCGTAGAGGATCAGCGTCATGGGCCGTGTATCATCGCGCGCAGCAAGGCTTGCAACGACAAGGGCGAAGACGACCGCGCCGAGGATCGCAGCGACGGGTTGCCAAACGATTGAGACGGTCAGCACGTTGGCCTCATTCGAGAACAGGAGCAAGAACAGAAGGACGCCAACGGCTGCCCCGTCCACGATTCCAAGGACACCAGGCGACGCCAATGGATTGCGTGTGGCCCGTTGCAACAGCATGCCCGCGATGCCCAGGCCCGCGCCTGCCAGCAGGGCCATGGTCACGCGCGGCAGGCGGATATTCCACAAGATCACCGTATCAGCGCGGCTGCCCTGGCCGAACAATGCGGCGGTCACCCGGTCGAGCGGCATGAACGAACTGCCCATTGCGGCAGCGACAAGTGCCAAGACGACAAGGCCGACCGGTAGGCTGACACGGGCTGCGGTCATGCGAGACGCATCCGAGCGCTGCGCAGAAGGCTGATCAGGATCGGGACACCGATCAGCGCCATGACCGCGCTGACGGGGGCTTCGGTTGGGTAAAGGATAAAGCGCGCCAGCACGTCCGCCGTCAGCGCAAGCAGCATGCCGAAAATCATGCTGCGCGGGATCATCTGGGCGTGGCCGCGCGCCCCCGACAGCTGCGCCAGATGGGGCGCCGCGAGGCCCACGAACGCGATGGGTCCCGCCAGCGCCACGGCGCAACCAGCCAGCAGGGCCGCGCCCCCCAGAAGCAACAGCCGCAGGCGCGCGACATCAACGCCGAGGCTTGTCGCGGTCGCATCATCGGCCCGCAAGGCATCAAGCGCCGGGGCCAGCGCCAAACATAGGGCGCCGCCAATGGCCAGACCTGCCGCTACGATCCAGACGCCCGCCAGGGGCCTGTCCGCGAAGGAGCCGGACAGCCAGAAGATAAGCTCCTCCAGCGTCTGTTCGTTCAGGATCACCAGCACCTGCACGCCCGCCATCAGCAGCGCTGCCACCGTCACACCCGCCAGCAACAGGTGCACCGGCGATACCGACGCCCCGACCGATAGCGCGAGGCCAAAGACAAGCGCCGCTGCGATACCTGCACCCAAAGCCGCCACGCCCATGATCGCCCAGATGCCCACCCCCGACTGGTAAGTCAAAAGCACAACGACCGCAAAGGCCGCGCCGGCATTCACGCCCAACAATCCCGGCTCTGCCACCGGGTTGCGGGTGACCGATTGCATCATCAGTCCGGACAGCGCCAACGCCGCCCCCACCAAAGCGGCGAGCACCATGCGCGGCGCGCGCAGATCGCGTATGATAATCGCCGTAGCGTCGGTATCGGTGCCAACCATTGCGCGCCAGACATCCTCCGTTGGATAGGCCCGCACCCCCACATGCAAGCCGAGTACGGCAACACACAGGCTCAGGATGATCAACGTGATGTTTCCGACGCGCATTGCGGCTCTTGATATCCTTACAATTTCAGTCAAGTTATTACCTGATAAAAATACTCAACATCAAGGACAAACCCCATGCGCCCTTTCATTCTTGTTGCCGCAAGCGCCATATGCCTTGCCGGTGCCGCCTCTGCCGATACGATCACCCACGCGATGGGCGAGACGGAAGTACCGGATGATCCCCAACGCATCGTAATTCTGACAAATGAGGGGACAGAGGCGCTTTTGTCGCTTGGCATCACGCCGGTCGGTGCGGCCAACAGCTGGCTGGGTGATCCATGGTATGATCACATCGCGCCCCTCATGGAGGGGGTCCAGCCCCTGGGCACGGAAAATGGCATCAATCTGGAGCTGGTCGCGGCGCTGGAACCGGACCTGATCCTCGGCAACATGCAGCGCCATGAAGAGGTCTATGCCCAACTCAGCGCGATAGCGCCTACGGTGATGTCAGAGCGGCTACGCGGTGACTGGCGTGTGAACTATGCGCTTTACGCCGAGGCCGTGGGCATGGTCGAAAAAGGCGCCGAGGTGCTGGCGGAATATGACGGACAGGTGGCAGCTCTGTCCGCAGCGCTGGGGGATAACCTGGCCGAAGAAGTCTCGATCATCCGCTTCCTCGCGTCGCAGATCCGCATCTACCAATTGGACAGCTTCTCAGGTGTGATACTCAGCGATCTGGGCTTTGCCCGGCCAGCGATTCAGAACGTGGAGGAATTCGCCCTGCGCGTGGGCCGCGAAAACATCCCCGACATGGACGGCGACCGCATCTTTCATTTCACCTATGACAATGGCAACGGTGAAGGCGACGCCGCAACATCAGAGGCGCTGGCCGACCCCCTGTGGCAGAACCTCAGCGCGGTGGAGGCGGGTCGTGTGCACCAGGTGAGCGATACCGTCTGGAATACCGCAGGCGGCATCCTTGCCGCGCGTCTGATGTTGGAGGATATCGCCGAAATCTATGGCATCGAGTAAGGGATCGTGTGTCGATGCCCTCGGTTTTGCAAGGAATTTCTGAACTTCTTGAAGGTGATTGATTGCGGTCGTGTTTCAGGCCGTCGAGAGCAAAACGCTCAGCATAGATTCCGTCTGGTCTGCAATGAAATTCACCCATCCAATTGCGGGCAAGGTCTATCGCAACAGTTATGGAACGCTGCCGGAAAAGAGGTGACGTACAAAATCTACCCAGTTTTGCAGTGCGGTTTGCTTAGCTGACATACGCTATCATGCAGCAATGTAGTGCGTATGGGCTCTTTCGAGACATTCGCTACGCGCTGCATGAAGGTCCGCAACTGAATTTTGGGTCAGAAGTGCTTGACGTTTCGGTCAGAATTGAAAGACGTAATTTTCTTGTTTCCTGAAGTTTCGGCTGCCAAAAGTGTCAAAGGTTTGGGAAGTTCCACATTCAAAGGCTTAGCGAGAGATCGCTAAGCCTTTTTCAATTCTTAGTCTCTTTTTAATCTCATAAATACGATGAGAACGGTTGATTTTGTATGTTCAGCAATGAGCGTAATACATACTGGTTCGGTCTTACAAAAGCTTGATCCACAACCATAAGCTGCTAGCCTACAACCTCCTCGGGGACTTTGTCGAAACCCGAGCATCGCGATGCTCTTCTATCTAGGAGAGATCGAGATGTTCTACAATCCGAAACGCAAGCACACCAACAACGGCATGCTGTCGCCCGTTGACTTCGAAAAAAGACAGCTCAAACTAAAACAGGCGGGTGTCTAGGAAACTTGGGGCACCTCACTTCTTCGCAGTTGCGGCGCGGCTATTGCTGCATCGCAGCCCATATCGCCAGAACGGTCATTCAAGACTAGTCTGAGCTGTCAAATCCAAACCCTCCACGCGCTGCCTCACTGAGCAACCATCGAGATGCGGACCAAGCTACTGTTCAATTTTGGGGCATCGGTGTCAGCTTTTGCGCTCCGTTACAGCAGAAAATACCTGTCTCCAAGAACTTGCGAGGATCTCTCAGCTTCCGCAATAGCTGCAGGAGCTTGGATGTACATCTGTGATTGTTGTTTCTCGCAGCCGCTCTACAAGACTTGCCTCAATATCATGGAGAACTTCGGAAACCCGTGCTTGCAGGCCCGTCTCGACGCTACAATGCGACGGTTCTGCCTCGCCACCGCTTCCTGCCACGAGCCTTTCGTCCAAAGCCAAATAGACGTCCGCAAATGTAATGCTGTCAGCGGCCTTGGCTAGCTGCCACCCACCCGCATGTCCTTTTTCCGAGGTCAGAAGACCCGCTTGGCGCAGTTTACCCAACACGCGCCGCACAACGACAGGATTGGTGCCGGCGTGGTCGGCAATGTCGGCGGACGTGCGCACACGACCCGGTTCGCCTGCCATGTGGCTGAGGGTATGCAGAGCGAGGGATAGACGGCTGTTTCGTTTCATAGGCGGCGTTCCTTCAAACTGTCAGTCTATGTAACAATGGATGTTGCATTTATCTAGTAACTGAGTAAGTTGCATGATCGTTGCCGTCCTTGCAGGAGATCAGACATGTCAGACACGCGCCTTCCCGTTACCGTCCTTTCCGGATTTCTCGGCGCGGGCAAAACGACGCTTTTGAACCGGGTGTTGAACAACCGCGAGGGGCGCCGGGTCGCGGTCATTGTCAACGACATGTCTGAAGTGAACATCGACGCCGATCTGGTGCGTGCGGATACGGAACTGAGCCGCACCGATGAGACGCTCGTCGAGATGTCGAACGGCTGCATTTGCTGCACATTGCGTGATGATCTGTTGGAAGAGGTGCGCAGGCTCGCTGCTGAACGCCGTTTTGATTATCTGCTGATTGAATCGACCGGGATATCAGAGCCGCTTCCGGTCGCCGCCACTTTCGATTTCCGGGACGAGTTCGGCGAGAGCCTGTCAGACGTTTCGCGCCTAGACACAATGGTAACGGTTGTTGATGCCGTGAACCTGCTGAACGACTACTCCAGCCATGATTTCCTAAAGGATCGTGGGGAGACGCTGGTTGAAGAGGATGACCGGACGCTCGTCAATCTGCTGGTCGAGCAGATTGAATTCGCCGATGTGGTTATCCTGAATAAGGTCACCGATGCGGGGCCAGAGCGGACGGACGCGGCCCGCAAAATCATCCGCAGTTTGAACGCTGATGCCAAGATTATCGAAACGGACCATTCCGATGTCGCCGCCGAAGCGATCCTCGATACTGGCATGTTCGATTTCGAAAAGGCCCACGAGCATCCGATGTGGGCCAAGGAGCTCTATGGCTTTGCTGACCACACGCCGGAAACCGAGGAATACGGCGTGGCCTCTTTTGTCTATCGCGCGCGCCTGCCGTTCATTCCGGAGAAGATCCTCAGCGTTCTGAACGGCGATTTACCCGGTGTGATCCGCGCGAAGGGGCATTTCTGGATTTCCACGCGACCCGGTTGGGTGGCCGAGTTCTCACTTGCCGGAGCCTTGTCGAGCGTCAAGCCGCTGGGAACCTGGTGGGCGTCGGTGCCGAAAGAGAATTGGCCCGATCATGAAAGCGCCCGCGCCTACATGCAGCAGCACTGGCAAGAGCCGTGGGGGGATCGGCGGCAAGAGATTGTGTTCATTGGCGCGGGTATCGATTGGCCTGCGCTAAAGGCGCGGCTGGATGCCTGCTTGGTCCCCGCAACGGCGACAAGCGGGCCAGGTGATTTGCCAGATTATCCCGATCCGTTTCCAGCCTGGCGGCGGCAGGAGGAAGCGGCATGACGCTGGCGCGTGCCCTTGTCAGGAACGAGGCAATTGGTGTCGCCGTCGCGGACAAGCCCGAAGACCTCAAGACATTTCTTCAGCCCGGTTGCGCAGCTGCGATCTGGCGCCGACAACCCGAGCCCGCTTTTCAGAAATGGATCGACACTCTCGATCCATCCCTATTGCCGCAGGGACGGATTGTCTTGCCTACCAATGTTGTTACTTCAGCGGTAACAGCGCTTTGCGACGCAGCAGGAATCCCTGATTGTACCGAACGCGATCAACTCATCGGTGATGTTAGCGCCTTGGCTGAGATCTTCGCCGAACTGAAGAATACGCCCTATCTCCGCTTGCGCCTTCAGGCGGTTACGACAAATGCCTGTCGTAAGTTCCATATCGACGCGATCACGGCGCGACTTGTGTGCACCTATCGTGGCCCGGGAACGCAATATGGGATTTCAACCGACGGCCAGGACCCTGCGCGTGTCTTCTCGGTTGCAACGGGTGCACCGATCCTTTTGCGCGGCACGCTTTGGCCGGAAAAACCTGCCTCAGGTATGCTGCACCGTTCGCCACCCATCGAAGGGACCGGAACGACCCGCCTCGTTCTCGTGCTGGATGCGGTAGACAGCCCGGAGGATGACATTTGACCCGCAACCTCGGATCGACATCGCTCAAATGCAAGCGACGCTCGGCTGATCCGATGCGCAGCTACGACGCTTTGCCTGCGTCGCTGAGACATTGGCTGGCGCAAGCTACGCTGCCTTGGTCGCCCACGTCAGCTCGTCGTGTATGGAATCGCGCCTGTGCGAAAGGACTCAGCCCTGAAGACGCGATATCCGCTTTATCACAAGCAGAAGCCCGCACGCTGGCGCGCGACCGCTATTCGATCATCAACCATCTGCCAACGAACACCTGAAGGAACCTTTATTTCACTTTTGACCCGCATAGCCTAATCGCAGCGCCCCAATCACGCGCCAATCGTCCATACTGGCGCGTTGAGATATGTGGCCGGTCATGGAAGTGGCTGGGAGATATGAACTGACACGCGAACATTTCTGGCGATTTGACCCAAGCCAAGACGGTTTCACGCGTGTTTTCCATCAGTTCAAACTGGACTGGGCGCTTGGTCTTGCTATGGATCACTGAGAAGCGTTCCCGAACGCGATCATCCTTCACCAGGTCAGATACGGCTAGTTTGACCAGATCACAGCCGCGCAGCTTGCTGTCGATGGCGACGTTGAACAAAGCCAGGTCGCGTGGATAGCCCGCCAGTTCGAGCAGTGCCCGGATCGCCCAAACCTGTTTTGGCAGCAAGGGCCGTTTTTGGCCGATAATCCGCCCCTCATTCCAGGCTCTGCGTTTCGGGGTGGTTGCGGAAAGTAGGACTCTTGGCGTGATTTGCCCCTCTACCCCACTCCAAACCCAATCAACAGCACCACGCTGGCAGAGGGATTTCATCGTCCGTGGCAAGGTCAGCTTTCAGGAGCAGACCAACCGCGTCGTTGTTACATGTGCATTCGGCCGCTCTGGGTGAGGAGTAACTAATGCTGCGCCTTCTTCCAATGTCTGCGTCTAAGCCGGAGTCTTCCGAGCGAGGACCGTAAGCATGCGACCGTCGTTCTATTTCTTGTCTTGCGCATCGGTCATATCAAACTGTCTTCACATATCCTGACTAAAAAAGTAAGGTAAACGTGAGGCCGATAAAAATAGTCTGCATTTTGTGAGATTCGAAGTGAAGCATGCCAAGACAGACATAGAATTTCTTGCCAGTCGAACCGGAACAGTATCCGCGCCGTGCCTACGCGCTGATCGTCTGTGCGTCGGTTATGCAGCAACGAAAATTGTCCATGATGTCGACCTGCAGGCAAATCCGGGTGAAGTGACTATTCTTGTCGGACCAAATGGCTGTGGCAAATCGACATTGCTGAAAGCGATGGCACGTGTCCTCAAACCAATGTCGGGAGCAGCGTTGCTGGATGGGCAGAGTGTTCATGCCATGCCGACACGCGATCTTGCGAGGCAACTCGCGCTTTTGCCGCAGGGGCCTATCGCTCCGGAAGGGCTGACGGTGCATGAGCTTGTGAGCCAAGGGCGTTTTCCGCACCAAAGCCTGACGCGGCAATGGTCAGCCGACGATAGCCGCGCGGTGACGGATGCGATGAAGGCCGCCGATGTCGCAGAATTTGCGGATCGCCGCGTCGACAGCCTCTCAGGCGGACAAAGGCAAAGGTGCTGGATCGCGATGGTTTTGGCGCAGGAAACTGACGTGATCCTGCTGGATGAGCCAACGACGTTTTTGGACCTCAAGGTGCAGGTCGATGTCATGACATTGCTGCGCGAAATCGCGCGCGAAAAGGGGCGGACACTTCTCGTGGTTCTGCACGAGTTGAACATCGCGGCTATGTTTGCCGACCATATTGTCATTATGCGCGACGGGCGGCTGATCGCCCAAGGCGCGCCCGAGCGGGTTATTACGACTGAAAATCTTGCTGCGGGGTTCGGACTGCAAGCAACAGTCATCATGGACCCAGTGACAGGCCGACCCGTTTGCCTTCCTGCGATTGCGGGGCCAGCGACATGACCAAGGCCGGATGGTTCGGTTTGCCCGCTCTTTTGGCCGCCCTGATATTGGCCTTTGGCTGGCACATTGCCGTAGGCGCAAAGACAGTACCGTTGCATGTCGTTTTAGAGGCGCTCGTTGCCTACGACAAAAGCAACTTTGACCATGTTGTCGTCACTGATCTGCGCCTGCCACGTGCTGTTTATGCCGTACTGGTGGGGGCGGCTTTGGCAGTCGCTGGGGCTTTGATGCAGGGCGTCACGCGCAATCCGCTGGCGGAACCGGGCGTTCTGGGCCTGTTGACCGGTGCATCTTTTGTCGTGGTCATGGCCGTTGGCTATTTTCAGGTCATTGATCCGGCCTTCATCCCACTGCTCGCCGCTTTGGGTGCGGCCGTGACAGCCGCCTTGGTCTGGGGGATCGCTGCGGCCGCCCCCGGAGGATCAACACCGCTGACCCTTGTGCTTGCGGGTGCGGCCATCACTGGGTTCCTCGCGGCGTTCATTTCATTGGCCCATTTACTGGATCAGGAGAGTTTCGACCGCCTGCGTGTTTGGCTTACGGGTACTTTGGCAGGGCGATCGACGGATGTGTTGTTCTGGGCTTTGCCTTGGTTGATCGGCGGGCTGTTATTGGCTCTCTTGTTGGCCCGCCAAGTCACCGCTCTGGCGATGGGGGATGAAACCGCAGTGGGTCTTGGTGTCGATGTCGCCCGCGTCAAAATGTTGGCGATGCTTTCGGTCATAGCGCTGACCGCGGCGGCGGTGGCTATCGCTGGCCCGATGGCCTTTGTTGGCCTTGTGATCCCACATGTTGCGCGCATCATTGTCGGGGCGGACTACCGCGCGATTGTACCGGTTTCGGCGGTATTGGGTGCTGTCTATCTGCTCGTTGTCGACATCGCCGCCCGCATGGTCCTCGCCCCGATTGAAGTGTCAACAGGAATTGTCACCGCCCTCTTGGGTGCGCCGTTTTTCGTGTGGCTTGTGAGGGCGCGGCTGTGAGCGTGTTGGTCCTGAGCCCTTGGAACGGGCGCATTTCCCTGCGCTTGCATCGCCATGCGCTGGTTGTCGCCGCACTCTTGCTCGTCGCGTTGATCGGTGTGAGTGTCGCAAGCCTGATGAGCGGAAGCTATCCGCTGAGCTTGCGCGGCGTATGGCAGACGCTGACGGGCAATCCACCCGAAGAGATTGCACAGACCGTGCTATGGGAATTCCGGTTTCCGCGCACGATCGTGTCCGCCGTTGCTGGGGCGCTGTTCGGGCTGTCCGGCGCGATCCTGCAATATGTCACCCGCAACCCCTTGGCTGACCCGTCGCTTGTCGGCGTCAGCCAAGGGGCCGGTCTTGCGGTCGTGTCAGCCATTGTGCTGTTTCCCGAGATGAACCTTGTCTGGCGTCCTTTACTGGCTTTTGCTGGCGCGCTTATCGTCGCCGCCCTGATCCAAAGCATCGCGATGCAGCGCACGGGTGGGGCCACGATGCGCTTTATCCTCACGGGCATTGGCGTTGCCGCGTTTATCGCTGCGATCACAAATACCATGCTGACTTACGGCGATATCGATCAGGCTCAGGCGGCTTTGGGTTGGCTTGCAGGTTCGATCCACGCCGTTGGTTGGCCCGAGGTCTGGAGCCTGACACTGTGTCTGGCGATCTTGACACCCGGGCTGATCTGGTCGGCACGCTATCTGTCTGCTTTGCGGTTGGGGCCGGAGGTCTCCATAGGTTTGGGCGTGCCAATCAGAGCCGCCCGGATCGGGATGATCACGCTGTCGGTGGCGCTAGCGGCCTTTGCAGTCGCGGCCGTCGGTCCGCTTGGTTTTGTCGGCCTCGTCGCGCCGCATCTGGCCCGCCGTCTGGCGTATTCCGGTGTCGGTCAGCATTTGTTGCTGACGGCATTGACGGGTGCGTTAATGGTCGGCTTGGCAGACTTTATCGGGCGCATCGCCTTTGCCCCCGTCCAAATACCTGCGGGCATTCTCACCGCGATCCTCGGTGTGCCCGTATTCCTGTTGTTGATCCTGAAGACCCAATCGACCCGCCAGCTCTAGGCGCTACGCGCCAAGCCAGCTCACATTCTGTAGCCTATCAAAAGGAGACGTCCATGCGACGTATCAGTCTTGCTGTTCTGGCCATCTGTGCCGCAACCCCATCGCTTGCCTTGGAATGTGGTGACGGCATGCGGGCATTTACTCATATGACGGGGGAAACCTGCATCCCCGAAAACCCACAACGCATTGTCTCGCTCGGATCCAAGAACGTCACCGTGCCATTGATTGAACTTGGACACGCCCCCGTCGGAAGCCAAGGATCACTACGTGAGGATGGAACTGCGACCATCCGTGCCTCTGCCGTCTCAACCGGTGTCGAGTTCGACAATTCCGACATCACTTTTGTCGGAGACTATCCGGTTGATCTTGAGTTGGTTGCAGCACTCGAACCTGACCTGATCATCTGGCCCGATTGGCAGGACGAGGTGAACATGGATCAGTTGACCCTGATTGCCCCAACGATTGCTTATGCGACCGATGCGACTGTACATGACGCGCAAGCATTCTATGCGCGCTTACTGGGTGCGGAGGATGAATTGGCCCGCGCGAAGGCACGCTATGATGCCCAGATCGCGCAGCTGGCGGCGCTGGTTCCTGCAGGCACCACCGTGAGTGTCATCCATGGCGGGGACGGCGGTTTCTGGACGAGCTATCCTTACGGCAATCTCACTCTGATCCTTGAAGATGCCGGTTTCGAAGTGGTCGATATTCTGGCGTCGATCGCACCCGGTGAATACCCCACCTTTTCGGCAGAGCGGCTACAGGAATTCGATGCCGACTGGGTATTTACGACCTATCGCACAGACCGGGGACAAACACCGACCGATGCGATCGCCGCCATGGAAAACGCCTTTCCGGGGTATTGTGACGTTCTGACAGCCTGCGCCGAAGGACGTTTCATTGCCCTGCCGCGCGAGGAAGTTTCAACCCCGTCTTATGACGCTGTCGGCGCGGCAATCTTTGCGCTGACTACGCATATGTCCAACCCTTTCACGCAACCCAGAGACTAGGAGCCATTCGGCAATGCTCTTATATGTACGAAATGCCCTGACAATGCTGGCCGTGCTTATATGCACCTGCGCCGCTGCGCTTGCTCAGGAATTCCCTCTTACTGTTGAAACAAGGTTTGGCCCCGCCGTGATCGCCGAGCGACCTGACCGGGTTGCGACGCTTGACTTCAACGGTGCGGACGACCTGCTCGCCCTTGGTATTCAACCGGTCGCAATCCGCTACTGGTATGGCGACTACGAACAAACCGTCTGGCCCTGGGCAGTAGAGTTTTTGACAAGTGATCCGCTGGTGATACACCGCGAGATCGACCTTGAGGCATTGGCAGCAACAGACCCGGATGTCATCCTCGCCATGTGGTCCGGCATTGATACGGACATGCACGCAAAACTGTCGCAGATTGCGCCTGTCGTTGCAGTGTCCGACGGTGTTGGCGACTACGAAATGCCATGGGACGCCCGCGCGCGCCTTGCCGGACTGGCAACCGGTCGCCTGGAACAGGCAGAGACTGCAATAGCGCGCCTCAACGCACGATTTGATGATCTGCAAACGGCCAATCCCAACTGGCAAGGACGGACCGCCAGCGTGGCCTATGTTTGGGATGGGCGGCTGGGCGTCTACGGCAGCGGCGATGTGCGGCCGCAAATCCTGTCAAATCTGGGCTTTGCGACACCCGCCGCAGTGGATGCATTGGTTCCAGAGGGTGGCTTTGCCGTGGATATCAGTGGCGAAAGCCTGCCCGATATCGACGCCGATGTGATCCTTTGGTTTGCTTCACAGGAGGATTTCAGCCCGGTTCTGAACCTGCCGGGCCGCGATGTCCTAAAGGGTGGCGAGATCTTCGTTGATGATCTTCTGACCGGCGCATTCAGTCACGCCTCACTCCTCAGCCTACCCTATGCGCTGGATCGTCTCGAGCCGGCATTGAACGCATCTCTAGCGTCTCCGAAGGCGCCCATAGATTTGACCGAAGGAAAGACCCAATGACCCCAAGGTTTGCACTTGCCACATTTGCCGTGGCCCTATTTGCCACACCTGCATTTGCTCTGAACTGTGACGTGGGCTTGCGTGCATTCACCCATGCGGGCGGCGCAACCTGCATCCCTATCGATCCACAGCGGATTGTTACGCTACAGGATCAGAACGGACTTCTACCACTCATGGAACTTGGCGTGACACCAATCGGGTCATCCGGGCACGTCAACAGCGCGGGCGAACAGATTTTCCGCCGGATGGAGGGGTATGACACTTCTGCTGTGATTTGGGTTGGATCTTACGGCGGTCCACCGGATGTCGAGACAATCGCAGCGCTGCAACCCGACCTCATCATCGCATCGCCATGGCCACCCGAGGCTCCTGACCTGCTCAACGGTGTGGCGCCCGTTGTCGTGATCGACATGTTCAACCAGCCGCTCGAAGACGCGTTGTTTCAGTTTGCCGATGTAGTCAACCGCACCGACCGCGCGGCAGAATTGCAGGCCCAGATGCAGGTCCGCGCTGCCCAAGTGCGTGCGGAGCTTGGTGACTTGATGGACACGACAACCTTGTCGGTGGTCACCCGCGAACATGAGGGCGACGGGTTCTATGGCATTGAACCGACACAAGCCTTCGGTGCGATCCGCCGCGCGCTCGATCCTACCATGACCCCTGCCGAGGCGGACTGGAGCACGGATCGCGCAAACAAGAGCCTTGAGCTCATCGGCGATCATGCCGCCGATGTGATGATGTTCCTCACGTTCGATGCGGATGCGGGTGGTGCTTCTTCGGAATACGACGCGTTTATATCCGAGCCAATTGTGCAGGCATTGCCGGTTGCGCAGGCGGGGCAAATCTATGTCCTTGACGGATCACAGATGGTCGGATCGGCCTGGGGCAAGATCGTCAACGGAATGGAGCAGATCAGTGCCGTGTTGCTGGATGACAGCATCAACCGCGATCTGGTGATCGAATGATCCATATGCGCCAGACATGGCAAGACCAGGCCATTGCCCTGCCACGGCTGGACGATGACTTTTCACCGATCGTAGGGCTGGAGAGAGACGCGGACGCCGTGTCCCTTGAAGCCGTGCCGGTGCCGACACTTAGGCGGTGGATGGCGGATGCCGCGATTGACGTAGACGGGCCGGACACAAAGTTATGTGCAGCCTACCTGATGGGTGATCTGAGTTTTGCGGTGGTCCAGACCTTTGCCGCCTTGGCCTTGCGCGGGCACTGGGTTGTTGGGGCAGATATGGATGCGGTGCATGTCTGTCCGCGTTTCGTGCAGTGGACGGAGGACGGCGAAAACGGCGTTTCCCAGGCGTTTGACCTGACCTTGACGCCTGACGCGCTCGCATTTGCACCGTCACTGTCGCCCCATGCCTTTGCAAAGACGGTAGAGGGTCTTTTCCACCCTTTGGTCGGAGACATGACCCATCTGAGCAAGCTGAGCAACACAGCCTTTCACAGGCTGGTCGGGGACAGCATCGCCTATGCATTTCTGACCCACGGTCGCGCACTGGACCGCGAACAAGAGGGGATGGATGCTGCAATGTCCATCTTGCGGGAACCGGGCACGAAACTGACCAATCGCAAAGTCCGTTTTGACCACATCACTTTGCCCGAAGCGCCAGAGATCGGCCAGTGGCTGCGGGTGCGCGGCGGATGCTGCCGCGCTTACACTCGCCCCGGCAAACCGGATTACTGCACCACCTGCGTTCTGCGTGACGACGCAAGCCGCACCGACCGGTTCCGCAACTATCTGCGCAGGACCTACTTGCGGGCAGACAACCACACCTCACGATAAGGAAAACCAGACTATGAGACTCGTTACTCTCTTGGCCGCAATCCTGTTTGCGACCGCAACTGCCGCACAGGACATGCGCACGGTCACAGACGCCTCTGGTACAGAGGTTGAAATCCCCGTTCAGCCTGAACGCATCATCGGCATGCATGATCAATCGATCACTTTGACATTGATCGAGCTTGGCGCGCCTGTCGTTGGTTCCATGGGCCGCATGACGGACGATGGAACGCTTTATATGCGCGCGGTTGACTTGTTCTATGGCCTGGATTTCGAAAACTCCGGCATTGCGTTTGTCGGGCAGTGGAATGCATGGGACTATGAAACCATCGCCGGCCTTTCGCCCGACTTGATCCTTGAATGGGAGGATGCAGACGCCAACCACATCGAAAAGCTGCGTACCGCCGGGCCTGTCGTACTGATCCCGCGATCGAATGAGGCCTTTGTGAGCACCCGCGCCATCGCGGATGCGGCGGGTGTTATGGACAGGTTTGAATTTGAACGCGCGCGCTATACCGCCTTGATCGAGGATGCCCGTCGTTGGGTGCCGCAATTGCAAGGCGCAAGTTACGCCAAGATCCAAGGCTGGGATGGCAGCCTTGAGGTTTACGCTGGATATGGCGGTCTGACGCAGGTTCTGGAAGACCTCGGCATGGTGCGGACAGATTTTGCGCAATCCATGTCAGATCGGGGTGTGATCTGGGGAGAAACGGTTAGCGCTGAGACGATGCCAGAGCATAACGCTGACTACCTTTTTGATACCTTCACTGTGGCTTATGGTGATACGGCTGCTAGCCCTTTCGAACGATTGAACGACGTCCTGCCTGGCTGGTGCGACATCCTCACAGCCTGCGCCGAGGGACGCTACATCGTCCTGCCGCGCGAGCATTCAACGGGCACGAATTTCGGATCGCTTGAGCGGCAGATCTATTATGTAGTGACCCATGTCGGCGGCAGGCCAAGTCTTGCAGCGGTGAATTGACTTTTAGGAGAAGCGGTCGTTCGATGTCTTGTCATGGATGACCGCTCCTCCCACATCCTCTTTCTTACATCGACTTCTTCACTGCGCTTTGCATCAACGACCGCTACTTCAGCTGCGTTGCGGCATTGTATATTTCGCTTATGCAGCGATCGTACCGCTGCATGCGCACGCAGCACAAAATCAAAAGGACCGCCTTGGGCTCTTTTTCTTCTTTAGCTGCGTCCAGTTCGAACGGCTGTTTTTCACAAATCAGGATTTTGGTCAGTCTGGTGACGTGAAAGTCAAAATCATCTGACGTTTAACACTTCAAATCCTCGGAGAGGATTTGCCACCAAATGGAGGTGAGGCGGATCGGCCCCCGGGTTCTCTATCGGAAATCCCTGGTGGCGCAAAAACGGCCGCCGGGGTCGCGGATGGCCTTTCGTCGATGCTGTCCTCATGGTGTAGTCTGCTCCAAAGAGGCGGAGAATCCAGATGTCGGACCAGATCACTTTTACGCTTGATGGCCAGACCGTCACTGCCGAACCGGGCGAAACCATTTGGGAGGTCGCTCACGGCCGTGGTCTGGTGATCCCGCATCTGTGCCACAAACCCAGCCCCGGATATCGGTCGGACGGCAACTGCCGCGCCTGCATGGTCGCGATCAAGGGGGAGCGGACGCTGGCCGCATCCTGCATCCGCGAACCATCTGAGGGTATGGTCGTGACCACCGATCAGCCGCGCGAGGTGCAGGCCCGCAAGATGGTGATAGAACTGCTGGTTGCCGATCAGCCGGAACAGGCCGTTGCACATGACAAATCCAGCCATCTTTGGGATATGGCGGCAAAGCAGGATGTGACCGAATGCCGCTTTCCCACGATGGATGCCGATCACATTCCGCTGTTGGATGACAGCCATGTCGCGATGTCGGTCAATCTGGATGCCTGCATTCAATGTGGCCTTTGCGTGCGTGCCTGCCGCGAGGTGCAGGTCAATGATGTGATCGGCATGGCGGGCCGTGGCCACAATGCCTATCCGGTGTTCGACATGGATGACCCGATGGGCGCGTCATCCTGCGTGGCTTGCGGCGAATGTGTGCAGGCTTGTCCGACAGGGGCGCTGTTGCCCGCCACGGTGACGGACGAAAACCAGCAGGGCGACAGCAAGGATTACGACCGCGAGGTTGAAAGCGTTTGCCCGTTCTGCGGCGTGGGCTGTCAGGTGTCGCTGAAGGTCAAAGACGACAAGGTCAAGTTTGTTGAGGGGATTAACGGCCCCGCCAATGAAGGGCGGCTTTGCGTCAAGGGCCGCTTTGGATTTGATTACATTCACCACGATCACCGCCTGACCAAGCCGCTGATCCGGCGCGATGATGCGCCGGCCAAGGGCCTAAATGTGGACCCCGCCAACTGGCGCACCCATTTCCGCGAGGCGTCGTGGGATGAGGCGCTGGATGTGGCTACAAACGGTCTGAAGGAGATCGGCGGGCGGGGTGTAGCTGGGTTCGGGTCTGCCAAATGCACGAATGAAGAGGCATATCTGTTCCAGAAGCTGATCCGTCAGGGCTTTGGCCATAACAATGTCGATCATTGTACGCGTCTGTGCCACGCGTCATCGGTTGCGGCATTGATGGAGAATGTGGGGTCCGGTGCAGTGACCGCGACCTTTAACGAGATCGAGAATGCCGATGTGGCGATTGTGATCGGCGCCAACCCGGTCGAAAACCATCCGGTTGCAGCGACCTATTTCAAGCAGTTCGCCAAACGCGGTGGCAAGCTGATCGTGATGGACCCGCGCGGTGTGGGTCTGCGCCGGTTTGCGTCGCATATGCTGCAATTCCGGCCCGGCGCGGATGTGTCGATGCTGAACGCGATCATGCATGTGATCGTCGAGGAAAAGCTGTACGACCAGCAATATATCGAGGCCTATACCGAGAATTGGGAGGCTGAGAAGGCGCATCTGGCCGATTTCGCGCCGGAAAAGATGGAAGGCATCTGCGGCATCCCGGCAGAGACATTGCGCGATGTCGCCCGCACCTTTGCCGGGGCGAAATCCGCGATGATTTTCTGGGGTATGGGCGTCAGCCAACATATTCACGGCACGGATAACTCGCGTTGCCTGATTTCGCTGGCGCTGATGACCGGGCAGGTGGGCCGCCCCGGTGCCGGTCTGCATCCGTTGCGGGGGCAGAACAACGTGCAGGGCGCGTCGGATGCCGGCCTGATCCCGATGTTCCTGCCGGATTATCAGCCGGTGGGGGATGATGGTGTGCGGTCTGCGTTTCAGGAGATCTGGCAAGAAGGCACGATTGACCCCAAACGTGGCCTGACGGTGACTGAGATTCTGGATGCGGTCCATGCTGGCGATATTCACGGCATGTATATCCTGGGTGAAAACCCGGCGATGTCTGACCCGGATGTGGAACATGCCCGCGATGCGCTGGCCAAGCTGAAACATCTGGTGGTGCAGGATATCTTTATCACCGAAACCGCGAATTTCGCCGATGTGATCCTGCCTGCCAGCGCCTTTGCCGAAAAGACCGGGACGGTGACCAACACCAACCGTCAGGTGCAGATGGGCCGCCCGGCCGTGCCCCCGCCGGGTGAGGCGAAAGAGGATTGGTGGATCACGACCGAATTGGCAAAGCGGCTGGGCCTGCCATGGACCTATGCCCACCCGTCAGAGGTGTTTGATGAGATGACGAAATCGATGAAATCGCTCAACAACATCACCTGGAACCGGCTGGAGGCGCAGAATGTAGTGACCTATCCGTCGCTTTCGCCAGAGGATCCGGGTCAGCCGATTGTCTTTGCCGATGGGTTTCCGCGCGAGAATGGTCGGGCGCGGTTCACACCTGCCAGCGTGATCGCCCCGGATGAGGTACCGGATACGGAGTATCCGATGATCCTGACCACGGGGCGGCAATTGGAACATTGGCATACAGGGTCGATGACCCGCCGGTCAAAGGTGCTGGATGCGGTCGAGCCCGAAGCCAACTGTTCACTGCACCCGTCGACATTGCGCAAGTTGGGCATTGAACCGGGCGGACTTGTCCGTCTGACAACCCGGCGGGGCACTATCGACATCATGGCGCGCGCTGATCGCGCCGTGTCACCCGATATGGTGTTCGTCCCCTTTGCCTATGTGGAGGCGGCCGCGAATATCCTGACCAATCCTGCTGTAGACCCGTATGGGAAGATCCCGGAGTTCAAATTCGCTGCCGTGAAGGTGGAAAAGGCAGAGAGTCAGGTCCCGGCGGAGTGATCTTGCAACGCGCTTTCTCGTCTGATCGCAATTAAATGAACGCTTGTTCAAAAAACTATTTGACGGATTGAGGGTGGCCCCGCAGTATATTGTTACGTCGCGTCGCGAGGAGGCGAGTCGATTGTAACGCTGGCGGTGACCAGCGAGGGAGGACATCTGGAATGACCGCATCCGCGCCCAGCGGCCTGAAATCTGTTCCCGACCTGTTGGCCCGGAATGTGGCCAAGCACGGGACCAAGGCGGCCTATCGCGAAAAGGAATTCGGGATCTGGCAAAGCTGGACCTGGGCCGAGGCTGCCGAAGAAATCGATGCGCTGGCGATGGGGTTTCTGACCCTTGGGGCGGATGTCGGCGATCATATCGCGATTGCCGGCCGCAACCGTCCGGCGCTGTATTGGGCAATGGTCGCCGCACAACGGATTGGCTGCGTGCCCGTGCCGCTTTATGCCGATGCCGCGGCTGAGGAAATCGCCTATGCACTTGATCATTGCGGTGCCCGCTATGTTGTGGCCGGAGATCAGGAGCAGGTGGACAAGATCGCGGATGTCCGCGACGGCCTGCACGCGCTGCAGCATGTGGTCTATCTGGATGGGCGCGGCCTGCGCAAATACGACCATTCGCATATGACATCCTACGCTAATCTGCAGGAGGCCGGGCGCAAGTCGGGCCGGATTGGTGAGGTGAATGAACGGAGTGCCGCGCGGACCTATGATGATACCAGCGTGATGCTTTATACCTCGGGCACGACAGGGCGGCCAAAAGGTGTGGTCTTGTCGAACCGCAATGTGATCGAAACCTCGAAAAACTCGTCGGAATTTGACCATTTGCAGCCGGGGGATGAGGTGCTGGCCTATCTGCCTATGGCTTGGGTGGGCGATTTCATCTTTTCCATCGGCCAGGCCATGTGGACCGGGTTTTGCGTCAACTGCCCGGAAAGCGCCGAGACGATGCATACCGACCTGCGCGAGATCGGGCCGACCTATTTCTTTGCCCCGCCGCGCGTGTTCGAACAGCAATTGACCAATGTCATGATCCGCATGGAAGATGCAGGCCGGTTCAAGAAATGGTTGTTTGACCGCTGCATGGCCGTGGGTCGCCGCGTGGGTCCGGCGCTATTGGATGGTGAACCGGTCAGTCAGATGGACCGGTTCCGCTATCGTCTGGCCGATTGGTTCGCGATTGGACCGCTGAAAAACACGCTGGGCCTGAGCCGGGTGCGGGTGGGCTATACCGCG
This sequence comes from uncultured Paracoccaceae bacterium, assembly GCA_947488175.1. GTDB lineage: Bacteria > Pseudomonadota > Alphaproteobacteria > Rhodobacterales > Rhodobacteraceae > Yoonia. Next base: position 508,532 of record CANKYO010000003.1, read on the forward strand.
GGCGAAGCGATTGGCCCCGAGATTTTCGATTTCTACCGGGCGCTGGGCATCAACCTCAAACAGCTCTATGGCCAGACCGAGGCGACCGTATTCATCACCCAGCAACCCGATGGTGAGGTCCGGTCAGATACCGTGGGTGTGCCGAGCCCCGGTGTGGAACTGAAGATCGCCGAGAATGGCGAGGTATTCTATCGCTCGCCCGGTGTGTTTGTGGAGTATTACAAGAACGCGGAAAGCACAGCCTCGACCAAGGATGCCGAAGGCTGGGTCGCCACGGGCGATGCCGGGTTTATCGAGGAAGGCACCGGCCATTTGCGCATCATCGACCGCGCCAAGGATGTGGGCAAGATGGCTGATGGCCGCCTGTTCGCGCCGAAATACGTGGAAAACAAGCTGAAATTCTATCCCGACATTCTGGAGGCCGTGGTGTTCGGGGCGGGCCGCGATTATTGCACGGCCTTTATCAATATCGACCTGACGGCGGTCGGCAACTGGGCCGAGCGCAACAATATCGCCTATTCCAGCTATCAGGAACTGTCCCAGCATCCCCGCGTGCTGGACACGATCCAGGCCCATGTGGCGGAGGTCAACAAATCGGTTGCCGCCGATGAGATGCTGGCGGGCTGTCAGGTGCATCGTTTCCTGGTGCTGCACAAGGAACTGGATGCTGATGATGGCGAGATGACGCGGACGCGCAAGGTGCGCCGCGCGGTGATTGCCGAGAAGTTCAGCGATCTGATTGCAGCGCTCTATTCGGACAAGGGCGAGATCTATACGGAGACCGAAGTGACCTATGAGGATGGCCGCAAGGGCAAGATCAAGGCGACGCTGGAGTTGCGCGATGCCGCGGTGACAGCTGAACAGCAGCAGGTTGCGGCGGAATGAAGGATATCATCGAGCCTTATGTGACCCCGGACGGCCGCACCATCGGCGGCGTTCTGATGGATATGCGCAATATCACCCTGCGCTTTGGCGGGGTGGAGGCGATCAAGGATATCTCTCTTGATATCCGCGAGGGTGAGATCCGGGCGATTATTGGCCCGAACGGGGCCGGCAAATCCTCAATGCTGAACGTCATTTCCGGGTTTTATAACCCGCAGGAGGGTGAGGTCTGGTTTCGTGGCGAAGAGCGCCCACCGATGAAACCCTATCAGGTCGCACGGCTGGGCATTGCCCGGACCTTTCAGAACATCGCCCTGTTCGAGGGGATGACTGTGCTGGATAACATCATGACCGGTCGGCTGACCCACATGAAATCAGGCATGTTCTGGCAGGCGATCTGGGCAGGCCGTGCCGAGACCGAAGAGGTGCATAATCGCGAGATCGTGGAGCGGATCATTGATTTTCTGGAAATCCAGGCGATCCGGAAGACGCCGGTGGGGCGGCTGCCTTATGGTTTGAAGAAGCGGGTGGAACTGGCCCGCGCCCTTGCTGCCGAACCAAAGCTGTTGCTGCTGGATGAGCCGATGGCGGGCATGAACGTGGAGGAGAAAGAGGACATGAGCCGCTTTATCCTTGATGTGAATGATGAATTCGGCACGACGATTGCGTTGATCGAACACGATATGGGCGTGGTCATGGACCTGTCCGACCGAGTTGTCGTGATGGATTATGGCCGCAAGATCGGGGACGGCACTCCCGACGAGGTGCGCAACAATGAACAGGTGATTGATGCTTATTTGGGGGTGGCGCATGACTAGGTGCAACGCCGTCCCGGGCCTGACCCGGGACCTCAAACCCAACACAGAGGCCCCGGATCAGGTCCGGGCCTGCGGAGGCGCTTATGTCCGCTGACTTTCTTTATGGTATCGAAGTGGTCATCAACGGCCTGATGGCCGGGGTGCTTTATGCCCTTGTGGCGCTGGGCTTTGTGCTGATTTTCAAGGCGTCGGGTATTTTCAATTATGCCCAAGGGGTCATGGCCCTGTTTGCCGCCCTGACCCTTGTGGGCATCATGGAAGGACAGGTGCCGTTCAGCCATCTGATCAACGCGATTTTCGGGACGGAGGTGCATCATTTCGGGTGGGAGGTTCCGGCGCTGCTGGCTATCGCCTTTACCGTGCTGATCATGATTGCCTTTGCCTGGGCCGTGCAACGGTTCGTGTTTCGCCATCTTGTGGGGCAGGAACCCATCATTCTTTTCATGGCGACAATCGGCCTTGCCTACTTCCTCGAAGGGGTTGGCGACCTGATGTGGGGGTCGGATATCAAGACGCTGGCCCTTGGCCTGCCGCAGGGTGGCTCGCTTTGGGTTGAGAATTTGACCAACGGGTTGGGCGGCGATGATTTCTACGGGTTTTTCATCGACAAGCTGGATATGGTGGCGACTGTAGTCGCGGCGATCCTTGTCGTCAGCCTGATTGCCTTTGCTCAATATACCAAGCAGGGCCGGGCCATGCGCGCGGTGGCCGATGATCACCAGGCGGCGCTGAGCGTCGGGATTTCGCTGAACTATATCTGGGTACTTGTCTGGTCGCTGGCAGGCATTGTCGCGCTGGTGGCCGGGGTGATGTGGGGCGCGAAATCAGGTGTGCAGTTTTCGCTGTCCCTGATCGCCTTGAAAGCGCTGCCGGTGCTGATGCTGGGTGGCTTTACATCCATCCCCGGCGCCATTGTCGGCGGGTTGATCATCGGGGTGGGGGAAAAGCTGTTCGAATACACCATTGGCGCCCCCTATCTGGGTGGGGCCACGGAGAACTGGTTCGCCTATATGCTGGCGCTGATCTTTCTGGTGTTCCGCCCGCAGGGCCTGTTTGGGGAGAAGATCATTGAGCGGGTTTAAGATATTGCCTTTTTGGCTGGTGCAGTTTTTGGCTGTTTTGTCCGGCCTGACTGTCTTGTTGGGTGTGCTTTTTGTTCTGTTTCTCAGCCTAATAAACTTGGGCTTTATTTTAGAAGGGCGCCAAGCGCTTTGGCTCGGCCCTTTGGGATGGTCACTAGTTCTTGGCACTTGGCTAGTTTTGGCCATTGGGTTCGGCGTTGTTTTGCATGCCATCATATCGGACCAAGCAAGACTGTCATTTATCGCGAAAGTGTCGGTTGGGTCCGTGGCCATTCTGGCTTTGCTTATGGCGACGTTTGGAGCGCGCTTCGGTTGGCCGTGGAATGATCTGACGGCCGTTTTAGGTTATGCGGGAACGACGCTGCTGATCTGTTTTTTTTGCCGCATATGGTTGGAGGCGGTCTAGATGCTTTACCGTGAAGCCGGAGATTTCAAAACCTCTTACCATGCTGACAACCAGACCTTTCCGATCAGGTTTGACCGGATCGGGTTCTGGATCACGATGGTCATTGCCTTTGCCGTGATCCCGTTCGTGATCAATGATTACTGGGCCAATGCCATCCTGGTGCCATTCCTGATCTATGCCATCGCGGCTATCGGGCTGAACATTCTGACGGGCTATTGCGGGCAGGTGAGCCTTGGCACCGGGGGGTTCATGGCCGTGGGGGCCTATGCTTGCTACAAGCTGATGACAGGGCTTGATATCTACTTTGCCTCCGAAGGGTTCGTGTCGGCTGGGGGAGAGATGATCTCAAAGGGTGGTGAAAGTTTTGAGGTCACCGGTCAGTTCCTGTTCTTTACCATCGCCCAGAATGCCGAATGGACCGTCTACATCCTGACCCAGATCAACCCTGTGATTGCGGTCATCCTCGCGGGCTTTGTGACCGCTGCCGTAGGGGTTCTTTTTGGATTGCCGTCCTTGCGGATCAAGGGGTTCTATCTGGCTGTCGCGACGCTGGCTGCACAGTTCTTCCTCGTCTGGCTTTTCAACAAAATCTCGTGGTTTTACAATTACTCCGCCTCTGGCCAGATCAATGCGCCCGAACGGTTTGTGAGCGAGTTTGCAGTCACCGGCCCCAATACCGCCCCCTGGGCGCAGTACATGGTCTGTCTGATCTTTGTGGTGGTCTGCGCCCTGATTGCGCGCAACCTGACCCGCGGCACGGTCGGCCGGTCGTGGATGGCGATCCGTGACATGGACATCGCGGCCGAGATCATCGGGGTGAACCCGCTGAAGGCCAAACTGACCGCCTTTGCAGTGTCATCGTTCTTTATCGGCATTTCGGGCGCGCTGTTTTTTTCGGTCTATCTGGGCGCAGTTGAGGTGGGTGAGGCGTTTGGCATCCAGAAATCATTCCTGGTGCTGTTCATGATCATCATCGGCGGGCTTGGCAGTATTTTCGGGTGTTTCGCAGGCGCGGCGTTTCTGGTGCTGTTGCCTGTCGCGCTGAAGGTGATCGGCGTCGATGTATTGGGCTGGCCGACTGATATCGTGTCGCATCTCAATCTGGTCATTGTCGGCGCGTTGATCATGTTTTTCCTGATCAAGGAACCACATGGGCTGGCGCAGATTTGGCGCTTGGCGAAAGAAAAACTGCGGCTGTGGCCGTTTCCATATTAACGTGACGTAGAGGTCCCGGATCAGGTCCGGGACAGCGTTGCGACAACAAGAAGTCGGATCAACCAATGGGAGGAAAGAACCGATGAAGATAAAGACACTGGCCGCGATGGCCCTGGCCGGGGCGATGGCCGCGGGGCCTGCAATGGCAGAACTAGTTATTCCGGATCTGAGTTACCGGACCGGCCCTTATGCGGCGGGCGGCACGCCGTTTTCTGACGGGTTTCAGGACTATTTCGCCCTGCTGAATGCGCGTGATGGCGGTATTGGCGGCGAACCTGTTCGTATCCTGGAATGCGAAACCGGCTATAACACCGAGAAGGGTGTAGAATGCTATGAAAGCACCAAAGGCGAAGGCGCGTTGATTTATCAGCCGCTGTCGACCGGGATTACCTATCAGTTGATCCCCAAGGCCACCGCAGACGGTATCCCGCTTCACACCATGGGCTATGGCCGGACATCGGCCGCCAATGGTGAGGTTTTCAACTGGGTCTTCAACTACCCGGCCAACTATTGGGATGCTGCGTCCGTTGCCGTAAACTACCTGTTGGATGAAAACGGAGGTGACCTGAGCGGCAAGAAGATCGCGTTGGTCTATCACAACTCGGCCTACGGCAAAGAGCCGATCCGCACGCTGGAAGAACTGTCATCCATGCATGGGTTTGAGTTGACGCAACTTGCCGTTGACCACCCCGGGCAGGAGCAGAAATCGCAATGGCTGCAAATCCGCCGCGAACGGCCGGATTATGTCCTGATGTGGGGCTGGGGCGTGATGAACCAGGTTGCCGTGCAGGAGGCCGCCAATATCGGTTTCCCGATGGAAAACTTCATCGGCAACTGGTGGGCTGGTGCCGAACATGATGTGACCCCTGCGGGTATGGCGGCCAATGGCTACAAGTCGCTGAATATGAACCGCGTTGTCGACTATCCCGTGCTGGAAGAGATCCAGGCGCAGGTGCATGATGCAGGTAACGCCGCCGGTGATGGCAGCAATATCGGCAAGGTGCTCTATGTGCGGGGTATGTATGCCGCCATGCTGGCCGCCGAAGCCATTGCCAAGGGCCAGGAGATCCATGGCGTGTCCGACGTGACCCCTGCGATGGTTCGCGACGGCATGGAAGCGTTGGAGATCACCAATGCGCGTATGGCTGAACTGGGCATGGAAGGTATCGGGCCAGAGTTTTCCGTGTCCTGTCAGGACCATGGTGGCGCCGGTCAGGGCCTTGTCCAGCAGTGGAACGCCGCTGATGGCGTATGGGAGCCGCTGACAGACTTCATCTCGCCCGATGATGCCGTGATTTCGCCGCTGGTGGCCGAGGACTCTGCCGCGTTTGCAGCCGAGAACAACATCACACCGGGTTGCCTGTGATCTGAACAAATGCGGGTGGCCTTCGGGCCGCCCGTTCCCAACCGGAGACACCCCATGCTGGACACCGCCAAATCAGACGTTGAGACCCTGCTAGAGGTCAACAATATCGAGGTGATCTATAATCACGTGATACTCGTGCTCAAAGGCGTGTCGCTGAATGTGCCAAAGGGCGGCATCACGGCGCTACTTGGCGGGAATGGCGCGGGCAAGACAACCACGCTCAAGGCGATCTCGAACCTGCTGCATTCCGAACGGGGTGAGGTGACTAAAGGCTCGGTCAGCTATCGTGGCACCCGCGTGCAGGACTTGTCGCCAGAAGCGCTGGTCAAGATGGGCGTTATTCAGGTGATGGAGGGCCGCCACTGCTTTGAACATCTGACGGTCGAGGAAAACCTGATGACCGGTGCCTATACCCGCCGCGATGGTGGCGGGGCAATCAGCGCCGATCTGGACCTCGTTTACAGCTATTTCCCCCGGCTGAAAGAGCGGCGCAAGTCGCAGGCCGGCTACACGTCAGGTGGGGAACAGCAGATGTGCGCCATCGGGCGCGCCCTGATGTCCCGGCCGGAGACGATCTTACTGGATGAACCCTCAATGGGTCTGGCCCCGCAACTGGTCGAAGAGATTTTCACAATTGTGAAGAATTTGAACGAGAAAGAAGGCGTGTCCTTCCTGCTTGCCGAACAGAACACCAATGTGGCGCTGCGGTTCGCCCATCAGGGTTACATCCTCGAAAGCGGACGGGTCGTGATGGAAGGCCCCGCCGCCGAACTGCGCGAAAACCCGGACGTCAAGGAATTCTACCTTGGCATGTCGGACGAGGGGCGCAAAAGCTTCCGTGACGTGCGTAGCTACCGGCGGCGGAAACGTTGGCTGGCGTAAAGGTTACGCTGGACGATTTGGCGCCGTCATAGGTAAAGCGCCGCTTGACCCCCCTTGCTCATCAGGACGGAATCCAGTTCGTTGGTGTCAGGCCAGTAGCTGTAGACATCGACCAGCGGGGTGCCCGCGACCAGCGACATCTGCTCGGTCCGGCTGCCAATGCTGTCATAGAGCCCGTCGAAATCGCCCCAGGCCCCGTCGACAGGTTTTTAACTTGGCACCTTCAGCGCCTCATCGGTTTCGGCATATCAGGCTCCCAGTTCCTATTGATTGGCCCGCAGTCAATCTGAAAGACCTGTCTTGCTCGCACCCTCTGATATCGCATAACACACCGCATCACCCCTAGCTTTCCCTTGTCCGACCCGGCACGATGATCCGGCAAGGACAGGAGACACCGATGACGATCTATTACGATGATCTGGAAACACGTGACCCGGCAGAGCGGGCGGCGGCACAGTTGGCAGCCCTGGCCGCACAGGTTGCTATCGTCCGCGAAAGTGAGACGTCATGCCTGCCGGATGTCGAGATCAACGCGCTTTCTGATCTGACCAGGTTTCCAGTCTTGCGCAAATCCGACCTGACCGGCTGGCAAAAGGAACACCCCCCCTTTGGCGGGATCCACACCAGCAACATCACCCATATCTTCCAGTCCCCCGGCCCGATCTATGAACCGGGCGGGTCCAGCCATGACTGGTGGCGCTTTGGTCGGTTCCTGCAGGCTTGCGGGATCGGCAAGGATGACATTGTCCAGAACTGTTTTGGCTATCATCTGACCCCTGCGGGCACCATGTTTGAAAACGGGGCCCGTGCCGTCGGGGCCAAGGTTTTGCCCGCCGGGACCGGCCAGACAGAGCTGCAAGTGCGGGCTGCCGCCGATATCGGCACGACCGCCTATGCAGGCACGCCCGATTACCTCAAGGTGATCCTTGAGAAAGCCGATGAGATGGGTGTGACGTTGCAGATTACCAAGGCCGCCGTGTCGGGTGGGGCGCTTTTCCCGCAACTGCGCCAGTATTACGCCGACCGGGGCATCACTTGCATGCAATGCTATGCCACTGCCGATCTGGGGCATCTGGCCTATGAGACCGTGCCGGGCGAAGGCATGATTGTGGATGAAGGGGTGATCATCGAAATCGTCACCCCCGGCACTGGTGATCCTGTGCCCAAAGGCGAAGTGGGTGAGGTCGTCGTGACCTCGCTGAACCCCGATTACCCGCTGATCCGCTTTGCCACGGGCGACATGAGCGCCGTAATGACGGGCCTCAGCCCCTGTGGCCGCACCAATATGCGCATCAAAGGCTGGATGGGACGCGCCGACCAGACCACCAAGATCAAGGGCATGTTCGTCCGCCCCGAGCAAGTGGCCGCACTGGTCGCCAAGACAGGTGTGGACCGGGCGCGGGTGATTGCCGACCGCGACGGTGACGCCGACAAGATGATCGTGCAAGTGGAAGGCGAAGGGCTGGATCAGGCCGCCATCGCCGCCGCTGTGCAGGATGTGCTGAAACTGAAGGGTGAAGTGGCCTGCATGGCCCCGGGCACCCTGCCGCGCGATGGCCTCGTGATCGAGGACAGGCGCACCTATGAAACATGAAAGACCAAGGAGACGCATGATGCGTAGATTGTTCCTGAGTACCGCGCTGTCAGCGCTTGCCCTGCCTGCCATGGCCGAAGATGCCGCCCTGTTGCTGGGGGTCGAGCGCTATCAGGAGTTTCGGCGGGTGTCCGGCGCCGACGATCTGGCGCGGGCCGAGGGTGATCTGAGCGACGCGGGCTATGCCGTCGAGGTGGCGACCAACGAATCCGGTCGCGACATGCTGCCGGAGCTGAACCGCTTCGTGGCCGAGGTTACGGATGCCGACCGGCTGATCGTAGCCTTGTCGGGCCGGTTCTATTCAGATGGCGACCGCGCCTGGCTGATGGCATCCGATGCGCGCGATCCGTCGCTGTTTGGCATGGGTGATACGGCCATTTCGGTGGATAGCCTGATGCATGTATTGGCGCAGACGCCCGGTCAGGCCTTGCTGGTTCTGGGCATTGATGAAGGCGACAGCAACAGCCTTGGGCAAGGGCTGAGCCAAGGGGTGGGGCGGCTTGATATCCCGCAAGGTGTCAGCGTGATCGTCAGCGCGCCCGGATCTGTCGATGATGTGCTGACCGAGGCTGCGCGCGATGGCGCTGATCTGGTGGCTTATGTCGATGACAGCCGCCGTTTGCGCATGGAAGGATTCCGGCCTGCCAGTCTGGTGATGCAACCGGACGCCGACGGGCCTGCACCGCGCCCTGCCGGCGACCCGACATTCGCCGCATGGCGCGATGCACAGACCCAGGATACCGCCGACAGCTATCGCGATTTCTTGTTTCAGTATCCCGACAGCCCCTATGCCGCAGAGGCGCGGCGCAAGCTGGATGAGATCGAAAACGATCCTGTCCGTCTGGATCGGTTGTCCGAAGAAAGCCTGAACCTGAACCGGAATGCCCGTCGCGCGATCCAGCGCAATCTGACCTTACTGGGTTACAACACCCGCGGTGTCGACGGCATCTTTGGCCCCGGCAGCCGCAATGCGATCCGCAACTGGCAGCAGACGAACGGGTTTCAGCAGACATCATTCCTGACCCGCGAACAGATCGACCGGATTGATGCTCAGGCGCGTCGCCGCGCCGCCGAGATCGAAGCCGAAGAAGAGCGTGAGCGCGAAGAGACATTGCGCCTTGACCGTGCCTATTGGGAAGAAACCGGGGCACGCGGCGATATCGCAGGCTACCGCGCCTATCTGGAGCGTTATCCGGAAGGCGCCTTTGCCGAAGAGGCGACACAGAAGCTGAACGAATTGACAGGGCGGGACCGCGAGGAAGACCAGCGCGTCGAAGATGCGCAGGAACAGGAACGCCGGTTGAACGTGAACCCGATCCTGGCCCGGCTGATCGAAAGCCGGCTGGCCCAGCTTGGGTTCAACCCCGGCAATGTGGACGGGCGGTTTGACCGGGACACACGCCGGGCCATCGCGCGCTACCAGACCAGCCGGAACCTGCCCTCGACCGGATATCTGAGCGAACCGACACTCGCGCGTCTGCTGGCCGATACATTCCGCTGATTTGCACGGCAGGGCGCGTTAATGCGCCCTGCCTTGCAGCTCTTGAGCCTTCCTGGCCAGTATCAAACCGGCTGGCGGCGTTGATGTGCGGAGCCATGGCCTCTGCGATTGTTGAACACGGGTGGACCCAATGATGTTGGAGATTCAAGCTATGAGCGCAGGTATTGCTATCCAGTAAGCCCGAAGCAAGCTACCGGATATTTCTGCTACGCGGTGGCAAGACCAAATTGGCGAATTGGGTTTCAACAATTCGGGCATTGGCTGGCAGCCTTCCGCGCCAATATCATCATCGACAGCGCATTCTTTCTTGCAGTTTCTGCTCTCAGCCAAATCTGCCGATCACAGGGTTTTCGTTCGAGAAACCCGCCCGGAACCACATCAATTACACTTGTCAAGCGAGTTGAAAGCTGAATTTGGAAACACTGTTTTTCCTCGGATGAATTGACAATTATTGCGGGTATATGAACAGATAGATGCCATTCATAGGTGAAATGTTGCGCTCTCTTCAAACTGATTGAGAGGTGAGTATATGGCCCTTCTGCTAGATTAGATGTCTTTGTCGAGACTGTTTTGTGTGTTCGTTTTTATTGAAACACTCGTCTTTGCTCTTTTAGTCGCGACGACCGCCTATTCCCACCCCGATCATCCGGAAGGTGCGCAGTTTTTCGACTAGACGTCTGCAGTGGTCAACAACTCGACCCAACATCCAGGCGGTGAAGTAGTCAATTGGGTTCTCCTTCAGTGGGCAAACCTTAGACCAATGATCACGGCCGTTTTGGTCAGATTATCTGTAATCAGTGCAAATGGGTGACAGCATCAGTTCGATTGTAGGTTCCTATCAGGAGGATACTGCATCGATCTGAATCACTTAGGCAGAGGACATGATGAATATCTTGCACATCTCATTTCAGCGGGCGTTACAGCTTTTAAAAGTTTGCTTATGGATATCGTTCCTACTGTTGCCGCAAACGGTTCACTCTCAAACGGTTTACGAAGAAGGCGACCAATTTTGGACATGGCAGGGCCAGCATGCCAGTAGCGCACGCGGGGCCTGTGGTCTAGCGCTCGCCTGGTACGCCGAAAATAGCAATGGAACCGGCTATGCACTGGGTCCGGTTGCTGTTTCGAAGGAGCTGGACGACGCAAATCTACCTTTTAGGCTGACGGCGTCGTGTTTAATTTCATACACTGATCCAGCCAATGTGCCCGTGAATATTACCACTTTTGCGTCATTAAACTGCGTAGTAGAGGTTAACGAAGGCAACGTCAGAACGCTGCCGCGAATTTGCCGTTATAAGCGAAAATCTAGTTGCCCCGTCCACGGAAATCCCATTGTCATATCGTCCGGACGCAAACGCCAGGATGCGGTTGACTGGATATCGCCGCTTGATGCCCGTTTCAGTTTTGTACGCCAATATACTTCGGAGCCCCATCTGCAAGACCCCACTGTCCGTGGGATTGGATACGGCTGGTCTATGCCTTGGTTTGGCGCTGTCCGACACCGTGGCTATTTCGACCGCGATGTCTTTTTGGGCGACGATACCATGCACGCCTTCAATGGTTATAGATCGACAGTGCCTGTCGATGGCGATCACGGATATCGATATGACGATGGATCGTCTGCCGAAGGGGGGCGCCACGTACTCCGTCACGCCAGTGGTCAAAAGGATATCTTCCAGAATTTCAACTCTGGTTTGGCCCTTCTGTACGAACGGCGTTGGCCGGACGGATACTCCATCTTCGTCTCACGTGACACTCAAGGCCGGATTACATCACTTGAAGACATACATGGCCAGCGAGCAGAATTCACATGGAGCGAGGACGTAAATCCGAGTCCATACGGCGTTGACCCCGGAATTACCGAAATAATCGTTGATACCGAGTATAACGGCATCTCGATGACGCCGGACGTCCGCATTGACTTCGAATATATCAGCGGTGGTGTGCGGCACCCGGGGCTCGGTTTCGACGACATTGATCCGGCGCGCAACTCTCGCGTGACGGTTACCGAAATTGGGTCCGGTTTGGTTCTCAGCGATTCCCGATACGATTATGGCATTGATTGGGGTGAAAGGCATCTTCTTACCAGTGTTGGCGATGGCCGCGTTGACGCAACAGGCCAGCCTTTTGACTTTGCAAGCTTCGGATATGGTTTTCCAGATGGGTCAACTGAACGCAGAGGCGTAACAAGCTCTCATTTCGGTGGTGCTGAACTCACGACAATCGGCGGTCCCATTGAGACCACTTTGGGTTACGATGTCACGGTCACCAACGAGTTGGGCAAAGACACGATCTATTCCTTCGCCGAAATCGCAGGGCAGGACCGCCTGGTCAGTGTGGAAGGCATTTCCACCGTCAACTGCCTCCCCTCTGATACGACCGCAACCTACAACGCCGATGGCCGCATCATCGAGCGGATTGAGCGCAACGGCGCCCGCACGGTCATGACCCGCGACAGCGAGGGGCGCATCCTGACCCGGACCGAGGATGCCGATGGGCTGAACCCTCGGGTGACGACCTACACGTGGACCGGCGAACTGCGCAAACCGCTGACCCGGACCACGGCAGAGCTGCAGGAAAGCTTCACCTACGATGCCGACACCCTGCTGACCAGCTATACCCAGACCGATGTGCTTGTGGGCAGCCCCGACAATGGCAAGACCCGGACCTGGACCTACACCTACAGCACACTCCCCTCGGGGCTGAAGGTCCTGACCTCCATGGATGGGCCGGGGTTGGCGGCTGATGGGGTCAACGATGTCACCACCTACACCTACAACGCCCGGGGGCAGTTGTTGACCACGACAGACCCGAACGGACTAACGCAGGAGGTGCTGGCCTATGGCACATCCGGCCAGCCGACGCTGATCCGCGATCATCAGGGCTTCGAATGGGCGTTGGAATATGATCTGGCCGGGCGACTGCTCAAATCGACCTTCGAACCGGGCACGCTGAACGAGGAAACCACCTATACCTACGACATCATCGGGCAGATGCTGTCCTCCACCGATCCGCTGGGGCGGACCTGGAATTACACCTACGATGAAGCTCGCAGACTAACCCAGATAACCGCCCCCTCCGGCGACACCATCGGCTTTGACCATGACGCCATGGGCAATATCACCCGGACAACCTATTCCGACGCGGCGGCCACTATCGCCTATCTGGAAGAGACGCAATATGACGAACTCGGGCGGATCCTGCAGGCCATCGGGTCCAACGGGCAGACCACCAGCTTTTCGCATGATGTCGAGGATAACCTGGCCACCATCACCGATGCGACCAGCCTGACAACGACGAACAGCTATGACGCGCTCAACCGGATGAGCCAGATCGTCGACCGGGCGAACGGGACCACTAGCATGGCCCATGATGTCGACAACCAGATGACCAGCTATATCGACCCCCGCGGGATTGAGACAGCGTTCGACTTCAACGGGTTTGGGGATCTGATCCGCGAGGTCAGCGCCGACCGGGGCACCATGACCTATAGCTACAACAATCGCGGCATGGTCACCTCCATGACCGACGGGCGCGGGGTTGTGACCAACTATGCCTATGATGATGGCGGGCGGCTGGTGTCCAAGACCTTCCCCGCAGACCCATCGCTCGACCAGATATTCACCTATCACAGCGATCCGGCCCAACCCCATAACCTGGGCAGCCTGGCCTCTGTCACCGACCAGACCGGACAGACCAGCTATAGCAACGATCCCGCGCGCGGGGCGTTCTTCGAGGACTTGCGCCAGATCGGCAGCGCCCAATACAGCACGACCTACACCAGTGATGCAGGCGGGCAGACCACGCAGATGGACTATCCCAGTGGGTCGCAACTGCTCTTCAGCTATGATGCGGATGGGGACCTGACCGGGCTACAATGGCAGGCCTTCGATCCGGCATTCAACAGCTACGCCGCCCCCGTCGATGTGGTCAGTGGGCTGACCTACAAACCACACGGGCCGCTCACATCGCTGACCTATGGCGATGGTGGGGTCATGACGGCGAGCTATGACAGCTCCTACCGGCTGACCGGGCTGACCGACATCCGATCCGGCACCACCCTGCGGGACGAGACCTATAACTGGACCAACCGGGATAATCTGGGCGGCGTTACCGACAACCTCAACCCGGCGCAGAACCAGGCCTTCACCTATTCGGGCCGCGAATTCCTCGCCTCTGCCGATGGGGCCTGGGGCGATTTCGACTGGCTCTATGACAGCGTCGGCAACCGGACCGAGCAGATGTCGCTGGTCGCGGGCACCCCGCTGGTGGATGTCTACAGCTACTGGCCTGACACCAACCAGCTCGATTCCGTCCTGCTCAGCACCGGGGTCGAGCGGCGCTTTACCTATGACGGTGCGGGCAATGTGATCGCCACCAATCGCGGCGCGCTGGCCCATAGCTACACCTATGATGCGGCGAACCGGATGTCCTCCTTCGCCGTGAACGGGGTTGTGCAGGCGCAATACCAATATAACAGCCTCGGCCAGCAGGTGGTCCGCCACCTGACTGCCGCCGGGCAGACGATCCACTCGGTCCATGACGCCTTGGGAAACCGGATTGCGGAGTATGACTACGATGTCGTTACCGGCACCAGCACGCTGATCCGGGAGTATATCTGGGCGGGCGGGATGATCGTTGGTGTGGTCGAAAACGGAACGCTGTATTTTGTGCGGACTGACCATATCGGACGCCCGGTCTTTGCCACAGACGATGCGGGGGTCAAGGTCTGGGAAGCCACCTACCTCCCCTTCGGCGGCGTGCATACATCGTCAGGTCCCAACAGCGACCTGCGCCTCCCCGGCCAATGGTTCCAATCCGAAACCGGCCTGCACCAGAACTGGATGCGGGATTACGACCCCACGACGGGGCGGTACATGCAGGCCGACCCGTTGGGGTTGGTGGATGGGGCCAGCATCTACGGCTACGCGCTGCAGAACCCGGGGAGGTATGTGGATCCGACAGGGGAGGCGGTTGCTGTACTTTGTAGGGCTCTCGACGGACCACTTGGTTTGATCTACTCACGGGGAAACCACTGCGCTATTTTTGTTTTTGACACCACCTGTACCTGCAATGATACTGCAGAGGAACAACACGGAATAGTTGCACAGTTTAGCCTTCGCAGAGATAGTAGAACATTCGATACAGTGCCGGGAGATGTTTATCGGATTGACCGACGCGTTTTCAGAACAAAACGGGTAGGCCGCACAATCATGTCTGGCCGACTCTACTATATACCTGTACCCTCAGGGATGAGCGCCTGTCAATTTGATCGCAGAGTTGTCGAAGAAGGTTCCAGTTATATTGCTGAAGAATATCGTCCACTCATGGGGCCAAACTCAAACAGTGCTGTACATGACACCATAATCCGCGCAGGGGGCGCCGTCCCCGACTTGGACGCTCATGGGCAGTATTCAGGGGGCGTTGAAAGATGATCTCAATGCAAAGGTCGCTTTGGCTATTTCTGGCATTTGCGTGTGCGGCAATGTTGGCGGTCGGCGCTTACATCCTCGATAATGGGCTTCGGCGCGTTGTGACCAATGGATCCTTAGACATTTTTACTATTGGGGATACTCGTAACGACGTAATCGGAAGATTGGTAGGATCGCGTTCTGCAACGGCAATTATTGTTGATGATCAGACATTACTGGTTGATCTGCTTTTGCAGGAGATGTCTGATGAGCTAGATACAGCACCAAACTGGAGATTAGCGCAAAGTAGTAATCTGTGGGAATTTTACCCTGATATCGGCCATGATTCTTACGACCTGCACTTTGATGGCGCGAGGCTGACCCGAATAATCCGAACACGACATTTCTGGTGAAACAGCCGTCGGATAGATGATTTCGCAAATCTTCCCATACCCACCAACTTCTAACCTCCGTTAACCCATCCTACCACACGCCCCAATTAACCCACCCAATCGCCGCCAAGTTGCCATACGCTTTGCCGACGCAAATCCGACGCTTTGCAGACCGCCCAAATTCCAGCAAAACAAGCGATTAACCCCCGATTCGCGCTGAACGGCGACACCCACCGCACGGTGGGGGCCACGCAACACCACCGCACGGTGCTCCGGCACTACATGCGAGCGAACGCGATGATCGTCGGTGTGGTCAAAACGGCGCACTCTACTACGTGCGGACCGACCACATCGGACGGCCCACCTTTGCAACGGAGGATGCGGGGGTGAAGGTCTGGGAGGCAACATACCTCCCCTTCGGCGGGGTGCACACCTCCACGGGGCCGAACAGCAACCTGCGCTTCCCCGGCCAATGGTTCCAAAGCGAAACCGACCTGCACCAGAACTGGATGCGGGACTACGATCCGACAACGGGGAGGTACTTGCAGGCCGACCCGCTGAGGCTGGTCGACGGAGCAAGCATCTACGGCTACGCGCTACAAAACCCGGGTCGGTATATCGATCCGAGGGGGGAGTTTGTTGGACCGTGGATCGTGGCATGCGCTGCTGCCGGTTGGGGTTTGTTTAACGCTGCTATTGGCTACATAATCGAGATGAATTGGGGCGACGGTTGTTACATGTGGCAAGACTTCACTTATGACTTTGCATTCGGTGCAGCGCTTGGACCTCTAGGAAACTGGCAACGCAGTGTCGGAATTGCAAGTGATGACGCTGCTAGGGCTTTGTTAGACGACTACTTTAGAAATAGAGTAGCGCCAAATCAAGTCACGCCAGGGACTCGGAAAGTGAATAATGCCGCCAAACCAAGTACAACCGGTTCATCATATCACCAAACAACGCACTATGATGAATTTGGAAGAAATATTGGTCGAACCGATAGAACCACACACGGCCGACCATCGGATCACCCTGACCCGCATCACCATAGGAGAAATCCGATAACAGGAGAACGTATTAGAAACCCGAGTGGAAGCACTGTATGGCCCGGTCTTTTTGGAAACTAGTTACATGCGAGACGAACTCATTATAGTTTTTTGCATAGTTGACTCGGAATTTTGGTCGATGGAGCAGTTGTCGGCATGGGCGGATCAAACAATCCTTACATTGGAGGAAGTACCCAGTTGGGTGATTGATGTTGCCAACTGCCACACGTACTTTGAAGCCAGAAAAGCCATTTCGAGAGCGCTTCAGGATCTTGGTGTGCAACTGCCGGTGGAGACACCTAATTTCTTACTAGGCTTAGCGGTAGTTGGTTTGGAAAAGGGTCGTTTTTCTTTGGATTCTTTGAAGAAAAGGTCACTTGAGATTGCGGACGCATACGAATCGGACATGCACAGCATAGAACAATGGCATCAAGGTCACCCCGATTACGAACATGCAAAAGCATTAGCGACCAATATGCTTAAACAAATAGATGCACCTGCCCGCGGCTAGTGCTTTAGAAAGTGCAGAATGGGCGCTCGCACCGACAAGTGACAACGCCGAGAATTCCCGACACCCATTGACACATTAATACTTCTCATCGCCCACCACATTAATCTGACCTAGGCAGCAGGCCAGCTATACACTCGGTCCATGACGCCCTAGGCAACCGGATTGCGGAGTATGATTACGACGCGGGCACCGACACCAGCACGCTGCTCCGCGAATATATCTGGGCTTCGGGGATGATCGTCGGCGTGGTCGAGAACGGCACGCTCGACGACGTGCGGACCGACCGCATCGGACGGGCCGTCTTCGCAACCGACGACGCGGGGGTGAAGGTGTGGGAGGCCACCTACCTCCCCGTCGGCGGCGTGCACACGTCCTCAGGTCCAAACAGCAACCTCCGCTTCCCCGGGGCAATAGTTCCAAAGCGAAACCAGCCTGCACCAAAACTGGATGCGGGACTACGACCCGACGCTGGGACGATACCTGCAGGCTGACCCGTTGGGGCTGGTCGACGGAGCCAGCATCTACGGCTGCGCGCTACAGAACCCGGGGCGGTATGTGGATCTGACAGGTCAGGCTATACCTCTTTATTTGGGACGTGCATTCCTTGGGGCCGTTTCGGGTGGGATTGGGGCATACATCAATTCCGACGGATGCTGGCAAGCGGTAGTGATGGCGCTTTATCTCGTGCTGCGGGCGGGCTTTTTTTTCCAATCCAACCTCATCTTCCAGCATGGGTACATTACTCGGAGGTATGAGTGGGTCTGCCTCGGGACAATTAATGGCCTCATTGCTTGAAGCTTGCTCGTGCAATGGGATGAGCCTACCACTCAACTTCGAAGATGCTTACAATAGGTGAGATGTCGATTGGGGGCTGGCCGTGGCTTCTGGTTTTGGGGCGGGTGCCGCTGAGTTCGGCTACGACCTCGTTTTCAAATGAGTTAGGAGATTAATTCAGTTGACCTTTATTGGATACGTAGTTTTTGCAGTGCCATTATCGCTAATCGGACTACTGACTTTTGCTTTTTTGAGATGGCGAGAGGTGACAAAGCAACAGTTTTTTCTTTACGTATTTGGTCTATGTAGTGTCCTGACTTTGTTTGGATCCATAGTTTTATTTGGATACATAGGTCTTCAACCAAGCGAGACTGAACTCATTTCATGGGTGGCGTTGATGCTTGTTATAATGTTTATATGTTTAGCGCTTTTGGTAAAGAAGTTGGGGTGGAAATACTATTGATATGTAAATGATCGTTCTTCGTCAGCACATTAAGATACAATGAGGTAGCATTGTTGGACAAAAAGAGCGTATCAGCGCGTTTCTGATTTCCGTATACCTTACCTTTCTCGAGGGTATTTTTAGAGTCTCGACCTAGCCGACTTTATTGAAAACTCTTAGGGTCAGAACCCATTGATTTCTGTTTTGCTGCATGATTCACCAGTCGAAAATCGAGCGGTGATATGAGTAATCTCTATTGGCTGACAGAAGCGCAGATGGTGCGGCTTCGACCATTCTTTCCAAAGAGCCGAGGTCGAGT
>CANKYO010000004.1 GCA_947488175.1 uncultured Paracoccaceae bacterium
TAACCAAACCAACAAGATGAGCCAAACTCTCTCTTACTTTAAGCCGCCATTGGTTCCAAAAACCCTGACGACGGACACTGACGTCATACGGTTCCGCAGGGGTGCATCTAGGTCTCAGAAATACCTTTGGCCAACTTGGCAAAGGCATAAAGCAAGCTTTGGTGCAGCGCCCAACATCCGTCGAAAAGGGCTCTCCGCCCGCTTTCGCGGCGTTTTGCCGGAACGTTGGCTATAGATGCACCAATGGCGGTACATCGTATGAAGCTGCAGAGTCTCAACTACGCCTGAGAGGCGAATGGCAGGTTACAAATCACTCACTAACCCGGCTATGCCGCATCAGCATTGGGCGGCTGAGAACCCATGCTTACAAACGCTGCGGTCCGCGTGACGGAGTGTTTTCGGCACTAGGCGACGTAGGCGCGTCATTTGGCGACAGGAAAGCGTACACACAAGATCGAAGGTTCGTTCGCTCCGCTTACGTCAAGAACATGGGCGGCGTTAGAAACAAGATCAGGTCGGCTTACATTGTAATTCAGGCGTGAAGGAACTACGTACAGGATACAAAGTTGTGGTTTTCTGCGGCAAAGGCGCATCGCCTGCTATAGCGAACTGCAATTATCTATCATCAAAATTCAGCTGTCACGTCCCGTTGCAAGGATCTGATGTTTGGGAAGTTTGCCGATGTTATCGTGCATGGCCACATCGCCCATGCGATAGGTTTATCCGTTTTGGCGACCGGATACGCCCATGAAATACGACCAGATATGAACAGCGCCCTGTCGATCAATACGACTTGAAAACCGCCCTGACACAAAATCTTGTCAGCGCAAAAAACAGTGAGGCGGCGCTTTCTCCGTCAAAGGATCAAAAATGACTTTTCCAGAATGGACGAAACCCGGCATCTACGGTGCTTTGGGTGGCGCGATTGCGGTTTCTATCCTCGGCTTTACTTGGGGTGGCTGGGTGACGAGCGGCAACGCCCAGACCATGGCACAGGACTCCGCAACAGACGAAGTGACTTTGGCAATGGTGCCGGTATGCCTGAACATGTCTGCGGCAGACCCGGAACGCGCAGAGAAACTTGCGATCCTTCAGGATGCCTCGGCATTTGGCCGCCGCAATGCGATGATGGAAACAGGTTGGGCAACCCACCCGGATTCAGACAAGCCAGACCGCGACCTTGCTGTTGCCTGCCTGGCGGGGCTTGAGTTGGATGGATCATAATTCAAAGACAGCGCTGCAATTGCCCCAAACAACTTGCGGGACATCTGTATTGGCGGACATCCGAATGATTTGGGTCTTCTTCCTCGGCCCCATTTTCGCTCTGCTTGTGTTTGCAATCCCTGCATTCGCCCAATCCATGCCGGAAAACGCCAGTGCAAAGAGCTATGGTGACGGCTGGGATTGCAACGTCGGGTATCGGCTTGTTGGCGATAATTGTGCAGCGGTTGTGGCACCGGAAAATGCATATGAGACGAACCGCACTTATGGTCCCGGATGGGAATGCTTTCATGGCTTTCGCAAGGTCGATGAAACGGCCTGTGTTGCAGTGGTTGTCCCCGATGGTGGGTACCTGGACCCTTCTGGCGAACGCTGGCAATGCCTGCGCGGATTCCTCAAGGTTGATGATATTTGCCAAGAGGTCGTCGTGCCCGAAAATGCCCATCTGGTGGATGGATCATATGGGTCGGCGTGGGAATGTGAACGTGGGTTTGAGCGGATGGGTACCCGTTGCGACGCCATTGCGGTTCCGATCAACGGATATTTGAACGGATCTCGCTATGGTCAACCCTGGACATGTGAACGTGGCTTTTTCGAACGAGACGGTCTGTGCGAGGCCGTCGTAGTCCCGGATTTCGCCTATTTTGACGATGCAACCTACGGCGAGGGATGGAAATGCCAGAGGGGGTATCAAGCTTCCGGTGCAGGCTGCGAAGTGGTCGATATCCCTGCAAACGCTCATCTCGACAGATCTGGAAACCGATGGGAATGCAACAGGAACTTCCAAAAATCCAAAGGTCAGTGCGTTTTCAACAACTAAGCATTTGCCACTAAGGCTGCAGCTTCCACACGCAGGGGCGATGACAGTGTTGCCAACAAAAGGAAATTACCATGAAGACCGAACCTCAAACCGCAGATACCATTCGTCGTCCTATCAGAGGTGCTCAAGCGCCCCCATTGACCAGCGACGCACCTACTCAATCCACGTCCATCACTCAGATCGCGGTGCAGCCAACTGCGATTGTCTATTGCGAAGGCAACTTCGCCAAAATTGACGGCAAGACTGCCAACGGCCTTGTGCGTCATTCAGAGGCCTACCGGATCGTCTCGGTCATCGACAGCGACCACAGCGGCAACAACAGCGGACTGGTTCTTGATGGCGCGATCAACACCATACCAATCCTCGAAAGTCTCGATGCCGCTGTCACTCACGAAACCTCCATGCCCGATGCCTTTATCTATGGAATGGCCCCCTCAACCGGACGGCTTTCGCCCGCTGATCGCAGCGTTGTACTGGAGGCGATCGCGCGCGGTATGAACATCGTCAGTGGCCTGCATGAGTACCTGAGCGACGACGCTGAAATTTCGCATGCGGCATTGGAAAGACAAGTCACTATCCGCGACATCCGCAAACCCAAGCCCAGCAAGGACATGCGTTTGTTCGATGGAAGTGTCGCGAATGTTGATGCACTGCGCATCGCCATTCTTGGAACCGATTGCGCCATCGGGAAGCGGACGACTGCGACGGTTCTGGCCCGTGCCCTGAACGCAAAGGGCATCAAGACTGTGCTGGTTGGGACAGGCCAGACGGGTCTGATGCAGGGCGCGAAATATGGTGTGGCTATGGACGCCGTACCGCCCCAGTTTTGCTGCGGCGAACTCGAGGGCGCGATCGTCGCGGCCTCGGAGGCAGAGCAACCCGACGTCATCCTGATCGAAGGCCAAGGTGCGCTAAGCCATCCTGCGTTCTGCACATCCGCTTTTATCCTGCGCGGCAGCCAGCCGGATGCCGTCATCCTTCAGCATGCACCCAAACGGGCCCATCGCTGCGATTTCCCCAACATGCCAATGCCCACCCCGGCAAGTGAGATTGCGTTGATCGAGGCGTTTTCCGATACCAAGGTCATCGGCGTCACGCTCAATCACGAAGGTATGTCCGAAGCAGAGATCAAAGACACGATTGCAGGACAATCAGAGAAACTTGGGCTGCCTGTGACTGACGCACTCAGCCGACCAACGGGACATCTGCTGGCTATAGTCCTCAGCGCGTATCCCGGTTTGCAGCAAGGGATGCCTGTGGCGGCAATATGAGCAACCCGCGCATAGAAGTAGACCTTGGCAAGATACGCCACAACACCCGGACTGTTGTTGGGCTGCTGAAGGCGCGCGGCATCCGTGTGATCGGGGTGACCAAAGCCGTTTGTGGACATCCAGCCATCGCCCGAGCCATGATTGACGGTGGCGCTGCAGGCCTCGCCGAGGCGCGTTTGAGCAATGTGAAGCGGTTGCGCCAGGCTGGAATTACGTGTCCGGTAACCTTGATCCGGACACCCATGCTGAGCCAGGTCGATGACGTCGTGCAAATCTGTGAGTCGAGCTACAACACAGAGATTGCTGTGATTGCGGCCCTGGCCGCCGCTGCAATCCGGCAAAACACGGTTCACGGCATTCTCCTGATGGTCGAAATGGGTGATCTGCGCGACGGGATCATGCCACAAGATCTTGGCGAAATAGCCCAGCAAGTGGTGGACATGCCCGGTGTGGCGCTGAAAGGTATCGGAGCAAACTTCGCTTGTCTGAGCGGCACTGCCCCGACGGATGCAAAGATGCAGGCCCTGTCTGTTCTTGCGAATGATGTTGACGGGCAGTGTGGCCCATACCTCCAGACGGTCTCTGGCGGCAACTCTGCAAACCTGCCTTGGGCGCTCGGAGGGCATGCGACTGGACGGATCAATGATCTCAGGCTTGGCGAAGCAATCCTTTTGGGTGTCGATCCGGTCTCTGGAAATCAAATAGGCGGAATGTTCAGAGATGCGTTTACACTGGTCGCCGAAGTCATTGAGACAGACACCAAGTCTGTGCGCCCGGTCGTCAGCTTTGCTGATCTCACTTTGCCTAGAATTCACGTTGTCCCAAACACCGCAGAAACCACGCGGTTGATTCTTGCCATTGGGCATCAGGACACGGACGCGGCTGGGCTTTCAATGCCTCCCGGGAATACATTTATCGGCGCAACAAGCGATCATCTTGTTATTGGCACCAAGCATTCGGCAACCTGCGTCGGATCAGAAATGCGGTTCCAGATGAATTATGGCGCGTTAATGCGCGCCATGGCCGCGCCGGACATTCAGGCAAATATACGTAATGACCAATCCGCGCCAAACGCGCGTGAAGCCCATGGTCCCGGTAAACACCTGGCACTGGTTTAAACAACCTTGTTCCGACACACCCCAATGTAACCAAAGAGGAGAATGCCAATTGGCAAAGCTAACGAAAACAAGCGTGTTCAAAGCGCAAGGTCCCAAAGTGGAAACGCAGATGGACAAGACCACCCGCGTCGTTCGGAAGATGGCCGACGAAGAAGCTGAACAGCGGCAAGTCAAGATAGACCGTCTGCGCAATGCGCGCCTCGAACGAGAAGCAAACACACCGGCAAAGCCATCGCGGTAGCGCATAAGACAGGTTCACCCAAGGCCGCCATACGGCGATGACACACTGATTGCGCACCCATTTTCAAGTTTCAGTGGCGCGACGACAACCGCGAAGGATTTACCCATGACGCACGCAGACAAGAGCGCTACAGAAGTTCACTATATCTGTCAGACATATGTGGAACAGAAGCGGGGCCATGACGGGCAAGCAAGCCTGAAGATTGGCAAGCAATTTCAATATTCAACTGCGTCAGAGGCCCAGAACAGAGCCGAACGGGAAGCCCAGTCCGAGGATTGTGCGGGCGCTGATGCCTATATGATCACAGAGGATCCAAATAGTGGCGAAGTCGGATCGCCCAGCTTCCTGGTCAGGCTCGGTAATGTCCCAGAGTTTGATGATTTCTAGAAATTGGCTATCGGCCAAGGATCCGCCCACAAGGCCTCTCATGACAATGTGCCGAGTTCTTTAGAAAAGCGGCCAGTGGCGCAGCCGCAGCAAAAGGTCGCTTTGTCCGCACCTGTTAAGCACGACCGCTGATATGTGATACAGTCTGTATGAATGGCCGATTTTGCCGCTGCGCGGCGCCACCGAATTTTCCGCTCACGTAGCATTTCGCACGCTGCGAGCACACGCAGCACAAATTCAGCACTTCTGCTATGGGCTAAGACCAGACCTCGGATTCGGATGCCGTGCAGCATCTCTTGATGTAGTGTCCTGTCAACGTCGGGTTGTAGTCGTGGGAGGTGATGGAGGATCGGACGATCAGTCACGGAAACACCAAACTTACCTGCTATTCGCGCTCTTCGCCCCGCTTGGAACAAAGGCCGCATAGTCGGCCAACAACGCCCGCTAAAAACCCAAACACGTATGTGCGATCCGGGTGCGTCTTCTCGGAGGCCATTGAAATCTGATCAGATGGGTCGCTCGCAAGGGCGGCCGATTGTCGACATTCATTATTATTTTGATACCGAAGTGCTTTTTCCGAGATCAGCCATTCGTACATCACGCAGAATTTGCTGGATTGCGCTCGGGCCTCTATCTCAAAGCCGCACCCGGCTTTTTTGCGGGGCTGCTGTTCAGGCTGATCTGCGAGAGCCCGCCCAATTAGACAATCTGTCACTCTAAGGCGTGCGGGCGGCCCTCTTGTCAGAGACTAGCGGCTCAATGTTCTGCGCATCAACTCTGAGCTGGATTGAGTTTTCCAACCGCGACCTGTTGCTATCTGCAAGCGCACCCAACTCAATGTCGCGTTTCGACGTGCATCGGCAGTAGATAGCCTTGCGTCCGCAAATTGCCGCTCGACGTCCAATAGCTCCGCCAATGGTATCTCGCCAGTTTCATAGCTGGTGAGCGAAAGTTCCGCGACCGCGCCGATTGCCTCACTTGCATCCTGTTGTGAAGCCAGTTGTTGGCGCCATCCACGCAGTAATGCAATCGCAGCCTCAGTCTCCTCAGACGCCTTTAGGACTGCCTGACGCCACTGCAGCTCTGCCTGGCGCGCGCGGGAAATGGCCGCATCGCGGTTGGCAAGCAATGCACCACGGTTGAAGAGCGCGAGGTTTATTTGCGGTCCAAAGCTCCATTGGTCTGTGTCTCCGGTTCCGATGGAGCCATTCAAGGTGATCGATGGATAAAGCTGCGCGTCTGACACCCCAACCGCTGCTGTTGCGCTGGCAAAATTGCGTTCGGCGGCCTGCACATCGGGCCTGCTCCGAAAAAGGTCAGCCGGAATACCTGCGCTCGTGCCGCCTATCGGTCGCGGAATGGCACGCCCCTGCCCCATCTGCCGCTGCAAAGACGCCGACGGTTCGGCCAACAATGTCGCGATGCGAAAAACGCTGACTTCGTAATTCGCTATCTGAAGCGGCAATCTTGCCTTTGCCGACGCCAAATCGGCACGTGCGCGTTGCACTTCGATGATCGTGGCATCGCCAACCTCCAGCCGATTTTCAACAGCCTGAAGTGTTCTGCTACGGCTCTGCACTGTCTGCCGCAGGATCGTGGCGGCTTCTTGATAGTACCGCGCCTGCACGTAGTTATCGACGAGTTCAGTCAGGAAAGCCAACCGTGCCGTGCCGAGATCCGCGCGCGTCGCATCCAAGGTCGCGGCTGCCTGTTCGACCTCTCTTGCGTTTCTCCCGAATATGTCAAGGACAAGACCCGCGTTCAGTCGATAGGTGCGCGTGTCAGCGGCGATGCCTTCGTTTTCGCCCGTGGTGACTTCGGCCGTCAGGCTCCCATTGGTAAGAGACGCACCAGAGGCACGCAAACCGGCTTGAGACTCTTCAATGCGCTCAAGTGCAATTTGCACATCGAGGTTTTGGGCGATCCCGCGCGCTATCAGCTCTGAGAGCAATGGATCGTTGAGTTGCGACCACCAGACGGTTTGGGGTGCATTTGGGATGCTCTCTGCGCCACCTCCTGCAAATCTGCTCGGCAGATCAATTGTGGGCGTCACATAGTCAGGTCCAACTGCGCCGCAAGACATCAGAAAACAAAGCGGGACGACGGCAAATGATTTCATTTCTCGAATTCCTTCAGCTGATGGCGCGACGGCGACCCAGAACCGGCGTCAGTAATACAGCCGCGGTGTAGCGGGCCGCCGCCAGATATGCTGGCACCAGGAACAACACGAAGAGTGAGCCGATCAGGATCCCCGCGCCCAATGAAATCGCCGTAGGGATAAGGAACTGCGCCTGAATACTGGTTTCCAGAACAAGAGGTGTCACACCCAGGAATGTGGTCAGCGTTGTCAGAAATATCGGACGGAACCGAGAGACAACCGCCCCGACGACCGCAGAATTCCAGTCCTGAACATCTTCCACATTTCGGTCCGCAGTCGTGATCAGCAACAGGGCGCTGTTGATCACGATGCCGGACAAGCCAACGACGCCGAAGATGGACAAAAGCGTCAGGTCGAGCCCAAGAACCGCATGACCAATCAGCGCGCCCATGAAACCAAACGGGATTGTCAGCAGGATGAGTATTGGGTTGATGTAAGATCGCAGCGCTAATGTCAGCAATGCGAATATGGCGAAAAGTGCGAGGCCAAAGTTCACCGCCAGCGATGGGCCGAAATCGTCCTGTTCTTCTGCCTCGCCCGACAGTTCCATCGTCACATCCGGGTAGCGTTCCTGTATCTCCGGCAGCACCTGCTCTTGCAGCATGCGGATTTCCGCGCCGCCGGTGGTGATGGTTTCATCTACATCGGCAAGAATGGTTGTGATGCGGCGCGCATCAACCCGGGAAATCGTGCTTGGCGCGTTCGACAGCGTAAATGACCCGAGAGAGCTGATTGGAACGAGTTGGCTTCCAATGCGCACCCGGTAATCGGCGAGGTCATTCAGATCGGTGCGCTCGCTTTCGGGAAGACGGACGCGCACGTCAATTTCTTCTTCATTCCTTTGCAGCGTTGTCACCAATTCTCCGAACACTGCAGAGCGTATCTCGCGCGCGACATCATTGACTGTGACGCCTAGTGATTTTGCATTCTCGGTCGGAATGAAGACAGCCTCTTGCGATGTTGTTGCCTCTGAGTCTCGCAATGACAGAATGCCCTGCCGGGCCGCTAACGCGTCCTTGATCTGATTGACGGCAAAGACGCGCGCGTCATCGCTTTTGCTGCCAACCTGCAGTGCGATATCCGCGCCGATGGGGACGACGGACGATGAAAACGTCAGCTGCACGATCCCCGGGATATCAGCGGTTTCCTCGCGCCACAGCCGTTCAAAGACGGCGGCACTGAAACTGCGCTGTTCTGCGGACATGATCTTGGCTTCGATTGTCGCGGTATCTGTTGACCCCGTGCCAACGCCGCCCGGGTCACCAGCCGCGAGCGCATAACCGATGGCGATGACGGTTGCTTGCAAAACATCGTCAGATGCAAGGGCCTGATCATCGGCGATCCTGGCCGCGACACGCATGGCTGCTGCAGCCACCGCTTGCGCGCGAACCGCGGTTTCGACCTCTGACACGCCTTCAGGCATCTCTAGTGTGCCGACCACATAGTCACCTTCAATGTCGGGAAAAAAGACGAATTTGACCTGCCCGCCTGACAGCAGGCTCAACGAGGCGAAGAATAAACCAAAGCTGGTCAATATGACGAACAATGGCTGCCGCACGGCAAATCGGGCGGCGCGCCGGACAAGCGTGCGCCCGACATAATCAAGGCTGCCACCAATCAGCTTGCGCAGCAGACCCAGCAAACGAAACGGCGACCAACGCCGGGCCGGGCGGTCTGAAATGCTTGCCAGATGATGGGGCAGAATGAACAGGCTGTCGATCAGCGAAAAGAACAGAACCAGCAAAACAACCGAAGCGACCGGGGCAATGAAGGAGCCCGATGTTCCGGGCAGCAGCAGCAGGGGGACAAACGCACACATGGTGGTCGCTACCGCAAAGAAAACCGGACCAGCCACGCGCAGGACGCCCTCTTGCGCCGCTTTCAGGGAGGCATCACCTGATTGCCGTCGAGAAAAGGTATTTTCACCCACGACGATTGCATCGTCCACGACGACACCCAATGCCAATATGAACCCAAAGAGTGACAGCTGATTGATGGTGACGCCAAAGACCGCCATCAGCGAAAACGAAGCGATAAAGGCGGTCGCAATTCCGATGACAACCCAGAAAGCGACCCTGACCTCAAGCGTGACCGCCAACAATACGAGGATAAGAACAAAGCCGACAATCGCATTTGCGGACAACAGATCGATGCGACCGTTCAGAAGCTCAGCTTCGTTTCGCCATTCGATCACGTCCACGGTTTCCGGCAGGCGCGGTTTCAAACGCGTGTTTAGGTAATCTTGGGTCGTCTCAACAAGCTCCAGAATTTGTTGGTCACCTTCGCGATTGATCGAAAGAAAGACCGCCGGATCACCGTTCAATGTCGATACGATGCCACTATCTGCGAGGCCATCCTGAACTTTGGCGATATCGCTCAAGGTCAGGACTGCACCATCGGCCGAACTTACAATGGGAAGCGCGCCAAATTCTGTGCCAGTCTGTGCCTTCCCTTCCGTTCTCAGTTGAAGCCTCTCGCGATCTGACAAGAGCGTGCCACCGGACAGGTTCAGGCTTTCATTTGTGATCTGTGCGGCCAGATCGCGCAGGCCGGTGCCATAGGCATCCAGCGTTCTTTGAGACACCAGGATATCAATCTGGTCCTCGGGCGCACCTGACATGTCGACACTTGTGATGTTTGGAAAGGCGAGCAGCTCCTCGCGAATTTCAAACGCGAGATCCTTGATATCTGTCACCGGAAGCGGGCCAGTAACGACCAGTTGGATCGCCAGTTCTGGTGCCTCCGCCTCAACCACAATCGGGGATTCCGATCCGGACGGAAACACGGTGATTTCCCCCAAAGCGGCCTTCACATCATCAAGGACCACCCGGGGTTCTGCGCCACGTTCCAGCGACAGCGTCACGCTCGCGTTGCCTGTCACAGCTTCCGCCGAAACGCGGCGAATGCCATCTATCGCGCGCACTTTGCCCTCAATAGGGACGATGATCGTATCGGCGACCTCTTGCGGGGTTGCGCCGGGATACGCGACCGATACCTGAATGGCGCCAAGGTCGATCTTGGGGAAATTCTTGACCGTGATCGAAAAGAGGCTCGACAGACCTGCAAGGATCAATCCGATCATAAGGAGATTGGAAAAGACAGGATTTGATGCGGCGGCGCGAATAAGGCCTCTCATTGGTCAGCACTTTCACCAAGTGCGGCTTGCGCACCTTCAGAGGACACGCGCACTTTCAACCCTTCGATTGCATTTGGCAGGCGCGTTGTCACCACGCCCATCCCAACCTCAAGCGACCCTGACCGCAGGATCATGCGATCACCCGCGCGCCGATCCAGCACGGCCGGTATCTGCGTGAGCGCACCATCCACGACGCCCCAAATGCGATCACCGGTTTGAACCGCGGCCACCGGCACCGACAGCAACCTGTCTGAACTGCCCGGCAATGGGATGGAAACATCAAAGAGGGAATTGATCCGAAAGACTCCACCCCTTGTGTCAAAAGGTTGGCTGACCGTGACCAGCACGCCCGTTGTTTGTGTGGCCGCTTCGTTCGTCAATGCGATCCGACTAATGACCCCTGGCTTTTGCGCGCCAGACCCATCCGTCGCAGTGACCGTGACCCGCCGGCCGATAAGATCTTCACCTTGCTCAACAGCGTAAAGCTGCTCGGCATTCAGCCGCACCAACAGTTCCGCTTCATCTGCGGCCACCAACCTGCCCACTTCAGTTCCAGGCTGCAGGAACTGGCCAAGCGACAAGGTTTCTTGCGCGACAACAGCGTCGAAAGGGGCCGTGATGGTCGCTTGCCGTTGCGCCAGCTCTGCTGACAAAAGGGCGGCGTTGCGTTGTTTCAATTGCGCCTCTGCGGCTGCGAGGTTCGCTGTCGTGGTCGCAAGTGCCGCCTGAGACGAGATATTTCGTTCGGCAAGTGTGCTGATACGCGTCAGTTCTTTCTCAAGGCGCTCGCGCTCAGCCTCAGCAGCTGAGATATCGGCCTCTGCCCTGATGACGTCCGTTTCAAGCCGCGCAGCATCCAATTCAAAAATGCGTTCGCCATTCTCCAGCCGCTGGCCCAGTTGAAACCTCTCGTTGATCCATACGACGCGGCCGGCCAACTCTGTTGTCACGGGTACTTCCGACGATGCCTTCAAAAGCGCGGTTTGATTGACACTGGCCTCGACATCTGCACGCTCGACAAGGGCTACTTCCACGACCGGCAAGCGCTGGGGGAGAGCTACGGCGACGTTTGTCGCAGTGCCTGGCTGCGAAAACAGCAGATAACCGCCGTATAAAGCAGCAACGCCGACTGCAGCCAAAATCAAGTCCATTATACGCATATTTTCACCTCATCTGTGCGCGAAACCTTACGCGTGGTTTTGAGCCTGAACACAGGGCGAGGGCGAAAACGCTTCGAATTCGAAAGAGGATGGTCGAAATTCAAATGGTCACGTCGCAACAAGCTTTGTGTGCACCACAAGTTGCGGTATGTCCTGTATCAATGGATACATTCGCCGACTTCTACCAAAACTCGGAATACGCTTCGTTCGAGCAAGACGTGCGACGTGGCGGCACGTTCGGGCTTACCTTTTTGGACGTCAAGCAGGGTGCCATCGAGACGGCAGACCCGGCCATCCCCGAGGTTCCATTTGTCACCACGATGAACAAGCACGACGCGTTCCAATATGACTTTGGCGATGGCTGGAAAACACACAGCTATGCGCAAGGCGTTGTTGATATACAGCCCCCCAACCAAGAATGCCGGTTCCGATTGCCCGATCTTCACCTGCGCATCGCCTTTGCCCCCGAACAACAGCTTCGCGTGCTGCTCGATGAACGGGGGATGTCATTGACGGCCCTCGAAGGCTTTTCCGGCCAGTTTCGGTCATCGGCCATGGCTTTTGCGCTGATCCAAGATATGTGGCGTCTTTCTTTGTACGACGATCCGGCCACAAACCTGATGATCGACGGGCTCTGGTTGAGCTTGGTGTCCAAATTGCTGGCGGATACCGACAAGAAACTTGGACTTGCGCCAGCTTCCGCAATCGGTGACGCGCGATTGGGACGGGTCGTTGAGTATATAGAAGAGCATCTATCCGAACCGTTATGTGTCGGAAATCTCGCCGCAGTCGCCTGCATGAGCACAACGCAGTTCAGCCGAAGCTTCAAAAGCGCGCTGGGGCAAACACCGGCAAAGTACGTTACGCAGCGCCGCTGCCGAAAGGCTGAAGAGCTGTTGCGGAAAACGAAATTGCCAGTCACTGCGGTCGCCGCCATCTGCGGCTTTCGGAACGTGAGCTACTTCTGGACAGTATTCAAACGAGAAACAGGTCGAACCCCTGCCGAGACAAGGCAGCACTGAAGACGGTTCTTGGCGTGCTAGGCTTGAAGTGTTTGTCCTTTTGCAGAAGTCAGTCCGCGAAAACAAAGTAGTGCTTAACCTGAATAAGCTAGGTTCAAGGGTGGCTTGCTGATCGATCGAAGAAGCCGTTGCCGTGCGAAAGGACAAGAATTAGTTTTTTGTTGCCATCAATGAAACGTATCTACTCAAAGTGGATCACCTTGCTATCGGCCTACCGAAGCCGCAAGGAAGCTACCTAACAAATGTCCGCTTTCGCAATTTGGTGAACTAACTTCGCAGTCGCAGCGAATGGCTGCGTCCCACCGTTTTGTGGAAAGGCAGCATGTTGCTGGCGCGGAGAAGATCGCGCTGAGCGGAGTGCATGTGCCTTTCTTGTCGGGCTTTGCGGGTTTGCTGTGGTGCAGGAAAGATCTTGGCCAGTTTGGAGAGGTTTTGGGCGCTGGCAGCGAGGAGGAAATCGTCATTCGCGCCGCATGGACTGCGTAATCGGAGACGACCCAGACCCAGAATGCGTTTGAGGTGGGCGAAGAGAATCTCGACCTTCTTTCGCAGCTTTGACGAGACCTTGTATTCGGACGACTTTATGATGGCGCGTGCAACGCCCCAGGCATCTTCGTGTTTTTCGCGGGTGTTTTTCGGGCATCAGCATTCGGGCAGCACTTCGGCTTGATGGGCATGCAACACAGGTGTGTTGGAAGTCTCCGCGCCCCCCGCGCGCTCCCTTTTGCCAAATGCGACGACTTTACAGCAACTTCATTAAGACTGCGGGTCAGTGCTCTTGCGTTTCTCGAGGCAGCTTGCTGGTTAAATCCAAATGCTCAGTCTTCTTTAAAAACCACTTTGGGGGTGTTATTGGGGGTATCCAAACGGTGCTGAAAAGAAAAAAATATTCTAAATCAATATCTTTAGTGCCAATTGGGGGTCCGTGTGGGCACCAATTCAAAGAAAATCAGTACGTTATAGGCCGAAGCTACAGCGCCTTAGAAGCGCTGCAACCCACTCAATGCACCGGCGGGTCCTTCGCACCGGTCATGAAGGCGACGGCGTCGGACATGGTGTAGTCCTTGGGATCGATCACGCAGAGCCGCTTGCCAAGCCTGTGAACGTGGATCCTGTCGGCCACTTCAAAGACATGCGGCATGTTGTGGCTGATCAGGATAATCGGAATGCCGCGCGACCGTACATCAAGGATCAGCTCCAGCACACGCCGGGATTCCTTTACCCCCAAAGCGGCGGTCGGCTCATCCAGGATAATCACCTTCGATCCGAAGGCCGCTGCCCGGGCCACGGCAACACCCTGCCGCTGTCCGCCTGACAAAGTTTCCACCGCCTGATTGATATTCTGGATCGTCATCAGCCCCAACTCGGTTAGCTTGTCGCGGGCAAATGCCTCCATCGCCTGCTTGTCCAGCTTTCGAAACCACTTACCCATGATCCCCGGCTTGCGTAACTCGCGGCCCATGAACATGTTGTCGGCGATTGACAGGGCCGGGCTGACCGCCAGTGTCTGATAAACCGTTTCAATCCCCGCATCGCGCGCATCGGTTGGTGAATGGAAATGGGTGCGCTGACCTTCAAGGTAAATCTCACCGTTGTCCGGGGCAACCGCCCCCGACAGTGCCTTGATCAGCGTTGACTTTCCTGCTCCGTTATCCCCGATCACAGCAAGAATTTCGCCGGGATACAGTTCAAAATCGCATTGGTCGAGCGCGACAACCTTGCCGTACTTCTTGGTCAGGTTCGTTCCCTTCAGGATAGGTTCCATCACGCCGATACCTTTCTGATCCACTGATCCACCGCCACCGCACCGATGATCAGCGCGCCGATGATAAGATAGGTCCATTGCGCATTCGCCCCGGCCATGCGCAGGCCCAGTTCGAACACACCGACAATCAGCGCACCAAAAAACGCGCCCCAGGTCGATCCGCGGCCCCCGAACAACGATATGCCGCCAATCACGACAGCAGTAATCGACTGTATATTCCCCACCACCCCGGTTGAGGCTGACGGCGATACCGATCCCAGCCGCCCGATCATGACCCAAGCCGCAATGGCACAGATAAATCCGGACAACATGTAAACCGACATCAGCGTCCCCTTGACGTTAACACCCGCCAGTTCCGCCGCCTCCGGATCATCGCCCACGGCATAGACATGGCGCCCCCAGGCCGTCGATCGCAGCATATAGGCCAGAATGATCGCCAACAGGATCAACACCAACACGCCATAGGTGATCTTGGTCTGCCACAGCAGGTCGAGCAGAAACTGGTCCGTCTCATTGGGGCGAAGACGTTCATAAGTGATGCCGCGGGCGTTTTCGATCCAGATGACGAGTTGCTCGTTCGGCTTGTAGCCCAGCCATTGCAGAACCGGTGCATCGTCGCGGATTTCGCGGGGCCGGATCGTCTCATTACGCGAATAGATGTAATTCGTGGCCAGCACGATCTGCCAGATGCCGAGCGTGGCAATAAAAGGCGGGATCTTGACGCGGCTGACCAGCCAACCGGACACGGCGCCCAGCCCTGTGCCTACGACAAAGCCACACAAAATCGCAAACGATGGCGGAAAGCCATATCGAAACGTAAACTGCCCCATGATGACAGAGCAGAAGACGGCAATCGCCCCGACGGACAGGTCAATGCCAGCGGTCAGAATGATCAGTGACTGGGCCAGCGCCAGGATGCCGACAATCTGAATTTGCTGAAACACCAGCGCCATCTGCGGCAGGAACCGGGGGCCAAGCCATCCGGTAAAGATGATAATCGCGACCAGCAGCACGATCAGCGGCACCAGCGACGGCGTCCGGTGCAGCGTGGATTGCAGCATCATCAATGGCGTCTTGCGCTCCTGCGCGAACGCCGCCACCGATTGTTCAGCACCTTCCAGAACAGCCTCGTAATTGTCGCTCTTGTCAGTCATCTGCAACTCTCCCCTGAGCGTCTGGTTCTGCAATCCTGTGTCAGGGGCGGGCCAGCGGTCCGCCCCCAAGGATTGGCTAGCTTGCAGGGGTTAGATCACCCCCAGCACAGATCAGTGCCTTCCTCGACCGAAATCGACTCGACCCCGTCAACCGGCTGATCGGTGACAAGGGCTACGCCGGTGTCAAAGAACTCCTTGCCTTCCGTGTTCTCAGGCAGGGTGCCATCAGCGGCATAGGCCGCAATCGCCTCGATCCCCAGCGATGCCATCAGCAGCGGATATTGCTGCGATGTGGCACCGATCACACCGTCGGCCACATCGGCCACACCCGGGCAACCGCCATCAACCGACACGATCAGCACATCTTCCTGACGACCAACCGCCACCAGCGCCTCATAAGCGCCAGACGCCGCAGGTTCGTTGATGGTGTAGACGACGTTGATATCGGGATCGATCGCCAGGCAGTTTTCCATCGCCGTGCGCCCGCCTTCTTCGTTGCCCGCCGTCACCTCATTGCAGATGATCCGCTCATCGGTTTCGTCACCCCAGCGCGACGGATCGCCCAGATTAATGCCGAACCCTTGCAGGAAACCCTGGTCACGCAGCACGCCGACCGTTGGCTGGCTGATTGCCAGATCAAGCATCGCGATCTTGGCGTCAGCCGCGGCGTCGCCAAGGGCACCGGCCGCCCACTGACCGATCAATTCACCGGCAAGGAAATTGTCAGTGGCAAACGTGGCATCAGCGGCATCAATCGGGTCGAGCGGTGTATCCAGCGCGATCACCAGCAAACCGGCCTCGCGGGCCGCCTCGACCGATGGAACAATGGCCGCCGTATCAGATGCGGTAATCAGAATACCCGACGCGCCGTTGGCAATGCAGGTCTCAATGGCCGCCACCTGCGCCTCATTATCGCCGTCGATCTGACCGGCATAGGAATTCAGCGTGATGCCCAGTTCCGCCGCTTTGGCCTCGGCTCCTTCACGCATTTTGACGAAGAACGGGTTGGTATCAGTCTTTGTGATCAAACAGGCCGATGTGCCATGAGCATCGGCCATGGCCGACCCGGCAGTTGTCATGCCAACAAGCGCAGTTCCAATTAGCAGTCTTTTCATAATTTCCTCCCAGAAACGCGGTTTTAGGTGAGGGAAGCCCCCTCCCCGACACGCCCGGATTGATCGGGCGAATGTCCCTACCCAACGCGATTCTCACGAACCTGTCAATTAATTAGTTAACTTTCCTTATTAATTGAAACCATGTAATGTAACGGTTGGAGGATGCCCGATGACACGCGGCCATGACATTCCCGACATAAGGTCAATCAGCGCGGGGCTGAGCCAGAAGGGCGTGCGTGATCATAACGAACGGCTGTTGTTGTCCCTGCTCCAGCGGCACGGCGACATGCCCGGCAGCGATCTGGCGCGACGGGCCGGCCTGTCACCACCTACGGTGTCGGCCATCCTCAAACGGCTGGAAAATGACGGGCTTCTTGAACGCGGCGAACCGCAACGCGGCAAGGTCGGCAAGCCGTCGGTCCCGATGAAGCTGTCCCCCGGCGGGGTTCTGTCCTTCGGGCTCAAAATCGGGCGACGCTCTGCCGACTTGCTGGTGATGGATTTCGCGGGTCGTATCAGGCACCAGCGCCAGACCACCTATCCCTACCCCATGCCAGAGGATGTCTTTGGGTTCGTGGCCGACAGCGTGGCAGACATCACCACCCTGCTTGGCCCGCAGGCCGCAGCCCGCATTTGCGGCATCGGTGTCGCCGCCCCGTTCGAGATGTGGAATTGGAGCGACCTGACAGGGCGCGCCGCCGAAACCTTTTTGTCATGGAAAAACATAGATATCCGCGACCGGATCGCACAGATCACCAGTCTGCCCGTTCTGATCGTCAATGATGCCACCGCCGCCTGCCAGGCGGAACATGTGTATGGCCGGGGAAAAGCTTTCCGCGATTACGCGTATTTCTTCGTTGGGGCGTTTGTCGGCGGGGGCATCGTGCTGAACCATTCTGTCTTTGAAGGGCGCCAAGGCAATGCCGGTGCCCTGGGGTCCCTGCGCAGCATTGGGCCAGACGGAAAAAACCGGCAACTGGTCGATACGGCCTCACTTCATCTGCTTGAGGCGCGATTGAAAGCGGCATCAATTGACCCCGCCCTCCTTTGGCAATCGCCACAGGACTGGGGCGCATTTGCGGATCACGTCGATCCCTGGCTGGACCAGACCGGGCTGGAACTGGCCAAGGCGAGCCTGTCGACATGCGCCGTGATTGACTTTGAGGCGATCCTGATTGACGGGGCTTTTCCAAGTGCGGTGCGCGGCGATCTGGTTGAACGGGTCCGGCATCACATCATGGATCAGGACACAAGAGGATTGATCCTGCCCGCCATCGAAAGCGGCAATATCGGCGGCAATGCACGGGCCATAGGCGCGGCCTGCGGACCGGTCTTTTCGCAGTATTTCCTGAATACGAATGCCGGGCTGGCAGTCGCGTAAGGCGCGCGACATCCCCGCGCGCCTTATCACTCATCACTTCGGATCAGGCGATATCGAACCGATCAAGGTTCATCACCTTGGTCCAAGCCGCCACGAAATCACCGACAAACCGGCCCTGCGCATCGTCCTGCGCATAGACTTCGGCCAATGCGCGCAACTGCGAATTCGACCCGAACACCAGATCGACGCGGGTCGCTGTCCACTTGACGTCACCTGACTTGCGATCACGGCCTTCGAACACATCTTCATGTTCAGAGGCCGGCACCCATTCCGTGCCCATATCCATCAGATTGGTAAAGAAATCAGTGCTCAGCGTATCGGCCTTATCCGTAAACACCCCATGCGAGGCATCACCGACATTGGCCCCCAGCATACGCAGGCCACCGACCAGCACGGTCATCTCCGGCGCGGTCAGGGTCAGCAATTGGGCACGATCCAGCAGTAGCTTTTCAGCTGGTACTGTGTAGGTGTCTTTCAGATAGTTGCGGAACCCGTCGGCGGCAGGCTCAAGCACAGCAACCGACTCCACATCAGTTTGCTTTTGCGTCGCATCCGTCCGGCCCGGCGTGAAGGGGACCGTGATCGCATGACCAGCATTCTTCGCGGCCTGTTCAACCGCAGCACATCCACCCAAGACGATCAGGTCGGCCATCGACACAGCCTTGCCACCAGATTGCCCATCATTGAACTTTGACTGGATGCCCTCCAGCACGCCCAATACCTTGGCCAGTTGATCGGGCTGATTGACCTCCCAATCCTTTTGCGGCTCAAGCCGGATGCGTGCACCATTTGCGCCGCCACGCTTGTCAGACCCGCGGAAGGTCGAGGCAGAGCCCCAGGCCACGCCAACAAGCTCTGAAATCGACAGGTCAGACGCAAGTATCTGCGCTTTCAGGTCTGCGATGTCGCTGTCATCAATCAGATCATGATCCACAGGCGGGATTGGGTCCTGCCACAGCAATTCTTCCTCTGGCACCTCTTCACCCAGATAAAGGGTCTTGGGGCCCATATCGCGATGGGTCAGCTTGAACCAGGCACGCGCAAACGCATCGGCGAACTCATCCGGGTTCTCGTGATACCGGCGCGAGATTTTCTCATAAGCTGGGTCCATACGCATCGCCATATCGGCGGTGGTCATCATCAGCTTGACCGGCTGACCAGAGCCATCGACCTGCGGGGCATGGTCATCCGCACCCAAATCCTTGGCCTCCCACTGGTTGGCACCGGCGGGGCTCTTGCTCAGCTGCCAGTCATAGCCGAACAGCACATCGAAATACCCCATATCCCATTTGGTCGGGTTCGGCGTCCATGGGCCCTCAATGCCGCTGGTGGTCGCATGAACACCCCTGCCGCTTTCAAAGCCGTTGGTCCAACCCAGACCCATCTGATGGATCGGCGCACCTTCCGGCTCGACCTCAACCATCAACGGATCGCCCGCACCATGCGCCTTGCCAAATGTATGGCCACCCGCCACCAATGCGACGGTTTCCTCGTCATTCATCGCCATCCGCTCGAACGTGTCACGAATATCGCGAGCCGACGCCAACGGATCAGGATTGCCATTTGGACCTTCGGGATTGACGTAAATCAGGCCCATCTGCACGGCCGCAAGCGGGTTCTGCAACTCACGCTCTCCGCTATAGCGGCTGTCGCCCAGCCACACATCTTCCTCGCCCCAATAGACGTCCTCTTCCGGCTCCCACACATCAGCGCGGCCACCAGCAAAACCAAAGGTTTCGAACCCCATGGATTCGAGCGCCACATTCCCCGTCAGGATAAACAGGTCAGCCCATGAAATCTGATTGCCGTATTTCTGCTTGATCGGCCACAACAGACGGCGCGCCTTGTCCAGATTGCCGTTATCCGGCCAGCTGTTGAGCGGGGCAAAGCGCTGTTGTCCAGTCGATCCACCACCACGACCATCGGCGGTCCGGTAGGTCCCGGCACTGTGCCAGGCCATGCGGATAAAGAACGGGCCGTAATGGCCATAGTCGGCAGGCCACCAATACTGACTGTCCGTCATCAGCGCGGTCAGGTCTTTCTTCAGCGCCTTCAGGTCCAGTTTCTTGAACTCTTCGGCATAGTTGAAATCCGGCCCCATCGGATCGGATTTGGGTGAGTTCTGGTGCAGGATCTTCAGGTTCAGCTGATTGGGCCACCAATCCTTGTTTGAGCGCACTGCATTGGTCGTATTGATCGCCCCGCCATGCATAACCGGGCATTTGCCGACATCACTTCCGTCCATTTCTCTCTCCGATCCTGTTGTTGGGCTGCGCTGCAAACGAGGCCGCGCAAATCGGCCTCATCGCTGCAGCATTGCTTTGCTATGTTTCGTTTGTACCAAGTTTGTTTCATTAGTTTAAGTTGAATCTCCTGATTGGCGCCATAAGATCACCTTATGAAAAACCTGACCCTCAAACAGTTCCGCTATTTCGAGGCCTTGGCAAAGCACGGGCATTTCGGACGCGCATCCGAGACGTGCGCAATCTCGCAGCCGGCCCTGTCCATGCAGATCAAAGAGCTTGAGGAAACACTGGGTACGCAGCTTTTCGAACGCGGCGCACGGCAGGTGCGCCTGACCCGCTTTGGCGAGGAGTTCGCGCAGCGGGTCCGCGATATTCTGCGCGCAGTGGATGAGCTTGGTGATCTGGCCCGGGCATCCGGGCAGGCACTCGCCGGACGACTGCGGCTTGGTGTCATCCCTACCATCGCCCCTTATCTGCTGCCCGCCATCATCGGGCGCCTGACCCATCAATTTCCGGATCTTGATCTGCATGTGCGCGAAACACTGACGCCAAAACTGCTGCAGGAACTGGCGGAAGGAAGGCTCGACACCGCCATCGTCGCCCTGCCCGTCTCTGAACCTTCATTTGAAGAGGTTGCGCTTTTCTCCGAAGATTTTGTGCTCGTCCGACCGGACAGCGATGCAGGAAACCCGATCCCCAACGGCGAAACACTGCGCCAGATGCGGCTGTTACTGCTTGAGGAAGGCCACTGTTTTCGCGATCAGGCGCTGTCATTCTGCAACCTGCAATCGGGTCTCCCGCGCGATGGTCTGGACGGTAGTTCATTGTCCACGCTGGTGCAGATGGTCGGCGCCGGTATCGGCGTCACTCTGATCCCCGAAATGGCCGTGCCCGTCGAAACCGGAACCGCCCGGGTCGTTGTCGCGCAGTTCGACAGACCCAAACCATCACGCACCATCGGGATGATCTGGCGCAAAACCAACCCGCTGGCCCAACAACTGGCGCAAGTCAGCGAGGTGGTCAGGCAAGCCGCGGAAACACAAAGGCGTTAGTCGACCCCCCAACCGCAGGCAGTATGCAGATCCTGCGAAAAGCCAACCGCACCCTTGGCATTCAAATGGTCGATATCACGGAACAAAGACAAGTCAGTGACATGGGTCCGCGCGTCCCAATACTGGCCTCCGACGCGCGCGGCCTCGCTTTCGAAGAATGCGATCATCTCTGCGTGGCCGTTCGATGGCCAAGCCTTGCGCGCCGCTGCGTAAGCGGGCGAAACGGGAAACGTCACAAAACAGATGCGCGCACCCTGCCCCGCCAGAAAATCCACCAGCGCACGATACTGTTCCTGACCTACAGCCACTTGGCCGGGCCGCGCAACGCTATGCGACACGATCCGCATACGGGCATCGCGCATCTGAAGACGCGGCAAATCAAGCGACAGATCGCCAGACGATAACAATGACCCCGCTGGCGTCTGCTGAACGGTCGACCGCAACTGACCGCCATTTTCGAAGTATGACGTCCAATATGCCAACAACTGCGGGCGGTGACGCGGCATCGCAGCCAATAGCATGGGGGTCTTCTCTTCTAATAGGGAGGGTGCAGCGTTCAGGCGATAGGGGGCAAACAAATGCGGATCTGCCTGCAAGATCACCCGCTCAGGTGCGTGATCCGCAAAATAGCGACGCGCCTTGATCAACATATCGGCGATATTTTCCGACGGATATGCCAGATTGATGAACCCTTGCTGCGCATCAAACCCGCGGGCCACGTGACTGTCACCAAAGGCGACGTCAGCACTCGCCGTGGCTTCCAGTAGCGCCAGATGCTGCGGGCGATTGTCCTGCGGGGCCACTTGCGCGCGCACCAGCATCTCGGTCGCGGCAGTCATAATAAGCAGTGTCATGCCGAAGCACGCCACCAAGACCCGCAGCGCCACGGCGGACGTGGCGGGTCGCACCTCAGAACTGGAAATAGATGAACGCATAACTGCCACTCGCATAAATGTTGAACAGGGCAAAGGCCGCCAGCGTCCCGCCCAAACCGTACCACACCGTCTGGCGCGGCCCTTCGCGCAACCCGCTGACGATCTGCAGGGCGTTCGGCGCCACAAAGCACAAAACTGCTGCAAACAGAACCATCACGATCAGCTGCGGTGCATCCGCAAAGATCGTCAATGCCAGCGCATCTGCGGAATGATTGCCGAACATCGCCCCCAAGACCGACAACCCCTGCCCGATCCCGTCAGCACGAAAGAACACCCAAGCAATCACCACCGCCAGAAAGGTCAGCGCATAACCAACGCCGCGCGGTAGGATACCGGGCAGATGTCGGCTCCAGACGTGATTGACCGTCAGATACAACCCGTGCAGCGCACCCCACATGACAAATTGCATCCCCGCTCCGTGCCAAAGACCGCCCAACAACATGACAATCCACAAATTGGCATAGCGCCGGATGGGGCCGCGCCGATTTCCCCCTAACGGAAAATACAGGTAGTCCCGCAGGAAGGCAGAAAGAGTCATATTCCAGCGCCGCCAGAATTCTATGATACTCTTTGATTTGTAAGGCGAGCGAAAGTTCTCAGGCAGAACCAATCCAAACATCAGCCCAAGACCCAGCGCCATATCGGTATATCCCGAGAAATCGAAATAGATCTGGAATGTATAGCACAGCATCCCCAACCAGCTTTCGGCCATGCTAAGCGGAACGCCCAGACTGTCCGTCAGAAACATGGTATCGGCCCCGACCGCAAGGGTGTCGGCGATCAGCACTTTCTTGGCCAGACCAATGCAGAACAGCAGCGCACCTGCCGCGACATCCTCGGCCCGAAATGCGGCGAACCTTTTGTCACTCAGTTGCCCGATCAACTGGCTGTGATGCACAATCGGTCCAGCAATCAACTGCGGAAAAAACGTAATGAAGAACGCATATTGCAGGGCATCACCGGGGCGCGCCTTGCCCTGATAGATATCAACAAGATAGGCAATCTGCTGGAACGTGAAAAAGGAAATGCCAAGCGGCAGCGCAATGGCCGCTAGACCAATTGACGTACCCGATATCGCCTCCAGCATTTCAGCAAAGAAGCCAGCATATTTGAACCAGCCGAGCAGGCCAAGGTTCAACGTGACGCCGATCACAAGGGTTAACTTACGACCTTCGCGGTGAATGGTCAGCGCAAGCAGAAAATTTGCAAGCACACTACCGACCAGCAACAGCACATAAGGCGGATAATGCCAGCCATAGAAAACAAGCGACGCCAACACCAGAAAGCCCAGACAGGCTCGCACGCCAAAAAGCCGGCGAGTCAGAAATGCGCCACTGATCACGAAGGGCAGAAAGCCCAGTAGAAACGTCAGTGACGCAAACAGCATGCGGTGTGCCTACTCGGCTGGCGGCGTTACAGGTGATTGACGTCTTGAAGGTCGAACTCGGCGCCAGATCTTGATCAACGGCGTGATGTAAAGTCCAAAGAGGGACCGGTATTCGTGCATCTCTTCATCATCAATGCCAAACTTCATCCGCTCGTCATGGCGGGGCAGATACAAGGTACCAAACAACTTATCCCAGAAAGAGAAAATATGACCAAAATTGGTATCGTAATGCTCTGGCGATTTGCTGTGATGCACCTGATGCTGTGCAGGGGAGATAAAGATACGGTTCCAGAAATCACCATAGGAAATCCAGATATGGCTGTGGCGTAGGTTGTAGCCGGCAACCCGCCACAGCCAGACACCCAGCAACGTACCGAATATGTTGATCGATGACACGTTTAGCCCGAAAACATATTGCCAGACAACAATGCCTAGACCGATCACGATGGCCGAAACGAGTGCTCCAAAGATTGCCTCCAATGGATGGCGCCGCAATGCCGTGGCTGGTGTCATCACTTCAGCGGAATGATGCACCTTGTGCAGTTCCCACAAAATCGGAACCTTATGCTTAAGATAGTGAGCATAGGTGGCACTGAAATCCCAAAGCAGCACCAGATAGATAGAACATAGGACACGTTCGGTCATCGTGATGTCGCCATCTGCAGGTTGAAGCCCAATCGCTTCAACAAGGCTGCTGACGACAACGGCAACAATTGTCGGACTGATCACTGCAGAAATCGCGATAACGAACAACACGATCTGGTTGATGCCGAACACTGCATAGTCAAGTTTAGCCGATTGATGCAGGAAAATCCTGCGCGGAAACAGCATCGCGAACACACGGCGTGCGGATGGGATACGACCTTTTGATTTTCGCGATAGCCGCACGACAACAACAATGGTGGCAATCACCAAGGCTACGATAAGTGGCACAATACTTAAAAAGTGCCCATGATCGAACAGTACGCCACCCGTCAGTTCCCAAATTTTCTTCAGAAATTCGACTGTCGTTTCCATTACAATTCTCGACATCTGGATGGCTATATTTGTTGAATTCTCTATTTCTGTATTGTGACCCAATCAAGGCAAGGTCATGACAATCCCTCGGTCACACAGCCATTGGGTCAGGTCTGCGGACAATAGCCTAGGGCAGACCGCAACCGCGACAGTCTGCCGCGCTGTCTGCCTATGATAAATGCAACAACAAAAGAGCAACTATACTCGAGGGCTACAATCAATCGGAAATTCGGCTTCATCTTGAACAATGAATTGGCGCACCCGAGAGGATTCGAACCTCTGGCCTCTGCCTTCGGAGGGCAGCGCTCTATCCAGCTGAGCTACGGGTGCCTGTCGCCCAACTAGCATCGTCGCAGCCCTGCTGCAATGCCCAAACGCGGGTAGGCAAAACCTGACTTGCGCTGTGACGCCGCCGGGCCATAATCGCGATGTGCATCTCTCTATTTCTAAATGCACAAGACAGACCATTTTGAGTACCAATTTTTGGAGCAATGATATGAGTAAGACAGCCCACGGGATGTCCCGTTACGATCTGTTTTTGAACGAATGCCTCAAGCACCACGCAACCAATGACCCAAGCCCGCTACCGCAGGTTTTTGGCTATCTCGGCCATCCCAACCCGGTGACCGGTAATCTGACCAAGGAACATATTGTCAATGCGTTCGACAGCCTTGTCGAAACGATGCGGACTGCGAAAGTTGATGATGGCGATGCCGATGCCGGCATGACCTTTTTCGGCCAGTTCATCGACCACGACATCACGCTTGATACAACCAGCGCCATTGGTACGGCGATTGATCCGCGGTCGATCCGCAATGTCCGCACGCCGAACCTTGATCTTGATTGCGTCTATGGTGACGGGCCCGAGGCCTCGAACTACCTCTATTCCCACGCCGAAGGGACAGAAAACTTCCTGCTCTTTGGCCGTAAGGATAACCCTTACGACTTGGCGCGGAACTGCAAAGGCACCGCCCTGATCGGCGATTTCCGCAATGACGAAAACATCCTCGTCAGCCAGATCCAGGGTGCGTTCGTCTGCCTGCACAACATCCTGATGACGCATATCCACGAAGGCAAGGATGAAGCACATGACATCGCCAACTGCGCCCAGATGGGCGTGCGCCGCGATGTCTGGCACGACATCCTGCCGCCAAAGCTGCAGGATTTCGAACAGGTCCGCCGGTTCATCCGGTTGCACTATCAGTGGCTCG
This sequence comes from uncultured Paracoccaceae bacterium, assembly GCA_947488175.1. GTDB lineage: Bacteria > Pseudomonadota > Alphaproteobacteria > Rhodobacterales > Rhodobacteraceae > Yoonia. The sequence goes on from CANKYO010000004.1 coordinate 25,798, forward strand.
TGCTGCATGAATTCCTGCCATCCTTCGTGGATCAGGACGATATCGACCATGCGCTCGACCATGATATCTTCCCAGATGGGCCGATGATGCCTGCCGAGTTTTCGGTGGCGGCCTACCGGTTTGGTCATGCCACGGTGCAGCCGGAATATGTGCTGCGCAAAGGCGAGGCAGCACTTGATCTCTTTGCCCTGCGCGGCTTTGGCCCGCGTGATCCTGGTGCAACGATCGAAATGGATCAATTCTTTGGCGCTCATGCGCAAAAGGCGCTGCCCGTCGGCACCAAGATGGCCGAAACGCTGTTCGAGTTGCCCGACAATATCGTCGGCTCCGGCCTGAAATGGGGCGATCATGACATCCCGGTCGCACAGGCCAAAAAGCTTGCCTTGCGCAACATCCTGCGTGACCGGACAGCGATGCAAATCCCGTCAGGTCAGCAAATGGCGCATAAGCTGGGGCTGCATGTCCTGAAAACGCCCAAAGTGCTGAAAGACCATCACATCGACAAGACCCCGCTCTGGTTCTATTGCCTGCAAGAGGCGCAGGAAAAGGGCAACGGCCGCCTGACAGGTGTCGGTGGCAAGATCGTGGCCTCTGTCTTTGTGCGTCTGCTTCGGCAAGACCCGGAAAGCATCCTGAACCTGCACGGGTTCGAACCCTGGTCAGGCTTTGGCGACAAGTGCACCATGGCGAATGTCATGAAGTTTGTCGAAAAGCACCGCGATCACGTCAAGAACCGCGAAGACCTCTACTGCGGTCCAGAGCAATACTAAACAATCGGATGCGCGTTCCGGCGCGCATCCAAACCGGCCTGATCTGCCGGATTTTTCCACTCTCTCGGGACTTATCCCGCTGGCTATGGCAAAGCCCCCGTTCTCAATATATTCAATGGTCCATTCAAGCAGCAGACAACGTGTTGGCGCTGCAAAATCGCGTTAAACGCAAACCGACCGCCGCATGTCCAGAGAGGGACGCCCAAAATGATCGCTTATGTCACTGTCGGTGCTGATGACATCGGGCGCGCGGAACGCTTCTACTCCGCCTTCCTGCCGAAACTCGGCTACCAGCTTGAAAAATATCACGGCGACCTGAGTTACATTTTGCCCCGCCAGCCCGGACAGGCCATTGCCCCACCCGATTTCTACGTCAAATCACCCTTCAACGGGCAGCCCGCCTCAGCCGGGAACGGCACGATGATCGCGTTCGAGGCACCAAACCAACAACAGGTCCGCGACCTTCACGCAGCCGCACTTGCCGCCGGAGGAGTTGACGAAGGGCACCCCGGTTTTCGCGCCTCATATGGCCCGCAATTTTATGTGGGATACCTGCGTGACCCGCATGGCAACAAGATCGCGCTATTTTCCAGCAATCCCGACGAACCGGGACGCGACGGCTAGCACCCCTACCCGAATAACTCGTGGCACAGCTCAAGCGCGTCGATCAGCACGTCCACCTCATCGGTGGTGTTATACATCCCGAACGACGCCCGGCAGGTCGCCCCGACCCCCATATGTTCCATCAATGGCATCGCGCAATGGGTCCCGGCGCGCACTGCGACGCCCTTTTTGTCCAGCACGGTCGAGATGTCATGGGCATGTGCCGCCCCCTCCAAGGTGAAGGAAAATATCGCGCCTTTGGTAGCCGACACGCCCTGCACATTCAGCCAGTTCAACCCGTCCAATCGGTCACGGGCATAATCGCGCAAGCCCCGTTCATGCGCGGCGATCTGATCCATGCCCGCGTCCATCATGTATTCCAGTGCCGCGCCCAGCCCGATAGTCTGGACGATCCCCGGTGTGCCCGCCTCGAACTTCATCGGCGGGTCGTTCCAGGTCACCTCATCCCGCGTCACATCGCGGATCATGTCACCACCGCCCATGAACGGGCGCATCTCGGCCATCCGCTCTTTGCGGACATAGATCGCGCCGGACCCGGACGGTCCATAAAGCTTGTGACCGGTGATCGCGAAGAAATCGCAACCGATATCCTGCACATCAACCGGCATATGCACCGCTGATTGGCTGCCATCGACCAGTACCGGAACACCCTTGGCATGGGCACCAGCCGTGATCGCCTTCACGTCCACAACCGTACCCAGCACGTTCGACATATGGGTCACCCCCACAAGTTTCGTGCGCGGGCCGATAGCATCAATCACCTTTTGCGGGTCCAGATCGCCATTGGCATCCACATCGACCCACTTGATCACGGCGCCTTGCCGTTCGCGCAGGAAATGCCAGGGCACGATATTGGCGTGGTGTTCCATGATCGACAGAACAATCTCATCACCGGGTTCAAACCGGGGCATGGCCCAACCGTAGGCGACCATATTGATGCCCTCGGTCGTGCCGGAGTTGATGATAATCTCGTTCTCGGACCCGGCATTCAAAAAGCGGGCAATGATGCCCCGCACACCTTCGTATCGCTCCGTGGACAGGTTGCTCAGGTAATGCAGGCCGCGGTGCACATTCGCATATTCCTCGGAATAGCCACGGGTGACCGCATCAATGACAACCTGCGGTTTCTGGGCAGAGGCACCATTGTCGAGATAAACCAGCGGCTTGCCATTCACCTCGCGTGACAGGATCGGGAAATCAGCACGTATCTTGGCCACATCATAGGTCATATCGTTCCTCCGGACAGCGATACGCCCACCATTGCCAGTATAATCAGGGCGACCACGCCAACGCCAAAAAGGGACAACACAAACGCGACAAAGGATTTGCCCAGACTGTTGAACTCATGCAGGACGTTGATGAAATTCAGAAAACACCACAACAAGGCACCTAGCGCGACCATCCCGAACAGCAATCCTATCTGAGGACTGATCAGGATCAGACCGATCTGTATGACCTCAAGTGTCAGATTGACCGCATGGAACCAGACAATGATCGTCAGGGTCGCGTGCAAATCACCGACGCCATCCATGATCTGTCCGGCGAAATAGGTGCCATACACCATCAGAACCATGAAAAGCCCCAGGACGCCGGTCAAGGCCCACGGGCTCAGCGTCAGTGGACTTGGCGGCGCATTGTCGGGAACAGGCGAGATCACCTGCATCAGCGCCAGCAAAAGCACATTGAGTATCACGATCAGCGCAAGACCCATCCACAGGCTGCGCATGTCGATGCGCAAATCAATGGCCTTGCGGGCCATGTGAGCCGGTTCCAGCAGGCTCATCCAGACGGCCCGCATCCAGCTTTGGAAATCAACGCTCATGGTCTGCTTTCCGCCTCGCGCAAGGATTGGAACCAAATCACCAGAAATCCGATCACCCAGATCGCCCCGACAATATTGGTCTGTTGTCCGGGGCCAATAAACCCGGCGGTCAGCCCGTGCAACAACAGAACAGGGACGGTCGCCAACATACTCCAGAACAAGGCGATACGCGCACCATACCAGTCACCCTGCCCGCCAAGTGCCTTGGCAATCACATGGGTGATCGCCGCAAGGAAGTATAAGAACAGCGGCCAGATCATGATCCAGGCCAGAAACTCATAAGCCATAAGCCGGGTCAGGTCAGGCGCCTCTGCCCCTGGCGGCAGGTCGAAACCGGCCGCCGTACGTGACAAACGCGGCCACTGGGCCACAAAGATCAGGAAACAGGCGATCATCAGATAGGCAATCGCCCGATCCTCCCGCCTGCCCTGATCCAGAATGCTGCGGATCACAGCACGCGGCGCGCGCCACGTGCGCACGATGTCACTTGTGACAGGCATCAGGTGTGACGCGCCAGCCAGCCTTCCAGCCGGTCCCGCAGGTCATCCGCCAGCGCCTCGTCCTCGATCTCCTCCAGCGCCTCTGCAACAAAGGCAAGGGTCAACAGGCTCTGCGCATCCTTCTCGGGCAAGCCGCGCGAGCGCAGATAAAACAACGCCTCCTCGTCAATCGCGCCCGACGTGGAGCCATGCGAACAGGCCACATCATCGGCATAGATCTCCAACTCTGGCTTGGCCAGAAACTGACTGTCATCATCCAAGAGCAGCGACTGGCTGATCTGATACCCATCCGTCTTCTGGGCACCGGCCTTCACCAGAATCTTACCCTGAAACACACCCGTCGCTCCGTTGCGCAGTACCTTCTTGAACACCTGACGGCTTTCGCAATTCACCGCGTCATGGGTGATAAACACGGTATCATCATGATGAAAATCGCGACCATCGCCGACACAGGCGCCAGCCACATGGGCCACAGCCTCATCCCCGACAATTTCGATAATACAATCGTTGCGGGTCAGCACACCGTTGAAGGTCAGCGTAAAGGATTTAAAGGTAGACCCCGCACCAATCCTTGCAAAACAATGGGTTACAGCGCGACGTTCATGATCGCGACCTTGGGCACGGACATGATGGAACGTCCCCCCATCAGCCACCTCGACCTCCAGCTGCTTGGAAAAACGGGCGGCGGCAGGACCAGTCTCCAGCAAGGTCACTTCGGCCCCTGCTTCAACCTTGACCACATTATGCAGGATCGCATCCGACGCCACATCCTGATGCAGATAAATCAGGTTGATCGGCTTGGACACTTTCGCCGTCGCGCGGATCACCACACCATCACTGGCAAAGGCGGTATTCATCGCGGCAAAAGGGCGGTTCACCGGGGTCTGGCCCCGCGCCTCAAGCACGCCATACACATCCTTGACCCAATGAATATCGGCCGCCATCGCATCGGCCAGACGCTCAATCTCGACACCCTCGGCGCTCAGATCATCAGACGCATCTGCATCAAAAACACCATCGACAAACACGATCCGCACACGGTCCACCGCGTCAAACAGCGGGCTTTCATCACTGTGAAACAGCGCGGCCTCGGGCGCGTCCGGTGCGTTTAGCGACGTCGGATCGGTATATTTCCAGTACTCGTCACGCTTGCTTGGCAGACCCATCGCCTGCAACCGGGCCAGCGCATCAGCACGCGCGGCATTGGCCCAACCGGCCCCGTCCGGCATGGCCAATCGCGCCAGCCGCGCCTCTGTCACATCAGCTTTCAGTTTCGCCAGCGCCATCAGGCCACCTCTGCCAGAATATCGGCATAACCGTTGTTTTCCACCTCAAGCGCCAGCTCAGGACCCCCGGTCTTCACGATGCGGCCATCGGCCATGATATGCACCACATCGGGCTGAATATGGTCCAGCAGACGCTGATAATGGGTGATCACAAGAAACGACCGGCCTTCGGAACGCAGGGCGTTCACACCTTCGGCCACCAGCTTCATCGCATCCACATCCAGACCTGAATCGGTCTCGTCCAGAATGCACATCTTGGGTTCCAGCATCGCCATCTGCAGAATTTCGTTGCGCTTCTTCTCACCACCGGAAAAGCCCACATTGACCGGACGCTTCAGCATATCCGCATCAATGCTCAGGCTTTTGGCCTTGGCCCGCACTTCTTTCAGAAAATCACCGGCGCTCAACTCTTCCTCACCACGCGATTTCCGCTGCGCATTCACCGCCGTGCGCAGAAACGTCATGTTGCCCACACCGGGAATTTCGACCGGATACTGGAACGCCAGAAACAGACCGGCCGCGGCACGCTCTTCCGGCTCCATATCCAGCAGATCAGCACCTTCCAGCTGGGCCGACCCATACGTCACCTCATACCCGTCCTTGCCCGACAGCACATAGGACAAGGTGGATTTGCCAGACCCGTTCGGACCCATGATCGCATGAACCGATCCGGGCTCGATCTTCAGATCCACACCCTTGAGGATCTGCTTGTCTTCTTCTTCCAGTTTGACCTGTAGGCCTTTGATATTCAGCATTCTTTTCTCCTCAATACGTATATGTTTCGGCCACGGCAAAAACCTTCGCGCGGACGGGTCCGGCAAAGGCTGCGTGGGATAAGATTTCAGGGGTCAGAGACTGATGGTCACGTCCCGAAAGACCAGCGACATCGGCACGGTCTGTGCGCGCACAGTCTCGACATATTCCGGCGAATAGACAATCGCCAGTTTGTCCGGATAGGCCCACATCAGGTTGTGACCTGCCACAAACATCAGCCCTGCGCCGGCCACCTGTGCCACGCGCAACACCATCTTGCGATGATGCATCAGCGCCGCCAGCGTCAGCATAACAAGCAGGCTGAGCAGTATGTCGGTAAAGATCGAGGCATCGGTCACCTCGGTCATACCCAGATAACGAATGCGCAGTGCCTGCCCGGCCATCATGGCCACACCGCCAATGATCAACGACACCAGAATTTTGGAGATATTGATCTTGCTGCGCTTGACGGTTTGCCGGATCTCTTTTTGCGATGTGTGCTTGGGCACATGCATCTTCAGTTCGGGATCGTAATAGGCGTTGTTGCGCGGATTGTTGATGCGCTTCACCCGCGCATTGAAATCGTTGATGTCGTATTTTCGCGCCATCTATCGGTCCGCCATCCCTACTCAGGATGCAGTGTCCCACCCAATCGGGGCGGAAACGGGGCCGCGCGGTGACGGACCCGCGACGATATCGGTGCGAAATCGTGCGCATGACCTAGCCGACAGAGCCTTCCAGCGAAATCGCCACAAGCGCCTGCGCTTCCATGGCAAATTCCATCGGCAGCGCCTGCAGCACTTCCTTGCAGAACCCGTTCACGACCAGCGCGACAGCTTCCTCTTCATCCATGCCGCGCTGACGGCAATAGAACAGCTGATCATCATCCACCTTGGATGTGGTCGCCTCATGCTCAACCCGAGACGAGTTATTCTTCACCTCGATATAGGGCACCGTATGCGCCCCACATTTGTCGCCGATCAGCAGTGAGTCACACTGGGTATAATTCCGCGAATCCTTCGCTTTCGGGTGCATCGACACCAGCCCCCGATACGTATTCTGCGCCTTGCCCGCGCTGATCCCCTTCGAGACGATCCGCGACTTTGTGTTCTTGCCCAGATGCACCATCTTCGTGCCGGTATCTGCCTGCTGCATGTTGTTGGCGATGGCGATGGAATAAAACTCGCCCTGGCTATCATCACCGCGCAGAATGCAGCTTGGATATTTCCAGGTAATCGCTGATCCGGTTTCCACCTGCGTCCACATCACCTTTGACCTTGCGCCCCGGCAATCGGCACGCTTCGTCACAAAGTTATAGATCCCGCCAACGCCGTTTTCATCGCCCGGATACCAGTTCTGCACGGTGGAATATTTCACCTCCGCATCTTCCTCGACGATGATCTCGACAACGGCGGCATGTAGCTGGGCCACATCACGCTTGGGTGCGGTGCAGCCTTCCAGATAGGACACATAAGACCCTTTGTCGGCGATGATCAGCGTGCGCTCAAACTGGCCGGTATTCTCGGCGTTAATGCGGAAATAGGTCGACAATTCCATCGGGCAGCGAACCCCGGGGGGCACGTACACAAACGATCCGTCCGAAAATACGGCGCTATTCAGCGTGGCATAGAAATTGTCAGATGGCGGCACAACCGATCCCAAATATTTCTTCACCAAATCCGGGTGCTTCTCGATCGCCTCGGAAATCGAACAGAAGATGACGCCCGCTTTCTCAAGCTCCGCCTGAAAGGTCGTGCCAACGGACACAGAATCAAACACCGCGTCCACGGCCACCTTGCGGCCTTCTGCGGGAATATCCTCAGCGCCTTCAACACCTGCCAAAATGGCCTGCTCTTTCAACGGGATACCCAGCTTGGCATAGGTCGCCAGCAGCTTGGGATCGACCTCATCGAGCGACTTGGGCTTCACTTCCATGCTTTTGGGGCGAGCATAGTAATAGATGTCCTGAAAATCGATATCGGGATAGCTGACCATCGCCCATGTCGGCTCCTCGATCTGCTCCCAGCGGGCAAAGGCCGACAGACGCCAATCGGTCATCCATTCCGGCTCATTATTCTTGTTCGAAATCAGACGCACGATATCGGTGTTCACGCCCTTGGGCGCATACTCCATCTCGATCTCGGTTTCCCAACCATGCTTATACGCACCCGAGAGTTCCTTGACCGCATCGACCGTCTCCTGATCAACGCCCTCTTTGACTTCAACTGCATCCATCGCGTTCATCTCGACCTCTCTCAAGCTGCCCGCCTGCGGGCGCGTTTCTCTGTCCAGGCCTGCACAAAGCGCATGACCTCATCCTCTGTTGTCTCTAGCCCCAGCGAAACGCGCAGCGCACTCGCGGCAGCTTCATCATCCAATCCCATGGCCTTCAAAACCCGGCTCACCTTCACCTTGCCTGATGAACAGGCCGATCCTGCCGAAACCGCAAACCCCGCCAGATCCATCGCCATGACTTGCGTTTCACCCTTCCACCCAGGGGTGGCAAAACAACTCGTGTTGGGAAGACGGCGACACCCTTTCCCGACAAAAATAGTCCTGTTTTCGGCAGCCTCAATAGCACTTTCTAGAATATTTCTAAGTTTCTCGATCCGGTCCCATTTTCCAACCGCCAGATCCGCCTGCGCGGCCTGTGCAGCAGCGCCCATACCGGCAACGGCGACCACATTCTCGGTGCCCGACCGGCGACCCATCTCCTGCCCGCCACCCTTGATCTGCGCGGCCACATCCGTGCCTTGCGGAAAGATCAGTGCACCAACGCCTTTCGGGCCACCAAATTTATGGGCCGACAAAAACACCATCCGCACGCCAGACCAATTAAAGGCAAAGGGAATGCGACCAAACCCTTGGGTGATATCAGACACCGCCAATCCCTGCGGCAAGCCCTGCACAATCCCGGTCTCCGAATTGGCCAGTTGCAGCACTGACGCGCCCGGATCGTCCACCTGCACAGCCCCATCCACAACCGGCAAAACCGGATCAACCCAGGCATGCACCGCATCATGCTCAATCGGTGCCGCCTTCAGCCCACGCCCGGCCAGGGCAAGTGCCGCCGCCTCTGTCGCACCAGACGTAAACACCACATCCGCGCCCGAGGCACCCACAGCCTCCGCCACCTGCGCCCGCGCCTTCTCAACAAGCCCCTTGGCCGCACGCCCTTCGGCATGCACAGAGGACGGGTTACCCACCACATCCATCGCCGCCAGCATCGCCGCCCTTGCCTCTGCCCGCAAAGGCGTCGTGGCGTTATGATCCAGATACACCCTCATCCCTTCTTCCGAGCAGAAATATCTCGGGGTCTGGGGCTGGCCCCGGCCAAAAATGTCTTGCGGCGCAGCCGCACCTTTGGATCACGCCTCATCAACGACCTCGAACAGCGCAGGAACGGCCGGACAGGGGGCCAATTCATTGCCCACCACATCCGACAGGCGGGCCTGATGCAAAAACACATAGACATGGGCGCTCAACCCCTCCCACAACCGGTTGGTCATGGATTGAGCGCGGCTGCCAGATGTCGCTCCCGACGCCCCTGCCCCCTTGTGCATGGCTGATACGGTCTCATCCACGGCACCCAGGATCTCTGACACCCGGATATCCGCCGCCGAACGGGCCAGACGATAACCGCCACCGGGGCCGCGCACGGATTCAACCAGCCCGGCGCGGCGCAGCTTCACAAACAGCTGCTCCAGATAAGGTAGTGAGATATCCTGCCGCTTGGAAATCTCTGTCAGATTCACCAGGCCATCGCCCTCCTGCAAGGCCAGATCAGCCAGCGCCACCATCGCATAGCGGCCCTTTGTACTTAATTTCATGCCAGCCCCCTCGCGCGCGACACGCAATTTCATTGACGCCGCAGCCTCGCGTCATTACTTCACCGTGAACACAAGATTTGGGGTCATCCCCGAATTTAGAATCTTTCTAAAGTGCCTGAGCATTTTCGTCAACAATGCACTTGGGCCATAGCAGTGACGGATCAAGAATGCCCGAAGTCATCTTCCCCGGACCCGAAGGGCGCCTCGAAGGGCGCTACCACCCGCAAAAAGATCGCGATGCACCGATTGCCATCGTGCTGCACCCGCATCCACAGTTCGGGGGGACGATGAACAACCGGGTCGTCTACAACCTGCACTACGCCTTTTATAACATGGGCTTTACCGTGTTGCGGTTCAACTTCCGCGGTGTGGGGCGCAGCCAGGGCGAATATGATCAGGGGGTTGGTGAGCTCAGCGATGCCGCCAGTGCGCTCGACTATCTGCAGTCGATGAACAACAACGCCAAACATTGCTGGGTGGCGGGCTTTTCATTTGGCGCCTGGATCGGCATGCAGCTCTTGATGCGGCGGCCGGAGATCACCGGGTTCATCTCGGTATCACCACCCGCCAATATGTATGATTTCAGCTTCCTCGCACCCTGCCCGTCCTCGGGTCTGATCATCAACGGCTCAAACGACCGGGTCGCCCCGCCGCGCGACACAGTCAGCCTTGTCAACAAGCTGCACGAGCAAAAGGGGATCACAATCACCCATGATGAAATGGAAGGGGCCGGACATTTCTTCGAAGATCCATATATGGACCCAATGATTGACACAGTTAAAGCTTATGTCCGGCGGCGATTGACCGAAAACACGAGGTAGTCATGGCCGAATCCTATGTCGACAGAGTTGCCAATGAACTTGCCGATCTCGCCCTCGCGGATCAGGCAGCATCGGGTGATGTCGGGATCGTGGAAGAAATCGGCAAACTGCTTGGGGCATCCTCGCAAACCCTGCAAGAGACCTATCTGACCGCCGTGCGCGTCCGGCGGGCCGAGGCACGTGCACGCGAACTGCTGGAGCGGCGGCAGGCCAACGGGTTTAAAAACGCACCACCGCCAAAGGCCGCACCGCTGCAAGGCCTGTCCGAAGAAGACAAGAAAGCCGCAGAGGCCGAAATCGAACGGAAAGCCGCAGAGACAACACCGGTCGACAACGCCAAGGCAGCCGCGGAAGAAGCCGCACGCGAAGCCGCCGAAATCGAGGCCGAGATCGCAGCCGTCGCGGCCCGCAAAGCCGAAGAAGAGGCGGCTAAGAAAGTAGCAGAGGAAGAAGCCCGCAAAGTCGCCGCCGCGCGCAAAGCGGAAGCGGAAAAAGCCGCCAAAGCCGACGCCGAAAAGAAGGCAGCCGAAGCCGCAAAACCCGTCGTCGGCCCCTGGGATCTGGAAGACGACACCGCATCGGCACCCACGCCCTCAGCCCCAGCTCCTGTCCCTGCCAAAAGCGAACCGGCCGACAAATCCCCTGCCATGCCGAGGCGTGTAACACGCTAATCAACGATCCGGTTCACCGGCCGGCATTCATTTGGTTGTCCCACTCTATTCTTTGCTTTTGTAGCACCATCCTATTCCGCACCTTGGTGGCGCCGTCCTATTCCGTCCCCTGATGCTGCAGTCCTGTTATGCCCTTTAGTGGTGCCATCTTATTCCTTCCTCCGGGCATGCCACCTTGGTCCGTCCTTTGGTCGTGCGTCCTACTCCTTCCTCTGGCGATGCTGTTCTTTCTTTCCTTTGGTTGACCCACAACCGAACGCCGCAAGCATCAGCGGTGCACACAATCGCAGCGGAAGCGATGAAACATCCCGGTTCTGGCGCACCCCTGCACAGACCATGGTCACTCGACATCCTTGTCTGCGCCTGGCCTCGCGCCCAAACCCCGTCGATCACAAACGAAGACGACGATGTCAGTTGCTTCGCCCCACATAGGCTCTGTCTCGTCCTCTCCCTCCATCCACATTCAGCATATCGCAGTCGGTCCGTATAACCTTCGATCACCATAGACTCGCATCGTTTCATTTGGCTTAACAGCGGCACCCTTCGCCCAAACCCATGAAAAAGGATGTCGTGCCTTTGACTGACCGTATCAACGCCCAACTGACCTTCCTGACGGAAGCCTGCAAACTGAAATCCGTCCTGCGCGGCACCACGCTTTGCGACGGATCGCGGCGCGAAAACTCCGGCGAACACAGCTGGCACATCGCGCTCTACGCGATGGTCATGGCCGAACACGCCAATCGCGCCATCAACCTCGACCGGGTCATCAGGATGCTTCTGATCCACGACATCGTGGAAATCGACGCAGGCGACAATCCCATCCACGGCAACCACGACCCGGCGGAAACCGAAGCCATCGAACAGGCCGCCGCAACCCGCATCTTCGGCCTGCTGCCCGCCGATCAGGCCAGCGCTTTCCGCGCCCTCTGGGACGAATTCGAAGCGGCAGAAACCGACGACGCGATCTTCGCCAAATCCATCGACAGGGTGCAGCCCGTGGTCTCCAACCTCGAAAGCGGCGGGACAAGCTGGATCGACTACGAAGTCACCCGCGAACAGGTCGAAACCCGGGTCGGCGCCAAGGTCCAACGCGGCGCCTCTGCCATCTGGGGTGCCCTGAGAACGCGCATCGACATCTGGTTTTCCAGTCAGCCGTAGGGATCAGCACCTATGCCTGCTGCACGTCTTGTAGAAAATGACCGGCTCACGCATAATTCCGCAGATGTAAAACAATGCGCACCAGCGCGTCTCAAAGGATAGTCAGCATGTCGACCAAAGCCGCGGCGCTCCTCATTGTCACGATCCTCGGGCTTGGCCCGGCCTTGGCAGACGGCCACCTCGGCAACCCGATCATCACGGCACCCGACCGGCCTCTGCCGCCGACATGTTACAGAACAGAAACCGACACCCTCTCGGCCGCCGTGCTTCTCGAGGAAATCGAAGGCGAAGCTATCGATGTCAGCGGCTATGGCAATGTCACGACGGCTGAAGGCGAAAGCTGGGGATTCCTGATTACCTTCACCGGCGTTCTTGATGGTGCGTTCCTGACAGGAACCAGCACCGTTTCGGTCGATGGCAACCAGTTCGAGGAATTGCGGCAATGGGCCTTTGCAGATGGCGCGATCGTCACGGAAATGGGCACCTTTGCCGCTTCCGACTGCGACGGAATAGAAGACGAATTCATCAACCGTTCTATCAACTGACGCTACACGCGGTCAGATAACCCGTAGGGTGGGGTTACCCAAAACCTTAACGCCCCATTCACACATCCACCGCCCGCCCCGTTAACCCACCCCCACCGCACTGTGGGGTCCGACGTTTTGCCGACGCATTGCCGACGCGATGCCGACCACCCCAAACCCCATATAGATCAGCGTTAACGGGTGATTCTTTCACCACCCGACCATCACGACGCAGCACACCCCACCGAACGTTGCGTCTGCCCCCTATACAAACGTCGCCGACAGGCGTACTGCGCGGGGCTTACGCCGAAGAAAGCCGCAGCCATGATCCCGACCCTCGCCGATGCCCTTGCCAAACAGGGCTATACCGATCTAACCCCTGTCCAGACCGCCGTCACCGACGCGGAACTTGAGGGACAAGATCTGCTTGTCTCTGCCCAGACAGGTTCAGGCAAGACAGTCGGCTTCGGCCTCGCGATCGGACCCACAATCCTCAATGAAAACGGTGCGTTAGACCCCGCAAGCCATCCGCTCGCCCTGATCATCGCACCGACCCGGGAACTGGCCCTTCAGGTCAAGCGCGAGCTGCAATGGCTCTACGCCGGGGCCGGCGCGACACTGGCCTCCTGCGTTGGCGGCATGGATTTCCGCGACGAACGACGGGCGCTCGACCGCGGCGCGCATATCGTCGTGGCCACACCCGGCCGCCTCCGCGACCATATCATGCGCAGCACGATAAACCTCAGCGATATCAAGGCCGTGGTACTCGACGAAGCCGACGAAATGCTCGACCTCGGCTTTCGCGAAGACCTCGAATTCATCCTCGATCAGGCGCCCGAAACGCGACGCACCCTGCTCTTTTCGGCCACAGTCCCGCCAATGATCGCGACACTGGCAAAATCCTACCAGAAAAACGCGGTGCGGATCGCAACGACGACGAAAGAAACCCAGCACGCCGATATCGAATACCGCGCGCTCAGCGTCGCCAATCACGACACAGATGCAGCCATTATCAATACCTTGCGCTATTACGACGCGCCCAACGCCATTGTGTTCTGCAACACCCGCGCCATGGTCACGCGCCTCACCACACGGCTGTCAAACCGGGGCTTCTCCGTCGTCGCCCTCTCCGGCGAACTGACGCAATCTGAACGCTCCAATGCGCTGCAAGCCATGCGTGACGGGCGCGCGCGCGTCTGCGTGGCAACCGATGTGGCCGCACGCGGCATCGACCTGCCCAATCTGGAACTCGTGATCCACGCCGAACTGCCCACAAATGCCGAAACGCTACTGCACCGGTCAGGGCGCACCGGGCGCGCGGGGCGCAAGGGCATCTCGGCCATGATCGTGCCCGCGAAAATGTATAAACGCGCGCAAAACCTGCTGAAGTGGGGCAAATTGACAGCCACATGGGGCAAACCACCCAGTGCGGACGAAATCAACGCGAAGGACGAAGAACGGCTGCTGACCGATCCGATCTGGTCTGAAGATTTCAGCGAAGCCGAACACGCCTTCGCCGCCCGCCTGCTTGATCAGCACGGGGCCGAAAAAATCGCCGCTGCCTATTTCCGGCTTTATGCGGGCAAGCAAACCGCCCCCGAAGACCTCAGCGAAATCAAGGACATCGCCCGCGACGACCGCCCGCCGCGCGAGCACAAATCCTTCGGCCCGTCAAAGTGGTTTGCCATCGACATCGGGCGCGAAGGCAAGGCAGAGGCGCGCTGGCTGATGCCGATGCTCTGCAAGGCAGGCGGGATCACCAAGAAGGAAATCGGGGCGATCCGCATCCAGCCGAACGAGACATTCATCGAAATTTCAGAACCTGCGGTGCAGGGTTTCCTAAAATCCGTGGGCCCTGACATGTCACTGGAAAACCAGGCCAAGCTGCGCGCGCTTGACGGGCCACCGCAACTGGGCGAACGCGGGCCGCGCAAGACCAAGCGTGATTACGACAAGCGACCACGCGACCGGTCCGCACCGCCGCCCTCGAAACAGGACGACCTGCCGGCGGTCAAACCTGTTCCCAGTGCTGCAGATGACAAGGCGGCACGGAAACCACGCGCCAAACCAGCCTGGCGCGACCACGGTGATGCATTGGTTGAAAAACGCGCCAAACCGTCGAACGGTGGCAAATCCGTCGGCAAAAAGCCGTCACAAAAGGGGAAATCCGGTTACAATTCCGAAACAAAACCGCCAAAAGCGAGAGCAGGCAAACCAGGCGGCAAATTTTCTGGTAACGCCAATGATACCTCAAAACGGTTCACACCGCCCGGCGGAAAACCCAAGCCTCGCAAGGGGTTAGGTAAGGGCGGCACTGCCGCACCCAGACGCGGAAAATCCTAAAAACAAGGGGACTGGTCACATTTTTGTCACGTCACAAGCACGCTATGTGCCAAATGTCCTAGTCTGATCCGAGGTAAGCTGACTACACTACCTACATAGTTAGTGACTTATTATTCAGTTGAGAAAAGGACCAGAGACATGGCCAGTTCAAAACCAAAAGGCGAGAAGCAGTCGCCGACACCACAGCCCAAGACGCCAAGTGCAGCTGCACTTCAGTCAAACGGCAAACCGTCGGCACCAGTCTTTACCGATTACGCAAGCATCTAGGCTTGCGCCGATAAAAAGAAGTATTCGGCCAGCGGGGTATGCTGCCGCCAGATCGTCCTCCCCGATCTCGCCTCACCCCTCTGGCCCTTTTTTTGACCATTGGCTAGATTGCCGCCATGGCAGCCCTGACCACCATCCGCAACATTGGCCCGGCCTTCGAAAAAGCATTGAAAGAAGTTGGGATCACCACCGCAGAACAACTGTACGAGATGGGTGCGGACGCTGCCTATACCAAATTATTGGAAAACGGCTCTAAACCTCATTTCATCGGTTATTACGTGCTGCACATGGCGCTGCAGGGACGCCCGTGGAACGATTGCAAAGGCGAAGAGAAAAAAGCCCTGCGCAAACAATTCGACAGAATCAAAGCACAAAGCTTTGACCAGGACCTGTCCGAGATGGAGCGGATTCTGGACAGTATCGGGGTCGGCAAGCGACGCTAGGGCGGACAAATACCTGTACGCTGGCATGCCCTCACCCGCGCAATTGCCTCTTCATTCGCAGACCTTGTCAATAACTGGCACATATTCCCGACAAAGTGGAGCACACCATCATCGCCACGCACCAGTGGTGCCAACAAAGGAAAATCTGTCGGCAGTATCGGACCGCCCCAAACCGGATGCGGCGGCTCCCGGAATTGCGGCGCGATCCGCACGCGAAGGGGCTTGTCCGGCAAATCCGGGCCAATCATCACCCCGTCAAATACGAAATCCGCGTCTACTTTTCCAACAACCATCATCCGATCATCAGTGTTCGGCAAAACCGCGAAATCATCGAAAGACGACATCTGACAGCGCAAGGCCAATGCCGTCTGCGGGATCAAAACCGCAAAAGATATACAAAAAAAGAAAGCAAAGCGCATATCAGTATCCCCTATTTGTATCAGCTATGACGGCGACAAAGCGCACTTCCTTGGCAAAAACGGTCAGATCTACCTGACATAAAGTAAATACCCTTCACATGATCCCCGGAATCGGGTATGTTAATGGTATGAACATAGAACAAGATATCGATTTCGAACTCGCCCGTCTGCGCAAGCTGGCCTTCCGGATGGACGCAATTTTCTCCATCCCCGGTACGAACATTTCGATCGGTCTGGATAACATCGTCGGTCTGATCCCCATTGTGGGTGACCTCCTGGCGGCATTACCGGGCGTATGGATGATCCACAGGGCACACAAGCTGGGGGCCACCCCCGGTGCGCTGGCCTATATGGCCATGAATGTCACGCTTGATACCGCCATAGGCACGATCCCCTTTGTAGGTGATGTTTTTGACGCCCTCTACAATGCGAATATCCGCAATTACAGAGCGTTAGAGCGCAATCTTGAAAAACGCGCGCAGAATGCCAAACCTGTCCGGGAGCGCGAGCCATTGATGGTCAGCTTGATCTAAGGGGGAACCAAATGACGTTCGGCGCATTATGTTGTCAATCAACGTAACAGGAAAGGAAACGTCATGGACCTCATCCGCATCATCTTCGCCATTCTTCTGCCTCCCCTGGGGGTCTTCCTGCAGGTTGGTCTGGGCAAGCATTTCTGGCTCAACATCCTGCTGACGATTCTGGGCTATATTCCGGGCATCGTGCACGCCGTCTACATCATCGCCCGCGACGAACCGGCGCGTGTCTGAAATAACTGAAATCGACCGGCTCGACCGGATTGCGGACCGGATGGATAATCTGGTCCGCTTGCCTATTGTCGGGGTGCGGGTGGGACTCGATTCCATCCTCGGCCTGATCCCGGGCATCGGCGATATCGCCGCTCTCGGGCCCGCCGGATACATCATCTACCGCGCTCGCCAAATGGGCGCGTACAGACCCGTGATCGCGCGCATGGCTGTCAACACCGCCATCGACGCTATCATCGGATCAATACCCCTCATCGGAGATATCTTCGACATCGGCAACAAGGCCAACAAGAAAAACGTAGCTTTGCTGCGCCGCCATATGGAAACGAAAAAGGGCGCCCCAAAGGACGCCCCCCTCGCAGCTTAAGGTAAGGTGGGATTTATCCCACCAATTCTAGCCCGGAAAAGAAGAACGCAATCTCTTCGGCAGCCGTCTCCGGCGCATCAGAACCATGGACCGAGTTTTCGCCAATCGACAGCGCAAACTCCTTGCGGATTGTGCCCGGTGCCGCGTCCTCCGGATTGGTCGCGCCCATCACTTCGCGATTTTTGGCGATTGCATCCTCACCTTCCAGAACCTGCACGACAATCGGTTCGGAAATCATGAACTCGCACAATTCGTCAAAGAACGGGCGGTCCTTGTGAACACCGTAAAACTGCTGCGCCTGCGCCAATGTTAGATGGATCCGCTTCGACGCGATGACCCGCAGGCCGGCCTCTTCGAATTTCGCGATAATCTGACCGGTCAGGTTCCGCTTGGTGGCGTCAGGTTTGATGATGGAAAACGTGCGCTGGATGGCCATGTTTTACTGTCTTTCATTGCTTGATTGGTTTGCTTTGGCGGTCCCCTAACACGCAGCAATGCCTATGAAAAGGGGCCTGCGGCAAACACCACCATTTGCGTGCATCAGCCCCACGCGCTAGCGTTGATGCATGTGGCAGCTTATCGTCCATCCGGTCTTTGGCAGGCTTTTCGCAGCACAGGTCGTCGCGCTTCTGGGCACGGGGCTTTTGACCGTGGCACTCGGCCTTCTGGCCTACGATCTGGCAGGGGCGGCAGCAGGGGCGGTCCTCGGCACTGCCTACGCGATCAAGATGGTGGCCTATGTCGGCCTGTCGCCGATCGCTGGCGCGCTGGTAGCCAACCTGCCGCGGAAGCCCGTTCTGATCGGTGCTGATCTGATCCGGGCCGGGGTCGCACTTGCCCTGCCATTCATCACCGAAATCTGGCAGATCTACGTTGCGATATTCCTACTGCAAACCGCTTCGGCCACATTCACACCCACCTTTCAGGCGACCATCCCTGATGTGCTGGAGGATGAAGACGACTATTCCAAAGCCCTCTCGCTCTCACGTCTGGCCTATGACACTGAAAACCTGATCAGTCCGGCACTCGCTGGCATTCTGCTGCTGATGATGAGCTATCACTGGCTTTTCGGCGGTACCGTTATCGGCTTTGCCTTGTCCGCCTTGCTGGTATGGGTCACAACACTGCCCTTGCGCAAACCCGGTAAGGACCGCCCCTTTCGTGAAAGGCTGACGCGCGGCATGCGCATCTACCTGGCCACACCTCGGTTGCGGGGCCTGCTTGCGCTCACCCTCACCGCCGCGGCGGCCAGCGCCTTTGTCATCGTCAATACCGTCGTTGTCGTGCGCGATGGCTATGGCGGAACGGACGGCGATGTCGCCCTCGCCCTTGCCGCGTTCGGTGGCGGCTCCATGCTCGCTGCGCTCGCCCTGCCCGGCCTGCTGAAACGTCTCAGCGACCGGCCCGTCATGATCAGCGGCGCTCTGCTGCTGACCGCGCTGATGGGCGCGCAGGCCTTCCTTTCTCCCAACTGGACCACCTTCCTGGTCCTCTGGTGCCTGACCGGGATCGGCTATTCAACCACGCTGACACCGCAAGGGCGGCTTCTGCGGCGGTCAGCCCACAGCGACGACCGGCCCGCGGTTTTTACCGCGCAATTCGCCCTGTCACATGCCTGCTGGCTGGTCACCTACCCGCTCGCAGGCAGCGCGATGACCGCCTATGGCGCCGGTCCCACATTGGGTATCCTCGCCATTCTTGGTGCAATCGGTGTTGCGGCCGCATCCATCCTCTGGCCCGAAGGCGACCCGATCATCGTGCCCCACACCCATCCCGACCTGCCACCGGATCACCCGCATCTGCAAGGCGGCGGGCAACAGCATGCACATGCGCTGATCATCGACGACGAACACCACGCCTGGCCAACCAACGGCTGACAGGCCAACCCTCAATGCAGCAAGACCTGCATGCCACAGTGGGCTTGCCCTGACCAAAATCGCACCCGGACCTGCACAAGACCATCACCATTGCCTCAGGCTTGGTTGCTCCGCAGCGCCAGCAAGAACCAAAATCAGATCAGCGCCATCCGCTCCGCCCGCTCCGGATCGGGAAACGGCCGATAAAGTCCCGTATCCACCTCCCCCACCATTTGATGCACTGTGGTGTAAAGACGCTCCACCGTTTCATCCCCGGTGCCGGTAAAACGAAACGCCTGATCCAGTTGGGTCATGTCGCGCAACTCGATCTCCAGAAGGAAATCCCGGGCCCTCGGGGCACCAAACCCGAGTTTCCGGCGACACAGCCGCCATGATTGTATCACCCCGTTTTGCTGCAGATGATCCATCCACGCCTCCACTGCGACCGCAAAGGCAACCGCCTTGGCATTGTCAGCCAGATCGATCGAACAGTGATAAAGATTCATGATGGCACCCTGCAAAAAGCCCGCTGGCAACACTGTCGCAAATCAGAGTTTCAAAAAGGTTAGCACCGTCAGATTGACCCCGCAGCATTCCTCAAGCATAGCGCTCCTCATGCTCAAGATTTCAGACATCACCTACTCCGTCGAAGGCCGCACACTGGTCGAACACGCGACCGTCACCATCCCGACCGGTCACAAGGTCGGCCTTGTGGGCCGCAACGGGTCCGGCAAGACGACGCTGTTCCGGGTGATCCGGGGGGAAATGGTGCTCGACACCGGCTCGGTCAGCATTCCCAAAGGCTGGAAAATCGGCGGCGTCAGTCAGGAGGTGCCGGGAAACGAGGTCTCCCTGATCAACACCGTCCTGCGCGCCGATGCCGAACGTGAGGCGCTGCTGGCCGAGGCGGACACCGCCACCGACCCCACTCGCATCGCTGAGGTCCAGACCCGGCTTGCGGATATCGACGCATGGTCGGCAGAGGCACGGGCGGCCACCATCCTGCGCGGTCTGGGCTTTACCAATGACGAACAGAAAATGCCCTGCTCGGCCTTTTCCGGCGGCTGGCGGATGCGCGTGGCGCTTGCCGCCGTCCTGTTCTCCGAACCCGACCTCTTGCTGCTCGACGAACCCACCAACTACCTCGACCTCGAAGGCGCGCTGTGGTTGGAGGCGTATCTGGTCAAATACCCCCACACCGTGCTGATCGTCAGCCACGACCGGGAACTGCTCAACCGCTCCGTCGGCGGTATCCTGCATCTCGAAGACAAAGGGCTGACCTACTACACCGGCCCCTATGACAGCTTCGCCAAACAACGGGCAGCAAAACGCGCGGTCCAGGCGGCCGCGGCCAAGAAACAGGATGCCCAACGCGCGCACCTGCAATCCTTCGTGGACCGGTTCAAAGCCAAGGCATCCAAGGCCAAACAGGCCCAATCGCGCGTCAAGATGCTGGAAAAGATGGAAACGATCCGTGCACCAGAAGACGCCGCGCGCACGGTCTTCACCTTCCCCGAACCCGAGGAACTGTCACCCCCGATCATCGCCACCGAAGGTGCCGCCGTCGGCTATGGCAACAATATCGTGCTACACGATCTGAACCTGCGGATCGATCAGGACGACCGGATCGCCCTTTTGGGTCGCAACGGCGAAGGCAAATCGACACTGTCGAAAATGCTGTCCGACCGCCTGCCCGTCGCACGCGGTAAAATGGTCCGCTCCAACAAGCTCCGCATCGGCTTCTTCGCCCAGCATCAGGTCGAGGAACTGCGTGTCGAAGAAACGCCGCTCGACCACCTGTTCCGCGAACGGCCCAACGAAGGGCAGGCCAAACTTCGCGCGCGGCTGGCCGGTTTTGGTCTTGGCGCGGATCAGGCCGAAACCGCAGTCGGGCGGCTCTCCGGCGGGCAAAAGGCACGCCTGTCGCTCCTGCTGGCCACCCTGCCTGCCCCGCATCTTCTGATCCTCGACGAACCGACCAACCACCTCGACATCGAAAGCCGCGAAGCGCTGGTCGAAGCACTCACCGCCTATTCCGGTGCCGTCATCCTCGTCAGCCACGACATGCACCTGCTGTCGATGGTCGCCGACCGGCTCTGGCTGGTCAAAGACGGGCATGTGAAACCTTACGCTGAAGACCTGCAAACCTATCGCAAATTACTGCTGACCGCGGACAAGCCCGCCGAAAAAGATAAGCCGCAACCAACCAAGGCGGCAAAACCAGGCCGCGACCAGATCCTCAGCCTGCGGGCAGACGTGCGCAAAAACGAAGAACGGGTCAACAAAATCAACGAGATGCGCGACAAACTCGCCAAGAAACTCGCCGACCCTGCGCTTTACGAGGACGGCAAGGCAGGTGAACTGGCGACGTGGAACAAGAAATACGCCGAAATCATGGACGGTCTGGAACGGGCCGAGGCCATGTGGATGGCCGCGCTGGAAAAACTGGAGAAGGCGGAAAAAGCCTGATCTACACTCTTCTTTCTTCCAAAAATACTCCCGCCGGAGGCATCAAAATTCTAGAATTTTGATCCACCCCCTGTCAGACAGAACCGCATGACCGAACTCCCTGCCCTCATCGCCGCCTTTACCACGATGTTCATCATCCTGGACCCACCTGGGTTGGCCCCCGTCTTCATCGCGCTGACACAAGGCATGACCGCCGCCCAACGGCGCGCCATCGCGGTCCGCGCCTGCCTCGTATCGGCGGTGTTGATGATCCTGTTCCTGTTCCTTGGCGAAACAGTTTTGGGCTTCATCGGCATCTCGATGGATGCGTTCCGGATCGCGGGCGGTATCCTGCTGTTCCTCACCGCCCTCGACATGCTGTTTCAACGCCGTCAGGCCCGGCGCGAGGATAGCGCCGCCGAAGGTCAGGCCGAACATCATGACGATCCGTCCGTCTTCCCACTCGCCCTGCCTCTGATCGTCGGGCCTGGGGCGATCACGACCATCATCCTGCTGGCGGGTCAAGCCGAGGGCGCGGCTGATTTCGGGGCCATTGCCGGGGTCCTGATGGCCGTTTTGCTGATCACTTTCCTGGCCTTTCTCGCCGCACCCGCCATCGAGCGTGCCTTGGGAAAGACCGGGCTGAACATTGTCACCCGCGTGCTTGGCATGTTGCTTGCCGCCTTAGCCGTGCAATTCGTTCTCGACGGATTGCGGGGTTTTGGGATCGGCGGATAGGTCCTATATCACTCTCATGACCACTGATCAGATCATGCAGGCCATCTATCTGGGCCTTTTGGGACTGGCCATTGCCGGATCCTATATCGCCGCCAATCGCAATGATCTGGGCAAGATGGCCCAGCAGGCGCTGATCTGGCTTTTGATCTTTGTCGGTGTCGTGGGGGCTTATGGGCTGTGGGACGAAATCAGCAATGACGTGACCGGTCGCCAGACCTTCATCGGCGATGCCCGGGTCGAAGTACCACGCAGCCGCGATGGTCATTATTATCTGACTCTCGATATCAACGACGTCCCCGTCGATTTCGTAGTTGATACCGGGGCCAGCCAGGTGGTGCTAACCCGGCGAGATGCCGCGCGGATCGGGCTTGATCCCGACACGCTCAACTATTTCGGCTCTGCCAGCACCGCTAACGGTATCGTGCGCACCGCCCCGGTGCAGCTTGAAACCGTGGCGATGGGCGATATCCTCGACCGCAATCTGCCTGCCGTTGTCAATGAAGGCGAAATGGAAGGCTCGCTTTTGGGCATGACCTATCTGGGGCTTTATGACCGGATTGAAATCACCAATGGCCGGCTGGTGCTGACGCGATGAAACGTGCCAGCCTCCTTTGCGCTTTGATCCTGCTGGCCGCCTGCACCCCCACCCCGCCGGAACTGCCCGAGGGGTTCGATCCCACCTTCGCCTTCTTCATCGCGCCCGACTAGGCAATCAGCGCGTCCCAGATCACTTTGTTACGGGTGGCAAACGGGCCGATATGGCCGATCTTCTGCAACCCATGCGCACGCGGATCAACAACCAACTGCTTCTTGCGGGCCCATGGATAGAACTGCATCAGCCGCCACACCGCTGCAGGCGGCACCATGACATCATCCTTGATCGCCACCACCTTCATCTCGGCCTTCAACCCGTTCCAGTCCGGCATCGGCATCCGGTGGCCAATATCGGCAGCAAAGAACCCACGCGATGTGCACCACCGGCGCCATTGCCAGAATACGCCCGCAGGCAGATCGAACCCATAACCCAATCGGCGCCCGGGCACGTAACCCATAAGTTTCGTGAGCGGCGGGCCGATCAAGTGCCAAAAGGCCCCCACCTCAACCCGATACGGAAACGGATGGTCCGAGAAATGCACAGGACCGCTCGCCACGGTGATCACCCGGTCAATCCGGTCCAGACCCTGCTGAAACGATAACAGCAACCCGCCCAGCGAATGGCCGATCACCCAAAGCGGTGCGCCCGGGAAAAGTTCTGCCAGATGATCGCGGGCAGCCTGCTGATCATGCACACCCCAATCGACCATTGTGGCCCGGCTTTGGCGGGCCGCCCGGCGGGCCGACGCGCCGAAGTCGCGATAATCATAGGTCAGGCAGGCAATCCCTTTTTCGGCGGCCAACCATTGGGCAAATGCGGCGTAATAGCTTTGCGGCACACCTGTGGCCGGGTTCAGAACCGCCACCGCCAGCGGGCGCACCGGGGGCAGGAAAAGCTGACCCTGCAGCTTGTGTCCGCCGGAATAGAACCGCTGTGGTTCCGGGCCAATATCGACATGCATATTCATCATCACCCCTCCTAGACCGTTTGGTCTAATTGCGACGGTAGACCGATCGGTCTAATCGTGCAATACCCTTTCTTCATGAAAGACACACGTACCAAACTGGCCCTCAAGGCGGGGCTGCTGTTCCAGCAAAAGGGATATCACGGGGTCGGCGTCGCCGAGATCCTGCAAGAGGCAGGCGTGCCGAAAGGATCGCTTTATCATCACTTCCCAAACGGCAAGGCTGACCTTGCCCTCGCCGCCGCTGACATCGCCTCGACCGAGATGCTGCGGATCATTGACGACTCGTTCAGCCCGGCAACGGATTACGCAAACGGGGCCACGACGCTATGCTACAAGCTAGCGAAATTCTTTGACATTCAGGAGGGCAAGATCGGATGCCCGGTCTCGGCCACCTTGCTGGAAGGCCCCGAAAACGCGACCTTCCAACTGGCACTGAAAGAGATCTTCAACGCATGGATGGCCCGCATCCGCGACCACGCCATCCGGCTAGGCGAAACGCCCGCGCAGGCGGACGCCGACTCGCAGCGGCTCTTTCTGGCTATTCAGGGCGGCTGGACACTCGCCCGTGCAACCCGCAATTCCGATGTGTTGCGCGGTCTGCCTGCGCTGATCCTCTCAGCGGCCTAGCACCCACGCCGCGCAGCGCGGCGTGGGTAGGTGTTATCAGCCGCCAGGTGTCAGCTTGTGGATTTCGCCTTCGTCCACCGCGGCATAAAGGCTGCCATCGGGTCCCAGCACGACCGAACGAAAGCGCCCGGCCTCCATTGGCAGGGTCATTTCGGTGACGTCGACGACGGACTGTCCATCGTCCGACAATTCGATCACATCAATCCGCTGACCAATCGGGGTACCGCCAAAGCCGATCCCCATGATGCCAACCACCATATTGCCATCCCAGTCGCCCCACTGGTCACCAACCAGGAACGCGGCCGACGATGTGCCTTGCGACCAGCCGTTATTGTCCCAGATTGGCGGCATGGCATCGGGATAGGTGGCCAGATCGGTCATCGGCATGAACGATGCGCGCTCGTAGCGATTCATCCCGTCCATCTGGTTTGGCATGTAGCCGCAGTAATTGTCCGGACAGTCACCGCGTCCAGCCATGTTCGGGCGCGGGTCCCATCCAGCATTGCCCCCATTTTGCAGCACGGTAATCTCATCCGAATGCCAAGGACCGTGCTCTGCCACAATCGGCGCCCCGGTTTCCGGGTGGAACGCGATGCCCTGAATGTTGCGGTGCCCATAGGTATAGGTGCGCGGATCAAACCCGTCGGGCGGCGCGTTGTCGGGGGCCGCATTGCCGTCGGTGTCGATGCGCAGCACCTTGCTGCCCATCAGCGTCGGGCTTTGCGGCACTTCCCCATTATGCGTATCGCCCGTGGTCAGATAGAGGAAACCGTCCGCCGGATTGAACCGCACCCGACCGCCATTATGCGCGCCTGTGTCACCAAACGGGTGATCCGTCGCCGCCGTCTTGTAAGGCACATCATCAACGATATCGGTGCGGTCCGAGACATTGGTGAAGTCCTCGTTCACGACCAGCCGCAGCAGCCTGTTGGTCTGCGGATCAGACAGGCTGGAGGTCGAATAGACGTAGATCCGGCGATTGTCGGCAAAATCCGGATCAACGGCGACACCATTCATTCCGGCCTGCCCGTCGCAGAACAGGTCATCCGCTGTCGTCCCGTAACCTTCGCTGCCATCCATTCCCAACAGGGCATTGACCTCACCCGATGGCATCAGCACGGAAAGCCCCTTGCACTTTTCGGTAAAGAACATGGTGCCATCGTCAAGAAACGCCATATCCCACGGATTTTCGAGATCGGACAGCACATAAGTATGCTGAAGACTCGTCGTATTCGGCCCGGCTTCGACAAGCACGGGCGCAGCCGTCAGGACGGCGGCAGCGGCCAGTGGCATAAGCCAGATGGCAGGTCTTTGGATTGATCGGTCGTACATAACTTCCTCCCCAAAAGAATGTTCAATCGGCCCAAAGGGCCGAGGTGCATATTTCCCCTACGTCAACTGATAACAGTCGAACGATAGACCCGAACCGGAAAACATCAAGTATTTTGATTGGGTTGGCGCGGCCAAGCGGCCTTGCAAAGAAGGGGCAAATAGATCCGCGCCTTAGCTGGCCTTCTCGGCCTTTTTAATCCAGCGCCCGCCGTCCTGCGCCCAATACTGGGCCGCGCATCCGGCATCCGTCAGGGCTTTCCACTGCCCGCGCGCATGCTCCAACGCCGCCCCGTCATGGCCGTCGAACAGGATGCAGACACGTTCGACTGCCGTCACTTCGTCCGCGCTGACATCCGCACCACCAACGCTCATTACACATGCAAAACCTTCGCTCGGCACATCGCCAAGCAGCACAGGCTGGTCAGCATCGTGCGGCCCGCCAGCCATGCCATGTGGCAGAAACCCGTCATCCGGCCCCTGCCACAGCACGTCATCCAAGCGTTTGAGCAACGCGGGATCAGACCCGCGCACCAACACCCGCCAGCCCGCACCACGGGCCTTGCCAATCAGCATGGGCAGCGTCGCCTCAAGCGGGCTGTCGGTCAGATGATAAAAATAGGCCGCGCCCATCTAGCCCTCGTACTTATCAGCCACCAGACGGTTCAGCGCCATCACACCCCAGCCTGTCGCTCCCGCAGGGGCAAGCGCCGTTTCGGATTTCACACTGGCCACCCCGGCGATATCCAGATGGCACCAAGGCACGTCATCTTTCACGAACCGCTGCAGGAATTGGGCCGCTGTGATCGACCCGGCATTGCGGCCACCCACATTCTTCATATCCGCGATCCGCGATTTCAGCAGGGCGTCATAGGCTTTCGCCATGGGCATGCGCCATGCGCCTTCGCCCTCGGCCTTCGCCGCCTTGATGAAATCACCGCTCAATTCGTCAGAATTGGAAAACACGCCGGCATTTTCATTGCCCAAAGCCACCAGAATGGCACCGGTCAGGGTCGCCAGATTGATCATCCCCGCAGGCTTGAACCGGTCCTGCGCGTACCAAAGCACATCAGCCAGTACCAAACGCCCCTCGGCATCGGTATTGATGATCTCGACCGTATCGCCCTTCATCGAGGTGACGACATCGCCCGGGCGGGTGGCCGAACCAGAGGGCATATTTTCCACGATCCCCACAAGGCCCACCACATTGGCCTTGGCCTTGCGCAAGGCGAGCGTGCGCATGACCCCGGCCACAACACCGGCACCACCCATATCCATTGTCATGTCTTCCATGCCGGCGGCAGGTTTGATGCTGATACCCCCGGTATCGAACACCACGCCCTTGCCCACCAGCGCAAAGGGCGGGTCTTTCTTCTTGCCGCCATTCCAGGACATGACGACAACTTTGGACGGGCTGACCGACCCCTGCCCGACACTCAGCAAGGTGCGCATGCCCAACTTGGCTAGGTCCTTTTCCTCCAGCACCTCGACTTCAAGCCCCAGATCGCGCATGGCCGCCAGACGGTCGGCAAAATCGGTGGTGGTCAGGATATTGGCGGGCTCATTCGTCAGATCGCGGGTGAAAAAGACACCCTCAGCAATGGCCTTCAGCGGCGCCTTGCGCAGCTCATCCGGCTTGGAAACCATGCATGTCACCGCACCGCGACCGGACTTGTCACCGGTCTTGTGCGTATCGAAATCATAGGCGCGCAGCATCAAACCCAGTGCAATTTCATCCGCGCGGCCAATCGACCCGGCAACGACCAGCAGAGATTTGTCGCCCAACCGCTTGGCAATCTGCGCACCCGCCTTGCGGGCCTCTTGCGATGACGGGCGACGTCCCAGCTTGACCACCAACACACCGGTCGCGGCCATGCCCACCGGATAGGACAGCAGCGACACATCACCCGGTGATGCCTTCTCAAAGGCTTCACTCTCCACAAAACGGGCCAGCGCCTTGCGGGTCAGCGTGTTCACCTTCCGCGCGCCAGCATCCAGCTTTCCATCGCCATCCACAAATACCGCCACCAGACCGTCGGCGGTGGCCACGGCATCAAGATCGACATCTTTGAACTGAATTTCGATGGGCGTGGTCATGGCGGCTCCTGTTTCTGATGGGTTGTCGCAATAGGTAGCCCGCACCCGGCGCAATGACCAGATAGCTGTTCAATCCATCTGGCGGATGGGCTAGTTTGCCGCAAATCAGGCAGGCATATCGGCAAAGGATGCAGCATTGGGACGATTTGACAGGTATATGCTGTCGCAACTGATGGTGCTGTTTGGCTTCTTCAGCCTTGTCCTTGTGTTGATCTACTGGATCAATCGGGC
Organism: uncultured Paracoccaceae bacterium; assembly: GCA_947488175.1. GTDB lineage: Bacteria > Pseudomonadota > Alphaproteobacteria > Rhodobacterales > Rhodobacteraceae > Yoonia. The sequence goes on from CANKYO010000004.1 coordinate 54,051, forward strand.
CGTCGTCCTGTTTGACCAACTGATTGCCGACGGGCAGTCAGCATGGGTTTTTCTGGAATTCACCGCGCTGACACTACCCGCCGTGATCCGGCTGGCGCTGCCGCTGGCAGCCTTTGCAGCGGCAATTTACGTGACCAACCGGATGACAACAGAATCCGAACTGGTCGTGGTACAGGCCACCGGATATTCCGCCTTCCGGTTGGCACGGCCGGTCCTTTACTTCGGACTGATCGTGGCGCTTCTGATGTCCATTCTCATGCATTTCCTCGTGCCTATCAGCACCGCCCGGCTGGCAGAGCGGCAAAACGACATCGCCCAGAACGCAACAGCACGGCTCCTGACCGAGGGTCAATTCATTGAACCGATCCAGAATGTGACCTTCTATGTCCGTGAAATCACACCGGCGGGTGAGTTGTTGAACATCTTTCTGTCCGACACGCGCAACCCTGATGAGGAGGTGACCTATACGGCGGCTCAGGCCTATCTGGTCCGCGACGGGGACGACACCCAATTGGTGATGGTGGACGGCATGGCCCAGACCCTGCGGACTGCCGACCAGCGGTTGTTCACGACCTCATTCGACGATTTCGCCTACAATATCGGCAGCCTGATTACCACCGGCACCAGCCGCGGGCGGAGGGCATCGCAAGTCCTTACATGGGAGCTGCTGAATCCCACGCCCGCGCTAGAGGAAGAGACGGGGAACAGTGCTGCACGCCTGTTGTCGCGCGGGCATGACCGGTTCAGCCAGTCGATCCTTGGCACGGTTGCAGCCCTGCTTGGCTTTGCCACGCTGCTTATCGGGGGCTTCAGCCGCTTTGGCGTCTGGCGGCAGATCGTAGCGGCGATATTCCTGATCATCGTGGTCAAGGGCATCGAAACCGCTGGCCTCAACGCGGCGCGGGCCAATGAAAACCTGTGGTTTGCCACTTATCTGCCAAGTATTGCGGGATTCTTCATCGTCTGGTGCCTGCTTTTTGCCGCCAGCAGGCCGTCTTTGTTCAAACGCCGGATCAGGGACAGCGTGCCATCATGATCCTGCACCGTTACTTTGCCCGACGCTTCCTGATGACCTTTCTGGGTATCTTCGCTGTATTTCTTCTGATGCTGGTATTCATCGACCTTGTCGAACAATTGCGGCGCTATGCGAATGACGCCAGCTTCGTCGAGGTTTTTGCCCTGACCCTGCTCAATGTCCCGCAAGGGATCTATCGGATCATGCCGTTGATCATGATCCTGACGGCCATCGCGCTCTTTCTCAGCCTCGCGCGGTCGTCAGAAATGGTTGTGACCCGGGCAGCGGGGCGTTCGGCGCTGCGGGCCCTCTGGGCGCCGCTGCTGGTGGCATTGATGATCGGACTTGTGTCGGTTGCCATCTTCAACCCTATCGTAGCTGGTACACTCAAACAGTTTGAGGCGCGCAGCGGCGCGCTCAAGGGCGAAAGCTCGGTCCTGTCGATTGGCTCCTCCGGCCTTTGGCTACGGCAGGGTAACCGGGAGGGTCAGACAGTGATCCGGGCGCAAAGCGCAAATCTTGATGGCACCGCCCTGAACGAAGTCACCTTCATCAAATTCACACCAGAGGGTGGGCTGGTGCAGCGGGTCGACGCAACCAGCGCCATCCTGAATGATGGCGCATGGACATTGGCCAGCGCCAAACTCTGGGAACTGGATGGGGAACAAACGCCGGAAGCCTCCGCGACGTTGCACGACACGCTTACCATCCCGTCCAGCCTGACCCCCGATCAGATCAGGGACAGTTTTGGCACACCCGCATCCATCCCGATCTGGGAACTGCCCGCCTTTATCGACCGGCTGCGCACGGCGGGCTTCTCGGCCCAACGGCATCTGGTCTGGTTTCACACCGAACTGGCACTACCCGCCTTTCTGGTATCGATGGTCATGATCGGGGCAAGCTTCACCCTGCGCCACCAGCGCGGTGGGCGGACCGGGCTGATGGTGCTTTTTGCGATCATTCTGGCTTTCGTGATCTATTTTATCCGCAACTTCGCGCAAATCCTCGGCGAAAACGGGCAACTGCCCGCAGTGCTCGCCGCCTGGGCACCGCCGCTTGCGGCCATCGCCCTGTCACTCGGCTTTCTTTTGCATAACGAGGATGGGTAATGCGCATCCTCGCTCTTCTGCTGATGCTGTTGCCAACGGCGGCGCTGTCACAAGGGGCCGCGACCTTGGTGGCCGACAACGTGACCCTGAACGGCCAAGATCAACTGATTGCCAGCGGCAATATCGAGGTGCTGTATGAAGGCAACAGGCTCCGCGCCAGCCGGATCATTTATGACCAGACCACCGACCAACTCACAATCGAAGGGCCGATTGTTCTTCAGGCCGCTGACGGCACGCTTTTGACGGCTGATCAGGCCAGCCTTGATCCCCAGCTTGAAAACGGGGTTCTGCAAGGGGCGCGACTGGTGCTGGATCAACAACTGCAGGTCGCGGCCAACCAACTCGACCGGCGCAATGGGCGATACTCGCAGCTTTATCGCACAGTCGCATCCTCCTGCGCTGTTTGCGGCAACCGGCCGCCCATCTGGAGCATCCGCGCCGAACGGGTCATCCATGATCAAACCGAGCAACAGCTCTATTTCGAAAACGCGACCTTCCTGATCCGCGACGTGCCTGTGGCATGGATCCCGCGCATGCGCCTGCCGGACCCAAATCTGGAACGGGCCACGGGTCTCCTGATCCCCGAACAGGCCAACACGACACAACTTGGAACAGGGATCAAAATCCCCTATTTCATCACACTTGGGGATCACCGGGATATCACTGTCACACCGTATCTCTCACCCGAAACCCGGACACTGGAATTGATCTATCGGCAGGCCTTTGTGAACGGGACTTTCCGGGCCGAAGGGGCGGTCAGCGATGACACGTTGGAAGATGAAAACCGGTCCTATATCTTCGCCGAAGGGGCATTCAGGCTGTCTGGCGACTACCAGCTGAGTTTTGATATCGAAGCGGTCAGCGACCGGGCCTATCTGCTGGATTACGGCTATTCGGGCAAGGACCGGCTGGACAGCGCAGTCGGGCTGCTGCGGGTCACCGACAGCACGCTGACCCAGGTCAATCTGACCTATTACCAGACGCTGCGCGACGACGAAGACAACTCATCCCTGCCCCCCATCGTGGCCGATCTTAGCTATGAAACGCGGACCCGCCCCACATTCGGCGGCACGCTGACGCTTGGGGCCAGCCTTGACGCAGCATATCGCTATAGCGACACCAATGGGGATGCGGGTCGGGATGTCACCCGCGCCGGCGCGCGCGCGGTTTGGCAGCAGGACCGACTGCTGGGCTACGGGATTGTCGGCGAATGGCAAACCGGCGTCCGGGCCGATATCTACGACGTGCAGGATGACACGGCATTCGAAGATACCAACCTGCGGATCGTGCCACATCTCGGCGTGACCTTGCGCTGGCCTTGGGCGATGACCACCGATACCGGCACGTCGCACCTGATCGAACCAACTGTATTGATCGCCGGCTCAGATCAGTTCGGCGATATCCCTCCGAATGAGGACAGCACGCGCAGCGAATTCGATCAGGCCAACCTGTTCTCGATCTCGCGCTTTGCTGGTGAGGACGCGGCTGAGACCGGCGGACAGGTCGCAGCGGGTGTGACATGGACACGTACAGGCGCAGAAGGCACGATTTCCACACTGACATTCGGGCGGGTCTCTCGGACGGAAGACAACGCCGATTTCACCCGGTCATCAGGGCTGGCCAACAACCAATCCGATTGGGTCGTGGTCGGGCAATTGCAGATCCCCGACGGGTTCGCGTTCGACGCCCGCACGCTGTTCGACGACAATCTGGAACCCACACGGGCCGCCAGCCTGATCAGATGGCAGAACGAGGAAATATCACTGTCTGCTGCATATATCTGGCAGGCCAAGGATGCGGCGGAAAACCGGCCCGACACCGTATCGGAATGGACGCTTGATGCAGCTTTCGAACTCAGCCAGGCGTGGTCACTTAGCCTCGACGCCCGCTATGACGTGGCCGCCGACCGGCCGGTACGCGGCGGGATCGGGCTGGAATGGCGCAACGAATGCGTGACCATCGACGTTTCCGCCTCGCGCAGGTACACGTCTTCCACTACGGTAGACCCGACAACAACATTCGGGCTCAGCGGGTCGATCAGCGGGTTCTCCGCAGGCCGGTCCGGGGGACGCCCCGCAGCCCGTTGCACGAACTGAACGAAGAAGATGAGGAACCGCATGCGCGCACGTTTGTCACTTGCCACGCTTTTGGCCCTGATGCTGGGTTTTGCCCTTGCAGGCACCGCTGGCGCCCAAGGGCAATTCGCCCCGGCCATCACGGTCAATGAACGGGCGATCAGCCAGTACGAGATCGACCAACGCAAGCGTTTGCTGGAATTGTTCCGCACGCCCGGTGACCTCGACCAACAGGCCCGCGATGGGCTGATCGAGGATCGGCTGAAACAGCAGGAGCTTGACCGTGTCGGACTGGTCCTGACCGAAGAGGCGCTAAATACAGCACTTGAGGAATTCGCCGGGCGGGCCAATCAGGATCTCGATCAATTCACACGGGTCCTGCAGCAAAACGGCATAGATTTCCAAACCTTGCGTGACTTTGTCGAGATCGGGATCAGCTGGCGCGACTATATTCGCAGCCGCTTCAGCAGGCAGGTCACCATCACCGATGCTGATGTGGAACGGGCTATCGCAGGGCGCGGCAACAGCACCACGGCAATCGAAGTACTCTTGTCCGAAATCATCATTCCGGCCCCGCCAAACCGGGCACGACAGGCGCAAGCTGCCGCTGAACGGATTTCTCGACTGCGCTCCTTCGGCGCGTTCGAAGCTGCAGCACGCGAAGTTTCTGCCCTGCCATCGCGCGATCAGGGCGGACGGCTCGGCTGGTTGCCAATCACCAACTACCCGCCACAATTGCGGGGCCTGTTGCTGGACCTGCGGCCCGGTGAAGTAACCGATCCAATCAACATCACCAATGGCGTAGCACTGTTTCAAATGCGTGGGGTACGCGAGGTCGCACAGGCCGTCGCCTCACCTGCCAGCATTGACTATGCGGCCTACTACATCCCCGGTGGCCAGTCAGACGCCGGCTTGCGCACCGCCGCCCAGATTGCCGCTAGCGTGGATACCTGCGATGACCTTTATGGGATCGCTCGGAACCAACCGGCAGAGGTGCTGGACCGCAGCGATGTGGCCCCATCCGAAATCCCGCAGGATGTGGCGCTTGAGCTTGCCCGGCTTGATCCCGGCGAAGCGTCCTACAACCTGACCCGCAATAACGGGCAAACACTGGTTTTCCTCATGTTATGTGGACGCACCGCCGCCGGTCAGGGCGAAGCTGATCCGGATGCGGTGCGCAACCAGATCCGCGGCCAGCGGCTTGCCGGTTTTGCAGATGCCCTGCTCGAAGACCTACGCTCCTCTGCCGTGATCACGTTCCGATGAAACCTGTCGCAATCAGTTGCGGGGAACCCGCCGGGATCGGGCCTGAAATTGTCGTCGCCGCATGGCAGGCGCTCAAGGATGAACTGCCGCTTGTCTGGATCGGCGATCCATCGCACCTGCCAACCGGCACACCGTTTCAGCCCGTGGGCAAGGCTGCGGACGCCAAAGCAATCGTACGTCACGCCTTGCCGGTTCTTGTGCAAAACTTCGGCTCTGCCGCCACACCCGGCATGGCCAATCCGGCACATGCACAGGGTGTGATCGACGCCATCCGGACCGGTGTCGAACTCGTCGTGAACAATCAAGCCAGTGCACTGTGCACCGCCCCCATTCACAAGGCCGCGCTCATTGACGGTATCGGTTTTTCCTACCCAGGCCACACCGAATATCTCGCGGCACTCGCTGAAACCGACCGGGTGGTCATGATGCTAGCCTGCGATGCTTTGAAGGTGGTTCCGGCAACCATTCATATCCCGCTATCCGCCGTTGCGACGGAACTGACCGAAACACTGCTGTCCGACACGCTTCAGATCACACATCAGGCGCTGCAAAAGGATTTCGGCATCGCCAACCCGCGCATTGCGGTGGCTGGTCTCAACCCCCATGCGGGCGAAAGCGGCAAAATGGGCAGTGAAGAGATCGACGTGATCTCGCCACTCCTGACCACGCTACGGGCCCAGGGGATGGATATCACCGGCCCGCTTTCCGCCGACACCATGTTTCACGCAAGCGCGCGCGAAACCTATGATGTGGCTGTCTGCATGTATCACGATCAGGCGCTGATCCCGATCAAGACTCTGGATTTTTCAGGCGGGGTCAATGTCACGCTTGGGCTGCCGTTTATCCGCACCTCGCCCGATCACGGCACGGCTTTCGATATCGCGGGCAAGGGGGTTGCTGATCCAACCTCAATGATCGCAGCGCTGCGCATGGCCGCCGAAATGGCACAAGCACGCGGATGAGCGGGATCGACGCGCTGCCTCCCCTGCGCGAGGTGATAGCGAAACACGATCTGGCCGCCAAGAAATCTCTGGGGCAGAATTTCCTGCTCGACCTCAACCTGACAGCCAAGATCGCGCGATTGGCGGGGGATTTGACGCAAGCGAACATCCTCGAAATCGGCCCCGGTCCCGGCGGGTTGACGCGTGGGCTTTTGGCCGAGGGCGCGCGCAAGGTGCTGGCCATCGAAAAGGATCCGCGCTGCATGCCGGCCCTTGCCGAAATCGCTGACGCCTATCCGGGACGGCTGCAGGTCATCAACGGCGATGCGCTGACGGTCAATCCACTTGAACATCTCAGCCAGCCGATCAAGGTCGCGGCTAACCTGCCTTATAACGTTGGCACTGAACTCCTTGTACGCTGGCTGACCCCACCGGCTTGGCCCCCCTTCTGGGACAGCCTGACACTGATGTTCCAGCGCGAGGTGGCACAAAGGATCGTGGCGACACCGGGCAGCAAAGCCTATGGGAGGCTCGCGCTGCTGGCGCAATGGCGCGCCGACGCGCAGATCGTCATGGAACTCACACCAGAGGCGTTCAGCCCCCCGCCCAAGGTCAGCTCTGCCGTGGTCCATCTGACCGCCCTGCCCGCTCCCCGTTATCTGGCTGATCCCGGAATACTGAACACAGTCGTGGCCGCCGCCTTCAACCAGCGGCGCAAGATGCTGCGCTCGGCGCTCAAATCCGTGAACCCGGAGATCGAGGATCACCTGACCGCCGTGGGGATCAAACCCACCGAACGGGCCGAACAGGTCGGGCTTGAGGCCTTTTGCGCCCTCGCACGCAGTCTCGCGTGACACCGTCCCGGACCTGATCCGGGACCTCATATTCAGCCGCCGGTATGGGCGTTGAGCCAGTCGACAACCTCCACCCGCGTCCTGAGCCGCACCACCGGGGTAACCACCCCATCCAACCCCGCTTCAATCGTCCCGCGAAACCGGTCACCGCTTGTCAACGCGCCCCAGGCAAACCGCCACTGCCGCAAACCGGGCCAGTCACGATTGCCCGGCGGATGTTCCGGGCGCACACGACCGGCATAGCGCAGGCTGCGGCGTATGATTCGCCAGAATCGCAAACCGGCCGACATATCCAGCCAGATCACCAGATCGGCTCGCGCCAGAACCTCCGGGATCAGCACCGATTGTCCGCCCTCAAGCACCCAACGCTCCGCCGACATGCGATCAACAATATCAGCCCGCACCTCGGCGCGGGCGCGCTGGACCCAACCAGTCTTCAAGGCCAAAGCATCGTTACAGATCACCGATGCGCCCGTGCGATCCGACAGCCGCCGCGCAAACCAGGTCTTGCCCGCGCCATTGGCACCCACAACCACCACCCTGCAAAAAGAAAGCCCCCCGAAATCGGAGGGCTGATCTATCACTCTGCGGCCTCTGGGGCGCTGTCACCCCCCGGGTTGTCCCCCTCATCGGGGTTCGGACGCGGCTTGCGTGGCGGGCGTGGCTTGCGGGCCCGTTGCGGCTTGGGTTTTTCTTCCGGCGTTTCCACCAGACCGCTATCCTGCTCGGGGATATCAACCGCTGGCTGATCCATCGCGGCCGGGTCATTGGCCGCGGCTTCCTGTGCTTTCAGGCGTTCATTGCGTTCGCGATCACGTTCGGCCTGACGCTGACGGTTCTGTTCTTCCTGCTCTTCGCGCTTGGCATCCACCTCACGCTGCGCTTCGGCCAGCATCCTAGTGTAGTGCTCGGCATGCTGAGCAAAGTTTTCGGCATCCACCCGGTCACCCGACAAAAACGCATCGCGGTGCAACTGATTATACTTCTCGATGATCTGTTGCGGGGTGCCGCGCACCTTGCCATCAGGACCCGAGCTGTCAAACACCCGGTTGATGATATTCCCGCCCGAGGGCCGGTTGTTGCGGTTCTTATTCCGCGACCGTGACTTCGATGATCTCATTGATATGCTTTCAAGCCTTTGGCTGTCGTTTCGCTGACCGTGCATCACGCCTTATGCGTGTCTCAAAAATATGGCCTTGCGATGTTTTGGCGGCAAATCGGCGGAGAGGTCCGAACGGCCCTCGTTCCTGCTGATGCCATTGAATAAGCATGGCAGGCCACGCAAGACAAGCATAAATTGGTCGAAATGCAGGTTTTTGCCACTTATCGGCGGGTTGCCGCGTCAAATCCCACCATTTGGCCCGCGACCACCCGGTCCCGCCCGTCCAGATCGGGAATGACCGTCACGTTCCGCAAATCGGCGTCCCGCATCAGTTGCCCCACCGCATGTCCCTGTGTCGGACCGATTTCAAGCAACAGCGATGCGCCCGGCATCAAGGCCGGGATTGCCTGCGCAATGATCGCCCGATAGGCCGACAACCCGTCGCCCTCATCCGTCAGCGCCATGCGTGGCTCAAACCCGCGCACTTCGGGCGACAGCCCCGCCATTTCGTCGCCCGCAATGTAAGGCGGGTTCGACACGATCAGATCAAAGGGCTGCGGAATGGACGCCATCCAGTCGCTTTGCACAAATGTGGCACGATCATCGACACCGTGACGTCGGGCATTCCGCTCGGCGACTGCCAGCGCGGCGGCAGAGACATCACCCCCCACACCAATCGCGTGGGGCATCTCGGCCAGAAGCGTTACCAGAATACAGCCCGACCCGGTGCCAAGATCGAGAACCCGGGCAAAGTTATTGCGTAACGCCGCATCGATCAGTGTTTCGGTTTCCGGACGCGGATCCAGCACATCTGCTGTGACCTCAAAACTGCGGCCATAAAACTCTCGCGTGCCGATCAGGTGGGACACAGGCTCGCGGGCCGCACGGCGCGAAATCAGCAAATCAAACCGGTCTCGCACCTCGTCGGTCACAGGTTCGGGCAAGGTCAGGGTCAGCCGCCATGCCTCGACCCCTGACGCATAGGCAAATAGCTTGCGCGCATCACGCGCCGCATCCGGCACACCGGCATCACTCAGGGTTTTGGTCGCTGCAAGCAGCATCTGGCTGCCTGTCAGCGGGCGGGTCACGCGCCCATCTCGGCCAGCAGCGTGGCCTGCGCATCGGCTTGCAATGCGTTGATAACCTCATCCAGATCGCCCTGCATCACCTGTCCCAGCGAATACAGGGTCAGATTGATCCGGTGATCCGTCATCCTGCCCTGCGGAAAGTTGTAGGTGCGAATGCGCTCCGACCGGTCACCAGACCCCACCTGCGATTTACGATCGGCAGAGCGCTCGCTATCGACCCGCTGACGTTCCAGATCAAACAGTCGGGTTTTCAAAACCTGCATCGCAATCTCGCGGTTACGATGCTGCGATTTTTCGGAACTGACCACGATGATCCCGGTCGGCTCATGCAGGATACGCACCGCTGAGTCGGTCGTGTTGACATGCTGGCCACCCGATCCCGACGCCCGCATCGTATCAATCCGGATGTCAGCCGGGTTGATCTCGATATCCACATCCTCTGCCTCCGGCAGCACCGCAACGGTCGCGGCAGAGGTATGAATGCGCCCCCCGCTTTCCGTTTCCGGCACGCGCTGGACGCGATGCACACCGCTTTCGTATTTCATCCTGGCAAAGACACCATCGCCCGCAATGCGCGCAACAACTTCCTTGATACCGCCCAACTCTGTCAGGCTTTCTTCCAGAATTTCAAATCGCCAGCCCTGCTTTTCGGCATAGCGCTGATACATCCGCAGCAGATCAGCCGCGAATAGCGATGCCTCATCACCGCCCGTACCAGGTCGGATTTCCAGCAGCGCCGGACGGGCATCGGCCGCGTCCTTAGGCAACAGCGCCAGCTGCACATCATGCTCAGACGCTTCCAGTCGCGCCTTCAACTCCGGCAGTTCCGCCTCGGCCAGTTCCTTCATCTCCGGGTCGGCCAGCATCGCCTCGGCATCGGCAATCTGACTAACCAGATCCTTGTAGGCCGTGACTGTCTCCACCACGGGGCGCAATTCAGCATATTCGCGGCCCAACACGGCAATCTCGGACCCTGCCGCGCCATCAGCCATCTTCGCCTCCAGAAACTGGAAACGGTCAATGATCTGTTCGATTTTTTCAGGCGCTATCATACAGCACCGATTGGCGCATCACAGCGGCTCGGTCAAGGGGCCAAGCGTTTCCAGCCAGCCCGCGATCCGGGCGCGGTTGACCCCCAGATCCGACCGGCCAAAGCGCAGGCGACCATAGATCACCAAAAGGTCCCCCTGCACCGTCACCGTCGTATGATCGGGAAAACCCATGACCAGCGAACGGCTCTGAAATGTCATCATACCCTCATCCACACTGCCCTTGATCAGATGGGTGCGCGGCGTGGCCAGCGCACGCTGCTCCACCGCCTTCAACACCTCATCAGCGGGGGCCGTAATGCGGCGGACCGACAAAAACCCACCCTCCTCGGACGTATCCCCCGGCTCCGCCATATCCGGCAATTTGTGCCAGCGTGCCGCGTTGGTCGGCGCAAGCCGGATATAGGCCACAACCACAAGCACAAATACCAACAGAAAGGCTAGAATTCGCATGGATCGGCATCGCTCCTTCAGCTCGGTGCATGTAAAACAGGTCTACGCGCTGTGTACGCATTCTGCGCGCGGGCTGCCAGCCCAAACCATGCCGCAAGAACACACTAGGCTTTGGGCAATGGCCGCGCTATCGAAGGCAAAACAAAAAGGTAATATCATGCAGCGCCAAACCCTTTGTACGCTCTTTGCCCTCACTCTGGCCGCTGGCTGCGCCACACTTGGCACGGACAGGGTCGTCGTCACCGGCACTGGCGATGAATTGCTGAAACTGCGATCCGGCCCCAGCCTGGGCTTCAACATCATCATGGGCCTGCCGGAGGGCACCGAACTCAACCGGCGGACCTGCGTGACCGAAGTCGGCCAACTCTGGTGCGAGGTTTCACTGGTCGACGCGCCAGAGGTCAGCGGCTATGTCTCAGCCGATTATCTGACCGACAGGTAGTGTCGGGCTGAAGACCCGCTACAACGATCATTCCTCCGCCGGGGCCACAGCCCGCTGATAAAGATGCCATGTGGTGTGCCCCAGGATCGGCAGCGTGAAAATCAGGCCCAGAAACGCCGGAACCAACGACAACAGCATGGTGACGGTGATAATCGCCGCCCAGCCCAGCATGACCGCAGGATTTTCCTGAACGACGCGAAGCGACGTCAGCATGGCAGAAATGAAATCGATGTCCCGGTCGAGCAACATGGGCATCGCCACCACCGTCACCGAAAAGAGGACGGCCGACAATAACGCGCCAACGCAAGTGCCAATGGCAAGGAACGTCCAGCCTTCGGATGTGAAGAACACGGTGTTCACAAACCCGTCCAAATCCGAAAAGGACGCATTCTGCAGCACGATCACCAACACGGTTCGAAACTGGTAAAACCACACCCATAAAATGAACAGCGTGACAAAGGCCATCCAGCCCATCTCGCGCTTGCGTTGCCGGGCCATGACGGAAAGGATGTCCGGCCAGCCAAAGCTCTCTGCCTTCTGCAACCGGCGCGACATTTCATAAAGCCCGGCGGCCGCAAACGGGGCCACCAGCGGAAAGGCGATCGCGGCAGGAATGACCATCCAAACCTCGCCAAGCCAGAACAGGACCCAAACAAACAGAATGCCGAACAGCGCATAGAACAGACCAAAAAAGCCGCTCATGACCGGGCGCGCCAGAAAGTCGGAAAATCCAGCCTTCAGTGCCTCGGTGATATCATCCGCCGTCACCTTGTTGACGACGGGCCTGCCGGGCTGCTGCGGCGTCAGATTGCCTTGTGGTGTGGAACCTGCGGTCTTGGATGTCATCACACATACCTCCCCCACATATCAGTCTGCATCAGGTACAGTATTGGGGCAAGGTGGCGCTTTGCACAGCTACCGATACGGCACACCCGGCAGGATCGACAGCATCTCGAACATCAGGTTCGCCCCGGTCAGAGCTGTGTTCCCTGACGGATCGTAGGGCGGCGACACCTCGACCAGATCACAGCCGACGATGTTCAACCCCCGCAACCCACGGATCAGTTCCATCGCCTGCGGCGTCGTCAGGCCACCAATCTCCGGCGTCCCCGTCCCCGGGGCATAGGCCGGATCCAGACTGTCGATATCATAGGTCACATAGGTTTTCTGATCACCGATCTTCGCCTTGATCTCAGCCGCCAGCGGGGTCAGCGACTTGTGCCACAACTGCGGCGCCAGATACTGGTTGAACCCCCACTCGGCCGCCTCGGTAAAATCATCTGCCGTATACCCGGTACCGCGCAACCCGATCTGAAACACGCGGTCGGGCGTGATCAGACCCTCCTCATAGGCCCGCCGAAACACCGTGCCATGGGTCTCGCGCTCGCCGAACATCTCGTCATTCACATCCGCATGGGCATCCACATGCACGACCGCCAGCGGGCCATGTTTGGCCGCCACCGCCCGCAGCACCGGGAGGGTCAGGGTATGATCGCCACCCAATGTCATCGGCACGAAATCATGCGTCAAATGCGCCGCGTAAACCTCTGTAACGATGCGAATACTCTCGCTCAGAGAAAACGTATTGATCGGCACATCACCCAGATCGGCACATTGGAGCGCATCAAACGGTGCCGCGCCGGTCTGGATATTATAGGGACGGATCATCGCCGATTGCTCGCGCAACTGCTTCGGCCCCATCCGGGTGCCCGACCGCCAGGACGTGCCGATATCCATCGGAATCCCGATAAATCCCACATCAAGACCCGCAGCCGACGCGGCCTCCGGCAGGCGCATGAATGTCTGCAGCCCCGAAAACCGCGCCAGATCATTCCCGGAAATCGGCTGGTTCGGCATCACTTTTTCCTTTTGTTCCAAAGCGCAAGACAGCAAAGCTCCATCGCCACATGCGCCCCGGCAATCGCGGTCGCCCCGGTCGTGTCATAAGGCGGCGACACCTCCACCACATCACCGCCCACCACACTGACCCCCGCCAGATCGCGCAGGATCGCCGCTGCCTGCCAGCTGGCCAGACCACCCCAGACCGGGGTGCCGGTACCGGGGGCAAATGCAGGATCAAGCGCATCGATATCAAACGTCACATAGGTCGGATGATCGCCCACAATCGCCTTCACACGATCCACGACATAGGCGCTGCCCAGTTCGTGACAGGTCCGGGCATCAATATAAGGCATCCCCAGATAATCGGCGCATTCCGTGCGTATCCCGATCTGCACCGACCGGGACACATCCACCAACCCTGCCTTGACCGCCTTATACATGAACGTCCCGTGATCGATCCGGTCCATATCATCATCCGGCCACAGGTCCGAATGCGCATCGAACTGGATCACCGACATCGGCCCGTATTTGGCGGCATAGGCGCGCAGGATCGGCAAGGTAATGAAATGATCGCCGCCCAGCGTCACGGTCCCCGGCCCCGCCGCCAATATGCCTGCCACATGCGCCTCCACCAGCGCAGGCACACCCGGCACATTGGCATAATCAAATGCCACATCGCCATAATCGACGATGGAAAATTCCGACAAAGGATCAAACCCGTCCCAGCCATAGGGCGGATCATAAGGCTGCAGGCAGGATGCCTCGCGGATAGCACGGGGTCCGAACCGTGTACCGGGGCGATGGGTCACCGCCTGATCGAACGGCACACCGGTCACCACCAGATCGACGCCGGTCAGATCCTTGCTATAGGCGCGGCGCAGAAACGACACCGCCCCGCCAAAGGCGTTCTCATAGGCCAGCCCACGGCGATCGGCCCGCGTAAACGCCAGATCAACCTGCCTCTTTGCATCCTCAAGCGCCATGCGACCCTCTTCTTTCTTCCCAAAACACTCCCCCCGGAGGGATCAAATTTCTAGAAATTTGATCATCCCAGCGGCAACGCCCGCTCCACCAGCCGGGCAAAAAACGACGCACCAGCCGGGGCCGTCGCATCGTCAAAATCATAGGCCGGATGATGCAGACCCGCCGTGTCCCCATTGCCAACAAACAGATAGGCCCCCGGGCGCTTCTCCAGCATATAGGCGAAATCCTCCGCGCCCATCTCGCGGCCCGCATCGTCAATCACCTCGGCCGCGACCTCACGTGCCACACCCGCGGCAAAGGCCGTACGATCCGGATCATTGATCGTTGCGGGATAACCAACCTCATAGTCCAGCTCCGCCTCAACACTATAGGCCGCCGCCTGCCCGGCCACGATCTGTTCCAGCCGGGCCATGACCATGCCCTGCACCTGCCGTTTGAAGGTGCGAACGGTGCCATTGATATAGGCCGTTTCCGGCACGATGTTGTCCGCCGACCCGGTATGGATCTGGGTCACCGACACGACCAGATCATCCTGCGCATAATGGTTGCGGCTGACGATGGTCTGGATCGCGTTCACCATACCCACAGCCGCCACAATCGGATCGGCGGTCTCATGCGGCATCGCGCCATGACCGCCACGGCCAGTGATATGGATATGGAACGTATCCACCGCCGCCATGATCGGCCCGGGCGTGGTGTAAAACGCACCCACCGGCGTACCCGGCGCATTGTGCAGGGCATAGACCTCGGCAATCTCGAACCGGTCCAGAACCCCCTCATTCACCATCACCTCGGCCCCGCCGCCGCCCTCCTCGGCAGGTTGAAAGATCAGCGCGACGCGGCCCGCGAAATTACGGGTTTCGGCCAGATAACGTGCCGCCCCCAGCAGCATCGTCGTGTGGCCGTCATGCCCACAGGCATGCATGCGGCCCGGCACGGTCGAGGCATAATCAAGACCGGTAATCTCATCCATCGGCAGAGCATCCATATCGGCACGCAACCCGATGGTCGGGCCACCGCCCGTCCCTTCGATGATGGCAATAACACCGGATGTGGCAATACCCTCATGGATCTCGTCCACACCAAACTCACGCAGCCGCTCCACCACGAATGCCGCGGTCTGATAACACTCAAACCGCAACTCAGGGTACGCATGCAAATGCCTGCGCCAGGCGGTCATATCGTCAGCAAAATCAGCGATGCGGTTGATGATGGGCATCAGACACTCCTAAACCAGCATACGGCGTTCCCCACCACCCTGTGAGAGCGCAAAGGATGTCGTGCAAGCGCCCGTAATGCAAGGCAGTTCATGATGATCAATCAACACAGCCTTTGTGCAAGTGTGGCTTACGAAACACATCTTAAAATTGCCAGAATTCGGGCATTCCAAGGTCTACGGTATCGGCTTATCTGCACCGGCAATTGACCTTGACGCACATAAAGGACCACTAGACATGGCTCGTCTTCAAATGATTTCTGCTCTTGCCCTCGCCAGCCTGATCCCCACGGCCTCAACGGCTGACTGGAACGGGTATTATGCCGGTGTATCATTCGGAACCGTAACAAACCTCAGCTATGATGTTACAACCGATATCGATCCCGATGTCGACTTCGAAGATAGCGAAGGCTTTGGTGTTTTCTTTGGGTCAAGGGCCCAGTCCAGTGGCTTTGTTTACGGCGGCGAACTCGCTGTTGAGTTTACACCTGAAGCGGAAAACACCGACGGCGAGGTTTTTGTTGACTTCGTCGTTGACCTGAAGGCAACAGCCGGTGTCCCTGCCGGTGACGTTCTGCTCTACGGCATTTTGACTCTGTCGTCGATCAGCGGCGAATATGGACCCAATGACATCAGCGCAACCGGCTTTGGCGCAGGCGTGGGTGCCGCGTTCATTATGGGCGATACTTTCGAGATTGGCGCTGAATACATCACGCGCTCAGGCTCCCAGGAATTCGATTTAACCGACCTCGATGCGACAGCCGATACACTGAAAATCCGGGCGGCCTTTCACTTCTAAGCAGGTCAAGAAGCAGAAGCAAAGCCACGCGCAGAAGCACGGCTTTGCTTCTACTTATATGACAAGGCCCCGGACCTTGGCGCGGTCCGGCCATTTCGTTAGCGTCGCCTCACGAAAGCGAGGGACCATGACGAACGACAGCCTGATCCACGATACCGATGGCGGCATGCCGCGCCTGCTGGAGATCATGCGCCGCCTGCGCAACCCTGACACTGGCTGCCCCTGGGATATCGAGCAGGATTTCAACACCATCGCCCCCTACACGATCGAAGAGGCTTACGAGGTCGCCGACGCCATCGCCCGTAGCGACTGGTCCGAACTCGAAGGCGAGCTTGGCGATCTGCTGCTGCAAACGGTCTATCACACTCAAATGGGTGAAGAGGCCGGGCACTTCACTTTCGACACCGTGGTCAAAGCGATCAGCGACAAGATGGTCGCCCGCCACCCCCATGTCTTTGGTGACGAAAGCCGGGACAAATCCGCAGAACAGCAAACCGCCGACTGGGAAAAGATCAAAGCCACCGAACGAGCCGGCAAAAAACAGACCCGCACATTGGACGGGGTTGCGGTTGGCCTGCCCGCCCTGACCCGGGCGGTCAAACTGCAGAAACGGGCAGCACGGGTCGGGTTCGACTGGCCCGACACAACCCATGTGATCGACAAGATCGTCGAAGAAGCAGGCGAACTGGTCGAAGCCCGCAACACCCTGTCACAGCAGGAAATCGAGGAAGAATTCGGCGATCTTCTCTTTGTCGTGGCCAATCTGGCGCGGCATCTGGATATCGACCCAGAGGCGGCCCTGCGCAGCGCAAATGCCAAATTCACAAGGCGTTTCGCCGCCGTCGAAGACGCACTGGCCGACAAGGGGCGCAGCCCGGCGCAAAGTGATCTGACGGAGATGGATGCGCTCTGGGACGCGGTGAAGGCACAGGAAAAAGTCGCGGAATAATGCCCGACTAATTTATTCAGGTATTGACCTGACCAAAAGAGTCGGATTTATAGCAAGCATCATTAACCGGAGCTTGGAAAATGTCTTTGCGTACTCTTCTTCTTGCCACCACATGCGCCGCCATCGCCGCCCCCGCGCTGGCCGATGTCAATGTCTACACAACCCGCCAGCCAGAGCTGATCCAGCCGGTGATGGATGCGTTCACCGCCGAAACCGGGATCGCCGTCAATCTAGCCTTTGTCGATGACGGCCTCGTTGAACGACTGCGTGCCGAAGGCGCACGGTCCCCCGCCGATCTGGTGATGACGGTCGATATTGCCAACCTCAAACAGATCGTCGATGCGGGTGTCATTCAGCCGGTCGAAAGCGAAGTTCTGACCAACGCCATCCCCGCCGCCCTGCGCAGCGATGAAAACCTGTGGTTCGGTCTGACCACACGCGCGCGGATCGTCTATGCCTCCAATGACCGCGTGGCCGAAGGCGAAGTGACCACCTACGAAGACCTCGCTTCCGACAAATGGGAAGGACGGATCTGCACCCGCTCGGGCCTGCATAACTATAACCTCGCCCTGATGTCCGCCGTGATCAGCCATGCCGGTGAAGACGCGGCCAAGGATTGGGCGGCTGGCGTGCAAAGCAATCTCGCCCGCAAACCCGAAGGCAATGACCGGGCACAGGTCAAGGCAATCTGGGCGGGCGAATGCGATATCAGCCTGGGCAACACCTATTACATGGGCAAGATGCTGGAAGACTCCGAACAGACCGAATGGGCCAATTCCGTGCGCATCGTCTTCCCCGAATTCGCGGATGGGGGCACCCATGTGAACGTCTCCGGCGTGGCCATGACCAACGCGGCCCCCAACCGGGATGAGGCGTTGCAGCTGATGGAATTCCTGGTCTCGCCAGAGGCCCAGTCGATCTATGCAGAGCTCAACTACGAATACCCGGTCCTCGAAGGCGCGCCAGTCTCTGATCTGGTCGCAGGTTGGGGTGGTTTTACACCCGATGACACCAGCCTCAGTGAACTGGCGGCCAACCGGCCAACCGCCTTGCGGATCATGGAAGAAGTGAACTTCGACGGCTAATGACGGCCCCATAAGTCACATTGCGGAAACAAAACCGCCTAAAGAATTGATTTTACCCCCCATTTCGCGGACAATCGCCGCATTCTAGTAAATGGAGGGGTAAAATCATGACCCGCTTGTTTAAGACATTTTCATCAACTGCACTTATGGCCGCCCTTTGGTTTGGCGGCGCCACCTCCGCGGTCGCGCAATGTACCGACCTCATCCGCGGAGAGGAAAACGAACCCGATATTGAGGCATCGAGTTGCTACACCGGCAGCCGAGCGGTCGCCATTATCAGCGAACAGCCTGATGTGCTGGCCCGCCGCGCAGCGCAGAATTTCGGCATCGAAGCAACACAGAACACTGATGCGGACCTTGGCGGTTATTCCGGACCGCTGTGGGCCACGCTGAGCGGGCGCTGGTCAACACGCGACGATGCTGACCTCGATCTGGGGATCGCCACTATCGGCAGTGACATCTTCGTGGGGGAAACGACAATCCTCGGCGTCATGCTGCAAAACGATTTCTCATTTCAGGACGGACCAACCGGCAACAGCTATGACGCCACGGGTTACATGCTCGGCGTCTATGGCATCGTGCAAAGCGGACCGCTGAATTTCGACGCGCGATTGCTGGCGGGGCAGTCCAAAACCGATGTCAGCGGCGGCGGTAACCGGGCAGACGATGTCGAAAGCACACGTTGGCTCGCCACCGTTCAGATGTCCGGACAGAACCAGTTCGACAATGGCAACTTTCTGGTCCCCCATATCAGCGTCGGCTGGTTTGAGGACGAGATGGACGCCTACACACTCGGCTTCACGAATGTGGCAGAGGAAAAAGTCAGCTATGGTCAGGCTGATATCGGGGGCACCCTGCTGATCCCGGTCACGCTGGGCGCTACAGATGGCAATCTGCTACTGGCCGCCAGCGGGATCAAAGGGTTCGGGGCCGATGGCGACGACCAGATTCCCGATGACCTGCGCGGACGCGTCGACCTTGGGCTGGAACTCTTCCGGGCCGATGCCTGGTCAGTATCCGGCAAGATCTTCGCCGACGGGCTGGGTCAGGACGAATATGAGGCATTCGGCGCGGATTTCGGCGTTATGCTCTGGTTCTGAGGTCTGCGGGAGTACCGCTGGCATGCGCGGGTCTGGAAAACAGAACTGACCGGCAAGGAACCGCGCAAACCAGGCCGGGGCATTGCCCCGCCTGTATAATCATGGCTACCAGTCCCCATTAAAATCAAATGGATGGGGTCCTGATGCGCATATTGAAATACCTGACACTGGTGGCAGGAATAACGCTTCTGGGCTTCGCGGCCCCAGCGGTGGCACAGACAGTCCCTGCCAAATCCGATGAACAGATCAGTCAGGAAAAATCGACCCGGATTTTTCTCGATTCGCGCGTCTCGACCATTCTGTTCAGCCAGACCGACCGGCTGTCGCGTCCGCTGGGCCCTCTTGATGATATCGAAACCACCCAGGGAACAGGCGTCGCGGAACTGGAAGGGTATAACGGCCCGGCCTGGTTTTCGCTCAGCGGACGGCGGTCATCGCTGGGTGGCGATGATCTGGATCTGGGCATCGTCACGATTGGCGGGGATATCGTCAGCGGGCCAAACGGTATTTTCGGGATTATGCTGCAAAACGACTTCGCCTTTCAGGACGGGTCTGACGGCGGCACGTTCGACGCCACCGGCTATATGGCCGGGCTTTATGGCATCCAGCAATGGGCGGGGCTGACGGTTGATGCGCGGCTATTGGCCGGCGAAACCAGCAATGACATCGCCAATTTCGGGGCACGGGCCGATAACGTCAAAAGCCAGCGCTGGCTCGCCGCGATTCAGCTTCTCACCACCCAGGAACTGTCTGATGGCCTGCTTCTGGTCCCCAATGGCGGCGTCAGCTGGTTCGAGGACAGGATGGATGCCTACACGCTTGGCATCACACCGGTCGAGGCCGAGACGATCCAATATGGACAGGCCAATCTGGGCGCAAAGGCCTATGTGCCCATCACCTTTGGTGGGGCGCAAGGCGATATCGTGATCGGTGGCGCCGGTATCCTGGGCTTTGGTGCATCCGCAGGGGAACAGGTGCCCGACGATCTGCGCGGACGGGTCGACCTCGGGATAGAGTTTTACAACGCCGATGTCTGGCAGGTCTCGGCCGGGCTTTTCGTCGACGGGCTAGGACAGGATGAATACGAAGCCACCGGGCTCGATCTGGGCGTGACACTCTGGTTCTGACAAACGCAGCCAAAAAAGAGATATCAGAATAAAGCCGCGCATCCGCGCGTAACCCTGATGACAACCCGGCCTTCCGCCGCAAGATCATCGAAAGGGTAAACGCATGACCAGATCTCTGACGCTCACGGGCGCACTCCTGACACTTGCCGCCTGTGGTGGCACAGACGTGGCTCAACCACCCGGCTTCTTCTTCGGCAGTACCAATCCGGACACCGGCGGCAACGGGCTAGGCTACGCAGATGATGTCAGCCAGCTCAACGATCTTGACGGGCAAACCAGCAAGCTCCGCATGGTGCGCTATGTGCGCGACCCCAATACGGATGCCGCCCGGTTTCTGACCTCCGACGACGTGCTTGGACAGATCGACAGCGAAAATTTCACTGTTACCTTTGCCGATGAAACGATCACCTTCGTGGAGCGAGAGGCATTTCGGGCCGACGGATCATCAATCCGCAGCCGAACACTTGACGGCAACTTCGCCCAGGTCTTGGAATTCAACAGCGGCGCTTCCGTCAATCCGGTGAATGAGGAAACCGTCGGCTATACCATCGTCGGATTTGAAACCAATCCGGCCGAGATTGCCGGTACCACCGGTCGCGTGTTCTACACCGGCACGTCATTCTATGCAGGCACCGTATCCGATCTTGATGGCAACGTTCTGGAAGACGGCTTTCGCGGCAGCACCAGCGCTTTCTTCGAAGCCGATTTCGGTAGCGGCAACATCACCGGATCCTAAACCATCGATCTCGAAGACGAGACGTCAGTATCCCGAGAGGTGTTTGAACTTGAACTCGCACCCACCGCAATCATCGGAAACGGCTTTGCTGGCGATCTGACAGTGGCCAATTGCGGGGCCGGTTTCACCTGTACGTCCGCATCGGAAATCGGCGGCGTCTTCTACGGGCCAGAGGCCGACAATATCGGCGGCATTGTCGGGTTTGACATCACCAAACGGAATGCCAATGGCGATGGCATCGCCGTTGTCGGTGCCGGTGGTTTTGTGGCAGGGCCCGACTGATCGCAACTTCCCTTTCGCCTCATGCTCAGGCACCTTGCCCCAAACAGGAGGGGCCAGCATGGACATCACACAAACCCGCGCCATCGTCACCGGTGGAGCCTCCGGCCTCGGGGCCGCCACCGCCAAAGGGCTGATGGAGGCAGGCGCACTTGTCACCATTTTCGACCAGAACCCCGGCGGGGCAGGCTATGCCAATGACATCGGCGCATATTTCGCGCAAGTGGACGTGACGGATGAAGACAGCGTGCAAAAGGGTCTCGACAACGCCGTCGACGCCATGGGCGGGCTGAACGCCGCCATCAACTGCGCCGGCATCGCCACCGCGGAAAAAACACTGGGCCGCGATGGGCCGCACACGCAGGCCAGCTTCAACCGGACCATCAACATCAACCTCAACGGCACATTCAACGTGGCCCGGCTCGCCGCCGCGGGTATGACCGACGGCGGCGTTATCATCAACACCGCCTCCGTCGCCGCCTTCGACGGGCAAAAAGGGCAAAGCGCCTACGCTGCCTCCAAGGCAGGCATCGCCGGGCTGTCATTGCCCATGGCGCGCGACCTTGCGCGCAACAAAATCCGGGTCATGGCCATCGCACCCGGCATCTTCCGGACCCCCATGCTCGAAGGGCTTGGGCAAGAGGTGATGGACGGTCTTGCCAAGGACGTCATCTACCCCGCCCGGCTCGGCGAGCCATCCGAATTCGCCGCCCTCGCACAGTTCATCATCACATGCGACTACCTGAACGGAACGACAATCCGACTGGATGGAGCACTGCGGATGCCGTGAGGGCAGCAATGATCATAGAGGTACGCAATTGCCGATCAGACATCGGCAAGATGGACAAAACCGTTACGGAGTCTCAAGCCGGTATTTGAGAAATGTTGACCCGTCGTAGTCCACCTTTCCAACGAATGCTGCCCCGATCCGGTCGAGCGCGCTTTGATTCTTCCGCGATGGAGGCAGCAGAAAAGTCACGAATGGAATTCGCTCATCAGCAATAGCAAACGCGATTGCCTTTCGCGAGACACGAACGCCCAACCCAAAAGCTTCGGGCATGAGAACCAATCCATAGTCCCATTCATCTCCTTCCTTTTGAAAACCACCCCATCCCACATAGCGGTCGTTCGACAATACCGCCCAATGCCCAAGCCCATCGCGGTTCCAGCATTCTTCCTTGGACGCGACAAATTTGGCCACAGCAGCTTCATCCCATTGGAACGTCAATAGAGGCATATGCTCGGCCACACGGGGATCGGACATATGAGCCATGATTTCGCTTGGCGCGATTTCGGGCAATCGCGCAAAGGTTATCTCATCCTTCAACTTCAGTTTCCTATTCAACCATGGAGAGCGCTATTGTAATTGGACATCGTTCATCAAACTTCAATCTGTGGCTCACTAAATGTCTATCTCGCCAGAAATCTGGATGGCGCGGAGGGCCCTAACCGGCCAATCGCAAGACAACCTTGCCAACGGTCGTCACACTTTCCATGCCTCCGCCGCCGGACAACCACCCGTAGGATAGATACTCCCACCCATCATCCCGCCGCTTTCTCCTCCAGCATCAACCACTCATCCTCTGCCGCTGCCAGCGCCTCTTGCCGCTGTACCAGCGCATCTGTGGCCTTCTGAAACTTCACCGGTTCGCGGGTGAACAGGTCCGGGTCCGCCAACAACGCCTCCAGCTTCGCAATCTCTGCCCCCAGCCGCTCGATCACGCCGGGCAGTTCCTCCAACCGGTGCTTTTCGGTAAACGACAACCCTGTCGCCACCTGCTTCTTTTCCGCCGGTTTTTCCTTCTTCGCCAGCGGCTTGGTCGCCACAGCTGCCTCCGCAAAGTCTCCACCCCGCTGCGCACGATAATCCGACCAGCCCCCGGCATAGACCACCGCCTGCCCGTTGCCTTCCATCGCAATCGTGGTCGTCGCCACCCGGTCCAGGAAATCCCGGTCGTGGCTGACCAGCAGGACCGTCCCGTCATAGTCACCCAAAATATCCTGCAACAAATCCAGCGTTTCGATATCCAGATCGTTGGTCGGCTCATCAAGCACCAGCAGGTTACTCTCCCGCGCCATCAGACGCGCCAGCAGCAACCGGGCCTTCTCGCCCCCCGACAGCGACCGGACCGGCGCGCGGGCCTGCGCCTCGTCAAACAGAAATTCCTTCAGATAACCCACCACATGTTTCGGCTGCCCGCGCACCATGATCTGATCGGACTTGCCGGACACACCCAGTTCAGGATCGGTGGCCAGGTTTTCCCACAACGACATTTCCGGGTTCAGCGCCGCGCGGTTCTGATCGAACACCGCGATATCCAGATTGGTGCCCAACTTGACCCGACCTTCATCCGGTTCAACCTGCCCCAGCAACATCTTGATCAGCGTTGTTTTTCCAACACCATTGGGCCCAACAAAGGCAATCCGATCACCGCGCTGCACGGTCAGATCAAAGTCGCGCACGATCTGCTTGCCTTCGAACGCCTTTGTCAGCCCAAACGCCTCCATCACCTTGCGCCCGGAGGTTTGCCCGCCCTCAAACGACATAGCCGCCGTACCCTGCCGCTTGATCTGGCTCGCTCGCTCCGCACGCAGTTCCTGCAAGGCACGCACCCGACCCTGATTACGCTTGCGGCGCGCAGAAATCCCTTCGACCGCCCACCTCGCCTCAGCTTTGATCTTGCGGTTCAGCTTGTGGCGCTGCTGGTCCTTTTCCTCCCAGATCTTGTCGCGCCATTCCTCGAACCGGTCGAACCCCTGTTCGGCCCGGCGGACCTGCCCACGATCAATCCATAGCGTCGCGCGGGTCAGCGCGCGCAAAAACGCCCTGTCGTGGGAAATCAACACAAACGCCGCACGCGTTTGTTTCAGCTCATTTTCCAGCCAGGCAATCGCCTCGATATCCAGATGGTTGGTCGGCTCATCGAGCAGCATCAGTTCCGGCGCCTCGGCCATCAGCTTGGCCAGCGCCGCCCGGCGACGCTCGCCGCCGGAAGCGGTCTCAACCGGGCCCGCAGGATCAAACTTCAGCCCTTCGGCCACCATATCGACCTTATAGGCCTCGTCAGGTTCCAGCCCGCTCGCCGCATAGTCGCCCAGCGTCGCAAACCCCGCCATTGTCGGGTCCTGCTCCATATAGCCCGCGGTCACACCTGGCGACAAAACGCGCGCACCGCTATCGGCTTCCACCAGCCCGGCCATCACCTTCATCAAGGTCGATTTGCCCGACCCGTTGCGCCCGACCAACGCCACCCGATCCCCCGGTTGAACCACCAAAGACAGATCCTCAAACACAGGATCACCCCCGAAAGTGAGCGCGATATCGGACAGTTGAAGTAAAGGAGCACGTGCCATGCCCGCCTGCTATGGCAGCACGGGCTCCTGCGCAAGAGCACGCAGCGCGCGGGCACGGGCGGCAGGAACTTTCGCCACCTCCAGACAGGTAAAGACATGCATCGTCCGCATCACCGGATCGATGATCAGTTCATCACCCACCCAGCCGCCCATCGCCAGATAGGTGCGCAAAAGCGGCGGCAACGGCCCGTTGCCCGTAGGGGCACAATCCGCCAATGGCACCGCATCGCATCGCACCACAGGGCGCAGATCGTCCGGCCCGGCAAACCGCCCCAGCCGTGCCAACGCGCGACCGTAAACCACCGGGTCCGTTCCCGCAAAACTGGCGCAGCCAAACAGCACCGCGAACCCTGCCGCATCCACATAAGCAGTCAGCGCGCCCCAGACGACGCGCAGGATATCCGCATCCAGCACATCAGGGGCCACGCAGAACCGGCCGACCTCAAGCATCGGCACGCCCAACGCAGCGAGCCCGGACAAATCATAGAACTGTGCCGCATAGCCATCGGCCCCCTCCAGCAAGCGCAAGGTCGCGACCAACCGACCCACCGGGTCCT
Source organism: uncultured Paracoccaceae bacterium (assembly GCA_947488175.1). Taxonomy (GTDB): domain Bacteria; phylum Pseudomonadota; class Alphaproteobacteria; order Rhodobacterales; family Rhodobacteraceae; genus Yoonia. The sequence continues at coordinate 79,473 of CANKYO010000004.1, forward strand.
CGACCATCACGTGCCGCGCCCGATCATCGAACCCATCCGCGTCGACACCGGGGCCGTCAAAGAAACACAGATGCCGCAACCGCTGACAGGCTTGCATATCCTCTTGGCCCGCAGCAAAGCGGACCCGATACCGACCTGTCTGAAACGGAATTGTCATCACTAATCACCTTGGCGAAGCCACCCCCGCACCCTACGTTAGTCGGCAACACGAGGAAAGGACGTCAAACGCTCATGGACAAAGTTGTCAAATCCGACGCCGAATGGCGCGCGCAACTCTCTGATCTGGCCTACAAAGTCACCCGTAAACACGGGACCGAACGGGCCGGCACCCACGAGGATTTCCCCAAAGAGCCCGGCACCTATATGTGCGTGTGCTGCGGCGCCCCGGTCTTTGACCAGGCGCATAAATTCGACAGCGGCACGGGCTGGCCGTCATTCTACCAACCGCTCGACCCCGACATGGTCGGCGAAACCACCGACCGCAGCTTTTTCATGAAACGGACCGAAGTGCACTGCAACCGCTGCGACGCCCATCTGGGGCATGTGTTCCCAGACGGACCGCAACCGACCGGGCTTCGCTACTGCATCAACGGGGTGGCGCTGGAGTTTGAGCCGGAGGATGGGTGATCTCACCCGTCTTCAAAAGCTATCCGCAATGACGGTCGCGCCACACATACGGGCCTATATCTGAAATGCCCCAGACTCCGTGGTCACCGCAGCCTTCTTTAGGACATTCAACAGCGCCTTCAAACACAGGAAAAAACGTAGCACCGGTCCGCAAATCGACCGCGATACCATTTGCGTCAGGGATTTCGATCGGCATGTCTAATATCCGTAGATGGTAAGCGCCAGCAGCGCGTTCAAATGGACCATCCTCGCGCGCAAGCAAGCCAGAATTCGCATAGGTGACTGCAACTCTCGTGCCGGGCGCATCATCAGATCGTCGGCAATAATGCTCCGTCGACACAGCATATTCCCCGTCATAGCTGCTTTGCTGCCCATCCACCTCTAAGGTCGCTGTCCAACTGCCGTCCAACAGCTTTTTATCAGTTGGCGATTGACAGATTGCCAACGTCCCAGAGAAGTTCAAGGAAACGCTGAGCTGTTCCATTTTTGCCTGCAATTCGGCTTGGGTCAGGCTGGCATTGCACGGTATTTCGAACTGTGTTCTCTTAGTTCCACGACTTTCCGTGAGATAACAGCGCTCTCTTCCGGCATCATTCCACGACTGCGGGTAACCCACATAAGCAATACTGTCTCCATCCACACCGCGCAGATTGAACTCCATATCCTGGGCATCTAACGACAATTCAAAAGCCGTCTCGCCAGCGCCGTCACATTGTGCGTGATCTTCGATCAAAGTGACTTGCGCAAAATACCCATTCACCATTTGTTCGTCGATCGTTTGGGCGGTCGCCGCTGCAGGAACAGGGGCAAGCAAGACGGGCGCGAGGTATTTGCAGATGGCCAAATCGGATTCCTTCAAATCTATCATGATCGTGATAGTGAAATCGCGCGACAGTCTCAACACACACCCTACATCTCCTCCCGCATCACCCAGGCGCTCGCCGCGATAATCACCCCGGCCCCGACCCACATCAGCCCCGGCGGGGCAAAGCCGAAAAACACCAGCCCCAGCCCCACATTCAGCGGCAGTTTCAGATGATCGAAAGGCTGCAGATACGCCGCATCCGCCAGCCGATACGCCAGCGCCAGCAGATACTGCGCCCCAGCCACCAGCAACCCGGCCAGCGCCACCAGCCACAGCCCGTCTACCAGCGCAAAGCCAGCCCCGACCGCCGCCAACCCGTTCACCGGCACCAGCAACACCAGCAGCAACAGCGTCAGCGTGCCTGCATCCTCGGTGGCCGCCAGATGCTTGGTCACCAGCGATGACGCGGCCCAGAACGCCGCCGCCCCGACCGGCAGCAAGGCAGCCCAAGTGAATGCCTCCTGCCACGGCGCTAGGATCAGCACACCGCCAAACGCCCCCATCAAAACCGCCAGCACACGCGACCCTGTCAGGCGCTCCCCCAGCAAAACCCCTGCCCCCAACGTGACAAACAAAGGCGAGGTCAGGATCAGCGCCACCGCCTGCCAGATCGGCACATGGGCCAGTCCCGCGACCCATAACTGCACACCAATTGCCGCCAGCACCACGCGGACCACATGCAAAAACGGACGGCGGCTGCGCCAGGCCGACCGCCAGACCAACGGCAAGACCACGACGCAGGCAATTGCATATTGCCAGAAGGCAATGGTCGGCGACGGCACACCATAGATCATTCCCGCCCCCTGCACCGCCGTATTGGCCCCGGCAAACAGCGCCCCGGCAAGCACAAAACAAAGCGGGCCTGCAATCGCACCCCGCATCATCAAATTCATCTGGATCATCGCATCTGTCCTTTCTTACCTTTGCGTGACCCAAGGCAAAACAGGACAGACCGGGCGCAGATGCACCCGATTACCCCGCTCTCTTTCATCCGGACTATGACCGTCGGCTCAGGCATCGCACCTGATCTGCTGACCCTTCGGAAAACCAAAGGCGCTCGCGGGCTCGGGCCCAAGACCCATACCGCCGGTGGGGAGTTCCACCCCGCCCTGAGAACGTGTCTCCCCAATCGGGGAAACAGGTCGACCATAGGACGGGATCAGAAATGCATCAATAGTAAATCAATTTCACCATTTGACAGCAACATAATCATAGATAAACTTTATCCATGATTCGATCCGGAGACAGAAATGAAACTTGGTGACGGCGTAGAACAGGCGATCCATTCGGTCACCCTCCTCGCAGGGCTGCCGCCCGACGGGCTCTTGTCAGCGCAGGCATTGGCCGGGTTTCACGGGGTCTCAACCAGCTACCTTCTCAAACACCTGCAGGCGCTGTCAGGGGCTGGCCTCGTGAAAACCACGCCTGGGCCCAATGGCGGCTACGAACTGGGCCGCCCCCCGTCCCAAATCACACTCCTCGACATCGTGCTTGCGGTCGAAGGGCCCGAACCCGCCTTCCGGTGCAAGGAAATTCGGCAGCAGGGTTTCGACCCGCTACCACCTGAAAGCTTCACCGCCCCCTGTCAGATCAATGCGGCCATGCTGCGGGCCGAACGGGCCTATAGGCGCGAATTGGCAGCCGTCAGCATTGCAGACCTGATGCGCGACCTGACCGAGGCGGATGACGGATCAATCGCCACCCGCGGCTGTGCGTTTTTTGATCAATACATGCGCCGCGCCAAAACCAAACCCTAACCCGAAAGGACTCAATCATGACTGCTCGCCTCGATTACATCAAAGCTGCCCCCGATGCGTTTCAGGCCGTCCTGGCGCTGGAACAATATCTGGCCACGCAATCCGGCCTTGAACCCCGGTTGATCCACCTGCTCAAACTGCGCGCCTCCCAGATCAACGGCTGCGCCTATTGCGTGGATATGCACACCAAGGAAGCACGCAAAGACGGGCTGAGCGAACAATGGATCGCCCTTGTCAGCGTTTGGCGCGAAGCCAGTATTTTCGACGACCGCGAACGCGCTCTGCTCGGCTGGACAGAGGCGCTGACGCGCATCAGTACATCCGGCGCGCCCGATACCGATTATGCCGCGATGCAGGCGCATTTCTCGGATAACGAAATCGCGAAATTCAGCGTCGCCATCGGGGTCATCAACATCTGGAACCGGCTCGCGGTCGGTTTCCGCACGCCCCACGCCATTGACGCGGCTGCCTAAGATCACGAGCGCACCAATCCAATCCTGCAGCGGGCAACGTCGGCGATCCGGCGTCGCCCACACTGATGCCCGACAACAGGCGGCATCGCAGTCAACCCGGGACAGCGCGCGCATTTTTCTGGGCACATTTCATGAGATATGGCACAGTCACGATACCACGACGCTCAGGCGCACGTGATAAAGTCAAAAGCGGCGAAATTGCCTGAACCAACGGCAAAACGCCAAGATCAGAGGATAGATCACAGTGCCATTTAGATTTGGGATCGTTTCAGCGTCAAACATCACCGACCCCAATGAAGCCCTCGATCTGGCTTTTGGCGGCGAAACGAACGCCGGTTCAGCGGGACTCGGATCACCCATCACATTTGGCACCAATGGCGATGTCGGCGTCGAGATTGAAGAGGATTTTCTGACAGACGATCCGGCCGCATCACTCTCTCAGGCAGTCACCATTGATGGCATCACCTATCCGGCCGGGGAGCGTGTCGAAACCGATTACAGTTTTATTGCGGGCATACCTGGGACTGATATCTATTTCCGCATCTCCCATATCAGCATCGACAACACATATGTGGGCGCTTCAATCTCTCGCGGGTTTGACAGCGGAACCGATGCGCTCGCCGACCTTTATGTGCCGGGAACAACGCTGGAAATCGTCAATCCCGATACCGTGTCCGACCTGCCGGGCTGGGAAGCCTTCGTTCAGGAACCCAACTATAATCTGGGTCCTGGGCAGGCCTACGACAACGATGTGGACCTGCTGGACGATGGCAGTGTGCCCATCTGTTTCTGCGCGGGCACGTTTATTCGCATGGCGGACGGTCAGGACAGGCGCATTGAGGAATTGAAGATCGGCGATGTGGTCGAGACGCTTGATCGCGGTGCCCGGCCCATCCGCTGGATCGGGCGGCAAATCATTACAAGCGACAGGCTGGCAAAAGAAACCAAACTCCGCCCCATCAGTATCGCGGTGGGGGCTCTTGGCAGCGGCGTGCCCGACAAAACCCTGACCATATCACCACAGCACCGCATCAACGTGTCGTCACCCATCGTCGCCCGGATGTTCGCGACCGACAATTGCCTGATACCTGCAAAGGACCTGATTGATCTTGATGGGGTCACGCAAACCGATGGTGCGGCGGATGTGGTCTATTTCCACATTCTGCTGGATGATCATTGCATCATGCTGGCCAACGGCACACCGACAGAGTCGCTGTTTCTGGGGCCTCAGGCCCTCAAGGGGCTGACGGCCGAAGGTCGCGCCGAAATCGCGGCAATCTTTCCCGATATCTTCGCAGGAACGGTCGACAATCTGGCGACCGCTGCATCACCCCACCTGCTGTCGCGTGGAAAACGGGCGCGCCATCTGGTGGCGCGGCACATCCAGAACAGCAAGCCTATGGTCAGCTCCACCTAAGCGATGCAGGCGCGGCCATTTATGAACGCCGCGTTTACATTTGAACCGCGCGCACCATTAACCGGGCAAAATACCCGTTTGGGGTCCGACGCAAGTCCGACGCTTGGCCGACGCGATGCCGACGGCCCGAATTGGGCAAAACACCAATGTTTACGAATGATTCGGCAATTCGCGGAAAACCGGGTGTTGCGCGGGCCCCACCCCACCACCGAACGTTGCTTAGAACTCCTCCGGACTTTCACCCAAAAGCGCACCGGCATCGATCCGGCCAAAGCTGCCCAGCAACTGACCCAGGAAGGTCACATCGTTGATGCCATCCTCGGTCACGCGGCGGTCCAGCACGACAACGCGGCCATCCTCCAGCGTGAACCGCTCCACATTGCGAACAACGCCGTCAGGCGAGAAACTGATCGCCACAACCTGCCGGTCCACCTCATCCGGGGCGAAGGCACCGAAATGGCGGAACTGACTGGAAACATAGTAAAAAGCATCGTTTCGAACGACACCATTTGTGGTCGGCGGACCGAATGTCGCGACAACGCTGTCCCTTGTCGTCTGGCCAACCTGCACAGCTGAAAGCTCGTCTGCGGACGGCGCGAACCCATGATAGCGGTTGATCGGGGTACAGCCCACGGCAAGCGTCAGCACAACGGTAAGGCCCGTGGCGCGTAGCCCGGTCATGGATTTGCCTGTCTTGCTGCTCATCACGGCCCTCTTGCTTTGGCATCTTATGCCTTTTATCTCCCCTACATGACAACCCGCCCCCTGTTCAAGAATGGAAGCACCCGTGGCTAATTTGCCCCAATCACAGTTGCGTTTGTCCGATCTGACAACCCGGCAAGCCACATCGTTTGATCTGGTGCCAACGGCGGACGAACGGCGCGCAGTGGCCGACGCCCTTGGAATCAACGGCATCAAAAAACTGAAATTTTCCGGGCAGTTAGAACCCGTTGGGAAATCGGACTGGACGCTGACCGCAAATCTGGGTGCAACAGTGGTACAGGACTGCGTGGTCACGCTAGCGCCGGTCACCACCCGGATCGACGAAGCCGTACTGCGCAACTACATGGCCAATCTGCCAGAGGTCGAGGCCACGGAAATCGAAATGCCAGAGGACGACACGATCGAGCCATTGCCCGCGACGCTCGACCTCGCGCAGGTGATGATCGAAGCCTTGGCGCTGGCCCTGCCGCTCTACCCCCGCGCGCCTGACGCCGATCTGGGTGAGGCTGTCTTTACCGAACCCGGAACCGCCCCCCTGACGGACGATGATGCAAAGCCCTTTGCAGGGCTCGGCGCATTGCGTGATCGCCTTGAAAACAAGGACGAATAACGCCGCGTGACACGGGGCGGAAAAGGGCTTGCACAAATGCGGAATCGCAGTATGTTCGCGGCCTCTTTTACATCGCGTCTCGACAGGGCTGCCGCAATGGCGTAGGACCCCCGACAGACGCAAGGAAATCAGGGCCAGCGGCCCAACTATGATAGGGTTGAGACATGGCTGTCCAGCAGAACAAAGTATCCAAATCCCGCCGCAACAACCGGCGTGCGCATGACGCTCTCGTGGCGGCAAACCCCAATGAATGCGACAATTGTGGTGAGCTCAAGCGCCCCCACCACGTCTGCCCGTCCTGCGGCCACTACGCGACCCGCGAAGTGATCGCCGACACGACCGAAATCGATCTGGACGACGACGCAGCTTAAGCTGCGCGAACGGGCACAAACCGATGACTGAAAGCCTGACGGACACCGCTCCGACACCGGCTGTTGCAGCATCAAATGTGCTTTCCGTTGACGCAATGGGCGGCGATCAGGGGCCTGCAATTGTCATTGCGGGCCTTTCGGCATTCATGAGTTCAGCACCTGATGCACATGCCATCGTCCACGGGCCGAAGTCAGAACTTAAGCCCCTGCTTTCCAAGCATAAAATTGCTGACCGGGTCACTATTCACGACGCCAGCGACGTTGTGAAAATGACCGACAAGCCCAGCAATGCGCTGCGTCAGGGCAAGAAAACATCCATGTGGTCCGCGATCGAGGCGGTGCGCGACGGCAAGGCGGCGGTCTGTATCAGCTGCGGCAACACAGGCGCCCTGATGGCCATGTCGATGCTGCGCCTGCGCAAGGCCGAGGGCGTGAACCGCCCTGCTATTGCCTGCCTCTGGCCATCGCGCAATCCGTCCGGTTTCAACGTGATGCTGGATGCAGGCGCCGATATCCGCGCCGATCAGGATGACCTGCTCACCTACGCGCTGATGGGGGCCTCTTACGCGCGCAATGGGCTTGATCTGAAACGCCCCCGCGTTGGTCTGCTGAATGTCGGCACCGAGGAACACAAGGGGCGGGCCGAGTTGAAGGTCGCCCATGAACTGATTGGAAGTGCTGCGAAAAAAGGTGAGTTCGAGTATGTGGGCTTCATCGAAGGTGGCGATCTGCCATCCGACAAGGTCGATGTGATTGTCACCGACGGGTTCACCGGAAATGTCGCCCTGAAAACCGGCGAAGGCACCGCAACCCTGATCTCGGAACTGCTGCGCGCGTCTCTGATGAAAACACCGCTGTCGATGTTTGCCGCCCTGCTCGCCCGTGGCTCTCTGAAGCGTCTGCGCAAACGGATCGACCCGCGCCGCGTCAACGGCGGCGTCTTCCTCGGACTGAACCAGACGGTTATCAAAAGCCACGGATCGGCGGATGCCACCGGTGTCGCAGCGGCGCTGCAACTGGCCTATCAACTGGCGCAAAGCGGATTTTCGGATAAACTCGCCGCGCGGGTTGCATCTGCAGCATCACTTGCCCAAGATGCGATCCAAGAAGGTGGAACGGACAATCCCGACACCAATACAGGCTCATCAGTATGATACGTCGTGCAGTCGTCAAAGGGGTCGGGCATTACCTGCCGGAACGGGTTGTGCCAAACGCGGAATTCGAAAAAACACTAGATACCACTGATGAATGGATCAAGGCGCGCTCGGGCATTGAACGCCGTCATTTCGCCGCCCCCGATCAGACCACATCAGATCTGGCCACCCACGCCGCAAAGGCCGCGCTAGACATGGCCGGGATGGACGGCAACGACATCGATGCCATCATCCTGGCCACCTCGACCGCCGATCTGACATTCCCCTCTGCCGCGACCATGGTGCAGCAGGCCATTGGCAATACGACCGGCTATGCCTTTGATGTCCAAGCGGTTTGCGCGGGTTTTGTTTATGCGCTGTCCAACGCAAATGCGCTGATTGCCTCTGGCCAGGCTGACCGGGTGCTGGTTATCGGCTCCGAAACATTTAGCCGGATCATGGACTGGACTGACAGATCCACATGCGTGCTTTTCGGTGACGGGGCCGGTGCTGTGATCCTTGCAGCTGAGGACGGCAATGGCACCAGCGCTGATCGCGGCATCCTGTCCACGGATCTGAACTCTGACGGGCGCTACAAGGACCTGCTTTATGTTGATGGCGGGGTTTCAACCCAAAACACCGGTGTCCTGCGTATGCAAGGCAAGGAAGTATTCCGGCACGCAGTCGAAAAACTGGCACAGACAGCCCATACAGCGCTGGATAAGGTCGGGCTGACCGCCGATGACGTGACGTGGGTGGTGCCGCATCAGGCAAACATCCGCATCATTCAGTCGACCGCCAAGAAGCTCGGCGTTGATATGGACCGGGTAGTGGTGACAGTTCAGGACCACGGAAACACCTCCGCGGCCTCTATTCCACTTGCACTATCTGTGGGCGTGGCCAATGGCCAGATCAAACAGGGCGATCTGGTTGTGACAGAGGCGATTGGCGGCGGATTGGCATGGGGCGCCGTAGTGATCCGCTGGTAGGCAGAAACGCACTGTCAACGCCGAATGCCAAGTCCTTGTTATTGACTCTGAAATTGCGCCGCGCGTATGGTCATCGCAATATTCAGGGGGACTTTTATGGCCGACAAAACATTAACACGCATGGACCTCGCAGACGCCGTACATAACGAAGTTGGATTGTCACGCAACGACAGTGCTGATCTGGTCGAAAGTGTCCTGTCGCATATTTCCGATGCGCTGGTGGCCGGCGAAACTGTCAAGATTTCTTCTTTTGGTACATTTTCAGTACGTGAAAAGGCCGCCCGCGTAGGCCGCAACCCCAAAACCGGAGAAGAAGTTCCCATTCATCCGCGCCGCGTGCTGACTTTCCGCCCGTCGCATCTGATGAAGGACCGGGTGGCCGCAGGGAACAAATCCTAAGCCATGGCAAAAGCCAAAGACGCCTTTCGAACCATCAGCGAAGTCGCCGAATGGCTTGATACGCCCACGCATGTGCTGCGGTTCTGGGAAAGCAAGTTCAGCCAGATCAAGCCCGTCAAGGGCGCTGGTGGCCGCCGCTATTACCGCCCGACCGACATGGATTTGTTGGGCGGGATCAAGCACTTGCTGCACGAAGAAGGGATGACCATCAAGGGCACCCAGAAACTGCTGCGCGAAAAGGGTGTCAAACACGTGGCCACGCTGGGGCTGTCAATGACGGCGACTGAACCGGCCGAGGCGGCTGCGAAACCAGCACCGCCGCCAGTAAAAGAAGCTGAAATGCCATCGGCCAAGGATGAAAGCACGGTCGCCGCCACGGCGGAACCGCCTGCCGTCGTTGACGACGGCCCAGTGCAGGATGCATTCCCGTTCGATGACATCGAGGCTCCGGCGACCGAAACAGCGGAGGCAGAGACCAAGCCCGACGCACCGTTCGAAATCACCCTGCCCGCCTTGCCCGATGATCTGCCTGACCTGCCAGCGCGCAGTTTTGGCCTGATTGTGGCGGCACCCGAAAGCATCCGCGCCCACGCAAAACAGATCGCCCCGCTTGTGCAACGGCTTGCCCAACTGCGCGACCGGATGCAGAGTCACTGACGTGTTTTCGGGCTTGCCCCCACATCCATTTGCGTTATGAAAGCGCTCAGTCGGGCTATGGCGCAGCCTGGTAGCGCGTCCGTCTGGGGGACGGAAGGTCGCAGGTTCAAGTCCTGCTAGCCCGACCAATCACAACCGCCCGTTTGCGTTTCCGCGCAGCGGGCGTTTTGGTATCCGAAAGGGAGCGGACATGACAGCATCCGGCGTTTTGGCAGACCACCAGATCCGCGCGATGATCGCATCGGGGGGCATCTCGGCCACGGCCGATATCGGGGCCGATCAGATCCAACCCGCCTCTCTTGATCTGCGGCTGGGGCAAACCGCTTACCGTGTCCGCGCATCTTTTCTGGCCGGTCACAAGCGTACCGTGGCTGAACGGCTGAAAGATTTTAAAATGCACGCGGTCGATCTGGACGGCGGTGCCGTGCTGGAAAAGGGCTGTGTCTATGTTGTCCCACTGATGGAACGGCTGTCGCTACCAAATGGCATGACGGCCGCGGCCAGTGCAAAATCGTCCATCGGGCGGCTGGACCTTCTGACCCGGATCATCACCGATCATGGCGTTGAATTTGACCGTGTGCCCGAAGGCTATGATGGGCCGCTTTACGTCGAAATCTGCCCGCGGTCGTTTTCCGTGGTGGCGCAGCCGGGTCAGATGCTCAACCAGATCATCTTCCGCCAAGGCAAAACCCGGATGTCCGACGACGATCTGCGCGATCTGCACGCAAAAACACCAATCGTTTCTGGCGATCCTGTCATCTCGGAAGGCTTGGGATTTTCGGTCGATCTGAAACCCGCCAAGGGCAATCTGGTCGGCTACCGGGCCAAACCGCATACCGGGGTGATCGACCTGTCAAAACTGAACCATTACGATCCGGCAGAGTTCTGGGAACCGGTGCATACTGAAGACGGCTGGATCATCCTCGACCCCGGCGCGTTCTATATCCTCGTCAGCCGCGAGGCGATTGTCATCCCCCCGATGCAGGCGGCCGAAATGGCCCCCTATTTGGCCATGGTCGGTGAATTCCGCGTGCACTACGCTGGCTTCTTTGACCCCGGCTTTGGCTATGCAGACGCAGGCGGATCAGGGTCGCGCGGCGTGCTTGAGGTCCGGTGCCACGAGGCTCCGTTTGTGTTGGAACATGGGCAGGTCGTTGGCCGCCTGGTTTATGAAAACATGGCCGCACTTCCTGACGCGCTTTATGGACGCGAGATCAAATCAAACTATCAGGGACAGGGCCTGAAACTGTCCAAACATTTCAAGGCCTGATAGCCAGGTCAGTCAGCACACAGGTTCAAGAGCCGCCGCGCCCATCATCAATGCGCTCGCGCTCGTCGTTTGCGCCGTCACGGGTCGGTTTGCCCCGACGGGACGCCATATCAAGACCACGGTTAATACCGGCATTGATGCCGCGCCGCATGATCATGCGGATGGCCATGTTGATAATCTGATTGAGGTTCATTGTGTCTCCCTCCAAGGGTTCACGCTTGCCCGCTTGATAACGAAATCAGCGCATAAATCCAAGCCGCTTGTGGGTCTTGGCGCTGACGACTCGTTAATCCGCTCACCATTGATGGGCTGTCATGCGGCAGATGGCTGATCATCGCTATCCTGAAACATGACCCGATCACGCCCGCCATCCTTGGCGCGATAAAGCGCAATATCTGCCCGCTTCAACGCATCCGCCTCGCTCTCGTCCTCTGGTCTGAAAACCCCGATGCCGAATGATGCAGAGACCTGAAACGGGACCACAGTGTCGTCATTCTGCTCCGAAATCACACGCGGCAAGTCTTTGACCGCGAGGCGCATCCGTTCGGCAATTGTTTCCAGTTTTGGCTGATCGACAGAGTTCAGCACGATAACAAACTCTTCACCGCCCCAGCGACCGATGATATCGGTGCTGCGCAGGATCGGCGACAAGGCCGCACCAACCGCGGCAAGCAAACTGTCACCAGCCGGATGCCCATAAGTGTCGTTGACGGACTTGAAATGATCCAGATCCATCAACACGACGCCAACAGCACGGCCCGTACTGCGAAACCGATCCCAGCGCTGCTTGAGGACATTATTCAGACCAGCCCGGTTGAGTGTGCCAGTCAGCCGGTCATGGACTGCGGCAAAGGCCAGTTGTCGCTCAACCTCGCGCCGTGATCTGTCGGCCCGCTCCTGCATCAGGCCGGAATATAGTGAAATGGCAATCATGCTGCAGGCAATGACACTCAGAACCATCGCCTCGACCGGATAGGCCCGCTCCGGCACGCCGTAGCCCAGATAAAGCACCAGACCGCCAAACCATGGCACGATGAACCCGATCAGTACCATTGTGCGCGTTCGCGTCCCGTTTTCATCCGAGGCCAGCATCAGACGCAAGATCTGGTGATGGGCATAGATTGTCAGAACGGCGAATGTCGCAGGCACAAGGGCGACCAGCGTTGTCAGGGCCATCTGCCCATCCAGATAATGCACATCATAGCTGTGACCCATGAAACTGAACACAATCAGCGTCGTCGCCAATAACACCAGCGCCAGCCCCCATCGCCGACTTGTCCGACGGATTACCACCGATCCGAACAGAACCCCCAGAATGACCGATGTATCCTGCCCCATGCGACTATCGGCAGTGGCCGCAAGGCTCAGGAACGCATCGTGGATCACATCAGGGCGGATCAGGTTCATCAGCACCATGCAAAGGGCACCAATCCCGATCCAATACCGCCAAATGGGCGTCGGTCGCGCCAAGCGAAAATGCAAAAGCCCTACAGACAACATAATGATCAACAGGGCGGTCATCGGATGTGTCCCCAGCGCCGCTCCACCCGGCCCAAAGGTGATCGTGAGGTCGAGCGCATTGACAATCAGCCCAACGATCCCGGCGGCTAACGACATCATGGCCAGCGGCACGCGCAAAAGATGCGCGGACCTTACGTGCCGATAGCGCCGCTGGTGCGCATGGGTGATTTGAAGCGGATCGTTCAAAGCCGGGTCGTCCAATCTGGATAATTGCATCGGAAGTTTAAGCGATGACAATTAAGAGGAGATTGAGAGCGATCCGAAGGTCCGGCTTGTGCCAGATCCGCTCGCCGCCGTCCTCACTAGCAACTGCGCATTTGCAATCGTTTCTGGCTTTCTTCTCTCGGGAACGCTGCGAATTTTTTGCGAATATACATCAAACGGAAAGCTCAGGTCGCCGTTCTGCCGCAATCGAAACCCGAAAAAGTCGCACCGACCCGACATCTCGGCTCCAAGATCAATTGACCCTGAAGGAGCAACTATGACGAGTGTGACGTTCGAACTGGCTGACAGCCTTGGCATCATCATTGCGGTAACCGAAATGGATGACGGTACACTTCATTTCACCGTGACCGTGGATGAAACTGCGGGCCAAACCGCCGATATCGATGCCCTGTATTTCGATCTTGCTGATGACAGCCTGGTCGATGGCCTGACTGTGATGGGTGCCGATGTCACCGACGAAAATTTTGCTGCCAACAAAGTGACCAAAATCGGCTCCCACACAAATATGAATGGTGAAATTGTCAATGAATACGGCAAGTTCAATAGCGGTATTCAGTTTGGCACGCAAGGCATCGCGACCGACGATATCCAAAGCACCAGTTTTGTACTGAGCCATGACAGCGTTGCGCTCACCCTCGACGACATTCTGGCGCAGGATTTCGGCATCAGGTTGACATCAGTTGGCGCGATTGATGGGCCACGCGAGGATTCCCTGAAAATTGGCGGGACCGCCCCTGATACACCCGACCAGCCGCCAGAGCCTGAATTGGTGAATACAGCGAATGCGGACAGTCTTTTCGTGTCAGAACGCGAAACCTTTGAAACTGATGGCAGCACTGACGCGCTGTCGGGCGGTGCGATGTCAGTGCTTGAAAATGACACCAGCTTTGATGGGACCGACACCTTCATTTACAACGAAGACGTGACAGCCGTGAACGGCGATGCGGGTGCCGTCGCGCAGATCGTTGACGGCGACAATGGCGGACTGTTGATCGTCTATGCTGACGGAACCGTCGATTTCTCGGCCAATGGCGATTTCGATGCGCTGAACCGTGGCCAGACTGAGGTGACCAACTTCACCTATGAAATCGAAGGTGGCAGCACGGCCATCATCGATGTCACAGTGCTTGGCGAAGATCGCGGCGATTTCGGTTGATGCGCCCTGTGGCTGTGCGCAACTGACGCACAGCCACGCCTCAATCCTCGAAAAGCTCTGTCTGGTCGTCGTCCTCTTCGTCGTCGTCCTTTTCGCCAAGAGCAACAGCGCCCGGCGGTGGACGATTTTCCAGCAACCCGGCAGAGCGGAGTTCCTTGAGCCCGGGCAGATCGCGAGCGTTCTCCAGCCCGAAATGGTCGAGAAACCCCTGCGTCACAACAAATGTCACAGGGCGTCCCGGGGTCATCTTGCGCCGACCGAAACGAATCCATTCCATTTCGATCAATTGGTCCACCGTGCCGCGGCTGACGCTGACGCCGCGGATTTCCTCGATCTCGGCGCGGGTCACCGGCTGATGATAGGCCACAATGGCCAGCGTTTCGATCGCGGCGCGCGACAGTTTACGCGTTTCAACCGTTTCCTTTTGCATCAGGAACCCAAGGTCGGGTGATGTGCGGATTGCCCATGCGTCATCCACCTTCACCACATTGACCCCCCGCCCTTCATAACGCTTGCGCAGATGCGCAATCGCCTCGGCGGGGTCGCAGCCATGGGGCATGCGGCCGGTCAGTTCCTTGACCGTCACCGGGTCGGCAGTGGCAAACAGGATGGCCTCGACCATCCGTTCCTGTTCACCCATTGGCGGTGCTTCAAACAGGCTGTCATTCTGCGGTTTACTCATCACGCGGGGCCTTCTTGCGGATTTGAATGGGGGCAAAGGTTTCGCCCTGTCTGATCTCGATCTTGCCTTCCTTGGCCAGTTCCAGTGAGGCGGCAAAGGTCGCGGCGGTAGTCGACCGGCGGCGCTGCGGGTCGGCATCCCAACCGTCAGGCAAATAGCTGGAGATATCGGTCCAGTCACCCGCAAAGCCGATCAGATTGCGCATCCGTTCCAGTGCCTGCTCCATCGTCATGACATGCTGGCGGTCCATGACAAAGGGGCGGAAATCATCGCGGGTGCGGATGCGGGCATAGCCCTGCATCAAGTCCAGCAGCGTGGCGGTATAGCTCACCCTGCGGACCCGCTGCACATCCTCGGTAATCCCTCGGGCAAAAAAGTCGCGGCCCAGCTGATCGCGCGCCATCAGTTTCGCCGCCGCCTCGCGCATCGCCTGAAGCCGCTCCAACTGGAACGCCAGATGTGCGGCCAGTTCTTCGCCAGATGGCCCCTCTTCCGATGGATCAGGCGGCAGCAATAGGCGCGATTTCAGAAACGCCAGCCAGGCCGCCATGACCAGATAATCGGCAGCGAGTTCGAGGCGCAATTGTTTGGCCTGCTCGACAAAGGCCAGATATTGCTCGGCCAGTGCCAGAATGGAGATCTGGCGCAGATCGACCTTCTGCGTGCGCGACAGGGTCAACAGCAGGTCAAGCGGACCTTCATAGGCGCCGACATCCACAATCAGCGCCTCTGCGGCCACACGCTCGCTGACACTCATGGTGTCTTCCTGAAACTCGTCGCCCTGCATCAATCCTCACGCCAACAGCGCTTCAAACTCCGCTTCCAGCGCCGGGATGTCAATGTTTTCAGGGGATTTCCGCTGCGCCAAAGCGCGATTTGCGCGGGTCTGCGCCGCCGGGGTCATCTCGCCCGCGGCATCGGCCACCACTGCCATTTCAACCGGGTCACCATTGCAGTGCAAAACGATATCGCAGCCGGCCCGGATCGACGCCGTGGCACGTTCGGCAATGCTGCCCGACAACGCCTCCATCGACAAATCATCGGTCATGATCAACCCGTCAAAACCGATATCGTCACGAATGATCTGCATCATTCCGGGTGATGTCGTCGCAGGGGCATCCGGGCCGATATCCGAAAATACGATATGGGCGGTCATGCCTATGGCAATGTCGTTCAAGGCGCGAAACGGGGCAAAATCATGCGCGTCCAGCTCGGCACGCGGCGCATGAACGGTCGGCAAATCCTTGTGGCTGTCCACTGATGCCCGCCCATAGCCCGGAATATGCTTCAACACCGGCAGCACACCACCTGCAAGAAATGCATCGGCACATTGGCGGGCCGCTGCGACCACAGTCTGCACATCCGCACCATAAAGCCTGTTGCGCAGCACAGGGTGGGTGTCATCCTCGACCAGATCCGCCAAGGGTGCGCAATTCACGTCGATGCCCACATCGCGCAGCTCCGCCGCGATCAGGCGGTTCCTGATCCATTGTGCGCGCATCGGGTCGCTGGCCCGCTGCATTTGGTCCAGGGCAGGCAAATACTCGCGCCAATGGGGGGCACGCATCCGCTGCACGCGACCGCCTTCCTGATCAATCAGGATCGGGGCGTCGCGTCCGACAGCTTCGCGCAGATCACCCGTCAAACGGCGCAGTTGATCCGGGTTTTCAATGTTCCGCGCGAAGACAATGAAACCAAGCGGCTGGGTCTCGCGGAAAAACCCACGCTCCCAATCGGTCACTGTTAGGCCTTCAGGCCCGAAAATCGTCGCGTTCAGCTTCACCTAGTTGACCAGAAGCGCGTTGCAGTTGGCGCCTTCGGCCACGAGTGCCGCGCAGAACCGGCGAGCTGCGGCAAGGTCGTCAAATCCGTGGGTCCGCAACCGGTACCATGTCCCGCTACTCTGATTGCTGACCTGAATGATGCGTTCGCGCGAAGACAGCAGCTCGCCAAACCGGCCTTGCAGGCGCTGCCATTCGGTCGCGGCAAGCGTTGGGGATTGGAATGCGCCAAGCTGCACCAATGGGGTGCCTGATGGAAATGCCGCTGTGCTGACGGCAACTTCGTCACTATCAGCGGCGGGTGTTGCGGCGGGTGCAGGTGCTGACACGCGCTGCAGCGCAACAGGACGCACCACTGGACGCAGTGATTGGGTCACCCCAGGAACGCTGGCAGAGATGATCTGCGGTGCGTTATCCGCATTATTTGTCGCAGCGACGCCAGAGGCGATCTGATCGGCCAGCGCAAGAATATCATCGGCATCCAGCGGCTCTGCTGTCGGTCTGATGGAGGTCGCGTCACTCATGACAGCGGGTGATATTTCCTCGGTTTCGGCAGGCATGACCTCGCCTGCTTCGGCCATCGGCTGTACGGCAATATCCGCTTCGGCAAGGCCCGTTGTGGTCGGGGCAAGAACCAGCCGGTCCTCTGGCCCGCCCGCTTCGCCCACGGCGGCGACTTCGTTGACGGCAAGACCGGTATGGGCGGCAACAGCACCACCGGGGTTATCCGGCAGGACACGCATTTCGCCCTCCATCGCGCGGACCACGGGAATACCGCTGACATCGCGCATGATCAGCTTGTAGCCCCAGAAACTGACGCCGATGATCAGGGCCAACGACATGGCGGCCCCCGCATAATTTACCAATAAACCTGTGCGCGATGCGCTTTCATGCGGGGCGAACCCCTCATCATAGATTGCCATCTTTGCCTCACTGCCCGTGCCGTTTTCGGCTTATGGGTCACTTGGAACTGCTCGTCACCGGCGTGTTGTGCGTTATCGCATCTCTTCCGCCGGAGTGATCCCAAGAATACCCAAACCGTGCGAAATAACAATCGCCACGGCCCGGATCAGGGCAATTTTCGCCTGTGTTGTTTCTGAGTCACCCTCTTGGACAAACCGCAATGACGGATCATCATGGCCTTTGTTGTAAAGACCGTGGAAATCAGAGGCGAGATCGTAAAGGTAAAACGCGATCCGATGCGGCTCATGTCCACGCGCCGCAATCTCGACCAAACGCGGCCATTCAGCCAGTTTTTTGATCATGGTCAGCTCTGCCGGATCAGTCAGCCCGCTGATATCGACCTCTGCAAGCGTGGCATCATCGACAGCGGCAAAAGCCGCCGCCTTCGCCACGGCAGAATTGACCCGCGCATAGGCATAATTGACGTAGAACACCGGATTGTCCTTGGACTGTTCCAGCACCTTGTCGAAATCGAAATCCAGCGGCGCATCGTTCTTGCGGGTCAGCATGTGAAACCGGGTGACGTCCGGGCCGACCTGATCCACCACATCGCGCAGGGTGACAAAGGTCCCTGCCCGCTTGGACATCTTGAACGGCTCGCCGTTCTTGTAAAGCTTCACCAACTGGGTCAGCTTCACATCCAGCGGCACCTGCCCATTCGACAGGGCCGATACGGCGGCTTTCATCCGTTTGACATACCCACCGTGATCGGCGCCAAACACGTCGATCAGTTGATCAAAGCCACGCTGTATCTTGTCATAATGATACGCGATGTCCGGCGCGAAATAGGTCCACGACCCGTCCGATTTCTTCACCGGCCGGTCCACGTCGTCCCCGAAGTCGGTCGATTTGAACAGCGTCTGTTCCCGCGGCTCCCAATCTTCCGGCACCTTGCCCTTGGGCGGTTCAAGCGTGCCGCGATAAATCAGCCCTTTGGTATCCAGTTCGGAAATCGCCTTTTCGATCAACCCGGTGCCATAAAGCGATTTCTCGGAAAAGAAATTGTCCATCTCGACGCCCAGCCGGGACAGATCATCCCGGATCAGATCCATCATGGCATCTGTGGCGAATTCGCGAACCTCCTGCAGCCAGAACTGCTCACCCTTATCAAGGAACTTGTCACCAACTTCGGCCTTCAGCGCTTCGCCCACTTCAATCAAGTAATCACCGGGATACGTCCCTTCGGGCCAATCCACGCTCAGATCATGGGCTTCCTGATACCGCAGATAGACCGACCGGGCGAGCACATCGACCTGCGCACCACCATCGTTGATGTAATATTCCCGCGTCACATCATAGCCGGCATAGTCGAGCAATGACGCCAGCGTGTCACCAAAGACAGCCCCCCGTGTGTGGCCGACATGGACAGGACCCGTGGGGTTGGTCGACACAAACTCGACCAGAACCTTTTGTCCCTTGCCCATTTCAGACTTGCCGTAAGCCGGATCGCGCAGCGTGGCCTTGACCACATCTTGCCAAACATCCGGCACCAACCGCATGTTCAAAAAACCCGGTCCGGCGACCTCGGCCACCGAAATCATCGGATCTTGCAGCAGTTTGGCCGCCAACGCCTCGGCAATCGCGCGTGGGTTCATCTTGGCTGGCTTGGCCAGCACCATGGCCGCATTGGTCGCCATGTCGCCATGGGCTGCATCGCGCGGGGGTTCCACAGCCACAGCGGCGGTTGACAGACCATCAGGCAAGGTGCCGTCCGCGACCAATTGGTCGAGGCAGGCAATCACCCGGCTGCGGATATCGGCGAAGAGGTTCATAACACTATTCCAAATTGGCCATCTGATGGGTTGGTTCCATGTATCACCGGGGGCGCAGGCGTCAATCATTGACGGTGATCAATGCGCTTCACCGCATCTGGGATTAAGTCCAAGGAAGAACCGAACCCGGAGAAGCCGATGCCCGCCGCCACCAATAAATCAGACCTGATCGCCGTCACCGAACAAGAATACGCCAAACTAACCAAATTGCTTGATACCGTCGATCCGGACACAGCAACTGAAAAGACAGGTGATACGTCGATCAAAGATGTGGTAGGTCATCGCGCCCATTGGATCGACCTGTTTCTCGGCTGGTATCGGGATGGTCAGGCGGGCACGCAGGTGCATTTTCCGGCTGAAGGTTACAAGTGGAATGAACTCAACCGGTACAACGCTGATCTGATGGCGCGTCAGGCCGATCTTGACTGGGACGATGCTAAGGCGTTGCTCGACAGGAAAGCAAAAGCCTTGCTGCGGTTTATGCAGGATCACAGCGATGATGAACTCTATGGCGGCCCCATGAAGGGTGCGAACAACAACTGGACGACAGGCCGATGGGCTGAGGCTGCAGGACCTAGCCACTACCGCTCTGCCGCCAAGTACATCCGCGGCATATTGCGCCAAAAGGCTTAGCTGGCGTCGGCTGGCGGCTGATCGCCATCGTCAACACCTGGCGGGCGCAGCGTAATGATCCGCACGTCAGGCGCACCGTTAACCTCTTCATCCTTGCGGATCAGGGTAATCGTCCCGCTCGCCGAAATGCGCGCCACCAGATGCGCGTTAGGGCGTTTCGCGCGCCAATCCTCGAATGTGTATTCTTCGGTCAGGCGGGTCACGCGGAAGGTCCAGCCATCGCGGATCAGACGCTCAAGCCCGGCATGGGTTTCTTCAGGACCAAACTTGCGTCCGCCCAATGTGCGCGGCAGCTGGTGGCGCATGCTTTCGGTCTTTTCGCGCTTGATCTGAAAGACGTTATCGCGCCCGAATTCCG
The DNA here is from genome assembly GCA_947488175.1 of uncultured Paracoccaceae bacterium. Taxonomy (GTDB): domain Bacteria; phylum Pseudomonadota; class Alphaproteobacteria; order Rhodobacterales; family Rhodobacteraceae; genus Yoonia. Next base: position 99,855 of record CANKYO010000004.1, read on the forward strand.
GGGCAAGGTCGGTTGTGACCAGCGTGTTGTAGGCGTCATTATCCGTCGCAGCCACCAAGGTGGCATAACTGACCAGTTCCAACCGCTGCTCCGCCGCTTCTGACAGGATATCGCCGGAAAACGTGTCGATGCCTGCAGCGCGCGCCGAACGCAGATGACCGAAATTTGGATCGGTCATCAGCACCGGTATCTCGGCCTTTTTCAATGCTTCGGCAAAGGCCGTTGTCCAAGGTGATCCGCCGATGATGACGACGCCCGGCGTATCGGCCCCGGTCAGGCCCAGCCAGCGGGCAAAGGGCGCCAGCGTAAAGCCGTGCACGACAACGGTGACGGAAACCAGCACAAAGGCCAGCGGCCCAATCAGCGCGGCATCTTCAAAGCCCAGATTGAGCAGCCGATCACCAAAAAGGCCCGCCACAGCGACCAGAACGACACCGCGTGGCCCCGTCAGCGCCACAAGAAGCTGCTCCTTGTAGGGCACGCCCGAGCCCAGCAGTGACACCAGAACCGTTAATGGCCTTGCCACCAGCACAACCAGCAAGACAAACCCCAGCGCCCACCAGTCCAGTTTGCCCAAGGCGGCGAAATCCAGACCAGCCGCCAACAAAATGAAGACGCCGGACACCAGCAGAACGGTTGCATGTTCCTTGAACCGGCGCAGTTCCTCGTAACTTGGCAGATTAGAATTGGCGATGACGATCCCCATGATTGTCACGGCCAACAGACCACTTTCATGCAGAACGGAATCCGACAGACCAAAGACCGCGAGCAACAGCGCAAACAGAACCGGCACTTTCATGTACTCGGGTACCCAGCCCCGTTTGAACGCCCGGGCTAGCCCGACGCCCCCCGCCACACCCAGTACCGTCGCCACGGTGATCCCCGTGAGCAGCGCGATGATCGCCTCGTTCACCGTGGTCGCCGTGTTCAAAACCAGCACGACCTCGAAAGCCAGCACTGCTGCCAAAGCACCGATGGGATCATTGACGATCGCTTCCCATTGCAGCAGTGCCGCAGGGCGCTTCGCCAGCCGGGCCGTTCGAAGCAGCGGCGCAATAACCGTTGGCCCTGTCACGATCATGATGCCACCAAAAACAGCGGCGCTTTCCCAACTCAGCCCGGCCGCATAATGCAAAGCCAGCGTGGATGTCAGCCAGCCCAAGGGCGCGCCGATAAAGACCAGCCTTTTGACACCAATAGCCGCATCCTGAAGCTTGTGAAAATTCAGGGTCAGACCGCCCTCGAACAGGATAATGGCAACCGCGATGGCAATGATCGGCTGCAATAGCGGCCCGAAATCGCGGGCGGGATCAAACACACCAGCCACCGGGCCAATCAAAATACCGGCCACCAGCATCAGAACGATGGCAGGCATCCGCAGCCGCCAGGCCAGCCACTGCGATCCGACCCCCAACGCGCCAACAAGGGCAAACGCCACTACCGGCGCCATTGCATCTGCGGGCAACCCGCTTGCACCTTCAATTGCCATCGATCACCCCCGCTGGAATTACTTCACCGCCAATCAGGCGTTTATGTTCTTGTATCGCAAACCGGTCCGTCATGCCCGCGATGTAGTCCGCGACGATCCGGGCCAATGTGGTTTCATCCGGCGCATCGGCCACGTCCTTGCGCCACTGCTTTGGCAATTCATCGGTATTTTCCAGAAAGAACGGAAACAGATCATTGATCATTTGTGTCACGACCCCGCGCATTTCCACAACTGCCGGGGCACGGTACATGCGCTCGAACAGGAACTGACGGATAACTTTTAAGTCCGTCCAAAGTTCCGGAGAAAATTGCACCATCATCCGACCGGCATGACGAATTTCGTGAACCGAGGTTGGTGAGAGTTCCGCCAGATTGCGTTGACTGACGGTAATCACATCTTCAACCAGCACGCCAAAGAACCGGCGCAACGCCTCGTGACGGCGGCGATAATAGTTCAGACCGGGGTATTTCGCATCGACCCGGGCAAAGCAGTCACAAAGGATCGGAAGCGCTGCCAGATCATCCGTGCTGAACAATTCTGCACGAAGACCATCGTGCAAGTCATGGTTATTATAGGCAATATCATCGGCCAGTGCCGCCGCCTGTGCCTCTGCGCTGGCATGGGTGTGCAGTTCCAGATCGTGACGCGCGTCGTAGGCCGCGAGTGCATAGGGAATATTGCCCGTCACCGGCCCGTTATGTTTGGCAATGCCTTCCAGCGTTTCCCAGGTCAGGTTCAGACCATCCCATTCGGCATAATGCCGTTCCAGATTTGTGACGATATGCAGGGCCTGCGCGTTGTGATCAAAACCGCCATAAGGCTGCATCAGTGCATTCAGCGCCTCTTCTCCGGTGTGACCAAACGGCGTGTGCCCCAGATCATGGGCCAAGGCGACAGCCTCGGTCAGTTCAACATTCAGATCCAGTGCTGCGGCCACGGTCCGCGCCACCTGTGCCACCTCGATCGAATGGGTCAGCCGGGTACGGAAATAATCGCCCTCATGTTCGATAAACACCTGCGTCTTGTGCTTCAGACGGCGAAACGCGCTGGAATGGATGATCCGGTCGCGATCGCGCTGATAGGGCGAGCGAAAGGCGCTCTCTTCCTCTGCGTATAGCCGCCCCCGCGGGTTCGCCGGGTCGGTCGCATATGGCGCTGCCATGTGATTTGCCTGTCTTGTTCGTCTTGCCTGTGATCCTTATATTGGAAGCAATCAGAAACTGATAGGTCGCAAACCATGCTGACGATCCCACCCAAAGTGACATCGCGGGCCTTTGAACGCCTCGCCGAAATCGGCGCCTCTGCGCAGGGCAAGGCGCTGCGCGTCGCGGTGGAAGGCGGCGGTTGTTCCGGTTTCCAGTATGAAATCGACCTGGATGAACCCAAAGACGATGATCTGGTCCTGTCCGAACAGGGTGAAACCGTCGTGATCGACAGCGTCTCCCTGCCCTTCCTTGCCGATGCCGTCATCGACTTCAGCGAGGAACTGATCGGCGCACGCTTCGTCATCAACAACCCCAATGCGACGTCATCCTGTGGCTGTGGCACATCGTTCTCGATGTAATGCACGACAATGCAAGGTTGGCCGCGCTGATCCTTGATCAGATCAACGGCAACCACGACATCACCATAGACGAGGCGGAATTCGTGGGCCTGCTCAAAGCCGCACTGGAAGACGGGCAATCCCGCCTGGATTTGCGCGACCGGCTGATCGAAGGGGCACGCGACAGCAATGAGGTCACGCTGACCGACATCACTGACGTGATTTCGCAAAGCCTGTCAGACGAAATTCGCGATCTGAGCGAGGAGGTGTCAGAGATGGAAAATGATCTTTTGCCCAGCCGCTTGGCACTGGGCAGCATGGTTGGCCTTGTTCTGGGTACGTTGGTCACTCTCGCCTACGGGGCCAGCGACCCGATCACTTCAGCAGGGTTGATCGGAGCACTCGCGGCGGCCACGCTGGCGGTGACCCATTATCGCAAACGCACATTCCGCAAGATTTCAGCGCTGCGGGTGGAGCGGACAAATTATGAAAACTTCCGCAGACTTTTGCATGACATAAAATAATATGTTAATGCTAAGCCTGTAAGGATCAGTCAGAAAGAATGGTAAGTCAGATGCAAGACGTGATGATCATAACATCGGCCGAATGGGTATTGCTGGCATTGGCGACTGTGGCACTGATCCATGGCGCCGTGATCTGTATGAATTTGCGCAAGAATTTGTCGCGGGCAGAGGCGCGGCAAGGCTTTCAGGGACTTTCCGGGGCATTGTCTGACGTTCACAGGCGCGCTGGGCGGAAAACGCCAGAATCTTGACCTGATCGCTTGTGCATTGCTGCCTGGTGCGACAATTATTCCCCTACGTTAGGGGAATTTCATGAAAATCGCGACATTCAACATCAATGGCGTCAAGGCCCGCATCGGTGCGTTGACCGACTGGATTGATGAGGCCCAGCCGGATGTGGCCATCCTGCAGGAAATCAAATCCGTTGATGAAGGGTTTCCCCGCGAAATCTTTGAGGACAAAGGATACAACGTCGAAACCCACGGTCAAAAAGGGTTCAACGGCGTCGCGATCCTGTCCAAACTCCCGCTTGAGGATGTGACGCGCGGCTTGCCCGGCGCCAAAGGTGCCGGTCGTGAAGGCGCTGACGACGAAGAGGCGCGCTATATCGAAGCAACCGTTGTGGGCGACAAGGCGGTCCGCATCTGCGGGCTCTACCTGCCCAACGGGAACCCGGCACCCGGGCCGAAATACGATTATAAACTGCGCTGGATGGAACGTCTTTGCGATCGTGCGCAGGAACTGCTGGCGTCCGAACAGCCCGCGCTGATGGCAGGCGACTACAACATTATCCCGCAGGCCGAAGATGCGGCGCGCCCCGATGCGTGGCGCGATGACGCGCTGTTTCGTCCCGAAAGCCGCGACGCATTCCGGCGGATCCAGAACCTTGGGTTCACAGAAGCCTTCCGCACACGCGAGGCTGGCACTGGCCATTATTCATTCTGGGATTATCAAGCCGGTGCTTGGGACAAGAACGATGGCATCCGGATCGACCACTTCCTGCTCACCCCGCAATGCGCCGATCTGCTGAACAATTGCTGGATCGAAGCAGAGGTGCGCGGCCGTGAAAAGCCGTCCGATCATGTCCCCGTCTGGGTTGACCTCGCCGCGTGAAATCGCGGAAAATGACGGGAACGATATTCTGCATGGGAACGTTAGCGACAAAAGGAGGTATGACAATGTTCAAAAGACTGATCATTGCGACATGTCTTGTCGCCGCTTTGCCTGCCATCGCAACTGCACAATGCCGCATCGCCGTTGCAGGAACGGCCTGCGTTGCAATTCCGCAGCCCCTCACCCCAAAGCCCGGACCGGTTGAGATTGGTCAGACACTGGAACGCGGTCAGTACTCCATGCTGATGAATGCCCGCTATTACGGCCTGCCCACGGTCAGTGACGGCTGGGTCTACATGCGGATCGAGGACGAGATTTACCGCGTGGATTGGCTTAGCCACAAGGTGCTGGAACGGGTCACCCATATGGCCAGCCGCAACTGGTAACACGCACATCGCCTAGCGAAAGACACCGGTGGACGGGCGTTCGACAATCGTACGCTGCACGGCCTGAGATTCAGCACCAAATGCCCCGCTTGTCACCTCCGGCGTGGATGTAGTGTCGCATGCGGCCAGAAACGCAACGGCGATAATGATCAGAATAACAACAACAAGAGTACGCAATGGACTATCCTTTCAATAGGGTTCGAAAGGATAACGGCTCAGGCCACTGAATTATTCTCGTCTATGGCGTGTTTTTAACCGGCTCCGCAATCAGACCGTAACATCGTGATCATAAAGCCAGCTCAACCGCCCCAGAAAGGCGTTCGGCGCGACCTTGCCCATTGTCGACAGCGCAGCATGGGCCACGCGCCGTTTGATACCTGTCAGATGATAGTTGCGCGCATTGGCATTGGCGGCCCCAATGGCCCGCACCACACGGTCACGCCTGGCATTCTGATAGGCACGCAAGGCCGCATTCAGCGACCCGCTTTCATCACAGCACCGCGCCAGAACATAGGCATCCTCAATCGCCAGATTGGCCCCTTGCGCCAGAAACGGTAGCGTCGGATGGGCCGCATCCCCCAATATTGCAATGTTGCCCGCATGCCATTTGGCGGCGACGGAATGCCGGAACAGGCCCCAAAGCTTCACATCATCAACCGCACCAAGGATCGACTTTATCTCCCAACCGGCATCGGCAAAGGCGGCGCGCAGGTTGCCCGGATCATCAAAATGGTTCCAGCCTTCATCCGCCCATTGGCTGCGCTCCTGCACTGCGACAATGTTCAACCGGTCATTGGTCAGCGGATAGGTCACCAAGTGGCGTCCCGGCAGCATCCAGACGCGGGCAATCGGCTCTGCCTGCGGCTGCCGGATCATCGCGCGCCACGCGACCTGACCGGTGAAAAACGGTGTTTCAGGCGTGTTGATCCGGCCACGGACCACAGATTTCAGACCATCGGCCCCCACCGTCAGATCAGGGCGAATGACATCATCGCCAACCTCAAACGACCCGTCAGCGTTCAGGTTCTCAATCCGAGCCCCCAGCCTGACAACGACACCCTGCGCAGCACAGGCACGCGCCAACAGATCAATCAGCGCCGCACGATGGAAAAAGCGATATGGGGGATCTTGTGAGGCCAGATCGAACCGGGCAATTTCCCGGCCCGTCACCCCATCCATGGGCACCACAGCCTTGGCTCGCAAACCAATCGCCGCCATGGCCCCTGCCAGATCAAGACTGGCCAAGGCGCGCGCACCATTTGGGGTAATCTGCAGACCGGCCCCAACCTCCGTCAGGGCCGAGGCTTGTTCGTAAACCGTGACATTCGCGTCCGCGCGGGCAAAGGCAAGTGCTGCTGTGAGGCCACCAATGCCGCCGCCGATGATTGCAATGTCGCGGCCTGCGTTGTGGGTCACATCAGTCGTCGCGGTGGACTTTTTCGCGCCGCTCATGGCGCTCTTGCGCCTCAAGGCTCATGGTCGCAATCGGACGGGCATCCAGACGCTTCAAAGAGATCGGTTCGCCCGTGATTTCGCAATACCCATATTCGCCTTCGTCAATGCGGCGCAGGGCAGCGTCAATCTTGTTGACCAGCTTGCGCTGACGGTCGCGGGTCCGCAGTTCAAGCGCACGATCCGTTTCTTCAGAGGCGCGGTCGGCCACATCGGGAATATTGCGGGTCTGATCTTTCATGCCGGCGACGGTGTCGCGGCTGTCTTCAAGAATTTCTGCTTTCCAATTTTGAAGTTTGCGGCGGAAATACTCTGTCTGGCGTTCGTTCATGAACGGTTCGCTTTCTGCGGGGCGATAATCTTCTGGCAGAAAAACTTCGGCTTTCATCGTCATAACCCTTCATCTCCTACGCAGCTTCGGACCACCCATCCCGTGCCACGTTCCATAATTTGTGGCGGGTTTACTCCCTTGCTTGGCGGCTGTCACCCCCTCATTTCCCATACCGGCAAGGTGTTGATGATCCGTGATGAACTGCTAGGTTGTCGGCAATCAACGAAGGTTAAAAATATGCTCTTTACAGGCACCGACTCTTACGTCGCCACTGATGATTTGACCATGGCGGTGAACGCTGCGGTGACTCTGGAACGTCCATTGCTCGTTAAAGGCGAGCCCGGGACAGGCAAGACCGAACTGGCTCGCCAGGTCAGCACGGCACTTGGCCTGCCAATGATCGAATGGCATATCAAATCAACGACCAAGGCACAGCAGGGTCTTTACGAATATGACGCTGTCAGCCGGCTGCGTGACAGCCAACTTGGCGACGCTCGCGTTCAGGATGTGGCCAACTATATCAAGAAAGGCAAGCTGTGGCAGGCTTTCGCGGCCGATGGCAAGGTCGTGTTGCTGATTGATGAGGTCGACAAAGCCGATATCGAGTTTCCAAATGACCTGCTGCAAGAACTCGATCGGATGGAATTTCACGTCTACGAAACCGGCGAGACGATCAAGGCGGTCCACCGCCCAATCGTCATCATCACGTCAAATAATGAAAAAGAACTACCAGACGCCTTCCTGCGCCGCTGCTTTTTCCATTACATCCGCTTTCCGGATATGGACACGATGCGCCAGATTGTCGCCGTCCATCACCCCGGCATCAAAGAAGTGCTGCTGACAACCGCCCTCACCCAGTTCTACGAGATTCGCGAGACCGCTGGTCTGAAGAAAAAGCCATCCACCTCAGAGGTATTGGATTGGCTCAAGCTTCTGCTAGCCGAGGATCTGAACCCCGAAGACCTGAAACGCAACGGCGCCAACGCCCTGCCCAAACTCCACGGCGCGCTGTTGAAAAACGAACAGGACGTGCATCTGTTTGAACGCTTGGCCTTCATGGCGCGCAGAGGTGGCTAACCACCCCTGCGCACATTGCCGTGCCAGTCTTCAATTTTCGTATCCGACACAGGCGTCAGTACAGGTGCCTTGGATTGGCCCGTATCACCTGCCGCGCCGATCAGGATGCCAATGCCCAACAATGCGATAGCCCAAAACACGGTCAACGGCCAACGGCGTTCCACATCACCGACATTGCGGCGCTCAAGCGTCATGTGATTTTGCATGCTCATCTCCATCTTTCGGTTTGTGACTGCGATTGTGATAGGCACTTTGAAAACATTCTCAAAACGAATGTTTTTGCGACTTAACATCACATATTTTGATATACCGCACCCGATGCAACCATCACGCATTCGTGTGATCGTCCGCCCACTCAAATGCACTGGTCAACAAGGCAAAGCAGTCTATGGTCGACAGAAACCCGAATAGAGCAGCAAGAATGACAACGACCTCGCACACCATCATCCGCCCGTTGACAGCAGGGGACCGCGCGGCCTGGGAAGCCCTTTGGCGCGCGTATCTGACGTTTTATCGCACCAGCGTCGGACAAGATGTCTTTGAAAGCACGTTCGCCAGCCTATTGGGCAATGATGATCATGATTTCAACGCCTTGATCGCCGAACAGAACGGCACACCCGTCGGCCTCGTTCATTTCCTGTTCCACCGCCATTGCTGGCGGATCGAAAATGTCTGCTATCTGCAGGATCTTTACGCCGACCCCGTCGTGCGCGGCACAGGTGTGGGCAGGCTGCTGATTGAGGCTGTGTATGACGCCGCTGACAAGGCCAGCGCACCCAGCGTCTATTGGCTAACCCAAGACGATAATGCTGCAGGACGCAGACTGTATGACCGCGTCGGCCAGCTGACCAATTTCATCAAGTATCAGAGGCCCGCATGAGGTGGTTGGCGCTAGCGGCCGTGGCCTTGAGCACGGCCTGTACACCTGTGCCCGATGGCCCCGACCCGATCCGGCTGACCTTCCCGGAAATGCGCAGCTTCGCCGCAACCAACCCCGGCCCATCCACCAGACCAAACTCCGAAATCGCCCTTGATTTCATGGATCTGGCCTTTCGCATGGAAAGCGGACGCCAACTGCCCACATTCACCCGGTTCGAAGAACCGATCACCGTTCGGCTTGTCGGCCCTGTCGGCCCTTCCGTTCCACAAGACCTCGCCGGTGTTCTGGACCGGCTGCGCAAGGAAGCGCGGATCGACATCCGCATGACCGACGCCGAGGACGCCAACATCATCATCGAACCGGTGCCGACACGCACCTTACAGCGAGTGGCCCCCAACGCGGCCTGTTTTGTTGTCCCCCGCGTGGGCAGTTGGCGCGAACTGCGCGCCGCACGGGGCACCGCAACCATTGACTGGGCGACACTGCAACGGCGCGAACGTGCTGCGATCTTCCTGCCTGCCGATGCGGCCCCGCAGGAAATTCGCGACTGCCTGCACGAAGAACTGGCACAGGCGCTTGGCCCGCTCAACGACCTCTACCGCCTGCCGGATTCGATCTTCAACGATGACAATATCCACGCTGTGCTGACCGGGTTTGATATGCTGATCCTGCGCGCCTACTACGCCCCGGAATTGCAAAACGGGATGACCGAACGGCAAGTCGCCGAACGCCTGCCGCGCATTCTGGCCCGGATCAATCCACGCGGTGAACGCAGAGGCGGGCAAATTCCCAGCGGTACGTCACGGGCCTGGATTGATTCCATCGAAACCGCATTAAGCGGCGGCAATTCCGATATCCGACGCAGGCGGGCGGCGCTGCGCGCAGTCAGTATCGGGCAACAACTGGGCTGGACCGGCCCACGTGAAGGTTTCGCCAACTACGCCTATGGTCGCCTGCAGCTAGGCAATGACAGCACCCTCGCCCTGGGGGCCTTCAACACCGCAGGGCGGGCCTATCGGCAAAGTGCCGTCACCAACATCCATTCCGCCCATATCTCAGTCCAGCTGGCCGCGTTTACGCTGATCTCCGGCGATCCGGACGCCACCATCGCCATCACGGATGAGGCGATCCCCGTTGCCCGCCGCCATCAGAACGCCGCGCTGCTGTCGCTGTTGATGATGTTCAAAGCCGAAGCACTGGATATGAAAGGCGACACTGAGGCCGGCATGGCCCTGCGACTGGACAGTCTGGGTTGGGCACAGTACGGGTTTGGCAGCCAGGACGAGGTGATTGACCGGTTGAACGAAATCGCCTCTCTGGTGCCGCAGACGCCACCAAGCTGACAAGGGACATGTCATGATCTATCCCCTCGCTGGACTGATATTCGGGGCACTATTCGGGGCCTTCCGGGCCAAGGCGCGCGGCGGCAAGACAGCCGATCTGCTGCAATGGGGTGCGGCATTCGCCATGATCTTTGGCGTTGTCGGTCTGTTCGTTCTGATCTTCATCGAACGCAGCTACTACTGAATCCGATGTTCCTGCCCTTCTTCGACAATCTGCGCAAATCCGGGGTCCCGGTCTCATTGCGCGAATTTCTGTCATTCCTCGAAGGGATGAAAGCAGGGCTGGCCACCTACGATGTCGAAGCCTTCTATTTTCTGGCCCGCACCATCATGGTCAAGGACGAGCGGCATCTGGATAAATTCGACCGGGCCTTCGCCGCCACGTTCGAAGGGCTCGACGCGATCCCGGCCGAAGCGGTGCTGAACGCGGTCGATATTCCCGCCGACTGGCTGGAGAAGCTGGCCGAAAAGCACCTGACCGACGCCGAAAAGGCCGAGATTGAAGCGCTTGGCGGCTTCGACAAGCTGATGGAAACACTCAAGAAACGGCTGGAGGAACAAAAAGGTCGCCATCAGGGCGGCAACAAATGGGTCGGCACTGCGGGCACGTCACCCTTCGGCGCTTATGGCTACAACCCCGAAGGCGTGCGGATCGGCCAGAATGAAAGCCGCCACCAGCGCGCGGTCAAGGTCTGGGACAAGCGCGAATTCCGCAACCTCGACGATACCGTCGAACTGGGCACCCGCAACATCAAGGTCGCCCTGAAACGGCTGCGTAAATGGGCGCGTGACGGGGCGGCCGAAGAACTCGACCTGAACGGCACGATCCGCGCCACTGCCGAACATGGCTATCTTGATGTGCAGACCCGGCCCGAACGGCGCAACGCGGTCAAGGTACTGCTCTTCCTCGATATCGGTGGATCAATGGACCCGCATGTCAAAGTGGTCGAAGAACTGTTCAGCGCGGCCAAATCCGAATTCAAGCATTTCGAACATTTCTACTTCCACAACTGCCTTTACGAAGGTGTCTGGAAAGATAACCGAAGGCGCTGGAACGCCCAGACCCCCACATGGGAGGTTCTGCGCACCTACGGGCCCGACTACAAATGCATCTTCGTCGGCGACGCCAGTATGTCGCCCTACGAAATCGCGTTCAAGGGCGGGGCGAACGAACACTGGAACGAAGAATCAGGCGAGGTCTGGCTATCTCGCGCCCGCGACCAGTGGCCCAGCCACCTATGGATCAACCCGCTGGAAGAACGCTATTGGCCCTACACGCAATCAATCCAGATGATCCAGCAGATCTTTGGCCCTGACCGCATGGTGCCGATGACGCTGTCAGGGATCGAGGCGGGTATGAAAACCTTGGGGCGCTAGCGCCAGGTCGTTGGGTCACCTTCCACGGCACAACCCAATGGTGGCAACTGCTCCGCAAAATTCTCTTTCAGTTTCCCGCAACCCCAATCCTGCACAAAGCCGGGCACAGAACTGTTCAACCGGATCCCGATGTCACTATACGGCGATTGCGTATTGGTCACATAGCGGTAATAGGCAAAGCTGAATGGCCCACTCAACGCCACAAGGGCCAGAATGAGATAGGCAATGATTTTTTTCATGTTCAACTCCTTGACGGCAACGCCCCCGCGCCTTGATCGTCAATTGCGCGTGATGCGTCAATCCGCACTTTGAAATCACCGATTTCAGGCACATATTACGCTTATGATCAAACTTCTGCCCATTCTGCTTGCTGTCCTCTATGGCCTTGCCATGTACCGTTTCTCGGTCTGGCGAACGGCACGCGAACTTGATGCAAACTCGACCGAACTGGCCGACCCGATCCTCAAGCACATCACCGACCGGATGGCCCAAGCGTTGGAGATCGACCGGATCAAGGTCCACATCTACGAAATCGACCCTGTCAACGGGTTGGCCGCCCCTGACGGGCGTATTTTCATCACCCGCGGTTTCTTCAACAAATACCGCCAGGGTCAGGTCACGTCAGAAGAAATGGCCAGCGTCATCGCGCACGAACTGGGGCACGTCGCCCTGGGCCATTCACGCCGCCGCATGATCGACTTTTCCGGCCAGAACGCCATGCGCACCGCACTCGCCATGATCCTCGGTCGGTTTATCCCGTTTATCGGTCCATGGATCGCCGGTTTGCTGATGAGCCTTCTGGCGGCGCGCCTCTCGCGCAGCGACGAATTTGAGGCTGACGCATACGCATCCGCCCTGCTGGTCAAGGCCGGGATCGGGACTGGCCCACAGAAATCGCTCTTCACCAAGCTGGAAAAGCTGACAGGGGCGCGTGGTGCGGCGATCCCCGCCTGGATGATGAGCCACCCCAAAACCCAGCAACGCATCGCCGCCATTGAAGCGAACGAGGCGAAGTGGGCCGCAGGCTAACCGCTCTACCGCACAAGCGCCTTGCCAAGGCGCGGCAGCCGCGCCTTTTTCATCAGCGCCCGCATTTCCCAAGTACCGCCCGATAACCTGTTCGCTTCCGCCAGCACCGCCTCAGCCACACCCCTGACCTGATCCGGGGCCTCTTCCAGCAACCCGCGCAGGAACACATCGGGATCTGCGCGAAACAACCGTTCCTCGGACAGGATATTGCCCGGAAAATCCTTGGCATTCGTCGTTAGAATACCATCGCAAGACCCGGCAATCGCTGCGGCCAGCACATGAACATCATCCGCATCCGGCAACCACAACCGGCGCATCAGCCCGTCATGCGGCGGCACAATCGCATCCGGAAACTTCGCCTTCAGCGCGGCCACTTCACCACGGGCGAACACACCTTGCTCCGGCCCCAGCTTGGCCGCCGCCAGCGCCCATTCCTCCAGGATCCGCTCCGACCAGCGCGGCTCGAACAACCCTTCCTTGGCGCATCCCAACACGACTTCACGCATCACGGTGGGATACAGGACGCAGGCGTCAATCAGCATCCTCATAGACGATAAAACACCGCCTTGAGGTATCCACTTTCGGCCAGATGCGGCATCAGCGGGTGGTCCGGCCCGGCAAACCCGGTGTGGATAATCTGCCCCCGCCGCCCGGCCCGCCCGATCCCGCGCGAACAGGAATTGCGGAATTTCGTCAGATCAGCGGCATGCGAACAGGAGCAAAGCCCCAGATACCCACCGTCCGCCACCAGCTGGGCCGCCAAACGGGCCACGCGTTCATACGCGCGCAACCCCGCATCCAGCGCCTGCCGCGACGGGGCAAAGGCTGGTGGATCACAGATGACCACATCGAACGTCGCCCCCTCGTCGGCAAGGGCGGTCAGCACGTCAAACGCATCACCCTTCCGGGTCTCGAACCGGTCCGTCACACCCATCCGGGTTGCGCCATCCTCCGCCAAAGCCAGCGCCGGGGCCGAACCATCAACCGCCAGAACCGACTTGGCCCCGGCCGCCAATGCGGCCAATCCAAACCCGCCCACATGGCTGAACACATCCAGCACGCGGGCATCCTTGGCCAAACCGGCCGCAAACGCATGATTGGCGCGCTGATCAAAGAACAACCCTGTCTTCTGGCCGCCCATCAGATCGGCCATATACTGGGCACCATTCATCGGTACAGGAACCGGGCCTTCCGGGGCCGCGCCACGCATGACTTCCATCCGGTCCTCCAACCCCTCCAACCCCCGCGCGCGGCCCGTACCGTTAAGAATAACCGAGGTCACTCCGGTAACAGCCATCAACGCATCGACCAGCGGTGTAATCAAAACATCCGCCCAGGCCGCATTCGGCTGCACTACGGCGATGTCACCGAAACGGTCCACAATGACACCGGGCAATCCATCCGCCTCTGCATGGATCAACCGATAGAACGGCTGATCATAAAGGCGCTCTCGATGGGCCAAAGCGCGCGCAAACCGCACCGCAAACCACGCCTCATCAATGTCCGCATGCGGATCGCGGTCCAGCATCCGGCAGATGATCTTGGACGCTGGATTGACCGCTACGACCCCTAATGGACTACGCCCGGAATCCTCCAGCACCGCTACGGTTCCGGCAGCAAGACCACGGGTCCTGCGGTCGGTCACCAGTTCATTGGCATAGACCCAAGGAAATCCATGCCGGATGGCGCGGACCTCTGCCTTGGGTGTCAGACGGACAGTGGGGCGGTCGGGGCGGTTTTCTGTGGTATTCATGACCGCCCTCCTACGCGCAAACGCATTGCGTGGGAAGTAGCGGTCAGAGCAATTCGCGCCGCAGCACCGCTGTCAGAAAGTCAGTGACACGGACCTTCTGTGTCTGGCCAGAAACCTCCAGCCGCGCTGCCTGTGCCCCGCCGGGCGCATCCAGATTGGCGACAACCCGGCGGGTCGGCTCAATCACCTGCCCGGTTGCCGCATCACGAACCGTCATCAGGAACACGATGTTGTAAACACCCCCCACTGAAAAACGGGTGCGGTCCGTCACGCCATGAAAACGCACCAGTTGCACATCAACCGCTACCGGCTGGCGTCCACGCAAAACCGGTTTGTTCCGCTCCATAGCCGTTTCGAACATGGCCGCGATCTGCGGTATACGCGGCCCTCTGGGATCACCGCGCCAGACAACATCCGCCAGTGGATAGTAGCCTTCATTCTCAGAAACCGACAAATCGGATGCGGCGGAAAACCTGAAATCGGCAATCGCATAGGATCGTACGATCCCTTCGGGCGCAGACCGGGCGACGCCGATAGGGCCAGCAGTACAGGCCGTCAGCGTGACGAGAAACAGAAAAACACTGAGCAGTCTGCGCATCAACATTCAAGACCTCGAACGATAAGGATCAGTCATCGGGCTGCTAAAACAGCTCAATGGCATCATTATGGCAGGGCCTCTTATAGAGCGGTCGGCACGAACGACGCCATATCACAACTTGTTAGCGCTAACGGCATGTGCTAAACTATGCACAAAGCTTCCCAGAGGAAATTCATGCCGATCAATCCGACAATCGCTGCGGTTACCGACCGCATTCGCGCCCGTTCAGAAGGTCCGCGCCGCAAGTATCTTGATACCATGACCCGCGCCGCCGCCGACGGCCCACGCCGGGCGCATCTGACCTGCGGGAACCAGGCCCACGCCTATGCGGCTATGGGCGATGATAAGGCAGCCCTGACAGATGGCCCCAACCCGAACCTCGGCATCATCACCGCCTATAATGACATGTTGTCGGCACATCAGCCATTCGAACGCTACCCCGATCTGATCCGCGCCGCCGCCCGGGATGCCGGCGGCACAGCACAAGTGGCTGGCGGTGTGCCCGCCATGTGTGACGGGGTGACACAAGGTCAGACAGGCATGGAATTGTCCCTCTTTTCGCGCGACGTGATCGCCCTCGCCGCTGGCGTGGGGCTGTCCCATAACGTCTTTGACGCGGCCATCTATCTTGGCGTCTGCGACAAGATCGTCCCTGGTCTGGTTATCGCGGCAGCCACATTCGGCTACATTCCGGGCATCTTCGTGCCTGCCGGACCCATGACATCCGGTCTGCCAAATGACGAAAAATCCAAGGTGCGCCAGCAATTCGCCACCGGCGAAGTCGGCCGCGACAAACTGATGGAGGCTGAAATGGCCTCGTATCACGGCCCCGGCACCTGCACCTTCTACGGCACCGCCAACACCAACCAGATGCTGATGGAATTCATGGGGCTGCACTTGCCCGGCGCGTCTTTCGTCAACCCCGGCACCCCCCTGCGCGAGGCTCTGACGACCGAAGCGACCAAACGCGCCCTCGCAATCACAGCACTTGGCAACCAGTACACACCGGTCTGCGACATCCTTGATGAAAAGGCGTTTGTGAACGGGCTTGTGGGCCTGATGGCGACCGGCGGATCGACCAATCTGGTGATCCACCTGCCCGCCATGGCCCGCGCCGCCGGGATCATCCTCGATCTGGAGGATTTCAGCGACCTGTCAGCGGTCACCCCGCTCATGGCCAAGGTCTATCCAAACGGTCTGGCGGACGTGAACCACTTCCACGCGGCAGGCGGTTTGCAATTCATGATCAGCAACCTGCTCGAGGCCGGGCTTCTGCATGAGGACGTCAAGACCGTCGCCGGTGATGGTCTGGACCTCTATACCCAGGAACCGCAGATAAAGGATGGTGACTTTCAATACCGCGCAGGCCCCAAGCACAGCCATAATGAAAAAATCCTGCGACCCTGCGGCGACCCGTTCCATGCCAGCGGCGGCCTTACCCAACTGGCTGGCAATCTCGGACGCGGGGTGATCAAGACGTCTGCTGTTGCCCCCGAACGGCACATCATCGAAGCGCCTGCGCGGGTCTTTCATTCACAAGACGATGTCAAGGCGGCCTTCAAGGCAGGTGAATTCACCTCGGATACGGTCATCGTCGTGCGCTACCAGGGGCCCAAATCAAACGGCATGCCCGAACTGCACGGGCTGACGCCGACCTTGGCCGTGCTTCAGGACCGCGGCCTCAAGGTTGCGCTTGTCACGGATGGGCGTATGTCCGGCGCATCCGGCAAGGTGCCTTCGGCGATCCATGTCTGCCCCGAAGCAGCGGATGACGGCCCAATCAGCCTGCTGCGCGACGGCGATATCGTGCGGCTCGACGCCACCAAAGGCACAATCGACGTGCTCGGTGTCGACCTCAGCACGCGCACACCAGCCGCCGCCGATCTGACCGGCAATGGCACCGGCGTAGGCCGCGAACTATTTGAAGCATTCCGCAAAAATGTAGGGCTTGCCGCCGATGGCGCGGGTGTCGTCGTCTAGGCGATAAAGTAGTTTGCTCTTCATACCTCCCGATTTTGAAAGACCACAACATGACCCCACAAGACGCCTCCGCCGCAGCCGCCAAAGTCTGCCTGCTGGCCCCCGTTATCCCCGTGCTCGTGATTGATGATGCAGACACTGCCGCAGATCTTGCCAAGGCACTGGTGGCCGGTGGCCTGCCCGCGCTCGAAGTCACATTGCGGACGCCCTCAGCGCTCGACGCGATCCGCGAAATGGCCACCGTAAAGGGCGGCGTTGTGGGGGCGGGCACATTGCTCACCCCCAAAGATGTGGAAGCCGCCAAGGCGGCAGGCGCCACCTTCGGTGTCTCACCAGGGGCAACCGACATCTTGCTCGACGCCTGCGAGGCCAACAACCTGCCGCTCCTGCCCGGTGCCGCCACCGCGACCGAGGCGATGCGCCTGCTTGAACGTGGCTATACCGTGCAAAAATTCTTTCCTGCAGAGGCGAATGGCGGCGCACCTGCGCTCAAGGCGATTGGCGCACCGATCCCGCAGGTCAAATTCTGCCCCACAGGCGGGGTCAGCCTGAAAAATGCCAATGATTACCTATCGCTCGGCAACACTCTTTGTGTCGGCGGATCATGGGTGGCGCCGAAAGACAAGGTTGAGGCCAAAGACTGGACCGGGATCACCGCACTGGCGGCTGAGGCCGCAGCCTTGCCACGATAACCGCGCCGTCCCGGATTAACTCCGGGTCGGGTCCACCCGGGCCGAACGCCCACCACGCCTGCGCGGCGATGGTGCATCCTTCAACGCCGCCAAAAGCGTCTGTGTCATGGGGTGATCCATCGGCTGATCTGCATACCGCACCAACAACCCCTGCACCTGATCGCGCGTGTCCAGATCATCAGGCACACCCAGCGCCCAATCGAGAAAGATCGTGCGGCATTCACCGCTGCTGATGCCGTCGATGCGATAGGCCTCGCGGATCAACCCTTTGGGATCATGCGGATCCTTTTGCATCACCTGTCCCCAACTTGCGGCTGATCACCTCATCCGCCGCTGTTGCTGCCGCAACCATTGCATCACTCAAGGCGCCCATATCCTCAAACCCCGTCTCACGCAGGATAAACCGCCGCCCACCTTCACCCAATGCATCCGGGTCCAGCGAACTGCCCGTCAGCAACCGCGACGCCGCCTGCACACGCCACAAAAGCCCGGCGGCATGTCCAACCGCGCGCGCATCAGCGTCGGACAACCAGCCATCCGCGACACCGGCCGCCAATTGTGACGGCGCATCGCGCGCCGCACTGCCTGTGCGCAGGGCACAGGCCTGCGAAAACAGTTCGGTATCCTGCAACCGGCCCGGGCCAATCTTGGCATCCCAGCTCCCCTGTGGCGGCTTGGCGCCCGCAATCCGCGCCCGCATTTCGGCGACATCCGAAAGAACAGACGCCCCCTGCCCTTTCCCAGTCAAAAGCGGCACGCGAAACGCCTCGATCTCATCAGCAATTTCCATGCTCCCCGCCACCGCGCGGGCCCGGGTCAATGCCAGATGCTCCCATGTCCAGGCCTCGTTCTGCTGATACTCCCGAAACGCCCCAAGCGACGTCGCAACCGGCCCTTGTCGGCCAGAAGGGCGCAAACGCATATCCACCTCGTAAAGACGCCCCTCGGCCATGGGCGCGCTCAACGCGGTGACCAATGCCTGCGTCAGGCGCGAATAATACGCGCGCGTCGCCAAAGGACGCCTGCCATCAGAAGCCTCCACACCATCCGCATCATAAATGACGATCAGATCAAGGTCAGACACCGCATTCAGTCGCGCGGCCCCCAGCGATCCCATCCCCAGCACCACCGCCCCCCGACCCGGCAGGTCGCCATGCTTACGGGCAAACTCCGCCACGATCACAGGCCAAAGCCCCGCAACAACAGCCTCCGCCAGTTCGGCATATTGCTGGCCACTGACATCGGCATCGATCAGGCCACGCAGATGATGCACCCCGATCCGGAAATGCCATTCCTTGGCCCAGCGGCGCGCCGCGATCAGTTGGGTCTCGTAATCATCCGATGTCGCCAGCACCCCTGCCAACCCCTCGACCAGTCCGGCCACACCCGGCCACGGATCAAAGAACGCGCCACCGATCACCGCATCCAGCACCCCGGAATTGCGCGACAGATATTGCGCCAATGCAGGCGCGGTGGCGGCAATATCCACGATCAACTGCGTCAGTTGCGGGTTCGCCTCGAACAGCGAAAACAGCTGCACCCCCGCAGGCAACCCCGCCAAGAACCCATCAAACTGCGACAGCGCTTCATCCGGGCGGGCCGCATCCTGCAAGCGCTCCATGATCGTCGGGATCAGACGTTCGAATATCTCGGTCGCCCGCGACGACCGCAAGGCGGGATAACTGTGCCAGCGCGCCACCACATCGCGCCCCCAATCGGACGTGACAGGGGCCGCCGGTTCCGGCGCAAAAAACCCTTCTGTCAGGTCATGCACCTCTTCCAGCCGCTCTGCCAGTTCCTGCCGCAACCCCGCAACATCGCGGCCCATGAAGGCTGCCAACCTGTCAAACCCGGCGGCATCATTCGGCAAATGATGGGTCTGCGCGTCGCCCACCATCTGCAACCGATGCTCCACCTCGCGGTGAAACCTGTAATGATCGTAAAGCGTATCAGCCGCGTCCTGCGGCACCCAATCCGCATCCGCCAACCGCTGCAACCCTTCCCGTGTGCCGCGCACGCGCAATGACGGATCACGCCCGCCGGCAATCAGCTGGCGGGTCTGGGTAAAGAACTCGATCTCGCGAATCCCCCCGCGCCCCAGCTTCATGTTGTGACCTTCCAGAACCAGCGGCCCATGCAGGCCCTTGTGGTCGCGGATGCGCAACCGCATGTCATGGGCATCCTGAATGGCCGCAAAATCCAGATGCTTGCGCCACACAAACGGGCGCAGCGTCTTCAAAAACCCCTCGCCCGCCGCAATATCACCGGCACAGGGACGCGCCTTGATATAGGCGGCACGCTCCCATGTCCGGCCCACGCTTTCGTAATAGCGCTCCGCCGCCTCCATCGACAAACACACCGGCGTGACGGACGCATCCGGGCGCAACCGCAAATCGGTGCGGAACACATAGCCGCCCGCCGCGACGTCCGACAGGATCGCCGCCATACGGCGGGTCGCGCGAATGAACGCCGCGCGGGCATCATGATAATCATCCGGATCAAACCGGGTTTCATCAAACAGACAGATCAGATCGATATCGGACGAATAATTCAGCTCGCCCGCGCCCATCTTGCCCATGGCCAGCGCGGTCATGCCCCCCGCCGTCGCGGCATCTTGATCACCGGGCAGCTTGCCCCGGGCAATCTCCGCCCCGACAAGCGCCACCAGACAGGCATGCACCGCCGCATCGGCAAAATCCGTCAACACCTGCGTCACCATCTCCAACGGCCAGGCACCAGCCAGATCGGCCAGCGCGGCAATCAGGGCGATGCGGCGCTTGGCCTGCCGCAACGCAACCGGCAACTGATCCAGCGCAATACCCGGAATGTCCGCCAACAGCACCGCAACCGCCCCTTCAGGATCATCCAGCGCCCCAGGCAACCAATCCGCCTCTGAGGCAATCAGCCCCGCCAGATAGGGGCTGCACCCCGCCGTCCCCCTGATCAAGGGGACCAAAGCAGCATCCAGCCCCGGCACAGCCGCAACGGCATCCCCACCACGGTCGGGCTCATAAGGGTCAGGACAACGGGTCAGGCGGGCGGCAATCGACATGCGCCAACACTGCGGCGGTCAGGCACTCTGGTCAATCACATGCGGCGCGTTAGGATGCCCAAAAAAAAGGAAACATGATCATGAGCAAAAGCCTGAAACGGGTGGCACAAGCCCTGCGCGATGCCGGGCTGGACGTGACTCCCATTGAAATGGGCGCCGAAACCCGGACAGCCCAGCAAGCCGCCGATGCCGCGGGTTGCCATCTGGATCAGATCGCGAAATCGATCATCTTCGCCGGACAAACATCAGGCAAGGCGATCCTGTTCATCACCGCAGGTGGAAATCAGGTCGATCACGCCAAGGCGGCAGCCATCGCCGGCGAACCACTGGGCAAGGCCGACGCAGCCCTGATCCGAGCACAAACCGGCTTTGCCATTGGCGGCGTGGCCCCGGTCGGCCATCTCAATCCGATCAGGGCGTTCATCGACCCCCGACTGCTGGAATTCAAAGAGATCTTCGCTGCAGCAGGCACCCCACGACACATCTTTCCTATCAATCCCGAAAAACTAGTACAGATTTCTACAGCGCAACCTGCTGATTTCACTACTGTTTAGCCGCTTATGTAAAAAACATTCACATTAACACTTGAACAGGGGCACCCGGTTTCCGATATCTATTCATGTGAAAGGCATTCACATCAACCCGGACAAACAAGGAGCTGACCCCATGAACACCGCCACCACCCATTCCCCGATGGCCATGAACGACCATCGCCCTGGGTTTTTCGCCCGCGCCGAGGCCTGGCTAGACGAGCGCGGCAAAGGCGCCTGGATTGCCGCCATGGTCTTGGGCTTCATCTTCTTCTGGCCCATCGGCCTCGCCCTTCTTGCCTACATGATCTGGAGCAAACGCATGTTCAACAAATCCTGCACCGGGATGACCCGGACCCGCGCTCGCCACATGACCAAGTCTTCCGGCAACAGCGCATTTGACGCCTACAAGGCCGAAACCCTGCGCCGCCTGGAAGAAGAACAGGACAAGTTCGAGGATTTCCTGAAACGGCTGCGCGAAGCCAAGGACAAGGCCGAGTTCGACCAGTTCATGAATGACCGGGCACAAGCGTCCGACAAATCGAAAGACGCAAACGATGACGGCCTCGCCCAAGCCTGACCCACAAGGGGCCCCGCAAACCGGGGCCCTTTTCTTATTTCAAGGAGACACATAAATGACCAGCATCGACATAAACGCACAGCACCAATCGACCACCAGGCAAACCGACATGCCCGTGGCTGTGCAGGTACTTTCCACCCTGCTCTTTGGTGTTTTTGGTATCCTTGCGGTGATTTTTGCGTTCAACGCATCGCTTGTGGGCGGGATCATCGTGGCTGTCGTGATCGGCTGGCGCGGCGGCTTTGCGCCCGGCTATTGGGGCAATGGCCCGGCGCTCCCCTCAGCCAAAACACTGATGTCGCTCGCGCCAGAGGCGCAGCACCGTAGCAGCGGCAATGCCAGTTTTGATGCCTACCGGACAGACACCCTGCAGCGGCTCGAGAAAGAGCAAACCAGTTTCGAAAATTTCCTGGGGCGACTGCGCGCTGCCAAGGACAAATCCGAATTTGACGATTTTCTGGATCAGCGCGCCCGCCGGATTGCGGATGATCGCGAGGATTGGCTGCAAAAAGACAGCTAAGACCGGGCTCAAATGGCACAAGTCTGAGGCGTTAACCGCCTGTTAAGTAAGGGGCTTGGCGTAAGCGGGATCGGTTGTTAAAGTTTCCAAAATCAATCGGACCCGCATATGCGCCATACGCTGCCCATCGCACCACAATTCTATGTGACGGCCCCCCAGCCGTGCCCCTATCTTGAGGGCCGGATGGAACGCAAGCTGTTCACGGCATTGCAGGGCGACGCAGCAACAAAACTGAATGATTCTCTTTCAAAACAAGGGTTTCGGCGGTCGCAAAATGTGCTTTACCGGCCGTCTTGCGCCGAATGCTCGGCCTGTATGTCGGCCCGGATCGACGTTTCACTGTTTTCACCCAGCCGCAGCCAAAGGCGCGTTCAAAAACGAGCGAGCCATCTGAAACGGCGCGCGACATCGCCTTGGGCCACGGAAGAGCAATACGCGCTTTTCCGCCAATATCTGGATGGGCGGCACGCCACCGGCGGCATGGCCGACATGGATATCTTTGAATTTGCGGCAATGGTCGAGGAAACACCTATCCGCTCGCGGCTCATCGAATACGAAGCGGATCAAGCACTCAGCGCCGTCTGCCTGACCGACATCCTCGATGACGGCCTTTCGATGGTTTATTCCTTCTTTGATCCGGCGCTCGACAGGCTGTCACTCGGCACCTATGTCATCCTCGACCATATCGCCATCGCCCGGGATCTAGGCCTGCCATATGTCTATCTGGGCTACTGGGTCCCCGGCAGCCCCAAGATGGGTTACAAAGCCAAATTCAAAGGGCTGGAGGTCTACAATAACGGGACCTGGGAACTGCTACGGGACCCGTCGCAATACGGTGCCGATGTTCATCCGCTCTCCAACGATCCGATCGCAGAACAGGTCGCGCGGATCAGCCTGCCCGAAGGGCGCAGCTAAAGCGAAATCCCAAAAATCTGAAACAGATTTTTGATTTCAAGACAGATGCAACCGTTGCTCCTGTCTTGTCGCCGAGAAAATCTGCGTTGCAGATTTCACTGACGACGCTCTAGACACGCCGCTTTTCCAGCACCAGAAACGTCATCATGCCCATGGGCGGAAACGCCCGCTGTTCAGCCAGCGCCAGACTGTCTTCACCAAGAACGCGTGCCATCTCGAAATCGGAATGCCAGCCAATCAGGTTGGCGAAGGGGGCGGTGATACGTTCCCAGAACGCCAGGAACCCTTTGTCGCGGGCAAAGTGATTGGTGATCACGATGCGCCCGCCCGGTTTGCAGACACGCGCCATCTCGGCCACTACGCGCTCCGGTTCAGGCACCACAGAAACGATATGCATCGCGGCCACCGTATCAAAGCTGTTGTCAGAAAAATCGAGGGTTCGCGCATCCATCTGGCGCAGCTCTTTGACGTGCGATAGCCCCTTTGCCTCAACCTTGGCCTGCGCCTTGGCCAGCATCTCTTCGCTGAAATCAATACCAGTCACAGCCAAATGCGGATCATATTCCCGCAAGGCAAGCCCGGTGCCAACGCCCACTTCCAGCACGCTGCCCTGCTGCTGATTGATATATGCCACGGTCCGTTTGCGGCCGGCATTGGTGATCAGCCCGAATGTCTTGTCATAGATCGGCGCCCAGCGGGCATAGGACGTGCTGACAGCATTGATATCCATGGTTATTCCTTTGTCTTTACGGCGCGCCAGGCCCAAAAGACACCAGCAATATAAAGCAGATCAAGCACCACAAGCGTGGCCCAGACGTAGGTCAGCAGTGCCGCCAATAACAGCATCGCCCCCAGCAGAAAGAATGGCACATTCGACCGCGAAATGGTCAGCATCTTGAACGAATATGTGGGCACCCGGCTGATCATCGCCAACCCGACAAGGATCATCCAAAGTGCCACCAGTTCAGGCCGGATCAATGGCGCATCCGAGAACAGAAATGAAATGAACATCGGCAACAACGCCAGCAGCGCCCCCGCCGGTGCAGGCACCCCCACGAAATACCGTTTATCGCCACCCACGGTCTCGGCCTTGTTTTGCACATTAAAACGCGCCAGCCTCATCACGCAGCAAATCGCAAAGAACAGCACGGCAATCCATCCGGCACTGCGCATTTCGTCCAATGCAAAAAGGTATAATAGCAGCGGTGCGGCAACCCCGAAATTCAGAAAATCGGCAAGCGAATCCAGCTCGGCACCGGTTTTGCTTTCGGATTTCAAAAGACGGGCCAGTCGCCCATCAACCGCATCCAGAAACCCCGCCAGCAGGATCAACAGAACGGCACGTTCGTAATCGCCATGAAACCCGAAACGGATCGCCGTCAATCCAGCGCAAATCGCCGCCAGCGTAACAGCGTTGGGCAACAATGCGATCACCGGCAATTCGGATCGTGTCGGAATACCGCGCGCCATTCCTTAAGCTGTCCGCCCGGTCCGCGGCGCTTCGGTCGATGTCAGATCGGCCAGCACAGTCTCACCTGCGATCATGCCTTGGCCAACCGCAACCAGCGGCGCAACACCATCAGGCAGATACACATCCACCCGCGACCCAAACCGGATCAGGCCGAACCGTTCGCCCGTCTGCAGGGTCGCGTCTGGCGCCACAAAGCAGACAATGCGGCGTGCGACCAGCCCGGCAATCTGCACCACAGCAATCTGGCGACCATCACCCATCTCGATACACAGCGAATTGCGCTCATTATCTACGCTGGCCTTGTCCAATGACGCATTAAAAAACTTGCCTGGGCGATAGGCCACTGCCGCGATCCGGCCAGTAATCGGCGCACGGTTCACATGGCAGTTGAAAACGTTCATGAACACGCTGACACGGGTCAATGGCGCATCGGCCATACCCAACTCAGGGGGCGGCACCGCCTTTTCGATCAGCGACACAATGCCATCCGCAGGGCTGATGATCAGCCCGTCCCGCTTAGGCGTGGTGCGCTTGGGATCTCGGAAAAAGTAGTAGCACCAGACCGTCAGACCGATCCCGATCCACCCCAGGAACGTGGACAGAAAAAACAGAGCCACCGAAATAGCCGCAAAGATGGCGACAAACCTGCGCCCCTCGGGATGCATTGGTTTGATGAAAGTGCCCAGCATCGTCATGTAAAATCGCTTCTTTCGTTTTTATTGATTGACCAGTTAACAAAAACGACACTCTACCCACTCATTCCGACACTACTGACAGAGGAAAAAGGGCGGCGCAAGACGCGCCGCCCCTCATTCAACGGAAACTTCCGTGTGTCAGTTCAACAGGTTCGGCACGATCGTGACAACGCCGGGGAACAGCCACAACAGCAGCAAACCAGCCACCTGAATGCCGATGAACGGCATCACCCCGCGATAGATTTGCCCGGTGGTAATCGACTTCGGCGCGACCCCACGCAGATAGAACAGCGCGAAACCGAATGGCGGGGTCAGGAACGATGTCTGCAGGTTCACGGCAATCATGATCGTCACCCATTTCGGGTCAAACGTGCCGCCATAAATGACCGGCCCCACAATCGGGATCACGATGTAAATGATCTCAAGGAAATCAAGAACAAAACCCAGCACGAACAACACCAGCATGACCAGCAGGAACACCTGCAACTCGCTGTCAAAGGACCGCAGGAATTGCTGGATGTAATGCTCTCCCCCGAACGAAATCAGGACAAGGTTCAGCAACTGCGACCCGATCAGGATGGTAAACACCATCGACGTGACCTTAGCCGTCTCGCGCACCGCAGGCGACAGGACACCCCCCGACAGCAGCACCCCGCATGACCAGATCAGCCCGAACATCGAGAACAGGAAACAGGCGAATGCAACGGCATAGGCCACGCGGTTTTCAAACAGCACAACCTCTTGGCCCAACCGCATGTCGAAATTCACGCCGATGATCAGCATCAGGATGATCGCGCCAGAGGTCAGCAAGACCATGCGACCCGACCGACCCTGCTCCTGCAGCTTCCGGTATGTCGCGAGCAAGATGGCACCACCGGCACCCAATGCGGCCGCAGGCGTCGGGTTGGTGATACCGCCCAGGATCGACCCCAGCACAGCCACGATCAGAACCAGCGGCGGGAACACCACCCGCAGGATCTCGTTGCTGGCCAGATAGGCCGCGGCGGGGCGCAAACCGA
The DNA here is from genome assembly GCA_947488175.1 of uncultured Paracoccaceae bacterium. GTDB lineage: Bacteria > Pseudomonadota > Alphaproteobacteria > Rhodobacterales > Rhodobacteraceae > Yoonia. The sequence goes on from CANKYO010000004.1 coordinate 126,204, forward strand.
TATAGGCGATGATCAACGGGATCGCGATGATCAGCGTGGTCGCGCCCGGCGTGGTCAGCGGCCCGATAATCAACACATCGACTGCCAAAAGCAGTCCAACCCCCACAGCCCCGATGATCAGCGGTGTGCGATCCGCATACGGTGCCACACCACGCGCAATGACCAGCATCAAACCCAGAAGAAGGGCGGTTATGGCAATGCCGGTTCCAATCGGCGCCGCCGCCGCAACACGGTCCAGCACAAGCGCTGCACGCTCTTCTTCGGACAGGGCACGGGCCTGCTCAACGCCGCCAGCTTCATCAATCGCTGTTTGCTGGGCCACCGCAGCTGCCCACGCCTCTTCGCCATGCAACTCAATCATGGACGCCTGACATTCGGCACTCACATTGGTCCGCAAAGATGCCGTCTGGCCTGCATCAGTAAAGCTGTCGACGATCACGGATTGATTGCCGACAAGGCCCACCTGCCCCAGACCGATGGTAAAGCCGATCAGGGCCACAGGCACCGCAAGGAACCATGTGAATGCGTGGCCGCCAGGTGCGGCTTGCTTGTCCTTGCCACCCTCAAACTGAACGGCAGGCGCCTTGGACGGATTGATCAGGGCAAAACCAAACGCATAGGCCGCATAGAGCACCGCCAGCAGGATACCCGGCAACAGGGCCGCCTGGAACAAGGTCCCGACCGATACCACCGCGGGCTCACCCAGATAGGTCAGCGCGTCGGAACAGCCAGCAAGACGGGCACGGTCCTCTTGCGCGGCGGAATACAGATCGCCCGCCAGAGTGCCCAACAGAACAATCACGATAGACGGCGGAATGATCTGTCCAAGCGTGCCCGACGCGGCAATCACACCGGTGGACAGTTCCGGCGAATAGCCGTTCTTCAACATGGTCGGCAGCGCCAGCAGACCCATCGTCACAACCGTCGCCCCGACAATCCCGGTCGACGCGGCCAGAAACGCGCCAACAAGCACGATAGACACCGCCAGACCACCGGGCAGCGGCCCGAATACCTTCGCCATCGTGGTCAGCAATTCCTCAGCGATGCGGGACCGCTCCAGGATGATCCCCATCATCACGAACATCAGCACAGCCAACAGGGTCTCAATCGACTGGCCCGCCAGCACACGCTCGTTCATCCGGTTGACTAAGAAGCCAACGTTACGATCCAGCGCCACTTCCCAGCCTTGCGGGAACAACGCGTCCTCGTATCGCGGCAAATCAGGGTATCGGAAGACCGATATCGCATCCGGTCTGACGCCCTCGGCAATCAGGGCCGCATATTCCGGCGAATTCTGGTCCACAGCGGCATGGATCAGCAAGCCTGAACTGTCCATCGCGGCGATAATCGCAAACGAAATCACGGCAGAACCGCTGATCGCAAACGCAACGGGGAAGCCCGACAGGATACCGGCAAACAACGTCAGAAAGACGATGATGATGCCGATCTCAATGCCATCAAGTCCAAAAAGCATGATCTTACCGCCCCAATCCTAGTGAATTTTTGCGACCAGTTCGGCGGTCGGATCGCCGATGGGGTCCTTGTCAAGATACTTGCCTTCGCTGGCGGGCCCTTCCCTGAACTCCAAGAGTGAGCGATAGAAGAACGCGACCGCCTGCAACATGACCATCGCCGTAAAGATGATCAGCAGCACCTTGAACAGGATGTAGGCGTCAAACCCGTTGGGCGAGAAGCCGATGGTCTCCACATTCCACTTCAATGCACGGGCCTTGTTCAGCAACCTGTCCAGCCCATCCGACGCCGATGTCGGGGGCGTCACCAGACTGCGCCACATAAAGAACCAGCCGAACAACCATGTCAGCACGGCAGCAGGGATCATGAAGACAATGCTGCCAAACATGTCGATCACCCGTTTGGCGCGGTAACTGACACCGGAATAGACCAGGTCAACGCGCACATGGCCGCCCTGCACAAACGTGTAGGCAGCGCACATACACACGATGATCGCGTTATAAAGCTTCAGCTCTTCAGACCACCAACTGACATCCTTGGTGAAACTGACACCCAGACCCAGCGATATCTCGGACACCGCGAACACACGCTGCATGAAGATGATGATGATTTGCTGCAGCACCATCAAAAGCCCGGCCCAGGCGGCAATCCGGCCCACCACATTGGCAAAGCCTTCAAGGCCGCGGACACAGCTCCACATGAAACGGTTGCTGATGAGGCCGATGATCGTCGTGACCAGAAACACCCACAGCACGACAAAGAACAACTCGACCGAGGCGCCGTAGTAGATAAAGCGCATCAGCGACTGGCCGGCTTCAGTATCTGAAATCCGATCGCGCAATGAGATATGGCTGATCCAGCCCAGCCATGAACTGGGGTTCAGCAGCGCGTCGAACAGATTGTAAGGGGCTTCCAAAAGGTTGCCGAAAAAGAACTGAACCGGTCCTCCCGCCTCAAAGGCATCCAGACAACTGATCGTGTCCTCAACCTCCGCACGGAAAAACCCTGTGCAAGCGATCTCTTCTTCCATCGAAGCTCCCCCACCTCACGCGGGGACCACCGCAAAGGGTCCGCACCGCGCCAGAAAATCCTTGTGAAAGGGCCCGCAATACCAGCGGGCCCGATCCATTCATTCAGTCGTCTGGGCTTAGCCCATCACGCGGTCACGCTGGTTGCGATACGCACCTTCGGACTGTGTGATCCAGCCGGACGACGACCGCATCGACGCTTCATAGCTGGCGCGCATACGGTCATACAGCTCATCACCGTTATACTGGTCCATCGTCTCCTTGGCGGCGGTACCCATGGCATCCCAAACGCTGTCAGGGAATTCCAGAACCTTGACGCCACCGGCCTGCAGACGCTGCAGCGCTGCACCGTTGTTGTTCATGAACTGGGCCAGGTTCCACTGGTGTGCTTCGCCAGACGCGATCTCGATGATCTTCTGGTGCTCAGGGTTCAGGCTCTCCCACACGTCGAGGTTTGTGGCCAGTGACAGGGCCGCACCCGGCTCATGCATACCGGCGGTATAGTAGAACTTGGTGATTTCCTGGAAACCGGCCTTTTCGTCGGCCCATGGGCCGATCCATTCGGTCCCATCGATGGCACCGGATGCCAGCGCCTGGTACACTTCTGCACCTGGCAGGTTCTGCACAGATGCACCCATCTTGCCCAGCGCTTCGCCACCCAGACCGGGCATACGGAACTTCAGACCCTGGAAATCCTCGGGACCTGCGATTTCCTTGGCGAACCAGCCACCGGCCTGTGGGCCCGTGTTACCGGCAAGGAACGACTTCAGACCAAAGATGCTGCCCAGTTCATCATGGAAGGCCTGACCTTCACCCTGATAATACCAGTTGCTGATCTCTTGCGGCGTCATACCGAACGGTACGGACGTAAAGAACGCATAGCCCGGATGCTGACCGACAAAGTAGTAGTCGGCACCGTGGTACATGTCCGCCTGACCAGAGGTCACAGCGTCAAACACCTCGAACGCACCGACAAGCTCACCAGCCGCCTTCAGGTCGATCGTCAGCGATCCACCAGAAAGCGCTGTAATTGTGTCAGCGGCACGCTGTGCTGCGTCATGCACACCGGCAAGGCCGCGGCCCCAGGTCGTGACAAGTGTCAGCGTCCGGTTGCCCTGCGCATATGCAGGCGCAGCCAGTGCGGTTGCCGCTGCCGCGCCACCACCAAGTGCTGAATTTTTTAGAAAAGAACGACGATCCATTAAGTAGCCTCCCAATTATTAGTCCCCCCACCCCGCAGAAAACCGGGCGAAGACAGATCGATTTCGTTCGCGCAGACTAGCCTGCGCACCCATATCGGAAAATACGTAGTACTGCGTAGAAAACACAAATTTGTCACATTTTTTTACCAATTGCGACGGGTGTTTATACGCTAACACTCATTAAACCCCCTCTCACAAGACGCGGTTGGCGTTTGATTCGCAACTGATTCCCGCGTATCGGATTTGTCATGGCAGGGTTTCTTGCGCGATTGCGCGACATGGTCAGTATGAGTTACGGACAGAAGGTGTTTCTTCTGGCAACCCTGCCTCTTGTCGTGGCGGTTTTCCTGATCTTTCTGGTGGTGACATCGCAATCACGGCAACTGGCCGAGCGTGAGATTCAGGCGCTTGAAACCCAGCTGATTGAAACCAAACGGGCCGAGCTCAAAAACTACCTGTCCATCGCGCGCACCGCATTCGTCAACACCTACGGGCGCGCCGCGCCCGACGATGAAGACGCAAAACTGTCGGTCACCCGCGAACTGGCCGCCATGCTTTACGGGCAAGACGGTTATTTCTTTGTCTTTGACTATGACGGAAACAACCTTGTCGCCCCCCGGCAAACCTATCTGATCGGCAAGAACTGGAGCGGGCTGGAAGACCTTAACGGCACGCCCATCACCGATGAGTTGATCCGCATTGCCCGCACCGGCGGCGGCTATCACAGCTTTGACTGGCCCAAGCCCTCGACAGGCGCCAATGAACGCATGATCGTCTATGTCAACGGCCTGCAGGACTGGCGCTGGGCCATCGGGACGGGTGTGTTCATCGACGATGTGCTCGAAAACGTCGCTGCCGCCCGCGCGGACGTTGAAACACGGATCACCCGCACCTCCTATTACATCGTGGCGATCACAGTGGCGGCGTTGATGGGCGTTTTCACGACCGGCATGTTCCTCAACATCCGCGAACGGCGTTTGGCAGATGCCAAGCTCAAGGATCTCACCCAGCGGATCATCGACACGCAAGAAGAAGAACGCGGGCGGGTCGCGCGCGAACTCCATGACGGGATCAGCCAGATGCTTGTCGGCGTCCGCTACGCGCTCGAACTGGCGCGGCGCAAGATGGGCGAAAACGGCGTAATCCTGAACAAGGGGATCGACGGGCTGGGTCAGGCCATTCAAGAGGTGCGGCGGATCAGCCGCGACCTGCGACCCGGCGTGCTGGATGATCTGGGGCTCGGCCCCGCCCTGCAGGCACTCACCGACGATTTCAGCAAACGCACCGGCACCGAAACCGAATTCGAAACCGTCGTCTTCCGCAACCGGCTGGACGAAGAGGCGCGGATCGCCCTTTACCGCATTGCGCAAGAGGCGCTGACAAACATCGAACGGCATGCCGAGGCGACCCGCGTGCACATATCGCTCAAGGGGCATCGCAAGGGCGCGCTGCTGCGGATCACCGACAACGGCAAGGGCATGACATGGCCGCAACCGAACCGTCGGGCAATCAGCGGTCTGGGCATGCGCAACATGCAGGAACGCATCGAACAGCTTGGCGGCACGCTGCGCGTGCTCTCATCCAACTCCGGCACCGTGATCGAGGCCGAAGTGCCCCTGACCCACATGCTCAGCCCACAGAAAAAGACCCAAGACACAAAGGAAAGCGCATGACGATCCGCATCTTGATCGTAGACGACCACCCCATGGTGACCGAAGGCATCCAGGCCATTCTTGAAACCTATGACGACATCAGCGTCGTTGGCACGCTTGGAAACGGACAGGACGCTGTGATCCGGGTCAACGAACTGCAACCCGATGTCATCCTGCTTGACCTGAACATGCCCGGCCTGTCGGGGCTGAACGCCACCGAAATGATCCTCGAAGAACGGCCCGACACCCGTATCCTGATCCTGTCGATGCATGACAGTCCCGAATACATCTCGACCGCACTCAGCCACGGTGCCAAGGGCTATATCCTCAAAGACGTGCCCACCGATGAAATCCGGACCGCCATCGACACCGTGATGCGCGGCGAGGAATACCTCTGCACCGGGGCCAAAGGGTCACTGCAACCCAAGATCAGCGACGGGCGCGAAACGCTGACAAGCCGGGAACAGACCATCCTGCTGGAATTGGCGCAGGGGCACTCCAACAAAGAGGTGGCAAACAGCCTCAACATCTCTGTCCGAACCGTCGAAACCCACCGTAACAACATCAAGCGGAAACTGGGAATCAGTTCAACCGCAGGGCTTACTCGCTACGCATTGGAACATGGGGTTCTGCAGGGCACGAGCATCTAATCGCGTCAATTGCGTCGCGATCATCTAAACCAAGGTTATACTGGACGCTCCGATCAGTGACTTTAGTACACGTGCTACATAAATACATTGCGTTGGCGTAATATTTCATGCAACGACAGGTTTACGGGGGCGTTATCGAGTGGACACAATTATGGTTTTGCACAAGGCTGCATCCCGATCACGCGTATTGCGAAACGGAACTTTCCTGACAACGACATTTCTAGCGCTCCAAACCGTCGCCACGGGCGCGATGGCGGACGAGGTCACGCTCACATCCAACGACGGCAGCATCGAAATCACCGGTGAGATTGTCGAGGTCGAAGAAGAGACCGTAGTCGTCAACACCGACCTGGGGCAACTCAGGCTGCAATTGGGGGCATTCAGATGCGTCGGCGAAGACTGCGCATTGCTAGAAGATGACGACGATGATGATGATGATGATGATGACGACGATGACGACATCGCCGAGATTGATTTCACCTTCGAAATGATCGCCTCTGCGGGCATCGCCGATCAGCTTCTGCCGGTCGTCGCACAGGGCCTCGCCGAACGGTTCGACGCGACTGTGATCACCACCGATGGGCTTGGCCAACCCTTGCCCGATGACATCGGGCGCCCTCGTCCCGGTGGACCAGAAGATGATGACGACGATGACGATGATGACGACGACGCCCGGGACGATGACGACGACGATGATGATGACGGTCCAATCGACCTGATCGACATCCGTCTGCGCCAGGATGACGGCGACTATGTACGCCGCTACGGTGTCGTGATCGAGGAAGAAGAGGAAGCGATCGAAGCCCTCTCCGAAGGCGAGGTCGAAATCATCTTCCTCGACGAACCGGCAGAAGAGGATGACATCGAAGAAGTCGCCGAAGGCGGTGGAGGGATCATCACCGATCCCGGCCAGGAACGTGTTCTGGCAGTCGAAGGGCTTGTCGTGGCGGTCTCCCCCAGCAACAACTTGCCGAAAATCAACGTGGCTGACGTGCCGCGTATCTTCTCGGGCGAAATCGACAACTGGTCACAGATCGGCGGACCGAACGCCCCCATCAATGTCTACTCCTTTGATGAGGCAAACGCCGCCATCCACTATGTCGACGAACTTGTTCTCGAACCGGCTGATGCTGAACTCGGCGATGATATCAACGTCATCCAGACCATGAGCGAGATGACAAACAAGATCGCAGCCGATCCGTTCGGCATTGGTGTTGTCCCCTTCGCGAACCTGCGTGACACACGGGCGGTACCGGTCGAATCCACCTGCGGCATCGTCAACACGCCCTCTGTCTTCTCGATCAAGACCGAAGAATACATCATGCAGCGCCGGTTCTATGCCTATAACCGGGCCTCCGTTTCGACAGAGGCGCGCGAATTTCTCGACTTCCTTGATGAAGACGGGCTTGATGATCTGGTGCGCAAGGCCGGGTTTATTGACTTGGGCGTGATTGTCGAACCGCAGACCGTGAATGCCCAGCGCATCCAGGAGGCGATGTTCGAAACCGACGATCCGTTCGAACTGCGCAGGTTGCGTGATCTGCTGCGCGATCTGCAGACAACACAGCGGCTTTCGACGAACTTCCGCTTTGCGCTGGGGTCCAGTCGGCTTGACGTCCGGGCAATCGCCGACATCCGGCGCGTGGTGGATTACATCATCGAAGAACGGCCAAGCGAGGTCATCTTCGCAGGCTTCACCGACTCCATCGGGTCTTTCAGCTCCAATGATGTGCTGTCACAAAACCGGTCGGCCACAGTGCGCGAAACAGTGCTGGCACAATTGCCTGCTGAAGTGCGCAACAGCGTGCAGATCGTATCCACCGGCTACGGCGAACTTGAACCGGCCGCCTGCAACGAACTCAGCAGCGGTCGGCGCGTGAACCGGCGGGTCGAGGTTTGGGTGCGCCCCTAAGACACTAGCCGATGTGGGGCAGATACAGTCTGCCCCACGTCATCAACAGGTTCAGTTTTCGACGGTTTCCTGAATCTGGCTGCGAACGATCTCAAACCACTCACCTGACAGACGCAACTGCTCAAGCCCGGCATTGACCGTTTCCAGATAGGCCTTGCCGTTCGGATTGTCCTTGGGTGTAAACACATGCAAGGTCACGCTGGAAGCAAGGGCCGGTATGTCCGTGATCTGATCAGCAATGCCCAGTTCGGTGTAATCCTCCTCGGCAGGCAGCGCGTCATAGGTGATCACATCCACCTCACCCGCCTGCAGCATCTCCCAACACGCCTCTTCCGATCTGGCAAAGACCATCTCCACATTCGGTGGTGTCAGACCCTCACCTTCAAGATCAAAGGAAAACCAGCCATCAGGCCGGCACAGCGTCGCACCGAATAGCTGATCATATTCCGTCATGGCGGCAAATGGGCTGCCATTCAATGTGTACCAGCCCACAGCCGCCTCATAGAAAGGCTCGGATGCATCAAAGAACGTACAGCGCCGCGCATTCGGCTCCGACAACAGATCGACCTTGGTGCAATCAGGCAGGAACCACGGGAACCCCATGTCAAACGCCCCGCTGGGCAGTAATTCGGTCAGATGCGATCCCCAGTCATTGACGAACACAACGCGAAATTCCTGATCGGGGTTGCCCAATTCCATCGACCGCGTGATCATCTGCGTGATCATCCCACCTTCCGGCAGGTCTTCATCCGTAAACGGGGCATAGCCGCTTGCGGTGACAAATGTGGCCGGGCGGTTGGTCGCGGTTGTCGTCACCGGCGTGGCAATCGACACAACCGATGCCGCCGCACCGGGCAGCGACCCGTCCGCGCAGGGAATGGCAATCACCTGCCCCACTTCAAGAATATTGGGGCTGCTCAACACACCCGCATTTGCGCTGAACAACAACTGGAAACCACCTTGAACGCCCGCCGTCCTGGCAATGCCGCTCAACGTGTCGCCTCTGACAATCGTGTATTCGGAACAAAGCGATTGCGCTTCTGCCTGCGTCGGGGCAATGGCCGACATCCCAACTGTCAAAGCAGCAACTGCTGCAAAACTCGTTACACCAACCAGATTCTGCTCGCATTTCACGGAATGACGAGAATGGTTCGTGTGCCCTGTCATAATGATTTACCTTTTCTTAAAGTTTCCACTTGCGACACTATCGCCCAGAATAAGGCAAAATGTTGAACATTTCGGAAAAATCCTGCGCCCATGATCAAACGATAGGTGACCAAGCACGCACAATCAGCATGCATGCACAAACACATAACCCGCTGGCACTCCTGACATCGGCGCTTTATCCATGCCAAAACACTGATCAGGAGCGCCCGCAATGACCGCATACACACCCCCCAAAGTCTGGACATGGGACGCCGAAAGCGGGGGCAAATTCGCCAGTATCAACCGGCCCATCGCCGGGGCCACCCATGACAAGGACCTGCCGGTCGGCAAGCACCCGCTCCAGCTGCATTCGCTGGCTACCCCAAACGGGGTCAAGGTCACCGTCATGCTCGAAGAACTGCTCGACGCAGGCCATGATGCAGAATACGATGCGTGGCTGATCAACATTCAGGAAGGCGATCAGTTCGGCAGCGGCTTTGTGGGCATCAACCCCAACTCCAAAATCCCCGCCCTTCTCGACCGCAGCAGCGATACGCGCGTCTTCGAAAGCGGAAATATCCTGCTTTATCTCGCCGACAAATTCGGGGCCTTCCTGCCATCCGACACCAAAGGACGGACAGAAACGCTGAACTGGCTCTTCTGGCTGCAAGGATCAGCGCCTTATCTGGGCGGCGGCTTCGGCCATTTTTACGCCTACGCCCCTGAACCGATGGAATACCCCATCAACCGGTTCGCGATGGAGGCCAAGCGGCAACTCGACGTGCTGGACCGGCAACTGGCCGACCACGCCTTTATCGCCGGGGCGGATTACACCATCGCCGACATGGCCATCGCCCCATGGTACGGCGCACTGGTACGCGGCGACATCTATGGAGAGGCAGCCACCTTCCTCGACACCGCCTCCTACAGCCATGTGAACCGCTGGGTGGATGCTGTCTATAACCGCCCCGCTTTCCAACGCGGTAAAATGGTCAACAAGGCCTGGGGCGAGGAAAGTGAACAACTGCGCGAACGACACGCCGCATCCGATTTCGAAACCCAAACCTGGGACAAGATCAAACCGGCCGACGAATAATTCTTGACCAATACCCCGTTACCGCTCACCATCACGCAGTCGTGAGCGGGACAGCCCGCGCGATTCCCTGACATAAGAGGAAAGGCCGGTTTTGCAGACGGGTGCATTGCGTACAGAATGGGGCACATTGGCCCTGATCATCGGATGCTACGGGCTCTGGCTCATCGCCGGGCTACTCTGGACAACCCCGCTTTGGTTCCTCGGGCTCATCGCCCTGCCCGTCCTCGCCGCCTTCCATACCTCGCTGCAGCACGAAACCATCCACGGACACCCCACCCGCTGGCCACGCGTGAACGAGGCACTGGTCAGCCTGCCCCTTGCCGTCGTCTTTCCCTATCAGCGCTACCGGGACCTGCACCTGAACCATCACCGGGACGAACACCTGACCGACCCGTTCGAGGACCCTGAAAGCTATTTCTGGTGCGAAAGCGATGTGCGGCAGATGAATGATTTCCAGCGGCATATCTTCGCGCTCAACAACACGTTTGTGGGGCGGCTGATCATCGGGCCGACCCTGACCATGATTGGTTTCGCCCGGACAGAGATTTGGCGGCTGCGACAAAACCAGCCCGGCGTCCGCATGGCCTGGGGCCTGCATGCTCTGGGCATGATCGCAATGGCGTTCATCATCCTGACAGTCTTTCAGATGCCGCTATGGGTCTATTTCATCTTCGTGGTCTACCCCGCCCTGTCACTGACCGCGATGCGCGCCTATGCGGAACATCAGGCAGCCGAAAACGTCGGCGCGCGGTCGGCCGTGGTCGAGGCGCACCCGGCGCTGGCCCTGCTCTATCTCAACAACAACCTGCATATCGTGCACCACGCCAGCCCGCGCACCCCATGGTATGATCTACCCAAGCTTTATACCGAACGGCGCCAGCAATACCTGACGGCCAACGAAAACACCCTGTTCCTCGGATACAGCGATATTGCCAAACGGTTCGCCTTTGCGGTCAAGCAGCCGGTCGAACATCCGTTCGCGGGACGAGACAGACAACAACCCTGAAACGCGACACGCGGCACATTTCCGCCGAATACCGGGGGCCACTGTCAGATCAGTTGAAAATGCAAGTGCGGTCGGCACTTATAGTCAGGCAAGGCATCCAGATATGCTGCGCACCGAATACTAACATCGTCGGATTGCGGGGGCGGTCCGACGTCATGCAAAGACTGACATGAACCTGACTGACGTTGCCCTCGCGCTTTCCAGCGATCCCCAACAAATGATGCGCAGCGTGTTGCGGATTTTCCACTTCATCGGCCTCGCACTCGGGCTTGGGGCGGCCATGCTGCTCGACATGATGATCCTGCGGTTCTTTCTGGGGCGGGTGCTGACACAGCAATCCTGCGACATCTTCGAATTCTGCGCCGATATCGTGGCCGTAGGGCTGAAACTACTCTGGGTCACAGGGATCGGTTTCCTGATCTACTATTGGGCCTACGAGCCAATCAAACTGAGCAATGAAAAGATCTGGGCGAAGATGGTCATCGTGGCGATCCTGACCGCCAATGGGGTTTATATCCACCGGACCATCCTGCCCTTCCTGCAGCAACAGGTCGGTGGGACCATGCTGGAAGGCACGACACAACTGCGCCAGCATGTCTTTGTCAGCTGTGGGATCCTCTCATTTGTCTCGTGGTACGGGCCACTCATCATCGCAAACCTGCCGCACCTGAATTTCAAGGTACCGATGATCCAGATCCTCGGGGTCTACGCCATTGTGCTGATCGGCGTGTTCACGATCGCGCATTTTATCCTGCTGGCGACATCGACGCGGGCGCATATCAGCCGCAAACTGCGGCGCGCCTGACGTGGCCAGAAAGAAAGTTGCGACAAACTGCCGGTTTGCGACACTTTCTCTAATTTCTGCTGTTGACCGCCTTTGCGGGTGCCACTAATGTCCACGCACACGAAAGGAACCCCGATGAATATCGTCGTACTAGTGGTGAGAAATGCGCGCATGGGCCGGTAACGGTAAACCCATAACGATCCCATGCGCCCCCGAATAACCTCGGGGGTTTTTTTGTGACTGATGAAACCAAAACGCGAAGGACGCGAGGAAAATGACAAAAGCCATGACGGGCGCAAAAATGGTCGTACAAGCTCTGATAGATCAGGGCGTGGACGTCGTCTTTGGTTACCCCGGTGGCGCCGTCCTACCGATCTATGACGAGATTTTTCAGCAAAACCACATCCAGCATGTTCTGGTGCGCCATGAACAGGGCGCGGTGCATGCCGCCGAAGGCTATGCGCGCGCCACCGGCAAACCCGGAGTGGCACTGGTCACCTCCGGCCCTGGTGCCACAAACGCTGTGACCGGCCTGACCGACGCCCTGATGGACTCGATCCCGATCATCGTGCTGACCGGTCAGGTGCCCACCTTCATGATCGGCTCCGACGCGTTTCAAGAGGCCGACACCGTCGGCATCACCCGCCCCTGCACCAAACATAACTGGCTGGTGAAAGAGACGGACAAACTGGCTGCCGTCATGCACGAGGCGTTTCATATCGCCACATCAGGCCGTCCCGGCCCGGTTGTGGTCGACATCCCCAAAGATGTGCAATTCGCCACCGGCACCTATACCGAGGCGCGGCAGGTCGAAACGCACTACAACCCGCAAACCAAGGGTGATCTTGAGATGATCACCGAACTGGCAAAGGCAATGGAAACCGCCAAGCGGCCCATTTTCTATACAGGCGGCGGGGTCATCAACTCAGGCCCAGCCGCCAGCCAGCTGCTGCGTGAACTGGTCGCCGCCACCGGCTTTCCCATCACGTCGACCCTGATGGGGCTGGGCTGCTATCCGGCCTCCGGCGAAAACTGGATCGGTATGCTGGGCATGCACGGACTCTACGAGGCCAACATGGCCATGCATGACTGCGACCTGATGATCAACATAGGCGCCCGCTTCGACGACCGGATCACCGGGCGGATCGACGCCTTCAGCCCCAAATCACGCAAAGCGCATATCGACATCGACCCGTCCTCGATCAACAAGGTGATCCATGTCGATATCCCGATCCTGGGCGACGTGGCCCATGTGCTTGAAGATCTGTTGAATGTCTGGAAATCCCGCGGCCGCAAAACCGACAAGGAAAATGTCAGCAAATGGTGGCACCAGATCAACGAATGGAAAAAAATCGACTGCCTGAAATTCGAACAAAAAGGCAAGGTGATCAAACCCCAATACGCCCTGTCGCGGCTTGAGGAACTGACCAAAAAGCACGACCGCTACATCTGCACCGAAGTGGGCCAGCACCAGATGTGGGCCGCCCAATATCTGGGGTTCGAGGATCCCAACCGCTGGATGACCTCCGGCGGACTGGGCACGATGGGCTACGGCTTCCCGGCCTCCATCGGCGTGCAGATGGCCCATCCCGATGCGCTCGTGATCAACGTGGCCGGCGAAGCCTCCTGGCTGATGAACATGCAGGAACTGGGCACGGCCATGCAATACCGCCTGCCCGTCAAGCAGTTCATCCTGAACAACGAACGCTTGGGCATGGTGCGGCAATGGCAGGAACTGCTGCACGGGGAACGCTATTCGTCCAGCTGGTCTGAATCCCTGCCCGATTTCGTAAAACTGGCCGAGGCCTTCGGGGCCAAGGGCATCCTCTGCGACAACCCGGATGATCTGGACGACGCGATCATGGAAATGCTGAACCATGACGGTCCCGTCCTGTTCGACTGTCTGGTCGAAAAGCACGAAAACTGCTTCCCCATGATCCCATCCGGCAAACCGCATAACGAAATGATCCTCGGCGAAAACGCGGACACCGCAAACGCAATCAAGGCCGACGGCGCGGTGATGGTCTGACAACATTGATAACCGTCAGAGCGTGCAAGCAGAACACGATAGCCTGCGCCTCGCCAGAAACGAAAGGTTGCTATGATGCCAGACACGATCTTCTTCAAATCTGATCGATTTCCTCCAACACAGGAGGAGATCGAGTATGGTCGCAAAGAAGGCTACGAAAACACGGTCTTTGCCAAGCGACTGGCCGACTTTCTGGTATCAGAGTTGGGCGCGCGCGGATATGTAGCGCGCGCCATGAACCCGGATGTCACGAGCCTCTACGGCGAAAACTGCGAATACTTATCGATCGAACACCAAGAACCGTTCGATCTTGGTATGTTTTGTGGAAACTATGACGACGGGCATCTCCTCATGATACTCCCCGAAGGCAAATATGCATGGAAACGCTTTCGACGGCATCATGCAGAGCCTACGACACAGGCACTACAACAAACGCTCCTTGATACTCTGAGCGCGGCAGATGGAATTACAGATGTCGTTCTGGGTTATGAATAATCAATCAACACCCCGCCCGTTGGGGTCCGACGTTTTGCCGACGCAAGTCCGACGCAAATCCGACAGCTAAAATCAAAGGTTTCCCATGTCCCCCCTCAAAATCAAAAAAGGCTCCACCAGCCACTCTGCCTACGACCTCCGACCCACATTCTCGGACAAGGAAGAACAGCACACGCTGGCGGTTCTGGTGGAAAACGAACCCGGCGTGCTGGCCCGTGTCATCGGGCTGTTCTCCGGGCGCGGCTACAACATCGACAGCCTGACCGTCGCCGAGGTGGATCATCTGGGCCACCGGTCCCGGATCACCATCGTGACCACCGGAACGCCGCAAATCATCAACCAGATCAAGGCGCAGCTGGGTCGGATCGTGGATGTGCACAAGGTCAACGACCTGACCGTCGAAGGCAAATCAGTCGAACGGGAACTGGCGCTTTTCAAAGTGGTGGGAACAGGCGATCAGCGGATCGAGGCTATTCGGCTTGCCGATATCTTCAGGGCAAATGTGGTCGATAGCACCTTGGAATCATTTGTTTTTGAGATCACAGGCACATCCGAAAAAATCGACGCTTTCGCCGATCTCATGCAGCCGCTCGGGTTAGAAGAAATCGCCCGAACCGGCGTTGCGGCGCTGTCGCGCGGCGCCAAGACCTGACGGGAAAACGTCCGCCCGAAGGGAGGCGACGAACGAACGCTTCTGCAGCCCCCCGCGCCCGATTGGGGCATGGCGCGGGGGGCGCGGGGTTGCCGATCAGAGGGCTGATCGGACGGGACCCTTTCGTTAGGACGGCAGCAGGCCGGCCTCAACACCTACAGAAATCTCGTCAGCATCCAGCAGGCCATCGCCTGTTGAATCGAGCGCTGTGAATTCATCTTCAGTCATCTCAGGCATCACTGCCTGCAACTCAGGAAAGCTGTACATCCCATCGCCGTTCACGTCGATCGCGGCGTCCTGTGCAAAAGCTGGAACAGCCAGCGCAGTCAGTACAGCAATAGGTGTCAGCAGCTTCATAGTACGGGTCATTTTCGTTCTCCTTTGAGGACATATAAGAAGGCTTTGTACCTTCGCCAAGAGACATGGCGGTCCTGATCGCTACTTACCATAGGTCCCTGAAAAATGGCAAAAAAGCGGCGCAGCGCCGCCAAATTAGAAACAATAATGCGCAATACGGCGCTGATGTTTCCAGATCGGCAATGGGTGTCCTATGATTGTATCCGCAATTGGCAAAGTTTGGCCGCTGGGACACCCTTTTACGATTTTGCAGATGACATTTCTTGATTTCCGGCAACCGCCTAACGGCCCTTGCCCCTGCCGCACGGACGCGACACTCTGCGCCTGACACCACAAGGGACAGTGCCATGGCGCCGCGCAAGATCATCATTGATACCGACCCCGGACAGGACGACGCCGTCGCTATCCTGCTGGCGCTCGCCTCGCCTGAAGATGTTGATCTTCTGGGGATCACAGCAGTGGCAGGCAATGTTCCCCTGCCGTTGACCCAGAAAAACGCGCGGATCGTCTGCGAACTGGCGGGATACACCGATACGAAGGTATTCGCCGGGTGCGACGCCCCGTTGGCACGCAAACTGGTCACCGCCGAGCATGTTCACGGCAAAACCGGGCTGGACGGGCCACAGATGGATGACCCAACCATGCCGCTTCAGGATGAGCATGGTGTTGATTTCATTATCGAAACACTGCGCAGGGAACCGGCAGGCACGGTCACGATCTGCCCAATTGGCCCCTTGACCAACATCGCAACCGCCTTTCAGCGCGCGCCTGACATTATCGCGCGCGTGCAGGAAATCGTCCTGATGGGTGGCGCTTATTTCGAAGTCGGCAACATCACACCCTCAGCCGAATTCAATATCTATGTGGACCCGGAAGCCGCCAAGCTGGTGTTCGGCGCCGGTGTACCGCTGACCATGATGCCGCTGGACGTCACACATAAGGCGCTGACGACACGACCGCGCATCGACGCTTTCCGCTCAATGGGCACGAAAGTGGGCGACATGGTCGCCGCCTGGACCGATTTTTTCGAACGGTTCGATATGGAAAAATACGGCTCCGAAGGTGCTCCGCTGCATGATCCCTGCACAATCGCCTATCTGATCAATCCTGATCTGTTTCAGGGTCGGCATATCAATGTTGAGGTTGAAACCGGCTCCGACCTGACGCTCGGCATGACCGTTGCGGATTGGTGGCGGGTGACGGATAGGCCCGCAAACGCCGTTTTCATGAAAGATATCAATGCCGAAGGGTTCTATGCGCTGCTGGCCGAACGGCTCGCCAGACTGTAAACCAGCACCCCTTAAACAGAGCATCAGACCCGACCGATCAACCAATCCGCGAAAGCGGCATTGGCACCCGATTAGACTCCAGAGGCCTTTTGGGGTATACTCAAGCTATTATTAACAAGTCTTTTTATTGATCGGACATTCAAATGCGTCGTTTACCAGTGTGCCTTCTTGGCATTTTTATCGTTTCTTTTGCACCCCTTCTGATCGCTGAAGGCGAGCTTCCCCCACATGCACCCGGCACGATCTGCATCACCCCAAAGGGCTGGTGTTTCGTGGATCAGGGCACAGTCGGCACCCCATGCGGTTGCGGAACCCCCGATGGCTATATCGAGGGCACCCATGGATAAGCGGATTGATATCGAAGCATTGGACGCGAACCGCGAAATTGATGAAGCCTACATTGATGATCTGATCACCGATGCCCGGCTTTATGCGACGTATGGGCGCTATGCAGGGTCGTTCAAGGACGAAAGGTTGTTTCAAACCATCGCCTCCAGCCTGCGACAGCGGCCGATCAGCCATCAGCTTGTTGTGGAATTGCAGCAGATTTTGAACGACACAGCCCGCGATATCCCGTTTTCGACCGTGGCCGCGCTGAAGGCCGGCTGGACACCGGGGCGGGCACCACTTCTGACCAAATGCATCACCTTCGGCCTTGTGATTGCTTCAATCATCCTGATGGTCGTCGTCGCGCGGCTGACCCTGGTCCATAACGAAGGCACCGGGCTGATCGCGCAAGCCGAAGAGCTGATGGCCGACAAACCCCAGCAATCCATTGACCGGCTGGTGCGCGAACACGTACTGGCCCGCCTCCAGATGGAAGAACGGGCCTCCACCGACCCAACCGGCCTGCCGCTCAACGACACAGTGTCGCTGTCACTTCTCGAAGCGAACGAGGCTGAACTGGGCGAGATCACGCGTCGCATGTCAAACCTGCGCGGCGAGATCGGCAATTACATCGCGGTCAGGGCCGTATTCCCATTGATCGGCATGAAAGAGATTTACTGCTTCAGCGGCCAATACTTCTACGACGCCTCGCAGTCCTACCGCAGCCACTGCCCGGATGCCTCCATTGTCGCAGCGGCGCAAAGCCAGCAATTGCAACAACTGGCAACAGATGCGCCGTGCAGAGAGGCGCTTTTGCCCGACACCGCAGACCCAGACGGAACCGCCTTCACCCGCTGGCGCGAAATGCTGGATGCGGAAAAGAAATCGCTCGCCTGCAACGGGGTCATCGCCTCCACCGATTTCCGGGGCGTGCAGTTTGCCAAGAATGTC
The DNA here is from genome assembly GCA_947488175.1 of uncultured Paracoccaceae bacterium. Lineage (GTDB taxonomy): Bacteria > Pseudomonadota > Alphaproteobacteria > Rhodobacterales > Rhodobacteraceae > Yoonia. Next base: position 144,253 of record CANKYO010000004.1, read on the forward strand.
GAACAGTTGCGCTGGCATGTGGGCTATTACGCGCTCTGGATCCTGCCCGCGCTTTACGGCGCCATGGGGGCGGTGATGTATCACATGCGTTATGTGCTCGATCCGCTGATGCCGCACCCGTCCCTGATCCGCCTGCTGCACCGGGTCGTTCTGGCGTCACTGGCCGGGATCGTGCTGGGCTGGTTCTACGCCCCCGGATCGGCCATCGAACAGGCGGCGACCAGTGTGGGCTTCTCGCTCTTTGTGGTGTCGTTCCTCTTCGGGTTCAGTCTGGATATCTTCTTTGCCATGCTCGACCGTTTCGTGGCCTTCTCTGAACGGGCCGTGCGCGACGCGACCAAGCGCACTGATCATAGCACGCTGGCCTTTGCACGGCGCAAGCTGCCACTGGACGATACCCAAACGGCGATCACCAAACCGGGGCCAAAGGCAGCGCCGGAGGCAAAACCATCGGGGGTGTGATCTTGGGCGGCATGGCTTATATCCAATGGTATGAGCCAGCCAATCCCCTTCGATAACAGCTATGCCCGCCTGCCCGGGCATATGTTCACGTCCCTGCAGCCGACCCCGGTCAAGGCGCCCGAAGTCATCGAGACCAATGCCGATCTGGCGGCGATGCTGGGCATTGATCTGGGCGCCATTGACGCCGCACAAGTCTTTGGCGGCAACAGCGTCCCCGACGGTGCCGCCCCTCTGGCACAGGCCTATGCCGGCCACCAATTCGGCAACTGGAACCCACAACTGGGTGACGGGCGGGCGATCCTGCTGGGCGAAGTTGTGGGCAGCGACGGCATCCGCCGTGATATCCAACTGAAAGGGGCCGGTCCCACCCCCTATTCGCGCAACGGCGACGGACGCGCATGGCTCGGTCCCGTGATGCGCGAATATCTGGTGAGCGAGGCGATGCATGCAATGGGCGTCCCCACAACCCGCGCATTGGCCGCAGTCAGCACGGGTGAGCCGGTCTTCCGCGAAGACGCCCTGCCCGGCGCCATCATCACCCGCGTCGCCCAAAGCCATATCCGCGTCGGCACGTTCCAGTTCTTCGCGGCGCGCGGCGACATGGGCGCGCTGCAAGCGCTTACCGACCACGTGATCGCCCGGCACTACCCCGATGCGGCTGGCCCGGCAGACCTCCTCGATCTGGTCATCGCGCGCTATGCCCGACTGATCGCCAAATGGATGGGGCTGGGGTTCATCCACGGGGTCATGAATACTGATAACGTCTCAATCGCTGGCGAAACCATCGACTATGGGCCCTGTGCCTTTATCGACGATTTCCACCCCGATTCCGTCTTCAGCGCTATCGACCAGTTCGGGCGCTACGCCTATTCCAACCAACCCGGCATCGGGGCCTGGAACATGGCGCAATTCGCCACCGCCCTGATCCCGCTTATGGATGATAGGGAGAAGGCGATCACGGATTTCACCTCCGCCGTCCACCGCTTCCCCCCGCTTTACGAAGCCGCCTGGCTGTCCACTTTCGGGGCAAAACTCGGCATCGCCGAGCCAACACCGGAGGACGCACAACTGATCACGGACCTGCTGGATCTGATGGCAAAGGACAGCGCGGACTTCACCAACACATTCGCGAACCTCGGTTCGGCAAATGCACGCGATCAGTTCCTCGACCGCGACGCGTTCGACGTCTGGGCGCAGCGCTGGCAAAACCGCGCACCGGACCCCGTGCTGATGGCCGCCAGCAACCCCAAAATCATCCCCCGCAATCACCGGGTGGAAGAGGTCATCACTGCCGGGCGCAGCGGCGACCTCGCCCCATTTCACACCCTGCTTGACGCGGTGATCCAGCCCTTCGCCGACCTGACGGACGATACCGCACCCTTCGCCCGGCCACCCACCACGGATGAACGGGTCACACGGACATTCTGCGGGACCTGACAGGGCGATTGATCAACACCAGCCCAATCGCCACCAGAACCAACGCGCCAATCAGGTCCGGCCCGATCTCTTCCCCCAGCAACAACCAGCCCAGCGCGACCGCCAGCACTGGGGTCAAAAAGCTGAACGAGGCAACGCCGGATGCCGGATAGATCGACAACAGCCAAAGCCAGAAGATGAACCCGGCACTGACGACGATCACAATCTGAAACACCAAACCGGCAATATGAATTGGTGCAAGATCACGAATAAACGGGCCAAAAAAGAACGCCGCCAGCAGCAAGATCGGGGCAGACACGGCTACCTGCCAGAAAAGCTGAATCTCGGGCCGAACCCGCGCCAGTGGCGACGCCTTGGCAAGCAACGCGGTCAATGCCCATCCCCAGGCCGCTGCAAGTGCCGCCAGATCACCCCAGAAATTCCCGTCCCCTTCGGCGCGGCGCAGGATCGCCAGACAAACGCCGGCAAAGGCCAGTGTCAGCCCAACCGCCTTGGTCGGGGTCAAACGGTCATCGGGGATCACGAAATGGGTTATAATCGCCAGCCACACGGGCATCGAATAAAAGATGACAGCGGACCGGCTGACCGTCGTCAGATCAAGTGCAATGAACATGCACAAAAACTCGAACGCAAAGGTCAGGCCAATCGCCCAACCGGCCAGCAACGTACCCTTTTCAAAACGCAGCGGAATGCCCCGCCACTTCATCCACAGCCAGATGCACAGAACCGCACCAGCCGACCGGACACCGGCGAAAAACACGGGCTGCAGACCATCATTGGTGACCTTGATCACCACCTGATTGAACGCCAGCAGCATTGAAAAGCCAGTCAGGGCAACCGCACCAAAAAGATCGATCTGGGATTTACGTTCCATCCGCGCACCAGACGGGCGCATATGAGCGAAGTCAAGCCGCTGTCAGTCGCCCAGCATCCATTCACCCTCCGGCCAGAACGCATGGAACGCAAAAGCAAACATCACGTCATGGGCCAGGTCATTGCCCGCGGCATCCATCACTCGGACATTGCCAACCTCTTTGCCCGCGCCCAACCGCCCGGTATCCAGCGCGGATGCCTGCCCTTCGGCCCAGCGCAACGTCACACCCGCCTCGGTCACGCGGCCCGCATCAGCCAAGCGGGTCAGTGGCCAGGCCCTGTCGCCGACACGCACAACGCGGGCAAGCGCCGGAATGTCATGCGGCGGCAACTCACCCGAATAAAGAAACGGACGCTCCGAACTATCGTAACGCACATAGGGATTGGCACCGTAATTGCGCCGGAACTCCGGTTGCGCCATCACCAACCCGTCAGGATTACGGCTGATAAAGGCATCCCAGCTTTCGATCCAGCTTGGCAGGCTCTGCAGCTCCGTGCCGGTCAACGCGCCCACAATCGCCTCACCAACGGCTTGCTGCCACCAGCTTTCGGTCTGCCGGTCATACATGATCATATCGGAGTTGCGCAGCTTGCCCGACACACCAAAGCTCAACACGCCTGCATCCGTACGCCGGTCAAAGGTGATACCCGAATTACAAAGCGGACAGAATGTGACGGCCACGGGAATACCGCCCACCTCATCATTCACGATCTCATGCCATGTCAGATAACGGATCGGATAGGCGCGCGGCACCTCGCCTTCGATCTCAAGCGTGATGACAGGTTCGCGGGGGGTCAGCCGGTTTTCTTCGGACGCGGGAATAAAGGCCGGATCATCAAGCGCCGGTATCCCATCCTTGGGCGGCCCGCCCGACATGATTTCGATCCAGTTCTCTACACTGGTATTCGCAAAATCCGTATTGGGCCATTCGCGCGACCAGACTTCCGGGCTGGCCACGGCCATACCGGCAGCAAGACAAAATGAAAGGACAAGGGTAATCAGGCGCATGGCACTCTCCGCATCGTTTCATGCAGACTGGCCGATGGGCATCACGTGGCATAGCCCCCTCGCAGCAAAGTGAGGGGGCTGGCCTGTTTCGTTACTCGGTCACGCGAACCTCGGTCATCACGTCCGGTTTGCCGATGACAGCACCATTGGGTCCGGTCCCGCGCTTGATCGCGTCGACAATCTCCATGCCGGATGTGACCTCACCCACGACGGTATATTGCCCGTTCAGGAAATAACCGGGCTCGAACATGATAAAGAACTGGCTGTTGGCCGAATTGGGATTCTGCGCCCGGGCCATGCCAATAATCCCACGCTCAAACGGACGGTCCGAAAACTCTGCCGGAATGTCGCCAAACTGCGACCCACCCGTACCCGCACGGGACAGATCGCCGCCCAGAACACCGTTCTGTACATCACCCGTCTGCGCCATGAAGCCATCAATCACCCGGTGAAAGACGACACCGTTGTAATCGCCAGCCTCCGCAATCGCCGTGATCTGGGCGGCATGCAGCGGTGCGATATCCTCGAACAGGTCGATGACAATCGTGCCATTCGCCTCGCCTTCGACATCAATCTCCAGCCCTGCGCTGAACGCAGGCGCGGCCATCACGGCCAGTAGGGCTGCCAGCTTATACATCTGCGGCCACCTTGACGCTGATCATGCGGTCAGGGTTCATCGGCGGCTCGCCCCGGTTGATGGCATCCACATGCTCCATCCCGGACACGACCTGCCCATAGACGGTATACTGACCATTCAGGAAATCATTGTCCTTGAAGTTGATAAAGAACTGGCTGTTGGCCGAATTGGGGTTCTGCGACCGGGCCGCGCCCAGGCTACCGCGGGCATGCGGGATCTTCGAAAACTCGGCCGGCAGATCAGGCAGATCAGACCCACCCGTGCCCGCACGGCCAATATTGAAATCCTTCTCCATGTTGCCATTGGCCACATCACCGGTCTGCGCCATGAACCCGTCAATCACCCGGTGAAAACACACATTGTCATAGGCACCCGCACGGGCCAGTTCCTTCATCCGGGCGGTATGCTGCGGGGCCACATCGGGCAGCAGCTCAATAGTCACATCGCCGCCCTTCAGGGTCATGATGATCGTGTTTTCGGGGTCTTTGATATCGGCCATGGGTCACTCCTTACCTCTGCGTTGCGCATTGACATATGGCTTGCGCGCGTGATTGCCAACCCGCCCCTGTTGACGCGGGCAGCGCATTGCCGCAACAAGCCTCGTGAAACCGCATCATGGGGGAATGAACGATGGGCTGGAAAACACTCGACGATATGGATTTCGCAGGAAAGCGCGCGCTGGTGCGGGTCGATATCAACGTCCCCGTCGAAGACGGGACCGTCACCGACACCACAAGGATCGAACGGATCGTGCCCACGGTCGAAGATATCCAAGACAAAGGCGGCAAGGTCATTCTGATGGCCCATTTCGGGCGGCCTAAAGGCAAGGTCGTGCCAGAGATGTCGCTGGAAATCATCGCCCCTGCCGTGGCCGATGTGCTGGGCCTGCCGGTGACATGGGTCAATTCCGACTACGCTGATGCGGTGTCCGAAATGCAGGGGGACGAAGTTCTGCTGCTGGAAAACCTGCGCTTCAACCCCGGCGAGGAAAAGAATGACGAAGGTTTCGCCAAACGGCTCGCCTCGCTCGGGGATATCTATGTCAACGATGCGTTTTCCGCCGCCCACCGCGCCCATGCCAGCACCGAGGCGATTGCGCGGCTCTTGCCCGCCTGTGCCGGGCGTCTGATGGCCGAAGAACTCGGCGCGCTGGAAAATGCGCTTGGCCATCCCGAAAGGCCAGTCGTCGCCGTCGTCGGTGGGGCCAAGGTATCGACCAAACTCGACCTGCTTGGCAATCTGGTGGGCAAAGTCGATCATCTGGTGATCGGGGGTGGCATGGCCAATACTTTCTTAGCCGCGCAAGGGATCAACGTCGGCAAATCGCTTTGCGAACATGATCTGGCGGACACTGCCCGCGACATCCTGAAAAAGGCCGAAGCCGCAGGATGCGAGATCATCCTGCCCCGCGATATCGTCGTGGCACGCGAATTCCGGGCCGGTGCCGCCAACGAAACGCTCGCCCCTGACGCCTGCCCCGACGATGCGATGATCCTTGATGCGGGGCCCGCAACTGTCGCCTATGTCAGCGAAGTGTTGGAGCAGGCCAAGACACTGGTCTGGAACGGCCCGCTGGGGGCGTTCGAAATCGAACCCTTTGACGCAGCCACAAATGCGGCTGCCAAAAAGGCCGCCGCATTGTCCAAGGCCGGGCGGCTCACCTCTGTCGCCGGTGGCGGGGATACGGTCGCGGCCCTGAACCAGGCCGGTGCGGCAGATGATTTCACCTATATCTCCACCGCTGGCGGGGCGTTCCTTGAATGGATGGAAGGTAAGACCCTGCCGGGTGTCGCGGCCCTCGGGTAAACACCCCTAACGTAGCGTCACAAAGAACTCCCTTGAAATTGAACGCCGTTCAAATAATATGAACGTCGTTCACAAGGAGTGCATCATGACCTATAAATCCCTCACCGCCTGCGCGACCATCGCCCTGATGGTCGCAACACCCACCTTCGCCCAGGATCGCGACCCCCAGGCCACCTTGGGCGAATTCTTCTCGCCCGACCGCATCGCGATGGCCATCGCCAATACCGGCATCTCGGCCATCCGCACACGGATGGAACTGCAATACGACCACATGTCAGCAGACCCGATGCGCGGCATCGTTTCCATCTCCGGCATCGTCGCCCGGCCCCTCCTGCCCTACGATCAGGCGCGCCAATGCGAAATCACGATTGAACGCGCCACACTCAGTAGCGACTTCGCCCAGCCCTTCCAGACAGCGGCAGAAATCAACCTCAACCTGATCGGCGCGCGCGCCAGCCTCGCCTGTGTGGAACGCGACATCGCCTTGGCCCTGCGCACCGCAGGCTACAAGGACGTGCCGCTGGACCAGTTCAAAATACGGGCCAGCTATGAATACACAACCGGCGAAACCGCTTTGGACAGCACTGTGGCCATCAACGGCTTTGGCATTCTGGATTATTCGGCCAGCGGCACTATCCTGCCCCGGCTCAGCGATTACGGATATCCCGGTGACCCGGCGATCCGTGTTTCGCGCGCCGTTGTCACGCTCAAGGATGATGGCGGCTGGGCGGCCATGTCTGCCGTGCTGCCCGAAAATCTGCGCGACCCGGTGACCATCCGCGAACTGGGGACCGAATTCGTCTCACAAGCGCTCAGCGAAGGCGGATTGCGCCCGCTTGGCGCGGTGGAACGCAATTTCATCGGTGAACTGATGACAGAGGTCGAGGCTTTCGTGACCGACCCTGGCGAAATCACCATTCAGGCCGATCTGCCGCCCGGCGGCATCGTGATCGAACCCGATCTCTACGACACACCACAAACGCTGATCGCCGCTTTGGGCCTGCAGGCACGCAGCACACCGCTGGCGCGCAGCCAGATCCTGACCACCGCCGATCTGGCCGCCCTGCAAACGCCTGACAACCTGTCGGCCACACAGCGGATCAGTCTTGCGACTGCATTGCTCGACGGTACGGGCGTACCCCGCAGCGGCGCGCTGGTGCCTGACTTGCTGACACCATTGCTGGATGACCCGGACAATGCGGGTCGCGCTGCCGCACTACTGGCCCGCGCCACCGAAAACAGCGATATTCCCGCCGCCTACGGCTATGCACTGATTGCTGCCGCAGACAACATGCCCGGCGCCGTCGCGCAGCTTGACCGGCTGGAGGCGCGGATGACAACGCAGGCGGTGCTGGCCGCGCAAGCGGACTACCTGACGACGACACAGGCACCCGCAGCCATCACCCTTGTCTCAGGCGATAACCCCCGCGATCTGCGGACGCTGGCGCTCAATTACTTCGCCGGAACCGGCGAGGCGCGGTCCTACGCCCGCGCCTATTACTATGCGCTTCTGGCCGAGGCCGCAGGCGATATCGCCGCAACCTCCCTGCGCGAAGAGATCGAGGCGCGGTTCGGCGCACGCGGACCAGAGGTGGCACAGGTCTGGCGTGGTATCGCTGCCGAAATGCAGCAGCGTGCGATCACCGACTGGATTAACGGCGATCTGCCAGCACAATATCTGACCAGTAACTAACAAATCGCATGGGCACCGGGCGGGGCATTTATCCCGCCCGGTGCCTGCAAAACTGCCATACGCTTTGCCGACGCAAATCCGACGCGATGCCGACAGCACATTTCCCAGCAAAAATTGGCGTTAACCATTGATTCGCGGCTTTGTCGCAAAATCACCGTTCGGTGGGGGGTCACGCAACACCTGTCACGGCCCGCCAATCTTCCTGCAATCTGTTAGCGCCACCACAATTGCAACAGCCAAACCCGTCGCTTAGAACGTTCCTTAACGGGCCTCGGGCCTGCCCTTCGTCTCATTGTTTAAGGTGAATTTCTCATGTCAAATCAGGAACAAGCAGCGCAAATCCGCAGCGCCGACGGCTTCATCGCCGCACTGGATCAAAGCGGCGGATCAACTCCCAAGGCGCTCGCCGCCTACGGCATCGACGCAGACACCTATTCCAATGACGACGAAATGTTCGACCTGATCCACGCCATGCGCAGCCGGATCGTGAACGCGCCCGCCTTCACCGGCGACAAGATCATCGGCGCGATCCTGTTCGAAATGACTATGGATCGCGAGATCGGTGGCAAACCCTCCGCGCAATACCTTTGGGAAGACCGCCATGTCGTCCCTTTTCTCAAGATTGACAAAGGGTTAGAGGCTGAAAGCGACGGCGTACAGCTGATGAAACCAATGGATCAGCTTGACACACTCCTGCCCCGTGCAGCCGCCGCCGGCATCTTTGGCACCAAAATGCGGTCGGTCATCAACGCCGCCTCCGCCAGCGGGATCGCGGCCAACGTCGCCCAGCAATTCGAAGTCGGCAAACAGGTACTGGCCCACGGCCTCGTCCCGATCCTCGAGCCCGAGATCAACATCAAGATGACCGACAAGGCCAAAGCCGAAGAATTGCTGCGCGACGAAATCCTCGCCCATCTGACCAAACTCGGACCCGATCAGCACATCATGCTGAAACTGACCCTGCCAGAGCAGCCTAACATCTATCAGCCGCTTGTCGATCATCCCAACGTCATGCGGGTCGTGGCCTTGTCCGGCGGCTACAGCCGCGATGAAGCGAACGCGCGTCTGTCCAAGAACAAAGGTGTCGTCGCCAGCTTCTCACGCGCCCTGACCGAAGGTCTGTCCGCCCAGCAAAGCGACGATGCGTTCAATGAAACGCTCGGCCAAACCATCGACGAAATCTTCACCGCCTCCGTCGCCGGCTAACTTGCGGAAACATCAGCGAAAAGAGTGACTTCCGTCATTTAGGGGATTCACATTGCGCGGCGTTTGTGCGATTCTTATCCAAAGTCGCCCGTCAGAGGCGATGTGATGAGGCAAGCCGATGTTACGACGCAACCGTCCCCCGCTGGGCACAGTTTTCTATTTTCTGGGCGCGCTGATGCTGGGCCTCTACTTCACCTTTGCCGCTGTGCAGGGCGATTACGGTCTGTTCAAACGCATTGAATTCAAAGCCGAAGGTCAAGCGTTGGAAGTTGAACTTGCAGGCCTTGAAGCCGAAGTCGCCAGGATGGAAAACCTGACGACCCGGCTGTCGGATACCTATCTTGACCTGGACCTGCTGGACGAACAGGCGCGCGACGTGCTTGGCCTGATCCGCGCGGACGAAATCGTCATTCGCTAGGTGCAATCCGGCTATGATCGCGGCTGGTGACGATACGTCACTTTGCCCCTCGCAATTCTTCCGAACATGCTCTAAAAGATAGTTTAACGCTAAACTATATTGCACAAGCGCCGGAGGATAGCACATGCCGCCTAAAAAGAAGGCCGCCGCGAAACCCAACGTCTCAGCCGAGGAATTGCTAGGACATTACCGTGAAATGCTGCTGATCCGCAGGTTCGAGGAAAAGGCGGGCCAACTTTACGGCATGGGCCTCATTGGTGGCTTCTGTCACCTCTATATCGGACAGGAAGCGGTTGTTGTGGGCCTAGAGGCCGCAGCAGAGGAAGGCGACAAGCGCGTCACATCCTACCGCGACCACGGCCACATGCTGGCCTGCGGCATGGACCCAAAAGGGATCATGGCCGAGCTGACCGGGCGCGAGGGCGGCTTTTCCAAAGGTAAAGGCGGCTCCATGCACATGTTCTCGAAAGAGAAGGATTTCTATGGCGGGCACGGGATTGTCGCGGCACAGGTCCCGCTGGGTGCCGGCTTGGCCTTTGCCGATAAGTATAAGGGCAATGACCGCGTGACATTCACCTATTTTGGTGATGGGGCCGCAAACCAAGGTCAGGTTTATGAGACCTACAACATGGCGGAACTCTGGGATCTGCCGGTGGTTTTTGTCATTGAAAACAACCAGTACGCCATGGGGACATCGGTCAAACGCTCAACCAAGTCACCGTCGCTGTGGGAGCGCGGAGCCGCTTACGGCATTCCCGGCGAAGAGGTAGACGGCATGAACGTTTTGGCCGTCAAAGAGGCCGGTGAACGCGCCGTCGCCCACTGCCGGGCAGGCAAAGGCCCGTACATTCTGGAAGTGAAAACCTATCGTTATCGCGGCCACTCCATGTCCGATCCGGCCAAATACCGGACCCGCGAAGAAGTCCAGAAGATGCGCGATGAGCGGGACCCAATCGAACAGGTCCGCGAGATGTTGCTGACAGGCAAACATGCATCCGAAGACGACCTGAAGGCGATCGACAAAGAGATCAAGGGCATCGTCAACGAAGCTGCGGAATTCTCCAAGGAAAGCCCGGAGCCCGCGCTGGAGGAGCTTTGGACCGATATCTACGCAACTGAAATCCCGCAGGAGGCTTGAGCCATGGCAACTGAAATTCTTATGCCCGCCCTGTCCCCTACCATGGAAGAAGGCACGCTGGCCAAATGGCTAGTCAAGGAAGGCGACACCGTGTCGTCAGGCGACATCATGGCCGAGATCGAGACAGACAAAGCCACGATGGAGTTCGAGGCCGTAGACGAAGGTGTGGTCGGCAAGATCCTGATTGAGGAAGGCACCGAGAACGTCAAAGTGAATACGCCCATCGCCATTCTGGTGGAAGAGGGTGAAGACGTACCGGAAGCCGGCTCATCACCCGCTGCCGCGAAACCCGAAGAGCAGAAATCGGAAGCGTCCGAGGAAATGCCAGCAAAAGCGCCTGCCGTTGCGGCACCTGCGGCACCGGCCCCGGATGCCACGCCAGATTGGGATGAAAGTGTAGAGGTCAAGCAAACGACCGTCCGCGAGGCACTGCGCGACGCCATGGCCGAAGAGATGCGCCGCGATGACAACGTGTTCCTGATGGGGGAAGAGGTTGCCGAGTATCAAGGTGCCTATAAGATCAGTCAGGGCCTACTGGACGAATTCGGTGCCAAACGGGTGATCGACACCCCAATCACAGAGCACGGTTTTGCAGGGATCGGCGTGGGTGCAGCCTTTGGCGGGCTGAAGCCGATTGTTGAATTCATGACGTTCAACTTCGCCATGCAAGCTATTGACCAAATTATCAATTCTGCCGCCAAGACGCTTTACATGTCAGGTGGTCAGATGGGCGCACCAATGGTGTTTCGTGGCCCGAACGGTGCCGCCGCCCGTGTAGGCGCGCAACACTCACAGGACTATGCAGCATGGTACATGCAGGTGCCGGGCCTCAAGGTCTGCATGCCGTATTCCGCCGCTGACGCGAAGGGGTTGATGAAAACGGCAATCCGCGATCCCAACCCGGTGATCTTCCTTGAGAATGAAATTCTTTACGGTAAGTCATTTGATGTGCCGGTGATGGATGATTTCACAATCCCGTTCGGCAAGGCCAAGATCGAACGCGCCGGGGATGATGTGACAATCGTCAGCTTTGGCATCGGGATGACCTACGCGCTGGAAGCGGCTGAGAAACTGGCCGAAGACGGTATCAATGCCGAGGTGATTAACCTGCGCACGCTACGCCCGATGGACACTGACACGATCCTCGCATCGGTCCGCAAGACCAACCGCTGTGTCACGGTCGAAGAAGGTTGGCCGCAAGGCAGCGTTGGTGGCTATATCAGCTCGGTCATTATGCAAGAGGCGTTTGACTATCTCGACGCCCCGGTGATCACTTGCACGGGCAAGGATGTCCCGATGCCTTATGCCGCCAATCTTGAAAAGCACGCACTGGTGACGACAGATGAAGTGGTCGATGCCTGCAAGCAAGTGACCTACCGGTAGGTGCCCGGATGAAACATAGCCCACTTTGCAGCCGGGACGGCGGGACCGAAATCATGTTTACGGCCAAGGACGGCGATACCAAGTATCAATTCATTGTGCCGCGTGAATTGCTTGATGACGAATGTGGCGACGCGGCTACTGAGGTCGCGCGCAAGACTTGGGTAAACAACCATCTTTCCGAAATCCTAGCTGTCCGCACCGGTCTGGCTACTCAATCCCCATTCAACCGTGTCCGCGTCGAGGAGATAGCCTAATGCCCACAGAAATCTTGATGCCCGCCCTGTCACCTACCATGGAGGAAGGCACGCTGGCGAAATGGCACGTCAAGGAAGGCGATACCGTATCGTCTGGCGATGTCATGGCCGAGATCGAGACAGACAAGGCCACGATGGAATTCGAGGCCGTGGATGAAGGCGTGATCGGCAAGATTGTCGTCCCCGAAGGCACCGAAGGCGTGAAAGTCAACGACGTCATCGCCGTCCTGCTGGAAGAGGGCGAAAGCGCCGATGACATCGGCACGGTGTCTGCAAAATCGGAAGATGCTTCATCGAATGCCGCCCCGGCAGAGGCAAGCGATAAGACTGCCCCGGCAAAGGGTCACGGGCGTGGCGAAACCGATGCGACACCCGCACCGGCCGCAACCAAGGGTGCCGATGGGAATCGTATCTTCGCCACCCCCCTCGCCCGGCGGATTGCAGCGGATAAGGGCCTTGATCTGGCAGACATCAAAGGCTCAGGCCCGCATGGCAGGATCATCAAGGCAGATGTTGAGAATGCTCAGCCCGGGGCGAAACCGGCCAAGGCCGATGCCCCAGCGGCCAAATCCGAAGCGCCGGCCGCTGCTATGGCTGCCGGACCAAGTACCGATGTGGTGCTGAAAACCTACGAAGGCCGTCCGTTTGAAGAGGTCAAGCTGGACGGGATGCGCAAGACCATTGCCGCCCGCCTGACTGAAGCCAAGCAATCGGTGCCGCATTTCTATCTGCGTCGCGATATCCAGCTTGATGCTCTGATGAAATTCCGCAGCCAGTTGAACAAGCAACTTGAACCGCGTGGCGTCAAGCTGTCGGTCAACGACTTCATTATCAAGGCCTGCGCCCTGGCGCTGCAGCAAGTGCCTGAGGCAAATGCTGTTTGGGCGGGCGACCGCACTTTGCAGTTTGAGAAATCGGACGTGGCCGTTGCTGTCGCTATCGAGGGAGGTTTGTTCACGCCTGTGCTGAAAGATGCGGACATGAAATCATTGTCTGCACTATCGGCCGAGATGAAGGATCTGGCCACTCGCGCCCGCGATCGCAAGCTGGCGCCACATGAATATCAGGGCGGCAGCTTCGCCATTTCGAACCTTGGCATGTTCGGCATCGACAACTTCGACGCCATCATCAACCCACCGCACGCCGCCATTCTGGCCGTCGGTGCTGGCGTCAAGAAACCGATTGTGGGTGATGATGACGAATTGACTGTTGGGATCGTCATGTCGGTGACATTGTCAGTCGACCACCGGGTAATCGACGGCGCATTGGGTGCGAACCTGCTGCAGGCTATCAAGGATAACCTTGAAAGCCCGATGACCATGTTGGCCTGACCTCAGGTTAAAAAATGAAAGACGCGGACCTCATATGGGGCCCGCGTTTTGCGTTATTCGATTTGACCTAAAATCTGGTCCATTGATATCGACGGTTGTGAACACCCGGCTTCACCGACGATTTTGGCGGGCACACCGGCGACAGTTTTCATCGGCGGCACCTCTGCCAGCACGACTGAACCTGCCGCGATCCGGCTGCAATGGCCCACGGTGATGTTGCCCAGCACTTTGGCACCCGCCCCAATCAAGACACCATTGCCAATCTTCGGATGGCGATCATCGTCTTCCTTGCCGGTGCCGCCCAAGGTGACCGAATGCAGCATGGAAACATTGTCGCCCACAACGGCGGTTTCGCCGATCACGATAGAATGCGCATGGTCAATCATGATCCCCTTCCCGATGCGCGCAGCAGGATGAATATCGACGCCAAAAATCTCACTGACCCGCATTTGTACGAAATAGGCAAGGTCGCGGCGCTTGGTTTCCCACAACCAATGCCCCAGCCTGTAGGACTGAACCGCCTGAAATCCCTTGAAGAACAGCAGGGGCTGCATGAAACGATGGCAGGCGGGATCACGGTCATAGATCGCCACAAGGTCGGCACGCGCTGCGGCTGCCAACTCAGGTGCGGCCACATAAGCTGCATCAGCAATCTCGCGTAAAATCTGCTCGGACATCTCAGGCGAAGCCAGTTTCATCGAAATCCGATAAGCCAGCGCATTCTCGAAGGTCTTGTGATGCAGCACACCCGCATGAATCAGGCCGCCCATCAAAGGCTCGTCAGCGATAGCCTGCTCAGCCTCTTCGCAGATCCGATGCCATACAGGATCAACCTCGGTCAGGGATGGTTTGAGATGCGCCATGGCGAAGTTCCTTGTTCTGGAACTTCTGGTTTAGTCCAATCTTGGGCTCTTCGCCAAGAACAATCCTGTGATATGCTGGATCAGGCGGCGTGATGCTTTGCTTTGTCAGACAGATGAGTTGCGATCAAAGCAATACAGTCAAGATATTCGGCGTTGCAGCGGTCGGGACGGTGCCCTTTACGATAGCGGCTGGCCGCAGACATCAAAGTCCCCGTGCCAAAAACCGGATGAGGCCGCCGTAACCGCTTTCGAAAGCGGTCCGCGGCATCAGAAACCTCGCATATCCTGGCAACCGTCCTGCGCCTCGCTTCATGTCGGACTGCCAGTAAAACAAGGGCGACAACCTCGATATCGGCCAATTGTACCGGACGCATGGCTATGAGGCTTGCATCACAAGCGTGGTGAAGGGACCGGCGCCATAGCGCGCAGAAACCTGTGCAACCTCAATGGCAAACGCGGATGTCCCGACCTCTGACACGATGTCGGTGGTGGCATAAGTCCACTGAGGCACGGCCAAGGCCTCCTGACGTCGTACCAGCCCATTCTGGACCACACGCAAAATATAGCTCTCAGTTTCTTCACCGAGGGGGATGTCCCCATCCGTCCAGATGTCGCCATCAATCCGACTACACCTGATCCATCTTGCCTCAAGCCCGTCTACCGATGGTGATGCGCGCAGATGGGCCACCGAATACGGGCGCAATCCATTGCCCTGAAACACATATGTCTCATACTTTAAGCTCGGCGCATTGATCGGGCTTTTCGCGGGGCCATACCGAAAATGCCGGGTATTTCCGCGCGATGCGGTTGGCTGGGCGATCTGCTCAGGCACACCATTCAACAGCACGACGCGGCTGCCCGCTGGCCAGACGTCAGGCATCAAACCGCGGCTTCCGGCTTGGCCTCTTAGCATTCCACGCAAGGCATACTGTCGCTCCGCCAGCGGGATCGCATCGCGAAACTGCACAATTTCCCAGAAGTCGGCGGTTCCATCACCAATCGCAAACGTGTTGGCGCCCGCCAATAAGGCCTCAACACCAGTGGAGCTGAGCTCACCTGTCACCAACTCCACATTCAGCCCCGTCTGACGATCCCAGATCCCTGCAGGACCGCGCGCCAGATCGGATTGGGTGATCCCGATGGTCGCTGCATCCGATATCAGGTCCTGCAGGACATAATCACTGTCCTGTGCAGCACCATAAAGGGCAATCGTCCCGGGCCAGGGCTGGCCCGTCGCAGCAACATAAGGCGCCGTCGGCTGTTCATCACCGGTCAGCAAAGGCAAATCCATAAACAGCATTTCGACCGGCACCGGGCCAACAAAGGGCTGCAATATAACTGCTTCGTCCACGGTTGTCTGTTGGCGATACACTTCAGCATCAATCCGCGTCGCTTCGACCAGCCGCAAACCGGCCTCGTCCACCCGGTCAATACGATAGGTGCCCCGGTGATCAAGCGTTTCAACGGACACAACATCACCAGCACCCACATCAATCTGCGACGGTGGCAACGCAAACTCAGCCGTATCACGGCCGACCCGCGCCTCTTGCAGCCAACGAGACACCGTATGGCGACCTTCGTTCCGGGTCAGCGCCAGCGGTACCTCCGTCCGGGCAACGCCAAAACTCACCTTGTCAGGATGAACCGCCTCGGTCGCAATCGCTTCATAATCGCCATCCGCACTCAGATAGGACAGCTGCACGCGGCCGGCAATTTCCGTCGCCGGTGCCCTTGTCAAAGAGATGGATCGATCTTTCTCAGCATCAATCGCCAGGGTGTCGTCGGTCACCACATGATCAACGCGGCCGTCCCGGTTCTGGAAAACCAGCACCCCGTCCCGTTCCATCACCTCAAAACCATATGCCATCATCAACGGTTGCAAAGCGGCACGCGCCGATCCGGTATCGCGGACGCCATAGCCGCGCACCACACCGTAAAGGCGTGAGACGTCAAATGATGTCACCCCCGACCGGGTACAAATCTCGGCCACAACGGACGCCAGCGACCTGTTGGTTGCGCGTCCGTTCAACCAATGCCCGCGCGCATAATTGTCCCCATCCGACCATAGGCTGCGATTGCCGGGGAAAAACGGATAGGGGCGCGCATCCCAGGCCCAGACATGCATGCGGTCGGTTTCGACCATCCGGCCGTCATATTCGCTCGAAGTTGGATTATTGGCCTCATCCGAAAAATGGGCATAGACCGCGCGCAAATACTGCATCTGTATGAAGTCATCGCGATTGCCGTTTGAGTAATAGGGCAACTGCGATTCCGACGATTTGGGGTCGATGAACTTGTTGGGCTGATTGGCCCCCTTGTCGATGGCTACACAACCAAATTCCGTAAACCAAATCGGCTTGCTCATCGGGACCCAAGGCGTGTTCGCTGCTTGCCGCACGCCATCAATACGGTTGTTGTGCTGATGGCTCCACCACCCTAGGAAGTCCTTATAGCGCCAGACCCACGGCTCCTCATCACCGTCTGTGATCGGTACTCGGCGCTGCGCATCACGCGCCTCGGGCGACGGATAATACCAGTCGTAGCCTTCTCCACCGGCCACATTGGCCCCAAGATAATCCAGATCATAGATCGACCCGGCCGACGCGTCAGCATGATCATCACCATCGCGCCAATCAGCGATCGGCATGTAGTTGTCGACCCCGATGAAATCGATATTCGGGTCGGCCCACAACGCATCCAGATGAAAGAATTTATCATTCGTTCCAACCGGCTGATAGCCATGATACTCCGACCAATCAGCGGCATAGCTGATCTTGCAATCGGGCCCCAGAATACCGCGCACCTCACCAGCCAGAATTCGCAGCGCCTCAACAGCAGGAAAACTGTTGGCTGCCCCGCGGATCTGTGTCAGCCCGCGCATCTCTGACCCAATACAAAAGGCCGAAACGCCACCAGCCGCTGCGCAGAGATGTGCGTAATGCAGAATAAACCTGCGATAGCCCCATGCGCCTGGACCCGAATAGTTGACCTGTGTGCCGGAGATCGAAAAGTCGCCAACCGCCGCCGTTCCCATAAACGCGGCAACCTCTGCTTCGGCGGCGGCGGTGCCATCAGACGTGCCGGTCTGTGTCGGGGCCAGCGACGTCGTGATACGGCCGCGCCAGGGCAAGGCGGGCTGTCCGACCTGTCCGGTCCAAGGATCCGGCAGACTGTTATCAGCCAGTTGTTCCATCAAGATAAACGGATAGAAAACCGGCTCCAATCCGCGCGCTTTCATGTCCCTGATGGCTTCAACAACCGATGCATCGGTCGGTGTTCCGCCGTAAACCGGCTCGTCTTCCAGCAAGGGAACCGAAGCAGCAGTGCTGCGCGTTTGTCCGGCCACACGCCAAGGCATTGCAGCGGCGTCGGCCTGTTTTTGCTCCACCTTCGGCTGAACGCTGCAATTGGCGCATCGCAGGTCATCGCCAAACCAAGACACCACCATGACAACCGATTTGCAAGACGGCAGCTCCTCTTGCAGCCCATCCATGGACACCGAAAAGTCGGTACCGCCCAATGGCGAGTTTGTGTTGATGGCAAGCTGCTGGCCATACGCCGCGGACAGATAGATCGGGGACGTTGCCAAAGCGTATTCCCCCGTGCCCGGGATCAGGGCAACGCCCCCGACCAGATCATGCAAATCCTGCAATTCATCCGGCGCGTCCGCCGGACCAGGCCGCATGACCTCGAATGAAAATTGGGGGATACGATTACCAAATTGCTCCAGCTGCAAATCCTCAAAGACGACATAGGCCGTCCCACGATACGCTGGCGTATTCTCGACACCTTCGACGGCGGCAATCTTGGGGTCAGGCAGTTGATCGGACGTGCCGCGATACAGACGCATATTCAGATCGTCACGCGACACTTCAACACCATCAGCCCAGATACGTCCCACGCGGCAAATGGTCCCCTCACAAAGGGCGACCGCCATACTGACTGAATAGGAATACTTGGTTATCTTGGGCTGGGGTGAGGACCCCTTCCCGCCTCCGCCGCTGGTCTGGCTTGTTTCGCGAAACTGCGTAGCCCAGATCACCTGCCCAGACACCCGCATCCGCCCATAGATCTGCTGCAGGTCCGCGCCCTCACCGGCGGCCGTGAGGCGAAACCGGTCAACCCGGCCCGTCTCAATCGGTTCACTACCGGAACCCAGAAGCTGCTGATCAATGCGGCGCCCGATGGCCGCACCCGCCGCGCGTCCAATCGTTGCCATCGACAACCCCAGAACAGAGCCCCCGATGGAGCCACCAACAGCCATACCCGCAGCGGAAAGAGCGATTGTTGCCATAAGTCTTATCCTTGTGAAACGGCGAAACGCGCAGCGATGCGCCGACGCCATGGGTCGGACAACGGGCTTTCGACCACCCCGTGTCCGGTATAGGCATGAATGAAATGCGGAGCTGGCCGGACCTGCGAAAGAATACCCAGATGCTTCGCCACAGCATCGGCCCGCATCCGAAACAACAGAACCTGGCCAATCTCCATCTCACCCTCAACGCGGTGCATATGACGCGAGGCTGCTGCCAACAGTCTTTCATCACCCTGCGGCTCGGACCAGTCAGCGGTGTAGGCGGGCACCTTCTCCGGCTCTTCACCGAAAACCTCGCGCCACACCCCACGGATCAGCCCCAGGCAATCACAACCAACGCCCTCAATCGACGCCTGATGCAGATAGGGCGTACCAATCCATGATCTGGCTGATTGAACGAAAACTTCGCTCATCTGGTCAGGCTTTCGCCAGAATTGCCACCGTCAGAGCGTGGAACGCTGACCAGCCAGTCATCGCCCGGAATGTCAGGGAAACCCTGAAAGTTGATCAGGTTGGCAAACTTTTCGCGACAGGTTTCGGCACGTTTGTCACACCCGGCGATCAGGCGCACCTTGTCACCGACAGCAACGCTGGCCCGGATAGGCTGCCAAAGCGTGATGGCCCGCGTTCCCTGCCCGACCTGATCCAGCTTGATCACAGCCTGAAGACCCTTGCCGGCACCAGTCAGGACCTCCAGCACGCCACCCTCGAACCAGCGATCATTAAGAGCCCTGAGACCGGCAAACCGAAACACCTGCGCTTCAGCGACCGCATCCACAGCAATCTCAACAGAAAACGCAGGATCCGTCAGATCAAGGCGGCAGCGCGCATCACCCAACACTGCACTACACCCGGTCAGATACGAACGGCCCTGCGGCTGGTTCAACGCATCTGTCAAGCCCCGAAGCTCGGCCTGAAAGCCGCCAGAATTGCGTGTGATCTCACCAAGTGTGCCGGCAAACCGGATCTGTCGCGCATCCGGATTGTCCCACTGAACAAGCCATGTCGTGACCTGCGCGCCGTCATACCGGCCCGCTTCAATATCCGCCTCTGTGATCGCATCGGACTGCAGCACGCCCAATGCCTCGGTATTGTTAACCGAAAGGCCGGTTGTGCTTGCCAGCGCGCGGGCAGAAAGACCACGTTCAGGCATGAATTCCAGGCCCTCAAACCGAATGAGCCGGTCATGATCGGTAAATCCAAATGTTACACCGTCACGCCGCACCAAAGCCCAGCAATGGCAGACATGCGTGGCACCAGTGGCCAGATGAGCCTGCAGATCGGCGGCACTCATACCCTGATCTCCACGACCGGCACATTTGGTGCCTCACCGGCCTGAAAGCTCGATAGCGACGTCAGGATGGCATCGGTATCGAAACGCACCGGCACATCGAACTCAAAACCGGCCCGCACTTCAGCCGCCAGATCAGGCGGATGATCAAACGAAATGGCCCCTGTCTCATGATCGACGGTGTAGTCCACGCCCTCCTGCAAGGGGTCGCCACCAACCGAGACGCGCACCGACCCGGCAACAGGTTTGGATATAGGGCGATCATATGTTGTCTCACCAGACCGATAGGTCTTGATCAGCTGAAAACGATCCGTCACTTCATCGCCGACAGCAATCAGCTGATCTAACGCGCCGACGTCCTGCGAGGGCGGGCAGGATTTGTAGTCACTCCAATCCTTCCAGCGAAAGCCGATCAACTGGCCCTGACGCGCCTCGAAGAACGCGATCAGCGCTTCGACATCATCCAGTGACCGCAAGCCAAACCCAGCATCGTACCGTCTGCGCGAGTGCGCCCAGGGCGTGTTCCGCTCCTCAAACCCGTTCGCCAAAGTTACAATATCCGTGCGCCGCTCCGGTCCCCCGACCGAGCCGAAGCTCAGTGAAGCAGGAAATCTTACCTCGTGAAATGCCATCTGCCGCTCCCTTACCGATTACGCTGACTGCGGCCCAAGGCGCGCGCCATCTGTGTGGCTATCTGCCCCTGACTGCGCTGAAATCCGTGGGCATCCGGGGTTGATATGTTCATGTTGACCGTGACCGATCCGCTGCCTTGGTTGCGCACACCCAAACGCCCGTCGGCCCCGCGCGACAACGGCATGATCGCTTCCGGGCCCGCCTCACCCATCAGTCCCGTGCCGCCTTGCATCGGAAAAGTCATCGGACCGCTGACAACACCGCCTTTGGCAAAGGGCATGACACGCCCTTGCGAAAATGGGGCACCATCAGCAAACGGCATCATGCTCGACACAGCCGCATTCAGACCATCGGCCAGCACACCGCCAAAATGATCCATAACGGGTCGGGTCGCGGCAGAGTAAGCAGTGTCGATCATGGATGTGGCCAGACCACTCAACACATCCGACAGGTTCTTGCCATCAAGCACCAGACCATCGAAGGCGCGACGCAGGCCGTTCGAAAATCCACGTTCCAGATTACCCAGATCACGTGTCGTTTCGTTCAATGCGCCCTGCATCCCGCGCAACTGATCGTCGAAGGCAGCGGTCATGGCCGCCGTATCTCCCAGCGTCCGCTCCAACGCGCTGACATCGCTTTCCAGCGCATCAAGCTTGTCCAAATCATCCATTTTTCACATCCTTTGGTGTGTCAGGGAATCGCGCCTGCAATTCATCAAGACGGCTACGGCCCATGGCGACTTGCGCCTTACTCAGGCCCAGCATCAGTTGCAGCTCCGCAGGGGTCAGCGCCCAGAACTCGGCCGGGGTCAGACGCAGGCCATACAACCCGGCACGCATCAGACCCGGCCAATCCAGACCGATCATGCTGGCGGGGCAAACGCACGGGCCAGCAAGATCGCAGCGGCCTTGGCCGCGCCCACCGGCCCGCATTCGATCTCGGCTGCAATCAAATCTGACGTTGTCCCAATCCAGCCACCACCTCGCAAACCGGCAACAATGACCGCCATTACATCGCGCCCCGAAAATGCCCCCCCCTCAAAACGACGGATCAGTTCAACAAGAGAGCCTTCGCCAAGGCTGCCTTCCAACTCGGCAAGCGCACCCAACGTCAGCTTGCAGACGCATGGCTTGCCATCAATCTGCACCGTCACCTCGCCCGTCCAAGGGTTCGCCATCAGATCAACGCCGTGAACGTCAATGCACCCGCCGACGCCAGCGCCAGCTCATACGTGGCCTCGCCATTATGCGAACCCGCATATTCAATCGACGTGATCTGGAAAGGCCCCTCAACAGTCCCGAAATCCGGGATGATGACCTGAAAGTCCGGCACTTCACCGTCAAAGAATATCTGGCGCGCCCGCTCATCGGTGGATTCGTCCTTGAACACACCAGAGCCCGAGATCGAGGCCGTCTTGACGCCGGCACCGCCCAGCAATTCACGCCAGCCGCCAGAGCTTTCGAGACTGGTCACATCCACGCTTTCCGCATTAAAACTGATGCGGGTTGCACGTAGCCCTGCCGCCGTTTCAAATAGTCCGTCACCTGTCATATCGATCTTGATCAGCAGGTCTTTTCCGTTCTGGGCCACCATCGGCGTTACTCCTTCAAAGGTCTCGGTTACGTGTCATCCGCCACGCGGGCACGAAAAATCAGGTTGATCTGGCGGACATCACCCGTGCCAACACGGGCGGCCTTCGCCTTGTAGAAATTCAGGGACACCAACGCGCCGCGCGACAACACCAGATCGGCGTTGACAAGCGCGTCAGACACCGCCGCAGCGGCCACCTTGGCAGAGGCGAAACCGGCACTCTCGGTCACGATTGTGACGGTGAACTCGTGCAAGGCACCACCGCCCGTTTTGTCTGATGCGTCTCGCGCATCCTCGGACCCCAATACAATGTAAAGGGGCGGCAGGGTGCCGGATGGCAGAGCGTCAAAGATCGATGTGCCGACCAAAGCCGCCAGACCGGGATCAGTGGACAGCGTTTGATAAATCGCGGTCTGCAATGCCGCTGCAACGCCATAGCTCATGACGCCACCTCCTCTTCAGCAAAGCAGGTCAGATAGCGGGTATTCGCGTCCTTCTCCGCCACAGCATTGATATGATACAGGCGGTCGCCCTCGCGAAACCGCTGCCCGGCTACCGGACGTGACGGGGTGCCATAGGGTGCGGCTCTGACGACGATCTTCAATGGCACCCGAGAAACCGTCGCGGCAAAGGCCGCTGCCTCCTTGCCCGATCCTGGCTTGACCTGCGCCCACAGCACACCGAGCGGCTGCCAATCGCGTGTAAAGCCGCCCGCGCCATCCGATATGCGCATCGGCGCCTCCAGAACCAGCGATCTGTTCAGATGCGGGCTGCTCATACCCGGCCACCCATGAACAACCGCACCGTACGATAGCGCTCGATCAGCGACGAAACACCAAAGGGCATAGCGGGTGTGCCATGGGATACATCATGACGATACTCATAATAGTGGGCGGCCAGCATCATCACAGCCTGACCAAGATCTGCAGGCAGATCACCCCATTCAGGGCCAAACCCCGCCAGCATCCCAATACGGACCGAGCCATTCACTGGCACTGCTGGCAAACAGGCTACCGCTGCCTTGACGGCGGGGCGCTGACTGTCCGGCTCCAGGTACCACGTATCACCATCCGCAAAGGTCTCGTCACCATTCATGTCGATCAGCATAAGCGCTGTAATCGCATTCACCGGCGCGACCGGCAGCGGCTGACGGCGATCATCGCGCCAGGCGGTCAATGTCCAGCTGAACTCACGTTCGATCAGGATCTTTCCGGTCCGGGCCTCGATCGCCGCCATGCTCGCGCGCAGATAGCTTTCCAGAACCGGATCTTGCACTCCATCATCGGCGAAGCCCGAACCAAGGCGCATATGGTCTTTGAATTGTGCGACCGGCAGCGCCAATTGCGGCACGGTGGTCTCTTCGACTAACATCATGGAACTACTCCGAAAATCACTGTTCGTCCTTGGGTTCCCCGGGCGCAAAACGCCCCCCGCATTGCTCGGACGGAAGGGAGCAGCTAGACAATGCGGGGATTGCCTGACATACGCCCGGGGTTGGACCACCGGTCAAGGCGGCCCCATCACGGTCAGGGTTAGCTGACCGCGAATTTCAACAGCTTGATCGCAGCAAAGTCACTCACCGCACCGCCGACACGTTTGGTGGCATAGAACAGCACATGCGGCTTGGCCGAGAACGGATCGCGCAGGACACGCAGATCAGGGCGCTCGGCAACGGTGTAGCCGGCGGTAAAATCACCAAAGGCAATGCCCATCGTATCGGTGTCGATATTCGGCATGTCTTCGGAAATCAGAACGCGATAGCCCATCAGACGGGCCGGTTCACCAACGGCCAGGCCATCGACCCAGACAAAGCGACCGTCATTGTCCTTCAGCTTGCGGACATGACCAGCGGTCTTGGAATTCATCACAAACGTGGCGTTGGCGCGGTATTCAGCACCCAGCGCATAGACCAGATCAACAATCGCATCAGCGCGCGTGATACCGCCCGCGGCCCCCGACGGCACATACCCAAGACTGCCCCAGGCCCAGCTTTCGTCATCTACGGTGGGATAAGTCAGAATACCGGTTGGCTTATCAACGCCATCACCATTGATGAAAGCATTGGCCTCAGAGCGCGCGAACTTATCCGCGATCCGGCCAGCCAACCAACCCTCGATGTCAAAGGCGCTGTCATCCAGCAGCCGCTGCGACGCTTTGGGCAAGGCCGACAGCTCATGCAGCGGGATCGAAATCCGCTCGATCTGCGGGGTATCTGTTTCAGCAACAGCACTCGCTTCAGTGGCCCAACCGGCACCCAGCTCGGAATGATCAACCAACACGTCAAAGGATGTCGCATCAACATTTACCACATTGGCAATCGCACGGATCGACGCGGTCGAACTCAGCGTGCTCTGGATGCGGTCCGCCGTCTGCGGGTCCACGAGATAACCGCCATCCGCGGCAACAGCCGTGCTCAGCGCCTTGCCTTCCAGATCAAGACCACGCAGCGCATCGTCATCGCCTGACCGCAGATAGGCGGCAAAGGCCTTCTGATGCGGCGCGTCCTCAGCGGCGGCAGCGGCCAGCGCAGGGCGGGCATTCATCATCGTCTTTCGATCCAGCTTATTCATCCGGTCATCCTGTTTTTGAAGTTTGGCATTCACGCCGTGGGAAAAGTCTTTGAATTCACTCATGAACCCGGTAATCGCCGCGCTCAGTTCCTGGGCAGGAGACACATCTTCCCCGGCCCGAGACTTGGTCTCAGTCTTGGTCATCAATCGATCCTTTGATTGTGGTCTGGCGGGGGTTAGTCCCGTGCCATCATCTGCCGTGCATTCTCAAATGCGGCGGCCAGGTCACGCATCGTGGTCTCCGCCGGGTCATCCCCCTTGGCCCCCACGCGCGCATCAGGAAGCATCGGAAACGTCACCAGCGACACTTCCCAAAGCTCCAGCTCTGACAAAAGGCGTCCGCCCTTGTCGTCCTTACGGGCCTTCACCGTGCGGTAACCTATGGACAAGCCATCAATCGCCCCTGCCCCTATCAGCGATGCCGCCTCGCGGCCCTTGGCGACATCGGTCAGCAACCGGCCCTTGACCCACAGGCCCTTGGCATCCTCGCGCACCTCATCCCAGACACCAATCGGTTGGGCCGGATCATGCTGCCAAAGCATTTTGACCTGGCGGCCATTGGCCAGCGACGCTTCATAGGCACCGGGCTCTACGATATCACCGCCTTGGTCCGACTTGCCGAACAGTGACGCATAACCACTGATGATCGTGCCATCCGTCACCGTGACATCCGCACCGAGCTGGCAAAACTTGTGTTCCAAATTCATAGGGGTCTCCCGCTTAGCGCTTTGACAATCTCGAAAACCAACAGGCCGGCGCAGCCACAAACGATGAGCCAGATCTGCCACTCCAACCGCGACACCATGAACTCGATCCGTCCCAATCGCACATCCACTTGGGCAAACCAGAAATCAGACACCGGGGGTTGCGTCGGTTGACGCGGCTGGCCCTTCAAATCAACAACCTTGTTATCCATCGCCAACCTCCAGCGCGGGCAGGCCCAGCAAACTGCGCTTTTCTGCATCTGTCAGGAATGACGCCTCACTCACGCGCCGCCATTGGGCATCACGTTCAGCTGACAGTGCAGGGATTTGGTCCAGATCAGGCCGCAACTCAATGCGTTCACCGCTGAAATCCGACAACCAGTCGGCCAATGCACTCATCACCCGTGTGGCCAGCGGCAAAACCGTCAGGCGATAGAAGGCACGGTTCGCCTCCTGATAATTGGCATAGGTCGCGTCGCCCGGAATACCCAGAAGCATCGGCGGGACACCAAAAGCAATGGCAATCTCACGCGCCGCCGCCTCCTTGGTCTTCTGAAACTCCATGTCAGAGGGTGAAAAACCCATCGGCTTCCAATCCAGCCCCCCTTCCAGCAACATCGGGCGGCCGGCATTCCGGGCGCCTTGGTGCTGGGTCTCCATTTCGCCCAGCAGGCGGTCATACTGATCGGCACTCAGCGAAGCCTGGCCATCCGCCCCGCGATAGACAATCGCACCAGACGGACGGGCGGCGTTATCCAGCAACGCCTTTGACCACCGCGATGCGGCATTGTGGACGTCAATCGCACTTGCCGCCGCCTGTAATGCCGAAAACCCGTAATGATCATCCTGTGGATGAAAACTCTTGATATGGCAAATCGGGCTCAACCCATCCGCCACCGCAAACCGGTGCTTGCGGCCATTGACATGATATTCGTAACCCACAGGCCAACCATCAGGACCGGGCACAACCTGCATCCGGTCTGACCGCAAAACATGCATCTCAACCGGCAGCGCATCATCTGCAACAGCCTCGACATAGCCGTTGCCGGTCAGCAGAACCTGACCGAACAGGGTTTCCAGCAGTTCCGCCCGGCCCTGTCCTCCATTCGGGCGTGCCAACAATGCTTGCACCGGATGGGTGTCATAGCGTCGCTCAGCATCCTGCAACACAACTGGCAACGCGGCGGCCGCTTCTGCAATCAACTTGACAGCGCGAAACCCAATCGGATTGCCGATGAATCCGGCCCGGGTCAGTGACACCACATCACGCGGGGACCAGGCCACACGACCGGCACCGGACATCGCCAGCACGCGACCCGTGGCCGAGGCTTTCACCTCGGTCGGTGCCTCGTCCGGCTTCGCGCGGCTCAAAAAATCAAACATCCAAAACTCCTCGGTGCCAGTCGCTTGGGCCAGTCGGTCATGACCGTCTGCGATCCATGAAAAACAATTTGCATCCAAATGATTACGAAGCCGGAACAGCACCGCACGGTGCCCTCCGCAACACCGTCAAAGCCCGCGTATACTGGGGTTACGCCATTTCACAGCCGGTTCAATCATCAGATCATGCAACGCCCAGACCAATGCATCGACGCGGTCTGGTGAACCTTTTCCATCGAATCCCCGGGTAGTCATCTGGCACATCTGGTCCTCCAGCGCGCCCAATCCACGCGCGTGGAAAATGCGACCTTGCTCATAAAGGGCGGCGATGGGTTCAGCCCGCGCCGACTTCCCCTGTGAGGCATGAACAGATCGATAGGACACCAGCGGATCAATCTGCCTGACGACAGCCTCCACCATATCGCCGCCCTGGTTCACCTCCGCGACCAACCGGTCGGCATCATAATGGTCCATTGCATCAATGGCAGCTTGCGCCCAGTCCGTCGGGCTTGCTGCGCTGCGTGTCAGATCTGCCAGAACATAGGCGCGCCAGTCCTGAACAGGACCCGCCATCGTAACCCCCGCCACAACGATACCGCAATCATCCGAACCCGCATGCGATGTTCCCGGCGGATCAATGGCGACGACCACGCGATCAAGGGTCGGAAAGTCCGCCAACTGACAATCCGCCAATTGTCGCGCCCGCCACAACGCACCTTCGACATCCTCAATCAAAGCACCCTCAATCTCCTGACGACCAAGCGAGGTGCCGCTGTAACGCGCCTCGATCTCTGTCAGAAAGCTTTCTGCTAAATTGGCACGATTGGCCTGAGTCGGGGCATGGGTCACCACCGTGGATGGCCGCGCCAACACATCACGCAAGGCCCCATTTCGGCGGGGTGTTGTGGTCACGCAAGCACGCGGGTCATCCCCCAACCGCAGTCCAAACTGCAGCATATCCCATGTCTCTGCCCCACGCCGCCACTTGGCCAACTCATCAACCCAGGCGGCGTCAAATTGCGGGCCGCGCAGGCTTTCCGGCTCATGTGCCGAAAACAACTGCGCGGTCGCACCATTCGGCCAGATCAACATCCGGCGGCCCGGCACCCATTCGGGCCGGCGACCCGGTGGTGATACAGCCATGATGCCACTTTCGCCAAACACCATGACCTCGCGCGCCTGCTCAATCGTCTCAGCGATCAGCGCGACACGGTGCGCCGCGCCGGGGACCGCCGGACGGGGTCCTTCAACCATGCTCCGCACCCACTCGGCCCCGGCACGGGTCTTACCAGCACCACGCCCACCCAGGA
This sequence comes from uncultured Paracoccaceae bacterium, assembly GCA_947488175.1. GTDB lineage: Bacteria > Pseudomonadota > Alphaproteobacteria > Rhodobacterales > Rhodobacteraceae > Yoonia. The sequence goes on from CANKYO010000004.1 coordinate 172,556, forward strand.
TCACCCATGTACGCCAGTCGCCCTCAGGTGGCACCTGATGCGGCATCGCCCAGAAATCAAACAAATATGGCAGCGCGGCAAGCTGCTCAGAGGTCAGTGTCGCCAGAAAGCTTTTCTGCCTCGATGGCTGCGCGGAGGCGATCAAGCTGGCCCCCGATCTCAACGCGAACTGCTTCGAAATCAGTGTCATCGACGCCGACAGGTTTTCCTTGGTAAGCATGAATTGCCTCCTCAATCGCCGCCACCCTGCGATGCGCAGCCTCTAATTCATTCAATTTGGCAATAGCGGCCTGCGAATTCTCGCCGCCCGAATCTTCAAAAGTCGCAATCGCCTGATCAAGGGCACCGTGAATACTGGCAAACAACCGGGAAACCTCAGTCAAACGCTCAAGCGTCTCATCTGGGCCTGCAACGGCCCGTACGTTCAATTTATTCATGATTTAGTGGCCTGTAAGGATGCTTCCGTTACAGTCGAGAGCCGTAGCCGCAAAAGCCTGCAAAACCACGTCTTCTAGCCGGGCGAAACTACGACTTCGCCACATATAAAGTCAATCAATCTGGGGTTGTGAGCGCGACGGTGGCTTCAGAAACTGCTAACTTTTACCAAAACTTAACCGTCGCTTGCGCGTTCGGCCTCGATCTCGCGCCAGCGCGCGACATTGCGATTGTGATCGTCAAGATTGGTCGCAAACGCATGGCCACCGGTCCCGTCGGCAACAAAGAAAATGTAATCCGTTGTGTCGGGATTCAGGGCCGCCTCAATGCTGGCCCGGCCCGGGTTGGCAATCGGCGTTGGCGGCAAGCCTTCGATCACATAGGTATTCCAAGGTGTCGCAGCGCGCAGCTCACTCTGGCGTAATCCGCGCCCCAGAACACCTTCGCCTTGGGTAATGCCATAGATCACCGTTGGGTCAGTCTGCAGCCGCATCCCGCGGTTCAGGCGGTTCACAAAGACGCTCGCCACCTGACGGCGCTCCTCGGCGACACCGGTTTCCTTTTCAACAATACTGGCTAGGATCAGCGCCTCTTCCGGTGTCGAAATTGGCAGATTATCGGCGCGCGACGCCCACGCCTCTGCCAGAATCTCTTCCTGCGCGGACTGCATCTGATCAAGGATTGACGAAACCGCCTCACCTTCACGCAAGTCATAACTGCCAGGGGCCAGGAAACCTTCCGGCGGGGTCTCGGTGACATCGGTGCGCAGAACATCCAACTCGCCCAAGGCATAGGCCACCTGCCAACTCGTCACGCCTTCCGCCACAGTCACACGATAGGTCGTATCAGCAGATTGGCGTATCTCCGCATATTGGGCAGGCACTTCGAGATCTTCCGCGTTAAAACTCACGATCTCGACAAAGCGGTTCGTGGCTGGATCCAACTCGCGGACATCCACAAGCGTTCGGTTCACACCAACCCGGTAAATTACTTCCGTCCCGCAGGTATTGCGCCCACCCTTGGTGACGATATCGACAATATCCTCCATGGAGGCATTCTCAGGAACCCGAAAACTCCCAGCCTTCAACAAACGGGATTTGTCGGAATAATCGGCACCCATCCGAAATATCACCGGTGAGGTGACGGCGCCCTTTTCCTCCAATTGCGCGGCAAGCGACCGCATATTCGACCCGGATGGAACCTGCAGGCACATCGCCTGCTCCAACGGCCCGGCGCTCCGATACTGGCTTGTGCCCCAGCTAACGGCCCCGACCAACAGGAACAGGGCGACAATCAGAAAGGTCAACGCGTTGGCCGCGATATGGCGCCACATCAGTCAACTTTCCCAAAGACGACGCTGGCATTCGTGCCACCAAAGCCAAAGGAATTTGACAAGGCGACATCAATCCGGCGCTCACGCTTGGCATTAGCGCATAGATCAACCTCGGTCTCGACATCAGGGTTATCCAGATTGATCGTTGGCGGGGCAACCTGATCGCGAATAGCGAGGATCGAAAATATGGCCTCAATCGCGCCCGCAGCGCCCAACAGGTGGCCCGTGGCGGATTTCGTCGAAGACATTGTCAGTTTTGCGGCGGCCTCGGGTCCGACCAGCCGTTCGACAGCACCCAACTCAATCGTGTCGGCCATGGTCGATGTGCCATGGGCATTCACGTAATCAATCTGGCTGGGCTCAATACCGGCATTGCGGCAGGCGGCACGCATAGCGCGCTCAGCGCCTTCATGATCAGGTGGCGGTGCGGTGATGTGATAGGCGTCACCGCTCAGGCCGTAACCCAGCACCTCGGCATAAATCCGGGCACCGCGCGCCTTGGCGTGTTCATATTCCTCCAACACGACAATACCCGCACCCTCTCCCATGACAAACCCGTCACGGTCCTTGTCCCATGGTCGGCTGGCCTTGGTCGGATCATCGTTATGTTCCGTGCTCAGCGCCTTGCAGGCATTGAACCCGGCAATCCCGATCTCGCAAATGGCAGCTTCCGCACCCCCGGCGATCATCACATCTGCATCGCCATGCTGGATCAACCGGGACGCATCGCCAATCGCATGGGCACCGGTCGAACACGCGGTGACAACAGCGTGATTGGGGCCACGGAAGCCGTATTTGATCGACACCTGACCGGAAATCAGGTTGATCAGCGCGCCCGGCACAAAGAACGGGGAAACACGGCGCGGGCCCTTCTCTGCCATCATCACAGCGGTATTGGCGATGGAATTCAAACCACCGATACCCGACCCGATCATGACCCCGGTCCGCTCAAGGCTCTCACGGTCGTCAGGGCCCCAACCCGCATCGGTAATCGCCTGCTCAGCAGCGGCCATGCCGAACAGGATAAAGGTATCAACCTTACGCTGCTCCTTGGGCTCCAGATACTTGTCAGCATTGAAAGTTCCGTCAGTTCCGTCGCCCAACGGGACCTCGCAGGCATATTGTGTTGTCAGACGGCTGGGATCGAATCCCGTGATACGCCCTGCCCCGGACTGCCCGTCCAGTATCCGCTCCCAACTCGCATCCACCCCATCCGCAAGGGGTGTCACCAGTCCAAGGCCTGTTACTACTACGCGACGCATATTCTGCCCTCACCTCTTGGCGTATTTGGCACCACTGATACCCCAGCCTGCGGCTAAGGGGCAAGGGCGGGCGGATCATTCCAGCCAGTCACCGCCTGCAGCGTTTCACCGGCCATTAACGCTTGGCGTTTAACTCGGAAACCAATACCGGCCCGGAGACGAAGATGCGATCACTAACCGCCTTTCTGACTGTCGTGATATGCCTGTGCAGCATGGCGAACATGGCACGGGCGAACTGCGCCGTCATTGATGCGGTCGATAATCTACACGCAGTCCAAAGCAGGCTTGCACGCGATACACTCTCTCCAATGTACGTATCTGACATACGCTTCTTGCGCGCCCAACTCAGTGTGATTGCCGACCGGCAGGTGGAAACCGCAGTAGGGGCAGGTCCGCTGACTGGCAAGGGAGCAACATTCGCCCGATTCATGCGAAACACACGGGCACTGGTGCAGCGCGCGAGCATTGATGACTCATTGCAAGTCCGGGTCTTCTTCAACAACCCGGAGGTCCAGGCGGACTTGCAGGCGGTCGGAATATTCCTCGGCGATATGCGCTGCACTGAAAGCCAGATCGCAGCCGATGCCGCAACAGCACGGCCAGACAGCGATGATAGCGCGGCAGAGGTTCTTCGTAACGCCGCCAAAGAGGTTCTTGACCCAACCAATATCCTTGTCGTCTCAACCATCATCATAGCTGGCATCGCGGGGACCAAGGTGATTTCGGCATGGATTGCGCTGCGACGCCGCCGGACCAAGCGGCATCCGGCGAAATTCGAAACGACGTATATGATCAACGATCAAACAAAATACGGCGTGCTTCACGACATCAGCGGATATGGGGCCAAGCTTGCACAAGACACCGCGACACCGCTTACAGAAAAAAGCGCGATCAGCATTCTGATATTTGATGAATGGATTGCAGGAACCGTACAGTGGAGCAATTCACACTATTCCGGCATCAATTTCAAAACTACATTGAAGCAGAACATCGTACGCAAGGTCTCAAAGAATGTCACCGCACGCGAAACCGGCAAGACACAAAAAAACGGCGCCCGCAGGGGACGCCGCTCTGAAACGATCGTCTAGCGCTTACTGGGCGCCGTTGATGAACTTCACCGCATCACCAAATGTCTGGATGGTCTCGGCAGCATCATCAGGGATTTCAATGCCGAATTCTTCTTCAAAGGCCATGACCAGTTCGACTGTGTCCAGGCTGTCAGCACCAAGATCATCAATGAAGGACGCAGATTCCGTCACTTTGTCTTCTTCAACACCAAGATGTTCTACAACGATCTTGCGCACGCGGTCAGCAACGTCGCTCATGTCAATTCCTCTTGTCTTTCTGGGTTTGCACCCGTTTTTACCTTTGGGCGTCAGCCCGTCTTCTTGCCCCACAAGGGGCTTCACCAATCTGCGCATTCACTGACTGACGTGAGATACATGCACCTTTCGGCAAATCTGCGTGGCCTATATCAGAGAATTCCGCTCAGGCAAACGGTTTCGCGCCGCCCGGTCAGAACATGGCCATGCCACCGTTCACATGCAAGGTGGTACCGGTGACATAAGCTGCTTCAGGGCTTGAAAGATACAGTACGGCAGCCGCAATCTCGTCGGCGTCACCCATCCGTCCAGCGGGAACTTGCGCAAGAATTCCGGACTTCTGATCGTCGGTTAACTTGTCGGTCATGGCCGTTGTAATAAAGCCCGGCGCCACACAATTGACGGTAATACCTCGGCTGGCGACCTCATAGGCGATGGATTTCGACATTCCCACCATCCCTGCCTTGGACGCGGCATAATTCGCCTGCCCGGGGTTGCCTGTGGCACCGACAACGGACGAAATATTCACGATCCGACCCCAGCGCGACTTCATCATGCCGCGGATCACGCCCTTACAAAGGCGCATGGTCGAAGTCAGGTTGACCTCCAGCACCGATGCCCATTCCTCATCCGACATCCGCATGAAGACATTGTCGCGGGTGATGCCAGCATTATTCACCAGAATATCAACCGACCCCATCGCATCAGCGGCCTGTTTCGGCAGGGCATTTACAGCTTCGGCATCGCTCAGGTTGCACGGCAACACATGGGCGCGCTCGCCCAATTCTGCGGCCAACGCTTCCAGCGGATCAACCCGTGTACCAGACAGCGCGACCGTGGCGCCAGCAGCGTGCAGGCCCTTGGCAATCGCCGCACCGATACCGCCCGACGCACCGGTAACCAGCGCATTCTTTCCTTTCAAATCAAACATATATGACCCCTTCTTTATGCATTTATGGCGGCGACTGCGGCGACAACGTCTTCCGGCGTGCCAACCGCGCTTGCCGTGACGGCGCGATCAATCCGCTTTACCATCCCGGAAAGCGCCTTGCCTGCCCCAATCTCGTAAATCTCGGTCACACCTTCCGCAGCCATATAGGCCACACTTTCACGCCAACGCACCGAACCTGTGACCTGTTTGATCAGCAGCGTCCGGATCTCTGCCGGATCGGTCACCGCTTCGGCGGACACATTGGCCACCAGCGGCACCTGCGGGGCCACGATCTGAACGTCTTCCAATGCTTGCGACATCACGTCAGCAGCCGGGGCCATCAGGCTGCAATGGAAAGGTGCGCTGACCGGCAGCAGAACCGCGCGCCTGGCCCCCTTTTCCTTGGCAATCTCAACGGCACGTTCCACCGCCGCCTTGTGGCCGGATACAACCACCTGCGCGGGATCATTGTCGTTGGCCGCCTCACACACCTCGCCCTGTGCAGCTTCTTCGGCCACGGCGCGGGCTGTCTCAAAATCCAGGCCCAGCAGAGCAGCCATAGCCCCGACACCCACCGGAACAGCCTCTTGCATGGCTGTTCCGCGGGTCCGCAACAGTTTGGCGGTGTCCGCCACACTCAACGCGCCAGCAGCGGCAAGGGCGGAATACTCACCCAGCGAATGACCCGCCACAAAGGATGCTGCAGTATTCGAAACACCCTCAGCGTCCAGCGCGCGCATCACTGCCAACGAGGTCGCCATCAACGCGGGCTGGGCATTGCGTGTCAGGGTCAAATCGGCAATATCGCCTTCCCAGATCATGCCAGACAAATCTTGGCCTAGCGCGTCATCAACTTCATCAAACACGGCCCTGGCCGCAGGATAGGCATCAGCCAACGCCTTGCCCATGCCAATCGCCTGCGCCCCCTGGCCCGGAAATACGAATGCCCGCATGGGCCCCCTCCTGTCATTCTTGTTTCTTGTCCTTGGCTTACCCTGCTCGCGACCGCCGCACAAGCGAACTGCAAACTGATCAGCGGCGCACAGGCCATGCGCAAAACAGGGTACTAGGCCCGCCACAACGACAGTGTTAGCGTCCGGTCAACCAGTATGGGAGAAAACGATGCCAGCGACAAACAGCCAAACGACCTATGGAACCGTGACCAAGATATTCCATTGGCTGACAGCCTTGCTGATTCTGACGGTGATCCCGCTTGGTGCGATTGCCAACCGGCTGCCTTATGAAACAAACGAACAGCTGGCGCTCAAGGCGCAGCTCTTTTCCTTTCACAAAACGCTTGGGGTGATCATCTTCGTTGTGGCGCTTGGCCGGATCCTTTGGGCGCTGACCCAAACCAAACCCGGTGGGCTGCATCCGGATCGCAAAGGCGAAACAATGCTGGCCGAGCTGGTCCACTGGCTGCTTTACCTGTCACTCGTGGCCGTGCCGCTGACCGGCTGGATACACCACGCCGCGACCAGCGGATTCGCCCCGCTCCTGCTGCCCATTGGTCAGGATTTGCCGCTGGTCCCGAAAGACGAAAGCGTGTCGGAACTCTTTGCATCACTGCACTGGATTTGGAGCAAGATCATGGTCGGCGCGGTCCTGCTGCATATAGCGGGCGCCCTCAAACACCAGATCGTTGATAAGGACGCCACGCTGCGCCGCATGTGGTTCGGCCAACGCGAAACGCCAGCCGTACAGGCACATGCGGGCAGCCTGTTTGCGCCCATCACCGCCATCGTCATTTTCGGCCTCGCAACAGGCGCAGGGGCCGCCGCCGGCCTATTCACTCATGAGGAAGGCAGCACCGGCCCCGAGCTGGCAGAGGTTGCCTCTGAATGGACCGTAACAGACGGCACCCTGGCAATCACCGTCACGCAACTGGGAAGCGCGGTTCAGGGCAGTTTCGGCGACTGGACCGCAGCGATCAGCTTTGATCCGGACGGCACCGGCGTTCTGGGCGATGTGACCACAACCGTCGCAATTACGTCCCTGACCCTCGGCTCGGTCACCAATCAAGCGATGGGGGCTGACTTCTTCAACGCGGAAACCTTTCCGACCGCAACGTTTCAGGCCGATATCACAGCAGCTGAAACTGGCTACGTGGCCGATGGGACGCTGACGATCAAAGACAATACCATACCCGTCGCCCTGCCCTTCACGCTGGATATCGCGGATGATACCGCCACGATGACCGGCCAACTTGCCCTTGACCGGCGTGACTTCGGCATCGGGCAAAGCATGAATGATGAAACCAATCTGGGCTTCCCGGTAATCGTCGATATCAACCTGACAGCCACCCGGGGTGCCGAATAAAAAAGGCCGCGCAGGTGATACTGCGCGGCCTCTCATCTTCTATTCGTCAGGGTTTATTCGGCTTTCATCGCCTCAACGGAAATCATCACCTCAACCTCGTCGCTGACGAAGGGGGCAAAACTTCCCACCTCAAAATCGGATCGGACCAGCGTGGTAGTTGCATCAAAACCGGCCCATTCTTTTTCGGCCATCGGGTGCATGCCTGTCTGATTCAACTTGGCATCCAGCACGATTGATTTGGTGATCCCGTTCAGCGTCAGATCACCTGTGATCATGGCAGTGTCATCGCCGGTCACTTCGATATTGGTGGATGTGAATGTGACCATCTCGTCCTCGCCGGCGCCAAAGAAATCCTCGCCCATGAAATGGTCAAACCGTGCTTCCCAGCCGGTGAACATGCTGCGCACGGGGAACGACACGCTGACAGAAGAAGCGCCAGGGTCTTCCTGATCGAACGAAATGGTACCCTCAAATCCCGAGAACATGCCCCAGGTTGTCGAATAGCCAAGGTGATCATAGCTGAACAGGATCTGGCTGTGGCTTGCATCCAGCACGTAATCCTCAGCAGAGGCAAAAGCCGGGGCGGCAAAGCTGGTTGCAAAAAGTGTCGCGGCAGTGAGCATCGTTTTCATCGCATATCTCCAAAGGTGAGCGTTATGGCCCTTAGAGATAGCGTTGCCTGCAACAAGGCAATCCTGCAATTTCGAACAAATTGTGTTCGGCAGACCGTATCAGGCTGCCATTTCGCGCAGTGTCTGCGGAACTACCATCAGATCATGCCCCAAACGGTCGCGCAAGCCGATCAGTTGCGCCTCGCTTCCTTCGGCCACGGGGACCGTCTGCGTGGTGTTACGATAGCGCAGCACCAGATTGCTCATGCCTGTATCTTCGTTGTAGTCCAGAAACACGCCGCCGATGCTGTCAAAACCATAGCATCCAACGGTCGTCGGGTTGCCTGCCCGGTTGCAGATCACCTCGCGGATTTCACCAACGCTGTTGTCGACATGCAGTTCCGTCCGGGTGCCGCGGCTGGCAAACCACAAAAGATAGGCGGCAACCGCACCAAACAAGGTCGCCGTGCCCACGCGAAACACGCCCAGGTCGCCGTCAAACATCATGGTTGGCATGATCAGAATACCGAAACCGGCCGTCAGAAAACAGGCGCCGAAAAAGAATGACAGCACTTGCGACAGCATCACGCCCAGGGAGGGACCACGACCGGATCGCACGATATATCCCCAATAGGTGTCTTCGACTTCGAAGGTGGACGGCCGTGCCAGCCGTTGGTGCTTTTTCTGTACTGAGACGTTCGTATTGCTCATCCCGGCGCTCCTTGCCCGCTTCCAGACTATTTGATGGTCGGCAATCACGGCCATAAATGGGCAAGGTCAAGGCATCGTTAAGAAATCTGCGATTGTTACCGCAACGCCACGAATACAAGGGTTGCATGGCCGAAAATGGGCTGTATAAGGCCGCATCCTTCTGCGAACGTTATGAACTGCGCAGTCTCTCGTGGGTGGGGTGCAGAAGGTTTCACTGCCCCTCTCTTTGAAATGCGCCGATATATGAACTGGAGTAAGCATGCCGCTATACGAGCATGTCATGATTGCGCGTCAGGATCTTTCCAACACGCAAGCTGAAAGCCTCATCGAACATTTCGGAACCGTTCTTGCCGACAACGGCGGCAAGCTCTTGGAAAACGAATATTGGGGCGTCAAGACGATGGCCTACAAGATCAATAAGAACCGCAAGGGGCATTATGCCTTTCTGCGCACCGATGCACCTGCCCCTGCCGTACAGGAAATGGAACGCCTGATGCGCCTGCATGAAGACGTCATGCGCGTCCTGACCATCAAGGTCGACGCCCACGAAGAAGGCCCCTCGGTACAGATGCAAAAGCGCGAAGAACGTGGCGACCGCCGCGAACGCCGCTGATCAGGAAAGGACCATAAATCATGGCAACAAAACCATTTTTCCGCCGTCGCAAGTCTGATCCGTTCGAGGGTGATAACGCCCCCAAGATCGACTACAAGGACACACGCCTGCTGCAGCGCTACATCTCTGAGCGTGGCAAGATCGTGCCCGCCCGTATCACCGCTGTCGGTGCCAAGAACCAGCGTCGTTTGGCTCAGGCCATCAAGCGTGCGCGTTTCTTGGCCCTGCTGCCCTACGCCGTAAAGTAAGGAACGCATCATGGAAATCATTCTACTTGAGCGCGTCGCCAAGCTTGGCCAGATGGGCGAAGTTGTGTCCGTCAAGGAAGGCTATGCGCGCAACTACCTTCTGCCGCAGGGCAAGGCGCTGCGCGTGAATGCCGCCAACATGGCCCGGTTTGAGGCTGAAAAGGCCCAGATGGAAGCCCGCAACCTCGAAACCAAGAAAGAGGCCGATGCGTTGGCCGCAAAGCTGGACGGACAGAAGTTCATCGTCATCCGTTCCGCATCCGACGCCGGTTCGCTTTATGGCTCTGTCACCACCCGTGACGCCGCCGAAGCCGCGACCGAGGCTGGTTTCAGCATCGACAAGAAACAGGTCGTGCTGTCCGGTGCGATCAAGGAACTGGGCCTGCATGACGTGGTCGTCCACCTGCACCCGGAAGTCGAGGCGACAATCACTCTGAACGTGGCCCGGTCCCCGGAAGAGGCCGAACTGCAGGAAGCCGGCAAATCTATCGCGGAACTCGCTGCCGAAGAAGAAGCTGCTGCCGAGTTCGAAATTCAGGAACTGTTCGACGATATCGGTGCTGCCGCATCCGACGACGAAGAACTGGCTGAAACTGCGGGCGTCGAGACCGAAGCACCTGCTGAAGAGACCGACGAAGACTAAGCGTCAAATAAATATACTAAAAAGGCTGCTCTGTTTTGGGCGGCCTTTTTTCGTTTCGGCGTTAGAAAACCAAGGCAGTCGCGACAAAATGCTCGCACCCAAATCATTGTTTCAGAAACGAAATTTGCTGGGCAAAACCTTGCCCACTCGATCCCTTTTCGGTTTGCCCAAAAGTTAACGTATCTTAAACGAACGTTGTGCGTGCGTAAGAGTATACAAGGCAAGCTGAGGATTGCCGAGGTGTTGGCTGTTGAAATCAAGCACCACATCAACACAAAGGATAGACATGACAAGACTGAATTTATTTGCGGGCACTGCCGCCCTGCTCATGCTGGTTGCCTGCGGCTCATCCGGATCAGATTCGGACAATCCAACTCCAACAAATATGACACCACAGGCCTCCAGCGGATTTGCGGTTGCTGGTGAAACTTCTAGAGGGAATGTCACTTTCACAATCCGCAACGCTCCGTCATATGACCAAGTAGGTGATTTCTCACAGATCGTTGCAAACGGAGGTGACTTTGAAGATGCCGATGGCGAAGAAATTCCTTTCACATTGGATAGCTTTGAGCTTGGCTCACAAAACGTATCTATTGCGTTCAATGATGATGAAACTGAAGTCACGCTGACAATTAACGGAACTGACTACCAGCTGGAACGCGTCATCGATCCGGAAGAACCTGAAGCACTGCTTTACAGTTTTGAAAGTGACAGCGTCCTTGTCGGATTGAATATCGCTGCCCTGTCGAGCTTTTTTGATTTAGGGACTACTGAAGAGGTGGTTACAATTGTGGCGGCATCAGAGATAACGAACACTACCGATACCTTCGTTCTTGATGTTTTTGGATTTGATACTGACCCGACATTAATTCAGGCAACGGTCGGGACAGCGACCTATACCGGAAATGCATTTATCTTCGGTACAAACATCAACGACTCCGGCCCAGATGACGGCATGGATACCGATCCCAATGCGCCTGCTGAAGGATTTGACGGTTTGGAAGGCACCATCAATTTGACTGCCGACTTCGACGACAGCAGCATTGGAGGTTTTGCAACATTCACAAATGACCCTTTGGACGATGAACCCCTGCTGACAGAAACAGTCACCTTCGAAGACACCGCAATCACGGGAAATGGTTTCTCTGGCTCGTTAACATCCGATGAGCAGTTCTTCGAAGAAGGTGTAACATTCGGCGACGTCACCTATGACGGTAATTTCTATGGTGCAGAGGGTGAAAACATCGCCGGGGCGATATCAGGTGATCTTATTGTTGAGGGCGCTGGCGCACCTGTCTTGATGCTAGGTGTTTTCGGCGGAACAGCCAACGCAACAGATCCATAAACGGCTCAAACACTCACATTTGGCAAGGCCTTCTTACTTGGCCTTGCCACCCCCAAACGGCGCCTTTGGTGCCCCTTTCCGGGACGGCGCCAAATCCCCAAACAAGATTACCTTATCGCTGCCCCACTCCACCATCCAAGGGTTAACGGGCGCAAGAGCCGCCGCTCGCTTCCACTGAAAATATCCGCGTTCGTTGTTGACCGGGGTCGGATCGCACATCACGGCATCTTTCAGCACCAGCCCCATCTGCCCCTCGAACCATTCGCTGTCGCTTTTCGCAACAATATCAACCCAATAGACAGCGCCGATGATGGCACCGCGCACCAGAATTTCGGGGCGGGGACAGCTGACACCGTGTTGCTCCAGACGCCATACGGCCCAATCATATTCGGCTTGCTTCATGCCGGTTGCTTGCATGTATCGCGGTCAGGCGGCTGGTCATGCGCCCTGCCCTGACTGACCCGGCTGACCTGTTTTCAATGGTCTTGTAACCGGCAACAATGGCCTAGGCCCACGGCTGCCGGGCCGACAGCACGATATCTGGTAAATCAATCATACCAATGGCTTACGGCGGATCGCCACATCTTCAACCACCAACTGCTTGTTACAATGGCCAGACAGATGTCTACTGATGTCATATTCAACACTCTGGGGGTTATCATGTCGCTACGTCTAAACCGTCGTCATTTCATCGCAGGATCGGCAGGTCTGATCGCGATGCATCCGTTTTCCGTCAACGCCGCAACCAATCAGGCGCATCTGCGTCTGATGGAAACGACCGACCTGCATGTCCATGTTTTTCCTTACGATTATTATGCAGACCGGCAGGTCGATACTGTCGGGCTGAGCCGCACGGCGAGCATCATTGAAGGGGTGCGCGCGGAGTCGACCAACTCCTTGCTGCTGGACAATGGCGACTTTCTGCAGGGCAACCCGATGGGCGATTACATCGCCTATGAAAGGGGCATGAAGGAAGGCGACATGCACCCTGTCATCACCGCGATGAACACGTTGGGGTTCGATGCCTCGACCCTTGGCAACCATGAGTTTAACTATGGCATCTCGTTCCTGATGAAATCCGTGGCCGGCGCCGCCTTCCCCGTCGTTTCTGCCAATGTTGTCAAGGAGATGGGGGCATCACCCACCGCAGACACCACGCTGGTCCCGCCCTACGTAATCCTTGACCGTGAAATTACGGATGGCGACGGCAACACCCACCCGATCAAGATCGGCCTGATCGGGTTCGTCCCGCCGCAGATCATGAACTGGGACCGCAAGCATCTGGAAGGCAATGTGCAGGCCCGCGACATCATCGAAAGCGCGCGTGCCTATGTGCCACAGATGAAGGAGCAAGGTGCTGATATCATTGTCGCTTTGGCCCATTCCGGGATTGGTGCTGCCGATCATGAGGACGGGATGGAAAACGCCGCGATCCCGCTGGCCGCCGTTGACGGGATCGATGCGATCATGACCGGGCATAGCCATCTGGTGTTCCCGTCCTCCAACTACGACGACTGGGCTGGCGTTGATGTCGGCGCAGGGACCATCGGCGGCAAACCCGGTGTGATGGGTGGCTTCTGGGGATCGCACATGGGGCTGGTCGACCTGTTGCTGGAACGCGACGGCGACAGCTGGCGCATCCTGTCCCACACGTCAGAGGCGCGGCCCATTTCCCGCCGCGAAGAGGATCGCAGCATCACAGCGCTGGTCGATGATTATCAGCCGGTTCTGGATTCGATCCAGGATATCCACGAAGAAACACTGACTTACGTGCGTACAGCCGTCGGCAAAACCGCCGCCCCGCTGCATTCCTACTTCGCTTTGGTCGCCGATGATCCATCGGTCCAGATCGTGTCCAACGCCCAACGCTGGTACATTGAGGAACAGATGGTCGGCACCGCATATGAGGGCCTGCCGATCCTGTCCGCTGCTGCGCCCTTCAAGGCCGGTGGTCGCGGCGGGCCTGAGTATTTCACCGATGTTCCCGTCGGCGATGTGGCGATCAAGAATGTCGCGGACCTTTATCTATATCCCAATACTGTACGGGCGGTTAAGGTCACGGGCGCGCAGGTCAAGGATTGGCTCGAACGCAGCGCAGGCATGTTCAATCAGGTTGATGCGGGTGCGCAGGATGCGGTCCTGCTGAACCCGGATTTCCCCAGCTACAATTTCGATGTGATGGACGGGGTGACCTACCAGATCGACCTGACCCAGCCGTCGAAATTCGACCGCGAGGGCGCGGTGATCAATCCCGATGCAAACCGGATCGTGAACCTGCAGTTCAATGGCGAACCCATTGATCCCGATCAGGAATTTATCATTGCCACCAACAACTACCGCGCCTCTGGCGGCGGCAGTTTCCCCGGCACAGGCGACACGATAATCTTTGAAGGGCCCGACACGAACCGCGATGTGATCGTGCGCTACATCGTCGATCAGGGCACGATCGATCCCAAGGCCGATGCCAACTGGTCATTCAAACCGATGCCGGGCACCACGCTGATGTTCGAGACCGGACCTGCGGGTGCCGCCTATGCCGATGATGTGGCGGGCATGAAAATCGCGCCCGCTGGCACGTCTGACACAGGCTTTGCCCTGTTCCGGATCGAGATGTGAAGCAACGCGCGGTGGGTGCTGCGCATGGACGCAACACCCGCCGCACCCCATTCTTGCGAATCACCTGTTAACACAGGGGTTTTTGGCAAAATCACCTGTCGGCATCGCGTCGGCAAAACGTCGGACTTGCGTCGGACCCCAATCACCGAAACCCCGGGATTAACGCAGCGCCCGGTCGAATTCTGAACCGCCCGTTAAGGTTTCGCCACAACCCGCCCCGATCAAATGACTTGCCAAGTCACCCCTGCCCCGGACAGTATCCGGGGATTATCAGGCCGCCGGTCCGTGGTACATTTTGATGCGCCCAACTGTTTTTGATGTTGCCGTTGTTGATTGTGTCACACGTTGCGCGCCTGTTTTTCCGCCCGTCACGGGCGGCACTTACGCGAGGGGGGAAATCGCATGAATTTGAGACCTGATCCAACATTCCATCCAACGGCCCGCATGGCCATGGAGGCCCCGGTTGAAACACTGGCCTTCACCCTGATGCTCAGCCCCGATGGTAGTCAGCCTGACGGTTTGGCCGTGGTGGATGTTGATCCAAGCTCCAAAACATATGGCCAGATCGTGCACAGCTTGTTCATGCCCAACAAGGGCGATGAATTTCACCATTTCGGCTGGAACGCCTGTTCATCGGCCCTGTCACCGCTGACCGGCCACGCCTTTCTGGAACGCCGCTATCTGATCATTCCCGGCATCCGGTCCAGCCGGATTTACGTGATTGATGTTAAAGAGCCGCTGAAGGCGAAGATTCACAAGATCATCGAACCGGAAGAGTTGTTCGCCAAAACAGGCTATTCCCGCCCCCATACGATCCATTGCGGACCGGAAGGCATTTACGTCTCCACCCTTGGTGGCGGCGGCAAGGATGGCACCGACGGCCCGCCCGGCATCTTCATCATGGATTGCGAAACCTTCGAAATTCTGGGCCGGTACGAGATGGACCGTGGCATTCAGGACAAGCATTATGATTTCTGGTGGAACCTGCCCCGCGACTACATGGTCAGTTCCGAATGGGGCCTGCCGCCGCAATTCGAAAACGGGATCGTGGCAGAGGATCTACTGTCCAACAAATACGGTCATACGATCCATTTCTGGGACCTGCGCGCCCGAAAATGCGTGCAAAGCATCGATCTGGGCGAAAACCACCAGATGGCGCTGGAGATCCGGCCCGCCCACGACCCGGCCAAGCAATACGGGTTCTGCGGGGTTGTGGTGGATACCACCAACCTGCAAGGCGCGATCTTTACCTGGTGGCGCAAGGATGACGGCACGTTCGAGGCCAAGAAGACCATCACGATTGATCCCGTTCCTGCCGATGCGGATGATCTGCCCGAACTTTTGAAAGGCTTTGGCGCCTGCCCGCCGCTGGTTACCGATATCGACCTCAGCCTTGATGACAAATACCTCTACGTCGCCTGCTGGGGGCTGGGCGAGATGCATCAATACGATGTGTCCGACCCGATGAACCCCAAACTGGCGGGCAAGGTCGAAATCGGGGGCATCGTCAAGAAAACCAAGCACCCGAATGGCAAGGATTTCGGCTATGGCCCGCAAATGGTCGAGATCAGCCGCGATGGCAAACGGGTCTATTGGACCAATTCGCTTTATTCCACTTGGGATGATCAGTTCTATCCCGGTGATCGCGGGGCCGCGATGGTCATGGCCGATGTGGGCGAAAACGGGGGGCTGACGCTCAACACCGATTTCTGGGTCGATTTCCCGGACGGGTATCGCAGCCACCAGATCAGGCTGGAAGGGGGTGACTGTTCCACCGACAGTTTCTGCTATCCCAACGTCTAGACCTTGGAAGAGGCGCTATCGGTAACGGCCCTGTGGTGGGCCGTTATCGTTTCAGGCATTTATCACGGGGTAAATCCCGGCATGGGCTGGCCGCTGGCAGTCTCGGCGGCGCTGTTTGCGCAGAAACGCGCGGCCCTTTGGCCTGCCTTGGGCGCGCTGGCGCTGGGGCATTTTCTGGCGATGACCGCGATCCTGTTGCCGTTTTCGATGATGATCACCCTTGTAGCATGGGAACGCGAGATCAGGATCGGTGCGGGCCTGCTCGTCATCGCGCTGGGGCTTTATCTGCTGATCACCCGCCGCCATCCGCGGTTTCTGGCGCGGGTCAAGCCCACGCAACTGGTCCTGTGGTCGTTTCTGGCGGCGATTGCCCATGGGGCCGGACTGATGCTGGTCCCGATCTATCTGGGGCTGTGCGCCCCGTCGGACCTGGATGCCGGCCATCAGGCAGCAGGTGCGCTGATGGCCAGCAATATCGGCACCGCCTTTGCCGTGGCCACCGCCCATACGGCAGCCATGACGCTGGCGGGCGGCGCGTTGGCGGTGGGCATGTATCTGTGGCTGGGCCTGAATTTCCTGCGGAAATCCTGGTTCAACCTCGATGTGGTCTGGGCGCTCAGCCTGATCCTTGTCGGCAGTATCGGGGTGTGGTCAGCGCTTTAGCGATCAAACGTTTCCATCTGCAACGTAGCATCACAATATTCGCCATCATAGGTGCCGACCCAGATGTCGATGCGCCCGTCGATCGGCCGGGTCAGAACGATCCGCGGGTCCAGATTGCCGTTGTCGTCATCATCGTAATACCAGTTGGTAGAGGCCGTGTTGATCAGCAGCGCGGCATCACATTCGCTGTCCAGACTGATGACCAGCTGATAGGGGCTCATCTTGGTCAGCTGAAAGGAAAAGTCAGGCGCGGATGGAAAATACCCCGCACCGGTATCTGTCCCCGGTCGGACATTCCGGCAATTCCAGATGTAATTGTCACCCCCGGCGATCACATCGAAACTGGCCGCAGCGTAAAGCTGCGGACCGGTCGCGCGATACGCCTCTGCCGGGGACAGATCGTAATCCGGGCAGGCGAATGCCCCGGTGGACAGCCCAAACAACGCCAGGGCGGCAAGGCAAGGGGTTTTCATGACAAATCCTTTCACACACACAACAACCCCGACCCGCCTGTTCAGCCTGCCCGCAAAGAATGAAGATTTTGTGGCGGTACGCAGGCGCTATTGCGTGCTGCGCCCATCAAAGATCACGGTACAGGCCGCCTCATCCCGGCGCAGCATCGTGTCCTGGGCCCATGGATGCTGTCCGGCGGTATAGTTGCGCGCCATCCGGTCCAGATAGGCGGATGAGATATCTTTCATGGCCGCAAACGTGTCGTCCAGTGCTGCATCCATGGTGATACCCTGCGCGGCCGCATTGATGACGGCGTCACCATGAATGAAATAGCGCACCTTGCTGTCGATGGTGGCAAAGTCTTCCTCGCTGAACCTGTCAGGTCCGTAAAATTCAATCTGGCTGCGGAAATAGGCGGCACACCGGCGCAAGAGATAGCTTTGGTCCATACCGCCCTTCATCATCATCTGGGTCAGATCGGTCAGGGTCTCTGTCGCCTCGGCCGCGACGATCACCACATCCAGCTTCACCTCCAGCGCGACCTGCTTTTCGGCCGGGCGGGTCCTGTCAAGAAAGACGAAGCCGACGTCATACTCCCCCACATCCGGCACACGCGCGCTGACGGTAAAGCGGTCGCTGAAATAATCATCCTGCAGCGGATCATCCAACCGCCTGACACCGCGGAATGTATGAGCGAGCGGGGCCTGATAGACGATATTACCCGCCTTGTCGCGGATGTTGATGGAAAGCTCCATCTCTTGCGGGTTGTCAGGCTCGCCCGGATTGTGCTTGCCCACATTCGCCAGATAGATCACCGCGTCGATCTGTTCACCGACCCGGTAGGTATTGCTGTCGCGGGTGCCCCACCCGCCACGCACGTTGCGCGGACCTTCCTTGTCGACCAGATAAGCCTCGATCAAACGGACCGGGTCCATGGCATCCTGTGCTTCCTGCAGGGTCATACCGCTCTCCTCAACACTAGTGGTCTGATCGCCAATCTCAATCGTCTGGGCGTTGTTCTGACTGGCGAGCGTCAGGGCCAGGATCGTCACCGCTTTCAGGGTGATGGACCGTTTGCTGAACATGGGGTTAGCTCCTTTATTGTGCGGTGGTATCTACTCTGATAATATTGAACGATGTTCAGATATTGCATAAAGCCATCCAACGGTCAACAAAAATGAACGGCGTTCAATCACGTACAGCAAACACAAAAAAGGGGCACCCCACCGGGCGCCCCTTATCGCAGCACTGATCAGACCTGCGTTTATTCTTCTTCCAGCTTTTCGACGGCCTTTTGCAGGTCGTCCTTGCTGACTTCTTTTTCCTTCACCGCGGCCTGTTCAAAGATGTGGTCCACGACCTTGTCCTCGAACAATGGCGCCTGCAATTGCTGGCGGAACTGGGCGTTCTGCTGCACGAATTCAAAGAACTGGCGTTCCTGACCGGGATATTGACGCGCCTGGTTCATGATGGCCTGGGTCATTTCCTGATCGGTGACTTTCACCTCGGCCTTCTGGCCGATATCGGCCAGAAGCAGACCCAGTTTCACCCGGCGCTCGGCCAGTTTGGTGTGTTCCTTGGTCGGCTCGATCTCGGGGTGATCATGGCCTTCTACATCAGGGTTTTCCTCATGCCACAGCTGGTGGGCGATCTGGCCTGCTTCGGCCTCAACCAGCGATGCGGGCAGGTCGAACTTGACCTTCTTGTCCAGCGCATCCAGCAGGGCACGCTTGGCCACTGCGCGGGAGGCACCGGTATATTCGGCCTCTAGCCGTTCCGTGATTTGCGCTTTCAGAGCGTCGAGGTCTTCGGCACCGAATTTCTTGGCCAACTCGTCATCAATCTTGGGCTTCTTGGGACCGCGCACCTCTTTGATTGTGCAGGTGAAAACCGCCTTCTTGCCGGCAAGGTTTTCGGCCTGATAATCGTCGGGGAAGGTGACCTCGACGTCTTTTTCGTCGCCAGCCTTGACCTTCAGCAACCCGTCTTCAAAGCCGGGGATGAAGGAGTTGGAGCCGAGAACCAGCGGATAATCCTCTGCCGCGCCGCCTTCGAATGGTTCGCCATCGACCTTGCCCACGAAATCCAGCACGACCTGATCGTCTTTCTTGGCCTGGGTTTTCTTGGCCTCATAGGTCACGGCCTGCGGGCTTTCGGCGAGGTTGTCGAGCGCCTCTTTCACCGAATCCTTGTCGGCCTTGACCACCAGACGTTCCAGCTTGATCTTGGAAAAATCGACCTCTTCAATCTCGGGCAGCTTTTCGTAAGACACCTCTACATTGACGTCGTCGCCTTCTTTCCAGTCCTCGTTGGTCATCTTCATTTCGGGCTGGGCGGCGGGACGGTCACCGGTTTCTTCCAGATGCTTGGTCAGGGCGCCGTCGATGCTTTCCTGCATCGATTCGCCCATCAGGCGCTGGCCGAATTGCTTGCGCAGCAGCGCCATTGGCACCTTGCCCTTGCGAAACCCCTTCATTTCCACAGAGGGCTGCGCCTCTTTCAGCTTTTCCTCGACTTTGGCGTCAAGCTCAGCCGCGGTGACCGTGATCGCGTAACCGCGCTTGAGGCCTTCGTTCAGGGTCTCGGTGACCTGCATCATATATCCTTCTTCATTCAACTATGGTGCGGGTGGAGGGACTTGAACCCCCACGCCTTGCGGCGCCAGAACCTAAATCTGGTGCGTCTACCAATTTCGCCACACCCGCATGATCTAAAAGGGGCAGGCCTGCGCCTGCCCCATGTTTGCGCGCTGTCTAGCAAAGGTCCGCGACGGATGCGAGAGGAAAAATCACCATGAAAAAAGCAGTTCCTTAACGTTTTCTCGCCATGTTTGGGCGCGCATATGGCGGCACGACCACTGCCCAGGATATCACGATGCGTTCGACGCCCCAAAATCACAGCGATCCGTTTCAGCCCGTTCTGTCATCCGATATCGGGATCTGTGCCGGTACGCTGATCATGACGCTGGATGGCGAGTTGCCGGTGGAACATCTGACGCCCGGTGACCGGGTGGTCACCCGCGATGGTGGCGTTTGTGTGCTGAAGAATGTCACCGCCCGCCGCGCCAAGGTGCGTCCGTTGGTGATCAAGGGCGGATCGCTGGGTCATACCCGCCCCGGTCTTGATATGGTCGTGACCCCCGCCACCCGTATCCACATCCGCGACTGGCGCGCGCCGGTTCTGTTCGGTGCCGAAAGCGCCGATGTAGAAGCAAGTCGCCTTGCCGATGGTGAATTCGTCGCCCAGCAGAAATGGCAGGTCATGCAGATCTTTGATCTGGAATTTGCCAATGATCACATCATCTATGCCAACGGGGTCGAGATAGTGGTGCAGGCGGCCTGACGGCAGAGGCCCCGGATCAGGTCCGGGGCGGTTATGCTGCAAGCAACCACCTATAAACCAAGGGCGCGAAAGACCTTCGGCAATTCTTCTGGCAAATCCTCGGCGATCAATCCCGGCCCGAAACTGAGCGCGCATTCGGTATGCAGCCACGCCCCCGTTTCAGCAGCCTGCATGGATTGGAACCCGCGCGCGAGCAAGCCGGTGATGAACCCCGCCAGCACGTCGCCGGAACCTGCTGTCGCAAGCCATGGGGCAGAGCGTTCGTAGACCGACGCATTGATGGAGCAGAGCCCGGAGGGGTCGGCGATGACCGTATCGGGCCCCTTGAACAGCACGACGCAGCCCGCCCGCTTGGCCGCCTCGCGGGTGGCGTCAACTTTGGAGTATGCTGGGCCGTTGGTGGCGGGGGCGTTCAGTTTTTCGGCGATGTCAGGGAAGAGGCGCGCAAATTCGCCAGCATGCGGGGTGAGGATGCAGTTTTTGTGGAGTTTGGTGAAGAGGGTTTCGTCCCGTGCGATCAAGGTGAGCGCGTCGGCATCCAGCACAAGACGGCGCCCCGGGCCTGACCCGGGGCCTCTCGGCTTGGCCTCTGGTTGAAGTCCCGGGTCAAGCCCGGGACGGGTCTTCTCGAGTGCGGCGTCAAGCAGCTTGGCCTCCCGCGCGCCGGTCCCCAGTCCCGGCCCGAGGCAGAGCGCGTTCATACGGGTGTTCTGCAGGATATCGGCCAGAGCGTTCTCATCTTTGACGCCCGTCAGCATAATGGCATTCAACTGCGCCGCGTTCTCAATCAGCGCGGCGGGTGGTGCGCCGACGGTCACAGCCCCTGCCCCTATGCGGAGCGCACCGAGGGCCGCGAGGCGGGCTGCCCCGCCTTTGCCGACACCGCCGGAAAGGATTATGGCGTGGCCGTGAAAGTACTTGTGATGTCCGGACCACTTCTTAAGTCTCCCCTTAAGAAATGGTGTTCTTTGTCCGTGCAGACGTTGGTCCAAAAGCGTAACTCGACGATCATCTGCCGGTTCATCAAACGGGCCATACTCCAAGAATTCTTCTCGCTCCAAACCCAACGGCTTGACGATCGTCTTATGGCAATGAACTGGGCCGTCATTCAAGAAATGGCCATTTTTTGGCAAGCAAAAGGTCACGCATAGTGTACTTTGCAGCCATTGTCCTTTTCCACTATCCAAGTAACGCCCGCTATCAGCATCGATTCCGCTCGGAACATCGATACTCATGCTTCTTCGGTATCGCCGGCAGGGGTGCTTCGGGCTCCATCTTAAATCACGAAAGACGCTCTCAACTTCATTAGGCAGCGGTCGTGCGAGACCGGAACCGAAGATCGCGTCAACAAGAAGAGCAACTTTTTCAAGTTCATCTATCTCATTTGACGATAATGGACGAACATCGCCAATCTCAAACCACCGCTCATAATTCACCTTCGCATCCGGCGGCAGCTTTGCCGGATCGCCGTACAGAAACACCTCCACCTCCCACCCGGCCTCCTTCAGCAGCCGTGCCACCACAAACCCGTCGCCGCCGTTGTTGCCCGGCCCGCAGAGGACAACGGCCCGGTGATCACCCTCGCCCAATTCCAGCCATTCTTCAAAAATCGCGTCCACGACCCCCTGCCCGGCCCTCTCCATCAGTTCCAGTCCGGTGACCTCTCCACTGTCGATGGCCGCCTGTTCGATGGCGCGCATTTGGGCAGCGGTTAAGAGTTCGGTCATGGTTTCAGCACCTCAAGTTTTCAGAGCGCCCGATCAGTAGGCGAGTTGCACAAAAAACAGGCAAACGATATGCTTTCCCCTGACCAGCATGGGGTAAGGTTCGACCACGAATTGTCCCTTTGCAAGAGAAATGGTCTGACCACCACTGAAACACCAAACGGGAGTCGCGGGCCATGAAAAAGATCGAAGCGATCATCAAACCATTCAAGCTTGATGAGGTGAAAGAGGCGCTGCAAGAGGTTGGCGTGCAGGGTCTTTCGGTCGTTGAGGTCAAGGGCTTTGGCCGCCAGAAAGGCCATACCGAACTCTATCGCGGCGCCGAATATGTGGTCGATTTCCTGCCCAAGGTGAAGATCGAGGTCGTCCTGGCCGACGATCAAGTCGATGGCGCCATCGAGGCGATCATCGGGGCCGCCAAGACCGATAAGATCGGCGACGGCAAGATCTTTGTGTCGTCCATCGAACAGGCCATTCGCATTCGTACCGGTGAAACCGGCGACGACGCGCTTTAATCCAAAATTCTGCTACAAAAAGGGACATCATAGATGGACAACAAAGCTGTTCTGAAACTGATCAAGGACGAGGATGTCGATTATGTCGATATCCGCTTCACCGATCCGCGCGGCAAGCTGCAACACGTAACCGTCGTAGCCGATCTGGTGGATGAGGATTTCCTCGAAGAGGGCTTCATGTTTGACGGCTCTTCCATTGCTGGCTGGAAATCCATTGATCAGTCCGACATGAAACTGATGCCGCAGGCCGAAAGTGCCTATCTGGATCCGTTTTACGCTGAAAAGACGCTCTGCATTCACTGCAATATTGTCGAACCCGACACAGGTGAGGCCTATTCCCGCGACCCGCGCGGCACCGCCGTTAAGGCAGAGGCATACCTGAAGGCATCCGGGATTGGTGACACCGCCTATTTCGGCCCCGAGGCTGAATTCTTTGTCTTTGACGATGTGCGCTTCAGCGTGTCGATGAACAAGGTGTCCTATCAGGTTGATGCCATCGACGGCGCCTGGAACACCGATACCGAATATGAAATGGGCAATACTGGCCATCGCCCTGGCATCAAGGGTGGCTATTTCCCGGTGAACCCGATTGATGACGCGCAGGAAATGCGCTCTGAAATGCTGTCCACGATGAAGCGGATGGGCATGAAGGTCGACAAGCATCACCACGAGGTTGCATCCTGCCAGCACGAGCTGGGGTTGATCTTTGGCACGCTGACCTCTCAGGCAGACGATCTGCAGAAGTATAAGTATGTGATCCACAACGTGGCACAGGCCTACGGGAAATCCGCCACCTTCATGCCAAAGCCGATTGCGGGCGATAACGGCACCGGCATGCATGTGAATATGTCGATCTGGAAAGACGGCAAGCCGCTCTTTGCAGGTGACAAATACGCGGACCTTTCACAGGAAGCGCTTTATTTCATTGGTGGTATCCTCAAGCACGCCAAGACGCTGAACGCCTTCACCAACCCATCAACCAACAGCTACAAGCGCCTGATCCCCGGCTTTGAGGCCCCCGTGCTGCGTGCCTATTCCGCCCGTAACCGGTCGGGCTGCGTGCGTATCCCATGGGCCGAAAGCCCCAAGGCGAAACGTGTTGAGGCCCGTTTCCCCGATCCGGCGGCGAACCCTTACCTGTGCTTCTCGGCCCTGTTGATGGCCGGCCTTGACGGGATCAAGAACAAGATCGATCCGGGTCCGTCCTCTGACAAAGACCTCTACGATCTGCCGCCCGAAGAGCTGGCCGAAATCCCGACCGTCTGCGCATCCTTGCGTGAAGCGCTGGAATCGCTGGAAGCGGATCATGACTTCCTGTTGGCCGGTGACGTGTTCACCAAGGACCAGTTGGAAGGCTACATGGAGCTGAAATGGGAAGAAGTGTACGCCTATGAGCACACACCACACCCCGTGGAATACAAGCTTTACTACAGCTGCTGAGGTCGGGCGGGTCCGGCCCGCCAACTGATGAAATTCATGGGCGTCCCTTTGGGGCGCCCATATGCGTTTTGACGCCCCCTCACTTCTTCACCCTATTGCAAGGAAATCCGCCTAGACTTTTGTTCAGGGTCGAAATCGTTGAAAGCGCCCCCTTACTCATCTACAACCGGCCAAAGTGGTATCAGGTTTGAAATGGAAGAGGCTGTCGATGAACAGGTTTTTGAAATGCACGGGTTTGATTGCGGCGGTCGCAGGGCTGGCCGCCTGCGAAGGCCGGACTGGCGACAGCAATCAGATTCTGGATGGCGGGTTGGATGGCGGCGCGCTGGCTGACGGGCTGGCCAATATCTGGGTCTCTCCGGATGGCTGCCAATACTGGTATATTGACGATGGTCTGGAAGGGTATATGGCCGCCCGCCTGAACCGCGATGGGACGCCGGTCTGCACGACGCCGGAAGACACAAGGACGTCGATGCTGACCAAGGATGGATCCAGCATCGCGATGGAGCCTGAACCACAGCGCTGATCAGACCGGGCCACCGCGGCCCGGCCGCACCTTTTCCAGCGGTTTCAGACCCCTAAGCGCCGTCCATCGCCGCCTTGAGGCTGATCGTGTCGTCGATCAGCTTGACCAGTGCCAACGTCAGGTTGATCAGCGAGGCGACAAGAGCCGCGCCAGCGGTTCCAATCGCCAGCAGGATGGT
Organism: uncultured Paracoccaceae bacterium; assembly: GCA_947488175.1. GTDB lineage: Bacteria > Pseudomonadota > Alphaproteobacteria > Rhodobacterales > Rhodobacteraceae > Yoonia. The sequence continues at coordinate 197,589 of CANKYO010000004.1, forward strand.
CGCGGTCAGGCATGCATTCGCCGTCACGATCGCCTTGATTGATGACAGCAGCGCCTTGAGGATCCGCTTGATATCGCCCCACATATTGTTCCACATCTGCTTCATCGCGTGTGCCACAGCCTTGGCGATGTCGTTTATCACGTCACGCACCACGGTTTTCTTGGGCTTGTCCTTGTCACGGAACTTGCGCATCGCCCCAGCGAGCCGTTTCAGTAGTTCCTTGGCCAGTTTCTTCATTGGATTGATGCTTTTCTTAGCTGCTTTCCCCATGGCCTCATCAGCCTTGCGGGTCCGTGCGGCCTTGACCGAAGACAAGGCCAGAATCACAAAAATCAGGTCTATGACAACGACAACTGTTGCAGCGGCGACTTTCACGTTCTTGTCTTTGGCGCCGCCAAGCCGACCGATCCGCAGGACCTCCTGATTATCAACGATCAGCGTGCTGCCTGTATCAGTGTCGATAAACTGGGCGAATTTGACGCCTTCCTCGGCAAAATGAATCGCCTCGGCAGACAGTTCACCTCCTTCAAGCACGGGTTTGAGTTGTGCGTCCATGTCGGCCAGAACGTCGTCGATATCGATTGGTTCGCCGTCCTGCTGCGCTTCTGCCAGCATATCGGCCAGAAACCCGTCGGTTTCCATCATCCGTTTCACCTGTTCGCGGGCCTCATCGTAGGTGTCCACCATGGGCAAACCAAAGGTGTCTGTTGCTTCCTCCTGGTCCGCCCCTAGCGTTTCGGGGGTAAAACTGGTGCGTAATTCCGCGATATCGTCGGCGCTGATGAAGGCCGGATCAAACTGAATATCGGTGTCTTTGAATGTAACAAGGGCCATGCCATACCTTTCCTTTACCTAGCGTCAATTTAGTGAAGCCGCGGCTGTCGGCAGTGTGAAATGGCACAATGTGGCGATTTCCGCCCAGGATGTCCCATTTGAGCAGTGGTTTTGTCGATTTTTGACCGGACCCATGCCCGGAACGCAGGCACCATGGCAGGAGTTGTTACAAGGATCGCTGTCATGAACACCCATTATCGCGACACCCGCAAAATTGACCCCACGCGCGGCGCGACACTGGATGACGGCACCCCCAATGATCAGGACCGGGTCGAGATCGGGCCGACCCAACTGGCCTATGCGGAATGGGCGGCTGCCGGGCTGGAATTGCCCAACCTGCCCACCATGCGCGCCTGGCGTCATCGCCGCCTGACCGATGCGGTCAATGCCCGCGATTATGGTGGTATTTTGATGTTTGATCCGCTCAACATCCGCTATGCCACCGACAGCACCAATATGCAGCTGTGGAACACACACAATCCTTTTCGTGCCTGTCTGGTCTGTGCAGACGGCTATATGGTTGTCTGGGACTACAAGAACGGGATGTTTTTGACCAAGTTCAATCCGCTGGTTGCCGAACAACGCACCGGGGCGGACCTGTTCTATTTTGATCGTGGTGACAAGCTGGGCGATGCAGCAAATAGCTTTGCCACCGAGGTGCGCGACCTGATTGCGGAACATGGTGGCGGTAATATGCGCCTTGGCGTCGACAAACCGATGCTGCACGGATTGCGGGCATTGGAAGCCGTGGGTTTCGAGGTGTTTCCCGGTGAGGAATTGACCGAGAAGGCGCGCAGCATCAAAGGCCCGGATGAGATTTTGGCGATGCGCTGCGCGTCGCATTCCTGCGAGGCCGCCTGTTACGCGATGGAGGATGCCGCCCGCGCTGGCGTGCCACAGGGCCATATGTCAGAGGATGATATCTGGGCCGTCCTGCATGCCGAAAACATCCGCCGCGGGGGCGAGTGGATCGAGACCCGGTTGCTCACCTCCGGCCCCCGCACCAACCCGTGGTTTCAGGAATGTGGCGGGCGCATCGTGCAGAATAACGAAATCGTGGCGTTCGATACCGATCTGGTGGGCGCCTATGGCATTTGCATCGACATCAGCCGCACCTGGTGGATCGGTGATCAAAAACCCCGCCCTGACATGATAGAGGCGATGCAGATCGGAGTTGAGCATATCGCACAGAATATGCAGATGCTAAAACCCGGTGTGTCGTTCCAAGATCTGACCCACAATACCCATGTGTTGCCGGACAAATATCAAAAGCTGAAATACGGTTGCCTGATGCATGGGGTTGGCCTGTGCGATGAATGGCCGCTGATCGCCTATCCTGATCGCTGGGTCGCAGGTGCGTTCGATTACGAGGTGCAAGCGGGCATGGTGTTCTGTGTCGAGGCGTTGATCAGCCCAGAGGGCGGCGATTTTTCAATCAAGCTGGAAGATCAGGTGCTGGTCACCGACGACGGGTTCGAGAACCTGACGAAATACCCGCATGATCCCGCGCTTATGGGGGCCTAGCGTCGGTTTGAACCCCGCCCTAGGGGGTCAGATGCACCCGGCCATAGATACCGCGATGATCCGATCCCAATAGGGGTCTGCGTTCGATCATGCCGCCACCCGGCGCCAGAACATGATCCAGCAGCAGTGGCACACCCTTTATCACGAAAGTTGGGCGGGTTGGCCCAGCCAGTCTCGCATTCGCCGCCTGCCCCAGTTGCTGCACGCTGGCGGCCCAGGGGAACATGTTGAAATCACCAGCCAAAACGATGGGGCTGTCCAGCCGGGCCAGAACCTCAAGTGCTGCATCGCGTGATCTTTCCTGACCGTAAGGATATGGCCAGTAGAAATGCACCGAGCCAACCCAGATCTCCTGCCCCTCGCGGATGATCTGCGCGGCGGCGAGCCCGAATTGCTCTGAACAGATTGTGTCGCCCGTGAATGGATAGCGGGACAGGACCGCAATGCCGTTCCATCCGGAAAACGTGCAAAGATGCTGATGAGGATAGGCAGCGGCAAGTGAACCCAGCAGCATGTTGTTGCGCCGCGATACCTCCTGCAGCATCACGACCTCCGCACCGCTGTCGCGGATATCGCGGGCGAGAGGCGCCACAGACGTATTTCCGAACCAGACGTTCTTGCTGTAGATCCTAAATTCTCCCCCCGCCTGCCCTGCCACCAGCGGCGGAACCGTGGTCAGTGCGGCCGCCGTCCCGCAGCCCAGCAGCGCCAGCCGCAGCGCCCGGCGCATCCGGATCAGCGCCCAGATCACGCAGGCAATGCCCAGCGGCATCCGCAGCAGCGACAGGCTGTCACCCGCCGGATGCAGCCACCCCGCAAAGCCCAGCAAAACCCCGATACACAACAGGGCCGCCACGATTGATGCCAGCAATTTCATCATGGTAACATCTTTCACCTTGCCGCGACTGCGCCCTGTCCGGACTTGTTTGCGTGGCCTGCTCTGGGCATGTCTGCCCCACCAAGAAGGAAAGGTCCAACTGACATGCCGACTGAAAAGCTCACCTTTACCGGCCATGCGGGCGACACGCTTGCGGCACGGCTTGATCTGCCGGGTGGTCCGCATTTGGCCACCGCCTTATTTGCACATTGCTTTACCTGCTCCAAGGATATTACCGCCGCCCGGCGGATTGCGGCCCGTCTTGCCGCCATGGGGGTTGCTGTTCTGCGGTTCGATTTCACGGGGCTGGGCCATTCCGAGGGTGAGTTCGAGAACACAAATTTCACATCCAACGTGCAGGATCTGCACGCCGCTTGTGCAGCGCTTGAGCAAAAGGGCATGGCCCCGTCCCTGCTGATCGGCCATTCGCTGGGCGGGGCTGCGGTGATCAAGGCCGCCCCCGAGATGCCGTCGATCAAGGCCGTTGTGACCATCGGCGCCCCGTTTGATCCCGGCCATGTCACTCACAATTTCGCCGATGCCATCCCCGAAATCGTGGACCAGGGCGTGGCCGAGGTGAACCTGGGCGGACGTCCTTTCCGGATCGGCAAAAGCTTTGTCGATGATGTGTCAGAGGTCGCCTTGTCCGGCAGTCTGGCCAAACTTGGGGCTGCCTTGCTGGTTCTGCACGCCCCGCGCGATGCGACTGTGGGGATCGAAAACGCCTCTGACATCTTCCTGGCGGCCAAACACCCCAAAAGCTTTGTCACGCTCGACGATGCCGATCATCTGGTCACCCGGCCGGCCGATGCCGAATATGCCGCCGATGTGATCGCCGCATGGTCCAAACGCTATCTCGACCTTGCCCCGCCAGCCAAGCCTGCCGATGTGCCAGAAGGTATCATGCGCGTGACCGAAGCCGACCCCAACGGGTTTCTGCAGGATGTTCAGTCTGGCCCCCATCATGCGCTGGCGGACGAGCCAGCCAAATATGGTGGCACCAACAAGGGCCTGACGCCTTATGGCTTTGTATCGGCAGGTCTTGGGGCCTGCACCTCCATGACGATCCGGATGTATGCCCGGCGCAAGGGCTGGCCGCTGGATGGCGTCAGCGTCGATATCGCCCATGCCAAGGAACACGCACAGGACGCCGCCGATCCGGGTGCCAAGGTCGATCACTTTGATCGCACCATTCGCCTGACCGGTGATTTGTCTGATGAACAGCGCGCACGGCTGTTGGAAATTGCGGATAAATGCCCGGTTCACAAGACGCTTGAGCGGTCATCGACCGTCAGAACGGTTTTGGCCTGATTTTTTTTGCGGGAACCAAATGGCTCCATCTGCGTTGGTTAACCAGAGATTGCAGCGAAAGCGGCAATCATTGGAAATGACAAAAAGGAGTTATGTCATGTTGGGTTGGGCCGTTACATTTCTTGTTGTTGCACTGATTGCCGCTGTTTTGGGCTTTGGTGGTATCGCTGGTGCATCCGCCGGGATTGCACAGATTATTTTCTTCATCTTCCTGGTGCTGTTCGTCGCCTCGCTGATCATGCGGGCCGTGCGCGGATAGATATCTGAAGACGTTAAACGAAAAAAGGCGCTGCAAACGCAGCGCCTTTTTGCATTTCAGGCCCTTTGGTCTCAGCTCCGAGCGTTGCCGATCAGCTTCCACAAGGCTGGCAGAAGCAGTGCAGCCAGACCCAGTTTCAGCGCGTCACCGATAAGGAACGGGGTCAGACCAACGCCGATCACCCAAGCCGCACCCTTGTCAACGTAAAGAACGCTCAGCCAGGCAAGGCCAAATACGTAGATCAGGGCGGTCCCTGCCAGCATGGCAACGGCCATCAACAGCACCGACCGGTCCCAGCCAGCGCGCGCCGCAAAACCCAGCGCCAGCGTGGCAAGGACGTAACCCACCAGATAGCCGCCTGTGCCGCCCATCATGTAGCTGATGCCGTAGGCTTCGGCCGAGGAACTGGCGAAGACGTCAAAACCAAGGGCACCCACGATCATATAGCCGAGGATCGTGGTCAGCCCCAGACGCGGGCCATAAGCCGCACCAATCGTCAGAACCGCAAAAGTGCCCATGGTGATCGGTACAGGCCACATAGGGATCTTGATCTTGGCAAAGATCGCCAGCGCCGCAATCCCCAGGATCACCATCACCGCCTGTTTGAAGCGCAAGGCGGTGCCTTCGGACGGACCGAATGCCTCGGTCAGGACTTTGTCATTGAGTGCGAGGGCCATGTGCCGCTCTCCCCTGTTTTGATTTCGTTTCGTGTTTATTGCCTCAGGCACGCGCGGGGCGCAAGCGCGATAGCGATAACGGTCAGGCGGCGTAAGATGGGTCTTGACCCATCCTACCGGGTGAATTCGGTGACGGATGTGTAATCCTTGCGCGGCCCGGTCACGACCCAGACCGCCCGCCAGCGCGGCCAAGGGATGAAATCATAACGCACCGCATAGGCATCATCGCCACATTGATGATCGGTGCCGGACACGTAGCCGTGCGGGACAAAACTGTGAAAGGCTGATCGGTCGTCAAACGTCATATCGACCCGGCCATCAACGAAATGCCAACGGTAACGGCGCGTCGCTTCCATCTCCGGTCCATCACCCAGACGCAAACGCCCCCGTTCTTCGTAAAGCAGCGTATCAGGTGCATCATCAGTGAAGGTGGCGGTCCCCTCCAGCCGCCCCGCATTGCCGGTCAACCTGTCCGTAATCTCGCGCGTGATGCGCCATTCGCCTTTGAAATCCTCTCGCGTCAGCATCTATTTCACCAACGCGCCGTCTGCCGGGCACATATTGACCGTGATCTTCATGTCATCTCTCCCTTGAGGCTCCGCTGGCACCTCTTTATGACGCAGGTGCAAACTGCTGCCCACCCCCATATCAAAGGTGCCCATATGATCCCTCGTTACTCTCGTCCGGAAATGACCGCCATTTGGGAACCAGCGACAAAATTCCGCATCTGGTACGAGATCGAGGCCCACGCCTGCGACGCGCAGGCCGCCATCGGTGTGATCCCCGAGGAAAACGCCGAGGCCGTCTGGAAAGCCAAGGATGTGGAATTCGACGTCGCCCGCATTGACGAAATCGAAGCGGTCACCAAACACGACGTCATCGCCTTCCTGACCCATCTGGCCGAACATATCGGGGCCGAGGATGCCCGGTTCGTCCATCAGGGCATGACCTCGTCCGATGTGCTGGACACCACGTTGAATGTGCAACTGGTCCGCGCCGCCGATATCCTGATTGCCGATATGGATCGGGTGCTAGCGGCGCTGAAGGCCCGCGCCTTTGAACACAAGATGGATGTGCGGATCGGGCGCAGCCACGGCATTCACGCCGAACCGACCACCATGGGCCTGACCTTTGCCCGATTTTATGCAGAAATGGACCGGGGGCGTGCGCGTCTGGTTGCGGCCCGCGCTGAAATCGCGACCGGGGCAATATCAGGTGCAGTCGGGACATTTGCCAATATCGATCCATCGGTCGAGGAACATGTCTGCGCACAGCTTGGCCTGACGCCAGAGCCGATCAGCACACAGGTCATCCCCCGCGACCGGCACGCGATGTTCTTTGCCACGCTGGGCGTCATCGCCAGCAGCATCGAAAACATCGCCACCGAAATCCGGCACATGCAACGGACCGAGGTTCTGGAAGCCGAGGAATTCTTTTCCAAGGGGCAAAAAGGCAGCTCTGCCATGCCCCACAAACGCAACCCGGTGCTGACCGAAAACCTGACCGGGCTGGCGCGTCTGGTGCGCATGTCCGTTGTTCCCGCGATGGAAAACGTCACGCTCTGGCATGAACGCGATATCAGCCATTCATCGGTGGAACGTGCCATCGGGCCGGATACGACCGTCACCCTAGACTTCGCCCTGAACCGGCTGGCTGGGGTGATCGAAAAACTGGTGATTTATCCCGACAATATGCTGGCCAATATGAACAAATTTCGCGGCTTGGTCATGTCACAGCGGGTGCTGCTGGCCTTGACCCAGGCTGGCGTCAGCCGCGAGGATGCTTACCGGCTGGTACAGCGCAATGCGATGAGAGTCTGGGAGGAAGGCGCGGATTTCAAAACCGAGTTGCTGGCCGATGATGAGGTGACACAGGCCCTGTCAGCAGATGAAATCGAGGAGAAATTCGATCTTGGGTATCACACCAAGCACGTGGATACGATTTTCAACCGCGTTTTTGGCGCGGATGAGGGGTAAAGTGACCAGCCGTATGTCCCACCCCGGCCGGTCACGTCATTTTCATTAGATCACCGAAGGCGCATGAACCGGCTGCGGCTGCGGCATATGGGTCGCTTTCGGCAGATGCGCGGCAGGGATCGTCTTGGTCTTTTCAGCACCTGCGGCAGCCTTGCTGCGTATCGTTGGCATGCTGATACAGGCATAACGACGTCCGTCCTCTTCGTTGCGGTAAGGTTCGCCGATCCGATGGGCATCATATCCCAGTTTGCGCAACGTCCGCGCCATCGCCAGAGGAGAGAGTGACATCAGTTCAGTCGCACCGTGCTGTTTGGCGATGTCGACCGCGCCATCCAACATCAGCGATAGGCAACTTGACCGATCCGCTTGTGTGTCCACTTCATCAGCGATCACAGTGCGTGTAACTTCCCAAACATTTTTGGTCGCTTCGGCCTGTGGAATAATGTCCGCAGGAATGCCGATCAACTTTCCGGCGACAGCGTCACGCAACATATAGGTGTGTGATCCCCACTGTGCTGTGGTGGCCATCACGCGGGCCCCGCCCACAACTTTGCCATCACGCAACACCAGCGAATAATACGCGGTTGGGTTGTCATACTGGTCCATCTCAACGTCATCATCATGCGGGATCTGCCATCCCAACTGGTCTACGAAGAAACGCTTGCGCAAGCCCAAAAACTCGTAAAACGCGGCACCGTACAGATGGAGCTGCGCAAGGTTGAAGGTAACATTTTCCATAACTTTCTTTCTCTCTACTAAGGTTGAGTGACGAGTGGTGCCACCTCAGGTCGGACGTTGCGTGTACTGCAACAACGACAAATTAACTCGAATTGTTCCGAATTGAGAGAAAAAATGGCCCGTGGGCGGAAACTGTCTAACTTCAAAGCCTTGCGGCCAGGAAAAGGTTAAATCAGCCCGTATTGGCTGGCCAGTGTCGCCGCCTGCGTGCCGGTTTTTGCGCCCAGTTTCAACTTTGCATTCTTCAGGCGCTGCTTGACCGCGCCTTCGCTGACATTCAACTCATGCGCGATTTCCTTGAGCCGCTTGCCGTCCTTGACCATGCCCAGCGCCTCTAGCTCGGCACGGGTCAGATTGGTGGGCGGTGCCGTTTCATTGTGCCTGCGGGTCAGGAATGCCTTGAGAAGCTTGACCTCCAGGTCAGTATACTCGCGGTCAGAGCGAACAAAGGACGCAAATGACCGTTGCGCATCAGGTCCGCTATCAAGGATGGAGATCGTCACACCATAGCGCAGCCCGAATGTCTGCGCCTGGGCGATGATCCGCTTGGGATCGTCCAGCGGCAACGCGCTCCACCGGCAGGTTCCCACATTGCTGTAGGCCCATCTAACGACCGGATCAAACAGCATAAAACGGTTGTTGGTGTAGTGTTCGATCCATTCGGGCGGAAGCGCGTTAATCTCTTCCATGGGAAAGGCAAAACCGATACGGAGGGCAATATAATGCCCCGCCGGAGCAAGCTGCTCAATCTCCTTTGGACCCAAAAGTGCCGACATTCACCTACCTCGAGGCCCTCATTTTTTATAAAAGCCTTGTTGCCTCTGCACTGTTATACCTACAATGTCGATACGCAATGCCTTCTAAAGAGTATTTCGAACGTAGATCGTTTGGCAACCGGAAAGCGAGTTAGGGACATGTCATCGACACAGGTAGAGATTAGTGAAGTTCTGGGCGAGTTGAGACAGATGGCACCGGCAGGTTATGCGATCGGGCTTCAGATCCAATACACGACCCCAAAATTCATGTTTCAGACATATAGCAAAGAATGGTTAGACTTCTATTCACAAAGGGGTTTGCTGATGTTGGACCCCACGCTGGCATGGGGGTTCGAGAACACCGGGGCTGTCCGTTGGGACGCGTTGAAAGACAACGACCCCGCTGGTGTTATGAAACTGGCAGACGAGCATGGGATCAAACACGGCATCACCTGTGCACAGGAAACCGAAGGCGCAAAAGATGGGATTCGCAGCATCGGAAGCTTTGCCCGCGAAGACCGCGATTTCACCGACCAAGAGGTCGCAACCATCAGCGCGCGGTTTGATATGCTGCATGCGGCAACGGACGGTCAGGCGCAATTGTCACCCGAGACCGTGCAGCAACTGAAAAATATGTCGATTATGGTGACCCATCCCGGGTCATAAGCTGCACGCCTCCTAACCATTCCTTTACGGCCCCGGGTGTAGAGGAATGTGATGGATTTTCAGCCAAGTATATCCGGCGGTGATACACTGACCCGCCGCCGCAAGGCCGCGATGATCGTTCAGATGATGATCAGCGATGGCGGCAGCCTGTCCCTGTCCGAACTTCCCGAATCACTGCAAGAGGCGTTGGCCGGCGAATTGGGGGCGATCCGCCTTGTTGACCGGAGCACGGTTACCGCCGTGGCCGAGGAATTCGCGAGTGAACTTGAGGCTATTGGCCTTTCCGCGCCCGGCAACCGCGACGGCGCGATCATGGCCATTGCCGATCATCTCAGCCCGCCTTTGGCCGAACGTCTGCGCGCGCAAACCGCCGCCGTGCGCAACGGCGATCACTGGCCGTCGATCGTCAATCTGCCGGTGGAACGCATTGTCAGCATCATGACCGCCGAAAGCATTGAGGTTTGCGCGGTTGCGCTGTCCAAGCTGCCGGTGGCCAAGGCGGCCGAGGTTTTGCAGAAAACCCCGGGCGAACGGGCCCGGCGCATTACCTTTGCCATGTCGCAGACCGCCGATATCACCCCCGATGCCGTGCGGCGCATCGGGGCAGCCTTGGCGCAGGATTATGGCCGCATCAACGAGCTGGCCTTTGAAAAGGCGCCGGTGCAGCGTCTGGGTGCGATTCTGAACTCCACCGCAACCGACACAAGAGAGGACGTTCTGGAAGGCTTGGGCGCCACCGATCCGGATTTTGCCAGCGATGTGCGCAAGGCGATCTTTACCTTCAAGGATATCGCCCCACGGGTCAAACCCACCGATATTCCCAATTGCATCCGGTCGGTGGATGGTACGGTTCTGACAACGGCCATTGCCGCCGGACTTGCTGGCGACGAACCTCTGGTCAAATCCGCAGAATTTATCCTGGGCAGCGTGTCGCAACGCATGGCGACCCAGATACGCGAGGATGCCGCTGAACTGGGCAAGGTGAAAAAGGACGATGCCGAAAAGGCGATGGCCGAAATCACCGCCGCCATTCGCGAAATGGTCGATGGCGGGATCATCAAACTGATCGACCCTGACGAGGAGCAGGACGACGAGGCCTCCTGACAAACTGGCATAGGCCCCTCTATCTGACCGATGGACAGTTCTGCATGAACTGATCTAACCTTTGGGCATGACACAAAACCCTGATCCGTTTGACGGCAAACGCTGGCACGATATGGGCGGCGACGCCGCAGGCCCCGTCCCCACCGACCAACATGATTTCTCGCTTTGGGAAAAGCGGGTCGATGCCCTCATGGTGATCTGCTCATCCAAGGGGCATTTCACCGTTGATGGTCTGCGCCGCGTGCTCGAAGACATGGGGCCCGAGGCATTCGAAACGATGAACTATTACGAACGCTGGATCGCATCGGTCAATCAGAACCTGATCGAGGCGGGCGTCTATACCACCGCCGAGCTGGCACAGCGGATGACCGAGGTCGCCGCACGCGGCCCCACCTATGGCGAGGCCAGCGGTGGTTGAACGGACCTATATGCGCGTCCGGCCCGACATGCCCCCCGGCCATGTACGCACCCCCGCTTATCTGCGCGGCAAAACCGGCTGGGTTGAACGCAGGCTGGGGCCCTTCCCCAACCCCGAAGAGTTGGCCTACGGCCATAAGGGCAACCGGCTGCCAGTGATGCGCGTGCGCTTTACCATGGCCGAGGTCTGGGGTGCAGGGGCCGAAACGCCTGACGACACGATTGACGCGGAAATCTACGCGCACTGGCTGGAAGAAACGGACCCACCCCATGCCTCATGATCATCACGACCATCTGTCTCCGTCGGGTCATCCGTATCGCCCGGACGATGATCATCCGCTGACCTATTGGCAGCAGATGGAAATTGCGATCCGCGAGATTTTGATCGAAAAAGGTGTCACCACCGCCGCCGAAATCAACGCCCAGATCGACGCGATGGATGCCCGCAGCCCAGCCAATGGGGCCGCCGTCGTCGCCAGGGCATGGACTGATCCGGCGTTTCGAGATGATTTGTTGGCCGATGGCAGTGCGGCCAGTGCAGCCATGGGGTTTGACATCGGGCCGATGAAGCTGATCGCCGTTGAAAACACGCCCGATGTACACAACATCATCGTCTGCACCTTGTGTTCCTGCTATCCGCGCAACCTGCTGGGCCTGCCGCCTGACTGGTACAAATCCCGCGCTTACCGGTCACGCACCGTGCGCGAACCGCGCAAGGTGCTGGCTGAATTCGGGGTCACCCTGCCCGACAGCACACAGGTCCGCGTCCATGACAGCACCGCCGACATGCGCTATATCGTGATCCCGACCCGCCCGGCGGGGACAGATGGCTGGTCCGCCGGCGATCTGGCCGGGCTTGTCACCCGCGACAGCATGATCGGCACCGGGCTGGCACGATCACCCGCCGATCATGCCTGACGCAGCAGCGGGGCAGGTTCATGGGTGACATTGCGGAGACACCGCCGCCCCAAGGGTCACGGGCCGATTGGCTGGCGGATCGCGCCTTGCGTGGCCTGATCAGCACGGTGTTGCGCCTGCCATATGAAACCCGTGTGCCGATGATGGGATCGGCGCTGCGGCGGGCCATCGGGCCGCTGGTAGGGTATCGTAAACGGGCCGAAGAAAACCTGGCGCTGATCTATCCAGACATGGATGAAACGGCCCGGCGCGACCTGGCCGAAAGCTGTTGCGACAATTTCGGGCGCACCCTGATCGAGAATTATTCATGGGAGGAGTTCGGCACACGTCTGGCCGACACGACCCCGACCGGTGCCGGGCTGGAACCGCTGGCCGAAGCGGCAGCCGCCAAACGACCGGTGATTTTTGTCACCGCGCATTTCGGCAATCACGAGGCCCCCCGCCAGGTTTTAACCCGGATGGGGCATACCATCGGCGGGCTATATCGCCCAATGCAGAACGCCTATTTCAACGCGCATTACGCCAAAACCATGACGTCTTGGGGCGGGCCGGTTTTTGAACAGGGACGGCGCGGCACGATGGGTTTTGCCCGGCATCTAAAATCCGGCGGCATGGGCACGCTTTTGTTTGACGTGTCGGCCACGGGCCTGAAGATACCATTTCTTGGAAAGCCCGCCCACACCGCGACCTCTGCCGCAGATATCGCCCTACGACTGGATGCGCTGGTGATCCCCTATTTCGGGATCAGGCAGCCCGACGGCCTGTCATTCGCGGTCGAGGTCGAAGCGCCGGTGGCCCACATGACACCCAAGGCGATGATGACCGAACTGACCGGGCGGCTTGAGGCGCAGATCGCCCGCAATCCGGCGCAATGGTTCTGGATTCACCGCCGCTGGAAAGCGCGCTAGCGCAGCTCCGCCGCACCCACAATCGGGCCATTGCGGGCCTCTTGGATCAGCACCACAATAGGATCACCGCCAGAAATGGCCACGTTCATCCGCAGCGGGTCTGCCCCGTCCCAGTCGCCAATGACATCCCAGGCGTTGACCACATGAGCATAACTCAGCTCGCGACCTGCGTTTTCGCCCCGGCGGATCGCCACAGTTTCCTGCGGCGTATAGCGGACCAGTTGCACCACGTAATCGCCGCGCTGGTCGCCCTGGGCGTTGATCTGGATGATATCGCCACTGCGGCTCAGCGTCACATCAAAGGGCGATCCCTTGCTGCGATGCGCCGCCACCAGATCCATCACCTGCATCGGGCGCGACCCGACAACATGGTCTTGACCATTGATGATCATCTGCGGAGTATAGACGGTCGTGGCACTGGCCGCCTGCGCATAGGCATGTTGACGGGCGGTATATTCCGGGCTGGCAAAAATGTCTTTCCAACCGATGTAGTCCCAGTAATCCACATGCAGTGCCAGCGCGATGATGTCGTCCCGTTTGGCCAGATCATGCAGGAATGCATCAGCAGGCGGGCAAGACGAACAGCCTTGCGAAGTAAACAGCTCCACAACCACAGGGTTATCCGCTGCGGCAGGGTTCGTGGAAAGAATGCCTGTCACAGCGAGGGCGGTCAAAAACTGGCGCATGTGGTGTCCCGAAAACTTAGTGCGACACCGGTGTATTGAGGATCGACTGAAATAGCCAATCAACGAATTGCGAGAAAATCGTCATCAATATTTCAGAGTTTCGATCAATTGTGTGCAATGGTATACAAATCCCCCTTGATCGCGCGCGCCCCTTAAGGCACAAGCCCCTCAAGAACCCATCTAGCACATGCCATGAAAGGGAATCGCAATGACGATCACTGTCGGCAAAGACACTGCCAAAACCCGCAAAACCCTCACCGTTGGCGACCAGTCGGTTGCCTATTATTCGATCCCTGCCGCGCAGGCCGCTGGCCTCGGCGATTTCACGAAACTGCCCGCTGCGCTGAAGGTGGTGCTGGAGAACCTTTTGCGGTTCGAGGATGACGGGTTTTCGGTCTCCGTGGATGACATCAAGGCGTTTGGCGAGTGGGCCACCAACGGCGGCAAGAACCCTCGCGAAATCGCCTACCGCCCGGCCCGCGTGCTGATGCAGGATTTCACCGGTGTGCCTGCGGTTGTTGACCTTGCCGCCATGCGTGACGGCATTGTCGCCCTGGGTGGTGACGCCCAGCAGATCAACCCGCTGAACCCTGTCGATCTGGTCATCGACCATTCGGTGATGATCGACGAATTTGGCAACCCTCGCGCCTTCCAGATGAATGTGGACCGCGAATATGAACGCAATATGGAACGCTACCAGTTCCTGAAATGGGGTCAGGGTGCCTTCAACAATTTCCGCGTCGTCCCCCCCGGCACCGGCATCTGCCATCAGGTGAACCTTGAATATCTGGCCCAGACCGTCTGGACCGACAAGGACCAGAATGGTGAAGAGGTTGCATACCCCGACACGCTCGTCGGTACTGACAGCCACACCACCATGGTGAACGGGTTGGCCGTGCTTGGCTGGGGCGTCGGCGGGATTGAGGCTGAGGCCGCGATGCTGGGCCAGCCTGTCTCCATGCTGATCCCCGAGGTTGTCGGGTTTGAACTGTCCGGCCAGATGGTCGAAGGCACCACCGGCACCGACCTTGTGCTGAAGGTCGTGGAAATGCTGCGCGAACTTGGTGTTGTCGGCAAGTTCGTGGAATTCTACGGCGCTGGCCTTGACGTGCTGCCGCTCGCCGACCGGGCGACCATCGCCAATATGGCGCCCGAATATGGCGCGACCTGCGGCTTCTTCCCCATCGACGGCGAAACCCTGCGCTACCTGCGCAACACCGGCCGGGACGAAGACCGGATCGCGCTGGTCGAAGCCTATGCCAAGGAAAACGGGTTCTGGCGCGATGAAAACTACGCCCCCGTCTATACCGACACCCTGCATCTGGATATGGGCACCATCGTGCCTGCGATCTCCGGCCCTAAACGGCCACAGGATTACATCGCGCTGACCGATGCATCATCGGCGTTCGGCAAATACATCACCGGTCAGCGGCCAGAAAAAGCTGCACCAGCGGATGAAAAGGCTGAAATGGCAGCCGAGGGTGGTCCAGTTGCGCCTCATCATATCCCCGGCGACGAAGGGCATCACAAAAGCCAGGCGGTCGAGGGCGAAGATTACAAACTGCATGACGGGTCCATCGTGATCGCCTCGATTACGTCCTGCACCAACACATCCAACCCCTACGTCATGATCGGGGCCGGTCTGGTCGCCCGCAAGGCTGCCGCATTGGGACTGAACCGCAAGCCTTGGGTGAAAACCTCACTTGCCCCCGGCAGCCAGGTCGTCAGCGAATATCTTGAAGCCGCAGGGCTGCAGGAAGACCTCGACAAGATCGGGTTCAACCTCGTCGGCTATGGCTGCACCACCTGCATCGGCAACTCCGGCCCGATCCAGAAGGAACTGTCAGACGCCATCGCCAAGGGTGACCTGATCGCAACATCTGTCCTGTCAGGCAATCGCAACTTCGAAGGGCGGATTTCGCCAGACGTGCGCGCCAACTACCTGGCCTCACCGCCGCTGGTCGTGGCCTATGCGCTGGCCGGTGACATGAATATCGACATCACAAAGGATCCGCTGGGGCAGGATCAGGACGGCAATGATGTCTTCCTGAAAGACATCTGGCCAACCTCTGCCGAGATCAACGAACTGGTCGAAAAAACCGTGACCCGCGAAGCCTTCATCAGCAAATATGCCGATGTCTTTAAAGGTGACGAAAAATGGCAGGCGGTCGAAACATCCTCCGGCGAAACCTATGACTGGCCGCCAACTTCAACCTA
Organism: uncultured Paracoccaceae bacterium; assembly: GCA_947488175.1. GTDB lineage: Bacteria > Pseudomonadota > Alphaproteobacteria > Rhodobacterales > Rhodobacteraceae > Yoonia. Next base: position 213,456 of record CANKYO010000004.1, read on the forward strand.
TGTGCAGAACCCGCCCTATTTCCAGGGCATGTCGAAAGATCCGGGCGAGATCAATGACGTGGTCAATGCCAAGGTCCTCGCCGTTCTGGGCGATATGGTCACAACCGACCACATCAGCCCTGCCGGGTCGTTCAAGGATACAACGCCAGCCGGCAAATACCTGATCGAGCGGCAGGTGCCCGTGCGGGAATTCAACAGCTACGGCTCGCGGCGCGGCAACCATGAGGTCATGATGCGCGGCACATTCGCCAATATCCGCATCAAAAACGAGATGCTGGATGGGGTCGAAGGCGGCTATACCAAAGGGCCGGAAGGCAACCAGACCTCGATCTTCGAGGCCGCGATGGCACATCAGGCCGAAGGCACGCCATTGGTTGTGTTCGCTGGCGAACAATACGGTGCAGGCTCATCGCGCGACTGGGCGGCCAAGGGCACGGCCCTGCTGGGCGTCAAGGCCGTGATCGCCGAGAATTTCGAACGCATCCACCGCTCCAACCTCGTCGGCATGGGCGTGGTGCCATTCGAATTCACCGGCGGCGACACCCGCAAATCGCTGGGTTTGACAGGCGAGGAAACGGTGACCATCACCGGGCTGGCAGACGTGAAACCACTGCAAGAGGTGACGGCGAATATCACCTTCGCGGATGGGTCGACGAAAGACATCACCCTGAAATGCCGGATCGATACAGCGGTCGAGATCGATTACATCAAATCCGGCGGCGTGCTGCACTATGTCCTGCAGAATTTGGCTAAGGCTGCTTGAGGAAATAACGAGATGGACCTGCCCGAAAGGTTCGATGGAGGCGGGCCGTTCAAAACCGCCAAATTCATTCGGGTAGGTCTTATTGTGGTGGGGTTGCTTTCTGCAGCGATACTAACTGATGTGCTGCTCCGGCATGAGCAAGTGCAGTCTGCGCCCGTCGTGAGCATATACCACTATACAGGGCGCTTGGGGCGAGGTGGTAGCGTTAGGAACCTGCTGGTTGACGTTATGTGGAATGGCGAAAACGAAACTGTTCGTATCCGCAACTACAGAAACTATAGCGACTTCTACGTCCAGCCACGCCCGAAGTTCATTTGTGTTCGGCAGAGAACAGGTGGTCTAATTCCTTGGAAGCGATTTGCGCGGCTAGATGACAGTTATTGCAACACGTCCGTGCACTGACGATCTTGACCTACTCCACCGCCTTCGCCAATTCCGGCAAAAACCGCTTCGCGCGACCTACCTGCCCTCGACAATCGCCTCCAGCAATGTCCCGTCGTCCCAGTTGCCGTAGGCCTCGGCGGCACGCAGGGCTGGCAGGAACGTCGCCTCCAGCCGGTCGCGGCTGAGGCCGCCATAGTGTTTGTTCAATACCGTTCCGTCGCCCGCCACGATATAGGTCACCGGTATCGCGATAGATCCCCAGCGCCGCGCGACCTCCCGCGTCGGGTCCGACACGGTCGCGAAAAACGGGTTGCCGTGTTTTTCGAGATATATAACCGCGTCCCGTTGATGATCGCGCATATTGACTCCGGCAACCCGGTAGCCGTCCTGCTGCAATTGCAACAGGATCGGATGTTCCCGGCGGCACGGCCCGCACCAGCTGGCCCAGAAATTCACGATGGTTACTTCGCCAGCCCGCAGATCAGCGTCGGTCAGCAGGCGCGTATCACCAACCGGTTCCGCCCTTAGCGCGGCGGCTTGATGCGGCTTGTAAGGTGGAGGATTTTCCCTGGCCTCTCGCATAGAAAATATACCCACGATAACAGCCAGACAAACACAGGCAAACAGCCCGGGACTCATCAGATCATCCATGAAATACGTCCTCCGCGCCAAAACGTTAACGTATTCATTAACCGCTACTGCAACGCCTCTTCAAGGGCAGGCAAAAACCGCTGCTCGTAATCCGACCCAACCAGTGGTCCGACATAGCGAAACAGCACGGTCCCGTCCCCGTCGACGATGAACGTCTCAGGCGGGGCGGTCACGCCCCAGTCGATGGCCACACGACCCCGCAAATCGAACCCGGTGGCAAAGAATGGGTCCTCGTAATCGGCCAGATACCGTGACGCCTGATCCTGCGTGTCGCGGAAGTTAATGCCCGCGACGCGATAGCCTTCAGCCTCCAGATCCAGCAAATTCGGATGCTCTGCCCGGCAGGGCGGGCACCAGCTGGCCCAGAAATTCACGATTGTCACCTCGCCCGACCGCAGGTCTTCATCGGTCAGTTGCACGGTGCCCTGCACAGCCTCCACCGGAACAGCCGGGGCCTGCCGACCTACAAAAGTCGATGGCAGTTCATCGCGGTTTTCCGTCATCATCCCGGCCACGAACAGCCCCGCGAGGGCCGCGAAAATCACCGGCGGCAGGATCATCAGGGGCGACACCCTAGCCATTCTTCTCCACCCTCTCCAACGCCGCGCGGACGCGCACATAGCGCCGCCAGCTCAGCCCCACGATGGCCAGCAGCAAGGCCACGCTGACCGCATAGGCCGACAGCACCTCGACCGCGTATTGTCCCAGATCAGGCACGTTGCACCCTCGCTTCCAAGGCGCGCATCCGGCGGGCGCGAATTTCAGTCCGGGTGCGCATCAGGACCAGCGCGATGAACAGAAACACAAACCCCGCGATACAGACGAGTAGTGGAAACCAGAACACATCGGCCACGTTTTCCTCTTTATCCAGCGACAGCGACGCGCCCTGATGCAGCCCCTGGCTCCAGAACAGCACCGCATAGCGCGACAGGATCGCAAAGATCGACCCGACCATGCACAGCACGCTGGTCAGGTCGGCGGCGGTGTCGGGATCCTCGATCGCCTCCCATAGGGCGATATAGCCCAGATAGAACAGAAACAGGATCAGAAAGGATGTCAGGCGCGGGTCCCAGGCCCAATATGTGCCCCACATCGGCTGGCCCCAGATCGCCCCGGTAAACAGCGCAATCAGCGTCATGGTGACCCCTACAGGGGCCGCCGCACGTGCCGCAAGCGCCGACACATGATGCCGGCGCACCACCCAGATCAGCGAGGCAACCAGCATCATGATCCAGGCATTGATCGCCATCAGGGCGGCAGGCACATGCAGATAGATGATCTTGACCGTCGATCCCTGCCGGAAATCATCGGGGGTAAAGAAAAACCCCCAAACCAGCCCGACGACCAGACAGACCCCCGCCAACGCAAAGGTCCACGGCAGCACCGGCCGTGTCCAGCCCATGAACCGTTTCGGATTGGCATATTCCCACATCGACATGTTTGCTATCTATCCCGCCCTCTCATGGCCCTCAATCCCTCATCACCGCAGGTTGATGCGCAATGTCGCCGCAGTGGCGAAGGGCAGCAAGGCAAAGGTGCCCGCCGTGATCCCGCCCAGCAGCAAAAGCGCCCCGGTCGGGTCTAGCCCGTCAGCGCCCCGCCGCACCGCCTCTGCCCCGAAGATCAGCGTCGGCACATAAAGCGGCAGCACCAGGAGCGACAACAGTAGCCCGCCGCGCCGCAACCCAACGGTCAGCGCGGCGCCAAACGTACCGATCATCGACAGGGCCGGGGTGCCGATCAGCAGTGACAACAGCAGATAGGCGTATGCCTCTGGCGCAAGGCTCAGCAGGAACCCCAAGGCGGGGGCCGCAATGGTCAGCGGCAGGCCGGTCGTAATCCAATGGGCCAGCGCCTTGATCAAGCCGACCCCTTCCAGCGGCAAAGGCGACGTCGCCAACAGCGCCAGCGATCCGTCCTCGTAGTCCAGCGCGAATATCCGGTCGAGCGACAAGAGGGCCGCCAGAAGTGACGCCACCCACAGGATACCAGGGGCAATCCGGCTGAGTAGTTCGGTTTCCGGCCCAACACCAAACGGGACCAGCACCACAACAATCAGGAAAAACGCAAGGCCAAGGCCAAAGCCGCCCCCGGCCCTGACGGCCAGTTTCAGGTCACGGCGCAACAGCGCGATCACAGGAACGCCTCATCACTGCCGCCACCGGCGGCCAGATCGGCCTTGAACGGGGTCAGGTCCAGTTCAGGCGCGTCGAGCCCAAGGTCGATATGGGTCGCGATGACGGCACAGCCGCCCTGCGCCAGATGCTGGCTCTGCAGCCAGCCCGCGAAAAGCCTAACCGAAGTCCTATCCAGCGACACGGTCGGTTCGTCCAGAAACAGCACCTTGCGCCCGATCACCGCCAACCGGGCCAGACCAAGGCGGCGCTTTTGCCCTGCAGACAGGGTGCCTCCCATCCGGTCGCGCAAATCGGTCAGGTCGAATGTCTGAAGAACCTCGGCAAGCGACACGTCCCGCTGCCCATACACATCCGCCCAGAATGTCAGGTTCTCGGTCACACTCAGCGCGGCCTTGATCCCGTCAGCATGGCTGGCATAGGCCCCCTGCTCCTCTGGATATTCAACGATCCCGTCCTGTTCAGGCTGCAACCCCGCCAACGTCCGCAGCAATGTCGTCTTGCCAACGCCATTGGGCCCGCGCAGGATCAGGACTTGCCCCGCACCCACGTCAAAGTTGACGCCGGTCAGCACCGGCACTCCGCCTCGGGCGCAAGTCAGGCCCGCGACGTGCAGCATGTCAGACAGGGATCAGGGCAACGGCCACGCGGCGCCCTTCGGACAAAAGCACATTATAGGTGCGGCAGGCGGCGGGGGATGCCATCGGTTCAACCCCGATGCCTGCATCCTCCAACACCTTGCGAAAGGCGGCAGGCGGATGGGCAATTTCGGCACCGGTGCCGACAAAGATCACGTCGATGACCTCGGCCAGTTTGACCAGCGTTTCGGTGTCATCAAACTGACCCCAGCTGGCGACCCCTGCCGGTGACACAACAACCGCACCTTCGACAACCTTACCCCCGATCCGGAAAAACCCAGGGCCGTAGCCGTCAATCGGAACGCTGTCGTTATAGTCGATCTCGTTCAGGCGCATGCCCTGCCCCTTTTACGTGTCGATATGGCCGTAACGTGTCCCTGCGGCGGGGTCTTTCTTGGACCAGTCACGCTTGACCCCCAGCACCAATAGCAGGGCGGAGGCGACAAAGATCGAAGAATAAGTCCCGATCACCACACCCCAGATCATGGCAAAGACGAAGCCGCGGATCACGTCGCCACCCAGCACGAAAAGCGAAATCAGCGCCAGCAGCGTGGTGACAGATGTCATGATCGTCCGCGACAGGGTTTCGTTGATCGACAGGTTCAGAACCTCCTTGAGGTCCTTTTTCTTGTATTTGCGCAGGTTCTCGCGGACGCGGTCAAACACGATCACCGTATCGTTGATTGAATAGCCGACGATGGTCAGCAAGGCCGCGATAATCGCCAGATCGAACTTGATCTGAAGCTCTGAAAAGATGCCGATTGTCAGGATCACGTCATGGGTCAGCGCCAGCACCGCACCCACCGCAAACTGCCATTCAAAGCGCAGCCAGATATAGCCGAGGATCGCCAATACCGCGAGAGCGACGGCGATGATGGCCGTATTGATCAGCTCGCCAGACACTTTGGGGCCGACAGACTCAACCGATGGAAAGCTGATATTGTCAAACGATCGCTGGGTCGATTGAACCGTCGCTGCGTTGGTCACGGCATCTTCCACCGCGTCGACCTGTTCAAGACTAGTGCCAAACGGTAAAGCCAGCGTCACGTCACTATTCGTGTCAAGCTGCGTGATCGTCGGCAAAGTGCGCTGCGCTGCTGCAATCACTGCGTCAGGTGCTGCCCCTTGCAAATCCACATCAATAATCGTCTGGCTCTCCAGCATGGCGGCAAGCGCAAACTGTATCGCCTGAATCGTCTCGGTCGCGATCCGTTCGTCGCCTTCCTGCGCCTGGATACGAACCATGGCGACATTCTGATCTTCATCAAAATTGACGTCGAACACCTCGGTGATCGACACATCGCCCAGTTCCAACGGCTCAAGTGCCGCGCGATAGGCGGCCACATCGACCTCCTGCGCGCTTTCGGTACGGATGCTTGTGCCCCCCTGAAAATCGATCCCGAAATTCAGGCCCTGAATGATGAACGACCCGAAAGCCACGACCATCATCACCAGCGATATCCCCAGCCACAGCCGGGCCCGGTTGAAGAAATCGAAATTTGTATTTTGGCGAACCAGCTTCAGACGCATCCTACACCTCGATTGTCTTGGGGCGCGCACGTGCGAACCAGATCGAAATGATCGACCGGGTCACGAAAATCGCGGTGAATACGGATGTGACGATACCAAAACCCAAGGTCACGGCAAAACCGCTGACCGGGCCGGACCCCATCGTGAACAGGATCACGGCGGTCATGAAGGTGGTGAAGTTGGCGTCGATGATCGACGACAGCGCCTTTTCATAGCCCAGCTCAATCGCGCGGGCCGGGCCTTTGGCCGTTTTCAACTCTTCCCTGATCCGTTCAAACACGATCACATTGGCATCCACCGCCATACCGATGGTCAGCACGATGCCTGCAATACCCGGCAATGTCAGGGTCGCCCCCACGATGCTGAGAAGGCCAAAGACCAGCCCCACATTGATGATCAACGCGATATTGGCGAAGATCCCGAACAGCCCATAACTCAGCGCCATATAGATCAGAATGGCGAGGCCCGCGACGATACAGGCAATCTGCCCCGCCTCGATACTGTCCTGCCCTAGTTCGGGGCCAATGGTCCGTTCCTCAAGGAATGTCAGTTCGGCAGGCAAGGCCCCTGATCGCAGCAGAACCGCCAGATCGGTCGCCTCTTCCACGGTGAAGTTGCCGGTGATAATGCCCGATCCACCCGGAATATGGCTTTGGATCGTAGGGGCAGAGATCACCTTACCATCCAGAACAATGGCAAAGGGTGATCCGATATTTTCCAGCGTGTAGTCACCGAATGTCCGCGCGGCGGAGGTGTTGAACCGGAACGCCACGGCGGGCCGCCCGTTCTGATCAAAATCCAGTTGCGCATTTTCCAGATCTTCGCCCGTAACCACCGGACGGCGTTCCAGAATATAGAACGCGCCCGGTTCATCGGAGGATGGCAGCAGGATGTTCCCACTGCCGGGAGACTGATCAGGATCACCTGACCGGCCCACAACCGGGTTGAATGTCAGCTGGGCGGTTGTGCCCAAAAGCCGAATAATCTCGTCCGCCGATCCCACACCGGGGACCTGCACCAGAATACGCTCTGCCCCTTGCCGCTGGATCGTCGGCTCACGCGTGCCGGCCAGATCGACACGGCGGCGGATAATCTCCAGCGACTGGGCCATGGTGCGGTCATCCATGGCCAGGATTTCTGCCTCGCTCAGGTTGATGGTCAGGATCGGGCCATCAATACGCACATCAATGTTGGACGACACGCCGCCCGTAAATGTGTTGACCGGGCGACCCAAACCACGAACCAGTTCCAGCGCGCGGGCAGCGCCGCTGGCCTGCGAGATGCGCACGCGCAACTCGGTCTCCGGCCCCTCTTCGCGGGTGACAAAGCCGACCACGTCACGCTCTGCCGCCAGTACATCGCGCACCTCTGGCCAGAAGCCCTCCAGAAAGGACGCATGGACATCTTCGACCTGTACTTCGACAAGCAGATGGGCACCGCCGCGCAGATCGAGACCCAGATTGACCAGACCGGACGGCAGGAACGATGGCCAAAGGGCCGCATCCGCCTCAAGCGAGGCACTGGTTTGACCCGCCTCGATCAGGGCCACGGCATCATTATGCGTCTCGACCCTATTATAGAACGCATTGGGCATCGCAAAGGTCAGGCCAACGACAACCGTCAGCCAGATCATCACTTGCTTGGCGAATGAGATCTGCAGCATTGGGCTAGTTTTTCGCCGGTTCGGTCTTGTTCACCACCGAGGCGATTGTCGATTTGATCACGCGCACATTAACGCCTGATGCGATCTCAACCTCAACTTCATTACTGTCATCCTTGACCTTGGTCACCTTGCCCATGATGCCGCCTTGGGTCACAACCTGATCCCCCCGGCGCAGGGCGGACAGCATCGCCTGATGCTCTTTGAGCTTTTTCTGCTGCGGGCGGATCAGCAGGAAATACATGATCCCGAAGATCACGAGCAGAAGCATCAAGTCAGCAGGTCTCATAGTCCATCCTTTGTTGGTAGGGCCCGTCGTCAAAGTCGCGGAACGTTAAAGGCGAGATAAGCGATTGGCAACCAGATGCAAGTGCGGATGTGCGCCCGACAATCCCAAAGCAAGCCCATACATGGGATACCTGCACCAATCGGCATATTTAGCCCACTTTGGGTATGCCGGAAGAGTACATTGATTACGCGGGGGGCGCTTCGCCGTTTCAAGACCAAAACGATACCCACTGAGATAAAGCTGATACCGATAACGTAGTGATGTGCCAGAAAGGCCGACGTTCGGCAGGCCTTAGCGGGCCACAGAAAGGTGGCGACCGCCATCCACCGGAATAACGGCGCCGGTAACAACAGCCGTTTGCATGAGCGAGACGGCGAATCGACCGAACTCAATGGGTTCCACAATGCGTCCGATCGTTGTCCTTTCGCTTTCGGCCGCCCGAAGCTGCGCGCGATCATCATCGGTCATATCGGCCCAAAGATCCGAATCTATAAAACCAGGGCGAATGACATTGCATCTGATTGGCGCAAGTGACACGGCTGCAACCTGTGCCATCGCTTCCATCGCCCTAAACGCGGTGTGAACATGCCCCGCTTTGTCGTCGATAATCTGAGAGTATCCGCCAGTGATCAGCGTGATCGAACCGTCTTGGTCCATGTGTTCTCTGGCGTGCCAGATACATCGGTGTGTGCCCCACACCTTGCCTTGCATGAACCGGTCAGCTTCGTCCGGAGGCGTCTGGCTAAAGCTCGACCGCCCGACCGCTCCTGCGGTTATCATCAGATGCGAAAACCGACCAACCCGATCAAAAAAACCTGAAACACCGTCGTTATCGTCAATATCTATCGCCTCGCCCCGGCACCCGATCTGTGCCGCGACTGCATTGGCCTTGTCCCGGGACCGCGACGTTATAACCACATCAGCGCCAAGCTCCAAAGCCGCTTGGGCAACGCCACGCCCCATACCGCCTGCGCCACCGATGCAAACAACCGTTTTACCGCTGATCGTCATGTGAAATCCCCATATTTGCAAAACACCTTAAGGGAGTCCGGTTTGGCAAGTAAGGTCCCAATAGCGCGATACACGCCGATGATCGGAAATTTCTGACGGGTCGAATTACGAACAAATCCTTACCGAGCCTTCACGGTGGGGTCCGACGTTGTGCCGACGCAAGTCCGACATGATGCCGACCTCTGATTTTCGGTTCACTTGGTCCCCGCAATCAGGCATATGACGCGCACTGAAACACCAGCAAGGACCAATGCCATGCACGACATTCGCGCCATCCGTGACAATCCCGCCGCCTTTGATGCGGCTATGTCTCGCCGTGGGATCGCGCCGATGTCATCCGAAGTTTTGGCCCTCGACGAGGCGCGCCGCGCCAGCATCCTGGCCGCCGAAACAGCCCAGGCCGATGCCAACAAGGCCGCCAAGGAAGTTGGTGCTGCCAAAGGGCGCGGTGATGAGGTTGAGTTTGAACGTCTACGCGCCTTAGTCGCTGAAAAGAAATCGGAAATCGCTGCACTGAATGATCAGGCCAAGGCCGAGGATGCTGCCCTGACCGACCTTTTGATGGGCATTCCAAACCTTCCCATGGACGATGTGCCAGAGGGCGAGGACGAGGATGACAATGTCGAAATCCACCGTTTCGGCAACGTCCCCAACTTCGCCTTCGATCCGCTGGAACATTACGAAATCCCCGCGATCCGCCCCGGCATGGATTTCGAAACGGCGGCGAAACTTTCTGGTAGTCGTTTCGTGCTACTGTCAGGCTCTGTCGCCCGTCTGCACCGCGCGCTGGCACAGTTCATGCTTGATGTTCACACCGAAGAACACGGGTTAACGGAAACCAACACGCCCGTACTGGTGCGTGAAGAAATGATGTACGGCACCGGCCAGCTGCCGAAATTCGGCGAAGACAGCTATCAGACGACCAATGGCTGGTGGCTGATCCCCACGGCGGAAGTTACATTAACAAACATCGTTAATGGGCTGACAATAGAGGAAAATTATCTCCCCCGCCGTTACGTAGCCCATACCCAATGCTTCCGATCAGAGGCCGGATCGGCAGGCCGTGACACATCCGGCATGCTGCGTCAGCATCAGTTCGAAAAGGTCGAAATGGTCAGTATCACCAAGCCTGAGGATAGTGCTGCAGAACATCAGCGCATGACCAAATGCGCCGAGGCGATTTTGGAAAAGTTAGAGCTTCCTTACCGCACCGTAATCCTCTGCACCGGCGATCTTGGGGCCGGCATGCGCAAGACCCACGATATCGAGGTTTGGTTGCCCGGTCAGAACACCTATCGCGAAATTGCGTCGGTCTCCACCGCTGGCGATTATCAGGCGCGCCGCATGAATGCCCGCTACAAACCGGCCGGCGGCGGAAAACCTGAATTCGTCCATACACTTAATGGGTCAGGCCTGGCCGTGGGCCGCACCCTGATCGCCGTGGTCGAGAACGGCCAGCAACAGGATGGATCAGTAAATCTGCCCGCCGCACTGCACCCCTATCTGCGCGGCAAGACGCGGATCACCGCTGACGGGCAGTTGGTCTAGGCAACCTTGTCCATCAGGTCAGATGGCAGCGCAGCGTCGCGTGCGGGTTCCCACCTGCGCGGGCGCAGCGTGCTGTCAGTCTCATGCGTCGGGCCGCCATCGCGGGCGACCAGCCAGTCGCGCAGCGCGTCGATCGCCGTTTCCGGCCTGCCCCGCAAATCGTCCAGCACAAAGTTCAGGGTTTGCGGGCAGTAGCCCCAGTCCAGATGCACCCGGTCAAGTGCGGCAACCGACAGATTTTCCAGCTCTTTCGGGCCATCCCGGTGCGTCTTGAAAAAGTTCATAAGCAGCCCGGCAAAACCCGCAGGCCCGAATTTATTATTCAACCGATCCTTGACCGGCGCGTAGCGGGTAGCGCATTCGTCAAACGCGGCCCAATCAACCTTCAGATTAGCCCGCGTCGCGCCTTGCGCGATCCAGTGCAACGCAACCGACGACAGCCCGGTGACGCTGCCACCGCCACCAACGGACCCATGATTGCCCGGAAACCATTGCTGCAGGTATCGCGGCTGTTCGGGGTTGCCCGCACGCGCGTTGAGCTCATCCATATTGCGCCAGGGCGATGATGGAAAAGTGCGCCGCCGTTCGTCAATGGCAATCGCATGACGGGCCGAACAAACCGAGGACGACAGGTCGGTGTCATGGAATTTATATTGCCTGTTAAAGCGCTTGGCGGTTGGAATGAATGTCGGCAAACCGAGCGCCTTGACCGTATCCCAGATGCCCAGATAGGCCAGCTTCAACTGGATCGGGTTAGTGTTTCGCTGCTTACGTCGCCAGACCAGTTCGCCCTGGCTGGTCGCGACATTTGGCGAAAACGCCTCGCGAAAGGCAAAGCTTTCCTCGGTCTCGGGATGGGTTTTTGGGTCGCGGTCGATATAGCGCGCCATCGCTTTGGGGATATCGGCCAGATGCGCCCGAGGCGGAATGCCGCAGCACCGGATCAGACCGGCCAGCGACCGCGCCGCATAACCGCCCCGCGAAAAACCAAAGATGTAAATCTGATCGCCCGGCTCATAGGCAAAGATCAGGTTGCGATACGCCTCTTCGATAATGTCGGTCAGTCCCCAGCCCAGCGCACCACCCAAAAGCCGATCCAGCCGCCGGTTTAGCCGGTTGTTGCCGCGCCCCGATCCCACGCCCGGCGAATAGATCACCTGCTGCGGGTTTCCGGCCGCGTCATATGGCGCGATGCTACGCGCCATGCGGACGACATTGGTGGGGTTTTCAGCGTCTGGTCTGTTCCAGGTTCCGTCAATCAGAATGGCAATACGTTTCATCACAAATCACACCCTACAAAATACAAACGTCATTAAATGCTGACATTTTGGCCTCTTTGGGCGGATTTTGGCAAGTCTGCTATTCCTGACCCATTGGAACGATCTTGCTTCGCCTTAGCTAGAGGGCAATGAAATACATACCCGCACTCCTGACCCTTGTCGTGACGATGACCTTCGTCGTCTCTCCTGCGCTCACCGATCCGTTCAGCGGGTTCCGCGCGGATCAACTGCCCAATCCGCAGATCAACCCGCCGATCCAGCCCGCTGGCTATGCTTTTGCGATTTGGGGCCTGATCTATAGCTGGTTGGTGGTTTCAGCCGTTTTCGGCATCTGGAAACGCGCCGACGATCCCGATTGGAACCGTGCGCGCTGGCCGCTGATTGTCAGCCTTGCCGTTGGCACGCCATGGCTGGCCGTCGCCAATGCAAGTGCCGTTTGGGCGACCGTGCTGATCTTTGTGATGGCAGCAGGTGCGATCCTCGCGCTGCTCTGGGCTCCGACCCGCGACCGCTGGTGGTTGCAGGTTCCTGTCGGTATCTATGCAGGCTGGCTGACGGCAGCATCGTTCGTATCATTGGGCAGCACGGCGGCAGGCTATGGCCTGCTGACCGAAGCGCTAGGCTGGGCCTATATCGGTATTATCGCGGCCTTGTGCGTAGCTGCTATCGTGCTGTGGCAGCGCCGTGCGCCATCCTATGGGCTGACCATTATCTGGGCGCTGGTCGGCATCATAATCGCCAACGGAACTGCCGAATGGACAGTGACCGCATTGGCGGCGTTTGGTATTCTTGTCATTGTCGCGCTGCTGACCGCTATCACTGCTACCGGTCAGAAGGTCCCTTCTTGAGGTGCTTTGACAGGCGGGACGGTTGCGAAGATTTCTTGTCCTTGTAGGGGTTCTTGTCCCCCTGATCGCGCAGAAACAGCCGGATCGGTGTGCCGGGCATGTCGAAATCAACCCGCAACCCGTTAATAAGATAGCGTTTATAGCTTTCCGGCACCAAATCGGGATGTGATGTCATCACGACGAATGCAGGTGGGCGTGTCTTGACCTGAGTGGCATAGCGCATCTTGATCCGCTTGCCGCCAGGTGCCGGTGGCGGGTGCTGTTCCAGCATGCCGGTCAGCCAGCGGTTCAGCCCAGCCGTGGTCACCCGCCGGTTCCAGACCTCATGCGCACGCATGATCGCCTGCTGCAAGCGGTCCAGCCCCTTGCCGGTCTTGGCCGACACAGTAACCAGTGGCGCGCCTTTCAGCTGTGGCAGCAACCGCTCGAAGGACTGGCGCAGCTCTTTCAGCTTGTCCTGTTTGTCGGCCTCAGTATCCCATTTGTTGACCGCGACGACAACGGCCCGCCCTTCCCGCTCGGCCAGATCGGCGATGCGCAGATCCTGCTGTTCAAAGGGGATTTCCACGTCAAGCAGGACAACCACGACCTCAGCGAATTTGACAGCCCGCAACCCGTCAGAGACCGAGAGTTTTTCCAGCTTTTCCTGCACCTTGGCCTTTTTGCGCATGCCTGCCGTATCAAAGATGCGCATGGGCACGCCGCCCCACTCCTGCTGGACAGAGATTGCGTCGCGGGTGATCCCCGCCTCTGGTCCGGTCAACAGCCGTTCTTCGCCGATGATCTTGTTGATCAAGGTGGATTTGCCCGCATTGGGGCGGCCCACAACGGCGATTTGCAAAGGTTTGGCGCGGGTCGGCACGCGCGCCACGTCATCGTCATCATCGCCAACATCCACATCCATTTCAGGCGCATCGGCTGCGGCGCGTTCTTCGTGCGCGTCTGCGATGGGGCGCAACACATCCAGCAACTCGCCCATGCCTTCACCATGTTCAGCCGACAGGCGGATCGGTTCCCCCAGACCCAGCGCATAAGCCTCAAGGATTGAGGCATCGGCGGCTTTTCCTTCGCCCTTGTTGGCGGCGAGGATCACATTGGCATTCTTCTTGCGCAGGATATCGGCAAACACTTCGTCCGCTGGCAGGACCCCGGCCCGCGCGTCGATCATGAACAGGCAGACATCGGCCATTTCAACCGCCCGTTCGGTCAGGCGACGCATCCGGCCTTGCAGGCTGTCATCCGTGGCTTCTTCCAGACCAGCGCTGTCGATTACGGTAAAGCGCAGATCGGCCAACCGCCCCTCGCCTTCGCGCAGGTCGCGGGTAACCCCTGGCTGGTCATCGACCAGAGCAAGTTTCTTGCCCACCAGACGGTTGAACAGCGTGGATTTGCCCACGTTCGGGCGGCCCACAATGGCAAGGGTAAAGCTCATCTTTTGCGGCTCCTGACGCTGTTCAAGCTGCGCCGATACACCAAATGTGGATCAACGGAAAGCGTGCAATTGCCCGGTTTTGCTGACCACGTAAAGCGTCTGACCCGCCACAACAGGATGCGACGCAGCACCGCCATCAATAGCAACTGTCCCGACCAGTGCGCCAGAGGCCGGATCAAACTGCCGGATCAGCCCGTCAGAGGATGCTACAATCAGACGCCCGCCCGCCAGAACCGGCCCGTAATGCCCGACGACACGTTTCTGACGCGCGCTGCGTTCCTCGGTCAGCGCCGGCAGGGCGATCCGCCAGACGGGGTTACCGCTGGCTGCATCCAGCCGCATCAACTGGTTCAGGTCATTGATCAGGAAAACCGCATTTCCCACAGGCCAGACCGGGTTGATTGCCCCTTCGCTGGCCGTCCAGAGCCGGTCACCATTAAAAATGTCAAAGGCCGCAAGCCGACCGCCAAAATTGCCCACATAAACGCGGTTGCCATCAATCACCGGATCACTGGCAATGTCCGTCACAAGGGCTGCTGCCCGCCCCAGCCGGTCACCGCTGACCACACTGGACCAGCGTCGCAAGCCGCCTTCTGGGAATGTTGCGATCACTTCACCGGACGGAAACGGGAAAATGGCGATATCATTATTGACCGCCGGGGCTGCCCCGCTGCCGAAATTCGCGGTTGAGGGGTTGCTGTTGACCTGCCAGCGAATACGTCCAGTGGATGTCTCCAGCGCCCATGCGGTGCTGTCGCGGGCCACTAGATACACCAGATTACCACGGATCGTCGGTGGCGACATGGCGGGCGCGTCAAGGTCCTGTACCCAGTTCACCCGGCCGGTGGCGGTATCAAGCGCAGATATCTCGCCAAAGGCGGTTGTCACATAGACCTGACCGCCAGACACCGACACACCGCCACCAGATGCATCGGTCGGATTATCGCGGCCGGGTGTCAGGTTGCGGGTCCAGATCGTCTGCCCAGCGGTCGATGTGGCCGTGACGGTTGCCCGTGCATCGAGCGTGTAAACGACGCCGCCCGCGACCACGGGGTCGGCAGTGATCCGAGCGCGTCGGCTGTCGCCCTCGCCAATTGGCGACACGAACACCGGGGCCAAAGTGCTGCCAAGTGCGGGATGTCTGATCAGGTGATCCGGCCCGCCATTGCGATGGGTCCAGTCCGCATTCGCGCGGGCTGCAGGGATACTGACAGGCAACGACTGGTTCACAAAAGCAGGGCTTTCGCGCAGATCAAACCGCTCGCCCGGCAGGATGATGTCTTCTTCGCCGCAGGCCGCAAGCAGGGCAAGGGCCAGACCGGCGCAGATGAGGTTCTTCGCTGTCACGTTCTGTCCTATCGCTTACTCTGTCTCGGGTTCTGGGATCGGCTCGCCCAGCGCCACCATCAGCGTTTGCGCCCGCTCTCGCAAGCCCCGCGTCACGGCCGCATCTTCGACAATGCTGCGCAGATCAGCGATTGCAGCATCGGTTTCGCCCTGTTCCAGCTTGGCATAGGCCATCTGTTCCAGCGCCAGCAGGCGGAAGGGCTGCCCCGGCTGGGCCAGTTGTTCCAGCGCGATCATCCGTGCGGCAGGATCGTCCGAGGGCAGCATCGCAGCCTTGAACGTGGCAAGATCACGGTACATTTCGGGGATGTCGGCATTTGTGACCAACCCCGCCAATGTCTCAGCCGCTGCATCAATATCACCGGCCTCCTCCTGCGTTGCCGCCGTCAGCAAGGCCGCCACTGCAACGGCAGGCCCTTGCGCATCAACGGCCGCAATGGCATCGGCCCGCGCGGCGAAATCATCCTGATTGAGCGCTTCCAGCAACGCATCGCCCGTCGTCTCAGCCGCGGCCCTTGTTTGCGCCTTGCGATATTCGTTCCAGGCTGCGCCACCGACAATCAGCAAAACAGCCAGCACAGCGATCCAGCCGTAGCGGCGCAGATATCCGTACAGTTTGTCGCGCTGAACTTCTTCTGCGACTTCGTCTAGAAAACTGTCCGAGTTGCTCAATGCGGCCCCCATTCATCGCCATGTGCGAAATGCTGTTTGCGCGTTCATATCGTGAAGCCTGCGGGATGAACAAGACCTGTCTGGGTGCCGCAAGGTCACGTTCTTGCGGCGATGCAGAAATCCAGTCTTGCAGGAAAGTATTTCAATCGCTAAAGTGAACTGAATGGTTTAGTTCGATTTGTGATCCAAAAACGTGGTTGCATCGTATGAAACAACATCTATGTAAAAACCCATCACATTGGGATGCGGTCATCCAAGGGGCTACGTCATGAAGATCATTTCGATCATCACCGCCATCATCGTTTGCGGCGTTTTGTATCTGTTTGTTTTCGAGCGTGACCGCCTCACTGACTTTGCGCAGGCCTCGCCACTTGCGGGAGATGAAGCCCCAGTCGAAACGGCAGAAGCTGCTGAAGAAGAAACACCTGCTGAGACAGTGTCAGGCGGTGTGGGCGTGGTCGCAATTCGTTCCGTTGCGCAAACGATCGACAGCGCCGTTATCTTACGTGGCCGGACCGAAGCGGCGCGTCAGGTTACTGTTGCCGCGGAAACATCTGGTCTTGTGGTGTCTGAACCTTTGCGCAAAGGCACCTTTGTGGAACAGGGCGATGAACTTTGCCGTCTTGACCCCGGCGCGCGGCAGGCATCACTGGCCGAAGCCCGCGCCCGCCTGACCGAAGCCGAAGGCCGCGTTCCAGAGGCGCAGGCGTCGGTCGCCGAGGCGAATGCCCGTGTCCGCGAGGCTGAAATCAACCTGAACGCTGCCCAGCAATTGTCACAAGATGGCTTTGCCTCTGAAACCCGCCTTGTCAGTGCGCAGGCCGCGATGGACGGTGCCAGGGCCGGTGTGCAAAGGGCCAATTCCGGTGTGAAATCGGCCGAAGCCGGGATCGAGGCGGCCGAGGCGGCAGTGGAATCCGCCGAGCGGGAAATCGACCGTTTGACGATCCGTGCGCCATTTGCGGGGCTACTCGAAACCGATACGGCTGAATTGGGGTCGCTGATGCAGCCCGGCGCGCTTTGCGCGACTGTGATCCAGCTCGACCCGATCAAGCTAGTGGGCTTTGTACCCGAGGCGGATGTGTCCAAGATCAGCGTGGGCGCGTTGGCCGGCGCCCGCCTTGTATCCGGGGCTGAGGTGCAGGGGCGGGTGACTTTCCTGTCCCGCAGTGCCGATGAAACGACCCGCACCTTCCAAGTGGAAGTTGAGGTCGCCAATGATGATATGACGATCAGCGATGGTCAAACTGCTGAAATTTTGGTCGCCTCCGAAGGGCGCACCGCCCATTTGTTGGCGCAATCCACCCTGACATTGGACGATGACGGGGTTTTGGGTGTACGCACTATCAACGCAGATAACATCGCGACCTTCATGCCGGTCACGCTGCTGCGCGACACCGCCGAAGGTGTCTGGGTGACTGACCTGCCGGATGAGGTCGATGTCATTACCGTCGGTCAGGAGTTCGTCACGGACGGTGTCCGCGTGGCGCCGACATTTGCGGAGGCAAAAGGATGACTGGACTCGTCGATTGGGCCGCATCACGCGCCCGTATGGTTCTGGCGTTTATCGCACTGTCACTCTTGGCGGGCGGGTTCGCCTATGTCGGCCTGCCGAAAGAGGGCGAGCCCGATATTGAAATTCCGGCGATCTTTGTTTCTGTCCCCTTCCCCGGCATTTCGGCGGAAGACAGCGAGACATTGCTGGTCAAGCCGATGGAAACGGAGCTGTCCGATCTGGATGGGCTGAAAACAATGTCCGCCACCGCCGCCGAAGGCTACGCAGGCGTGGCGCTGGAGTTCGAATTCGGCTGGGACAAGACCAAGATCCTGGCTGATATCCGTTCCGCCATGAACAACGCAGAGGCGCAGTTTCCCGCCGGTGCCGATCAGTATTCAATTAACGAGATCAACTTTTCCGAATTCCCGATCATCATCGTGAACCTGACCGGTCAGGTGCCTGAACGTACACTGATCCGCATCGCCAAGGACCTGCAAGAGCGTATCGAGGGCCTTGATGCGGTGCTTGAAGCGGGTCTTGCGGGGACGCGGGATGAAATGCTCGAGGTCGTCATCGACCCGCTGCGGCTGGAAGCCTACGACGTTACCGCCGGTGAGTTGATCAATGTTGTAACAAACAA
This sequence comes from uncultured Paracoccaceae bacterium, assembly GCA_947488175.1. GTDB lineage: Bacteria > Pseudomonadota > Alphaproteobacteria > Rhodobacterales > Rhodobacteraceae > Yoonia. Next base: position 231,782 of record CANKYO010000004.1, read on the forward strand.
CAACCTGCTGATTGCGGCGGGCGAGGTCGAAACCGATCAAGGTACATTTGCCGTCAAAATTCCGTCATCCTTTGACGAGGCTCAGGATATCTACAACTTGCCTGTCAAAACCAATGGCGACAGGGTCATCACACTTGGCGATCTGGCCACGATCCGGCTGACGTTTGAAGACCGCGCTGGCACGGCCCGCTTTAACGGCGTCAATACGGTGGCGTTGCAGGTGGTCAAGCGCAAGGGGTTCAACCTGATCGACACGACCGCGCTGGTGAAAGAGGTGGTTGACGCGGAGCGCGCCAACTGGTCGCCTGAATTGCAGGCGGCTGTCGAGGTCGGCACATCAAATGACCAGTCCCGCAACGTGGCCTCCATGGTCAGTCAATTGGAAGGGTCAGTTCTGACGGCCATCGCACTGGTGATGATCGTTGTTCTGGCGGCACTCGGGACCCGCCCTGCCCTATTGGTGGGTTTTGCCATTCCGACATCGTTTCTGTTGTGCTTTGCCTTGCTGGCAGTGATGGGCATCACGATCTCGAACATCGTGATGTTCGGGCTGATCCTTGCGGTGGGGATGCTGGTTGATGGCGCCATCGTGGTCGTCGAATACGCCGACAAGCGCATTCGCGAAGGCACCGGCCCGATGCACGCATATGTTGAGGCCGCCAAGCGCATGTTCTGGCCGATCATTTCGTCCACGGCCACAACCCTTTGTGCCTTCCTGCCCATGCTGTTCTGGCCCGGCGTGCCGGGTCAGTTCATGGGCATGCTTCCTGTCACTCTCATCTTCGTGCTTTGTGCGTCGCTGGTCGTGGCACTGATCTATCTGCCCGTGATGGGTGGCGTCACCGGCCGGATGAGCCGGCTGTTCGGCAACGCCTCTGACGCGCTACGCGATCGGCTGCCCTGGTTTGTCTGCGCGCTTCTGGTGATCCCCGCGATCATGATCGTCTTCACCGGCGCGATGCTGACCCTGAACCCCGGCTATTTGTCAGGCCGCGCCGTGCAGACCGATAGCCTCTGGTCATCGCTGCCGGGTATGACCTTGTTCCTGGCTGGCGCCATCATTTTGTCAATCACGGTCGGTGCCGCCCGGTTGGAGCGTAAGGCGACCAAGATCAAGGCGGGCTATCGCCGGTCGATTTTCGGCACGTTCATGCATGCGATTGTGGGCAACCCGGTCATGCCGCTAGTTGCGGCGGGCGGCGTGGTTTTCACGGTCTTTTCGATCTTTGGCTATTATGGCGCCAACAATAACGGCGTTGAGTTTTTCGTGGAATCAGAGCCCGAGCAGGCCATTGTTTATGTCCGCGCGCGCGGCAACCTGTCATTGACCGAAAAGGATGAACTGGTCCGCCAGGCTGAAGAGATCGTACTGGCCCACCCCGGCGTGATCACAGCGTTTTCCTTCGCCGGTGATGGCGGGCTGAATACTGATGCCAGCGGCGCCAGCACGCCCGTTGACACCATCGGTCAGGTGCAACTGGAAACGATACCGTGGGAAGACCGCGCCGGGATCGCCGAACTGGACGGCGATGTTGTGCTTGAGGAAATCCAGACCGCGTTGAACACAATACCCGGGATTGAGACAGAGATTCTCGCGCAAGCCCGTGGTCCTGCTTCGGGCAAACCTGTTCATCTGCGCCTGAAAAGCGACAACTGGGAAGAGCTGATTGCAGCCACCACCACCGCGCGTGCCCAGTTTGAAGCGACCCCCGGTCTGATCACGATTGAGGATTCGCTGCCTCTGCCGGGTATCGACTGGCAGATTGATGTGGACGTGGAAAAAGCGGGCCGGTTTGGTGCCGATGTCGCTTCGGTCGGGGCGATGGTGCAGCTTGTAACGCGCGGCATCCTGCTGGACACGATGCGCGTGGATAGCTCGGACGAAGAGATCGAAATTCGCGTGCGCCTGCCGGAACAGGACCGTGTCCTGTCGACGCTGGACAGTCTGCGGGTACGCACAAATTCCGGGCTAATCCCGTTGTCGAACTTCACCACACGGACGCCGGTTGAAAAGCTTGCGCAGATCGATCGTGTGGACCAGAAACGCTATTTCGATGTGAAGGCCGATGTCGGCGGCAATCTGTTCAAACTTGTTGCGAACGATGAAACACTGGCGGTAGTGCGACTGGTGGATGATCTGGCGACCGGTATTGATCGTTATGAAATCGTCAACCTGGAGGGCGACACCACTGAAGCCGCGTTGGAGGCTTTGGTCGCCGATGGGTCCACATCCGAGGTGCCCGTCAACGCCAACGAACGGATTGAGGCCCTGACGGAATGGCTGCAAACCAACCCGCTGCCAGGCTCAATTGAGTGGGAATGGACCGGCGACCAGGAGGATCAGGCCGAGTCGGGCGCCTTTCTGCAAACCGCCTTTGCGGGCGCGCTGGGTCTGATGTTCATCATCCTGCTGGCCCAATTCAACAGCTTCTACAACTCCGTTCTGGTGCTGCTGGCGGTCGTGATGTCCACCGCCGGGTCGCTGGTGGGCATGCTGGTGATGGGGCAGCCATTCTCGATCATCATGACCGGCACAGGGATCGTGGCGCTGGCCGGGATCGTGGTGAACAACAACATCATCCTGATCGACACCTATCAGGAATACAGCCAGTACATGCCAAGGACCGAGGCGATTACACGAACGGCAGAGGATCGTATCCGCCCTGTGCTGCTCACAACCATCACCACGATGGCCGGTCTGGCCCCGATGATGTTCGGCCTCTCGCTCGACTTCATGAATGGGGGTTACTCCATCGACAGTCCGACAGCGCTTTGGTGGAAACAGCTGGCGACCGCCGTTGTCTTTGGCCTTGGCATCGCGACCGTGCTGACGCTGGTCTTCACGCCCTCAATGCTGGCGGTGCGTGTCTGGGTTGTGACCTATGCGCAGTGGTTCGCACAATTGCTGGCCAAACTGTCAATGGGCCGCAGCAGCCGCGCCGCCCGTGACTGGGCACTGTCCAAGCAGGCAAGCCGAGTTAAGATGCCGGAGTTCATCTGGAACGAGGATGAACAACTGCCGCCGCTGAAACTGACCACACCGCTGCAGGCGGCAGAATGACCTAGGTCTGGACCGCGCCTTCACCGGCGCGGTTCATGATCGCCAGCGTGCGCAGCGCAAGGACAAGCGCCAGCACCGCACAAAGGGCAATCGCCCCGATCATCGGCACCGCTGTCCCGTCAAAGAATAGGCCCGTAACCACCACCATCATCCCGCCAGTAACCATCTGCAACGTGCCACCCAATGACGATGCAAGTCCGGCGATATCGCCATGCGGATCCAGCGCCATGACCATGGTCGTGGGGATGATCAGGCCAAGGCAGGCATTCGCCATGAACAGCCCCGCCACAATGACGGGCAGACTGGCAAACCCCGCCAGCCCGATCATCAGCAGGCCGAGTGAAAACCCGGCAAACCCGATCACGGCCCAGCGAATGACGGGCAGAATGCCGAGTCTTTCACCCAGCGGCCCCGCCATTTGCGAGGCGGCAAAAAACCCGATGGCATTGATCGCAAAGGCAACGCTGAAACCCGTCGGGCTGAGCCCGAATTGCCCGGTATAGACGAATGACGCACTGGCGATGAACACCATGAAACTGGCAAAGCCGAAACCGCCGATAAATGTCAGCCCCATGAAAACAGGGTCGCGCATCAGTACTTTGGTACCGCGCCAAAGATTGGCGATGTTCACCGGGATGCGATTGGACACATCCAGCGTCTCGGGAAGTGCAAAAGCGGTCAAAAGCAGGCTGAGCCCTGCGGCCAGACACAAGACCCAGAAAATCAGCCGCCAATCCCCAATCGCGATCAAACCACTACCCGCCAGCGGCGCCAGCATCGGCGAAACAGAAATGACAAGCATCACCATCGCCATCAGCTTGGTCGCTGCGGTGCCCGTATGCATATCCCGGATCACCGCACGCGGCACCACCATCAAAACCGCGCCACCAATGCCCTGCAACGCCCGGAACCCGATCAATGCGCCAATCGTCGGCGCCATGGCGCAGCCAATCGACGCCACCACAAAGATCGCGAGGCCGACATAAAGCGGCCTCTTGCGCCCCACCTGATCGGCCCACGGCCCATAGACCAGTTGCGCGATCCCGAAAGCCACAAAATACGAGATCAGCGTCAGTTGAACCGCGGCGACATCCGCCTGCAGGCCGGCCGCAATTGCAGGCATGGCCGGTAGATACATATCAATCGCAAAGGGACCAACAGCAGAGAGTAGCCCCAGAATAAGGGCAGCGCGCAGCATAGACATATCTGAAACCTCGGGAGTTATATGCGTGGAACCTATCGCCGGTTATCAGCGATGACAATTGGTGAGTTTACCCAAGGGCACCGGCCAAGCGAGATACCACCAGCCACGGCAGAATTGCCGCCAGTCCCAGAAAGCAAAGGCCCAGTACCGCAAAAACGCCGTCGCGCGCCAAAATTCCGATAGCAATCAGCAACACGCCGGCCCCTATGGTGGTCGATGACATGGGCACGAGTTCCAGCGCCGGGATCAAGACGGCCCCGGCTGCACAGACCAGATAAAGCAGTTGGGTCATCGGACGTCTTACAAGAAATGACAGACGTTGCCGCGTCGCCCAATCCAGCCAACCCGCCAATCGCCGCAGAACGGCCACCGCCCTGCTGATCCGCTCTGCCGCCACGGTCCTGTTCTGCAAGAAGCCAGGCAACCATGGATGTGATCGGCCAAAAGCGCCCTGAATTGCGATCAGAAAGATGGCAAGCCCGCAAAAGGACGAAAACAAAGGGATCGCACTTAGCGGTGATACGATCAGCAGCGCCGGGACGGCCAGTGTCGGCGCAAGCGCCGCATGGCCAAACGCCGCCATCAAGTCGCGCGCGGCAATCGGCCCGTCCGCGACGGCGGTCTCAATCGTGTCCACAATGGCGGTGACGGGCTGATCCTGTGGCATGGCTGACTCAGGCGGCTTCCTCATCCGACTGCCGGTTCCACAGATTGGCATACCGCCCTTCCTGTGCCAGCAGATCGTCATGCTTGCCCTCTTCGACGATCACGCCGTTTTCCAGCACGACGATCCGGTCAGCATCGGCGATGGTCGACAGTCGGTGGGCGATGGTGATCACAGTCCGCCCCTCGCCCATCGCCTTCAACTCGGCCTGAATTTCCATCTCTGTTTCTGTGTCGAGGGCACTCGTCGCCTCGTCCAGCAGCAGGATCGGCGGGTTTTTCAGCAAGGTACGGGCGATGCCGACCCGCTGCTTTTCACCACCCGACAGTTTCAACCCGCGTTCGCCGACAGTGGTCTGATACCCGTCCGGCAGGCTGATGATGAAATCATGAATTTTCGCGGCCTTCGCCGCGGCGACAATGTCATCCTCTGACGCGCCCGGCCGGCCATAGGCGATATTGTAATGCACCGTATCATTGAACAGGACCGTGTCTTGCGGGACCACCCCGATCTGGGCATGCAGGCTGTCTTGTGTGACATCGCGCACATCCTGCCCGTCAATCAGCAAGGCACCGCCATTGACGTCATAGAACCGGAACAACAGCCGCCCGATGGTGGATTTGCCGGACCCCGACGAACCCACGATAGCCACCGTCTGGCCGGGCGTGACCTCCAGATTGATCCCCTTCAGGATCGGACGCGCCGCATCATAACCAAACGACACATCGCGCAGCACAACCCGCCCGCCATTCACCAGCAGTGGCTTGGCGTCCGGCTTGTCCTGCACCTCAGCCGGTTGGCCCAACAGGTCGAACATATCGCCCATATCGATCAGCGCCTGTCGGATTTCGCGGTAGACGGTCCCGAGGAAATTCAGCGGCATCGTGATCTGGATCATGTAGGCGTTGACCATCACGAAATCGCCCACGGTCAGATCACCGCGCTGGACCCCCATCGCCGCCATCACCATGACAACAACAAGCCCCCCGGTGATAAGCAGCGATTGGCCGAAATTCAGGAATGCCAGCGAATAATTGGTGCGGATCGCGGCGTTTTCATACTGTGCCATGGCGGCGTCGTAACGATCCGCCTCCCACCGTTCGGCCCCGAAATACTTGACCGTTTCGAAATTCAGCAGGCTGTCGATCGCCTTCTGGTTGGCATCGGTGTCCTGGTCATTCATTTCCTTGCGGATTTTGACCCGCCATTCGGTCACCCGAAAGGTAAACCAAACATACAAGGCAATGGTCAGAACAACGACCGCCAAGTACCAGACATCAAACAGGAAAAACAAAACAGCCGAGATCATCAGGAGTTCCAGCATCAGCGGCCCCATGCTGAACAACAGGAACCGCAGCAGGAAATCGACCCCCTTCACCCCCCGCTCGATCACCCGGCTCAACCCGCCGGTTTTCCGCGTGATGTGATAGCGCATGGACAGGCGGTGAATATGGGTGAACGTTTCAAGCGCCAGCATCCGCAACGCGCGTTGGCCAACCCGCGTGAACACCACATCGCGCAATTGCTGAAAGCCCACGGTCATCAAACGAGCCAGACCATAGGCCAGGGTCAGACCCACCGCGCTCAGCCCAAGGATCGTGGCCGCATCGGCGCCTTCGGGGGCCAGCGCATCAACCGCCTGCTTGTAGAAAATCGGCGTGCCCACCGCGATGACCTTGGACAGCAAAAGCACCATCAATGCCAGTATGACCCGGCGCTTGACCCATCCCTGCCCGTCCGGCCATAGATACGGCACAACGCGCCGGATGACTGCCCAGCCCTGCACCTTGGCATTGTCGAGATTTGTGGCGGTTTTGGGAAGGCGACGCATCAGGTACTCCGGGTAACAGCCCTTTTACCTAGGGTGCCGCCCGGCGGATGACCAGCCCTTGCGCCGCTATTGCGTCATTTCCGGAATGCGAAAGATCTGGCCGGGATAGATCAGGTCAGGATCCTTGATCAGATCGGCGTTCGCTTCGAACACCTCGACATAGAATATGCCCGCACCCAGATTTTCTTCGGCGATGGCCCAAAGGGTCGAACCGGGCTGTACTGTCCGAACTGCCACGTCAAACCCGTCGCGCGAAGTCTCTTCGGCAAGCACGGCAGCGACCTCTTCAGCCTCTTCGCGCTTGAACGGGGTTTCGATGCGCGACACGACCTCACCCTCGCTATCCACTTCGTCGATCCGCAGGGTATAAACGCCGGTATCCACATCAGGCAGGCCGATCTGCCAGTCGCCTCCTTCGGTAACGGGTGATGCGGTAACCGGCTGATTATCCAGATAGACCTGCACGGCCCCGTCGCCGATAGCCCGACCTGACAATTGCACCTCGCCCGATGGGTCATAGGTGATGGCATCCAGTGCCACATTGGATTGCACCATCGGGGCGGCAGCGCTTGGGGCGGCCTGCACGACCTTGATGCCGTCTGCATCAGCTTGCAGGACAGTTGGCGGTAATGCTGCGGCGGTTGTGACCCGATCAGCAACCGTTGCTTCAAGCGATCCCGGCTCTGGCGTGCCATTCACCGCGTCATCCTCTACGGCGGTGATTGTTGCGGGCGTTTCGGTGCCGGGTGCCTCTGGTGCAGTCGGCGCATCGGCAACCAGCACCTCGGGCCCGGCGATGGGGGCCACGATATAGCTGGTTTCGGAGCTGATGGCGGCACCATCAGGATCAGCCAGCAAGGTCAGGGTCCGCGGCTGATCGGATGGGCCGGCTTGGGGCAACGCGACAAAACTACCAGAGGCATCGGCTGTAACCCGGTCAATCGCCTCGCCTGACAGCATAATATCGACCACCTGCCCCGGCTCAGCCCGACCCGCGACGACCATGCTGCCGTCGGGTTCGACCCGAAAGGTGTCGAACATCGGCGCGAGCGGCAGCGGTGCAGGCGCCTCAGCCGTTTCAGTCGCATCCGACGGCGTGATGTCGACCGCGGGTTCGGGAGTAACCTGTGTCACGCCCTCCTCGGGCTGCTCTTGCGGCAGAAAAACCAATACAGCAACAGCGATCACGACTGCCGCCAATGCCCCCAAGGCGATACGCCCCGCAGTTGATTTCGTTTGCTCAGCCAAGGCCCGCCCCCTTCAATAAACCGCGATGCTTCGATGCCCAACACATCTGGTTGAGGCAGCATAGCAACCCCGCTATGACCGGTCAAAGCCAAGCGCGTCGTGAAAGGTGCTCCGATGATCAAATCTGTATGTGTTTACTGCGGTTCGCGCGATGGCAGTAATCCCAGCTATGCCGCTGCGGCGGAGGCGACGGGCCATATGCTGGCCCGTAATAATTGGCGCCTCGTCTATGGGGCGGGCGATGTCGGGCTGATGGGTCGCGTCGCCAATGCGGTGCAGGCCAAGGGCGGCGCAACCTTTGGGGTCATCCCTACCCATCTGCTTGATTGGGAAGTGGGCAAACGCGATCTGGACAGTTTTGTCGTGACCGAAACCATGCACGAACGCAAGAAGGTCATGTTCATGAACGCCGATGCGGTTGTGGTGCTGCCCGGCGGGGCCGGATCACTGGATGAGTTTTTCGAGGCGCTGACATGGCGGCAATTGGGGCTGCATGCCAAGCCCATTATTTTGCTGAATATCGATGGGTTCTGGGACCCGCTGAAGAACTTGTTGGATCACGTGGTGCGCAGCGGTTTTGCCGGTGATGACATTCTGTCTTTCGTGACAACCGTGCCGGATGTCGTGGCGCTCGAGGCAAAACTGACAGAGGTTCTATGACGCTTCCATCAACGCCGCATAGCGCGCGAGCGAAATGTTCGAACCGCAGGCAATGATCCCGACATGCCGTCCGGCCAGTTCGTCCCGCAGCGGGCCAAGGATCGCCGCCAAAGACGCGGCACAGGCCGGTTCCGCAGTGATCCGCAGATTAGTCTGGTAATGGTTCATCGCCTGCAGCATCTCGCTATCGTCAATACGCACCACACGATCCACATGCGCCTTTGCGACACCAAAACTCATCGGCATGGCCAAGGGCGAGCCCAGGCTGTCGGCAATTGTATCGACCTGCTCCAACCGTAACGGCATGCCTGCCTCAAGGCTGCGATACATACTGTCCGCGCCAAACGGCTCCACGCCGATCACCTGTGCGATGGGGTTCGTTTGCTTGATGGCGCACGCCATGCCGCTGATCAGACCGCCACCGCCGACGGGAATAACGAACGTGTCTATTTCTGGTGCTTGTGATTGATATTCCTGACCACAAGTTGCCGCCCCCAGGATCATATGCGCGGCCTCAAACGGGTGCATCATGACCCGGCCACTCTCGGCCGCTGTGTTCATCGCTGTAAAGGCACCAGCCATATCGTCGTAAAGCTGCACGGTCGCGCCCAACGCCTCGCATCCTGCAATCCGTTCCGGGTCAGTTGCGCGCGGCATCGTGATCAGCGCGTCGACTCCAACCTGTCGCGCCGCCCATGACACGGCCAACGCATGGTTGCCGCCACTCGCCGCAACAACACCCGCCGCGCGCTGATCGGCGGTCAGGTTGCGGATACCCAGCAACGCACCCCGTGCCTTGAATGACCCGGTTTGCTGGAACAATTCCAGTTTCAGCGTGACACTGGCACAATCAGGCAAGATCCGTTCCCACCGGCTGGCAGACAACGGTAGAACGGGCGTTCGGATAATGGCATCCTCAAGTGCTGCGGCAGCGGCAGAAATTTCCATCAGTGTCGGCCCGACCATGTCAATTCTCCACAACAAAAGGCCCGCGAGATGTCCCACGGGCCTTGTGCTTTGTCCACCACGGATGAATCAGGTCAGGCTGGCCTTCACGATCTTCTCGATCTCGTCCAGCGGGTGGTTGGTCAGCGTCTTGGGAATTTCAGCAGTCACCTTGTCGCTGACTTCCTGATGCATCTGATCGCGCAATTCGCCCAGAACCGATGGTGATGCCACCAGAATGATGTCCTCGAAATTGCCCTTGTGGGCATGACCATAAAGCAGATCGGCCAGATCCGACGCGAACCGATCCTTGGCCAATTCGTGCCAATCGGTGTCACCGAGCGCGGATTTATGGCCGGGTCCGCCATCATTCATGCGGCCGGGGCGATTGGCGGATTGTTCATAATCCGACGGATTGTCCTGCTCTTTTTTGCGCACAACAGTCAGATGAGGATTTTCGTGGTCGGTTTCTTTTTCGAGGAAAAGCGCCTTTTCGCCATCGGCGACCAGCACCCAGGTCTTTGCCTTCAGCTTAGTCATCGTCGGTGCCTTCGGTCGGCGCGATATCTTTATGATCGCCCCGGACCATGCTGGCACCGGTGGCACCATTATGGAAGTCCGCACCCTTGCCGTGCGCACCCGGCACACCTGTGTTGCTGCCTTCGGCGTCAATTACTTGTTCGGTTTCCTTGCTGGCATCTTTGGAACGTTCGCGGTCTGTCATCGGGTCGCCCTCCGTTTTGTTTTTCATTCAAGATAAGAACCTGCAAACCGGCGTTACGTTCCCAACAAAAAAGGCCCGCCGCACCCTGCGACGGACCTTATCACACATTGGCGTCTAGGTCACATTCGGGATGCGACGTTTTCCCAGTTCACCAGATTATCAAGGAAGTTGGTCAGGTAGGCAGGCCGCTTGTTGCGGAAATCGATGTAATAGGAATGTTCCCACACATCGCAGCCCAGCAGTGCGGTCTGGCCAAAGCAAACAGGGTTCACGCCATTTTCGGTCTTGGTGACCTTCAGGCTGCCATCGCTGTCCTTGACCAGCCAGGCCCAACCGGACCCGAACTGCCCGGCACCGGCGGCGCTGAAATCTTCCTTGAACTTGTCGACCGAACCAAAGCTTTCGGTGATCGCCTTTTCCAGCTCACCTGGCATACCATAATCGCCGGGGCCCATCATTTCCCAGAACTGGTTATGGTTCCACAACTGACTGATATTGTTAAAGATACCGTTTTGGGCAACAGCGTTCTTGTCATAGGTGCCGACGATAATCTCTTCAAGGGATTTGCCCTCCCACTCGGTGCCTTCAATCGCCTTGTTGCCATTGGTCACATAGGCGTTGTGGTGCAGATCGTGGTGATATTCGAGCGTTTCCTTGGACATGCCTTTGCTTGCAAGCGCGTCATGGGCATAGGGAAGATCGGGAAGTTCAAAAGCCATTTCTCATATCTTTCTGAGTTAAGGACGTGATGAAGTGATACATGTCACAATGCGACCTAAGGTCAAGGCCAGCAAGGAGCTAAACAGATGACACCAAAAGACGTTGTCAGCGCATTCTGGGATGCTATGGCAACAAATGATTTTGCGGCAGCAAGTCTGTGGCTGGCTCCGGATTTCCAAGGATTCTGGCCGCAATCGAAAGAACAAATCAAAGGTCGAAATGACTTTGCCGCCATCAACACCGCCTACCCGGCGGCGGGGCGCTGGCAGTTTGATGTACAGGCCATCGTGGCCGAAGGTGACACCGTGGTCACTGACGTGGCGATCACTGATGGCGCCATCAACACCCGGGCGATCACGTTTCACACGGTAAAGGACGGATTGATCACCCATCAGCGCGAATACTGGCCAGACGATTATCCGGCCCCCGCGTGGCGCGCACAGTGGGTCACGGTGTCAGATTTGGTCATCAACCTTCGACAAAGTGTCCGACTGCACCCGCCTTCGCGCTTTCCGCGAGCAGATCAAACGCATACTCCGCCACCGACCGGAAACAGATCACCGCGAATGTATCCTCATCCCGCATCCAGAACGCCGCAGCCACCTGCCCCAGCCGCGTGCGCCGGAAATCACCCGGCCCGAACGTGCCGGGGTGCAGATCGACCGGCGCCAGCTTGGCCATCACCTCGCGGGCGAATGCGCCTTCGACATGGATCAACGCGCGGGCATCCGATACTTTTTCCGCCAGATAGTGTTTGCTTTTCAGCGCCTTCTCGATCGCCGCCAGCGCATCGCCAACCTCTCCATAAGGCATAAGCAACAGCACCTCGTCCGGTGACATCCAGCACAGGCCCTTCTCGCCATCGACATTGGCCTTGCCTTGTTCAGGAAAGGCCACCCCGGTCAGGGATTTGCAGACCGACCGCGGCCCCCTATCCGACAGATCACCGCGCAGGGTGATCATGCCACGCAACCCGGCCTCGCGGATGGTCACCTCTCCCGGGGCCAGTTTACCCTGCAATGCGCTGACAGCATCAGACATTCTGCTTCTCCCCGTCCTTGTCGTAAAACACCGGATCAATGATCTTGGCGGCGATGGTCGTGCCATCGACCTTGTTGAACTCAATCACCTCGCCCATGCGATCCGGGCCATTGCGGACCAGCCCCATGGCGATACCGCGGTCGAGGTTGGCTGAATAATAGGTCGAGGTCACGCGCCCTTGCGTGTTCTTCTGCCCGTTCTCATTGGTGCCATCGGCAATCGCATAGGCCCCGTCAGGCAGGACAGAGCCATCAACCGTCTCAAGCCCCACCAGTTTCCAGCGGTTCGGATCGGCCATATGGCTGCGTTCATGGGCGCGCTTGCCCAGATAATCCTCTTTCTTCTTCGACAGCGCCCATTGCAGGTTCAGATCCTGCGGGATCACGGTGCCATCGGTTTCATCACCGATCATGATGAAACCCTTCTCGGCGCGCAGGATATGCAGGCACTCGGTGCCATAAGGCATCACGCCGAACTCCTCGCCCGCTGCCATCAGCGCGTCCCAGAACGCCTGTCCCTGCCCGGCCGGCACGGCGATCTCATAGCTCAACTCGCCCGAGAACGAGATGCGGAAAACCCGTGCGTCGAAATCCCCGATCTTGCCCTCGGCCCACTGCATGAACGGCAGCGCCTCGGCCGATACATCCATCCCGCCCAGCTTACGCAGAACCTTGCGGGCATTCGGCCCGACAACCGCGATCTGCGCGTATTGTTCTGTCACATTGGCGACGTAGACCTTCCAGTCCCACCATTCGCATTGCAGCCAGTCTTCCATATGGGCGTGGATACGCTCTGCCCCGCCGGTGGTGGTGTGGCAAAGCCAGGTATCCTCGGCCATGCGCACCACGACACCGTCATCCATCAGGAACCCGTTTTCGGAACACATCAGGCCATAGCGGCATTTGCCGACCGGCAGCGTGGACATCATGTTGGTATACATCATGTCCAGGAACTTGCCTGCATCGGGGCCCTTGACGATCAGCTTGCCAAGGGTCGATGCATCCAGCAGGCCCAAGTTTTCGCGGGTATTCTTGACCTCACGATTGACCGCGTCATGCACGGTTTCGCCGGGACGAACATAGGCATAGGGCCTGCGCCACTGACCGACCGGTTCATTATCCGCCCCATTGGCATTGTGCCAATCCGACATCGGCGTCTTGCGCACCGGCTGAAACATCGGGCCACGCGCGGCACCTGCAATCGCGCCCATCGAAATCGGCGTATAGGGCGGGCGGAATGTCGTCGTGCCCACATCCGGAATATCAGCGTTCAGCGATTTGGACAGCACCGCCAGCCCGTTGATATTGCTCAGCTTCCCCTGATCAGTCGCCATGCCCAGCGTGGTATAGCGCTTGGCATGTTCAACGCTCTCAAAACCCTCCTGCGCGGCCAGTTGAACGTCCGACACCTTCACATCGTTCTGAAAGTCCAGCCAGGCCTTCGCCCGCAGTGCCTGACCAGCCCCTTGCGGCATCAGCCAGACCGGCGAAATCGGCCCTTCTTCGACATCGTGACCCAGCGGGGCCTGTCCGCCCTTTTTCATATGACCTGCCGCCTTGGCCGCGGCCCGCCCGGCGGCCCAGCCATCACCCACAACCTCGGCCGTGAACAGATGCCCGTTGGCAATACCGGCAGTCGCAACAAAGGGTTGGCCCTTGTCACCGGTCGGCGCGCGTTCGGGATCAGGGCGGAACATCACTTGATCTGCGTCCCAGATCAGCTTGCCACCGCAATGGGACCACAAATGCACCACCGGCGACCAGCCACCGGACATCGCGACGCAATCGCACGCAATCTCTTCCAGCACAGCACCTTCACCGGCCTGCGTACAGATGCCGACACCGGTCACGCGCTTGCCACCCTTGACCGACGCAATACCCTTGCCCAATTCCACACGAATACCCAATTCACGGGCCTGATCGATCAGCGGGCCGGCTGCCTGCGCGCGGGCATCAACGATAGCGGGCACATCAAGCCCCGCCTGTTTGAGTATGATCGCCGTGCGATAGGCATCATCATTGTTGGTGACAACCACGGTCCGGTCACCAATCGACACCCCGTAATTCACCACATAATCGCGCACGGCCGAGGCCAGAAGAACACCGGGAATATCGTTACCGGCAAAGGACAACGGACGCTCAATCGCCCCGGTCGCCGTCACGATCTGTTTCGCCCGGATGCGCCACAAACGATGACGCGGGCCATCGATTTCGGGGGCATGGTCGGTCAGTCGTTCATAGGCCAGCGCATAGCCATGGTCATACACCCCCGCCCCCATGCAACGGGTGCGGATCGCAACGTTATCCATCTTTTCAAGAGCTTGCACGGTGGATTTTATCCATTCCGCCGCAGGCTGGCCATCAATCTCGGGGCTGTCCACAGCGGCCCGGCCACCCCAATGGGCGGTCTGTTCAACCAACAAAACGCGGGCACCGCGTTCGCCTGCCGCCTGCGCTGCGGCAAGCCCGGCGATACCACCGCCCACCACCAGAACATCAACATGCACGTTGAAATGCTCATAGGTATCCGCATCTCGGTCCTTGGGCGCCTTGCCCAGCCCGGCAGACTGGCGAATGAACGGCTCGTAGACATGTTTCCAGAACGGGCGCGGATACATGAACATCTTGTAATAGAACCCCGCCGGCAGGAACCGGGACAGGGCCGCATTGATCGCGCCCACATCGAATTCCAGACTGGGCCAATGGTTTTGCGACGTGGCACTCAGCCCCTCGAACAGTTCAGTCGTCGTGATGCGCTGGTTCGGCTCGAACGTGCCGCCCTTGCCCATGTTGATCAGACCGTTGGGTTCTTCGGCCCAGCTGGCGACAACTCCGCGAGGGCGATGATACTTGAACGACCGGCCAACCAGCATCTGGTCATTGGCCAGCAAGGCCGAAGCGAGCGTATCGCCTTCGAACCCCTGTAGGTGCTTGCCGTTAAACGTAAACGATACGGCCTTGTTTTTGTTCACCAAACGGCCCTGATCTGCCAGACGGGTACTCATGAATAATTCCCCCAGGTCCAACCGGGTCGCTTGGCGCTGATGGCATCCTTGATATCCTGCGGCGGTTCGGTGGTCTGTGCGCTGTAGGTGCCGAACACCTCAAGCGTACTGGTACACCGCGCCGCCAGAAACCACTTGCCGCAACCATAAACATGCCGCCAGCGTTCGAAATGCACACCCTTGGGGTTTTCACGCATGAACAGATAATCCTCGAACTGCGCGTCTGATGAACCGGGGCCTTGGCGCTTCAGATGCGCCTCGCCTCCGGCATGCAGATCGGTTTCATCCGCGTCGACGCCGCAATAGGGACAATGCAGGATCAGCATGGGCAGGCCTTTATTCTAGAGATATTGCCAACACCCATGACAAAGGCGGACGCATTGCTGCGCCCGCCTTCTGAGTGGCCAAAGTGAGTGGCTTTATTCTGTGCCGGGAACGGCAGGTGCAACCGGTGCAGTTTCTTCAAGCACAGGTGCTGTCTCAGTTGCGCCAACGGCAGCCGGATCGGTTGTCGTTTCGACCGAACCGCCCGCAAACAGCGCATATAGCAGGACCAGCACGACAATGACTGCGGCAACGATGAAACCGATGCCGCCTGTGCTGCTGGTCTTCGATTGTGTGTAGTCAACCATGGTGGATCCTCCATTTCTGGTGATCCCATAAAGACACATATGCCAAAAATAGAAACATGGGCGGAATTCCCCCGTTCATTTCGGCCATTCATGGCCAAATCCGCCGATTGCCATGGGCTAACCTTTGCCGGGGTCGATTTCACAAAATGCATTGTTATTTTGGGGCCATGGAACTGTTGTTGATCATCGCAGGGGGTATCCTGTCGACCGCCATCATCTTTATGATGATCGAATGGGCACGTGGTGATGTTATGAGTGACGATGAATTCGATCACTTTGACCATCCCCGCTATGACGATCCCATGGGTCGGGACGCCAAGGACTGAGGTCCAGTCAGGCCGCCAAGGCGCCAAACCAGAAATCTCTGACGATTGGGGTACCATCAATGTGCCACCCCGGCAGCGACGCTTTCGTCGATGAATTTGCCCTCGCGGAAGCGGAACATGCTGAACTCATCCGTCAGCGGCGACTGGCCTTTCGCCATCAGTTCGGCCATCGCCCAGCCTGATCCGGGGATCGCCTTGAACCCGCCGGTACCCCAACCGCAATTCACGAACACACCCTCAACCGGAGTTTTTGACAGGATCGGTGACCGGTCGCCGGTCACATCCACGATCCCACCCCATTGCCGCAGCATCTTGAGCCGGGAAATCATCGGGAACGTCTCGACCAGGGCGCGCACGGTTTCCTCGATATGATGAAACGACCCGCGCTGGGTATAGTTGTTATAGCCGTCCGTGCCGCCACCGATCACCATCTCGCCCTTGTCGGATTGGGACATGTAGCCATGTACGGTGTTGGCCATCACCACAACATCCATGCAAGGCTTGATCGGCTCTGACACCAACGCCTGCAAGGCCACGCTTTCGATCGGCAACCGGAAACCGGCCATCTTGGCCAGAACCCCGGAATGGCCCGCAACCACCATACCCAGCTTGTCGCAATCAATCGGCCCTTTGGAGGTGTCCACGCCCACGACCTTGCCACCCTCCTGCCGGACGGCAGTCACCTCGCATTGCTGGATCACATCCATGCCCATATCAGAACAGGCACGGGCATAACCCCAAGCCACCGCATCATGGCGGGCGGTCCCGCCTCGTTCCTGCCAAAGCCCGCCAAGGACTGGATATCGCGGCCCGTCGATATTCATGATCGGGCACAGCTCCTTGACGCGATCCGGGCCGATCCATTCGGTCTTGACCCCTTGCAACGCGTTCGCCTGCGCGGTGCGCTGGTAGCCGCGCACCTCGTGCTGGGTCTGGGCCAGCATGATCACCCCGCGCGGACTGAACATGATGTTATAATTCAGGTCCTGACTGAGTGTTTCATACAGGCTACGGGACTTCTCATAAATCGCCGCCGACGGGTCCTGCAGATAGTTGGAGCGGATGATGGTCGTGTTCCGGCCGGTATTCCCTCCGCCCAGCCAACCCTTTTCAAGGATCGCCACATTGGTGATCCCGAAATTCTTGCCGAGATAATAGGCCGTCGCCAACCCATGCCCGCCAGCGCCGACGATGATCACATCGTATTTCTTCTTCGGTTCGCGCTTGGCCCAGGCCCGTTCCCACCCGGTGTGGTGGCGCAGCGCCTCGCGGGCGATGGCAAAGGCGGAATAACGTTTCATGCGCGAATCCCTGAATGGTCTGGCCGGCTGCCCTGTTTTTGAACCCATAGGCCGGGAACGTGGATACTGCCAGCGGCGTCTGCCCCTCGTTTTACGACATGGACTAGCGGGATGAAAACGCTATTGCGTCGCAGGGGGTTTTCACACCACCCCCGCATGGTTATGTCACTTTGACGCTTCACTTCGGGACCCTCATGATTTTCTGGCTTGTCTGTGCTGTTCTGACCCTTGGGGTTGCCGCGATTGTGGTCGGCCCCCTGTTGCGGCAGACAAAGCTGTCTGAGGATAATCCCGATATCGCCATCTATCGCGCCCAGTTGGACGAGATTGATCGCGACGTCGCTCGCGATCTGCTTGCCCCTGACGAGGCTGAACGCGCTCGCACCGAAGTGGCCCGCCGGTTGCTGGCCGCCAACAAGGCGGCAGTGGCCCCTGCCGGCAAGGCCCGCCCTGCCCGTGCGCTTTCCCTGATTTTGGCCGTGATCGTCGCAGGCCTGAGCTTTGGGATTTACTTGCAACTGGGCGTCCCCGGTTACGGCGATCTGCCCTTGCAGGCCCGGCTGGAGGCAAGTGCAGAAATGCGAGCTAACCGCCCCGCGCAGGCCGCGTTAGAGGCTGCCGCCCCGGCCCCGCCCCCGGTGGACGCGCCAGAGGATTATCTGACTGCAATCGAACAACTTCGCGTTATTGCCCCAACCCGCCCCGATGACCTGCAAGCCTGGGAGTTGCTGGCGTTTCACGAGGCGGAA
Organism: uncultured Paracoccaceae bacterium; assembly: GCA_947488175.1. Taxonomy (GTDB): domain Bacteria; phylum Pseudomonadota; class Alphaproteobacteria; order Rhodobacterales; family Rhodobacteraceae; genus Yoonia. The sequence goes on from CANKYO010000004.1 coordinate 249,892, forward strand.
TTGCGCAACTACGCGGACGCGGCAGTCGCACAGCGCAGGGTGATTGAGTTGAAAGGCGCGGATGCCACAATGGATGACAGCCGCCGTTTGCTGGACCTGATGGTTGTCGCTGCCGGTGGGTTTGTGTCGCCAGAGGCCGAGGTGCTGATCCGCGACATGCTTGACCGCGACGAAGGCAACATCGCAGCCCGCTATTATCTCGGCGCGCTTTACAACCAGACGGACCGCCCTGATTTCGCCTATCGCATCTGGCGCGAGATCGTGGAGAACGGCGATGCCCGGCAGTTTCACGTGGCCTCTGCCCGCGCCCAGATCGAGGATGCAGCATTTCGCGCAGGCGTCGAATATGCGCTGCCAGAGGAACGGGGCCCGTCCTTTGAAGACATGGATGCCGCATCCGAGATGTCGCCCGAAGACCGTGCGGCCATGATCGGGGGCATGGTGGCCGGCCTCGCCAACAGGCTGGCGACCGAGGGCGGCCCGGCAGAGGATTGGGCACGGTTGATCCGTGCCTATGGCGTGCTGGGTGATCAGGACGCCGCCCGCACGGTGTGGAACGAAGCCCAGCAGGTGTTTGTCAGCAGTATGCGCGGCATGGAAATCCTGACCAATGCCGCGCGCGATGCGGGCGTGCTGGAATGATCTGCGACACGGCCGAGGATTTTGCGGCACAGCTTCCTGATTTCGGGGCAATTGCAGGGCTCGATCTGGGGACCGTCACCATCGGCGTGGCCGTGTCTGACAGCATGCGGTCGATTGCAACGCCGCTGACCACCATCAAACGCAAGAAATTTGGGCTGGATGCGGCTGCCCTGCTAGAATTGACGACGGCGCGATTGATCAAGGGGTTGGTACTGGGATTGCCGATGAATATGGACGGGTCCGAAGGGCCGCGCTGCCAGGCAACCCGCGCATTCGCACGCAATCTGGAGAAACTGACGCCGCTGCCAATCGTCTTTTGGGATGAACGTTTGTCGACCGTGGCCGCCGAACGCGCCCTGCTTGAGGCGGATACGTCGCGAAAACGTCGCGGAGAAGTCATTGATCATGTAGCGGCAGGGTATATCCTACAAGGCATGCTGGACCGTCTGGCGCATATGAAGGGCACATTGTGACAAAACCTGAAAACACAGATCACATCTGGGCACGCGCCGAGATTGAAAGCCCTTGCATCAAGGTTTGCGTGGTCCATCCGGAAAGCCGACTGTGCACGGGCTGTCTGCGCAGCATCGATGAAATCGGCGCATGGTCACGGATGACACCGGAGGCGCGGCAGGCGGTTATGGCCGAACTGCCGGGCCGAGCGGGCAAAATCACCAAGCGGCGTGGTGGACGGGCCGCGCGGCTGAAATAGCCGCACGCCACGGCGTCGCACCGTCAATCATCACCAACTCAGTTTGAACGGCTCGCTCGGTCATCTATCGGCAATGCAGCGCTCAGCACTGTTTGATCGTCTGTGAAAGCCACCCGCAAGTCGTCATGATGACGACAGATATCGCGGAGGTTGAATGATGACATCTGCAGCGACTACCGATTTGGGTCACTTTGACCGGCGGACGCTTATCGTCTTTTTGAGTATTGATCTGGCCTTGATCGCCATCAGCATCAGTTTCGGGCTGATGATTGTCATGGAACGTGTGACAGTCTGGCCCGATCTGTTCAACGTCGCCCGCGATTGGAGCCTGGGTGAGATGTTCAACTATCTCAAATGGCTGCTGCTGATCGCCATATTATTCCGATCCTATCTGCAGGACAGATTGCTGTTGCTGTTGATGATGTGCCTGTTTTTGTTGCTGGTGCTCGGTGACGACATGCTGTTGCTGCACGAGCGCGGTGGGCCCATCTTGGTCATATGGACAAGCCTCCATAAGGCGATTGGCCCCGTGGCGTTTCAGATTGGCGAACTGGCAATCTGGGGGCTGTTGGGGGCCGTGGGCGCCGTGTTTCTCTACATCGGTTGGCGGGCTGCTGACCAGAGCCTGCGGCGCAAGGTCATGCCGATGGCGTGGCTATTTGGTGGGGTGATTTTCTGCGCTGTCGTGCTGGATGTCGTACATGGGCTGATGCCGGACAACACCGTGCTTGGCGGCGTTTTCCTGATCCTCGAGGATGGGGGCGAGATGCTGTTTATCAGCGCCATGCTCAGCTATGCGGTCGGGACGTTTGGCAAGGTGGCAAGTCACCGGTCCGCCTATCGCAACGCCTGAAACTCTTTACGTTTTTGGGAACACAAAACACCGGTCCCGCCGGAACATGATCCACAGTGGTGTACCCGGTGTCGGCAGAAAGACCGTCGGCACCGTGGCGCGCAGGATCGACCCATCAAAATCCATCTTGAACTCGACGAGGCTGAGCGCGCCCATGAACCGCGATCGCTGGACGATGCCGCGTGCGGGCGTGCCATCTTGCGGTGTGGGGTTTGGCCCGCGCCCCTGCCGGTCAAAGTCGATTTTCAAATGTTGGGGACGGATCACGATATCAACCTCGGTCCCATCCGGCACGCCGGGAGCAAGAAACTGACCAAAGGGCGTATCGGTCAAAGCGCCTTCAACTTTACCGTTGATTACATTGATATCACTAAAGAAAGCTGCTGATTTCAGATCCTTGGGTGCATTATAGATATTGTACGGCGCGCCGCGCTGCACGATCCGGCCATCGCGCATCAGCGCGATTTCATCGGCCATGCGCATCGCCTCGCCCGGCTCATGGGTCACCAGCAGAACCGCCGTACCTTCGCTCTTGAGGATCTCCAGCGTCTCATCCCGAATATCGTCGCGCAGCCGGTCATCAAGGCCGGAAAACGGCTCATCCATCAGCATGATACGCGGCTTGGGGGCGAGCGCCCGCGCCAATGCCACCCGCTGCTGTTCACCCCCTGACAATTCATGCGGATATTCATCGATGAACCGGGCCATCCCCACCTTGTCCAGCAAGGACTTGACCCGCGCCGCACTGTCACGCTTCTTCAGCCCGAACGCCACGTTCTGCCCCACCGTTAGATGCGGAAACAGAGCAAAATCTTGAAACATCAACCCGATCGACCGCCCCTCTGGCGGGACCCTGTAGATCGTGTCGCAGACCAGTTCACCATCCACATGGATGGTGCCGGTATTCTGCATCTCGACCCCGGCGATGATCCGCAATGTCGTGGATTTGCCGCAACCCGATGGCCCAAGCAGGCAGGTCACCTGACCGGGCATGACCGTCAGGCTCACATCATCCACCACCCGGCGCCCGCCGAAATCCTTGACGATATTTCTGATTTCGAGGCGGGGGGTTTGCATGAAGGGAAAACGATGCCTGACTGAAACAATTGGGTATAGCGCACCTAACAACTGCGGCGCTTATGGGCAAGGTCAGGTCAGATGAAAAGGCGCATCCGCCACGATCCGGCCATTGACCTGCAGATGCAGATGGTGAGCACCGGGATGCAGGGTAAAGGTGGTCGCGTCATCCTTGAACCGATGGATCTTGCGCAGGGTAACAGACTTGTCGGCGTTGGCCTCCAACACCTTCATTTTGAATACTTTTGGCGCAGTCTTGCCATTCGCTTTCACGAAATCGACGATGTAATCGACGATCATCGGGGCATCCTGCTGCGTGGTCAGCGTGACGCTGATCTCAGCGATTTCGCCCCTTACAACCGTGTCCGGCGTGATGCTGAACTGCGACACATCAACTGCGACATCCGGGCGATACCCCAGATGCACCATGGCCCCACTATGTCCGGCTTTGATCAGGCTGCGCAGTGCGTGGCGGCGCATCCAGTCCAGCTCCTTGCCCGCCTGATTCCCGGCCTTTTGCCATGCCAACAGGCGGGCGATTGCGGCATCAGCATCAAACTTGGTGATATCATTCAGATGATTGGCCACCGACCGCGTGACAAACCGCGTTGGGTCACCATGAAGCCGGTCCAGCAGCGGCAGCGTTTCCGCAGGTGTCAGCCCCACATTCTGCCCCCATGGCAGCCGTGGCCGGGTGCCTTCGCTGACGAGCCGCCGCACATGGTAGTGATCATGGGTGATCCAGTCCTGCATCCTTTCCAACGTCGCCGCCTGATGATGGTTCAGGAAGGCCCGGATCGAGAACTCCATTGAAAACCGCTGCGTGATCTCTTCAAGCAGATCAAGACTGCGGTCCAGATGGCGATGCAACCCATGGTTTTCAACATAAACACCCAGCGGCGCATAGATGAAGTGGCCGAAATCATCGTCGCGCAGCGTCGGGTCGAGCGGTGGCGGCAGTGCGCTCTGGATCGCGTCTGCCGCAGCGTCGAAATCCTCTGGTAGATAGCGCGCCAACACATCCGCGATCAGGTTGATCCGAGCCTTCAATTCCAACGGCGGCATGTCAGCCATGACATCGGCCACGAAAGGGGCGGCCTTGAAGACGCCCGCATCCTCGAAATGCTGGCCAAGCCGCCCTACCGTATCTGCGTTGAACAGATCATCCTTGAGGCTGAATTTCTCGGCCATCAGATCGTTGCGTTGATGGCACCACCATCCAGCACGATGTTCTGCCCCACGATGAACCCGGCATGCTGTGAACACAAGAACGCGCACATCGCCCCGAATTCCTCCGACGTGCCGTAGCGGCGGGCGGGGATCGTCGCCTCGCGCTGTGCCTTGGCGGCGGCCATATCAATGTCCTGTGCCTTGGCCACACCAGCATCCAGACTATCGGCCCGATCAGTGGCGTGAATGCCGGGCAGCATGTTGTTGATGATCACCCCATGCTGGGCGACCTGCCGCGAGGTTCCGGCCACAAAACCGGTCAGGCCTGCGCGGGCGGAATTGGAAAGACCCAGCTGCGGAACGGGCGCCTTGACCGAGCCAGAGGTGATGTTGACCACCCTGCCCCAGCCACGATCAATCATGCCCGGCATCAAGGCCGTCATCAGCGCGATCGGGGCCAGCATGTTGGCGTCCAGGGCTGCGATGTAATCATCCCGGTTCCAGTCCGACCAGACACCAGGTGGCGGCCCGCCTGCGTTATTGACCAGGATATCAACACCTTCTGCAGCGGCCAGCAATTCGGCTCGCCCTGCATCGGTTGCGACATCTGCCGCAACGGTCACCACATCAACGCCATGTGCAGACCGTATCTGATCTGCGGTTGCATTCAGCGCCTCAGCCCCGCGGGCATTCAAAACAAGGTTAACCCCGGCCTCAGCCAATGCTTCGGCGCAGCCCCGCCCCAGCCCTTTTGACGATGCACAAACCAGTGCGCGTTTTCCCTTGATGCCCAGATCCATGGCACAGCCTCCCCTTTTGGTCATAATTTCACCTAACATCGCTGACATGCTGCAGCAATGCGCGATAAGGGTGCAAAAGGCCGCTATGTGTCTGGTTAGCTCGGTATTTATGTTTTGACGGTACACTTACATATCATGTCTGCTCACGCTCAGAAAACGGACCTGTTCCGCGCCAATAGTTTCCGCGTCGTTGATGGCGTGGCGACGGGTGATGCTCTGGCCCTGCCGGATGCTCTGTTTCTCGATGACATCTACAGGCTGGATCACGGGGCAATGGCGATGACCATGCTTGCCGACGCCGGTCGTTTTGTCGTCGCGGCGTGCGGCACAGCGCTACAGGCTCAGGCCTGTTTGCGCTTCCTGTGCGCCGATGGCTGGACCAGCGATGCGCTGCTTTTGACGGACAATCATGGTCTGGTTCATCTGTGCCCCCTTGATCCCATCAGGCCCGGCGTGGCCTACCGCCTGATCCATATCGACCAAGGCAATCCGACGCGCAGATTTGCGCAGGCGACCGCGGCGTCATTTGTCGCAGGCACCCTGATCACCATGGCTGACGGATCGACACAGCCCGTGGAAACGCTGCAAACCGGCGACAGGATCAAGACCCGCGATCACGGCCCGCAAACCGTCAACTGGGTCGGACGGCGCACATTGCGCGCGCATGCGACTAATGCACCAGCGACAATCGAGCGGCCGGGTCATGCGTTGTCAGCCCATCCGGCGCAAGGCCTGTTCGTGCAACCGATAAACAGCCCCGTTCAAGCCGCCGCCTTGATCGGCAATGCAAGCGTGTCGCAGCAAACCGGCGGCTTTGTCGATTATGTGCAACTGCAATTCGAAAAATCTTGCGTGATCAAAGTGCAAGATATCTGGGCCGAATCCTGTTTGATGGATCTCCGTTCAGTGGCAGCGCAACGCGTGACCGACCCGGCATTGATGCATGTCGGACGCCTGGTAGAAATGGCCAAAGCAGATGCCCGCTTCACTCAGGGGCTGACTGCCGCGAACGTGCCGTCAAATCTGTCCCCCTCTGACCCGTCAGAGATTGTGCCAAAGACCACGCCGGCCACCGCATCAGCCGTCCGACCGTAGAAATCACCGGCAATGTCACCACTCAGATCGTACTCAGTCGGGCCATCTGAAAGACGCCCGGTCAGCTTCGCCGCGAATTGGTAATCGTCATCCGGGTCTGCGCCGGGATTGAGCGATCCGTCATAGATCTCCAACTCACCCGATAACGCCCCGTGCAGCCCTGCAAACGCGCCGATCGTCCCGGATAGCGGCGGCAAGCTATCATCGAAATGCACCGTGGCCTGCAGGCGACCAAGATAGGGCGCGACAGCCCCCGATGGGCCCAGCGGCAATTCCAGCCGCATATCCCCAACATAGCTGATACTGCCCTCTGTCGGCAGTTGATTGACAGGTGTTACGCCCGCCGCCGTGATATCGGCAAATGCATCATTGAACGCGGCAAGCCGCGCTTCTGTGCTTATGCTGCTATCACCGCCGCTACCGCAGGCCGCCAGAAATGTGACGATGAAAAGCGTCCGGACCATACGGTCCATGCTGCCGGCGATATGCTTAACAGGAGGTTAAGGCGCGGACAGGCTTCCCTCACCAACCACCGTCACTACTGCGTCAGTGATCGTCCCATTGTAATTCACCTGCGCTTCAAGCGCGGATCCGGCGATGGCCGTAACCGGGTTGCCCAGGAAATCGCCGGTCACCGTCCCGTCGAGAATGAATGACTGCCCAGTCGCGGTCAGCGCCCCTGAATAATCAAGCGACCATTCATTGCCGGGGCCGATGCTGCCATCGCTGATGGTCGCACTTCCACTATAGTTCCGCAGCACACCATCAGCACCGGTGCCAAAAAAATTGCCAAAGGTCCCGGTGACCGGTTCGGCCCCTTCAAAATCCATGGTGATTGTCGCGTCGCCCGCCAAGACAGATGTGGCCGGGCTCGTCTCGGCCCGGATTGTAACCGATCCGGTGAAATCGGCGGTGCCGGTTGCGGGTATATTGCCCGCCTCGGTCATGGGCATACCCATAACACCCGCGCCCGGGTCACCCAGCACGCGCAAGCGTTGGGATTCGTAGATATCAATGCGCGATAGGCGCGGATCAATCCCGCTACCACCGCCATCACCACCGCCACCACCGCCGCAGCCCATCAGCGGCAGCAGGGCGGCCATCACCATGACCCGCATCACTGCCCCTTGGTTTCAGACCTGTGCCCTCGTGCTATCAGCAAAACCCAAAGCTTCGGTTAAGCGCGCCCCGCATTGCCCTTTGCCTGCCAACCGCATAAAGCGTGCCACATGACAAATCGCCCCGCACTGCCCCCCGAAATCGCCCGCCGCCGGACCTTTGCGATCATCTCGCACCCGGACGCGGGCAAGACGACCCTGACAGAGAAATTCCTTCTTTATGGCGGCGCCATTCAGATGGCCGGACAGGTACGCGCCAAAGGCGAGGCGCGGCGCACACGGTCGGATTTCATGCAGATGGAAAAGGACCGGGGAATCTCTGTCTCGGCCTCGGCCATGTCGTTTGATTTCGAAAAATACCGGTTCAATCTGGTCGACACACCCGGCCACTCGGATTTCTCGGAAGATACGTATCGGACGCTAACTGCGGTCGATGCGGCCGTCATGGTCATCGACGGGGCCAAGGGGGTCGAAAGCCAGACGCAAAAGCTGTTCGAGGTGTGCCGCCTGCGCGACCTGCCCATCCTGACCTTCTGCAACAAGATGGACCGCGAAAGCCGCGATACGTTTGAGATCATTGACGAAATTCAGGAAAACCTGGCGATTGACGTCACCCCCGCTGCCTGGCCCATCGGTGTCGGGCGCGATTTCATCGGCACCTACGACATTCTGCGCGACCGGCTGGAACTGATGGACCGCGCCGACCGCAACAAGATCGCCGAAAGCATTGAGATCAACGGGCTGGACGATCCGAAACTGGCCGAACATGTGCCGGCTCACCTGCTGGAGAAATTCCTCGAAGAGATCGAGATGGCCAAGGAACTCCTGCCATCTCTGGACCATGAGGCGGTGCTGAACGGGTCGATGACACCAATCTGGTTCGGCTCGGCCATCAACTCTTTCGGGGTCAAGGAACTGATGGACGGAATAGGCACCTACGGGCCGGAACCACAGGTGCAAACGGCACAGCCGCGCAATGTGGCCCCCGAAGAACCCAAAGTGGCCGGTTTCGTGTTCAAAGTACAGGCCAATATGGACCCCAAACACCGGGACAGAGTGGCCTTTCTTCGCCTCGCCTCGGGCCATTTCGAACGTGGCATGAAGCTGACCCATGTGCGGTCGAAAAAGCAGATGGCGATCACCAATCCGGTGCTGTTTCTGGCCGCCGACCGGGAATTGGCAGAAGAAGCCTGGGCCGGCGATATCATCGGCATCCCCAATCACGGGCAATTGCGCATCGGCGACACGCTAACCGAAGGCGAGGCTATCCGGGTGACCGGCATTCCCTCCTTCGCACCGGAACTGCTGCAAACCTGCCGGGCGGGCGACCCGATGAAGGCCAAGCATCTGGAAAAGGCGCTGATGCAATTTGCCGAGGAAGGGGCGGCCAAAGTGTTCAAGCCCACCTTCGGGTCCGGCTTTATCGTCGGCGTCGTCGGCGCGCTGCAATTCGAGGTTCTGGCCTCCCGGATCGAGATGGAATATGGACTGCCCGTGCGGTTTGAACCGTCACAATTCACCTCTGCCCGCTGGGTATCCGGCAGCAAGGACGCGGTCGAAAAATTCGCCGCCGCCAACAAACAGCATATCGCCACCGATAATGACGGCGACACCGTGTACCTGACACGCCTGCAATGGGACATTGACAGGGTCGGCCGCGACTATCCCGACGTGACCCTGACAGCGACGAAAGAGATGATGGTGTAAGGGTCCGTTGACACGCCTCTTACCAATTTACTTTCCGAACTGCTCATGCAATTTATCCGTGTGGGGCGTAGACTAAGGTGAGTTTCTCAATGACTTTCATTCGAACAATTTGTGTAGTGTGTGTGGCGGGTTTGGCCGGCTGCGGCGGCGGAAGTAGTGGCGCCGACGCGGTGTCGTATTCCGATCTTGATACACGTTACTTTGAAATTGCAGACCAGTTCAGCCGTGAAGTTGCAAATATTACAGACCCCATGACCCTGCGCGATACTGGCAGCGTGGGATATGTCGGAGTAATTGGCTTTCAGGCTCAACAACCCGGCGAAGAGCGCCTTGAGCTTCTTGGCGATCTGAGATTGACTGCTAATTTCCAAGATGACGAAATAACGGGCAGCGCAACTAATTTCGCGGACGAAAACGAAGCGATCTATTCCGGCACAATGACAATCAGCAATGGCGGCATCAACCGCGCAGCCGACGTCACTACGAATTATACCTTTGGGGCCGATGTTGACGCCACGTTGACGACCGCCGACCGGACAATCAGCACAGATAACATGATCATACTTGGTGATTTTTACGGCGGCGCAGAACAGTTCATTTCAGGTCGTCTGGATGGTCAGATCATCACAACGGATGGCCCACCCATCATGATTGACAGCGGTAACAGCTACTTTGTTGGTGAGGCGCGCTAACCTCTCGCAGACGCCTGCAGAACGGTCGTGATGCCTGATTGACAGATGCAATGAAATTGGGAGCGGCGGTTGTGCCGCCCCTGTTGCCTTCGCAATCGGTCAGCTCACCAATCAACGTTTGATTAACCGTTTTGACCGACATCTCAGGCATGCGGTTTCTTGCCCTTTCTCTGCTTGTCTGCCTTGCGGGCTGCGCACCCGGTGCGGATATCATCAGCCGGTATGACGACTGGACCGGCTTCAATGAATTCTACACGCCAGAATACGAGATTTTTCGTGATCGTAAGGCGATCATGGTGGTTCGCCCTGTTATTATCGAACGCGGCGGCACGCGCGCCTATGGCGTGCTGATCAATATCCGTCGCCGCGTCCCCAATGGCCCGATTGTCGAGGCGATGTATTCAGGCAATGTTCAACTGCAATATCAACGGCATGACCGGTTGCTGACCCATTGCATCGACGGCTGCCAACGGGCCGAGGTGGGGGTGATCCACCTGACCGAGGCCGCATTTCGCACCGCCGCCCGCACCGGCCTGCCTCTGCGGGTTCAGGGACGGCGCGGGCGATATGAAGGCATCGTGCCCGGTATTCTGTTCCGGCAGGTGCTAAATAGGCCACGGTAAGCGCGAGCGGCAAATATCGCCACTCCGTCAAAGCCCCTCTTGTATTGCCGCCGCAGCTTCGCCAACATGAGGTGGGTATATTTACGGGGGTAAATTGACATGAAAACTGTATTGAAAGTGATTTTAGTCGGAGCGTCGGGTGCTGCGCTAAGTGCATGTGGGAGCAGTGGTGGTGATGGGCCAGATCCTTTGACCTTCGCCGAACTAGCTGCCGAGGAAGACATTCTGCGAAATGACACTGGCGGATTGACAGTTGTCGAGCCAATGAACCTGCCCGATGGCCCGACAGCAGGCAGTGCAACTTATAATGGAACGCTGGGATTCATTCTTGACGAAAATGGTGCTGACGAAGTCCAGTTCCTAAGTGATTTGACACTCACAGCCAACTTCGTTGCCGACACTATCAGCGGAAATGCCAGCAACTTTGTTGACTCAAGCGAAGAGCAATATACTGGGTCCCTGTCGCTTGAACGTGGTGTGATCGATCGGAACACCGACACTACTTTGAATTATACGTTCAACGCAGATTTGGAAGGGACCCTTACGAATAATGGCGACCAGTATGAGTCATTTGCAGAAATCCGCGGCGAATTTCTTGGGGCTTCGGCATCGGGCCCGGATACACATGTCTCTGGCGCAGTTACGGGCACAATTGTCAAAAACAATAACGCTCTCGCAATCGTAAATGAAGGTATGGCGCCGGTTGACAACATCTTTTACGCATCCCGATGAAGTGATTTGTCCTTGCCTTGGCCCTGCGCATGAGAGGTCGCTATGCCCCTCCAAAACCGCGTACTGCCAACGGGCGAGATTGTCTCAGATCCCGCCCGTGGCACGCTGACCGGTAACCGTGGGATCATCCATCGCGATAACCGCACCCTTGGCACCGCACGCTGGTCGCATCATGCTTGGATCTGCTGCACGCTGGACTGGCAGGGGCGCAAGCGACAGGTGATGACAGGCCGCAAATGGACGGAGCTGTTCTTTCTGGACGAGGCTGTGGCCTCTGCCGCAGGCCACCGCCCTTGTGGCTATTGCCGGCGTGACGCCTATGACCGCTTTGCCGATGCCTGGGCCGCCCATACCGGAACCCGCCCCAAGGCGCCGCAGATGGACAAGGTGCTTCATGCCGCACGCGTGACAACCCGAAGCCGGACACAGCGGGTGCATCACGCGCCCATGGCTGACCTGCCGACTGGAACGATGATCGACCATGCCGGGCGTGCCCATCTGGTCTCTGACCAACATCTGCACCCCTACACGCCAGCAGGCTATGGCCCTGCCATCGACAGACCGGGCACGGGCATGGCAACCGTCCTGACACCCGCCCCGACGCTGGCCGTTCTGGCGAAAGCCTATCGTCCCACGATCCACCCGACGGCGGGCTTGTAAGGGATGGCGCGGCCCCCGATACTGGGGCCAATCACCGGCAGAGGGGCCAGATGACCAAGAATGATGAAACCTTTCCCGGCGGGATCCGCACCCTGCTGCCGCAATACCAGAAACGGCGGTCGCTGCTGACCCATGAAGCGGGCGAGAATCTGGCCCCGATAGACGTAGATTTCAAGGCGCTCGCCACCCAGCCACTGCCCCCGCAAATCAACCCGCGCCCCGACGGGCTCAGCCGGGTCGCGAAGAAACGGCACATGCTGCTGGGGGAACTGGCGGGGCATAGCGAACTGGCCCTGTTGCATGGGTTGCTGATCTCGCATTTGCGTAAGCACACCTATCCCGATCACACCCCTGCCCTGTTCCTGCGGCTCTGGGCCGAGGAAGAGGATTGGCTGCTCGACAACCTGCCCACCCGCTGGTTGATCTCGGCGATCATCACCTTCGCCGATCATGGGCAGGACGAGGCGGACCGGAAGCTCGCCGAATCCTTCAACATCCTGTTTTCGCTGATGAAAATATACGAGGCGGAGCGGGCCTTTTCCGGCCTGCCCCCGCAGGAGCCGTTCAGGATCAAGGACCGCAACAAAGCCCCTCTGCCCATGGGGATGCGGGATTTTTCCGTCCTCAAGGGCGATCTGGAGGCGCATCTGCTGGCCCCCCTATGGCGCGACGCGAAACATGCACCCGCCACGGGGCGGTTGGCACGGCACCTGCTGACGGCGCTGAACCACGACGACGGCACCGTCTTTCGCCGCTTTGCCCATATGCGCCACGCGGCGGAAAAGGCCAGATGATACGGGACGTTACGGGGGCTGCCGCCTTGACGCAGCGCAGCAATTCCGCTATCCGCAGCCACGGCCAATCCGGCCCTTGATGCCCGGGACGCGCGGAACTTTGCGTCCTTCTCACCTTTGCGGACCGACCCGCAGAAACAGGACGTATATGACCAAATTCTCTGACATGAACCTTGATCCCAAGGTTCTCAAGGCCGTCGCCGAAACCGGCTACGACACCCCCACCCCGATCCAGGATGGCGCCATCCCGCCCGCGCTCGAAGGGCGCGATGTGCTGGGAATTGCCCAGACCGGCACCGGCAAGACCGCCGCCTTCACCCTGCCGATGATCACCCTTCTGGGCCGTGGCCGGGCCCGCGCGCGGATGCCCCGTTCGCTGGTGCTGGCCCCCACACGGGAACTGGCGGCGCAAGTGGCCGAGAATTTCGACACCTACGCCAAATACACTAAGCTTTCCAAGGCCTTGCTGATCGGTGGGACCAGCTTCAAGGATCAGGACAAGATCATCGACAAGGGCGTCGATGTGCTGATCGCGACCCCCGGTCGTCTGTTGGATCACCTCGAACGCGGCAAGCTGATCCTGACCGACGTGAAGGTCATGGTGGTGGACGAGGCTGACCGCATGCTCGACATGGGCTTCATCCCGGATATCGAGGAAATATTCAAACGCACGCCGTTTACGCGCCAGACGCTGTTCTTCAGCGCGACTATGGCGCCCGAGATTGAGCGGATCACCAACACATTCCTGTCCAATCCGGCCAAGATCGAAGTGGCCCGTGCGGCCACGACGAATGTGAACATCAAACAGGGCGTCGTGATGTTCAAAGGGTCAGCGAAACCCAAGGAGCCATCGGAAAAACGTGCCCTGCTGCGTGCGCTGATCGATGCCGAGGGTGACGCCTGCACAAACGCGATCATTTTCTGCAACCGCAAGTCTGACGTGGATATCGTTGCGAAATCGCTGAACAAATACGGCTATGACGCCGCCGCGATCCACGGCGATCTGGATCAGTCGCACCGGACACGCACGCTGGACAAGTTCCGCGATAATGAGCTGCGGTTCCTTGTAGCCTCAGACGTGGCCGCCCGCGGCCTCGACATCCCCGCCGTGACCCATGTATTCAACTTCGACGTCCCCAGCCATGCCGAAGACTACGTGCACCGGATCGGGCGCACAGGTCGCGCGGGCCGGACCGGCACCGCGATCATGATCTGCATCCCACGGGACGAGAAAAACCTTGATGACGTCGAACGGCTGGTCAAGGAAAGCATTCCGCGCCTGGACAACCCGATGAAGGGCGCACCGGCCAGGGAAGAGACCAAGACCGAGGAAAAGCCCAAGCGGACGCGTAATCGCCGGAAAAAAGATGATGAGGGTGAAGCACCCGAGGCGAAACCGGTCGAAAAGCCCGCGCAGGACGAAAGACCGCAGCGGGATGACAAACCAAGGCGCGAAGAAAAGCCCCGGCAAGAGCGGTCACGCGGCGGACGCGGACGCGGCCGAAACGAGCCTGATGTGGTGGGCATGGGCGAGGATACGCCCGCGTTCATCGCGATGAGCTTTGAGGAACGGGCGAAAGTATGACAACGGTCGGGGCAAGCCCCGACCTACAATGCCTCGCAATTCATTTGCACCGACACCGCCCGGCAAAGCCGGGCATCGCCCGACCTCACCCCGGAGGGCGATTTTGCGGCGTTGCAAAAAAGCGCGACGTCGCGTGTTTTGGCAATGCAGCGCCGTTCATTGATGTCACAACGCCCTCCAGGTCGGGCGATGTCCTACTGTCTGATTGAGCATCTCGCCAAACTTACTTTCGGCTTTTTTCCAGTTTTGCCAGCACCCGCGTTAGCCTTCTTGTCTGACTGTCCACGCGGTGCCAGTTCCAAGCATTAACTGGGCCAAGTGCTGGCAAGGTTAGCTCCAATGCTTGAGCGCGTTTGAATGAGTTTGCATTGAATACGGCTTCCAAAACTCCGTCTTCAACTGCTTTGACATGAAAAGTGATCATTCCCCAACCAGAACACCTGTGTCGAAAGGAGGCTTTCGGAAACTTTTCCGGATTAAGTTCGATGCGTTCTGTTTCTACGTCGGCTCCGAAGTCGTCATAACGAATACCGAGAAACGAATAGTGCCGTGGTTCCGTGAGGTCGGAAAACAGCTTGTAAAGCACCATCTCCGCATCATCATACTTTTGAATCGTACAATTATTCTCAGAATAGACGTCAAAAACACGAACCGCGCCGCCATTAAAAATCGCTGTCGCCACCTTTTCCAGTTGATCGCTTGTTATCAGTTTCTTTGCCGGCAAGCCTGACTATCCCTTTATGAGACCCTTTCGTTCAGGGGCGAAAAAGCCTACCCCAACCTACTCACAATCACCGTCACCTCTGGCTTCTTGCCGATCTCGCCTTGCGCTGACTTCCGCGCGATGCTCCGCAGCTCTTTCTCCAGCTTGTCATCATCCCGCAGCGTCTTGGCGTTGGCACGGTTTAGGAACTGGCTCAGGTCTTCCTCGACCACCTCGACCAGCGCGGCATTGTTGCGCCCCATCTCAGGCAGGCCGGAAATCTCAACCCAGGGATCACCCAGCGGTTCGTCGTTTTCATCAATGATCAGCGTCACGATCAGATGCCCGTTCAGCGCCATGCGGATGCGGTTGCGCACCACACCGTCCAGCGCGCCGATCTGTACCGTCCCGTCCAGATAGGTCCGGCCGGTGTCGATATATTCGGCCACCGTGGGCTGATTGCCTGACAGGTCGATCATCATGCCGTTGACCGCGACGATCCCGGTCAGCCCGCCTGCATTCCCGACCTTCACATGCTCGCGCAGGTGCCGGTGTTCGCCATGCATGGGAATCAGGATTTGCGGTTTCACGATCTGGTGCAGCCGTTCCAGATCGGGACGGTTGGCATGGCCGGACACATGATATTTGCCGCCCGCATCGTCGATCACGTCGACGCCCAGTTCGGACAATTGGTTCATGATCCGGATCACGCCGCGTTCATTACCGGGGATGGTTTTGGAGGAGAACAGGAACGTGTCCCCTTCCTTCAATGACAACCCCAAATACTTGCCCTGCGCCAGTTGAGCGGACGCGGCACGCCGTTCACCCTGTGAGCCAGTGACCAGCAGCATCAGGTTTTCGCGGGGAATACCCAGCGCATCCTCGGGCGAGACCGTGCCGGGGAAGCCTTGCAGGATCCCCTCTTCCGTCGCCGCCTCGACCATGCGCCGCATGGCCCGGCCCAGCAGGCACACGGATCGCCCAGCGGCCTTCGCGGCAACCGCCAGCGTTTTCAAACGCGCGATGTTGGATGCAAACGTGGTCGCAACGACCATACCCGTCGCGTCCTGCATCAGTTCGGTGATCGTCGGCCCGATAGAGGCCTCTGACCGCCCCGGCGCGTCCGAGAAGACATTGGTGCTGTCACAGACCAACGCCTTGACCCCGTCTTTTGAGACCTCTTCCCACAACGCCTGATCCCACGGATCACCAACTACGGGCGTCTCATCGATCTTGAAATCGCCCGAATGCAACACGCGCCCGTCCGGGCAGTCGATCAGCAGACCCGCGCTTTCGGGGATCGAGTGGCTGATGGGCAGATAAGAAACCTTGAACGGCCCGCAGGGGATCACATGCGGATAAGGCTCAACCACCTTCACCACGCTTTCAGGATGGCCATGTTCGTCCAGCTTGCGCCGGGCGATATTGGCGGTAAAGCGGCGGGCATAGACAGGTGCGCCGAGCCGTTCCCAATAGTGACCGATGGCCCCCACATGATCCTCGTGCGCGTGGGTGATGAAGATGCCGTCGATGCGTTCTTTCCGCGCCTCCAACCAGGCGATATCGGGCAGGATCAGGTCCACCCCCGGCGTGCCGTCCATATCCGGGAAAGTCACACCCAGATCGACCACGATCAGCCTTTCCTTGCCTTGCGGTCCATAGCCATAGACATAGGCGTTCATGCCGATCTCGCCGGCGCCCCCCAGGGGCAGATAGATCAGGCGGTCAGTCATGCATTGTCCTTGTTATATTTATGGATCACGGTCAGGCCGTGGATCGTCAGATCGTCCTCGAACGCATCGAAAAGCGCTTCGCTTTGCTGAAACAGAGGGGCCAGCCCACCGGTCGAGATCACCTGCATCGGCACGCCTCGTTCGGCCTTGATCCGCGCGCATATCTCACGCACCAGCCCGATGTAACCCCAAAAGACACCCGATTGCATGCATTCGACCGTATTGGTGCCGATCACCTTTTGCGGCTTGGTGATGTCCACATGCGGCAAGGCGGCGGCGGCGTTGTGCAGCGCCTCAAGCGACAGGTTCACGCCGGGGGCGATGACCCCGCCAACATAGGCGCCGTCACTCGCCACCACATCAAAGGTGGTGGCGGTGCCAAAATCCACGACGATCAGGTCACCGCCATGCCGGGCATACGCACCGGCGGCATTAACCAGCCGGTCCGGACCGACCTGTGTGCCTTCATCGACACGCGGGTTCTGGGGCAGCAAGCAATCAGGCTTGCCCACCACCAGAGGCCTGCAATTGTAGTAGCGGTCCGCAAAGACCCGCAGATTGAACACGACACGCGGCACGGTCGAACTGATGATGATCTCATCAATGTGGACATCCAGGTTCTGGAACCGCATCAGCGTGGAGAGCCAGACATAATACTGATCCGCCGTGCGCTGCCATTCGGTGCTGGCCCGCCATGTCGCGATGAACTGTTCACCGTCCCAGATGGAAAACACAGTGTTGGTGTTGCCGCAATCAATAGCCAGAAGCATGGGCCCGCCTCCCTTAGAAAAACACATCCGCCGCCGGGATCGCGCGCGGGCCAGTGCCGGTAATCAGCACCAGATTGCCATCCTGATCGATACTGTCGAAGATCCCTGTGACGTCCTCGCGCCCGGTGCGGGCGGTGATCACCTCGCCCAGACGTGCGGCATTTGCCAGCCAGTCGCCGCGGATGCGGGTGAACCCGAAATGGCGCAACTTGTCCTCCTGTGTCGCATAGGCGTCTGCCAGCGTAGCCAGGAAATCCTCCGCGTCTACTTCCCATCCACCTGCCGCCATCAGGCTGGTCGGGGGAAAACTGGCGTCGGTCACACCCTCGGGCGTGCGTTTGAGGTTCACCCCGATCCCAATAGAAAGCCAATCGATAAAGGGCCCCTGCCCGCTGCTTTCCAACAGAATTCCGGCGACCTTGCCACCGGCCAGTAACACATCATTGGGCCATTTCAGGCTAAGCTTTTCGGCAGGTACGTAGATCGCCAGCGCCTGATACAGCGCATTGGCGGCAAGAAAGGATCGCTTGGCCGCCTCTGCCGCCGTACAGCCGGGGTTGAAGATCAATGTCGCGCTCAGGTTGCCGGGGGGCACGATCCACGCGCGCCCGCGCCGTCCTCGTGCCGCCGTCTGGGTGCGCGCCATGATCCATGTGGGCTTGATGATGTCGCCCGCGCGCCGCGCAGCCTCGGCCATGGTACTGTCAACGGAGCCAAGCACCACCCGCCCATAGCCTTCGGGCCAATGCCCATGGGCGTTGGCGTTAGTTGACAAGCGTCGCCGCCGCCGCTGCGGCCATGGGTTCGATCCCGAACAGGTTCACGACACCCACGACCATGATCAGGGCCGAGGCCATCAGGAATGTCCAAAGCACCGGGTTCATCTTGCCGTCCAGCGCCTCGCCCTCTTCGCCGAAATACATGTAGTAGACGATGCGCAGATAATAGAAGGCCCCGATGACCGACGCGATCACACCAGCGACAGCAAGCCAGGCCAACCCGCCTTCATAGGCGGCGCGAAGCACATAAAACTTGCCAAAGAACCCGACCATCGGCGGCACGCCCGCAAGGCTGAAGAGCAGCACAAGCATCGCCAGCGCACGCAAGGGCTGACGCTTTGAATACATCCGCAAACTGTCGATGTTGGTGACGGGCCGCCCGTCCCGCTCCATCCCAAGGATAAAGGCGAAGGTGCCGACATTCATCGTCACATAGATCGCCATATAGATCAGCATCGCCTGCACACCGAATGCAGTGCCAGCGGCAAGGCCCATCAGCGCGAACCCCATATGGGCGATGGATGAATAGGCCATCAGGCGCTTGATGTCAGTCTGGCCAATAGCGGCGACGGCGCCAAGGAACATGGAGACGACGGACAGGAACGCCACGATCTGCTGCCAGTCCCCGACAATCCCGCCAAAAGCGTCATGCACCACACGGGCAAACAGCGCCATGGCCGCAACTTTGGGGGCCGTGGCGAAGAACGCAGTCACAGGCGTGGGCGAGCCTTCGTACACGTCAGGCGTCCACATGTGGAAGGGTGCTGCAGAGACCTTGAACGCAAAGCCTGCCAGCAGGAAGACAAGGCCGAACAGCAGCCCGAGTGAGGGTTCGTCAGCAGTAGCTTCAATGATGCCTGAGAACAGCGTCGTGCCGGCAAAGCCGTAGGTCAGCGACGCACCATAAAGCAACAGGCCCGACGACAGCGCGCCAAGCACGAAATACTTCAAACCCGCCTCGGTCGATTTCACGCTATCACGGCGCAATGCGGCCACGACATACAGCGACAGCGATTGCAGTTCGAGCCCCATATAAAGCGCCATCAGATCGCCCGCACTGACCATAACCATCATGCCAACAACCGCCAACGCGACCAGCAGCGGATATTCGAACCTGAGCAGGCCACGGCGCTGCATATATGCCTCTGACATCAGCAGGACCGCGGCGGCGGACAAAAGGATCGTGATCTTCGCAAACCGCGCAAATCCGTCATCGACGAACATACCGCCAAACGCGATATTCGTCCCTTGCCCGTTAATCCCGATCCACACCGCCAGCAGCACAAACAGCCCTGATGTGGCCCATGTCAGCAGCGGCGCCATACCGTCCTTGGTCGTGTAGACAGCCCCGATCAGGGCCGCCATGGCATACACCGCCAGCACGATTTCAGGCATCAGGATTTGGATATCGGCAGAGATCATATGCCTGTTCCTTAATTCGAAGCAAACTGGGTAGCGGCCTCAAAGGTCGCCAGCGCCATTTCATAATTGCCGACCAACGCATTCACGCTCGGGCCAATGATGTCGAGGACCAGCGCAGGGTAAACACCCAGCAGCAGCGTCATGGCGACCAGCGGGGCAAAGATCACCCGCTCGCGCTTGGTCATATCGGTGATGGTCTTCAGGCTTTCCTTGATCAGATCGCCCATCACCACCCGGCGATAAAGCCACAGCGCGTAAGCCGCCGACAGGATCACACCCGATGTGGCGACTACGGCCACCCAGGTATTCACCTGGAAAATCCCCACAAGCGTCAGGAATTCACCGATAAACCCGGACGTCCCTGGCAGGCCGACATTGGCCATCGTGAAGAACATAAAGATCAGGGCATAGGCCGGCATCCGATTGACCAGACCGCCATAGGCATCAATCTCGCGCGTATGCATCCGGTCATAGATCACGCCTACGCAAAGGAACAGCGCGCCAGAGATGAAGCCGTGGCTGATCATCTGGAAAATCGCACCGTCGATCCCCTGCTGATTGACCGCGAAAATCCCCATTGTCACGTAACCCATGTGGGCAACCGACGAATAGGCGATCAGCTTTTTCATGTCTTCCTGCACCAGTGCCACCAGCGAGGTATAGACAATCGCAATCGCCGACAGCCACAGCACCAGCGGGCCCATCACCTCTGACCCGACCGGGAACATCGGCAAGCTGAAGCGCAGGAAACCGTACCCCCCCATCTTCAGCAGGATCGCGGCCAGAACCACCGACCCGGCGGTCGGGGCCTGTACGTGCGCATCCGGCAACCACGTATGGACCGGCCACATCGGCATCTTGACCGCAAAGCTGGCAAAGAACGCCAACCACAGCAGCGTCTGCATCCCACCCACGATCTGCACACCCAGAATGCTGAAATTCTCGGTGCCGAAAGTATGGGTCATCAGCGTCGGAATATCCGTCGTGCCCGCATCGGCGAACATCGCCACCATGGCCACCAGCATCAGGACAGAGCCAAGGAAGGTGTAAAGGAAGAACTTGAAGCTGGCATAGATCCGGTTCTTGCCGCCCCAGATACCGATGATCAGGAACATCGGGATCAGACCGGCCTCGAAGAACAGATAGAACAGCACCAGATCAAGCGCCAGGAAGACGCCCAGCATCAGCGTCTCAAGGATCAGGAATGCGATCATGTATTCCTTGACGCGGGTGTTCACGTCCCAGCAGGCGGCGATCACCAGCGGCATCAGGAATGTGGTCAGCATCACAAACAGGATCGAAATACCATCGACACCCATCTTGTACTGCAGCCCCAGCAGCCATTCCCGCTCTTCCACCATCTGGAAACCGGTATTGTCCGGATCGAAATTCCAGATGATGAACATTGATGCGATAAAGGTCGTTACCGTGGTGAGCAGTGCAACCCATTTGGCATTACGCTGTGCGGCAGCGTCATCACCGCGCAGAAACAACGCCAGAATGATCGCCCCCAGCAGGGGCAAAAACGTTGTGAGGGAAAGGATGTTACCCATCAGTTTGCCCCCCCGGTCAGTGTGACCCAAGTCAGCAACACCGCGATTCCCAATACCATGGCAAAGGCGTATGTGAAGACATAGCCCGACTGCGCCCGGCCCGCGAGCCGTGTGAAGAATGGAATGATCCCCATGGCTAGCCCGTTAATGCCCCCGTCAATCGTGTTGGTATCGCCCTGTTTCCACAGGATCCGGCCCAGAGCCACGGCAGGTCTGACAAAGATGAAATCGTAGATCTCGTCGAAGTACCATTTGTTGAGCAGGAAGTTGTAAAGCGGCGCCTGCTGCTCGGCCAGTTTGCCGGGCAGATCGGGACGGCGGATATACATCTGATAGGCCAGCGCCAGACCGGTGAGCATCGCCACGAACGGGGCCAGCTTGACCCAGATCGGCACCTCATGCGCCTCGTTCAGAACATGGTTGTCAGGGCTGTTATGAATGGCCCCCTCACCCGGTGCGCCGACCAGATTGTAATGGTGCTTTTCTTCCTTGGCTTCATCCCCATGGGCTGCGTCATCACCATGCGCCGCCTCTTCGCCATGCTCGGACGCTTCGGCATAAGGCACGCCAAAGAATTTGCCGACCTTGTCGTTCGACCCAAAGAATGACCCATACCAGACCATCCCGCTGAACACCGCGCCAATCGCCAGCACATAAAGCGGCACCAGCATCGAATTCGGGGCTTCATGCGCGTGTTCATGTGTATGGGCATCACCGCGCGGTGTACCGTAAAAGGTCAGGAACATCAGACGCCAGCTATAGAAACTGGTCATCAGGGCGGCAACCACCAGCATCCAGAAGGCATAGCCACCCGCCGTCCCTGCATAGGCACTCTCGATGATCGCATCCTTGGACACGAACCCGGCAAACCCAATCGGGAACCCGATATAAAGCAGCGGGATACCAACCCCGGTAATCGCCAGCGTCCCGATCATCATCATCCAGAACGTCTTGGGGATCTTGTGGCGCAACCCGCCATAGTTCCGCATGTCCTGCTCATGATGCATCGCATGAATGACAGACCCGGCCCCAAGGAACAGCATCGCCTTGAAAAACGCATGTGTCAGCAGATGGAACATCGCCACCGAATACACACCCAGACCAGCAGCGACGAACATGTAACCCAGCTGCGAACAGGTCGAATAGGCGATCACGCGTTTGATGTCGTTCTGCACCAGACCCACGGTCGCCGCAAAGAACGCAGTTGTGGCCCCCAGGAACACGATGAAATCAGTTGCGGCGGGTGCATATTCCATCAGCGGCGACATACGGCAGACAAGGAACACACCCGCGGTCACCATGGTCGCGGCATGGATCAGGGCCGACACCGGGGTCGGGCCTTCCATAGCATCCGGTAGCCATGTGTGCAGGAACAACTGCGCCGATTTCCCCATCGCACCGATAAACAGCAGAACCGCAATCAGGTTCAGCGTATCCCATTCCGCCCACAGGAACGTGATGGTCTGGCCTTGCAGGTTCGGAATCTCGGCAAAGATATCCTCGAACCGGATACTGTCGGTCACCATATACAGGGCGAAAATGCCAAGGGCGAAACCAAAATCACCGACACGGTTGACCACAAACGCCTTGATCGCGGCCGCATTGGCCGTGGGCTTGCGATAATAGAACCCGATCAGCAGATATGACGCGACACCAACCCCTTCCCAGCCAAAGAACATCTGGACCAGGTTATCGGCCGTCACCAGCATAAGCATCGCGAAGGTAAAGAACGACAGATAGGCAAAGAAGCGCGGGCGATAGCTTTCGCCTTCGCGGAAATTGTCGTCATGGGCCATGTAGCCGAACGAATAGAGATGGACGAGCGCCGAAACAGTCGTGATCACAATCAGCATGACCGCGGTCAGCCGGTCCATCCGGATCGCCCAATCGGTCGCCAGTGTGCCGCTTTCGATCCAGCGCAGGATCGGCACGGTATAACCACCATTGGGATGGGCGCCCGCATCGAAGGTCAGAAACACCACCCAGGACAGGATCGCCGCCAGAAACAACAGGCTGGTCGACACCCACTGGGCCGCCGTTTCACCAATCAGCTTCCAGCCAAACCCGCAAAGGATGGCACCGACCAGCGGGGCGAATAGGATGATGGTTTCCATGGCTTAATCGTACTCCCTGCTCATCCTAAGCATTTCTTTCCGGTGCTGGTTCTTTGTCGCCCAGCAATCGAGGATAGAAGGCGGCACATCCGCAGTCTTCATTTTCGTTTGTCTGCTCTCTGACAACGATCCCAAGTTCTTCCGCCTTCGCTGCTATTTCGGACAGGCTTTCAAAATTGCCAGCATTCAGATAGGCGAGCAACTGATCACCTGCATCGCCAGACTCAACCCGAGGTCTTATCGCCACAGGCGACGTATCAGTCTGTCCACCGTCTGTACCTCTGTTAGATTCGAAGATGTCCTCCAACACGAAGGTTTTTTCTTCACCAGTTCGACAGTCGATAACGGAGTAATTGGAAAAACTCAGGAATGTCCGATTGTTCCCGTAGGAGCCACTGCTTGTGTTCAGAACGAGTTCATTTCCTAAATCCTTCGGTACGCCCTTGCCGAAATGATTGTCGCTCACAGCACATTGTTCCGGAGCGACGCCACAAGCCGAAGCGAGGCCGATGAAGCCCAAAGTGGCACTCCCTCGCGGAAGTCCAGAAATATGTCTGGAGATCTGCATTCTTTAACCCTTCATCACGTTGACGTCTTCAACGTCGATGGTCCCGCGGTTGCGGAAGAAACAGACAAGAATAGCGAGACCAATCGCGGCCTCGGCAGCAGCAACCGTCAGCACGAACAAGGTAAACACCTGCCCCACCAGATCACCCAGATAGCTGGAGAAGGCGACAAGGTTGATATTCACCGCCAGCAGCATCAATTCGATGCTCATCAGCAGGATGATGACGTTCTTGCGGTTCAGGAACAGACCGAAGATGCCAATGACAAACAGGGCCGCCGCCACCGTCAGATAATGTTCAAGTCCGATCATTGCGCGCATCCTTCTTGAGACGTGCTGTGGCACAGGCTCGAACAATCAAGAAACCCGTCACCCCATGTGTGCGCATCCGCTACCCAACCTGTGCTTAAGATCGCCTGCGTGACCTGCTCCAGGCCCGCATTGTCACTAATGGCAAGAATTTGATCTCTTAGGTCGTCAACCCTGTGTTGGACATCCTCAGAGTAATAACCGCCGAATTGGACTTCGACACGATCTCCTGATCCGCATTCGCGAACAGACCATGTTGCACCACCGCACTCGTTTATCAGCATTAAGTCGGTCAATGCCAAGCTCAGTCGCCGCTCGAAGTTTTGATCATATCCAATGCATGAACCAGTCTGCAGATCATCGGCTGCAAGAGATGATGAAGACGCGACGATCACTACCGCAGCCACCGTCAGATAATGTTCAAGTCCGATCATTGGCACTTCCTTCAGCCTTCATCACGAAGAAATTTTGCAAAATTTCTTCAGTCCGGAAGATTTTTCGTAACGAAAAATCTTCCATCACAACCCCTGCCCCGGCTTCACGTCGCGCAACTCCATCGCCTTGGCCGGATCGCGGTACATCTGCTCCAGCACGTTCTGGCGCTTGATATCGACTCGGTGGCGCAGCGTCAGCACGATGGCCCCGATCATCGCGACCAGCAGGATCAGACCGGCCAACTGGAACAGCAGGATATACTTGTCATAGATCAACAAACCCAGCGCGGCGGTGTTATCCAGATCACCCGCAGGGGCCGCGATGCGCCCCTCGACCCCATCCGAAAAGCCCCATGCGCCGAACGCGATGGCCAGTTGCATGATAATCACCACACCGATCAGCAGCGCCAGCGGCAGGTATTTGGTCATCTCGGCCTTCAACTCCGCGAAATCGACGTCCAGCATCATGACCACGAACAAAAACAGCACCGCGACCGCGCCCACATAGACGATGACCAGCAGCATCGCGACAAACTCGGCACCCAGGGTCACGAACAACCCGGCCGATGACAGGAACGCCAGGATCAGCCACAGGACCGAATGCACCGGGTTGCGGCTGACGACCGTAAACAGCCCGCCCACCACGGTGGTGATCGCAAACAGATAGAAGGTGAACGCGAAAACTGTCATTCCGTCTCGTCCTTTTCCAGCACTTCGGTGGCCAGTTCCATGGCCTTGGTCATGGCAGGCACCCCGCCGAACATGCCCATTTGGGCAATCGTCTCGGCGATTTCCTGTTTCGTGGCCCCTGCTTCCACCAGATGGCGGACAGTCAGCCTGATCTGCGCCTCGGCCTGCGCACCCAGCACCGTCAGCCCGGCAAGGGTCAGCAGCAGGCGCGTCTTGGCATCAAGCCCTTCTGGGTTCAACCCCTTGCCCATAAAGGTTTCCATCAGGTCCTTGGGCATGGTCGGGAAAAGGGCCTCGAACCCTTTGGGGGTAAAGGATTCCAGCGCCGGATTCATCGCCTTGGCCCAGTCCTGACCCATTTTCATCATGGCTTCAAAGGGGTTCTGGTCAGTCATGCGGCCTCCAATCGGGCGCGCAATTCGCGCACCTGTGCCGCCCAGGCGTCGAATTCGCCCGACTCTTCCCACAGGTCATACAGCTCTGACGTCTCGGCATCGGACAAGACGGCGTCCAACGCCTTAGTGGTGCGCAGCTTCAGATCATCAATCGCCAGCAAGTCGGCCTTGTGGCGGGCCAGAGCCTCGCCAATCTGATCATTCAGGGCCGGATTGGGCTTACCGCGCGACGCTGCCAGCAATTCAGCCAGCACAACAACACCGCTGCCAACATCGGAATCGATATAGCCATCAGCCAGACTTTCATCGGTCGCTGCCAACACCTCGACGGCCGCCGCAGCCCCCATATCGCCAAAATCAGCCAGCCAATCCAGGCTGCCGTCATTGTCCAGTGATCCTACGCCCCAGGCACCCATTCTGCGCGTCCCTTACCGATACGGCGCGTCGAGTT
The DNA here is from genome assembly GCA_947488175.1 of uncultured Paracoccaceae bacterium. Lineage (GTDB taxonomy): Bacteria > Pseudomonadota > Alphaproteobacteria > Rhodobacterales > Rhodobacteraceae > Yoonia. Next base: position 276,070 of record CANKYO010000004.1, read on the forward strand.
CGAGATTGCGCGCAATCTCGGTCTCCCAACGGTCGCCGTTTTCAAGCAGTTTCGCCTTGTCGTAATACAGCTCTTCCCGCGTCTCGGTGCTGAACTCGAAATTCGGGCCTTCGACAATGGCATCCACCGGGCAGGCCTCCTGACAGAAGCCGCAATAGATGCATTTGGTCATGTCGATGTCATAGCGGGTGGTGCGGCGGCTGCCATCATCACGTGGTTCCGCGTCAATGGTGATCGCCTGCGCCGGACAGATCGCCTCGCATAGCTTGCAAGCGATACAGCGCTCTTCGCCATTGGGATAACGGCGCAACGCATGTTCGCCTCGGAAACGGGGGCTAAGCGGTCCCTTTTCATGGGGATAGTTCAGCGTCGCCTTGGGCGAAAAGAAGTATTTCATGGTCAGCCGGAAGGCAGACCAGAAATCCTGCAAAAGAAAGTATTTGGTGGCACGGGTGTAGTCGATTTGGGTCATTTAGCTGGACTCCTCGCAACTCTGAATCGTTCGTTCACCAAGAGCTATCCACGAAACAACATAGTCGTCTTGGGTCATGGTCGCGACAGGGGTCGCGAGAGTTTCATTCGAAAACGCGAACCATTTTTTGCAAATCACATCTTTGGTGACCAGGTGGGCAAGCAGTGCGATACCCTCTTCCTCGGACGTCGAAAACCGATCACCCAATGGCATCAAACAGATCGCTAAATCAGTTGCTGCCCTGGCTTTTTCAAGTGTTGCTACATCAATCGCAACGCCATTCGCCAAAAATTCCTTAATGGCTGCATCATACTGCAAAACAGAAATCACCTGTGCCGCCTGCACCATCACATAGGCCACAATTTGCTTGTTTTCGGCCGACATAGGCCAGCCTTCACCATCACGGGGAAGCTCGACGCGACCGCTCTCGATAATGTCACTCTTGAAAACCCCCGGGAAAGCCGCCTCGTAAGCAAATGCCTCGGAACCGCAAACATCTTCGACCTGCCCCCAGAGCGCGTCAGCCACAGCGGCATGCGTCACCTCCTCCGCGGCCACGGCAGCGTTCGCCATGAACGCCAAAGCGGGTATGGCGATCCGACCGATCACATCACGCCCCCATTGTCCAGCGGGCCCAGAACCCGCCAAGCACTTCGTATTTCGCCAGGAACGCCACGATCACCACCCAGGCCAGCGACAGCGGCAGGAACACTTTCCACCCGATCCGCATTAACTGGTCATAGCGGTAGCGGGGTGTGATCGCCTTGACCATAGCGAACATGAAGAAACACATCGCCATTTTCAGGATCATCCAGAAGATCCCATCGGGTAGGAACGGCACCGGCGACAGCCAGCCACCCAGGAACAGCAGCGACACCAGGGCGCACATCAGCACCACAGCCATCAACTCACCGATCATGAACAGCAGGAACGGGGTCGATGAATATTCCACCTGGTAGCCCGCCACCAGTTCTGATTCCGCCTCTGGCAGGTCGAACGGGGGCCGGTTGGTTTCCGCCAAGGCGCTGATAAAGAACAGGAACAACATCGGGAAATGCGCAACCCAGTACCAGCTGAACAACCCGCCACCTCCGTCCTGCGCCCTGACGATATCGCTCAGGTTCATGGACCCGGTCGAAATGATAACGCCGATGATGATCAACCCGATCGACACCTCATAGGAAATCATCTGCGCCGCAGATCGCAGCGAGCCGAGGAACGGATATTTGGAGTTCGAGGCCCAGCCGCCCATGATCACGCCGTAAACCTCAAGCGATCCAATAGCGAAGATATACAGGATGGCCACGTTGATATCGGCCAGCACCCAGCCTTCGTTGAACGGGATCACCGCCCATGAAATCACCGCCAGCACAAAGGCGATCATCGGGGCAAGGAAGAACACGAACTTGTCGGCCCCCGCAGGCACGACAATCTCTTTCACGATGTATTTGAGAAAATCGGCAAAGCTTTGCAGCAGACCAAAGGCACCCACCACGTTCGGCCCCTTGCGGATCTGGACAGCGGCCCAGACCTTGCGGTCGGCATACATCAGGAATGCAAGAGCCACCAAAAGCGGGATCAACACCAGCAGACACTGGCCCAGAATGACAAGCACAATGCCAAGGTTGGTATTGGTAAAGAAATCAACCATCTATTCGCCCCTTATTCGGCTGCCATAGGGGCATTGGCCCGCGCTTTTGCATTTGCGCTCAGCTCTGCCATCAGGCTGGAGGCGCGCGCAATCGGGTTGGTCAGGTAAAAGTCGCTAATCGCATTGCGGAAGTTAGCCTTGCCCGGTGTCTTGACCGGGATAGGCTGCCATTCGTTTTCGGCCACTTCGTCAATCTTGCCCAGATGCGGGTGTGCCTTGACCAGCGCCTGACGCAACTGCGCCATGCTGTCGAACGGCAATGTCGCGTCCAGTTCAGCAGAGAGCGCCCGCAGGATCGCCCAGTTTTCCTTGGCCTCACCGGGTGGGAAACTGGCGCGCAGGGCCAGTTGCGGGCGGCCCTCGGTATTCACGAACAGGCCGTTTTCTTCGGTGTAGGCGGCACCGGGCAGGATGATATCGGCACGGTGCGCGCCGCGGTCACCATGGCTGCCCTGATAGATCACAAACGGACCGGGGGCGATATCCACCTCATCAGCGCCAAGGTTATAGATCACCTCAGCATCCTTGACCGCGTCCATGCCACCCTCGGCCACGGCACCCACATCCATCGCACCAACGCGACCGGCGGCGGTGTGCAGGATCATCAGCTTGGATTGCGCGGCCTCTGCAGCCTTCATCGCCAGGCTCAGCACCGCTTCGCCATCGGCCTCGTTCAAGGCACCCTGCCCCACGATCATCACACCGCGTACGCCATGCTTGTCGGAATGATCCTGATTTGCCAGGTTTTCGAGCGCTGCGCGATCCGTACCAATATCGATAACATCATAGGTCAGATCAGCGGGTTCGCCGATCCGGGCAACCTTCGCCCCCTTCAGCCAGGCCTTGCGAATGCGGGCATTCAACACCGGCGCCTCATCACGCGGGTTGGTGCCGATCAGCATGATCATCTGGGCGTCATCGATATCCTCGATGGTGGCGTTACCGACATAGGCAGACCGGTTGCCGCCGGGCAGCTTGGCGCCATTGGTACGGCATTCAACAACACCGCCCTGCCCTTCGATCAGTTGTTTCAGGGCAAATGTGGCCTCGACCGGGGCCAGATCACCAACCAGACCGGCCAGTTTCTTACCTTTCATCGCAGCAGCAGCAGCGTTCAGCGCTTCTGGCCAGCTTGCTTTGCGCAGCTTGCCGTTCTCGCGGATATAGGGTGTGTCCAGACGCTGCTTGCGCAAGCCATCCCAGACAAAACGGGTCTTGTCGGAAATCCATTCCTCGTTCACGCCATCATGGTTACGGGGCAGAAAACGCATGACTTCGCGGCCTTTGGTATCGACGCGGATGTTGGATCCAAGGGCATCCATCACATCAATGGATTCGGTCTTGGTCAGCTCCCACGGACGGGCGGTAAAGGCATAAGGCTTCGACACCAGCGCGCCCACCGGACACAAATCGATGATGTTGCCCTGCAAATTGCTGTCCAGCGTCTCGCCAAGATAGCTGGTAATCTCGGCATCCTCACCACGGCCAGTCTGGCCCATCTGGTGAATACCCGCGACCTCGGTCGTGAAACGGACGCAACGGGTGCAGGAAATGCAGCGGGTCATGTGGGTTTCAACCAGCGGCCCCAGATCCAGATCCTCGGTCGCGCGCTTTGGCTCGCGGAAGCGGGAAAAATCAACACCGTAAGCCATCGCCTGATCCTGCAGATCACATTCGCCACCCTGATCGCAGATCGGGCAATCAAGCGGGTGATTGATCAGCAGAAATTCCATGACGCCCTCACGGGCTTTCTTGACCATGGGGCTGTTGGTCTTGACGACGGGCGGCTGGCCTTCGGGACCGGGGCGCAGATCGCGGACCTGCATGGCACAGGACGCGGCGGGCTTGGGCGGGCCGCCCACAACCTCGACCAGACACATCCGGCAGTTGCCAGCAATGGAAAGCCGCTCATGATAGCAGAAACGGGGGATTTCAATGCCCGCTTCCTCGCAGGCCTGAATCAGGGTCATAGCCCCGTCAACTTCGACCTCATTCCCATCAATGATGACTTTGCGCAGATCAGACATGGCGTGCCTTATTTGTTCCCTATCGCGCAGTGCCCCGCGTTGCGGTGGCTGCGCGTTGCCGCGTTCTAACGCGACATGGGGGGCGATGCCAGTCTGATCGGCAAAAAAGAGGTTAAATTTCAGCCCACACGCAGCGACTTATCGCAGCAGCCAGCCAACGCGCGTGTTGCGTTCAATCTGATCACGGCCCACGGCGCAATAGCTGGCCTCATCACCTTCAACGACACCAAGACGGGCGAGCTGCGTACGGGCAATCCCGATCAGGCGACGTTCTTCCTCTTTGTCTTTCACATAGGCCTCGACCTCGGCCTCTGAATACCCCTGCTCCAGGGCGTAATTCTTCAACTCCTGCAGAAAACTGATGCCGCGAAAGGTGCGGGCGCGGATACTGCTGCATTTTTCGGAAATCTCGTAGGCCATACCGACATGAACAATCCCGTCCCGCACGCGGATCTCATCCTTGAGCGCCGTTTGCGCAGACAGGTTGCCTGCAAGTGCCACTGTTGCGACCGTAAGTGCCGCGATAAAGGCTGGGGTCTTGGTCATCGTCATTCTCCTGTCGGCCACTTGGGCGGGCCCTTTGCGTTGGCATGACATCGGGCCTGACGCCGCGCTATTCAATATCAGCGGCGCGTTATCCGGTTTTTTGGCCCGTTTCCGCCAGCGCGGCGCGCTGCAACCCCTTGCCGCCAAAGATTTCGTAGGTATCGCCTGCCTGCATCAGATGCCGCCAGCGCGCCATACCTTCAGCCACGTCAGGGCGATGGCCCGCTGGCACCCACCAGCAGACCAGAAAACCGCTGTCACCGGGCACAAACCACTGCGCGCGGCCCGCCATGATACGGGCATGCAAGGTTCTGGTCACAAACCGGTACAGAGGCGCGGCCCCGGTCCAGATCGACAATGTCGATGCGGTATTGGGCCGGTCCGCCAACGGTCCATCCGGGTTCGTCTGCGCCGCATCCATATCGTCATCCGGCATGCGCCAGACAAAACCGGGGCTGCGGGCAGCTATGGCATTGACCTGATCCAGTGCGGCCTCAAACCCCGCGATACGTGGATCACCCCAGGGATAACTCAATGTGCCAAAGTTGAACTCAGCCAGATGGCGGGTCATTGCGCGGCCTGGGCGCGCAACCAGTCCCAGCCAAAGGCGTCAGCCGTATCGCCGTGTTTTTCGCGATGGGCGAGTTTTGCCATCGCCTCGCCCAATGTGGGGCGCGTGCCTTCCGGCACCCACCACATCACGAAATGCATCTGTACCAGATCTTCGAACCATTCCTTGCCCCGGCGCATGAATTTGTCATGCAATGTCCCGAACACGAAGGTTTCCAACTGCTGCGGCGTTTCCCAGACCGACAGATTGGCGACAAACTGCGGATCACCGTCGATGCAATTGTCGGTATTGCCGCGTCCCGGCTCGCCCGACCCTTCCATCATCCACACGAAACCGGGCATCCGCTTGCCCAGCCCATTGATCCGGTCAAGATTATCCATGAACTCTGCCACCCGCGGATCGTCCGTGGCCGCAATCAGTCGTCCGATGTTCAATTCAGCTAAATGCATATCAAATTCCAAAACCCGGATGGGTTGAAACCCATCTTACATCAGCGGCGCCGTTGTCTGGTAGGCGCGACCCCGGCGAGTGCCTTGCGTCCGAAAGCCAGAGTCAAGATTGCTCCGATTGCTGCCAGCACGCCCGCCGCCCCATAAGCCCAGACCGGGGCGATATCGGCCCGCACCGCCTGCACCGTAAACCAGGCTGGCACACCACAGACGCCAGTCGTGACAAGGGCCGCACCCATACTTGCGGCCCCATCAAGGATATTGCGAAAGGACATCAGCCCTAGTTGACCGGCACCAGAACTGCCGCCATCGCGCTATTTTCGGCATATTCGGCATCTGCCGCCGGACACAGATCACCGCCCGTCGACAGATCAACGCCATGTTTGGCGTTAAAACTACGCTGGCTGACATCGGTTTCGGCATCAATTTGGTTGCGCAAGCCCAGCGCGGACAGCGATCCGCGCCCGACCTCGTTGCGCCGTTCATTCACCTGCAGATCAAGCACGCGGTCATACTCATAGCGCACGCAGCTCTGTGCCACCTGATTGGCGATCTTCAATGTCGCGTAATATTGCGGCGTCGGCAGATTATAGAGCTTCTGCACCGCCGGATCGTCAAAAGATCGGGCGCCTTGAGGCCCGGTTGCACATGCGGCCAGTGTCAAAACCGCCCCAATTGTCAATGCACGCATCATCATTCTGCTGCCATCCCTGCTAGTCGTTTATCCTTGATCCGGTCCTCAATCTCGTCCCGGAAATTCTTGATCAGGCCCTGGATCGGCCATGCGGCGGCATCGCCCAAGGCGCAGATCGTGTGGCCCTCAACCTGTTTGGTCACATCCAGAAGCATATCGATCTCGTCAACGGATGCATCCCCTTTCACCAAACGCGCCATGACGCGCATCATCCAGCCGGTGCCTTCCCGGCACGGGGTACACTGACCGCAGCTTTCGTGCTTGTAGAATTTGGACAGCCGCCAGATCGCCTTGATCATATCGGTGGAGTTATCCATCACGATCACCGCAGCCGTGCCCAGCGATGACCCTTTTTCCTTGAGCGCATCGAAATCCATGATCGCATCACGCATGTTCTCGCCCCGGACACACGGCACCGAAGAGCCACCCGGAATGACCGCCTTAAGATTGTCCCAGCCGCCACGAATCCCGCCGCAATGCTTTTCGATCAGCTCCTCGAACGGGATCGACATTTCCTCTTCGACCACACACGGGTTGTTCACATGACCCGAAATGGCAAACAGCTTGGTGCCCGCATTATTCGGCCGTCCCATCCCGGCAAACCAGTCGCCACCGCGGCGCAGGATCGTCGGCACCACGGCAATCGATTCGACATTGTTCACGGTGGTTGGACAGCCATAAAGCCCCGCACCAGCAGGGAACGGCGGCTTCATCCGCGGCATCCCCTTCTTGCCTTCAAGGCTTTCCAGCAGGGCGGTTTCCTCACCACAGATATAGGCGCCGGCACCATGTGTCAGGTAAATGTCGAAATCCCACCCGGACTTGGCGGCATTCTTGCCCACCAGACCTGCGGCATAGGCCTCGTCAATCGCCGCCTGCAGCGCCTCTTTCTCGCGGATATATTCGCCACGAATGTAGATGTAACAGGCATGGGCATTCATCGCGAAACTGGCAATGAGGCAGCCCTCGACCAGCGTATGCGGATCGTGGCGCATGATCTCGCGGTCCTTACAGGTGCCCGGCTCGGATTCGTCAGCATTCACAACCAGATAGGCCGGGCGACCATCGCTTTCCTTGGGCATGAATGACCATTTCAGCCCTGTCGGAAAACCAGCGCCACCGCGACCACGCAGACCGGACGCCTTCATCTCATTGATGATCCAGTCCCGGCCCTTCTTGATGATGTCCGCCGTACCGTCCCAATGGCCACGCTCCTGCGCGCCACGAAGGGTACGGTCATGCATCCCGTAAAGGTTCGTGAAAATCCGGTCTTGGTCTTTGAGCATCAGTTCCCGCCCTTTTCATCCTGGCGCGCACGCCAGAGCCTAAATGTCTGCCATAGCGCAAACCCGAAACCGGCGAGCGCTGCAAGGTCAAAAAACGCGCGGGTCCGGTTGGACCAGCCATATTCTGCCCCGATCAGCGTCACCAATATCCAGAAAACACCAACACCGGCCAGGATCAACGCGACCCGTTGTCCTGCCTTGGCCTGTCTGGTGTTACCGTGTTGCGCCATGGGTCAGTGACGTCAATAGACGTCACCCTTTTTCACTTTGCTGGAAAACTCGGTCGTACCGCCTGCGGCCAGTGTCTTGGCCTGTTCAACCCATTTGTCACGGGTGGCACGGCCTTTAAAGCCCTTCAGGTTATCATCCATCCACGCCTGCTCCGCCGGACCCCATTCCGCGATCTGATCAAAATGATAGATCCCCATCTCGTGCAAAGTTTCTTCCAGCTTCTTGCCGACACCCTTGATCTGCTTGAGGTCATCGGGGCCGCCTTCACGCGCTTCGCTCAGAAAGGCCGGTTTGCCAGCGGCAGCCGGTTCTGCAGCTGCCTTTGTTGCAGCCGGGGCCTCATCCTTGGGGGCTTCGTATTTCCATTCGCCTTTCTTGGCGTCCAACTCATCCTCGCCAGCCAGCGGCGCGGATGGTTTCACCTTGGGCTCATCGCTGGCGGCAGGGGCTTCGGCGGCGGGCTCTGGCGCAGCGGCCGGTTCGGGCGCGGCGACGGGCTCTGGTGCAGCGACGGTTTCAGGCGCGGCAGCAGGTTCTGGCGCAGCGGCCGATGCGGTGGGTGCGGCAGCTGTCGGCGCGGTGACCGTTTCGGCGCGCGGTGCCGGTTCACGCCAACCCAACATCAAAACAATTGCCGTAATCGCGGCGACGATGCCGCCAATGAATATGGCGCCGATAAACTGATAGTCATAAAGAACAAAGGCAACGCCCGCCGCGATGATCCCGAACAGGGCCGCAACGGCAATGATACCCAAACCTTTTGGTGCTGTATCTTTCATCTTGTCTTTTCTCCCTCAGGTGGCCGTGAGCGCGGCCTTCTTGACGTCAGCGTCACCACCCACAGACAGCAGCGCACCGAGGTCCCATATCACCTCTACCCGAAACCATGCCAAACCGTAAAGATTTTGTGTGATCCGGGGCAGTTAGGCGGAAGATGCGGGAAAAACTGTCACGGTTTTGGGCGGTCAGCCCTTCTTGGCCAGTTCTGCAGCCTGCGCCATCCAGTTGTCGCGGGCGATCCGGCCCTTGAACTTGAGCCGGCTATCAACCCATGCGATTTCTTCCGGGGTCCATTTGGCGATCTGATCGAAATGCCAGAACCCCAGCTCGTTCAGCACGCCTTCGAGCTTGGGGCCCACACCGCTGATCTTTTTCAGATCATCAGCACCGCCATCGCGCGGCGCACTCAGCGTTTCGGGCTGTTTTTCGATCGTCGGATCAGGATGGGATTTGGACACCGGTTTTGCCGCAGATTTCGCGGTCGCCTGTTGCTTCGTCACGCCGGTTTCGTCAGTCGGCTTGTTCGCCGCGGGCTTAGGCTCTTTCGCCTTGGCCGGTTTCGCCTTTGGCTTTGTCTTGGTCGTGCCGTCATCAATCCAAGGGGTCAGCAGCGGCACCTCTGTGCCATCAATCCGCTTGACCGTATCGCCGATTTCCACAGCGGCCTGCACGCTGGCATTATACTGGGTCTTGCCGCTTTCATGACCGCGCAGGCTGGTCAGGCCTTTCAGCGGCTCGGCAGCAAACCGGCCATTCTGCGGGCCGGGCACGGGCACCTTTCCAGCGGCCAGTTCATCAATGATCTCACCCAGACGGGCGGCGGTCAGATCCTCATAATAATCCTTGCCGATCTGTGCCATAGGGGCATTGGCACAGGACCCGAGGCATTCCACCTCTTCCCATGAAAACTTGCCATCGGCGGACAGGGCATGCGGCTTGTCTGCAATCTTGTCCTGACACACCCCGATCAGGTCCTCTGCCCCGCAGATCATGCAGGACAACGTGCCGCATACCTGAATATGGGCGACCGACCCGACAGGCTGCAGTTGGAACATGAAATAGAACGATGCAACCTCAAACGCGCGGATATAGGCCAGATCCAGCATACTCGCCACGTATTCAATCGCCGGACGGCTCAGCCAGCCTTCCTGCTCCTGCGCCCGCCACAAAAGCGGAATAATGGCCGAGGCCTGGCGACCTTCGGGGAATTTCTTCATCTGCGCTTCGGCCCATTTGAGGTTATCGGGGGTGAACGCAAAGCTGTCAGGCTGATCAGGATGAAGACGACGCAGCATAGGGACCTCAGTTAGCAAACATGGGCAGATGAACCAGGACCAGCCCCGGGTACACCTTTGGCCACCCGACTACACAGTACAGCCGCGTTTGACAACGGCATCGGCGCAGTGTTTTCGTGCCAAAGCGACACGTCAAAGGCGAAAGCTGCAGCCAGCAAATCGCTCAAAGTGTCAAAACGAAACCGAAACCGCCATAGACCAGCCAGCCGAACATCCAGTTGGTCGGGTTTGGCCCGATCAGAAGCAGTGATATTGTGCTGATCAAGTCAGACAGATCAAACATTCGTCAATTTAGTCCTGTCATCATCACCGCCGCCGTCGTCACCCCGAAAACAGCCATCGGCAACCCATTGGTCGCCACACCGCTCAGCAGGATCATGGCAGGCCAGATGCCCAATATCATCACGCGCAGGCCCCGGCAGTCACCGCAATCCCCCGCCCCGGAATCACTTCGGCACCACCTTCATTGCGAAGATCCTGCACCACCCGGCCCAGATCATCCTTGGACAAGGTCGCGCTGGCCATAATCGCTGATGAGGTCTGGGCATTCACCTCACATCCGTTTTCGGCAGCCGCACGCAGGAACCTTTCCTTGGCGGACAGTGGAATAACCGCGGTAGGCGGCTCGGGCTCCGGAGGAGGCACAAAAACCGGCACACCGCGATAATCCGGCACTGCGCAAGCAGCGAGGCCGACAAAGGCAAGAATGGGAAGCTTACGGATCATGACGGTCACCTCATTGAACAACGGCTTTGCGCCGACCTTACGACCCGGCCCCCTGGATATCCAGCAGCGAAAACGAAACGCGAGGATTTGTGCCGATCAAAGCGAAATCTCAAAAATCTGAATCAGATTTTTGATTTCAAGACAAATGCGCACGCTGCTCCTGTCTTGTCACCGCGAAAATCTGCGTTGCAGATTTTCCGGACGCCGCCCTAAAGAAGACCGCGCAGCAGGCTTGCAAGAAAAACAATGACCGCGCCAATCACGGCACCCTTGATCAGCCGGTTACTGCCCTTGGCCAGCAACACAGCTCCGGCGCCTGCAAGCGCGCCATACAGCAATAGCCAAAGATCAAGATAAACGCTCATGGCAGCCCGTCAGCAATCCTTGACAGTCACCTGAACGCCGTCAGCGTCCTGGCTTATGGTCAGATCACCGCGCTGTACCGCATCGTCCAAAAGATCTTCGATGCGGTTGTTCAGGTCATCGAACAACCCAGGACGGTCGGCAGCAGCCACGTCGACCATATCAAAAACCGTATCCATGACATCCTGCTGCATGCGATCGTCAATCTCGCGCGACATCCGCGCCACACAGTCGGTGCCTTCGTTCTTCAACCAATCCGTGGCCACGCTCACCAACTGCGCATCAGTCAACCCGTCCAGACGGGCCTGCGCAGCAGATTCATCCGCCACAACAGGGCTTGCGGCCATCAGGGTAAGGGCGGCAACAATCCAGCGCATCAGCGGTCAATCTCGCCAAACACAACGTCCATCGTGCCGATGATCGCAGCCACGTCGGCCAATTGATGGCCCGTGGTCACATGATCCATCGCCTGCAGGTGTAGATAACCGGGTGCACGCAGCTTGGCGCGGTAAGGCTGGTTGGTGCCGTCAGCGACAAGGAACACGCCGAATTCCCCCTTTGGCGCCTCAACAGCAGCATAAACCTCGCCTGCAGACACGTGGAACCCTTCGGTATAGAGCTTGAAGTGATGGATCAACGCCTCCATCGACGTCTTCATCTCGCCCCGCGTCGGCGGGGTCAGCTTGCCCCGCGCCATCACATCACCCTTTTCATGGCGCAGCTTTTCGCAGGCCTGACGGATGATATTGGTGGATTGGCGCATCTCCTCCATCCGGCACAGATAACGATCATAGCAATCGCCGTTCTTGCCGACCGGCACCTGAAACTCGAATTCGTCATAGCATTCGTAAGGCTGCGCACGGCGCAGATCCCAGGCAAAGCCGGACCCGCGCACCATCACACCCGAAAAGCCCCAGTTCTGGATATCCTCTTCGGTGACGATGCCGATATTGGCATTGCGTTGCTTGAAGATTCGGTTCTCGTTCAGCAGGCTCGCGATATCGTCAAGGATCTTGGGGAACTCGACCGCCCACTGATCGATATCCTCGACCAACTGATCAGGCAGATCCTGATGCACCCCACCAGGACGGAAATAGGCGGCGTGCAAACGGGCACCGCAGGCACGCTCATAAAACACCATCAGCTTCTCGCGCTCTTCAAAACCCCATGACAAGGGCGTCATCGCGCCCACATCCATGGCCTGCGTGGTCACGTTCAGCAGGTGATTCAGCACGCGGCCGATCTCGGAATACAGCACGCGGATCAGGCTGGCGCGGCGCGGCACCTCTGTCCCGGTCAGCTTTTCAATCGCCAGACACCAGGCATGTTCCTGGTTCATCGGGGCGACGTAATCCAGCCGGTCGAAATAGGGCAAGTTCTGCAGATAGGTCCGCGATTCCATCAGCTTCTCGGTGCCACGATGCAGCAGGCCGATATGCGGATCACAACGTTCGACAATCTCGCCGTCCAGCTCAAGCACCAGCCGCAAAACACCATGCGCTGCAGGGTGTTGCGGGCCAAAGTTGATGTTGAAATTGCGAATCTGCTGTTCGCCGGTCAGCGCATCGGTCGACCCGTCATCGTAAGTGTTGACCCGGATATCACCGTCCATCATACTGTCATCCTCGCACGGTTGTCTTGCCAGTTCTGCGGCAAGGGGCCCACATTGCGGGCCACCCAGTCGTAGTGTTCATTCAATAGTTTCAACGCCCTGGGGCGCAGTTTATCCAGCATCACAACCTCCGGCCCCTGATGAACCGGCTGCATGATCACTGGCGTTACGGCCTCAATACCAAGGAAGCTGCAAAGTTGCGAGAGGCCTTCTTGTCTCATCATGTTTTCCGTGAACAGGACCAGCAACCGGTCCTCCGGCACCACCCGGCGCAGCTTGCGGATGATCCCCGGATAGTCGCCGCGTTCCAGAATATGCGTCTCCTGCCCCCGGTTCAGAATACGGTAAAGGATATTGTTCGCCTTCTTTTCATAAACCTCGTGGCTTTGCCGCTGCCGCCGCGCCTGCATCCGGATATGCGACCACAACCGGTCCAGCGGATCGCGGATCAGAAAGACGAATTTCGTAGCAGGCGACAGGGCCACCATCCGCGCCAGCGTCTCATCCGGCAGCGTGGCGTAATTCGGGGTCATATCCGCATAAACCTGCGCCGCGCCACGATTCCCCTTCAGCCATTCCAGATAGGGCCTGTCCCCCGCCCGGTCCCCCTCAACCGCCGCGATCAACCCGACCATATCGGCGAGCCTCCGCTCCACATTTTCCACCTGCCAACCCTTGCCCGCCGCCGCAGCCTCCGACCGCAACGCCCGCAATTCCTCCAGGCGCAACGCAAACGCATCCACCTGCCGGCCACGGACATCGGCATCAAACGTATCCCAATAATGCGCCTCTTTCACAGCAGGCAGCGCGCAAGCGGGATGATCGTGCAGATAACGATAAAGCCAGGTCGTGCCCGCCTTCGTGGCACCGACGCAAAATAGCAAAGCCGGATCAGGCATCGTGGGCTTCGTCAAAGCAAGACTTCACCATCCCGTCACCTGGAATAGATGGCGATGAATACGAACAATTGCGCAATGAACAAGACAATCTTGATCGCCTGATAATTCATCTAGGACGGGTCCGCATCCGGCGCGAACATCGCAAACACCTCGGCCTCTGTCATCGTCTTCGTCTCACCCGCCAGCGCATAGTTCCCCGGCTTCTTGTCGATAAACACCTGTACGCCAATCTCGAACTGACCGGGATCGTCAAACGCCTGAATGGACACATGCTGGTTCTGCCCGTCCTGCGTCTGCCACAACAGCGATGACCCGCATTCGCGGCAAAACAACCGCTCGCCCCATTCGGACCCTTTGTAGGACCCAACCGGCGCACCCTCATCGAACTTCACCGACGCCCCGCAATCCACCGACAGATACATGCCCCCCGACCATTTGCGGCACATGCCGCAATGGCAGGCCCCCGCGCCCAGTCCGCCAACGGTGGGCGTTGCGGTGAACTTACATGCATCACACATGCAGGTGCCTTTCAAAGCTTCCGCCATTGTCCGATCCCCCTTATGCTTTATCAGGTGCAAACATCGCGATACACTCGGCCTCTGTCAAACAGCGTGTCTCGTTGACCAGCGCGTAATTGTCCGGTTTCTTGTCGATGAACCACTGGTTTTTCAGGGTGAATTGGGCCGGATCGTCAAAAGCATTCATCGACACACCCTGCCCGGTGCCGTCCTGCATCTGCCAGACAAGCGAAGACCCGCAGACCGTGCAAAACAGGCGCTCACCCCATTCGCTGCCTTTATAGGACCCCAGCGCATCGGTATCTTCGAACCGGACCGAACTACCGCAATCGACGGCCATATACATACCTCCGGTCCAGCGGCGGCACATGGCACAATGACAGACATTCGCAAAAGGGCCGACAGGTGTGGCGGTCAACCGGCAGGCACCGCAAAGGCAGCTCCCGGACAGGGGGCTGCCGGGCGTCATCAGCCCGCTTTCTCGTCGTTCTTCTCATCTCCCGGCAGGATGTATTCCGCACCCTCCCATGGCGACATGAAGTCGAACTGGCGGTATTCCTGCACCAGATTCACCGGCTCATAAACGACGCGCTTCTGCACCTCGTCATAACGCACCTCGGTGTAGCCAGTCGTCGGGAAATCCTTGCGCAGCGGATGGCCGCGGAACCCGTAATCGGTCAGGATGCGGCGCAGGTCTGGATGGCCGGAAAACAGAATGCCGAACATGTCGAACACTTCACGTTCGAACCAGTTGGCCGACGGATGTATTCCCATGATCGACGGCAGCATGTCCTCCTCGCGGATCTGCACGCGCAGGCGGATCCGGTGGTTCTGATACATGCTCAGGAAATGATAAACGACATCGAACCGCTTGGCCCGGCTGGGATAATCCACCGCCGTGATATCGACCAGTGTCGAAAACTGGCACGCCTGATCGTTCCTGAGGAATTCCACAAAACTGACCAGCGATGACGGGGCGACATTCACCGTCAGCTCATCATGGACAACCTCCCATGACAGCACACAATCCGTCCGCTTCAACTCCAGATGGGCGCCCAGTTCCTGCAATGCTTCGGTCATCTTACAATCGTCCCCGTCCGCCGGATTTTGCGCTGCAGCTGCAGGATACCATACAGCAGCGCCTCAGCCGTGGGCGGGCAGCCCGGCACATAGACATCCACCGGCACGATGCGGTCACAGCCGCGCACCACCGAATAACTGTAGTGGTAATATCCGCCGCCATTCGCACAGGACCCCATGGAGATCACATAACGCGGCTCAGGCATCTGGTCGTAAACCTTGCGCAGCGCAGGCGCCATCTTGTTGGTCAGCGTGCCTGCCACAATCATCAGGTCCGACTGCCGGGGGGAGGCACGGGGCGCCGTCCCAAACCGCTCCAGATCATAGCGCGGCATGGAGGTGTGCATCATCTCGACCGCGCAACAGGCCAGACCAAATGTCATCCAGTGCAGCGACCCGGTACGCGCCCAGTTGATGATGTCAGCGGTCGATGTGACAAGAAAACCCTTGTCCTGCAGTTCCGAGTTAATCAGCTGCGCGCCGTGTTCCTTGTCGGCGCCCACGGCGGTTCCGGTCATGACACCCATGGTGGCTCCCTCTTCTGGCAGGATGGCTGCCTTTGGCTTGGATGACATGTAGCCGCCCTACCAAGGGGCGTCAACGCGACAGAACCGCCAAAATCAGCGGCGATAGATGCGGATAGGGCTACCCTTGCTGCGCATGATCAGGCCGCGCGCCTCGTGATCCAGCTGCACCGCCTTGATCCACCAACCGGCCTTGTCCCCGCCGGGAAACGATACCGGGTCCAGCCCTGGCAAAAGTGCGGCCTTGGCATCCGCCACGGTCATACCCGGCGGCTCTTGTGGCAGGACAGCCAGCAGGCTTGCGCGCATCGCCTCAAACTTGGCGCGATTGACCCGCCAGGGTTTGCCCTCTCGGGTCAAAACCTCCATCGTTTCGTCAGCCATGCAAGGTCATCTCCTTTTGCCCGGCGGTGATCTTGGGATTGCGAAAACCCATCGCAACCCAGGCCCCCAACAGCCGGAACATGAAAGAGGCCGTGTGCGATTTGGGATTGGGCATGTCATCCGGCAACGGATCACCGCTGATACGATCCTTGGTCATTGTGCGCAGATCCATGGCGGGCCGCTCACCATCCGGCCAGCGCGCCGCATAAAGCGATAGCCAATGCCCGGCCGCAAACTCCAGAAACATCGGCGTATTGCAGCATGTGGCGATGACCCGGCGGGTCGTTGCATTTGGCGTCAGACGAAAGCAGCGCAGCCCGTCCTGATCATCCGCAAATGTCACACGATCCTTGCGCTGCAGCACAAACTGCGTCCCGCCTGTCGGCACACGTTCCGGCACGGCATCTGGCAGCGCCCCCATCATCCCGGCAGCCGTCCGGCAACTGGTACAATGACATTCCGCCGCGATAATCGGCCGCCCCGCTGCCGTCATCGCGGTTTGTCCACACCGGCATGTCAAACGAATCTCTTCCATGGCGCCTCGCTTTCCATAATCAGACTGGACCGTCCAGTTTGATTGTCAAGACCAAACACGCTATCAAACCGCATGACCACCCAAACCCAGCTCCCTCCCCGCGTCCAAAAAACACGCGCCAAGATCATCGCAGCCGCAACTGATCTGTTCCTCAGCAAAGGATTTGTTGAGACGCGGATGGATGAGGTCGCCGCGCGCGCCAATGTCTCAAAACAAACGCTTTACGCACATGCAGGCACGAAAGAGGCGCTGTTCATGGAAATGGCCGAAACCATGATCGCAAACGCCGTCGCCGCCCAGCGTAAAGCGGCTCCGGACCCCGAGGTTAGCGATGATCCGCAGGATTTCCTGCTTACGCATGCACGCGCGCAACTCCGCACGGCCCATGATACGAAACTGATGCAAATCAGGCGGGTGGCAATTGCAGAGGCCGGGCGCTTTCCGGCATTCGGCAAAGCCATCTTCGACCTTGGCCCCGGCAGTTCCATCCGTCGGCTCGAACGGGCATTCTCAAAATGGCACAAGGCGGGCGCACTCAACACGCCAAACCCGCGTCAGGCTGCCGAAACCTTCAATTGGCTGATCATGGGCGGGCCCACAAGCGAGGTCATGTTGACCGGGCATTCGACAACAATGGACGGCGAAAAAGCCGACGCGCATGTGCAGGAATGTGTCAGGGTCTTCTGGGCGGCCTACGGGGTGTGACGGATCACTCCCACTCCAGCGCGCCTTTTTTCCACTCATAGGCAAAGCCGATGGTCAGAACGGCCAGAAA
Source organism: uncultured Paracoccaceae bacterium (assembly GCA_947488175.1). Taxonomy (GTDB): domain Bacteria; phylum Pseudomonadota; class Alphaproteobacteria; order Rhodobacterales; family Rhodobacteraceae; genus Yoonia. The sequence goes on from CANKYO010000004.1 coordinate 293,488, forward strand.
CACCATCATCGACCAGAACGCCACCATGCTGATATCGGCGAATGCGACAGCCCAGGGGAACAGGAACGCCACCTCAAGATCAAAGATGATGAACAGGATCGACACAAGGTAGAACCGCACATCAAACTTCATCCGGGCGTCGTCAAACGCGTTGAACCCGCATTCATAGGCCGACACTTTTTCAGGGTCCGGATTGCGCACGGCGACAATAGCTGCAGCAAGGATCAGGATCAGGCCCAGCGCGATAGCCAGACCCAGAAAAATCATGATCGGCAGATATTCAGACAGCATTTCCTGCACGGGGTGATCCTTTTCGGCGCGGCACGCCAAAAGGCGCGACTAAATTTGGCTGGGGCTTGCATACCCTTGCCCCCCGGAAGGGTCAACCAATCGCAATGTCGCAGAAGCCGGAAAAAACGGACCTAGTCGGCACCATCCACAACAGGTGGACGTGGTGACAAAACCGCATTGGCCACGGACAGAAACGAAACGCCATGGGCCAGACCATTTGCGCGGCTGGGTTGGCCGGTGATCATATCGGCCGTCTCAGTCAGATTGTCCATCTGCTGATCTGTCAGCCAGAACATCAGATGCATGCCAAGGGTGAAATCACCGGGCAGCTCTGAAATCTGGACGGTACAGCCGTTTTCGGTGGGGACAAAGGTCTCTGATGTCACCGTAACGCCGCCGCCGGGTACAACCAGCATGGTCTGCTGCTCGGTTTCGGTCAGGGAGAGTGTCTTGGCGGCCACATGGGCGACCATGGGCTGCGTCGGATTTTCAGGGTCAGCAACCTGCGGGGCAACAATCGCCACATCAAAAAACCCGTTATCATCAGGCTTGCCGGTTATGATCCGGCCTCGGCGCGTGCCGGGCTGCAATGCAAACTGATTGCGGGCGACAGAGGCCGAACAAGGCACGTCGATCGCGGCACGCAGGCGCAGGCGGATCGACGGGCCAACCGACATCAGCACATCAAACACAAACTGCAGCACCGCCATCAGGAAACCCGCCAAAAGCATCGACAGGGCCACCAGTATAACAAGGGCCGCGCTGGCATGCTCAACCGGGGCCAGCAGGCTCAGCGCCTTGATCCACGGGGACGCAACCGCCAACCCGGTGACCACCAGCGACAGGCTGATCGTTTCAACAGGGGCGTTGGGAAATAGCACAACATGGCCACCCACCAGCAACGCCACGGCAATCGACGCCAATGTCGCCCGGTCCGGTGCCATGAATGACGGATCAATCAGCGATCCAATCAGGAAAACACAAACGGGAATTGCCACGGCAAACGCCACAAGGCGGCGCAAACGGGTAATGCGATAGATCATCTGGTCTGGTGTCGGCCAATCAAACTGCATGTCTGTCCCCTTTCCTGGGTCCAGACAAACCGCCAAATCAGTCAGAAGTGAGACGGAAATCTGACGATTGTCTTATGACGCTGTGTTCCATGCGGGTTTGCGCTTCTCAAAAAACGCCGCAATCCCTTCCGCAGCCTCATCACCATTCCACTGCGCAATCAGCGCTTCAACCGACCGGTCCACGGTGCCTTGATCAATCACGGGCCCCAGCGACCGGGCAAACGCCTTCGCCGCGGCCACCGCACCCGGCGCGCAAGCCAGATAAGGTGCAACCTCAGCCTCCACCGCCGCATCCAGATCATCCGCCGGGACGGCTTTGGCGACCACACCCAGCGTCACCGCCTCGGCCGCATCGAACACGCGCGATGACATGAACACGCGGCGCGCATGCGCCTCGCCAAGACGGGCCAGCACATAGGGGCCAATGGTCGCCGGGATCAAACCCAGCTTCGTCTCGGTCAGCCCAAACTTTACATGATCCGCCGCAATCGCGATATCGCAGACGCAGGCCATCCCGACCCCGCCACCAAAGGCATTGCCATGGACCCGGCCAATCACCGGCTGCGGCAACGTGTTCAAAGCCCCCAGCATCCCCGCGATGGATTGCGCAGCGGCCCGCTTCATCTCCGCGTCACCCGCCATCTGGTCACGCATCCATCCCAGATCACCGCCCGCACAAAATGACGGCCCCTGCCCGGCCAGCACCACAACGCGAATATCGCGGTCAGCAGCAATGCGGGCCGCCGCCGCGCGCAATTCATCGATCAGCGCCTGCGACAGTGCATTATGCTTCTCGGGCCGGGCCAGCGCCAATGTGGCCACGCCCCGGTCATCCACGCTCAGATCAATCATCGCATCCCCCGCGCTAGTGTCGCCGCCCTGGCAATCACATCACCGTCAACCCCGGTCTCAAAGCCCAGGACATGCACCCGCTCCAGCACCGCTTCGGTCGCCACATTGCCCGGTGCGCCGGGGGCATAAGGACAGCCGCCCAGCCCGCCAACCGCACTGTCGAAATCACGCAACCCCATCTCCAGCGCTGTTTCGACATTGGCCAGCGCCTGCCCGCCGGTATCATGAAAATGGCCCGCCAGCCCTGTTGCAGGGGCCACATCCAACACCGCCTCCAGCATGCGCGCCACCGTCTCCGGCGTACCCTTCCCGATGGTATCACCCAGCGACACCTGCATCGGGGCCACCGCCAGCAGCATCCCGGTCGCGCGCGCCACGGCGGCAGGGGCCACGGGGCCATCAAACGGGCAGTCAGTCACGCAGGACACATAGCCGCGCACCGGCACGCCCGCATCTTCGGCGGCACGCACAACCGGCGTCAGCCGCTCCACCGATTCCGCAATCGAACAGTTCAGGTTGCTCTGCGAAAACCCTTCAGAGGCTGAAATGAACACCGCCACCTCATACATCACTCCCGGTACGCGGGCGGCCACGAACCCCTCCCAGCCGCGCATATTCGGCACCAGAACCGCATAGCGGACCCCCTCCACCGGGGTCATCGCCGCCAGCACACGGTCTGTATCGGCCATCTGCGGCACCCATTTGGGGCTGACAAAACTGCCCACCTCGATATCGCGCAGCCCCGATGTGCTCAGCAAATCGATCAGGGCAACCTTGTCGGCCACCGGAATGACAGCCTTTTCATTCTGCAACCCGTCACGCGGGCCAACTTCGTGAAGACGCACCTGCTCAGACACCGGCCCACCCTTCTTCCGAGTTCAAATATCCCGGGGGAGCGCCGCAAGGCGCGGGGGCAGCGCCCCCTCCCACACCGCACCGTCTCACGACGGGATCTCCCAAGGTGGATAAAACGCCTTGGCATAAAGCCCAGGCCCATCCGGCAACGCCTTCCGATACGCCTCGCGCGCCTGCAACCGGCCAAACCAGGCCGACAGTTTGGGAAACTGATCCAATTCCACAAAATGCCCGGCCATGTAAACCGCCTGCCCCACGCCAATATCAGCCGCCGAAAAGGACGACAGCAAGTAATCACCGTGCAACCCCGCCTCAACCGTGCGCAGGGTCTTGGCCAACCGCTTGGCCTCAAGCTGCATCACAATGGGCGACCGCATGTGATCTTCATAAAGCGCCACATGCTGCTGGGTCAGCGCCGCCGTATGCTGCGATATCGTCTCGGCAAAATGAATCCAGTTGAGCCAGGCCGCGCGTTCATCGTGGCCTGGGTCTCGACCCAGGGCCGCGTCAGGGAAACGCTCGCACAGATATTCCGCAATCGCCCCGCTTTCGGTCAAAACCGCGCCATCAATCTCCAGCGTCGGCACCCGGCCCGTTGGGTTCAGCGACCGGTAAGGTTCCTCGCGCAGAGTCTTGTCGAACGGATAGACCTGCAATTCAAAATCAACGCCGATCTCATACAGCAGCCACAGGCTGCGCATCGACCGTGTCTGATGACAATGATGCAAACGGATCATTCCACATCCTCCAGCGCGACCATCAGGGCACCGGCGGTCACCTGATCGCCGGTCGCCACCGCAACCGACGCGACAACCCCGCCGCGCGGGGCGCGCAACACATGTTCCATCTTCATCGCCTCCAGCACAACCATCCGATCGCCCTCGGCCACGGTCTGCCCTGCGGCCACGACCACATCGCGCACCAGCCCCGGCATCGGGGCCAGCACCGTATCACCACCCAGACCGGCCCCCGCCCGATCAAGCGGATCGACAATATCGAATGTCAGCGTCTCCGCCCCGAACACGGTAACCCGGCTGCCATGCCGGATCGCGGGCAGACCCCAGTGATCACCATGGCGGACCAGCGTGATATCATCCTCCGCCACCGCCACAGCCACCCGATCAGGGCCAGTGATCGTCAACCGCGCCGTCAGCGGCGCACCGGCATGGGCCAGAAGAATCTCGCGGCTCAGCGGCTGCCACAGGGCAAAGCCCGTCAGCGGACCACGCCCGATATCAGCCGCCGTCACCGCCGCCACGGCAACATCACGCAGCGCGGGAACCGGGGCCGCACAAAGCGTCGCCTCCTCCCGCGCAATCAGCCCGGTATCCACCGCACCGGCGACAAAGCCTGCATCGCGCGACAGGTGGCGCAGAAACCCCAGATTGGTCACCGTGCCTGCCACCTGCGTTGCATCCAAGGCTGACGACAATGACCGCAGCGCGGTCGCACGGTCCGGGCCATGCACGGTCACCTTGGCAATCATCGGATCATACCAAGGCGAAATCTCCGACCCGGCCTCGACACCGCTGTCAATGCGGGCCGTGTCAGGAAACACCAGATGGTCAATCGTGCCGGTCGCCGGCAAAAACCCCGCAGGCACATCCTCGGCATAAAGCCTTGCCTCAAAGGCGTGACCATTGACCCGCAGATCCTCCTGCCGGGCGGGCAATGGCTCTCCTGCGGCGACACGCAACTGCCATTCCACCAGATCGACGCCGGTGATCGCCTCGGTCACCGGATGTTCCACCTGCAACCGCGTATTCATCTCCATGAACCAGAAGCCATCAGTGCGCAGCCCATCAGACCCATCGACAATAAACTCAATGGTTCCGGCCCCGGCATAGCCAATGGCCTTGGCCGCCGTCACCGCCGCATCGCCCATGGCCTGCCGCACGGCGGCGGTCATCCCCGGCGCGGGCGCCTCCTCGATCACTTTCTGATGGCGGCGTTGCAGCGAACAATCCCGTTCGAACAAATGCACCGCATCGGTGCCATCCCCAAACACCTGCACCTCGATATGGCGGGGGGAGGTAATATATTTCTCGATCAGCACATCGGCATTGCCAAAGGCGGTGCGCGCCTCGGCCTGTGCCGATGCCAGTGCCTCAGCAAACCCTTTTGCATCCTCGACCAGACGCATGCCCTTGCCGCCGCCACCGGCCACGGCCTTGATCAGCACCGGATAGCCGATCTGATCCGCCTCACCGGCCAGAAAATCCGGGTTCTGGTTTTCGCCATGATATCCCGGCACAACCGGCACCCCGGCCTCATGCATCAGCGCCTTGGCCGCATCCTTCAGACCCATGGCGCGAATGGCCTTGGCCGATGGGCCGATAAACACCAGCCCGGCAGCCTCCACCGCCTCCACGAACTCCGGATTCTCCGACAGAAACCCATAGCCCGGATGGATCGCCTGCGCCCCAGTATCAAGGGCCGCCTGCACAATCAGATCACCGCGCAAATAACTCTCCGCCACCGGCGCCGGACCAAGGCGCACCGCCTCATCCGCCTGCCGCACATGCAGGGCACCCGCATCAGCATCCGAGTAAACCGCCACCGTGCGCACGCCCATGGCACGGGCCGTCTGGATCACGCGGCAAGCAATCTCGCCCCGGTTGGCAATCAGGATTTTAGTGAACATTGCTTACCACCATGATGTTGATCCGTTTTCCGTCAGATGGTTGCGGACAAAGGCAGGCAGCGGCCAGGCATCATAGTCCATGTCCCGCTGCGAAATCGGGCCGAATTTGCGGGCATGGTCGTAAAGCTCCCGGTGCAGGGTGACCTCCATGCCGGCAAGGGCCGTATCAACCTTCGTCTGGGTCTCGGAGATGTTGCTTTCCAACTTCTCTCCGTCACTCTTCTCGCGCAGGAACCCCGGCAATGGCAGTGCCGACCAGACCATCTTGCCCGCCGACATCGCGACGAGCAGGACGATATTGGCGACAAATCCGCTCACCGCACCACCCAACAGGTCCTTGCCAAGGCTCCAGCTGAACCAGCCGTTTTTCTTGCCACCCCCGGCGGCAAGGGCAGCGCGGGCCGCATCGAACTCTTGGGCAAAGCTTTCGCGGAACTGGCGCGCAAATGCCGTGCGCCCGAAATCATGTCGCCCCGCCCACACCTTCAGCTTGGGACGCACGAACATGCCCGTCCGGGACCGTTCCACGAACTGCTCGAAATCGAAGATGAAAAAATAATCCTCGGCGTCTGCGCTGTTGTGGATCAAATAGACCGGGATATCGACGGTCTTGCCAAGCGTCGGCATCTTCACCTGCGGCAGTTGATCCCACAGCCGCTCCCTGATGCCGCGCCCCATCATATGAACAAATCCTTAACAGCCGGCCCCTTGGGGTCCGACGCTTTGCCGACGCAAATCCGACGCAACACCGACAGCCCTTTTCGCCCCGAAACCATCACATCCGGAACACGCCGAAACGTGTCTCCTCGATTGGGGCATTCAGGGCCGCAGACAGCGACAGCGCCAGCACCTCGCGCGATTTGCGCGGGTCGATCACCCCGTCATCCCACAGCCGGGCAGAGGCATAAAGCGGGTGCGATTGTTCCGCGAACATATCAATCGTGGGCTGCTTGAACGCCGCTTCTTCCTCGGTCGACCATTCCCCACCGCCACGCTCAATCGCGTCGCGTTTGACCGTCGCCAGCACGCCCGCCGCCTGTTCGCCGCCCATGACGCTGATCCGGGACGTCGGCCAGGACCACATGAACTCCGGGCTATAAGCCCTTCCGGACATGCCATAATTCCCGGCACCAAAGGACCCTCCGACAACCATCGTGATCTTGGGGACTTTCGTTGTGGCGACCGCCGTCACCATCTTCGCCCCGTGCCGCGCAATCCCTTCGTTTTCGTATTTCTGCCCCACCATGAACCCGGTGATATTCTGCAGGAAAACCAACGGGATACGACGCTGACTGCACAGCTCCACAAAATGCGCACCCTTCTGGGCGCTTTCGGAAAACAGCACGCCGTTATTGGCCACAATCCCGCAAGGCCAGCCATCAATATGGGCAAAGCCACAGACCAGCGTCTCACCAAACCGGGCCTTGAATTCATCAAAGCGCGAGCCATCCACGACCCTGCGGATCACCTCGCGAATGTCATAGGGCGTGCGCAGATCGGCGGGAACCACATCGAACAAACTGTCCGGATCAAGCGCCGGAGGTTCCGGCGTCAACCGCTTGATATCCAAAGCCTTCTGCCGCGAACATGATGCAACCGCCTGCCGGGCTAGTGCCAGTGCATGGGCATCATCTTCGGCCAGATAATCGGCCACACCCGACAGGCGCGTATGCACATCGCCGCCCCCCAAATCCTCGGCCGACACAACCTCTCCCGTCGCCGCCTTGACCAACGGCGGCCCCGCCAGAAAGATCGTGCCCTGTTCCTTGACGATAATCGACACGTCGGCCATCGCGGGCACATAGGCGCCACCAGCCGTACAGGACCCCATGACCACAGCAATCTGGGGAATTCCCTTCGCCGACATCTGCGCCTGATTATAGAAAATCCGGCCAAAATGATCACGGTCCGGAAACACCTCATCCTGATTGGGCAGGTTGGCACCCCCGCTATCAACCAGATAGACGCAAGGCAGATGACAGGCCTCCGCAATCTCCTGCGCGCGCAAATGCTTCTTCACGGTCATCGGATAATAAGTGCCGCCCTTCACGGTGGCATCATTGCACACAACCATGACCTCAACACCATTCACCCGGCCCACGCCAGCAATCACACCAGCACAGGGGGCAGCGCCATCATACATGCCATGGGCGGCGGTCGCGCCCACCTCCAGAAACGGCGAACCGGGGTCGAGCAAGCCCGCTACCCTGTCACGGGGCAGCATCTTGCCGCGGCTGACATGGCGCGCGCGAGACTTTTCTCCACCGCCCGCTGCGGCAAGGACGGCGGCCTCGGCAACAGCGGTCAACGCATCCAGATGGGCCTGACGTGTGGGGTTCGCGGCGTCTTTCATTCTGGTCCCCTCAATAGACGATCTGCATATCGCGCAAGGTCAGCGCCTGATCCGCAGTCATAGATAAAATACAGGACACATAGGCAGGACCAGCACCGGTCCCGCCGCCCCATTGCGCCGCCTCGAAACTGCATCGCGCATCGCGAAAGGTGATCCACGCCCGCTGCATATCACGCAGCGCATCGGCGATGGACGGGGCGGACAGCCCATCCTGCGTCTGCTCTCCATCGACACCCGCCGCGTCAGCGCGCACGCGCTGGTATTCGGCATTCAGCATAGCGTCCCAGACCTGCAATTCACGATCCAGACACCCCCCTATGCCCACAGTCGAAAACCCACCGGGGGTGGCCTCCATACAGGCATCGGCGGCCTGTCCGGCGCAATCGGAAGCAGCGTTCTGATCGGTGGCAGCCGACAGGCAGGCATTGATGATCTTGTCATTGAAAACCAGATCCTGCGCCGCAACAGGGGTCGCCAGCATCAACAAAAGAGTCGCGCAAAATCTCATCCCCGATACTCCGGGTTCTCAAAATCAAACCGTGTTCCCGCCTTCCAGGCCTCGCGGTCGTTACCCTGATTGGGGATGCCGCCTTCCAACATCTTGGCCAAATGCATCAGGTTCCATGTCATGATGGTCGTGTTGCGCTGGGTGAACTCATTGTCGAAGCCAACCCGTTTGCCATCCACCTCGTCACCATAAGACGGCCCCGGCCCGGCCTCGCCGATCCAGCCGCAATCAGCCTGCGGCGGGATGGTATAGCCCAGATGCGACAGGGCATAGCCAATGGTCATCGCCGCATGTTTGATCCCGTCTTCATTACCGGTGATCACGCAACCGCCAACCTTGCCGTAATAGACCGATTGACCCTTGTCGTTCAGCACGCCGGACATGCCATAAAGCCGCTCAATCAGCACCCGGCAGACGCTGCTTTCCTCGCCCAGCCAAAGGGGGGTGCCAACGACAAGGATATTGGCCGCCTTGACCTTATCCCAAAGTGCGGGCCAGTCGTCGCGGTCCCAGCCATGTTCCGTCATATCGGGGTAGATACCGGGTGGGATGTCATGGGACAGCATATGCACATGCTCCACCTGCACCCCGTTCTTTGCCATGATATTCGCACTGGCATTGAGCAGCAGCTTGGTATGGCTCTCATCGGGCTTCTTCTTCAGCGACGTGTTGATGAACAACGCCTTCAGGCTTGAAAAATCACTCATGTTGCAGGCTCCTCCGTCCGCGCAAATGGGATGGACTCACCACGCGGGCCGACCAGATAGGTCGTGATAATTCCATTCGGATGGGTACAGTTGATCACCATGCGGACCGCCTCATCAGGGTGGATCGTCGCTGCGCAATCGGTCGGCTGCGCCCCATCGCCGGCATTGGCGACATAAGCGGCGGCATACTGATTGATGATCTCGGTTTCGGTCGGAACATCGCCAGCCCGAAGACCCAGATAGGCTGCAAAGACGACCAGCGCGCCCAGTGGCAGAAAAAGCATACTCCGCTTCACGCTGCCACCTTTGCGATTGATCCGAATCGCATTGTTGAACTAACGACGCAGCCACCGAAAAATCGATCTGTGAGGGTGTCATGTTTAAGAGACCGCCAAATCCCAAGCGACCCTATACCGCAACGCAGTGAGCTTTGCGGGGCGCTGCCCCTCACCCTTTTCCCATCTGAACGAAAGGCCCGCGCATGCCGTGGGTTGGATCGATGTATATCCGCTTTATCTCGCCTCATTGGGCGGCCGAAGCTCGGACTTATTCCGGCTTCTTTGGCCCGGCCTACGCTTGTCGGTGGTCCCGGAAGACGCCTGACTGGACCGCCGACGAATTGTCGCGCGAATTGTCGTGGTTTTCCGACCGGCTGAACGTGCCCGAACGACTGTACAAAGCCACCGGGCGCGGCACCCGAAACGGCGTCTGCTGGTTTCGCGATACCGCCGCCGAGCATATCAGCCGGGCGCGCTACGTCTGCTGGTTGCTGGGTGAGGCTGGCGCGCGCATGGCCGAATTGCGTTCGCGGCGCCCTGGCACTGTGCTGTGGCGCGACGATCACCAAATCGTCGCCCTTGCCGAACGTGACGCGCGACATCAGGTATGCGCCTGAACACATGGCGCAGCGGGTCATCTCGCTGCGTCCAACCAAGGCAGGCCATGCCGGCGAGAACGAATATCTCCCGTCCATCGCCAGAAATCTATCTGTGCAGACTGATGGCCTTTGGCGGATCATTGGGCCACTCGTTGCTTGAGGTCGTACATCCTGATCGTGCTCCGCGCCGTTTCGCGCAGCAGACACAGCGTGTTTGCCAGCTCGGTCTTTCCTGCGCTGTTTTCCGGTAGACTTTCGAAATCACACTGGCGGTTCATTTCAACCGTTGCTGCGCTGGTCATCTGGTCCAATTGGTCAAGACACGCATCCAAAGAAGGCTCACATGGGTCATCGGTCGACATGGACGCACGGATCGCGCCGGCGACTGCGGCCGTTTCTTCGCGCAGCAATTCGCGCCATGCCGAAACTTCGGCGGTCGCGCAGGGCAGGACGCTTTCATCAGGGGACAATTCGGTTTGACCTATACAGGTCTGCGTGATGGTACCCATGCAACCATATTTTTCCTCACGTGAAATGGCGCCCTTATAACAGGCGCGCAGATCGGATCGCACATCAGACGAAAGATCTTGCGCCACAGCCGGTTGCATCGAAAACAAGCCCGAAGCGGCCAGAATTATGGCCAGATGGCGCAACCTCACCCCATCGCCCCCATCAGCTCCCGGCCTACCAGCATCCGGCGGATTTCGGACGTCCCGGCCCCGATTTCCATCAGCTTGGCGTCGCGAAAGATGCGCGCGACGGGGGCATCGTTCAGGAACCCGGCACCGCCCATCGCCTGGACAGCCTGATGGGCCTGCTTCATCGCTTCCTCGCTGGCATAAAGGCAGCAGGCCGCCGCATCCTGCCGCGTCACTGTCCCCCGGTCACAGGCGCGCGCGACCTCATAAACATAGGCGCGAGCGGAATTCATCGCCGTATACATATCGGCGATCTTGCCTTGCATCAGCTGGAAGTTTCCGATCGGTTCACCGAACTGTTTGCGGCTGGAAATATACGGCATCACCTCGTCCAGACAGGCGGCCATGATACCCAGACCAATGCCCGCCAGCACCACACGCTCATAGTCCAGACCAGACATCAGCACGCGCACGCCCTTGCCCTCTTCGCCCAGCACGTTCTCGAACGGCACCTGCACATCGTCAAAGACCAGTTCAGCCGTATTCGACCCGCGCATGCCCAGCTTGTCGAAATGGGGGGACGTGCTGAAACCAGTCATCTCCTTTTCAATCAGGAACGCCGTGATCCCCTTGGAGCCCGCATCAGGGTCGGTCTTGGCATAGACAACCAGCGTGTCGGCATCCGGGCCATTGGTAATCCAGTACTTATTGCCGTTCAGCCGGTAATGATCATTGCGCTTTTCGGCCCGCAAGGACATCGACACCACGTCTGACCCCGCCCCCGCCTCTGACATGGCCAGGGCACCCACATGCTGACCCGAAATCAATCGGGGCAGATATTTTGCCTTTTGTTCATCATTTCCGTTCAGCTTGATCTGGTTGACACACAGATTCGAATGGGCACCGTAAGACAAAGACACCGACGCGCTGGCGCGCGCGATTTCTTCGATGGCGACTGTATGCGCGAGGTAAGACATGCCTGCCCCGCCATAGTCTTCATCCACGGTGACACCCAGCAGACCCAACTCGCCCATCTCGGGCCACAGTTCTGGCGGGAAACTGTTGGAGCGGTCGATATCGGCGGCCATCGGCTTGACCCGCTCCTGCGCCCAGGCATGAACCATATCGCGCAGGGCATTCACATCCTCACCCAGATCAAAGGTCATTGAGGCGTGAAACATGGGCTCGCTCCGGTTTTAATTGAACGCTTGTTCATTTATAGATGGATTTTTTCCACCCTGTCGAGTCATTTATGCCGACGCTTTCATCGCGAGGGAACGGAAACCTCACTGCTGCGTTATCGCGTTATGAAGCAGTTTATCCTCTCCGCCATCATCGCCCTCCTTCCTGCCGCCGCAATCGCCGATAAGGTGGGCCGCGTGGGTGTTGACTGGGTCGGCAATGACATCATCATCGAAGCCATCAACGACCCCGATGTCGAAGGTGTCACCTGCCACATCGCCTATTTTGAACGGTCCCTTTTCGACCGGATCTCCAACGGCAACTGGTTCGAAGACCCGTCAAACGCATCCATCGACTGCCGCCAGACCGGACCGATCCGGATCGGCAATATTGACCGCAGCCGCAATGGCGAAAACGTGTTCCGCGAACGGCAGTCGATCATCCTGAAATCCCTGCGTGTGAAACGGATTTTTGACGAGGAAAACAACGTTCTGATCTATCTGGCCCATGCAAGTGAATTGACCCAAGGGTCGGCCAAGATGTCGATTTCCACAATCCCGCTTTACACACCGGGCGGCTGATCATTCAGCCGCAGCCAAACCCTGATAGACCGCGCCAACCTCGGCGCGGATGATGCGGGCAATCAACGCGCAGTCGTCCAGCGTAAAGGTCAGCGGCAGCCGCATATCGACAATTCCCGCCAGCACCCGGTCAGACGCGGGCATCGGCTCTGAAGGGGCATAGCGCCAGCTGTCATAGCGTGATGTGAAACCGCTGGGTTCCGCCCCACCAAACCATTTCAGCTCAACGCCCCGCGCCTTGCAGCGCCCGATCACATCGGCCACGCTATCCGCCGACCAATCCAGCAGCAGAAACTGGAAAGACGACGCCACAAACTGTTCCTTCGCGGGCCGATCAATCAACCGCAACCCCGGCACATCGCGCAATCCATCTTCGACCGCCCGGTAACGCGCATTCCACGCCGCACACTGATCCCTCAACCGGCGCAATTGCGGGCGCAGGATGGCCGCCCGCAGATTATCCATCCGGCCCGAGATGTTGGGTGTTTCGTATTTGATTTGCGCAAACACCTCTGGCGGCGGCGCGGCGCGGTGTTTGTCAAACAGCATGTAACTGCCCGATAGCATGATCGCTCGCGCCATGCTTTCGGCATCGTCAGTGACTAGAAAACCGCCCTCGCCCGAATTCATATGCTTATAGGTCTGGGTGGAATAGCAGCCAAACCGCCCCCAGCGGCCACTGGGCACACCATCCCAGGCAGCCCCCATCGTATGCGCGCAATCCTCAATCACCATCACACCTGCGGCATCACAAAGCGCCATCAGCCGCTCCATATCGCAGATATGGCCGCGCATGTGGCTCAGTAGCAGAACCTTGGCCTGATCCAGCTTGACCGCCAGATCATCCAGATCAATGACCAGATCCTCGGTCACCCCCACGAACTCAGGCACACCGCCCACAGCCGCAATCGCCCCCGGCACCGGGGCCAGCGTGAAGGCGTTCGTCAGCACCCTGTCGCCATGTTTGACACCGGCGGCGCGCAACGCGGTCGTCATGGCATAACCGCCAGACGCGACGGCAAGGCAATACTTCGCCCCAACCTCTGCTGCAAATTCCTCTTCCAAAAGCGCCGCCTCTGCGATCTCGGCACCGGCCGTATTATACCGGTGCAAGCGCCCATGCTGCATCACAGCCAGGGCCGCCGCGATCCCGTCTTCGGGAATCGGCTCCTGCTGGGTGAAACTGCCTTTGAAAACCTCTGTCATGCCGCGATTGTGTGGGGCTGATGCCCCCACGTCAATGGGACTGTGACAGCGGTTTGATTTCGCCAAAACATCCGTTCAGCGAAGCTGCTGTCAGCCGATCAGACGCGCCACCACATCATGCAGTTCGCCATAGCTGTCGATGGTCGCATCCGCCTCCAGCGCCAGCACATCCTCGCGGCCCGGACCAAACGTCACCAGCACCGACGGCACACCGGCATTACGGGACGTATCACGGTCCGTCGCCGTATCACCCACCAAAAGCGACCGGCGCGGATCACCCCCGGCCCGGCGCACGGCTTCGAAATGGTGTTCGGGGTCCGGCTTGCGCACCGGCAAGGTATCGGCCCCGATCAGCGAGGCGAAATCGGTGCGCACCCCAAGGCTGCGCATCAGCATCTCGGCCAGCCCTTCGGGTTTGTTGGTGGCAATCCCCACCGCATACCCATCACGCTTCAGCCGGGCGACAGCCTCCATCGCACCGGGATACAGCGTGGTATGCGTGTCGATATCATCAGCATAAGCAGCCAGCAGGATCGGATATTGGCGATCCACCTCATCCGCGCCAAAACCATCGACCCGCGAAAACCCCAGGTTCAGCATCGCCCGCCCGCCGCGCAACGCGGTGGCGGCATCTCGTACCGGATCCAGCAGATCCCCCAGTCCCAACCCCCGAAAACAGGTATTGGCCGCCGCAATCAGATCACCACTGGTATCGGCCAAAGTGCCATCAAGATCGAAAATCACCGTACGCATGCCTGTTCCCTTATGGCTCCCCCTTTCTGTAACGATGCGTAAACTGATGTGAACCCCCAACTCTTGTGATAATCAAAAAGCCCGGTAGAAGCGGGTCAACAAAAGCATAAGGCGCAGTAATGGCAGTGGCATTGATTATTCTGGGTGCGGGTATGGGAACACGGATGAATTCCGACATGCCCAAGGTGCTGCACCCGATCGCAGGCGCGCCGATGCTGGTCCATGCGATGGCCTCTGGCGCAGCGCTTGATCCGGACCGGACCGTCGTGGTTGCAGGCCATGGTGCGGCAGCCGTGGAAAAGGCTGCGAAATCCTACGATCCCGACACCATCGTGACCGTGCAGACCGAACAGCTGGGCACTGCCCACGCCGTGGTACAGGCCCGCGATGCGCTGGCGGATTTCGATGGCGATGCCATTGTGCTATACGGCGACACCCCATTCATCCAACCCGAAACGCTGGCCGCAATGACAGCAGCACGGCTGACCCACGATATCGTCGTGCTGGGGTTCGACGCCGCCGATCCGGGGCGCTACGGGCGGCTGATCCTGCAGGCGGATCAGTTGGACCGGATCGTGGAATTCAAGGACGCGACAGATGACGAACGCGCCGTAACCCTTTGCAACAGCGGCGTAATCGCGGCCAATGCAGCAACCCTCTTCGACCTGATTGATGCGGTCGGCAACGACAATGCGGCTGGCGAATACTACCTGACCGACATCATCGGCATCGCCCGTGCCCGCGGCTTGACAGCCACCGTCGTGCGCTGCGCCGAGGCCGAGACGATGGGCATCAACTCTCGCGCCGAACTGGCCATCGCCGAAGCCACATTTCAGGACCGTGCGCGCAAGGTCGCGATGGGTGACGGCGTCACCCTCACCGCCCCTGACACAGTGCATTTCGCCTATGACACCGTGGTGGGGCGCGACACGATCATCGAACCCAACGTGGTCTTTGGCCCGGGCGTCACCATCGAATCCGGCGCCACCATACGGGCCTTCTCGCATCTCGAAGGCTGCCATGTGTCGCGCGGCGCGGTGGTCGGCCCCTATGCCCGCCTGCGCCCCGGCGCCGAACTGGCCGAAGACGTCAAGGTCGGCAATTTCGTGGAAATCAAGAACGCGCAGATCGCCGAAAGGGCCAAGGTCAACCACCTGTCCTATATCGGCGACGCGGATGTCGGCGCGCGCAGCAATATCGGCGCGGGGACGATCACCTGCAACTATGACGGCGTCTTCAAACACAAGACGACCATCGGCACGGATACCTTCATCGGGTCCAACACCATGCTGGTGGCACCCGTCACCGTGGGTGACGCCGCCATGACCGGCAGCGGATCGGTCATCACCCGCGACGTACCCCCCGGCGATCTGGCCGTGGCACGGGCGCGGCAGGACAACAAGGCAGGCTTCGCCACGCGCCTGTTCGACAAACTAAGAGCCAAGAAAGCAAAAGGATCCTGATATGTGCGGTATTGTTGGCGTTCTGGGCAATCACGAAGCCGCCCCCATTCTGGTCGAGGCGCTGAAGCGGCTCGAATATCGCGGCTATGACAGCGCCGGGATCGCAACCATCAACAACCTCCGGCTCGACCGGCGGCGGGCCGTCGGCAAACTGGTCAATCTCAGCGATTTGCTCGTACATGACCCCCTGCCCGGCAAGGCCGGGATCGGCCACACCCGCTGGGCCACCCATGGCGCGCCCAATGTGGGCAACGCTCACCCCCACCAGGCGGGCGGAGTCGCCGTCGTCCATAACGGGATCATCGAAAATTTCCGCGAACTCCGTGCCTTTCTGGCCGAAAAGGGGATCGGCTTTGAAACCGACACCGACACCGAAACCGTCGCCCTGCTGGCGCAATACTACATTGATCAGGGGCTCGGCCCACGCGATGCGGCAGCGCAGACCATAGCGCGGCTCGAAGGGGCCTATGCGCTCTGCTTTCTCTTCGACGGCGAAGCCGACCTGCTGATCGCCGCCCGCAAAGGCTCCCCCCTCGCCATCGGCCATGGCGACGGTGAGATGTTCGTGGGCTCCGACGCCATCGCACTGGCCCCCATGACCGACCGGATCACCTATCTGGAGGAAGGCGACTGGGCCGTCGTCACCCGCACATCTGTCGAAATCCGCGACCGCGAAGGTAACATTGCCAACCGCGCGCTGAAGGTGATCCAGATCGACACCGCCCAGGTCGACAAGGCGGGTTATAAACACTTCATGGCCAAGGAAATCGCCGAACAGCCGACCGTGCTGCAAGGCGCGCTGGCCCATTACATCAACGCCGATGGCACCGCCGTCACCCTGCCCGACCCCGGACTCGACTTCACGAAAATCGAACGTTTGACCATGGTCGCCTGCGGCACCGCGTTCTACGCCTGCCTCGTGGCGAAATACTGGTTCGAACAGATCGCAGGTATTCCGGTCGAGGTCGATGTCGCCTCAGAATTCCGCTACCGCGAACCGCCGGTGACGAAGGGCACTGTCGCCCTTTTCGTCAGCCAGTCGGGAGAGACCGCCGACACGCTCGCCGCCCTGCGCTATATGGATGGCAAGGCCGACAAGATCGTGTCGGTCGTCAACGTCCCCGAAAGCTCCATCGCACGCGAAAGCGACCTGCCCTTGCCGATCCTCGCAGGGACCGAAATCGGTGTTGCCTCGACCAAGGCCTTCACCTGCCAGCTGACCACGCTCGCCATTCTGGTCCTGCACGCGGCACATGTGCGCGGCCGGATCAGCGATGCAGAACTCGCCGATAAACTCTCCGCCCTGCGCGCGATGCCCGGCATTCTGAACCTCGCCTTGGGGATTGAAGAGAAGTCCAGCAGCGTCTCGCGCAAACTGGCCGAAGCACGCGACATCCTGTTCCTGGGGCGCGGCGCGATGTACCCGCTTGCTCTCGAAGGGGCGCTAAAACTCAAGGAAATCAGCTATATACACGCCGAAGCTTACGCATCCGGCGAACTCAAACACGGGCCCATCGCGCTGGTCGACAAACACGTCCCCGTCATTGTTATGGCCCCCCGCGACGCGCTGTTCGACAAAACGGTGTCGAACATGCAAGAGGTCATGGCACGCGGCGGCAAGGTCCTCCTCATCACCGACCGGCAAGGCGCGAAAGAAGCTGGCGACGGCGTCTGGGACACCATCCTGATGCCCGAAATCGACCCCTTCCTCGCCCCGATCCTCTACGCGATCCCAGCCCAGCTACTGGCCTATCATACGGCCATCGCCAAAGGCACGGATGTGGACCAACCCCGCAACCTCGCCAAATCGGTGACGGTCGAGTGACGCCAAAACAGGCCACCGCCCTGCTCCGCGCCGCGGGCGACCCGGCGAAAGCGGCCGAGATGCACCGCTACCACAAGGTCGATCGGCCCTATCTCGGCGTCGCCAATCCGCAGATCGACGCCCTGGTCAAGGAATGGCGGGCAGCAACTGACCTCGACACGCGGCTGGCGTTGGCGCACGGCCTGTGGAAAGGTAACTCGCATGAAGGGCGCATCGCTGCCGCAAAACTGTTGACCCAAGCGCGGATCAGGCCCGACGACACCGGCGCATGGGACCTCATCACCTCATGGGTGCCCGACTTTGACGCATGGGCGGTGGCCGATCACGCCAGCATCGCCGGGCAAAAACGGCTGGTCGCAGATCCGACCCGTCTGGACACAGTCGAGACTTGGACAACATCAGACCACATGTGGACCCGGCGGGCCGCCCTCGTCATGACGCTCCCCTGGACCAAACAGAACCACCCCAAACCGGATGAACTCGCCACCCGCGACCGCATCCTCGGCTGGGCGGCCTCCTATGTGACCGACCACGATTGGTTCATCCAGAAAGCCATCGCCTGGTGGCTACGCGAACTCTCAAAACACGACCCGGCACGGGTGCGCACCTTTCTGGACATCTATGCAGACGCCATGAAACCCTTCGCCGCAAAAGAGGCGGGACGGAAGCTCCCGTAAGATGGGTCTTGACCCATCCTACCTTGCAAAAACCGCGATCTCCGGCAGCCCCGTCAGCGGCGCATCCAGCAGCCGCATCGCCGCCAGACTGATCTGGCTTCCCGACCCGGCAGCACCGCCAGACGGGCGCAACTCGATATTGATCGACTTGCCCTGATACTCCACGCGGCCCTCGGTCAGCGTCGTGACCAACGGTGTCTTCAGCCAAATGCCCGGCTCGGTCGGCGGGCCCAGTGACGCGATCGTTGTGCCCAAACTCTGCTCGGCACTTGATACCTCCACCGCCGTGGCCTCGGCCCGGTCCTCGTCTGTCGTGGTGTCAAACTGTTCCACCGTTGTGGCATTGGTTGGCGGTGGCGGTGGCGGCGTAGGGTCCAGCGTCGGGGCCGGAACTGCAGCTTCGACAGGGCTACCCCCAGAGGTGCCAAACAGACCTTGCATGGATGGCGACGCGCAACCAGCAAGCGCAAAAAGCGGGAGGATCAAAAGGGCGTTTTTCATAAACCAGACGTTATGTGCGACCGCGCTGTCATTCAATAGCAGCCTTGCCGCTTGCGCAGCCGCGCGCCCATCCTTAACGTGGCCGCATGACTGCCCCATTGATTGATCCCTTCGCCCGCGCCATCGAATATCTGCGCGTCTCGGTCACAGACCGCTGCGATTTCCGCTGCGTCTATTGCATGTCCGAAAACATGACGTTCCTGCCGAAAAAGGAACTGCTGACGCTGGAAGAGTTGGACAGGATGTGTTCCGCCTTCATCCGGCTTGGGGTGAAAAAGCTGCGGATCACCGGGGGCGAACCGCTGGTGCGGCGCGATATCATGACATTCTTCCGCGCCATGTCGCGACATCTGGACAGCGGCGCGCTGCGCGAACTGACGCTCACCACCAATGGCAGCCAACTTGAAAAATTCGCCGACGATCTTTTTGCGGCAGGCGTGCGGCGCATCAACGTCTCACTCGACACCCTGAACGAGGCAAAATTCGCCCAGATTACCCGCTGGGGCCGCCTGCCACAGGTCCTGCGCGGGATCGACGCGGCACAAAAAGCCGGGCTGCGGGTCAAGATCAACACCGTCGCCCTGCAAGGCTTCAATGAGGATGAGCTGTTCGATCTGACCGATTGGTGCGCCTCCCGCGACATCGACCTGACATTCATCGAGGTCATGCCAATGGGCGATCTCGGCAACGAGGATCGGCTGGGCCAGTACTGGTCCCTCAAGGACCTGCGGGCGCGGCTGGAAACCCGGTCCCCCCTCACCGATCTGCCTGAAAATACCGGCGGCCCGGCCCGCTATGTGCGCATGGACAGCACCGGGCAGAAAGTCGGCTTCATCACCCCGCTGTCCCATAATTTCTGCGAAAGCTGCAACCGCGTGCGGATCACCTGCACCGGGGAAATCTACACCTGTCTGGGTCAGGAAGGGCATTCCGACCTGCGCGGCCCCTTACGCGCGTCAGAGGCCGACGCCGAACTCGAAACCGCCATCCGGGCCGCCATCGCGCTCAAACCCAAAGGGCACGATTTCGACTATTCGCGCCAGCAGGTCGACGGGCAAGTCAGCAGGCATATGTCGCATACCGGCGGCTAGCCCCGCGAAGCTTAATCCGACGGGATGGGCAAAACATAAGCAGATCCGGCCCGAGGACCCTGGCGATCATCCATGCTGATCGCAATCGCCAGTTGATCAGATGCAAGGGCAGTCGATACGTCATAAGGCGACCCTTCCGCCGCTTGATTAATGAGGGTATGGCGCTCCACAAGGTCGCCGGTGTCGAGTGCGAAGATCAGCACCTCGGCCTTGAAGGTGCCGCTGCCCTGCCCGCCGCCGAAATAGGCGCTGACAACCGCATGATCACGGCTCAGGCTGATCCCTTCTCCAAAGCAGATAAAACCCTCTGCGCCCTCAGGATGAACAAAGACCCGACGCTGCTCACCCGTTTGGACATCAAAGAGATAGGCCGCACCACCAGGATGGTCATCATCACCACAGGCACCGATCAGCAGGTTCTCACCTGCTAGCGCGATTTCTTCCCCGAAATTGTCATAACCGGCTGGTGTCGGGTTTGGGATCGTCCGCAACAGATCACCCGACGTGGTATCAAAGACAAAGACAGCACCAACCTGTCCGTCCAAACGGGCAGAGATGACAGCCAGACCATCGGCGACAGCAACCGCATCGCCAAAACCTGCATCGCTTGAATCATCAGGCATCTCAAAAGTCTGCAAATGTGCTCCGCTTTCAACATTAAACAAAAACGCCTGACCTGCCGATCCAGATTTTGGCGCGCCAATCAGCGCATGGGTATCAGACAGCGCGACAGCATTGCCAAAATTGGTCGATCCATCATCCACCGGGTTGGTAAATTTGTGCAGCCTGTCACCAGTCGCATTGTCGAAAACATATGCCGCCCCGGCAAAGCTTTCGAATACGCCAGCCGGATCATCGCCATAACCACCAACAAGGCTCAACCCATTGGCCGCAGCAACCGAAAAACCGATCAACCCGATCGGACCCGACGCTTCACCTTCCAGGACGTGAACCAAATCACCAGTTGCGCCGTCGAAAAGATAGGCAAGGCCCGTTTCAACGCCTTCTTCATCACGCGCAAGCGGAGCACCGACAAGAACCTGATCGCCTGCAATGGCCACAGACCGGCCAAATTCACCACCACCGCGTTCATCAAAGAACGGGTTGTCGATCATCAGCATTTCGTCGGATTGACCCAGCACCGGGCCACTCAATATTAGGCAAGCTGCGCTCGCCAAAACCGTCAATCGACATAGCGACATCATGTATACTTCTCTTCAAGACATAAAAGTGCAGGGACGTATCTGCCCTAGTTCGCCGCAGGCATCCGCTGCTCCACAATCTCGGCCCACCACGAACATCCCGCCGGGATTGCCTCATCATTGAAATCATATTCCGGGTGATGCACTGACGCCGTGTCACCGTTGCCGACCAGAATATAGGCCCCCGGGCGTTCTTCCAGCATAAACGCGAAATCCTCGCCGCCCATGACCAGCGGGGCATATTCGCAATCGCCAGACACCGACTTTGCGACATCGGCGGCAAAGGCCGTCTGGTCCTCATGGTTCACCATGCAGGGATAGCCGCGATAATAGGTCACCTCTGCAGTCGCCCCAAAACTGGCAGCAACCCCGGCGCAAATGGCCTTCAGACGATCCTCCGCCAGATCGCGCATCTCTGGTGACATGGTACGCACTGTGCCTTTCATATCGACCCGTTGGGCAATCACGTTGAACGCTTTTGAGGACGATTCAATCGACGTGACCGACACCACGATCTGATCGACCGGGTCGGCATTGCGGCTGGCGATGGATTGCAGCGCGGTGATCACATGGGCTGCGACAAGGGTCGAATCGACGGTCTCATGCGGCTTGGCGGCATGGCCCCCCTTGCCCTCAATCGTGATGTCGAACTGATCGGTCGCGGCAAAAAACGCACCGGGACGGATGGCGAATGTGCCCGCCGGGCGCCCCGGCCAGTTATGCATGCCGTACACTTCCTGAATGCCAAACCGCTCCATCATGCCGTCTTCGCACATCTCGCGACCGCCGCCGCCGCCCTCTTCGGCCGGCTGAAAGATCACGACAACCTTGCCATCGAAATTCCGGGTCTCGGCCAGATATTTCGCAGCCCCCAGCAACATTGCGGTATGCCCGTCATGGCCGCAGGCATGCATGGCGCCATCCACCTTGGATTTGTAATCCAGACCGGTCTGTTCATGGATCGGCAGGGCATCCATATCCGCGCGCAGGCCAATCACCTTGCCCGAACTGTCCGACTTGCCATTGATCACACCCACAACACCGGTCCGGCCAATCCCGGTGACAATCTCGTCACAGCCGAACTCCTTCAGCTTGTCCGCCACAATGGCCGAGGTGCGGTGCGTCTCGAACAGGATCTCGGGATTTTCATGCAGGTCACGTCGCCATGCGGTGATTTCGGGCAGCAGTTCAGCAAAGCGGTTTTTGACGGGCATGGCATCCTCTGGGGTTTGATTGGTCTAGGCCCAACATAGACCAGTTTGCGCGCGTTGCTAGAGGCTGGGACCTGACACCAGCCGACTACCATCCGAAAAGCGCGACAACCGAAACCGGGTCAGGTCATGGCCCGGCTGCTGCCCGGTGGCCAGCCGGGCCGCGATGCGCCCCATCGCAGGCCCGATGCCAAACCCGTGTCCGCTCATCCCCGTGCAGATCGTCAGACCCGGCAGCGCGTCGCAGCGATCCACCACAGGAACCACATCCGGCATGGTATCGATCATCCCCGCCCAGGCGGTCCTGATCGTCGTCGGTCCCAGATCGGGAAAGGTGGCGCTGAACCCACGCGCCAGTTCCGCGACCTTGGCCGCGCGCGGGGTCGGGTTCAGGATGCGCATCCGCTCAAACGGGCTGACGGCGTCGCCAGACCATCGTCGTGGCGTCCCCCATGCATCGGGATAGCCTTGCGGCGCGGCAGGCAGAATGCGGGTGCCCAACGGATCCCTGATCAGTTGCGGAACAAACCTGCGAAACGCACGCAGGGCATCGGGACCCACGAACAATTCATGATAATCAGCCGCCGCCAGCGTATAGCCGCCATCGCTGCGGCGTCGCCAGGCCAGCGTGCGGTCCACGGCACCGCCAGCATAGATATCCGGCATCGGTTCGGTCTGCGCCACCGTCGCCCTGACCGAAAGCTGCGGAATGCTGACACCATGACGGCGCAGCAACAGCGATGACCACGCACCACCTGCCAGCACCACAGCCCCGGCGCGAATCCGGCCCTTTTCGGTGATCACACCTGTCACCCGCCCGGCCTCGATATCCAGCAGGCGCACCGCGCAACCCTCCACGATCACGGCCCCTGCCTGCTCCGCTGCTCTGGCGCAGGCTGGGACGGCCACCCATGGTTCGGCGCGCATATCGGTGGGTGTATATAACGCACCGGCCCAGCGCGCCACGGCGGCAGGCATCATCGCAGTGACCTCGGACGCCGACACAATCCGACTGGTCAGCTGATAAGCCGCGGCATCGTCAAGCCACCGCTGATACCCGGCCAGATCGTCCTGGCTGTTCGCCAGATACAGCGTGCCGGTTTGCTTCAGCCCGATATCACCGGCGTCGCTGGCAATCGCGGGCCACATCCGCAGCGCCTCAAGAACAATGGGCAATTCAGCCAGATCGCGGCCTTGCGCGCGAATCCACCCCCAATTGCGCGACGATTGTTCGCCAGCAATGCGGCCCTTTTCCAGTAGCACCACGCGGCTGCCTGATCTGGCCAGTTCCCAGGCGGTCATCACACCAATAATACCGCCGCCAATCACCACCACATCGGTCGACGCAGGCAGATCAGGCGTGAAGGCCGCCGGTTGCCCGGCATGGATCGGAAACATCACTCTGCCAGCATATCCACCAGTCTGCCAATAAACGCCTCGCCCTGCCGGAACTGATCGACGGTGATGAATTCATTGGGCTGATGGGCTTGGGCGATATCACCCGGGCCGCAGATGACAGCGGAATAGCCGCGTTCCTGAAACTGCCCGGCCTCAGTGCCATAGCTGACAACATTGCTGGCATTATCACCGGTCAGGCGGCGGATCATGGCCTCGGCCTTGCCATCTTCTTCCGGGCGCAGGCCGGGGACGCTGAAATACTGTTCTGCGGTGATGCCCGCCTCAGGACGGACGGCTTTCATCTCCGCCTCGATTTCGGCCACCTTATCCATGAAACGGGCCTGCCATGCACCGATATCCTCACCGGGGACGATGCGGAAATCGAAACCGAAATGGCAATCCTTGGCGGTGATGTTGTGGGCGGTGCCGCCGCTGATCGTGCCAATATGCAAGGTCGTGTAGGGCGGCACAAAATCAGCGGCCAGGTCAGATGGGGTCTTGGCCGCGTTCTCCGCATTCACCTCATTGGCCCAGTTGATCAGCTTGGCGGCCATCATGATCGCGCTGACACCCTGCGGCGCCAGTGACGAATGCACCTCGAAGCCGCGAAAATGCATCTTGTAGCCGATGCCACCCTTATGGCCGGTCACCACCTTCATCATCGACGGCTCACCCACCAGCACGGTGTCGGCGCGGGGCAAGCCGTGGCTGACCATGTGGTCAATCATCGGCGGGGCGCCGGTGCAGCCGACTTCTTCATCATAACTCAGCGCGATCTGCAGCGGGCGCTTGATGCCACGTTCAAGGGCCAGCGGCACCGCCGACAGGGCCAGCGCATCAAAACCTTTCATGTCGCAAGTGCCGCGCCCGTACAGTTTGCCCTGACGTTCGGTCACCGTGAACGGATCGGTATCCCAGGCCTGCCCATCGACGGGAACCACATCGGTATGGCCCGAAAGAACAACACCGCCATCCACCTCCGGCCCGATATGGGCATAAAGGGCCGCCTTCGTGCCATCCTCATTCGGAACCCGGGTCGATGCGACGCCAAAGCC
The DNA here is from genome assembly GCA_947488175.1 of uncultured Paracoccaceae bacterium. Classification (GTDB taxonomy): domain Bacteria; phylum Pseudomonadota; class Alphaproteobacteria; order Rhodobacterales; family Rhodobacteraceae; genus Yoonia. The sequence continues at coordinate 318,431 of CANKYO010000004.1, forward strand.
GGACAAATAATCCTCAACAAAATCAATCAGATCAAGATTGCTGTCCCGACTGACGGTCGGAAACCCCACCAGACGATCCATCAGGTCACGGGCAGTCAGCGTCATTATGTTCCCTTTCGTGCTATAAATGCAGCCAAACGCCACATGCGGCTGCGCAACAGTCCCGCATCGACAGTCTTGCGGCTAACCGCACCGATCGTAAACAGGAATCGGGTTGCGGGTTCCGAAATTGATGCTACCGTTCGCCCAATTGCTGCGCAAAAGCATAAAGCTGCAGCTAACAACAAGAAACGTGAACCACCTGGGAGGTTCTATATGCCCGATGGGGCGCTGCCTGTTCTGGATGTCCGGGACCTCAAAACTGTGTTCAAAACGCGCGCGGGCGAAGTGCACGCGGTTAATGATGTCAGCTTTGATTTGAAACCGGGTGAGTTGCTTGGCGTTGTCGGCGAAAGCGGCTCCGGCAAATCGGTCACCATGATGTCGCTCTTGGGCCTGCTGCCCTCACCACCCGCCGATATCCGGGGTGGCACCGTCAGCTTTGACGGCAAGGACCTGCTGAAAGTCGATGCCGAAACCCTGCGGTCTGTGCGGGGCGGCAAGATCGGTTTCGTGTTTCAGGACCCGATGACATCGCTGAACCCGGTTTACAACGTTGGGCTGCAGATCATGGAGCCGCTGCGCAAGCATATGGGGCTCAACAAACGTGATGCCGCAAATCGCGCGCAGGAACTCCTTGAACTGGTCGGTATCCCAGACGCCAAGCGCCGCCTGCAGGACTACCCGCACCAGTTTTCCGGCGGCATGCGCCAGCGCGTCATGATCGCCATCGCACTTGCCTGCGATCCGCAGGTGCTGATCGCGGATGAACCCACAACAGCGCTCGACGTGACCATTCAGGCGCAAATCCTTGAATTGATGAAGGAATTGCGCAGCAAACTTGGCATGGCCGTAATCTGGATCACCCATGATCTGGGGGTGATCGCAGGCATCGCTGACCGTGTGATGGTGATGTATGGTGGACAGGTCGTTGAACACGCCCCGGTCAAGGAACTCTTCGGCAATCCGCAGCACCCCTATACCCGCGCCCTGCTCAAGACGATCCCCACAATCCATGGCGAACGGGCCGCCCGTCTGACCGTGATCGAAGGACAACCGCCCCTGATGGTTGGACCACCCTACGCTTGCCCGTTCCGCGAACGCTGCGATGTGGCGTTCGACCGGTGCGAGCGTGAAAACCCACCACGTTATGATGTGGGCCACGGGCATGATGCGGCCTGCTTCTTTGACGCGCGCACGGGGGCACCACGCGATGCTTGACCAGACCACCAAACCCTTGGTCAGCGTGCGCGACCTGAAAATGCATTTCCCGATCTATGCTGGCCTGTTCCGCCGGCGCGTGGGCGAGGTGAAGGCCGTCGATGGTGTCAGCTTTGACGTGATGGAAGGCGAAACCCTAGGGCTAGTCGGCGAATCCGGCTGCGGCAAATCCACCTGCGGGCGGGCCGTACTGCGGCTTTACGATATCACCTCCGGGTCGATCACCATCGACGACCGCGAAATCGGCAGCACACCGCAGCCGCAATTGCGCAGCATGCGCCCCACCATGCAGATGGTGTTCCAGGACCCCCAGGCATCACTCAACCCGCGCATGACGGTCGAGGCAATCATCAAGGAACCGCTCGACGAACACACCAAACTGACCGAGGCGGAAAAGCGCGAAAAGGTCGGCGAACTGATGGATGCGGTCGGGCTGAACCGCAAATTCGCCAAACGCTACCCACACGCCTTTTCCGGCGGGCAGCGGCAGCGGATCGGGATCGCCCGCGCGCTGGCGCTCAACCCGAAATTCATCGTCTGCGACGAACCGATCGCGGCACTGGACGTCTCCATTCAGGCGCAGGTGGTCAACCTGCTCGAAGACCTGCAGGAACAGTTCGGTCTGACCTATCTCTTTATCAGCCATGACCTGTCCATGGTCCGGCACATCGCCACCCGCGTGGCAGTCATGTATCTGGGCAAGGTGGTCGAACTCGCCCCGCGTGAGGCGCTGTATGCCGACCCGCTGCACCCTTACACAAAGGCGCTGCTGTCAGCGGTCCCCGAACCCGACCCCAGCCTTGCCGCCACGACCGAACGCATCATTCTGCAAGGCGACGTGCCCTCCCCCTCCAACCCGCCGCAAGGCTGCAATTTCTGCACCCGCTGCCCGTCGGTGATGGATATCTGCAAACAGATCGACCCCGAATACCGGGAGGTGCGACCGGGCCGTTTCACGGCCTGCCACCTCTTTAACGAAGAAAACGACACTGCGGGCTGAACCGCAGGTCCCGAGGCCAAGAGCACACACAACGTGAAGACCAACAAGGAGAGAAACAAAATGAAACTCAAAACAGCCCTGATGGGTGCTGCGGCCTGTGTCGCCCTTGCGCCGATGGCTTTTGCCGACGCGCATGAAGGCGAACGCGCGCGCGACGGCGAACTCAAAATCATCTATTGGCAGGCGCCATCCATTCTGAACCCCTACCTGTCCGGCGGAACCAAGGAAATCGAGGCGGCCAGCCTCGTGATCGAACCGTTGGGTCGCTATAACGAAACCGGCGCGCCGGTTCCTTTCCTGGCGCAGGAAATCCCGACCGTGGCCAATGGCGGGGTCAGCGAGGATCTGACACAGATCACCTGGAAGCTAAAAGAAGGCCTGGTCTGGTCCGATGGCACGCCCGTCACCTCGGCTGATGTGAAATTCACTGCCGATTACTGCATGGACCCCGAAGGCGGCTGCGCGCAGCTGGCCAAATTCGATGGCGTCGAAAATGTCGAGATTGTCGATGACCTGACGGTCACCGTCACCTTCGACAAGCCGACCCCGAACCCCTATGGCCCGTTCATGGGTGGTCAGTCACCCATCATTCAGGCAGCCCAGTTTGCCGAATGCACAGGCGCGCGTGCGCCCGAATGCACCGATGCCAACTTCATGCCAATCGGGACCGGCCCTTTCGTTGTGACCGAATTCCGGACCAATGACGTCTGGACCGGTGTGGCGAATGAAAACTACCGCGATCCAAACAAGCCCGCCTTTGCGTCACTGACCTTCAAAGGTGGCGGCGATGCGACAGCAGCCGGTCGTTCGGTTCTGGAAACCGGCGAATTTGATTACGCCTGGAACCTGCAGCTGGCCCCCGATGTGATCGCCTCCATGGCAGAGGCTGGCGTCGGCACACCTGTATCGGCCTTTGGTACACTGGTTGAGCGTCTGGAAATGAACCTGACCAACCCATCACCTGATCTGGCCGAAGGCGAACGCTCCACGGTTGCACACCCGCATCCGTTCCTGAGCGATGAAGCGGTGCGCCGGGCCTTGTCCATGGCCATCGACCGCGAATTGCTGGTTGAGGTCGGATATGGTCAGGCAGGCCGCCCAACCTGTAACCTGGTGCCAGGGCCGGAGATCTATGCCTCCGACAACACTGGCTGCCTGACGCAGGATATCGACGGTGCCAAGGCCCTGCTCGACGAAGCGGGCTGGGTCGACAGCAACGGTGACGGCATCCGCGAAAAGGATGGCGTGGAACTGCGTATCCTCTACCAGACTTCGACCAACGCTGTGCGTCAGGACTTCCAGGCCCTGATCAAGGAATGGTGGAGCGAGATCGGTGTCGAAACCGAACTGCGCAACATCGACGCCTCTGTGTTCTTCGGGGGTGACCCAGGCTCGCCTGACACGTTCCAGAAGTTCTATGCAGATGTCGAAATGTACGCCAACAACTTCGACGGCACCGATCCACAGCCTTATCTGGCCATGTATCGCTGCGGCAACGAACCCAAGCCTGACAGTCAGTGGCAGGGCGAAAACATCAACCGGTTCTGCGATCCGGCATATGACGCCCTGATTGATGAACTGGCCCAGACGGCTGATATCGCACAGCGCGCCGAACTGGCCAAACAGATGAATGACATGCTGACCAAAGACAGCATGACAATCGTCCCGCTGGTCGATCGTGGCCGTGTGTCGGCACATGCCAACAGCCTGGGCGGTGTGATCCTGAACACCTGGGATTCCGAGCTGTGGAATGTCTCCGATTGGTATCGCATCGGCGATAACCGCTAAGCAAGAAACACCCGTCCCGGGCATCGCCCCGGGACGGGCACTCTTCAACCGCAAAGCTATTAACCAAGGCGTCGCAATGCTGACCTATACCCTTCGCAGATTGCTCGTGTCGATCCCGACGCTTTTGTTCATTGCTTTTGTCATCTTCATGCTGCTGGAACTCGCCCCGGGCGATCCGATGGCCAGCATGCCGCTCACAATCCCGCCTGACGTGCGGCAACAAATGCGTGAAGCACTTGGGCTGGGCGAGCCGTGGTACATCCGCTTTCCACTCTGGCTGAACCAGTTTTTCATCGTCGAACCACAATACTGGATCGACAACGCTTTCGGCACCAATTTCGCCGATGGGGCGCAGCGGATCATCAGCTTCCAGTCCCGCAGCCCGGTTTTTGACACCATCGCCGAACGTCTGCCCCAGACACTGTGGGTCGTGGGCATGTCCTATGTCGTCGGGGTACTGATCGCCTTGCCCATCGGGATCATCAGCGCCTACCGGCAATATTCCGTCTTCGATCAGGCGGGGACGTTCATCAGCATGATCGGCTTTTCGGTCCCGCCCTTCTTTTCCGGCGTTCTGCTGATTGTGATCTTTTCAGTGCAACTCAAATGGCTGCCCTCGATCTACGACACGACCCATGTAGTCGAAGACTGGGCCAGTTTCAAAATCCAGCTGCAGCAGATGGTCATGCCGGTCATGGTGCTGGCCCTGCAGACCACTGCTCAGGTCAGCCGGTACATGCGGGCCTCCATGCTGGACAATCTGGGGCAGGATTACGTGCGCACGGCGCGGGCCAAGGGCATGTCGGAAAGCGTCGTGGTGCTGAAACATGTGCTGCGCAATTCCATGATCCCTGTGGTTACCGTCATCGCGCTTGGCATTCCCTCGATCTTCGGCGGGGCGATCATCACCGAACAGATCTTCAAGGTGAACGGGCTGGGGCAACTTCTGATTATCGCACTGCAAGGGTCCGACATCCCAATGGTGATGACGATCACCTTCCTGCTTGCGATCCTGATCGTGCTGATGAACCTGATTGCCGATATCCTCTACGGCATTCTGGACCCGAGGATCCGCTATGACTGATCGCGCGCCCCAAGCCTCTGCCGACAACCTGCTGCCATCCGGCGATCCGGTCGCACCCCCCAAACTCAAGGTCGACAAGCCGCGCAACCAATGGCTCGATGTCTGGGACCAGTTCAAAACCCACAAAGGGGCCGTCTTCGGACTGGTCTTTCTGACCTTCATCACGCTTTTCGTCACCGTGGGCCCGCTGATCTGGGATGTGGACCCGGGCAAGCTGGATATCCGTAACAAGGATGTACGGCCGATCTATATGGGCCTCTTCGACAGCAGCGCCAAGGTCAGCTGGGGCAACCCCATGGGCACCGACAATCTGGGCCGGGATATCATGGCCAATATCATGCAAGGCGGTCGGATTTCGCTCGCCGTCGGTTGGACGGCAATGGTCCTGGCCTTGCTGCTAGGCACCACCATCGGCGTGCTGGCAGGGTATTTCCGCAGGCTCGACGGGCTTCTGATGCGCTTCACCGATCTGGTGCTCGCCCTGCCGCTGCTGCCCCTGCTGCTGGTGATGATGCTCTTGTTCCGCGATCCGCTGCGGGCGGCATTCGGACCGGAAAACGGCATCTTCATCCTGATCGTGACAGGCATCGGCATCACATCCTGGATGCAGACCGCCCGCATCGTGCGCGGTGACGTAATCGCGTTGAAAGAACGGGAATTCGTTCTGGCCGCGCGCTCCATCGGCACACCCGCGCGGCGGATGATCACGCGGCACCTGCTGCCTAACGTACTGTCACCCATCATGGTCTCGGCCACGCTGGGGCTCGCCACCGCCATTATCACCGAAAGCGCGCTGTCCTTCCTCGGGCTTGGCTTTCCGTCCGATTTCCCCACGTGGGGCAAGATCCTGTTCGACAGCGTTGACCGGATGACGGCCTTCCCCGAACGGGTCATCTGGCCGGGGCTGGCGATCTCGCTGACGGTGCTGTCGGTCAACTATATCGGTGACGGGCTGCGCGACGCGCTCGACCCACGCATTCGGGGACTATGACGGAACCATCTCGTCTCTCATGCTTTAGTGTCCCACGGCAAAGGGGACCCCATGGCGGAAAATACTCGTGATCTGACCAAGGGCCCGGTGTGGCAAGCGCTGGCGCTGATGTCAGCCCCCATGGTCATCGGTATCCTTGCGGTACTCAGCGTCGGGCTGGCCGATGCCTATTTCCTTGGGCAATTGGGCGGCGCACCACTGGCAGCCGTTGGGTTCATCTACCCCGTGACCGCAGCCGTGACATCCCTGTCGATCGGCCTGTCGGCGGGGGCCAACGCACTGGTCAGCCAGGCCATTGGCGCAGGCGATGATGATGCCAAGGCGGCGCGTCTGGCCTTCCATGCCGTCAGCATCGCGGTCGTCCTGTCCCTGATTGGCGCAGCCGCCTTCTTTTTCACCTTCCCACCGCTCTTCAAACTGCTCGGGGCGAACGAAGCCGTCATGGCCGAGATTGCGCTGTTCATGCCATGGTGGTGCGCGTCATTCCCCTTTCTGGTCCTCATGATGCTGGTCAATGCGATTTTCCGGTCGCATGGCGACAGCAACGTGTCCGCCACACTCATGGTCATCTCTGCTGTGATCAATGTGGGGCTGGACCCGATACTGATCTTCGGTTTCGGCCCGATCCCGCAAATGGGGACCGAAGGGGCAGCACTGGCGACCTTCATCGCGCGGGCCTCCATCGCCGGTGTCGCACTTGCCTATGCACTGCATCAGAGCATGCTCTATTTCTGTGCAAACCCGCTCAAGGGGTTGGGACAATCCGCCTGGCGGCTCGCCAAAATCGGCGGGCCCGCGGCCTTTTCCAACGCGATCAACCCCGCCGGTATGGCCGCGGTAACCGCAGCCGTCGCCACAGTGGGCGAAGCGGCAGTCGGCGGCTTTGGTGCCGCAACGCGCGTGCAACAAATCGCATTGGTGCCAATGCTGGCGCTGTCGTCGGGGATTGGACCCGTGATCGGACAAAACTGGGGCGCAGAACAGAAAGACCGGGCCGCACAGGCACTGCAAGCGGCCTTCGCCTTTTGTCTGGGGTACGGCGTTGTCGTGGGGCTGTTATTGGCCATTTTCGCCCAACAGATCGCGTCACTATTGGCGGCAGATCCCGATGCAGCAGGCTATGCCGCGACCTATATGCGGATCGTCGGCTGGTCGCTCTTCGGCTACGGGTTTGTGGTCGTGGCAAACGCGGCCATGAACGCGCGGGACAAGGCCGTCTGGTCCATGAGCCTCAGCCTCGGCCGGATATTCCTGATCTACCTGCCCGGCGCGTGGCTGGGTGTCACGCTGCTCAGCTTCACGGGCATCACTTTTGCGGCTTTTGCAGCCAACGTGTTGGCTGCTGTCGCTGCTGTGGGTGCTGCCTATTACACAGGATTGCTCCGCCCCAACGCATTGCGGCAGACCTTTAGCTGACGGGACGCATCAGTCCACCGCACCAAAGGTGCCAACCAACGCTGTCGTGCCAGTGGTCAGCCGGAATGTGCCAGCAGCCTGGTCTCCGTTTGCACCATAGATCGCACCCGTCAGGACGCCACCCGTTGCGTCCGCACCGGTGATATCACCTGACAATTGACCGGCAGCTTCTGACCCGTCCACAACGGCATAGCTGGCAGCCGGGTTGGATGCGTTGATGCCACTCAGCGTTGCATCAAATGAATTCGCCGCAAAGTCGGCCTCCAGCGTGATAGATCCCGTCGCTCCCTGCTCTGCCGCGTTGATGGCGAATGCCGCACCGTTATATGTGGCCGAACCCGTCGGCAGGTTTGCCGTGGCGGTCTCAAAGCCGTCCACAAAGATGCCCAGCCGCGCGCCGCCAAGCGCTGGTGGCGGCAAGTCGACGGTAAAGACATAAAGTACATCGCGCGTAATTGGTCCCCCGGTCAGACGGGTGCCAATCAACCCCGTTTGCCCAAGCGGACCTTCAAACCTGCCATCGCTACCGGCCAGCAACGCAGTTGTCTCGCCATCCACAACCATCGTGGCGGCCAATGCTGAATCAATACGCACAGTGCCTGTCGCCTCGGACACGGCACCAAAACGCATGGACACACCTTCACCGCCCGACGCGCGACCGACAAGTGAACTTTGCGTAAAGTTGCTGTCAGTCACAGTGATGCCAGTGGTGGGTCCAGATTCGCCGGACATGCAAGCACTGGTCAGGCCAAATGCCAGAACCGCGATCATTCTTTTCATATCAAATATCCCCAAAAAGTTGACGTTCATTTGATGTACAACCATGACCAGATTGCGACAGGCAGGCGTCAACTTTTGGAAGTGATCAATGTCCATGCCATCGGCCCGGACATAGCGCTACGTCATTTCATTCCATGCTTTTGCGAATGCGGTTGACCATGAACCAGACCAATAACAAAACAAGGGGCGTGACACCCGCTGCCAGCAACGCCTTGCTCACCCCCAGCTTTTCAACCGGCCCAACAACATACAGAACCAGATTGACGGCATAATAGCTGATCGCCACAACCGACAACCCTTCCACCGTGCGCTGCAACCGCAGTTGCAGATCTGCGCGCTTGTCCATGCTGGTCAAAAGCTCCTGATTTTGCGCCGACCGTTCCACATCCACCCGTGTCCGCAGCAGATCGCCAGCGCGTAGCGCACGTTCCGACATGGCCTGCAACCGGCGCTCGGTCGATTTGACGGTACGCATCGCCGGATCAAACCGACGCATCATGAACTCACCAAAGGTCTGCCTGCCGCCAAAACGTTCTTCGCGCAGCACCGCGATGCGCTGGTTCACAATCGTCTCATAAGCCCCTGTCGCGCCAAAGCGAAAGGACGATTGCGCCACGGTATTCTCCAACTCTGCCGAGACCTCCAGCAGGCTTTGCAACACATCGGCCGGGTTCGCCACGGGCCCGCACATATCGCCCAGCAGCTTGCTCAGCGTCGTATCCACCTTGGCCATCTGCGGGCCAAGCGACCGCGCGCGCGACAAGCCCAGCATCGACATCGCCTTATAGGTCTCGATCTCGCACAGGCGCTGTACAACCCGGCCGACACGGCGCTCGCCCACATGCGGGCGGGCGAACACGGCAAAACGCATATGGCCTGCGTGATCAATCCGGAAATCACCGGCAACCACCAGATCATCCTCCAGCACACGGCTGATGGCGAGGCTTTCGGGCACCATCCAGTCCTTGACCTTGTCGGCAATCCCTTCATCGCCATCGGCCACCTCAACCCGGATCAGGGCAGAGGTCACGCGGGTGCCCGGCGCGGTGGCCAGCCAATCCTCGGGAAATATGGCAAAGGTGGCGGCATCAAAGGGCCGGTCGGCCACCCCTTCCCCGAAAATCGTATAGGTCACAAATTCCGTATGGCTTTCCCATTTCAGCGTGTGCTTGCCGATCTCGCCGAAATAATGCGTTGCATCAGGCGCGGGATGCTTTGCCCCGAACCGGTCCAGCAGATCAATCAGGTGTGCACGATCCGCGGCCCTGTCGCGCCCGGCGGCGTTGCTGGCCGGCTTTATTGCCAGATAGGCGGCCCGGCTTGGTGCCGGGACCGATGGAAAGGGCCGCGCATGCAGCTCATTGGCCATGGCATAACGCAGCGGATGGTCGGCAATCGGGGGCATTTGGGGCGCCTTTGCAACTGTCTTTGGTTGCAACCTAGCGGGGTTTCGCGCCCTGTAAACAAAAAACTGTGTATTTATAAAGCGTTAGCGGCGCACAACAGTATACCGTGCGCCGCAAAAAGCCTTAGATGACAACCACATCCAGTGGCGGGAAGCCGTTGAAACAGACCGTAGAATAGGTCGATGTGTAAGCGCCGGTATTGCGGATCAGCACCCGGTCACCCGATTTCAGCGTCTGCGGCAGCAGCACGGGGCGCTTTTCATACAGCACATCAACACTGTCACAGCTCGGGCCGGCCAGAATGCACGGTCCCATCGGGTCGCCATCACGGGCGGTCTCGAACTGATAGCGGATCGCCTCGCCCTCGGTTTCGGCCAAACCAGAAAAACGACCGATATCCAGATAGACCCAGCGGTGCATATCGCGGTCCGACTTGCGGCTGACCAGCATCACCTCGGCCACGATCACACCCGCCTCAGCCACCATGCCACGGCCCGGCTCTGCCATGATGGTCGGCACATTGGGGAACCGGGCTTCGACCATAGCAATCACTTCAGCGGCATAAGCCGTCGGCGCATCGATATCTTCGCCATAGAAGGCCGGGAAACCACCACCGATATTCAACAGGCTCAACTGATGACCCGCGTCAATCGCCGCAGCCCAGATGCCTGCCATCTCATCCAGCGTCGGCGCCCACATGGCCGCATGGCGGGTCTGGCTACCCACATGGAACGAAAACCCAACCGGGTTCAGACCCAGTGCCTTGGCATAATCCAGCAGACGCAGCGCAGTGTCGCGGTCGCACCCAAACTTGCGGGTCAGCGGCCAGTCACCGGGCGATACCTCGACAATCAGGCGGATATAAACGGACGCACCAGGCGCGTTGTCAGCGATCTTTTCCAGTTCTTCCTCGGCGTCGGCGGCAAACAGGGTGATCCCCTGATCCCACGCCCAGGCAATGTCAGAGGCACGCTTGATCGTGTTGCCAAACGACACTTCGGATGGGTCCGCACCCTCTTCCAGGCACAGCGCGATTTCCGCCTTGGATGCGGCATCAAAATGCGACCCCAGATCAACCAGACGGGCAATCACCTGACGGGCGGGGTTGGCTTTAACGGCGTAGTGGATATCGGCGCGGCCCAAACCGGCGCGCAGCGCACGGTACTGTGCCTCAACCAGATCAAGGTCCATGACCAATGTGGGCTTGTCAAAGCTGCGATTAGCAACAAAACCGTCCAGACGGGATGGGCGTGCGACAGGGAATGACGGCGCGTCGGCCGCGAAATGTACAGTCATGGTCATCTCCAGTAGACCCGGCCATGACGGATTCACACCGCCCCAGACCGCTCAGTTCCAAAAGAGACGTTACCGTCGCTACGTAAACACGTGTGCGTTGACTGCTACTCGGCCAGAGGCGCGTGCGTTGGCGTCTATAACCGCGCATTTGGGGCAAGTTGGGATTCGGATCAAGAGGGAAAATGCATCGCATTGAAAATTCATAACTGCATGGACGACAACGCATAACTCGGGCTAGTCAGGCCCATGGCCCGCATGATCCTGTTCAACAAACCTTTCGGCGTCCTGTCGCAGTTCACAGACGCGCGAAGCCCGTCACCACGGCCCACCCTGTCGGCCTATATCGACGTGCCCGGCGTCTACCCCGCAGGCCGATTGGACCGGGATAGCGAGGGGCTGCTGGTCCTGACCGATGACGGTAAATTGCAGGCCAAAATCGCAGACCCCAAACACAAGCTGACCAAAACCTACCTTGTGCAAGTCGAAGGGGCGCCAACTGACGCCGACCTCCAGCCACTCCGCGACGGGATAACGCTGAAAGACGGCCCGACACGCCCCGCCAAGGTCCGGCTAATCGACCCACCTACCCTTTGGGAGCGTGACCCACCCGTCCGCTTCCGCAAATCCGTCCCGGATACGTGGATCGAGATCACAATCAGCGAAGGCCGCAATCGGCAGGTCCGCCGGATGACCGCCCATATCGGCTTTCCCACATTGCGGCTGGTGCGCTGGCGGGTCGGATCATGGACATTGGACGGCTTGCCTCACGGCACATGGCGCGATGCATGACTGCGCCAGATTGTCCTTTTGACATTTCTGACTAAAATAATCAGATAAAGCGCATCAAAGACCTACCGCGCTTCGATCAAGACACAGGATACCATGGCCAAAACACCCAACCCCTGCATCGATGTCTGCAAATACAAGCGGCAGGGCCATTGCATCGGGTGCGGCATGACCAAGGCGCAGAAGTCGCTCTACAAATCGCTCAAGAAACCCGGTCACAAGGCCGCGTTCGTGGACATGCTGATCAAACAGCAGGATGCGCTCGGCAAATATGCCCATTGGCGCAATGCCTATGCGAAAAAATGCGCCAAGAAAGGCGCATCTCTTCCAACAGGCCTCTGACACTAAGTCAGGTGCGACCGCAGCATCCAGGCGAATTTCTCGTGCGTTTGGCCACGCGCAATGCACAGATCCTCGGTCAGCGTATCACCATGCTCTGCGGCCAGCTCGCCCGCTGCGGCCAGTGTCGCGGCCAGGGTTTCCTGTGCCACCTGCATCGCCTTGATCATGGTCTTGTCGTCAGTCTTGCCATCATGTTCGGCCACCTTGGACCGCTTCAGCATTCCGGCCAGCATCCCCTCGGCATGGGCATCCAGCGCCTTGATCCGCTCCGCCAGATCATCCTGGGCCACAAAATGGTCCTCATAGATCTCCTGAAACAGCGCATGCAGCGGGCCAAATGCCATACCGGTCACGTTCCAGTGGAAATTCTGCGCCAGCATGGTGGTGACAGCGGTTTCCGCCACGCATTGGTTCAAGGCTTCGGCAATGGCGCCCTGTGCCGACGGGCTCAGATCAGATGCAGTCTGGGTCATGGATGTCCCTCTCCTGTTGTATGAATTTGGCTGGCGGCGGCTGGCTTGCCCCAAGGTAACAAATCAGGCGGCGGCGTGAAGATGCTGCGCCGCCTTGCAGAACAAAAAATGCATCGCGGATGCCTTTTCCCGCGACATTCGGCTGAGCAAGGCAAAGCGATAGCGATCCGTATCGCCCTGCCGGATTGCATCAAAGATATTATCCAACCACGCTTCGTCAAATGAACGCTCGACCGCGCCCGGCTCATAAAACCGCAAGCGGCGGCCAATGGCAGTGGGCAGCGCATCAATCAATGCTGTCATGGGGTCATCCGTACTGCCCCGCGCCAGACGGGCACGCCTGCCCGCCTTGCGCAACACGGCGTTTGGCTGCGGCACGGGGGCATCAGGCAAAGAAACAGTACGGGCAAGTGCAGTGTGCGACATCAGCGAATCCTATTTCCGACCAATATAGTCAGATTTGAACCCCTGCCAAGAGAAATGCACACACAGGCAAGCGGCACCCGATCGCCCGGCAATCGTGATTTGCCAATTGATGTGCCCCCGATATTGTCACCTCGGGTGACGCTGCGTCACCGCGCATTGGAGGATGCAAGATGAACCGGATGACCGCCAAGGATTTCGATCAGGAACTGCTCGACCTTTATGACTTCTACGCACATGGCAAGATCACCAAACGGGAATTTCTGGACCGCGCGGGCAAATTCGCCGTGGGCGGGGTGACCGCCGCCGCCTTGCTGACAATGCTCAGCCCCGATTATGCGCTGGCCCAGCAGGTCTCGTTCAACGACCCTGATATTGTGCCCGAATACATCACCTACCCCTCGCCCAACGGCCATGGTGAGGTCCGCGGCTATCTGGTCAAACCTGCCAATGCCACCGGCCCCCTGCCCGCCGTCCTCGTTGTCCACGAAAACCGCGGACTCAACCCGTATATCGAAGATGTCGCCCGCCGTGTGGCCAAGGCCGGTTTCATGGCCCTGGCCCCGGACGGGCTGACATCCGTGGGCGGCTACCCCGGCAATGACGCCGAAGGGCGCGATTTGCAGCGCACCGTGGATGGAACCAAGCTGATGAACGACTTCTTCGCCGGGTTCGAACATCTGCTGGCCCGCGATGACAGCACCGGAAAGGTGGGCGCGGTAGGCTTTTGCTATGGCGGCGGGGTCTGCAACGCGCTGGCGGTGGTCTATCCGGAAATGGCAGCCTCGGTTCCGTTCTACGGACGACAGGCCGCCGCGGCGGACGTGCCGAAAATCGAGGCGCCGCTCCTGTTGCATTTCGCCGCCCTTGACGACCGGATCAACGCAGGCTGGCCAGATTACGAGGCCGCGCTGATCGCCAATGACAAGGTGTTCGAGGCGCATATCTACCCGGACGTGAACCACGGGTTCCACAATGACAGCACGCCGCGCTATGACGAAGCCGCGGCAGAACTGGCCTGGGAACGGACAATCGCCTGGTTCAACACCTATCTGGTCTGACCCCGCAGGATGGGTGATTTCACCCATCCCACACCTCCCCCATTGACCAATGTCAACCGCGCCCCGGCGCGGCACCGCTATCATGCGGCCATCGCAACCAATTGATGGAGACGCATGATGACTGATGCCCAGACACCCGACAAAGAAACCGTGGTTGAAGAAATCAAGGTCGACGGCAAGAACCTCGTCGACCGGGTCAAGGAATTCGCCAAGCAAGGCAATGTGCGGCGCATGCGGATCATCGCGGATGACGGTGACGTGTTTCTCGACACCCCGCTCAATATCGGCCTTGTGGTCGGCGGGGTGGTGACACTCGCAGCCCCGTGGCTTGCCATCCTCGGTGCCATCGCGGCGCTTGTGTCACATGTCAAGATCGAGGTGGAGCGTGACGCTGACACGTCTGAAACCACCACCGATGGGGAAACCAAGACACCGGAACCAACCGCCTGATCAGGCGACCGGGATCAGTTCCGACTGATCCCGGATGATCCGGTCAATCTCGGCCCGCGCAAATTCCGCCAGGATGGCCTGATCATCCCGCGCCTGCCCCGGCGGCAGATCCAGATCGCCCAGCACGATGATATTCTCGTCATTCACCAGATTGGCGGGGCCGGTATAGTTGTAACTGCCAACAATGGTCAGCGCGTCGTCAATCACCATCAGCTTGTGATGGATCTTGCGCACACCCGTGCCGGTCTTGTTGCGATGCAGGGTAACATCACCCTCGACCAGCGTATCCTTTGACGCCCATTTCTGGTTTGCCTGCCTGCGGTCCAGCACCCCCTGCACCGCCAACCCCTTCTGGCGGGCATTCACCAGCGCATCGTCGATCCCGGATGACTGGGCAAAGGTGAAAACCGCAAAATCAATCCGGGTCTCGGCCTTGATCATCTGCTTGATGAATTCCATCTCCGGCGCGTGGTCGGGCGCAAAAAGCGGCTTGGTCCGCACACCACTGACAAAATGCCCTTCCAGCGGCTTGCGCGGCGTCTCAAGGCTGCGCTTGCCGAAAATACCTTTGCGCATCTGGGCAAACTCGCGGCGGTATTCGCGGGCGACCTCCACATCATCCAGGATCACAATATGGTTGAGGTTCTTGGACACCCCGGTCGTGGTAAAATTGGTCGACCCGGTCAGCAGGGCGGACCTGTCGCGCACAATAAATTTCTGGTGAAAAATGGCCGGATTGTAATCCGCCTTGGCATCCACCCCCACCCGCAGGATCAGGGTCAGCAACTCGCGGTTCAACTCCTGCAGACCCAACCCGTCGCCCTCGGGTGTCTTGCGTTCGCGCAGGTAATCCTGCTCCAGAATGACCCGCACATGCACACCCCGCCTGCGTGCGGCAATCAGCGCATCAGCAATCGGGCGGTGGTCCAATTCCTGCACCGACACCAGCAACTCATCCTCGGCAGCATTGATGAAATCAATGATCGGGGCCTCAAGATCATCCGGCGCGCCAAGCGCCGCAGGCCCCATGAACAGCGTAATCGCGCCAACGGAAACGGGCATCAAAATACCTCCATACTCAAAATATGGGGGCAAGCGTGGCAGCGACGCGCGATTCGAACAAGTGCGGTGCATTCACCTGATGGCAAGGGTCACGGCGCTACAACGCCAATACGTTAACAAGACCTATCGTCAACGCGCGAAGGGGTCCGACGTTTTGCCGACGCAAGTCCGACGCATCGCCGACAGTCAAATCTTAGCGTAAGTGACTGATAACATGGCGCGTTTCAGGATGTCGCAACCAAACAAGAAAAAACCGCCCGCTGGTAAGGCGGGCGGTCCATTTACCAGCTGTCAACCGGCTCAGTCGATCTTGGGCAGCAGCGTATCAAGGCTCGCCTTGGCATCGCCATAGAACATCCGCGTGTTGTCCTTGAAAAACAGCGGGTTCTCGATGCCTGAATACCCCGTGCCCTGCCCGCGCTTGGATACGAACACCTGCTTGGCTTTCCAGCATTCCAGCACCGGCATGCCGGCGATAGGGCTGTTGGGGTCGTCCTGTGCGGCCGGGTTCACGATGTCATTGGACCCGATGACAATGGCAACATCCGTATTCGGGAAATCATCATTGATCTCGTCCATCTCCATCACGATGTCATAAGGCACCTTGGCCTCGGCCAGCAGCACGTTCATATGGCCCGGCAAACGGCCCGCCACAGGGTGAATGGCAAAGCGCACAGTCTTGCCCTTGGCTCGCAGCTTCTTGACCAGTTCGGCCACAGCCGTCTGCGCCTGTGCCACAGCCATCCCGTAGCCGGGAATGATGATGATGCTGTCAGCCTCGTTCAGGGCCGTAGCAACGCCATCAGCATCAATCGCCACCTGCTCACCTTCCACAGCCATCTGCTCACCGGCAGGGCCGCCAAAGCCTCCCAGGATGACACTGACAAAGGACCGGTTCATCGCCTTGCACATGATATAAGACAGGATGGCACCAGACGACCCGACCAAGGCACCGACAACGATCAACAGATCATTGCCAAGGCTGAACCCGATCGCCGCCGCCGCCCAGCCGGAATAGCTGTTCAGCATCGACACAACGACAGGCATATCCGCCCCGCCAATGCCCATGATCAGGTGATAACCGATGAAGAGGCCCGCCAGCGTCAGCAGGACCAGCGCCCAGGACCCGCCACCGGTCAGATAGACAAAGAGCAGCAGCACCGACAAAGCCGCCGCAGCCGCATTCAGCAAATGCCCGCCCGGCAGTTTCTTGGCACTTGTGTCCACCTGAAACGGCAGCTTCGAAGACGAACCCGCCAGCTTGGCATAGGCAATCACCGACCCGGTGAATGTGACCGCACCAATCCAGATGCCGAGCACCAATTCAACACGAAGAATACCAATCTCGACACTCGACTTCTTGGCGATCAGCTGACCAAAGGCGCTCAGCCCGTCATAGGCCTCTTTCGGCAGCCCAATCGCCGTGATGCCATCATCGCCCACAACACCCAAAACCTGACCGTTGGCCTCATAAATCCCGCCGATATAATTGATCATGATATCGGCGTTGAAGCCCACAAAGACGGCAGCCAGACCCACCAGTGAGTGCATGATCGCCACAAGCTCCGGCATCTGGGTCATCTCGACCTTTGTGGCCAGTTGATACCCCACAGCCGCGCCCAACGCGATCAGGATGATCGAAACAATCCCCAGACCGGACCCAGGCCCGATCAGCGTGGCAAAGACCGCAATCGCCATCCCGACGATGCCATACCAGACCGCGCGCTTGGCGCTTTCCTGCCCCGACAGACCGCCCAGCGACAAGATGAAAAGAATACCCGCGACAACATAGGCCGCAATCGTGAATGCATTTTCCATTGCCCTGTTCCTCTCAAGATTTCTGGAACATGGCGAGCATGCGCCGTGTCACAAGGAAGCCACCGAAGATATTGATCGCCGCCATGAATATGCCAAGCGCGGCCAATATGGTGATCAGCACGCTGGTCGATCCAATCTGGATCAGCGCACCCAGGATGATGATCGACGAAATCGCATTGGTCACGGCCATCAGCGGTGTGTGCAGCGAATGGGCGACATTCCAGATCACTTGGAAGCCGACAAAGACCGCCAGCACAAAGACGATGAAATGCTGCATGAAGCTCGCTGGCATCCCCGGGATCATCCCGATGCCAAGGATCAGTGCGGCCCCAACGGCCAGCAGCGTCACCTGATTGCGGGTTTCCGCCTTGAACGCCGCCACTTCCTGCGCCCGCTTTTCCTCTGCCGTCAGCTCCTTGGGCAGGGCCTTTTTCGGCTGTGCCGCAATCGCGGCCACCTTGGGCGGCGGCGGCGGGAACGTGATCTCACCCTTGTGGGTGGCTGTCGCGCCCCGGATCACGTCATCATCCATATTGTGGTTGGCCACACCGTCTTTTTCCGGTGTCAGATCCGTCATCATATGGCGAATATTGGTGGCATACAGGGTCGAGGATTGCGCCGCCATCCGGCTGGGGAAATCGGTGTAACCGATGATCGTCACACCGTTGTCTGTGACGATCTTTTCATCCTTCACAGTCAGCTTGCAGTTCCCGCCGCGTTCAGCCGCAAGGTCCACAATGACCGAACCGGGCTTCATGCTCTCGACCATATCCTTGGTCCAAAGCTCCGGCGCGTCACGGCCCGGGATCAGCGCCGTCGTGATCACGATATCCATATCCGGCGCGATCTCGCGGAACTTCGCCAACTGGGCCGCCGCGAATTCCGGCGAAGACACAGCGGCATAACCCCCTGTCGCGGACCCGTCCTGCTGTTCCTCTTCAAAATCGAGGAACACAAACTCCGCCCCCATCGATTCAACCTGTTCGGCCACTTCGGGGCGCACGTCGAACGCATAGGTAATCGCACCCAGCGACGTGGCGGTCCCGATCGCAGCAAGCCCCGCAACACCGGCCCCAACAACCAGCACCTTGGCAGGCGGCACCTTACCGGCGGCAGTCACCTGACCGGTGAAGAAGCGGCCAAAATTGTTGCCCGCTTCGATCACCGCGCGATAACCCGCGATATTCGCCATGGACGACAGCGCGTCCATCTTCTGCGCCCGGCTGATGCGCGGCACCATATCCATCGCGATGACGGTGGCGCCTTTCTTGTTGGCCGCCTCCATCAGCTTTTCGTTCTGGGCCGGGTAGAAGAAGGAAATCAGCGTCTGGCCTTCGCGCAAGCGCTTGACCTCGGCATCTTCGGGGGGACGCACCTTGGCGATGATGTCAGCAGCCTTGTAAAGGGCCGCGGCAGTTTTCACGACCTCGACGCCGGCCTCTTTATAGGTGTCGTCGGAAAAGCCAGCCTTGAGGCCAGCACCCGTTTCGATCACGCAATCATAACCCAGCTTCTGCAGATCCCTGGCCGAGGCCGGGGTCATCGCGACCCGATCCTCGCCCGCAATAATCTCTTTTGGTGTGCCGATTTTCACGGACCATCCCCCGTATTTGTGCTTGCAGTCCCCGATGGATTATAGCGCGCCATAATATTTCACAAGGGAGGGGCCGTAGCGTTCTTTTATTGTCAGACGCTAACAGTCACACCCAACGCCGCGTCTTTTCGCAGTAGCGGGCAAATTCAGCCCGGAATTTGCGGCGCAACCGGTCCTCTTCGGGGATGATAAAGCGCTGGGTGATCGTGAACATGAAAAGCGGGACCAGAATCAGGGCAATCGGCGCATCCCAGTGCAGGGCCAACCCCGCCAGAATCAGCGTATCGCCCAGATAGATCGGATTGCGGCTGCGCTTGAAAATCCCGCTGGTGACCAGATGGCTCGCCTCCTGATGCGGGATCACGGTCGTCTGGCGCTTGCGCATCTCGGCGATGGCCAGCAGCAGCAGCACAAGACCACCGCCCACCAGCAGTCCACCCAGCAGATCGAGGATCGGGCCACCAACACGCAACCACAAAGGCTGCACATCCGCAACAACCCAAGTCATCGCAACGGCCAGCAACAGCCAGACAGGGGGAATATCGATCCATTTCATAGTCATCTGTCGCACATTAGATGACTATGACCTCCACGTCATCCACCGACGCGATACAGGCAAACCGACGCTGATAGAGAGGGTCTGGTTAAGCTATAGGGTTGTTTTGCTGTGGTGTAGCTAACGTCGGGTTTGACCTATTGCAAAGATCTATATGACCTGACACTTTTCAACCATGAGGTCTGACCCCAAGCTCGACTACCCATTGTTCTTGATCGAAATTGACCGCTCTCATGAGTTCACGGGGTACAAAGTAGTAAGAAACCGCTTTGACTTCATCGCATTTGGCAGGGTTCCAAATTCCGATAAATACTCAGACGGATATCTCTTCGATTGCGCAGGTCGCCGCTATACCTATGAGGGAGCAGCAGGATGGCCAAGATTCAGTCCCGGGCTGTGCAAAATCCTCGATAGCCTGATTCTCCCAGGTCTTATTTCTAAGGTCGCGGAGATAGCGATCTATTTTGGGCCCCAACCAGTTTCAGTAGACGAAACCGATCTGGATGGCTTCAAGTCAACGGTCATATCATCCATTGAGGAATACGAGCGCAAACCACAGCACCAACTCAGAATGGTAATTGCGAGTAAAGGTAGCTTTCGCGAGGTCATTAAGGGGATCGAGTGGTGGATTTATCACGGCGGTATCCGTGATCCAGACGGTCATACTGACGCTAGTCCTGAGTATCGCCCCTGAAGTGTCATCAAACTATCATCTTGTTCGCAAATCAAAAGCTGTCATTGGAGCACGAGCAGCGAACGTCGCAAAGTCCCGCTAAACTGACCTCCAAGGCAGAAAGGCGCGACGTCTGCGTCAGTAAGCCTTCACCGGACTAATTGATCAATTTCCACCAAATGCGCAGCCTACAATCAAAGGCTTACAATGCTCCTGCCGACGTCAGGTCAGAACACCACGCCCCTTGCCGATCCCGCCCGCCCCTGTAGCATCATCGCAAACGGAGGAGGCTTTCATGGAACATGCAGGAAAACACGCGCTCGTCACCGGCGGCGGCACCGGGATCGGCAAAGGCATCGCCATCGCGCTGGCCGAGGCCGGGGCCGAGGTCACGATCACCGGTCGCAGGGCTGATAGGCTGGAAGAGGTCGCGGCGCTCAACCCGCGCCTGCACGCCCTCGTCATGGATGTGGCTGATGAGGCATCGGTGCGGGATGGCGTTGCTCAGGCCGCAGCAAGTCGAGGCCCTGTGCAGATCTGCATCGCCAATGCGGGCATCGCCGAAGGCAAACCCTTTGGCGACACCACACTCGCCGATTGGCGCCGCACCATGTCCACCAATCTCGACGGTGTGTTTCTGACGCTGCAGGCCGCACTGGCGACGCTCGGCCCCAACGATACGGGCCGCATGATCGTCATCAGCTCCATCGCCGGGGTCCGGGGCCTGAAAAACGCCATCCCCTATACCGCCAGCAAACACGCCGTTATCGGGTTGATCCATGGGCTGTCAGAGGAATACATGAAGCGCCCCATCACCTTCAACGCGCTCTGCCCAGGCTATGTCGACACCGATATCGTGCGCAACCAGCTCCCCGGCCTGATGAAACGGTTCGGCGTCGATGAACAAGGCGCGATCGATGCGATTGCCAAGGGCAACCGCAGCCGCAAACTGCTCGCGGTTGATGAAACCACATCAGCGCTGATGTGGCTTTGTTCTGACGGGGCGCGGAGCTTCAACGGACAAACAGTCGAAATTTCCGGCGGTCAGGTCTGACCCCGCATAAGGATATGCACCATGATTGCCACGATCCTCATTCTACTCGTTGCGTTGATCCATGCCTATTTTCTGGTGCTCGAGATGTTCCGGTGGGAGGCCCCGCGCACCCGCAAGGTTTTCGGGACAACACCGGAATTTGCCGCCGAAAGCCGGGTGATGGCCGCCAATCAGGGGCTCTATAACGGCTTTTTATCGGCAGGGTTGATCTATGGTTTTTGGCTGGGTCAAGCGGGCGCGCCGCTGATCAGCTTTGTGCTGGTCTGTGTGGTCATCGCGGGCATCTACGGCGCGATAACGGCGACAAAGGCTGCTTTTGTGGCCCAGACCATCCCCGCTGCATTGGCGTTAGGCGCTTTCTGGCTCGGGCTCTGACACGGTATCCTTGCCTTCATCCAGAAACGACGTGTCCCCCTTTTCCGGAGGCACGTCATAGCCATGCACCTGCACATTCAGCGCGGCACCCAGCAGTATCAGATAGGCGCTGACATAAAGCCACAAAAGCAGACCGATCACCGCCCCGATTGATCCGTAAACCTCGTTATAACTGGCAAAGTTGGTCAGGTAGTAGGACAGCCCGACAGACGCCGCGACCCACAGCACCACGACCACAAACGCCCCGACAGTAAACCAGCGCCCGCGGCTGCCAATGCGGGCCGGACCAAAGCGATACAGCAAACTGAGCGCCAGTAACAGCACGCCCAGCGCAATCAGCCAGCGCGCGGCCTCCAACAACCATGCGGTTGACGCCGCCAGCGGCAGGAACGCCAAGACGATCGGCAGGACGATCACCACGACCATCGCGACAAGCCCGAGGGCGACCAGTGCAACGGTCAACATAAAAGCAACAGCCATCTGCCAAATGCCATTGCGCATTCGCTGCCCCGCGATAGCGTTTAGCCCGCCAATCAATGCGCCGACGCCCGCCCGACAGGACCAAAGTGCCAGCGTAATCGACACCAGCGTGGCCCATCCCAACGTTTCAGGTCTGGCGGTAATCAGACCGTTTACCTGTGCCGCCAGCAGGCTGAAGGCGTCAGGCGGGATGATCCCCTCCATCAACAACAATTGTTCGGAAATCGCGACTGGATCCGCCACTAGTCCGAAAATCGCGATCAGGGCGGCAATCCCCGGAAAAATGCCAAACATCCCGAAAAACGCCACACCTGCCGCGATCAGGCCGATATGCTTGTCGCTGGCCGTATTCCAGACAGCAACCAGAATGCGCCATATCTTTAGGCTGAATTGTATCACGCCGTCCCCTCAGGTTTTCATGGCTCAAGCGGTTAGATAGAGCAGTGTCGCACCAGATGCCACTTTTCAGGGCATTTGAGGTCACAGTGTCGGCAGGAATCGTCACTGCGTGTGAAAAATAGGTCGCCCAATGGCTGACTTCGCGTTAACCTCGGGCAAAACAGGGCAAAGCCCGAAACTGGCAGGCAATATTTTGAATACGTTAACTGAACACGTCAACACGTTGGCGGAGCATCTGTTTGAGCGCCAGGCGCCACGCACGCTGGTCGCCGTAACCGGGGCCCCGGGCTCAGGCAAATCCACATTGGCGACTGAACTGGCGCGCCGCCTGAATGTCAGGAAACGCCAGACGGTCGTGGTGCCGATGGACGGGTTTCATCTGGACAACGCCGTGCTCGAGGACCGCGACCTGCGCCCCCGCAAAGGCGCGCCCGAAACCTTTGACGCGCCCGGTTTCATCCGGCTGGTGCGTGCGCTGAAATCCGGGGAAGAGGTTTTTGCCCCCATCTTCGACCGCACCCGCGACATCGCCATCGGCGGGGCCATCGCCGTGCCGCCAGAGGCCGAATTCGTGATCGTCGAAGGCAACTACCTGATGTTTGATGAAACCCCGTGGTCGGAACTGGCCCCGCTTTGGGACGTCACAGCGCGTCTTGACGTGCCCATGCCGGAACTGCGCGCGCGGTTGATCCACCGCTGGCTTAGCCTGAACCATTCGCGCGCCGTGGCCACCCGCCGGGCCGAAGGCAATGACATCCCCAACGCCCAGCGCGTTGTCGATCACGCCCTGCCCTGCGACTTTACATTTGACGGCCAACCCCATCCTGCGCCAAACCTGCCCGCATAATTTGCGAGGCATTTGATGATCCATACCGTTCAGACCGCCCCGATTGCGGGCCAGAAGGCAGGCACATCCGGGCTGCGGCGTCAAACCCGCGATTTCATGGGGCCCCATTTTCTGGAAAACTATGTCCAGTCCATCCTGAACGGGATCGGCGGGGCCAACGGCAAAACCTTTGTGATTGGCGGCGACGGGCGATACTTCAACGCCGAGGCTATTCAGGTAATCCTGCGCATGGCCGCCGCGAATGGGGCCAATGCAGTGATCGTCGGACAAAACGGGCTGCTGTCCACCCCCGCTGCCTCTCACCTGATCCGGCTGAACGGCACCGATGGCGGTTTCATCCTGTCGGCCAGCCACAACCCCGGCGGGATCGATGCTGACTTTGGCCTGAAATTCAACATGTCCAACGGTGGCCCCGCGACCGAAGCGGTGACGGATGCAATCTTTGCCCAGACACAAAGCCTGCAATCCTATCAGATGCTGGATGCGCACGATGTAGACCTCGCCACACTTGGTGAGACGCAATTGGGCGATATGAAAGTGACTGTTGTCGATCCTGTCACCGACTATGCGGCTCTGATGCAGACGCTGTTTGATTTCGATGCGATCCGCGGCTTGTTCGCAGGTGGCTTCCGCATGGTGTTCGACGCGATGCACGCCGTTACAGGCCCTTATGCGAAACATGTGCTGCAGAACCTGCTAGGCGCGCCCGAGGGCACCGTCATCAACGGCACCCCCCTGCCCGATTTCAACGGCGGTCACCCGGACCCCAACCCGATCTGGGCGCATGAGTTGATGGGCATCATGACCAGCGCCGACGCCCCCGATTTCGGCGCCGCCAGTGACGGCGACGGCGACCGGAACATGATCGTTGGGCGCGGCGCCTACGTGACACCCTCTGACAGCCTTGCGCTCATCGCGGCACACACGAACCTCGCCCCCGGTTATGCGGACGGACTGGCCGGTGTGGCCCGCTCCATGCCAACCTCAGCCGCTGTTGACAGGGTGGCGGCTACCAAGGGCATCGCCTGTTTCGAAACGCCGACGGGATGGAAATTCTTCGGCAGCCTTCTGGACGCCGGCAAGGTCAGCTTGTGCGGCGAAGAAAGCGCCGGCACCGGATCAGACCATGTGCGTGAAAAGGATGGGCTCTGGGCCGTGCTGATGTGGCTCAACATTATCGCGGCCACCGGGAAATCCGTTTCCGCGTTGATGGAAGATCACTGGCAAACCTATGGCCGCAACTATTACTCGCGCCACGATTACGAGGCGGTCGACAGCGATATCGCCAACACGCTGGTCGCGGATTTGCGGGCGAAACTGCCGGAATTGGCCGGACAAACCCTTGCCGGGCTGACCGTCGTCCAGGCTGACGAATTCGCATATGACGATCCGGTCGATGGCAGCCATACCGCCGGTCAGGGTATCAGGGTCATGTTCGAAAGCGGCGCGCGGGTTGTGCTAAGGCTCTCTGGGACCGGCACCCAGGGCGCGACGATCCGGGTCTATCTGGAGCGGCTGGAAACCAACCCCGACCTGTTGCAACAAGAGGCCGAGAATGCGCTTGCCGATGTGATCAAAGCCGCTGACCTGATCACCGAAATCAGTACGCGCACCGGGCGCACAAGCCCCGACGTCAAAACCTGAGCCGCCAGAATTTTGCAAAAATTCTGGCGGCTCAGATCAGGATCAGCGTGATCACCGGGAACAGCATCAGGATCACGACCCGCACGATATCTGAGCCCACAAAGAAAAGCACTGATTTATAGGTCGCCACCATCGGCGTTTCCTTATCCATGTTGTTGATAATGAACAGGTTCATCCCCACCGGCGGGGTGATCAATCCAACCTCGACCACGATCAGCACCAGAATACCGAACCAGATCGCAACCTCTTCGGTCGTCATCCCGAAATCCAGCGTCTGGATCACCGGCCAGAAAATCGGGATTGTCAGCAGGATCATCGACAGGCTGTCCATCAGACAGCCCAGCACCAGATAGAAGATCAGGATCATCACCATCACGGTCCACGGGCTGAACCCCTGCGCCGTCACCCAGCCCGATAGCTCCTGTGGGACCTGCGTGAGCGCCAGAAACCCGTTATAGAACCCCGCCCCAAGCACGATGAAAAAGATCATGCCGGTGCCTGTCGCTGTCTGCAGAATACTGTCGCGGAATACAGCCCAGTTCAGCGACCGTGAAAACAGCGCAATCAACCCGGTCCCCATCGCGCCAACAGCCGCCCCTTCGGTCGGCGTGAACCAGCCGTTATAGATACCACCCACAACCAGACCAAACACGATCAACACCGGCCAGACCGCCAGCAGCGCCTTGAACCGCTGGCCATAGGGCAGCCGCGGGTGCGTGCCTGCCTGATCGGGAAAAAGCCGCACATAGATCGCGATGGTCAGCATGTAACCAAGCGCGGCCAGAATGCCGGGGATGAACGCGGCGGCGAACAGCTTGGCGATATTCTGTTCGGTCAGGATCGCATAGATCACAAGGATCACCGATGGCGGGATCAGAATGCCCAGCGTGCCACCGGCAGCCAGTGTCGCCGTCGAAAACCCGCCGGAATAGCCATATTTCTTCAACTCCGGCAGGGCGACCCGGCTCATCGTGGCGGCGGTGGCCAAAGACGATCCGCAAATCGCCCCGAACCCGGCACAGGCACCGACAGCCGCCATGGCCATGCCGCCCTTGCGATGGCCCAGCCATGCCTCAGCCGCCTTGAACAGCGCCCGCGACATGCCAGACAGTGTGGCGAACTGGCCCATCAGCAAAAACATCGGGATGATCGACAGGCTGTAGCTGGAAAAGGTCGAATAGACCTCTGACTTCAGCTTGGCCATGAAAACGACCGTCGTGTCGGTCGCCAGCCAGATACCACCAATCCCGCAGATCAGCATCGCCAGTCCAATGGGCGCGCGCAGGAAAATCAGACCCAGCAGAACCGGAAACGACAGATAACCAAGGGCAAGATCGCTCATCCCTTGCGCGCCCCGGTCAGGCGCAGGACCGCGCAATAGATGCTGACGATACTGGCGGTGATTGCGGCGGCAAAACTGGCCGCATAGGCCCACCAGATCGGGAACTGGATCAGGTAAGTTGTTTCGCCATAACGGATTTTGTCTTGCATGCCCACAAACAGCCGCCAGGTGATCAGGATAATGGCGGCGGCCATCACAACGCTCCAGAACATGGCAAGCGTATTGTTGGCCCGCGTCCCCATCCCATTGGTAAAGATGTCCACCGTAGCATGAGAGCCGGTCAACTGGGTCAGCGGTAGAAACGCGAAAATGGCAAAGGCGATGCCGGCCTCGACCAGTTCAAAATCACCCGTCACCGGCCCGACACCAAGATCCAGAAGCCATCGCCCGACGCCGCCAAGAAACCCGGTATGTGACAGCGCATTCGCCTCGCGCCCCAACACACTGGCACAGACAACCAATACCAGCAGGCACAGCACGATGCCGCCCAAAAGCGCCATCAGACGGGCCAGCCGTTCGATCCATAAATGCAGCACGCGGGTCTCCGGACACAATACGGCCCCCGGTATGTACCCGGGGGCCGCGATTGGTTTAGTTGCTGGCGCTATGTTTGGCAATCAGCGCGGTCGCGGCCTCGTAAAGGCCGGTGCCATCAATGCCGGCGGCATCAGCCTCCGCGATCCAGTTGTCGATGGTGGGTTGGGCCGCCTCTTTCCATGCGGCAACCTGTTCATCACTCAACGTGATGATGTTGTTGCCCGCATCCTCGGCCAGCTTGCGGCCCGGCGCGTCATATTCCTGCATTGTCCGGCCCGCAAAGGCCGAAAACTCCAGACCGGAATTGGCATCAATCACCGCCTTCAGATCATCGGGCAGCCCGTCATAGGCGGCATTATTCATCGCAAAGATAAACGCCGTTGTATAAAGCGCCTCACCCGGAAATTCCGTATGGTTGTTGACCAGCTCCTGCACTTTCAGGGCCGGGACAACCTCCCACGGGATGACGGCGCCGTCGATCACGCCTTTGGACAGCGATTCAGGCACGGCAGGCACGGGCATGCCCACGGATGTGGCCCCCAGCCCGGTAAACAGTGTTGTGGTGGTGCGTGTTGGCGCACGCAGCTTCAGACCGTTCAGGTCGGCCACATCTGTGATCGGGCGGCTGGTATGCATCACACCGGGGCCATGCACCCACAAACCCAGCGGCTTGAACGCCGCAAATTCGGTGTCCATCATTCGCTCTTCGGCCAATTCCCAATAGGCCCGGCTTGTCGCCTCGGCATCAGGCGAGATGAAGGGCAGTTCGAACACTTCGACCTGCGGGAAACGGCCGGGCGTGTAACCTGCCACGGTCCAGATGATATCGGCCACCCCGTCAATGGCCTGGTCGATCAGCTGTGGCGGCGTGCCACCCAGTTGCATCGCTGGAAACCGGTCGATCTTGATGCGGCCATCGCTGTCGGCCTCGACCTTATCGGCCCAGACATCCAGAATATGCGCAGGGACGTTGGCCTGTGCCGGCAGGAATTGATGCAGGCGCAGTGTGACCTCTTGCGCGGCGGCGCTGGTGCCCAGCAAGGCAGCCGTCATCAGGCCGAGCATGGTGCGGCGTGTCGTTTTCATGGTGATCCTCCCTCGATCATGAACTGCCGCGATAGTGGGACGAAGCGCACAGCAGGTGCAAGTCACTTTAGGCGATGGTCGTGGCAACTGGGTCCAGATCGCCGATTGTGCCATAAAGTCGGTCACCCCGCACAACAGGTCCGACACCCGCAGGTGTGCCCGTCATGATCAGATCGCCGGGACCCAGTGTGTAAAGCGTGGAAAGATCGGCGATGATTTCGGGAACGGACCAGACCATATCGGACAGATGCGCCTCTTGCGTGACCAGATCATTGACCGTCAACTGAATACGCAGGCCACCCAACGGGCCCACATTCGATTTCGGCGTGATCGGCGCAATGATGGCCGCATTTTCGAAATCCTTGCCGGTGTCCCACGGCCGGCGCTTTTCCTTGGCCTGCGCCTGCAAATCACGGCGGGTCATATCCAGGCCGCAGGCATAGCCCAGAACAGCGTCCATCGCGTTATCCTTTGACACCTCACGCGCCACAGCCCCGATGGCGACAACCAGTTCCATCTCATGATGCAGGTCGGACGTGCGCGGCGGATAGGGCATCTTTTGCCCTGACAGCAGCACCGCATGGGCCGATTTCGTGAAATAGAACGGGGCCTCGCGATCCACCTCGTGCCCCATTTCGGCGGCGTGGGCGGCATAGTTGCGGCCCACACAGAAAATGCGCGCAACAGGAAATCCATCACGCCCTTTGACAGGGATGACAGGCGTGGGGCGCGGCGGGAAAATGGTGTTGGTCATGCGCGCTCTCTCATTGTTGAGTTGTCGGATGGCGGGCGATGGCATATCTATGGTCAACCCGGGTATACTGCGGGCAAATAACAGGCAAACCCTTTTGGATTGCAAGGATATTCACGTGCCCGACGCGTTACCGCCACTGGACGATCTGGTCGCTTGCCCGCAATGCGACACGCTGCATCAGGCAACCGATCTGCCTGATAATGCACGCGCCTATTGCCAGCGCTGCGGGATTGTTCTGATGACGTCGCAACCGGCAGCTATTGCGCGTATCCTCAGTCTCGCGCTGACCGCCTTCATTATGATGATCGCGGCAATCAGCTTCCCATTTCTGACGCTGGATGCGGGTGGGCTGCACAATGCGACCTCGGTGATCGACGCGGTTCTGGCCTTTGACGAAGGGCTGGCAATTCCGCTGGCCATCGCGGTCGCATTTTTCATCGTGGGAATCCCACTGATCCGGCTCGGCGCGTTGATTTATGCGCTTGGGCCGCTGGTGCGCGAACAGCCCATTAGGGTGGGCGCGCGCAAGGCCTTTGGACTGGCCGAAACATTGCGCCCCTGGAGCATGGCCGAGATTTTCATCGTCGGTGTGACCGTGGCGCTGATCAAGGTGGCTGGCATGGCCGCCGTGACAATCGGCCCGGCCTTCTGGGCATTTGCGGGCGTGGTGGTTATCACCGTTCTCAAAGATCAACTGATTTGCAGGTATTCAATTTGGGAAGCGCTGGAACAGAAGGCGGGCTGATCACCGCCCGCGACGCCGGTCTGGTCGCCTGCCAGCGCTGCGGGCAGGTCCATGCCCAAGATGCGCTTTATTGCAAACGCTGCGATGGGCGGTTGCAAAGCCGGGACACCGAAAGCCTGCAACGGGTCTGGGCGTGGCTGTTTGCCGGGATGATTGCCTATATCCCGGCCAATATCTATCCGATGCTGCTGACCTCTACCCTGGTTGAACGCAGCGAAAGCACGATCATCGGCGGGGTTGTCGAGTTGGTCGAGTATGGCTCAATCGGCATAGCTATCATCGTTTTTGTCGCCTCGGTCGTCATTCCGATCGGGAAATTCCTGGCGATCGGCTATCTGGCGATCAGCGTCCAACGCGGATCGCAGGATAATCAGCATCAACGCCACAAGGCTTATGAAGTGGTTGAATTCATTGGGCGCTGGTCAATGATTGACGTGTTTGTCGTTGCAATCCTGTCGGCATTGGTGCAACTCAACACGATTGCCACAATCAATCCGGGCATTGCCGCCGTCAGCTTTGCTCTTTCGGTCATTTTCACCATGCTGTCGGCACAAAGCTTTGATTCCCGCATGATCTGGGACGTAAACAGGACCGCAGAATGACTGATACCCCAGCCCCACGGCCTGCCCCGCTTGACGTGCGGCCCGTCAAACAGCCGATGTGGAAACGGCTGTCGCTGGTCTGGCTGGTCCCGATAGCGGCCTTGTCGATATCGCTTTGGGCCGCTTGGCAAAATTATCAGGATCGCGGCACGCTGATCACCATCAGCTTTGAAAACGCATCCGGGATTACAGCCGGTGAAACGGTGATCAAGTATCGCGACGTGACCGTGGGCGAAGTGGAAGATGTCGAATTCGCCGATGGCCTGACTGACGTGCTGGTTCATGCGCGCATCGACAAAACCGTCGCCCCCTATCTGGATGACGACGCGGTTTTCTGGGTGGTGCGCCCGGATGTGTCGGTACGCGGGATCACGGGGTTGGAGACTGTGCTGTCCGGCGTGTATATCGAAGGCAATTGGGACACTGATCCCGATGTGGCCCAATACGAATTCGTCGGCAATGAAGAGGCGATCCTGACCCGGGCCGGCCAGCGCGGCACATCCGTGGTATTGCGCACCGGCGATGGCGGGTCGATCACAGCGGGCGCACCGGTCCTGCACAAGGGTTTGCAGGTGGGTTATCTGGAACAGCCTGAACTGTCCTTTGACGGCAATCAGGTCGTCGTCTCGGCTTTTATCGAAAGCCCATATGACAGGCGCATTACTTCCAGCACGCGGTTCTGGGATACATCCGGGTTCAGCGTGTCCTTCGGGGCCGGTGGCGTATCGCTCGACGTCAGCTCCATCGCCTCGCTAATCGAAGGTGGCATCGCCTTTGACACGGTTGTCTCTGGCGGTCAGGCGATCCGCGACGGGCAGACATTTGACATATACCCTGACGAACAATCGGCCCGCGACAGCCTGTTTACAGACCCCAACGCCGCATCACTTCAGGTTGCGGTCCTTTTTGAACAATCGGTGACGGGTCTGACCAAGGGATCAGAAGTACGGTTTCAGGGTATCCAGATCGGTGAAGTTGACCAGCTGAACGCCATCGTTGTGGGCGAAGGTGCAAGCGCGCAGGTCCGGCTTCAGGCAGTGCTCGACATCCAGCCATCGCGCCTGGGGATGAGCCCAGAGTCGACCCCGGAGGATGCGCTGGCGCTCCTGTCCGATTTTGTGGCCCGCGGTTTGCGCGCCCGGATGGTGACAGGCAATATCCTGTCCGGCACGCTGGTCGTCGAACTGGTCCAGATCGAGGATGCGCTGCCAGCCATCGTCACCCAGGCCTCTGGCCAGTATCCGGTTATTCCCACGACCGACTCCCAGATTTCTGATGTGGCGGCGACGGCAGAAGGCGTGCTGCAACGCATCAACGACCTGCCGGTTGAGGAGTTGATGCAAGGTGCCATCGACATGATGGATAGTATTGAGCGTGTCGCCAATGACGAAAGCACGCGCGCCGCACCGGCATCGCTGGTTGCGCTACTCGATGAAGCGCGCGCGCTTGTGGCATCCGATGATGTGCAGGCCGTGCCCGGCGATCTGCGCAAGGTGATCAATGATATCGACGCCATCGTCACCAGCACCGCAGAGGCTGACATCGTTGCAGACCTAGATGCGGCCATTCAGACCACGGCGGCAGCCGCAGCCAATATCGAACTGGCCACCGAAAACCTGCCCGAACTGATCACACAGATCGAGGCACTGACCGCCAAGGCCAACGCGCTGGCCATCGAAGATCTGGTGAAAACAGCGACCGATACGCTGGCCTCCATCGACCGTCTGGTCGGTAGCGAGGATGCAGCCGCCCTGCCCGCATCGCTGAACGGTGCGCTGGATGAAATGCGCGGCTTTCTGGAAGAGGTGCGCGAAGGCGGGGCCATTGAAAACGTCAACGCAGCACTGGCGTCGGCCAATGAGGCCGCACAGGCAATTGAACAATCGGTCAGCGGACTGCCCGCCCTGTCCGAGCGCGCTAACCAACTGGTGGCCGAAACCCGCGCTGTGGTGAACAGCTACAGCGAACGGTCGCGGTTCAGCGCCGAGACGCTGGCGACATTGCGCGACATCCAGACGGCGGCGGACGCCGTATCGGCGCTTGCCCGCGCGATCCAGCGCAACCCCAATTCATTGCTCACAGGACGGTAGCCCATGTTGAAACGCTTGATGATCGTTGCCGCCCTTGGCCTTGCTGCTTGCGCACCGCCTCCGGAACGGCTGGCGATGGCGCCGCTGACATCTGATCTGGAACTGCGCCCGCTGGTCAGCAGTGTCATGGTGCGCCCTGTGACCTTGCCCACCTACGCAGCGCTGGAAGAAATCGCTTTTGAAACGCCGAACGGCCTGATCGCCAGCAACGCCGATATCCTCTGGGCCGATGATCAGCAGCGCGCCGTCACGCTGACAGTCACCCGCAATCTGGCGGATATCCTGAACACCAATGTAGTTCCTGAACCATGGCCCTTTGTCGGCCTGCCTGATGTCGCCGTTGACGTGCAGGTTGAACGGATACTGGCCGGGGCGGACGGGAATTTTCAACTGACCGGGCAGTTCTATGTGGGCGGTGACGGCATTGATTTCCGCAACAGCAGTCAGGCCTTCGCCATTGCAAAACCCATGGCTGATCAAAGCCTTGGCAGCATCGCCGCAGCCCAGGCCGCGGCATTGCTGGATTTGTCAGAACAGATCGCCCGGACGCTAGGGCGCTAGTTTCACCCAAGCCCCGTCGCGCTTGGACGACCGCACACAGGCATCGACAAACTGCATCCCCGCCATACCGTCCGCGATCCCGGGATAGGTGACATCGGCAGGCACATCATTGCCGTCGCGGTGCGCCTCAATCGCATCTGCCGCCTCGCGATAGATCGTGGCGAACCCTTCCAGATACCCCTCAGGATGGCCCGCCGGGATGCGGGTCACACGTTCGGCTGCATCCAGCGCGCCCTTACCGCCACGAGTCAGCAGGCGCTTTGGCTCACCATATGGCGTGAACCACATCTGATTGGGGTTTTCCTGCCGCCATTCGATCCCGCCCTTGTCGCCATAAACGCGCAGACCCAGACCGTTTTCATTGCCGGGGGCGACCTGTGAACACCACAACATCCCCCGCGCGCCGCCCTTGTAGCGCAGCATCACATGAGCGTTGTCATCTAGCTGACGACCCGAGACAAAAGACTGCAGATCAGCACAGAGGCTTTCGACCTCCAGCCCGGTCACAAACCCGGCAAGGTTAAAGGCATGGGTGCCGATATCCCCAGTCGACCCACCAGCACCAGACCGGGCCGGGTCAACGCGCCAGGCGGCCTGCTTGAAATCCTCCGGCTCGGTCAGCCAATCCTGTGCATACTCCACCTGCACCACCCGGATCGTGCCCAGATCGCCATTGGCCACCATCTGGCGGGCCTGCCGCATCATCGGATAACCGGTGTAATTGTGGGTCAGCACAAACAGTGCATCGCTGTCCGCCACGGCCTTCGCCATCTTCTTGGCGTCCGCCATGGTCGATGTCAGCGGCTTGTCGCAGATCACGTGAATGCCGCGTTTCAGAAATTCGCGGGCAGCGGCGTAATGGACATGGTTCGGGGTCACAATCGCCACCGCCTCGATCCCGTCTTTCAGCCGCGCCTCGCGGATCGCCATCGACTTGAAATCATCATATGTCCGCGCGGGCTCAAGACCCAGCGCCTGCCCCGAGGCTTGCGCCTTTTCCGGGGTCGATGACAGCGCACCGGCCACCAGTTGAAACCGTCCATCAATCCGCGATGCAATACGGTGCACCGCACCGATAAACGCATCATTGCCGCCGCCCACCATGCCAAGTCGAATAGGTCGCGTCATCTTCAAATCCCCAGCATCTTGCGGTTGGTTGCGTCGTCCACATCGCCGCCTGCGAAGTCATCAAACGCACGTGCGGTCACCCGAATGATGTGATCCTTGACGAATTGCGCGCCCTCCCGCGCGCCGTCCTCAGGGTGCTTCAGGCAGCATTCCCATTCGACCACGGCCCAACCACTGAAATCATTGGCTGCCATCTTGGAAAAGATTGCCGCGAAATCAACCTGCCCGTCGCCCAGCGACCGGAACCGCCCCGACCGGTTGACCCATGACTGATAACCGCCATAGACACCCTGCCGCCCGGTCGGATTGAATTCGGCATCCTTGACGTGGAACATCTTGATCCGGTCTTTGTAGATGTCGATATTGTCCAGATAATCAAGGCATTGCAGGACGTAGTGGGATGGATCGTAAAGCATATTGCAGCGGGCGTGCCCATTCAGACGTTCCAGAAACATCTCGAACGTCACACCATCATGCAGGTCCTCACCGGGGTGAATTTCATAGCAGACGTCCACCCCGCAATCCTCTGCATGGTCCAGAATAGGACGCCAACGGGACGCAAGTTCATCAAACGCCGCTTCAACCAGGCCGGCAGGGCGCTGCGGCCACGGGTAGATGTAAGGCCATGCCAGGGCACCTGAAAAGGTCGCCATTTCAGTCAGGCCCATGTTCTTTGACGCGCTCAATGCCAGCTTGACCTGATCCACCGCCCAGGCCTGTCGGGCTGCGGGGTTGCCCTGAACCTCGGGTGCAGCAAAGCCGTCGAAAGCGGTATCATAGGCCGGGTTTACGGCAACCAATTGCCCTTGCAGATGCGTTGATAACTCGGTGACCGTAATGCCGTTCTCTGCCGCTTGACCTTTAAATTCATCGCAATAATCCTGCGACGATGCCGCCTTTTGCAGATCAAACAACCGGCCATCCCAACTGGGCACCTGCACCCCTTTGTAACCGCAATCGGCGGCCCATTTCGTGATGGCATCCCACGAGTTGAAAGGTGCCTCATCGCCAGCGAACTGCGCCAGAAACAGCGCCGGCCCTTTGATGGTTTTCATGCTGTGTCCTCCCGTTGTGATGGATTTTCTATAACGATTTAGGGTTTAGTGCTAGCCCGTTTGACGACCCCCGCAAAATCTGCGCATCGTGGCCCATGCTGATCGACAACCTGCAATATGCCAATTGGTCCGAAACAATCTTTCGCCAGATGCGCGCGGGCGGTGTCGACGCCGTTCATGCCACTATCGCCTATCACGAGAATTTCCGCGAAACCGTGCTGAATATTGAAAAGTGGAACCGGGATTTCGAACGGTTCCCTGATCTGATCATGCAGGCACGCAGTGCGGCGGATGTTGACACAGCCAAGGCCACGGGGCGGACGGCCATCATATTCGGGGCACAAAACCCCAGCCCGATTGAAGATGACATCGGGCTGGTGGAAATCCTGCACACGCTTGGTCTGCGTTTTATGCAGCTCAGCTACAACAACCAGTCACTGCTTGCGACCGGCTGTTATGAGGCCGACGACCCCGGCATCACCCGCATGGGCCGTCAGGTCATTGCGGAAATGAACCGGGTGGGAATGGTCGTGGATATGAGCCACAGCGCGGACCGGTCCACGATAGAGGCCGCCGAGATTTCGACGCGGCCCATCGCAATCACCCACGCCAACCCGCATGTCTGGCACCCGGCGTTGCGCAACAAGCATGATGAGGTGATCCGGGCGGTGACCGAAAACGGTGGCATGTTCGGCTTTTCGATTTACCCGCACCATTTACGGGGCGGTCCTGACTGCACCCTTCAGGATTTCTGCGAGATGATCGCCCGAACAGCCGAAAAATTCGGCACGGCGCATCTCGGGCTGGGCACCGATTTGTGTCAGGATCAGCCGGACAGCGTGGTGGAATGGATGCGTGTCGGGCGGTGGACCAAGCAGATCGACTATGGCGAAGGATCTGCAAACAATCCCGGCTTTCCGCCCATGCCCGGTTGGTTCAAGGACAATCGGGATTTCGGCAATATCGCGGCCGGTCTGCGCGCCACGGGCATGGATGAAGCCGAGGTGGCCGGTATCATGGGCGGCAACTGGTATCGGTTCTACCGTGACAGTTTTGGGCCAGCGTCAGTTTGAATCTGTGGCAATAGCCTTGCGTAACTCGGCCTCATCATAAGGTTTGGTGAGGATCGGAATATCTGCATATTTTTCCGCCATATCAGGGACTTTGCCGTAACCGCTCGCAAAGACAAACGGCACCTCCTTCTCCAGCAGCTTGTCAGCAACGGGAAACGACGTTTCGGCACCCAGGTTGATATCGAGTACCACGAAATCAAAATCGGCCTGTGTCAACGCCTCCAACGCCTCTGCGACGCCCGGAACGATGGTCGTCTCTTCTACACCAATCCGTTGTAGCAGGGTTTCCGCATCCAGACCGATGATGATGTTGTCTTCGACGATCAGGACTCGGTCGGGTGGCGCTGATAATGGGGTTTGCTCTGGCGATGCGGGTGCAACGACATCATCCTCGTCCGTCACAAAGCTGTCGACCGTGTTGGCTGGCAATACAAAGCTGGCCTCGACCCCCGTCAGTGTAAAACGCAGATCGGCTTCTCCTTTCAACTCGAACGGGATCGACCGTTCGATAATCGTCGTCCCGAACCCGCGCCGCTCTGGCGCACTGACGGCTGGTCCGCCGGTTTCAACCCATGTCAGACCCAGCCCGTCATCGGATGTCTGCGCAAGATTGATCGCGACCTTGCCGTGCTCTGCTGCCAACGCCCCGTATTTGACCGAGTTGGTCATCATCTCATGCACGACAAGGGCCATGGTTGTATGCGCGTTCGGCACCAGCATCACATCCGGACCGGTGATTGTCAGCCGATCCATGCGGTCATTCAGGTAGGCCGCCGCCTCCGTCTCGATCAACGCGCGCAGTGACGCGGGTTGCCATTTTTCGCGGGTGATCTGATCGTGCGCCATGGCGAGCGCATGGATGCGCCCACCGATCACTTTTGTGAAAGAACTGACATCATTATGGCCTGCCCCGCTCTGGCTGACGACGCCCTTGATCAGGTTCAGGGTATTGCGCACCCGGTGGTTCAGTTCTGCAATCAGCAGTTCCTGCTTTTCCTGGGCCTTTGCGCGTTCGTGCAGATTGGCATCAGCCATGCGCAACACGACCTCCATCAGCGTGACCCGCAGCGCTTCTGCCGATCTGATTTGCGCCGGTGTCCATTCGGCACAATGGTTGCGCACGGTTTCCTGCCAGGCCTCAAAGCTTTTGCGCGGCGTCAGTCGGGGGCCAAACCTGCCCTGCACCAAATTTTTGACGGGTTTGCCAGCCCACACGACGGATTTCGCGATTTCACGGCGAAACAGCACGATAAAATCACGCGGCGCACGGGAAACCGGCAGAACGAGCATACCAGCCGCCTTGTTGACATAGGCCAGCGCGTCCGAAAAATGATCGCTCAGGCACTGGGTTGCATACACCTTGCCTGCAGCCGTTGTGTTCAAGAACGGCATCAGTTCCAAAAAGGCATCCTTGCCCGGCGTTTCGCCGGTGCTTTGATAGGTGCCATCAATCCAGCCGACAGCCCCGTCATGCGGGATCACGTCCTGAATGGTGCTGACGATGGTGGCGAAGTTATTGGCGACAGAGGTATCGCCGGCCAATTGCACCATGATCTGGTCATGCAGCATTTGCGACCGGATCATATCCCGCCGCTCGATATCGGATTGCAACTGATCCAGCGTATAGGAAAACAGCAGACCAAAAAGCTCGGCCGCAGATCGCACAGCGTAGGAATGCACTTTTGGCGTCCGGTGATGGCAAGCAATCAGCCCCCATAATTCACCGCGTACCACGATTGAGATCGACATAGACGCGCCAACCCCCATATTGCGCAGATATTCCAGGTGAATGGGCGAAACCGCACGCGTGCTACTCAGGCTCAGATCCAGCGGCGCGCCCTCGGGGTTGAGTGTCGGTGCGATCTCAACCCCGGTGTCGGTCACATCTGCAATGACACGCAACGGATTACGTATGAACAGTTTTCTGACCTGTTGGGGGATGTCCGATGCGGGATAGGCCAAACCCAGATAGGCCTCCATGCCGGGTTCCTTCACCTCGGCGATAACCTTGCCACTGCCATTTGCCGAAAACTGATAGACCATCACACGGTCCATTCCGGTCAGCATCTTCACCTGCCGGGCAGCCATCTGGCACAGTTGCGCCATGGTCGCGCATTGCGACATCCGGGCAATCATGGGGCGTACATAGCCGCCCAGATCGGCCTCCTCACCATTGGCACTATGCTCGAACTCAAGCACCAGATTACGCCCGGACCGGTGTATCGCAATGTCGCAAACCGGGCCATCCCGGGCCGTCTGGATCGCAAACAAGCGATCGACCATATCGTCAGATGCCACCAGCCGCAGTCGCGACTGAATGGCGTCAATGGTCTGTTCGGTCAGGACATCCCGGATCGGGCAACCGATCACATTCTTTGCCGGCAGACCAAGCATGCGGCACAGATTGCCGGATGCATGATTGATCATCCAATCCTCGGTCACAGACATCAACGCGCCAAAGGACTGGATCCTGCCGGGGATATGGACCGGTTCACGGTCACAATTGTTGATGCCAAGCGTCGCCTCATCGACCGCCGGATTATTGTCAGGCGGCATTGGCACGTCCCCCGTTCTTTGCGGCCACCAGACTGTCGTAAAACAGTCCAAAGGTGCGGTCTGCATCCGCAGCAAGCAGTTTCAAATCATTTGCCGGATCGGTCAGCGCCTCGATATCGTCGAGGAAGCGTAACCAACCCGTTTTCAGCTCATCGCAGGACAGATAGGCCCCAGCAGCCCGGACCTGCGGATCCCGCGACAAGGACCAGCGCCGTCGCAGTATTCGTTTGCCGAAATGCGAACCGCAAACAACGTACGCTACGCCAAGCGGGTGAATGGGGTCACGCAGACCGATCATTGGCCGGGGTAACCCCGGTACATCCATGACATCCAGATCCTGGTTCAGCGTTGTCAAAACGCGGCGCAAGATGGAACTGACCCAATTATCCGCCGGCAGGGCGGGCAAAAGCGCACGATAGGCCAACTGATGGGTGCGCAGAAAGGTGATGTATGATGCGCGATGGGCCAGCGACAAGGTACTGACGGCCTGATCAACACGCTGGTGCGCCGCGGCCGTGTGCTGTTTGAGTTTTGTTCGCATCGGTCCTTCCTGTCGCCGTAACGGGCATTTGGTGGTCAGAAACACGTTGCGCGCACCGCGCCAGCGTCAGCACTTTGTTCAAGCGCGATCAAGACACGGATTCACAGTCACTCACCCACGCAAGAAGGATCGGGCGAAGTGGTTAACAATTTGTTTACGAATACTCAGAGTACACCAAATACAACCATAGCGCGATCCCGCAAAACAAGGGGAAATGGCATTGCGTCAATGGGCCGAATAGGGAACACTCTGCCAAAGCGGCAAAGTTCGCTTTGTACTCTGGGAGGATTTTATGAGACCAATATCAATGACACGCCGGGCCATCCTTGCCGCGGCGGCGGCGACGCTTTCGTTTGGATCGATGGCACAGGCTGACGGGCATCAGGTCGTCGACAGCATCCACTTTCTGATCCCCGGTGGCGCAGGTGGCGGCTGGGATGGCACCGCACGCGGCACAGGCGAGGCGCTGACAAATTCCGGACTGGTCGGACAGACCAGCTATGAAAACATGTCTGGCGGGGGTGGCGGTAAGGCCATCGGCTATCTGATCGAAAACGCCGAAAGCAACCATGGGACGCTCATGGTCAACTCGACCCCGATCGTGATCCGGTCGCTGACGGGTGTATTTCCGCAGAACTTCCGGGACCTGACACTGGTCGCCGGAACCATCGGCGACTATGCGACCATCGTGGTGGGCAAAGACAGCCCGATCAACTCGATGAATGACTTCATCGCGGCCTATAAAGCGGATTCCAGTGGCACTGCTATCGGTGGTGGCTCCGTCCCCGGCGGCATGGATCACCTTGTCGCCGCCATGGTGATGAAGGCCGCGGGCGAAGATCCGACAGCGGTGAAATATATTCCCTATGATGCCGGTGGCGATGCTATGGCGGCGCTGCTGTCCGGGGAAATCACGGCACTCAGCACCGGCTTTTCCGAAGCCATCGACTTGGCAAATGCTGGAGAAGTGAAAATCATCGGCGTCACAGCGCCTGAAAGGGTGGCAACCTTTCCCGATGCCCAGACCATGAAAGAACAGGGTATCGATACCGAGTTTGTCAACTGGCGTGGCTTCTTTGCGGCCCCCGGCCTGCCAGAGGACAAGCTGGCCATGTATCAGGACGCGCTGGCCAAGATGTATGACACCGCCGAATGGGAAGAGGTCCGCGCCCGGAACGGATGGGTCAACATCCACAATAACGGCGACGACTTCCTGAGCTTTCTTGAAAATCAGGAACAGGTCATGGGTGATCTGATGCGCGAACTGGGCTTCCTCTAAAGCCAAAACACCTGTCTGGCGGGATCGCTCGCCAGACAATCCGAATACCGGGGGGACAAGATGGCACTCGACCGCTGGATCGCATTGATCCTGTTACTGATCTGTATGGCCTATGCCTACACCGCGTTCTTCACCATGGACGCCTCGCTCGCCCCATTCATGCGGAACACACCGATCTGGCCATCAACCTTTCCCAAGGTGCTGTCAGTCATGGCAATGATCGCCTGCGTGATCATTCTGCTGGGTTTTGAGGAAAGCCTGAGCGGTCCAAAGGACGGCGATATCGATTATCGACGCCTGACGGATTACAAGTTGGGGCAAGCCGTGATCCTGTTGGGTCTGATGGTCGCCTATGCCCTGCTTCTGCGACCCTTCGGATTTTTGGGGTCAACCTTCGGCTTTATCATCGCTGGCTCGATGATCCTTGGCGAACGACGCCTGCATATCCTGATCCCTGTCGCCCTGATCGCGGCGGGCAGCATCTGGTATCTGGTGCAAGAGGTGCTTGGCATCTTCCTGCGCCCCCTGCCCTTCTTTATGGGGGTCTAGGACATGCTCGAAGGCTTGATGATCGGGCTGGAAACGGCTTTTTCTGTTAAAAACATTCTGATGGTCATCGGTGGCTGCCTGATCGGGACGTTCATTGGCATGTTGCCCGGTCTGGGGCCGATGTCGATCATCGCCATCATGATCCCCGTTGCGATTTCCATTGGTGACGCCTCGGCGGCGCTGATCCTGCTGGCAGGTGTCTATTACGGGGCAATCTTTGGGGGATCGACATCGTCGATCCTGATCAATGCGCCCGGCGTGGCGTCGACCGTTGCGACCAGTTTCGATGGCTACCCGCTGGCCCGGCAGGGCAAGGCGGGCAAGGCACTGACTGTCGCTGCGATATCGTCGTTCATCGGCGGCACAGTCGGGGCCATTTTGCTGATGATCTTTGCGCCAGCGCTTGCCTCTGTCGCTTTGCTTTTCCATTCCGCCGAGTATTTCGCCCTGATGGTTGTCGGCCTGTCGGCCATCGCTGCCTTTGCCGGCAGCGGCCAGATTGGCAAGGCAATCCTGATGACGGTCCTTGGTCTGATGCTGGCCACCGTCGGCGAAGGCGCGCTGTTCAACATGCCGCGCTTCACGATGGGACTGATGGACCTGCAATCCGGTCTTGGCTTCATCACGCTCGCCATGGCCATGTTCGCCCTGCCCGAGGCGATTTATCTGGTGCTGGACCCGAGCCGGTCCAACACCGAAAGCGGCAATAACGAAATCAAGGACCTGCGGATCACAAAGGCAGAGGCGCGCAGCATCGCGCCTGTCGTCGGGCGGCAATCTATCCAGGGCTTCCTGATCGGGGTCCTGCCCGGTGCAGGGGCAACGATTGCATCGTTCCTGGGCTACGCCGTTGAACGCAACATCGCCTCGAAGGAAGATCAGGAACAATTCGGCAAGGGCAGCCTGAAAGGCCTCGCCGCCCCCGAAAGCGCCAATAACGCCGCCTGCACGGGCTCCTTTGTGCCGCTGCTCACGCTCGGCATTCCCGGTTCGGGCACCACGGCTATCCTGCTTGGTGCGCTCATCGCGCTTAATGTCTCGCCCGGTCCGCGCCTGATGATTGATGAGCCGCAGATTTTCTGGGCTGTCATCATCTCCATGTATCTGGGTAACCTGATCCTGTTGGTGCTGAACCTGCCGCTGATCCCTTACATCGCCAAAATCCTCGCCGTGCCGCGCACCTTCCTGATCCCGTTCATTCTGTTTTTCACGCTGATGGGGGCCTATATCGGGCAGAACAACGCGACCGAGTTGCTGATCCTGGTCGGCCTGGGGGTTTGTGCGACCATCCTGCGCTTCGCCGATTATCCGCTGGCGCCGCTGCTGATCGGCTTCATTCTGGGGCCGATGCTGGAAAACAACTTTTCGCGGTCGATGCAGCTTTATGACGGCGTCAGCTTCATCTACGAACGGCCGATGACGATGGGGCTCTTGATCTTTGCGGCCATCCTGATCCTGTTGCCCAGCTACCGGGCACGACGCGCACGGTTGCGGGCAGAAGGCGTGGCTGACGGCGATTAAGGCTTAATCCAGCCGCACATTCTGTTCCGACACGGCAGCCTGTTCGGCTGAGAAGTCGAGCCAGTTCAGAATCTGATTGGACCCAACCGTGATCACCACGAGGGCGACGAGCGATATCAGGAATGCACGCATGTCAGGCGCTCCCCTCTTTGCGTTCGGCGGCCACAACCTCATCCACCCAAAGGCTGTGATGCTCGCGCGCCCATTGTTCCTCGACCTCGCCTGATCCCATGGCGTCGAACGCGCCTTCCATCCCCACAGAGCCAATATAGATATGTGCAAAGATGATGGCCATCAGCACGAAGCTGACGACAGCGTGCCACAGCTGGGCATATTGCATTTCTTCATGTGGAGCGAGCTCGGTGGGTAGCGCCTCCATCCCAAGTAATCCCGGCAGACCAATCGCGTTGATTTTTGAAAATGTGGCGGCAAACATGTTCAGTTCGAACGGGAACAGCAGCGCCAACCCGGACGCCGAGATGGATCCGCCCAGCAGGATCACCGACCAGAAAATCAGTTTCTGCCCGGCGTTGAATTTTTTAGCCGGCGGATGCCCCCCGCCAAAGAGGCCACCACCCTTTAGCAGCCATTTGATGTCAGTCCGGTCCGGCAGGTTATGAACCACCCACATCACGAAAATGATCACCAGAGCGAGCATGAAAGCCCAGGAAATGTTGTTGTGAACCCATTTGCTGAACTCGGCGATTGTTGAAAACGCGTCATGGCCAAAGGCCGGGATCAGCACCTTGCGCCCAAAGAGTGAAATCAGGCCGGTGATCCCCAGAATGATAAATGATGTGGCCAGCAACCAGTGGCCGAACCGTTCGAACGCCTTGAACCGCGTGATCGTCCGACCTGTTCTTTCACCATCAATACGCACCCTGCCCCGAAACAGGTAAAACAAGGCCAGCGCAATCAGGGTGCCGCCCAGCAGCCATGCGCCATATTGCAGCAATGGCCCTTCGCGGAATTGCCACCACCAGACACCGCGATCCTGGATCAATGTCGTCACCGCAGGCCCCCGCGCCTGTGTCGTGATGTCGGCACTGTCATAGCGATAGGCCCGCCACAGATCAGCATCAGATGCACCGCCGCGCGTGCCAAGCTGTTCGCTGGTCGGCGCCGCCGCGTCAGGATCACCGGTCACCGAACTGCGGAATTCGTCATCAATCGCAAGGCCTTCCTGCCTGCGCAGAATATCCTCAAGCGTTTGCGCACCGCCGGTTTCAGCGCGCGGATCAGGGGTTGCCTCTTGCGCTGCGGCAGCGGTTGTCAGGCTGCATAGCAGGGCGAATATGGCAATCAGACGTAGCATTGGCGCAGTCCTTGCTGTCGATAAGGTTCAAGGGGGGCCGCCCGCGTCAGGCAGCCCCCGCTACTATGGTACAAAGCGGGCGGTCAGCCGCCCTTTTGATCATAGGCTGTGCCCCAGCCCCATGCACCGGACCCGAACCCGCGCGCCACCACACGTTCGCGGTAGATATTGGAAACGGTATCGCCGTCGCCGGCCAGCAGCGCCTTGGTCGCGCACATTTCGGCACAGATCGGCAATTTGCCTTCGGCAATCCGGTTACGCCCGTATTTGGCGAATTCGGCAGTCGAATGGTTTTCCTCCGGACCACCGGCGCAGAAGGTACATTTGTCCATCTTGCCCCGTGATCCGAAATTACCGGCCTGCGGGAACTGCGGCGCGCCGAACGGGCACGCATAAAAGCAGTAACCACAGCCGATACACAGATCCTTGGAGTGCAGCACGACACCATCAGCGGTTTGGTAGAAACAATCTACCGGGCAGACGGCCATACAAGGCGCGTCCGAACAATGCATGCAAGCGACCGAGATCGACCGTTCACCCGGTTTGC
The DNA here is from genome assembly GCA_947488175.1 of uncultured Paracoccaceae bacterium. GTDB lineage: Bacteria > Pseudomonadota > Alphaproteobacteria > Rhodobacterales > Rhodobacteraceae > Yoonia. The sequence continues at coordinate 362,830 of CANKYO010000004.1, forward strand.
CATCATTGATGGTGACAACCTTGCGGCGGTTGATGCCCCACGGCACTTCATGTTCGTTCTTACACGCGGTGACGCAGGCGTTGCATTCGATGCAGCGTTCAGCGTCGACGAGGAATTTTGCTCTAGCGGCCATTTTTCATGTCCTCCCTTATGCTGCCCAGATTTTGCAAAGAGTCGCTTTGGTCTCTTGCATCTGGGTTACGCTGTCATAGCCATAGGTCTGTGCGGTGTTGGTGGATTCCCCCAATACATAAGGGTCCGCGCCTTCGGGGTATTTGTCCCGCTGATCGACACCTTCGAACTGTCCACCAAAGTGGAACGGCATGAAGGCCACACCTTCGCCGACCCTCTCGGTCACCATCGCCATCACCTTGACCTTGCCGCCTTCTGGGCCTTCAACCCAGACTTGGGCGCCGTCACGGACGTTCAGGTTGTTGGCGTCACGGGTGTTGATCTCGACGAACATGTCCTGCTGCAATTCGGCCAGCCAGGGGTTCGAACGGGTCTCATCACCGCCCCCTTCATATTCAACCAGACGACCCGATGTCAGAATGATCGGATACTCCTGGCTGAAATCGTTCTTCTGGATGGAGGCATACATGGTCGGCACCCGCCAGAACGTCTTGTCCTCGTAGGTCGGGTAGTCGGCCACAAGATCGCGGCGGTTGGAATAGAGCGGCTCGCGGTGGACCGGCACAGGGTCGGGGAAGGTCCACACGACCGCCCGGGCCTTGGCGTTGCCGAAGGGGGCGCAGCCATGCTTGATCGCGACCCGCTGGATGCCGCCTGACAGGTCGGTCTTCCAGTTCGTGTTCGGTCCGGCCACCGCATCAATCGCGGCGCGTTCCTCGGCAGTCAGGTCACCGTCCCAACCCAGATCCATCAGCATCTGCATGGTGAATTCCGGATACCCATCCTGAATCTCGGCACCGGGGTTCGACACACCTTCGGCCAGCAGATTGTCACCGTCGCGTTCCACGCCAAACCGGGCACGAAATGTCAGGCCACCTTCGGCCACCGGAAGCGACATATCGTAAAGGTTCGCTGTACCGGGATGGTTCATTTCCGGGGTGCCCCAGCTTGGCCATGGCAACCCATAATAATCACCATCGGCAGGACCACCAATCGCACGCAGTGACGTTTTGTCGAACGTGTGCTGATAGGCCATGTGGGTTTTCAGACGCTCCGGGCTTTGGCCGGTATATCCGATGGTCCACATGCCGCGGTTAAACTCGCGGGTGATATCCTCGATATTCGGCTCACCCCCTTCATCAATCGCGATGTTGCGGAAGATTTGGTCATGGAACCCGAATTTTTCGGCAAATCGCGCCATGATCGTGTGATCCGGCAGCGATTCAAACAGCGGCTCCATGATCTTGTCGCGCCATTGCAGCGACCGGTTTGAAGCCGTCACCGATCCGCGTGTTTCGAACTGCGTGGTGGCCGGTAGCAGATAGACACCATCGGTTCGATCATGCAGCACCGCAGAGACGGTCGGGAACGGATCAACCACGACAAGCATGTCGAGCTTCTCCATCGCCGTCTTCATCTCTTTCATGCGGGTCTGAGAGTTCGGGGCATGGCCCCAAAGCACCATCGCCCGCGTGTTATCCGGCTGTTCGAGGTTTTCAGGGTCTTCCAATACCCCATCAATCCAGCGACTGACCGGTATCCCCTTGAGGTTCATGATCGACGTATCGCCATATGTCGCGTCCGAGAACCGACCCTTGAGGTAATCCAGATCCTCTTCCCAGACCCGCGCCCAATGGGCCCATGATCCTTCGGACAGGCCATAATAGCCGGGCAGCGTATCAGCCAGAACGCCAAGGTCCGTGGCGCCCTGCACATTGTCGTGGCCGCGGAAGATGTTGGTGCCGCCACCAGCGGTGCCCATATTGCCCAGCGCGAGCTGCAAGACGCAGTAAGCACGGGTGTTGTTGTTACCATTGGTGTGCTGTGTGCCACCCATGCACCAGATCACGGTGCCGGGACGGTTATTGGCCAGAGTACGGGCCACACGCTCCAACTGGGAACCGGGTGTTCCGGTCACACGCTCCACCTCATCTGGTGTCCAGCGGGCCACTTCGTCCTTGATCTGATCCATGCCCCAGACGCGGGTGCGGATAAACTCCTGATCTTCCCATCCGTTTTCAAAGATGTGCCACAGGATACCCCAAACCAACGCTACATCGGTCCCGGGGCGGAACCGCACATACTCATCAGCATGGGCGGCGGTCCGGGTGAACCGCGGGTCACACACGATCAGCGGCGCGTTGTTCTGTTCCTTTGCCTTCAGCATGTGCAGCAGGGACACCGGGTGTGCCTCAGCCGGATTGCCACCGATCAGAAAAATCGCCTTGGAGTTATGGATGTCGTTGTAGCTGTTGGTCATGGCGCCGTAGCCCCATGTGTTTGCGACCCCTGCCACGGTGGTGGAGTGGCAAATCCGGGCCTGGTGGTCCACGTTATTGGTGCCCCAATAGGCAGCAAACTTGCGGAACAGATAGGCCTGTTCGTTGTTATGCTTGGCCGAACCCAGCCAATAGACGCTGTCAGGGCCGCTTTCTTCGCGGATTTTCAGCATGCCGTCGCCGATCTCGTCGATCGCCTGCTCCCACGAGATGCGGACCCATTCGCCACCCTCTTTCTTCATCGGGTATTTCAGGCGGCGCTCGCCATGGGCGTGTTCGCGGACGGCAGCACCTTTGGCGCAATGGGCACCAAGGTTGAACGGACTGTCCCAACCCGGCTCCTGCCCGGTCCAGACACCATTATCGACCTCGGCGAGGACCGTGCAACCCACCGAACAATGCGTGCAGACCGATTTGATCGTCTCAATGGCACCCGCTGCGGCAGACTGGGCGGTTGCTTGGGTCACGGTGCCGCCAGTTGCGGCAATGGCTGTCAGACCACCAATGGCCAGACCCGACCCGCGCAGAAATCCGCGGCGGTCGACGCCTGTTCCGGATGTATTTGTGGTAATTTTTGCTCTGCCAGAGCGGCGCGTATAGCCGTTCGTCTTCTTCCTGAGCATCTTCTTCCTCCCTTTGCCGTAACGACCACGGGTCGCTGGCATTGCTGGCTATGGCTGGCTCCGCCCGGTATGCGTTTCAAGACGTCCGGGTGGATCGGCTATTCTAGAAACGGGCGCTTTGCAGATAGGCGCGCGTATGTGCGGTATCCTGCATCGTATCGGATGACAGATCGACGGGATCCGCGGCGGCTTGCGTAGCGCCCCCCGCGGCAATGGCGGCCGCAGCAGGTGCTGCAGTTCCGGCCAGTTTCAGAAATCCCCGGCGGCTTGTGCCTTCGTCTTTTTCACTCATTGGGATGTCTCCCCTTCCTTTTGTGACGCGCATCCGCGCCAGTTTGGCAGACCCGTCAGCCTGCGGTCATGCGATAAGCCTCGCGTTCGATATCCATAAATGCGGCCCCTACTGCGCCGACAGACGCATAAAGGACCGATGTTTTCGCCGCCTGCAGGTCATTGAAAAAATGACCTGCCCAGGTGCCGATATGTGTGTTGAAGAAATCGCGTTGCCGCTGCAGCGTCGCCGGTTCACCAAAGCGTCCGACGATCATGCCCGCCATCATTTCCATAAGCGATGCTATGTTGTCCTCGGGTTCAAACACGTTGCTCGCCCGGGTCATCCCCATCGCGGCCATGTCCCCGCGCAGCTTTGCCAGCGGCTTTTCGTTCAGAAACCCGGTCATGTAATAGCTGGCATAGGGCAACAACTCACCCCGGCCAAGCCCGATGAACAGGGCGTTGAATTCAGATACAACCGCCTTGGGTTTGGTCACTTTTGCAACCCGCGCCAGACCCGCGATGGCCTGACCAAGCGGTGTGTCGTCCCCGCTCAGCCCGGCTGTCTGATCCAGCAGCATCTGGTCGGGTGGGGCCGACAGGATCAGCCCAAGGTAGTTGTAAAGATCGGCCCGCAGGCGATCCTCTTCAGCGACTTCGACGGTGGAGGCCGCGACATTCATGCGTGCTCACCCTCGAACTGGAATGCCATGCGGCGGGGCCTGTAGGGTTCCGCCTCACTCTCGTCCGCCTCGTCAGATAGGGGTTCATCAATGACCGGTTCGCTTTCGACTGTTGCGACCACAATCTCTTCTTCGTCTTCTGGTGCGGCGTCATCCTCCTCAACGACGCCATTCTCCTGACGCTCCATTTCAAGGACATGCGCCATCAGCCCCTTGCCCACCTGATAGGTCGTCTTGATCGGGTCGTTCCCAAAGCTGCCGGTCAGATAATCCTCATCATAATCATTCAACCCGTCCACGCAGGCGAGGACCGGGTTGCTTCGCCACAATTGCCGCAAGGCTTTCTTGCGCAAATGCTCCGGCACGGCCTTGGACATGAACGCCGCAAAATCATCGCCCATCTTCAGGTTCTCTGGATCGGGCAAATCAAGCTCGGCCAGAATTTCGGCATCAGTCTTGTCAGCCTGCGCTTCCCTGTGGGCCATATCTTCTTGCAAAACGCGCTCGGCCTCAGCCTCGGCAGCCACTGCCGCGCGGCGACGCGACCAAAGAGAACCGGCCTGGGTCAATTCAGCACCTCCTTGCGGCGCGGTGCGCGATAAACATCCGAGGTCTGCGAAATGCGCGGGTCACCAATGCCATCGTCGACACGATCCACCCGCGCATTCTTGCGCTTGCGTTTGACGAAAGGCTCTTCCACGTGATGCTGCGCAATAAAGCTGCCGACCCAGGCGATCATACCTTCGGACATTGGTATCCGCTCCACCAGTTCTTCGGACGAATCGCAATAATCCTGCGCGTCATAGGGCGAACATGTCACCAGGGCGACCCGCCAAGGCATCTCGCCCCCGTTTTCCGCTGGCCGCAAAACGACGTAGACGGATGGCGTGCGGGCCTGCAGTTCATGAACGTAAGCCTCGGTATCCGAAACATACAAATCCAGCGAAACGGTGGCTGCGTGATATTCGGTAACATCGCCGTCATGGCGCAACAGCTTCCAGTCGGCAGGGCCAGCGCCCGGCAAGATGCCCGTCGCCTGCCATGTCCATTTTACCCAACGCGACACGCCGGGCGATTTTCGGACGACAACACCAACCGGAATGGTCTGTGCATCAGGAAAGACGAACGACAATGCTGATCCCTTGAGAAGTTCCCTGCCGTCATGCTGCATGAAGAGCCCGCGTTTCTAAAGCGATTTTTGCATCATGTTGATCACAAATGATGGCCGCCACTCTAACGCGTTGTTTTCAATGCCAAAAATGACATACGACTTTAGTAATAGTGGACCTGCCATGCGCCCATGCATCAAAAGCGGTTTACGCCAGCCTGATTTCCTGACTAGCTAACCGCTGATCCAGCGGGGGACCTGATGACCAAAACACTACTCATTTGCGACTGCCTTGGATCGCAAACCATTGATCCCGAAGCCATAAACACAATCGGGGTCACCTGCTCGCGGCTGCATACATCCCTATGTCAGGACCAGATCGGCCTCGCCGCAGAGGCGATGAGCAAAGGCGAGGTCATGATCGCCTGCCAACAACAGGCGCGCGTCTTTGCTGATCTGGCCGAAGATATAGACGCCCCGATACCCGATTTCGTGGACATCCGCGACCGCGCCGGCTGGACCGATGACAACGCCGCGACAGGCCCCAAAATGGCCGCGCTGGTGGCCGAAGCCGCCCTACCCGATGCGACCCCCAAAACAATCGATGTCATATCCGAAGGCACCTGCCTTATTCTGGGACCATCTGAGACCGCTTTCGCAGCGGCAGAAAAGCTCGCCGACATACTCTCTGTCACGGTTCTGCTGCAAACTGGTGATGACATGCCCGTCACTGACCGCTTCGACATCGTGGTGGGCCAGTTGAAACAGGCGCGTGGTAGCCTTGGCCGGTTCGATCTGTCGATTGACGCCTTTCAGCAGCCCATACCGGGCGGTCGTGGTCCCCAAACGCTGACTGATCCGCGGGACGGGGCGGCATCGAACTGCGATGTCATCCTCGATCTGACGGGCGCGACCCCGTTGTTCCCTGCCCCTGAAAAGCGCGATGGCTATTTGCGGGCCGATCCGAAAAGCCAACCGGCTGTTGCTGATGCAATCCTGCAAGCCAGCCAATTGGTCGGCACGTTCGAAAAACCTCTCTACGTCCGGCTCGAACCCAGCTTGTGCGCCCATTCACGCGCCGAAAAACCCGCCTGTTCCAACTGCCTCAACCTATGCCCGACCAGCGCCATCAGTTCGGCAGGCGAACATGTGAGCATCGACCCAATGATCTGCGCGGGCTGCGGATCCTGCGCCGCCGCCTGCCCTTCGGGTGCGATCAGTTATGATGCGCCACCGGTCGATCACATCTTTCGGCAGATCAACACCCTCGCCAGCGCCTATCGCAAGGCCGGCGGCACCGACCCGCATCTGCTGGTTCATGACGATCACGGGGCCGAAATGATCGGCCTTGCCGGCCGGCATGGGCGCGGCCTGCCCGCCCATGTCATCCCGCTTCAGGTGGATGCGCTCAACGCCTTTGGTCATGCCGAAATGCTCGCCGGGCTTGCCAGCGGTTTTGGCCGGGTTGATATCCTGCTGGGTCCCAAAACCGAACGCGACGGGCTGACGGCTCAAACCGCCCTCGCAAATGCGATCCATGACAAGGTGGCTCTGCTCGACATCGCTGATCCTGACGCTTTGTCGGACCATCTGTTTGACGCACCGCGCGAAACCATCAATGCCGACCCTATCCTGCCCATGGGCACAAGGCGGCAAATCACCCGTCTGGCCGCCAAGACACTGCAACCCGACACCGAAGTGATCACGCTGCCAGACAACGCGCCCTATGGGGCCGTGCTGGTGGACACTGACGCCTGCACACTATGCCTTGCCTGTGTCTCACTCTGCCCGTCGGGCGCGCTGATGGACAACGAAGACCTCCCGCAACTGCGGTTTCAGGAAGACGCCTGCCTGCAATGCGGGCTATGCACGAATATCTGCCCCGAAAAGGCAATCACCCTGCAACCACAGTTGAACCTGACCGACAGCGCCCTGTCGCAGACCGTGCTGAACGAAGAAGAACCGTTTGCCTGCATCGAATGCGGCAGCCTGTTCGGGGTCAAATCCACGGTTGAAAAGATCATGGAAAAACTAGCCGGCAACCACAGTATGTTCGGCAACGATACCGCAACAAAGATGATCCAGATGTGCGAAAACTGTCGGATCAACGCGCAGTTTCATGCCGAAAACAATCCCTTTGCCGCAGGCGAACGGCCACGCCCCCGGACAACGGATGACTATCTGTCAAAACGCAAGGACCATTAAGCGGCAAGGTCCAAAACAAACTACAAACAGGGAGACGACAATGAGCGACGATTTCAACATGTCGATGCGCAAATTCCTCAAGCAGGTCGGCGTGACATCGCAGCAGGCCATTGAAGAGGCGATGCGCAACGCCGGTGACACCAGCGGTCGCAAGTTCGAGGCCAAGGTTGTATTGACCGTCGATGGTCTCGATCTGGAACATACCGTGACCGGCACGATCGAGGGACAATCCTAAGTGGCCATTTCACGCGACGACGTCCTTGGCGTCCTGAAGTCACTGATTGACCCGATCAGTGGCAGTTCCCTTTCTGAAGCGGGATTGGTGAAGGCCTTGACCGTCGAAGACGGTGCTGTGCGCTTTGTCATGGATGTCAGCGGCAGCCATGCAGACGCCTATGCCAAACTGAAAGACGCGGCCGAGGCGCAGATCAAATCGCTTGGCGCCGATCAGGTCTCGATCGTCATGACGGCCCATAGCACGCCTAAGGCGCCGCCGGATCTGAAATCCGGCAGACCTGTCCAATCCGGCCCTGAAAAGATCCCCGGCGTGGATCGGATCATCGCCGTGGCGTCCGGCAAGGGCGGCGTCGGCAAATCAACCGTTGCGGCAAACATCGCCTGCGCGCTTGCTGCAGAGGGTCGGCGTGTCGGGCTACTGGATGCGGATGTTTACGGCCCATCCCAACCTCGGATGCTGGGCGTGTCCGGCCGCCCGGCCTCGCCTGATGGCAAGACCATTCTGCCCATGCGCAATTTCGGGGTTACCATGATGTCCATCGGTCTGATGACCAATGATGATCAGGCGGTTGTCTGGCGTGGCCCGATGCTGATGGGCGCCTTGCAGCAGATGCTGACGCAGGTGCAATGGGGCGCGCTGGATGTGCTGATCGTGGACCTGCCGCCAGGCACCGGCGATGTGCAGATGACACTCGCGCAAAAGGCGCATGTGGACGGTGCGATCATCGTCTCGACCCCGCAGGACGTGGCCCTGATCGACGCCCGCAAGGGCATTGATATGTTCAACCAGTTGGGCACACCCATCCTCGGGATGATCGAAAACATGTCGACGCATATCTGTTCAAATTGCGGGCACGAAGAACATGTGTTCGGCCATGGCGGTGTTGCGGCAGAGGCGGCCAAGCTGGGCGTACCATTGCTCGCCGAAATCCCGCTGCATCTGGATATCCGGCTGGCTGCTGATGGCGGGGCGCCCATCGTCGTCTCGAAACCCGACAGCCCGCAGGCCACAGGTTTCCGGGAGGTCGCGAAAGCACTGGTATCCGCTGGCAAAGCATGACCGCACCCGTCTTTCCACCCTTGTTTTCCGCACAGGACTCAGCCGGGCAGGATCCGTTCGCACAAGCCTGCGCCGCCGCGACCGCTGGCTGCGATGCCGGTCTGGTTGTCTATGATCTGGGGTCCGATGAATTGCGCGCGGCCATCGTGCTGGCACCTGAAGTCCCCCTAGCCGCAGCCGCAATCATGTTGCCCGTCTGCGGCGTCGGATTCCAGAACGCACTGGGGGCCATCGGCCCGCCAGAGGTCAGCGTGCATCTGGGCTGGGACGGTGCGATCTATGTGAACGGGGGCCGATGCGGCGCCCTGCAAATGGCCGCATCCCACGCTGACCCGGCAGCAGAACCCGACTGGCTGGTCATCGGCCTGACCCTGCAACTCTGGCCCAAATCCGACGACATGGGCCTGACCCCGGACGAAACCGCGCTTTACGCCGAAGGCTGTGCAGAGGTTGACGCGGTCACTCTTCTGGAAGCATGGGTGCGTCACACACTGGTCGGCATCAACACATGGTCCGACGATGGCACCCAAACCCTGTTGCGTGAATGGAACGGGCTGGCGCATGGCAAAGGCAAGGCGATCACAGTAGGAAACCAGACCGGCACCTTCCTCGGCGTTGACGAAAACCTTGGCTTGCTATTGAAAACCGACAACGAAACCGTTCTGATCCCGCTCACCGACCTGTTAGAGAGGCCCGCATGAAACTCGCCCGCGCCATTCATTTCGACGACAGCGACACGCGCGTCTTTCACAACCCGGCCCGCACCGGGGAATGGTGCATTTCAGGCGGGTTTGAGTTTTCCAACTGGACCGAAGGTGACCTGACCGGCAAGGCCCGTCAGGCGTTTTCCAACGGCTGGATGGGCTGCGAAACCTTTGGGCGGGTCAGCTTTGCCGCCGTGACCCAGATTGAACCGGTCGAACGGGACAGGCTGGCCGATGGGCTGGCGCGGCATTTTGTGGACATCTATGGCGCGCCATCAATCGACGCCGCGCGCGGTGTCGCACTCGAAGAATTGTCGCAGATGATGGAGCTTTGCGAAGACCACGCACCCAATACCCTGCTGACCGTCGCGCGGGAATTGACCGAAGCCGGGGTCAGGGAAAGCTACCGCGTGATCGAAGCGCAGGACGCGGGCCTTGAACAATTCGCGATCCACGGTTCATTGGACGAACCGCACCAGCACTAGGGTTGGGCATTGAACACAAACAGCGCCTCGCCATTGATCTCATAGCCATTGATCAGCTCTGCGGCGGTTTCGCCTGTTAGCCAGTCTTCCAGTTGCAGGGCCAGATCATTGCGCACGCTGGGGTGCTTTTCAGGGTTCACGGGCAGATAGGCATACTGATTGAAAAGCGCCGGATCACCGGCAAAAAGCAGCGCCAGATCGCCCTTGTTGCCAAAATTCAACCAGCTTGCCCTGTCGGCCAGAATGTAGGCATTGATCCCCGACGCCGTGTTCAGGGCAGCCCCCATACCCGCCCCCACGGACAGATAGGACGGACCGAAGCCATCAACCGGTAACCCGGCCGCGGCCCAAAGCTGCAACTCCGCCTTATGAGTGCCGCTGTCATCGCCCCGGCTGACAAAAGGGCCACCCTGCTCGGCAATCCGTCGCATCGCGTCAACCGCGCTATCCGCGTCGGCAATCGCCGACGGATCGTCGGCAGGACCTATCAGGACGAAATCATTAAACATGATCTTGCGACGGTGGGTGCCGTACCCATCCGAAACAAATGCCTCTTCCGCCGCTTTGGAATGCACAAGGATCGCATCCACATCACCCGCCTCACCCAAACGCAGCGCCTGCCCTGTGCCGACCACCAGCAACTGCACCTCAATGCCGGTATCCGCCTTGATGGCAGGCAACAGAACATCCGCAAGGCCCGAATTCTCGAATGATGTGGTTACCGCCAACCTGATCTCATCCGCTGCCAACGGCATGGCCAGAAACCCGGTCAGGACGAGGGAAATGAGATGCCTCATGTCACGATGTCTCCATTCAGAAATGCTTGAAGTTCCGGTGTTCCGGGCGTGGCAAGAACGTCCGACGCAGCGCCCTTTTCATGCACCTTGCCTGCAATCATGAAAATCACATCCTGCGCCAGACGGCGCGCCTGCCCCATATCATGGGTCGACATGATGATGCGCGTGCCGGCCGCAGCGGTTTCCTGCAGCAGCGCCTCAATCTCGCGGGTGGCGTGGCCATCCAGATTGGCGCACGGCTCATCCAGAAACAGCACGTCCGGATCGCGGATCAACGCCCGCGCAATGGCCAGTTTCTGGCGTTCGCCACCTGACAGTCGGCTCGCCCGCGTATTACGAATATCGCTCAGACCAATCCGATCCAGCCATGCGGTCGCAGCAACCTCAATTTCAGCCTTCGCAACACCGATCAGTTGCAACGGATAGCGCAGGTTATCGGCGACGCTGCGGCGCAGCACGATGGGCGACTGAAACACATAGGCCTGACGGCCCTGATCATTCTGCGCCCAGTCCGCTGCCCCCGCGCTCAACCGTTCGATCCCGTGCATGACGCGCAGCAATGTGGTCTTGCCTGACCCGTTGGGACCAATAATGATCGTTGGACCACCCTGATCAACAGTCAGGCTGACGGGGCCAAGCACCGTCTTGCCTTGCCGCCTGACAACGCAATCGGTCATGGTCAAGGGAAACAGATTGCTCACCAGCGCCCCTCCCGTTCGGTGCGTGACAACCAGTGGATCGCGATATTGACGGCCAGCGCCAGACCGATCAGCACAAACCCCAACCCCAGCGCCAAAGCGAAATCACCCTTCCCCGTCTCCAGCGCAATCGCTGTGGTCAGAACGCGGGTGGCATTGTCGATATTGCCGCCCACGATCATAATCGCCCCCACCTCGCCAATCGCCCGGCCAAACCCGGCCAGCGATGCGGTCAAAAGATTGCGCCGCCCATCCCAGATCAGCGTTCTGATGCGCTGCCATTTGGTTGTGTGCAGTGAGATCAGCAGGTCATGGTATTCAGCCCACAATTCGCGCATGGCCTGATGCGCGATGGACGCAATCAGCGGCGTGATGATAATCACCTGCGCGATGATCATAGCCGTCGGCGTGAACAACAGGCCCAGGACCCCGAAGGGACCGGAACGGGACAGCAGGATATACAGCATCAGACCCACAACCACAGGCGGCAGTCCCATCAGCGCATTCATGATTGATATAGCCAAACGGCGATAGCGAAACCGCTGCACCGCCAGAAACGTGCCAAACGGTATAGCAATAAGCGAGGCGACAACCACAGCCGACAGGCTGACCTGTAGTGACCGCAGACTGATCGCCCACAGCTCGGCGTCAAAGGTGACGACCAGCCAGAACGCTGCCTGCAACCCCTCCCAAATATCAATCATCCGGCACCGACGCCCTTGCCTGCTTTGCGCCACGCGGGCCGCTTTCCACCCGCTATCATCGGGCTTATCCGGCCCAAGGACAAGGTGCGAATATCAGCGGTGTCAGACCTTCCTATTTCCATAAGCTCGGAGTACAGGCCGGGCATTCCGGAAAATTGATACACTATTGTGTCATTAAAAATCACATGCTACGCAAAACCACTGAATTTGTTTTGACGGGCCGCGCATGGATCACACCGCCCTTTGCCACAGCGATCAACGGATTGCCCGTACCACGGGAACGACCGATGGCGTCGGGGCACGTCGCCATCATTCAGGCAAAGCGGGGCGCAACGCCGAATTTCTTTGCCCAAAGGAATCCAATCTGTTGACATCATTGACATCCCGGAGGGACGATCAAACCAGTTAAACTGCCTTAAGACATAAGAAAGACAGGCACCGGAGGAGGGTCGCCTGCGACAACATAGGGAGGGTCTGCAATGTCGGTCCTGTTCGGCCTGCTTTGGCCGTTAGAGCGCATCAACAATGTCGTGCTTGCCATTGGCAAGTTTATCGCCATTGCAGCATTGGCCATCATGGTCTGCCTGATCCTCGGTCAGGTGTTTTTCCGTTACATTCTGAATGACGCTCCGAACTGGACAGAAGAAGCCGCGCGGTTCGGTATGCTCTGGATGACAGGGTTGATGGCGCCCCTGGCCTACCGGATGGGCGGTTTCGTCGGGATCGACATGCTGGGGCGTGCCTTGCCACGGGTCGCTGCCGGCGCTCTTGGCCTGATCCTGATGTGCATCACCATGTGGGTGCTTTTCGTGGCGTGGGATCGCGGGCTGAACAACCATCTTGATACGATTTCCGGCCGCGGCTGTTCCTCCACCCTGCGCTGGCCATTCGGGATCGAAATCGGCAAATGCGGCGACAAATTCCAGAACCGGTTTCAATATGCATCGCTCTGGGTTGGCGTGAATCTCCTGATCCTCGTCAATCTGGAACTCATCATCCGGCAAATCATCATGCTGGCGGGCCAAGGCAACAAGCTGACCTCGCTGACCCCTGAAGAAGAAATCGCGGGGTCTTCCTGATGCTGCTCTGGTTCCTGCCGCTTTTCCTGCTTCTGATCATGATCGGCCTGCCGGTCGTCTTTGCCCTGCTCGCCTCGCCCATCGCGCTGATCATGATCGAAGGTGACACACGCAATGTCGTCGCAGGGCTTTATCGCAACCTTTACACTGGGATGGACAGTTTCCCCCTGATGGCTCTGCCCTTCTTCATGCTGGCTGGTGAAATCATGAACAGGGGCGGCATCACGCTCCGCCTCGTGGAATTCAGCCAGGCCTTCATGGGACATCTGCGGGGCGGGCTGGCCCACGTGAATATCTTGTCATCGATCCTCTTTGCAGGCCTCTCAGGGTCGGCGGTGGCCGACACATCGGCCCTCGGCTCCACCCTGATCCCGGCGATGGAAAAGAACGGCTATAGCCGCAAATTCGCCGCCGCGGTCACCGCCGCAAGCTCTGTCATCGGTCCAATCATCCCGCCATCCGGGATCATGATCATCTACGCCTATGTCATGGGCGAAAGCGTCGCGGCGCTATTCCTGGCGGGGATCGTACCCGGCGTGATGGTCGGCATCGGGCTGATGCTGGTGGTCCGCCTGATGGCCGACCGGTACGACCTGCCTAAGGCAGAACGGATCGTGCGCAAGGACCAGACGATCACGCCATTGGAAAGCTGGGTCAGCTTTTTCCTGATCCGGATCAATATCGCCGCCCTGCTTTACGCGGTCTCGGGCATCGTCACCCGCTTCATGCCGCAAGAGGTGAACGGCTGGCTGATCTTCCTCATCGCCCTACCTATCGCCCATGTGATCACGCAAACGATCAAGGCGCGGGTCAGCCATGATTTCCGCATCGTCTGCAAGAAAGCCATCGCGCCCCTGCAGACCCCCATCATCATTCTGGGCGGGATCCTTGTTGGGGTCTTCACCCCGACCGAGGCCTCCGCCGTCGCGGTCGCCTACGCGCTTGTGGTCAGCTTTTTCGTGCTGCGGTCGATGAAAACCGGCGATCTGCTTGAGGTGCTGGCAAAATCCGCCCTGTCCACCTCGGCGGTTCTTTTGCTGGTGGGGGCTGCGGTGTCGTTCAAGACGGTGGTCAGCCTGTCCTACGCCCCGCAAATCCTGTCCGACTACATCCTGTCACTCTCAGAAAATCCGCTGATCCTGCTCTTTCTGATCAACCTGCTCTTGTTCGTGGTGGGCATGTTCCTCGATGCCGGACCTGCCATCATCATTCTGGGGCCAATCCTGGGGCCGATCTTTGTCGATCTGGGGGTTCACCCGGTCCATTTCGCGATCATCATGTCGGTCAACCTGACCGTCGGGCTGGCCACCCCACCGATGGGGCTTGTGCTCTTCGTGGCCAGTACGGTGTCCAAGGAAAAGGTCGAAACGATTGCCAAGGCGATCATGCCATTTCTTGCCGTGGAAATCCTCGTGATCTTCCTCATCACCTATGTCCCCGCCATTTCGATGACGGTGCCATACCTGACCGGTTTCCTGGGCTGCGGCCCGGAGGTCGGTTTCTCCGCTTGTATCAGCCCCGCGCCGGTACCAAACTAACAGCATAAATCAGGGAGAGTATAATGCTGAAAACACTAACCAAAGTGGCCGCCACGGCCGCACTTCTGGCGACGCCATTCGCCGCATGGGCGGACGGGCATCAGGAATTCACCATCCGCGCCACGGCCAACTCCAACGAAAACGACGAGGACTATGACGGTCTTGTCGTGTTCAAGAACTACGTTGAAGCCGCGTCAAACGGACGGATCGGCGTGGAACTCTTCATCGGCACCCAGCTTTGCGCCACCGGTGCGGAATGCCTCGAAGGTGTGTCCGAAGGCTCGATTGACGTCTACATCTCCACGTCGGGCGGTGCGGCTGGCATTTTCCCTTACGTGCAGGTGCTTGACCTGCCCTATCTGATGGCCAATGACCGGGTCGCCGAACATGTGCTGACCTCAGATTTCGTGCGCACCATGCGGGACATGGCGCTGGAAGACAGCGACAGCACGATCCGCCTGATGACCATCGGTAACACCGGCGGCTGGCGCAACTTCGCCAACACCCAGCGGCGCATCGCGGTACCATCCGACATGGAAGGTCTGAAAATCCGTACCGTGGTTGCCGACCTTCCGCAGGAACTGGTCCGGGCCTTGGGCGGCTCGCCGACCCCGATCCCATGGCCTGAATTGTTCACAAGCTTCCAGACCGGCGTTGTTGACGGTTCCAAGAACGGGATCACCGACATCATGGGCATGAAATTCCCTGATGCGGGTCTGCAATACCTGACGCTGGACGGGCACGCCTATATGGGTGCGCTCTGGTGGATGTCGAACGAAAACTTCATGGCGATGCCAGAAGACCTGCGCCGCGTCGTGGTTGACGGCTTTGCCGAACTCCAGCAGGCCACATTCGCGTCTCCCAAGCGCAAATCCATCGAAGCCTACCAGGCCTTCGTGGAAGGTGGCGGTGACCTCTATGTGCCAACACCCGAGGAGAAAGCCGCCTTCGCCGAAGCCGCCGCCCCCGTACAGGACTGGTTCCGCGAAAACGTGGACCGGGGCGACGAAATCCTCGACGCGCTGATTGCTGCGGTCGGTGATGCAGAGGCAGAGATCAACGGGGCTTATGCAAGCGATCTGAACTAACCGCTAAACATATGAACCAGCTAGGGCCATCCAATCGGGTGGCCCTTTCTTATTGTGGTGACCGGGATGCATTGCGCGCTTTCTGCTGCGCCTCAAATCTTTCCCAGACATCCATTCGCCCCCTCTGACGGGCATCAGCCAACCACAGCTTTTTGCGAACATTTTCAGGCTCCAGATGACTGTACATAGCGCCCGAGAATTTGGGCCAATCAAGAGCGAGGCCGAGCTTCACCATTTCGGCCGACAGATCGCTACCATTCGAAAGAAAACAACGGGCGACCAGACGACCATAGTCGTCAATTTCCGCCGAAACGGCGAATACTTCCTGGCCTTTGCACAGCCCATGCAGAGCCCATTTCGCCTGCTTTCCAAAAGGATGTGCGAATTCCGGTGCATCAATCCCGAACAAACGAATTTCTTGCCCTTTGATGCGTAGACCATCACCATCGGTAACATAAGCTCGGCCCAGAACCACCATCTCTTTGGGTGGTTGCCGGTCAGGAGTAGCAGGCGGCGTTTCGGCGCTGGCGGTTTTGGCATCAGTGCGGCGGGTCGGGCTACGCTGCTGTCGGTTCCTCTGTTGCGAAACCCGATTGTTCCGCCTCCTGCTCCGCCGTCCTCGGCTAAAGAAGATGATCACACCAAATCCGATGAGAAGCAGAAACCCTTCCAAATCAACCTCAAGAACTTTTGAAACAAGTACCTGAGACGATACACACCGTTAGGTTGCATTCAATGCAAAGAATAAAGTGTCGGCAAAATAACGAACCGCAATATCGCCCCTCACCGAAACGGATACATCCACACCCGGTAGTCATCCACCAGCACCTCCGCCCGCGCGCGTTCTTCCGCCGTTAGCCGGGGCGTGATCTCCTCCAGCGAATCCAGCGCATCCGGGTCCCCGCCTATTGCCGACAGGGCATACCACAGATAGGCTCTGACCAGATCAGGCGCGGGCAATCCCCGGCCCACCTCGTAATACCAACCAAGCCCCGATTGTGCCCCCGGATGCCCTTTCATCGACGCCCTGAGATACCAGTCAAACGCCCGCTCATCGTCGCGTTCGACGCCAAGGCCCATGGCGTACATGACCCCGATCAGTTCCTCGGCATCCGCATTGCCCGACCGCGCGTAAATCTCAAAAAGCGCGCGCGCCTCTTCAAACTGCCCCGCCTCCATCAGATCGCGCGCCGTTTCCATATCGGCCTGTGCCGGGACCGCCAAACAGGCCCAAAACCCGATTGCCAGACAAAGGGTCCGACGCAAGTCCGACGTTTTGCCGACGTTTTGCATACCGCTGTTTTCCTCCTGATTGCTGGCATCGGCATGGCCACCGCCCAAACGATTTCGGCGGATGATTACATCCCCGTTGATCCCGCACAAGCCCGCATCGGGCAGCTGCTGTTCTACGATAAGATACTGTCAGGTAACAAAAATATCTCCTGCGGCACCTGCCACCATCACGATCATGCGGGCACCGATGGTCTGTCACTCGGCATCGGCGAAGGCGGCGTCGGTGTCGGCCCCAATCGTACCCCGGGCGAAGGCGCCGAAGCGATCCGCAAACGCATCCCCCGCAACGCACCAAGCCTTTGGAATCTTGGGCATAATTCGGTTCGCGTGATGTTTCACGATGGTCGCCTGACCGGATCAGAGATCTACGGCAACGGCTTCGATTCCCCGGCCGAGGAATGGCTGCCCCAAGGCCTCGATAACCTCCTGGCCGCGCAGGCATTGTTCCCGATGACATCCCAGTTTGAGATGGCCGGGAACCCCGGCGAAAACGATGTAATCGGAGCCGTGCGCAACCGGATCGACCGGGGCTGGCCGATCATCGCCAAACGGGTGCGGACCATCCCGGACTACGCGGGCATGTTCATCCAAGCCTTTGATCATGTTGAAGAACCCGGCGACATCACCATTGTCGAAGTCGGCAATGCCCTGGGCGCGTTCATCGCATCCGAATGGCAAAGCCATGACAGCGCCTACGACAAATGGCTCACCGGCACGCCGCTGCCCGATGCTGCCGAACGGGGTCGTCAGCTCTTCTTTAACAATCGCTGCGCATCCTGCCACGCGGGTCCGCTGTTCACTGATCAGGAATTCCATGCGCTTGGCCTGCCCGCTTTCGGCCCTGGACGCACCCGACCTTTTGATCCGATCCCGCGCGATGTGGGGCGGATGGGCGAAACAAACCTGCTTGAGGATGCCTATAAATTCCGCACGCCATATCTGCGCAACGTGGCTTTGACTGCACCCTACGGGCATAACGGTGCCTTTCCAACGCTAGAGGCGATGATCCGACACCATATGGACCCTGCGCTGTCACGGTCCCGCTGGACACTGGCAGATGCGGCGTTGCCCGACGCGCCCTGGCTTGCGCATGTGGATGGCGCAATCATGCAGGACGCAGCCGAGATGCAGCGTCAAGCGCGCGCACAGGATCTGCATGGACTCAACCTTATGGAAGATGAAATTGATGATCTGGTCGCGTTCCTGAACGCACTGACCGGCGAAACCGCTCTGACCCGCCCGCTTGGACGGCCTGAAACGGTGCCAAGCGGCCTGCCGGTCGACTAGGCCTCTGGAAAGAAACAGGCGACACTGTGCGCCGTCTTTTCCGGCTCGGGTCGTTCAGTCCGGCATTTCTCTTCTGCCTTCCAGCAGCGCGGCGCAAACGGGCAACCATCGGGTATGGCCAGCGGCGACGGCAACTCCCCTGTCAGCTTGATCCGCTCCTTGTTGGCATCCGGGTTGGCGCGGGGCGTCGCGGATAAAAGCGCCTTGGTATAGGGATGGCGCGGCGCGGCAAAGAGCGCCTCTTTCGGCCCCTTCTCAACCACACGGCCCAAATACATAACGATCACATCATCAGCCACATGACGCACGACCGAAAGGTCATGGCTGATGAACAGATAGGCCAGTTTCAATCGGTCCTGCAATTCGGTCAGCAAATTCAGGATCGCGCTTTGGATCGACAGATCAAGCGCCGAAACAGGTTCGTCCAGCACCAGCACTTTCGGGTCCAGCATCAGCGCCCGGGCCACCGCGATACGTTGGCGCTGGCCACCGGAAAACATATGCGGATAGCGGTCGTAATGTTCTGGCCGCAGCCCAACCAATTGCAGCATTTCCCGCGCTTTGGCTTCGCGTTCAGCCCGCGGCATATCGGGTCGGTTGATGACCAACGGCTCCTGCAAAATGGCCCCGATCCGCTGCCGCGGGTTCAGCGATCCGTAAGGGTCCTGAAACACGATTTGCACGGACTGGCGCAGACTGACCCAGTCTTCACGCCGCACTGGTTTCCCATCCAGCATCAGCGATCCGGCAGTCGGCTCCTCGATCATCGCGACCATGCGGGCCAGTGTGGATTTGCCACAGCCGCTTTCACCGACAACCGCCAGCGTCTTGCCACGCGCCAACGTAAAATCAAGCCCTGCTACCGCCTCAAGCGTCCGCTTGGGCCGCAGCAATCCACCGCTAACGGCGTAGTGTCTTTGCAGCCCGCTCGCCTCGACCACACTTGTCATGACGCGATCCTTTCATCGGCGTTCAGCGGATAGTGGCATCGGGCCTGCCCCACACCCTCGCCCCGTGGCTTGGGCGGCATGGTGCGGCATGTCTCGTCAGCAAAACGGCAACGCGGCGAAAACAAACAGCCCGCAGGCCGGTCAAACTGCCCCGGCACGACACCGGGGATCGTCGGCAATAGCCGTTCAGTCGCGCGCTCTGGCAATGCGTCGAGCAAGGCGGCCGTGTAGGGATGATGCGGATTGCGGAACAGCGGGCCAACGGGCTGTTCCTCAATCTTCTGACCCGCATATTGCACGCTGACACGCTCTGCCGTTTCTGCAACGACGCCCATATCATGCGTGATCAGGACTAGGCCCATACCAGTCTCTTCGCGCAAGGATGCGAGCAGATCCAGAATCTGCGCCTGAATGGTCACATCCAGCGCCGTCGTAGGTTCATCCGCGATCAGCAGCTTCGGTTTGCAGGCAATCGCCATCGCAATCATGATCCGTTGATTCATGCCCCCGGACAACTGATGCGGAAAGGCCGAAAGGCGCTTTTCCGGATCGGGAATGCCCACTTGCTCCATCAATTCGACGGCGCGTTTTTGGCGTTCGGCACGGCCCAACCCCATATGGATGCGCAACGCTTCCTTGATCTGCCAACCGACCGTGAAACAGGGGTTCAATGACGACATCGGCTCCTGAAAGATCATCGCCAGATCATTGCCGATGATGTGTCGGCGGTCGCGTTTGTCCATGCGCAACAAATCGCGCCCGTCAAAGGCAATCTCGTCCGCCGTCACGGTCGCGGTCCACGGCAGAAGACCCATCAGCGCCAGCATGGAAACGGACTTTCCCGACCCGCTTTCGCCGACAATGGCCAGGATTTCGCCAGTATCCACATCCTGATCTACGGCATCAACGGCCCGGAACTGGCCGGATGCGGTGGCGAAATCGACACATAGGTTTCTGATCCGCAAAAGTGGCATGGCTCAGCTCCGCTTCAGTTTCGGGTCAAGCGCGTCGCGCAACCCGTCACCCATCAGGTTGATCGCCAGAACGGTCACCAGAATGGCAAGACCGGGGAACGTGACAACCCACCAAGCGCGCAGGATGAACTCACGCGCCTCGGCCAGCATGGTGCCCCATTCGGGCGTCGGCGGTTGCGCACCCATCCCCAGAAAGCCAAGGGCGGCCGCATCCAGAATGGCCGTGGAAAACGACAGTGCCGCCTGCACGATGATGGGTGCCAGACAGTTGGGCAGCACGGTGACAAACATCAGCCGGAAAAACCCCGCACCCGCGACCCGCGCGGAGGTCACGTAATCCTTTTGCTTTTCGGCCAGAACCGAAGCCCGGGTCAGGCGCACGTAATGCGGCTGCAAAACGATGGCGATGGCGATCATCGCGTTGGTCAGCGACGGCCCAAGGATCGCCACCAGCACAAGCGCGAGCAATAGCGACGGGAATGCCAGAATGACATCCATGATCCGCATGATGATCGTGTCCAGCCATTTCGGCGCAAAACCCGCGATCAGGCCAACAATGATCCCGCCAGAGGCTGCGATGCTGACAACGACGATCCCCACGAAGAAGGAAAACCGCGCCCCGACAATCAGCCGCGAGAGCATATCGCGCCCCAGCGGATCGGTGCCCAGCGGATAGGTCCAACTACCGCCCTCCTGCCAGAATGGCGGCTGCAAGGTGGCATCGCGAAACTGTGCTGTAGGATCGTGCGGTGCAATCCAGGGGCCAAACAGGGCGAGAAACGCAAAAGCCGCAAAAATCCACAGCCCAATCACAGCACCCCGGTTTTCGCGGAAATAGAACCAGAACTCCCGCAGGCGTCCGGGCCGTTCGGCGGTATCGGCTGACAGGGTCACAGTCATCAGCGTTTCCTGATCTTGGGGTTGATGACACCGTAAAGCATATCGACGGTCAGGTTCACGATCATCACCATCACGGCAATCAGCAAAAGCCCCCCCTGCACCACCGGATAATCGCGGCGAAAGATGCTATCGACCATCCACTTGCCGATGCCGGGCCAGCTGAAGATCGTTTCGGTCAAAATCGCCCCGGCCAGCAACGTGCCGACAGACAGACCGATCACCGTGATCACGGGGATAAGGGCGTTGCGCAGCGCATGCACGCCATTGATCCGACCGGGCGACAGCCCCTTGGCGCGGGCGGTGCGGATATAGTCCTCGCCCAACACTTCCAACATGGCAGACCGCGTCTGTCGGGCGATCACGGCCAGCGGGATGGTCCCCAGAACAATTGTCGGCAGGATCAGGTGGCGCACGGCCGACGTGAAGGCCCCGCTTTGCCCCGATGCGATGCTGTCGATCAGCATGAACCCCGTGGCGTTGGGGAAATAATAGATCAGGTCGATCCGGCCCGACACCGGCGTCCATTGCAGATTGCCGGAAAACACGATGATCAACAGCAGCGCCCACCAGAAGATCGGCATCGAATATCCGATCAACGCCGTCGACATCAGCGCCCGGTCAAAGAATTTGCCGCGGTTCACCGCAGCAATGACCCCCGCAGGCAAACCCAGCACCACGGCAAAGATCATCGCACAGATCGACAATTCCAACGTGGCCGGGAAAAGCGCGAAAAACTCGTCCCAGACCGGTTTCTTGGTGACAAAGGAATTGCCAAGATCCCCTTGCAGAACCCCAGTCAGATATTCCCAGAACTGCACATACATCGGGCGGTCGAACCCGAACTGGGCAGACAATTCGGCATAACGTTCGTCGGTCAATCCGCGCTCGCCAGCCATGACGATGATCGGGTCACCAGGTAATACGCGGATAAAGGCAAAGGATATCAACGTCACCCCGATAAAGGTCGGGACGAATGTCAAAAGACGGCTCAGGACGTAGTTCAGCATTTTAACACCGTTAGGTCCTTGGGAAACTGCGTCAGCGAGGTGCAGCCATCATCGGTGATGAGCACATCATCCTCGATCCTTACGCCGAAATTGTCGATCTCATAAAGGCCCGGTTCATTTGTATAGACCGTCCCGGCAAGCAAAACCATATGGTTGCCGCGCATGATATAGGGAGCCTCATGCACCTCGCGGCCCAGCCCATGCCCGGTCTTGGTGCGGATGTGGTCGGCAAAGGGTGACGCCTCAAGCACGCCGATCACCGCGTCATCAATCTGATGCGCAGTCACACCGGCCCTCGTCACCTCAAACCCCTTCAGGTTAGCGCGCAGAACCGTGTCATAAACATCCTGCGCCTCATCCGTGGCATGATCCAAAAACACGGTCCGGGTAATATCGGCGCAAAACCCATGTTTGCGCGCGCCGAAATCCAGCAGCAGCGCATCGCCCGCTTTTACAGCATAATCCGCACGCGCCTTCGCATGCGGGCGGGCAGAACCATCACCTGCGGCGACTATGGGGTGAAACGACTGATCTTCCGCCCCTTCGGCAAAAAGCGCCTGGATCAGCGTCTGTTCGATCTCTTTTTCGGTCTGGCCAATCCGGACACTCTCCAGCGTCCTGGCCAACGCACGTTCCGAAATAGCAATCGCATCTGTCAGCGCCGCGATATCCTGCGGGGTCTTGATCATTCGCAGCGCGGAAATCTCGCGCTCGGCATCAATGATGCGCAGATCGGGTTGGGCGCGAAGCATGGCGTGATGCACAAAGACCCGCATCACCTGCCCCTCGACGGCCACGGACCGGATGGACAGATGCTTCATCAGTGCGGCAAAGGCCGCGTCATATCCGTCCTGATCACGCCAGTCGAAAACGGCGCCATCGAACCCGACGAGATCCCAGCTTCGCAGTTCAAGATTGGGGACAAGCGCGGCAGGCGCACCAGCGGCGGGAACAACCAGCATAAACGGCCGCTCATGGCTCATGAATACATGTTCAACCGCACGGGTGAAATTCGGACCAGGGACTAGTGCTACCGCATCAACACCAAGATCGGCAGCAATGGCAGCATAGGCGGCCAGACGGTCGGAAAGAGACTGTAACAAGGGATAGGGCCTTCAATGGGATGGGGGCGGCAACCGGGCCGCCCCCAACATGTCGTGATCGCTTATTGCGACAGACCAACCTGGTTAAAGATATGGCCACCCAGCGGGTGCACAACGTAACCTTCAACTTCGGGGCGCATGGTCATGTAGACGACCGAATGGGCGATGGTGGCCCAAGGCGCCTGCTCCTTGAAGATCACCTGCGCCTGCTCGTAAAGCGGCTGACGCTCTTCCTGCGTTGGCAGCACCTTGGCCTGTTGGATCAGGTCTTCGAACGGCTGGTGGCACCACTGTGCGCGGTTCGAGTTTTCGCGACCATCACAGCCCAACAGCACAGCAAGGAAGTTGTCGGGATCGCCGTTATCACCGGTCCACCCCAGCAGCACGGCACCGTCACGGTCCAACTCGCGCGAACGGGACAGGTATTCACCCCATTCGTAAGACACGATCTCGACTTCGACCCCCACATTGCTGAAATCCTCCTGGATCAGCTCAGCCATACGGCGGGCATTGGGGTTGTAGGGGCGCTGCACAGGCATGGCCCAGATTTTCATCGACAGGTCAGTGATCCCTTCGGCCTCCAGCATGGCCTTGGCACCTTCGGGATCATACGGATCATCGACAATCGCATCGTTGTAGGACCACATGGTCGGCGGGATCGGGTTTTTGGCAATCTGACCGGAGCCCTGGAAGACCACGTCAATGATTGCTTGCTTATCGATCGCCATGTTCAGGGCACGACGAACATTGACGTTGTCAAACGGCGCCTGAGTCGAGTTGTAGGCCAGATAACCGACGTTCAGGCCTTCCTGTTCCATCACGACGATATCTTCTGCATCCTTCATGGCCTGCACATCTGCAGGGTTCGGATAGGCCATCACGTGGCATTCACCCGCCTGCACCTTCTGATACCGGACCGACGCATCGGGCGTGATCG
Source organism: uncultured Paracoccaceae bacterium (assembly GCA_947488175.1). GTDB lineage: Bacteria > Pseudomonadota > Alphaproteobacteria > Rhodobacterales > Rhodobacteraceae > Yoonia. The sequence goes on from CANKYO010000004.1 coordinate 386,974, forward strand.
CGAAAATCAACGCTTCGACCTTGGCCGGATCACCCCAGTAATCATCATTGCGTAGATAACGGATCACGGCGTCCTTCTGATAGGCCTGGAACTTGAACGGACCGGTCCCAATCGGGGCCTGGTTCATCATCTCGGGTGTGCCCGCATCCAGCATGGCCTGCCCGTATTCAGCCGACACGATTGATGCGAAATCCATTGCCATGTTGGCAATGAACGGTGCTTCGGGACGGGTCAGGTTGAACTGGACCGTGTAGTCGTCGACCTTTTCGATACTGTCGACCAGATCGGGCATCGACATGCCGTCAAAATACTCCCATGTCCCGCCCGACACACCGTTATAGGGATGGTCGTCGTTCTTCTGGCGGTTGAAGGAGAAGATCACGTCATCTGCGTTAAAGTCGCGCGTCGGGGTGAACATATCATTGGAATGGAATTGAACCCCCTGCCGCAGGCTGAAGGTGACGGTCATGCCGTCCTCTGACACCTCCCAGCTTTCGGCCAGGGCCGGGATCACCTCGGTCGTGCCCACCTTGAACTCGGCCAGACGGTTGTAGATCGGGTGGCTCGAGGCATCAAAAGTGGTGCCTGCGGTGTAAAGCGCCGGGTCAAAACCTTCCGGCGATCCTTCGGAGCAATAGACCAGCGATTGCGCGGATGCCGCGGACGCGCCAAGTGCGACCATCAGCAGCCCTGTGGCCAGTTTCTGTTTAAGAGACATTTGTTTCCTCCAACTGTCGCTTATCGCGGATGGCACAAGAATCGTGGTCTTGCGCCGCATGTACGGCGTGACACCCCGATGTAATGGAACCCCCACGGTTTTTGGTTGACGCGCGAACGGTGCGCCGCGCGAATAATCGCATACGATCACGATTGCCCCGCGATGCCAAGCACATTGTCGCTGGGTCAATTCAACGGGCAAAACGGCCCCAGTGTGTGAAAAACAACATCAAAGGCCATAAAAACATACAATCGCGCCAGATAGTTAAGGTGGTTGCTTTCCGAACCGACCTGCTACTATCCTGATTGGATAAATCTGGGAGGATACCATGACTTACAAGCAGCTAATGCTCGCTTCGGCGATTCCGCTGACCATTGCCGGCCCGCTGGCCGCACAGACCGAGATTGAATTCTGGCATGCCTTTACCGGGCGGCTGGGCGAACTAGTGGCTGAACAGGTCGACACGTTCAATGCTTCGCAATCCGACTACACCGTCACCGCAACCCACAAGGGCAATTATTCCGAGACCCTGAATGCCGGTATCGCTGCGTTCCGCGCGGGCGAACAGCCCGATATCCTGATGGTGTTCGAGGTCGGAACCGCCACCATGATGGCCGCATCCGGCGCGATCAAACCTGTTTACGAAGTAATGGCAGATTCTGGTGCGACCTTCGATCAGGACGCCTATATCGGGTCAGTCAAAGGGTATTACACCTCCAGCGATGGCAACATGCTGTCCCTGCCCTTCAATTCATCAACCCCGGTATTATGGGTGAACCGTGACGCGCTGTCAGAGGCCGGAATCGACCCCGATGTTGATCTGTCCACATGGGAACAGGTGGGCGAGGTTCTGACTCAGTTGAAAGATGCAGGCAGCAGCTGCCCCATGACAACCGCCTGGCAAAGCTGGATCCACCTTGAAAACTTCTCGGCCTATCACGACACGCCATTTGCAACCCAGGCCAACGGATTTAGCGGGGTGGACACCGAACTGGCCCTGAATGGCCCCGCACAGGTCGCACATATCTCGGCCATGGGTGAATGGGCGCAGGATGGCAAATTCATCTATGCCGGTCGCCGCAACGAAGGTGGTGCCAATTTCCGGGGCGGTGAATGCGCGCTCTTCACCGAAAGCTCGGCGGGATATGCCGGGATCAAGGCTGAAGCTGAGTTCGATTTTGAGGTCCGGCCGCTGCCCTATTGGTCAGCCGTCGCGGATGAGCCGCAGAACACGATCATCGGCGGGGCATCACTGTGGGTCATGGAAGGCCAGACGGACGAGGAATACAAAGGCGTCGCCGCCTTCCTGAACTTCCTGTCTTCGCCTGAAATTCAGGCCAAATGGCACCAGGACACCGGCTATCTGCCGATCACATCCGCTGCCGCCGACCTGACCCGCGAACAGGGGTTCTATGACGAAAACCCCGGCACCGATGTGGCCGTGATCCAGATGACGGCCAAGGCACCGACGGATAACTCCAAGGGTCTGCGCCTTGGGTCCTTCGACCAGATCCGCGGGATCATCGACGAAGAACTCGAAGCCGTCTGGGCCGGTGACAAATCCGCGCAAGAGGCGCTGGACAGTGCCGCCGAACGGGGCAACGGCCTGCTGCGTCGGTTCGAACAAGCCAATCGCTGATCAAAGGCTGCGCCCCGGTTCACGCCGGGGCGCTTACCGATGGAAAAGCGCGTCACATTCAAAGGCATCTGGTTGCCGCTTCTGCTGGTCCTGCCGCAGATCGCCATCACGGCCGTCTTCTTCTTCTACCCTGCCGGGCAGGCCATCTGGCAATCGCTTTTCATTCCGGACCCGTTTGGTCTGTCGATGCAGTATGTGGGTCTGGGCAATTTCGAATTCCTGTTCAGTGACCCGTTCTATCGCGCATCATTCCTGACAACCGCAATCTTCTCGATCCTGGTCACGGTTGTGTCTATGGGCATCGCGCTCTACCTCGCCGTCCTTGCAGACCGGCTGATCAAGGGTTCCGGCGTCTATCGTACCCTTTTGATCTGGCCCTACGCAGTTGCACCCGCTGTGGCGGGCGTGCTTTGGCTTTTCATGTTCAACACGCGGGTCGGTGTGGTCACCTGGTATCTGGGCCTGCTCGGCTACGACTGGAACCACGTGCTGAACGGCGAAGAAGCGATGGGCCTTGTTGTCGTTGCATCCGCCTGGGGGCGGATCAGCTACAATTTCCTGTTCTTCCTCGCCGGTCTTCAGGCAATCCCGAAATCCGTGATAGAGGCCGCAGCCATCGACGGCGCCCATTTCTGGACCCGGTTCCGCACCATCGTGTTCCCGCTTCTGTCGCCCACGACCTTCTTTCTGCTGGTCGTGAACATCGTCTACGCCTTCTTCGAAACCTTCGGCGTGATCCACACCATCACATCAGGCGGACCACAACAAAGCACGACAATCCTTGTCTACAAAGTCTATTCTGACGGCTTCGTGGGCCAGGACCTCGGGTCGTCAGCCGCGCAATCGGTCGTTCTGCTGGTCATTGTCGGCCTGCTGACCATCGTTCAGTTCAAATTCATCGAACGGCGGGTGCATTACTGATGGCAGAGCGTACTGGCATGGTAGAAAAACGCGGCGCCGGGCTTTGGCTGACCCATCTGGGGCTGATCATCGGGCTGCTCTTTATCTTCTTCCCAATCTGGCTCGCCTTCGTCGCCTCGACCGTCGACCAGCAGGAAATCGTGCGGCCGCCCATGCCACTGTGGCCCGGCGACAAGCTTTGGGAAAACTACAGCGAGGCCCTGCTTTCAGGCGTCAACGCGCCGGTGGCTTGGATGATGCTGAATTCACTGGTCATGGCCATGGGGATCGCCATCGGCAAGATCATTATCTCGCTGCTGTCGGCCTTCGCCATCGTCTATTTCCGGTTCCCGGGGCGCAAAACCTTCTTCTGGCTAATCTTCCTGACGCTCATGCTACCGGTCGAGGTGCGGATCGTCCCCACCTACGAGGTCGTGGCAGGGTTCGGCATGCTCAACAGCTATTCCGGGCTGATCTTCCCGCTGATCGCCTCGGCCACGGCGACCTTCCTGTTCCGGCAGTTCTTCATGACCGTCCCCGATGAACTGGCCGAGGCCGCGCGCGTCGACGGGGCCAAACCCATGCGGTTCTTCTGGGATATCCTGCTACCGATGAGCCGGACAAACATCGCGGCCCTCTTCGTGATCCTCTTCATCTACGGCTGGAACCAGTATCTCTGGCCACTTCTGATCACCACCGACCCGTCCATGAACACCATCGTCATGGGCATCAAACAGATGTTCCCCTCAGGTGACGATATCGCCGACTGGCCGGTGATCATGGCAACCTCCATCCTTGCGATGATCCCGCCGGTGATCGTCGTCATCTCCATGCAGCGGCTGTTCATCCGCGGCCTTGTCGACAGCGAGAAATAACCATGGCCACCGTCAGCCTCAAAAATATCAAGAAATCCTTTGGCAAGACCGATGTGATCCACGGCGTCGATATCGACATTCAAGAGGGCGAATTCATCGTCATCGTCGGCCCATCCGGCTGCGGCAAATCCACCCTGCTGCGCATGGTTGCCGGGCTGGAAACGATCACGGCAGGCGAGGTGCATATCGACGACCGAAAGGTCAACGATCTGGAACCGATGGAACGCGACATCGCGATGGTCTTCCAGAACTACGCGCTTTACCCGCATATGACCGTGGCACAGAATATGGGCTACGGGCTGAAAATCGCGGGCCGGCCCAAGGATGAAATCGCAGACCGGGTCGATACAGCCGCCAAGCTGCTGCAGCTTGAACCCTATCTTGACCGGCGCCCGCGCGAATTATCTGGCGGCCAAAGGCAACGGGTCGCAATGGGCCGCGCCATCGTGCGCAAACCGGCGGTATTTCTGTTCGACGAACCGCTCTCCAACCTCGACGCAAAGCTGCGGGTGCAGATGCGCCTTGAAATCAAGCAACTCCAGCGGCGCCTCGGGGTCACTTCCCTCTACGTGACCCACGATCAGGTCGAAGCGATGACGCTGGCCGACCGCATGATCGTCATGAATGCAGGACGCGCCGATCAGATCGGTGCCCCGCTCGAAATCTATGCCAACCCCGCGACCGAATTCGTGGCGGGCTTCATCGGATCACCCCCCACCAATTTCTTCAGCGCCGATCTGGTGCAAACGCCTCAAACCGATGCCAAGACACTTGGGGTCCGCCCCGAACATATGGAGATCGTCACAGAGAATGCCCGATTGAGCGGTGAAGTTCTCTATTGCGAGGCTTTGGGCGCTGAAACGCTGGTGCATGTGAGAGTGCCAAACGAACAGGTCCTGACCGTGCGCCAGTCAGCCGAAAAACCACAACCGTCAGAGGGCACACCAATCGGCCTAAACTGGTCGGCCAATGACCAGATGGGGTTCGATGAAAATGGAAAACGCCGTTGATCTAGGATCGAGAACGTAGATGGCGAAAACGAAATCCGAAAGCTGTGTTATTATCAATCACTTTAGTCGTTGCTTTGTTGGAGGCAGGATGTGCAATGGGGTCTGAAGTCAGCGACTATGGGTCCAGTAGGCTGATTCACTGAAAGAGTGATTTTGGCTCGTCGTCACCACTGAGGCGTGGATGATGAGAAAGACAAGGAAGAGTCCTGGCGAGAAGATCTTCAAGACATTAAGCGTGCCACGCGCAAGCAGTACTCCAGCGAAGGGAAGATTATCACCGCCTTGCTGAACGCCAGCGCAGACCCGCGGATCAAGTCCGAGTTTGATGTGTCAGCAGCACAGATGGCAGCCAAGGGAGGGCCACAGATCGCACGCTTGTTCAGATAACCGTCGACCGGAGCCCCGTTTTTCGCAGGACGGCGGAAATCGCCGCAACTCCCACGAGCATCGCTACAAAGGTGCCGCCATGTCGCGACAATATGCTAGAAGCTCGGGCCGCCGCCAAACACGCATAATCGGCTGGTCATCCATACGCGACAACAGTCGACCAAGCATATCCCTGTCCTCGGCCAAGCAAGCAAAATAGGCGAAGTTCTGGATGTTCCACTGATCAGGATAACGGGCAAGCACATCCATCATGCCGGTCCGCATCTGGTCCCACTCAACATACGAGCTTTGGAACAGGCGATCATCATATTGTGTCTGGGCGACGTACCAATATATGCGCGCATAAAGGCTCTCGCCTTCCACATCACGAGTTCTTGCAGTCATCTCTTGGGCGAAGTCTTCAATCATCCGCGCATTGCCATGCCATTTCGGCGCTAGGTATTCGATTGCCGCAAAATACAACTGATAATACCCTGGGTGGCTTTCCAGCGCCTCTTCCATGTGGTCAGCAAAAGCATCCGGGGCAGCACCTTGATGGGTCAGGACATAGGCGCGTTCAATGTACCAGTGCGCGTCAATCGCGGCATAATTCTTTGCATCGACAAGAACCGCTTCCGCCTCTTGCAGCTTTGCGTAAAACGGCGCCCATGCATCGGCGTCAACACTGGCGGCATACCCGCCGCCGCGAATATGCCAGGCAACATTGCGCAGGGCGATGGCACGCACGATCGCGGATGTCGGCGAGTTAGGATAAGCAGTCTGCCAGTCGTCGACCCGTTGCATCAGACCTGGCTCAGTCAGGCCCAAACGTAGCGAACGTTCCATCTTTTTTGAGACGCCAGAATAGAACAGGGTCAGCTTTTGTAGGCCGCTGGGAGAGGTTTCATCGCCATCGCGGAATGTCGCCGCCATTTGTTCGAGAGCGGCATAGTCGCGGTCATTAAACATCTGGCTAACACGTTGGTCGATCTCATAGCGGACGCGCAGCTCGTCAGCATGTGCAAGCCCGGCAGCACCCCACCATAGAAGCACCACCCAAACCACATTGCGAAAGATCATGACGCTCATCCTCATGTTGCAAAGCTCATCAATACCCAAATCGTGCCCGACGACAATGGGGTGTTTGAACCGGGCGCGTCAAAGCGTTTCACCTTGAACCTGAGGTACCAGATAGAGGCGAAGTGCGCGCGACATATCGGCGTTGCAGCGCGTTTACCGAAAATCTGTGAATCAATCTTTCGCGAAAAGCTTCAGGCTGACCGGCAATAAGCCTGCGTTTCATAGAAATCGCGCAGGCTTTGCCCCTTGACGGGCCGATACCGGTCCAGTTCGGCCGGTTTGACCACCCGGTCCAGCCGGAACATCCTGAAATCATTGCGTAATTCGCACCAGCACACAGCCGTCCAGACCTTGCCCCAGAACCAGACCCCCAACGGTCGTACCACCCGCTCCGACCGGTTGCCCGCCTCGTCCTCGTAGGTGATCTGCAGACGGATCAGGTTTTCAGACGCGGTCTCGAACTGGTCCACAAACGCGCGCCAACTGCCTCCGTGCCAAAGGGTTTCCATCGCATGCACGTTGATATGGCCCGGGCGCACGCGCTCGGCCGCATGATGACGCCTGACCTCTTCACCCGCCTTCATCGTCGCACATTCAACCTGCGTAAGCGCCCCGCGACTGAAGCCGAATACTTGGTCCGCATGTGCGACATGCACTTGGATGACCCTGTGGCTGCGCTGGCGTCATTCATGGCCCAACGCAACGCCAATGTGCGTGCGCGTAATCAACCCGGCGCGACCATCCTCACCCGCAAAACTCACAACGGCATCCCCCACGCATGTTGGTCAGGACGCGACCTTCAGGAGAATTGATGACCACCGGGGCCATTCTGTCGGGGTAGATGCCGGGCAGACTTGGCAGGTTGCCGGTTCTGTCATCCCACGCCTTTACCAGATCAATGATTGCGGCTTGGCTGGATGTCATCGAATACAGGTTACACATGGGGCACTCGCTACACAGGACGTTCCACAATGTTGCCAGATGTTCCATTTACGTTCTAGGGCAAAACTGTGGCCATCCTTTCCAAAGGGACAGTCTTGGACGGCCACAAGCTGACACATTCAAAGCCGATAAATGCGCTGTGAGTGGAAACGGCTAGTCAGTCGTGTAGTGAGTGTTGGTGGCGGTGCGTGTTATGTTTCTTCATGCACCGCCACCGTTTTTGGCCTGCGCAAACCTCAACAGTGGTGAGGACCGAAAGCCCGCGCGGTTTGGTTGGTGCACGGTCCCCCAGAGCCTGTGCCCAACAAATTTCTAGCGAAGGTCGGATGAATGACTGATTGCCCGCGTGGCTGACGCTGGGGAAGCGATTGATAGAGTAAGGGTTGGCGTATCGAACATTGGGAATTCCCCCTCACCAAATGTTTCATCGGCAAGCGTTACGTAACGTCACCAAACATCATTCGCAATGCAAAATAATCTGGACCTCAGATGGACCTTAGGGTTTTCAGATTTCTGAAACCCCTTATTTTTATGAATTTTCTAGATTTTGTGGCGGAGGCTCAGGGATTCGAACCCTGGGAGGACTTTCACCCTCGTCGGTTTTCAAGACCGGTGCATTCGACCACTCTGCCAAGCCTCCGTCCGCGACGTGTTAGCGTCCAAATTGCGATTCGGAAAGGTCGATTGTCCGTGATAAAATCAACAGCAAGCTCGCGTCTTGCAGCGGCTTCCATAACGTCATGACGATCCCAGCGAGGAAGGCCCTTAAGCACGGGCGAAACGAAGCGGACCGACGACCACCAAACTAACCTCGCAAATGAGGGAAAATCCGCCGACAAAACAGCCATCAGCCTTTCAAAAAGGCAAGGCCGACGCTATCGTGACCACAAAATTGGGGTGCGTCTGCGGAATGTCGGAAGGACAACCGATACCGTTTGCGCAAAGTCACGCACGTATCAAGGCTGGAAAACGGTCAATAACCCTGCAAAAACAGGGCGTAAGTAAAGGGGCAAAGAATGACGGGCATATCTTATCGCAGGTCGGGGACAATCCGTATGTCGCTGGTGCTGGCCGCAGCACTCGGGCTGGCCGCATGTGACGAAAACGGCGAATTTGCATTCCCCAGCGGTGACGATGCTGCTGCATCCGGCACAACGACGAGTGCCGCTCCGCTCCAGACGACGACGACTGAACAGGATGTTGAGCGGCCTGACCTCTTTGAAGTCACGGATCGTGGCCTTTGGGATGGTCGCCCGTCATTGGGCGGGGCATGGGTGGCGCATCCCGATGTGGTCGATCCCGAACGCGCGCTGATCCGCAACACGGCAACAGGTGAAACCGTTGTTGGTGCGCTCTTCCGTCGCGAACGTGAAAACCCCGGACCGCTTTTGCAGGTGTCTTCGGACGTGGCCGAAGCATTGGGCATATTGCCGGGTGCCCCGACCGAACTATACGTTGTCGCCTTGCGCCGCGAGGAAATAACGGTCGAGGACGACGTGCCTGAAAACAACCCCGTTGTGGCCAGCCTTGCCACGCCGGTGAATGTCGAGGCGACGCCGCTGGATCCCGTGGCCGGTGCTGCAGCTGCAATTGATGCCGCCGAAGAGGCCGCAGCGCCAGCTATTGATGTCGTGCTTCCTGCCGCAGCCGCAACGGCTGCAGCAGCAACTGAGGCCGCATCGACCGCTGCCCCGGAAACCGAAGACACTGCTGAAGCCGCGCCTGCTATGCCAGCCGCGATGGAAGGGCCGATGATCCAGATTGGTGTCTTCAGCGTTGAAGACAACGCAAATCAGGCCGCACAGCGCCTGCGTGATGCGGGCATTCCCACGACCGTCATCGCGCAAGAGGCTGGCGGGCGCACCGTCTGGCGCGTCGCGTCCGGGTCATCTGACGACACCGCAGAGCGCGATGATATTCTGGCAAAGATCAAGGATCTGGGCTATGTCGACGCCTTCGTCGTCGAAGGCTAATCCCGCGCAAAAACAGGAGTTCAGGCAGATGACTTTTCACGCTTTCCGTGCCGTCCTTCTGGGTCTCGCGCTCAGCGCGACAGGGGCGTTTGCCCAATCCTTTGATACGCGCGCAGAGGCGGCGTATGTCTTTGATCAGACAACGGGTACCGTTCTGTTGGCCAAGAACGAGGATTTGCCACTCCCCCCCGCCTCCATGTCGAAACTCATGACCATCTACATGGCGTTCGAGGCGATTGCCGATGGTAGACTCGTCATCGATGAATTGCTGCCGGTCTCTTCTGCTGCCGCTGCCTATGGCGGATCGTCCATGTTTCTGGATACAACCGACCGCGTCAGTGTCGAGGATCTGTTGCGTGGCGTCATCGTTCTGTCAGGCAATGATGCCAGCGCAGTTCTGGCCGAAGCCCTGTCGCCTGACGGCACCGAAGCGGGGTTTGCCCGCATGATGACCCAGCGCGCGCAGCAGATGGGCATGATGAATTCTACTTTCGTCAATTCTAACGGCTGGCCGGCAGCGGGTCATCGCATGTCGATGGAGGATCTGGGTATTCTGGCCGACCGGATCATTACCGACTTCCCGACATTCTATCCTCTCTTTGCCGAAACCGAATTTGCATTTGACGGACGGGTGCCGTCCAATTCACGCAACCGGAACCCCGTATTGACCTTGGGCATCGGCGCCGACGGGTTAAAGACTGGCCACACGCAAGAGGCCGGCTATGGGCTGGTTGGGTCCGCCAAGCAGGGTGATCGCCGCGTGATCTTTGTCATCACCGGGCTAGAGACCCGGGAAGCCCGCGCCGAGGAATCCGAGAAACTGGTGAATTGGGCCTTTCGCCAGTTTGCCGAAAAAGAAGTCGCACGTGCCGGGTCCCGCATCGCAGAAGCTGATGTCTGGATGGGTGACACCCCCACTGTTGGATTGACAGTGGCCGAAGACCTATCACTGCTCGTCCCCATTCTGAACGAGGGCGAGGTGGACGCCGAGGTTGTCTACAACGGCCCGATTGAAGCCCCGATTGCGGCGGGTGATCAACTGGGTGAGCTGGTGATCAATCTTGACGGCCTGCCTGAAAAGCGGCTGCCGCTAGTGGCCGAAACGGCTGTGGCCCGTGGCGGGTTTGCCACCCGGCTGCGCACGGCGGCGCTGGTCCTTTGGGACAAGTTCGGACCAGGTGCCGAACCGACCGTGGATGAGGTGCCAGAGGAGGCATGACCAAGCCCCGTTTCATTACGTTTGAAGGTATCGACGGTTCCGGAAAATCCACACAATCCCGCCTTTTTGCAGAGCATCTGCGCAAGCATGGGCATCAGGTCGTCCTGACCCGTGAACCGGGCGGCAGCCCGGGCGCCGAAGAGATCAGACAACTGGTCCTGACCGGTGATCCAGAGCGCTGGTCTGCGGAAACCGAGATCCTGCTTTTTACTGCCGCACGTCGGGACCATCTGGAAAAAACAATCGACCCAGCACTGGCAGCGGGTCAAACGGTGATCTGCGACCGGTTTGCCGACAGCACCCGTGTCTATCAGGGGGCCACGCGGGGTGATCTGCGCGGTATGGTCGATCAGTTGCACACGCTTATGATCGGGCGCGAACCTGATCTGACATTTATCATCGACATGGACCCTGAAACCGCGCTTGAGCGTGGATTGGCGCGCAAATCCGGCGAAGACCGGTTCGAGGAGTTCGGCCTGCCCTTTCAGGAAACGCTGCGCCACGGCTTCCTGGCTTTGGCGCACGCACACCCCAGACGATGCGTTTTGATTGACGGCAATCGAACGCCGGACCAAATCGCATCAGAAATCGCAGCCTACGCATGAGCGATGACAGCATCCCAGAACCTGACCGGATCGAAGGCGCGCCGCATCCGCGCGAAACTGCGCAACTGTTCGGACAGGACAAGGCGGTTGCAGACTTTCTCGATGCGTTCTCAACGGGTCGTCTGCATTCCGGATGGCTGATCACCGGCCCGCGCGGTGTGGGCAAGGCCACCCTTGCATGGAAAATCGCCACGTTCCTATTGGCCGATCCGGACACTGGCCTGTTCGGTGAACCGACACTCGCCGTTGACCCCGATCACCCGGATGCTCGGCTGATCCAATCCGGCGCGCATCCCCGCCTCGCCCTGATCCGCCGTCCGTGGGATGACAAAACCAAGAAGCTGCGGACGGAAATCACCGTCGATGCGGTGCGTGCGCTCAAATCCTTCTTTCATATGTCCGCCGCAGATGGCGGGCGCCGCGTCGTCATCGTTGACGCCGCAGATGAGCTGAACAGAAACGCCGCCAACGCCATCCTCAAGGAACTCGAAGAACCGCCAGAGAACTGCACGATCCTGCTGATCGCCCATCAGCCGTCACGGCTGTTGCCCACGATCCGGTCCCGGTGCCGCGAGTTACGCTGCAGCACGCTGAACGCCGCAAACCTGCAAAAGGCGCTGCAACAGGCCGGGCATCCGGCGGAAAACTCCGAAAGCCTTGCCACGCTGGCTGGCGGGTCCGCTGGCGACGCGATCCGCATTCTGAATCACGACGGGCTGCCGCTCTATGCAGAGATCGTCAAATTGCTGGACGGGCTGCCGCAGATCAACCGGCCTGCCGCGCTCAAACTGGCCGACAGCTGCGCCGGGCGCGGCGCCGAAATGCGGTTCGGCCTGACGCTCGACCTGATTGATCTCTTCCTGTCCCGTGCCGCCCACGCGGGCCTGCTGGGCGAACCGCACAGCCAGGGTGCCCCGGGCGAGGCGCGTTTGCTGGCCCGCCTTGCCCCGGATGACCGCGCCGCGCGGCATTGGGCGCAATTGCAGCAGGACCTGTCCAACAGGTCGCGCCACGGACGGGCGGTGAACCTTGACCCTGCCGCGCTGATCCTTGATATGATCTTCAAGATCGAAGAGACGGCGCAAGGTGTCGCCGCAGCGTAAAGGCGGCCCCGTGACCAACCCCAAAATCGTCGATAGCCACTGCCATCTCGACTTCCCCGATTTCGACGATGAACGCCCGGCCATCATCCAGCGCGCGCTGGATGCCGGGGTGGACCGGATGGTCACGATCTGCACGCGCCTGCGACAGGAACCGCAGGTCCGCGCCATCGCAGAAGCCTTCGATCCGGTCTACTACGCCGCCGGCACCCACCCGATGAGCGCGGCTGACGAACCGCTCGCCACCGTGGACGAACTCATTACCCTTGCGAAACACCCGAAGTTCGTTGGCATCGGCGAAAGCGGGCTCGACTATCACTACACCGCCGAAAGCGCTGATATCCAAAAGAAATCCCTGCGCATCCACATCGCAGCCGCGCGCGAAACGCGGCTTCCGCTGATCATCCATGCGCGCGCCGCCGATGATGACATGGCGCAGATCCTCACCGAGGAATACAAAAACGGCGCCTATACCTGCGTGATGCACTGCTTTTCCAGCACGGCCGAATTGGCACGCACAGCGCTCGATCTGGGTTTCTATCTGTCGATGTCCGGCATCGCGGCCTTCCCCAAAAGCCAGGACTTGCGCGACATCTTCGCCGCCGCCCCGCTTGACCGGATCCTCGTGGAAACCGACAGCCCCTACCTCGCACCGCCCCCGCATCGGGGCAGACGGAACGAACCGGCCTATACCGCCCACACGGCGCGGGCTGGCGCGGCGCTGTTTGATTTGCCCTACGCAGACTTCGCCGCACAAACCACCGCCAATTTCGACCGGTTGTTCTGGAAGGCGGCAGCATGACGGACACGATGACCTTCACCATTCTCGGCTGCGGTTCTTCGGGCGGCGTGCCGCGTCTGGGCGGGCTCTGGGGGGCGTGCGACCCCAACAACCCGAAAAACCACCGCCGCCGCTGCTCTCTGCTGATCACCCGGACCAGCGGCGATCAGATCACGCGGGTACTGATAGACACAAGCCCGGACATGCGCAGCCAATTGCTGGATGCCGGGGTCGGTACGCTGAACGCGGTGGTCTACACCCATTCCCATGCCGATCACGTGCATGGGCTCGACGATCTGCGGATGATCGTTTTCAACATGCGCGAACGGCTGCAGGTCTGGGCGGATGGCGACACCAGCAACGATCTGCTGGGGCGGTTCGGCTACGCCTTCGTGCAACCCAAAGGGTCTGACTACCCACCCATCTGCGAACTCAACGCGATCAAGGGCGATATTACCATTTCCGGCCCAGGCGGCCCGATCACCCTGACCCCGTTCGAGGTCGAACACGGCAATATCGAAGCGCTTGGCTTCCGCATCGGCGATGTCGCCTACCTGCCGGATGTGTCGGAGATACCGGACTCGGCCTGGGCCAAACTGCACAACCTCGACTGCTGGATCGTCGATGCCCTGCGGCGGGCGCCACATCCAACCCATGCACATCTGGCCAGAACGCTGGAATGGATCGAAAAGGTCCAGCCGAAACAGGCCATCTTGACCAACATGCACAACGATCTGGACTACGACACCGTCAATGCCGAAACCCCCGATCATATCCACCCTGCCTATGACGGCATGACGCTCAGCTTTCCGATCTAGACGCATCCCTGCGGCCGGGCGGCAAATAAGAATGTAATGCGGCGCAAGCCGCGCCTTTGGATCACACATGGCCGCCCTGATCGACGTCATCCTGCCAGTCTTCCTTGTCATCGGCTTCGGCTATCTGGCTGTCTGGAAAGACTATTTCAGCGATGCGGGCGTCGACGGGCTGATGAAATTCACCCAAGGCTTCGCCATTCCCTGCCTGCTGTTCCGCGCCATCTCGACCCTCGATCTTGGCCAGAATTTCGATCTGGCATTGCTGGGCAGTTTCTACATCGGGGCACTCGCTGGGTTTCTGGCCGGACTGTTCGGGGCCAGATACCTCTTCCACCGCGATTGGGAAGACAGCGTCGCCATCGGCTTCTGCTGCCTGTTTTCCAACTCCCTGCTGCTGGGGCTGCCGATCACCGAACGGGCCTATGGCGCATCCGCGCTCGAGGCGAACTACGCTATCATCGCCGTCCATTCCCCGTTCTGCTACGCCGTCGGCATCACGGCCATGGAAATCGCTCGTAATCGCGGCGGCAATATCGCCAGCCTGCCTGGCAAGGTGCTGCGGGCGATGTTTCGCAATGCACTGATCGTCGGGATCACACTGGGGCTGATCGTCAATATCGGCGGGATCCCCGTACCCGGTGTCATGACCGATGCGCTGGACCTGATGGTGCGAGCGGCCCTGCCTGCGGCCCTGTTTGGACTGGGTGGCGTGCTCTACCGCTACCGGCCAGAGGGCGACATGCGCACTATCCTCTACGTCGTCGCGATATCGCTGGTGCTGCATCCGGCCATTGTCTGGGGGCTGGCCCGGTTCAATGATCTGGGCATCGATGCAACGCGCTCGGCCATGCTGACCGCCGCGATGGCACCGGGAATCAATGCCTATGTCTTTGCAAACATGTATGGCACCGCCAGACGGGTCGCCGCCTCGTCTGTCCTGATGGGCACAGGGCTATCGATCTTGACGGTCTGGTGCTGGCTTTACCTGTTGCCTTAGACGCCTTCAACTAGCACGATCATACTGGTCGCATTCTCGCGCCTGATCTTGGCAACCTCCTGATATTCCGGCAAATAATAAAGTGCCTTGGCGCTTTCGTAGTCCGGAAACTCGAACACCACATGCCGGGCAAAACTCGGCCCTTCCGCCACTTCGCCTGTGCCGCCGCGGACGATGGGCCGGCCGCCATAGGCCGCGATCATGGGCGTATCGCGGCGAATATACTCCTGATAAGCTTCCGGATTTTCCACCGTTATATGACCGATAACATAGCCCTTTGGCATCACTCTCCCCCTATTTATGCAGCCGAAACCGCGCCCTACTGGCCCACCGGAACGATGACATCCTCCGGCACCACCAGCATGTAGTGAAATCCCGTCGGCGTGAAGGCGCAGACAGCCTTGCCACCTAATTGCCCAGGCAATAGCTTGGTCAGCATCTGCATCCCAAAACCTGTTTCATCAGGTGCGACCAACCGTGAAACACCGCTTTCTTTCCAGACAAAATTGTGGCTGCCATCCTGCGGACGGTCCCATGTAATCTCGACCTTGCCCGTCGCTGTGGCAAGCGCGCCATGTTCCATCGCGTTCGAAATCAGTTCATGGACCGCCATGGCAAAAGTCTGGGCATGCAGGACTGACATGCGCCAGTCCGGTCCGCTGATCCCGATCGCATCGACGCGGTCAATCAGTTCGGATTGTATTTGCTGCTCAAGCACTTGGCGCACGGTCATCCCGTCCCAATTAGTGCCGGACAAAAAGGCATGGGTCTTGCCCAATGCCCTGATCCGGCTTTCGTAAGTCGCACGAAAAGCAGTCAGATCATCAGAGGATTGGGCCGTCTTGCGGGCGATAATCTGCACGAGCGTCAGGACATTGCCGATCCGATGCTGCAATTCCGAGGCGAACAGATCGCGCTTGCCGCGTGCTTGTACCTCTTCGGTGACATTTTCGACCCTGACCAGAAAAACCGGCCCATGGGTTGGGTGTGGCTGCATGGGGATACAATCCAGCGTCCACCACATGTCCTGTTTCGGGGCGGCAGGATCCGTTGGGTCACTGATGGCGTAATGCAGCTCTTTGAGTGAAGCGACCTGCCCCGACAGAGCCATCAAAAAGGCATTTGAAACAAGCGCTTGACGCTCCTCATCGCCCGGAAACAGCTCCAGCAGATGGGCGCCGATCAGAGTCTCGCGCCCCACCCCGACGCGGGCGCAATAGGCGTCATTCACCAGCAGGATCCGAAAATCCGCATCCAGCACAGCGTGGGGGGCCGTTGTCAGCTGAAAAATCCGCTGAAAATCAAAATCTGCATCTGCCATTTGCCCGCGCGCCCTGTCCCCGCTTTGTGACGCAACGCGGCACAGTGTCAGCCTGATCTGTAGTTGTCACGCAACCGGGCCAACGCTACAGCAGGATAGGTTAACACGAGACAAAGGCAATATGGCAGAACCGTTCAACATTCTGATCGTCGGTCAGAGCGGTCGGCTGCAATATGAAGCCGTGCTTTTTGCGGCATCGCTGCGGGCCAATAGTCCGCGTTTTGCGGGCCAGCTTTTTGTTGCCGAACCGCAGCCGGGGCCGAAATGGTCGCGCGATCCGCGCATGTCGGATGACATCAAATCGGTGCTGTCCGATCTGGGGGCAACGGTCGTGCCTTTTGCCTCAGACCATTTCGGCGACAGCTATCCCCATGGCAACAAGATAGAAGCGCTCAAGGCCCTGCCCACCGGCCAATCCTTTATTTTCTTTGACACAGATACCATCGTGACGGGCGATCTGAGCCGCCTGCAATGCGACTTTTCGCGGCCAACCGCGTCGATGAAACGCGAAGGCACATGGCCGGTGGAGGAGCTTTATTGGCCGGGATATACGGCGATCTGGAAATCGCTTTACGACCGGTTTGGGCTGGATTTTGAAAGTTCGCTCGATCTGTCGCAACCCGATGAATATTGGGAGAGATATCTCTATTTCAACGCCGGTTGGTTTCTTGGCCCGGACCCTGCGGAATTCGGGCGATTGTTCACCGAATATGCGGTTTCGGTGCGGGACAATCCGCCGGAGGAATTGGTCATCCAACCGCTCGATCCCTGGCTGGATCAGGTGGTGCTGCCGCTGGTGATCCATGCGTTGGGCGGCGGGCGGCCCGGGCCGGAACTGGACGAGCTGGATGGCGAAATAACGTGCCATTACAGGGTATTACCGCTGTTTTATGCCCGCGAGAGTGATCATGCCATTGACACGCTGGAGGCCGTGGCGGCACCCAACAAGATCAAGAAATGGCTCAAGCAATATGAGCCGTTCAAGCGGATGATCTATCAGGGGCGCGGGCAGAAAGTGCGGGCGCTGTTTGATCAGACCAATCTGCCGCGCAAGGAGAAGGCGTTAAGGAATAAGATCAAGTCCGCGGGTTTCTGGATGCGCTGAGGGTGTTGCGTCACCCCCCACCGTACGGTCGTAACGCCCGCACTGCACGAATCGAAGGTTAACGCCTGCATTTCCTGACAAAAACGCTGTCGGCATCGCGTCGGATTTGCGTCGGCAAAGCGTCGGACCTTTTGTCGGGCATTTGTGGGGTTAAGGCCGCGTGCGGTGGGTTAAGTCGTTTCAACCATCGCTTTGGTTTAGTCATGCCGAATACCTCATTGGCCGGCGGTCCAAGTCCAAATGCTGAGTAAGCGCATTTTCGAAGTCTGACTGAAAACGCTTTTGCCTAAAGTATTCCAAAGCGTGTTTTTGACCCGCCTTGGCAATCGTGTCTCGCCGATGAGGGTCGCGGATGAGATCAGCGACATGTTTGGCCAAATCGGCCTGCCCATCTTCGCCAGTTGGAAATAGTAATCCAATTTCACTATGCTTGAGAATTTCCGTCGTTCCACCAGCCTCTGTACCGATCGCCGCCGTCCCAGCCGCCATAGCCTCAATCGTCACACGGCCAAAGCATTCGCCCCGTGGCGCTTCAATACCCTGGGTGTTCAGAACAAATGCGTCCGCTGCCAGGTAAAACTGAGCGATATCGGCTTGTTTAACGAACAAAAGTTTCTTGGGCGCAATAGCGCGCTCTGCACGCGTCAACTTGCGGAGAAAACGGGCTCGGTGCCGCTTGTTCCGAAAACCCACCAGCAGTACTTTGATTGGTAACTTTTGATCATGTGCAAGGTTGGACAAGGTGCGCAACAACAGCCTCTGACCCTTTCGGGGTTCTATCGTACCGATCGAACAAACCAAGAATTCGTCAGCTCCTATGCCCAGCTGCTGCCGGGCGCGCCTTCGCAGTGCGCTGTTGTTACATTGAAACTTGTCACCGCACTTGTTTGTCGACTGCGAAACTTCATCATCGCCGACTATTTTGACAAAGTGATCGCTTAACCCCGGATGCACGACGGCAGCGGCGCTAAACTTACCAATCTTTTTCTGCCAAGCGTCGCGGCAGGCATGACTATCGAAGATCACAAGCTTGGCGTCTTGCAGGTGCGGGACATGCGGCAAGAAATGTTCGACGTCGATCTCATGCACCCACCATACCAGTTTCTGCGCCAGGTCCGGTTTTTGATCCAATAGCTTGCGCACCAAAACAGCGACGGGTGGCGCCACCGTGTTGGCGATAATGACGTCAACCTCTTGAGCCACCGTTGGAGCAGTCTCTATCGGTATCAGAGGCAAGTCGAATTCTGCCGCCAGATTGTAGCCATTTATGTCATCTGATGCGGTGGCAAGCTGGACACATGCACCCTGACGCATGAGCATCTGGGCCGTCTCGCACAGAAGCAAGGGCGCACCGGTTCGCGATAGGTCATGCGTCAACATCAATACACGTTTGCCGCTAAATGCGCCATTGGTCGAGTATTCAGGCGGGGCAAGGCCCGAGAGCTGCCCGCGCCACGTATCTTTCACTATTGGCCCGGGGCGATCAGTGTCCTTCTTTCCACGTTGCCCGCCAAAGACACAAATCCGATCGTCCCAGACGCCAACTGATGGCAGCTTGAGCCTGAAAGGAAGGTGGCCGCTAACCGACCAACGGTCATTGACGACATCGTAGCTTTGGATTGCATCTGTCAGTCGCAATTCAAAAGTCTCTGGGTCCTTATAAATCTGTCCACCAACAGAGAGAATCTGACCGTCGCGAAAAATGACCGAGAAATCATTGTGCGACGAAGCGATAGGCATATCAGCCAGCCGGCTCCATTCGCCAGAAGGTTCATCGAGCCGGAAACAATCTGACAGGTAGGTTTCCTGAGTTCGTCCAGTACATCGGAAATCCGGATCGCCTTCAATCGCCATGAAGTCACCCTGCTGCCCACCCACGACATAAAGATTGTCATCCACTAAGACACTTCCCCGATGCATACCGGGGGTCGGAATGGCAGTTTCGAGTCGCCAATGCGCATCTGTCGCTACTCCCTCACCGACCGCAATGCTCCAATGGTCGCCTTTGGGTGTCCATCGGTCCGCGCCCGCGCCTCCGACAAAGTGCAGCCGTCCGCGCCAAATCTGCATGGTTCCCGCGTAACGCGCCTGCGGTAGGTCAGGAAGTTTTTGCCAGGTACGGCACTTTGCATCGAACGAAAACACATCGGGCACTGCTGGGCTGCATTCCGCGCCTAGTTGTCCAGATGCAATGTAGATAAAGCGCTTGCCATCAGTTGCGGCTGCAAAATGTGATTGAGGCATTCCTTCGACGAGTGGAATGGTGTCGATCCAACGATCCGCTTCCAAATCGTAGATCTCGAAGTTTTCATTCACTTTGCCAAGATTGAGATACCCGCCAAATACGTAGAGCAACCGACCGATCTGAACTGCTCCGGCATCATAGAGACCGAACCGACCGGGTTCCATTCGTTGCCATGGTACCCCTCGTCGGGTTCGCAACTCTTCGTCGAGACGGCGTGCACGGTACCATTCCAATACTTTTCGTCTGGCCAACTTTGGGGACAAAGAACGTGTATCCACAGTGATCTCCTGTCTGCGGGTTTGATCCTACTCAATCCACACATCGGCTCGTCTGCGAAATCAAAATCACTATTATAAATGGAACGCTCAAAGAACCGTCATGCGATCAAGCATAGTTTTGCCATCGAACGATGATAGGAATCCAGTCTGCAGTATGAAAAACCACGCATTTACACGTATTTACCACGAAATCACGAAGTGATTCACTCGTCGGTTGCAAACACCCCGCTTTGCTCAGCGAACCCTTTTACCTCGATCGGGTTTCCTGAGGGGTCGCGGAAGAACATTGTCCATTGCTCGCCCACCTCGCCTTTGAACCGCACGGAGGGAGCGATGATGAAATCGGTTTGCCTTTCTTCCAGGCGCCCTGCCAGTGCGTTCCAATCATCGAGCGGCAGGACGACCCCGAAATGCGGCATGGGCACCATGTGATCGCCAACCTTGCCGGTGGGCGCGTTGCTGAAGGGTTCGCCCAGATGCAGGCTGAGCTGGTGCCCGAAAAAGTCGAAATCGACCCAGGTGTCGGTGGATCGCCCTTCCACAGCCCCCAGCGCGCCGGAATAGAATTCTCTAGCCGCGTCCAGATCGGTGACGTGAAAGGCGAAATGGAACGGTACGGGCATGGTCTGGTCCTTTTCATCAAGGGCCGTTGAGTGCCCCCGGTTTTCCGCCTACACCTTCGCCCGACAGATTTCAAAGGGAGACCACCAATGACTGACGGCCCGACATACGGCTTTGACACTTTGCAGATCCATGCGGGCGCCCGCCCTGATCCCGCGACAGGGGCACGGCAGGTCCCGATTTATCAGACGACGGCCTATGTGTTTCGCGATGCCGATCACGCCGCTGCTTTGTTCAATCTGCAGGAGGTCGGCTATATCTATTCCCGCCTGACCAATCCCACGGTCGCCGCCTTGCAGGAACGCATCGCCACGCTGGAGGGTGGTGTTGGTGCTGTCTGTTGTTCGTCGGGTCATGCGGCCCAGATCATGGCCCTATTTCCGCTGATGGGTCCGGGGATGAATGTCGTCGCCTCAAGCCGGTTATATGGCGGCACGGTCACCCAGTTTTCCCAGACCATCAAACGCTTTGGCTGGTCGGCCACGTTTGTGGATTTCGACGATCATGAGGCGGTCAAGGCCGCCATTGATGACAACACCCGCGCGGTGTTCTGCGAGGCGATTGCCAATCCGGGCGGGCATATTACCGATCTGGACGCGATCTCGGCCATATCGGATGCGGCGGGTGTACCGCTGATTGTCGATAATACGTCGGCCACCCCGTATCTTTGCCGCCCGATTGAGCATGGGGCGACGCTGGTCGTACATTCGACGACCAAGTATCTGACCGGGAATGGGACTGTGACCGGCGGTTGCGTTGTCGATAGCGGCAAGTTTGACTGGGCCGCGAATGACAAGTTCCCGTCGCTCAGCCAGCCGGAACCGGCTTATCACGGGTTGAAATTTGCTGAGACCTTTGGCCCGCTGGCGTTTACTTTTCATGGCATCGCCATTGGTTTGCGCGATCTGGGCATGACGATGAACCCGCAGGCCGCCCATTACACGCTGATGGGTATCGAGACCCTGTCGCTGCGCATGGATCGCCATGTGGAAAATGCGATGAAGATCGCCAAATGGCTGGAGGATGATCCGCGCACCGACTACGTGACCTATGCGGGGCTGGACAGTTCCCCCTATGCCAAGCTGGTCCCCAAGATCTGCCCGAAAGGCGCTGGCGCCCTGTTTACGGTGGCCGTGAAGGGCGGTTATGACGCCTGCGTGAAGCTGGTCGATAGTCTGGAGATATTCAGCCACGTGGCCAATCTGGGTGATACGCGCAGCCTGATAATTCATTCCGCCAGCACCACCCACCGCCAGCTGACCGCCGAGCAGCAGGAAGCTGCGGGGGCCGGTCCGGGGATTGTCCGTCTGTCCATCGGGATCGAGGACGCTGACGATCTGATTGCCGATCTGGATCAGGCGCTGGCCAAGGCCACTGCCTGACGTCGCGCCCTGATCAAAATGGCAGGCCCGTTCGGGCCTGCCAAACCCTTGGCGTTGGCGGGTTTCTGCTATAATGTTAACCCGCGCAGGCGAAACGCGTTTTGCCCGCAACAACAAAATGCTAGACCCGTCACATGACCACCAATTTCGCTTTGTCCCTTTCATTCGAAGGTATTCAACTGTTGCATCGGGTGACAGGCGGCTGGCGGGTCGTGGGCGATGCGGATGTCGAAGACCCCAATCTGGATGCGGTTCTGGCCGATCTGCGCCAGAAGGCGCTGGCGCTGGAACCCGGCGGATTGCGCACCAAGATCGTGATCCCGCTGGATCAGATCAAATACCTGGCTCTGGACACAACGCAGACCACGCAGGATCACATCAACGCCGCCCTTGATGGCGCAACGCCGTACGATCTGGACGAGTTGGTTATTGATTGTGAGCGCCGTGGTGGCCGCACCCATATCGCGGCTGTCGCCCGCGAGACCCTGGATGAAGCCGAGGCCTTTGCCCGCGCCCACAAGTTCAACCCTGTCGCCTTTGTCGCCATTCCGGAACCGTTCACTTTTCAAAGCGAGGTGTTTTTCGGCCCCACCGCAATGATGCCAGAGGTGCTGGGCCCTGACGGTGCGGTCGAACGTGACATCCTGCCGATCATGGTCGTGGGCACACGCATCAAATCGCGCCTGCTGATCTTTGATATCCCTGAGGATGAATTGCCCCCCTCAGACGGTGCCGATCTGGCCGCGTTGCTGGCCCCCCATGTTGAGGAGGCTGATGCCCCGGCTGAGACACCAAAGCCCGAAGTTACGGAAGCGGTGTCTGATGAAGCTGCGCCGGATCAGACGGAGGCCGAGCCCGAGATAAAGGCTGCACCACCCGAAGACGGGGCATCCGAGGAGGCACCGGCGGAGCCGGTTGTTGAGGACAAGGACGTTCTTGTTCTATCGGATGCGATTGATGAACCGGAGGTGCTGGAGGAGGAAACAGCAGCCCCTGCCACTGAAACAGCCCCCAGCGTGCCAGACGCCGACGCGACGACGGCGGAATCGGAAGAGAATGCGCAGGACGGCCCTGCCGATGTGACCGCAGATCTGGTTTCTGACGTCGCTGCGGTGGATCAGGAGCCCGTTGAAGCAGACCCGGCGGATGAGGCTGCAGTGGCCGAAACGCCGACTGCGGAAAATGTTGATGATGCGCCTGCAAGCGACGAAACCGATACGCCAGAAGCAGAACCGGATCTGTTCAGCAGCCTGAAGGATGTTGAAGCGGCTGAGCCGGTCAAAGACACCGCTGCGCCGAAGGAAGAGACACCGGAAGACGACGCAGTCGCGACTGATACGCCAACCTCCGAGACACCGGTCGAGGACACGCCAGAGGTCGAAAAAGATGCCCCCGAGGTAGCGGCGACCGAAACTGTAACGCCGCCTGTCGCTGAACCGACAACAGCCAAGCAGCCCGTACTGCGCGATCCGACCTATCCGATGCCGGTCGATCCGATCATTGCCGAATATCATACCGCCCGGCCCAAATATAAGCGCCGCGCCCGGCGACGCGTTGTGGGGTCGATCACGGCGGTGGCCCCTGCCGCCGATGCCGCAGCCCTTGTTCCGCCGCCCAAGACCTCAAAAGCGCCTGTGGCCCCGGCGCGTCCGGTGGCAGCCGCCAATAACACGCCGCCGAAAAAACTGCTGGTGGGTACGGCTATTGCAGCCAGCTTTGCCGTGGCCGGGTTGTTGGCCTGGTGGCAGCTGGGTGCTGATCCGGTCGATGCGCCTGCTGAAATGCAGGGTGAACCTGCCGCTGCGGTGGAAACGATTGACTCTGCCGCTCTTGCTGCACCGGTAACGACCGCCGATAGTGCCACCCCGCTGTCCGATGAGGCACCACGTGTCGGCACATTGGATGTGATGCGCCAGACCGTGCCGTCAACCGATCCGGCGAATGCAGCGGATATTGCGGCGTGGACTGGCTATAACCCAGCCGCACCAGTGACTGCCCCTGACATCGCAGAGCCGGATGCGCCATTGGCCGCGCTGCCACCGATGCCTGCACCTGCCGAACCGACCGAAGCGGCGCAGGCCGAAGTCGGTGCGCCGATCCTGCGCGGTCGCGTCTTGAGCCCGGATGAGGCCGCCCGCATTTACGCCGCAACCGGCGTCTGGCAGCGCGCGCCCCGGATCGTGGATGTGCCGGATACGACCACGGCAGAGGGCATTATCTGGCCGGACGTGACCATTGCCCCCGGCAAGGTTGCGCAACCCGTCACGCCGGATGCCAACGCGCTGCAACCGGAACTGACCTTTGTCGCGCCAGCCGATCCGCCGCCTCCTGATGCGACATTCGATCTGGATGAGAACGGAAATGTTCTGGCCACAGCCGAAGGGGCTGTCACCCCGGAAGGGGCCGTGGTTTTTGCCGGGCTGCCCGACCTGAACGTGCGCCCACGTCCGACGCTGACCGAGGATGATCTTGCCCGCATGGCGCTGCTGGCCCCGGCGGCTGAAGATGTGGTGATCGTGGCGGGCACACCGGATGTGATCCCGCCCCTGCGCCCAGCCAACGCGGCGTTGCCAGAGGTGGTTGAAGAAGATGCAGAACCGGCGCCAACGCCGGGCGGCGTGGGTCTGGCCGGATTACAGCCTGATGCAGAAACGGCTCCGCTGGTGGAAACCCAAGAGGCCGCATTGGGATCAACCACACCGATTGGTCCGCGACCCCAGCCCCGCCCGTCAGGGCTGGTCCCACCGCCGCCGCCTGCTGATCTGCCCAGCAATCCTGACATCACATCCGTGATCGCCAGTATCGCGGAAGAAGCGGCTGCTGAACCGTTCATCGACATGACGCCCCGGGCGGTCAGCGTGTCGCGCAGGCCCGATAGCCGCCCGCGTAACTTTGCTACTGTAGTGGCCAATGCGCGCCAGCAGGAAGCCAGCCGGCAGGCCGCTGCCGCAGCAGCCCAGCAGCAGCAACCGCAACAGGCCGCACCCCAGCAAGCCTCGGCCCCTGTGAATATCCCGCGCAATACTGGCCCTGTCCCCGGCGGTGTCGCCCGGGCGGCCACGCAGGAAGAGGCGATTGGCCTGCGCGAGATCAATCTGATCGGTGTTTATGGCCGCCCCAATAACCGCCGCGCGCTGGTGCGCCTGCCCAATGGCAGTTTCGTGCGCGTCGAAATCGGCAGTTCGCTGGATGGCGGCCAGGTGACCGCCATCGGCGACAACGCATTGAACTATGTCAAGCGCGGCCGCACCTATGCGCTGCAGGTGCCGGGTTAACCGGCTTCCAGTACGCCGCGTTCGATCTGATCGGCCTCGATGCTTTCGAACAGCGCCTTGAAGTTGCCTTCGCCGAAACCGTCATCGCCCTTGCGCTGGATGAATTCGAAGAAGATCGGCCCGATGACCGTCTTGGAGAAGATCTGCAGCAGGATGCGGGTTTCGCCGCCGTCCACCACGCCTTCGCCGTCGATCAGGATGCCGTGCTTTTCCATGCGGTCGCGCGGTTCGTCGTGGCCAACAACCCTGTCGTAGCTCAGGTCGTAATAGCTGCTGGGCGGCTTGGGCATGAATTTAATGCCGCGTTCGGCGATCTCATCCGTTGCATCGTAGAGGTCCTGCGCACCCACCGCGATGTGCTGGATGCCTTCGCCCTTGTAACGCTTGAGGTATTCGACGATCTGGCCGGTTTCACCCCGGTCTTCGTTGATCGGGATGCGGATGCGCCCGCAAGGCGATGTCAGGGCGCGGGATAGAAGGCCGGTGAACTTGCCCTCGATGTCAAAGAACCGGATTTCCCGGAAATTGAACAGATCACCATAGAACGCGAACCATTTGTCCATGTTCCCCTTGTGGACGTTGTGGGTCAGGTGATCAAGGTAGTGGAAGCCGACGCCAATCGGGTGCGCATCTGCGACCCAGTTGAATTCGTCGTTATAGGGGTTGGCTTCGTAATACTGGTCGATGAAGTAGATCAGGCTGCCGCCGATGCCGACGATGGCAGGGACGTCCATGGTTTTGCCGTCGCCTTCATAGGGTGTGGCCCCCTTGCTGACCGCGTGGTCAAAGGCATGCTGCGCATCCACGACCCGCCACCCCATCGCCGGCGCGCAGGGCCCGTGTTCCTCGACAAAGGTTCGGGCGTGGCTGTTGGGTTCGTTGTTGATGATGTAGGTGATGTCGCCCTGCTGCCAAAGCTCAATATCCTTGGTCTTGTGCGTGGCGGTGTGAGTGTAGCCCATCTTGGTGAATAGATCGCGAAGCGTGTCGGGCTCCGGATGGGCGAATTCGACAAACTCGAACCCGTCGGTGCCTGCGGGGTTTTCAGCGGTGATGGTAGCCTTGGGGGCGTCGTGCGGGAAAGGACCCATGTTGTATTCTCCTGTTCGCGTTCGATTCATTCTACCGCATCTGACGGTCCGGTTTTGCGCATTTTTGTAGCCCGATCTGCAAATATATGCGAGCGTGGCGCAAATTTCTAGAAATTTGCGCGTGGAGGCCGCATGGAGCTTGATCCGACCGACCTGAAATTGCTGGCGGCCCTGCAGCGCGATTCCACCTTAACGGCGCAAGATCTGGGTGAGGCCCTGAACATGTCAGCCTCGCAAGCCGGCCGCCGCCGCCAGCGATTGGAGGCGGAGGGATACATTGCGGGTTACCGCGCCTATCTGAACCCTGACAAGGTTGGGCTGACCGTGCAGGCCTTTATCCAGATTGTGATGGCCACGCATACTGAACAGAACGCGCGCGATTTTGTCCGCCTGACCCGGACCCGGCCCGAAATTGTGGGGGCTTGGACGCTGACGGGCGAAGCCGACTATCTGCTGCGGGTCTACTGCGCTGACCTGACGGCGCTGAACCTGCTGGTCCAGCAGGTCTTACTACCGCATCCCGCTGTCAGCCGGGTGCAAAGCCAGATCGTGATGGAGCGGGTGAAGCCGGACGCGCCGCTGCCTGTTTAGGATTTATCGCGCAAGGTCAGCGCGCGGATCGCAGCCCCGCACATGACCAGCCCACCGGCAATGAAGGCCGCCCCAATCGAAAAAGTCGCCGCAATGGCCGCGCCGATGAACGGGGCGGTAAGCAGGGCAAAGGTGTTGATTGCTTCGCTGAGGGCCGTGATCCGACCGATCTGGTCGGGGCTGACAGCATCCTGGATGATGGTTCGGAAGGGCACGACCGACATAGCTGAGGCGATACCGAGGATGCCGAATAGAGCTATGTAAAGGATCACATGGAGAGGGATGGATGTGACCTCTGACAGGCCAAGGATCACGGTCATGGATGCGCCGATGGCGAAGCCGCCGGCAATCCAGACGAATGGTCTGAGCGCGCGTTTGGTTGTCCCGAGCACCAGCGACCCGGCGACACCACCTGCCCCGACGGCCGCGAGGCTCAGCCCCAGCACGGTTTGCGAAAACCCCAGATCACGGGTCAGCGGGGCGATCAGCGTGTCATAGAAGAACATGGCGAAATAGCCTGCGGCCATCATCAGCAAGGCCGCGCGGAGGACCGGTTTGCCGCGCACCGTCCGCATCCCGTCGCGGATGCTGTGCAGGATGTTTTCGTCGGGGGCAGCCCTCGTTACACCAATGGCAGGCAATCGCAGAAGCATCGCCGCCGCCAACAGCGACACCAGCGCATTGATCAGAAACACCATCTGCGGCGCGAGCCAGATCAGGAAGACGCCGCCCAGCGCCGGGGCCACGATTTTGGAGGATTGGTTGATCGCATGGCTGAACCCGTTAGCCCGGTTGCGCTGGTCGGGTTCGGTCAGCGCTTGGATCGCGGCCTGTTTAGCGGGTGTGTAGAAGGTATCAACTGCGCTACGGCAGAACACGAGGGCCAACAGAACCGGCCAGTCGGGGGCGAGGAACAGCGCCGCAGTCGTGACCGCCCGGCCCAGATTGCTGAGGATCAACACCTGGCGGGTCGCCATCCGGTCCACCAGCACCCCGGCGAACGGGCCGATCAGCAGGTAAGGCGCACCCATGCTGACAGCCAGCAGGGCAAACACAAACGGCTCTGCCTGCCAGACATAGGCCAGAAGCGCCCCGATCGCTACGAAATCCAGCCAATCGGCAAAATCGGCGGGCAGCTGGGCCGCCAGCAGGCGGCGCAGGTTACGCGAAAGGGGGTTGGCGGGCATCAGCGGGCATTAACCAATAGGGAGTAATATATGGCCATTGCATCACTGCCTCGCACGAAGCGTAGGCACACGCAATCGCGCGTTGCTTATGACATTGGAGGTTGCGATACGTCGCGTATGGAATCCTTTCTGCTTCAGGCCACGATCTATCTGGGTGCTGCGGTCATCGCAGTGCCACTGGCCGCACGTCTGGGGCTTGGGTCCGTGCTGGGCTATCTGCTGGCGGGGATCGTCATCGGCCCGCTGACCGGGCTGGTTGGGACAGAGGCGCAGGACATCCAGCATTTTGCCGAATTCGGCGTGGTGATGATGCTGTTCCTGATCGGTCTGGAACTGGAACCGCGCGCTTTGTGGGACATGCGCGACCGGCTGATCGGTTTGGGTGGTTTGCAGGTTGTGGTGACGACTGTTGCCATCATGGGTGGCTGTCTGCTGATGGGTTACAGCTGGACCATCTCCTTTGCGGTTGGCATGATTTTTGCATTATCTTCGACCGCTATCGTTTTGCAAACGCTCACAGAAAAGGGATTGATGCAAACCGGCGGCGGGCGGGCGACATTTTCGGTGCTGCTGACGCAGGACATTGCCGTGATCCCGATGCTGGCGGTTTTGCCGCTGCTGGCGGTCCCTGCGGTGATGCAACTTGGCCCCGATGGATCGGTTCAACGGGTTGATACACATCAAGACGATCATCATGGCGCGATGAGCCTTGTCGAGGGGCTGCCCGGTTGGGGTGTTACCCTAGTAACCCTTGGCGCGGTCATCGCCGTCATCCTGGCCGGGATTTATCTGATCCGCCCGGTGTTTCGTTACATCCACCATGCCCGCCTGCGCGAGATGTATACCGCCCTTGCCTTGCTGATGGTCGTGTCGATCGCCGTTCTGATGGGGATGGTCGGCCTGTCGCCGGCTTTGGGCACGTTTCTGGCGGGTGTTGTTCTGGCCAACTCAGAATTCCGGCACGAATTGGAAAGCGACCTTGAACCGTTCAAGGGGCTGTTGTTGGGCCTGTTCTTTATCACCGTGGGTGCGGGGATTAACTTTTCCCTGCTCTTTGATGAGCCGGGTTACATCCTGACGCTGACCTTGAGTGTCATGCTGATCAAGGGTGTGATCCTTTATGCCCTGTCGCTGTTGTTCAAGGTGAAGGGCAAGGATCGCTGGCTGTTTACCCTTGGTCTGGCGCAGGCGGGGGAGTTCGGTTTTGTCCTGATCTCATTCTCGCTGCAGCAGGGAGTGCTGAGCCAGGGCCAATCAAACACCCTGCTTCTGGTGGTGGCTTTGTCGATGTTGATCACGCCCTTGCTGTTCATCGTCTATGATCAGTTGAGCCGTCGCATGGTTGATCACGAAGAGGCCGATGAGGATGAGGTGGACGAACAAGGTACCGTCATCATCGCGGGTATTGGTCGCTTTGGTCAGATTGTGAACCGCCTGGTGCAAAGTGCGGGGTTTTCGACGGTAGTGATCGACAGCAACCTGACTACCGTGCAAACCATGCGCAAATTCGGCTTTCGCGGCTTCTTTGGCGATCCGACCCGGCCTGACCTGTTGAATGCTGCTGGCCTGGAAGATGCCAAGGTGCTGGTCGTGGCCATCGACAACAAGGAATCGGCGGTCAAGCTGGTGGCCTATGCTCGCAAGGCCCGCCCTGATCTGCATATCATCGCCCGGGCCCGTGACCGCGTGCATGTCTATGAGCTATACGATGCGGGTGCCAATGATATCGTCCGCGAGATGTTTGACAGTTCATTGCGTGCGGGCCGGTACGCGCTGGAAAATCTTGGCCTGACCGAGTTTGAAGCGGCAGAGGCGGAAGAAACATTCTACCACCATGACCGCACCGCCTTGCGCGAACTGGCCGCCCTTTGGAAGCCGGGCGTGCCGGTGGCCGAAGTTCCGGAATATGTCAAACGATCCAAAGAGTTGAACACTGATCTTGAGACAGCACTTGCCGCCCGTCAGCAAGCGGATGACAACAAGAAGAAGTAAGGTCAGCTGTCGCTGACCCCGGCCTCTGCGAAGGTGGCCATGCCGGAATGGCAGGCGACCGCCCCTTTCAGGACGCCGATGGCCAGCGCCGCACCGGACCCTTCGCCTAGTCGCAGACCAAGGTTTAGCAGCGGCGCTTTGCCCAGCGCATCCAGCATTTTCTGATGCGCGCCTTCCGCGCTCAGATGTCCGGCAACGGTGTGGTCAAGTGCCCCGTCTTGTGCCTTGGCCAGCACGGCGGCGGCGGCGGTGCAGATGAAACCGTCAAGGATCACCGGAATGCGGTGCTGCCGTGCCGCCGCAATGGCCCCGGCCATGGCCGCCAGTTCGCGCCCGCCCAGACAGCGCAGCGCCTCAAGCGGGTCGTCGGTGGCGTGCAGGGCGACGCCCTGAGCGACGACCTCGGTCTTGCGGGCAAGCCCAGCGTCGTCCACCCCGGTGCCACGCCCAGTCCAGTCGGCCGCCTCGCCGCCCAAAATGGCGGTGGCGATGGCGGCGGCTGATGTCGTGTTGCCGATGCCCATTTCGCCGGTGACCAGCAGGTCGCTTTGCGGATCAACAGCGGTCCAGCCGGTTTGCAGGGCGTCGATCACCTCTGCCTCTGTCATCGCGGGGCCTTGGGTGAAATCGGCGGTAGGTGTTTCCAGAGACAGGGCGTGGACATCCATTCTGGCACCGAATGCCTTGGACAGTTGATTGATCGCGGCACCGCCATGTTGAAAATTGACGACCATCTGTACCGTGACCTCTGGCGGGAAGGCAGAGACGCCTTGTGCACAAACTCCATGATTGCCTGCAAAGACAATGACTTGCGGTGCTTTGATTTGCGGCTGAGGGGTGCCGCGCCAGCCTGCATACCAGATCGCCAGATCCTCCAGCCGGCCCAGCGCGCCCGGTGGTTTGGTCAACTGGCTGTTGCGATCCTGCGCACCTGCAGTGGCTACAGCATCGGGTGCGGGAGCCTGCGCCAGAACTGTGCGGAACTCATCAAGGGTCGTGAAAGGTGCTGGCATCAGGTCCTCGTTGCGTAAATCCTGCGAACTGTCTAACGATCAGGACGGCGATGAAAAGGGCCACAAGGGGCATCCGCGTGAACAATCGCGACACATCACTAATGACCGTGGGCGACGTGGCAGCG
Source organism: uncultured Paracoccaceae bacterium (assembly GCA_947488175.1). GTDB lineage: Bacteria > Pseudomonadota > Alphaproteobacteria > Rhodobacterales > Rhodobacteraceae > Yoonia. The sequence continues at coordinate 418,223 of CANKYO010000004.1, forward strand.
GCGGTCGGATTGCTGACCCGTCTGCCCGTGCCTGTCGATATGGACCGGGCCATGGCGCGGGGTGCGCGGGCGGCATGGGCTTATCCTTTGGTGGGCGCGCTGATCGGGGCAGTCATGGCGGCACTTGCCGCCCTGTTGCTCTGGCTGAGCCTGCCTGCCGCAATCGTCGCCGCGCTGATATTGGCCTTATCGGTCATTCTTACAGGCGCAATGCATGAGGATGGGTTGGCCGATGCGGCTGATGGGCTGTGGGGTGGTTGGGACAAACAGAAACGTCTGGAAATCATGAAAGACAGCCATATCGGTGTTTACGGCGTTGTGGCGATTGGGCTGGCGCTGTTGATCCGATGGCTGGCGCTGGCGGCAATTGTGCAAAGTGGGCTTTATTGGGGGGCCTTGATCGCTGTTGGCGCGCTGAGCCGAGCGGGGATGGTCGGTGTCATGTCCGGCCTGCCCCATGCGCGTGATACCGGGCTGAGCCATAGCGTGGGCCGTCCCGAGACGATGACGGGCGTTGTTGCCTTTGGTCTTGCCACAATCATCGCGGTGGTTTGTTTTGGCTTCGGACTGATTTTTCCCGCCTGTCTGGCCGCGCTGTTTTGCGGGCTGGTCGCAAAGGCCAAGATCGGGGGGCAAACTGGGGATATTCTGGGGGCCACGCAGCAGGTGACCGAAATGGTTTTGCTGGTGACGGTTGTCGGGCTGATCAGCAGCTAAGAGCGGCCTCGAACGACTGACGCCCCTCATGCGGTCCGACGATCCTGGCCTGCAACTGACCATCTACAAGTCGGGTTGCCATGATGTTGGTCCAGTTAGCATCCGCCGTGATCATCTCGGGCCCCTGCCCGCAGTCGCGGATACCCCCGCTGATGTAATCCTCGCCGATCCGGTGATTGGTCAGGCCAGAGGCAGCGGTCACCTCCGTCAACTCACCATCCTTGAAGCGCCAGACCCGCAGCGTCTTGGCCAAGTGCGGACGGTCGATATAGGCGATTTCGATATAGCCATCGCCGTCAAGGTCAGCGGCCCCGATGGGCGCAAGCCAGCGGTTGCGTTGGCCGATATAAGGTGTAGCCGCAATGAGTCGCAATTCCACTTCATCCGGCACAGCCGCGTAGATCGCAAGCTGCGCCCCCTTCTGCACGTGGCTGCGCACCGCTATGATTTCGGCCTGACCATCACCGTTCAGGTCAGCAAGACGCGGTTGCGTATCTTCAAACACATGCGCGTCATCAAGTATCGCGTGTTTGTCGCCACAACTGCTGATCACTTCGCCTACCAGAACGGGCGTATAATATGCCGCCAGTCGACTGCCTTCGATGGCATCGCCCAACACACCATGAGCATAGCGATCCGTCGGCACTTCGTACCAGGCGGCTGTTATCCCTATCACATCGCACGCGGGCCATTGCCCCGAACAGCCAGGCAAGCTGACATAACTTTCCACCCTGAAATCGGAAGAAATGTGCGGCGGAGACCGGCACGCAGAGACAGCCGCGGGCACCAGCAGTGCACAAAGGGCGATAAGCCCCAAGCGCATCAAATCTGCTTTTCCGGCATCTGAACGCGCAGGCCGTCCAGATCGTCGGTCACCTTCAACTGGCAGGTCAGGCGCGATTTGGTCGTGTCGGGTTGATACGCAAAGTCCAGCATGTCCTCTTCCATCGCGTCCTTGGCGGGCAGTTTGTCCACCCAGGCGTCATCGACATAGACATGGCATGTCGAACAGGCGCAGGCACCACCACAATCGGCCTCGATCCCCGGAATGCCATTATCGCGGGCCCCTTCCATGACGGTCAGGCCATTGGCGACCTCGACGACGTGTTCTTTGCCGCCATGTTCGACGTAAGTAATCTTGGCCATTTCGCTTGGTCCCTCGCACTGAAAATCCGTTCCATGGATTACTAATTCACCTGCAAAGGTTGGGCCAGCGCAAATGACCGTCGGGCTGTGCAAATTCAGTTGTGTTCGGTGGGGCGAGTCGCCGCATCGTCATGTTGGCGCTAGCAGTGTGCGGTTATCCGCACATCTTTTGCGAATCCTGCCCATTGACCGTGCAAATTAGCCAAATAAGTCAAATTGTTAACGCCGCGTGCCCGATCCTGCTTGTCCTTCGGTCAGCATCGCGGTTTTGTTGTATCGTCCGTCCGAAAAGGGCGACAACGTATATCCTGAGGGAGGAAACATTATGAAAATGTTCACAGCCGCTGTTGCGGCAGGTCTTGTGCTGGCAGCCCCTGTGGCGCAGGCCGAAGAGGCCAGCTATATTCTATCCACCGCATCAACGGGCGGTACCTATTATCCGGTCGGCGTGGCCCTGTCGACGCTGATCAAGGTCAAGCTGGAACCGTCACAGAAAATCGGCATGTCGGCCATCAGTTCTGCCGGGTCTGGCGAAAACGTGCGCCTGATCCGCGAAGGCGAGGCGCAGTTTGCCATTTTGCAGGGTCTGTTCGGCTATTATGCCGCCACCGGCACCGGCCCATTGGAAGAGGCTGGCCCGCAGGAGCATCTGCGTTCGGTCACGATGCTGTGGCAGAATGTGGAACAGTTTGTCGTGGCCGCTGACGCCGCCCCTACCGGCACGATCGAGGATATGGTCGCGCTGAAGGGGGAAGGCATGGCGCTTGGTCGCCAGAATTCTGGCACGATCGGCTCCAACGCGACCATTTTGTCCGGCTTTGGTGTTGATATCGAAAACGACTATGAACTGGTTTTTGCAGGCTACGGCCCATCCGCCGAGGCCCTGCAGAACGGTCAGGTCAAGGGGATCGGGACACCAGCGGGCGTGCCTACCGGTGCTATCAGCCAGTTAATGGCCGCAGCCGGTGACAGCGTGACCATGCTGAACTTTACCGAAGAACAGGTGGCGCAGGCGGATGGCGGTCGTGGTCTTTGGACCCCCTACACCATTCCGGCAGGCACCTATCCCGGTCAGGACGCGGATATCAACACCATCGCCCAGCCGAATTTCCTGGCGACCCATGCTGATATCCCGGAAGAGAACGTCTATCAGATCACCAAGACGATCTATGAAAACCTGCCTTTCCTGCAGGCCATTCACCCGGCCACCAAGGCGATGGCGATCGAGCGGGCGATTGCCGGTCTGCCGGTGCCACTGCACTCCGGTGCGGTCCGCTATTATCAGGAAGTCGGGATCGAAATTCCTGACCGTCTGATCGCCGAATAACTGATCTTTCGGCCCGCGCATCCCGCGCGGGCCGAAACTGACCCCGAGGATTTGCCGATGTCCGACGAACGCCCCACCGACGGGGCGGTACAGCGCAGCTTTACCGGCCTGCCCGATACCGCATTGACCCTACTCTGTTTTCTAATCGCGGTCGGTCATATCTATGTGGCGTTCGACCCGTTCATTTCCGAGTTTCAGCGTAATGCCTATCACTTTGCCGGTTTTGCCTTTCTGGCGGCTGTGTTTCACCCGCTGGTGCGCGGTGCGGTGCGTAGCCCGACCCTGCTGGCCTTTGATCTGACGTTTGGCGTCGCGATTGCCGCTGCTGCCATCTACCTGCCATATGCCGAACAGGGCATCTATGATCGGGGCGTGAAGTTTTCGACCGCCGACTGGATCGCAGCGATCATCTGTGTCATCGGCGCGATCGAACTGACGCGCCGTCTGACCGGGCTCGTCATCCCGCTGCTGATCATTATTGCGCTCAGCTATGTGGGGTTCTGGGGCAAATATGTGGGCGGGGTGTTTTCGTTTCCCGGGCTCAGCTGGGAATCCATCGCGTTCCGGTCGATCTATGGCGATGACGCGATGTTTGGCACGATTGCACGGATTTCATCGACCTTCGTCTTTCTGTTCATCATCTTCGGGGCCTTCCTGCTGCGTTCGGGCGCGGGGGATTTCGTGATCAATCTAGCCCGCGCTGTCGCTGGCCGCATGGTCGGCGGGCCGGGGATTGTGGCGGTCATCGCCTCTGGCCTCACCGGCACGATTTCGGGATCTGCGGTGGCCAATACCGCGTCAACCGGGGTGATCACGATCCCTCTGATGAAGAAGGCGGGCTTCCCGCCGAAATTCGCAGGCGGGGTTGAGGCCGCATCGTCCACGGGCGGTCAGTTGATGCCGCCGATCATGGGCGCTGGCGCCTTTGTCATGGCGAGCTTTACCCAGATCCCCTACGAAAGAATTGTCGCCGTCGCGGCGCTGCCCGCCCTGCTTTATTTCCTGTCCGTCGTCTTTTTCGTACGTATCGAGGCGCGGCGTCTGGGCCTGCCCCCGATGGAAAGCGATGGCGAGACATTTGGGTCGGCCTTTCGCAAGGGCGGGGCCAGTTTTGTCATCCCCATTGGCGGTTTGATCGCGATGCTGGTGTCGGGCTTTACCCCTGCCTATGCTGCCGTGTTCGGCATTCTGGCCGTCATCGCCTCCAGCTGGCTGACCCAGAACCCGATGGGCCCCAAGGCGGTGTTCGAGGCGATGGTTATGGGCACCAAAGGCATGATCATGACCGCGGTTCTGCTTTGCGCTGTTGGGCTTGTGGTGAACGTGATCGCCACGGCGGGGATCGGTAATACGTTCAGTCTGATGATCGCTGAATGGGCCGGGGGCAACCTGCTGATCGCCATCATCATGGTCGCGATTGCCAGCCTTGTGCTGGGCATGGGCCTGCCGGTGACGGCGGCCTATATCGTGCTGGCCACGCTATCGGCCCCTGCCCTTGCCGGGATGATCCAGGACCGGTTTGTGATCGACGCATTGGCAAGCGGCACGCTGGACCCAAGTGCCATGCCGATCCTGATGCTGGCCCTGCCGGACCCGTCGGTTCTGGCGGGACCTGTCAGTGCTGAAGATGCGACAGCCATCGTGCGCAGCCTGCCGCTGGAGGTAGCAGCCCCGTTGCGGGATATGGTTGTTCCGGCCGAGGTCGCCGTCGCGGCGATCCTGTCAGCCCATATGATCATTTTCTGGCTGAGCCAGGACAGTAACGTCACCCCACCAGTCGCTCTGGCAGCCTTTACCGCGGCGGCGATTGCCAAGGCCCCCGCCATGGCCACAGGTGTTGCCAGCTGGAAGCTGGCCAAGGGGCTATATATCGTGCCGATCATGATGGCCTATACCCCGTTTTTGTCCGGCGACTGGCCTGCGATGATCACGATTTTCGCCTTTGGCGTCGTCGGCATTTATGGGCTGGCCGGTGCATTACAGGGCTGTCTGGAGCGCCCGGTCGGGCTGTTGGAACGCCTGATCCTTGCCGTTGCCGGGGCCGCCTGTGTCTGGCCAACTGAAATATGGATCAATCTTGTGGCCGCCGTCATTGTGCTGGGCTTGCTGGTGATCAATATGCGCAAACCGGCGGTCGTCGCGACAGCTTAAGGAGGCTTTTGATGCATCGGGGAAGTTGTTTATGCGGTGCGGTGACATTTGAGGTAACGGGCGATCTGCCGCAACCATCAGCTTGCCATTGCGTGGCCTGCCGCAAACATTCCGGCCACTTCGAGGCGTCAGTGGACATACCAGCGGATACGCTGACGATATCCGGTGAAGCGCATGTCAGATGGTATCAGTCATCCGAGAAAGTCCGGCGCGGGTTTTGCGACATCTGCGGGTCCACCCTGTTCTGGGACCCGGTGTTTCGCGATTGGACCGCCGTGGCCATGGGCGCGTTTGACACGCCGACACAGACCAAGCTGGCGATGCATATCTTTGTGTCCGAGAAGGGCGATTATTATGATATCGCCGACGGGTTGCCGCAGAACGATCGTTAATGCGATGAAAAAGGGCGGGCCACTTGCGCGGCCCGCCCTGCTCTCTCACTCACTCTGAAACTGTTTACTCCTCGAGCGACAGCGCCACGAAACGTGGGTCACCGCCCCGGCGAACGAGGAGGAGAAGAGATTTCCGACCTGCCTCTGACGCAGCTTCGATCTGCGCTTCGAGATCGGCGATCGAAGCGATGGCTTGCTGGCCTGCTTCGGTGATCACATCACCCTCGAGCAAGCCTTTGGATGCAGCCTCGGATTCAGCGTTGATCCCGGTGATCACAAGACCTTCGTCAATGGATAGGCCGAACTGTTCGGATAGTTCCGGTGTGATTTCCGACAGGGTCAGGCCTAGGATTTCAGCCGATGCTGGGTCTTCTTCCTGCTCGGTGGATGCAGGGAAGGCCACAGCCTCTGATGTTTCCCGGCGGCCCAGAACCACGATCAGCGATTCCATATCGCCATCGCGCAGCACCTCAACCGGGACTTCCTTGCCTACGGGCGAGTTACCAACGATGCGGACCAGTTCACGGGTATCCTCAATTTCGATCCCGTCGAAATTCAGGATGACATCGCCAGACACCATACCTGCATCTTCGGCAGGGCCAGCGGGCACATCGGTGACGAGGGCACCGCGGGCCATATCAAGCCCTTCGATGGCTTCGACCATGTCGGGCGTCACGTCCTGGATACGCACACCCAGCCAGCCACGGCGGGTTTCGCCAAACTCTTTCAACTGATCGACCACATTGGTGACGACCGCAGAGGACATCGCAAAGCCAATCCCGATGGAACCCCCATTGGGCGACAGGATTGCCGTGTTCACGCCGATCACGTCGCCATCCATGTTGAAGAGCGGACCACCGGAGTTACCGCGGTTGATTGCAGCGTCGGTCTGGATGTAGTCATCATAGGTGCCTGACAGCGCGCGGTTGCGTGCTGACACGATACCGGCGGATACCGAAAAGCCCTGGCCCAGCGGATTACCCATGGCCATGACCCAGTCACCGACCCGGCTGCCGGCGCCATTGCTGTCACCGAATTCTACAAATGGCAGGTCCTCGAGATCGACCTTCAGAAGGGCGATATCGGTATTCGGGTCAGTGCCGACAAGTTCGGCAGGTACACCGGGTTCGCCGCCGGGGTAGAATTCGATCAGGATTTCATCGGCCCCTTCGATCACGTGGTTGTTGGTGACGATGAAACCGTCCTCTGAGATCACGAAACCGGACCCCAGCGCTGACGAGCGACGTGCGCCTTCACCCGGACCCCGTTCAAGATCGTTGAAGAAATCCTCGAAAGGTGAACCTTCGGGCACGATCCCGCGTGGCCCTGTCCGCCCTGCCACAACAGTGCTGGTCGTGATGTTCACCACCGATGGGCTGACCTGCTCGGCCAGATCCGCGAAGGTTGCGGGGCGGGTCTGCGCGTTGGATGCGGTCGCCTGCGCGAGCACCAGCGCAAGAGCGAGTGTCATGGCCGCAAAGAGCGCCGCCAGAAGCCGCCGCGTACGCGCCTGATCTTGTTGAATTGCGATTGCCGTCGATTTCACAGGCAAGTCTCCTTGTACATTACAAATGGGCCAGTCGGTGGCCCGTGCTGTTCATGATGATCTATCTAGGGCACAAATTGTTCAACACAAACCGTGTCACCAGGCTGTGATAATTTGAGAAGATTCAAAGAAAAAAGGGGCCAGCGCGATGCCTGGCCCCTTTTTGAGACTGCTGATCCTGCAATTATTCGTTTGCAGCGCTACCCTGATCGGACTTCAGATAGTTGAAGAATTCACTATCAGGCGACAGAACCATGGTCGCGTTGCCGGACTGCAGGGACCGTTCGTAGGCCGTCATGGACCGGTAAAATTCAAAGAATTCAGGGTCGGCCCCAAAGGCATTGGCAAAGATCTCGTTCCGGCGGGCGTCGGCCTCACCTTGGGTGATCTGCGCCTGCCGTTCTGCATCTGACACCAGTTCGATTACGGTCCGGTCGGCGCCTGCCTCAATACGCTGTGCGGCTTCGTTACCGCGCGCGATTTCGTCAGCCGCTTCACGTTCCCGTTCGGCCTTCATCCGCTCGTAAGTGGCGTTAAGGTTTTCGGGAGGCAGGTCAGTCCGCTTGAGCCGCACGTCGATCAGTTGCAGGCCCAGACCCCGCGCTTCGACGATGGCGTCATTGCGGATGCGCAGCATGAGCGCCGCCCGGTCGATGGACAGGATGTCGTTGCTGGCCACAGTACCCAGAACATTCCGGGTCTTGTCGCGCAGGATACCATCCAGACGTTCGGCAGCCCGCTGTTCGCCACCGTCACCGACGGCGCGGCGGAACTGTTCAACATCAACGATCCGGTAGCGGGCGAAGGCGTCGACCACCAGACGCCGGTCATCCGATGGTGTCACTTCCAGCGGATCAAGGTCGCGGCTGAGGATACGGTCATCGTAACGCACGACTTCCTGAATCAGCGGGACCTTGAAATAAAGTCCCGGATCTTCGCGCACTGAAACGATCTGACCGAACTGCAGAACAAGCGCCTTCTTGCGTTCGTCGACGATGAACACTGAGGACATGATGCCAAGCACAATGACTGCGATGGCAGGCAGGATAAAGGCTGATCTACTCATCAGTTTGACCCTCCGGTTGAATTGCGGCGCAGTTCGTTCAAGGGCAGATATGGCACAACGCCTTGGCCCCCACTGCCACTCTCATCAAGCAGAATGATGTCAGTCCCGCCAAGGACCCGTTCCATCGTTTCCAGATACAGACGTTTGCGTGTCACCTCGGGTGCCTTTTGGTATTCCTCCAGAACAGCGGAGAAACGGCTTGCCTCACCTTCGGCCTCGTTAACCACGCGGGCGCGGTAACCTTCGGCCTGTTCGAGGATTTGGGCGGCCTGACCACGTGCTTCAGCGACCACCCGGTTGGCGTATGCGTCAGCGACGTTCTGCACACGATCCCGTTCCTGTTCGGCGTCCTGCACCTGGCGGAACGACGCGATGACCGGTTCGGGTGGGTCGGCCTTGTTGAAGTTCACACGTACGATGTTCACGCCCGAGTTATAGGAATCAAGCGTAAGCTGGATTTCATCGGTCAAACGTTCCGCAATCGAACCACGATCCCGGTTCAGAATCGGGGCCAGTTCACTTTGCGCGATGATCTCGCGCATCGCCGATTCAGCGACGGCCGCAATGGTTTGCGGCGGATCGGCCAGGTTAAACAGATACTCGCGCAAATCAGAGATGTTCCAGACGACCTGGAAATCGATATCAACGATGTTTTCGTCACCCGTCAGCATCAAACCGGCTTCCATACCCGACCGGCTGGTTCCGATATCGATGCTGCGTTCGGTTGTCACCGGCAGGATTTCACGGGTCACGATGGGCCATGGCGCAAAGTTCAGACCTTCGCCATTGGTTTCCATGTAGCTGCCGAACAAGAGTTCGATTGACTGTTCTTCGGGTTTGACCGTGTAGAGCGACGCAAACACCCAAAACCCGGCTGCGATCAGGGCACCAAGCCCCACCATACCGCGCGTGATCTGCGGACCACCGCCACCGCCTGTACCGCCATTTTTGCCGCCGGATCCACCGCCGCCCATCAATACGCGCAGCTGTTCGCGCCCCTTGTTCACCAGATCGTCGATTTCAGGGATGCCGGGCCCATCATTGCCCGGTTTGCGGCCGCCGCGATTGCGGTCGTCATCGCCCCCTGATCCGTTATTGCCGCCGCCGCCCCAAGGGCCCCCAGTGTTTCCTGCCATCGTGTGTCTTCGCTTCCTTTATTCATCGCCCGGTCGGTCGGGCTATCCCTGTGCCATGTGTGGCCTAGTCTTGCAAAATCAAGCGGTCCGCATCGGTTCCTTCATGGTCACCAACTCTTCGGCCATTGTCGGGTGTACGGCCACTGTACGGTCGAAATCTTCCTTTGTCGCGCCCATCTTGACCGCGATACCGGCCAGCTGGATCATCTCGCCCGCATGGTCTGCGACGATATGACAGCCCAGCACCTTGCGGCTTTCCTTGGACACGATCAGCTTCATCAGTACCCGCCCGGATTTTCCGGCAAAGGCCTGTTGCATCGGCCTGAACGAGGTGCAGTAAACCTCAATCGGTTCCTGATCGCGTGCTTCCTCTTCGGTCAGGCCAATCGTGCCCAGTTCGGGCTGCGTAAAGACCGCGGAAGGGATCAGATCGTGATCCGGCTTGGTTGGGTTCCCTTTAAAGACCGTTTCAACAAATGCCATCCCTTCACGGATGGCAACGGGCGTCAGCTGGACGCGGTTGGTGACATCACCGATGGCGTAGATCGACGGCACCGATGTCTGCGAATAATCGTCCACCACGATTTCGCCACGGCGTCCAATCTCAACCCCGGCTTCCTTCAGGCCGATGCCGTCGGTGTTTGGTGCCCGCCCTGTGGCAAACAATACGTGATCGAAAACCTGTTCATTGCCGTTGGTCGATTTCACCCAGATCGGCCCCTTGGCCTTTTTATCAGTGTCGCTTTTGGGATTGCTGGCAATATCTTGCGAGTGCTTGGCCGAAGCACCCATAGCGGCATCGGAATCCGTGGGGGTCGGTCCGCCGTGATCTTCGCCCGCCGGGGCCATTTCAACGATATTGGTCCCGACATGCAGGTTGATACCGCGTTGGGTCATGGCGTCAGCCAAAAGACCCCGTGCCTCATCATCGAAGCCACGCAATATCTGGGCGCCCCGGTAATACTGTGTCACTTCCACACCCAGCCCGTGCAGAATGCAGGCAAATTCACAGGCGATGTAGCCACCACCGATGATCAGCACCGATTTCGGCATCTTCTCCATCAAGAAGATATCATTGGACACGATCCCCAGATCGGCGTTCGGCATGTCCGGACGTACAGGATGCCCGCCGGTGGCCACCAGAATGTGCTTGGCGGTCACCGTCTTGTCATTGATCCGCACCGTGTGCGGGTCGTCCAGCGTCGCCCGCCCGTCAAAGATTTCGACCTCAGAGCCGTTCAGAAGGTCACGATACACCTCTTCCAACCGGTCCAGTTCGCTGTGCAGGCGGGTACGGAAATGACCCCAGTCGAACCCGTTATGGCTGACGTCCCAGCCGTATTCGCGCGCATCGTCGAAGATATCGGGATATCCGCTGGCGTAGACCATCAGCTTTTTCGGTACACAGCCCCGGATCACGCAGGTGCCGCCCATCCGATATTCTTCAGCCAGTGCCACCTTGGCCCCTGTCGCTGCGGCCACACGCGCGGCCCGAACACCGCCGGAGCCACCGCCAATGACAAAAAGATCGTAGTCGAACGCCATATCTTCACTCTCCGCGGTCATGTTTGGTTCTTAGTCGGTCACGTCGGCAAAGATATTGTCATCGTCCAACACATTGAAACGTACTTCTTCGGTGGCATCATTGAGGATATCGCGAACTGTGACACGCCCATCGCTATGGCCCACAATCACCATGTCACAGGTGTCGATAAACAACCCGTTATCCACCACCCCCGGGATTTGATTGAGCATAAGGCTGAGCTTGCGTGGTTCGCCGATCCGCTTGAGATGCAAATCGAAGATGAAGTTCCCTTCGTCGCTGACAAAGGGCGCGTCACCTGCCATCCGCTGGGTGATGGTGCGCCCCAGCACATCCATCCCGATCAGCATTTCCTCGATCAGGGCCTGTGTTGTGCCCATGCCAAATGGGATCACCTCGACCGGCAGCGGGAATGCCCCAAGCGTGTCCACCTTTTTGGAGGCGTCGGCGATCACGATCATCCGGTCACTGGCGGTTGCCACGATCTTTTCCTGCAGATGCGCGCCGCCGCCGCCTTTGATCAGGTTCAGATCATCGTCATATTCGTCGGCCCCGTCGATGGTCACATCCAACCAGCGCGCTTCGTCCAGGGTGATCACCTCGATCCCCACTTCGCGTGCCAGTTTGGCCGTCCGGCTGGAGGTGGGCACGCCTTTGATCTGCAGCCCTTCATCACGCACCATTTCGCCCAGGCATTGCACCAGCCACGCGGCGGTCGAGCCGGTCCCGAGACCAACTTTCATACCCGATTTCACATATTCCGTGGCCTGCTTGGCGGCGACAAATTTTGCCTTGTCGATGGGCGACAATTCACTGGTCATGGGGCAGCTCCGATAGTTCCTGATGCCTTATAGGCAAGATGGGCACGAGGTGCGAGACCTCAAATGCCTCTCACGGGCGGCTCACGGCAGTGTGTCCTGATCTCCGTCTTTTTGGGTGCAATGGTCGTATTTGGGCGGACGAGCGATCTGCGATGGTCTAGCGTCCCGGCATGACCAGACCCTTGCGCCTGCACTATGCCCCGGACAACGCCTCGCTTTGCGTGCGGCTGGCGTTGGAAGAGCTGGGGTTGGCCTATGACAGCGTTCTGGTGGACCGCCGGGCAAAGGCGCAGAAATCGTCCGCCTATCTGGCTATGAATCCGAATGGCCTGATTCCAGTGCTGGAAATCCCGCAGGGCCCGATGTTTGAGACCGGGGCGATCCTGCTCTGGCTGTCTGACACCTATGGCGGTTTGATGCCTGCGCCTGATGATCCGGCACGCGCCCATGCAGTGCAGTGGTTGTTCTGGCTGGCAAATACGCTGCATCCAACCGCCCGAATGCTGTTCTATCCCGATCAGTATTGCGATGGCGATGCCGAAGGGTTGCGCCGGACCACACGCCAGCGCCTGTCACACCAGTTAGGTCTGCTTGAACAGGCCAACCATGCGGATTGGATCGACGCTGATGACGCCAGCGCGCAGGGCTGCTATCTTGGCCCGCTCCTGCGCTGGTTTGCGCTTTATGGCGGGGCGACGGATTGGTTTGCCCTGCAGCGCTGGCCGCGTCTGCTGGCCTTTGCCCAACGCGCCGAAGTTCGGCCCGCCGCTCGCAAGGCAGCCAGTGCTGAGGGGCTTGGCCCCAAACCGTTTTCCGCCCCTATTCCCTGTCATCCGCCCGAAGGAAGTGCTGTCTGATGTTCCTGTCTGTCTTTGATATGTTCAAGGTCGGTGTCGGCCCATCCTCGTCCCATACAATCGGGCCCATGGTCGCCGCAGCCCGGTTTCTGGACCACCTGCGCGCGCAGCCGTTCCAGGTGGCAGGCCTGCGCGCCTCCTTGCATGGCAGTCTGGCTTTCACCGGCGTGGGTCATGCCACCGACCGGGCTGTTATTCTGGGCCTCGCCGGGTTTCGGGCCGACGACTACGATGCCGCAAGGGCCGAGGCGGAACTGACCCGGATCGCAACCGACCACTGTGTCAGCCCCGAAGGCCTTGGCGCCTTGAAATTCCACCCCAAGGACGATCTGCAATTCGACTATGGGCCAGCCCTGCCCGGCCACGCCAACGGGATGATCCTGCGCGGCACCGATGCTCAGGGCGACGTGATCACGCAAGTTACCTATTATTCCATCGGCGGCGGCTTTGTTCTGACCGAGGCGGAACTGGCCGCTGGCAAAGACACAGATAACGGCCCGCCGATCCCGTTCCCGTTTCACAGCGCCGATGAGATGCTGCAAATGGCAGCCACATCCGGCAAATCCATCGCGGGCATGAAACGGGCGAACGAATTGTCGCGGATGCCCGACGCCGACCTGGATCGCGGCCTCGCACGGATCTGGGAGGTGATGAATACCTGTATCGACCGGGGGTTGACGACCGACGGCACGCTGCCCGGCGGGCTGAAGGTGCGACGCCGGGCCAAGGGGATTTACGATGCGCTGATGGCTGAACGCGGCATGAACCTGACCGCACCGCACACCATCAACGACTATATGTCGACCTATGCGATGGCCGTGAACGAAGAAAACGCCGCTGGCGGTCAGGTGGTGACCGCGCCGACCAACGGGGCGGCAGGGGTCGTGCCCGCGACAATCCGCTACTGGCTGGATCACGTGCCGGGGGCCACCGCATCCCGAGTGCCGGAATTCCTGCTCACAGCGGCGGCCATCGGCGGGCTGATCAAATTCAACGCCTCGATATCAGGTGCCGAGTGTGGCTGTCAGGCCGAGGTCGGCAGTGCATCTGCCATGGCGGCGGGCGGGCTGGCCGCAGTCTTGGGCGGTACACCGGAACAGATTGAAAACGCAGCCGAAATCGCGCTGGAACACCATTTGGGCATGACCTGCGATCCGGTCAAAGGGCTGGTGCAGGTCCCGTGCATCGAACGCAACGGGCTGGGCGCGATCAAGGCGGTCTCCGCCGCATCACTCGCCATGCGCGGCGACGGGCAGCACCTGGTTTCGCTGGACGTCGCCATCGAAACCATGCGCCAGACCGGCGTGGACATGAGCGAGAAATACAAGGAAACCGCCCTGGGCGGGCTGGCCGTGAACGTGCCGAATTGCTAATGCCCGGTGCATGTTTTTTCACTTCAGCGAAGAACCCAAGATCAGGCGGTTCGATCCAAGGCCATCCCGGCTGAACCGCCCGCTGGTCTGGGCGATCAGCGACGCGTTTGATTTCCTCTACCTCTTCCCCCGCGACTGTCCCCGGATCGTGATCTGGACGACGGAGCAGACGACCGACAATGACGCGCAGCACTGGCTGGGCGGACATCGGCGGGTGGCGTTTGTGCAGCACGACTGGATGGACCGGATCAGCAAAGCAACGATCTATCGCTACAGCCTGCCGGGCGATCATTTCACCGCACTTGATGATGTCGGCATGGCGGTGTCTGACCGCCCCGTCGTGCCGGACAAAATCGAAGCGCTGACAGGCCTGCCAGCGCTTCTTGCAGCGCGGGAGGTTTCGCTGCGTTCGGTGCCGTCCCTGAACCCCATCAGAGCGGTCTGGGACAGCACTCTTCATGCCAGCGGCATTCGCTTGAGGAATGCCGCCTAAGCCACCTTAAACAGAAGGCATTTCAGCCTTCGAGGTGTCAGGCTCTGCCACCTTTTCCATCGTGTTGATGCTGACATGCGGCCAGCGAATCAGGCCGGGCTGGCCATCACGGCGCGGGAAGAAATCAAGCATCACAAGCTGCGAATACTGCATGATCAGTTTTTCCTCACCATCCACGTCAACCTCCATGATCCAGAAGATGGATTTCATGTCGGTCGCATTGGCCTGCCTGACAATGAACGGGATGTTGGAAATCCGCGCCTGTTCGACAGATGTCTCCATCTCCAGCACGGTTGTGCGCTTGACCGTTCCCGGCACTGCCCCTTTCAGCAGATCGTTGGGGGTCACCGGGTTGAAACCGGGAAAGCCCGGTGCGGTGACCGTGCCCTTGAAGGGGTTGTCGTTGAACGCCTTGTAGGGCGACAGGTAGACCCCATTCAGATCGGTTGCGACACCAATCGGCAGACCGCTGACATCGGGGATTGTGGGTGGGCCATCGATCACCTTGCTTTCGCCAATAACCAGCGCGCTGTCACCATGCGGGATGGTACCCAGCCGCGCGATATCAAGGTTGTCTGTCTGCCGGTTCAGCATGTGCAGAAACAGGCCCGGTTCGTGGTGAATGGCGAGATCAGCTGGTCCGGCCAGCCCGCTTTTGGGGTGATCATCGGCGGCTTTCTGTTTGATCATCTGCTCATAGTCGAGCGTGACGACAAACTGGTCGGTATTCTCGGACGGATTGCCAAAGGCGATGCCGCGGTTGGGCACCGCCTTGTCCACCAGCGAGAACTTGAGCTCTTCGTTGTACTGATTGGCCAGCACCCGATAATTGATCGGGTTGTCCTCGCGGGCAAAGGGAAGGGCAATCATGTTCCAGCCCCGCCCGTCGAAGGCGTCAGTGTTTTTCCATGTACCCGGCAGCAGTTTCAGCGGCCCAAGATCCGGGTCGCCGGTCTGGGCCACATCGACATAGCGGCCCCCACTGCGAAGCGTTTCCAAGCGATCTTCAGAGATCATAACAATATCCTTTTTAAAACAAACATTTAAATGCAGAAGCCGGTGCTTCATCTTTTGTAAAACGCATAGACGGCTTGAAATAAGGGCGCCGGTTCTGCGAAACGATCTTAGCACAAGTTTCTGATTTTTTCGAATCTATCAACAAAGTCGGCGCGATTGTGCCGAAGACACACTCTCGATAGGCTGCGTGAATGTCTGGTGATCGTCCCTTTCTTGGCGTCCTTTTGATGCTCGCGTTCTGCGTCCTCGCACCGCTTGGCGATGCTGTGGCAAAACTGCTTGGCGGGATTGTCGCCCTTGGTATTCTGTTGCTGGTCCGCTTTGTCATGCAGGCGTTAATCCTGTTGCCTTTGGTTCTGCTGAACGGTCAAAAACTGACCCTGCCGCGTGATCTTTTGATCTGGACCCTGATGCGCACTGGTCTGCACATTCTGGGGATCGGCCTGATGTTTACCGCATTGCGGTATCTGCCCTTGGCTGATGCCTTGGCCATCGCTTTTGTCATGCCGTTTATCATGCTGCTTCTGGGGCATTTCGTGATGGGGGAAGAGGTCGGCATGCCACGGATGATGGCCTGTCTTGTCGGCTTTATCGGGACGCTTCTGGTGATCCAGCCCAATTTTGTAGAGGTCGGTTACCCTGCCCTGTTGCCGCTTGGCGTCGCGCTTGTTTTTGCGCTGTTCATGATGCTGACACGCAAGGTTGCCCGCGATATTGATCCGATCCGGTTGCAGGCGATCGGTGGCGTTCAAGCGACCGTGATGCTGGTGCCGCTCTTGCTGCTGTTCCCCGATGCCCGAGGTACGGGCGCTTTCGACTTCGCCCCATCTACGCTCTGGTTGCTGCTGGCGCTTGGGGTGATCGGGACCAGCGCGCATCTGTTCATGACGTGGAGCCTGCGATTTGCCCCCGCCTCGACCCTTGCGCCGATGCAATATCTTGAAATCCCGTTTGGCACGGCTATCGGCTGGATGATCTTTGCGGATTTACCAAACGGGCTCGCTGCCGTCGGGATTTGCATTACTGTGGGTGCGGGCCTTTACATCATCATGCGGGAACGACAGCTTTCAAGGCGGCCGCAAGATGCGACCGCGGCACAGTGATCAGCAACGGTCCTGCCGCGTCGATCACCACCGCATCATCCGCCACGGCGTTTGATGAACTGATAAAACCCGTTGGATGCATTTCCTGATCGGCAAAGGGCCATTGCACACCGCTGACGCTAACCCGCGCGGTGCCAAGCGGCATCAACGACACACGGATCTGCTGTGGCAGGTGCAACACCGTGCGACCCTGGGATGCCATGAAGCTGACATCGTTCGCATCAGCAAGCAGCACGTTCTTGTCGGGATACCGGGCGACCACGTTCAATACAGCCAGAGCATGATCAATCCGCCCGCCGGTAAAGCCCAGCGCGATGATTGCAGCGGCGGAAACGCGGGTCAGCGCCTTCTCGAAATCCGTCGTGGATTGTTCGGGAATGTGGCAGAGCAGATCCGCAAATGTGGCACGGGCGTGTTCAGACAAACTATCCAGGTCGCCGATCACTGCGGCAGGGGTGATTCCCGCCTGCAAAATACTGTCAGCACCGCCATCAACCGCTATGTATTTGGAAACAAAGGGAGAAAGCTGATGGATCTCTGCCGCATCCACCCTTGCGCCTCCGACCAGGCAAACTATACCTGCGTCAGAAACAATTTGTTTGATGGGCACGTTATTAACCTCAATTCACAAACATTCCTCAAAACGGTCACAAAATGATCCCGAATGTTCCGTCATGCTGTTCTCGATTAAGAATGAGTATCTGTCCAGCAAACTGCGGCCAATAGATCTAGAAAGCGGAAAATATGGGCGAAGCCAACAAAATTCTGAGCGTTTCATATGGCACTTTTTCGTGCCGCCTTGAAGGGTTCGAAGACTCTGTCGAAACGATGAAAACCGTGGTGTCCTACTTCCACGAATTGGCAGGTCATGACCGCTTTATGGATATGGAACCACAGGCCCCTGATCTGGACGAATTGGCAGATCTGACGGTCGAAGATGACGGAACCCCAGTTGAAGCCGTTGTCGATAGCAGTGTGGTCAGCCTGCGCATTCAGCGCCCTGAACCGACGGAAGAAGAGGAACGGCCGAGCCTGCGCTTGCGTCGTGACAAACCGGCAGAACAGCCCGTAGACAAAGATGTGTCTGATCTGGATGACCTCACGGATGAGGCTTCTGACCTTGACGATCTGGATGATGATGTCTCCGATCTGGACGATCTGGAAGACGATGTCGCTGATCTGGATGATTATGATGATGTCGCAGCCTCTGACGATGACAGCGAAGATCATGCAGAGGTCGATGACGCCGCCGAACTGGACGACGCTGTCGCCGAAGATGACCTTGATGAGGTCGCGACAGAAGACATGGACATTGTCGAAGATACCGAGGTCGAAGAAGACGACACCGTGGCCGCGGACGACGATACTGACGAAGACGAGATGGTTGCTGCCGAAGCAGACGACGCCGATGACGACATGGCAGAGGCCGAGCTGGTAGCGGAAGATGATGTTGCCGATGATGATACAGCTGACGCGCCCTTCTACGATCCCGCTGCGACCCAGCCCGCTGCTGATCAGGATGACAGCGTTGCCGCCAAGCTAGAGCGTATCCGCTCTCTGGTCGGGCGCGTGCCTCCCGCCAACCGCACTGCCGCCCCTGACGCGGGCGCGCCTGCTGCGTCCGGCAGTATCGCTGACCGTCTTTCGGCCCTGACTGGCAAAGCCCCTCAAACCGATGATCATCTGGTTGATGATTTCGATTTCAAAGCTGACGAGGCCGAGCCGCTGGTCCTGTCTGACGAAGACAGCGCTGATGACGAAATGGCCGATCACGCCGACGATTTCGACGGTGAGGATACAAAGGATACCGCCGCACATCTCGTCGATGATGACGATGGCGCAGAAGATGCCGCCATGGATGCCGACGAAGGCGAGACAGAAGACGACATCGCCATGCGGCGCGACAACCGGTCCAAGCGGGACAATCTGCCCAAAAACGACGATGACGCCATGTCGCGGATCATGTCGCAAGCCGATGAACGCCTGAACGAGCCCGAGGGGCGGCGCCATCGCGATGCGTTTGCGCAACTTAAGGCCGCTGTGGCCGCAACTGAGGCCGCGCGCCAGTTGGGCGATCAAAACGAGGCCACAGATCCGCGCGACGCTTTCCGTGAAGATCTTGATGAGGCTGTCAGATCAGAGGACGAGGAAAGCGACGAGGCACCTGCCGCCCGCTCTGTTTCAACCCCGCTGAAACTGGTGGCCGAGCAGCGCATCGAGGACGAAACGTCTGATCCCGCAGACCGCCTGCGTCAGATCGCCTCTGTCAAGGATGATGGCGAAGGGCAGAAAGGCGGCTTTGCCGAGTTTGCCAGCGCAAAAGGCGCAACCGAGCTTGCCGATCTGCTTGAGGCCGCCGCCGCCTATATCGCGTTTGTCGAAGGCGACGACGATTTCTCGCGTCCGCAGGTGATGAAGAAGGTTCAGATAGCTTCCGCCGATCAGTTCAGCCGCGAGGATGGGCTCCGCTCATTCGGGCGTCTGCTGCGGCAAAGCAAAATTATCAAACTGAATAACGGGCGTTTCCAGGTGTCCGAAGACACACGATTCCGTCCTGATGATAAGGCCGCACAAGGCTGACCGTCGAGCAGACGCTAGGGTGAAAGGGGCGGGGTTAAAACCCCGCCTTTTTCTCGTCTGGGCATAGCAAAGACGGTGCCGCTGCGACCATCTGATGGCTGATAGTCCTGACACCGCTTAACCGTCGGCCATGACGTGCCTTTATGCGCCAAACCAAACATGTCTTGCGGGCCGAAGGTCCGCGCATTTTTGTCAGGGTTTTTCATCCGGATCGGGCTGCCCGATCCCCTTGAACACCCATTTCAGCGGAAACGCCCAGCCAATGCCAAGGGCGACATAGATGAAAAACTCGATCACTTTGGGAAAGCGCGACGCCTCTGACATGATCGTCACCGCCAGCACAATATAGGCCGGCAGGCCGACCACCAGCACGAACAGGGCCAGTCTTTTGCGCGCTTTATAGGTCATTCATCCTCAGTCGGAAAACGGATCAGTGACGAGGATGGTGTCCTCGCGTTCAGGCGAGGTAGAGACTAGCGCGACCGGGCATTCGATCAACTCTTCGATCCGGCGGACATATTTGATCGCCTGCGCTGGCAGGTCCGCCCAGCTGCGCGCCCCTTCGGTTGATTCAGACCAGCCCTCGATCTCTTCATAGATTGGTACACAGCGCGCCTGCTGGTCCGCGGCGGTCGGCAGATAATCCAGCTTTTTCCCGTCCAGATCATAACCAACACATATCTTAAGCGTCTCAAAACCGTCCAGCACATCCAGCTTGGTCAGCGAGATGCCGGACACACCAGAGGTTGCACAGGTTTGCCGCACAAGGCAGGCGTCAAACCAGCCGCAGCGCCGCTTGCGGCCCGTGGTGGTGCCAAACTCATGACCCCGCTCACCCAGCCGCTGCCCGTCTGCATCTTCCAGTTCGGTCGGGAACGGCCCCTCGCCCACGCGGGTCGTGTAGGCTTTGACGATGCCGAGTACGAAATCAATCGTTCCCGGCCCGACACCAACGCCGGTGGCCGCCTGACCGGCGATCACATTGGACGAGGTCACAAACGGATAGGTTCCGAAATCAATATCGAGGAGCGCGCCCTGCGCACCCTCAAACAGGATCCGTTTGCCCGCCTTGCGTTTTTCATTCAGCACCTTCCAGACGGGGGCTGCGTATTGCAGAACCTCGGGTGCTATGCCCCGCAGCTGTTCCAGCACCGCATCACGGTCAATCGGTTCCAGCCCCAGCCCACGACGCAAGGCGTCGTGA
The DNA here is from genome assembly GCA_947488175.1 of uncultured Paracoccaceae bacterium. Lineage (GTDB taxonomy): Bacteria > Pseudomonadota > Alphaproteobacteria > Rhodobacterales > Rhodobacteraceae > Yoonia. The sequence continues at coordinate 438,695 of CANKYO010000004.1, forward strand.
TGGATCAGCGCACGGTCCAGCCGCAATTCCAGCGTCGCATCATCGGCAAGATCCGCCACACGGATCACCCGGCGGCCCACCTTGTCTTCGTAACATGGGCCTATGCCGCGCCCGGTCGTCCCGATCTTGGCGACAGAGTTCTGGCTTTCCCGCGCCCGGTCCAATTCGCCATGAAATGGCAGGATCAGCGGCGTGTTTTCGGCAATCATCAGCGTATCGGGTGTGATCTGCACACCTTGGCCGCGCAAGGTTTCGATTTCCTTGACCAGATGCCACGGGTCCAGCACCACCCCATTGCCGATCACCGACAGCTTGCCACCGCGCACCACGCCTGAGGGCAGCGCGTGCAGCTTGTAGACCTCACCATCAATCACCAGCGTATGGCCTGCATTGTGGCCGCCCTGAAAGCGCGCGATCACATCGGCCCTCTCCGACAGCCAATCCACGATCTTACCCTTGCCTTCGTCGCCCCACTGGGCGCCAACGACCACTACATTTGCCATACGCGCTGTCCTTACAGATGTCCCTCGCCCCTATATCGCCGCCACAGTTCAGACGAAACCGCAAATTTGGCTCCCCGCAGGCTGGACAGGGCACGCGGGCCTCGCCATTGTCCGGCCAGATAAAAAAGAAGTGAGGCATATCATGGGTTTCGTCATTCGCTGGGTCTTTGCCTTTGTCCTGCTGGCGGCCACCTATAATCCGACGGAATGGAACTTTGTGCGGTGGAGCGCGGCCAATGCCGAAACAAACCTGTCCATGACGGTTCTGTTCGGGTTGGTCCTGCTTGTGGGTTACATCATCTATCTGCGCGCCACATTGCGGTCGATCGGTATCTTCGGGATGGTTTTGATCCTTGCCGTGGTCGCCACGGTTCTGTGGGTTCTTTATGATCAGGGTATCGTTAATCTGGACGACCCAACGCTCAACACATGGATCGCGCTTGCAGCCTTGTCGGTGGTTCTGGCCATCGGTCTCAGCTGGTCCATCGTACGCCGCAAGCTGACCGGCCAGACTGACGTGGATGACATCGACGAATAAGGGACATTCAGGGGTTGCGGGATAGCCCTGCAGCTTTTAGATACCGCGTGTTCGCGAACGCCCCGAAAGGCCTGTCATGGAAAACGTTGTCCTTATCATTCACCTGATCCTGGCGCTCAGCCTGATCGGCACCGTGCTGTTGCAGCGGTCAGAAGGTGGCGGTCTTGGCATCGGCGGCGGCGGTGGTGCCGCCACAGGGGGACGGCCTGCGCCAACAGCGATGGGCAAGTTCACATGGCTTCTGGCCATCGCCTTTATCTGCACATCCATTGCCCTGACGCTGATTGCGGCAGAGAAATCCGCAGGCTCCTCCGTAGTGGACCGGTTGGGTGGAACCGACACCGAAGAAGGCGTGCCCGCCCCTGATCTGGGTGACAGCCTGCTGCCACCATCGGCAGATGATGATCCGCTGGTTCCAACTGGCGACTAGACCACAAGCTGTTGCCGAACTGACAAGTTCGGCAACATGATGTTGCGTCACCGGTTGCGCGCACGCCCCGAATCCGGTAATAGTCAAATCCCGTGATGATGCGAACTTCGCCGTTCGTTTTCCCACAGATTTTGGACGTTTTCACGGGAGTTCCCAGCCATGGCGCGTTATATTTTCATCACCGGCGGCGTGGTGTCTTCCCTTGGTAAAGGCCTGGCCTCTGCGGCCCTCGGCGCGCTCTTGCAAGCCCGCGGTTTTTCCGTGCGTCTTCGCAAGCTTGACCCCTATCTGAACGTCGATCCCGGCACGATGTCACCCTTTGAACATGGCGAGGTTTTCGTGACCGATGACGGGGCCGAAACCGATCTGGACCTCGGCCATTACGAACGTTTCACCGGCGTGCCTGCCCGCATGACCGATTCCGTCAGTTCCGGGCGGATCTATTCCAATGTCCTCGAAAAAGAACGACGCGGCGATTATCTGGGCAAAACCATTCAGGTCGTCCCCCACGTCACGAACGAGATCAAGGAGTTCCTGAAAATTGGCGAGGATGAGGTCGATTTCATGCTCTGCGAAATCGGCGGCACCGTCGGCGACATCGAAGGCCTGCCGTTTTTCGAGGCGATCCGCCAGTTCAGCCACGACAAACCGCGCGGCCAGTGCATCTTCATGCATCTGACGCTGCTGCCGTATCTGGCGGCAAGCGGTGAGCTGAAGACAAAACCGACACAACACTCCGTCAAGGAACTGCAATCCATCGGGATCGCGCCCGACGTGCTGGTCTGCCGGTCCGAACAGCCGATCCCCGACAAGGAGCGGGAAAAGATCGCCCTGTTCTGCAACGTGCGCAAGGAATCCGTGGTCGCCGCCTATGACCTGAAATCCATCTACGAGGCGCCGCTGGCCTACCACGAACAGGGGCTCGATCAGGCGGTTCTGGATGCGTTCGAAATCTCGCCCGCCCCGGCCCCGAAACTGGATGTCTGGCACGACGTCTATGACCGCATCCATAACCCCGAAGGCAAGGTCAAGGTCGCCATCGTCGGCAAATACACCCAGCTTGAAGACGCCTATAAATCGATTGCAGAGGCGCTGACCCATGGCGGCATGGCCAACCGGGTCAAGGTCAAGATCGAATGGGTCGATGCGGAGCTTTTCGACCGCGAAGATGCCGCCCCCTATCTCGAAGGCTATCACGCCATTCTTGTGCCCGGCGGATTTGGCGAACGCGGCACCGAAGGCAAGATCAAGGCGGCGCAATTCGCCCGCGAGAAGAAGATCCCCTATCTGGGCATCTGCCTTGGCATGCAGATGGCCGTGATCGAGGCCGCGCGCAACGTCGCCGGGATGGACAAGGCCGGGTCAGAGGAATTCGACCACGAAGCCGGGAAAAAGCGTTTCGAACCCGTGGTGTACCACCTCAAGGAATGGGTGCAGGGCAACCACACCGTCGCCCGCAAGGCCGATGACGACAAGGGCGGCACCATGCGGCTCGGCGCCTACAGCGCGACCCTGACCGAAGGCTCCAAAGTGGCGCAGATCTACGGCAGCACCTCGATCGAGGAACGGCACCGGCACCGCTACGAGGTCGACGTGAAATACCGCGATACGCTGGAAAAAGCCGGGCTGAAATTCTGCGGCATGTCACCAGACGGCAAACTGCCCGAAATCGTCGAATGGGAAGACCACCCCTGGTTCATCGGCGTCCAGTTCCACCCCGAACTGAAATCCAAACCCTTCGCCCCCCACCCGCTGTTCGCGGACTTCGTCAGAGCAGCAGTAGAAACATCGCGGCTGGTGTAGGTGTTTAGTAGGGCCGATTTACGGGAATAGAGCCGTCATTCGCACAACTTTGCCGATTGACTGGTCCCAGCCCGAACCGGACATTGGGTATCGCGGCGGTTTGGCCGGTCAGCGGGACGGAGCGGACTTCTGAAAGAGCCTTCAGAATGGCCGCTTGGTCTTATCAGATTTAGTCTTGCTTAGCTTGGACAGCCGCCGAGCATCGCCCCGGTAGGGCCGCTTGTGCACTGAACTGATAATGAACAACAGGAGCTCGCGTTGGTTCCTGTTTAGGAAGAATTTGACGTATCGTATTGGCTACTGCTGGTTGGCTTGAAAGAACCAAACCATGTTCCAGTTCCTCGCAACGCGCGACTACGTATCCCGGTAAACTGTGATCTGTTAAGTCGAAGCTGCCTGGAGCTTCCATTGCCTCATTGAACCAAGCCTCCGATGCGGCGACGGCCTCCTCCCATTCGACCCAGTCTTGCCATTTTTCTTGAAATTCAATCTCCAACTCTGGTTGCCGCCCCCAAAGTACGCACGCCGACACTGTTCCGGAAGGCGGACGATACATCGCCAAAACAGTGCCTAGTGGGGTGTCGATGCGAATTCTGGAGCCACGGTCACTTTCGTCGATTAGTGTTCCAATCTCGCGCAGGCGATAATCTGAACCTTCAACGACACTTGCTTCGCAGGCGGCAAGTGCGTCCAATAACGGCGTCTGGGCAGCTAGCGGCGTAGCAACAAAAATGGGAAACGCAAGATTTGTCAGGCGAATCGCCAAATTTCTGCAACTCGCCGTTTTCATAGCTTCTGCAACTCCTAGTTTTCGCTGTTCGCTGAACCATAAATAGCAGACTTCTGCGCGTGGTGCAGCATCCGTCACTCTGGGCTCGCCGCCGACATCTGACGGCTTTGGTCGGATGACTGGTGCCAGACCAAAGAAGACATTGGATGCACGTATCAACCACCTCGTGCGTTCCGGATCAACGTCCGCATTAAAGTTGAAGATTGCCGACTGGACCGACAACAGCGACCCAGTGTGCTTAGCATGACTGTCGAAAGACGAGGCCGCCTTGCTCGGGTATCTCTATCATCAAGCATTTTTGAAGGATGGCTCTATCCCTCCCAGTTGGTCGACCAACGGATGGCGAGCGTTTCGCGGCTCGGGCTACCATCGCGAAAATCTGCGTTGGACATGCTGTCGTAGCTGATCGTCACTTTACTGCCGTTGTCAAACGTATAGCCAATACCAAGTGCCGATCGAAATTGCAGAGTTCCATCAAGATCAGCGCCGTCACCTTGCATATAAAGGCCGGGCATCATCGAGGTTTCGATGAACAATGGGGTCTCGTAGACGTATTGGGTGCTCCATTTCCAGCCGATCCCGAACCATGCGGCCCCATCGGTTGTCAGCGAAAGGCCGTAAGTAGGGCGAAAGGGGCCGCGTCGACGATGGCTGTCGTAGCCAAGGTAGAACTCATTCGCACTCTGAAATTCATCAGATTGCAGTTGTCCCAGCTGATAAAGCACCTGTGGTTCTTGCTTTTCGGTATCAAGGCAACCGCTGGGGCAATCATTCAACGTCATATCTGTCAAACTCGTCAGCAGCCAGATTAGACCAAGTGTACCGTCCATGATGTCATCCTATTTTTTGTGGCCCGGTGGAGCCTCCCGAAAGATGTACTAGGGCCAGATAAATCTAAGGCGCATATCTGTCTGCGACGGCGCAGCTAAACAAATGCCTTGATTGAGCTCCCTAAGAAATGGCTTTTGAACTATCAGCTTACATCTTGTGTGTCTGCAACATAAGAGCAGGGTACAGCGCGTCAGTAGCCGCCACAACGGGCATTTTCCTCGTGGTTGATGTATGCAGTGCCGCGAGGCAGACAACGTCTGGGCAGCCGAGACGGATTAAGATCTACTACACACGATAGCTCCCTATCGACATGCTGCGAGCGGGTCGAGGGTCGGCAATTCTGGCCACTGGCACAACACCGGATCAGCCCTAACGCTGAGAACACTAGGCGGTCCGAACGCTATAGACTGATCCGAGTTTGCAGTTTTGCAGTGTCCGCTTATTGCGCATAGCAGTCGTCAAAGCAAAGCGCAGCAGCAGTCAAAGTGCCATCTACACCACCTCAAACACCCGCCACAAACCCCTAAAACCCGAACGTCACCCGGCGGCTCAGGACGATGCTTCCGGTCACCTGATCTTCTGACTGTGTAATTGGACTATTCGCTGCATCATCACGCAATTGGTCATATTGCACCGTGCCGATCAAACCCCAATCGTCGTTGATCTGATAGGTTGCCTCGGCCTTCAGCCCCTGGCTGATGATGCCGCTACCCGCATCATAGGCATCGAAAGCACTTGCACCGGCTTCGATCTCACTGACCCCAAAATAGGTCTGCGCATAATCATCGCTGCCCCACAGGACACGCGGCCCGGCGGCGATTGTGATCTGGTCTGTGGGACGATAGATGATGTCGCCCCCAATCTCGGCCACCAGCGATTCATGTCCCACGAAGCCGTAACGCACGTCGGCAAAGAGCTTGTAGCCCGGTTGCGCGAACCGCAGACCGCCGCCCAGTTCCAGCGACGGGTCAATATCCTCCAAGCCAGTCAACTCCGCATAGTCATCCGCGCTGCGTTCGCTGATGAACCGAACAGAGCCACCAAACCCAAAGCCGGTCCGATCTTCACCCCCCAAGGACAGACCACCGAACTGCAGACGTTCCAGCTTGAAGCTGCCGGTCACGCCCAGTTCATTGTCATCCGACCCAAAATATTCAGGAGATGATTCCGGACCGAGACCAAAATGAAAGCTGATGCCATTGCCGCCATCCTGCGCCAGCACAGGTTGGCTGGCGACCAGCGCGGTCATCACAAGGATCGTGCGAAATGTCATCTTGGCCCCTCGCCATGTTTCAATCCCAAGGATAGGCCACCTGACCCGGGCGACAACCCCCTTGGCGGTTCATCGCTTTATCGTTACCTCGCAGGGCAGACAGGCGGGGACAGCGGATGCTTTCATATCAACACGGGTTTCATGCAGGCAATCTGGCGGATGTGCACAAACACAGCCTGCTGGCCTGGGTGCTGGCCTATATGACCGGCAAGGACAAACCGCTGACTTATCTGGAAACCCATGCCGGGCGCGGGCTTTATGATTTGACCGACGCGGCGGCGCTCAAGACGGGTGAGGCCGCCAGAGGGATCGCCATCGCGCAGGACTGGTTCGCCGCCGACCACCCCTACCGCCAAGCCCTGTCGCGGATCCATGCCGCCCACGGGCCAGACGCCTATCCCGGTTCCCCCCTGATCGCGGCCGAACTTTTGCGCCCGATGGACAATATCCACCTGTCCGAACTGCACCCGCAGGAATTTGCCGCCCTGCAAACCAACATGGCCCCTTATGGCGGCGTGATCCGCCAACGCGACGGATGGGACATGGCCCTGTCGCTTTGCCCACCGGACCCGCGCCGCGGCCTGCTGCTGATCGATCCATCATTCGAGGTGAAATCGGATTACCAGACCATCCCCAGAACACTCGCCAATATCCACCGCAAATGGGGGGTGGGCGTGCTGATGCTGTGGTATCCGATCCTGACGGATGCACCCCACAAACCGATGATCGGCGCGCTGAAATCCGCGATCCCCGACAGTGTGGTGCACGAGGTACGCTTCCCCCCTGCCCGCCCCGGCCATCGCATGGTGGGCTCCGGTCTCTTCGTCGTGAACGCGCCTTATGGCTTCACGCAAGAGTGTGCGCGCGTGACCAAACTCTTCCAAGACAGGCTGTCAGGCACTAAGTAGGGCACATGTTTACTGATCTCCTGCGGCGTCTGACCGCCCCCGAACCGCAAAAACTGCCCGATCCCGATGCCCGCCTCGCGCTTGGCGCGCTGCTGGTCCGGGTCGCACGATCCGATGGCGATTACGCCGATGTCGAAATCGCCCAGATTGACCGTGCCCTGTCCGCCCGTTACGGTCTCAGCCCGTTCGAGGCCGCCAAGCTGCGCGCCGAATGTGAACAGCTTGAGGCCGAGGCCCCCGACACCGTCCGCTTTACCCGCGCGGTCAAGGATGCTGTCGATTACGACGACCGCGTCGCCGTGATCGAGGCGATGTGGTCCGTCGTCATGGCCGACGGCGTCCGGGAAGAGGAAGAGGACAGCATTATGCGCATGACGGCCTCACTGCTGGGCGTGTCCGATCAGGACAGCCACAAGGCAAGGCTGCGCATTTCGTGATCGCCAGCCTGCCGATGTACGCCACACCACGCACGGCAGCCGCCGATGCGCGATTCTGGGCCAGCGTCCGCGACGCCCTGCGCGCGCACGGTCAGCCAGCGCCCGACACGCTGACGCCCGCACCGGATGACCTGCTGACCCATTGGCGCGACCCGGCACTGGTGCTGTCGCAAACCTGCGGGCTGCCTTACCGGAAGGTTCTGCGCGATCACGTTACGCTGGTCGGCACCCCGGATTACGGGGTCGATGGCTGCCCGCCCGGCCACTATTGCAGCCTTGTGATCACCCGGTCGGACGATCCGCGCACCGATCTGGCGGCACTCACCCATGCCCGCTTTGCCTATAACGACGCGATGTCGCAATCCGGCTGGGCCGCGCTCGCGCTTGAGGCACCTGATGTGCTGCAGGGGCCGCTGATCCAGACTGGCAGCCACCGCGCCTCGGCCGCGGCAGTCCGGATCGGGCAGGCCGATTTCGCCAGCATCGATGCGGTGACATGGCGGCACCTGTCGGCCAGCGGCGAGACATCCGGGCTGTCAATAATCCATCGCACCCGGCCAACGCCCGGCCTGCCCTACATCAGCGCCAAAGGGCGGGACGGCACCATGATCCGGCAGGCCGTCAGCACTGCAATCGCGGGCCTCTCCGCCGATGACCGCACCATATTGGGGCTTCGCGACATCATCGAGTTATCGCCAGACGTGTATGATCTGCCCTTGCCGCCCTCTCCACAGGCAATCGGAACCTAACGTTGGGTCAATGCACCGTGAACCGTTGCAAATGCCCCGAAAATAAGCCCTACTGCCCGGCGGAGTAACAAGAAGCTGCCACACGTGACCAATACCGCCCCTGTTATCGAAATCCGTGATCTGCATAAATCCTACGGGGCGCTTGAGGTGCTCAAGGGTGTGGATATCACGGCCCCCGCAGGGCATGTGGTGTCGCTGATCGGCTCATCCGGATCGGGCAAATCGACATTGCTGCGATGCGCCAACCTGCTCGAAGACAGCCAGCAGGGCGATGTGATTTTCTGCGGCGAGCCGGTGAAATGGAAAGGCAGCGGGGCGGGGCGCCATCCGGGCGACCACGCCCAGATGATCCGCATCCGCACCAACCTGTCCATGGTGTTCCAGCAGTTCAATCTGTGGGCGCACATGACGATTCTGCAAAACGTGATGGAAGCCCCGGTAACGGTCCTGAAACGCGACAAGGCCGAGGTCGAGGCAGCAGCACGCAAATACCTCGACAAGGTGGGGATCGGCGACAAATGCGACGCATATCCGGCGCAATTGTCCGGCGGTCAGCAACAACGCGCCGCCATCGCGCGGGCACTTTGCATGGAACCCAAGGCACTGCTATTCGATGAACCCACCAGCGCCCTGGACCCGGAACTGGAACAGGAAGTCGTCAAGGTGATCAAGGATCTGGCCGCCGAAGGGCGCACCATGATCATCGTGACCCACGATATGCGGCTAGCCGGGGATGTCAGCGACCACGTGGTCTTCCTGCATCAGGGCAAAATCGAAGAAGAAGGACCGCCCGAAACGCTGTTCGGGCAACCGAAAACTGAACGACTGCGCGGGTTTCTGTCCGCCACAGTCTCATAAGAACATCAAACTGGGAGTATACCTGATGAAAAAACTGATCCTGACGACCGCACTGGCCCTTGTGGGCGGTATTGCCTTCGCCGACGCGCATTCCGTGGTGCGTCTGGGCACCGAAGGCGCCTACCCTCCGTACAACTTCATCAATGACGCTGGCGAAGTGGACGGGTTCGAACGCGAACTGGGGGATGAACTTTGCGCGCGCGCCGAACTGACCTGTGAATGGGTCACCAACGAATGGGACAGCATCATCCCCAACCTCGTGTCCGGCAACTATGATGCAATCATGGCCGGCATGTCGGTCACGGATGAGCGCAAGGAAGTCATTGATTTCTCTGAACAATACACGCTGCCTGATCCGTCTGCATTCCTCGCCCTCGGCGATGTGGATCTGGAAAACGGCGTTATCGCCGCCCAGTCCAGCACGATCCAGGCCAGCCACGTCGCCAGCATGACAGGTGCCACGCTTCTGGAATTCGCCACACCTGACGAAACTATCGCCGCTGTGAAGAATGGAGAGGCCGACGCGGTTCTCGCCGACAAGGCGTTCCTGCTGCCCATCGCTGAATCCGACAGCGAACTGTCCGTCGTCGGTGACGATGTCCTGATTGGTGGCGGTATCGGTGTCGGCGTCCGGCAAAGCGACACGGAACTGCGCGACAAATTCAGCGCCGCCATCCTTTCAATGAAAGAAGACGGTTCGCTGAACGAACTGATCACCAAATGGTTGCCTGATTCAGCCACATTCTAAGACCTGTTCGAGGGGGCCTTGCGCCCCCTCATCTTCTTTCCGGTGACCGCTTATTTTCAGCTTCTGCTCAGATCCCGCCAGTCTTGAAGGCCTGCCATGGCTCAGCTGCTACCTGACCACGGGCAAGCATATGGCGATGTATTGGGCGGTGGGCACAGTGCTGCTGCTGCTGGCGATCACCGCGCCGGTCGCACTCTTGTTCGGGTTCGGCGGGGCCTCTGCCGCGCGCAGCCACGTCGCCCCGCTGCGCTGGATCGGCAAGACCTATATCGCCATCGTGCGCGGCATCCCCGACATCGCATTCTTTCTGTTCTTCGTGATCGCGCTGGATCAGCTGTTCGAATATATCCGCCACAGCATCAAATGCCCCGACTGGACCGATGCGGTCTGGCAGGGCAGCGATTTCGTGGTCTGTTCCGCGGCAAAACTGCCCTTGGGCAACGCACCGCAATGGGTGCATGAAACCTACGGCTTCTTTCTGGCCGCGCTGACCTTCGCCATCGTTTTTGGCGCCTTTGCGGGCAACGTGCTGTTCGGGGCGATGCAGGCGGTCCCCCGCGGCCAGCTTGAAACGGCAGAGGCTTACGGCATGTCACGCCGCCAGACATTCTGGCGCGTGCTGGTGCCGCAAATGTGGGTCTACGCCCTGCCCGGCCTGTCGAACCTGTGGATGGTGCTGATCAAGGCCACACCCCTGCTGTTCCTGCTCGGCGTCGAAGACATCGTCTACTGGGCCCGCGAGCTGGGCGGGTCGAAACAACCCCAATTCACCGAATACCCGCATCCCGACTGGCGGATGTGGTACTTTCTGGCACTTCTGGTGTTCTATCTGTGTTTCACAAAAGTCTCCGAAGTTGTGCTTGACCGGATCATGGCCCGCCTGACCCACGGACAAGCCACCGCCGCTGGCGAAGCCCAGCGAAAGGCAGCCGCATGAGCTGCTGGGAAACGATCATCGACTATGGCCTGCGCAGCCAAGGCATCGGCGAACGGCTCTTGCCGCGCTCTGACTTCACGCTCTGCCAGCAATTCACCCTGATCGGCTCCGGCATGATCTGGAACATCTATTTCGGGTTCTTCGCCCTCGTCTCCGGCTTCTTCCTTGCCACAGCTGTCGCCCTTGGCAAGGCCGCCCGCAACCCGCTGATCCGCAAACCATCCGAATGGTTCATCTTTGTCTTCCGCGGCTCACCACTCTTTATCCAGTTCTTCTTCGCCTATTTCCTGTTTCTCAGCCTCAAGGGGGTCTACCCGATCTTCAGCCCGCTCACCTCGGCCTGGGCGGGCGCGCTGGTGGTGCTGTTCCTGAACACCGCCGCCTACTCGGGCGAGATTTTCTACGGCGCCCTGCAATCCATTCCCAAAGGCGATACCGAAGCCGCTGACGCCTACGGACTGTCCGGCTGGACCCGGTTCCGCCGCGTGATCTGGCCCACCATGCTGCGGCTGGCCTGGCCCGCCTACACGAACGAGGCGATCTTTCTCTTCCACGCGACCACGCTGGTCTTCTTCTCGGGCTTTCCGGCGCTGCAGCAACGGGGCGACGCGCTCTACTACGCGAACTACTTTGCCGATAAGACTTTCAACCCGTTCATCCCCTATCCGATCCTTGCGGGCTATTTCATCCTGCTGACGCTTGTTGTCATCGGGGTGTTCGGTCTGGTCAACAAACGCCTGAACCGGCACCTGCCGCAAGAGGCTCGCAAGCGGCTGAAGGTCCGGCCACAGATCATCCGGTAGCGCGCAGAATTTTCTGGAAAATTCTGACGGCACACGGATTTTCGCGAAAATCCGTCCACCCCTCGCATCCGCTTGCGACAGGTCTGAAATCGGATTAGTTTTGCGCGACCTACAATCACGGTGACCCCATGAAAATCGGCATATTGCAAACGGGCCATTCGCCGGACGCGCTAATGCCGCGCTATGGCGATTACGGGCAGTTTTTTGAAAAACTGCTGACGGGCAACGGCTTTGATTTCCAAACCTACAGCGTCGTCGACATGGCGTTTCCCGCCAGCATCACTGACCAAGATGGCTGGCTGATCACAGGTTCAAAGCATGGCGCTTACGAGGACCTGCCGTTCATCCCCCCGCTTGAGGATATGATCCGCGACATCTACGCCGCCGCCATCCCGCTGGTGGGCATCTGTTTTGGCCACCAGATCATCGCACAGGCCTTGGGTGGCAAGGTCGCCAAGTTTGATGGCGGCTGGGCGGTGGGTCGCCAGACCTATGACTGGAACGGCGAGACGATTGCGCTCAACGCCTGGCATCAGGATCAGGTCACCCACCGCCCTGCCGATGCGCAGGTTTGCGCCACCAACGCATTTTGCGAAAATGCAGCGCTTGTCTATGGCAATCGCGCCTTTACGGTACAAGCGCATCCGGAGTTCAATTCTGCGTTCACAGCAGAACTGGCCGACATCCGGGGCGAAGGCGTTGTGCCTAAACCGTTGCTGGAAAACATGAGGGCTAATCTGGACAAACCTATCGACGACACCCGCATTGCCCTGCAAATCGCGCGGTTTTTCAAGGAACGGAACGTAGCATGAGTTGGACCGAAAAAATCCCGCAAGCCGCAAGGGATTATCTTGAGGCCAACCGGCTGGACGAGGTGGAATGTGTGATCGCCGACCTGCCCGGAATTGCGCGGGGCAAGGCCGTGCCTGCCGGCAAATGGGAAAAGCAGACCAGCTTTCATCTGCCGAACTCCATCTTCTTCCAGACCATCACCGGTGACTGGGGGGAGGCCGCAGGCCCTGACGGTTTTCTTGAACCCGACATGGTCATGAAACCGGATCTGTCGACAACCACCGCCGCCCCATGGGCCGATGATGGCACATTGCAGGTCATCCACGACGCCTTTGACCAAAAGGGCAAACCTGTTCCTTTTTCGCCCCGCAATGTGTTGCGTCGGGTGGTCGACCTCTACAAGGCCGAAGGCTGGACGCCGGTCGTGGCTCCGGAGATGGAATTCTACCTCGTCGCCCGCAATATCGACCCCGCCAAAGCGATTGAACCGATGATGGGGCGCACCGGGCGACCAGCGGCGGGGCGGCAGGCCTATTCGATGTCGGCGGTCGATGATTACGGGCCGGTGATCGACGATATCTATGAATATGCTGAAGTCCAGGGGTTTGAGATTGACGGCATCGCCCAGGAAGGCGGCGCAGGCCAGCTTGAGATTAATCTGCGCCATGGCAACCCGGTCAAGCTTGCCGATGAGGTCTTCTATTTCAAACGGCTGATCCGCGAGGCAGCCCTGAAGCACGATTGCTTCGCCACCTTCATGGCCAAACCGATCGAGGGCGAACCCGGCTCTGCCATGCATATCCATCATTCGGTGCTGGACGAAAAGGGACGCAATATCTTTACCGGACCGCAGGGCGGCGAAACTGATGCCTTCTTCCATTTCATCGGGGGTTTGCAGGAGCACATGCCAAGCGTGATCGCCATGATCGCACCTTATGTGAACAGCTACCGGCGCTATGTCCGCGATCATGCGGCGCCCATTAACCTCGAATGGGGGCGCGACAATCGGACGACAGGTATCCGCATCCCGGTCTCGCCACCCGAGGCGCGGCGGATCGAAAACCGGCTCGCCGGAATGGACTGCAACCCTTATCTTTGCATCGCGGCCTCACTGGCCTGCGGCTATCTGGGGATGAAGAACGAGGTGCGGCCCGACAAACGCTGGCACGGCGATGCATATGAGTCAGAAGATGAGGTGCCGCAGGGCCTTTATGCCGCGCTGGATATGTTTGACGAAGCAAAAGAAATCCACGACGTCCTCGGCCCTGATTTCGCCCGGGTCTATTCCATTGTCAAAAGGGCAGAATATAATGAGTTCCTGCAGGTCATCAGCCCGTGGGAACGCGAACATCTGTTGTTGAACGTATGATCAAACACGGCATCGCCATCGTCTTTCTGACACTACTGACACAGTTGGGTGGCATCGCATGGCTGTTTGCCCTCATCCTCCGGCCTTTATTCGGGCGGTTTCTGACCATCTTTCTCGCCGCCTATCTGGGGCTGTCGGTCGGTGTGCATTACGCCGCTCCCTCCACAGGTCGGGTCGCCCTGCCCTGTCTGGACGCCGGGCCGCCGCAGGTTGCTGTGCTGAACCCGCTTTATTGCGCGCTTAACCGTCACTACGTCACCCCCGAAATGAAAGACTATGCCAATTCGCTGGCCGCACATATGCACGAGACTTTCCCCGGCACACGCACCCGGGCGCTGGATGGTGGCTTTCCGTTTCTGAATGGGTTTCCGCTATTGCCCCACCTGTCACACGATGATGGGCAGAAGCTTGATCTGGCCTTTTTCTACACCGACGCCGGTGGTGAGTATCAGTTGGGCAAGGCGCGCTCGCCCATCGGCTATTGGGGCTTTGAAGATCCGCGGCCGGGCGACCCGGAACCCTGTGCCGACCAATCGGGGATCAGCCTGCGCTGGGACGTTGCATGGCTGCAACCCTATCTGCGCGATTGGCCGCTGGATGAAGCGCGGACAGGCGAAATGCTTCGCTGGCTAGCTGAAAACCCGGTTGGTGAAGACTTCCGTATCTTCATCGAACCTCATCTGGCCCGCCGGTTGGGTGTATCCGGCGATGCGGTCGGTTTCCAGGGCTGCAACGCAGCACGACATGACGACCACATTCATGTGCAGTTTGTGCCTGCAGCAACGCCGCCAAGCCCCGAAGCAGTCCAACCAGACCCGGCTGCACCGATTGAACAGGATCCTGCACCGATCGAGACAGAAACGACCGAGTAACGCCCGCTCTACCGCCTCACGAACTGCAAAACACCGGCAATCGCCGGCGCGTCAGGATCATCTGAGGGATGGGCAACACCGTTATTCACGATGATCTCCTCAAAATCGAACGGGCTGATCCCGTCCAGACAGGCTACATTGATGCCAAGCTCATTCGGGTTCGAACGGCGCTGGTGATACGTGTAAATCCCGCAGACACGGCAAAAGTAATGCTTCGCTGTTCTGGTGTTGAATTGATACAGCGTCAGGGCCTCTTCGCCTTGCATAAATCGGATACCACCCAGCGGTGCGGTCACGGCGACCGCCCCGCGCATGCTGCAATAGGAACATGTGCAGCGACTGGCGCTGTTCAACCCATCGCTTAGCGTGACCACAAACCGGACCGTGCCGCAGTGACAGCCCCCGCTGTGCTTTGTCTCATTCGGCATCGACATCCCCCTTCAATCCGAACAAACCGCTATCTCTGTCCAACCTCAACCCCTATCATGCGCCAACACTATCAGTGACCCGCAGGCCCTCATGAACCCGCTTCACCGCAATGACCGCCCCGGCCAGTTCCCCAAAAGCTGGTACGCTGCCAGCACCGATATCCCGCCGGAACGCCCGCCACTTTATGGGCAGACCACGGCGGATGTCTGCGTTGTGGGCGCGGGTTACACCGGGCTGTCCGCCGCGTTGCATCTGGCAAACAAGGGGCTCGATGTCGTCGTTCTGGATGCGCACAGGGCCGGTTTTGGCGCGTCAGGGCGCAATGGCGGGCAAGTCGGCACCGGCTTCAACATGGACCAGCCCGCGCTGGAAAAGCGGTGCGGCCCGGACACTGCCCGCATTTTGTGGGAACTGGCCGAAGAAGCAAAGCAAGACGTGCGCCAAAACTGCGCCCAGCTCGCGCCCGACGCGCGCTACTCCCCCGGCGTGGCCCATGGGTTTTATGCCGCGCGGGAGGCAAAGGATTATGCAGACTATGCCGCGCATCTGGCCGACACCTATGGGTATGATCAGATCGAACTGCTGGACCCCGATGCCATGCGCGATCTGGTCAAATCCCCGCTCTACCAAGGCGGATTTTTGGATATGGGTGCCGGGCATCTGCACCCGCTGCGCTATGCCTTCGGCCTTGCCCGCGCGGCAGAGGCAGCAGGCGCGCGCATTTACGAACGGGCCGAGGTTCACGATATTGCCCATGGCGATCCGGCCGAGGTGCGCACCGACCGGGGCTGCGTCAAGGCCCGCCATGTGATCCTTGCGGGCAATGGCTACCTGCCCAATATCGAACGCAAGGTGGCGGCCAAGGTCATGCCGATCAACAGCTTTATGTGCGCGACCGAACCGCTTGGTGACAAAGCGGCAGAGGTTCTGGCACGCGATATCGCCGTTGCGGACAGCAAGTTTGTCGTGAACTACTACCGCCTGTCCGAGGATAAGCGGTTCCTGTTCGGCGGACGCGAAAGCTATTCCATTGGCTTTCCCAAGGATATCAGCACCGCCCTGATCGCGCGCATGACAAACCTGTTTCCACAGTTGCAAGGCGTCAAGATTGACTATGTCTGGGGTGGCACACTTGGCATCACAATGCCCCGCCTGCCTGCCATTCAGCGGGTCGCACCCAATGTTCTGTCCGGCGCGGGCTTTTCCGGGCATGGCGTGGCCCTGTCCGGGTTGGCCGGCAAAGTCATGGCCGAGGCGATTGCCGGTCAGGCATCCCGTTTCGATGCGCTGGCCGGGCTGAACGTCCCGAATTTCCCCGGCGGCGTAGCGTTTCGCGCACCGCTGCTAACACTGGCCATGACGTGGTACGCGCTCCGCGACAGGCTCGGCATATGACCACCTGAAACAATCATAGAATTGTGATGCGATTCGTGTTAGCTTTTCCCGAAATGTAATTTCAGGAAAGCTGAACACATGTCCTACATCCCCAATGTCTACGATGCCGAACCGATCCCAGCCGCCGCCATGGACGAGGTCAGTCGCATCCTGCGCAGTGGTGATTTGTTCCGCTACACATCAGAGAATTCGCCCGTCGCTTTGCTTGAGGCAGAGTTCGCATCGCTGATGGGCAGCAAATATGCGCTAGCCGTGTCGTCCTGTTCGGCTGCGCTGTTTTTGTCGCTCAAAGCACTGGACCTGCCAAAAGGTGCGCGGGTGCTGATACCTGGGTTCACTTTTGCCGCCGTACCTTCGGCAGTGGTTCATGCTGACTGCATGCCCGTTCTGTGCGAATGCGGCGACAACTACCGCATTGATCTGGATGATTTCGAAGCTAAGATCCACTTGGTCGATGCCGTCATCATCAGCCATATGCGGGGACATACCTCGGACATGGATGAAATCATGGCGATCTGTCTGGACGCCGGAAAACCCGTTGTCGAAGATGCCGCCCATTCACTGGGGACCACATGGGATGGGCGCAATATCGGCACCATCGGCAAGATCGGGTGTTTCAGCTTTCAGTCCTACAAACTGCTCAACGCAGGCGAAGGCGGGATCATGATCACCGATGATGCCGACCTGATCGCGCGGGCCGTCATCATGTCGGGGGCCTATGAACATAACTGGAAAAAACACCCCGTTTTGCAGGACAGCTTTGTCAAATGGCAGAACAAGCTGCCGCTTTATAACCAGCGGCTCAACACCCTGTCCGCTGCCATCATTCGCCCGCAGCTGGACGAGCTTCTTCGCAGGGTCGCCGATGGGCGGCGCAATCATGACCACGTTGCAACACAACTCAACCATTCCAATTGGATCACTGTTCCCGCCAAGCTGACCCAGGAAGAGCGCGCACCTGACTCCATCCAATTCAATCTTGTCGATATGACCGATGAGCAAGTGAAGGATTTTCAGGCCGCCGCCGCCAAGGCAGGCTTGTCAGTGCAGGTGTTTGGGCTCAGCGACGACAATGCGCGCGCCTTCTGGAACTGGCAGTTCCTGGACCGGATCCCGCAATTACCCCGCACGCGTGCCATGCTGATGCGCGCCTGTGACGTGCGATTACCCGCGCGACTGAGCCTTGATGATTGCGACATCATCGCACAGACCATCGTCGAAGCGGCCGATCATGTAATGGCCCGCGAGCTGGAGCTGAACTAGGCGATATCTGCATTTACCACACACCACCGGCGCGAGACACATTTTGCCGCTGACAAGCTGATTTGACCGCAGCGATGTGGGTCATCGGCAGAGCAAATCCGCGACGGCAGAGGCAAAATGCGCCGCGCCCCGCAGGGGTTTCGCCAAAATTGCCCATTTCTGCGTCAACAGAGCTTGAATTAACCCGTTAGTTCTGCGCTCCGTTTCCTGGAACTGAGCAATTTTGCCTGAAATCGGTAGTGCGTGGTAAATGCAGACGCCGCCTAGAGTAAGCGCAGTTGGTCTTTCAGCCAAGGGTATTGCTGCAGCGCCGGGTTTACGATCATATCCTGCAATAGCGGCTTGATCCGGGCTGCTATTGTTGCAGGCAAATCACCCAGAATATCTTGGCGGGCGGTCAGTGAAATGGTCCGGCTCAGCGGCGGAAACGGCAGCGGCATCAGGTCAACGGCATCGCGGAAACGGCCCGCACGCAGCCAACCCAGCGGCGTCAGGATCGTCCAGCCCGCCCCGTCCGCTACCATCGCCATGATGGCATGATAACTGTCCAATTCGAACCGGTGGGTCAGGCGCAGGTTCTGTCGGGCCAGGTGGGCAGCAATCGTCCGGCCCATATGATGGCGGGTTGTGTATTGGATCAACTGCATCCGGTGCAGTTTGCGGTTCAGGTCTCCCTCGCCCATCATACCTTTTGGGGCGGCCAGCACGAAAGGTTCCTCAAGGAGCGGATGCACCTCCATCCCGGACATGGCCTGCCCCATATCCGCCGCCGCAATCACATCGAGCGCCCGTGTGTCCAGCAGATCGAATAGCCGATGCGAGGCACCGGTTTCCAGCAGGAACTGGCAATTCTTCAACTCCGCGCTCATCGCGCGCAGCAAACCAGGGGTCACGTCGGCATCAAAATCCTCGATCATGCCAAGGCGCAACCGGGTCAATCGGCTGAGGTCCACCATAGCCAGTTCTGCCTTGGCCTGATCTGCTTCGTTCAGGATCGTGTTGGCGCGGCGCAGAAACATCTCACCCGCCGGGGTGAGGGTCACGGGCCGTTCGCCCCGGTTCAAAAGGGTGGTGCCAATGGCCCCTTCCAGATTGGTGATCTGCTGGCTGACGGTCGCGGCTGACGTGCCCAAACGGCGAGCCGCCGCCGAAATCGATGCCTCTTCCGCCGTCGCCACAAAAACCGATATGCCCCAAAGGGTGATCTTACCTGATGTTGCCATGGTGCAATTCCTTCACCCGGCAAACTAGGTGGAAAGATGGCCTGCTGCAATGCAGGTCACTGTTAATGCCATCTTAACAATGACCGCACCATTTTGGCGCATGCAGTTGGAACGTTTCAAACCAAAGGGGCGGGACTGGCTCTCCCAAATCTTCCATTGCCGGGCGGTGGAAACGGGCGGGGTCATCCGGCGACAGGTGGTCGATGTGGATCGCGAGGTCGGCATCTATACTTTCGCGGCCGAGGTGCAGCGCCGTGGCTTCCGGCTGATCCGCACGCAACATTACTTTGTCATTGTCTGCGATCCGGGGCCCATCGAAGTGGTCATCTAAAGCCGCGATCAAATTTCTGGAAATTTGATCTGTCAGAAGGAATTTCCAGAAATTCCTTCGCGCCTACTTCCCCATCTTTGACAGTTTTTCCTGCAAGGCTGCCAACTGGTCCTTGATCTCATTAAGATCATCACCCTGTTTCTCCGGCGATCCGGCACCAGGTATTATGCCCCCGGTCATCGCCTTGAAAAACGCTTCCTGCTGCGCACGCATCGCCTCGAAACCCGGCATGGTCGCCATGGGATTGGCTTTGGTCATGTTCTCCATGGCTTTGGATTGCCCATCACGCAGCATCTCGAAACTGGCCTGCAGGAACTGCGGCACGACGGATGCGGCCTGGCTGGTATAGCTGCGCACCAGATCGGTCAGCACATCAACGGGCAACACATTTTCGCCCCGGCTTTCATGCTCTGCGATAATCTGCAACAGATACTGCCGTGTCAGATCATCACCGGATTTCAGATCCACAATCTGTACTTCGCGACCCTCACGGATGAACGCGGCGATATCTTCCAGTGTCACGTAATCGCTGGTCTCGGTGTTATAGAGACGCCGGCTCGCGTATCGCTTGATCAGCAGCGGTTTATTTGCCTCGGCCATGATCGTCCCTCCCAAGACATATTGCAGTGCAGAGAAGCCTATGCCGCGTCTGCGCAAAAAGAAAGAGGCTTGATCAAGTGACACCCGTCATTATGGATGCCGTCATGTATCTTAGGTTTGTTCATGACGTGCCCGTCGATGGCTTGAACGCGCGCCAGGGGTTTTTGGCGGCAGCCTATTTACTAAACCGAAACATCGCACTGGATGATAGTTTCAAGCGCAGTCTAGCGGAACATATCAGCTGGTTTGAAGACAACCTCACCCAGCCAGATCGGTTTAATCGGTCCAAATCCAAGGGGGCATGGCGGCGGAACACAAAAGGCTTAAGCTGGTTCAGATCAAGTGCCACAGATCACATCGACCGAGCGATCGCGCTCAATGGTTTGCTAGCCCAACGAGGCATTGTCATCGCAACACTTCGCACGGACCGCATTGGATATGTCGTCTATCAGGATGACTATCAGGTTGTCGCAGAGCCATTTGCGGATACACCGCGATAAACAAAAAACGGCCCGCGATGCGGACCGTTTCTTGAAATCAAACCCTAGGGAGGCAAGGGCGATTTAAAGTCAGATTACTTTGCAGCAGCAGTTGCCTTCTTGGCAGCAGCAGTCACTTCGTTAGTGGCTTTCTTTGCAGCAGCAGTCATGTCCTCAGACATGTCCTTGCCGGCGGCCAGAACCAGTTCCATGGTCTGCGTCTGCACTTTTTTCGCGATTTCAGCGAAAGCAGACATGTGCTCGGCAGCGGATTCAGCCTGTGCAGAAGCGAAGTCAGTCATTGCTTTTGCGTAGTCAGCAGGCTCTGCCTTTGCTTTGGACATGGCTTCAACTTTGGCCAGTGTGTCCTGTGTCCACTTTGCGGACAGCTCAGCAGATTTGCCAGCAGCGTCGATTGCAACACCAGACATTTTCTCGGCGAGAGTTGTCTGGTTCTTGAACTGCTCTTCCATTGCCTTTGTGTCGACAGGGAATGCGCCCATCATGTCTTTGAAGATCGCGGTGAAGTCTTGTGTCTTAGCCATTTTATCAGTCTCTTTCATGTCGGTGCGGAGCCCCCTCCGCGGTTATCTTGTGACACCAATATGCATGCTGCAGCGCAGCATTTCAAGTATTTTTTCTGCACTGCAGCATTTTTTTCTGCAGCCGCAAATTTATTAAGCGGAAACGGCTACTTAGTCACCACATAGGTGCCCGGCGCGGGTGCCAGAACCGGGTGATCGGCGTCGCCCGGCTCTCGTGCCGGTACCTTTTTGCCAGATTTTTGTGACAGCCACGTGTCCCAGCGCGGCCACCAGGACCCTTCGTGTTTTTCGGCCGCGTCATACCAGTCATCGACCGTCAGACCCATTTCAGGGTTGGTATAGTGACCGTATTTCTTTTTGCTCGGCGGGTTCACGATGCCCGCAATATGGCCAGATTCAGACAGGATGAACGTTTTGTCTTTCGCCCCCATCTTTTGAACACCTGTGTAACTGCTTTTCCATGCGGCAATGTGATCGGTTTCGCAGGCGATAGCGCAAAGCGGCACAGTCACATCCTTGATATGTACGGTCGTCCCGCAAACCTCGAACCCGTCGGTGGCGAATTTATCGTCCTGACACAGGCCCCGCAGATATTCGATTGCCATGCAGGCGGGCAGGTTCGTGCCGTCCCCGTTCCAGTAGAGCAAGTCAAAGGCGGGCGGTGCCTTGCCCATCATGTAGCTTTTGATCGCGGGCCCATAAATCAGATCGTTTGCCCGCAAATAGGAAAACGTGCGCGACATGAAGAATGAATCGAGGATGCCATTCTCGGTCACCTCAGCCTCAATCCCATCGACAAAATCATCCTGCAGGAAAACCCCGACTTCACCCCGGTCCGAAAAATCCGTGAGCGTAGTAAAGAACGTGGCCGCGTTCACGGACGTATCCTTTCGTTGCTTCATCAGCGCCAGCGTCAGAGACAGAGTGGTACCCGCGATGCAGTAGCCAACGGCATTCACCTTTTTGGCGCCGCAGATCTTTTTGACCTCATTAATCGCAATCAGATAGCCATCTTCGATGTAATCGCTCATCGATGTATCGCGATACCCCGCATCGGGGTTCACCCATGAGACGATGAAAACCGTGTAGCCCTGCTCTACCGCCCATTTGATCAGGCTATTTTGCGGCTTCAGATCAAGAATATAGAACTTGTTGATCCAGGGCGGAAAGATGATCAGCGGGGTGGAATAGACCTTTTCGGTCGTGGGCGCATACTGGATCAACTCAAACATATGGTTGCGGAACACAACCGACCCCGGTGTCGTGGCCAGATTTTCGCCCAGCTTGAACGCCTTCTTGTCAGCCAACGTGACCACCAGATCGCCGTCATTCGCTTCCAGATCGGCAACAAGGTTTTCCAGCCCGGCCACAAGGCTTTCGCCATCCGTCTCGGCCGCCAATGCCAGCGCCTCTGGATTGGTCGGCAGGAAATTGGTCGGGCTCATCATATCGACCAGCTGCTGGCTGAAATAGCGCAGCCGCTTCTTTTCCTCAGAATCAAGGTCATCGATATCCTCGACCGCCTGCTGCACTGCGGCAGCGTTCATCAGGTATTGTTGCTTGATAAAATTGAAATACGGGTTGGTGTCCCACAACTCGTGGGCAAAGCGGCGATCCTTGGGGGTTTCATCCGTTGGCGGTTCCAGCTTGCCCTGCGCCAGCAGGTGCTGCGCCTCGACATAATGCTTGACCGACTTCCCCCAGAACTCAAGCTGATGTTCGATCAGCTTGGCGGGATTGTTCACCATTTCAGTCATATATGCGGTCGCGGCCTTCACATAGAGGTCATGACTCGGCCCTTGCAGCGGCGGCGCAATCGGGCGCGCCTGACCCAATGCGGTCAACAAACGTTGGGTTAATTCTTCGACACGGGCAAGGTTGGCTTCCAGTTTTGCAACATTGTGTGCGGAAGTTACGTCATCCGCCAAATCGTTAGTTGTCATGTTAACCTTCCTATGCGTATGCTGCAGTCGCAGCATTCTGTCTGCGCGCCCCAGTTCGGAGACCCGTGTGATGAAGTATATGATGACCTACGACCTGATGGAAAGCGCGCGTAATACAAATCAGTGGTTGGGGGCAACCGCACGCGCTTTCGCTTCCTATCCTGCCATGTCCTGGGGGGCCAACCCCGCCATGGATTGGCTGAAAGCCTGGGGCGAGGTGACCGAACGCAGCTTTGCACGGATGGTGGTCAAGCCTGACTGGAACATCCCTGTCCAGACCAGCCATGACGGCACCGACATGGTCGTGACCACCGAAACCGTTGTTGAACGACCTTTTGGCGATCTTGTCCGCTTTCGTGTTGGCAGCCGACCTGACCGGACGCGTCGCGTTCTGTTGGTGGCCCCGATGTCTGGTCACTATGCGACACTCCTCCGCAAGACAGTCATCAGTCTGCTGCCTGATTGCGACGTCTACATCACAGACTGGCACAATGCGCGCGACATACCCGTAAGCGCAGGCAAGTTCGATATTGAGGATTACACACTCTACCTAGTCGATTTCATGCGAGAGCTTGGCTCTGACATCCATGTCATCGCCGTTTGCCAACCGGTTCCGCTGACCCTCGCCGCGACCGCATATCTGGCCGAGCAGGACCCCGACGCGCAGCCCAAATCGCTGACGCTGATCGGCGGCCCCGTGGACCCCGAGGCGAACCATACCGAAGTGACCGATTTTGGCCGCACTGTCACCATGGGCCAGTTGGAAGAAACCATGATCCAGCGGGTCGGTTTTAAATACGCAGGCGTCGGGCGCATGGTCTATCCGGGTCTGCTGCAACTGGCATCGTTCATTTCCATGAACGCCGAAACCCATGCCAATTCTTTCCGGGATGAGATCATTCGCGTCGCCAAGGGCGAAGCGTCTGAACATGACCGGCACAACAATTTCTACGACGAATACCTCGCCGTGATGGACATGACGTCAGAATTCTACCTGTCCACGGTCGAACGGATCTTCAAAGGTCGCGAGATCGCGCGCAATGAATTCATCGTTGACGGGCACAAGGTCGACTTCAGCAAGATCACAACCGTCGCGGTCAAGATCGTCGAAGGGGAAGAGGATGACATCTCCGCCCCCGGTCAATGCCTTGCCGCACTTGATCTGTTGACTGGGCTGCCGAACGACAAAAAGGCGGCACATCTCGAACCGGGGGCAGGTCACTACGGCATCTTCGCAGGCGGTAGCTGGCGCAACAACATCCGGCCCCTGGTTCTGGAATTCATCGATGCAAATTCGGATAGCCCAAAGCGAAAGTCAGCCAAGGTCGTCAAACTGAAATAGGGGCGGCACAACACCGCCCCCTATGGCCCTGATCAGGCCATGACCGATTGTTCGGCAAAGTTCAGGTTCATTGGCTGGCCCAGAACCTCTCTTGCATCCGATGTCACCGGCACGCTGTCATCGACCTCTCGCAGATCAAAGCTGCGCGACCAGCACTGACCTTCGCCGCGCAGATAGAAACCGTAATGCAAGGT
The DNA here is from genome assembly GCA_947488175.1 of uncultured Paracoccaceae bacterium. Taxonomy (GTDB): domain Bacteria; phylum Pseudomonadota; class Alphaproteobacteria; order Rhodobacterales; family Rhodobacteraceae; genus Yoonia. The sequence continues at coordinate 463,080 of CANKYO010000004.1, forward strand.
GTCCGCATCCTCCGGCACATCCAGCACGATATGCCGTTTCGTCCAGTCCTGCGTGCCCTGCAACACACTGTCCGACCGCCGGTCCTCCATATTGTCAAAGCGGATGTTCCGCCCCACAGCGTCATCAATGCGCATCCAGATCGTCACGGCCGCGGTCACATGGGCGCAGGACAAATCGACAGACAATTGCAACCGTTTGCCGCGAAAGCCGGCCGCATCCACCATCTGCGCCAACGTGGCAAACCCGGTATGCGGCCCCCGATGGTCAAGCGATTGAATGGTCACGGGGGTGCCAAGCGTATCCGGATCCATGCCAATTCGGTAATCGGTGGCATTTGACCCGGCCACCTGCCACCCCATAGGCAATTGCAGCGGGCCAAAACCATCATCGGCAAAGGTTGCAGCGGCCGTATTCCAATCAGCATGCCCCAACTGATGGGCCACAATTTCCAGACATTGGCTATGGCTCAGCTTCAGCCCATGTGCTGCCATATCATTGCGCAGGGCCTTCGCCATCGCCTTTGGGTCGCGTAAAGCGTTCATCTTGATCTCCTTGATCATCGGACAAACCGTAAAACACCAGTGCGCGCATTGCTGACGGGCTTGTCCCGTTCAAAGCAGATCATGATGGATTGTCAGGTCTTCACCAAACCCGAATACGGGTGCGCGCGGCAGGCGACCTTAGCCTGCGATTTACGTAGCGGCATCGCCGTCTGCGGTCAAGGCCGCAACATCAGTGGCATCTTCATCCAACGGCGCAGCGCGTCCGTGACGGCTTCAGGGGATTCCACCGTGCTCAGGTATCCCCCTTGCTCGATCACCTCGAGATGACCATAGGGGATCATCTCGGCCATGAATTCTTGTCGTTTGAGCGGGAACTGACCGTTGAAGCGACCGCACAGCACCACGGCGGGCTGCTTGATCTTGCGCAATGTGGCTTGCTGATCCTTGCGGCGTTGCAAGGCGCGGGCTTGCCGCACATAAACCTCGGCCCCCAACCCATGCCCCATTTCCTTCAGCAACTGGATCATCGCCGCCTTGTCGGTGTTCGGGGCCATCCAGGTCGAATTCATCTCATGCTGCAGAACATCATCCATCCGACCCGACCGGGCGGCAATGATCTGCGCCTCGCGGGCGGCAGCAATCTCGGGCGTGTCGGCCTGCGCGCTGGTGTCGATCAAAGCGATGCGGGTCACCCGGTCAGAGGCGCGGCGGATCACCTCCATCGCGACCATGCCGCCCAGGCCCGCGCCCGCCAGTGCAAATTTCGATGGGGCCCAAGTCAGGATCTGGCTGGCAATCTCCTCCATCCGCTCGCCACGGGTGGCAGGCGCGATCATGACCGCATGTTCCTTGGACAATTCCCTGATCTGGTGGCTAAAAATCCGGACGTCACACATCAGCGGCGGGATCATCACCAGCGTTTCACTCGGCATTCGCTGCCTGCCCGTGCATAATGCGCAATCCTCAGCCTTTGTTTTGCGGTCAGTTTGCCCGGCAGGCGGGACCACCGCAAGGGTGCGGCACTGCTAGAGGTCCTTTAACCAAGCAGATATCCGCCGGGCCAGCGGCTCTGTCTGGTTTGGGCTGAACACATCCCCCGCCATCACATGCCCGTCCGGATCATCGCCCGGACCAGGCGTGATGACATCCATGGTCACTGGCCCCGTCCAGCGTGCGGCGACCTTGCGGGTGTCACTGGGATGCACAACCGTGTCGGCGTCATTCAGGCAGAAAAATGCTGGGGTTGCGACCTTTGACAAATCGGCCTTGCGCACCGCGCGCACAGCCTGACCCATCGGATGTACGGCCTCGGTCGGGTAACTTGTGGTCCAATAAGCGGTGTGCCTTTCGTTGATCGGCTCAAACCGGCGGGTCCGCCCGGCCACGTATTTGCCCCAGTGTTTGACCGCAGGTGCATCCAGCACCACCTGCGCGATCCGGTTCCGCAGGCCAAAATTAGGCGAGATATAGATTGCGGCCTTCGCCGGAACACCGTCCGCCAACGCCAATGTGGCCAGCGTGCAGCCCGTCGAACAGCCCATGATCACGATCTCATCGCCGATGCTCTGCGCAACCTCTACCGCTTCGGCGACATCCGCACGCCAATCTTCATAGGTTGCGGTGGCCATCGCGGCACTATCCTGCCCGTGACCCGTCAAGCGGGTGAAATGGATATTGGCACCCAAATCCTTGGCCACCAGATCAGGCAGCGGGCGCAGTTCTTCCGGTGAAGCGGAAAATCCATGAATGTAAAGCAGCGAAACAGGCGTTTTGACCCCCGGCTTGTCCACCCAGATCACACGTTTTTTGCACCCTTCGCGCAGGTTGGGCACGGTGGCTTCCCGGTCAGCCAGCCAGGTTTCGATGTCTTCAATATCAACCATGGGACGCCACATGCCTGCTGACGGGCCGATAGATCGCGATCAACCCGATAATCGACACCATGAAGATACCCGAAGGCACTAATGTCAACGCTGTCTTCAGCGCATCCAGCGCGCTTTGGGTCTGTTGCACAACACCGCTGTCGGATGACTGCCAGCCGGCCGCCGACAGGATCAGGCCCAGTACCAGCGGGGCGATGGCATTGGCCACCTTCTGACCAAAAAGCCAGACCGCGCTGAACGCACCCTCAATCGCTTCGCCGCTTTCGGCGCGGGTCACATCCATCAGGTCGGGATACATGGCCCACGGGATCTGCTGATAGGCGCCGTTGGTAAAACCTGCACATAGAAACAGCAGGGCCATGGTGGTGACGCCTGTGGCGGGCAGGCTCATCCAGATCAGAACCAGCACCAGAATATACAACCCCATGCCCAGATTAAGTGCCCAGGTCTTGCCCAACCACGCACTCAGCCGCACCCAAATAAACTGGCTGATGACAGAGCCCACGATGAACATCGCAAACAGCGTCGAAAAAACCCCCAAAGCGCCGGCAAGCCCTGACAACATGCTGCGTCCGTCATCCTGCATCAGATACAGGGCCGCCAGCTGTAACCCGGCCGCGATCAATGCCACCCCTAACGTCAGAACACCGTAAAGCACCACCAATACAACAAATGCGCGATTGCGCATCACAAGCCGCACGATCTCCATGAAGCTGCCCGATGCAGCCGATGGGATACGTGGCGCATTGCGCGTGGCCAGCAGCATCCCCCAGATTGTCAGCACCACCACCGGGGCGACCAGCAGGACGGCGCGCAAATACCCTTCGCGCGTATCGCCCGCCATCGCGGGAACAAGCGCACCAGCCGTCAGCAAACCCAATGACGCAAAGGTCATGCGAAACGCCATCATCGCAGAGCGTTCATGCGGCTCTTGGGTCATCTCACCGGCCATGGCACCATAGGGAATGGCCACAAACGTGAACCCGACCGTGGCGACACCAAAGAACGCCACCACCCAGATCGCATTGAACTGCCAACTCATCCCCATGGGCACAGCGAACATACCCACGATGCCAAGGGCCAGAACAATTGCACCCACCGCAATCCATGGGGCACGGCGGCCCCAGCGGCTGTTGGTGCGGTCCGAAAGGTATCCCACGAGCGGATCAGTCACCACGTCAAACGCCAGAACGGCAAAGGTCACAAACCCGGCAACCGATGGCGGCACGCCCAGAAAAGTGGTCAGATAGGCAAAGACCAGCAGTTGCTTGACCACAACAAAGACATTGACACCCATATCGGCCAGGCCCCAGCCTGCCTTCTGCCCTACTGATAACGCCATACTCGTTCTCCCGCGGCTCGGCGCAGGTTAGGCAATCAGGGACCCATGGCGAAACAGCGACGTTGCGTAAGATGGGTTTTAACCCATCGCCCGGTCCAGAACCTCCGTGACAGAGGCGGCAATCAGTTCCAGACAGGTGTCATCGGAAAACCGGTGATCGGCCCCATCCACCAGCGTCAGGCGCATATCGGGGCCCTCCGCATGCTCCAGCAGGCGCAAGGCCACCGCCATATCCACATCCGCATCCGCCGTGCCCTGCAGGAACCGGACCGGAAACGGCAAAGGCAGCGGATCGCGCAGCACTAACCGGCCGCGCCCCTCTTCAATCAACCGCTTGGTGATGATGTAAGGCTCACCATATTCCGACGGCAGCGCCACCTGGCCTGCGCTGTCCAACTCCGCCTTCTGAGCATCCGAAAACCCCGCCCACATGCTGTCCTCGGTAAAATCCGGGGCAGCCGCGATGGTGACCAACCCTGCCACCCGATCCGGCATGGCCCGCGCCACCAGCAGCGATATCCAGCCGCCCATGGACGAACCCAACAGCACTACGGGCCCTTCAATCAGACTCAGCGCCGCACAGGCATCCTCGAACCAGTCACCGATACAGCCATCAGTAAACGCCTCACTGCTTTCGCCATGGCCCGAATAATCAAACCGCAGAAAGGCACGGCCCCGCGCGCGGGCCCAGTCCTCCAGATACACCGCCTTGGTGCCCTGCATGTCGGACTTGAACCCGCCAAGGAACACCACCGCCGGGCCATCACCCGCAGTCAGATGATAGGCAATCCGCCTGCCCTGCGGGGTCGTGAAAGTCTCAGCCATGCTGCACCTCGTCCAGTCCTGTCGCAATGATGGCGGCACCAAAACACATGGCCGCGAAAAGGCCAATCACCAGCGGCACGCTGAACGCCGCAATCGCGGCAAACCCGGCACCGGCCACCAGCAAAACCAGCCCCACGATGGTATTCGACAGCGCGGTGTAACTGGCACGATCCTCTGCGTCCGCCATATCGACCAGATGGGTGGACCTCCCCTGCCGGACCCCGTGATAGGCGATCATCAGACCAAACAGGACAACGGGAATCACCCCTGTGACCGCGGCAATCCCGGTCAGCGCCAAAACCACCATCGCGGCCAGAACCGCACCACCGGCAAGGCCCGCCAATTGCAGCACCCGGCGCGATGACCGGTCCGACAACCGGCCCCAGACATAGGATGACAACAGCGATGCAACAGCCGACGCCAGCACCAGTGCACCCAACTGGCCGAACGCCCCGTCAGGTTGCAGCATCACCAGATAGGGCGGGGCCAGTGCTGTGCCCACCAGCAGTGACCGCACGATAATGAACCGGGCCAGTTGCGGGCGGTCGCGCAACAGCGAAAACTGCGCCAGCCCGTTGGCGGCGGAATCCTCGTCCGACGGGGCCTCGTCCATGGTGGCAAACACCAGCGCGGCCAGCACCCACAACCCGGCGGCCAGCAGGATCGCCCCTTCGACCAGCACATAACGGTCGCCGATGCCCGACATCAGCACAATCGCAAACACGATGACACCCAGCGCCGCGGCAGAACTGGCAAAGCCCGTGGCGGTACCCCGGCGCGACTTGCCCACGGTCTTGCCCAGAATATCCTTGTAGCTGGCCGAACAGACCGACCGGGCCAGCGCCAGCACCGCCAGCAGACCAACAATCACCGCCCCGGCCAGCCAGCCTTCCAGCGTCAGGGCAGCGATGGCGATCCCGGCAGCACTGATCCCTTGCACAAACGCACCGCCCGCCCAGAACCATTTGCGGATGCGCGCGCGGGTGATGAACGGCGTGGTGAAAAGCTGCGGCAGCAACGCACCGGCCTCGCGGACCGGGACCAGCAGACCGGTCCAGAACGCCCCGGCACCCAGATGGGTCAACAACCAGCTCAGCACCAGCTTGGGGTCGATCAGACCATCGGCAATCTTGCTGGCACTCAACGACAGAACATGGCGCAGAAAGCTGCCCGGCTCGGCCTCTTGTGCAGGCTGCGGCAGGTCAGGGTCCGCGCCGGTATCATCGGTCACGATGTCGAAGATCTGTTCGGTTGTGGTGTCGGCCATCTGTCGTCTCCTTCTGCGATCACTATCTAGGGCGGCCGACAGATTTTCACGTTACCATCTTGTCACGTGACTTTATTATCACCTATAAGTGATTCCATGGATGCCATTTTCAAAGCTCTCAACGATTCCGCCCGGCGCGACCTGCTCGACAGTTTGCGGCGCAAGGATGGTCAGTCACTTAGCGACCTGGAACAGGTTCTGGATATGTCACGCTTTGGGGTGATGAAGCATCTCAAGGTCCTGGAAGACGCGAACCTGATCGTCACCCGCAAGGTGGGACGGTTCAAGCACCACTACCTCAATGTCCTGCCCCTGCAAGAGGTGATGGACCGCTGGGCCGCGCCCTTTCTTCAGCGACAGGCGCGCGCACTGACCGAACTGAAACTGAAACTGGAAAGAGACACCAAGATGGGAAAACCCGATTTCGTGATGCAGACATTCATCCGCTGCACCCAAGACGCGCTTTGGTCCGCCCTGACAGAGGCCGACCAGATGGCCGCCTACCATTTTGCCTGCAACAGCGTGCAGGGCAATCCGGCGGTTGATCAGGCGACCACATTCATCCTGCCCAATGGCGACGCGATGCTGCGGCAGGTCACAACGGCGCTCGACCCGAAATCCCGGATCGCCATGACGTTCGAGCCGCTGTTCATGGGCCGCGACGCGCCGACCAGCCACATGGTCTATCTGATCGAACCGCAGGGCGACCAGTGCAAGCTGACCATCGAACATTACGATATCGCCCCCGGTCAGGAAGGTTTCGGCGAAGGCTGGGCGCGTCTGGCCGCCTCACTCAAATCCTATCTGGAAACCGGAACCGGCCTGAAGGCCGCGATGCAACAAGGAGCATGACAATGGAAACCTTCCCAACCGAACTGGGCATACTGACCTGCCTTGCGATCCTCGCGGCATCGCTCTGGATCCCCTACATCGTCGGCGTGAATACGGCAGCCGAAGGGTCCCTGCCCGCCGATGCGCCCGACGGTTTCGTGCGGATCTCCAACCCCGCCCTGCACCGCCCGTGGGTGCAGCGGGCGTATCGCGCGCATCTCAACCTGCTGGAACAGTTGGTGCCGTTCGCGCTCTTGGTCTTCATCGTGGACAGGCTCGACGGGTTCACCGCGCTCACCTACTGGACGGCGATCGCGTTTTTCTGGCTGCGGGTGGCGCATGCGGTGGGCTACATCACCGGCAAGGCGGCATTTCCGCTGCGCCCGATCATCTTCACGGCCGGTTGGGTGTGCTGTCTAATCATGGCCTACGCCGCATTTACGGCGGGTCCGGCGTAAACAATGGGTTAAAGATGCACGCGTTGGGGTCCGACGTTTTGCCGACGCAAATCCGACGCAACGCCGACCGCCATTTCAGGCCAATTCAGCCCCCAACATAGACGCTGGTTTTGGGCCGGTAAAAGATCTTCTGATCATGCAGCCGGCCCAGCAACTCCTCGCCCTCGCGCTGGTCCTGTTCGATGACCTTGATCGATTCCAGATGGGCCGGGTTCTCTTCCGACAACGCCCGGCGCATCTTGCACAATTCGCGGCCACGGGCGCGCAAAGCCTCCTCGATCAGATCAACATCGGCAATGCTCAATTCGAACTGGCGGTTGTAGCGCGGCATGTCATATCCCCAAGATGTGGGTTTCCCATCGGAAACATGCGTCGTATTTAACGCGCCAAACGTCGCAGTCAACGTATATCTGGGTATACCGCGCCTCAGTAACTATTGACCGGCGTAAACGGCCCCCTGCACGGCAATCGCCGCACCTCCGGCGGGGGTTGCCGTCCCGGACATGACGCCTGACACGTACTCAACATTTGCACCCGAAAAATTTCCGGCAAGTCCTGTGCTGACAGCCAGGGCACCTGCGGCAAAGGTGACCGTTCCGTTTACTTCACCCGCAATGAAACTCCCAAGAACATCAACAATAACAGCATTTTCAATTGCGACACTGCCGGCGGTCGCATTGCCTTCCAAATCGTAAAAGTTCTCAGCCCCGCCACCGACTGCGTTCGACATGAAATCAACGGTGACTTCAGCATCGCCGAGAACACCGTCATCACTGCCATCCATGAGAAGAAGCAGCATCGTACCATTATATGTCGCATCACCGGTGTCCGGAACCATATCTGACGGGGTGACACCTGCAGCCACAACTTGGTCAATGAGATCTGTCTGCAGAGCTTCCAACTCCGCAAAGCCGACGCCCGTTCCGGTATCAACCGGATTGTCATCATTACCACTACCCATGCACGCGCTTAATGTTCCCGCAAACAAAATGGGGAAAAGTCTGATAGAGGTCATTCTGTTTCTCTTTTTGGCTAAATCGCCGTCTGCCATGCAGCCGCGATCGCCCCCACGGCATGACCCTGACATGGCAGTGTATACATTGTAAGTGCATGCTTGACAGTATCGTGCCGACGGGCGAAACCTCGCCACCAGACATAACCCGCAACCGGGCGTTCCGTGGGCGCCAAACTGACGAGGAGCTTAAGGCCGATGGCCCAGATTTCCCTGACTTTTCCTGATGGTAACAGCCGATCTTATCAAGCCGGAGTCACTCCCGCTGATGTTGCCGCTGACATTTCATCCAGCCTGCGCAAGAAAGCGATTTCGGCCACAGTGAACGACCAGCATTGGGATCTGCAATGGCCCATCGAAGCGGATTCTGCCATTGCAATCAACACGATGAAGGACGAAGCGCCAGCGCTCGAACTGGTTCGTCATGATCTGGCGCATATCATGGCACGCGCGGTGCAGGAGATTTGGCCCGAAACGCAGGTCACAATCGGCCCCGTCATCGAAAACGGCTGGTACTACGATTTCGACCGCGAGGAACCTTTTGTCCCAGAAGACCTCGCCCTCATCGAAAAAAAGATGAAGGAAATCATCAACAAACGGGACGAGGTGCAGACCGAAATCTGGGATCGCGAGAAGGCGATCCAGTATTACAATGACCGGGGCGAGCCCTATAAGGTCGAACTGATCGAAGCCATCCCGGGCGACGAACCCCTACGTATGTACTGGCACGGCGACTGGCAGGACCTGTGCAGAGGTCCTCACCTCCAACATACGGGTCAAGTCCCCGCCGACGCGTTCAAGCTGATGTCCATCGCCGGTGCCTATTGGCGCGGCGACTCGGACCGCCCCATGCTGCAACGCATCTACGGTGCTGCCTTCCGCAACAAGGAAGACCTCAAGGCATATCTGCATCGGCTGGAGGAAGCGGCCAAGCGCGACCACCGCAAACTGGGCCGTGAAATGGACCTGTTCCACATGCAGGAGGAAGCGCCGGGCCAGATTTTCTGGCATCCGAATGGCTGGACGATCTACACCGAATTGCAGGACTTCATCCGGCGTAAACAGCGAGCGGGTGGCTATGTTGAGGTCAACACACCGCAGGTTGTCGACCGTGTGCTATGGGAAAAATCCGGCCACTGGGAAAAATTCCAGGAATCCATGTTCATCGTGGAAGTGGATGAAAGCCGCACCGAAGAGGGCGACAATGCACAGAACTTTGATGAACGGGTCAATGACCCCAAACACACACGGGTCAATGCGCTCAAGCCCATGAATTGCCCGTGCCATGTGCAGATTTTCAATCAGGGGCTAAAATCCTATCGCGATCTGCCATTGCGCATGGCCGAATTCGGATCTTGTGCGCGCTATGAACCGTCAGGCGCGCTGCACGGGATCATGCGGGTGCGCGGGTTTACCCAAGATGACGGTCATATCTTCTGCCGAGAGGACCAGATCGAAAGCGAAACAGCAATCTATATCGACTTCCTGTCTTCAATTTATCACGACCTGGGCTTTGACAGCTTCAAGGTGAAGTTCTCCGACCGCCCGGAAAAGCGGGCCGGGACTGATGAGACATGGGACAAGGCCGAGGCAGCATTGCTGTCGGCGACACGCGCTGCGGGGATTGAGCCAGAGCTGAACCCCGGCGAAGGCGCGTTTTATGGCCCCAAACTAGAATTCGTGCTGACGGACGCGATTGGGCGGGATTGGCAATGCGGCACGCATCAGGTGGATTTTGTTCTGCCCGAGCGGCTGAATGCGGACTATATTGGCGAAGACGGCAACAAACACCGTCCCGTTATGCTGCACCGCGCCACGCTGGGATCATTTGAGCGGTTCATCGGCATCCTGATCGAGGAACACGCGGGCAAACTCCCCTTCTGGCTCGCCCCGCGTCAGGTGGTTGTGGCCACGATTGTGTCCGACGCTGATGACTACGCGAAAGAAGTCGTCACGGCCTTGAAAGCAGCCGGTGTCCGGGCCGAGACGGATATCCGCAATGAAAAGATCAACTACAAAGTCCGGGAGCATTCCGTGGGCAAGGTGCCGATCATTCTGGCGCTTGGCGCACGCGAGGTTGACGACAAGACGGTCACCGTACGCCGTCTGGGTGAAAACAAGACAAGTGTAACATCACTTGATGAAATTGTTGCAGAACTGGGCAAAGCGGCAACGCCACCTGATCTGCTGTAACAATTCGAAACAGGTTATTGAAACAAACCCGCCGGTTTCAAACCCGGCGGGCCCTTTGTTTTTATGACTATCGGTGGGCGACCGCCCGCCGCATCGCCTGTGCCCCTCACACGACCTCACGGAACCGCGATGCACGGGGCTGTGAATAGAAAACCGATCTGGCATAAGGTTACTGTCTGGTCAGCACCGGTATGCGGTGACTGCATAACGAAATTCAACCGAAGGAAACCTCGATGTCCAAAGCTTCAAAATCTCTCGTTCTGGCAAGCGCCGTTGCTACAGCGCTGACCGGTCTGGCCACCACGTCTGCCGCAGCGGGTGACGTGAAATGCTACGGCGTGTCGCTGGCTGGCGAAAACGACTGTGCAGCTGGCCCCGGCACCACATGTGCCGGCACATCGACCATCGACTATCAGGGCAACGCCTGGACGCTTGTTCCCGAAGGCACCTGCGAAACAATGGACCTGCCAGCCATGGCAGACGGCACACCACGCGAGGGCTCGCTCGAAGAGCTTGATCGCGATCTGCCTGCATAAATCGATCATGATAGGGTAAGGTGGGGACCAACTCACTTTACCCTTTTACCAAACGGGGCCAGACGATGCTTGATTCCGCGCGACTTTCATCCCTCCCGCCCCGTCCCGGCGCTGGCTACAAGCCCCAGCATTATAGCGACATCATGGCCGATCCGGACCCTGTCGGCTGGCTTGAAATCCACGCAGAGAATTACATGGGCGACGGCGGTCGCCCGATTGCGCAACTGCGTCACCTTGCTGAACGTTTCCCCATCTCGGTCCACGGTGTCGGCCTGTCCATCGGGGGCGAGGGCGATCTGGACCCAGAACATCTGGCCCGGCTCAAGCATCTGGTCGGCTGGCTGAACCCCGCCAGCTTTTCCGAACATCTGGCCTGGTCGACCCATGACGCACATTTCTTCAACGACCTTCTGCCCTTGCCGTACAACCCAGCAACACTCCACAGGGTCGCGTCCCATATCGATCAGGTACAGGACGTGCTGGGTCGCCAAATGCTGCTGGAAAACCCGTCCAGCTACCTCGCCTTTGCCGACTCCACCATGTCAGAGACTGATTTCCTGCGCGAGCTTGTCACGCGCACTGGCTGTGGCCTGCTTTTGGACGTCAACAATGTCTTTGTCAGCGCAACCAACCTGAAAACGTCACCGAAAACCTATATCGATGACTTCCCGCTGGAAGCCGTTGGCGAAATCCACCTTGGTGGACATGATGAAGACGAAGACGAAACCGGCGCGCCGCTCCTGATCGACAGCCATGGCAAGGCGGTGGTTGATCCTGTCTGGGCGCTGCTGGATTACACACTTGCCAAGTCCGGCCCCAAACCGCTGTTGATCGAATGGGACAATGACGTACCGGCCTGGCCCGTTCTGGCAGATGAAACCCGCCGCGCCGGGCGCGCGCTCTCATTGGTGACAGCATGACAGTCACGCAAGCCAATTTCACGGCTGCGATGTTGGACCCCAGCGCTGCCGTTCCCAAGGGGCTGCAAACGCCAAGCGGGGATATCGCCAGCAAACGCTTCAACGTCTACCGCAACAACGTCGCCGTCAGCCTGTCAGACGCGCTGGAAACGGCTTTCCCGGTAATTCGTAGACTTGTCGGTGACACGTTTTTCCGCGCGATGGCGGGCGTTTATCTGCGCCAGCATCCGCCAACATCGCCGCTGATGATGTTCTATGGTGAGGATATGCCAGCATTCCTTGCCGGGTTTGAACCGGCCAGATCGTTGCCCTATCTACCCGACATCGCCCGTATCGAATTGGGCCTGCGCCGCGCCTATCACGCAGCGGACGCCAGACCGGCGGATGGGCAGGTTCTTGGCGCGCTGGCACCTGACGCGCTGATGAACACCCGGCTGCGCATCGCGCCTGCCGTGCAAACACTCACCTCTGACTTCCCCATCTACAGCATCTACCGCGCCAATACTGCCGCCGATGCACCCAAACCCGTGATGCAGGCGGAGGCGGTGTTGATCACCCGTGCCGGGTTTGACCCCGATATTCACCTGATTAACGCCGCCGGTGCCACTTGTGTCACCGCGCTCGCCGACGGGCAGTCACTGGGCGTGGCCATCGACACCGCTGGCGAAACGCTCAACCTTGCTGGCGTCCTGAACCTGCTGCTGTCCCAAGGCGCTGTGACCGATATTTACTGAAAGGCCTCTCCCCTATGAATATGATCGTTTCCCCGCTTGAGCCTATGACCGAACCGATGAACCGCGCCGGTGATCAGGTCCTGCCCCTGTTGGCACGCCTCGTCTTTGCGGGGGTACTGCTACAGTATTTCTGGAATTCGGGCCTGACCAAACTGGGAGCCGGGTTTTTCGGCTTTCTGACCCCGTCATCGGGGGCCTATGTCCAGATTTTCCCCAAAGCGATGGAGGCCGCGGGGTATGACACATCACAACTGGGCGTCTTTCACTGGGCCGTTGTGGTCGGCGGGACGGTGGCGGAATTCGTCCTGCCATTGCTGATCATTGTGGGTTTGCTGACGCGTTTGTCGGCGATCGGCATGATTGGCTTCATCATCGTCCAGTCGCTGACAGACCTCTATGGCCACGGCGGAATCGAACACGAAGGCACACTTGGCGCATGGTTCGACCGGTTCTCTGACGCGCTGATCCTCGATCAGCGGGCATTCTGGGTGCTGTGCCTGCTGATCCTGGTGTTCAAGGGGCCAGGGCTGTTGTCGCTCGACCGGGCTATCTTCAAAAGTGCGCCTTAGGCTCATCCGGCTGACCGGCGGCAATCGCCAGCAGACCACCCAGACCAGCAAAGCCGATGGGGAACATCGTGGCGACATTGAATCCAAAGGCGGCATAGAAACAGGCCGCCGCCAGCACCATCAGGATACCGCCCCATAGCGCGCGGGCCTTTGCCATGGCCCCGCCTGCGATAGCCAAAAGCGGTGCCATAAAGCTGGCGAAACGGATGAAGCCGGGGTTTTCGAGCATGCCGAATAGCTCACCCACTTCGGCATGCTGCTCCGAAAACTCTGCGTAACCATAGCCGAACAGGCCCACGAAAATCCCCATGACGCCCGCGATCAGGCCCAATGTCATTGCCGCATTGCGCATGCGTGTCTCCTTACTGCTCTGGATGATACTTATGCAGTGTCAGATCATTCGCCAAGGTATCGTGCCTGAACGTCAGGTTTCCAGCCGATCGTCCATTCACCGTCCATCTCGATCACCGGGCGTTTCATCAGCGTTGGATGGGCGGCCAGCAGGGCGGCCGGATCAGCACCCTTTTCATCATCCGACAGCCCGCGCCATGTCGTCGAGGCACGATTGATCGCCGTCTCGCCGAACGCAGCGATGATCGCACCGCGATCTTCTTCGCTCACACCGTCAGCGCGCACATCGATCACCTGTGGGTTGTGGCCCGCAGCTGCCAGCGATTTGAGCGCTTTGCGGCATGTGTCGCATGATTTCAGACCAAAGAAACGCATTTTGCCTGTCCTATGTGCAAGGGATTGCCGGTTCGCGGGGATGCGACGACTTGTCATTTGCCTTTTGGATAAAACACTTAAGTGTAAAGGTACAAGGCCAAGGGAAGTCCGCTTTGTCGCGGGGCCCAAGTGCTGCCCTGCCCGCTACGGGCGCGACATGAAGGAGTGCTGACAATGCCGAGTGGCACTGTAAAGTGGTTCAATACAACGAAAGGTTATGGGTTCATCGCACCCGATGACGGTGGTGCGGACATTTTTGTGCATATCTCAGCGGTAGAACAATCCGGTCTGACAGGATTGGCTGATGATCAAAAAGTGACCTTTGAACTGGTAGAAGGTCGCGATGGACGCAAAATGGCCGGGAACCTGTCAGTGGGTGGTTGATCCACTGGAAAACCTTTGCGAAACCAGTTGGCGCTGAGCCCCTGTTTCAGGGCTCAAGCTGCCAGTTTGTTTGAATCGCCAGACTTGCCCGACACAGCGCACGGGGCGTGACCGGTGCGGTTCTCCGCCTCTCGGGTCAACCGCTCCACCAGATCCATTTGGATCGGCAAAAAGGCGCGGCGGGTGGTGTCTTCGTCGGATGGTCCGTTTGTCTTCTTTGTCGTCATATCTATCCCCAGTTCTTGATTTCTCAAAACGTTTGTACTGGAAACGCCCCCATCTGGATGAGGGGAACCTCGCGGCACATTTCCCCCAGTGACGTGGGGTCATGAACATAACAGGCCCGATTTTCACGCGATCTGCTGCGTGGCGCAGGCGGTAACAACTACCGAAGGTTCTTGCTTACGTATGCAAGAACAACCTCAGGGTGCTCTCTAATACTTTACGAATCGTTAACTGTGACCCGGTGTCGTCGCGTCAGCTTTGGCGTTTGTCGCCAGCGGAGCGTGGTAGAAGCCACACGTGCGGGGGCAATATCCTCACCACAATCGGTACAATATCCGTAGTCCACCTGCGCGACCGTTGCTCACCACCCCATCGGCAGCATTGAGAGCAGCAGGGCCGTAGCTCGCTAAAGCCGATCAGTATTTGCGCTGCGGCATCCGGCTGCGGACCATCTCGCGCAGGTCGTCAGGGTCCATCCGTTCCACCGGCGGGTTATAGGCCAGTTCGGCCTCATGCGCCTCGCGGCGGCGTTCATAGACCAGCACGGCACCTGCGCATTGCAGGCTGAACAGCCACAACAGATAGACGATAATAATGCCCGCCATGATCGCATCGATCGGGGCAAAACTATACGACCCGCCGGCATCTACCATGACCGAGAATTCCATGACCCGGGCCATGATAACCTCGCTCAGACCAAACTGGGTCGCGATGATAAAGGCTGCGGGGATGGCAAGAAAACCCAGCAGATAGATGATGATGATCAGCAGAACGAGCGACAGAAACCCCGACCCGACTCCAGAAAACGGGGTGTGAGACTGACCATTCGGGTCACGCCCGGCGGCGCCACCAGCAACAGCTGGCAAAAGGGCCGCGCGCATCAGGACAAATATCAGGCTGGTGGCCAGAAACAGCCAGCCGCTGCCGGAAACACCACCATCAAGTGTAAGATCAGAAAACGGGTCGACGGCCCCAGCCGCCAATTCGGTCACCTCGGTGGCAGACCCTCCTCCGGAGAACAGCACCAGCAGCCCCGCCGCCCCGAACGTCACAATCAGCTTGGTCACAGCCTCGAACGCGCCATAGCCAAGAGAGGGCAGAAACAGGTTCACGTAAGAGCCGTCCACGGCCTCGCCTCGCGCTTGAAGGCCCAGCCGGGTGCCCACCATCATCGGGATCATCGCCATCACGAATGTCATCGCGAGTATGATGCCGATGGTCAGCAAGGGTGAGATTAGAGCAGCGAAGATACCCCAGAAGACCGACAGCAGGACGTAGAGGACCAGAAAGACCAGCAGAAACGGCAGCACGATCAGGAACCGCCAGAGGATGGAAAACGACAGAGGGAATGCGCGCAGAATAATCATCAATCATAGCCCGATTGTTTTGTTTTATCCGGCCATATGGGCCAATCCCGGCAAAAATGTGAACCGTTCATGTTCGGTTAATGGAATGTGGTGTCATGCGTAGCCTACAGGCGGTGACAGCCTTGATCAGACACGGAGGCCGTAACGGTCGTACGCTGCACATCAGGGCAGCGCCGGGTCCGAGGAGGGGGGGGCTGGACCGTCTCGGAAACCGTCCACTGGACAGTTTCAGGTCCAGACAGGCGGAGCCCAGGGGGCGCGGCCGTTATGCGCAATATAAGGGCAGCTTCCGGACCTCGGGGTGGGCGCGCCGTCATGTGTGCCCGGCGGGCCGGTCAATTCAGATGCAGCGATTGTGCGGGATGTGATGTTGCAAAAGCGCCCTCTCCGTGGGGGAGAGTTTGAGCCGTCTCGGAATTGATCCAATGGATCAATTCAGGCGAAAACGGGCGGAGCCCCGTCGAGGGCGCGGCTTTCGCGCAGCGGAGGCGTTTGATTGCTATGAAAGCCGTGGCCAGTGTCGCGCACAACAGCAGGGCATCGCCCGGACCTCGAGGTGGGCGCTCAAGCGGAACTGTTTGGCGGGGATTGGCGTTTATCGGTGACTGCGGTGCGGGGTGCGGCGTTGCAAAAGCGCCCTCCCAGCGGGGGAGGGTTTGAACTGTCTCGGAAATGATCCGGGGGATCATTTCAGGTTCAAACGGGCGGAGCCCCGTCGCGGGCGCGCTTTCGCGCAGCGGAAGCATCAGATTGCCAAAAACCACGGTCATTGTCGCGCACAACAGCAGGGCAGCGCACGGACCTCGGGGTGGGCGCTGAAACGGGTCTGTTTGGCGGGGCTTGGCGTTTATGGGTGGCTGTTGCGCGGGGTGCGGCGTTGCAAAAGCGCCCTCCCCGTGGGGGAGGCCCGGGCGCTGCCCGGCGATGCCGGGCCTTTGATCTAGTGTTGATAACGGCAGGTAAGACTACCCAACAAGGTTCAAATCGACATCAAAACCCGCTGCTCGCAATTCCTTTGCTAAAGCATATCTCCAATGGCCAGCTTGATCGATTTGCTCATAAACGACTCCAAAAATGTCGCTAGGCTCTTCGACGGAATTCTCTTTCAATACGAACACCCGATCTCGTTTCAATGCACTGATAAAGTAGCCAAGCTCCAAAATGACGTTCTGCCGGGCCCGGTTCCGGTACTTCTCAAAATCAGTTCCAACCGGCGCGCCCTTATCATCCGGTGTCATAAGGACTACCGCAAAAGCAACGTCAGAATAGACCTCGAACTTTTCGATTATTGTCTTTCCGCCGTTTGGTTGCTCGCTGAGAATTATCGGTTCAAGACCAAGCCTTTCGAGAGTTCTGGCAACTGCCTCCTTTGTCGCCTCGTGGTGACCATGAACAACAAAGATCTTTCTGCTAGCCGTGTTTTGTCTTCGAGCACCCGCGGGAAAAGTCTCAACTTCAGCTTCTGCAGCAGTATTCCTAATAATATTGCGTAGCGCTTTTCTGGCCTTCGCGTGATCATAAGAGACAATCATGTCCTCCTCCGATATGTCGCCAAAGAAAAATGTGCTGAAAACAAGATCAGACGCGCTTACGAAAAATTCACTTATTTCGTCTGAAGTGTAATGTTCCGTCAAATATTCAACAACTCGGTCATGCCAATCCTTATAACTGGTCTTTGCATGCGGGCGTCTAAAACCCTCAGCCTCTTCGAGAAGTTTTTCCAATTCAGATTTGGTTAGCTGAGTATCAAATTCAGTTTCGAAATTCACCCAATCACCCCCATAAACTCCCGCCATTCCCCCTTGGACATGCCCGAGGTCTCCTGCGTCACATCTTCACCCTTGAGCATACGCCTTACGCAGTCAATCGCCTTTGACGAGAGCGTGGCGCCGCCCATCCGGTAGTCCTCGAACGCGCCATAGGCCGCGGGGACCCAGTCGGCCACCACCTTGCAGATCTCTTCCGCATAGACCCTGATTTCATATTGCGCGTGCGCGTCCGCCCGCAGGCGCAGGAAGTGGAAAAGGTTGTGCAGATCCACCTTCCAGTACCATTGGGTGTAGATATTGGCGGGCAGGTTCATGCGGGCCAGTTCGCGGGCGAGGCCCTGCTGGCCCTCCTGCCCGATCATTTCCTCGTAATGGTCATAACACCGGGCCGCGTCGCCCTTGAGGTATTCCAGCACGCGGGCCGCTTCTTCGCCTGTCAGCGCCTCGCCCCTGCCCTGATTGTTGATGACGGACTGGGCGGCCAGTTTATCGGCCTCGGGGATGTAGAATTCTCGATCCAGGATCGAATAGCGCGCCGAGTATTCGTTCACATTCGCCGTCCGGTGCCGGATCCACTGGCGGGCCACGAAAACCGGCAGCTTCACATGCAGCTTGATCTCGCACATCTCGAACGGGGTCGAATGCCAGTGGCGCATCAGATAGCGGATCAGCCCTTCGTCATTCTGGACGGATTTGGTGCCCTTGCCATAGCTGACGCGCGCCGCCTGACAGATCGCGGCATCGTCGCCCATATAATCGATCACCCGGATGAACCCGTGGTCGAGCACGTCATACGCCTTGTAAAGATGCGCCTCCATCCCGTCGGCGACAGCGCGCAATGTGGGCTTGGGGTTGGCGCGCAGGTCATCGATTTCGGCCTGTTGGTCGGGGGTGATGGGCATCCGTTTTCTCCGGCTTTTACTGAGTCTTTCGCTGACTATAGGGATTGAAGGCCTGTGGCAAAACCTTCATACCCGGAAATCGGCGCATACGTTATTCGGGCCAGTATGGGGCGTGGTAATTCGCAGTGCTGGTGTTAGGGTTCGCCAAAATTCAAACGGCCTATCGGCAGGAGACAAGGCAACCCATGCGCACATATTTCATGACCTGTCTTGTCATGCCCGCAAGAGCGGCGGCATTAGCATTTGGCCTGCTTGGAACCGCTGCTGTGGCCCAGACAACCGTTGATGTCCCAATCGATGAAGCGCGCGTGATCGCCACCCGCGCCTTGCTGGCCGGGGAAACCGAGCTTGCCCTGCAAATCGCGCGCAGCTTGTTGCAGGTGAACCCCGATGATCGCACCGCATTGCTGGTGGTCGCCGCAGGCGCCCCCCGTGTCGGACAGCCCGCCGAAGGACGGCAAGCCGGCGCGCGCGCCTTCCGCCTGTCGGAAACGGATGTGCAGCGTTACGAGGCCGCGCGCCTGACAGCCCTCGCCGCCGCGAACGAAGAACGCTACACGCTGGCCACATTCTGGCTGCGCCGCGCGCTAACGGTGGTGCCAAACGAAGAAGAACGCGCAAGGACAATCCGCGATGCGGCAGGCGTGCGGCGGGCCAATCCCTGGTCAACCAACCTGTCCATTTCCATTGTGCCATCCAACAACGTCAACGGCGGCACCGACGATGCAGAGCTTGAGATATCAGGCGAAGTGATTCCGAACACCACGCTCTCGGCGGATTCTCTGGCGCTGTCGGGCGTGCGCGGGACCCTGAATTTCCGCACCCAGTATCGGTTCTATTCCTCGCCGCGGGATCGTGCCGCCGTCGCGTTTCAATATCAGGGTGTCCGGGTCAGACTGCAGGATGAAGAGGTCGAAGACCCCCGCCCCGGCAGCACCGCTACGATCATTCTGGACCCTGATGATTTTGCATCGGACCTATTCGATCTGTCGCTGATCTACGACCGGGCGCTGGAAAACGGCACATTCGGCGCGCGGATCAACTTTGGCAGCTTCGATTTTGGCGGTGAGCCCTATTACGATTACCGGCGGCTCAGCTTCAGCCGAAACCTGTCATTAACCGAACAGACGACCCTGCTGCTGTCGGCGCAACGCGAATGGCAGGATTACGAATCCAAAGGCATCCGCGATGTGATCCGCACGACCCTGCGCAGCGGACTGTCCTATCGCCGTGAAAACGGTGATCGGGTCACCGGCTTTATCGGCCGGACGGATTCCGATGGGTTTTCACAGAATTTCACGTTCGAGGAGTGGTCCCTTCAGGGGTCCTACAGTTGGGCCGAACCGATTGGCCCAATATCGCTTGGGGTCAGTGGCGGGATCAAGACCATTGATTATCCCGAATACGCCCTGTTCGGCCCGATTGATGGCGGACGGGAGGATAACAGCCTCTTTTACGGGGTCGATATCGGCTTCCCGGGTATCGAATATGCCGGTTTCAGCCCTGGCCTTGCGATCAGCGGAAGCATCGCGGAAAGTAACATCAGCCGGTTCACAAGGGATACGTTTTCGGTCGGGTTCACGCTGAACTCTGTTTTCTGATCAAGTGCGGACCGGATCAACTCTCGTTTTCAGCAACGTGCAATGACAGGCCACCCGATGACACTTCCAGAACTACCCATCACCAGCCTTGCCGCCATTGCCAATGGGCTGATCTTGTTGCTGCTGACCTACAAGGTCATCGTGCTGCGTCGTCGAGACGGCGTGGTGCTGGGTGACAATGACGACCGGGAAATGATCAAGGCGATCCGTGGGCAGGCCAATGCGGCCGAGCAGATACCGCTCGCCATCATCCTTCTCGCCCTGATCGAACTTCAGGCGGGCAACGTGATCATACTTGGCGTTCTGGCCGCCGCCTTGACCACGGGTCGCGTCATGCACGCCCTTTATTTCGGCATCCACGGCACCAACTGGCGACTGCGGTTTTACGGGATGCTGCTGACGCTCTTTGCGCAGGCGGGGCTTTTGCTGGCGCTGCTGGTGACGGTCGTACTCTGAGCCGCTATGCGCCGGTGCGGGTGATCCAGAAAAACCGGTAGGCCACGGTGCCCACTGCACTGCTCAGCCGATCACGACGGCGCCAGACGCTGATCGCGTCGCGGGGCGTGCGATAGATGCCCAGAAACAGCTCCAGATGCATGAAACGGTTTGCGCTCTGCCCGCCAACATTGGTGACATCAATGGCTGCAATGGCGATCATGCCGCCTGTCTCGTGACCCTGAAAATAGTTTGGCAGAAACGCGCTTTGCCGTTCCCTCTCGCGGTTGATCGCATAATCGACCGACCAGGAATTCAGCGCCTGCGACCCGGCCTGTACAACTGCTGCAACGGCATCGCCGGTCGATGTTGCCGGTCCATCCCCGCGACCCGCCAATGTGTAACCGGGCGCTGAAAGATTGCCATTGTTCACCTCTGTCCATTGAAAACCCATGATCAATGCTCCTTTGTTCCAATGAACGAAGCATAGAACAGCGCGCGCGGCACCAATAGGCAGGTTTCCCTGACCCAAGCGCCCGACAACAAAAAAGGCCGCGCAGGTTGCACGGCCCTATCACTGTCCCAAAGTGGCGATCTTTACTTGATCTTGCCTTCTTTGTATTCGACATGCTTGCGCACGACGGGGTCATATTTCCGCACGACCATTTTTTCGGTCATGGTGCGGGCGTTCTTCTTGGTGACGTAGAAATGCCCGGTCCCCGCGGTGGAGTTCAGGCGGATCTTGATGGTGGTCGGCTTCGCCATGTCTCATCTCTCCTGGTTGCGGGCCGCGTTGCGCGCAGATCGCATGAATCTGATTGAAGCTGCCTTTTAACCTTGGGCACGCCCCTGTCAACCGCAAAGGCGATAAATCAGGGGGCTGGCGTCACGTCGCGTGACAGAACGAGCACCGAGGTGCTGACACCGTTCACACCCGGAACAGGCGACAGGGTGATCGACCAGTCCTTGAGTTTTCCACTGGGCATGCGCCGGGTTGTTTTGAACTGCTGCACATCACCGGCCAGCGCCGCATCGAACCGGGATTTGATCATGGCCTGTTGATCGGTGGGCCAAAACTCCCACCAGCATTTGCCGACCACTTCGGACATGTCTGTCAGTTCCATGACCCTCAGGCTCTGTTCACCCATGAAACTGATCCGCCCGACCGTATTCAGCAGCTTCACACAATCACTGCTGTTGCGTAACTCCGCGAGCGTGGGCGCATCAACTCCGCTCCGTCTGGGCGTTTCTGCGATTTTCATGCGCAGTCCTCCTCTTCTTAAACCAGAGGTAGTTCGCCATCCTTAAAGACAACCTAATTTTATGAAAATTGCGCGGATGGCCTGTAAGCCGGATTCTGTCCCGGTGGCGAACCACCCTGGATGACCATTCATCTAGAATATCTGTTACCAGACACCCTCTAGCTGCCAACCCGGACCGTCTGGGGGTCAAGCATCCCCGCCTTTCGGCACGAGGTCCCTATTTGGCATTGCTCCCGGTGGGGCTTGCCGTGCCGCTCTGGTTGCCCATCGCGCGGTGGGCTCTTACCCCACCGTTTCACCGTGACCATGCATGCATGGCCGTCTGTTCTCTGTGGCGCTTTCCCTGGGGTTGCCCCCGCCGGGCGTTACCCGGCACCGTGCTTTGTGGAGTCCGGACTTTCCTCGGTATTGCCACCGCAGCCATCCAGCCATCCGCGCAAGAGATCAGTTAGGTGGACGCCGCGTTGACGTCAACGGGAAAACGGCGGGCCAGATCGGTGATCATCCCCGCATCCTTCGGGTCAAGCGGGCCTGTGGCGCCGGGCCTGAAATGCATACGAAACACCTGCAGCAGCAAGTCCGCATCTGCATCGGGGGTGTAGCCAAAGGTCCGCATCATCGGCACGAACTTTGCCAAGTCGCCTGTTTGCGCGTGCGGCCAGACCGCCAGCCCCTCCAGCGCCAGTCTGCGCCAGTCAAAGCGGGGACCGGGATCAATCTTGCGGCCCGGTGCCATATCGGAATGGCCGATGATCCGCTCGGGCCGGATATCCCAGCGCGCGCGGATACCCCGCAGCAGATCGGCCAGCGCATCCATCTGAGGCGCAGCAAATGGGCTGAACCCGTCATTAGCCAATTCAATCCCGATGGAGCGGCTGTTGACATCCGTCACTGCGCCCCAACGCCCCGCCCCTGCATGCCACGCACGCAGCGCCTCAGGTACCAGCGACATGACCTCGCCATCCGCAGCGATCAGGTAATGGGCCGACACTTCGGTTTCGGGGTTGCATAATGTCTTCAGCGCCGCCTCGGCCGTCTCCATCGCGGTGTAATGGATCACCACCATATCGGGTCGCGGATGATCACGACGCGGCCCGCAATTGGGGGAGTTGTAGGTTGTCAGCCTCAGTTGCCGGCAGCCCGCTTGAATGGTGCGGGATCCCAGCCGCAAGCAAAGCCGTCACCATCGGGATCAATGCCCAGCCGGTCACGCTCTGGCCCGCCACGGGAAAGAAAATCGCGCTGTGCCTCATCCGGGCTGGCATAGCCCGCGCAGTTGCGCTGGAACCGTCCCTGCCCTGACAGGATCGACCGGCTGTACCATTCCTGCCCTTTCACATTGGGCGCGTTAATGGCGTATTCCACGATATTCGGCCCGGTAGAGCTTGGGCGCTGCGGCACGGCTGTCGGCTGAATCTCCTGCCGGGCGGCGGCCTGGGCGGCACGACGTTCCGCATCGCTTTCGATGGTTTCGCGGCCCGCCACGGCGTCAAAACTCTGCTCGTCCGAAATGCCTGGATTATTGGCCAGCGCCGGCGGGGCATTGGTGGGCGACGCATCCAGGCCTTGCGTCCGGCCAGGATCATTGCCGGTGTTCACTGGCGTTTGCACCTGACCAATACCAGCCGCCGCCAGATCGCTGGACGGGATACCTCCAGGCGGCAACGGCGACGCCCCCGGTATGGTATTTACCTGCGGCGGTGGAATGATCGACTGACGTGGTGACGACAGAGCTGCCTCGCGCCGGGCGCGCTCCAGCTCGAACTGCGAAAAGTCATCAAAACCGATACCGCGCTGCGTTGGCTGCGGTGATCCACAGGCGGCCAGAACCGTCAACGCTGCCAATACTACCAAACCCGATTTCATCGCTGATCACCTGTCAAATCTGTTTTCTTTTGGCCGAAACTACCACCACTTGGTCGGTTTGGCTACAAAACCTGCGGCCCCTTCCAGCGTGTAAGCCACGTTCAGCAAATCGGCTTCTTCCCATGGCCGTCCGATCAGCTGCAGGCCCAAGGGCAGGCCTTGCTTGTCTAGCCCCGCCGGTACCGAAATCCCCGGCAGGCCAGCAAGGTTCACTGTAACCGTGAAGACGTCATTCAGATACATCTGGATCGGATCGGCATCCGTCATCTCGCCCAGGCCAAAGGCTGCAGACGGGGTCGCGGGCGTCAGAATCCCATCGACCCCATCGGCAAAAACAGTTTCAAAGTCCTGCTTGATTAATGTCCGCACCCGGCGCGCCCGGTTGTAATAGGCATCATAGAAACCAGCGGACAGCACATAGGTCCCGATCATCACGCGGCGCTGCACCTCGGGGCCAAAGCCTTCGGCGCGGGTCTTTTCATACATCTCTGTGATGCCGTCGCCCTGCGCCAGCTTGGCGCGATGACCGAAACGCACACCGTCATAGCGGGCCAGGTTCGATGACGCCTCAGCGGGCGCAATCACGTAATAGGCAGGCAGTGCATATTGCGTATGCGGCAGGCTGATATCCTTGATCACGGCACCCGCATCTTTCAGCATGGCGGTGCCGTCCGACCAGAGCTTTTCAATCTCCTCCGGCATGCCGTCCATCCGATATTCCTTTGGAATACCAATGGTTTTGCCCTTGATGTCCCCGGTCAGCGCGGCCTCAAAATCCGGCACGGCCAGATCGGCGCTGGTGCTGTCTTTCGGATCATGCCCGCACATGGTCTGCAGCATGATGGCACTGTCGCGCACATCCTTCGTCATCGGCCCCGCCTGATCAAGCGAGGACGCAAAAGCCACGATCCCCCAGCGCGACACGCGGCCATAAGTCGGTTTCAACCCGGTGATGCCAACAAAGGCGGCAGGTTGGCGGATGGAACCGCCAGTGTCGGTGCCTGTTGCGGCAAGGCAAAGGTCAGCGGCAACCGCAGAAGCCGATCCACCCGAAGATCCACCCGGCGTCAGCGCCGCATCATCATTGCCGCGCCGCCACGGGTTGACAGCGTTGCCGTAAACGGATGTTTCGTTGGACGAACCCATGGCGAATTCGTCCATGTTCAGCTTGCCCAGCATGACCGCACCAGCATCAAAAAGCTGACTGGTCACGGTGCTTTCATATTCCGGCTTGAACCCTTCGAGGATACCAGAGGCCGCCTGCGACGGCACGCCCTTGGTGCAGAACAAATCCTTAATCCCCAAGGGGATACCGCACATATCAGGCGCATCGCCTGTCTTGATCCGGGCATCCGCAACGGCGGCCTGTTCGGTCGCAATCTCGGGCGTGTGATGGACAAACGCACCCAGCGCCCCGGCCCCTTCGATGGCGGTCAGGCAGGCCTGCGTGATCTCGGCACTGGTCGTGTCGCCCTTGCGCATCGCGTCACGGGCTTCGGCAATGGTCAATTTGGTCAGATCGGTCATTATTCAACCACCTTTGGCACGGCAAAGAACCCTTCACGCGCATCGGGCGCGTTCTTCAGAACAGCCGCTTGCTGATCACCGTCAGTGACCACATCATCACGCCGCTTGAGGCGTTGTGGGGTTACGGATGTCATCGGTTCCACGCCCTCAACATCGACCTCGTTGAGTTGTTCGATAAAATCAAGGATCGCGCTGAATTCGCCCGCCAGTGCAGGCAGTTGGTCGTCTTCGACCTTGATGCGGGCCAGCTTGGCCACGCGGCGGGCGGTTTCGGTGTCGATTGACATGGGCCTCTCCGGTAAAACTGTTGCCTGCGTTTACCGCTACGCAGCACGGGTCGCAAGCATGTGGCGACGGTAAACTTCGATCATCCAACCCAGCATGAGGCCGTTGAGCAAATGCCAGAAGATATGCGTCCCCGTTGGGAATTGCGCACACCAGATTTCGTCCAGCGATCGCAGCGTGATCGACAGACACAAAATGGCGGCACCGATTATGAAACCTCTGCCCACCGGCCCGCGCAGCAGGGCCGCATACAGGATCAGCAGGATCGGCACCGTCCAGTAGAAATTCGAGATGCGAAAGAACGGCAACTGGTTCAAAAGTGGCACGATTACATAGGCATAGGGGGCGAAAAGGGCGGTGATTAGCAGCGCCACCCACCACGGCATGCCAACCATATCGCGGTTGGCTAGGAACAGATAGGTCAGGATAAACAGCCCGATTGGGGCGACATCGGCCAGGGCGGCCCATTGTATTGCATGGGTGTGGAACAGATAGCTGCCCACCCCGATGCAGAACAGGATCATGCACAGAAAGCGGGCGGCAGGCAGACCCGCGCTGCGCCGCCACATGATGATCGCCGCGATGATGAAAGCCAGATTGGTGATCGCGTTAAGTGGTTCAGACCAATAGGTAAAATCGGTCCGTTCGCAATATCCGTCGATCTGTTCGAACCAGTCCATCTTGCGCCCCTTTCACTGACCGTTATCCTGACCGGAAAGCAGTGGAGGGCAATATGAAAATTACATGGCTGGGACACGCGAGTTTCCGGATGGAAGTCGCTGACGCGGTACTCCTGATCGACCCGTGGCTGGCGGCAAATCCGTCATTCCCCAATGACAGGCGGGCGCATACGTTGGCGGGTGCGACCCATATTCTGCTGACCCATGGGCATTTCGATCATGCCTCGGAAGTTACTGATATCGCTCAGGAAACAGGCGCATCCGTTGTCGGTATTCCAGAGCTTTGTGCAGCCTTCGAAAGTCACGGTACCGTCGAATTCAACAAGGGCGGCACAGTCGATCTGAACGACGCGAAAGTCTCCATGGTACAGGCCACACATTCGTCATCGCTGGGCAGCGCCTATGCCGGAACCGAGGCCGGGTATATGATCAAGGGGGATGGTCATACGGTTTATGTGTCCGGCGATACGGACGTAATGGCCGATATGGGCTGGATGGCAGAGTTTTATCAGCCTGACATTGGTATCTTGTGCTGCGGCGGCCATTATACGATGGGCATGGAGGGTGCGGCGTTTGCCGCGAAAAAGTTCTTTGATTTCAAGATGATCATTCCCTGCCACTACAAAACATTTCCTTTACTCGCACAATCCGCGCAGCCGCTGGTGGATGCGCTGCCGGATGTGAATGTGCTGACGCCCGAGGTAATGGACGTGGTCGACATCTGAGCGATCAAACTTTCACCGAAAGTTTGATGCCAATTCCCGTGCCAGGAATTGTCACCGCCGCGCGGCGAAGAAGCTCTTTAACAGTGCCTCGGATGCGGCTGCATCGATTCCGTCATAGATTTCAGGCACATGGTGGCATTGCGCATGACTGAAGATGCGTGGCCCCTGCCCCACCCCGCCGGATTTGGGATCACCCGCCCCATAGTAAAGCCGCGCGATACGCGCGTTGCTGATCGCGGCGGCACACATCGGGCAGGGTTCCAGCGTGACGTA
Source organism: uncultured Paracoccaceae bacterium (assembly GCA_947488175.1). Lineage (GTDB taxonomy): Bacteria > Pseudomonadota > Alphaproteobacteria > Rhodobacterales > Rhodobacteraceae > Yoonia. Next base: position 490,181 of record CANKYO010000004.1, read on the forward strand.
AAGATCAAACCCGGTAAGCCGTTCTTTTCCAAGGGTTTTACAGGCCTCTCGGATCACCAGCATTTCGGCATGGGCGGTGGGATCGTTCAATTCGCGCGTTCGGTTTCCGGCCTGCGCGACGATGCCGTCCGGGCCGGCAATGACGGCACCAACCGGCACTTCACCGCGTTCGGCGGCGGCGCGCGCCTCGATCAGGGCCGTGTCCATATGTGTGCGAAACACCATAGGTCTTGATGCCCGTTTCGCCACCAAGCGACAAGATCGGTTAATGGGCCGAACGTCGGGAATCTGCCACATGCAACAGGCCAATCGTTAACGGCCTTGTTTTGCTGGGCCTGAGTCGGTTTTGGCCGGTCGGCATCGCGTCGGCAAAACATCGGACTTGCGTCGGACCCTGATGCAGTTTTTCGCCAAATCCGGCTGGTGAATGCCCCGCACGATGATAGAGATTAAGAAAGGCTTACCGCAGACAGGTGACCAACGCACCGATAACGATCACTTGAACGCGGCGAAAACAACAGTTTGCACACGGGGTTTCACATGGTGACGCACACGCTAAAGATGTAGTTGGGCTGCGGGCGCCGCTATTTGCGCCAGATTTTCAACGTTTTCATCACAAAGGACGCATTGCCATGAATATTCTTTTCATCATGTATGACCAGCTCCGCTTTGACTACCTGAGCTGCGCAGGCCACCCGCATCTGGATACGCCGCATTTTGACCGGGTCGCAGCGATGGGGGTCCGCTTTACCAATACCTACGTCCAATCGCCGATCTGCGGGTCAAGCCGCATGTCGTTCTATACCGGGCGGTATCCGTCGAGCCATGGGGCGCAATGGAACAACTTTCCCTTGCGCGTGGGCGAGCAGACGATTGGCGATCACCTGCGCAAGATCGGCATGGATTGCTGGCTGATCGGCAAGACCCATATGCATGCCGACAAGGAAGGCATGGAGCGGCTGGGACTGGATGCAGACAGCGTGATCGGTGCGCGACAGGCGGAATGTGGATTTGATGTCTGGATCCGCGATGACGGGTTATGGGCGCAGGGGCCGAAAGGGTTCTATGATGAAAAGCGCTCGCCCTATAATGAATACCTGAAATCCAAGGGCTATCCTGCCGATAACCCATGGCATGACCATGCCAATGCGGGGGTGAAGCCGCCAAACCGCATGGCATCCGGCTGGATGTATGAAAATGCCGACCGCCCCGCCAATATTCATGAAGAGGATTCAGAAACCGCCTGGCTGACCACCAAGGCCATCGAATTCATGGATCAGGCCAAGGGGCCGTGGTGTGCCCATGTCAGCTATATCAAGCCGCATTGGCCCTACATCGTGCCTGCCCCCTATCACAACATGTATGGCACCGACCTTGTCCCGCCCCCATTGCGCGACGAGAGAGAGCGCGAGGATGCCCATCCGGTGTTCAACGGCTATATGAACAATCGTGTCGGCTGCGCCTTTCAGCGCGACGAGGTCCGCGAAAAGGTGATCCCCGCCTATATGGGTCTGATCAAGCAATGTGACGATCATCTGGGCCGCATTCTGGATCATCTGGAAGACACAGGTACGATGAAGGACACGATGATCGTGCTGACATCAGACCACGGAGATTATCTGGGCGATCACTGGATGGGCGAGAAATCCCTGTTTCACGACCAGTCCGCCAAGATCCCGATGATCATCTATGACCCGCGCAGGCGTGCCAATGGCACCCGCGGCACGACCTGCGACGCCTTGGTCGAAAGCCTTGATCTGGCCGCGACCTTTGTCGAGGCGGCGGGTGGCGAGGTGCCTGCCCATATCATCGAAGGCCGGTCGCTGCAGCCATGGCTGGATGGCGAAAGCCCGGACTGGCGCGACTTTCTGATCAGCGAATTTGATTATTCCGGTACCCCGCTGGCCGAGGACCTTGGGTTGGAGCCGCGCGATTGCCGCCTGTTCATGGTGTTTGATGGCCGCTGGAAGATGATGCATGCTGAAGGCGGATTCCGCCCGATGCTTTTTGATCTGCAAACCGACCTGGATGAATTCATTGACCTCGCCAAGGGTGATGCCCATGACGCCGAGATCACCCGGCTTTACGGCTATCTGGCCCAATGGGGGCGGCGCATGTCGCAACGTGTCACCAAATCAGACGCGGACATTATCGAGATGCGAAACCAGGCCGGGATGAAAGGCGTGCTGCCCTTCATGTGGGACGGCAGCGAGGTGCCGCGCCCCCTGACCAAGTTCTATCGGGGCAAGGCCCCGGAACTGCCTGAGAAGGAATAAGCCCCAGGGGTGGTCACGCATTGACACCGAGCGTCTTCGCTGCGCAGGTCGCTTGAAAGCGAAAGGTGCCTTGATGAGTGATACCAGCCAGACCGATATCTATGATCCGGATTTTGTGGCCGACCTGTTTGACCGCTGCTCTGCCAATTACCGCAGGTGGAGCGCGGTCAGTTCCTTTGGCTTTACCTATATCTGGCGCAAACAATGCGTGGCCCGCCTGCCCCGCCCCATGCAGTCGGACGCAGTGGCCGTTGATCTGATGGCGGGCACGGGCGAGGTCTGGCCGCATCTCTTGCGCCGGTTCCCCGGTCTGGGGCGGATCACAGCACTTGATATCTCGCACCGGATGCACCTGGACGCGGTTGCCCGCCTGCATCACACCCATGCCGACCGGATCACCCATGTCGAAGCGAACGCGCTGGAAACGGATCTGCCGGAAGGCATGGCTGACATTCTGATTTCGACCTTCGGCCTCAAGACCTTCAATCCCGATCAGCAGACGGTCCTCGCCCGGCAAATCGCCCGCATCCTCAAACCCGGCGGCCATTTTTCATTGATCGAGGCGTCTGATCCGCAAGGGTGGGTCTTGCGCCCGTTCTACCGGTTTTATCTGGACCGGATGCTGCCGCAGATCGAACGATTCTTCCTGAAAGGCGCCCATGATTTCAGCATGATCGGCACCTATACCCGTAATTTCGGCGATAGCGCCCATATGGCCGAAGCCCTGCGTGATGCGGGTCTGACCGTCACCCTGAAGAAGCATTTTTTCGGTTGCGCGACCAGCGTGGCGGGCCATAAGCCGATTGCGCCGCCGCCCGATGCATCCTAGAGCCATGATATGACCGATACACCCCCATCCGGCGACCGCATCGCCAAGGTTTTGTCCCGTGCGGGCGTTGCAAGCCGCCGCGAGGCGGAGCGTATGATCGAAGCGGGCCGCGTGGCGGTCAATGGCAAGCGCATCGACAGCCCTGCCCTGAACGTGACCGCCACTGATAAGATCACGGTCGATGGCAAACCGGTCGGCGAACCGGACCCGCCGCGCATCTGGCTTTATCACAAACCTGCGGGCCTTGTGACGACCGAACGCGATGAAAAGGACCGCCCGACCGTGTTCGCCTCACTGCCCGACACGATGCCGCGTGTGATGTCAGTGGGACGCCTTGATCTGAATTCCGAAGGTCTGCTGCTGTTGACCAATGATGGCGGCGTGAAGCGCCGGCTGGAACTGCCCAGCACCGGATGGCTGCGCCGCTACCGGGTGCGCATCAACGGCTCTGTCAGCGAGGCCAAGCTGGATCAATTGCGTGCGGGGATCGCGGTGGATAGCATACGATATCAGCCGATGACTGTGACATTCGACCGCCAGCAAGGGGCGAATGCCTGGCTGACCGTATCAATTCGCGAAGGTAAGAACCGCGAAATCCGCCGCGCGATGGAAGCCATCGGGGTGACAGTGAACCGGCTGATCCGGGTCAGCTATGGCCCGTTCCAGCTTGGCAACCTTGCCGCCGGCGCGGTCGAAGAGCTGAAACAGCGGGTGGTCCGTGATCAGTTGGGCCTGTCAGACAAGCCCAAACCGACACGGGTGCGCAAACCGGTCAACCGCCCGACCCGTGGCAAGCCAAAGTAGCACCAGCGACGGTCAGCCTGGGGTCTGTGCGCCGTTCGCCGGAACGGCAACGGTCGCCGCACCCTCAACCTGCCGCAGTGCGTTGGGCACGAATAATTCGCTGAACCCCGCCAGAAAGCCGAAAAGCAGATAGGTCCATGGCAACACCGCAGGCTCGATGGAAGCCAGCAACCAATCGCCTGAAATCAGGAAAATCGCCACACCCGCCGCAATCACGCCGATGGGGATGCGCACGAACCCGGTATAGACCATTTCCCAAAACGACACGGAATGATCCACCCGGATATCGCTGACAGAGGCCGACACCGCGAAAAACGCCCCGATTGCGCCCAGCGCCAGCACATCCAGCGCGTGGACATCGAAGGCCATCGACGCCTCGTTCACGACCAGGCTCGACATGAGGGTTGTGAAACGGAAACCAACCCAGATTCCAAGGATCGCGGCCAGCGCAAGCAGGTTGCCCTGCACATAACGCATACGGTTCTTGCTATCGCGCAGCGTCGTGATGTTCTTGCGCAGATGGCTAAGGAGTTCCTTCGCCTCGTCCTTGTTCCCCTCGTAGGCCATTTCCATCGCGCGGGCCATCATCTCGGTCGCGCGGCGGCGCAATGACGCCGAACTGCTGGCGTCAAGGTTTCCGGACCGGCAGATGCTGTCGACCACATCGCAGATATGCGCCAGATCGGCGGCGATGGCCCCAAGGTTCGCGCGCAGTTTTTTTGCACATTCGTAGTCGCGCGGATATTTGGTGCGCAGCCACACATGATCCACCCCGGAGCTTTTGTTGCCACCAAACAGCCGACTGACACCTTGCCGCCCTTCCCCAACGTCATCCAATTCTGTCAGATGGGCGGGCCCGCTTGCCTGTACGACGGAGTAGATGATGAAGCGATCAGTGCCGACCAGAATGCGGTCTACCGTGTCGCCAAGCGGGTCGGTCTGACCCTTTTGTATCCGGTCATCGTCAGCCATCTTGCAGGGATCAGGGGTGCTATCGTCAATATCTGCTGCATATTGCGGTATTGTAGAATGCTCATTCATGAAACTGTCCAATCAATAACAACTGCCTTAAATGCCGCGATAAATACCATAAAATCGTACGGCTGCACAGGTAAGGCCTCCCATACCTCCTGATCCGAAACGTCTGCAAAGTGCATATCAACGGCTCGCAAGGGGGAAATTCGTTCAATTTTGAACCCTTGCCCTGTCACATGCGTTGTGCATGGTGGTTTCAAAAGAAAATACCGGGGGACAATGCTTTGGCTGAACTGCTGACGCTTGAAAACGCGACCAACCTGATCATGCTATGCTTTTTGCAGGCCGTATTGGGGTTCGACAATCTGCTTTACATCTCAATCGAAAGCCAGCGGGCCCCTGTGGCCCAGCAGAAGGCTGTGCGCACATGGGGCATCATCATCGCCGTCGCCCTGCGCGTGATCTTGTTGTTCACCATGATCCAACTGCTGGATGCGCTGTCAGAGCCGTTCTACATCCTTGAATGGGAAGGTATCCTGACGGGCGGCGTGAACTTTGCCACCGTAGTCTTTATTTTTGGTGGGATTTTCATCATGTACACGGCCGTCAAAGAGATTGGCCATATGCTGTCCATGGATGATCTGAGCCATGATGTGGAGGGCAAATCAGCCAAATCCGCGACACAGGTGGTCATGCTGATCGTGCTGATGAACCTGATCTTTTCGTTTGATTCCGTGCTGTCGGCCATTGCCATCACCGATGTTTTCCCGATCCTGGCCTTTGCGATCATCCTGTCGGGCCTTGCCATGCTGGTGCTGGCCGATGGGGTGACCCGGTTTCTTGAGAAAAACCGCATGTACGAGGTTCTGGGCCTGTTCATCTTGCTGATCGTCGGTGTCGTACTGTTGGGTGAGGCCGGACAGGCCGCCGTGCATGGTGTCGAAAGCATGGGCGTGCCCCATGAGGAGGCGAAGGACCTGGCCTTGCGTGTGTTTGACCGTGAGATCGTGCCAATGTCCAAATCCACATTCTACTTCTCGGTTGTGGTGCTGGTGGCGGTGGAAATCATCCAGTCCGGTTACCGCCGCAAACTGGATGCAGAGCGCACCGCGTTGCAGAAACACTCGTAAACGGGCCTGTCTGTGCCTATCTGGAAAGGAGTGGGGGATGATGCGAGGAACCGATGTTTCGCCTGATCTTGTTGATTTTGTTCATTGCTGCGATTGTGACCACAGCGCTGGCCATGCTTGCTGTCATGCAGTCAGTGGCTGGTCTGGCCCGTTCAACAGGCGAGGATAACATGCCCGGAACCTTCCAACGCATTGCCTATATTCTGCTTGTCCTTTTGCTGATCGGTCTGACCACCGGCTGGCTGGGGGGCGTCTGAGGTGGCAAAGCGATTTGGCGGTAAATACAGCCCCGATGGTGAGGGCGGGTCGCCCTCGGGTGCGCCGGTTGCGGTCGCGCGGCCCGGTGCGAAATCGAACCTGCTGTTTGTCCCTGCGATCATTCTGGTGTTCACATCGCTGAATGAAGGCCCGCAGACCCTGGTCACGGCCCTGATCGGTGGCGCCGTTCTGACCCTTGCCGCATGGATGCTGCGGGAAGGATTGCAGGCCGAAGCCGCCTATCACGCCCGCCGCGTCGCCCGCCGCCCGGCAATCCCTCGCAAGATGATGTCAAGCGCGCTGACCGGGATTGGCGCCGCGATTGCCGCCTATACCGGCGACAGCGGGATCATTGGCTCTGCGCTTTATGGTATTGCGGCGATTGGCCTGCATATGGCCGCTTTTGGCATTGACCCGCTGACCGACAAACGCATGGAAGGCATCGACACGCGCCAGCAGGATCGTGTGGCCCGGGTCGTGGACGAGGCGCAGAATTACCTGGATGTGATGAAATCGCAGATTGAATCGCTGGGTGACCGCAAACTGGAACGCAGGGTCGCCGATTTCCGCGATATCGCCGAGAAGATGATCCGCACGGTCGAGGAAGACCCCCGCGACTTGACAGCAGCGCGCAAGTTTCTGGGCGTCTACCTGATGGGTGCGCGTGATGCGACGCTGAAATTCGTCGATCTTTATGCCCGCAACAAGGACACCGACGCCCGGCAAAACTATGAGGCGCTGCTGGACGATCTGGAACAGAACTTCGCCTCCAAGACAGAAAAGATGCTGCTGGACGACCGCAGCGATATGGATATCGAAATCAACGTGCTGCGCGACAGGCTGCAGCGCGAGGGCGTCAACCTGAACAGTAAAGGGAGTTAGACCATGTCCGACACGATCCGCCAAAAGGCGAAAGAGACCCTCGCCGAAGTTGAAAAAGTCACCGCTGTGGTGCTGCCAGAACCGCAGGGCGAAGTGGTCACGCTAGAGGCTGCTGATCCGTCCACCAGCAACGCCATCACCCAGCGTATGGGCGAGATTGATATCAGCGACACCAATTCGATTGTGTCCTTCGGGTCCGCCGCACAGGCCGAGTTGCAGGAGATTTCGCAATCCATGCTGGCCGGTGTGCGCAACAAGGATGTGGGCCCGGCAGGTGACAGCCTGCGCAATATCGTCACCACGATCCGCGGCTTTTCGATCTCCGAACTCGACGTGCGCCGCGAACGCAGCTGGTGGGAAAAACTGCTGGGCCGTGCTGCCCCCATCGCGAAATTCACCGCCCGGTTTGAAGAGGTGCAGGGCCAAATCGACCACATCACCGATGATCTGCTCAAGCATGAACATGTGCTGCTGAAAGATATCGAAAGCCTTGATGTGCTTTATGAAAAGACGCTGCAGTTCTACGATGAACTGGCGCTTTATATCTCGGCTGGTGAGGCGAAATTGAAAGAGCTGGACACCAAGACGATCCCCGCCAAAGAGGCCGAGGTTGAAAAGGCCCCCGAAGAACAGGCCGTGATGAAAGCGCAGGAACTGCGCGACATGCGGTCGGCCCGCGATGATCTGGAACGCCGGGTGCATGATCTCAAACTGACCCGTCAGGTGACGATGCAGTCCCTGCCCTCGATCCGGCTGGTGCAAGAGAACGACAAATCGCTGGTGACCAAGATCAATTCGACGCTGGTCAACACCGTGCCGCTTTGGGAAACGCAACTGGCGCAGGCCGTGACGATCCAGCGGTCGTCAGAAGCCGCCGCCGCCGTGCGCGAGGCCAACGACCTGACCAACGAGTTGCTGACCGCCAATGCCGAAAACCTGCGCGACGCCAACCGTGTGATCCGGACGGAAATGGAACGCGGCGTCTTTGATATCAACGCGGTGAAAGAGGCCAACGAACATCTGATCGCCACGATCAATGAAAGCCTAGAGATCGCTGACGAAGGCAAGCGCAAACGGGCCGAGGCAGAGGCAGAGATGATCAAGATGGAGGCAGAGTTGAAGCAGACCCTGGCATCGGCCAAGGCCCGCAGCATACCAAGTGCGGCCCCCGGCGACGCTGATCTCTGATCATTGATGGCGGGGCGGTTTTCAGTGCGTGGTTTATGGGTTGCCCTTGTGATGGGGCTGGCGGGCTGCGCCGAGCTGTTTCCGCCAGTCACGCCGCCCCCGGTTGACCCGCCGGTCGAACGACCTGATCCGCCGCCACCACCAGTGGTCGAACCCAGCCAAGCCAGCAAGGATTTGGCCGTTTACTATCGCCGCCTGCAAAATGATCTGCTGACACAAGGGTTGCTGCGCGGCGATGGCGGCGGGCCGGACACGCCTTTTACCGACACTCAACTGGCGCGCAATTTCGTGCGCATCGCCCTGTTCAATGAATACCGCGATGACAGCGATTTCCGCAGCCCGCAGGCGACGGTATCCAAGCTGCGGCGGTGGGAGACACCAATTCGCATGTCTGTCGAATTTGGCCCCTCGGTCCCCCCCGATCAGCAAGCGATGGATACCGCGAGCGTGAGTGCTTATGCCGCCCGCCTGTCCCGGCTGACCGGCGTGCCGATCACCCAGACGGATCGTAACCCCAACTATCACGTCCTGTTTCTGAACGAAGACGACCGGCGCGGGGCAGCGGCGCGCCTGCGCCAGATCATCCCCGGCTTGGGCGAGGCGACATTGCGGGCAATCATCAATCTGCCCCGCGATCAGCTTTGCGTGGTGATCGGCACGTTTTCTCCCGGCGGTGCCAGCTATCAAAAGGCGGTGGCGATCATCCGGGCCGAACATCCCAACCTGATGCGCTCCGCCTGCATTCACGAAGAACTGGCACAAGGGTTGGGCCTTGCCAATGACAGCCCGCAGGCGCGCCCCTCGATCTTCAATGATGACGAGGAATTCGGGCTGCTGACCACCCATGACGAATTGCTGCTGCGCATGCTTTACGATCGCCGCCTGCGCACGGGCATGCCCCCCGCCGAGGCGGCCCCGATTGCACGGGTCATCGCACGAGAATACTTGGCCGGAGGTGCCAGCTGATGCGCTTGGCAACCACCCTATGTTTCACTCTGCTGCCCTGCCTAAGCAGTGCCGAACAGGATTTTGGGCAGTGGGTCCAGAAAGGCCTCGGGCTTGGAACCGACTTTTCCTATGCTGGTCAGTGGGTGGCCAATGATGGCCATGTTTTCGGGATCGACCCACTGACATTGTTCGGTGCAAACCGCGCGCCGATTTCTGTCCCCACGACCGAAGCCGCCGTCATCGGGTTGAACCAGGCGGACTCCGACGGGCGCACGGCAATTCTTGCGCTGGTTTGGTCGGATGCCCCATTTGTCTGCGGTCAGGATGCAGGCTTCATCGGTGTCGATACCGGGTTGGCGGCATTTGCAACCGCATCGGAAATTGCGGCGCTCGAAAAATATGGACGGGATCACGGGGACCTCTACGCTGGGACATATGCCGAACAGATCGACAGTCTTTATCCCGGCCCCTTTCTGGCAGAATTGCCAGATGGCACACGATTGCCGCTCAGCGGCAGCGGATGGGGCGACGGTGGATACCCTGTGACAGCTCTGTTTGACGCAGATGGCGACATGGTCGCCTTGTTTGCGCAGTTCATCACCGCAGGCGAGGACTGGCTGACGCCACCAACCTGCACCAAACGCATTTCCTGATTGAAGGAGTACCCAGATGGGCATTTTCGATTTTCTGACGGGCGAGTTTATCGACGTCATCCACTGGACCGACAACACCCGCGACACTATGGTGTGGCGGTTCGAGCGTGAGGATCACGAGATCAAGTATGGGGCCAAGCTGACCGTCCGCGAAGGTCAGGCTGCCGTGTTCGTGCATGAAGGCCAGTTGGCGGATGTGTTCACGCCGGGCCTGTACATGCTTGAAACCAACAACATGCCGATCATGACCACTTTGCAGCACTGGGATCATGGTTTCAAAAGCCCGTTCAAATCGGAAATCTATTTCGTCAACACGACCCGGTTCTCGAACCTCAAATGGGGTACCAAGAACCCGATCATGCTGCGCGATCCCGAATTCGGGCCGACCCGCCTGCGCGCCTTTGGCACCTACACTGTCAAGGTCGCTGATCCTGCAGTCTTTCTGCGCGAGATTGTGGGGACGGATGGCGAATTTACCATGGACGAGATCAGCTATCAGATCCGCAATATCATCGTGCAGGAATTCAGCCGGGCGATTGCGTCATCGGGTATCCCCGTTCTTGATATGGCCGCCAACACGGCTGATCTGGGCAAGCTGATCGCCAATGCGATTGATCCGACAATGAAGCAATATGGCCTGACGATCCCCGAGCTTTACATCGAAAACATCAGCCTGCCGCCCGCCGTTGAAGAGGCGCTTGATGCCCGCACATCACGCGGAATGGCCGGCAATCTGGACGAACACATGAAATGGAAAGCCGCTGAATCCATGACCATGGAAGGCTCTGCGGCCGGTGGTGCCATGGGCATGGGCATGGGGGCCGGTCTGGGGATGCAGATGGGCAATATGATCCAATCGGGCGCAACCCCGGTTGCCGCACCGCCACCACCGCCGCCGGTCGAACATGTCTGGCATATTGCCGAAGGCGGCGAGGTCAGCGGCCCGTTTTCCAAGGCCGCCATGGGCCGCAAGGTGACCGATGGCAGCCTGACCCGCGACAGCATGGTCTGGACCCAAGGACAGGATGGATGGATGCGGGCCGAGGATGTGGCCGAACTGGCGCAGCTTTTCACCGTGATGCCCCCACCGCCGCCGGGAACTTGAGGCAAGCGGCATGGGCACGGGATTTGCACGGTTCGCCCACCTGCTGCCTCATCGCCGCACATGGCTGAAGGTCAGCCATGCCGCCATGATCCCGCTTCTGATCTGGTTCATCTTCGTCACACCCGATGATGTGCTGCCCTTCGGGCAGGCCGCATTTCGGTTCCATTCGATCCTCGCGCTGATCTTCGTGATCATCTGCCTGATCTGGACAGTGGATTACCTGCGGCGCGGACTGGCAGGGCGACCCGGGCCAAAGCTGGGGCCAAAGGCGCGCCGGTTCCACGTTATCCTGCACAAGACAATCATTCTGGGCCTCGCCGGGGTCGCGCTGACCGGGTTTCTGCTGGGGCTGACATCCTCAAAACTGCTCAAGGCCGGGGGGTTCCTGCCCATCGCCCCGCCGATGAACTGGCGCGATGCCAACGAAATCGCGGGGACGATCCATATCTATGAATTCTACATTCTCGGCGCGATTGTGGTCGTTCACGCCGCATTCCATATCTGGCGGCATGTGCGGCTGCGCGACAACGCGCTGCGGATCATGGCCCCGAAATTCCTGCACCGGTTCCTCTAGGATGACCCGCCGCCGCCTGACAACCCTGCTGCACTGGTCGGTCCTGCTTCTGGCGCTGATGATGGTCAAGGGCGGCACGTCTGACATCTACATCCGCTGGGCCTTTGTGCTGGCGGGCGGGCTGTGGTTGGGCATGACGGCGCTGCGCGGCATGCTGTGCAAACCGGGGCCGAAACTGCAGGGCCCGCTGCGCACCGTCTATCCATGGATGCACCGGGGGATGTATGCGCTGCTGACCCTTGCGGTTGCCACGAACGCCGCTGCCCTCCTCCACCTTGCTCCGCATGATACCGGTTGGACCCCGCTTCTGCTTCTTCTGGCCGGGGCCGCGTTCCATGGCCTCTTTCATTTCTGGCGGCATAATGTTCTGTATGACGGTGCATTGCGCGCCATGACCCCCCGATTTGTCCACAAGATCCTCTGATGACCGAAGCTGAACACCGATTTCCCTGTGACACCTGCGGGTCCGACCTGCGCTTTGATCCCGGCGATCACCGGCTGGTCTGCGATCATTGCGGCAATATCGAACCGATCGAAGGCACACGGCACACCGCGGGCGGCATCAAGGAACTTGATTTCCGCGATGCGGTCGAAAACCGGCTCGCTGCCGAAGAGATGGAGGAAACCCGCGTCATCACATGCCCAAATTGCGGGGCCAGCACAGAATTTGATGCCGATACGCACGCCGCCGAATGCCCGTTCTGCGCGACACCGGTTGTCACCGACACCGGCACGCACCGGCATATCAAACCACGCGGCCTCTTGCCGTTTGGTCTGGATGAAGGATCGGCGCGCAAGGCGCTGACCGACTGGCTGGGCAGCCTGTGGTTCGCCCCCAACGGGTTGACCGAATACGCCCGCAAGGGACGCAAGATGAATGGCATCTATGTGCCCTACTGGACCTTCGATGCCGACACCAAAAGTAGCTATCGCGGCCAGCGCGGCACCCATTATTACGAAACCAAAACCGTCGTCCGCGATGGCAAGCGCAAGAATGTCCGCGTGCGCAAAACTCGCTGGCGCGGTGTCTCTGGCCGGGTGGCGCGGTTCTTTGACGATGTGCTGGTGCTTGCATCCCGGTCCTTGCCCAAGAAATACACAGATGGGCTGGAGCCGTGGGATTTGTCGGCGCTTGAGCCGTATAAACCCGAATACCTCGCCGGGTTCCGGGCCGAAGGTTATCAGGTCGAACTGACCGACGGGTTCACGGAGGCGCGTGCCTATATGGACCGGATGATCCTGCGCGATGTGAAATACGATATCGGCGGTGACGATCAGCGGGTCAGCGATGTGGACACGGCGATCAGCGATGTGACGTTCAAGCATATCCTGCTGCCAGTCTGGCTCGCCGCCTACAAATACCGAGGCCGCACCTATCGCTTTGTGGTCAACGGGCGCACAGGCCGAGTGCAGGGTGAACGCCCCTATTCCGCATGGAAGATCGCGATTGCCGTGGTGATCGGAACGATCCTTGCGCTTGGCGTGGGATTTGTTATCGCTAACAGCCAGTAGAATTTGTGGGGGAGAAAGCCGATGATCCTATGCTGCGGCGAAGCGCTGATCGATATGCTGCCCCGGCAGACCACCGATGGCGCCAAGGCATTTGCCCCCTATGCCGGGGGGTCGGTGTTCAACACGGCCATCGCACTTGGGCGGCTCGGCGCGCCGGTGCAGTTCTTTTCGGGCCTGTCATCGGACCTGTTCGGGGATATCCTGCGCGCCGAGCTGACCGCCTCTGGCGTGGACAGCACGCCAGCCGCGATCAGCGACCGACCCACGACGCTGGCCTTCGTCACGCTGACCGATGGCCATGCCTCCTATGCGTTCTATGACGAAAACACCGCTGGCCGGATGCTGTCGCAGGATGATCTGCCCCAAACGCAGGCGGACGCACTGTTTTTCGGGGGCATATCGCTCGTCGTGGAACCCTGCGGTGCGGCCTATGAGGCATTGATGCTGCAAGAGGCCCCGACCCGCGTCACGATGATCGACCCCAATATCCGCCCGTCCTTTGTCACGGACGAAGCCGCCTATCGCGCCCGCCTGACCCGGATGCTGGGTGCCGCCGCTATCATCAAGACCTCTGACGAGGATCTGGAATGGATTACCGGTGGAACCGATGCGGCTGCTCTGTTCGACACCACCGCCGCCAAGGTGATCTTGCTGACACGCGGCGCTGACGGCGTGACTGTTCTGACACCCGGCAACCAGTTCGATGTCCCCGCTGAAAAGGCGACGGTCGTCGACACGGTCGGCGCGGGCGACACGTTCAGCGCGGGCTTTCTGGCGCAAATGCAGCGCGGCGGTCACCTGACCAAGGCGACACTGGGCCAAGCCACAGCCGATGACCTGCGCAAGGCCGCGGCGTTCGGGGCGAAGGTTGCCGCAATCACGGTCAGCCGCGCAGGTGCTAACCCACCATGGGCGTCTGAGCTTTGAGGGCGCTGATCCAGCGCGTCAGCCACGCATCCGTCACCGTCGCCGGTGAAACCATCGGCGAAATCGGCCTTGGCCTGCTGATCCTTGTCTGCGCGATGGAGGGGGACGATGCCGCGAAATCAGTAGCCCTCGCGGCCAAGATCAGCAAGCTGCGTATCTTTGCCGATGACGCAGGCAAGATGAACCTGTCGCTGCTTGATACCGGCGGTGCCGCCCTGATCGTCAGCCAGTTCACGCTGGCCGCCGACACGTCACGCGGCAACAGGCCTGGGTTTTCGACGGCGGCCAAGCCGGAACTGGGCCGTGCACTCTACGAGCAGTTTGTGGGGGATATGGATGCTTTGAGCATCCCGACCGCGACTGGATCATTTGGTGCGGACATGGCGTCAATCTGACGAATGACGGGCCGGTCACGATCTGGATCGAGGTGTAGGATGGGTTAACACCCATCTTACGTTGCCGCAAAGCCGGTACAGACGATCTTGCGTAAGATGGGTCTTGACCCATCCCACGTCTTAGCAGCTTTTGCCGACTACCAGCACCCAGTACGGGCCCTTGGGCCCCTGACTGATACCCACCCCGAACTCCTCGATCCGGGGATGCAGCATGTTGCGGCGATGCCCCGGGGAATTCATCCAACCATTGATAATCTGCGATGACCGGGGATACCCCCAGGCGATGTTTTCCGCCACGATGCAATCATTATACCCGGCCCGCTGCACGCGCGCCTGTGAGTTGGAGCCATCAGAACCACGATGATCAAAGAAACCATTCACCTGCATATCGCAGGCATGGACCATCGCCGCACGTCCCAACTGGCGATTGAACTGCAAGGGCGCCTGCCCATTGGCCCGACGGCTTGCGTTGACGCCCGCCGCGATTTCGGTGGCCAGCGCGTTGACATTCTCTGGTGTCGCACAGCTTTGGGCCGCAGCCTGACTACCGATCATGGCCATGGCGGCCCCTGCAACGAGCATCGCAATTCGCTTCATCTGTACGTCCCTTTGTCCCATTCTCGCCTTAGAATGTGACAGGGGAACGCGGCAATCCTGAGGCAGTGGCTGGGCAGGCAGGCGGCAATTACGCGCCAATCCTGCGCAATTGTTCGCCAATCGTGGCAACTGCGAACATCAGGGCGGCGATGCAGATAATCGACGGCCCAACAGGTGTATCAAGCAAAAGTGCAACCCGCAGACCGGCAATGGCAGCCAGGATTCCAATCGCGACCGACAACAGCGCCATGCGTTCCGGCGTATGCGCATATCGGCGCGCAGTGGCCGCCGGGATGATTAGCAGTGCCGTGATCAGCAACGCCCCCACAACCTTGATCGCGACCGCCACGACAGCGGCCAGAAGCAAGGTCAGGATCAACTGTTCACGCCGTGGGTTGATACCCGCCGCATAGGCCAGATCGGGGCTGAGCGTCGCGGTCAGCAGTGCAGACCAGTTCCACCACAACACGGCAGAAACCAGCAATGCACCGCCCCAGATCACCGCCAGATCCCAGCGGGTCACGGTCACGACATCGCCAAACAGATAGGCATCCAGATCAATCCGCTGACCAGGGATCAGGGCCACCGCCACCAGACCAAGCGCCAGCGCGCCATGGGCGAGCACCCCCAGCAGTGTATCGATCGAGGCATCGCGTTCCGCCAATGCATAGATCAGGAGTGACATGGCCAGCGCCACCACCGCCACCCCGGCGAAGATCGAGATGTTGAAACCCAACGCCAGCGCCACGCCCAGCACAGCCGCATGAGCCGTTGCATCGCCGAAATAGGCCATGCGCCGCCAGACCACGAAACAGCCCAAAAGACCGGCCGCGATGGCCGTGCCGACACCCGCAAGGGCAACCCGGACCAGAAAATCGTCCAGCATTATTCCGCAGCCTCATGATGATGGTGGTCGTGGTCGTGATCATGCCCATGATCATGCTCGTGCCGATAAAGGGCCAGCGCTCCGCCTGTGCCTGTCCCGAACAATTCGCGATAGGCCGGTGCGGCAGACACCACCTCGGGCGTGCCTTCGCAGCAGACATGGCCGTTGAGGCAAATCACCCTGTCGGATGCGCTCATCACCACGTGCAATTCGTGGCTGACCATCAGTACGGCACAGCCCAGATCGCGGCGCACTGCTTCGATCTGCCGGTAGAATGCGGCGGACCCGGGTTGATCCAGCCCTTGTGTGGCCTCATCCAGCATCAGGATATCGGGGCGGCCCAGGATGGCGCGGGCGAGCAACACGCGTTGAAACTGGCCCCCTGACAGATCCGCCATCTGCCGTTTACCAACGCCCGGCACCCCGGCCTTTTGCAAGGCGCTGGCGGCGTCTTCGGGGCCAACACGCAGGGGCAGATCAAGGAACCGATTGACCGTCATCGGCAGCGTCGGATCAATATGCAGCCTTTGCGGCACATAGCCGATCCGCAGTTTTGGCGCGCGCGTTACTCGACCCTTTTGCGGCTTCAGCGCGCCCACCAAAACCCGCAACAGGGTCGATTTGCCAGACCCGTTTGGCCCGACAATCGTGACGATCTCGCCCGGTTCAATGGCGATATCGACACCTTGCAACACCCGCTGCCCGCCATAGCGGACATCGACACCCTTGGCCGCTATCAGACTCATGATGTGGCACCTTCCTGGCATCCCGGGCATAACCCTTCGGCTTCGATCACTGTCTGTTCGATCCGAAAGCCGCTGCTTTCCGCCTCTGATCCCAGCGCCTCGCCCGCCAGCGCCTCGGCCACTTTGCCGCAGCCTCGGCAGATCATGAAAGCCGGGTCATGAGTGGCGCCGGGATGGGCGCAGGCGATAAAGGCATTGAGCCGTTCGATGCGATGCACAAAGCCTTGTTCGACCAGAAATGTCAGCGCGCGGTAGGCGATCGGCGGCTTTGATCCCAGCCCTTCCGCATCAAGCCGGGCCAGCACGTCATAGGCGCCCATGGCCGCATGGCTTTCCAGCAGGATTTCCAGCACGCGGCGGCGCACGGGCGTCAGCTGCACCTTGCGTGTGGCGCAGGCCGCCTCTGCCGCGCTAAGGGCCGCCTGCACGCAGGAGCTGTGATCATGTTTGGCGAAACCCAGCGTGTCTGGCATTTTTGCCACCTTGTGATGTTATAACATACGCTCTATATCGGCAGCGATTTCAAAGAACAAGGGCCGAATCATGCGTCATTTATTTGCTACACTATGTCTTTTGCCATCAATTGGCTTTGCCGATGTGCCCCGGGTGATGACGGATATCGCCCCGATCCATAGCCTAACCGCGCAGGTCATGGGCGATCTGGGCACGCCTGACCTGCTGTTGCCGCCGGGCGCCGACCCACATGATTTTGCGCTACGTCCCAGCGATGCACAGGCGTTGGGTGCGGCCGATGTGGTCATCTGGGTCGGTCACGGCCTGACCCCGTGGCTGGAGGAGCCGCTGACAACACTGGCCCCGCAGGCGGCCCGTTTGGAACTACTGGAAACACCCGGATGGGACCCGCTGGAGGTGCGCGATCATAAGGCGCATGATGACCACGGTGATCATGATGAGCATGGCCATGACGATGAACACGACCACGATCATGATCACGGGCATGACCACGGCGAGTTTGATCCGCATGCATGGGTTGATCCGGCAATTGCACGGGTCTGGCTGGCCACCATCGCGGATCAGTTGGCGACCGCCGATCCTGAAAACGCAGCGATCTATGCGGAAAATGCGGCCAGTGCGGCCAATGCGCTTGCCGCATTGGAGCAAAGGCTCACCGCCGATCTGGCCCCGGTCGCTGACCGCGCCTATATCCTGCCCCATGACGGCTATCAGTATTTTGAGGCGCGATTTGGCCTGACCGCAAGCGGGGCCATTGCCGGGATCGACGCCCGCGACCCGGGCCCTGCGCAGGTCGCCACCTTGCGTGAACAAATGGCAGAGGATGGCGTGGCCTGCGTCTTTAGCGACGCCGAAATCGGGGATGGCTGGGCAACACTGGTGATTGAAGGCACCGACGCCAAGACAGCGCAGATTGATGCGGTCGGCGCCGGTCTGGATGCCGGGCCGGGGCTCTATGCGGAGATGTTGAACCGTTTGGGTACGGCGTTTTCGACCTGCCTTGCCGCTGATACCTAGGATCGGAAATATACAATACGTCCGCTGACAACGACCCTGATCGGCCACTGTGCCAATTCTCACTGTGAGGCCGATCAGAACAGCGTATCCCATGACGATCATTTTGTTGGTTCAGGAAAGGTATTGATCATGGCGTCGAAGATGAAAGTGAACGGAGAAGTGGACGTAAACACCTTCGTCGATCAGGCTGCGGGTATTGCAAAGGCTCTCGATGCCGGAACAGCGCTGGTCTACAATGACAGCAACAAGACCGTGCAATTCTATTGCTATAACGGCGGCGACATTTTCATGACCATCCCGTTCGTCAAACCAGTGATTGCGCATGGCTATTCGGGATTGGTCGCAGCGGGCGGATCGATGTTCAAGGTCTTCGCAGACAACAAGAGTGAAGGCGAATTTCTTGTCAAACCGAACCATGCCTATGTCTATCGCGGACCGGGCAAGATCGAAGCCGTCCAGTAGGCGACACGCCTAGAAATCGGTTGGTGCACCACCTTCGGCCTTTCGCCGGTCCACAAAGGCGGCAAGCTCTTCCTTGATGCCGTCGTCGATGGGCGGTGCCTCGAACGTGTTCAGAATATCCTTGAAGGTGCGGTGCGCCCGTTCCGCGGTCCAGATGCCGCCTGCGGCTTCCCACGCTTCGAAGTTGCGCCAGTCTGATACGATGGGTTGATAAAACGCCTTCTCATAGCGGTCCTGCGTGTGCTGGATGCCAAAGAAATGGCCCTGCGGGCCGACCTCCTTGATCGCGTCAATGGCGATATCGTCGGGGCCGGTGGCGACCACCTCTGGCTCCATATAGCGTTGGATCATCTGCAGCACTTCGCAATCCATCACGAATTTCTCGGGGCTGGCCACCAACCCGCCTTCCAGCCAGCCTGCGGCATGGTAGACGATATTGGTGCCCGACTGTACGGCGGACCAAAGGGAATTCGATGTCTCCCACATCGCCTGCCCATCCGGCACATTGGCCGCACACACACCCGACGCCCGCATCGGCAAGCCATAGAACCGGGCCATCTGCCCGGTCATCTGGGTGGCCCGCATGTATTCCGGTGTGCCGAATGCTGGCGCGCCCGATTTCATGTCCACATTGCTGGTGAAGGTTCCGATCACGCATGGGCAACCGGGGCGGACATATTGGAACAGCGCAATCGCACTCAGCGCCTCGGCGATCGACAGGGTCACGGCGCCTGACATGGTGACGGGGGCCATGGCACCCGCCAGCGTAAAGGGGGTCACGATCACCGCCTGCCCGCGCCGCACACAGCGCAGGCACCCGTCGATCATCGGCACATCATGTTTCAGCGGCGAGGTGGAGTTGATGTTGGTATACATATGCGGTTTGGCGGCGAATTCTTCTTCGTTCAGCCCACCCGCGATCTTGACCATCTCCATCACGTCCTCGACCCGTTCGCGGCCCAGCGAATAGGCATGGACCACCTTATCGGTCAGCACCAGCTTGTCATGCACCACATCCAGATGCCGGACTGAGGCGTGGATATCCACCGGTTCCACCGGATAGCCGCCAGCAAAATGGATGCAGTTGAAATACTGGGTCAGGCGCAACAGATTGGCACATTGCACACGGCTGCCCGACACCTTCTTGCCGATCTCAAGGTCGAAGTAATTGGGCGGCGACGACACATTGCCGAACAGGATATGCTTGCCACCAATGGTGATCCTGCGGTCCGGGTTGCGCGGGGTAATGTCGAACTGTGCTGGTGTATGGTCCAGCATTTCCATCACCCAGTCGCGGCCCATACGCACGTTAGTGCCGTCCACGCGGCACCCGGCCTCCTTGAAGATCTCGAGCGCCTCTTCGTTCAGAAACTCGATCCCGATCTCTTCCAGAATGCGCATCGCCCCGTCATGGATCGCCTGCACGCCGTCCTCGGTCAGCGGTTCGGTCGGGCGGTCGGTATTGACAGGCAACCGCCACGGCATCTGTTCGATCGCCGCGGTACCGCGCCGGTTCGCCGCCCCAGCCCGGCCGCCGCCGCGCCGTTTTGGTTTTCCATCTGCCATGGTGTCACCCTCTGCTATCGCAGCAATGGTGCCACCGGCAGGCAGGCGAATATCACGCAAAAGCGACAGGTCGTGTCGGTGGCAGGATCAGAGCAGGCTTTGCCCGCGCAACCAGCCCGGAATATCGGCAATCGTGGGCAGCACGACATCGGCCTGCGGTGCAAGTTCTTCGGCCGGGGCGGGGCCGGTCAGCACGCCGATGGTCAGCATACCGGCCGCCCGGCCTGCATCCAGATCATGCAGGCTGTCGCCAACCATTGCGCAAACCCCGGCATCAAGCCCCGTCAGCGCGCAAAACGCCTGCATCTGGCCGGGCCCGGGTTTGGCGCCGTGGCCACTGTCATAGCCCGCGATGAAATCGAAATGCTGCCTGACGCCCGCACGTTCCAGATGGCGCAGCGCCGACGATTCCGCATCATTGGTGGCAATCCCCAGCGCCAGATCAGTCTGGCGCAACGTATCAAAATAGGGAACCAGCGGCGTGGCTTCGACCTGCACCACCTGGGTCGCGGCGGCATTCATCCGCGCGATCAGGTCGGATTTGTCGACAGCCTTCAGAACCTGCAACATATGATCGGCGGTTTCGCTGACGGTCGAGGCAATCACCACGCTGCCCGGATGGAAACGCTCGCCCACGGGATCATACCCCATCACTTCGGCCAGTGCGTCAAACAGGGCCGGGTCGCCGCCCACCTCGGCCTCCAGCATGCGCCGGGTCCAGGCGCCCCATGTGGCGTTGAAATCGAACAGCGTCCCGTCCTTGTCGAAGATGATACCTTTGATCACGTCACTGGTCCTTTGGGGTCATTGACACTGGCCCGCGCCCGGCTGAGGTTGCGGAAATGCTCAAGCTGCGATCCTACAAGAACCGCCCGATGCATCTGGGTCCGTTTCCACTGGAACGTCTGCGGCGTCAATCCACGATTGATGCCAGCGGGCTGCCGCCCTTCGCCAGCCTGTCGTTCCGGCGACCCGATGACCCGCTCAGCATCGTCAACGCCATGCAGGATTATCAGGCCATGCTGGACGCGACCCGCGACGGCATGGTCAAGCGCGAGATGGCCGAGATCCCCGAGGATCTGACCGAACGGGCCAACCATCTGAAGGCTTTCGGTTATTATTGCGATGCGTCCATGGTCGGCACCTGCCTGATCCCCGACGCGGCCTGGCTGGCTGCGCCCGTCATCAACCCCGATGTGGACCGGCTGGCCGACAAGCTGCGCACAATGCAGCCCAAGACGCTGGCCGCAGGCATCGACGTCATCATGGCGGGGTTGCGCGAAAGCATGGCACTGCCCCCCACCGATTGCCGCCACCACACCCATGCACTGGTGTTTCTTTATGACCACCCTCGCGATCCCCGCGCTGATGAGGGCGACTGGATCAGCGATGCGCTCGACCACCGTGCCTGCCTGCGGGGGATGGAAACCGCCGTGACGCTGGCCAGCTACATCCGCACGCTGGGCTATGACGCGCGCGCCCATTCCATGGCGACATCCGATATGCATCTGGGCGCGCTGGCGCTGCAATCCGGGCTGGTCGCGTTAGAGGATGGCAGCCTGCGCAACCCCTTCACCGGCGACCGTTACGGTCTGGCCGCGATCACCACGACGCTCGCCATGACCCCCGATCAGCCGATTGCGCCGGGCCAGCAACCGCCTGCCAGCTATCGCACCGGGCTGGGCGACCACGCCAAATCCGCCCGCACCCGCGACCCTTACGCGACCCGCGATTTCGCCATGGGTCCGCACCCGTTTGAGACGCTCAAACGTGTGGACGAACCCACAACCTATATCGATCGGCCGAACGTGGCGCGCGTCCCGAAACGGGCGAACATGTTCGCCCGCGGCCTCTTCGGCGACATGGGCAAACAGGTGCAGGAGGCAACGAAGAACGGCAATTACGTGCGCAAATCCGCTGCCGCCTTTGCCTTTCGCCCGTCGCTCGGGGCGTTTGTTTTGCTGCAGGATGGCGAAGCAACAGAACAGCATGAAAACACACATAATCTCGATCTGAACGCAAAGAACATCAAATCGGCACTCTATTTCCTCGGCGTCGATGCGGTCGGCCTCTCTGCCTGCCCGGACTGGACGTATTACAGCCACGACGCCGCAGGCCAGCCGATCACCCCCTACCACAGCAACGCGATATCCATGATCATAGATCAGGGGCATGAGACGATGGAGGGCGCATCGGGCGATGACTGGATCGCCTGCGCCCAGTCCATGCGCGCCTATCTGCGGTTTTCCCTGCTGGGCGGCGTGCTGGCGCAGCATCTGCGTAATCTCGGCTACACCGCCCGCGTCCATTCGGTCATGGATGACGAGGTGCTGCACCCGCCGCTCCTGCTCCTCTCTGGTCTGGGCGAGGTCAGCCGGATTGGCGAGGTGATCCTGAACCCCTTCCTCGGCCCGCGCCTGAAATCCGGCGTGGTCACGACGAACATGCCGATGACCCATGACAAGCCGATTGATTTCGGCCTGCAGAGGTTCTGCGACGCATGCAACAAATGCGCCCGCGAATGCCCGTCAGGGGCCATTACCGCCGGGCCAAAGCTGATGTTCAACGGCTACGAAATCTGGAAATCCGACAGCCAGAAATGCACCACCTACCGCGTCAGCCAGAAGAACGGGGCGATGTGCGGGCGCTGCATGAAAACCTGCCCCTGGAACCTCGAAGGGTTGTTCGCCGAAGCCCCGTTTCGCAAACTGGCCATGACCGTGCCGCAGGCGGCCAAGGCACTGGCGAAACTGGACGATATGGCAGGCAAGGGCGCGATCAACCCGGTCAAGAAATGGTGGTGGGATCTGGAGATGGAGGATGACGGCGCCTATCGCCCGTCACGCCATCCGGTCAACAAGCGCGACCTGCAAAAGGACCTTGATCTGCGGTTCGCGGATCAAACCCTCGCGGTCTACCCGGCCCCCCTGGCACCGCCGCCCTACCCCTGGCCCTACCCCATGGATCGGGAGGCCGGGATCGCCGCCTATCAGGCCATGATCGACGCAGACGAACACCGCAAACGGCGCGAACAGGGGCTTGCCCCGGAACATGTCTATACGCCCGTGACAGGCGACGCCCCGGTCATGCAGGTGGTGATCAGCAAGGTCACAAAGATGACCGACGCGGTGACCAAATATGAATTTTCCCTACCCGACGGGTCCGACCTGCCGCCAGCCACGGCGGGCGCACATATCGACGTGGTCGTAGCCCCGGAATTCTTTCGCCAATACTCGCTCTCGGGCGACCCCGCCGACCGCAGCAAATACCAGATCGCCGTCCTGCGCGAGGATACCGGGCGTGGCGGATCAAAACTGATGCACCGCATCTTCACCGAAGGACGGCGGGTTTTCATCTCCAGACCCATCAACCATTTCCCGCTGGTCGAAGATGCCGCAAAAACGCTGCTGATGGGCGGCGGCATCGGCATTACCCCAATGATCGCCATGGCGCACAGGCTGCACGCCATTGGCGCCGATTTCGCGCTGCATTACAGTTGCCATGACCGGCAGGATGCCGGGTTCCTCGACGATCTGGCGGCGGTGCCATGGGCCGACAAGGTCCATCTGCATATCAGCGACGAAGGCACGCGCGCCGACCTGCCCAAACTCGCAACCTATTCAAAAGGCAAGCATATCTACACCTGCGGGCCAGACGCCTATATGGCCGCCGTCATCGACGCGGCCGCCCAGAACGGCTTTCCGGAAGACGCGCGGCATCTGGAATATTTCGCCGTGCCCGAACAGCCGGATTACGAAAACCACCCGTTCTCGCTGGCACTGAAAGACGGACGGCAGATCCCGGTTGCGGCGGACCAGTCAGCGGCTGACGCGCTGATCGCGGCGGGTGTGCATGTGGACCTGAAATGCGCCGATGGGCTTTGCGGGGTCTGCAAATGCGGGGTGATCGACGGAGCCGTCGAACACCGCGATTTCGTGCTGTCGAAGGCCCAGCGCGGCCACGAAATGATTCTCTGCCAAAGCCGCGCGGCAGACTCCGACGGGACCATCACAATCGACCTCTAGGTCCAGTGAACCTCGCCCGCGCCAGGCAGTGCATAGCGGGCGCGCAGCGGTTGGTCATAAGCCAGACCGGCGCCATCACAGAATTCCATCACCCATTTGTCATCCATCGTGATGAACTCAAGAACCGACGCCAGAAACGCAGGATCTGTTGCCTTATCACGCAAATCGTCGACCGATCCGCCGGTCGATCCCAGAAAAACCGGGCAAAGCTCCTCATGCGCCACCAGCCACCCCAGTGCCCGGTAGGCGATTGTCTGCGCATGTTCATGTTCCATTAGGAATCCTTATTCAGACAGAAACTGTTTTTTAACCATTCAGACAGAAGTTGAGCCAACGCAGAAGCATAGAACGACATACCAAAAGGATAAGAGAATGTCCGGCCGAATCCTGATCATTGATACCGTTGCAACGAACCGCATCGTGTTGAAAGTAAAAATGCTGGCCGCCCAATTCTCTGTCGATGCCTGTTCCAGCCGGATCGAGGCCGAGGCGATCATTTCCACCAACCGCCCCGACCTGATTCTCATTAATCTGTCTGACCCGGTCGAGGATCGGCACGAGTTCTGCCGCACCCTGAAAAACGATCCGCAGACATCCGGCATTGCCGTGATCGCCGTAGGTGTAGCCGATACATCCAAGGCCCGGTTTGCCGCCCTTGATGTCGGCGCCGATGACGTGTTGCCGCGCCCGATGAATGACACGCTGCTGCTGGCGCGTATCCGCAGCCTTTTGCGCGTACGTAGCGCCAGCCAGGAACTGCTGCTGCGCGACAGCACCAGCCGCGCGCTGGGTTTCGAAGAGGCGAACGCGCTGTTCGAAACAGCCGCCCATGTCGCCCTTTTGTCGCCAGAGGATATGCAGGACGGCAATTTGCTGACCATGCTGGGCAAGGGGCTTGGCCAGCCGGTTCGCACATTGTCGACAGCCGGGGTCCTGAAGGCAACGGCCGTCACGCCGGTGCCCGATCTATTTGTCATTGACGCATCGTCGGACACCAGCCAGCACGCCTTGTTCCGGCTTGTCTCGGACTTGCGGTCGCGGTCCGAAACCCGGCAATCGACCCAGCTGATCGTGGTCCCTCATGGGGAACCCGACATGGCGGCCATGTTTCTTGATCTGGGCGCCGATGACATCGTCACCAGCGGCACCTCGCAAGGTGAATTGTCGTTGCGGGCCAAGGCGTTGATCCGGCGCAAGCTGTTGCATGACCGGCTGCGCGATACCGTGCGCAACGGGCTGCATGCCGCCGTGACTGACCCGCTGACCGGGCTATACAACAGGCGCTATGTGGAATCACACCTGACCCGGCTCGCCGAACAGTCGCGCGGGTCAGGGCGCGAACTGGCGGTGATGATGCTGGATATCGACCACTTCAAATCCGTGAATGACACCTATGGGCACGCGGCTGGCGACAAGGTGCTGGTGCAACTGGCCGACCGGCTGCGCGAAAACCTGCGCGCGATTGATCTGGTCGCCCGCGTCGGCGGTGAAGAATTTCTGGTCGCCATGCCGCGCACCAGCGCGGTGCAGGCCCGCAACGCGGCCAACCGGCTGCGCAGGCTGGTCAATTGCCGCCCCTTTGATTTGGGCAATGGCGGGCCAAAGCTGCGGGTCACCGCATCGGTCGGTGTTGCTGTCAGCGGCCAGAACGGGATGCATCAGACAGAACTGACGCGCATGTGCGATCAGGCAGATGCCGCCCTTTACGCGGCCAAATCCGCCGGGCGCGATCAGGTGGCACTCAGCAAATCAGCCGCCTGAGCGGCGCTCGCGCAGCGGGCGCGACAACTCCTGCTCCAGAATATCGGCAAATGCGGCACGCCGTTCCGGCGACATCGCCGTGATCTGGTCAATGAACGCCTCCTGCGCCGCGTTCTGGATGTCGCCCAGGCGCGCACGTTGCTCTGCGATCACGTCGCGCAGGGCGTCGGGGTTGAACGGATCCTGCCGCAAACTGGCAATCATCAGGGCCGTCTGGGCGCGCATCTCGCCCCGGCGCAGGCCGGTATCCCGGCGCAAGGCCATGCCGATGGCGCGCCGTTCCTGCGGATCAAGGGCGCGCGCCACCGGACCAAGCCCCAGATCGAACGCCCGTGGCGGTCCGTCACCCAGACGCCCCGACGCCACAGCCCCCACAACCAGCCCCACAACCGCCAGGTTAAGCGCCAGCGAGATCACAAAGATCATTCGCCACAGGCGCGACGGCTTGCTGCTTACCGGTTCAGCCATCCGCAAACCCCTCACCTGTCAGAAAATCAGCGCCGGAAAACAGATCGATCGAAACAACATCGCCCGTTAATCCTGCCGCAAACTCATCGACCACAGCCGGGGGCGCCATGCCAAACCAGAGACCCGCAATGGTTGCTGCGGTCAGCGTCCCTATCGCCGGCCATCCGCCGACCAGATCCAAAAACCGGAACCAAAAACCGGGGGCGCGGGGCGCCACATCTGCCGGTTTCGACTGCTGCATCGCATCCGCATCCGCCAGCACGCGCGCCATCAGATCATTGGATACAGCCGGTTTCACGTCCCGCGCCTGCGTGAACAGATCATCCAGCATTTTGTCATTCGGGTCAGTCATCATCATACCCCAGTTCTGCCTTTCGCCCGGCCATGATATCGGCCAGGGCCCGTTTGCCGCGCGCTGTCAGACTTTCCACCGACCGCACGCTGATGTCCATGATTTGCGCAATCTCGGGGTTGGACAGCCCCTCAAGGTGACGCAGCGCCACCGCCTGTGCCTGCCGGTCCGGCAACTGGGCCAATGCATCCGACAGGGCGCGCATCCGCAGATCGGTCTGCATCCGGGCGGTAACACTGGGCGTGCCATCCACCGGTTCGGCCACCTGATCCAGCGACATCGCCCCGCGCCGTTTGCGCAGCCGGTCGGTACACAGATTGGCCACCACCCTGTACATCCAAGTGCTGACCTGCGCTTCGCCCTGCCGCCAGTCGGGCGCGATTTTCCATAGCCGCATCATCGCCTCCTGCGCCACATCTTCGGCCTCGGCGTGATCAGACAACATGCGCGTGGCCTGTGCCAGCACACGCGGCAACAGCCGGGCCGCCAGATCGGTGGCCGCCTGACCATCGCCATTGGCAAAGGCCACCAGCAAAGCGGCGTCGGACACCGGGGTCGCGGGATCGGGTGCTGCTGTCATGTCTCGCTTTGCTAGCCAGATCAGGGCGCCAAGTCCATCGGCAGGGGGTGAGGCGCCCCCCGCCGATGCCCGGATCAGTTGCGGCCGCGGGGGCCATTGCCATTACCACGGCGACCGCCGCCGTCACGGTCTCGTCCACCGCGCCGTTCCTTTGCCGCGGCGAATTCATCTTCTGAAATCGCACCATCGTCATCGGCATCGGCACGGTCGAACATCTCCGCCATCCGGTCACCGCCGCGTGCCTGCAACTCGGATTGTTGCAGCAGGCCATCACCATTCGTGTCCAGCCGCTCCAGCATGCGGGCCGCGCGTTCCGATACGCGCTCGGCCCCTGCAGCCTCCAGTTCTTCTGCAGACAAGGCACCGTCGCCATTGGTATCACGGGCGGCAAACCGGGCCGCACCTTGCGCCTGCAGCTCTTCCAGTGTCACGACACCATCACCATTGGCATCCAGTGTCGTAAAATCCGGGCGCTCGCGGGGGGCTTGGGCCTCAACCGCGCCAGCGGCCATCACCGTGCCCGACAAAAGGGCCATCATCAAAAGTCGCGTTTTCATTCCTGTATCCTTACTTTTTTGGTTCATCGCAGCGCGTCTTGGCTGCTGACCCTCCTTCAACGGATACCGGGGGAATTTCCGTCGCGGATTTTTGCGAGAATGCGCTTACCCCAACGCCAACCCTGTGACACGCAGACGCAAAACCGCTCTGCCCCCTTTCAAATTCCGCGTTGATGGGCCATGACGCATCCATCAGACCCGGAGTGCCGCAGATGTCAGACGCCCAGACCAACCCGCAGGAACGGCCCATGAAACCCGCCATCTGGCACGGGCTGCGCCGCCGCTGCCCCAGTTGCGGCGACGGGGCCTTGTTCGAAGGCTATCTGAAAGTCACCCATGACTGCCCTGTCTGTCAGGAAGAACTGCACCATCATCGCGCCGATGATGGTCCGGCTTACCTCACGATCCTGCTGGTCGCGCATATCCTTGGCTTTGCCATGCATTTCATGTGGGTCCAGTTTCGTCCTGACCCTTTGGTGATGGGGACGATTTTGGCGGTTGGCGCGGTGGCCCTGTCGCTTTACCTTCTGCCAAGGCTCAAGGGGATGGTCGTTGGCATCCAGTGGGCAAAGCGCATGCATGGGTTCGGACAAAAGGTCTGACCCGTCAGGGGAAAGACATGGACAAGACTGACATTCGTGATGCGGCCACCATCATCGTGTTGCGTGACCCGCACAGGGCACCGGCGGTGCTCATGGGCCAGCGAGGCAAGGATGCGGCGTTCATGCCGGGCAAATTCGTCTTTCCCGGCGGGGCGGTGGATACCAATGATGCGATGGTGCCGATCACACCGCTGGACAAGCTCCATAGCAAACGCTTGACCGAAGAAAGCCACCTGACGCCGCAGACCCTCGCCGCCGCTGCGATCCGTGAACTCTGGGAAGAAACCGGTCAGATCATCGGGCACAAGGCCAAATGGCGCGATGCCCCCAAAGGCTGGCGCGGTTTCGCCACCGCTGGATACCAACCCAATGGGGCCGCCCTCGAATTCTTCTTTCGCGCTGTAACCCCCAAGGGACGCACCCGCCGGTTTGACGCGCGGTTCTTTCTGACCCGCGCTGACGATCTGGTCACCAACCCCGATGATTTCGGCGGGGCCGAGGATGAACTGGCCCACCTGCAATGGGTACCCCTGGCAGAGGCACGCAATTTCGATCTGCCCTTCATTACGCAGGTGGTTCTGGCCGAACTGGGCGGGCGGATCAAACGGGGCGAACCTGCCTCAAGCGTGCCGTTTTTCCGAAATGACGATGAGAAGAACCTGATCTCGCGGCTGGGCAACCGCAGCCTGCTTTAGGTTACAAGCACAAGCATGACGATACTCGCCGTCAGCAGCAGCAATCCCTGCCATTCGCGCCGGTCGATCCGTTCGCCAAACACGAACGCACCGATGATCAGCGAAAACACCAGTTCGACCTGCCCGACCGCGTTCACATAAGCCGCGTTCTGCAACGTGTAGGCCATGAACCAACAGATCGACCCAACCATACTGGTCAGCCCCACCAACGCGGCCACGCGCCAGACCCGCAACACCAGACTGATCTGCCCCCGCTCGCGCCACGCCAGCCAAGCCGCCATGGTGATTGTCTGAAACGCCGTCACATAGGCCAGAGTAATAATCGCCCGGTAAAAGAAATCACCATCGCCCAGCGACAGCGACGCGCCGCGATAGCCATTGCCAGAGATCGCAAACAGCATCCCCGCGCCCAGCCCCAGCGCCGTGGCGCGGTTGAAAATCCGGCGATGCCACGCGCCCACCCCATCCGGCGGGTCCGACAACAGCAGAACCCCCGTCAGTCCCAGGCACATCGCCCCGATAGCAGGCCAAGAGAACACATCGCCCAGCACCAAAAACCCGACAGCAGCGCTCAGCAGCACCTCGGTCTTCTTGAACGTGATCCCGACCGCAAAGTTGCGATGCGCAAAGAGCGCCACCACACACATCGTCGCCAATATCTGCGACGTGCCGCCCGCCAGCATGTAAGGCCAGAACGCAGGCGGGATCTGCGGCGCGCCCTGCCCGCTGCTTTTTGCATAGACAATCGCAATGACGGCAACCAAAGGCGAGGAATAGATGAACCGGGCAAAGGTCGCACCCGCGGTCGACAATTGCGTCGCCTTCAAATGCTTTTGCAGCATGAAACGCAGTGACTGCGCAAAGGCCGCCGCCATGGTGATGGGGATCCAAAGCTCCATGAAAACCGCTATGCCCCTGGAATCAGGGAAAGACTAGGGGGAATGACATGGCAAGCATTTGCGAGTTTCCCGCCTATTCCTCGCCCCGACCCTTCGCGTCACGATCGCGCCCGTAGCCTCGGGTAGTCGGAAATGGCGGCAACCACCCTTCGCGCCGAATGACCCAGCACTCGTATGTCGGCCGGAATTGGTCGGTCGCGTCCAATGATCCAAGATGCAGTTCGACCTCGTCATCTGTGCGTGCAAAGACTGACGATCCGCAAACAGGGCAAAAATGCCGACCGGCATAGCTGCGTGTCTCACCCTCGACTGTCACCGCGTCCTGCGGAAATACCGCCGCGGCATAGAACAACGCGCCGTGATGCTTGCGACAGTCAAGGCAATGACAAACACCCACCCGGTATGGCGCGCCCGAAGCAGAAAATCTGACGCGACCACAAAGACAACCGCCCGTATATCGATCCATGCTTCGTCTCCGTCAGTGTCGTAACGCTCAACGCACCCCCACCGCTGCCCCGGCGCCGTCAGGGCGCGGCAATGCGGCATGAGCGGCCGCAACGCGCCCCAATGGCACAGCGACCCTGTCATCCGGTTCACAGGCGCGCCGTGTCTCCAAACTTACATGCAGCAGGAAATGTTCGCCGGTGGCCAACTCGCGGTCCCCTTCAAACATCCGGTGGAACAGATGCATCTTCTTGCCCTCGCCCTGCAACACCTGCGTTTCCACCCGGATCATCGCCCCGGCATGGACCTCGTCCAGATGCCGGATATGGGTTTCAGCGGTGAAAAAGCTGGACCCGCTGGCGATATAATCCGTATCGCACCCCACCAGCCACATCATCCGGTCCGTGGCATCGCCAAAGGCCTGCAGATATTTCGCTTCGTTCATGTGGCCGTTGTAATCGGTCCAATCGAGGGGCACGACACGTTCAACCGTCACAATCGGCCGGGTCAGATCATCGGGCAGGGCGATCTGCCCGGTCAGCCGCGCATCATGCGCTTTCAGCAGCGCACCTGCCCCCCAATCCTGCGTCTTCAGCCCGCGCAGGATGGTAACAAGATTATTGTCGCGGGCGCGTTCGAGCTCGCGGATACTCAGGTGACCAGATTGCGCATCCGATTGCCCCGCCACCTGATCAATCAAGTCGTCGGTCAGTTCCGGCACATCCATCAGCTTGGTCCATGGCCACTCCAGGCATGGGCCAAACTGTTCGATGAAATGGCGCATACCGGCCTCACCCCCGGCGATCCGATACGTCTCGAACAGGCCCATCTGCGCCCAGCGCAGGCCAAACCCGTAACGGATGGCATTGTCGATTTCCTCGGTCGTGGCGATCCCGTCCTTGATCAGCCACAGCGCCTCGCGCCAGACCGCCTCAAGAAACCGGTCGGCGATATGGGCGTCAATCTCGGCGCGCACATGCAGGGGATACATACCGATGTCGGTCAGGATATCCTTGGCCTGCTGCACAAACGCGGTCTGGTTTTTGTGGGTCGGCACCAGTTCTACCAGCGGCAGCAAGTAAACCGGGTTGAACGGATGCGCGACCACGATCTGTTCAGGACGGGTCGCACAGCCCTGCAATTCGGACGGTTTGAACCCGCTGGTCGATGACGCAATCACCGCCGCAGGGTCGCAGTGTTCCTGCACGGTCTGATACACCTTGCGCTTCAGGTCCAGCCGTTCCGGCACGCTTTCCTGTATCCAGACGGCACCCGCAACCGCGTCAGACATGGTATCGTAAAAACTCAGCGCGCCCTCCGGCGGCAACGCCACATCCGACAGCCCGGGCAGGGACCGGCGCGCATTGGCGATTACCTCACCAATCTTGCGCTCCGCCTCCGGATCAGGGTCAAAGACCCGCACATCCCATCCCATCAGCAAAAACCGGGCGGCCCAGCCGCCGCCGATCACACCACCGCCGATAATGGCCGCCACCTGCGCCATCGCCTAGCCCGCCGGATTGGAGGCGGGATTGTTGAACTCATCCACCGGCTGCGGCTCTCCGCGCACCTGCGGATCACAGGCAATCATCGACGTGCTTGAATCGCGGATGATCAGACCACCCTGCGCGCGGCATTGCTCAAACGTCATGGCATTGCCGATGACCATGAACTCGCGCGTGCCACCACCACCGCCTAGACCGGGACCGCCTTCACAGGCGGCAAGCCCCATCACAGATCCCAAAATCAGACGTTTCATTGGGACACCTCCATCAACCGGCTCAGATCATATCCATTGAAACGCAGAATATCACGCGCTGCATTCAGCCGGTCCTGGGGGATCACCGGATCGCGGTTCAGGATCCAGCCCGACCTGCCATTCGGCGCGCCCACAACGGCGGTGCGATACCCATCGTCCGTCCACAAAACCCAGTAATCGGCGGCCACAAACGGGATACTATCAAACCGGACCTTCAAACGGCCCGGCCCCACGATTTCAGCCGTGCCTTCAATGCGGGATTTCTCACTGCCATCAGGATTGCGGCAGATATTCAGAACCGACAGCAAGCCATCGTCGCGCAGCCCGTATTCCACCGTGACCCCGACACATCCCGCCTCGAACGGGACAGGATAGCGGGCCACTTCGTACCATGTGCCGACATAACGCTCCGGCTCGAACACCGCCTTGGATGAAATCGGCGCATCGGTATCTCGATAGACCGAAAACAAGCCACCCTCAGACGCACATCCCGCCAACAGCAGGATCAGGGCCAGCGCCCTCATGCCGGTGCCCGTTTGGACAGACCCAGCCGTTTACGCACCTCATCAGGGCCAATCACCCGCGCGCCCAGATTTTCGACGATATCCACCGCCCTCTCCACCAATTGCGCATTGGTGGCCAGCACACCCTTGTCCAGCATCAGATTATCCTCCAACCCCACGCGCACATTGCCCCCCGCCAGCACCGACGCGGCAACATAAGGCATCTGCGACCGGCCCAAACCAAAGGCCGAAAACGTCCAGTCCTCCGGCACATTGTTCACCATCGCCATGAAGGTATTCAGATCATCCGGCGCACCCCAGGGCACACCCATGCACAACTGAACCAGCGCAGGGCTGTCCAGCACACCATCCTTCACCAGCTGCTTGGCATACCACAGATGACCTGTATCAAACGCCTCGATCTCGGGCTTGACGCCCAGTTCGGTCATCATGCGGCCCATCGCCTGCAACATGCCCGGCGTGTTTGTCATGACATAATCGGCCTCGGCGAAATTCATCGTGCCGCAATCCAGCGTGCAGATCTCGGGCAGGCATGCGGCAACATGGGCCACCCGTTCGGTCGCCCCCACCATATCGGTGCCAGCCACGGTAGGCAGCGGTGCCTCGACCCCGCCAAACACCATATCGCCGCCCATACCGGCGGTCAGGTTCAGCACCACATCAACCTCTGCATCTCGGATACGGTCCGTCACCTCACGATACAGGTCCAAACGGCGCGACGGGGCACCGGTCTCAGGATCACGCACATGGCAATGCACCACGGCCGCACCCGCCTTGACGGCGTCAATCGCACTGTCGGCAATCTGCTGCGGCGACCGGGGCACATGCGGGCTGCGATCCTGGGTAGACCCCGACCCAGTGACAGCACAGGTGATAAAAACCTCGCGGTTCATCTGCAATGGCATGAGGTCCTCCTCCGTCATGATGCCTCGCGGACCTTTCCCGAAACCGCCACCGCGCGCAAGGCAGAAGTCTTGACAGATTTGGCCGATCTCTGGCACATCATCTGCCATGACGACACAAAACCACATCGCTGCGGTTTACTTTACCTGCCCCACATAGGCGGCGGGATCATTTCTGACATCTGACATCATCCAGCCGCCCTGCAAAGGGCGACAAAAACGTTGGTCTTTGCGGGCCCCGGGCAACGCAAGGACACGACACCATGATCACCATCACCCCAGCCACGGCACGCGACGTGCCCGACCTTTTATCCATGATCCGCAAACTCTGCGCCTTTCACGGCGACCCTTGCCATATGGGGTTGGCGGACACGCAAACGCGGCTGATTGACGGACCGCTGACCACCCTGATCGCAAGGGCATCGGGTGCCGCTGCGGGCTACGCGGTGCTGGAACCACGCTGGCGGCCGATGAACACCGGAGACCTTCTGGATATCGCACATCTGTTTGTCGAAGAACCACTGCGCGGACGCGGGATCGGCAAGGCGCTGATCAAAGCCGCGCGCGATCACGCGAGCCAGGCTGCGGCCTGCCACCTAACCATCGGTACCGCCCCTGACAACCCAAGCGCCGCCGCAGCCTACCGGGCAATGGGCTTCGAAGAGATCAACAGCCAGCCGGGGCCACGTTTCAGCATCCCGCTGTCAGCGGAACCGCGATGCGGTTCAAGGTAAGTTCCTGACCATTCCGGAAACCGCGCTTAAAATCACCGCAGACGTTCCAAAAGCAACAGTCAACCATTGGTTTTGTGTCCCAAACCTTAAGGCTCGCACTATGCGGACGGTAATGCATACACCAATTCGCGCGGATGACATTTTGATGGGTGCTACCGCGGCGGTCCATTCTGAACTATCGAAGGATTACACGTCCGACGAACTCTGCTACTCCCCTTCATTGTTTTGTCGGCTTGTGAGGCTACCCCGGCGCAGGTTTGCCGCAGCAATTCCCATGACATCAAAGCCTGCAATGAGGCGCGATATGCATTCGGTGTTGCAGACGAAAACATCAAACGAGGGTATGCCGTCGGCTTTGAAATCAGTGAGAGTTTGGCTGCGCTGAGCACTGACGCAACCGTTCGCCGTAGATGCGAGTCAACCAACGTGAATGGCAGCAAACGAGAATATGATTGCCTGTATACGGTTGCAGGTTCGGGTAACGTCCGCTCTGTTCTGGTGAGCATGGCAGAAGAGCGCAAGATCCGCGCCCGATACAGCGCAGAAGTTGATCGCCTGACACCGAAGTATAACGAGGCTTGGGAACGATGTGATAGTGAAAACCGCTGATCGGGGCGATATGGAATGATCGGTCATGCAACAATTTCTTTGATCAGCTGCATGCGCAACCGACCGGCCAACCACACTTAACCAACCCCAAAATCAAAAAATGAATGGAGTTTTTGAATAAAATACTGGCTGGCGCTACCACTCATAGTGTTTTCTGGCTGCGGCCTAGGTTCAGGACTCATTAATCGGCTTGATGCTGCGTCGTTGTCATGATTCACGAGCCCCAATGATTTGGGGGACCGATGAGTAATCTCTAT